>NZ_JBBOOU010000001.1:0-3733532 GCF_038003245.1 Bacillus sp. FSL M7-0558 | reverse complement strand
AAGGCTTCTCCCCCCTCCTTTTCTTTTTAAAATGACCAGTATCAAACTGTTATAGAACACGAAAAAGAGCAAATGGTCATCACCATTCGTGCACATACATTGTTGAAAACAAATAATATAGTAGAAAAACGTCTTTTCGACAAATTACACAGCCTGTGGATAAACAATTCAACAACCTGTGTAATATCTTTCCACAGCTTATCCACAGATTGTGGATAACGCAAATAGGTCAGATAAGTAATTAAGAGTTAAAACACAAATATAATATCAAAATAAACGAGATGGTGCAATGGGTGTCACAAACTTATCCACACACTTTACATCCTGTTGAAAAATAATTATCCACATCGGTTATTTGTGTGAAAAAAATGTCGATAATGGATGTGGATAGTCTAAATATGCCGGAAAAATATCCACACCCTTGTTTTGGAGGCTTTTTAGGAGGAAAAAAAGAATAAAATGTTGGAAACTGAAAAAGAAGGTTTCTTCGTTTGATAAATTATGTTATGCTTATAAGGTTGATAATAAGAGTTTTATCATTGATATTGACAATCGATGGGTTACACAAATATAATGAGTTAGACTGTCTTAAACAGCTATTCCTCAGGGAGGTGTCATAAATGAAAAGAACGTTTCAACCAAATAACCGTAAGCGTAGTAAAGTTCATGGCTTCCGCAGCCGTATGAGTTCTAAAAACGGACGTCTAGTTTTAAAGCGACGCCGCAGCAAAGGTAGAAAAAAATTATCAGCTTAGGCCACTGAATAATGTCAGTGGTCTTTTTTACATAAAATCGTAATTGAACTGTCAGTTTTTATCGGAGTGGAAGAAAACATGAAGAAGCGAAACAGGCTAAAAAAAAATGAAGAGTTTCAAAAGGTGTTCAAAAAAGGTCAATCAATGGCGAACCGCCAATTCGTTATTTACCAGCTGGATCAACCAAATCAAGATGAACTGCGTTTAGGATTGTCTGTCAGTAAGAAGATTGGTAATGCAGTGATGAGAAATCGTATTAAACGACTGATCCGCCAGGTGTTTTTAGAGGAAGGTCATAAGTTAAAGCAAGAAAAAGACTACATTGTCATTGCAAGAAAACCAGCAAGTGAATTGACCTTTGAAGAAACAAAGAAGTCTCTCCAACATTTATTTAGAAAATCCGCTGTTTATCAACAACAACCGAAAAAGTCTTCGTAATAGAAACTTTCGTTGAATCAATTTTTAAAAGCGCTTCCTTCATCTAGTGAATTAAAATGAAACCACCACTTTGTAATGAAAAAATGTTACCATACTGATTAGGTGAGTCACTTTCGTAATCAATTCCAACTTAAATAAAGTTTGAAGTAATGGGAGGAATCTTGTTGAAAAGGCGATTATTACTAATATTTAGCTTGATTGGCGCATTGGTTCTATTGGCAGGATGTACACAGATTAATGAACCAATCACATCAGATAGTAAGGGATTCTGGAACTCATATATTGTTTACCCGCTATCTCAATTAATCACGTACATGGCAAATTTGACTGGTGAAAACTACGGGGTTGCGATCATTATTGTGACACTGTTAATCCGTTTGCTCATTTTACCATTAATGATTAAGCAGTTAAGAAGTACAAAAGCAATGCAAGCATTGCAGCCTGAATTGAAAAAACTTCGTGAAAAATATAGCTCTAAAGATCAAAAAACTCAGCAGCAGCTTCAGCAGGAAACAATGGCCCTTTTCCAAAAGAATGGCGTCAATCCATTGGCTGGCTGTTTCCCAATTTTAATTCAGATGCCAATCCTAATCGGTTTTTATCATGCGATTATGAGAACAGCAGAAATTAAAAAGCATACATTCTTATGGTTTGACTTAGGCAGTCCAGATCCATTGTTCCTATTACCGATCATTGCGGGGGTAGCTACTTTCATTCAGCAAAAACTGATGATGGCTGGAAATCCTTCGGACAACCCTCAAATGGCGATCATGCTGTGGGTTATGCCGATTATGATCATTGTATTTGCTATTAGTTTCCCAGCAGCACTTTCATTGTACTGGGTTGTAGGTAACATTTTCATGATCATCCAAACATTAGTGATTAAAACTCCTCAAGTAAAATTAGATACAAAAGAAAAAGCTGGCGGGAATAAAAAATGAAGGAAATAACTGCTGTCGGTCGCACAATCGAAGAAGCAGTAGATTCCGGACTTAAACAAATGCAGCTTCTAAAAGAAGAAGTAGATATCACAATAGTTGATGAAGGAAATAAAGGGTTCTTAGGATTATTTGGCAAAAGACAAGCTGTAGTCAAATTGATAGAAAAGAGAAATGCTCTTAAATTAGCTACACAGTATTTAGATAATATTGTTAAATCAATTGATCCTAAAGCGAAGATTGTTTCCAAACAGGAACCGAAAAAGATTTCTTTCCACATTGATGGAGATAAAACGTCATTAATGATTGGAAAAAGAGGTCAAACTTTGTACTCTTTAGAAACCTTGGTACAGTTAGTGTTTAATCGCTATTCTGATCAGTATCATCATATTACCATTGATATTGGAGATTATAGGAAGAAGCGACAAGAAGCACTTGAACAATATGCCGTCAAGACAGCAAACAAAGTTTTAAAAACGAAGAGAAAGGTTCATTTAGAACCAATGCCTTCGAACGAACGAAAAGTAATTCATGATACGATCGCTGCTTTTTCTAAAGAACTAGCAACGGCATCGGAAGATACAGGCAGCAAGCGTCATGTTGTGGTGCTGTATAAAAAATAACAGAAAGGCTAGAATTCAGCAAAGCTGGATTTTAGTCTTTTTTTATTGAAAAATTGTGTTTCTATAGAAGATTCATCCTTTATTTCTAAAAAGTTAGGGTGTAATTTGAGTGGAAAATGCTATTTTCACAAGTAAACAAAGGCATCGGGGCGTTTAAATTTATTGGGTTTCGGTGTAAGATGTGAAGATGAGTTGAGAACGTCGTTATTCACATGTGGATAAGTTAAGTGTTAAAATAGATAGGATGCCAAGCTGTGGATAATTAGATGGAGGATACTTTCACTTCGCTTTCATTTATGGTATCTTTAAATTTTGGATTAAGCGTTTTTGATATAGAGATGGACAACGTCCATTTAATAGATAAAAGACTGTCTATTAAGTAGAGAAAGAGGTGATTGAGCGATGGATACAATTGCAGCCATTTCGACACCGATGGGTGAAGGAGCAATTGCGATTATTCGTTTAAGTGGGCCTGAAGCGGTACAGATCGCTGATCGGATGTATAAAGGGTCTAAGGAGAAAAAACTTGTATCAGTGGATTCTCATACCATTCATTATGGTCATATCGTGGATTCAAAGACTGATCAAGTAATAGAAGAGGTCATGGTGTCAGTACTTCGAGCGCCAAAAACATTTACGAGAGAAGACGTTATTGAGATTAACTGCCATGGCGGAATTGTAACGGTCAATAAAGTATTGCAGCTTGCTTTAAGAGAAGGAGCAAGATTAGCGGAGCCAGGTGAGTTCACAAAGCGTGCTTTCTTAAATGGAAGAATAGATCTATCGCAAGCAGAGGCTGTCATGGATTTGATTCGGGCAAAGACGGATCGTGCGATGAATGTAGCAATCACTCAAATGGAGGGACGACTCTCCGGTTTGGTTCAGCGACTGCGCGGCGAGATCCTAGAAACACTGGCGCATATTGAAGTCAATATTGACTACCCAGAGTATGACGATGTTGAAGAAATGACACATCGCGTTTTAGTGGAAAAAGCGACATCGGTCAAAAAAGAAATTGAGTCGCTGCTCTCGACCTCTCAGCAGGGGAAAATCCTTCGAGAGGGCTTATCCACTGTAATTATAGGAAGGCCGAATGTTGGTAAGTCTTCCTTGCTGAATAGTCTTGTACAGGAAACAAAGGCGATTGTCACAGATATTCCTGGAACTACGAGAGATGTCATTGAGGAATATGTGAATGTAAGAGGTGTACCCCTCCGTCTAGTCGATACTGCGGGTATACGTGAGACTGAGGACATTGTTGAGCGTATAGGGGTTGAACGATCTAGACAGGTCTTAAAAGAAGCTGACCTGATTTTACTTGTGCTCAATTATAGCGAAGAATTATCAGAAGAAGATATTAAGCTTTTTGAGGCTGTCTCAGGTATGGATATCATCGTAATTGTGAATAAGACAGACCTTGAGCCTAAGCTTGATGTAGAAAAGGTCAAGCAGTTAGCGAAGGATCGTCCGGTGGTCACTACATCATTATTACAAGAAAAGGGCATTGATGAGCTAGAAATGGCGATTCAATCACTGTTCTTCACTGGATCAATTGAAAGTGGAGATTTAACGTATGTAAGTAATACAAGGCATATTGCCTTACTTCAGGCAGCAAAACAGTCAATTGAGGATGCTCTTGAAGGAATTGCAATGGACGTACCGATCGACATTGTTCAAATAGATTTAACACGCTGCTGGGAACAGCTCGGTGAAATTATAGGAGATGCTGTTCATGAAAGCTTGATTGATCAGTTATTCTCTCAATTCTGTTTAGGAAAGTAAAGGGAGGAACATAAGAAATGGGTTATGAAGCTGGCAATTATGACGTCATCGTCGTGGGTGCCGGTCATGCTGGGGTTGAGGCTGCTCTTGCTTCTGCAAGACAGGGCGCCAAAACACTTGTATTGACTATCAACCTCGATATGGTTGCTTTTATGCCATGTAATCCGTCCGTAGGCGGTCCTGCAAAAGGGATTGTCGTTAGAGAAATTGATGCACTGGGCGGAGAAATGGCACGAAATATAGATAAGACGCATATCCAAATGCGTATGCTGAATACGGGGAAAGGACCTGCTGTCCGTGCGTTAAGAGCGCAAGCAGATAAGTTCCAATATCAGCATGAAATGAAAAAAACAATGGAAAATGAACCGAACCTGACAATGCTTCAAGGGATGGTGGATCATTTAATTGTAGAAGATGATGAATGTAAAGGTGTCGTTACCCAAACAGGAGCAAACTATCGTGCGAAGTCTGTTGTATTAACGACTGGGACTTTCTTAAAAGGCCGCATTATTTTAGGGGATCTATCGTATTCAAGTGGTCCAAATAACCAGCAGCCATCCATCAAATTATCGGATCACCTAGCAGAGTTAGGATTCGATTTGGTTCGCTTTAAAACAGGAACACCTCCTCGAGTGAATAGTCACTCGATTGACTATAGTAAAACAGAAATTCAACCAGGTGATGACGTTCCGCGGGCGTTTTCCTATGAAACGGTTGAATATATTACTGATCAACTGCCATGCTGGTTAACTTATACGAGTTTAGAAACACATCAAATTATTGATGAGAATCTTCACCGTTCTCCAATGTATTCAGGTATGATTAAAGGAACTGGTCCTAGATACTGCCCTTCCATTGAAGATAAAGTGGTTCGTTTCAATGACAAACCAAGACATCAAATTTTCTTAGAGCCAGAAGGTCGTAATACGCAGGAAGTGTATGTTCAAGGATTATCTACAAGTCTTCCAGAGGATGTACAGCAGCGCATGCTTTCCACCATCCCAGGGCTCGAAAATGTACAAATGATGAGAGCGGGTTATGCCATTGAGTATGATGCAATTGTGCCTACTCAGTTGTGGCCTACACTTGAGACGAAGAAAATTTCTGGATTATATACAGCCGGCCAAATTAATGGTACGTCAGGCTATGAGGAAGCAGCAGGTCAAGGGATTATGGCTGGTATTAATGCAGGAAGAAAAGCATTGGGTAAAGAAGAAGTCATTTTAAGCCGATCTGATGCATATATCGGTGTTCTCATTGATGACCTTGTCACAAAGGGAACAAATGAACCTTACCGTCTTTTGACATCCCGTGCAGAGTATCGTTTGCTTCTTCGTCATGACAATGCGGATTTAAGATTAACTGAACTTGGCTATCATATTGGATTAATTTCTCAAGAAAGATTCCAGGCATACCAGCAGAAAAAAGAAGCCATTGAAGCAGAGAAAAAACGTTTATATTCTGTCATCATTAAACCCACAGCAGAGACACAAGAATTTATTCGTTCACTTGGTGGAAGTGAGCTGAAGGACGGTATTCGTGCAAGTGATTTGATGAAGCGTCCAGAAATGAACTATGAATCTGTTGTGACGTTAGCTCCTGCTGAAACACAGCTTCCTTCTGATGTGTGTGAGCAGGTAGAGATTCAAATTAAATACGAAGGTTATATTGAAAAGTCACTCCAACAAGTTGAAAAGCTGAAAAAGATGGAGAACAAAAAGATTCCTGATCGTATTGATTATGATGCCATCAAAGGGATTGCAACTGAAGCGAAACAAAAGCTGAAAGAAGTCCGACCGCTTTCTGTTGCACAGGCTTCTCGTATTTCAGGCGTTAACCCTGCTGATATTTCTATCCTTTTAGTATATTTAGAGCAGGGACGTATTGCGAAGATAGCAGAATAGAAAGGATGTCGGCATGAACATTGAACAATTTACAGCAGCACTAGAGGAGAAAGGGATGACTCTTTCTCCTGTGCAGCTTGAACAATTTGAAACTTACTTCCGCATGCTTGTAGAATGGAACGAGAAAATGAATTTGACGTCCATTACTGAAAAGGAAGAAGTGTATTTAAAGCATTTTTATGATTCAATTTCCGCATCATTTTTCATTGATTTTCACAAAGTAACGACGATTTGCGATATAGGAGCTGGTGCTGGTTTCCCAAGCATTCCTCTTAAAATTTGCTTCCCTCATCTACATGTGACCATTGTTGATTCTCTTCAGAAACGAATTACGTTTCTCAATGAGTTAGCAAAAGGGTTAAACTTACAAGATACTACTTTTTATCATGATCGTGCGGAGACGTTTGGACAACGTAAGGAAAAGCGTGAAAGCTATGATCTTGTCACTGCTAGAGCGGTTGCGCGTTTATCCGTCTTGAGCGAACTATGTCTGCCCCTTGTAAAAAAGGAAGGATTGTTTGTGGCATTAAAAGCATCTGCTGCTGATGAAGAAATGCAAGCAGGGAAGAAAGCCGTTACTGTCCTCGGAGGAGAGGTTGTTGAAAAGCATTCCTTTGTCCTTCCTTTAGAAGAAAGCGAACGGAACATCATTGTCATTGAAAAGAAAAAGCAAACACCAAAAAAATATCCTAGAAAACCAGGAACACCTAATAAATCACCAATAGAAGGTTGATCATGTAAAAGGTCGGTTTTTCTTCAATATTTAAGATTTTACAGAAGGAAAAAACATGAGAAAATAGAATTATAAAAAGGTAGTTTTTAAAGGTGGTGTAGGTTCATGAAGCATTCACTCTCACGCTTCTTCGGGCTTGGTGACAAAGAACATCCTGAGCGTGAAACCGAAATAGAGGCAGAGATTGCTGAGCATGATACATTAAAGGAAGAGATACAGGAGCTCCCGGTCGACACAATTATGCCAAACCGTTTTCAGCCACGCACCATTTTTTCAGAAGAAAAGATACATGAGCTGGCCACGACGATTCATACCCATGGCATTATCCAACCTATTGTTGTCAGACCGACAGAAGAAGAAGGAAAATATGAACTGATCGCCGGCGAAAGACGTTGGAGAGCGGTACAGACTCTTCACTGGGAGAAAATCCCCGCTATTATAAAAGATTTTACTGATACGGAAACGGCATCTGTGGCATTGATTGAAAATTTGCAAAGAGAAGAGCTGTCTGCTATTGAAGAGGCTCATGCCTATGCACGTCTTTTAGAGCTTCATGATTTAACACAGGAAGCGCTTGCTCAGCGTCTAGGTAAGGGACAATCAACTGTTGCAAACAAATTAAGACTTTTAAAGTTGCCTGAAGAGGTACAACAGGCCATCCTAGAGAAAAAAATCTCTGAAAGGCATGCACGTTCACTTGTACCCCTAAAGCTTCCAGAATTACAAATCGCGCTATTGCAGGAAATCATCGAAAAGCAGCTGAATGTAAAACAGACTGAAGAGCGTGTAGTGAAAATGCTTGAACAAAAAACAGATCGCAAACCGAAGCCAAAACGTAAGGCGTTTAGTCGTGATACACGAATTGCGATGAATACCATTCGTCAGTCTCTCCATATGGTAGAAGACAGCGGGCTTAAAATAAATACCGAGGAAGAAGAATTTGAGGAATATATCCAATTAACAATTCGGATTCCTAAATAGAAAAAAGCTGATGAGAGCCACTCGTCAGCTTTTTTTATTGGTTCTACTTTATATTTACTTATTATTCACAAATTGGTAAAATATGATTTTCATAGAGGAAAGGAGGTGACATGACTCGATGAAAATGAAAAAGACGAATTTTGTTATTATTTGTTATTTACTATTTTCTTTTTCTCTTTTTACAAATGAAACAACCACATTTGCTGTGAATTCGCCAACGGTTCCTGCAGAAGAAAGTCCGCTGACCAAAAAAGAACTGAACGTCCTGAAGAAACAAGGTGTTGTTTCGAAGGAGATCACTTTAGATCAATTAAATCATGAGCATGAGTCTCAGGACGACACAATTGACCTGATTTCAGCTGGCGATCATTTGAAGGCTTATGGCTTACAACAAAACAAGCAGGATGAGTTTGTGACGGATGAAAAGCCGCACACCATCAAGCGCCTTTTAGGAAAGCCGTATCCTGGTACCGATATTTTGCCTAAAAAAGGGGATATATTGGTGACAAACACTGATGCTTTGAAGGGCATCGTTGGACATGCAGGTATCGTCATTAATGAGAAGAGCTTTGCTTCTATTCCAGGGTTTCGACAGCATCCTCAGCTTGATTCCATTCTTAACTGGTTTCGCTATAATGCCAATACAAAGGTCATTCGTATTAATCAAGAGAAAACAGCAGACCTAGCTGGGGAATGGGCGCGCGATTATGTGAAAGCTCATCCAAAGGCTCGATACTCCATCACCATGTCTATTCAATCACTGGACCCGACTTATTGTTCAAAGATTGTGTGGCAGGCCTATGCCAAAACAGGCGATGCTGTAGGACATGCGACATTTACCATTAAGACCCCCTATGGATTCTTAAAAAAGAGAAACTATAAAACGGTGACCCCTAAGATTATTGTGAACGAAGGCCGTACAATTGGTGGATTACATTTTTGACATGTGCCCCTCACTTTTGATGGAAGTGAGGGTTTTTTATGCATATCTTTTTCTTCAAAAAGATATATTGATATATTTTTTACTGCGTTTAAGTTCGTCTTTTCATGTACGAAAATAGACATTTGCTGACGAATATATAATGGAGAAACAAAAAAAGCAAACGTTTCATACTTTTTTTGATAGAATAGGAAGTATGAATGAATGAGAAACTTGTTAAGTTGAAAGTGGGTGACATCGTGGGAAAAATCATAGCGATTACCAACCAGAAGGGCGGCGTCGGGAAGACGACAACTTCTGTTAATTTGAGTGCGTGTTTAGCATACATAGGTAAACGAGTGTTGTTAGTTGATATTGATCCGCAGGGCAATGCCACGAGTGGTATTGGGATTGAGAAGGCCGACGTAGAGAAGTGCGTGTACGATATTTTAGTTGATGATGCAGATGTTCTTGATGTGATTAAGACGACAGAGGTCGAAAATCTTGATGTCATTCCTGCGACAATACAGCTTGCAGGGGCTGAAATAGAGCTTGTGCCTACGATTTCACGTGAAGTGAGATTGAAGAGAGCACTTGAATCTGTTAAGCAAAATTATGATTATATGATTATTGACTGCCCGCCATCACTCGGATTACTGACGATTAATGCGTTAACAGCATCCGATTCCGTTTTAATCCCGGTACAGTGCGAATATTATGCGCTTGAAGGATTGAGCCAGTTGTTAAACACCGTTCGTCTCGTGCAAAAACATTTAAATACGGATCTCGCCATTGAAGGTGTCTTGCTGACAATGCTTGATGCACGAACAAATCTTGGGATTCAAGTCATCGAAGAAGTGAAGAAATACTTTAGAGATAAAGTCTATCAGACCGTGATTCCGCGAAATGTAAGACTGAGTGAAGCGCCTAGTCATGGGAAACCGATTATCTTGTATGATCCACGTTCAAGAGGTGCAGATGTCTATTTAGACTTAGCAAAGGAAGTGGATGCGAATGGCTAAAGGTCTTGGAAAGGGTATTAATGCACTATTTAACACTGTAGACTCAAATGAAGAAACGGTTGAAGAAATCAAAATAAAGGATTTGCGTCCAAACCCGTATCAGCCAAGAAAAACGTTTGATGAAGATGCATTGTCTGATCTCAAAGAATCCATTCAGCAGCACGGTGTTTTACAGCCAATCATTGTCCGTAAATCGATTAAAGGATATGACATTGTAGCAGGTGAACGTCGTTTCCGTGCAGCACAACAAGCTGGTCTGACAACGATTCCTGCGATCGTCAGAGAATTTTCAGAAACGCTGATGAGAGAGATTGCCCTTTTAGAAAATCTGCAACGCGAGGATTTATCTCCATTAGAAGAAGCGGAAGCCTATGCTTCCTTACTAGATCACTTAAGTGTGACGCAAGAGGAATTAGCGAAGCGATTAGGGAAGAGCAGACCGCATATTGCGAACCATCTCCGTCTTTTGACTTTACCGGATGAAGTACAAAAGCTGATTGCAGATGGAAAGTTATCGATGGGTCATGGAAGAACATTGCTTAGCTTGAAAAACAAAAATAAGCTGGCGCCATTGATAAAGAAAATTGTGGACGAGGGGTTAAACGTCCGTCAGGTTGAGAAACTTGTTCAGCAATTAAACGAAAATGTTCCACGTGAAACAAAGAAAAAAGAAGCACCAAAGGATCGAGTGTTGAAAGAAAGAGAGTCTTTCTTACAAAACTACTTTGGCACTTCAGTGTCGATCAAGAAACAGAAGAAAAAAGGAAAAATAGAGATTGAATTTCTCTCCAACGAAGATTTAGAAAGAATTCTCGAATTGCTTTCTACGAGAGAATCATCAGAGTGACCATCTTGATACGAGATGGTCTTTTTTATATTCTCCCAGTGATATTTTGAATAGGAGCGAAGAGAGAACGGCTTTTTTCTCTTGTCCAATCCATTTGATCAATATGAGATAGACTTTCAGAAAGTGTATTGGCCATAGACATGACAAGATGAAGGCGTGTGTTTTGGAGAACGAAGTATTCCATAAAGCCGCTCACATTGACGATCCCATTAATATGAATATCTCCTACCTCTGGCAGTTCCTTTTGTACACCTGCTCCAGGCTTTAACGGTCCATCTCCAATTTGGAAGGAGCCTACACTTTTCACTCTTCCTAAACAGGCATCAATCGCTACAATAAACGGATGTTTATGAGCTTGTTCAATTTCGGCGAGCTTTTCTTTTAAATTGACCGCATGAACTGGGTCAGAGAGCGTTCCATATACATGAAGCTTTTTCAAATCAAGACCTGAAAGCTTTGTACCAACAAGTGGACCTAGAGAGTCGCCAGTTGAGCGGTCTGTTCCAATACAAACGATGGCAACGGGTCTTTTTCCTGCTTTCTGAAGATGCGAGAATAAAATACTTTTAAGCTGTTGAATGGCGTTTGTATCCGTATGGGACACGTATTCTTTCACCCTATTTCTAAAAAAAAGACCGTTCTTGCTATTCATAGGTCTCACTTCCTTGTCATAGTAGTTAGTAACAGTATACGGAAACAAGCTTAATTCTATACCTATGAGGTGATGATTGTGTGGAAGGCTGGTTCAAGGTGGACGCTTTTAATTTTAGGAAGCTTAATAGGAGCGGGGTATGCTTCCGGCCAAGAAATTTGGCAGTTTTTTGGCATTGATAGTGGACTAGCCATTCTACTGTTTACATTGATGTTTATGCTGTCTACCTATGTGGTGTTGAAAATCAGTTATGAGGTACGTGCCGATCACTTTGTGCCAGTGCTAGAGCGGCTTGTCGGTCCATGGCTGGCTAAAGTGTATGATGTTTTAATTGTCCTTTATTTATTCACGACAACGACAGTCATGATTGCCGGTGGCGGGGTGACACTCGAGATGTATCATGTGCCATTTTGGATTGGCATCGGTGCATTTTGTCTGTTTTCATTTATGATTTTTTTCTGGGATGTGAAAGGGCTTTTATCTGTGAATGCTTTCATTATACCAATTTTGGTGGCGGGGCTCATCTATGCATTTGTTTTTTATTATATGAACCATGATCATATGTGGCGGATTGATTTTGGGCAGCAGTACAATTGGCCTGCCAGCATTGTCTTTGCTTCTTTGAATATATTATCTGTAGTCGCAGTGCTGTCTTCGGTTGGAAAAGAAATGAAGGGGCTTGGCGAGGCAAAAGTGGCGAGTATATTAAGTGGCCTGATTTTTGGGGTCATCTCGTACGTGTATAACGAAATACTGGTTGATATTTCTGGGAGCCTATCAGCAGAAGGCATTCCTTTGTTTACAGTATTAGAAGGAGCGCCGACATCATTGTTTGTGTTTATGACTGTTGTCCTTTGTCTAGCCATTTATACGACGACAGCGGCAGGTTTATTTGGTTTATCGAGCCGAATGCTCTCTTTTGTACCATTGCCCCGCTGGCTGGTTGTGTTCGTGATGCTTCTGTTGATGGCGCCTTTGACATCTCTTGGGTTTGCCGATTTAATTGCTTTCTTGTATCCGATATACAGCTTGCTGAATCTTTATTTGCTTGTCTGTTTAATGCTATATCCGATTTTAAGTAAAAAGATATTTTCTCGCCCTAAAAATTATATTGATAAAATAAAATAAGCACCTCTCTTTGTCAGAGCTGTGCTTATTTTATCCGAATAGAGTCAATGGCGTCTTTGATATCATCATAGACTGGCATTTGCTTGAGACGCTGAAGGCGTTCCTCTAATTCTGAAATGGCTTGTCCCTTTAAATGCTGGAAGATGTGTTGCTTGACAATGGTCGTCTGGTTGATCATGTCTTCGGTTTTAGACAATTGATACTCCAAGTGCACGCGAGTGTTTGCTAATTCGTCATGCAGTCGCATTTTGAGCAGCCGTTTTAGATCTTTTCGCTGTCCTTCTCTTCGTAGGGCCTGAATTGCGGCTATTTCTTCTGGGGACTGCGTTTGCGTTTGTGGTGCCGATTGATTTTCAAATACAGACATGGATCGGCGGGTACTCACATTTTGCAAGAAACGCTGGGCGTCACTAGGAGGTTTATTTTGATTGATCATGCGGCGACTCCTTTCTTAATGAATACCCATTTGCATCGCAAGGCGCCTATCTGCCTTGGCGTAATCATCACCCATTGTGTACATATGTCTTGAAAGGGAAGAAAGTTCTTGTTCGTAATCTCTCAAGGTGTACAGGGCATTCAGTTGTTTTTCGTGTGAATAAAAGGAGGAATGATGTTGTTCCATCCTCACTTCTTCTACCAATGCTTCCACATCACTTGAACTTAATAAATCATAGTGGCCAAAGCCGACGAGTCCTTTGAGCTCTTGTTTTACATGTTGGACGGCGTCTTTTACACTTTCATCGATCCCATCGATTTTATCAAATATAGTGTGTACTTCATGTTCAATCACACTTTGGAGATCGTAGGATGAATTTTTCAGTAAATGGGATTTTATGATAATTTCTAGACCACTTTGTGCATATGCACGTCCAGAATGGATTTCTTGCAACAGCAAGGCTGTAAAACTTGTATTATGATCAAGCTGTTCATCTAAAATCCGGGCAGATCCATCTTTGTGGAATGAATACCCATTTCCTTTTAAACTCCCAGAAATAAGAGCTAAAAAGGCATTTGTATCAAAGGATTCGTTCCATTCTATATTCATAGACGCAAAAGCTGATTTTAAAAAGGTGTCAATTTCTCTTTGTTTATATTTAACGGATTCTTGGGCGTCGCCTTGCTGCCTTGGCGGTACGGTGTACTTCACTTGACCAACTCCATGATCATGGCGATTGAGTAAACCTACATAATGACTAGGTTGAATATATTCAGTCAAGATCCGTTTATATTGACCTTGCTGCGCTTTCTGCTGAATCGAAGGCGCCAGACTGCTCCATATATTTGGGCTATCAAAGGTAACGGCTTTTTTGACAGCTGGCTGTTCTGTCGCAACATAAGCACAAACAGCACCGGCAAGGGCTTGTCCAGTGAGATAGATACCTGCATTGGGATGCTTCTGGCTGACTTGCTCTATGTATTCCTTCCCTTTAAAAAAGACATGATCTTGATTGCTATCAAGGGACTTCCTTTCAATGGGATAGGCATAATCCGTTTTGAGCAATGACTGTACCGCGGTGTGTACATCTTGTGGCGAGGTCACCGGCATTTGCTTTGGCATCGGACAGTGAAAAGCGACGATGAACTCGTCTGATTGTTCAGGCTGCATCGTTAAACCATATAATTGATGATCGACCTTGAGAAAATCATGGACAGTGAGCGTTTGCTGACCTATTTCTATCGTATGGTGCTGCTGGTAATTGTCTATGTTTCCAGCATGATCGGATATGATTTTATATTCTTTATCAGTTAATCTATCCTTTCGATTGACCATCGTACCTGCTCCCTCACATAACATTTATGCAGATATCATAAATCAAAAAATATGGAAAAACCACAGCGTTCTACCAATAAAAACCTTTTGACCTACAGTGTTTGTGACAATATTGAAAAAAAGCGGAGTTTAAGTAACTATTGGTCACAAATAAAATGATCTAAAAGAAGGGTTTTTTCTATAAAAAAGAATAGGATGAACGATTGAAAGAGGGTCTTTGCTTTGTGCATTGCTCTTCATCGCCGTTTTTTTGTACAATAGATTCAATGAAGTGAGCAAGAGAGGTGAAAGCTGATGGCAGACAAAGCGTTTGGGTTACATGACGTCGTTGAAATGAAAAAGCCCCATCCATGTGGTGTCAATCGGTGGAAAGTGATTCGGTTGGGCATGGATATTCGCATTAAATGTGAAGGCTGCGGGCATAGCGTCATGATCCCAAGAAGAGACTTTGAACGAAAAATGAAGAAAATTCTCGTCAAGCATGAGGAGCCAACTGCTTAAGTAGGCCTCATGCTTTTTTGATGAAATTCTTCTTTTGTATAGAAGAATTAGATGCAAATTCCCGTTTTGAAGGATTGATTTATTCTTTTTGGCAATGTTTCTTCTATTGATAATGCATAACGGTTAGCTTGTCTTTTCATGTAAACCTACTTATAATTGCTCTAGGTTCATATTACGCAGTATAACGAGCACGTTTGATATAGAGGAGATGAAAGAATGGCTTTAACAGCTGGTATTGTTGGCTTACCTAACGTCGGGAAGTCAACGCTATTTAATGCAATTACACAGGCTGGAGCGGAGTCTGCTAACTATCCGTTTTGTACCATTGATCCAAACGTCGGAATTGTAGAAGTTCCAGACGAACGTTTGCAAAAACTAACAGAATTGGTGCAGCCGAAAAAGACAGTTCCGACTGCTTTTGAATTCACTGATATTGCTGGTATTGTCAAAGGGGCTTCAAAAGGTGAAGGTTTAGGGAATAAATTCCTTTCTCACATTCGTCAAGTAGATGCGATCTGTCACGTGGTGAGAGCTTTTGCAGATGATAACATCACACACGTATCAGGTAAGGTTGACCCTGTGTCAGATATCGAAACCATTAATTTAGAGTTGATTTTGGCTGATTTAGAAACAGTTGAAAAACGTTTGGCTCGTGTGAGTAAGCTTGCAAAACAAAAGGATAAGGAAGCGGTAGCTGAATTTGATATTTTGTCGAAGCTAATGAACGCATTTGAAGCTGGGAAATCGGCAAGATCTGTAGAATTTACAGATGAGCAGCAAAAGCTTGTGAAACAGCTTCATTTACTCACATCTAAACCAGTTCTTTATGTAGCAAATGTGAGTGAGGATGAAGTAGCAGATCATGACGGCAACGAATATGTGCAGCAAATCCGTGAGTTTGCTTCTAGTGAAAATGCTGAAGTCATCGTCGTATGTGCGAAGATCGAGTCTGAAATTGCAGAGCTTGAAGGAGAAGAGAAGCAGATGTTCCTTGAAGAGCTTGGCATCAAAGAGTCAGGTCTAGATCAGCTGATTCAAGCATCTTATTCACTTCTTGGTTTAGCTACTTATTTCACAGCAGGTGAGCAGGAAGTACGCGCTTGGACGTTTAAAAAGGGAATGAAGGCACCGGAATGTGCTGGAATCATTCATACGGACTTTGAACGTGGGTTTATTCGTGCTGAAACGGTTGCATATGAAGATTTACTTGCTGGTGGAAGCATGTCTGCTGCAAAAGAGGCTGGAAAAGTCCGTCTAGAAGGTAAAGAATATGTAGTGAAAGATGGAGACGTCATTCATTTCCGTTTTAATGTATAGGTTCTTGTCATAGGCCAAGTAATTTGTTATAATATACAATTGTGAGTAATATAATTTATTGCTCCTTGCCCGTATAGGGCCGCTTAGACCAAAAGGAGGTGCAATCAGATGAGAAAGTACGAAGTTATGTACATCATCCGCCCAACAGTTGACGATGAGGCTAAAAAAGCAGTTATCGAGCGTTTCAATAACGTGTTAACTTCAAACGGTGCGGAGATCACTGGAACAAAGGATTGGGGTAAACGTCGTCTTGCATACGAAATCAACGATTTCCGTGAAGGCTTCTACCAAATCGTAAACGTTCAATCTGACGCTGCAGCAGTTCAAGAATTTGACCGCTTAGCTAAGATCAGTGACGATATCATTCGCCACATTGTTGTTAAAGAAGAAGTATAAATCATTGAAATATATATTTAAAGGTGGTCTTTCAATATGCTAAACCGTGTTGTATTGGTCGGAAGACTAACAAAAGACCCTGAGCTTCGCTACACGCCTAATGGTGCGGCTGTAGCCACGTTTACTCTAGCTGTGAATCGTACGTTTACGAATCAATCTGGAGAGCGTGAAGCCGATTTCATTAACTGTGTTACTTGGAGAAGACAAGCCGAGAACGTGGCTAATTTCTTGAAAAAAGGAAGTCTTGCCGGTGTAGACGGTCGTTTGCAGACAAGAAACTATGAAAATCAGCAAGGACAGCGTGTCTTCGTGACAGAAGTTCAAGCTGAGAGTGTTCAATTTCTTGAGCCTAAGAGCGGCGGTGCTGGTTCAGGTGGATACAGCGGCGGTGGCAATAGCGGAGGCCAGTATTATGGCGGTAGCCAAAACGATCAGAATCCATTCGGAAATGAACCAAGTCAAAATCCATATGGCAATCAAAGCAACCAACAAAATCGTAATCAGGGAAATAGCTTCAATGATGACCCATTTGCGAATGATGGTAAACCGATTGACATCTCCGATGATGATTTGCCATTCTAATTGATCTGAAAAATTGACTAAAGGAAAGGTGTGAAAACAAATGGCAGGTGGACGCAGAGGCGGTCGTGCGAAACGTCGTAAGGTATGTTTCTTTACTTCTAACGGTATCACGCACATCGATTACAAAGATGTTGATCTTCTTAGAAAGTTTGTTTCTGAGCGTGGTAAAATTTTACCTCGTCGTGTAACAGGAACTAGCGCTAAGTATCAACGTAAATTGACATTAGCGATCAAAAAATCACGTCAAATGGCATTACTTCCATACGTTACTGGTGAGTAAGTCGTTGACTTAAAAGCGGAGAGCCTCGAGCTCTCCGCTTTTTTTATTGTCTCAAGAAGATCTCATCCGAACTGACTAGAGCTGTTTTTGGCGGGCTCCTTAGGGGAAGTATGTAAAAGAGAGTAAAAGTGACAGTTTGTTCTATACAAATATGGGGTCGATCTGTCATATTGGTAGTCTAGAAAATAATTGCAGTCAGGGCGTGGGAAGATGATTGAATTTAGGAAGGTATCGATGCAATTTTCAGATGAGCGTTATGCCGTTGAATCCGTTGATTTAGAAATTCAGAAAGGTGAGTTTTTTGTTTTCATTGGACCTAGTGGAAGCGGGAAAACGACAACATTGAAAATGATCAATCGTCTCATTTCTTCAACAGAAGGTGAGATTTACATAAAGGGTCAAAAAATAAACGATTATGATATGTATGAACTGCGCTGGGATATTGGGTATGTTCTGCAGCAAATTGCTCTTTTTCCTCATATGACCATTGAAGAAAATATCGCTGTGGTGCCAGAGCTCAAACAATGGAGCCGGTATGAGATCAATAAGCGAGTGGATGAATTGATGCAGATGGTTGGGCTTGATCCAGCTATGTATCGACATCGGAAGCCGTCAGAGCTATCTGGTGGACAGCAGCAGCGTGTCGGTGTGGCACGTGCACTTGCAGCTGATCCTGAGATTGTCCTAATGGATGAACCCTTTAGTGCGTTAGATCCATTAACAAGGGAGAAATTGCAGGATGATCTGCTTGATTTGCAGCGCCGTATTCAAAAGACCATTGTTTTCGTGACGCATGATATGCAGGAGGCGATGAGGCTTGGTGATCGAATTTGTATCATGAAGGAAGGGAAAGTGGTGCAGATTGGTCGTCCAGAGGAATTGGTTCAACACCCAGTCAATGCTTTTGTTCGGGAGTTTGTCTCAGGTGCTGCTCGCCATGTAGGACAACAAGCGTTTGAGCTAGAGGCCATGGCTAGACCAATGCCTCATGAGTCTCTTTTAGGCTATGAAGCGATCACAGCACATGCCACGCTGGATGAGGTCTTATCCCAATTGGCAAAGCATGAGGAATTGGCTGTGGAAAAGGATGGGGAGCGAATTGGACTAGTGAATCGTCAAGCGATGATTCAGTTTTTAGCTGATTCTCCTAGAGAGAGAGGCGAGTCACATGAATGATTGGATCAGTGTGTTATTGGATCGAAAAGAACAATTGGGACACGCCTTGCTTGAGCATATTCAAATTTCGTTTATTGCTTTATTTTTAGCCATTTTGATTGCCATTCCCTTAGGTATCTATTTAACGAGGGTGCCAAAGCTTGCAGAATGGGTGATTGGGGTGACGGCGGTCTTGCAAACAATCCCGTCGCTTGCGCTGCTTGGCTTGCTGATTCCTCTCGTTGGGATTGGGCAAGTGCCTGCGATTATTGCGCTTGTCGTTTATGCCCTACTCCCTATTTTAAGAAATACATATACAGGTATTCAGGAGGTCGATCCTTCCCTGAGGGAAGCGGCGCTTGCCATGGGAATGAATCACCGCAAACGATTATTAAAAGTAGAGCTGCCTCTGGCCATGCCAGTCATCATGGCAGGTATCCGAACCGGGATGGTTCTCATTGTGGGAACTGCCACACTTGCCGCACTGATCGGAGCTGGGGGATTAGGAAGTCTGATTTTGCTGGGAATTGACCGAAATGATATGTCACTCATTGTCATTGGCGCTATACCAGCAGCCTTACTCGCACTCTTATTTGATGTGGTGTTGCGTACGTTTGAGAAAATTTCTTTTAAAAAGACTGTGATTTCTGTGACGGTTTTTGCTGTGATTGCAGGAGCTATTGTCGCGGGCCCAGCACTTTTTCAACAAGAAAAAAAAGAAATCACCATCGGTGGAAAGCTAGGATCAGAGCCTGAAATTCTGATCTCGATGTATAAGCTTTTAATTGAACAGGATACGGATATTCAAGTCAATCTTAAGCCTGGTCTTGGCAAGACGTCTTTTGTTTTTCAAGCTTTACGTTCTGGTGATATTGACATTTATCCTGAGTTTACGGGTACTGCAATTTCTGAGTTCCTTAAACAAACAGCGAAAAGCACAGATAAAGAAAAAGTGTATGAGCAAGCGCGGCGCGGTTTGGAATCATCCTTTCAGCTCCGCCTTCTTGAGCCGATGGCTTACAACAATACGTATGCTTTAGCCGTGCCTCAGTCGCTGGCTGATCAATATGATGTATCCAATATTTCTGATCTAGCTAAAATCAAGAATCGCATAAAGGCTGGATTCACCTTAGAATTTTCTGATCGACAGGACGGGTATCGAGGTATTCAAAAGACCTATCAATTTTCCTTTGATGATGTAGTGACGATGGAACCGAAGCTTCGGTATCGAGCAATTCAAAAAGGAGATATCAATTTAGTCGATGCGTATTCGACAGACAGTGAATTGAGGCAATACAAATTAAAGGTGCTTGATGATGATCAGCATGTTTTCCCGCCATATCAAGGAGCACCGCTGTTAAGGCAGGAGACATTAACGGAGTACCCTGAGATTGAGGCTTCTCTCAATAAGCTCAGTGGTCAAATCACAGACGATGAGATGAGAGAAATGAATTATGAAGTGAATGTGAAAGGTAAGGATGCATTTCAGGTAGCGAAAGCCTATTTAAAAAAGAAAAAATTACTGCAATAATCAAGGAAGAGCAGGTTTGTTATGCAAAAGCAGACCTGCTTTTTTAAAAGGAAAAACAAAAATCGTTGACTTTTATTTAAAAACATCATATCCTTAATTCGAGATAAATATATTTTTTTGGTTTAATATCTCGAATTCGAGATAATATAAAGACGTCAGTAAAGACATAATGAATAGAGGCTTGTTACTTCATGATTAGGAGGTCATTAGAAGTGAAGAAAACAGAAGGAATTCACCATATCACTGCAATTGTAGGGCATCCTCAGGAGAACGTTGATTTTTATGCAGGTGTTTTAGGACTTCGTCTCGTGAAGAAGACCGTGAATTTTGATGATCCAGGCACTTACCATTTATATTTTGGAAATGAAGGAGGATCTCCGGGAACGATTATCACGTTTTTCCCTTGGCCAGGTGCACAAAAGGGACAAATTGGTGCAGGTCAAGTGGGCGTGACGACATATGTCGTACCGCCAGGCGCTTTCTCTTTCTGGAAGGAACGTCTTGAGCAATTTGATATTTCTTATGAAATGGTCGAACGCTTTGATGAAGCCTTTCTCTCACTTGAAGATCCACACGGCTTGTTGATTGAGCTTGTAGAGCGTGCGGAAGGGAAACAAAATGATTGGACATTTAACGGAGTCACATCAGATGTCGCGATCAAAGGATTTGGCGGAGCTGTTTTGTTAACATCACAGCCTGAGCAAACGATGCAGCTGCTCGAACAAACAATGGGTTTTGAACGAGTCGGAGCAGAAGAAGACTATGTGAGATTTCGTTCGTTTGGTGAGATAGGCAATGTCATTGATGTGAACAAGACACCTGTTGCACGCGGACGTATGGGTGTTGGGGTTGTGCATCATATTGCATGGAGAGCGACAGATGATCAGGATCAATTAGATTGGCAAAGACATATTGCGCAAAGCGGGTATCAAGTGACACCTGTGCAAGATCGAAATTACTTCAATGCCATTTATTTTAGAGAGCTTGGCGGCATATTATTTGAAATTGCGACTGATCCTCCAGGGTTTGCACACGACGAATCAGTGGAAACAATGGGTGAAGCATTGAAACTGCCACCGCAATATGAGGCGCAGCGCAGTCAGATTGAACAAATTGTACTGCCTATTGAGGTAAGAGAAATCAAAGGGAAAGGAGATTTATGATGAAACATCTTTTTCGAAAAGGAAAGAATGAACAAAGACCTGTTTTGTTATTACTGCATGGTACTGGCGGGACGGAAGAAGATTTATTGCCGCTTGCCGATTTAGTAGATGCTGACGCATCCGTTCTTAGTGTGAGAGGGAATGTGTTGGAAAACGGTATGCCGCGCTTTTTCAGACGTTTAGCAGAGGGTGTTTTCGATGAGCAGGATTTAATTGAGCGGACAGAGGAACTGTATACATTTATCGGAGAAGCAGCAGATGAATATGGGTTCGATCGTCACAATGTCGTCGCTCTCGGATATTCCAATGGGGCGAACATTGCAGGAAGTCTTTTATTCCATTACGAGGATGCGTTAAAAGGAGCGATTCTGCATCATCCAATGGTTCCAAGACGCGGAGTTTCATTGCCTTCATTGGCGGGGAAACAAGTCTTTATCGCAGCTGGTGAAAATGACCCAATGTGCCGTCCAGAGGAATCACAGGAGCTTGAGCAATTGCTGCAAGGCGCAGGCGCTTCGGTCACACTACATTGGGAAAATCGCGGACATCAGCTAACGAGAGAAGAAGTCGATGCTGCGGCATTATGGTATCGTCGTCAATTTTAATGAAGGTAGGGAATATAGATGGGATTTTTACAGAAGCTTTTTGGGCAAACCAAACAAAAGGAGATGGAACAAATGGAAAACGTAAAATTAGCAATTATTTATTATAGTTCAACAGGTACAAACTATCAGATGGCAAAATGGGCAGAGGCTGGAGCGAAAGAAGCTGGCGCTGAAGTGAAAGTATTAAAGGTTGCTGAATTGGCACCAGAAGCAGTTGTAGCATCAAATCCAGCATGGAAAGCACATTTAGACGAAACAAAGGATGTTCCAGAGGTTCAATTAAGTGATTTAGAGTGGGCAGATGCCATCATCTTTAGCATGCCAACACGTTTTGGTAACCTACCGGCTCAAATGAAGCAATTCTTAGACACAACTGGCGGCTTATGGTTCCAAGGGAAATTGGCAAACAAAGCAGTGAGTGCGATGACCTCTGCACAAAACCCAAATGGCGGGCAGGAGCAGACCATTCTCAGTCTTTACACAACGATGTTCCACTGGGGAGCGATTATTGCCGCTCCTGGATACACAGATGACTCATTATACGGTGCAGGGGGCAACCCTTACGGCGTGAGTGTCACTGTTGACCAAAATGGAAAGATCCAAGAGGACGCAGAAGCTGCTGCAAAACATCAAGCAAAACGTACAGTCAATGTAGCAGAATGGATCAAAAAAGGTCAAAACGCTTAATCAATGAATACAAAAAGAATGCAGCCCAGGCGCTGCATTCTTTTTTATTTAATAAGGATCTGATGGTGTGCTGTTGTTGATCGCTTCGTCTACAGCTTGTGCGGCGCCTGTAGATCCTATAGGTCCGCTTGGCTGCTCTTGTTTAAAAGCTTTTAATCCATCAGCGACACGCCTTCCGTAATCAGGGTCTGCCTTTGTAAAGTTTTCGATCATTTGCTTTTGAATGTCTTTTTGACAGGTCGCAAGGGTGTTGACTAAGTTCTTAATCAATTCCTCACGTTCCCAATCATTGAAGCGGCGATACGTTTCTCCGGCTTGTCCGAAGTTGTTCGGGCGGTCAATGGCTTCCCGTTTGACGTCACCCTCTACAAAAGGCGTATGATCCTTTCCAGCCTGTATGGCTTCTTTTAATCCGCCGAGGATCGATGGTTCATAATTCACATGAGGATTTTGCCCTTTGCCTTGATCGACCTGGTATTCCATTTGCCCATCTCTTTGATTTGTGGCGACATGCTTTTTCGGTGCATTGATCGGCAGCTGTAAATAGTTCGGTCCCACACGATATCGCTGCGTATCAGAGTAAGAGAAGGTGCGCCCTTGAAGCAATTTATCATCTGAGAAATCCAAACCGTCTACGAGAACGCCAGTCCCAAAGGCAACCTGCTCAACTTCTGCGAAATAATTTTCTGGATTTTTATTTAATACCATCCGTCCGATCGGTTTCCATGGATAGTCATCCTTGTACCAAAGCTTTGTCGGATCAAGCGGATCAAAATCGAGATGAGGGTGGGCATCATCTTCCATGATCTGCGCATAGACCTCCCATTCAGGATGATCTCCTTGCTCAATGGCTTCATATAAATCCTGTGTGGCATGATTAAAGTTTTCACCTTGTATCGCTTGAGCCTGTTCTTGCGTCAGGTTGCGAATCCCTTGCTTCGGTTCAAAGTGATATTTGACCAGAACTGCTTTTCCTTCATGGTTCACCCATTTGTACGCATGGACACCTGAGCCTTGCATGTGGCGATAGGTTGCTGGGATGCCCCAAGGTGAGAAGAGAAATGTCACCATATGCGTCGCTTCGGGTGATTGCGAAACGAAATCAAAAATACGCTCACCGTCCTGCCGATTGGTGACAGGATCAGGCTTAAAGGCATGAACCAAATCTGGAAACTTCAAAGCATCTCGGATAAAGAAAATTTTCAGGTTGTTTCCAACGAGGTCCCAGTTGCCTTCTTCTGTATAAAATTTAATCGCAAACCCTCTCGGATCGCGCAACGTTTCTGGCGAATGACCGCCGTGAATGACAGAAGAAAAACGAACGAAAACAGGAGTCTTTTTTCCTTTTTCCTGAAATAATTTCGCTCTTGTATAAGTGGAAATGGGCTCGTCACCGAATGTGCCATAGGCTTCAAAATAACCGTGAGCTCCGGCCCCGCGCGCATGGACGACACGTTCAGGAATACGTTCGCGATCAAAATGACTGATTTTCTCTAGGAAATCGTAGTTTTCAAGCGTAGTGGGCCCTCTATTTCCAACGGTTCTCATATTTTGATTGTCTGTTACGGGATGACCTTGCCGATTTGTTAAAGTGTCTTCTGACTCTGAAGATGGTTTAGGGTGTTGATCTTCTTTCAATTAAATCCCTCCTTCAATATCTCCCTAACAATATGGTCATCTTTCTCCCTATTTCATACAAGGATTGATATAATGATTGAAAACTTTCACGAGGAGCGAACCTGATGATTCGATTACACTGCCTTCATGCCCATCCGTCTAATCAGTCCTATATAGAAGAGGTGTTTGGTGATACCGATGTTGAGCTGCATCACACGGTCGATTCATCATTTATAGAACGTGCTACACAAGATCCCGATTTTAATCCTCACAAGCAGCAAACCTATGCCATCAACAAATTGATGAAAGAAGATGAAGCCGACATCATTCTGCTCACGTGTACACAATACATTGCCGCCTTGGGTGATCAGCAGTATCTCTTTAAGCAACCGATTGTTCCGATTGATGAACCGTTATTTGAACTGATTTGTCAGAGAAAAGGGCCTCTTCAACTTGTGTTTTCAAACCCGGATACAGTGGATGGGACAATGGAGCGGCTTGAATCATATGCAAAAGAGCACGGCAAACAGATTGATGCAGAGGTTATGGTGATGGAGGATATCTTTCACCTTTGCCTAAACGGTGACATGCATGCTTATGAGGAGCAAATTAAAAAGCAGCTCAGAAGATGTATGAAAAAAAGTGGAGACATTTGCGTGATGCAGCTATCGATGGTTTATGCGGCACAGCAGATAGAAAAGGAGACAGGCATTCCGATCATTCATCCGCTTTCCCCACTTAAACAGTTTGTCCATCAAACAATATCCGCTTTGAAGGAGTGAACCTGTCTGGTTCGCTCTTTTTGTATAGAAACGGAAATGGGATGACATGTTAAAAAATAATCGAGCGCAAACTATTTTCAAAAGGTGCGCGTCTATCCATTGTAAGAAATAACCGATGCGCATTTAAGATAAAGGAGCTCTTTGTAAAATGAAGAAACGAAAAATTGAGGATCAATTTGCTGATTACGTAATGGAGCATAAACACAGTTTTTATCGATTGTCCTATAGTTATGTCAAAAACCCAGAAGATGCGATGGATGTCGTTCAAGAGGCGATTCATAAAGCACTCAAATCTGTTCACCGATTAGAGGATGCAACCAAAATGCATAGCTGGTTTTATAAAATCGTGGTGAATGCTGCCCTAGATTTTTTACGAAAGAAGAAGCGGGTGCAGGTGACAGACGATGACACGCTTGAATTCTTATCACAGGGTGAATCAGATGTATATGAAGATCAAGATGTCAGACGAGCCATAGAGGATTTGCCCGACATGTACCGGGTCATCATTATCTTGAGATTCTTTGAAGATTTAAAACTAGAGGACATCGCCCACATTCTCGAAGAAAACGAAAACACCATCAAAACAAGATTATATAAGGCGTTGCGGCTTTTAAAAGTAGAATTATCGCAGGAGGAAATATAAATGGATAAGCATTTGGAACAGTTAAAAGAGGAATATTTAGAAATCCCTATTCCGCCGGAATATGATGCTATGGTTGAACGGACATTAAAACGAAAAAACAAAAAACCTCATTTTCAGCAATGGACGATCGGACTTGTTGCTGCGGCTGCTCTATTTGTCACGACTGTGAATGTCAGTCCACAGGCGGCAAGAGCGATTTCGGAGATACCTGTCATTGGCGAGCTGGTGAAAGTCGTGACATTCACAGAATTTAAAAAGAGCGATCAAGGAACGAATATTGACCTTAAAACACCACACGTTTCAGGGCTTGGGGACGGAAAATTACAAGACAGCCTGAATCAAAAATATTTAGCTGAAAATAAAAAGCTGTATCAAGATTTTGAGAAGGAAACAAAGGGTTATAAAAATGGTCATTTAAGTGTAGAGAGCGGATATGAAGTGAGAACAAACAATGATCAAATTCTTTCACTAGGTCGATACAAGGTGACGACTCAAGCTTCTGCGGCAGAGGAAATGACGTATGATACGGTGGATAAGAAAAATCATGTACTCATTACATTACCAAGCTTGTTTAAAGATGACCGTTATATTGATGTGATTAGTGAAAATATTAAAGACCAAATGAAGAAACAGATGAAAGAGGATTCAAATAAGATTTATTGGATTACCAAGCAAGATACGGTTGATCCGTTTAAGAAGATTCAGCCAGATCAAAGCTTCTATATCAATTCAAAAGGCAAACTGGTGATTTCCTTTAATGAATATGATGTGGCGCCTGGTTACATGGGTGTAGTGGAATTTACGATTCCAACAAGTGTGTTAAAGGATGTCCTTGTAAGTGATATGTACATTCATTAAAAGAAGAAACAAGACTGCTGAACATGTCAGCAGTCTTGTTGTGTTTATGAAGAAAGTGCGTCTGTCAGTGCAGGTACGACTTGTTTCTTTCTTGATACAACACCTTTTAGTAAAGCGGTGTTGTTTTCAAGTGTGACGTTAAATGCTTTTTCTACTTTTGCAGCTTCGGCACCGAGTGCAAGTGCAAGAGAGTCATTTTCTAGGATGTCTGTGATCACTAGAACGAATAGATCAAGACCTTTCGCTGCGATGACTTCATTGATTTTCGCTTCAATATCAGCCTGTCTTGCTGTAACTTCTGCGATATCTACTGTATTGACTTGCGCAATTTCCACTTTGCTATTGCCTAGTGCGAATTCTTTTGCATCAATTGTAATTAGTTCTTGAACCGTTTTTTGGCTTAGGTCAGCGCCAGCTTTTAGCATGTCTAGGCCGTAAACTTCTGGATCTACCCCTGCAATTTCAGCTAGCTCATGCGCAGCATCAATGTCTTGTTGTGTGCATGTTGGTGATTTGAATAGCAAGGAATCAGAAATGATTGCAGATAAAAGCAAACCAGCGATTTCTTTTTCAATCTTCACGTGGTTCTCTTTGTACATTTTGTTTAAGATTGTTGCTGTACAGCCAACAGGCTCAGCACGATAGTATAGAGGTTCACTTGTTTCAAAGTTGGCAATACGGTGATGGTCAATGACCTCAGTCACTTGTACTTGATCAATATCGCTTACACTTTGTTGGAATTCGTTATGATCGACAAGAATGACTTGCTTTGTTTCGTTTGCAGCCGTTTCAATGAAACGAGGTGCTTCTTGTTTAAAGAAATCTAATGCGTATTGTGTTTCTCCATTGATTTCTCCAAGTCTGACCGCTTCTGCTTCGACGCCGATTTTGTTTTTTAGATCAGCGTAAGCGATAGCAGAGCAAATCGTGTCTGTGTCAGGGTTTTTGTGTCCGAATACGAGTGTTTTTCCCATGTGAATTCTCCTTCTTACATTTATTGATGATGCTTCTATTCTAACAGCTTTTGACCTTGAATTCAGGGTTTATAGCTAAGAATAATCTAAAAAATTGTAACATGCTGTTTGAAAAGTTGCATGTACGAATCGAAATCAGTGTTCCACGTGAAACGCTCCTAAGATAGCCTGCATTTTACTTGCGATTTACCGCTATGGTAAAATAAAGGTTGGGGTAAGACATGGTGTAGCTTACATCGTACGTATACATAGAAGGACACATTGAGCAAGATATAGTAAAAGGATTAGATAGAGGTGAAGGTGTGAAACAAACAAAAGCGTTAGTAGAGGGCGCTATCATGATCAGTATTTTCTCTGTCATGACGCTGTTTTATTTGTATGTGCCGCTATTATCCATTATTTTCTTTCTAGCTGCTCCGATTCCGATCATCCTCTATACAATCAGGCACGGCTTGAAAAAAGGAATTGCTGCTGGCGCTATTGGGATAGTGATCAGCTTTTTAATTGGATCTATTAATGGACTCATGACGGCGCCAATTCTGATTGCTGTCGGATTAGGCATGGGTGTTTTCTACAGCAGACGGCAGCCTGGGAATGCCATCATTACAGGTGCGCTGATCTATTTATTTAGTTTTCTTATCTCCTTTGTTGTCAGTGTTCAGCTTTTTCAAGTCGATATCATGGGTATCGCGAAAGAGTCGATTGAGCAAATGATTCCGATGTTAGAGAGTGTCTTAAAGCAATCCGGCGCTTCTGAGCAGGACATTGCGAAGCAGCTGAAGCAGTTCAGAGAGATGCAGGATGCTGCATTGAGTGCTTTACCTGTCGCGCTGTTGATGTTAGTTACGCTGACGGCGTTCGTGAACCACTGGTTTGTGAAGCCTCTGATCAAACGGTTTGTCAAAGACATGCCAGCCTTGAAGAAATTTAAGGATATGCGGCTGCCAAAAAGCATGGTATGGTATTATTTACTCACACTGCTTTTGATGCTGATTCAGACGGAAAAAGGCAGCTTTTTATCGCTCGTTCAAACGAGTGCGTTTCAAATTTTATTTATACTGGTGCTTATTCAGGGATTTTCTTTTATCTTCTATTATTGCCACGAAAAAAGCATCTCAAAAGCGGTGCCCATTTTCGCTATAGTGTTAGGGGTTCTCTATCCGCCAGTCGCTGTGATTGTGCGTATTATAGGGATTGCTGACATAGGCTTTGATTTAAGAGAAAAAGTAAAAAACAAATAATTCACTCTGAATGTTGAGGAGTTGATATCAGTGCCAAGCTTCTATAGAAAACCTGTCATCAAGTATCCGATCATCGCTTTGATTTTCCTTGCGGTGGTCACAGTCCTCCTCAACCTTTATTATAATTGGATCATAGGAGCGGTTGGTCTTTTAGTCCTTGCAGGTGTGCTCTACTTCTTAAAGTGGGCAGATACGCAAGTGCAAAAAGAGATTGATTCATATATTTCAACATTATCCTATCGAGTCAAAAAGGTTGGAGAAGAAGCATTAATGGAAATGCCAATTGGTATTATGCTGTTTAATGACCAGTATTATATCGAATGGACAAATCCATTTCTCGCTTCGTGTTTTCATGAAAGCACGCTTGTCGGCAGATCCTTGTATGATACATTCGAGTCCATTGTGCCTCTTATTAAACAAGAGGTCGAGACAGAAAATGTGACGCTGAATGACCGAAAATTCAAAGTCATTATTAAACGGTCAGAGCGCCTTTTATATTTCTTTGATGTCACAGAACAGGTACAAATTGAAAGACAGTACGAAAATGAACGAACGGTGTTATCTTATATCTTTTTAGACAATTACGATGATGTCACGCAGGGTCTTGACGATCAGGTGCGCAGCACCATTAATAGTGAAGTGACGTCTCTGTTAAACAATTGGGCACAGGAATATGGCATTTTCCTGAAGCGAATTTCGTCCGAACGATTTATGGCGGTTCTAAATGAGAGCATTTTAGCAGAGCTGGAAGCGTCGAAATTCTCTATTCTAGACGAGGTCCGTGAGAAAACAGGAGCGCATAGTGCGACGCTTACCTTGAGTATCGGGATCGGTGCATCCGTACCTTCTTTAAAAGAGCTTGGGGCACTTGCGCAGTCGAGTCTTGATCTTGCCCTCGGACGAGGCGGGGATCAGGTAGCCATTAAGCAGCCGAATGGAAAAGTGAAATTCTACGGCGGGAAAACGAATCCAATGGAGAAACGGACACGTGTACGCGCACGAGTCATTTCTCATGCTTTAAAAGAAATTGTTTCTGAAAGCGGAAATGTCATGATTATGGGGCATAAGTTCCCAGACATGGACTCAATCGGTGCATCCATTGGGATTTTAAAGGTCGCCCAGGCTAATGGGAAAGAAGGCTATATTGTCATTGATGCCAACCAGATTGGGGACAGTGTTCAACGTTTGATTAGTGAAATTAAGAATTATGAAGATCTTTGGTCACGTTTTATCACCCCAGAGGAAGCCATGGAGCTTGCGAAGGATGACACGCTGCTTGTGGTCGTGGATACACATAAACCGTCTCTCGTCATGGAAGAACGACTACTCAATAAAATTGAAAATATCGTGGTCATTGACCATCATAGACGCGGCGAGGAGTTTATCCGTGACCCATTACTTGTCTATATGGAGCCGTATGCTTCATCCACAGCAGAGCTTGTGACAGAGCTTTTAGAGTATCAGCCGAAGAAATTGCGCATTAACATGATTGAAGCTACTGCGCTTCTCGCAGGGATCATCGTTGATACGAAGAGTTTCTCGCTGAGAACGGGATCAAGAACGTTTGATGCAGCATCCTATCTTCGTGCAAAGGGGGCAGATCCTGTCCTTGTGCAAAAATTCCTAAAAGAGACCGTCGATCATTACATCAAACGGGCAAAGCTCATTCAGCATACAGATCTGTATCAAAATCAGGTGGCGATTGCTTCATTACCGTCAGACAGCTCGGAGTATTATGATCAAATCACGATTGCCCAGACGGCAGATTCCCTGTTGTCAATGAGTGAGGTAGAAGCGTCCTTTGCTGTCGCTAGACGAGATGACAACACGGTGTGCATTAGTGCGAGATCATTAGGAGATATCAACGTCCAAATTATCATGGAAGCGTTAGATGGCGGCGGTCATTTAACTAACGCTGCCACCCAAATGTATGGTATAACCATTGAAGAAGCGGTAGAGCAGTTAAAAGCTGCCATTGATGAATATTTCGAAGGAGGGGTTCAAAGATGAAAGTCATCTTTCTAAAAGACGTAAAAGGCAAAGGGAAAAAAGGCGAAGTCAAGAATGTAGCTGACGGATACGCTCACAACTTTCTCATCAAACAAGGGTTAGCAGTTGAAGCAAACCCAACGAACCTAAGCGCATTGGAAGGGCAGAAGAACAAAGAGAAAAAGAATGCCATCCAAGAGCTTGAACAAGCGAAACAATTAAAAGAAACACTTGAGGCGCTAACAGTGGAACTAACAGCAAAATCAGGTGAAGGCGGCCGTCTGTTTGGATCTATTACAAGCAAACAAATTGCTGATAAATTGCAAAAAGATCATCAAATCAAAGTCGATAAGCGCAAAATCGAGCTGAATGACGCCATCCGTGCATTAGGTTACACAAATGTACCGGTGAAGCTTCATCCAGAGGTACAAGCAACATTAAAGGTACACGTGACAGAACAAGCATAAACCGAAAAGAACCCGTCTCATGAGGAGGCGGGTTCTTTTTTTATGATGGATCTGAAATATAGACGCTTCGTCCGGCTCGCATACCGGATATAAACATGAAAAATAGGATGATGATAAAGATGATAATGGATGGCGTCCATGTATGTGTGAGATCAAAAAGGATACCGATCATGAAAGGACCAACGGCGGCTAATAAATAACCGAGAGACTGCGCCATTCCGGAAAGGGCAGCGGCTTGCTCCATATTGGTCGTCCGTAATCCGATAAAAGTGAGCGCCAGACTGATGCTGGCACCTTGTCCAATGCCGATCAATAAAACAGAGATCACAAGAATAGGCGTCGATCCTCCGAGAAGAAGCCCAATCATGCCAAGTAAATACACAAGGACAAGGCCCAAGACAAGCGGTCTTTGTGTTTTTAATTTTTCCGCGAAAACAGGCGTTAAAAAGGTGGATGGCAGCCCAGCAAACTGCATAATGGACAGCATCCAGCCGGCTGTCGACAGGTTCATTCCATGTGATGTTAAAATATCAGGAAACCAGGCGATGCTGCTATAAAAAAGGAATGACTGCAAGCCCATAAAAAAGGTCACCTGCCATGCGACACGCGAACGCCATATCGGCTGCTCTGTGAGCGAAATGCTTTTGACGGCCGCTGTGTTCTGATGAAGAAGCTGCGGCGCCCAGACCATCATCGCGAGAAGTGCAAGGCCAGCCCATACGAGGAATGAAGTATTCCAGCCGCCAGGCATTGCATGGCTGAGCGGAACACTGACACCTGATGCAAGTGCCGCAAAGACGGACATCGAAGTCGTATACACGCTCGTCATCAAACCAGCATGTGCAGGAAATTTATGCTTCACAAGCCCTGGTAAAAGCACATTACATATCGCAATCCCGACACCGACAAGCGCGGTTCCCACCATTAAGAAGGTGATCGAGCCAAACGAGCGAATCACAATCCCAAATAGAAGGACAGCAAGCCCAAGCCAAAGGGTTCGTTCATTGCCAAGACGCTTTCCGATTTTAGGTGCAATTGGAGAAAGCAATGCGAATGAGAGCAGTGGTAAAGTGGTGAGAAAACCCGCAAGTCCATTTGAAAGCTGCAAATCGGAACGAATGGCGCCGATGAGAGGGCCGACGGACGTAATGGCAGGCCGCAGGTTAAATGCAATGAGTAAAATCCCAGCAATCAGCAGGATGGTTTGTCCCTTGCTGCGGGGATGTAATGTTGATTGTTCTAGTTGTTGTTCCATGAATGTAAACTCCTTTATTTCTTTAAGAAGAACGATCTTTCTTCTGTTCAAGTTCTGCTAGTTTAGCGATTAAGATATGCTGCGGCATATGCATGATTTGTTCAATGGGTACATTGAGTGATGCCGCAAGTTTTTGTGCCGTATCGGCTGAGATTTGTAATGGTCTCATACGCAAATCCCTCCTCTTTCAATCTATAGGTTCCAATATATCATATCGGCTTTGTGCCATGCAGATAAAAAATTAGAGTTCTCTTTGATAAAACCACTTTAGGGCTGATAAGAAATTTTTTTGAAATTGTTTCAGATGATGGCCCTCCCCTTGTTCGATGTGATAGTGCAGCTGCCATTCCTGCATCCCTTTCTGTAATAAAAGATCATGTAGTTGTTTATTGAATAAAGACATGTGCTGTTGAGCAGATGTTTTGCCTTTACCTTCTTCACTGCCCACAGACAAATAAATAAGGTGATCCACATACTGAATGCTTTGTTGTTTAGCAAACGGCAGAAAATCTTGATACCAAAATGACCCAGAGATAGATGCGATGTTTTTAAAAAGAGCAGGGTACATCAATAAAGTATAAATTGCAAATAGCCCACCTAATGAAGCACCTATGTGACTATGTTCATGACAGGTCTGTTTGACTGGATATTTTCTTTTGATATATGGGAGCAAGTCATTCGCTAAAAATGACACATACGTCTGTGCCTCGCCTTTAAAGTCAGGAAACCCAGAGTGCAGTGATGACGCCTTCCATGGTGTATACTCGTCAAGTCGATTGAAGGGGTGTATGCCGACAATGATGATTGGAGAGATGGTTTTGGCTTCGATCAGTCTTTCGATCTCTAGCAGGTGTGTTCTAAACAAAGAAGAGCCATCTTGTACAAAGACAGCTGGAACATTAATAGAGGTGTCCTGTGGAACGTAAATATCAAGCTGACGCCCGTTAAACTCGTCATATAGAAACGTTCCGTTCATATGTATTCACTCCTCAAGATTCTCAAATAAGCTGAAAAGAAGACAAAGGGCTAAACATTAACCCTTTGTCTTCTTTTTTTAGTTGTTTTTCTCTAACCATTTGACGGCCTTATCAAGGAAGGTTGTTTTGCTTAGTGCAGTTCCTCCTTGAAGCATAGGATCAACGACATTTTCATTGATGTGCCCATTTTTCACAGCTTTTAGGCTTGTCCAAATTTTATTTTCCTCTAAGTCCTTTAATGCGTTAGGTTTCGATGAGTTTTCCTCTTTAGAGAACTGAACGAAAATATAGTCAGGATTGAGTTCGCCCAGGCGCTCCAATGAAATCAATGCTTGTGCTTTGGCTTTTTTGATATCACTTGGTGCTGTAAATCCTAAGTCCCCATATAAGGTAGAGTTGAAGTATACGTCTTCAGGGTACACGTACAGGTCGCCTTGTCTAATGCGTAAAATGACAGCTGTTTTGTTGCTGCTTTTGTCTTTCAGGGTTTCTTTCGCTTGTTTGAGGTCTTTCTGATAATCAGAAATGATGTTTTTCGCTTCTTCACTTTTTCCAGTAAGTGTACCGAGCAATAAAAGATTGCTTTCCCAGTCAGAAGAGACATGGGATACTGGGATCGTTGTTTGGACTTTATCCAATTTTTTAATTGTTGCAGGTGGAAACTTTGTTGATCCGAGTATCACGTCTGGTTTTAGTTTTAAGATTTTTTCTAGATTCGGTTCCGTTTTTTCACCGATGCCTTCTGTTTTCGCTGTGATGTCTTTAAATAATTCAGGGAATGTGCCGCCTACTGTAGAAGCACCAATAGGCTCGATATTAAGTAATTTGGCATCTTCCATTGATTCTAGGCTTCCAGCAATGACAATTCGTTTCACTGGCGTTTTGAGTTTGTACGTTTGATCTAAGTAATTGATGTTTGTTTCTGCTATTTCAGCTGACTTGCTTTTGGTTGTGTTTGAAGCAGGTTTATTTTCTGCAGCACCACAGGCAGCTGTGATGATCGTCATGATACAAAGGATAAGCAATGCTAACCATTTTTTCATTTGTTTTCTCCTTTAACTGATAATTGTTCTCAATTAAAGATTGTATTAGGCTTTTGTCCTTTTATCCATAGACAATTCTCTGTCAAATGATGGACTTTTTACGGAAAAAAAGATAAAAGGTCCTGAATGACTCGTTTATGACTGGCTGCTGTGTATTCACGCCAAGGGTCAGATGCTAGTGGATAGACTGCTTGTTGCGTCACAGCTTTGAGATTTTGCCAATCTTCCTGTTGCTTTAACTTTTGATAAAAAGCAAGGGTTTTTGGCTCCTTATGCAAGTAGAGGAAGATGGCGTCTGGATCTAGCTGTTGTATGGAGCGAATGGTGATTTTCTTTTCTATTAGCTGTCCATCATTCTGAAAAGCTGGCAGAAGACCAATATCATGAAAAATCACTTCTGACATGGTGCGATTTACAGACAAGTAGAGTTGATCTTGAAAGATACGAAGAGGCAGGACGGTTTTTGGTGGATGATCAAAAAGGCATGTCTTTTTCGCCTGAATGACGAGCTCCTCATAATGAATCAACCATTCTTCTGCTTCCTTCGCTTCGTTTAGGAACATAGCTGTTTGTCTGAATTGAGTGCGCCAATCCAAATGGGTGAATGGAACAAAGTGAACAGGACAGATGGTTTTCAACACTTGTTTTTCTTCCTCTGTCACATGATCATTGGCAATGATCAGCTCAGGTTTTGTTTCCTTTAATTGCTGTAAATTGGCTTCAGCGTGCTCATTGATCCGATGTGCACTCAGGTGAATCGGGATTTCTTCTGCATGATGCTCAAAATCATGTGCTGTCCATTTAGGGTGAAGAGGGGCAGCATACGGGATGATATGAATGGGTGTGAGCTGACCGAGTATGGAATGGCCATAGGCTGCAATTTTCCGCTGACGGCTTTTCATATAAGTAGAAGGGGTCATGCCCGTTTTTTTCTTAAAGATGCGGCTAAAGTAATAGGGATCTTGATAGCCGATTTCCAGTGCAATGTCTTTGAGCTTTGCGTTGCCTTTTGCCATTAGCTGTTTGGCTCTAGCCATCCTTTTCTTGGTGATATAATCAGTGACACTCACATTAAAATGCTTTTTAAATAGCTCACTGTAATGATTGGCGCTGATGCCAGCCATTTGAGATAGACTTGTAAGGCTGAGGGGTTCTTCGGAATGTTGATCAATATATTGTTTTGTTTTGAAAAGGGCATGTGTCGTGTCACAAATATCTTCATTATGCAGTGTGAAAAGCTGCAGGATGAGCTGTTGAAAAAGGGTTTGGCTTCTAAAAAAGCTAACGGATTCATGTCTTTTCCATTCCTCTGTCATTTCGGACAGTAAAGAATGAATTTGTTCAATTGAGCTAATATCGATAAATTGCCATACATTCAGTAAAGACCGGGCATGTTCAGTTGATACTTCTTCTATGTGTTGACCTTGCGGCGTGTACATTTGAAAGCGAAGCAGATAGAGCTCGTGTTTTTGATAAGGCTTTGTTTTTAACATAAATGTCTCATCAGACAGAATTGTATAGAGTGTTAGATTTTTCAATCGCCATTTTTGATCGTTCAGCGTGAGTAAGCCGCTGCTGCTTATGCTAACGAGGAGGCAAAATGTATCTGATAACTGCTGCTCCTTATGCGGAAGCTCTGCATTCTTTATTTTTTCAGCAAATGTCAATCGATAGATGAATTGTTCTGCCTTTGCCATTGTACGTAATTGATTGTTTCCCATAAAACCACCTGATCTCTTATTTGTTGATAAACATTCTCAATTAAATTGTAGCAGAAAGAGTTGGAAAGATGGTGATGTTTATTCTGTCAAAAAAGCACCCTGAGTCAGATCAGGGCGCGATGATTTAGTCTGTTTTTCCATGTGCTAGCGCAGGTTCTTTTGTTAAGCTTAATGGCCGTAAGTCCTGCCAGTGTGTCTGGATATAATCGATGCAGGCATTTCTAGTGTCTTCACCAAAGACCTTTTCCCACCCATCTGGCACTGGTGCAAATGATGGCCAAAGTGAATGCTGTCCTTGTTCATTGACAAGCACAAGAAATACACCGTCTTCACGATCAAAGGGATTTGTCATTTGTCATCTCTCCTTTATTCTTAGTGCTTTTGTTTGACCCGATGCAGAGAGTCGTCTAAGATGACACCAATTTCTGCTAGGGGTTTAGGCTGGCACATGTCTTTGTGCCGGCAATGAATGTCGTGCTGTTCAATGGTTCCGTTGATATAAGGTGCCCATGCTTCGGGATCAATTGGTGTAAACCAATCTGGGATAATGGTAGATCTAAAGAATAATATGTCCCCATGATAAGTTTTTGGCTGATATTCTCCGAGCAATCGTACTGAATTGACATAGGTTTCCTTTAGATTTCTAATGGCATCTTCATTTAAGCTTGCTAGTGCACTGCCGTCTTTCTTCAAGATGTCGACAGCACTTTTCATCGTGAGCGGTTCACCTGTTAAGGTATCTGGATCATAACCCCCGAGTGCAAGAAGAGCGATTAGTGCTTCTTCTTCATCGGGTGCTTCTTTAATCGGTAAGAAATGGTTTGGATAGGCATCTAGCATCGCAACGAGAGCGATTTCTTCACCTTGCTGCTGGAGTTGTGTAGCCATTGCCTGTACAACGTTTCCGCCTAGTGACCAGCCAAGAAGATGATAAGGACCTTTTGGCTGAATCGTTTGGATGTGCTTGATGTAATCCGCAGCCATATCATCTAGTGTGTGCGGGTAGTCATCTTTTCTTGCGATTCCTCTTGCCTGTAATCCATAAATAGGAATGTCTTTCTCTAATGTATTCAAGAGACCTGCATAGCACCAGCTAAGACCACCAGCTGGGTGAACACAGAAGAGAGGATATCTTTCTCCATTTGTTCGTAGCGGCAGCAGGATTTCTAGTGCGTTTTCATCGCTTCCTGTTTCTAGTTTCTCTGCCAAACTTGCAACATTTGGTGCTTCAAACAACGTTCCGATGCTTAGTTTGACACCAAGTGCATCACGAATGCGGCTGATTAAACGAACCGCAAGTAAGGAATGCCCGCCAATGTCAAAAAAGCGATCGTCAATGCTGATTTTTGGCAAATCAAGCACCTCTTCAAAGAGGTGGCATAGAACTTCCTCTTTCGGGTTTCTTGGGCCGCGGCCATCCGTTTGCTGTATATGCAATTGAGGTGCCGGTAGTGATTTTTGATCAAGCTTTCCGTTTGCTGTAAGTGGCATCGTATCAATCTGTACATAAGCCGCAGGCACCATGTAATCAGGAAGACTGGCTGACGCAAAATGGCGAAGGGTCTCTGTATCGAAACGGTCTTCTTCAGTTGTGACGATGTATGCGACTAAGCGTTTGTCACCAGGCTGATCCTCTCGCATAATCACGGCAACTTGTGCAACTGCATCGTGGCGTGATAGAACGGCTTCGATTTCTCCAAGTTCAATTCTAAACCCGCGTATTTTAATTTGATGATCAGCTCTGCCAATGTAATCAAGTGCCCCTTCTTCTGTCCAGCGAGCGAGGTCGCCAGTTCGATACATCCTTGTGCCAGGTGCTCCATAAGGATCGGCAGGGAATCGATCTGATGTCAGGTCAGGCCTGCCTAGATAACCTCTAGCCAAACCAGCTCCAGCTACATACATTTCACCTGTCGTCCCAGGTGGAACAGGCTGTAGGTATTCATCAAGTACGTACACGTGTAAATCAGGAATCGGTTCGCCTATTAAGCTGCTGGATTTCTTTGCGATCATGTCTCGATTGAGTACATTGTACGTAACGTGTACGGTGGTTTCTGTAATGCCGTACATGTTAATTAGCTTTGGCTTGCAGTCTGAGTGACGGCTGTACCAATCTTCTAATCTGCTAAGCTCTAATGCTTCACCGCCAAAGATGACAAAGCGGAGTGATAATGCTTGACCAAGTGTTTGTTGTTCCTTGTCTATCTGCATGAGCTGATAGAAGGCAGAAGGTGTTTGATTAAGCACAGTCACACCTTCATCAACTAGAAGCTGCAGCATCTCTTCTGGAGAACGAGAGATGGTATGAGGAACAATGACAAGCCGACCGCCATATAAAAGGGGCCCCCATATTTCCCAAACTGAAAAGTCAAAGGCATACGAATGGAACATTGTCCAAACATCCTCTTCGTCAAAATGGAACCAATGTTCAGTAGATGTCAGAAGACGGATGACATTTTGGTGTGGGATGACCACTCCTTTTGGTTTCCCTGTAGATCCGGATGTATAAATAATATAGGCCGGATGCAGAGGAGATAGCGGCTCAATTCTGTCTATATCAGCCGGATTGTGATTTGGCGTAATCTGTAATTGATCATTTGTTTCTTTTTCGTCTAACAAAATCAAATCGCAATCAGCAGGGAGATGCAATGCAGCTGCTTTTGTTGTGATGCTGCAAACTGGTTTGGCATCTTGTATCATGTATGCCAGCCTGTCTGCTGGATAATCAGGATCAAGCGGAACATAGGCTGCGCCTGCTTTATGAACGGCTAATAGGCTGACGAGCATATCGATTGATCTAGGCAGGGCAAGTGCAACGAACTGTTCTGGTCCAACGCCTCTTTCTATTAATAAATGAGCAAGACGATTGGCTTTGTTGTTTAACTCTTCATAGGTAAGCTGCCACTTGCCATCCGTTACTGCCACTCGATCAGGATATTGCTGCACCGTTTTTTCAAATAAGGTCGGGAGACGAAGTGCTTGGTCTAACTGAGCGAATGTCTTTTTGTCAGGTAGAAATGTTTGCCGCTCTTTATCTGATAAAATGTTCACTTGACCAATCGGCAGATGTGGGCGCTCAGCTATCTCTGTTAAAAAGCGCTTCATTCTGGCAGCGATTGCTTGAATGGTACTTTGTTTAAATACATCTGTGCTGAATTCAAACAATCCTGTTAATCCTGCTGCTGACCCAGTTTCAGTTCTTTGTTCTGTTAATTCGATGGTCAGATCAAATTTAGCTGATCCTACTGGTTTCACGTAGAGGTCTGAGTCAAGTTGTGTCATCTTCATTTCCGCCTTCGGTGTATTTTGGAAGGCAAGCATGACCTGGAACAATGGATTGCGTGATCTGGAGCGGTTTGGATTTAGAATTTCCACTAGCCGTTCAAATGGCAGATCCTGATGCTCATAGGCTGCTAAGTCAACGTCTCTCACTCGCTTCAATAGCTCACTAAAGGTTGGATTACCAGCTGTATTTGTACGTAATACTAGTGTATTCACAAACAATCCCACAATGTCGTCAAGTGCATCGTCATTCCGCCCAGCAATTGGACTGCCAATAGGGATATCTGTTCCCGCTCCAAGACGTGTCAGTAATGCTGCAAGTGATGCTTGAAGCACCATGAACAAGCTCACCTGATGCTGCTTTGCAAGTTCAAGGAGCAGCTGGTGTAAAGCGGGCTCAATCGTAAAGTCGATCGTAGCACCGTTGAAGCTTCCTTCCTGTGGACGCGGGTAGTCATAGGGAAGCTCCAGTTCTTCAGGCAGGTCATGTAAGGCACCTGTCCAATAGGTAAGCTGCTTGGCAAATAGACTATCCGTCTCTTCCTCACTGCCCAACAGCTTCTGCTGCCAAATAGCATAGTCAGCATATTGAACAGGTTCGGCTGGCAAGGAGATTGATTTTCCTTGTATACGGGCTTCGTAAGCAGCAGCTAAGTCTCGTGTCAATGGTGCAAGTGACCAGCCGTCACCAGCGATATGATGCAGCAATAGAAGCAGCACGGATCGATTTGCATCAAGTATGAATAATTCAGCGCGAAGTGCAGGCTCTTCTTCAATCTTAAAGCTATAGCGAATGGCTTCGTTTAACTGATTATCAATTTGTTGATCACTTGAAGCTGTGACGTGGAGTTCAGGCTGAACACTTTTCGGGTGTAAAATAACCTGTCTTGGCATGCCGTTCTTATTTGGAAAGATGGTTCTAAGGGTTTCATGTTTTTCAGTGATATCTGCTAAAGCACCACTGAGAGCTTTTTGATCTAATGTACCTGTCAGCTGAATGACAAGTGGAATATTATAAGTTGGACTTGGACCTTCAAGGCAATGAAGGAACCAGAGCCGTTTTTGGGCAAAGGATAATGGAATTTCATCTGGCTTTTTTTCTACCTGAAGCGGCGGCCGAATGTCCTTTGCTTTGTCTAAGTGCTGTGCAAGTTCAGCGACTCGAGGTGATTCAAAAATGGTGCTCATGCTTAGGTCTGCACCGAATGTATCGCGTATACGTCTAAGCAGACGAGCGGCAAGTAAAGAATGTCCGCCTAAATCAAAGAAACTATCATCTATGCCAATTTGAGATACGCCAAGGGTTTCTGCAAATAAACTACATAACATGTCTTCTTGGGGTGTTCTAGGTGTACGCTCAGAACTAACTAAAGACATATTTGGCACTGGCAATGCTTTGCGATCGATTTTGCCGTTTGGTGTAAGTGGAAGTTCCGGCAAAAAGACAACAGCAGAAGGCACCATGTAGTCTGGAAGTAACGCAGCCACAAACTGCCTAAGCTCTGAAGGGTGAAGAGAAGAGTCGTCTGTTAGCACAACATACGCACAAAGCAGCTGTTGTCCAGGTTGATCCTCCCGAACGATAACGGATGTATGCTTTATGGCTGGGTGCTGCATAATAACTGTTTCAATTTCACCTAGTTCAATACGGAAGCCGCGAATTTTAATTTGATGATCAGCACGGCTAATATAATCAATCGAGCCATTCTCACGCCACCTGGCTAAATCACCCGTGCGATACATTCTCGTGCCTTTTGTGCCGAATGGATCAGCGACAAATCGTTCAGCCGTTAAGTCATATCGTCCAAGATATCCTCTGGATACTCCTTCACCTGCAATATAAAGTTCACCGATTGATCCTGCTGGGACTGGGTTTAGTCCTTCATCTAAAATGTAAATGCTCGTATTCCAAATGGGTTTGCCAATCGCCGGTCCACTATTCTCTCGATGTGCTGTGACATTTTCCATGGTAGACCAGATCGTCGTTTCTGTAGGTCCGTACAAATTGGTAATGTCGCATTGAAGAGATTGTAATGTGTGCAAAAGGGAGGCAGGGAGTGCTTCTCCTCCAACAAGAACACGCATACCTGTTATCACGTCAGGGTAATCATCTGCTAACGCATGCCACAACGTTGGTGTTGCCTGCATGATTGTGACATGATGAGAACGAATCATGTCTGAAAGCTTTGCTGGTTCTTGTATCGTTTCTTTTTTTGCTAATAATATAGCGGCACCATGTAAAAGCGGGAGGAACATTTCTAGCCCGGAAATATCAAAGGCAATGGTCGTTACCGCTAAAAGCTGGTCCCCTTGATCTAATAAAAATGAATCTTGCATAGACAATATAAAGTTGATCACATTTCGTTTTGTTACAACAACACCCTTAGGCTTCCCTGTCGATCCTGACGTGTAGAGGATGTAAGCCGGATGATGCGGGGAGCCTTCGTTCCAGGTCGGATTGAGATGCGGGCTGCCTGCTATCTCCTGATGAACAATTGAATCATCCAGTTGAACGATGTGCGGATGCTCCAAACCGTCTGCTGTCTCTTTGACTGTGAGCAAGCACGCCGGTTTGGCATCTTCTAGCATATAGGTGACACGATCGTTAGGGTAATCAGGGTCTAGTGGCAGATATGCTGCTCCTGTCTTGATAACGGCTAATAGACTTACGACCATATCGATGGAACGAGGCAGAGCAATTGCGACAAATTGTTCTGGTCCAATGTCGCGCTTTTTCAAATAATGAGCCAATTGATTTGCCCGCTGATTCAACTCTTCGTAGGTCAAAGTGATTTCTTCAAACTGTAATGCTTTTGCTTGTGGTGTTTTGCTGACTTGTTTTTCAAATAGTTCCCGTAAAGATTCTTTTGGTAATTCTCGTTTTGTATCATTCCAGTGCTTGAGAATGTTCTCTTTTTCTTCAGACAAAAGAAGGTTGAATTGACTGATCGTCTGATCTTGCTCTAGTCCGGTTATTTCCTCCAGCAATTGAAGAAAACGCTGCTGATGAGCGTCAATTGTTTGCTCTTTGTAAACGGCAGGGTTTGCATCAAAGTCGATTTGAAATCCGTTCCCATCTGCGCGGTCGTATATGTTGATCGATATATCATCTACGGGTCCTGCTGAAAGATTATGTGCTTGACCAATGCTCTGATCGAACTTGAGATCATAATCAAATGGCATGATATTGATCTGCGGGCCGAATAATCGTTGATTTCTTCCGATGAGTTTAAAGTCTCTCCGCATGTCTTCATGACGATATCTTTGATGAGGACGAATGGCTTTCAGTTCATCAGATACTTGGCGAACAAGTGCTGAGAGCGTCATTTCTGGTTTGCATGTTAAACGAAGCGGAACCAGGTTCATGACCATTCCGGGCGTTTGCAAGGCGCACGATCCAAGGCGCATCATAACAGGTAATCCTAAAACAATATCATGTGCACCAGTCATACGATGCATATATATAGCGGATGCCGCAAGAATCATTTCATGCCACGTACCGCCGAAAAATTGAGCATTTTTTTTCATTTTGCTTACCTTTTCGGCATCGCAGCTAGCCGTTTTACGGATAAAATGATCCGACGTTCTTGGGGCAAGCTCAGCAAGACTGACAATTTCAGGTTGATCAGCAAAGCGATTTTTCCAAAATGCTCGATCATCATCATACCGATTGGACTGTTGATAGGTGATCTCTTCTTGGACTACGTCAAGTAAGGCTCCAAATGTTTGAGGAGGCACAGGTGTCCCTTTCGATAGGGCTGAATAGACCTCAGCAACACGGCGTGCAATGAGCGAAAAGGCGAATCCATCAATGGCAATGTGATGAATGCGCTGATACCAGATAAAACGGTCGTCAGCAAGTTGAAAAAGTACTTCACGGAATAATACATCTTTCTCTAAAGAGACTGGCGTTGAAAGATCTGCCTTCATCCATGCTTTAGCCGCATCAAGCGGCTGTTTTTCATTTTGTAAATTGATAGATTGAAATGGAATCTCTTTCTTAGATATCAACCATTGCTTTGGACCGTCAGTATCCTCAACGAAGCGCATATACAAGGAATCTGCTTCTAAGACAGTCTTTCTAATGGCTGCTTCAAAGTGTACGGGATCAATAGGACCTTTAATATCTATATACTCAGCTGTATTGAAAATAGGGTTAGATGGATCAAGCTGCTGCGCATACCAAATGCCTGATTGGGCACCGGTTAGTGGGAATGAATCGACTGACTGGATCGACAAGGGTCTATACCTCCTTTACAAGTAATCGATATTTGGGATAGATGGCTGTTTTTCTGGGAAAAGAAGAGCTCGCCAAGACGTGAGCGTTGGATTAGCTGCAAGCTCAACGAAATTGACTGTCGCTCCTTGCTGTCTCCATTTTTCCGCTAGACTCATCATTCTAATAGAATCAAGTCCAAGATAGACGAGATTCTCGTCAAACGGTATTTCATTCGGCTCGATTTGGATATACTCAGCTACTTGGTGAACGATAGCATCAAAGGATAGATCATCACCGTCTGCTTCCTGTCCTGTTAAACGACGAATGATTTGGCTTGTCGTTGTGGTTACCGCACAGCGTTCAGCTGCATAGGTCATTGCCATTTTGTGATGCTTAAGTGAAAAGTCAGCGACGGCATCGGCGACAAAAAAGGTTTCAATATCGAGCATGAATGCTTCTGCGGCTGTCAGCATACAGCCAATATGTGCATATACGCCAGTAATGATCAGTTGATCACGCCCGCCTTCGTGAAGAATATCTAAAAAATTGGATTTTTTGAATGCGCTATAACGCCATTTTGTCAGCATTGTATCTGCTTCAGATGGAGCAAGCTGATCAATGATTTTTGTCAATGCTTCATCATCACCAAGTCCAGGCCCCCAAAAATCTGTTAATAAGGCACGATCCTTCGGGTCTTGGTCACCAGGTTGAGCTGTATAGACGACAGGAATGCCAAGTTCTTTGCATGTATCACGTAATTGTTCAATATGCTGCACTAACTCTGTGATCGGTGAAGTATCTTGTTGAAATGCATTTAAAAAATATTGCTGCATGTCATGTATTAGCAGGACAGCACGTTTCGGATCAGGGATCCAGTTCACTTTATTTTCGGGTAAATCTTGTATGCTTGGCATTGGATACGCAGGAATAGTAGGGATTGCCATGGTTTTCACTCCTCTTTTTTTATACGTTGGCAGTATGGATTGAAGCTAATTCTCTTAATGCTTTTTTGCTGACTTTGCCTACACCTGTTTGTGGGAACGCCTCGATCCATTCAATGCGGTCGGGAATTTTATAGGCAGCGAGCCCGCGTTCTCTTAGAAATGACTTTAAGGCGTGTGGTGCTGGCTTGTTGTTTCCTTTCGCAATAACAAAGGCACATGAGCGTTCGCCAAGAAACGGATCTGGCATGGACACCATGGCGGCATCATGAATGTCAGGATGCGCAAGTAAATGATTTTCAACTTCTTCAGCGGCAACCTTTTCGCCGCCACGATTGATTTGATCCTTGTCTCTGCCTTCTACTACCACATTTCCTTCTTTTGTTAATCGCACGATGTCACCTGTTCTGTAAAAGCCATCGGCTGTAAATGCTTTCTTGTTTTGTTCATCGGCTTTATAGTAGCCGCGAATCGTATAAGGTCCTCTTGTTAAAAGGTGTCCAGCCACTTCATTCGGGACGGGCTTGTCCTCATCATCTACCACTAGTACCTCATCATATTCAGACATCGGGCGTCCTTGTGTGTGGATAATGACATGTTCAGGATCATTCAATCTGGTATAGTTGACCAGACCTTCTGCCATGCCAAAAACTTGCTGTAACTTACACCCAAGGGCAGGCATCACTCGTTTTGCTGCCTCGGCGCTTAATTTAGCACCACCGACTTGTAAAACCTCAAGACTCGATAAGTCATCTGATCGATGTGGAGCGGCTTCTAGCCAGATCAATGCAATAGGCGGAACGACTGCGGTAATTGTCGCCCGTTCTTTTTCAATGAGTGGAAAGACGACATCAGGACTTGATCCCGGTGCAAGAACGACTCTTCCACCTGCGTATAACGTCCCAAGGACTCCAGGCGAGCTTAATGGATAGTTGTGCGCAACTGGAAGTGTAGCTAAATACACACTATCTTTTGTGAGCTCGCACACCTCATTGCTTTTCCAAAGACTATACATATAGTCATCATGCGTACGAGGTATGAGCTTAGAAAGGCCTGTGCTACCTCCTGATAACTGAAGAAATGCAATATCACTTGCCTCTACATGAATTTGAGGATCAAGTGCTGGGTCCTTGCGCAGATCATCCAAGTCAAGGAATTCCTCAGCTTTCCCTGCAACAATGACATGAGGTAATGAGGGAAGCTTTTCTTTCACTTGACGTGCGAGTGATCGATAATCAAAGCCATCATGGATATCTGGTATGACATATGCATCTGCTTCGGCAAACTCAATAAAATAAGTGATTTCGCTGCTTCTATGAGATGGCAGTGAGAAGACGGGTAAAGCACCGATTCGAAATAAAGCGAAAATGACTTCAAAAAAAGCAGGAATGTTAGGAAGCTGCACGACAACTCGACTGCCCTTTTGAATTCCAAGCTGGTGGAAACCGGCGGCAAGACTGCTGACGCGCTCATCAAGTTCTTGGTAGCTCATGTGCGTATCAGCGTATGTAATCGCAGTTTTATTCCTTAACGATATGGCGCGTTCACGAAGCATACCGCCAAAGGTTTCTCCACGCCAACAGCCGTTTTCACGGTAGCGTTTTGCAAATTCTTCTGGCCATGTAGGTGGTTGAACAAACATGTTTTTGTCATCTCCTATGTATTTTTATAGCTGGTGGATGCCCATCGCACGAAGCATCGTGTTAAATTTTGCAGATGTTTCGGCTAGCTCTTCTTCTGCCTTAGATCCTTTGACCACTCCTGCACCAGCAAAGAGGCGAAGGGATTGACCCTCAGCTTCTGCACAACGAATGGTGACAATCCAATCACCATCACCATTTGCATCTGCCCAGCCGATCATTCCTGTGAAAAATCCTCGATCGAAGGGTTCAATTGCTTGGATTGCTTCACGTGCATCTGCTGTAGGTGTTCCGCATACTGCGGGTGTTGGATGAAGGCTCAGCGCTAAATCAATTGAGGATACACTGGAATCTGCTAATTCACCTTTTACGACAGTAGATAAATGCCACATCGTTTCTGTTTGTATGACGGATGGTGATACAGGCACATCTAACTTACGACAGTAAGGAGCAAGCGCTTTAGTGACAGCGTCGACAACCACTGCATGCTCGTGTAAATCCTTCGCTGAAGTAAGGAGTTCATCGTGACGGCGCTGATCTTCTACTGGATCTGAACTACGCGGCCGAGAACCAGCGAGTGGATTGGAAATCACAGATGAACCCGTTTTTGAAAGAAGCAGCTCAGGACTTGCCCCAAGAAGTGTGCGCTTTTGGGGAGATTTCGGATCAGCTACATTTGCAGCAAACGTATAGCCAGTCGTATTGTGACGAGCCAGCCGTTCGAGTATTGCTTTCGTATGAATGTCTTGATTTGATTTGAGATGGAGAGATCGAGAAATGACGATTTTGCTAAGCTCTCCTTTTTCAATTTTAGCTAACCCTTCGTTCACACCATTCATGTAGACTTCAGGAGAAGGGACAGGTGTCACCTCATAGGATGGCGATGTCACTTCCGATTCCTCATCACCTTGATGAAATTCGAGTGGATCACTAAACTGTACATGGATTGGCACATTTAAACGAACGGGTTGCGCCGGATCAAACGGAACAGCACCAGCAATAATTGGTGATTGAATACCAGCTTGTTTGGCAGTGTCAAATACGTGCGCTACCCTTGTGGAGAGTTCATTGAGCTGATTGGTTTCAATATGCTGGAAAATCCCTTCTGCAAGTATTGTACGTTTAGGGGAAGCAAGGAAAAAAGCGCCTGGTTGATAGTCTTGAATCAACTGTACTTTTTCTTCTGACGGCAATAATGAATGTTTCATGAAAAGGCCTCCTTTTTGATGAAATGCTAGATTCCGAGTGTTGCGCCACCATCAATCGTGAGATTCTGCATCGTAATATGACTGGATTGTTCAGATGCAAAGAAGATGACTGCATCAGCGATGTTTTGAGGATCAGCGATTTTTTGTAAAGGAATACCGGTTTTATACGTCTCTAATGACCCTTTGATCACATGGTCTGCGCCTTGTTCATCAGACCATAAAGCCCATTGCATAGGTGTTGCGGTAGAGCCAGGAGAGACAACATTGCATCTGATTCCATAGTCTGCCAGCTCTAATCCAAGCGTTTTTGTAAAGGAAGTAGCTGCTGCCTTTGAAGCGGCATAGGCAGCCATATTCATTCTAGGAATGGCACCTGCGTTAGAGCTGACGGTCACAATGACCCCTGCTGATCTTTTCATCATGTATTTGGAGACAGCTTGTGATACATAAAAGACACCATGTGTGTTGACTGCGAAGGTTTGTTGCCAGTCATCTGCACTAAGCTGGTCAATAGAACTGATTCGAAGAATACCTGCTACATTGACTAGTAAATAAATGGGTCCAAGCTGTTTTTCAATTTGATTGATAATGTGCTGAACAGATGCTTGATCGGTAATGTCACCTGGATAGGCAAAGGCACGTAAGCCTTCATCATTCATTTGATGGACGGTGCTTTGAAGCTGATCCTCATTTGCGTCAACTGCTGCAATGATCGCACCTTCGTCGGCTAGTCTTTTTGCGACTGCTTGTCCGATACCTTGCCCTGCGCCTGTGACAAGGGCAATCTTTTGAGATAGACCGCTATGTTTCATACGTTCACTACCTTTCTTTCATGTCTGTGGTTGTAAGATCATCATGATAGAGCGCAAAACGAAAAGCGTAATTCATCAGCACCGGTAAAACGGACGTATGTCCTTCTTCAGGGAACTCGTGATAGGCCGTATGTAAGCCATATGTGGATAAAGGCTGCATACGATTTGCTAGTGACTTTGCATGAGCATTCATTTGACATGGATGATGTTTTTCTAACTCACCTACACCTACAAGCAGCCTGACATTCATAGGCACCTGACGTATGCGGTTGGTGAATTGGTATTCTTTTTCTAGAAATAAATTTTTGTTCCAGTGGATAGAAGGACTGCCTGCAATATATGTCTGATAAGCATCAGGGTGCTCAAATAGTGTGTGTAATACAAAAAGACCGCCAAGAGAATGCCCAAACAGTGTTTGACGACTTAGGTTGATCGGAAAGCGTTGCTCGATATAAGGCTTCACAGTCTTTTCTAAAAAAGAAAAGAAAGCAGAGGCCCCACCATATGTATGGATGGAGAAGTCTTTTCTTTTGCCCCCGATGGAAGCGTCAGGGCTGGTAAGAGTGAGATCATAATGCCTGAGCGGATGATAGGGCGCTTCTGTCTGATAGCCAATTCCAACAATGATGGCAGGTACAACACCTGTTTTTTCAGGTCTTCTTGACTGTAAACGAATGGCTTCGACCATTGTGCCAAAAAGTGAATTCCCATCAAGCACGTACATGACTGGAAAACCAGCCGCTGGAGGAGTAGTATTCGGTTTAAATATAAAAAGTCTGTATGGGTGTGCTGTGATATCTAGTTGCTCCGTCCCGGGTATAAAAAAAGGACGGCTTTCTCCGAAAAATGAATCCTCAGTACCCATTCTTTCAGGGCGTTTGGACATATGTGACAAATCTCCTTCCTCAAATTCGACTCTCATACGATGATAAAAGCAGGCTTGTAGCTATTGGATGAGTGTAGTACTTGAAGAATGGCTTCTCCAAATGAAAATGATTCTCAACTATCCGCAAGCAAAACAAATGATAATGGTTATCAATTATGAAGTCAAATGTTCATCAAGTTGTGTATTTGATTTTTTTATCCTAATTTTCAGAAAATAAAGGACTAACTCACTAACAAATGATTTGAAATAGGGAATATCGGACCTTGTCATTTAAAAATAGGAGAAATGTCAAAAGACCTTGACTGCCTCGGAATTTTTACCATTTTCTTCTGTTTGATACAGGAATAAATATGGGCTTTTCTTCTTGAAATGATTTTGAGGAAAAATAAGTCTATAGACTCATTTGTATTTTTAGGGACATTGAGGAGGATTTCGCGAAAAGTAGGTGATCTCATATCTCAAAACTGATTCAATAGTATGCACAGCTTTTTTAAGAGTGGCGAATAATAACAATTAAAAAAAGTAAGGGATGTACCCTTACTTTTTAATTCTGTAAACACCATTCAATTAGAATCCATCTGTGACATCATATTCGTAACGGATATCGGCTTTGACATTGCTCATAGTAGATCTCGCTGTAGCCTTTGCGTTGTACTTAAAGCTCCATTTTTGCGCGACTTTTAATTGATCTTCAAGAGAAATACGGTAAGAACCACTTGTTGCAGATGAAAAAATGGATTCGTTCCAAATCTTGTTTTCATCAGCCATCAGCTTGTGAGTAACATTTCCTTGGTTAGGTGATTGTGTACTTGTTGTTGAAATCGATTTAACGATTGCATTTATAGGGATAGAAGAATTGCTCGTTAAATCCATTGTAATGATAGAAGAATCAACTCCTAAAAAATTCAAAGAAGTGTTCCCCATGTTGGTAGCGGCTCCCGTAAAATTGAATGTTCCATTTCCAGATTTGATGCGATCTTGAATGGAGACAGTAAAATACATATTCCCCGTATATGTACCACGGGTCACTTTTACAAAATAAGTTTCTGAAGTAGAAGTAACGTCACCAGTATTTGCGAATATAAAGGGTGTTACTGAATCGGGATTAATTACTCTTGATCCTGGCTTAGAACTCTTCGAATTATACACCTCGATTTTCATCCCTGTATATTGCTTATCATATGAACTTCGCACATAAACCCTTTCACCCTTATTGATCGTGAACTGATAATACGCTTCATTTTCACCTTCAGGTAAGATTGTCGTATCTGGACGACTATATTTCCAATATCCCATTGAGCTTGCTGTGTTAGGACTGTTATTCCCCGTAATTGCTGCTTCTGCTGAATTAGGTGCAAAAAAACTAGTAACAAGCACTAATACCAATGCAGGTAATAAAAAACGTTTGAAGATAGTATTTGTCATATTTTAACCCTCCTTGTAATAATTACTATATCGGATCAAAACTAACAAAATTTAACTGAATTGCCGATATATTTAATAATCACTAATTTTTTTAAAAAGGAGAATCAAAATGAATATTAATACGTCATACATGGCAGGTGCTTCAAACAATCAGAACCGAATAGACTATAAGGGTCAATCAGCTATCAAAAGTACAAATGATGTAATGACCGAAGCTGATAGACGAATGAAAATATTAGATGAAAAATACGAAAAAATAAATGAACAAAATAAACGTTTCGAAAATCCCCATGGTCATATACACGATAAGTATCGAAATCCACGCTCTCCTTATTTCAGGAGTGATCTAACTAAAGTAGAAAGAGAAGCTGCATATACGATGGAGATTGGCTGGGCTAATTCTGGAAAAGGAGGGCAATATGACTTTAATGACGCCATCTTCCGTAACGAAAAGCGGTACGATCCCACCCAAGAAAGCGTAGAAAAGAAAATATTCAATCGACAAAAGGTCAACGAACAATTGCAAGATTTATTCTCTAAAAACGGTATAACCATTCCTAAAAACACAAATTTAACTTTTACCATTGACCCAAATCATTTCAAATTAGTGGTGAGTGGATCAACAGATGAATCGCTGACCAAACAAATAGAAGACCTATTAAATACAAGCAACAATACAAGAGAATTGTTTTTCCATATTATGAAAAGTAGAAATGATGATTCTACTCAATTCACGCCTGATTCTCTTGCAAAGTTCCATCTTGTGAATCAAATCAAAACGGTCACAGGCTACAATTTAAAGGATTTAAGCATTGTAAATGGTCAATTTGTAACGGATAAAGGGACGAATATTTTTGATATATACAAAGAAGATCTCCTGAAAAACCCATACACAGCAGAACATGCACGAATTGCCGCTTCACATTACGGAGCACAGCTGTTTGATCTAGCGAAAAACGGGTTTGATTCTATTCCCGATTTGGTGTTATCAATTGGTTATCAAAACGGGTCTTTACATGACATTGGGCAAAAAGAAAATTATGGAGTGAAGAAAACGATCGATTAACAACATGTGAACGGTAACAGATACAAATCCCATTAGCGGCAATGAAGGACTCTATAACAATTGATGTTACAGGGTCTTTTCTATTGAGATGCGTTGGTTGGCTGTTCAACGAAACATCCTCATGGTAATTTTGACTATAGTCGATGTTTTTCACTTTTTTATTGATGAAAATGTTAAAATGATGAGTAGCGTATTTTTTTATGAAAGGACGGTGCTTGGCATGACGGAACTTCTCGATGACCGGCTGCCGCCGCAAAATATAGAAGCCGAGCAGGCCGTATTAGGTGCTGTTTTTTTAGAACCATCTGCGCTCACGCTCGCTTCTGAGGTATTAATTCCAGAGGATTTCTATAGAATGTCGCATCAAAAGATTTACAATGCGATGCTTGTACTTGGTGATAGAGGGGAACCGGTCGATCTTGTTACGGTGACTTCTGAACTGGCCAATACAGATTTACTAGAAGAGGTAGGCGGGATTTCGTATTTAACCGATATTGCGAATTCTGTCCCAACTGCCGCAAACATTGAATACTATGCAAAAATTGTAGAAGAGAAATCAATTTTAAGACGTCTGATCCGCACGGCGACAACCATTGCACAGGATGGGTACACGCGTGAGGATGAAGTAGAGGATCTGTTGAGTGATGCTGAAAAGACCATTATGGAAGTGGCGCAGCGTAAAAACTCAGGAGCCTTCCAAAACATTAAGGACGTGCTTGTTCAGACATATGATAATATTGAACAGCTTCATAACCGAAAAGGCGATATCACAGGGATTCCAACAGGTTTCTCCGAGCTTGACCGGATGACAGCTGGATTCCAGCGAAATGACTTAATTATTGTAGCGGCTCGTCCATCAGTAGGGAAAACAGCCTTCGCATTGAACATCGCACAAAATGTTGCGACCAAAACGGACGAAAGTGTCGCCATCTTTAGTTTAGAGATGGGGGCTGAGCAGCTCGTCATGCGTATGCTTTGTGCAGAGGGGAATATCAATGCACAGAACCTAAGAACCGGTAATCTGACAGAAGAGGACTGGGGCAAGCTGACAATGGCGATGGGCTCGCTATCAAATAGTGGGATTTTCATAGATGATACGCCTGGAATCAGAGTAAGTGAAATTCGTTCGAAATGCCGCCGCTTGAAGCAAGAAAACGGTCTTGGCATGATCCTGATTGACTACTTACAGCTCATTCAAGGGAGCGGACGATCAAGCGATAACCGTCAGCAAGAGGTTTCTGAAATCTCTAGGGCATTAAAATCACTGGCAAGGGAGCTTGAAGTTCCAGTTATTGCTTTGTCTCAGCTTTCACGTGGAGTAGAGCAGCGTCAGGACAAACGTCCGATGATGTCTGATATTCGTGAATCAGGAAGTATTGAGCAGGATGCCGATATCGTGGCATTCCTTTATCGTGATGATTACTACGACAAAGAATCAGAGAATAAGAACATTATTGAAATCATTATTGCCAAACAACGTAACGGTCCAGTTGGTACAGTATCACTGGCGTTCGTCAAAGAATATAACAAATTCGTCAACCTGGAAAGAAGATTTGACGATGCGGGTGTTCCGCCCGGTGCTTAAAGCCCAGCTCAAGAAGCTGGGCTTTTTTTGATGGATCTACATCGAAAGAATGATTGAAAAACGGTCGAAATGAGGAGGAGAGAAAGACAGAGAAATCGTATACTAAAAGGAGAAAAGGAGTGATGACTGATGAAATTTCAACAGTTCGAAGCCGCTCAATTACGCATCGCACGCCCAACCGTCAACATGGAAGAGGTTGTGTCCTTTTATGAAGAAGGCTTAGGGCTCAAACGAATAGGCTCGTTTGATCAGCATGAAGGATATGACGGCGTCATGCTGGGACTTCCTCATCAGCATGTTCATTTAGAAATCACGAAGCATGAAGAAGAAGAAAGTCTGCCCTCCCCGCATCCAGAACAGCTTCTTGTGTTCTATATTCCAAATGCTGAGGAATTTCAGCAAATGAAAGAGAGGTTGATCTCATTTGGCGGACGGCAAGTCACCTCTACAAATCCATATTGGGAACGGGGAGGAGCAACCATTGAAGACCCAGATGGGTATCGCATTGTGCTCATGAACACAGATGGAATCACCCCCGTTTAAAAAAAGACTCCCATGCCCGGGAGTCTTTTCTGTTATGAACGAGGCGTGACGCGCAGTTTCAGCTCTTTCAGTCCATACATGCTGCTGCTTGTCATCGGAACGTAAGAAAGGAGCTCTAACGCCTCATATCGTTCGATTAAAGTCTTTATAGCTGTACATGCTTCAAGACGTGCGAGTGGTGCGCCAAGACAGAAATGGATGCCGTGCCCGAAACCAATATGAGGATTAGGGTGGCGGTGTATATCGTATTCGTGTGCGTTTGAAAATTGACGCTCATCTCGGTTGGCGGAAGCAAGAAACACAATCACATTGTCTCCCTTTTTCAACACTTTGCCTCCAAGCTCTGTATCTTTTGTGACATAACGGACGATCGTAGGAGCTGGTGCACGAAAACGGACGGCCTCCTCCACCGCGCGTGGGATGAGTTCAGGTGATTGGGCGAGCGCTTCATAGGCACCCGGCTGTTCTAACAAGCTGAAAATCATATTGGAGATCAAGTTGGTGGTTGTTTCGTTGCCGGCTAAAAGGAGAAGATTACAGAATGGTATTAGTTCATCCGCTGACAGTTTTTCTCCATTCTCCTCCGCTTGAATGATGAGGGAAATCAAATCATCACCGAGATTGTGACGTTTCTTTTCAATGGTGTCTGCAAAAAACGCCATCATGTCAGCTTCTCCTTTGTCACGTGTTTTCTGCCATTCAGCTACATCCTCCTCATTTTCACTTTTAGGCATGCTGACGAGAATATCTGACCATTCTTTAAAAGATTGTTTATGCTCTGATGGCACACCTAAAAGCTCTGCAATGACAATGACAGGAAGCGGATAAGAAATGTCTTGCACTAGGTCAATCTCTTTTTTTCCTTCAAGTTGTGCCATGAGTTCATCCATTAATTCATGAATACGAGGCTCCCACAATTTCATGACTCGAGGGGTAAAGGCTTTGCTGACAATGGAGCGGATACGAGTGTGATTGGGAGGGTCCATCATCACCATTGTTTTCATCAGTGAATGCTTCCGCTGGTTTTTAGGAGGCTGACTCGAAAAGCTATCTTTATCGATTGTCACACGCTTTGCTTCCTCGTAGGTGAATACACTCCACGTTCGGCTGGCTTCGTCAAAATGAACAGGTGATGTCTGGCGCATGTTGGCATACCAATCAAATGGGTGATACGGGTCCTGCTTGTTCTTTCCTCTTAATAACGTTTTTTGCACGGCACTTGGGGTTGTTGTTTCCATGATCATCACTCCTTATAGGTTGTCAGATGCTTCCTTTTTTTCAATGTGTTAGATTAAAGTTAATTCATCAGCCTGGAGGATTCAACCAACAGAAAAGCGAAATCTGTTGAAGAAAATAGGAAGGGGAGAGCGGCTTGTGGCGGACTGCTACAGAGGGGATAAGCGCGCAACGGAATCAAAGCAGCAATTAAGAAAAGCATTATTTCAGTTATTAAGCGAGAAAGAATGGGGGAAGATTTCTGTACAGGATTTGACGAAAGTGGCGGGCATCCACCGCACGACCTTTTATCAGCATTATGAGGATAAATTTGATCTTGCCCAGCAGGTGATGGATGAGATGTTTGATGTGATGAAATGTGCCATTTTTGCGCCTGTACAAGAAGGTAATTTGGAAAAAGAGCATGCGGCATATGTGTATATTTTTCGATTTTATCAGCATTTGCAAGAACACGAAGAGGAGTATCAAATTCTCTTGAAGCGAGGACGAGAGCTCAATATTCATGGAACGGTTCGTGCTTTTTTTGAAGAAAGCTTTTCTTTGGGGGTAAAGGGGGTTGCAGGCTCAAAGCCTGATCCGCATCTCGTTCCTATCGACATGCAGAAGCAATTCGTCATTTCGGCTTATGTTGGAACAGCTGAATGGTGGCTGAGGACAGGGAGACCGTACTCACCTGATTTTATGGCAAGCTCGATGATTCATTTAATTGAAAATCAATAGAAAGTAAGAATAATCAAAATTGTTGTTTTTACTCAAAATCTCCCTTTTTAAGCGCTGAAGAAGTGATTAAAGCGCTTTTTCTCATATTTAAAACGAACAAAATTTGATTTCGAGATATTAATGTTCGGATTTCGCGTTGACTTTTTCGTTTTGCATTGATAAAATAAATGTGTTTGAAAGAGATAACGTTTTGAAAGGTTAACGGAGGTGCACGATATGTCTTCAGTAGTCGTAGTAGGTACGCAGTGGGGTGACGAAGGGAAAGGGAAAATTACCGATTTCCTTTCAGAAAATGCAGAGGTGATTGCCCGTTATCAAGGGGGAAACAATGCAGGTCACACGATCAAATTTGATGGAGTGACTTACAAGCTACACCTCATTCCGTCCGGTATTTTTTATAAAGAAAAAACTTGTGTCATCGGTAATGGAATGGTGGTTGATCCTAAAGCGTTGGTCACTGAGCTTGCGTATCTTCACGAACGGAATGTGAGTACAGATAACCTCAGAATCAGCAATAGAGCCCATGTGATTTTGCCTTACCATTTAAAATTGGACGAGGTAGAAGAAGAGCGGAAAGGGGCTAACAAGATCGGTACGACGAAAAAAGGAATCGGACCAGCTTATATGGACAAAGCAGCTCGTATCGGTATCCGTGTCGCAGATCTATTAGATCGTGAAGTATTTGAAGAGAAGCTTGCACGTAATCTAGAAGAGAAAAATCGTCTTTTAGAGAAAATGTACGACGCAGAAGGCTTCAAGATTGAAGATATTTTAGACGAGTATTATGACTATGGTCAGCAAGTGAAAAAATATGTCGTGGACACATCTGTTGTCTTGAATGACGCACTAGATGAAGGCCGCCGCGTGCTATTTGAAGGAGCACAAGGTGTGATGCTTGATATCGATCAAGGGACATATCCATTTGTTACGTCATCTAATCCAGTGGCTGGAGGAGTGACGATTGGTTCTGGTGTAGGACCAACGAAAATTCAACATGTGGTCGGCGTGTCAAAAGCGTACACAACACGTGTTGGAGATGGCCCATTCCCGACAGAACTCCATGATGACATTGGCGATCAAATCCGTGAGGTTGGCCGTGAATACGGTACAACAACTGGACGCCCGCGCCGTGTTGGCTGGTTTGACAGTGTTGTTGTCCGACATGCTCGCCGTGTGAGCGGGATTACAGATCTATCTCTTAACTCAATTGATGTATTGACAGGGATTGAAACATTGAAAATCTGTGTCGCTTATAAATTGAACGGAGAAATCACAGAAGAATTCCCAGCAAGTCTAAAGGAACTAGCGAAATGTGAGCCTGTCTACGAAGAAATGCCAGGATGGACAGAGGATATTACAGGCGTGAAGAATTTAAGCGAACTGCCTGAAAATGCCCGTCATTATTTAGAGCGCATTTCACAATTAACAGGTATTCCACTTTCCATTTTCTCAGTTGGACCAGATCGTTCACAAACGAACGTTGTCCGCAGCGTGTACCGTCCATAATTATAGACTGATCAGACACCAGTAAAAGTGCACATTTTACTGGTGTCTTTTTGTTTAAATATTTCTTAATTTCAGTAGAACAGGCTTCCGATCATTACCAAAATATGATAACTGTATAGGGGGAAGGAGCGTTCTAGTGAAAGAAAGAATAAGATTATTAGATATTTTAAGAGGTTTTGCCATATTAGGTACATTGGGAACGAACGTCTGGTTTTTTGCCTATGCAGGGGATACCTTTGCGACAGATCAGATTGCAGATGAATATGAGAATGGCAGTTTTCTAGAAAGCCTTGTTTCCATGTTCGTCTATGGGAAAATGCTCTCGCTGCTCACTATCATGTTCGGTGTAGGGCTAGAGCTCAAATACCAGCAGGCCAAAAGAAAAAACACGCCTTGGCCGGGTACATATTTATGGATTCTTTTATTTTTATTTATCGAAGGCTTTGTCCATTTTGCACTTGTGATGGAATATGATGTGCTCATGAGTTACGCTGTCACCGGTTTGCTTGTGGCATTTATTGTGCGAGGAGGGAGCAAGCGTATCAAAAGAGGCATGATCTTCTCTGGAGTCATTCATCTGCTTGTTCTGTCCTGTCTGATGGTGTTCGCCCTCTCTGAAATGGAAACAGAATCGTATGATCAAAGCAGTGAACCGGCGCTGGAAGAGCAGCTACCAGAGACATGGACCTCACAGGTTCAAGAACGATTACAACACTTTTTCATGTACCGGGGGGAAGCGATCTTTATCATTCCAATGAACACATTTCTGTTTTTATTAGGTGTGCGGATGATGAGAGCCGGTGTTTTTTATGCAAACGAACGCGGGCAATCTCTACGGAAAAGATTATTCCGAATCGGTCTGTGGGTGGGTTTGCCGCTGAATGCACTTGTCTTCGTTCCGAACGAACTAGTGGAATTCGTTGTGCGCTATGCGTTTTCGCCATTCCTCTCTCTTTTCTATATCGCTGTTATTGCGAAGCTCTTGGCTCACACGGAGTCATGGTTCATGTGGAATTGGTTTGAATATGTAGGGAAAATGGCGCTCAGCTGTTACATCCTGCAAAATGTCATCTGCTCGGTTCTTTTTTATAGCTGGGGATTGGGTCTTGGCGGGCAAATCAACGCCCCTCTTATCGTATTGGCATGGCTGCTCATTTCTCTTCTGCAAATCGCCATATCAGCATGTTGTCTAAAGGTTTGGAGAATTGGTCCAATGGAATATATTCGTTCGCAGGCACTTCGCCGGGTGACGAAGAAGAAAGCAGCATAAAGGGGAATCGTTACAATGTTTTTCAAAAAAAGTACGAAAAAAGAACAAGCGAATGCACATAAAGCAGCTGGGCCGGCATTTATCTTTTATCTTCTCGCATTAGGAGGACATTCGCTGTACTCTTATTTCCAGGATGATAAACCACCCGTCACTTTTGTGATTCTCATGTCGGGTCTTCTTGTGTTTTTCGTCGCAGACTGGATATATCATAAAAGGAATTCATAAAAGAAGCCCTCGTCATGAAGGCTTCTTTCTTATTTCACGCTTTTATATTGGCCTTTTAAGTTTTTGCGGATGTACTGAATGATTTTGCGCAGTTCGTTGGCATGCGGTCTGCCAAACGGACTTGTTTGTCTTTGCTGATAGAGAACTTGGCCCTTTTCGTTTAGTAAGAAATAGGCAGGTTCCCCGTGCACTCCGTGATCTTCATAAGGAGCATCTTCTCCGTGATAGTGGACTTCATATGCTTTTAATGAAGTGATGTCCTTGTCAGACATGATTGGGAAGGATAGTCCTTCTTTATCGGCAAATTCCTTCAAGTCATCAGAATGATCCGTTGAAATCGCCATTAAGTGGATATCCTTGTCTTGAAAGTATGACTGCTGCTGTTCGAGCTCTTTCAATTCTTCTACACATACTGGGCACCATGAGCCTCTAAAGAAGACGATGAGGTGCCAGCTTTGATGCTCCTCTAAATGTTTGTGAAAATCAATATGTTCGCCCTGAATGGTTGGAAGTGAAAAATTGGGCATTTTATCTCCTAATTTGAATGAACTCATACTGCTTCCTCCTTTTTCAATCACAATGTCACTTGTTTCATGTATAACCAATTTCGGGCGGTCTAAAACGTTTCTATGTGCTTGAATAGGCAGAGGTCATGAAAAGAGGCAGTGAAAATGAAGGCGGTTGCAAGTAGAAGGGATTTGGCAGGAGATTTCAAATCCGACACTTTTTTTAAAAAAATGTCGAAAAACGTATTGCCATATGTAATTACTCTATGATATTATAAATCTCGTTGTTGCAAAGGTCTCTGAAACTTGTTAGGATGCGATGTTCCAGCTTTTTTAAAGCGATTGGTTTGACGCAATACAACTTCTTCAGAATTACTTTTCACAAACCGAGAGCCATTAGCTCAGTTGGTAGAGCATCTGACTTTTAATCAGAGGGTCGAAGGTTCGAGTCCTTCATGGCTCACCATGTATTGGCCCGTTGGTCAAGCGGTTAAGACACCGCCCTTTCACGGCGGTAACACGGGTTCGAATCCCGTACGGGTCATTGATTTACTTTAGCGTTAAGCTAATTTTTCCTCACTTGCTTGGAAGAGCACCACGATTGCTTTTTCGGGCAAGTTACTGAGGTCCGGTAGTTCAGTTGGTTAGAATGCCTGCCTGTCACGCAGGAGGTCGCGGGTTCGAGTCCCGTCCGGACCGCCATTTATACTTATTCATCTTTTTGATGATGGCTCGGTAGCTCAGTTGGTAGAGCAACGGACTGAAAATCCGTGTGTCGGCGGTTCGATTCCGTCCCGAGCCACTTCCAAACGCATCTGCAATCGCAGGTGCGTTTTTATTTTATGAAAAGAAGGCATAAAAAGGGAGAAGCCGGACCTAGGTAGGGCCCGGCTCCATAAGAAGAAGACGTTACATCTATATAGACGATCAGTGACTGGAAAAGTTTCAATAAAAAAGGAAAAAAACCATCATTTTTTTGAGTATCGTCTTCCTATCCAACGATTGCTAGAAAAGAAAGCCGTTATTATTTTTATCTTTGCCACGTAAAACGTTATAATAGACAGTGAACCTTTTTTGCTCAAATGAAAAAGGTCTGATGAGACATGCAAAAATGGAATGACATAGATGCTAAAAATGCAGGAGGAAATCACAATGGAAAAAAAGATTCTTGTCGTAGATGATGAAAAACCGATTGCTGATATATTGGAGTTTAACTTAAGAAAAGAGGGCTATGAGGTTCATTGTGCATATGACGGCAATGAAGCCCTTGAAATGGTAGAAGAAATCAAACCGGACATTATTCTGCTCGACATTATGCTACCGAACAAAGATGGCGTTGAGGTATGCCGTGAAGTGAGAAAGAAATATGACATGCCGATTATCATGCTGACAGCAAAAGACTCTGAAATTGATAAAGTCATCGGTCTTGAGCTTGGCGCAGATGATTATGTGACGAAGCCATTTAGCACGCGCGAACTGCTTGCCCGTGTGAAAGCGAATTTAAGAAGACAAATTGCTACACCGCAGACAGAGGAAGAATCTGAATCAAATGATATTGAAATTGGATCACTTGTCATTTATCCAGATGCGTATGTGGTGTCTAAGCGCGAGGAAACGATTGAATTGACACACCGTGAGTTCGAATTGCTTCATTACTTAGCGAAACATATCGGACAGGTTATGACACGTGAGCACTTGCTGCAAACCGTATGGGGCTACGATTACTTCGGGGATGTCCGTACAGTAGACGTCACCGTCCGCCGTCTTCGTGAGAAAATTGAAGACAACCCTAGCCACCCAAGCTGGATCGTGACAAGACGAGGCGTCGGCTACTATTTAAGAAACCCAGAGCAGGACTAAGATTCTTATGAATAAAGTAGGTTTTTTTCGCTCGATTCACTTTAAATTGACCTTAATTTACGTGCTGCTGATCATCGTCGCCATGCAGATCATTGGCGTGTACTTTGTGAAGCAGCTAGAGCAGTCCTTAATTAATTCATATGATAATTCCTTGAATCAGCGAATCTACTCGTTATCGTATTACCTAGAACAAGATTCATCGAAAAGCAAGGCAGAATTAAAAGAGGATGCTCAAAAGATATTAAACGACTTTAACAACAAAGATGAGTCTAATGAAATTTCTGAAGTCAGCTATATTGACGGAAGCAGAGAGGTGATTGCCTCTGTGAATAACGGCAGTCAGGAGATTGCCGGCAAGAAAATCACAGATCAAATCATTAGCCGTATTTTCGCAGTAGGCAAAGACTACGAGAAAAAATTCTATGACCCAGAATCGAATAAACGAGTCCGCATATCAGCGACAGCCGTGAAAAATGAGAACCAAGAAACCGTTGGTGTCATTTATGTGGTCTCATCCATGGAAAGTGTTTTTAACCAAATGCGAACCATTAATACGATTTTGGCAACGGGAACGCTGCTCGCCCTTGGGATAACCGCTCTACTTGGTATATTCATATTCAGAACCATTACACACCCAATCTCGGATATGAGAAAGCAAGCGATAGAGCTCGCCAAAGGGAACTTTTCCAGAAAGGTCCGAAAGTATGGACATGATGAGATTGGCCAGCTTGCGACAACCTTTAACCATCTGACGAGAGAGCTGGAGGAAGCGCAGCTGATGACGGAGGGTGAGCGGAAAAAGCTTTCTTCGGTCATTGCCTATATGACGGATGGCGTCATCGCAACGAATCAAAACGGTGCGATTATTCTATTAAACAGCCCCGCATTAGAGCTGTTAAATGTTTCACGTGAAACAGCACTAGAGATGCCGATCACGTCCTTACTGGGCCTCGAGGACACGCATACCTTTGAAGATTTAGTCGAAAATCAAGATTCCATGCTGATAGAAATCGAACGCGAAGATCAGCTGTCTGTTTTGCGTGTGAATTTCTCAGTGATTCAGAAAGAGCACGGGAAGATTGATGGTTTAATTGCGGTCATTTACGACGTCACAGAGCAGGAGAAAATTGATGCAGAACGCCGTGAATTCGTCGCAAACGTATCACATGAACTGCGCACACCGCTGACGACGATGCGAAGCTATCTTGAGGCACTGGCTGAAGGCGCAATTGGTGATAAAGAGCTTGCGCCAAGGTTCCTCAGTGTTACACAAAATGAAACAGAGCGTATGATCCGGCTTGTTAATGACCTGCTGCAGCTGTCTAAGTTCGATAGCAAGGATTATCAATTCAACCGTGAGTGGACGAATTTTATCAAGTTTATCTCATTGGTCATTGATCGTTTTGAAATGACGAAAGAGCAGCATGTCGATTTTATCCGCAATCTTCCGCAGCGTGAAATATATGTGGAAATCGATCAAGATAAAATCACACAGGTGCTCGATAATATCATTTCCAATGCCATGAAATACTCGCCAGAGGGTGGACATATCATGTTTACCGTTGATCTGGATGAGGAGAATGGCCTTGTATTATTCAGCGTCAAAGATGAAGGGATCGGTATTCCGAAGAAGGATATGGATAAAATCTTTGAACGTTTTTATCGAGTGGATAAGGCGAGAACAAGAAAACTTGGCGGAACCGGCCTAGGCCTTGCGATTGCAAAAGAAATGGTTCAGGCTCATGGCGGAGATATTTGGGCTGACAGCATTGAAGGAAAAGGAACAACAGTGACCTTTACCCTTCCGTACAATGAAGAACAAGAGGATGATTGGGATGAAGCGTGAGACCTTTAAAACCATAATATTGACAATCCTAATTGCGATCAGTCTTGTGTTTACGTGGAATATTTGGATGTTCCAGCCCGTCATGCAGGACCAGGCAGATGCCGGCACTCAGGTCGTGGAAACGAAGAAGATATCAAGCGATGAGCCTAGAAGCCTCATTGATGTCGTGAAGCCGCGGGAGATGTTCATCCATTCAAATGGGGAGCATTTTAAAGTGGATCAAAAGGAACTCTTTCAAAACTTCTGGAATGATGTGAGCCTTTGGGATGTGAAAGAGATTTCGGATGTGTCAGATCAATATTCGGAGCAGAAATTTAAGAATTTCTTCTATGGAAGCGGAGGACAGGGGAAGACATTGGATCTTGTGTTCAATGACCCGATTCCGATTGATATTTTCCAAGCGTTGTTTAAATGGCCGAATAAGTCCATTGAATACAATTCGTTTGACCGGATGATTGTGCCGTTCTCCCAGCAGGACAAGGCCAATAAGAAAGTTTATTTGGTTTCATACAGCAAGGAAACGGTGCTTGAGCTGACAATAGAATCCGCTAACTATCGGAATCTCATGGACAGTATCGCAGCCGCTCAAAACGAGATGCCGCACTATGATCTCTATACATTCTCAGCGAATTCGAAACGAGATTTCCTCCTTCCGAGAAAGCAAAAGCAGCTTGAAGCAAAAATGTTCTTTATCGAAACGATAAAGACAAGCAAATTCAAGGACGCTTTGTTTACGGATCCGAGTCTAGTCGGCGAGGAGTCTAATTTAAACCGAACGGTGTACACAGATGGCACAAGCCGCCTTGAAGCCAATCAAAAAGACCACCGCATCCAATATCAACATCGCAATATCAACAGCAGCACCGTTTTCCAAACGGGCGATTTGATCAAGCGAAGTGTGAAGTATTTCAATGATACGGGGAGCTTTACCGATGACTATCAATACTTTGGCATCAATAGCAACCAGCAGCTTTCCTTTAATATGTTTATGGATGGCCTACCGATCGTCAACAGTACAAAGCACCCATTTGGGATGACCTCTCTTGAAGTACAGTGGGCGAATGACGACATCTTGAATTACAAGCGTCCAAACTATATTCTAGGCAACAAAGCGAGTCAGAGCGAACAGGTCAAGCTGATGAATGGGACAGAGTTGAAAGACTTAATCGTCAAGCAGACGAAATATGATGACCTTGAGAAAATTGAACAAATTTTCCCGGCCTATCAAGCTGTTTCCACCGCATCAGATCAAGATCAAGCGATGTTTGTCTGGCTGGAGCCAGTATGGTGCATGAAATACAATGGCAAAACCGTGATTCTATCGCATGATTTGTTGACAGAGGGGAGCGAGAATCATGGAGTGGAATAAGACCAAAACGATCTTTATCCTAGCCTTTCTCGTTCTCGATATCTTTCTAGGTTTTCAATACTTTGAAAAACGATCAACCGATCATTTTGCGATTATCGAAAAAACGGATACGCTGGAAGAAATGAAGGCAGACGGGATCAAATATGGCAATCTATCAGATGAAGCGAAGATTGGCTATCGCATTACAGCTGAAAAGAAGCAATATACGAAAAAGGATGTTGACGAATTAGCTGATCAAAAGGCGAAAAGCACATTCCCGAAAACAGACAAAGATGATCCGGTCACGCTGCTTGAAATGACCTTCACTAAACCAGTGGCCTTGCCGAAAAAAGATATGAAAACAGCGGCGGCAAACCTTGTGAACCAGCGTTTGCTGGATGGGAAGAACTATAAGCTGTGGAGTATTGATGAAGAGACAGGGAAGATCGTCTTTTTCCAAACGTATAAAGGGAAATACATCTTCCAAGAGGGCCTTGATGACTCCGAAACCATCGGAAAAATCACCCTAGATCTAAATGATAAAAACGAGGTCGTATCGTATCAGCAGTCGATGGTGACATCGATTAATGAAGTGAGAAAAGAAACCCTTGTGCCAGCGCTTGAAACCGTGAAGGACTTATATACGCAAAACATGCTGAGCCAAAACACGACCGTGAAAAAGGTAGAGCTGGGCTACTATACGCAATACCCAGGTGCAAGCACGCAGGTCATGGTGCCTGTATGGCGAGTCGAGCTTGAGGGCGTATCAACTGGTTCAAAGAAAAAGACAGAAGAAGAATATTTGATCAATGCCATTGATGGCTCAACACTTGATCATATAGAGAAAGATGACAAATCTTCAATGGAGTGAGAGAACATGAGCTTGCAGTTCAGTGTACTAGCGAGCGGAAGTACGGGGAACGCTTTTTATTTAGAAACAGACGAGCATGCCTTTTTAGTGGATGCTGGTTTAAGCGGCAAACAAATGGTCGAGCTTTTGAGTCAAATCGACCGCAAGCCTGAAGACTTGGACGGCATTTTTGTGACACACGAGCACTCAGATCATATTAAAGGGCTCGGTGTCATGGCAAGAAAGTACAAGCTCCCTGTCTATGCAAATGCGAAAACATGGAAGGCGATGGAGTCTCATATCGGAAAGATTGATACAGAGCAAAAATTCCATTTTGATATGGAAACCGTCCAATCCTTTGGCGGTCTCGATGTTGAGTCCTTTGGCGTCTCACATGATGCGGCCGAGCCCATGTTTTACGTGTTCCATTATGGCGGGCGCAAACTTGCTCTAATGACGGATACAGGCTATGTCAGTGATCGTATGAAAGGCATCATTCAGTCAGCCAATACATTTGTATTTGAGAGCAATCATGATGTTGGTATGCTGCAAATGGGCCGATACCCGTGGAGCATTAAGCGCAGAATTCTGAGTGATGTCGGACATGTTTCAAATGAAGATGCGGCTCTTGCGATGACAGATGTCATTGGAGATGCCACCTCACGCATTTACTTGGCTCATTTGAGTCAGGACAACAACATGAAGGATTTAGCCCGTATGGCGGTCCAGCAGACGCTTGAGATGAAAGGCTTTGTTGTCGGGGATGGCTTTGATTTATATGATACGGACCCGAAAAAAGCAACCCCGCTTTGCGCCGTATGATTTTTACAATCGTATGATTAAGATAAGAGCTTCTTACCAACACTATATACATCATCTATTCACTGAAAGGAAGGAAACATAGTGGATTATCGCGATGTAGAGTGGAAGCCGAGACGAAGCAGAAAAGGATATTTCCTATCTGGTCTGATCGGTGTATTGGTAGGAGCTTTTTTAATGGGATTCTTTTTCCCCTATGTAACAGGACAGAGCGGCAGTCCCTTTGGGTGGCAGCAGAACGGAGATGGGCAAGCAGCACAGGGCCCTTTAAAGACCGTCAATGTGAACGTCAATGATGCCGTCACAAAAGTCGTATCGAATATGTCGGATACGGTTGTCGGCGTTATTAATATCCAAAAGTCGAGCTTTTGGGAAGAAGGCGGAGAGGCAGGCAGCGGGTCAGGTGTGATTTATAAGAAAAAGGGTGACACCTTTTATATTGTGACCAACCATCACGTCATCAAAGGTGCCAACCAGCTTGAAGTGAGTCTTCAGGATGGGACAAGAATTGGCGCCAATCTTGTCGGAAGCGATCAGCTCATGGATTTAGCAGTTCTCACCGTCAAAAGTGATAAGATCAAGCAAACCGCAGCCTTCGGTAATTCAGACCATGTGAAGCCCGGTGAGCCAGTGATCGCCATTGGAAATCCTTTAGGGCTTGAATTCGCAGGCTCTGTCACACAAGGTGTCATTTCTGGAACGGAACGTGCCATTCCTGTGGACTCGAATGGAGACGGACAGGCGGATTGGAATGCGGAAGTACTGCAAACAGATGCCGCCATCAATCCAGGGAACAGCGGTGGAGCCTTGATCAATATGGACGGAAAAGTGATCGGCATCAACTCAATGAAGATTGCAGAATCAGAGGTAGAAGGCATCGGGCTTTCTATCCCGGCGAATCTCGTCATCCCTGTCATAGAGGATTTAGAACGTTACGGAGAAGTGAAGCGTCCGTATCTAGGTGTTGGCATGAAATCTCTAGCAGATATTGCGAGCTATCACTGGGAGGAAACGTTGAAGCTGCCATCTAACGTCACATCAGGAGTTGTCGTGATGAGTGTCGAGTCTTTGTCTCCAGCAGGAAAAGCGGGGCTCAAAGAGCTGGATGTTGTCATCTCCTTTGATGGCAAGAGTGTACAGAATATCGTAGACCTTCGTAAGTATTTATATCAAAAGAAAGTCGGCGACAAAGTAAAGGTGCAGTTTTACCGAAGTGGAAAGAAAAAATCAGTAGAAATCAAACTTTCTCAAACCGACCGATTCGGCGGATAACCAGTTCCTTGATGGGACTGGTTTTTTTTGCATGCTCATCATATGATGGAGGAAAGGGGGCGGTATGATTGGTTACACTACAACCAATGACACAAGCGGATTACGATGCATTGATGGAGAAGTCCATTCAGCGGTACGCAGAAGAAAAGGTACTCGCAGGGACATGGGAAAAGGAAGAATCACTTGCGAACGCAGAAGAACAATTTGGTCGGCTCCTTCCTGAAGGTCTGCAGACAGAGAATCATGAGCTATGGAATCTCTTGAATGGGGAAGAAGCGATTGGCTGGGTTTGGCTTTGTTATGACCCCAATCACCCGCAGCATGAAGGTTTTATTTACAACTTTATTTTATTCGAAGCTTATCGAGGAAAAGGCTTTGCAAAACAGGCCATTGCTGCATTAGAGGAGCAGGCAAAGTCATTAGGCGTGCAGAAACTCTCGCTTCATGTCTTTGCTCATAATCAAATTGCCCGTTCACTGTATGAGAAGACGGGATTTGAAGAAACCGGAATCTATATGAGTAAACCTTTATCATAAAGAAGAAGCACCGTGCGGATCGCATGCGGTGCTTTTTTATGAGGAACTCATGGCATCTTGAGCCGTAACTCTGTATAAATCAACTTTGCATTTCACGAAAGCGCGGATGATCGATGGGACTTGGGCTTCTGAACGAATCAACAATGAGGTCTCGTCATCACTGATCACAAGATCTGTTCCAACAGTTTGTAAGTACTGTGTGAGAACAGGCTTCACCTCATCATCAATCCACGCATGCTTGAAGGTTGCACGTATGTTTGAGGATGTGATGGTTTTCTCTTGAGGATGTGTATGGGGGGACACTAATTTTCCTTCAGAAATAAAAGCAGTTTTTGTACAAATACTATTTGTGAACCTTGGGTGGTCAGCCGTTAATAAGACGGTTTTCCCTTCATGTTTTAACGTGTCAATGACCTGCTGGATGTGCAAGATTGAATCTGCGTCAATATCAGCAAAAGGCTCGTCGAGTAAAATAAATTCGGGGCGATGGGCGATAGCCTGCGCCATGCCGAGCCGTTTCTTCATACCAGGTGTGAACGAACCGACCTTTTCCTGATGATAGCGATCTAAGCCGACAAATTCGAGCAGTTCTTCATAATCACTCGTTTTCTGGCGCGTCCCGGTGATTTTTGATAAGTAGGCAATATGTTCAAGTGCCGTAAGCCCTTCATATAAATCCGTATATTCAGGCAGTACACCGATATGCTGCCTCACCTTTTTTAATGAAGGCATATCCATCATCGTGAACGTTCCAGAGGTTTGCCGGGAAATTCCCGTAATGATATTGAAAAACGTCGTCTTACCAGAACCCTTCGGTCCAATGAGCCCGAAAATATCACCTTGATTGACATCAAGGGTAATGTGATCTATCGCGACTTTTGTCCGGTATTTTTTTGTGAGTTCTTTTGTATGTAGCATTTAGACATCCCTCCTTTGAAATAGGAGTGCTGTTCCAATGAGTAAGATAACGGTCAATGCTGTATTCAAGAGTATATAGGTCAGCGGCTCACTCAAGCGCACATAATAATAAGGCGTCATATATTGGAACCAATGAATCAATCGTTCTGAAGAAAGAACAGATATCATACTGACGATTGGGAAAAGAAAGGAAAACAACATCCCAACAAACATTGATTTCTGTGGGGTTGGAAAGAGCATGGACAAAAATAAAGCACATGAGATACCGACACTGATAAAGGTTAAGATTTTTAACGCATCAGAGAACAGGAAACGATGTGAAATCACCATATTCAGTACGTATGTCGTCATAATACAGCTAAGCCAAAACAGCATCAGTCCAAGATATTTCCCGATAATAATGTTCAAACGGGTGGTTTTACTGACGAGAAAACGAATGGTTTTCAAATGAATTTCTCGGCTTAAAATATCGTGAGACAATAAGAAAATAAGGAAGAAACCAAATAACGACATCACCAGTTCATTCCCAATGGAATAAGGATCCTTTGCCTCCAATTTGTCCTGATGAGCAGCAATAAACGGTAGAGTTGAAACAAAAGTAGATAAAATGAAAATAATAACAATTGTTAAAATGGATTTTGTGCTTTTGAAGAGCTGCTTAAACTCATTCATACAGATGGTCCACACACGCTGTACCTCCCTTCATCTTTATTATACCGCTAGAAAGGAAAGACACCATATCTTGCTCTTTAACATTTGTTTAAATTTTATAAAAAGAAGACTCTTTCAACACCAGTTGACTCACTTTTGAAAATGTTCAGAAAAATATCTTGATTTATTAAAAAACATCATGTATGATAGCTTTAATTCAAGATAGTTAAACAGGCAATGACGAGAGAAAGTACAATCATCAATTTTTCCACAGAGAGCTTCGGCAGCTGAAAAGAAGCAAAAATAATGATTCGAAAAATGGTCTCTGAGCCTCGTGCTGAACATATCTATGATATTAGTAGGACACGACGAGAGTTGGTACTCGTTATCAAAACCACAGTATATGAGCCAGATTGGAGCTTTGTACTTGTAGAGGCTGTTTAGCGCGAGCAAACAGTAAATAAAGGTGGTACCACGAGACAAATACCTCGTCCTTATGATTCAAGATAAGGATGGGGTATTTTTTATTGTCCACTTTTTTCATACAAATGTTCAAATGTTCCACGTGAAACACCACATCCATTTTTTCAAATGAAAGGGAGATTGACATGAGTGAACATGCATTGGTTTTACAATCAGATTTCGGTATTGATGATGGAGCAGTCAGTGCCATGTACGGAGTGGCAAATACGGTCAGCAGCAGCATCCGCCTTTTTGATCTAACACACAATATTCCGCAGTATGACATTTGGGAGGCATCTTACCGCCTGCTCCAAACCGTCACATACTGGCCGGAAGAGACAGTTTTCGTTTCCGTTGTTGATCCAGGCGTAGGATCAGAAAGAAAGAGTCTTGTCGTCAAAACCACAAGCTCGCACTACATCATTACCCCAGATAACGGGACACTCACGCACGTCGCGCAGGATATTGGCATAGTAGAAGCCCGTTATTTAGATGAAACCATTAACCGGCTGCCGAAGTCGGGAAAATCACATACATTCCACGGGAGAGATATTTACGCGTATACAGGGGCGAGAATCGCTTCAGGTGTGATTTCTTTTGAAGAGGTTGGGCCAAAGGCGGATATTGATGATATTATTCACCTTCCAGTCGTACAGGCTTATGCGAAAGAAGAGGTCATCACAGGAACGATTGATATTTTAGATGTGAGGTTCGGAAACCTTTGGACAAACATTCATCATACGCTATTTGAGCAGCTTTCAATCAATTATGGGGATGCAATAGAAGTTACCATTGCCAACGGGCCAAAAAATGTGTATAAAAATATCATGACCTATGGACGATCTTTTGCCGATTTAAAGGTAGGCGAACCACTCGTATATGTCAATTCACTCGATCATTTAGGCGTGGCGATCAATCAAGGGTCATTTGCAAAGGCTTATAACATCGGAACAGGCACAGGCTGGCGCCTTTCGATTCGCAAAGCTCCGCGCATTATATACGAATAAGAGGAGGATACATCATGGCAGGTAAACAACTTTCAACGAAAACTGTCGTTGCCATCGGAATTGGCGCAGCCGTCTTTGTCATTTTAGGACGCTTCGTCTCCATTCCAACTGGGATTCCGAATACACAAATTGAAACATCGTATGCATTCCTTGCATTAATGGCCGTGTTATTTGGTCCTGTTGCAGGCGCACTGATTGGATTTATTGGTCATCTCATTAAAGATGCCACCACATTCGGCCCTTGGTGGAGCTGGATTATCGTTTCAGGTGTTGTTGGGTTATTGATCGGCTTCATTTCGAACCGTTTAAAAGTAGAAGAGGGCGACTTTGGCTGGAAAAAAATCGTGTTCTTCAATGTAGTGCAAATCAGTGTGCAGGCAATTGGCTGGTTTGTTATTGCACCATTACTCGACATAGCAATTTATGCTGAACCAGTAAACAAAGCATTCTTCCAAGGGTTTGTTGCAGGTCTATCGAACATCATCACGATCGGTGTACTAGGAACCATCATCATTGCAGCTTATGCAAAAACGAGAAGCAAAAGCGGCAGTCTATCGAAAGAAACATCATGAAGCAAGGTGGAACACATAAATGAAGAAACCGATGATTCAATTCGAACACTTCGGATTCCAATATCGCAGTCAGGCAGAACCGACATTGAAAGATATCAACCTGACCATCTATGAAGGCGAAAAAGTCCTCATCGCAGGCCCGTCTGGATCGGGAAAAAGCACACTAGCCCATTGCATCAATGGGCTAGTTCCTGCGTCTTATAAAGGTTCTATGGAAGGAAGTCTTCACATCGGCGGGAAAAATGCAGAGAAAGAGAACATTTTCTCCCTTTCACAGCTTGTCGGAACGGTACTTCAGGACCCTGATGGACAATTTATCGGGCTGACCGTTGGAGAAGACATCGCATTTACACTTGAAAATGATCAAGTCACACGCGAAGAAATGAAAACACGTGTCGAGGAAGCAGCAAGATTAACAGAGGTAGACGGCAAGCTGGCATCGTCCGTGCATGAGCTCTCAGGCGGTCAAAAACAACGTGTCGCCATCGCAGGCGTACTTGTCAACGATGTCGACATTTTGCTGTTTGACGAACCACTTGCAAGCCTTGACCCCGCAACAGGTAAAGAAGTGATCGATCTCATTGATCGACTACAAAAACAAACGAAAAAAACCGTCGTGATGGTCGAGCACCGATTAGAGGATGTTCTTTTCCGCCAGGTGGATCGCATCATCGTCGTCAATGACGGCACGATAGCAGCGGACATGACACCAGATGAATTGCTCGCCTCAAATGTATTAGAAGCGGCGTATTTACGTGAGCCTTTATATGTAAAAGCCATGAAATATGCAGGTATTCCGGTTGAAGCAGGAGATCAGATCGCGAATTTACAGCATCTTACCTTAAATGATGAGGAAAAAATGAAAATCGAGCAGTGGATGGAAGCGTCTGAACCATCAGTCGAGCAAAATGCAGCGCAGGATTTACTAGAAGTACGTGAACTGAGCTTTGACTATCCGACAAGACCAAACACGCTGAGCAACATCTCTTTTACCGTCAAAAAAGGAGAAATGATCAGCATCGCTGGAGCCAATGGCGCAGGCAAGACAACACTATCCAAGGTGCTCTGCGCGTTTGAAAAGCCAACAAAAGGGACCATTCATCTAAATGGTGATGACATCACAGGAGACACCATCAAACAGCGCTCCGAACGAATCGGCGTCGTCATGCAAAACCCAAATCAAATGATTTCTAAACAAATGATTTTTGATGAGGTGGCACTCGGTCTCGTTTTAAGAGGGGTAAAGGAAGACGAGATCAAGGAACGGGTGGAGCGGGTCCTGAAAGTGTGCGGACTGTATCCATTTCGGAATTGGCCGGTCTCAGCCCTCAGCTTTGGACAGAAAAAACGTGTCACCATCGCGTCTATTCTTGTTTTAGAGCCAGAAATCCTTATCCTAGACGAACCAACCGCAGGACAGGACTTTAGACATTACACAGAGATGATGACGTTTTTAGAGCAATTAAATCAGCAGGGTGTCACGATTTTCATGATCACCCATGATATGCACTTGATGCTCGAATACACGACAAGAACTATTGTCATTTCTGATGGAGAAAAAATCGCAGATGATACACCTGCTAAAGTGCTGACAGATCAGCTGCTTGTCCAAAAGGCGAGCTTAAAGGAAACGTCGCTGTATGAACTGGCACTGAAAGCAGACTGGCCAAATCCAAATGAACTCGTGGATCGCTTCATTGAGGTTGACAGAAAGGAGCGAATGACATGGCTGTAGACATGCTGTCCTATATCGATCGCCCGTCGCCGATTCATCGGCTGACAGGTGCAACCAAACTCATTTGCTTTATCCTCTGGTCATCCGCAGCGATGCTCACGTACGATACAGGCGTATTATTGTTTATGTTAGTTGCCAGTATCGTGTTCTTTCAGCTATCAAACGTACGATTTCGTGATATCTCTTTCGTAGTGATTGTCTTGGCGATTTTTCTTGTCATCAATAACATCGCCATTTACGTCTTTGCGCCTCAGCAAGGTGTCGCCATCTATGGAGCAAAGCACGAGCTATTTCACATTGCAGGCTGGTACAACGTCACACTTGAACAGCTTTTCTATCAGTTGAACATTACACTGAAATACGTGACCGTAATGCCAGCAGCGCTTTTGTTTATCGTGACAACAAATCCAAGTGAATTCGCCTCATCGCTCAGCCGAATCGGGGTTAGCTACCGAATTTCTTATGCTGTAGCGATTGCTCTGCGCTATATTCCAGATATTCAGCGTGATTTTCGAACGATTGCAATTTCTCAGCAAGCAAGAGGCATTGATTTATCGAAGAATGAAAAACTGGGGAAACGGATTAAAAATGCGCTGTCGATTGTGATGCCGCTGATTTTTTCTAGCCTAGAGCGGATTGAGACCATAAGTAATGCGATGGAGCTGCGCGGATTTGGAAAGCATAAAAAGCGCACATGGTTTAAGGCGAAAGACTTTCAAAAAGCAGATTATGTGGCGTTAATATTTGTTGGAGCGGTACTGATCGTTTCGCTAGTGATTACATTTGTTAGAGGAACGAGATTTTATAATCCGTTTATATAGAAAGAAGCCTTCACACAGGAGTGAAGGCTTCTTTGTTTTGTTTGTGGATAAAAGTTGTGGAAAATGGTAAAAGACTATTAACATGTGAATAAATCGGTTATATTGAACAATGAGCGAAACACTTGTGAATAACGAGACAACATATTGGAGGAATTAGAAACTTATGAACAAATCACTTTATGCTTGCGCAGAACATATAGAAACCGTACTAGACATGTACATAGATGATCACGAAACGCCACCAGAATTCAGAAAAATCGAACATACACACAGTTTATCCACAACCTGTGAATTGTGCGATGAACCTGCAATATATATAGTGGGGAACGAATGATCGGACACAAAATACACAAATTTTATCCACAATTGTTGATAACTTATATGAATAACTTGTTCTTAAGGTGGGGATGACCTGTGAATATATCAATTATCACAGTAGGAAAATTAAAAGAGAAATATTTAAAGCAAGGCATAGCCGAATACACAAAACGATTACAGGCCTATGCGAAACTCGAGATCATTGAGCTCGCAGACGAAAAAGCACCCGAACACCTCAGCGAGCAAGACATGAAAATCATCAAAGACAAAGAAGGCGAACGCATCCTAAGCAAAATCAACCCAGACGCCCACGTCATCGCCCTCGCCATCGAAGGAAAAATGAAAACTTCCGAAGAATTAGCCGATACAATAGATAAGCTGGCAACATACGGAAAAAGCAAAGTATGTTTCGTCATAGGCGGATCCCTTGGATTAAGCGACGCTGTCATGCAGCGTGCGAATGAGAAACTGTCATTTTCGAAAATGACGTTCCCGCATCAGTTGATGAGGCTGGTGCTGGTGGAGCAGATTTATCGGGCGTTTCGGATTGTGCGGGGGGAGCCTTATCATAAGTGAGTTTTCAAAAGTAAATATATATTTGTTATAGTTATATATCACCTCACGAATTATAAATAGCGGTAGACACATATTATCTAAGGATAAGTCTGATGATTTTTGGTGAATGTTTTATATGGTAAAATCTAGTGATTGTAAATTATTTTTAAGGAAACAATTTAATGGCTTGCAAAACGTAGAGTGGTTCTAGAGTTTGCTTTCTAAAATTTTCGACTTATGAAAAATTTAATAGAGGTGTAGACATTGTCAAAAATAAATGAGATCCAAAATAAAATAAATGAGCTAAATGGTGGCGAGTTTCAAAAAATGATGGATATTTATTTTTCTAAGACAATTGATGGGGAAGTCTATTCCATAGGTTCTGTAATAGGAAACAATAATACAAAAACAGGAACACCAGATACACTAATAAAAACACCAGAAAATGAATATATTTTTATTGAATATACAGTTCAAAAAAATAATCTCTATAAGAAGTTTGAAGATGATCTAGATAAGTGTTTAGATGAATCAAAAACGAATATTTTACTCAATGATATAGAAAAAATTATTTGCTGTTGTACAGGGAGGCTATCTACAGAGGAAATTAGTAAATTAGCTTCAAAAGTAAGTAACTATAACATAAGGCTAGAGTTACTTACTATAGATGCTATTTCTTTTAAAATTTACGAGTTTCCATCAATAGCATCCGATTTTTTAAATATAACTTTAGATACAGAACAAATTTTAGATATTGATGACTTTGTAAAAGTCTACAATCGAAGTAAATTAGCAACTACACTAAATACAACTATATATGCCAGAGATTCAGAAATAGAATTAATAATAGATTCAATAAATAGGAATCAAATAACTATATTGTCAGGAAAACCAGGAGTTGGGAAAACAAGATTAGCTTTAGAATGTGTTAAACGATTCAAAGAAACAAACCCAGAATATGAAATTAAATGTCTTAGAAATAATGGTCAAAATTTATATAAGGATTTAAAGTTACACTTTAATAGTCCTGGCAGTTATTTATTATTTATTGACGATGTTAATCACCTAACTCAGTTGAATTTAATATTAGAGTATTTAGGTTTAAAAGATGAAGGAATTGAGTTCAAATTAATTGTTTCCGTAAGAGAGTATGCAGAAAGGAAGATTTTAGATAAAACATCGGGATTCAACATCAATTTAATTAAAATTGATGTTTTAGAAGATAAAGATATAGAAACCTTATGTAAAGAAGAATATGATATAAAAAATTATTTATATATAGAGAGAATATGTAATATTTCCAAGGGGAATGCTAGGTTAGCAATAATGGCATGCGAGACTGCAATAAGAGAAAATACATTAGAGAGTATAGGAAACGTTATAGAGCTATTGGAAGAATACTACAGAGGTGTTAAAACTGACTTCGAAGATGAATTAGAAAATAATGACCTTTTAAAAACTGCAACTATCTATAGCTTTTTAAATGTTGTAAATCTTGGGGATGATGAAAATTTAGGTTTAATGGCTCAATTAACTAATCTAGAAAAAGATGATTTCCTAAGAATTACTGAAAAGCTTCATTCAATGGAAATACTGGATATTTATGAGGGAGAAATCGCCAAAATATCTGACCAAATTTTGAGTACTTATATCTTTTACCTAACTGTTTTTGATAAAAAACTTTTACGGTATTCAGATTTAATAAGAGTATATTTTCCAAAATTAAAAAATAGGATTATAGAAAATCTAAACAGTGTTTTTTCATATTTTTATCAAAAGGAAAATTATGAATTAATAAAAGAGGAAATTACCAAGGGCTACATATACTTAAAAGAAAAGTCAGATGAAAATTTAGATGGTTTCTTACACACTTTTTGGTTCGCACTAGAAATAGAAACACTAATTTATATTGAAGATAAAGTTGATCAGCTACCCAGAGAAGAGGAGCATCAAATAAATTTTGATACTTCTAAGCAAACTTCAAATCGGTCTGAGATTCTTTCTACACTATCTAATTTTAGTCAAACTAAGTATTATAAGGAATCACTTGAATTAATAATAAAATACTTACAAAAAAAACCTACAGAATTTTCTTCTGTCTATTCTGTTTTAACCCAAGGTTTTGGTTTTAAGGAATTTTCTAATAGACATAGTTTTACTATACAAAAAGAAATACTTAATTTGTCAATATCTCAGTATGAAGAGGAAAATTCTACTGTTTTTGAAGTACTGTTAATTAGGCTCATTGAATATTACTTGAAGTTTAGTCATCATATCACTGAAATGTCAGATAGAAAGACTGTCAAATTTTATGACTTAATTTTAGAATATTCTCCAGCTATTCTTGAAATAAGAGAAATTGCTTGGAATAAATTAAAAGACTTATATTTCAAAAATGGTGAAGAAATAAATAAATTACTTTTTAAATTTGGATACCAAGATGTAGAAAAAATAAATAAGGATATTTTAATATATGATATTAAATTTATTTCAGAACTAGTAGAGAGCTTAACAGAGGTAACATTGAAAGAAAGTATTATTTTTAATAAAATAAATAATTTTCTATTAAGGCATGATTTAGAATTAGATACTAGTTTAATAAATAAATTGAGTTCTGAAAAATATAATATCTATAAAATATTAGCAAAAAATGTTTATGGTCATAATTATCGAGAAAGAGAATTAGAAAAAAAGCAGTTATTAGTTGATATGGCAAAAAGGTTTAACACTCAAGAATTTAATGTTGTTTTTCAAGTTATTGATGAAGTTGTAGATAATGATAATGAAATTTTCCAAAATGAAATACATTCAATTTTAAGTAGCTTAAGTACTCTTTTGGAAAATGCTAAAGAGGAACTTTTAATTGATATTATTAGAACTTTTATTTCTCGGAACTACCAAGTACACATGTACCCACTTCCTATTATAAATAAATTAAGAAGTGTGATAGTTGACAATGATATAGAAATGTTATTACGTGAAAAGAAATTCTATGATCAAAATAATTGGCTATATTGTCTTTTTAGAGTTATATCTGAAGAAAAACCTAGCACAGACCTTCTCAATAAGATATATGATTACTTTACTGAAGATGAAGAAAATATTTCTGGGTATTTAATAGACCTTGATTTTTTAAAAAATTATATTCAAATTGATGAAAATGTATATGTAAATGTGACTAAAAGGGTATTGCAACAGAAAGATATTACTATACAAAGGACATTAAGCAATTTATTTAATCCATTCTCTGAAATTAATAAAGAGTTATTTTTCTTATTTCGAAATGATTTAAGTACATTAAAAGATGCTTATTTTAAGATGTTGGAAATTGATTCTAATATAGATGATGAGTTTTTGATCTTAAAACAGTTTACTGATTTTGATTTAACTATAATAGATCAATTTTTGAAACTGATATTAAAAAGTCAAAATAAATCATTTCGGTTAAGGGATGTTGATTTCTCTTTTGTTTGGGAAAAAGATAATTGGGAGGCAATACTCGACAGGATAGTTCTTATAGTCTTTAATCAGTCAAAAAGTAAATTTTATGACAAAGTATCTATATTTGAAAATTTATTTTCTGGTCCTAAGGATAAAAGAATTATTGAAAGACAAGATTCGTGGTTAAGAGAGAGAATTTCTCTATGGAGTTCCGATGAAGAAAATATTACTTTGTTGTTTTATGGGATATCTAATTTGAGTAAAGAAAGTAAGGCGCAGTATTTAATCCATCTATTGAAAAAAAATGATTCGTTTTACTTGTTTTGCAAAATACCATTATCCCCAATCTTTTTTTCTTGGAGTGGAAGTGAGGTTCCGGTTATAGAAGAGCAAATTGAGTTATTAGAATTAATTGATAAGAGCTTAACTGGAATTAAATTTTTGAGACATAGAAGATGGATTCAAGATAAAATTGAAGACTATAAAGAAAGAATAAAGAAAGTTAAAATAAATGAGTTTATGGAGGATTATTAAATAGGGTATTAAACTAAAACGTCATTCAATGTAAATAAACGAAACTAATGTAGGTAATAACCTCATTTAGATACCGCGGAGAACCGTATCATAAGTAAGTGAGGAATGAGAAGGATAAATTTAGATGTATAAGCAGCCTTTCCCATCAAACATCTCCATTGCCAGCAGGAAAACAGAGAAAGGATTTTTCCCACCACTCCCGCAAAAAAACACGATTAAGCCTAAAGCGGCGAGAATAACCTAGGAAAATAGAAAGTTGTAAGGGATCTCAAACAACACATGTTGACATATCGTTATTTATCGATATAATGGGGTGTATGGAGCCAATAGAAGTTTTTAAAGCCTTATCCAATGAATCCAGATTGCAAATTTTACAATGGCTAAAGGAACCTGATCGTCATTTTACACCTCATGAAGGGATTGATATGAATACTACAGGGGTATGTGTTAGTCAAATAACAGATAAATTGAAAATGACGCAATCAACAGCATCTCAATACCTTTCAATTTTACTACGAGCTGGATTAATTACGACAGAGCGTATAGGTAAATACACGTATTATAAAAGAGATGAAAATGCCATAAAAAAAATTGCTAAGATTCTAGAAAAAAATATTTAATAAATGAACTGAATTCATACATCAGAATTCAGTTTCATTTATTAAATACACATCGACTTATCTTAATATGTTTTTTTGTCCATACATATTAACAATTCTAGATATGTAAATGTATTATATATAAGGAGTGATCTACATTGTCAAACACTGTAAAGATTTACATTTTAGCTATTGTAAGTTTTTTAGTTGGTACATCAGAGTATATCATCTCTGGTATTTTGGATAATATTTCTGAATCATTAGGGATTACGATAGCTGCAGCTGGCCAGTTAATTACGATTTTTTCTCTTGTGTATGCCATCTTCACCCCAGTATTAATGGCTTTAACATCGGGAATGAATAAGCGCAAGTTAATGTTATTTTCACTTAGCGTTTTTATTCTAGGTAATATTCTTGCATTTGTCCTCCCTGGGTATCAATTATTTATTGTGTCAAGAATTATTATGGCTCTTGGAGCGGGGATGGTCGTAGTTACTGCATTAACAATAGCTGAAAAAATTGCACCAAAAGGTAAGCAAGGTACAGCTATTGCTACAGTAGTAATGGGATTTACAGCATCATTGATCATTGGAGTTCCACTGGGCAGAATGACTAGTGATTTCTTCGGTTGGAAAGCTGTATTTGGAGGAATAGCCTTACTCGGATTATTAGCTATGGCTATAATTTCTCTTACGATTCCAAAAATTCAAGGGGATAAACCTGTACCTTTAATTCAACAACTCGCTCTTTTTAAAAAACCAAAAGTAGTGTTGGGATTAGCCATCACCTTTTTCTGGCTCGGTGGTTATTCAATTGCCTATACCTATCTATCCCCTTACCTTTTAAACATATCAGGTGTAAGCAGCAAATTGCTGAGTGGAGTTCTTCTCATATTCGGGATTGCTAGTCTAGTTGGGTCAAAGTTTGGTGGATTTAGTACCGATCGATGGGGTGTGAATTTTACTCTGATTAGTGGAATGACATTACATGTCATCATGCTCATATTGCTCTCACTAGTTACGCATTCTTATGTTGGAGTATTGCTCATTTTAATATTCTGGTCATTTGCTGCATGGTCTTCTGGCCCGACTCAACAATATCACTTAGCTACAATGGAGCCAGAGTCATCAGGTATACTATTAGGTCTCAATCAGTCAATGATGCAATTGGCGATGGCTGCAGGTGCAGCTATTGGAGGTATCTTTGTAGAGAAAGTTTCTCTATCTTCCGTTACTTGGGCAGGTGCTTTAGGCGTTGCAATCGCGATCATTGTAACAATATTGGCTTCACGTGCTACTTCGAGTAATGAAATTCGATATACTTAATCATAAACAGCAGAACGATGAGAAAAACTTGATTCAATCTAAAATATAATGACAGAAAGTAGGAAGCTCCAATGCACTCAATCAAAAAAATAGGTCAGAGTTTTAGGTACATCACACCAGTATCACTCACAGACCGCCCTATCCTAGGCATGGTCGTAGGCAATAAAAAAACATTAATGATCGATGCCGGTAACTCAGAAGATCATGCGAAATATTTCATCCCAAAAACTTTAAAACAAGAGAACGCCACGCCCGATCTCGTTGTCCTCACGCATTGGCATTGGGATCATATTTTTGGTCTACCGGCGTTGCCTCAATCGGTTTCAATTGCTTCTGCAAAGACCAGAAAGGAAATGGAGAAGCTTGTTCCGTTTTCTTGGTCAGATGAGGCGATTGATGAGCGGGTGAGGGAAGGAACGGAGATTGAGTTCTGCGCGAAGGCGATAAAAGAAGAATATCAGGATCATCGAGATATTCAGGTGGTTTTACCGGATGTGACGTTTGACCAGCGGATGGAAATTGATCTTGGCGGGGTTACTTGTGTCGTGCAGCATGTTGGAGGCGATCATGCTGCTGATTCCGTGATCGTGTATGTGAAAGAAGAGAAAATCCTGTTTCTTGGTGATTGTATTTATCCGAAAATGTATGCTGAAAAAGTACATTATAAGGTGAAAGAAATCTTGCGTCTTTTAGATGAGTTAGATGCTTTTGATGCAGATACGTATATTCCTTCACACCAAAGACCGTGGACAAAAGAGGAGTTTCGTCAGGAAAGAGACACGCTTAGGGTGATTGCGAAATTCACTGAGCTATGTGGTGGAGATAAGCAGAAAATCACGAATGAATATCAAAAGTACGTGAACAGAGTACTTAAAGAAGATGAAATAGAAACTATAGCTTACTTTGTAAATGGTATTAAGTATAACTAAACAAAAAAGTCTCATTTGGGCTATTTTCCTCAAACGAGACTTTTTTTAATTTCTACGGCAAACCTACAACATCTTCTGCATCACAAACTGTGACGGACATGTTTTTTGCATTAATCATAATGACACAATCCCAAGTCGGCTTCATTTGCAGTTCATTATTCTCATCAATACGGATAATTCCTTTAAATTCAACGGTCTGTTCTAGAAAAACCATTTTCTTTTCTGTATCATCTTTGACTGCTGTTAAATGTTCAGGATAGTGAACCGTCCAATCAAAAAAAGTGGTTTCCTTCATCATTCCTCCTGTTTTCATTCGTACACATCTCCGAATACTTCTTCAGTTTGCCGGATTGTTAGAGATTTGTTGGTTGGATCGATTGTAATGACACAATCCCAAGTAGGTTTGATTTGTAGCTCGTTGTTTTCATCTATCCATATCACACCGTTTAATTCAATGGATGGCTCTAAAATGACCATCTTCTTTTCATTATGATCTGTTATTGCCGTTAAGTTTGCTTGTAATTGAATGGTCCAATCAAAAAACGTGATTTTTTTCATGAGTTCCCCTCTCAATTTTGTTTATATTTCCATTATAACTTGCATGAGTTCTGACATGTTATTTGATCATTCTATTTTTTGGTATAATTAGATGTAATTAAAGAATGGATAAAAGACTGATAAATGTTTAAATTTAATCGGAGGTACGTATGAAGCAACTATATATGAAGCAGAAAGTATTTAGTCTGAGCGGCAGGTTTACGGTAAAGGATCAGCAGGAGAACGATGTGTATGTAGTCGAGGGCAGCTTTATGAAGGTGCCGAAGACGTTCACCATTCTGAATACAGAACGAGAAGAAATTGCTGTGATTACGAAGAAAATGTTTAGCTTTTTACCGAAGTTTTTAGTAGAAGTTGGTGGTCAAGAGGTATTGACGATCAAAAAAGAGTTTACGTTCTTTAAAGCAAAATATTCAATTGATGCTGCGGGTGCAGAAGTGCAGGGTAACTGGTGGGATATGAATTTCCAAGTGCTGCAAAACGGCGAAGTGATCGGCCAGGTGAAGAAGGAATGGTTTACATGGGGAGATAGTTATAAGGTCGATATTTTGAAAGAAGAGATGGAGCCTGTGATGATTGCACTCGTTGTTGCGATTGATTGTGTGAAGGCTGATGAAGCAGCGTCTAGGTCTTCGTCGTCGACAACAACAAATTAATTGGAGGGTTAAATAAATTGAACAATCTCACTCGCATCATAAGATTGAGAAATGCAGAGTTATGGGAGTATGAATTTCTCGATAAAAAAGAAATCATTATTTATTTCTCCATTACAGATTTAAATAGAAAAGCAACGACTCATGATAATCCACTAGCTATCCAAGAAGAATTGGATGAGAGAGATAATTACATTTCTATTGATGTTCATAGTAATGTCGATCTCAAAAAAACACTTGAAGAAGATACCTTTGATGATTTTATCACCACGATCTCTTCTTTAGTAGAGCATATGCACGATTTTCACAATGCTCATGTTTTTACTAAAATGCATGTTCATGACAAAATCGATTTAACTGATTTTCAGTTAGAGACAGATGAAGATTTGCATGGCGATGAAAAAGAACAGGTCTATACATTTAAACGTTTATGGATTCAGCAGTCTTGCTTTGAATTAATAGAACAACAGTTAAATCAAAAAATCAAAGAAATATCTAACAGTAGATTTTGCCAAGATCTAATGAGGTGACCAAACTGATCACATTCCAATACAAAGTATTTCTAACAGTCGTCGAGTGCGGCAGTTTTACAAAAGCCGGGGAGAAGCTTGGACTAACGCAGTCTGGAGTCAGTCATAATATTGCAAAGCTTGAGTCAGAGTTAGGGGTTGTGCTGCTTCGGCGAAATCGAAACGGGTTGTCGTTAACGGATGCAGGTGAGCGGGTGATGCCGCATATTCGGCAAATCATTCATCATGCGTCATTGCTTGAGCAGGAGGCGGCGTTGATTCAAGGGATAGAAGTGGGGAGTATCAAGATCGGAACGTTCTCTAGTTTTTCTTCAAAAATGCTTCCGCAGCTGATTCACCGTTTTACCAAAGTGTATCCCAATATCCAAGTAGAGTTATATGAAGGTGGTTATGAGGAGATTGAGGATTGGATTGCGTCTGGTACGATTGATGTTGGTTTTTTAACGCAGCCATCGAGAGAATTCGAAACCATTCCACTTTTTCAAGATGAATTGGTGGTGCTCCTGCAAGAGGATCATCGCTTCAATACGAAGAAAGTGATAGAAGTTGACTCGTTCCATGATGAAGCATTCATTATGCCAAAAGCGGGCTGTGACCTGCTCATTAAGAAATTATTAAAAGAAAGAGGCGTGAAGCCTCATGTTTTGTTTGAAATAGGAGACAACAATACGCTCATTTCTATGGTTCAAGAGGGACTTGGAGTGACCATTATTCCGACGTTAATTTTGCCGCAGCAGATGTCTCATACCAAAGTGATTCCACTTGAGACAAGCGTATATCGTGAGATCAACTTGGCGTTCAAATCATTCAAAGCAGCATCCCCATCGGCTAGAAGATGGATCGAAGTGGTCAAAGATCATTTCAAGTAAAATCAGCTTGAACGAGATGCCTCCCATTCAAGCTGATGGTTTATAAGGTCAATGCGCCGCGAATAGTGATAACCGCCGCGCCTGCCACTTTGATCACAGGCTTTGATTCATTCGGAATGACCGTGATACGAAGGATGCCAGGTCTGCCGATGGCATCCCCTTGGGCAATGTTCAGATGAGTGATTTCTTGCTGAGAAATGATACCCTCTACATAAAGATAGCCAGCCAATGCTCCGTTTGCTGCCCCCGTCACCGGATCTTCGGGTATCCCAATTCCAGGTGCAAAATCTCTCGTGTAAAGATCACATTCTTTTGTGGTATGAAATGTATAAAGGTGAGTCGTCGTGATATTCTGCTCTTTATTCATTTTCCCTAAAGCCGCTAAGTTCGGTGCCGCTTGATCAATGTCTTCCTGGTGCTTCATCGGAACGAGAAGATGCCAGTTTCCGGTGTTTGCTAATTTGATAGGATAGGATGGATCAATGCGGTCACTGCTGACACCAATCATGTCACTAAGCTCTTCTAAATCGATCATAAAATCTCGCGTTTTCGGCGTCACCTGCGTCATTTCCACATCGATGACCTTGCCATTTTCTTCGTGCCATACAACAGGAACATTGCCAATCTTCGTTTCTAACACGACCCCTGTTTTCTCTTTTGCCAGCCCAAGCTCCGTCGCCAAAAGCCAAGTCAATCCAACAGTCGCATGGCCGCAGAAATTGACCTCTTCCGTCGGTGTGAAGTATTTAACCCGATAATCAGCTTCTTTATCATGTGCAGGCAGCAAGAAGACAGATTCCGGTAAATTCAACTCCTTGGCGATATTCTGCATCTCATCCTCCGTTAAAAGATCACCATCCAACACGACCCCAGCAGCATTTCCTCCAAATTTCTCAGTTGTAAATGCATCGACATGGTACACCCTAATATCTCTCATATAATGAATCCTCCTGTACATTCTTGTTACGTTTATCATAAGTTTGTTCAATGCATTCGTAAAATGAATCTTTTTGATACTTTAAATCGGAAGTTTTCATGTAAGAGTTTGAAATTCACAGTATCTATTAAAATAGTAATTAGATAAGTCTTTAGTCACGATATTAACTCTTGTGCCTACTTTGGATAAAATGTATAATATTTGTATATTAAAACATTAATAGGAAAAGAGGATAACTTTATGAAAATAGTCCTGAAAATAGTAGCTTCTATTCTCTGTATGATGATGTTAACTTTCAATATACAGGAAAATGTGAGTGCCGCAGAGGGTGGAACGAAAACAACGATTGATCGTTATCAATATGGTGATAATTATCTAACAGGTAAAACAGCGCCAAACGCAATCGTTGCATTCGTAGATTGGGGTGTTCCGAGTAACTGGAAATCTAAATATATGCACTACGCAAAAGCAGATAGTAACGGAAACTTTAAGTTGTTTTCTTGGAACATTAGTTCAGGCCAAACGGTGGAGTTAGATACGTATGACCAAAATGGGACAAAGCTTTCTTCAAACAAAGTGTATGTTTTCAAGGAATCTTTTACCTCATTAGATCCGATATATGATACTTCTCAGGAGCTAACTGGGAAAACGGTGAAGAACACAAAAGTAGAGGTCATGAAAGATGGCAAAGTGATTGCTTCAGGCATATTCAATGATGCCATTCATTTAAAGCTACCTGTCCTAAATGCAGGCACATTCCTAACAGTGAAAATGACGACTGGAAGCAATATCGACGTTTACAAAAAAATTGTTAATCCTAAGAAAATCTCACTTATTCCTACGACAAAATGGTCTAAATCAGTGAAAGGCCAAACGGGAATTCCTTATGCAAAGATCGTCTTTAAAAATCAAAAATCAAGTGACATCATTCAATCGATGACTGCAGATGGTGATGGCAACTTTGAATTGAGTGTGGACAAAAACACAATAAAAGCATTGGATCAAAGTAAATTTCAAGTGATGGAACCCTCTTTTGATAATGCTTTATATGAGACCACTTTCCGACTTAGATCAACAGCTCCGACTATTGATCCATTTACTCAGCTTTCAACTTCAGTGGGTGGAACCGCAACTCCTAAAAGTATGATCAATATTTTAGATGGAGAAGGCAGAGTCATTGGGGAAGGTCAGGCAGACTCTAATGGCGTCTATGATGTTCCTGTTTCAAAATTAATCGGTGGTGACTTAATTACAGTCAAGTCGTTCATTGCAGATAACCCAAATGAAACGGATCAATCTCAGGAAGATGTACAGAAAGTTTTTGTGGAAGAAATCGATGATTCAAGTGATACGATTAATGGCATTAGTACGTTTGGTGATCAAGCTGTTGTAGAGGTGCAAACTGATTCAACGAATAACACAATAAGAGCGATGTCGAAACTCAGCTCAAGCATAACGAAAAAGAAATATGGACCATTTGCCATTACACCAGGAAAAAACTTCAAATTAAAAACAGGGAAATTAACGGAAGGATCTAAAGTGACCATCACGTTGCAAAGTGGAAAGAGAAAGGTTGCCCTGCCAGCTGTTACTGTTAAAAAAGTCGTCACATCTCCACTTCTATCATCTCAAGTGAAGGTGACAAACAACAAAGGAAAAAACGATACGGTGACGATAAAAGGAATCAAAAAACAATCCGTCATTAAAATCTTTAAACAAGCTTCTGGTGGAAAAGCAATTGCTCAACAAACTGCATCTAGCTCGAACATGACGATTTCCTTGAAACAATTAGGACAAACAAATGGAACACTTTATATCAGTATGAAAGAGCCTGGTTTAAAAGAGAGCAATCGAGTATCCATTCGTTATCAGGGTGAAAAATCGAATGTTTTAAAAGCCAATCAAGTCAAAATCAATAATCTTAAAAATAAAAAAGACGTCATTACAGTGAGTAAGATCAAGAAAAAAGATGTCATCAAAGTTTACTCAACAAATGGAAAACTACTTGCCACATCAAAACCAGCGAACAGTTCATCTATCAAATTGTACGTTAAACAAGTAGGGACCAAGAGCGGCAAAGTGTTTGTGACGCGTAGTGAAGATAAGATGCTGGAAAGCGGAAAGCAAGCCATTTCTTTTAAAGGCGAACCATCTACTTCGCTAAAAAGCAATCAAATCACAATCGTGAACAACAAGAAGAAAAAAGACGTTGTCACGATCAGTCAATTAGCGAAACAAGATGTTGTCAAAATCTATCATTCATCAGGGAAGCTGATTGGAAAATCAACGGCTTCTAAAGGCAAGGTTGTGAAAGTCACTTTTAAACAACTAGGTGCCAAGGGTGGAAAGCTTTACTTCACCGTCACTGGGAAAGGCATGTCGGAAAGTAATAAGACAATAAAGAAGTTTCAGGCTGAAAAGTAGAGTGTTCAATCGCCATTCATTTAGGGTGGCGATTTTTTAAATAGCTAAATGATACAAATTTCATTGATAGGAGCGTGATTTTTTGAAAAAAATAAAGATTATCATTTCAATGGCTGTCATCTTTTTGTGCAGTATGTGGTCTACTACTGTTCAGGCTCAATCAGGATACTTCAACACGTATACAACGTATTCTGCAATGTCTGGTTCTGGATTTTACACTTCTATGCAAGGGATGGCTGTAGATCGTAATAATAATACGATTTATTCTGCAAAAATAAATACGTCAAACCATCTGACGCAATTGTACGCGATAAAAATGAACACCTCGTCTAGCAAAAGAACTGTTAAGCTCCTTAAAAACTCTGACACCAATAGTACTAGCAATGATTTAGGACATGCGAATGACCTAGCTGTGAAAGCTCAAAAAGGTGATGAACAAGTTAGCTTGTATGTAGCGCCGATGACCGATGGTGTAAAGTATGTAAAAAAGATAGTGAAGTTAAGTGTGAACACGAAGAAAAATACGTACAAAGTGGCTAAATCCTATGTTCTGCAGTACCAAGGGACGAATTTATCAATTAGCGGCATCACATATTCTGTTGGAACCGATAAGTTTATTGTAAGGTCTGGCAATCGCTTTTTTATTGGGAATTTCAATGACAAGAAAGGGCAGTTTGAATATGAGGCAACATTTGCATTAAATTATACAAAAGCTGTCGTAAACCAATCAGTGGTCGATGTGTCCAAATACATTCTTCAAGGAATCTCATTCTACCAAGGAACATTATATGTACCTTTATCTAAACCGGCTACTAACGGAGGAGCTTCTAATGTGAGTGTTATTCTCACATATCCGCTAAATATTAATCAAATGATCAAAGAGCAAAAGGAGACACCTACAAAGGATTTTTCAAAAGAATTGTTTACGAGAAAAGACCTTTCATTCCGAATTACGAGCAGTGCATTTACTCTTTTTGAAATAGAAGCTGTCGATTTTGATGACGGAACATTATATTTTAATACGAATCGTGGAAAGAAAGGAACACAAGAAGATATGATAGCAACGTTTAATGACTATAACTATTACAAATAATATGTCCACTTTAAAAGACCCCTCAGCTATGAGGGGTCTTTTCCATCACCCATAATAATTATTCGCCTGAATAAAAAATTGGGATTGCATGTAGTTATATGTGATTTTCGAGAAATCGAAAGGCTGGCCGTTTGTGAGATGAAAGACGGTTTCGACGCGGAGAGCGGGATCGTCTTGTTTGAGGCCGAGGTGTTTTGCTTCGGTTTCATTCAGTTTGCCCACTTGTAAGTACATATCGGAAAAGCCGACTTTGAGCCCAAGGCCTTCACTGATGAATTTAAAAACAGAATCGGCGGCAATTTCTGTGTTGAGATAGGGAATGATGGTTTTTCTGTAATAGGATTCTTCTAGACATAAGGTTTGTCCATTGATGTAACGGATGCGTTTGAGGTAAAAAACATCCTCATCTTGTTCAATATTCAAATTAAGCGCTGCTTCTTCAGGCGGTTTGATGGTGTCTAGCATTAAAACCTCTGAAGTCAGTTGAAATTCCTCTAAATCTTTTTTAAACCCTTGATTGGATAAAAGGCTGATGTAGCCCTTGCGTCTGTGTCTTCGAACAAAGATGCCGCTGCCCCTCACTTGATAGATAATTCCTTTTCTTTCGAGTAGGTCTAATGATTTGATAATGGTGCTTTTGCTCACAGCAAATTGGCTCATGAGGGTTTCAAGTACAGGAAGCTTGTCCCCTTGCTGCAGCTCATGGGTGACAATATATTTTTCAATATCGCTCGCAATTTGTTGATACTTTAACATAGCCATTCCTCTTTGTTTTCACGATTTATTGTCTTTGATTATAGCACATACCGATTTTTCTTTGATATGTTAATTGAAATGATATATGTATTGATAAATTGTACCGGTATAATTATAATGTGCATATACTAGTGGTGATACAGCCAACGGACGTCATGATCACAATTGTGAAATAGGAGGAATAGATAATGACATTACCAAAAGATTTTCTATGGGGCGGAGCATTAGCTGCACATCAATTCGAAGGTGGATGGAATGAAGCAGGAAAAGGCCCAAGTGTTGTGGATGTAATGACAGCTGGTGCTCACGGAGTACCGAGACAAATTACGGAGACGATAGAAGACAGTAAATTTTATCCGAATCATGAAGCAATCGATTTCTACCATCGTTACAAGGAAGATATCGCGATGTTTGCCGAAATGGGGTTAAAATGCTTGCGTACATCGATCGGCTGGAGCCGAATTTTCCCAAAGGGAGATGAAGCGGAACCGAATGAAGCTGGTTTACAATTCTATGATGATGTATTTGATGAACTGCTCAAGCATGGCATCGAGCCTGTGATTACACTGTCTCACTTTGAGATGCCGCTTCATTTGGCAAGAGAATACGGCGGATTCCGAAGCCGAAAAGTCGCTGAATACTTCGCGAAATTCGCTGAAGTGTGCTTCAATCGTTACAAGGACAAAGTCACATACTGGATGACATTTAATGAAATCAATAACAAAATGGATGTCAACAACCCGCTGTTCCTATGGACAAACTCAGGGGTATCAGTCAAAGAAGGCGAAAATGCCAAAGAAATCATGTATCAAGCAGGACATCATGAATTACTTGCAAGTGCATGGGCAGTAGCAAAAGGCAAAGAAATCAATCCTGCTTTTCAAATTGGTGCAATGGTATCTCACGTACCAATCTATCCGTATTCCTCAAATCCAGAGGATGTCATGCTTGCTGAAGAATATATGAGACAACGCTATTTCTTCCCAGATGTACAAGTTCGGGGCTACTATCCGAGCTATGCACTGAAAGAATTCGAACGCGAAGGCTATCATATTCCGTTTGAAGAAGGCGATGAAGAAAGCTTAAGAAAAGGAAAAGTAGATTATCTTGGCTTTAGCTACTACATGTCGACAACAGTTAAAAGTGATGCAGTGTCTGATAACGACGGAGACATTGTCAACGGAGCCCTTCCGCATGGTGTAGACAATCCTTATATCAAATCAAGTGACTGGGGCTGGTCCATTGACCCGACTGGCTTAAGATATACGTTGAATCGTTTTTACGATCGTTATCAAATCCCGCTCTTCATCGTTGAAAATGGGTTTGGTGCTATAGATCAAGTGGAGGAAGACGGTTCCATTCATGACCCAGAACGAATTCAATATCTCGCTTCTCATATCGAAGCACTGAAAAAAGCCATCGAATACGACGGTGTTGACCTGATTGGCTACACACCTTGGGGGATCATTGACATCGTGTCATTCACAACAGGCGAAATGAAAAAACGCTACGGCATGATCTATGTTGACCGCGACAACGAAGGCAACGGCTCAATGAAGAGACTTAAAAAAGATTCGTTTACTTGGTACCAAAACGTCATTGCCACGAATGGTGAAGAAGTATAATAAAGGAAAAAATAGAAGCCCGGGTGAGCGTGGTATATGCTTGTTCGGGTTTTTGCACTCTTTCGGAAAAATTGGTGTGTATATCCTTTTGTTCACTAGATATAAGTCTTATAATTTAGTAAGAAAGAAGAGTGAAATGGGGAGATTGTAAATGACGAAATGGTGGATGGTTCGTGCAGGTGACCAGAATGATTTAATTCCGATGTGGGAAGAGAAAGGGTTAGCATCAATCGGTTGGCCGAAATTAGGTAATCCAAAACAATATCAAACAAAGCAAGAGATGAATGCCCGAGCTGATGTCATCTTCGCCGAGAGCAAACCTTTTACAAGAAGAAGCTGGGTTAGTCAGGTATGGAGGTTTAGTAGAGAAATTCAAAATGGAGATCGAATTATTACATACATAAAAGAAAGCCGTGAATATCGAGTTGGTACGGTGACTGCTCCACATTTTTTTGATGAAGCAGCAGGGGATAAAATGTATCCAAATCATATTCAAGTCAACTGGGAACCAATCGCAGTGAAACGAGATTCTCTCAGTCAATCAGCTAAAAACAGCCTCGGTTCTATATCAACTGTTTTTCGTGTAGATGATTGGGGGAAAGAAATTGAACACCTACTTAAAAACCCTACTTCTATACCAACATCCGAAGATGAAACCGAAGAAGATGAAATTATTGAAGATTTAGTCAGCAAAGCAACTGTGATGATTGCAGATAAGGTGGATAAATTGGATCCGTGGAAGATGCAAGACTTAGTCGGGGGCTTACTGCAAGCTATGTCATACAATGTTCGTGTGAGTCCAAAAGGTCCTGACGGCGGTGTAGATGTATTAGCTTATAAAGATGCATTTGGATTTGAAAAGCCTATTATTAAAGTACAAGTCAAGCATCGAAAAAATTCAGCCAGTGCACCAGAAGTGCAGCAATTATTAGGAGCCAACCCCATGAATGCAAATAGTTTATTTGTTTCTACTGGCGGATTTACCTCTCATGCAAAAGCTATTGCGAAGCATAATGAAGTTCATCTATTGGACTTAGAAGAACTCGTCAATCTTATTGTACATTGGTATGAGGATATGCCAACAGAGACAAGATCTTTATTACCTTTGAAAAAAATGTATGTGCCTGAGTGATTTTTTGTTGTTTAAGTTTTATTAATGCCTGAATACAAAGAAAAAGAGGGTTATGGCGATAAAATAGTTCATTGAGTTGTGAAAGATCTTAATGTTCAAGGATATTTGAAGAAGAATCCAAAGGCCGAATATTACCATAATAGCAGGAATGATTCTTTTATACACATTGTTTCGAGAGTGGTTTGTTTTTAGGTATCGCAGCAGAGGTTGAAAAGAGATAAAGATATGAATAGGTTTCATTACATGATTTGGTATAATTGATCTATAAAAACGTTAAATGGTAGATGAAGAATAGGAGTTGTTGTAATGAATCACACTCTGCAAATGGGAGCCAATACCGTACTAAACTCTCCAAAGGGACAGGTATCCATCAGCTATGAAGTGTCATCTGAAATTGATATTTCTTTAACGGCGTTTCTTTTAACAGATTCGGATCAGGTTCAAGGAGATCATGGCATTATTTTTTACAATCAACCAGAGAGTGCTACGGGTGTCGCGACACTTTTACCAGCAGAGGTATCAGGTCAGTTGAAAAGGCATCAACTAAATTTTGATATGAGCAAAGTGCCTTCTGGAATCACAAAGATGGCTATTACACTAACAGAGGATCAAGGATCGAGCTTTTCTCAAGTGAAGAATTTACAAGCAGAAATTCGAACAGGTGACGAGGTGCTTTATCTAACACCAGTAAACTTTACAAATGAAAAGGGCATTGTCGTAGTAGAGCTATATATAAGAAATGGTGACACGAAAGCACGCTCAATCTGGCGTGGTTTCGATTCTGGACTGGAAGGGCTATGCAAGCTTTATGGTGTGGAGGTTGAACCTGATGAACAGGATATTTCTACACCTCAATTGGCTCCTGAAAAACAATCAATTGATGACCCTGCTCAAACGAAGACAATGGCTAAAGAGAAAGTTGTTGCACCTATCAGTTTAGAAAAAGTTCAAGGTGAAATTAGTCTAGACAAAGGTCATAAACCGATCATAATAGAGAAAACGCCTGAGATCACAGCGACAGTATCTTGGGAGTCCGGCACCGATTATGATATTTATGCATTGGTCTACACAAAGTCAGGAAAGCAAGTAGATGTGGCTATGTTTGGTGCGAAAGGAATTTCTGCTCTCAAAAGTTAAGGCAACGGAGCTGTTGAGCATATGGGAGATGTCGGTAGAGACCATGAATCAATGAAAACAGAAGTTATTAAACTACGGTTAAATGATGATATCCTTGCTGTCGTTCCGGTTGTTTATTCTGCTCAATCAAACGGGACAGGTTCTTTTTATAGATATAGAGTATCTATGAGTATCGATAATCATCAAGGAACGTCTGTGACGATTCATTCCAAACATGCCAATGACAATGATCGTATTTATTCTTGTGTGCCAGGTATGCTTCAAAATACAAATGATGGTGTGATCATCCGCCCACTTGAGCTTTATAGCAAACCAAACTCTGAGCGGAGACCTAAATTAAAAATGAAGTCTTCTAATGAAATTGAGGTATTGATGGATAAAGGACCTGTCAATGATTATAAATAAAACGGATGTATGGCTAGACAGAGCAAAGTGCTTTGTTTAGCTTATTTTATTTAGCCCGTTAAATAGAGAGTCTATTCCGTTTTTTATGTCAATTAACCTATTTTTCCGTTTTGGTGGACACGGTAAAATAGACTTTATGATCAATAATGGAGGGAGTGACTTCTTCTGAGCAAGATACTTGATGCAAAAGCACTAACAAGTGCCATGGATGCAAGGGCAAAACACTACCAGGAACTCCGTGAACAAATGGTAGATTTAAAAAAGGCACTTCAAGGCGTGGCTAACCTCGGTGATGATTTCACTGGAAAAGGTGCCGATAACATTAAAAGCTTTTATAAAGAACTGGCTGGAAATGTAGATATGTTTATCAGCTTCATTGATAAGCAAAAAGCCTTTCATGAAGGTGTTTCTGGGACACTTGATGATACGAGTTTTGGCGGCGACACCTTTGTAGAAGAACACTTTTTAGACAACGCTGTACATATGGGCATCAAAAATGCCAAAAGCATTGTGAAGGATCAAAAAAAGGCGCTTAAAACGATTTTTCAAGACATCGACGACCTCATTTCTCTAGAAGTATTTGATAGTCAAACCTTTGATGAAAAAATTGCAGATGCGGAAGACGAGCGAAAAAAGACAGTGAAAGACCTAAGAGAGCTTGATCAAAATGTAAAAGATGAATATGCTTTGTCAGAAACGGAGCAGCAAGCTACAATGGCATTGTATACGGAAATGATGAATGCCACAAATGACGGAAAAGCGATTTCGCCTATGAATTTTGACAACAAAGCGTATCAAAATAGTGAAATCTACAAGGCAAAAAGCGATATTGAGAAGCAAACTTCTGAATATCTGAAAATCAAAAAAGAACAAGAAGAGGCCCGTGAGAATGCAAAGGAACAGGAAGCACTCGCCAACCGTCCTTGGTATGAAAAAGCACTTGATTATGGCGGAAATATCGTCAATGAATTGACAGGCGTGAACGATGCAAAACGCGCCGCTACAGGTGTTGACCCGATCACAGGTGAAGAGCTCACCGCAGGACAGCGCGTCGCAGCAGGCGGTATGGCAGCAGCAGGTTATATCCCAATCGTCGGATGGGCAGGTCGTATTTTCAAAGGTGGTAAAGCCGTCTATAAAACAACTCAAGCCACATCAGCCGCAGTCAGAGCAGTCGACATTTACAAGACATCGCAAAAATCCTTTGACGCCTTAAAAACATCTCAAAAAGGTCTATATGGTCTCACCGCCACCAACGGCTTCAGCGAAGCGATTACAGGTAGAGACATGTTTGGAAATAAGGTCTCGAAAGAACAGCAGGAAGCAAGTATGAACGCGGCTCTTGGAATCCTTTTGCCGTTTAGTAAAAAGAGCATCAATGGTAGTCTGAGGATCGGAGAACAAAAAGTTGCTGAGAAAATAATAGCAGAAAGAACCAAAGGATTAGATTTAAGGAAGCACCCTATACAAAGAAAGCAGTTAAGCACTAAGAAGATGAAAGAGCTGAAAGACAAATTTGAGAATAGGACGATTACGAAATTAGAATATGAAAATTATAAATGGAATAAAAAGTTTGCCAAACATAGAAACACTGGTGTGAATGAGTTTTGGTATCAGGAACGTCAAAGAATTTTGAATAAAGAGGATCCAACCAGAAACTGGGATAAGCAGCAATTAAATGATATTCTAAATGGTAAGAAGCCTAAAGTAGATGGAAAAACTGTGCAAGGTCACCATTCTTACAGTGCATCACAATATCCACATTTAGCGAACAAAGGCGAAATTATATATCCAGCTACACCAAATGAACATTTTAATGGTTGGCATGGAGGTAATTGGAAGAATAGTCTACCTGGAGAAAGAATTAAACCTATTGACGATTTCTAATCTATGGAGGAGAAACTAAATGCCTAAAATGAAAATGCGAATAGAGAAAGATGATGATCAAATCAAATATATCTCGATTCTAAGAAAACATACAGATAAAAGTATTTCTGAAATAAAAGAAGCAATAAATAAAAATGATTTTATTTTATCTTATAATTTATTAGATATTGATGAATTGAAAGAGATGAAAAACATTATAAGTTTACTAGAAAAAGCTGAAGCTAAAATGCATATTTATGAAGATAGTCGAGAGGTTAGTGTTGAATTTTTAGATAATCTTATTGAATCTTATTTAGATACAGAAAGGTATCTAGAAGAAGTGGATGAGCAAATAAATGAAGATTAATTTTTGTGGCTTTGAAACAGATGACAAGTTGGACTGTATAAATTAGTCACTATAAACCCTTCATATGAATTTAAGGAAGATCAATTTGGTGACTGACTTAGCAATAATACTCTCAGAAGAAATAAGTATTTTCTCAGATTTTATCCAAGATATTTCAACAGAAGAAGTGGATGAGTATATAGAATATATTCAAAATGTTATAGATGGAGTTTATGAAAACTTTGAAATTACATTGAATGCTACCAGTGCAAGTATCAAAAGAGAAGAGACAATCGTTGAACATCATTATAGAATTGAAGAACCTCATGAAAATAAAATTGAAACAAAAGAATTCATAAGGCTGTTGTTAATTTGGAAAGAGAAAATACCAGAAATATCCTAAGATTAAATATCATATTGACGATTAGAATAATGATTCAGGCACTTGATTAGACCTTTAGGCTACAAGTGCCTTTGTTTAATTAGAGATCTTAAGATGTTTGAATACAAAAAGTAAGGTAACCCTAAAATGGTGATATCTATGAATAACAACAGAAACTCAAAAATCGAAACCTTAAAAAGAAAAAGCAGAAGAAAGCACTTAATGAACGAATTAAGCTATATGACACTTCCAGAAAACGCATTTTTAGATATCGAAGAAAATCAATTGTTTTGTCAAAAGGTTTTTACTTTCCTTCAATCAAGAGAAGAGAAAGTTCAAATATATGGAAACCACTACCGAGAGCATATTGAAAAATCTGAACAAATGTTAAAGGAATTGGTTAAAAAGGTAAAAATAACACCTACACAAGGCAGATTACTATTTTTTCGAGATCGTGAAATTGAAGCCTTTTTAGTGAATGTGGATGAAGTGTTTAGTCATTTAAATCAGCTTCTTGAGCAAACGAAATTTTCAACTGGATATGGTGATTTTCTTTTAGTCGCAGAGGATTTTCGTTTTGGTTTATGCATAGAGCGAACGGAATATTATTATGAGCTAAGTATTTGGGGGTTATAATAATTAACGATGAATAGAGTTGACACATCTTTTAGGGAGTGGAATTAGCCACTCTTTTTTTCTAACGATGGAGTCATACGCTTGATCGATGATTTTCTCTCAAATTTAAGCAATTCACTATCATTACCTTTCACATTCATATAAAATAAGAGCAGTGAAAAATTGAAGAAATGCTTGATACATGAAGGGCATGTAAGCGGTGAGCTGCATGACATGATGAGATGTATGAACGTGAAGGCTGCAAAGCTGTTCTTCCTCACATATGAGATCTTATAAGCGTAACCATTATTTATCACTTCATTGCGATGGTGTTGAGGGGTGTGTCAGGATGAGGAATCCGTATGTGAGAACGGCTTCTAGTCTTTATATCAATTATTTTTTATTAGGGATGGTCAATATTATATTGGCTTCCAATATGCCATTTTTAATCAAACAGTTAGATACCAATAGTGCAGGAATTAGTTATATGATTTCGGCGCTTGGCATTGGCAGGGTGCTTACGTATGGTTTATCGGGCGTGCTGTCAGATCGTTTTGGGCGAAAGCCGGTCATTTTGGTTTCGGGTGTGCTGATGGCGGTGTTCCTCATCGGAATTCCGTTGTCTCCAAATTACCAAATCGCGTTTGCGTTTGCGATTTTGGCAGGGGTCGCAAATTCAGCCATGGATGCAGGGACGTATCCTGCATTAATGGAGGCTTTTCCGCAAAACTCGGGATCTGCGAATGTGATGGTGAAGGCCTTTATATCAATTGGGGCAACCATCTTGCCATTGGCGATTTTCTTTTTAGCAGAGCATGATTTGTTTTATGGAATAGCATTTTTTGTTCCTGCTCTGATCTATCTTGTGAATGTCTTGATGCTGTGGACCTTGCCATTTCCGAATCATCGCAAGGTGGAGCAAGTCCAGGTAACGGAGCATGACGGACTTCCGCGCTTCTCGACAGAGCCTACATTTTGGAGAGAAGGGATCGCACTCATTGTGATCAGCTTTACGTCAAATGGGCTATATGCGTTGCCACAAATTTGGCTTCCTACTTACGGTGAGGCCATATTGGGGATGACATCGGGCAGTGCTGTGAAACTGCTCAGTTACTATAGCATGGGCGGGCTGCTGTCTGTCGTGATGCTCGCATTTCTGTTGCGCCGTTTTGTCCGTCCGGTCACTGTGCTGCTGATCTATCCAATCATTACGCTTGTTTCTATTTGTGTGCTCTTGGTCGTGAAATCCCCAGTCATCGGAACCGTCAATGCTTTTGTATTGGGATTTTCAACAGCAGGAGTTTTTCAGCTGACGTTAACTGTGATGGCTGAATTCTTCTGGAAAAACAAAGGGACGATGACAGGAATTATCTCCACAGCGGGCGGTGTGTCGGCTATCGTCATCCCTGTCGTAACAGGTTTAATTCAGAGTCACTTGTCCATTTTACAAATCTTTATGTTCGATGCAGTGGTGGCTGTTGCGGCCATTATCGGCGCACTGTATATCCTGTATCGATACCGCCAAATCATGGTACATGATTAAAAAAAAAGACGACCTCCGCCGGAAGTCGTCTCAGCGTGTAGACAAACCCTCGCATTCTTTGTCAGGGCTGTGCTCCGGTGCTCACGAATGTCAAATTCGCTCCGCTCCTGTGCTCGCCCTTCCTAGACTGCAAAGGTTTTCTATCACGCTGAAAAGAAGACAAAGGGCTAAAATGAAGATCATTTTAGCCCTTTGTCAATAATGTAAGACGACCTCCGCTTAGGAAGTCGTCTTTCTTTTGTATTAGAAACGGTCGTTTTCAAAAAGAATCTGTTTCACTTGATCAACTGGCATATCTTCACCAGTAAAGAGTTTGTAAGCAAGTGCACCTTGCCATAGCATCATGCCAAGACCGTTAATGGTTTTGGCGCCAGCTTCCTGTGCTTGAGCAAGGAGCTTTGTTTTTTGCGGATTGTATACGACATCTGTCACGATTAAATCTTCACGCAGAACATCAAGCGTATCATCGATGATGCTGAGCTGATCTAGTGGTTTCATGCCAAGGCTTGTCCCGTTTGCTAAGATTGCACTTTCTGCTACTTCACGGCGGAACGCGTCTTTGTCTTCAAGTGGGAAAATGTTCGCTTTGACACCAAATGATTTCATTTCTTCGTTGATGTACGTCACATTTTCTTCAGCTTGAACAAAATATTGATCATTACGAGCAAAAATACTAATTTCACGAATACCAGATTGTGCAAGCTGAATCGCAATCGGAGTAGCGGCACCGCCTGAGCCAACGAGTGTGACCTTTTGTCCAGCTAATTCAACGCCATGCTCAATCAAGTTTCTCACGTAGCCAAGACCATCTGTGTTGTAGCCAATCAGCTTGCCATCCTTGTTTACAACGGTGTTGCTTGCACGTGTGTATCTTGCAGAATCGTCTAGTTCATCTAAGTAATCCAATACTTTCATTTTGTTCGGCATAGAAACGTTAAATCCAGCAGCACCCATTGCTTTCATACCGTATACGGCTGCTTCTAGCTCATCATTCCCTACTTCAAATGCGAGGTAAGCATAGTTGATCCCTGTTAGTGTATAGCCAAGGTTATGCATCCGTGGTGAAAGGCTGTGCCCGATTGGTGTAGCAAGAAGACCGACTAATTTTGTTTTCCCATCAATATTTCGTTCATGTATGTTTGTCATGATTGACATCTCCTTTAATTATCTAAATAATTTTTTCATGCGTCCAAGAACAAAGACCGCTAGCAATACGCTCATAACCGCAATGATCATATCGAAAAATAACGTCATTTTAATATCGTACGTGCTGACCAACCCACTTGTAATGAGCGGCACGAGAATAAACGCGGAGCTTGCCGCAATGTTGACGTAGGATGAAGCCGTTGCTTTGTTTGTCGGGAATAGTTTCATCATGATACTCATCGCCAGCTGGAAGATTCCCGCTGTAAATAGCCCTAAGAAAAAGGTGCTGACAATCACAATGCTGTATGTTTCGATTTGAAATAATGAAAGCATCGCAAGGAATGCTCCAATTGGATAAATAATTGCAACCATAATAGGTGAAATGAATTTATCTAAGACGATCGACAGCAAGAGAACAGACACCAGTGCACCGATACTAAAATAAGATAGAAGCTGTGTGGCTTGTTCTGTGCCAAGTCCGATTAATTTTAACCCGAGCTGCGGAAGCCATGTCTGCCATACGACAAACAATGCAGTCGACGTGAACCCCATGAGCACAACAGCTAAGCCTTCACCAAGCATTTTAGGTTCTTCCTTCATTTGTTCCTGTACTGGAAGGTCATCCTGTGAAGAGACTTGCTTATGGTTCGGGAACGGCATAAAGATTAAGTAAATCCCAACAAGTAAATAAAGAAGCCCTAGTCCAAAGAACGCCCAGCCCCAGAAGATGTCATGTGCAATAAGGAATGCCAGGATAAATGGAAGAACAGTCGCTCCAATTGAAACGGACGCCTTCACTAAAACAGAAGCTGAACTTGCCTTTTTAGGAAACGATTCTGTCAAAGCAGGATATGTTCCCGAATCAAGTAACGAGTTTGCAATCCCAGCAGAAATCGCAAAGATAAATGCTAGTGTATAATTCGTTGTCGTTGGAATACCGATTAAGAATAATAAGTAAAGAAAGTTTCCTGTAATAATGACAGGCTTACGTCCCCAGCGGTCGGCTAACCGGCCTGAGAAAAAGAGAGCAACCAGTTTACCAATTCCGATCGCCGATACAAGCAAGCTGATTTTCGGAATATCCACATGGTAGCGTTCAGATAAGCTGTCCATGTTGGAAGCTACAATAATATTGATCATGCCGAGCATGAAGTAGTTTAAATACATGCCAACAGACGATTTAATATAAGGATTTTTCATGTTCCCACTCCTATATTTGAAACCCTTTAGGGTCAAATTCTTTGTACACCCTTTGTTATTTCCTTAAAAGTAAATAATATGATGCCCATCACAACACCCCTTGTGTAATTGATGAAAAAAATAATGAATATTCATCTGTTCTTCTTCTTCAATTAAGTACATCGTTCTACTGAAATATAAAAAATAATAATAGTCTTAATAAGAAAGTGGATCTTCATGATTTGATCAGAATCAGAAATGATCAATTTAACTGTTGTTGAATGAAAAATAACGAGCTGACGAGATAGGTATAACGATATACTAAAAGAAGCAACGAGATAAATATACTCCTGTGTTTTAAATGTGTCAAGTTTATGACTTTGTGATTTAAAAAAATAAAAATGAAATAAAGAAATGGTTGACTTGATCAATAAAAAAAGAGAATTGCTGCATGCAATTCTCTTTTTCATCATGAGGGAGCGGTTTCTCTAATATGAAGTTGAGGCTTTAAGATCAATCTCTGCAGCTCTTCATCCTGTTCGTTCATTTTATGATATAAAAGGTTCGCTGCTTTTACCCCGATGGATCGGGGGAAGGAGGAAACAGTGGTGAGCGGCGGATGGTACATCTCCGCTTCAGGAACATTATCGAATCCAACCACATCGATATCTTCACCAGGCTTAATGTCACGAGCTGATAGTTCTTGAATGACCCCAAATGCGACTAGATCACTAAAACAAAAAATAGCAGTAGGAGGCTCAGGCTGATCAATCACTCGGGCAAGCGCTTCTTTCCCGCCTTCACGAGTAGGTTCTATGTCAATAATAAGAGAATCATCAATCATCAGATTTTCTTCGTCATGGGCTTTTTTGAAACCTTTCATCCGCTCAATCCAAGTCGATGAGGTCTTGATGCCGCCTAAGAAGGCGATACGCCGATGTCCCTTTTGAAGAAGATGACGAATCGCCATCCAAGCACCTTGTTCATAATCAACGCCGACATAGTCACATTGCACATCTGATAATTCACGATTTGCCAGTACTTTTGGGGTGCGAATTTGATTTAATTGTTTGACCGTTCGTGCAGAGCTTTTTGAAGCTGGGTTTAAAATAATCCCGCCCACTCGGTGCTCTACCATTGTGGAAATGAGCCGCTCCTGTTTATCGACACTGTCAAAGGTCGTACCAAGTAAAACAGTATAGCCTAGTGATTCAAGCGTGGTTTGCACGCCAATTAAAAACTCAGAAATAAAGGTGTTAGAAATATCCGTGACAATCACACCCACGATATTTGAGCTTTTTGACCGCATGTTGGCAGCAACGCGGTCGTATACGTATCCTAAGTCCTCCATGGATTGCAGTACTTTTTTTCGAGTGGCTTCAGAGATTCTAGGATTATTTCGAACAACAAGTGATGCCGTTGAAGTCGAAACACCGGCATGCTTGGCGACTTCCTGTAATGTGACACGCTGTTTGTTCATTTTTTTCATTTGTTTTCACCAACTTCCATGGATTGCCTAACTTTGTTCTTGATCAAGAGGGATTTCTCCAGCAAACGAGCCGAACATCTTTTGATTTATTATACATGAATCAAGAGGGATTGATGAAGTGATGTTATATGGCTACCACCGTCAATCATAAAAGATTTCCATTGACAGCTTTCTTTTAGAGGCGTAAAATATGAAATTATTCAGAAATAGCAACATTTTAATTAAATAACGAAGGCTATGATTGCTGTGGGTCACACTATGGCAGGAGCAGCTTCTGGAGAGACCGCATGAATGTGCGGCGCCGAAGGGTTCACAATCTCAGGCAAAAGGACAGAAGAGTACGAAATATTGTATTTGTAATGCATGGATGACGCCGTGTATTGCTTTTCGCTATTTTGCTATTCTTTTATGACCGAGAGATTGGAGCGCATCCAATCTCTTTTTTTATGGACTTTTTGAGAGTTCATTATTTCAGTATAAGATCGTGTCGTAGGAGGGCGTTAGCATTGGAACAACAAGAATTGAAACGAGATTTATCAAACCGCCATGTTCAGTTGATTGCAATTGGCGGAACCATTGGAACTGGGCTATTTTTAGGCTCTGGAAAGGCCATTCAATTGGCAGGTCCATCGATCATTTTTGCTTATTTAATTGTCGGGATGGCGATCTTTTTTGTCATGAGGGCACTTGGTGAACTGCTCTTATCGAAGACAGGCTATCAGTCATTAACCGATATTGCAGAGGACTACCTTGGTCCGTGGGCATCCTTTGTGACAGGATGGACGTATTGGTTTTGCTGGATTATGACCGCGATGGCGGATGTTATTGCTGTCGGAGTGTATGTGCAGTATTGGTTTGATATCCCGCAATGGATTCCTGCCATCATTTGTTTGTTGATTTTACTAGGATTTAATTTATTAACGGTGAAGCTTTTCGGAGAAATGGAATTTTGGTTCGCACTCATTAAAGTGATTACGATTCTATTATTGATCGGCGTTGGAATTGTCCTTTTAATCATTGGTTTTCAAACAGATACAGGGCCTGTGACGGTAACAAATCTTTGGTCACACGGCGGATTATTCCCTCATGGTGTCACAGGCTTCTTACTGTCATTCCAAATGGTCATCTTTGCGTATGTGGGAGTGGAACTGGTCGGTGTGTCCGCAGCAGAAACAGCCAATCCGCAAAAAAACATCCCGTCTGCGATTAATAAAATTCCATTAAGAATTCTATTTTTCTATGTGGGCGCCATTTTTGTCTTACTATGTATCAACCCATGGACTGAGCTCAGTGCATCAGAAAGTCCTTTTGTAAAAACCTTTGGGCTGATTGGAATTCCAGTAGCAGCGGGACTCATTAATTTTGTTGTCTTGACGTCTGCGGCTTCGGCTTGTAATAGCGGTATGTTCTCGACGAGCCGAATTTTGTATAATCTCAGTCATCAAAAACAGGGCCCATCTTCCTTTGGACGTCTGAATAAGCACGCTGTTCCAAGTAATGCACTATTCGTTTCAACAATTGTGGTATCGGTCGGTGCTCTCTTAAGCAAGTTAATTCCGGAACAAGCCTTTGGTATTGTCACAACCATCAGTGCCATTTGTTTCATTTGGGTATGGAGTATTATTTTAATTTGCCATTTGAAATATAAAAAAACAAAGCCTGAACTGCATGCAGCATCTACTTTTAAAGCACCGTTCACACCTTTTGTAAACATTTGTGTTCTTGTCCTTTTTGCTGCCATTCTTGTGATCATGCTGTTTGCGGATGCAACACGCCCGGCGCTCTTGTTAACACCGGTTTGGTTTGGTTTCTTATTATTGATTTATGCACGAAAGAAACGCCGTGCGTCATAATGGACGGAAAAGCACAGCCTTTGCATTGGGCTGCGCTTTTGTTCATTTAACGATTTCTAATCCTGAACATATAATTTGCATTCAAAATGATTAAAACAAGTCCAATCACGATGATTGAGAAGAGTTGAGAGTGATTGGCTCCAAGGGAATACACAATCAGAATAAACATGGCACTGGTCAATAAGATGTTCATCATTTGATACGTGTGAAACAGTCCGCCAAGCATCACATGCTTTTCACCTTCGTCAGAAATAGCGAGCAGCTTTTTACTATAATCTTTGTCAGACGGGCTTGGGAGATTGCGATTAGGGTAGACAAGTTGTAGAACGGATATCGCTACATAAGAACTGATAATGGTGACGATAAATAAAGCAACATTGACGAGAATCAGCCAAATAGGCTGTTCGGTAACGATAGCCATACCGGTGGCAATTATGGACAAAATGGTACTCACCGTATTGGATAAAGTCGAATCAGTAAAGGTGCGATACTGTTTTGCTTCGAGTTCATCCTCTTCATCTCCAGATACCGAAAAAGATACTCTTTTCTTCATACGTGAAATCCCTGAAAAACAATAAACAATCAATACAATCGTCAATCCACTGATGACAAGTGTCGCTTCAAATGCAATATCAAGAAGTGTCATTTCAAATTCGGCAGCCAGCAGACAGTAAGCGCCGAGAAAGCCAAGGAGAGCACCTGAGAGCAGTTTGTATACAGTTTTCATGATAGTTCATCCTCCTCGAATAGAAAAATACGTTCAATGGGTTCCTGAAAAATTCGTGAAAGCTTAACAGCGAGCAAGAGAGACGGCATTAATTCATCGCGTTCCATTAAGCTGATGGTCTGACGAGAAACCTTTGCACGCTTGGCAAGCTCAGTTTGGTTCAAACCATCACGTGCACGAAGCTCTTTTAGCCGATTTTTCATTCTGTCACCTCAATTTTGATCTGAATCTTTCTTTGATTGTAAAACATGTTATTCAAATTGACAAGTAAAGTTGTCAATTTGATAAAAATAATTGTCAGATAAGATCATCTTTCTTCAAAAGGTGAACCATGATACGCTAAAAGAAAGAGAAACAGAAAATAGGTGATGCCCGTGTTCATTGACCAATTAAAAAATGACTTACATCAATCTCAACCGTTATTTATTGGAGAAGAAACAGCGTTCAAAGCTGCAGTCCTTGTCCCTTTGGTGCAAGTAAACGGAGAATGGCATATTTTATTTGAGGTGCGATCGCTCATCATGAGAAAACAGCCGGGAGATATTAGCTTCCCAGGTGGCAAACTCGACGGCAGCGAAACAGGACAGGAAGCTGCATTGCGAGAAACACATGAAGAGCTGGGCATTCCGCCAGAATCGGTGGAGATTCTTGGACAGCTTAGTCCTTACATTGCGTCTCCATCCTTCGTGGTCTACCCATATGTCGGGATCATTGATGAACAAAAAGTGAAACACTCCTTCAATCAAGAAGAAGTAGAAGAGACCTTTACTGTGCCTCTATCATGGCTAAGTCAATATGAGCCGTACCTACATCATGTATCCGTTCAGCCAACTCCTGCTGAGGATTTCCCTTATGAAAAAATCATGAATGGTGAGAAGTACCGCTGGGGAAGCCGTTCGATAGAGGAATGGTTTTATGATTATGAAAACTACACCATTTGGGGATTAACAGCCCGCATATTAAAGCATTTTGTGACCGTTGCAAAAAGAAATTCCTAGAGATTCGCTCTCTAGGAATTTGTTGTTTTCAGCCGTTCTTTCGCTGTTTGTTTTCCTTTACCAATTGGAATAGGCGCTCTCGCTTGGCTCAGTCCATAGGAAGGCATATTCACATAGACAGATTCATACGAGCCGACTTGAATTTGATAGGTTTCATGATAAATACCCACTGCGTCATTGTTCTGAGCCCTCTGATGGAAGTTCTTCCAAGCCGCCAAATGTTTTTCCATCTTCGCATAAGCCAGAAGGTCATCTGTTGATTTCCAATATTGGATCATCGCTGTCGTACGTAAGCCAAAGTAATTCTCAGTCCCGAGGAAACCAAGCTCATCTTGATGGGTATACAGCTCTCTGATCATGCCAGGCATCGCCATGAACACAGGCATCCATTGATGAACCGCCCAGCGTTTGTTGATCCGCATGCCGATAATAAACACAACAATCGAGTCAGAATTCTCTGTTGTAAACCTGCCAGCACGTATGTCTTTTTTCATTCATTTACCCTTCCTTCTTCATCAAATGGGATGTTTCCACGCACCAATCAATTCCTGCTTGAGCCACTCTTTTTCCGTAATCTAAAGTAAACAGCCAATACTTCGCATCTGCTTCATCTGGATAAAGCTCTTGAATGTTTTCTTCAATGGAAACATAGGTCTCATAACGGATACGAAGCTGTCTTTCATAATCCTGTAGAAGCACCAGCTTTTTCTCAATCGAAAGATATTGACCGAAGAATAACTTTAATAACACTTCATTTCGTTCTGTTGGTAACTGATCAAGAGGCTTTGCCAGCCACTCTCTTAACGTCTTCAGCCCTTTTTCAGTCAGGTGATATTCCCGCTTGTCGGAGCGACCTGACGAAGAAGCAGGTGAAACCTCAGCAAGACCTTCCTCGACTATTAACTTTAAAGCTGGATAAATTTGTCCATAACTAATTTTCCAAAAATGATGCAAGCTTGTATCAATTAATTGCTTCACTTCGTACCCAGACTTACAATCTGTCGTTAAAATACCTAAAATCGCATACGTCGTATCATTGTATTTTTTCATATCAGCACACCTATCTAAAAGATATATCATTTAGATATATAATAATTGATATTCAGTGGAAAATACAAGCAGGTTTTAAAATTTTATAAAGGAGGTGATGAGATAACAGATTTTGTTCATTGTGTTTTGACATGATAATGGAGAAAAAATACACATGTTAACAGAGGAGGTACGTATGAGCAAATTGAAAATGTGGATCGTGTCTATCCTAACAGTGCTAGTCATTGGTGGAGGCAGCTGGACAGCATATCAAGCAATTGCACAAAAAAATTCATTGAACCATTCCTATGCATTTGCGTATAAAACGAAAGATAGAATGAGCTGGTTTAAGGTATCTGAGAGTAAAGGGAAAGTAACGGGGCATTTGAATGAAAAGTATGTAGAAGAAGTGAGATGGGATCCGCATATCTATAAAAAACAATTTGTCTTATCCGGCAGTTCAAAAGAAAACGGGTATGAATTCAAAGTCACACAAGGTAAAGAAACGATCGTATACGAAGTTCATTTTTCAGGTAAAGACCTTTCAGTGAAAAAACAAGGCGAAAAGAAAAGCACGATTTATAAGGCAATCAATCAAAGAAAGCTAGATAAATATCATAAAGATATTCAAAAACGATATGATTATCTATTCGATACCGCGGAAAATAGGTTTTATGATAGTATGAGAAACTTCAAGGAGAAAGTGGCGAAGATCTATGGTTTTCTCTATACGGCAAAGGACAAACAACTATTTTTACAGGTGAAAACGATGCATATTGAGCTTGGATGGACCGGCTCCCTTCTAATAACAACTGTTCCTGAAAAAGAGTGTAAGCCTTATAAAGAAATGAGATTAGAAGTTTCGGGTGAAACGGATGGAAGAAATTTTTTTATGGGCTATGAGCCCTCAATTGAAGATGGAATCATTCAAGGTTCCACTGATCGAGATGTAAAATCAATCAAACTTCCATTTAAAATGACAGGCGGTACCGTAGAGTTAAAAGCGGTCACGAAAAAGGAATATCAAAAACAAGCGAATGCTTTCAAAAAGCAGGCGGAAGAAAGAAAAAAATAGATGGTGGAAACCAGATGAGTAAACTTATCTGGTTTTTTATCATGGAGATAGTTCTTATTGATGATAAAAGGATATCGATGTATAAACAAGCGAGAAAGATTGTTTCAATTAAATTAAAGAAAATCAATTTAGGTATATAGACCTTAATAAATTTCAAAAAAATAAATGTTGACGCTTTCATATAATCGATATATACTAAAAACAAATCCAATATAAATAAATTAGACATGTGACTGGTCATGCAGGCAGGATCTAAAAACGATGAGTTTCTTTAATTTGTCGTTTTAGGTCCTTTTTTTATTGCCAAAATATAGGTCTCATGTATGAGAAAAGGGGGAGAAACAATGGATTACACACAGGTTGCCAAAGACGTTTTAAAGCATGTTGGTGGTAAAGAAAACATTGCGCATCTTGAGCACTGTTCCACAAGACTTCGCTTCACACTAATTGATCAGAAAAAAGCAGATGTACCAGCACTAGAAAAAACACCAGGTGTCATAGCTGTCAGAATGTCAGGACAATGCCAAGTGGTGATTGGGAATGACGTGATTGAAGTGTATCAAGAGGTAACAAGACTAATGGGCAGCAGCTCATCGGGGCAAGTCGTGCCATCTAATCAGCCAAAAGAAAAAAGAAAAATAGGCACAGTTCTGTTAGATTTCATTGTCGGTGTCTTCCAGCCGCTTGTTCCAGCTATCGCAGGCGGAGGGATTTTAAAATCATTTCTTCTCCTTTTCTCTCTATTAGGCTGGATGGATGCAAAGGGTCAAACCTATCAAATATTGAACATGGTAGGGGACGCACCTCTTTACTTCCTGCCTTTACTAGTCGCTGTAACGACGGCGAATAAACTAAAGGTAAACCCATTGGTCGCATTATCAGCAGTCGGTGCGCTTCTTCTTCCGAACATGACGGCTATGCTTACTGAAGGTGCGCAATTGCTGTCATTCGACGTAAAAAATATAGCTTATGCGTATCAAGTGTTCCCAGCAATCCTTTCTGTATTGCTGTACGCTCAAATGGAAAAATTCTTTACACGATTTTCACCAAAACCAATTCGGATTTTCTTTGTTCCAATGATGTCATTAGTCATTACTGTACCAGTTACATTACTTCTATTAGGACCGATTGGTTTTACAGCAGGACAAGGTTTTTCATCCATCATTCTTGCAATGTTTAATACAGTAGGATGGGTAGCTGTCGCGATTTTAGCAGCAGTCCTTCCATTCATGGTCGCATCAGGTATGCACAAAGCGATGGTCCCTTATGCAGTCACAACGATGGGTACCCTTGGGAAAGAAGCACTTTATTTGCCAGCATCACTTGCGCATAATATTGCGGAAAGTGGAGCGTGTTTCGCTGTAGCACTACGCACAAAAGACAAGGTACTCAGATCAACAGCCATTTCGGCAGGGATTTCAGCATTTTTTGGTATCACAGAGCCTGCTTTGTATGGTGTGACACTTCAAAATAAGCGAGTCCTTGGAAGTGTCATGATTGGTTCGTTTGTTGGCGGGATCTTCATTGGATTAGTTGGTATACAAGCCTTTGTACTTGTTGGCCCTGGATTAGCAAGTATGTCGATGTTTATATCAGATGAGCTCCCACGAAATCTAATGTTTGCTGTCATTGGAGCAGTCATTTCCTTTATTGTCGCCTTTATCGCTGCTTTTGTATTAGGTAAGGATAAAACAGTAGAAGAAAAGACAAATGATCAAGCGGCATTTGCTGAACAAATTGGAGCAGGTGAAACATTCAAAAGTCCTGTGATTGGTCAAATGATCTCTCTATCTGAAGTAAAAGATGATATTTTCTCTTCAAAGGTCATGGGAGACGGAATTGCCATTGTCCCTTCAGAAGGAGCGCTTTACGCACCAGTAGATGGTGAGGTGACCATGCTGTTCGAAACAAATCATGCACTTGGTATGAAAACGGACCAAGGGGTTGAAGTACTATTCCACATTGGCATTGATACCGTTCAACTGCAAGGACAGTATTTTCATCCAAAAGTGCAGGCAGGAGAACGTGTTCAAGCAGGAGATTTACTGATTGAATTTGATGTAGAAAAAATCATAGCTGCAGGTTATGATCCAGTTACACTTGCTGTCATCACAAATACAGATCAATATGATATAAAGGTACAGCCATTACAAGAGGTCAATCGTCAAGATACATTGATGGTTGTCACACAATTAGGAGGCTAAACATATGACAACAATTAAAGGTTTTCCAAAAGGGTTTTTATGGGGCGGCGCAATTGCCGCCAACCAGGCAGAAGGCGCCTGGAATATAGATGGAAAGGGACCATCAGTTGCAGATATTGCAATGTATCGTTCCAATTTAAGTGTAGAAGATTATGAAGGACATCTTGTTGTGACTTCTGAAAATATAGAACGTGCAATAAAAGACCCAGATGATAAAAAGTACCCTAAACGCAGAGGGGTTGATTTCTATCATCACTATAAAGAGGATTTGGCTCTATTTGCTGAAATGGGCTTTAAAACACTTCGCATTTCTATTGCGTGGAGTCGGATCTTCCCTACTGGAGAAGAAGCTGAACCAAATGAAAAAGGGCTGCAATTCTATGATCGTGTATTTGCCGAAATGAAAAAACTCAATATAGAACCGATTGTGACACTCTCTCATTATGAAATGCCTTTAGCCCTTAGTGTGAAATATAATGGCTGGGTGGAAAGAAAAGTGGTCGATCTCTTTGTGAAGTTCGCCAATGTTTGTTTCGAACGTTATCAACATGATGTGAAATATTGGCTCACCTTTAATGAAATTGATAGTATTCACCGCCACTCATTTATTACAGCAGGAATTATTCCTGATCGTTGCCCAGAAGGTAAAGTAGAAGAGACGGTGTATCAAGCGCTTCATCATCAATTTGTTGCATCTGCTCTTGTAACAGCTGATTGCCATCGTATTATTCCAGGCAGCCAGGTTGGGTGTATGCTGACAAAATTGACAACGTATCCGCATACGTGTCACCCGAATGATGTGGAACAAGCCTTAAAACAAAACTTAGAAAACTATTTCTATGCAGATGTTCAGGTGTTTGGCGAATATCCGCCACTGATTACACGGATGCTTGAGAGAAAAAATATTCATATTCAAATGGAAGCAGATGATCTCAACATTCTAAAAGAAAACACAGTCGATTTCATCTCATTTAGCTACTATATGTCTTTAACTGAATCAGCTCAAGAAGGGTTAGAACAGACAGAAGGAAATACGATTCGAGGAGTCAAAAACCCTTATCTGCCTTCAACTGACTGGGGCTGGCAAATTGATCCGGTTGGTCTGAAAATTTCTTTAATCGAACTGTATGATCGCTATCAAAAACCTCTTATCATTGTCGAAAATGGAATGGGTGCAAAGGATAAAGTTGAAAGTGATGGCTCTATCCATGACGACTATCGGATTAACTATTTTAAAGAGCATTTCCGTCAGATGAGAGAAGCGATTGAAGAGGGCGTCGATCTCTTTGGATATACGAGTTGGGGCTCCATTGATATTATTAGTGCAGGTACATCACAAATGTCAAAACGCTATGGCTTTATTCACGTAGATCAAGATGATGATGGGAACGGAACATTAAAACGATCTCGAAAAGACTCATTTTATTGGTACCAAAAAGTCATTGAGACAAATGGTGAAGCGCTTGATTGAACACCACAATCATGAAAACAGGTGATGACGATGTTTAAAATCAAAAAAGTTTTAAACTCGAGTGTGGTCCTGGCTGAAGATCAGAACCAACAGGAGATGGTTTTGTTTGGCCGTGGGATTGGCTATGGACAGAAACCGGGTCAAATGATAGAAGAGAAAAAAGCGGACCAAGTCTTTATGTCAGTCGATAACATGAGAGCAAAAGAATTTCTTCAATTGTTAGATTCTATGCCTCAAGAGTTTATCGATTTAACTCAGCGCATCGTCCAATATGCAGAAAAACGGTTAAATTCAAATCTAAATTCAGGCGTTTATTTTACCTTAATGGATCATTTGAATTTTGCTGTTGAACGACATAAAAAGAATATTAATATTACGAATCGCGTGTACTGGGAAATCAAAAATTACTATACTGAAGAATTTGAAGTAGGGAAGTACGCTCTTGAGTTAGTAAATGATACATTGGGCATACAATTACCAAAAGAAGAAGCTGCCAATATCGCCTTTCACCTAATCAATGCATTAGGTGAAGAATCCGATTCAAAAGATAGCATGAAATATGCCAAAATGATCGGGAGCATTGTCAATCTTGTGCGCTATACATTGAATATGAAAATGGACCAAGAGAATATTCATTACAGTCGGTTCATTACACATGTGAAGTTCTTTGTAGAGAGGTTGTATGCAAATAAATTACTGTCGGATCAAGAAAATGAGTTGTTTGAACAAATTGCACACTTGTATCCTCAGGCGATGGATGTTGCTTTTAAAATCAAAGATTATATTAAACAGGTGCATAGTATCGTCATTCCTAATGATGAGCTTACTTATCTTGCGGTACATATACACCGCCTCATATCTTATCAGCAATTAAAATAATGGTGGAACCACTTGCCTTGTGATCAGGCAAGTGGTTCTTTGCTGTGATCAATTTTTATATTAAGTTCCGATAGGTCGTTCTGTTGTGCCAGGATTCGTCTCATTTAACGAATTGAAAGACACTGTTTGTCCGAAAACAACGATGGTTAAAGCAAGGATCAATAAACTCATTTTTTTCATTAGAATTCCTCCATTCAAATATAGGATGGTTCATGTGATAGGCTTCCTTCAAAAAGAGATAGGCTTGATGAATGGCACCTAAATCTTCAAAGTGTTTTGCAGCTAGTGCACTTAATTCACAGGCACCTTCAGCATCCTTTAATTCTTTTAGAATGCTGATTTCCTCGAAACAGGCTTGAGCTTTTTGAGACATATCCTCAGTAAAATATAGATGGTAAAGCAAATTCATTTTTGCTGTATAGATGGGGCATTTCTCTGATTCGTGTTTTTGGTTGACCAATTCGAAGTAATAGAGAGCTTGTGTTCTTTCATCAATAGAGAGCAGCTCTTTGACTAACATAAACATGGTGTGATGGAAATAGCACGATGAGAGGTAGTTTTCATCACTTAGAGCCTTTTCTAGAGCATCGATACATTTTTTCGATTCTCCAGCTTCGGCATACAGAATACTGATATTATGAAAAAGCTGTGAAGTTAGAAAATGATCATTTAGATTGTCAGCGATGTGTAATGCTTTTTTGTAGTAGTTTTCTGCTCTTGTGAAGTCGCCAATATCCATATAATTTGCAGCGGCGATGACAATGGCTGTCGCTAATCTTCTTTCATATCCTTCATGACTTTTGAAAATATCTATAGCATTCTGAATATAGTGAAGAGAAATTAGGCTTTGACGAAGTAGCATATATAAGTTTGCGATTTTCGTATGGAATTCAGCTACTTCTATTTCATCCGGAATGTTTTGCAGTTTTTTCTCGGCAATTTTAAACAGTCCAATGGCTGATGCATAGTCTCTGTTATATGAAGCGTAAAGGGCTTTGTATAGGTAAAAATAGTATTCAATTAAGTCGTTTGTTTTAGAGGGGCAATCTAACTCTGTCTGTTCATTCAGTTTTTTACCTCTTCGTTCATATATCATGAGTTTATACTTGCCTTCTAGCAATGAATAATAAGTCAATACCTCCTGATTCTCTTCCATTTCTTGAAGCAATTGCTTTAATTCTGTGTACATTGCGTTAGCACTTTGTACATCATGTTTGCGAATCGCAATTCGCCAATCATTTAAACGGTTCCCCACCTGTTCAGCAGAAATGATAGCCATGAAATTTCACCTCTTTAAGATCCTTTCACCTGTTTCACTAAAAAACGATATCACAATTTTTGGAAGAATATAATCATTTCTGTGAGGTGATTGCCAAGAGGTAATAAAAAGGACCTATGGTCATGTGATGTACGAAATTGTAATGGTGATTGAATGTTTATACAAATGATTAAAATCTTTTTTTAATCGTCTAAAAAAGAAATATATACAATGGATTTTATGATTATGATCAAAAATATCACTGGTATATTACAAATAAAGAGATTTTAGTTAATAGGTGGGTAAGTTGGAAGGTCGATCTATTAAAGAAAATCAGTTATGATGATGCTAGATCAAATTTGGAATAGAAACGGATAGAAGCAGACAAAAATTAGTCTGTTGGAAAGGATGTTGATATGAAAAAAAGATTTAAAAACTTAGATTGGCAAATCACAGTGATTATGGCGACGCTGTTACTTGTTTTAGTGACTCTGTATATGTCAAAGAGATACTTTTATAGCAAAGAAATCGAATTGCTGACAGAATCTTGTCAACAAGTAGGCGGCAAAATCATACTAGAGACTAATAGTATGTTTATGGATTATTCATTTGAGTGCCAGGAAAAGTAAAACAGGCAGAAAGGCTGCCTGTTTTATTCCAACTTAAAACCCTAAATCTTGAAGCCATTGATTTAATCTGGTCTCCCGTTTCTCGGCAGTTGACTCATCATCATGTCTCCCTAAATGTAAGCTAGCCGTTATTTCTCCGTCATTCATAAACATGATTCTTTCAGAACGAAGAGCAACCTTTGGGTCATGTGTGACAAGCAGTAGTGTCGCTCCTTCAGAATGGATTTTCGAAAATATATTCATCACTTCCTTCGTTGCATGGGAGTTAAGAGCACCTGTTGGTTCATCAGCGAAAAGAATGTCTGGTTCATTCATAAGTGCTCGACAGATAGAGGCTCTTTGAAGCTGACCTCCTGATACTTCTGACAAATATCTATCTGCTAAATGATCAATATCAAGTTTCTCCATTAAATATCTAGCTCGCTCATTCACTTCTTTTCTTGGCTTTTTCTTTGTTAAGTAAGCTGCAGCAATGATGTTATCAAATAGAGTAAGATTTTTTAGTAAGTGGCTGTGTTGAAAGACAAATCCCATATCTGTTAAACGCAGAGCAGTTAACTGTTTATCTGTCATTTCTGATAATAAACTGCCTTTATATTTGATCTCTCCTGTTGAGGCTGATTCTATCCCGCTAAGCTGATAAAGCAAGGAGGTTTTCCCGCATCCGGAAGGTCCCATAATGGTCACAAATTCCCCAGGATTTATCGATAAATAGATATCTTTAAGAATGATTTGTTTCTGTCCTTTTAAAGAATCAATTTGCAAAGACAATCGCTTTGTTTCAATCAAGTGTTCCATGTGAAACATCTCCTTATGAAAGTGTATGACGTGTAGTTTGACTAGTAAAAAACGTCTTCAATAACGAAGCAGTTAAAGCTAAGCTGACAATCAATAGTGTGATTGGGTACACAACTGACACCCATTGTGGTGCTAGCCACTGTAGGCTTGATGCCCCTAAGGATGCGCCACCTACACTCATTAAAGCTGGCCCAATCGTGTGGACAGCGATCGTGCCAATAAATGTGCCCAAAGAGATAACGACTATAAAACTTGTGATATATTGTACTGTTACATCTTTTTTAGAAAATCCAATCGTTCGTAATAAATGGTTTCGGCTTGAATCTTTTGCTTTTAACATGTGCAGAAACATGAATAACATCAAACTGGCGGTTCCAAAAGCAGCTAATGTAGACAAAAATGCAACGACTTTTACTAAAGATGCTGTGCTGCCGATTGTTTGATGAACGTATTCTTTCATATCTGTCACTTTTGCAGGAGATATCTCTTTTTCAAATACTGTCTTTTTCTTCGCAATTTCTACTCCTTGGTTTAGTTGGATTTGAATAGTTTTCCAAAGAGTTGTTTGAGGAAATGGTTGTGATATTGCTTTTGCTGTTTTCCCGCCGTTGGTGACATCCTGATAAATGCCAGTCACAGTTTTTTGAATTTCCTGCCCGTTTGTTACGAGAGTAATTTTTTCTCCAACCTTTTTCTGAAGTGAATCTGAGCTGAGCACTGATAAGGCAATTTCTTTATTCTTTAAAGGCTGTCGCCCTTGTAAATAGGTGAGAGGAAATGCTGAGAGATTACCTGTTTCTAAATAGAGTGTTTCTAATGAATTCTCCTTTGATTTTGCCTGAAGAGAAGTTGTTTCATATATGGCTAATGCATGAATATCTCGATCTTCACGGATCATTGATTCTATTTTATTAGTATTTTCCTCTAGATGATTTCCTTGTCGTATATCAATTCGAAGGTCACTTTGACCAGAGCCAAGATATGTGATGAAATCCGGCGATTGTAAGGTGTACCATAGCTGAATAGGCAGCAGCATCAAAAATGTACAAAGGGCCATAATACAAGTAATCGTTGTGTACAACTTCTTTCGTGATAACAGATCTTTTAAACCAATCCAAATATTGACTGATATGAACCTGTTTTTCTTGAGATGCAAGGGTATTTGTTTTTTATCATTCGTTGAAATGACGCTACCTTGAAGTGCTTGAGCGGCTGATACTCGACCAAACTTTCTTAGGACAGTATAGCTGCAAGAAATGATGATCATTGCCATCACAATAGAAACACAAAGCGGGATGAACCAATAAGTAAAAGAAGGCTGATTCCCCATGTATCGCTGAATATTGGCTGTAAACATATCACCAAATATAAGAGTTAACCCATATCCTGCTATACACCCTATACCAGCAAGGAAGGCATACTTTCCAACGTATAATTGCTTGATTTTTGTTAAAGGAATCCCAAGCACCTTCAATATTCCAATTTCACGTTCGTCCTCTTCTATAGAAGCCGTCATAGCAAGATGAAGAGAGAGAAGAGCTATACCGATGAGCAGCATGCAAACAAGTAGGAGAATGGCAATCACCATTCCATCTGTCAATGCGTTCAGCATACGCAACAAAGGTAATGTGACAGCTGGACCTTGTTGTGGAAGCTGTGATGACTGGTAGATTGCTTGAAAGGCATCTGCCTGCGCGGCATCATGCAGTAAAAATTCAATTAAATATTCCTTTTTATGAAACACTTGATTCATTGCGTCCCAATCCTTGTGATGAAGAAGGAATCTTTTCGAACTAACAAGACTGGGGTTCATTTGTGCATCTCGCAAGAATGCTTTAATACGGAAAGAGAATTGATTAGACCCTTTCCCAATCAGTAACGTTTCTCCTATTTTGAGATGATATCTTTGCTGAAAATAGATAGGGACAGCCACTTCACCTTTACTGACAGTGAGCTTTTGATTTTGTTCATTTAAAAGAAAATCAAAATAACGATTTTGTTTCACAAATAAATGATCCATCACACCTGCTTTGGCGGGTTCGTTTCCGAACTTGATATTTGCATGTTCAATTGGAATCATTGGGACGATTTGATGTGCTTTTACCATGGACTGCTTGCTTGAAAATGCCTCAATATCTTTTTCCTTTAGGCTGCCGTCATGCATTTGGACAAAGTCTGGTGCCTTGGCTGAATGGAGCAAATTAGAAATGGAACCATTCAGTTGTAATGTCATTTGAGCGGCGGTTGTTGCTAGAAATGATGTCATCATAATGCATATGGTTAAACCGATGGAAATGAGACGGTGGCGGGTTAAGTCCTTCTTTATAAACGTCAGTCTCATGAGGCTGATTCTCCTTCATGTTGCAGCATATTTTTTGTTAAATAGGCAAGGGCAAACATGAAAGTACTGACTATTAGTACTGTCACATACATGTTTGCTGAAAACGTATTGAACAAGAATCCATACATCAATTGACCAAGCGGGGCAGCACATTGAGAAACCATTGTCAGATTGGCCATCACTTTTCCTAATTGACTATTTGGCGTTTTCTTTTGAACATGTGAAATCACAACGATTGAAATCATTGTAAGAAGCATAGCAATCGGAAGACATCCTGCTAGAAAGAGAAAATAAGCTGGATAAGTGCCAAATTGAAGAGCTGTATTGGATGTAGAGAATGCCACAGGTAGCAAGATGATCGCGATGACGATCAGCCAGCGATATAAAGTAGGGATGCGCCAATGCTTTGCTACAAGTCCAACTAGCAGAGCTCCTGCGATGACAGCGAACTCAATCAAGCCCATGCCTACACCATACATGATGTCACTGCTTTTCATTGTGACCCTTAAAATGATTGGACCACCTACGATAAAAAAGGGCGTGAGGATGAAATTTAACATTGCAGCAAGCAACATGGCTCTTTTTAAAAATGGCTGACTGCCAATATAGGAAAATCCCTGTTTCATATCTTTTACAAGCACTTTGCCCATAGTTTCCGTTAGGGGGCTAGGTGAGAAGGATATGTTTAACCGTAAAAGCATGCATGCTGATAGAAAAAACACGATGGCACTGGCACCTATAATGGATTGACTTCCAATCAGTCCGTACAGAACCCCGCCGATAATAGGAGCGAGAACACCTGAAAGTGCCTGCACGCCATTGACGATCCCGTTTGCTTGTTCTAATTGTTCCTGTTTTACTAACTGTGGAATGCTGGACATCACAGCGGGAGCATAGAACGTACTCATCACACCAAGAAGCACCATGACCGCTCCGATCATAAAGAGTGAATCATTGCCTGAGAATAACCAAAAATAAAAAGCCAGAATCATGATGCCGGTGAGAACATCAAATAAAATCATCAAGTTCCTTCTGTTAAACCGGTCAGCGATTGCGCCTGCTAAGGGGGAAAGAAGGAGCGGGACATTGGATAAAGCGAACAGTAAGGCATATAAGTCAACACGCTGAGTCATATCCAGCACGTGTAAAGATAGAACAAACCGAATTAAGGAAGACCCAAAAACGGAAATAATCTGTCCAAGCACGAGGTAAATAAAGTGGGTTGAACCTCTTTTAGATAATAAAGCCATGGGTATCACTCTCCTTCTAGACCGACCGTCAGTCTATAGTGTATGCAGGATTGGTATTGAAGTGACCAATCACTGATTATGTTCATCAAGTTCTCCAGATAAACGTTTCAGAAGAAAGGAGAAGCTCCCCTTTTCTGCATGTAATGAGGATTCGAGGATATCGATAAAAGCTAGCGCGCGCTGCATACTCTCTTCGGCTGTCCATTGAAAAAGGCCCTCATCAAATATGACCTGTGCAGAAGCAAGAAGGAATTCCACCGTTTCTTGCGGGTACTTTGTTTTGAATGTCCCTTCTTCCACCCCTTGCTGAATGACATCAGCTAAAACGGGTGATAGTTCTTTAATCGCTTTGATTAAGCTTTTTTGGTGCATCTCAGCATTAGAAGGCTGATGGAATTGTTCAATCATGCCCTGTTTATTGCTTCCTTGCTGAGGCGATTGCGCCATGATAATGCGAAATAGTTTGTCGACGACTGGAAGGTCTGGCTCAGCCGCAATACGCTTCGCCACGATGATATCTGCTTTGATAATCCTGTCAATAATGGCATCCATCACTTCTTCTTTGGATGAAAAGTAATAATAAAAAGTGCCTTTTGCAATGCCAACAGCTTTCAGAATGTCGATAATCGTTGTTTGCTGATAGCCTTTGGTAGAAAAAAGCTCTTCGGCTGCGTTTAAGATGTCATTTTTACGTTCTTCAGGATGTTTAACTGTTCTCATAAAGCCATCCTTTCTTTTGACTAGACTGTCGGTCGGTCTCTTGATTTGATTAAACACTTTTCAATGTATATTTGTCAATGCCTCATTTTTAAACACTTTGCATTTATTGTGCAATGACACTATGATACATTGAATGAAAATACCTTCAGGAGAGATGCCTCATGCAATTTTTAACCACTGAATTGGCACAAGAAATGGTTGAACGTACGATGCGTATTTTAGATAAAAACATCAATGTGATGAATGCGGATGGTGTCATCATTGGTTCTGGTGAACGAAACAGGATTGGTCAGAAACATGATGGTGCACGACTTGTTCTGACAAGCGGGGACAGTGTGGAAATTGACCACGAGGCGTCCTTACACTTAGAAGGAGTGAGACCAGGAATCAATTTGCCTATTTGCTTCCGTGAACAAGTAGTTGGTGTGATTGGCATTACTGGTGAGCCAGAGGACATTCGGCATCATGCCGAGCTGGTGAAAATGGCGGCTGAGCTGGTGTTAGAGCAGTCTTTTCTGCTTGAACGAGTTCAGTGGCGGCAGCGAATAGAGAGTGAAATTGTCAATCAGTTAATTTCTGATTCGGACGTTGGTGATCATCAGCTAAAGAACCGAGCTGCATGGCTGGGAATGGATTTAGATAAACGCCGAATGGCCATCATTTTTCAGCCAGTTCCATCCTCAGAAGACGCTGTGCATAAAATGATTCATGCGATTCAATACGATAAGAATGTGGATGATTTGCTTGGCATGACCTTTCGTCATGAATTGGTTCTTTTAAGGCAGCCGATTTCTGATCATTTTTTAAAGCATGTGGTTGGGCAGCTGCAAAGAACAATGGAAAAAGCAGTAGGAGGCCAGGTGCTGGTGGGGATAGGGACTGTCGCCGCCGACATAAGCCAGCTGTCATTGTCCTTTGAGCACGCAAGAGATTCCTTGAGGTTGGGGAAGGCTCTTGATCCGAAGGAAAGTATTTATTTTTTTGAATCTTATCAGCTGGAAAGGCTATTGATTACTGCAGGAGCTGTTGAAGAAAACAGTAGTTGGGTTGACTTTTACAAGCCAATAATACAAGAAGCGGAGCTTGCCCACACATTAAGAATTTACATTGAAGAAGGCGGTGATTTACAAAGAATTGTTGATCGTTTATTTATTCACAGGAATACATTGCGATATCGTTTAGATAAAATACAAGCTTTGACCGGAAAAGATCCCCGTCATGTGAAACAGTTGATGGAGCTTTATATGGCGCAGTTGATGAGTCAACTATCTTAATTGTGCATATGCACAATTGAATAAAGGAATAAATGAAAAAAGTTCATCTAGATTCACAACCCGATCCCAGTTAGTAAACGCTTACAATTAAAGAAAGACATTTTGGGGGGATCGAAAATGAGTGGAGATGTGACAGTAAGTACACTAGGAGCCATGACGGCACTTGTGGTTGCGATTGTTCTTATTCTAAAAAAAGTATCACCTGCATATGGCATGCTGGCAGGTGCTTTCATAGGCGGCTTGGTAGGCGGTGTAGATATTGTTCAGACCGTCAACGTCATGATGGAAGGCGCTAAGGATATGATTCCAGCTGTCCTCAGAATTATGGCGGCAGGTGTACTGGCTGGCGTTTTAATTGAGTCGGGTGCAGCTTTATCTATCGCCGAGGCGATCGTGAAGAAGCTTGGAGAGGCGAGGGCGTTATTAGCACTTGCACTGGCAACCATGATTTTAACAACAGTGGGTGTTTTTGTAGATGTAGCTGTTATCACGGTAGCGCCTATCGCACTTGCCATTGCGAAACGGGCAAAGCTGTCAAAAACGGGGATTTTACTCGCCATGATTGGAGGCGGGAAGGCAGGGAATATCATGTCACCGAATCCAAATGCCATTGCCGCTTCTGATGCTTTTGGTGTACCGCTTACTTCAATGATGGCTGCGGGTGTCATTCCGGCTGTGTTTGGATTGGCTGTTACATATGTGTTAGCTAAAAAGCTTGCAAAAAAAGGGACACCTGTTCTTGAAGAGGAAACCGCGTTAAGCAAAGTTGAAGTGCCAGCTTTTTTTCAAGCACTTGCGGGTCCGCTTGTCACCATTTTATTGTTGGCTTTAAGACCGCTTTTTCAAATCAATATAGACCCAATGATCGCCTTACCGATCGGAGGCATTATAGGCGCTCTTTTCATGAAAAAAGGGAAGTTTCTCAATGATTATGCGATGTCAGGGCTTCATAAAATGTCGGGTGTAGCGATTATGTTATTAGGGACAGGCACACTAGCAGGAATTGTATCAAATTCTTCCTTAAAAGATGTGTTTATTCAAGCACTCGATGCTTCGGGATTACCACCGTATTTACTTGCACCAGCTTCAGGGATATTTATGTCAGCCGCCACTGCTTCGACAACAGCAGGAACGGCGGTAGCGAGTGGCGTATTTAGCGGTACACTCATTGGGCTTGGTGTATCGGCTCTTTCAGGAGCAGCCATGATTCATGCTGGTGCAACTGTGCTTGATCATATGCCGCATGGGAGCTTTTTTCATGCAACAGCAGGAAGTGTTCAAATGGACATCAAAGAGCGGTTGAAACTCATGCCTTTTGAATCGTTAATTGGTTTGACATTAACTGTCGTATCGACCATTATTTTCGGCGTTTTTCAGTTGTTTGGCTGATGACATTTGATAAGAAACGAGGGGCTTTAGGATGAAAATTGTGATTGCACCAGATTCATTTAAAGAAAGTTTATCTGCATATGAGGTAGCATGTGCCATCGAACGAGGATTTCATGCGATTTTGCCAGACGCTGAATATATTAAACTTCCCATGGCAGATGGAGGAGAGGGAACTGTTCAATCACTAGTTGATGCGACCGGCGGGTACATGATCAATCAAGTAGTCACAGGCCCGCTTGGTGACCCTGTCGATGCCTTTTTTGGCATGTTAGGAGACGGTGAGACGGCCGTTATAGAGATGGCCGCAGCCTCTGGGTTACACCTTGTTCCGCAAGAAAAACGCAATCCGTTACTTACGACATCGAAAGGAACTGGGGAATTAATGCTTGCGGCACTAGATCAAGGAGCAAAGCATGTCATCATTGGGCTTGGCGGAAGTGCAACAAATGATGGCGGCGTTGGGATGATGCAAGGATTAGGTGCGGCTTTTCTTGATCAAGCAGGACAGGAGCTATCGCCAGGCGGTGGAGCCCTTCATCAACTAGCTTCTATTGATCTATCTGGACTTGACCCAAGACTGCAATCCGTTCGGCTGGAGGCAGCCTGTGATGTGGATAATCCTTTAACAGGTAAGAGAGGAGCGTCTGTCGTATTTGGTCCTCAAAAAGGTGCAGATGAAGAAATGGTTCAAGTGTTAGACAAGAATTTAGCTCATTTTGCTCACATAGCAGAAAAGCAGTTTACTGTATCCTTTGAAGATGCAGCGGGGGCAGGAGCGGCAGGAGGACTTGGTGCGAGTTTATTAGGCTTTTTACACGCCGATTTGCAAAGAGGAATTGACATTGTGCTGAAGGCTGTTCAGTTTGATGATGTCATCAAGGAGGCAGACCTAGTCATTACTGGGGAAGGACGAATTGACCAGCAGACCATTTATGGAAAAACCCCAATCGGTGTAGCCAAAGCAGCAAAGCAGTATCACCTGCCTGTGATTGGTATCGCGGGCTCCCTCTCAAAAGACAGTGCTGTCGTACATGAGCATGGCATTGATGCACTTTTTAGTATCGTTCCAGGTGTAACTTCTCTTTCTGAGGCAATGAGAGATGGGGCTATTCATGTAGAAAGAACCGCTCGAAATATTGCGGCTGCTATATCAATTGGAAGAAATAAGTAAACGATGAAAAATGTTTCCTTTTCTATCACATTATTTCTATAGAAATGTGGTAAAATTGTATGAAATGCTATAGAAAGTTGGAGGAAACACAAATGTCTAATCTACCAAATTGTCCTTCATGCAGTTCAACGTATACTTATGAGGATGGCAGTCTGCTGGTTTGTCCTGAATGTGCGCATGAATGGTCACTTGAACAAGAACAAGCGGCAGAGGAGCAGCTTGTGGTCAAAGATGCGAATGGAAATCTATTAAGTGATGGGGATACGGTCACTGTCATTAAAGATTTAAAAGTAAAAGGCTCTTCTTCCGTTTTAAAAATAGGAACGAAGGTCAAAGGCATTCGTTTAGTGGAAGGCGATCATAACATTGATTGTAAAATTCCTAGCTTTGGGGCAATGAAGTTAAAATCAGAGTTTGTGAAAAAGGTATAATAACGAAAGGAGGCTGTCAGTAGAGGCCTCTTTTTCATTTCTTTATTTATAGGTGAAAGGAATAATCTTAAAAAAAATTCCATACATATATACCTGTTGAAAAAGGTTCATTTTAAAAAAATCAAGCCTCTTTTCACATAAAAGATTGTTGTTTTCTTAACCCTACCTTAAAAAAGGCAGAGGATTCTCTAAATTTTCCCTAATCCCCTTCACAACTTTTGGGCATTGCTGTACCATATGGAAGTGTTCTTCTATTTTTAACGGATCATGGTGTTTATCAGGGAATAAGATGATAGATGATACTTAGACAAAGAAGGAGAGGTAACGTGACGAACGTTTTAGAACTGCATAATGTATCTAGGCATATTCACGGGAAAAAGATCGTTCAAGACTTGAGCTTTTCTGTCCAAGCGGGCGAAGTCTTTGGCTTCTTAGGACCAAACGGCGCAGGGAAAACAACAACCATTCGTATGATGGTCGGTCTTTCTCCAATTACATCTGGTGACATTCTGATTAATGGCCATAGTATTCAATCCTCATATCAGCATGCCATCCAAGATGTTGGTGCCATTATTGAAAACCCAGAAATGTATAATCATTTAACGGCAAGACAAAATCTTGTTCACTTTGCCAGAATGAATGGGAAAGTGGATGAAGGGCGAATTGATGAGCTGCTAGAGCTGGTCAGCTTACAGCACGTGAAACATAAGCGTGTCCGAACGTTTTCATTAGGCATGAAGCAGCGTTTAGGCATTGCGCAAGCACTTATACATAGACCGAAACTACTGATATTAGATGAGCCGACCAATGGACTTGATCCAGAGGGAATTCGCATGATACGAGATTACTTGAGAAGGCTTGCAAAGGAAGAAGGGCTAGCTGTCATTGTTTCAAGTCACCTCATGTCAGAAATGGAACTGATGTGTGATCGTTTTGCGATTATCCAAAAAGGAAAGCTGATTGCGATTGAGGATCAGCGTGCAGAGACGAATCAAGACGATTTGGTCAATTACCGAATGAAGGTCGCATCTGGTGAGCTGGCAGAAGCGCAGAAGCTCATCGGCGCATTTGAGGAAGGCACGACTGTAAGAGAAGAGGAGCAGTATTTATTCTTCTCCTTGCCAGAAGAGAAAATGCCGGAATTGATTCGTCATTTGAGCGGCGCGTCCATTCATTTGTACGAAATCAAAATAGAAAAACAAACCTTAGAAGATAAGTTCTTAAGCTTAACAGGTAAAAAGGAGGCAGACGTATGATACGCCTCATTCAAAACGAGTGGATGAAGATCAGTTATCGTGTTGGAACTTGGATTATGGTTGGACTTCTTGTTTTAGGTATGATCGCCACGCTGATCTTTGTAGTGAAAACAAATGACAAAGATCAAGCTTCAGGTGATTGGAAAACCCAGCTAGAAATGATGAATACGGAGAACAAGAAAGAGCTCAAAGAGACAGAGAATGGTTTCTTTAAAAGAAGCCTTGAAAAAGAGATCGCTATTAATGATTATCGAATCAAGCATAACTTGCCGCCAGCTGATCAGTTTAGCCACAGTGTATGGGATTATGTGAAAACAAACGCCAATTTACTTCAGCTAGTAGGTGTGTTTGTGATCATTATTGCTTCCACTATTGTGTCGGCTGAATACAAGCATGGTACAATCAAATTATTATTGATTCGTCCACCATCAAGGCTAAAGATCCTAATATCTAAATATATTACAGTACAGCTGTATGCTCTTTTACTTGTTGTGGTGCTATTTATCTTGTCCTTCATATTGGGTGCTATTTTCTTTGGACTTAGCACTGATTATGTGAATTTGGTGTATCACAATGGTGAAGTGATTGAACGTTCGCAGTTTGCAAATATGATCTATTATTATCTTGCTCATTGTGCAATGTTTGTCGTTTTGGGAACCCTTTCGTTCGCCATTTCTACAGTATTTAGAAGCGAAGCTATCTCCATTGCCATTAGTGTGTTAGCTTATATTGTGGGTGGATCAGTTACAGGTATTTTAATGCTCTTCTTTGATTGGTCAAAATATTTGTTATTTGCAAACGATCCATCCCAATACTTTATGGAACAGGTTACTCTTATCGAAGGTATGTCTCTAGGATTCTCATTAATCGTCCTAGTCATCTATTGGGCTATTTTCTTAGCCATTGCCTTAATTGTCTTCCAAAAACGAGAAGTGAAAACAGGCAGTTAAATTTTAAAAATTTTTAGGAGGTTTACACATGATTAGTCGTAAAGGTGAAAAAATTATGGGGATTATTAGTATTGTCCTCAATGCCATTGGTGTTGGATTTGGAGCATTAATCCTCTCGGTAGGTCCATCATTTTATAATGAAATTAATGAAGTGCTACAAGAGGAAGGCGAAACATTACCGATTGAAACGCTTCAAGCTTCAGTTAATGCATTTGGTACGCAGTTTATGGTCGTTTCTGGAATTGCAGCAGTGCTATCGATTGTCGGTGTTATTCTCTTGAAAACAGACCGCCGTGCCGTGATTTCAGGTGTTCTTTTCTTGGTGTCTGCTGTGACTCTTTTAATTGGAACAATCGGTCTTGCATTCGCTCCAATGGTTCTATTGTTTATCATTGGATTAATGTCTCTTATTAGAAAGCCGAATACAGACATTCACACAAGTGAATATCCTTCATAATACAAAGAAAAAGACATGCGTCGTTGTACGCATGTCTTTCTTTTTTTAAATGATACCGATTAGCATCGCCACGAACAGAAGGATAATACTGAATCCCCACATCCAAAAGAAGGAGTAGCGGATATGCTTCCCCATATCCACCCCTGCCAGGCCTACAGCGAGCCAAACAGCAGGCGCAAGCGGACTGACAAAGGTTCCGATAATATTCCCAATCATCATGGCATATGCCGCTGAAGTACCAGATACGCCAACCTCAGATGTAATGGATTCAACAATTGGCAGAAGGGCGTAATAATAGGCGTCTGTACTAGTCAGCATATCGAGCGGTACCCCAAGCATCCCGACAATAATATGTAAAAATGGCAGTAAGAAAGCTGGTAAAATGTGAATACTGTCGACCGCAATGGCTTTCAGCATCCCTGTACCTTCAAGAATTCCTAAAAATGAACCTGCGGAGAAAATAACAGCCGCCATCATCAGTGCACTAGGTGCGTGCGCCTTGATTCTTTCCATCTGTAAATTTACATTCGGAAAGTTAATCAACAGTGCTAGTGACAGGCCAATCATAAACATATAACTAGCAGGAATTACGTTTAACACGAGAAGTACCACAACACAGACAAATAGAATAAGGTTCACCCAGATGAGATGATAACGCTTTAAAGAAGCGTCACCTGTTTCGCTAATAGACTGAATGGCACGATCCCAATCGGCGCCTTCTAGTTGAACAGCAGCTACTTCGTTTGCAGCAATTTTCACCCGAATTCGTTTTTCTTCCCTCTTTCCTAAAAAGAACGCCATTCCTAACACGAGCACCACCCCAATGAGCTGGATCGGAATAAGCGGCACCCAGAGTTCAGATGGATCCATATTCAAGACGCTTGCTGCCCGTCCAGTCGGACCAGCCCAAGGAATCATATTGGTTAATCCAGCACTCGTCCCAATTAATAACAGCAGCAAGTAAGGACTCATATGTAATTTTTTATAAAGCGGCAGCAGTGCAGGTACAGTTAATAAAAAGGTTGTAGCCCCTGCTCCATCTAAGTGAGCAATGATCCCAATTAAAGCAGTTCCCATTGCAACTGTGACAACATTTCCTTTTGTCAGCTTAATTAATGCTTTAATTACAGGTTCAAAGAACCCTGTATCTTGTAAAATGCCGAAAAATAAAATGGCGAAGATAAACATGGTCGCCACCGGCAATACTTTGATAATTCCTTCTTCAAAAAAGGTTTGAATGTCATTTATCCCAAATCCCGCAATCAGTGCCCCGATTAATGGCACCATGACCATGGCGACAATTGGACTTGCTTTCCCCCAAATCAGCAATACAACAATCGTTAAAATAATCAACAATCCAACAAGCGTTAACATAAGACCCTCCCCCTACAATAAACCGTTTACATTTGTTTGCTCTTTTTATCACAATGCAGTTCCACAGCTGCATTGAAAAAAAGGGTATCAAAAATATGAGCATTAGGCAACCGCTTTCATACCTATACAATGGTAAAAAAGGATGGTGAATCCATTCATGGTGCGGTATCAAACATGTCAAAAAATTTAGATAAAATATAACGCTTCAAATACATTTCTATTAATAAATATAATTATACAGGTATTTAGGATCAATAAAAAAGAAGCGTCCAATGAATGAACACTTCTTTTAAATTATTTTTTCAAGATGACGTACTCGTAAGGGTCAAGCTGAAGCTTCTCTGGCACCTGCTCGGCAGCCAGCATATTTTCATAGTTTTCCGCTGAATCTAGTGATATGTTCTGCTGCTCTTCTGTAAAATTCATCATAAACACATATTCCTGAGTGCCATCTGTTCGTTTTTGTACACTGACTCCCTCTGGAATCACCGCTGATAGGACGGGCTGTATCTCCATTTCTGCGATGAGTTCCTCGTAAAACTCATCATAAAAAATCTGCTCATTTTCGGAAGCCATATAGTATGCTTTTCCATCTCCAAAAGGATGGACAGTCAGGGCTGGCTGTCCTTCGTAGCAGCCGTTCTCAAAATGTCCTAACACAGAGGCCGTTTCAGGATGAATGGATTCGCAATATTGCCCGACATGGTAGGTGCGTCCATTTCCTGTGGTCATTAATACATGTTCATCTGGCATCAATGTGTTGATTTCCTCAGCCCAAATGCCAAGTACATGGCGGAGAGGACCGGGGAAACCGCCGAGGAAACAGAGGTCGTTTTCATCGACCATGCCGCTCCAGTACGTTGCCACAAAAATGCCGCCCTCTTTGACAAATGCTTCGATCTTTTCTGCCACGCCTGGTTTGATCATGTAGAGCATTGGACCAACGAGCACACGATAGGATGAGAAATCCTTTTCCATGCCGACAATGTCAACAGGAATGCCTTTTTTCCAAAAGCTTCGATAGTGAGTTTGACAAGCCTCTACATAGCGTTTGTTTGTATTATTTAAGCCTTGTGCATCATCAATGGCCCAGTGGTTTTCCCAATCGTATATGATGGCGACTTCTGGTTGAACGGATGTCCCCGCGATGGGTTGCAGCTGCTCCAGCTGTTTCCCTAGATCAGCGACCTCTTGAAACACTCGCGTATGTTCATGTCCGGAATGATCGACTACCGCGCCATGGAATTTCTCAGAGGCACCTCGACCCTGTCTCCACTGGAAATAAAGCACTGAGTCTGATCCGTGGGCAATCGCCTGCATAGCAGACAGATGAGCCATTCCTTGATGTTTGACTTTATTCACATCATGCCAATTCACGAGGCTAGGCGTGCTTTCCATCACGAGAAATGGCTGACCGTCCTTTAATGAACGATATAAGTCGTGAACGAAGGCAACGTTTGACGCTAATTCAGCGGTTGTTTCCCTGCCGCTATGCCATGCTGGATAGCTATCCCATGAAATTACGTCGACCTCTTTTGCAAATTGATGATAATCCAGTCCAAGAAATGGGCGCATATGCGGGTAGTCGCCCATAAAGTTGGTGGTCACTGGAATATGGGGTGTCAATTCCCGCAGCGGTTCAATTTCATTTTGATAAAAATTGATCGTTTGCGCTGTGACAAAGCGTTTCCAATCTAGGTTCATCCCGTGAATCATGTGCTCCCCGTGCGGTGCAGGTGACTCGATTTGTGACCAATCACTATACGTGTGGCTCCAAAATCCTGTCCACCATGCTTGATTCAAAGCTTCAAGGTCATGATTGTACTTGTCTTTCAAAAAGTCTCGAAATGCTTCCTGGCAGAGATCACAATGACATTCGCCACCGTACTCATTCGAAATGTGCCACATGATCAGTGCTGGGTGATCCTTGTAGCGTTCAGCGAGCAAACGATTGAGTGTATTCGTTTTTTCTCGATAAACCGTTGAGGTGAAGCAATGATTATGGCGAAGTCCATGTAAGTTACGCTGACGGTTCGCTTCGACGCGCAATACCTCTGGATATGCTTGCGAGAGCCATGCAGGTCGTGCCCCGCTTGGCGTTGCAAGAATGGCGTGTGCCCCCTGTGCTGCCAAGCGGTCCATGATGTCATCCAGCCATGTAAAATCATATTGACCTTCTTTTGGCTCTAGCTTACTCCATGCGAAAATGTTGATGGAGAATGTTTGACAATGTGCAAGCTTCATTAATCGAAAATCTTCGTCAATGATCTCCGGCATATGAAGCCATTGATCTGGATTATAATCGCCACCATGCAAAAAGCCTTTCACATTGGGGTGAACGAGTGGGTAACGCTTTCCCATTTTGTCACGTCCTATCCTTTTAATTACGGTGTCATTTGTTTAAATACGTCTAGAGAAGGCAGTGCTTTTCCGTTGAAATCAAACATCGCTTGATTTTCCCAAGCATTTCCGACCGTACCGGTTGTTTGGATATAAGCCAGCCCATATTGACTTGACCACGGGGCGCCTTTCGCTGGGATCCAAAGCGGCTCCCAATAAAAGAAACCTTTCCCGCGATTGTTTTTCACTTGTGAAATTTTTTCTGATAGATCTCGTATAAAAGATGCCTGGCCTTGAGGTGAAGCTGGGTAGCCGGCAGTATTGACTGAATCTTGGTTAAATGAGTTTTCTAGGTTGTCGCCATTTGCTGTTGTAAAACCGTAGGCGGTTTCTACCACGATGACGTCTTTGTTATAGCGGACGCTAATATCATTCATATTGTTAGTAAGACCGCTAAATCCGCCGTCCCAATACGGGTAATAAGATAGACCGATCGTATCGAATGAGACGCCTCGTTTGTTGATTTCATCAAACCACCAGCGGGAGGCGCCATTGTCCCCACCATGGGCAAGGTGAAGCATGATGTTGATATTTGAATCGACAGAGCGGACTGCATTTGTGCCAGCCTTTAGCAAAGCGGCGAGCCGGTCAAATTCACCGCCGCCTTCACCCCAGCTTTTGCCGTTCGGCCACAGCATGCCTGAGTTCAATTCGTTTCCGACCTGTACCATGTTCGGCAGCGCATTTTGGGCTCTCATCGCTTTGAGTACATCCCCTGTGTAAGTGCCAACCGCTTTTACTAAATCGTTTTGTGAAAGAGATGCCCATGCTTTCGGTTTGAACTGTTTACCAGGATCAGTCCAGAAATCACTGTAGTGAAAATCAAGCAGCACTTTCATATTTTGTGCTTTTGCGCGTTTCGATAAAGCGATCGCTGTATTGAGATCGTTTGTCCCGCCGTTATAGGCACGGCCTTGATTGTCGTATGGGTGGTTCCACAGTCTAATACGCACATAGTTGACGCCTTTTTCCTTTAATAGCTTGAGCGGGTCCACCTGTTTTCCATTTTGGTCGAAGTATCTGCCGCCGCTTCTCTCCACTTCCGCAAGCATGGAGATATCGGCTCCTTTAATGAAATCACCTTGCAGTCCATTGATCGGCTGAACGGAAATGGCATCCGCTTTTGCTTCAGGTAAAATCCCTAATCCCATCAAAAAGAAAACGACAACCGTGACGAGCATCCATTTCTTCATCAAATCTCCCCTTATCCTTTTGTCCCGCCTTGTGTGAGGCCGGACACAAATTGTTTTTGTAACACAAGAAACAATAAAGCGACTGGAATCGCAATGAGTAAAGCCCCGGCTGCAAAGGTCGTGTAGCTGGCCCCCATTTTGTCTGACACAAGATTGTACAGACCGATCGGGAGTGTATACATTTCGGGTGAGCGGACAATGACACTGGAGATGATGAAATCACCCAGTGGTCCTGTAAATGAGTTGATGGCGACAACCGCCAAAATAGGTTTAGCAAGCGGCATAATAATTTGGATGAAAATTCGAAAATGCCCTGCGCCGTCCATTCTGGCTGATTCATCAAGATCCTTCGGAATCGCATCAAGATAGCCTTTCATTAAATACGTATTCATCGGAATTTGTCCGCCTGCATAAATCAAAATCAGTGCAAGATGGCTGTTAATCAGCCCAAGCATTTGAGCCAAAACGAAAATCGCAATCAGCGCTGAAAATTGAGGAATCATTTGCAGCAGTAAAAAGAGCATCAGCCCATTTTTCCGTCCTTTGAAACGGAATCTAGAAAAGGCATAGCCTGTAAAGCTCACAAGAATCAGCGTTAACAACATTGTGGCAATACTGATCTTCATGGAGTTCCAATACCATTTTGCATAAAGTGCTCCCGGGCCAAAGAAGAGCTCGGTAAAGTGACTGAACGTTGGATTCTTCGGAAACATACTTGTGCTCATAAGGCTGTTTCCAGGATTAAAGGAAGCACCGATCGTCCAAAGCAGTGGATATAGAATACAAATGGAGGCAATGAAAAGGATAAAATAAGTAATGCTCAGGCGAATGAGCTTGTTTTGTTTTGATTCCATATCACATCATGTCCTCCTCTTTGAATGAATTCGTTCTCTTAAACTGCCAGAGTGCAATGGCGATGACAAAGATTGAAAGTAAAATCGTGACAGCCGCAGCGAGTGCATATTGAGAGGACTGCATCGTGAGTTTATAAATCCAAGACACCAAGATGTCCGTTCCCCCAGCGGTTGACCCCGCAACAGGCGGTCCCCCGCCATTAAATAAGTAGATGATATTAAAGTTGTTAAAATTAAACGTATATTGTGTGATGAGGATGGGTGCAATGGAATAGAGAACAAGCGGTAACGTGATGGACCGGAATTTCTGAAAAAAATTGGCTCCATCAATGGTCGCAGCCTCATATAAATCCTCGGGAATCGCCTGCAAAACGCCTGTTGTCATAATGAAAACGAAAGGAAATCCAAGCCAAGTCTGCATCGCAATGAGGGCAATTTTGCTCCAAAATGGATCTGTTAGCCATGGTTTTGGATCAATCCCTATCGATGCAAAAAGTGTATTGTTAATGGCCCCAAATGTATCATTGAACAGTCCAGCAAACACCAAAATGGTCACAAAGCCCGGAACAGCCCAAGGGAGAATCAAAATGGTTCTAAAAAACCGTTTTCCCTTTAAATCCTTCTGATTGAGCAGAACCGCTAAAAAGATGCCGAGGGCACATTGAAGGGTCGACGCGGCCAAAGTCCATACGACGGTCCAGCCAAGTACATCAATGAAGGTGTCTCTCCAAATATCAATGGAAAAGATATTTTGAAAGTTCTTGATTCCTACCCAGTCGATCAGATTGGCAGGAGGCGAGTGATATAAATCATAGTTCGTAAAGGCAAGCGCAAAGCTGAACATAATAGGAAAGACAACAGAAAATAGAAGTAAAAAGAAAGCAGGAGTGCTCATTAAGTAAGGAAAGCCTTGATCGATGAGCTGATGATATTGAGCACGGATGGAATGAAGTGGTACCCCTTGATCCCGTTTCTTTCCATTCATAAAAGCATCACGCATCATGAGTACATAAAAGCCGATACCAAAACCAGCTGTTAACAGCGCAATAATCCCCTTTGCTAAAAGAAAAACAGAGTTGTCACGAGGCAGCATTGTCCCAAGTGTGAACAGTCCCCAGAAGCCAATATTGAATAAATCATAAAATACAATCAAAAAAGCGGCGCCGAACAGGAAAAAGAGTGCCCCTTTGCCGTACTGTTTGTTGTATATCTGCCCCATCCCGGGTATAAAGGAGAACATTAGCGCCCGTCTCCGGTGTGTCTTTGATTCCACTATGTGTGTGCGGTCTAGTTCAAGGTTACCCGTCACGTCTAACACCTACTTCATATAAAATTAGATCAACTACGGGCAGTTTGATAGACTACCCGCATTTGATGGTTATTTGGAGTGATTTGCTTTAATTTGAGAGTCGATTTGATTGACCGCATCATCAAGTGCCTTTTTCACATCTGTACGACCAGTTGCAATGAGACCTAATGCACTATCAATCGGCTTCCACACCTCTTCCATTTCAGGATTGTTCGGTGTCAGTGTGGCGTATTTCGTTTGTTTAGAAACAGCATCCGCATTTGCGTTTTCCGTAATGATTGGATCTTTCATCAGTTTTTTCACTGGTGGAATTTCCTCTGTTAATTCAAAGCGCTTCTTTGAATTTTTTTCGTTCGTGATAAATTCAACAAATTTCTCAGCAAGTTCTTTATTTTTAGAATAAGAGGAGACGTTGTAGCTTTTTACACCTAAAAATGAGCTCATATGTTTTCCGTTAGGGAGTGTTGGCAGCTCGGCCACACCATAGTCAATACCCGCCTCTTTATATGGACCAAATGACCAAGGACCAGAAATGACGGCTGCTGCTTTTTTCTCTGTAAATAAGGAGTTGAGGACATTGATTCCTTGTTCACCAATGATGCCTTTCGGGAAAAGTCCTTCGCTAAAGAATTTTTGAATGTATTCTCCGCCTTGGATGGCGCCATCATTGTTCAGACCAATGTCATTGACATCATAAGAGCCATCATTTTTCTGCTTGAAAATATAGCCTCCAGATCCGCCTAAAACACTTTGTGCGTAGTAAATTTCATCCCATTTCGCAACAAAACCGTACTTTCCGTCTTTTGTCAGCTTTTTCGAAAGATCATACCAGCCATCAAGTGTCGTTGGTGCCTTTTTGACAAGATCTTTGTTATAAAAAAGGACAGTGGTTTCAACGGATTTTGGCAGACCATACAGTTTTCCATCTACCGTTTGTGATTGAATCGATTCGTCTGTGAAGGAGTTGATCACTTTTTGATCTGGCTTGATTTCCTGTAATAGCCCCTCAGTGACAGCTGATCCAATTTGATTGTGAGGCATCGTGATGACGTCTGGACCTGTCCCAGCTGCTCCATCTAGACGGAGAGCTTCGATTTGGTCGGCATAAGCTTTTTCGACCACTTTGATTTTCACATCATGTTGTTTTTCGAATTCTTTTACAGCGTCTTGAATCCCCTCAGTTTTTTTGACATCCTCCCACACTAGTAAGGTCTTTGTACCTGTAGATGCTGGCTGTGTTCCGCTTGAATTGTCATCTCCCGGTCCGCAAGCTGAAAGCAGAAGCACAGCAGTCCCAACGACTGCTGATAATGTCGCCCATTTTCCCTTTTTCATTGGTAATCCCCTCTCGTTCTTTTTTCACAGATGATAAGAAAACGCTTTCTTAATGTGAGAATATCAACTTGAGTAAAAAAAGTAAACATATTTTATTAAATTTATTAAGTAAAATTTTTTACTGGTGTAGAGAGAAAAGAAGCCCTCCACATTGGATGGGGCTTCCGGTTGTTTAGATTGTACTTTTTCGAAAGACAGGTTCTGAGGCAATCAGCACAGTTTTCGGTAATGTTCTGCCGTCTACAAGTCTTTCTAACAGTAAATCAACTGCTGTTTCACAAAGTAAAGACGTGTGGATATGATACGTGGTGAGCGGTGGTGACACATATTGAGAAACATGAATATCGTTGATACTAAAGACGCTCACGCGGTTCGGCAGAGAAAATCCGCGCTCGTTTAATGCTTGTAAGCAGCCGATGGCAAGAGGATCACTAGCGACACAAAAAGCGGAAGGCAGGTCATCACCAAGCTCATCAATCGCCTTCATCATCAGCGCATAACCTTCATCTACTGAGAAATGGTGACCGACATAGACAAATCGTTCATCAAGGACATTGTGAGCCATCATATATTCACGGAAAGTCGTTTCTCGAATATCTGGAATATGCATATTCGTATTCAGATCTAGGTCTGTGCCGCCAATGAATCCAATGGATGTGTGTTCTTTTTCAATAAAAGATCCGATGATCTTTTCAACAATTCGTTTCAGGTTTGGCTTTACAGAATCAATACGGTCTTCATCTGGTGACGTATCAATAAAAACGATATGCTGGGTGATCTCATATAATTGGTCAAGCTCTGACGTTTTAAATCGGCCGATGGCAATGATCCCTTCTGTAGAAGGATCAATGGAGTGAAGCCCATCAGATGGATTGTAAGCGGTGACATTTAAACTCCGAGTATTCGTAAGTTCCTCGATGCCCAGACGGATGGATTTAAAATAAATATCTTCAAGCTCTTCCTTTTCGGTCATCCAATAGAGAAAGGCGATTTTTTTTAATGAATGTTTGAATGTTTTCTTTTGATAGGACAAAGCTTCAGCGGCGGCGTATACTTTCTCGCGTGTTTGATCCGTGACAGATAGGTTGGGGTCTTGGTTCAGTACGCGAGATACAGTCGCAATGGATAATCCGGCTTTTTCAGCAATGTCCTTTATTTTAGCTGCCAAATCAGCACCTCCTATAGAAAATATCTCCTTCTAGTATAGAGTCTTTAAAAAAATTAGTAAATATTTTTATTAAATTGTTTTCAGTTAAGCGCTTCTTTACGCACTGGGAAGGAATTAGTAAGATATATATAAGAAAGGTTTTGGATTAAGATTTCTGATAGGAGAGGGACCGATGTATTACGATGCACTGAAGATATTTGTGACAGTTGTGGAAGAGAAAAACTTTACAAAGGCAGCCCAAAAGCTGCGGATTTCTCAGCCGAGTGTCAGTCTTCATATTAAGAACTTGGAGCAGGAATTCCAGACCGTTCTGCTCAATCGTTCGCCAAAGCAATTAACTGTTACACCAACTGGGGATATGCTGTACCATCGATCAAAACAAATCATTCGTTTATATGAACAGGCGAAGCAGGATATTTATGAGCATCATCATCTGGCAAGAGGGAAGCTGACAATCGGGGCGAGTTTTACCATTGGAGAGTACGTGCTGCCGCAAATATTGGCAGAGTTTCATCAGCTCTATCCGCATGTGGACATTGAGGTGGTCATTGATAACACAGAGGCGATCGCCAGTCATGTCCGCTTATTCCATGTCGACATCGGTTTGATCGAAGGACAGACGAATGACAAAGAACTGACAGTAGAAACTTTTCTAGAAGACGAGCTCTATATCGTCGCGCCATTAGATCACCCCTTTGCTAAGAAAAAGGATGTCACGATTGATCAACTGCAAAACGAAACATGGATCACAAGAGAAGAGGGATCAGGTACCGGGGAATACTTACAGCACGTCCTGAAATCAAATGGACTGAAAGCACGGACATTTGTGACGTTTAGCAGCAATCAGGCGATTAAAGAGGCTGTGATTCATGGAATGGGGCTTTCTGTTTTATCTAAATATGTCCTCCAACGAGGCAGCATTGGCGGTGAATTGGCTGTCATTTCTGTGAGGGGAATGGATTTCAAACGTAAATTCTCCTATGTCGAGTCACCCATGACAGGGGGAAATAAAAATAAGGAATTGCTTGTTGAATTGTTAAGGAAAGAGAGAAAAGACGCTTCTCCTCAGTAGGAGAAGCATCTCAGCGTGTAGACAAACCCTCGCATTCGGTGTCAGGTCTTCGCTCCGGTGCTCACGAATGTCCAATTCGCTCCGCTCCGGTACTCGCCCTTCCTAGACTGCAAAGGTTTTCTATCACGCTGAAAAGAAGACAAAGGGCTAAAATCAAGATCATTTTAGCCCTTTGTCAATAATCTGAAAAGATGCTTCTCCTCAGTAGGAGAAGCATCTTTTTTATAACCCTTTAATGTTGATCTCATCAACTGGAAGGAAGATTTCACCCGTATCTGTGTATTTCATGGTGACCTGATCGCCTTCTTTTAAATAAATGACGAGAGGTTCTTTTTCAGATGACATGGTGTAGCTTTTCCCATCGTCTAGCAGGAAGGTAACGGTTGTATAATCACCGGTCTTTTCTTTGTAGACTCGTTTGACTTTCCCTGTCGTTTCTTTCTTTTCCTGCTTAGAGGAACTGTTAACGGTACCGCCGCCTTTTTGCAGAGCTGTCTTATAGGCTCTCAGTGCTTCGTTTGGTGTAGAAGCGTACGCAGCGATTTCAGGATTGGCTGCAGACACGATAAAGTAGTTTTGCAGGAATCCATTTGAATCGAGAACCGGCGTGAGCCAGCTGGCTTCTCCATAGAAATTATACAGAATCGGCATGCGACCTTTCCATTTCTTCTCGATGAAACGTTTCTCGATAATTTGCAGAGCGCCTTGAGAATCCATATAGGACGCTTCAAGATTACCGGTATAATAAGTCGCTTTTCCTGTTCGGGCATTTGTCAGGGCATATCCAAGCATCGAATCAACGCCCTCTTTCGGACTTGTGAAATCTGTGAAGTAGTACATATCTCCTTTTGCATCAAACACCGGACTCACATTGGCTTCTGTTCCTTCATCTGAAGGCAGCTTCACATCTGATTTTCCAAACATACTGTTCCAGAAACCGTGAATATAGTTTCCGAAATAACTGTTTTGCAGACTGACCGCTTCTGGTGAAACAGCCCCATCAATAAAAGTAGGTACTTGATCTAGAGCATATTTCTTCGTTGCACCTGTTTTGGCATCAACAACGACCACACCGGAAGCTTTAAAGCCGTTTCGGGCAGAGATAAAATCGCCATACGTGCGAATGTAATAAGGCTTTCCATCATCATTGATTTCCAGCTGTGTGTCGCCGTAGAAAATCAAATCAGGGTATTGAAGGCGAATATGACGTTCAATTTCTTTGTTGAAATAAGAGGAAGGTGTGTAAACCATCTCTGTTTTCACAAACTTTGGATTGGCAGATGAGTCGGTCGCACTTAATGTAAAGTAACCCGGCGTACTCCCTGAACGAATCCATTTAAAGAAATCCGAGAATTCCACTGGGGCGATGTACACATACTCACCGTTGACCTTCTGGATTTGCAGGCTGCCAAGCTCATAGTAACTTGTGTTCGGAACCTGTCCGAACGATTTCTTCATTTTGTTCCGAGCAAATTGAGGCGGGACACTCGCAGGTGTTTCCGTCTCATCAAACGCTTTGATTTCGACCTTTTGATCCATTTTGGAGACATCAAATTTCTCATTCGCATTGAATAGAAAAGCTGTCGCCATATAAATGCCGAGCAGTAAGAGAATAAGAAACAGCACGCCTTTGATCTTACGCTCCAATCCAACTGATAAAAAGGCGCCTGCTGCTGTCACAACAAGTCCAATCAACCAGAGGGATGAAGGATTACGATCCAAATTGGTCATATAATAGAAAACAAAAATACCGACCATGAACAGCAAAGCAAGGCCTGCAATCCACATTAGCGGAACCTGCTGTTCTGTCCCTTTCTTTCTAACGATCAACTTGAGTGGTGTGAGCAAGAGGGTCAAGACAAGACCGATCACAACCGAAAACAACAAAATATATCCCACAAACAGATCTCCTTTCAAATCAATCACTCTTTTAGTATATACGAGTGAGACGAGGAAAAGATTCATCGGACGGAAGGTTCATCTAAATGCCAATCGAGTCGATGGCGGATTGAACATCTTCTTTCAGTTCGTAAAACTTGAGTCTTTGCTCGATTTTCTCTGTTAAGGCGTCAATGGCTTGTCCTGACATATGCGTATGGATGCGCTTTTGATGTTTATACACTTTGATCTGAAGCTCATCAATTAGATCTAAAATTTTTCCCGCTTCTTGGCGGTCTTCTGCAAATTCATGTTGAAGCTGATGCCGGATGGCTCTGATTAGCGCTGTTTTCTGCTCTTCTTTGATCTTTGCTTTCAAAGCAGCCAGCTCTGCTGGTGTCATGTCTTCAGTGCGAAAGTTTGTTTGAGAAAAGACGGAGCTTGATGTATGCGTATCTGTCATTCGTTGCAAGAAACGGTCTGCATCTGTTGGTTGTTTCTTTGAAAATTCCATTCCTCGTTCTCCTTAAGAAATGCCCATATTCTTTGCCAGGGCTGTATCTGCATCATGGTATTCTTTCCCTAGCTGGCTCATATCATCTGATATTGAGTCCAGCCACCTTTTTATATTCATCGCGCTATCAATCGCTGTATCATACTCTTTGACGGAATAGAACTCATTCTCAAGTCCCTCTGTTTTTAAGTGGCGAATTACAGCATCCACATCTGATGCCGTCAGCTGGTCATACGAACCAAAACCGACAATTTGTTTGTATCTCGAACGAACTCGTTCTACCGATTGATCCACTTTGTCATCGAGTTTCTCGATTTTGCGAATGATTTGCTGCATATGGTGCTCGGCATATGTCGAGAATTTACGACCTGTGTTCATGAGAACATGCGACTTGATTAAAATCGCCACCACACTTTGCGGGTGAACATTCGACTGACTCAATTGATGTAACATGGCGGCAGTGAGAGAAGGGTTTTTTCTCAACATATCATCAATGGTTTCAACGGAGCCATCTGATGAAAAGGCATACCGATCTAAGCCATGGCTGCCAGCAAGGGCTTCAAGGAATAAATTCGCATCCAGTGAAGGATTCACACTCATTGCCCGATTGAGGAGATCTTTCATGAATTGGACGGCTTTGGAGGAGTCCTCGGAGTAATCGACGCCTTCAGGTAAAGCGGCATCATACATCACTTTCACACGACCGATTTCTGTCGTATGTCGATTTAAAAGAGAAAGCCCGTCATTGAGATTGATATATTCTGTTAATCTACTGCGGTAATCACCTTTTAATGCTTTGGCTTGGAGGCCATCCGATAGATTGGGGTAAATATTCGGATTCTCAAAGGTGACCCCGCCTTTAATAAAATCATTTTTAACAAGAACATAGGACGCATTCGACCCGCCAAGTGAATGCCCTGTCACATACATCTTGGCATTTGGCATTTTCTTATGTATTTCTTTCGCATACCGATCTGCTTGAACCATTTGATTCTCTGCGCCATGTTCAAAGGGAATATTTTTAATCAGATACTTTGTATCCGAAACCATCCAATCTTGAACAATTTCATTTGTATAGGTGGTTGTGCCTGTTGTCATCTTAGTCGTCACTTCCTGTGAAGCCTTCGACCGACTAAAAGGAGGCAGCTTTGTCAAAATGGTAGAAAGAAGATCATCTGACTCTTTTTTTCCATGTTTTTTAATGGTATCTTTATATTGGCCTGCGCCAATCGGTTCTGACCCGCGGTAGGCGATGACGGCGTTTTTGATTTTGGTGAGGTCTCTTCCTTCATTTGATCTAATGAATTCTTCTTCAGAAACAAGAGTTAAGGCATTGAGTCCTTTTTCTGTTTCTTTATGGTCAACGACGTACATGAGTCTATCATTATTTAATTTTATTTGTTTAAAATCGTTATAATTCTGTATATCATAAGATTTTGAAGATATATCTTTGAAATCTTTGTCAGTTAAATTAATACCAGATGACTTCATGGGTTATATTTACACTCCTGTTATATTTATCTTTAATCATTATATTATATGGTAGTATAAATATCTATTATTGATGAGAGTTAATATAAAAAATTAAATCTATTATCACAAAAAAGGTGGATATTATTACTAATGAAAAATACAATTAAAATTCTGTGTTTTTTAATTCTCATAATTGTCATAGCAATACTTTTACTTATTTTTCAAAATGAAAAGCAAAAAAAGGAAAATGATTCAGGGGGAGGAAATACCGTGCAAGAAAAAAGCGATCAAGAAAAAGCAGAAGAGTTTGCAGAGAAGATGAAACCAAAAATCGAAGAAGATTTACATAAAATGGACATTCACAACTTTATAAAATCTATTACGTTCGAAAAAGATGTGACTATTAATCCCATGGGGGATATTGTTATTAACGGGTATGTGAATGATGAGCCGGTAAAGTACAATTTTTCAGCATCCCTACAATATAGGTCTAAAAAGATAGGTTCAATGAGTTATTCATACGAGTTATCAATTCGATTCAGGGACTGGGAAAAATATAAAGATGAACCAGAATTAAAAGAAAATTTCCTGAAAAGTCTTCCCAAAAAGGAACGCGAACAATATCTGAAAGATGTTGGTGAAAAAGAGTAAAACAGGTACTAGCTTACCTGTTTTTATTTTGTCAAGGCTGATTAAGTTCACTAAGGGGGTTTGTCTTATATGAGAAACGTAATGAAACTATCTATCATTATTGTGGTTGTCATCATCTCAGTTACTGCCTTTGTTGTTGAGTATATTGATCATAGTGTGTCAGAGGAAATAGCGGAAGAGAAGAACGATCAAGAAATAGCAGAAGATTTTGCAGAGAAGATGAAGCCTAAGGTTGAAGAGCACTTGCACAAAAGAGATATTCATAACTTTATCAAAACCATAACGTTTGAAAAAGATGTGACCATCAATCCTATGGGGGATATTATAATCGATGGCTATATAAATAATGAACCGGAGAAGTACGGATTTTCAGCTTCTTTACAATATAGAGCTAAAAAAATAGGTTCAATGAGTTATGATCCTGAGTTGTCATATCGTTTTAAAGATTGGGATAAATTTAAAGATGAACCAGAATTAAAGGAAAACTATCTTAAAAGACTCTCTGAAAAGGAACGAGAACAGTATCTTAAGGATATTGGAGATAAATAATAAAACAGGTAATCACCTACCTGTTTTTTATTTTTCATTATTAAGAAGGTGGCAATGGTAGACATGAAAAACACAATAAAACTTGTATCTGTTTTGGTCGTTATCAGCATTGTCTCAGTGACTTCGTTAATCACTCAGCACAATAAGCAAAGTAAATCAAATGATGTGGTAAAAGAAAAGAGCGATCAAGAAAAAGCAGAAGAGCTCGCAGAAAAAATGAAGCCTAAAATAGAAGAATTTTTACGCAAAGAAGACATCCATCAATTTATTAAGACCATAACGTTTAAGAAGAGGGTAACTATTGATCCAATGGGCTACATCGTAATTAGAGGATATATAAATGGTGAGCCAGAAAAGTACGAGTTCTCCGCTTCATTAAAGTATAGAACAAAAAAAATCGGTTCAATGAGTTATTCAGCAGAACTAGGAGATCGTTTTGAGAACTGGGATGATTTTAATCCTCAAGTGAAAGAAGACTATCTGAATAGTTTATCTAAAAAAGAACGCGAACAGTATCTCAAAGACATCGGAGAAAAGGAGTAATTACAAGTGTTCAACTTCTGATTATCTCCAAATCGTTGAAAAGGTATATGCTATCATTCCCCTAACAACACTTTCAAATAAGGGAGAGATTTCACCCATGCCAAATACTAAGAAATTGATCTTGGACGTAGATACTGGAATCGATGATGCGATTGGGATTTTGCTGGCGGTGAAAAGTCAGCAGTTTGATATTTTGGGGATTACAACGGTGTGTGGGAATGTGTCTGTCGATGCGGCTACATTGAATACGTGTAAAGTGCTTGAGCTGGTTGAGGCAGATGATATTCCTGTCATCAAAGGTGCAGCAACCCCTCTTTTAAGAGAGCCCCATTATGAACATCGGGTTCACGGAGAGGATGGGATTGGCGGTGCTTTAAAGGATGCTCAGCCTATGAAAAAAGCAGATGCTGGTTTTGCGCCTGATTTTATCATCGACCGGGTGATGCAGTATTCGAAGCAGGTTACGCTTGTGTTGACAGGACCTTTAACGAATTTAGCCCTTGCAGTGAAAAAGTGTCCTGAGCTGATTCATCACGTGAAAGAAGTCATTTTTATGGGTGGTGTCGTTGAGGGTCAGGGGAATGTCACGCCGGTAGCGGAATTTAATACATATGCAGACCCAGAAGCGGCAAAGTTAGTGCTGGATGCAGGGTTCCCTTCATTGACTCAAGTGGGATTAGATGTCACGAGACAGGTCTTGCTTACGGATGAAAGAATTGATGCGATTCAGAATGAAACGTTGGCCCATTATATTAGAGAGAGTACAAGCATTTATCGTCAGCGCTATTTTGAGCGCAATGGTGTGTGGGCGTGTGCCATGCATGATCCGCTTGCTGTCAGTCTTGCCATTGACAAGCAGCTCGTGAGCACACAGGCTTTTCATGTGGACGTCGAGACGAAGAGTGAGTTTTGTGATGGACAGATGATCTGTGATTTTCAGCATCAATGGGAGAAAGAGCGCAACGTTCAAGTGTGTACGGATGTAAATGCTGACGCTTTCTTTGATTTATTGATCAAAACAATGAACGCTTAAAAAAGAAGTCTGTGCAAACAGGCTTCTTTTTTATAAGATGGGAACATGAGGAAATGTATGCGTTCACATGAATAAGGGAGGAGTGAAGTCAATTGGCTTCTGTTAGTTTAAGTAGTATTGAAAAAATACGAGCAGCAAGCAGGGGATTGCCGCCAAAGCTGAAAGCAATTGCAGAGCATATTACGAGTGAGCCCCGCGACATCATCCATTTATCTATTGTCGAGCTTGCGAAAAAAACTGCAAGCTCAGAGGCAACGATTTTTCGTCTTTGTAAAAGGCTTGGATTTGAGGGCTTTCAAGATTTGAAGATTGCTATTGCCCAGGAAATAGACCAAACAAAGCCTAATTATGTAGATGAAGAAATGAGTCTTGATGATGATATGGCTATTTTTATGCAAAAGGTTTTTCAGACGAATATATCCGCTTTAAAGGATAGCTTTCAATTGTTGAATCCAGAGGATGTAGAAAAAGCCATACAAATCATTCATGAAGCAAAACGCTTAGAGTTTTATGGAAGTGGTGGATCTGGGCTCATTGCGACAGACGCTTTTCATAAATTTATGAGGACAGGCATCAACTGTATTGTTCACACAGATTCTCACTTTCAAGCGATGTCTGCTGGTCTTCTTGATCAGCACAGTACAGTGATCGGTATATCTCATTCTGGACGAAATAAAGATTTGCTCGATGCGATGAAAACAGCAAAGAGTAAAGGAGCTAAAACCATCGGTATTACAAGCTATCAGCGCTCACCATTGAGTCAGCTTGCAGATGTCACGTTGTATACTGCGACACAAGAAACGGCTTTTCGAACAGAAGCGATGTCCGCAAGACTTGCGCAGCTGACGGTCATTGACGTTCTATATTTTGCACTTGCTCACTTAAGGCAGCAGGAAACAATAACAAATTTAAAGCAAATGCGAGAAACCATTTCACAAAAAAGGGTGTAATGATTCCAAAAATAAATTTTTCTGATAATGAAAAATGCTGATGTGGTAACGATTGTGAGCTTTTTATTGAAAATAATTTTCTTTTCGGTCGTTGAATGTCGAAAAAAATATTTTTATAATGGGATCTAACAGGCAATTCAAAAACTACATATGTGACTTCAAATCAATGATTGGGCGTGATACAGATGAAGGGGAACCAGGCGGTAATTGGTTTGGATATTGGAACAACAAGTACAAAGGCGGTTCTGTTTGGACCTCAGGGGAAGGTATTAGCGAAGCATTCAGTTCCTTATGAGCTCATTCAGCCCCAGCCAGCATGGGTTGAACAGGATCCTGAAAAGATATTAGAAGCCGTCATTGCGAGTGTAAGAGGTGCATTGACGAAAGCAGCATTTGATGAAGAAAATCTTATAGGCATCGGGATAAGCACAGCGATGCATTCCTTAATTGTGATGGATAAGGATGGAAAAACATTAACGAACAGTATCATTTGGGCAGATAACAGAAGTGCAGAACAAGCGAAACGAATCAAATCAGATATGGATGGCTTCCACATTTATAAAAGGACAGGTACACCGATCCATCCAATGTCACCGCTTTCAAAAATACGTTGGATCAAGGAAATGGCACCTGAAGTCTTCAAGAAGGCAGCAAAATTTATTTCGATCAAAGAATATATTCTTTATCATTTTTTCGGTCAGTATGTCGTCGATTATTCAATCGCTTCAGCAACGGGACTGTTCCAATTGGAAACGCTTCGATGGGATGAGAAGGCGCTTCGTATTGCTGGAATTGAAGCCTGTCAACTATCTGAACTTGTCCCAACGACATATCAACTGAAAGGACTTCAGCCAGAGATTGCACTGCGCATGGGCATTAAAGAAGATACACCATTTGTCATTGGTGCGAATGATGGCGTTCTAGCGAATTTAGGTGTGGGCGCGATTGGCAAAGGAGAGGTGGCTGTTACGATTGGGACAAGCGGTGCTGTCCGTACGGTTGTAGACAAACCAATTACAGATGAGCAATCAAGAACGTTCTGCTATGCCCTGACAGATAAGCATTGGGTTGTAGGAGGACCGACCAATAATGGCGGGATCATGCTGAGATGGCTGAAGGATGAATTCGGGTCATCAGAGGTGGAGGTAGCAAAGCGTCTAGGTGTGGACCCTTACGATCTGATGATGGACATCGCGGAAAAGGTTCCAGCTGGTTCTGAGGGTCTGCTGTTTCTGCCATTTTTATCAGGTGAGCGGGCACCTTATTGGAATCCAAATGCGAGAGGCACCTTCTTTGGAATCGGTCTTCAGCATAAGCGGGAGCATTTTATTAGAGCTGTGTTAGAAGGCGTCATTATGAGTGTTTTCTCGATCGGTGTTGCCTTAAGAGATTTAACCGGTTCAGCAAAGGATGTCAGAGCTTCGGGCGGATTTGCACGATCTCCGCTGTGGCGGCAAATTTTAGCGGATACGATGGGTAGAGAAGTGCTTGTTCCAGAAAGCTACGAGGCGTCAGCACTGGGGGCGGCTGTCCTTGCACTTTATAGTTTAGGTCATATGGAAGAGATAGAAGAGGTTCAAGAGTGGATTCGAATCTCTGCTCGTCATGAACCTAATATGAAGAACAATGAAACTTACATAGAGCTGTTTTATTTATATGAGCGCCTCTACGACAAACTGAAGGATGAATTTGATGTCATTAGTGCGCTGCAATTAAAACAAAATCGTTAAACATCAGGGAAAAGGTGGGAGAACATGCTTTTATTCATCGTGATTGCGGCGATTGTCCTTTTACTCATTCTCATTACAGTCGTTAAGTTGAATCCATTTGTGAGCTTAATTATTACTTCGATGCTAGTGGGCTTTGCAACGGGGATGGATTTGCAGGAAATCATTCAATCGATTAAAACGGGATTAGGCAATACGTTATCATTGCTGGCCATTGTTCTAGCGCTTGGTACCATGCTTGGGAAAATGATGGCTGAATCAGGGGGAGCAGAGCGAATAGCTCAAACTTTAATCGGCCGGTTTGGGACGAAAAATGTGCATTGGGCAATGATGTTTGTTGCTTTTATCGTGGGGATACCTGTCTTTTTCCAGGTCGGTTTCGTTCTTCTCATTCCTTTACTTTTTACAATTGCCATTGAAACAGGCATCTCGCTCGTGACCATTGGGATCTCGTTAATCGCTGGCTTGTCTGTCGTGCATGGGCTAGTCCCGCCTCATCCAGCGGCAATGGCAGCCGTTGGCATCTATCATGCCAACGTGGGGAAAACCATTTTCTTCTCTATTATTGTGGGATTGCCGACAGCGATTATTGCTGGCCCGCTGTACGGTAAGTGGATTGGAAAACGGATACATAAACCCGTTCCGGAGATGCTGAGAAAGCAATTCACTGAACGAAATGAAGATCGAAGGCTCCCCGGCTTTGCGAATACGATGTTTACCATATTGGTGCCGGTGATTCTGATGCTTCTTGCCACATTGGCGGACATTATCTTACCAGAGGACAATATGTGGTTCCAGGTATTCAAGTACATCGGAGATCCAATAACAGCACTGCTGATTGCAACAGTTTATTCATTTTTCAGTCTTGGCTTTATGCAAGGAATGAGCCGTGACCGGGTGCTTTCCTTTAGTAATGAGTGCTTAGGTCCGATCGCTTCCATCTTGCTTGTCATTGGAGCAGGAGGAGCTTTCAATAATGTGCTCATTGATTCAGGTGTCGGTGATTATATTGCAGATTTAGCCAAACACTCGCCGATTTCACCGATTTTGCTTAGCTGGCTGATTGCTGCAGTGATTCGTGTGGCAACAGGATCTGCGACGGTATCCATGATGACGGCAGCAGGTATTGTAGCACCAATTGCTGCAACTATGCCTGATGTGAGCAGGGAGCTGCTTGTGTTAGCAACAGGAGCAGGTTCATTAATTTTATCTCACGTCAATGACTCTGGTTTTTGGCTGATCAAGGAGTATTTTGGTATGACCATTAAAGAGACGTTTTTGACATGGACGGCTATGGAGACGATCATTTCCGTTAGTGCCATTGCATTTATTATGATCATTAATATGTTTATATAGCGAACAACAGCCTAGTTCTTTGGAATTGGGCTCTTTTTAATACCACTTTCTTCAGATTGGGGTAAAATAATGATATTGAAATGTGGGAGGTGGACACGATCGAACCATTAAAACATGTGTACAATGAATTATTTATCCAAGAATTAGCGGAGAAACTTACGCAGGCTTCAACTGTATTTGATGCTGAGCCATTCCAGCGGCTCGTATTTCAAGAGGATTGGCAGCAGCTTGAGTTAAAAGGACGGATGAGACGAGTCACTGAATCGATGCATGCCTGTCTACCAGAGGATTATGAGGAGGCAATTGAGGTACTGCGTCAGGCAGCCCCGCATTTTTCAGGACTTAGTGCGCTCGTATTTCCAGACTACGTCGAGACGTACGGCCTTGCACACTGGGACCTCTCGATCAAGGCGCTCGAATTCTTCACACCCTTTTCCACTTCTGAATTTGCCGTTCGGCCATTTCTGATTCAAGATCAGGACAAAATGCTGGCGCAAATGCTCGTATGGTCTCAGGATCAAGAAGAGCATTTACGGAGGCTGGCTAGTGAAGGCTGCAGACCGCGTCTGCCATGGGGCTTATCTGTCCCTTCGCTTAAAAAGAATCCTTCGGTCACGCTGCCCATTTTGGAAAACTTGAAGGAAGACCCGTCGCGGTATGTGCAAAAAAGTGTAGCGAATCATTTAAATGATATCTCTGCAATTCAGCCAGATCTGATGAAACAGACAGTTCAAAACTGGTATGGAACCAACAAACATACGAACTGGATTGTTAAACATGCATCCCGTACTTTACTCAAAAAAGGAGATCCAGATATTATGGCGTTGTTTGGCTATGGGGACGATCCATCCGTTCAGGTAACGGATTTGAAGATCATACAAAACCCTATTCGGATCGGTGAGAAAATGACATTTCATTTTACCCTACAAGCCGATAAGCCGCTAAAGCTGCGTGTAGAGTATGCCATAGACTACGTCAAAGCTCGGGGGATTCGCAATCAAAAGGTATTTAAAATCACAGAGTTTGAAACAGACGCAACGTTACATAGAGAATTCGTCAGGTCACAGTCTTTTCAAAATATGACGACAAGAAAACACTATGAAGGAACCCATACATTAACAATCATCATCAATGGCATCCAGAAAGCGTCAGTTGATTTTGAAGTGACAGAAGACAGCAGCTCATGAAAAAACCCGCCTCATTGGCGGGTTTTAGCGTTTAAGCCTTCTTTTTCATTAAGAATGAAGCGATGATGGCTGCGACTAAGAAACCGATGCTGATAATCGAGCTAGGCAAGTTTTCTTGTCTGAATAGAAACATCACAAAACTCACACTTAGTACAAGACCTGCAAATAAAGTCAAATACGGAAACAGCCACACCTTAAAATAAGGCTCCTGTGGATATTTTGGGCGAAGTTTCAGATGTGCCATGCAAATGCTAATCCAAATGAGTGAAACAGCAAAACCAGGAATGGCTAGCATATAACTGAAAATTTGCTCTGGGTATAAGTAAGCAAAGAATGTCCCGATGAGAAGAAACAGAACGGTCACCCATAAACTCAAAATGGGTACGCCTCTTTTATTGACCTGTGCCAGTTTTTTCGGACCGCCATCTGATTTAGAGAGAGAATGCATCATTCTCGTCGTGCCATAAATGCCAGAATTGGCCGCCGATAGAACGGCTGTAATCAATACGAAATTAATGAAGTGAGAGGCGCCTTGCATACCGGCTGCTGAAAAGACTTGAACAAATGGGCTGTTATTTGGATCAATTTGATTCCAAGGAATGAGTCCACAGATGATCAAAATCGGCAAAGTGTAAAATAAGATAATACGCCACATCATACTTTTAACAACACCAGGCAAGACCTTTTCGGCATCCTTTGTTTCTGTAATAGTCAGCCCGATCAATTCAGAGCCCCCATAAGAGAAAATAACAACTAATAAAGAGGCAAAGATCGCACCCCATCCGTTCGGGACGAAGTTTTGATAGTTGGTGAGTGCAGATGTGCTTTGTTCGTTCGGAATGATCCCAAATAATAGAGCTGCACCAAGAATAATAAACACAATAATAACGAAAATCTTCATTCCAGCGAACCAAAACTCAATTTCACCAAAGTATTTTACATTATTTAAGTTAATTCCGATGACTAAGAGAGAGCAGAGTAAACATAGTGACCATAGAGGCACGTTCGGTAACCAGTATTGAAGCAGGCTGCCTGCCGCAATAATCTCGATGACACACACAGTGAGCCACATGAAACAGTAAACCCAGCCGACGACAAATGAAAAACGTTGACCAAGCGCAATCTGTATCAGGTCGCGAAGGTTATTTCCTGGATAGACAATCGCCATTTCAGCTAAGGCTGCCATCACGATGAGCAATAATAATCCGGCAAATACATAGGAAAAGATGACCCCAGGACCTGCTAAACCGATTGTATCGGCACTTCCTTTAAAGATTCCTGTACCAATGACCCCGCCCAATGCAATCATGCGAATGTGACGCGGTGATAAAAGCTTTTTTAATTCTTGTTGTTCCTGATTCGCGCTCATGACGTTCTCCTTTTTTAAAAATGCTTATGTTCCATTTTCTTTTTTCGGGACGTCAGTGTCAATATAAAAAAAGAGATTTTTCAGACAAAAAAGTCGGTTGATTCTATCAAATGAGCCGTTTTCTTCCATAAGTCCTTTCTATGACCCATCCCCAAAATCTGAAACTTCGTGAAAAAATGAACATTTGCCTTCATTCTGACATAAACAATTTTCAGTTTTTGTCGATATATCAACTGTATTACTAAAGTCCTAATAAAGAATTGTTTATAACTGTAAAATATTTCAAAAAAGCATGAAGAAATGAAAGGAGTTATGAAAGATGTTTATGAGAAAAGCAAATGATTCATCGTCGGGAACCCTTTTAAATGAGAGCAGTCGATTAGTAGAACGAATTGAGAAGGGAGACCTTTCAGCAAGAATAGATACTGCTGCATTCTCTTCAAGTCAAACGATTGAAGCAGTAGCCCAAATAAATGAAGCTTTGCAAAAGATGCAGGAAGTTAATGAAGATATTCAAATGCGTATGAATTTAGTGACAAAAGCCATTCAAGTTGGTTTATGGGATATGGTCGTGATCGCTGGAGATCCGGTCAATCCAAAAAATGAATTCACATGGACGGATGATTTCCGCAAAATGATCGGCTTTCAAAACGAGCACGATTTTCCGAACGTTTTAGACAGCTGGGCATCTCGAATTCATCCGGATGAACAAGAATATACCCTAAATGCATTCTCTTCGCATTTATCGGATCATTCGGGACGTACACCATATGATATCGAATATCGCTTGAAGTTGAAAAACGGAGATTATCGCTGGTTCAAAGCAACTGGCACGACTATTCGTGATCGAAATGGTGTCCCTCTTCGTGTGGCGGGAGCTCTTTTTGATATTCATGATCAGAAATTAAAAGAAGAAGAACTGCAAGCATTCGTGACGAGATATGATTTGATCAACCGTGCGCTTGTGGAAGCTCCTTGGGACATGGTCGTAGAGGCCGGCGATCCAGTCAATCCATACAATGAGTTCTGGTGGTCCCCGCAGTTCAGAAAAACGCTTGGTTTTACGGACGAAAAGGATTTCCCGAACGTATTAAGCAGCTGGAGCGACCGCCTGCATCCTGAGGATCAAGAAAAAGCTCTCCAAGCCTTTGCAGATCATTTAAATGATCACTCTGGACGCACACCATTTGATATTGATTACAGATTGCAGAGTAAAAATGGCGAGTATCGCTGGTATCATGCCGGTGGTGAAACCATTCGTGATGAAAAAGGTGTTCCTCTTCGTGTGGCTGGAACCATTCGTGACATCACGTTAGAAAAAAACAAAGAGAAAACAGCCGATGAAATGGCTTCACAAGTAGAACAGCTTTCAAGTTCAATCAGCGAAATGGTATCAGGCATTAGCTCTGTGACAAATCAAGCGCAGGAGCTGGCTGTTGCACAAGAACAGTCAACATCTGCTGCCCATCTAGCAAAAAATAGTGCAGATGAGACGAAAAATATTTCTGACTTGATTAAAGAAGTAGCGAACCAAACGAACCTGCTTGGTCTAAATGCTGCGATTGAAGCGGCCAGAGCTGGTGAGCAGGGACGAGGATTCTCGGTCGTTGCAGATGAAGTGCGTAAGCTGGCGCTTCATAGTGCCAATGCAACGGAGAATATCGAATCTAGCTTGACGGAAATGAAAACGCAAATTGATGAAATTCTTGAAAATATCTCGAATATGACAGCTCTTACGCAAACACAGGCTGCTTTAACAGAGCAAGTAAATGCTGCAGTCGATGAAGTGAATCACATGTCTCAGCGTCTTGTGGCGTATTCAAAGAGTATTTAATTGTCAGAAACCGCCCTCTCGTGTAGAAGGCGGTTTTTATCATTAAAATTGATCTGCTGGGAAAACAATACCTGCATCATTTCTTGCAGCATCAAGGACTTTCATCACAGAAAGACTTTCATCAAGCCATACATAGCACTGTTCATGATTATTTGTTTCAATGATGTGCTGAAAAGCCTCTGCTTCATAAAACAGGCGGTTTGAATTTGTTTGTGCATTAAGTGAGATCACCTGGTCATTCACATGAAGCAGCACTTCCTCACAGCCATTCGCCCCATTTTTCACATGAATGAAGCCCTTTTCTCCTTGAATCAATGCAAAATTCATGCTGCTTGTATCCTTACTGCCGACACTTGTCGCAATGAAATCATTGTAGGTGAAAGTCAAAACACCAGATGTATCGATGCCATTGGGATGACGGTTTGCCTGGTAGCGGACCTGCTCCGGTGATCCGAAGAGATTCATGATGAAATGGACATTATAGATATTAATATCCATCAACGCTCCTCCTGAGAATTCAGGGTTAAAGACATTTGGCGTTTCGCCGGCTAGCAGCTGATTGTATTTGCTTGAATATTGACTATAGTTGCATTGAACCAGTTTGATTTTACCTAATTGATGAAGGTGTTTTTTGATTAAATGATAGTTTGGCATATGAACGGTCGTAATGGCTTCAAATAGGAGAAGCTGCTTTTCCTTTGCTAGTGCGATTAAGGCTTCCAGCTCTTTGACATTAGAGGTGAAAGGCTTTTCGCAAATCACATGTTTTCCGTTTCTTAATGCAGCCGTGGCATGCTCGCTATGTAATCGATTCGGTGATGCAATATAAACAGCGTCAATGTTTGGATCTTTCAGCATAGCCGTTAAATCCGTATAAGTCGTTTTTACACCAAATTGGTCTGCGAGCTTCTTTGCCGTTGCTTCCTTTCTTGAATAGACGGCATGACAAGAAGCGCCATCAAGCTGTTCAATCGCTTGCAAGAAGCTTTCCACAATCACACCTGTTCCAATGGTTGCAATGTTCATTCTATTCAAAACCCCTTCCACTCGTTTGATATCAAGTAAAGCTGTCTCTAGTATAACTGATGTTTGAATCGTACGCGCACTTGAGACCTGGGCGTAGAGGGGCGCCAGTGGCAAACACTGGCACATCTTTGGCAACCCTTACAATTAGCTGATGTTCGCTAATGTTTGTTTTGTTAATAATTGAATGGCAGCTTTCCTCTTCTTTAACTCTTGAATGGAGTGTTGAATATCCTCAACTTTTTGTTCGAGCAGCTGTTCAGCTTCTGTCTTTGATTGTTTTTCAAATAGCGATTTAATAATTTCACGAATTTCTTTGAGTGAGAAATCTAGCTTTCTTGCTTCTGTGATAAAGGATAGCATGAGTACATATTTTTTATCATATAAACGATAGCCGTTATGTGCTCTCTTTGGTTCGGGGAGCACACCCTCATTTTCATAAAAACGAATGGTTTCAATATGCACACCAGACATTTTTGACAATTTACCTCTAGTAAACGTAAGCATTCCCTGCACCTCCTTTCTTTGCTATCCATCATACAATTAGATTTGCTAGTTTCAAAATATTCAGTGGTGAACATTTGTCTTCATTTTCCCGTTGGAAAAGGGTAGAAACTCTATTTAAAGCAGGATGAATAGAATACGATATAATAGAGAAGGCTTATGACAATTTTGTTACAGTGAGAACAAGTAGACAGCGTGATGAAAAAACGATAGGCTAAAATAGGTAAATAGTAATGATATAACCTGTCATCATATAGATGATGGCTCAAAATAGTGCAGCACGTTTTTTGCTGAGAAAAGGGGACCAGTGAATGTATAAATTAGTTGCAATTGATATGGATGGTACGTTATTAAATGATCAACATATGGTGCCGGATGAGGTGTTTGAAGCCATTCAACAGGCGAAAGCAGAGGGCGTTAAAATTGTGTTATGTACAGGACGGCCTATTGGCGGAGTGAATCGCTATTTAGATGATCTTCAGCTCAATCAAGAGGGAGATTATGTGATTGCCTATAATGGGGCGCTCGTCCAAAACAGTCACACAAATGAAGTGGTGTCAGAACTGACGTTATCCTATGAGGATTTAACTTCTTTATATAAGCTGAGCCGTGAGCTCGATACACCGATGCATTATTTCGATTCCGCTCATTTGTACACACCGAATCGTGATATTAGTGAGTACACAGTACTTGAATCTTATTTAACAAAGCTGCCGCTTAAATATTTACCTGTTGAAGAGGCAGATCCTTCAATGAGACTTCCGAAAATGATGTATATTGATCAGCCAGAACGGTTGGAAAAGACGATACAAGCCATTCCATCTGAAGTAAAAGACAAGTACATGATGGTGAAAAGTACAGATTTCTTCCTTGAAATCCTGCATCCTGAAGTCAGCAAAGGGAATGCCGTGAAGCTTCTAGCGAAAGAGCTGGGGATTGCTCGTGAAGAGGTCATGGCCATTGGTGACAATGGGAACGACGTATCGATGCTGGAATTTGCGGGCTGTGGTGTTGCCATGGGAAATGCCATTGATGATGTCAAAGCAGTAGCGGATGTTGTGACAAAGTCCAATAATGAAGCCGGCGTTGCACATGTCCTGCATGAGTTAGTTTTAGGGAAATAAACGAAAAAGCGGTCTACCAGTGAGGTAGCCGCTTTTTTATATGTGAGAGAAAAAGTAAACAAGCATCCGTCTGCTGCTCAAATTTGTCTTTTGTAGCATCGCCTTCACATGATCATGGACGGTATGGGTTGAAATAAATAAAGTGCTGGCAATTTCCTTTGTAGACTGTCCTTTTAATAAGCAGTCAAGGACGTTCATCTCTCTTTCTGTCAGCTTGTACGTTTTTGCCGCATAAGGAAGAATATCATTGGTTTGGGCTCTCTTGATGTGAATCATGACAGCCTCTTCCTGACCGGCTGCCTGCGCTAATCGAAATGCTTGAAGAGAGAGGAACAGCCCCGTAGGCAATCTCGTCATGCTTGCCGCTGTTTGGTCGATGCCGCCGTATAAAAGTTTTGCCCCTAATGCTCTAAACGGGCGCGGCATAACCGCCCTGTCATGGATTTGTTCAAAGGCTTGAAACGTCTGAAGCCAATGAAGACCCGTCTCATTTCCATAAAGAAGGTTGTAATCGTGCGAGAGAATGAGGAAGCCTTGCTGCTCCGCCGCCGCGTCCTCTTCGGTATCTCTTTTCCTGAAAAGTTCATCTCTCAGCTTGGCTGCGAGCCTAGGCGTTTGTTCGATGACCGCTCGAATATCTTGTTCTTGAAAAGGTTCCTTGTTCTTTAAACGATAGAGGCTGGCAATGCCCCAGCATTCTCCTTGAATCACAAGAGCTGCCCGCAATTCATCAGACCATCCTTTAGGTAACAAAATGTCTTGGTAGCGCTCACTGCTAAGGTATTCTCCGCTTTGGACTAGGCTCGCAGCATGAACGGGGCCTTTGGCTAGAGACTCATGCTGATGTACGTCCTTTTTTAAGAACTCATTTTGAAACAGTTGGTCATGAATGTCTTCAATCGGTTCATCTGTGAAGGACCCTGTCGAGAGGAGAGTGGCTGGATCAATGGTCGTGATACAGGCGGCATCAAAATCAAGGACGGCAGCAAGCTCGTCCCGAATGTGTTGTCTCAGTTGCTGAAAATGAGTGGCTGGATTGGTCACATGATCTCCTCCTCAAAAATCCCCACTTTTAGGGATCGTGTTTTATGTTGTCTCTTTTTACAATAAAGATGTCATATCGTTAGTGTACAGGAAACGATGTAAAGCGGAAAGGAACTGGAGGAGAAGGACATGAAAGGAAACCAGCATTGGCACGATCCCGTTGCTGAGTCATATGCAGCGACGATTGCTCATAAAGTACCCGGTTATCAGCTATTGCATGAGTTGACAATAGACGTATTAGAAACTGAATTAAAGGGAGCGGCTTCCCGCATCCTGACTGTTGGAGCGGGCGGGGGTGAAGAGATCATCAACATGCTTCAAAGAAAAGAAGACTGGCTCATCACAGGGGTCGATCCGTCACCTTCTATGCTGGACATGGCGAAACGGCGAGTTGCACAGCTTGAGATGGAGGCGCGTGTCACATGGCATGAGACCCCATTAGATAAGATTTCTGCTGAACCTGTTTACGATGCAGCGGTGAGCTTGCTTGTGATTCATTTTATAGAAAAGCGCCAGCTCTTTTTAGAAGAGATTGCCCGCAGGCTTCAACCAGATGCGCCGTTTATGTTGGCATTTATACAGGGAGAGATGAAGTCCCAAGCATTTCAACAGGAGCTTCACATGCTTTCTCTTTTCATGCAGCGGCAAGGTCTAGAAAAAGAAGTGTTTACGTCCTTTAAAGACAGGCTGGGAAGCGCGACACACCCTGTTCCCGAGGAAGAGATAAAAGAGCATTTAATCAAAGCAGGATTTGAAGACATCATACCTTATTTTCAGGCAGGAATGATTAAGGGGCTTGTTTGCAAGCGAGGTCGTAGAGAGGCGGATAAGAAATGAGATCACAGGTGATGGTGATAGGCGGCTATGGACATGTTGGACAGCAAATATGTCTTGAGCTAAGCGAAGTGTATCCCGGACAAATTGTAGCGGCAGGCAGAAGCTATGAGAAAGCTGAGAAATTTTCACGCCAGACAAAAGGGAAAGTTCTTCCCTATCAATTAGATGTCAGTGAGCCGTTATTTTCGGACTGGGTGGATCAAACAAAACTGGTGATCATGTGCCTTGATCAAGAAGATCCGTCATTTGCTGAAACAGTTCTGCGGTCAGGCATTGATTATATAGATATTTCTGCGAAAGGGGCGTACATGGAACAGATGGCAAAACTGGATCACCAGCACACCAGTGCAACGGCTTTACTCAGCGTCGGGCTTGCGCCTGGCCTTACGAATTTATTGGCAGCGAAAGCAGCATCTATGCTCTCATCAGTGAATCAAATAGATATAGGGATTATGCTTGGATTGGGTGATCAGCATGGAAAAGCCGCCATTGAATGGACGCTTGACAATGTCCATACTGACTATGTGGTTACTGAGCATCATCAGCGTAAAAGAGTCAAAAGCTTTACTGGAGGCAAGCGTATAGATTTTGGTGTGAAACTTGGAAAGCGGCAAGCCTATCAGTTCCCCTTCTCTGATCAGCAGACATTGCCTTTGACGCTCAGCGTGCCTTCTGTGACAACAAGGCTTTGTTTTGATTCTCGCGCGGCAACGCGGGCATTTGCTGTCACAAGGAGCCTTGGAATGACGTCCCTTCTCACTGTGCCGAAAATCAAGGAACGAGCCATTTCTATGATTCAATCTGCTCAAATGGGAACAGATCAATATGCAGTGAAAGTGGAGGCGACAGGAATGGAGAGGAACAAGATTCATCATGTAGCACTTGGAATAAAAGGGCATGATGAGTCTCAAGCAACAGCTCAAGTCGCCTCTGCTGCGGCACTGCATTTATTGGGCAGGCGGTTTCAGACAGGTGTGTTTCATATCGAAAAATTATTTTCATTAGCGTATGAGAATGGTGATTTTGCGTTGGTGGATCAAAAAACGAAGGAAAAGCGTGTGTTAGCGCTGAAAGCCAGCCTTTTAACGGCATAAAAAGAAGACTAGCAGGATGCTAGTCTTTTTTATGACGATGACACATCTCCTTTTTTCTTGATGCTAGCTGTAATGAGCTGTGTCAATGTATCAGAGCCTTTTGTTGAAAGGTGAACACCATCAGGCTGAAAATAAGAAGGCTGTCCAGTAGCGGCTGAATGCCAATCGACCAGGGTCACATTGGAATGTTGATCGGCCACTCGCTGAATGACTGCATTCACATCGCTTTCCCAAGACCTTGGGACTCTCGTGTTCACAAGGAAAATGTGCGCCTTTGAAAATTGCTGAATGAATGCTGTCAATGTGTCCTCAGTAAAATAGCCATTCGTGCCAAGCTCAATGATAACAGCGGCATCAGATTGATTAAATGAAGCATACTGAGGAGCGATGCTGACGGCTTCGTTCATTTGTCTGCCAACCTTTGCATCGATGGTGATTTGTGCATATGTCTTTTCAAGATTCGGCGCTATGTCCAGCATGACGGAATCACCAATAGCAAGAATTTGGTGAAACTGCTTCTGATCTGCTGCTTTCTTCTCATGTTTTTCCTTCTTTTTTTTCGTTTTCGATTCCGTAGAGTCTCCTGCTTTTTTTGGTGCCGTCTTAATTTGTGTCACTTCCTTGGCATGTGGAGACGTATGGGACGAACTGGACATGCCAATGGTAAATAAGATTAAAAGAGCTGCAGTGATTCCAAGGAACACTTTATGAGACGTAGACCATTGTTTGAATCCCTTTTTCCAAATAGACCAAGAGGCAAAATATTGTGTGAAGCCAAGCCGGCGAATCGGCTGTTCGATGAAGCGGTAAGAGGCCTCTGCGATAAGTAAAATGGCAATGATCTGCAATGCGACACGTCCCATAGAAGGCTGTCCAATTTCAATGACAGGGGTGGTCAGCACGATGATGGGATAATGCCACAGGTAAATACCATAAGAACGCTTTCCAATCCAGACGAGCGGCTGATAGGAGAGCCATTTTCCCAATAGGCTTGCAGGGTGGCAGATGCACGCAATTAAAATCGCTGCATTAAGACAGAATAAAAGCATGCCGCCTTGATAGAGAAAACCGTCAAATTCGTCCACTGCATAAACACATAGAAGAAAAACCGCAAACGAACCAAAACCAGTGATATGTAAAATACGTCTGCCAACAGGAAGGAGCTTTTTGCTGGACAGTCTTTGCATGGGCCATACAAATGCTAGGCTGCACCCAATCAGAAGCGCAAATGCACGAGTATCTGTTCCATAATAAACCCTGCTTGGGTCCGTATCGGGTGAATAAAGGATTGCCATCCATAAGGCGGAGACAAGTGCAAGGCCAAAGGTGATCATTGGCAGATGGGATCTATTTTTCACCCATTTTAGCCCAGCAATCAATAGTACCGGCCAAATGATATAAAATTGCTCTTCTATCGCCAAAGACCACAAATTTTTCAGTGGAGATACAGCGTTGAAGCTATCAAAATAAGACAGCTGATGGAAAATATACCACCAGTTACTGACATAAAAAAAGGACGATAAGGCATCGCCACGAATGGACAATAGTGCATTCGAACCCGCAATTGCACACCAGCTGACGGTTAAGAAAATCATCACGTAAGCAGCTGGAAGGAGCCTTCTGATTCGGCCCATCCAAAATGGTAAAAGCTCTTGATAACCCAAATCCTGCTTATGTAACAAGATCGTTGTAATCAAGTAACCAGAAATCACAAAAAACAAATCAACGCCAAGAAACCCGCCGCTTGCAGGTCCAATATGTAAGTGATAAGCAATGACCGCCAATACAGCAACGGCTCTTAGCCCATCTAGTCCTAATATATAACGTAAACGATTCTCCTTGCTGCTCATGAAAATGAATCCCCCATTTATGTCAAAACGCTTCTTTTTTGTTGTCACTCCAAAAGAGCAACGATTCTTTTATTTTATATAAGATTAGACGAATCAGCATCACATTTTGTTGGCGAATTTCTGTCTTTTTTTAAAATTTTTATATAAAGATAGAATTGATGGTCAGGAAGGCTGCCTTATTTTTATACTCAAAACCAAAATCCCTGTCATAATAAAAGAAGATGGAAAGGGGATGTGTGAAATGAGAACAATTGAAAATGATCAGTTATTGATTCAGATCAATGAGAGGGGTGCCGAGGTCAGAGAGGTGCTTCATAAGGAAAGTGGACGTCAATATATGTGGTCTGGCGATCCTGCATACTGGGGCAGGGTGTCGCCTGTCTTATTCCCGATTGTTGGACGATTAAAGAATGACCAATACAAGATAGATGATCAAACCTATGAGCTCACGCAGCATGGATTCTTGCGTGATGTTGATTTTGATTTACATGAAGAAACGAAACATACAGTGACCTTTCAATATGAATCAAAAGGCCTCCACATCGAGCAGTATCCCTATGAATTTACCGCCCGTATTCGATACGAGCTGTCGGAAAATGGTCTGATGATTTCCTGGGAAATTGATAATGTCGGAGATGACACGATGTATTTCTCCATCGGAGGTCACCCCGCATTTCAAGTTCCGCTAATTGAAGGAGAGCGCACAGCAGATTATTCCCTGACATTGACGCCTTCTACTGAGCATCTTCCTGTCCAATATGAACTAAAAAATTCACTTGTCAGGGAGAAAGAAAAAAGCATTCAGCTTAAACCAATTCAGCTTCGACCAGAGCTTTTTCAGCATGATGCGATGATCTTTAGTCATATCAATCGAGTGTCATTGGTGTCTCAGGCAGGTCACGGGGTTGAGGTTGATCTCACTGGTTTTCCGTTCGTTGGTATTTGGTCACCTTATCATCAAGAAACGGGCACAATGGCTCCTTTTGTTTGTATTGAGCCTTGGTACGGTATTGCCGATGTTGAAGGGACGAATGGGCAGTACAAGGAAAAGTTCGGTATTCAAACTTTAGAGAAGAATGAGACCTTCCAAGCCGCCTATACTATTTTTTTCAAATGAACATTTGTGCATGATAAGTTGAACAATTTGTTATGATAGAAGAAAAAAGGAGGCGTACGAATGGATCGGGAGAAACAACAACTGAGTATTGAAGCGGCAAGGCTGTATTATTTATCGGATTACAGCCAGCAGGAAATTGCCAAACAGCTCGACCTGTCGAGACCAACTGTATCTCGGCTGCTTCAATATGCGAAGGAGAAGGGGTACGTCCAGATAACGGTAATGGACCCGTTTGAAGACTTGAATGAGCTGTCTTCATTGCTCAAGGAAAAATATGACCTGCTCGAAGCTCATGTGGTGTTTTCGCCCAAAGATGATTATCCAACGATCACTGAATACTTGAGCCAATTTGGTGCTGAGTACTTGCAAAACACAGTAAAAGACGGTGATATCGTTGGTGTGAGCTGGGGAACCACCATGTATCAAATTGCTCAAAAGATGCAACCTAAACAGGTCAAAGGTGTAGAGGTTGTCCAGCTGAAGGGTGGGATTAGCCACTCCCATGTGAATACATATTCTGCGGAAACCATCCAGCTGTTTGCCGAGGCCTTTCAAACAGCACCGCGCTATTTACCGCTTCCTGTTGTATTTGATAGTGCTGCCGTCAAGGAGATGGTTGAACAGGACAGACATATTCAGCGCATCATTGAAATGGGCAAACAGGCGAATATTGCTGTGTTCACTGTTGGAACGGTAAGAGATGAAGCCCTTTTGTTTAGACTTGGTTACTTCCGCGAAGAAGAAAAAGCACTGCTCAAAGCATCCAGTGTTGGGGACATCTGTTCGCGCTTTTATGATCAAGAAGGACGCATTTGCAGTGAAGCGATTAACAACCGTACGATTGGCGTGGAGCTTGATGATTTAAGAACAAAAGAACGCTCTATTCTTGTTGCTGGCGGACATCGCAAGGTTGCTTCTATCCACGGTGCACTAAGAGGAAAATATGCGAACGTATTGATGATTGATCAGCATACAGCAAAGGCTCTTTTAAATGTCACAAAATAGATGAACAAAATTTCATAACTATGTTTACAAATGTTCATCGGTCATATATGATGAAAGTATCATAATTAAAAGGAAGTGTAAGCATGACGATAGCAAATCTTATTGATCATACAGCACTAAAACCAGATACATCGAAAGCTGCAATCATGCAGTTACTTGAAGAAGCAAAGACTCATCAGTTCGCATCTGTTTGTGTGAATCCAACATGGGTGTCTCTTGCGGCGAAAGAACTAGCAGGAACAGGCGTTGATATTTGTACAGTCATCGGTTTCCCGCTAGGTGCAAACACAACAGCAGTAAAAGCATTCGAAACAAAGGATGCAATTGAGAACGGTGCAACCGAAGTGGACATGGTCATCAATATCGCGGCATTGAAAGACGGCGAATATGATGCAGTTGAGCAAGATATTCGTGCAGTTGTAGACGCAGCAAAAGGGAAGGCACTTGTGAAAGTCATTATTGAAGCGTGCTTACTCACAGATGAAGAGAAAGTCAAAGCTTGTGAGCTTTCAGTGAAAGCTGGCGCTGATTTTGTGAAAACATCGACTGGATTTAGTACAGGCGGTGCAACTGCTGAGGACATCGCATTAATGCGTAAAACAGTAGGACCTGACATCGGTGTGAAAGCATCAGGCGGCGTGAGAACAAAAGAAGATGTTGAGGCAATGCTAGCTGCAGGCGCTACCCGAATTGGTGCGAGTGCAGGCGTTTCTATTATCAAAGGGGATCAATCAGCTCCTTCGAAAGACTATTAATTCATACGATCCTATGGTAGGATAACATTCGTGACTCATAAATGATGAAAAAGTCATATGCGGAAGGATCTCACTTCTGGGAATTTCTTCCGCACTTTGTTTGCGAAATAGGGTTTGTTCCATACAAGCGCATTAATGTAAACGAATTCATTCGAGGAGGAAAAACATGAAATACGTGATTGGTATCATCGGTTTGCTGGTGATTCTCGCCATTGCATGGCTGGCTAGTAACGGCAAAAAACGAGTAAAATTCCGTCCAGTAATTGTCATGATTGTACTGCAATTTATTTTAGGTTATATTCTGCTCAATACAGGTGTTGGAAATTTCCTAGTCGGGGGCTTTGCAAGGGGATTCCAAATGCTTCTAGGCTATGCCGGTGAAGGAATCAACTTCGTATTTGGCGGATTAATGAATGATAAGGCGTCAACTTTCTTCATCAATGTCTTACTGCCGATCGTCTTTATTTCGGCATTGATCGGTATCCTGCAGCATTGGCGTATCCTCCCGCTTATCGTACGCGGAATCGGGTATTTGCTTAGTAAAGTAAATGGAATGGGGAAACTAGAATCCTACAACGCAGTAGCGTCTGCGATTTTAGGTCAATCAGAAGTCTTTATTTCCATTAAGAAACAGCTCGGATTATTACCTCAACAACGTCTTTATACATTGTGTGCATCTGCGATGTCAACTGTATCGATGTCCATTGTTGGTGCATACATGCAAATGATTAAACCAGAGTATGTTGTAACAGCACTCGTGTTAAACCTATTTGGTGGATTTATTATTGCGTCTATCATCAATCCTTATGAAGTGGCTAAGGACGAAGACATGATTGAAATTGTAGAAGAAGAAAAGCAATCCTTCTTTGAAATGCTTGGCGAATATATTATGGATGGTTTCAAAGTAGCGATTGTTGTCGCTGCGATGTTGATTGGATTCGTTGCATTAATTGCGATGATTAATGGAATCTTTACAGCTGTCATCGGTGTTTCTTTCCAAGATGTACTTGGTTATGTATTTGCCCCATTTGCTTTTATTGTTGGTGTACCTTGGAGCGAAGCAGTACAAGCAGGAAGCATTATGGCAACGAAAATGGTTTCCAACGAATTTGTGGCAATGCAAATCCTGTCCGGTGATGCTTTCCATTTCACTGCTCGTACAGAAGCGATCATTTCTGTATTCCTTGTATCATTTGCGAACTTCTCTTCTATCGGTATCATTGCTGGCGCAGTCAAAGGCTTAAACGAAAAACAAGGGAACGTTGTCGCACGCTTTGGATTAAAGCTTCTATTTGGTGCAACACTTGTCAGCTTCTTAACAGCAGGCGTTGTCGGTTTGATTTACTAATTTAAGAAAAGGAATGGTGAAAACAATGAGAATGGTAGATATCATTGCGAAAAAACGTGACGGAAAAGAATTATCTTCAGAGGAAATTTCTTTCTTTGTCAAAGAGTATACGGACGGAACAATTCCTGACTACCAAGCAAGTGCCTTGGCTATGGCGATTTTCTTCCAAGATATGACGGATCAAGAACGTGCTGACTTAACGCTCGCTATGGCGAACTCGGGAGACACGATTGACCTCTCTGCCATTGAGGGTATTAAAGTAGACAAGCACTCAACAGGCGGTGTAGGCGATACAACAACGCTTGTACTCGCTCCTCTTGTGGCTGCACTTGATGTACCTGTTGCGAAAATGTCTGGCCGCGGCCTTGGACATACAGGCGGTACAGTGGACAAGCTTGAAGCGGTAAAAGGCTTCCACGTAGAAATTACAAAAGACGAATTCATCGAGCTTGTGAACCGTCATAAAGTAGCGGTCATTGGTCAATCAGGCAACCTGACACCAGCGGATAAAAAGCTTTATGCCCTTCGTGATGTGACAGGAACCGTTAACTCCATCCCGCTCATTGCAAGCTCTATTATGAGTAAGAAAATTGCTGCTGGCGCAGATGCGATCGTACTAGATGTGAAAACAGGTGCAGGTGCTTTCATGAAAACACCTGAAGACTCTGAGAAGCTTGCAAAAGCCATGGTCCGCATTGGAAACAACGTTGGCAGACAAACGATGGCTGTCATCTCTGATATGTCTCAGCCGCTAGGATTAGCGATTGGAAATTCCCTTGAAGTGAAAGAAGCGATTGATACGCTTAAAGGCGAAGGCCCTGAAGACTTAAACGAGCTTGTGCTCACTTTAGGAAGTCAAATGGTCGTTCTTGCGAAAAAAGCAGAAACGCTTGATGAAGCAAGAGAAAAGCTAATTGAAGTCATGAAAAACGGCAAAGCACTTGAGAAATTCAAGGAATTCTTAGAAAATCAAGGTGGGGACGGCTCGATTGTAGATCAGCCGGAAAAACTGCCGCAAGCCCCTTACCAAATCGACGTTCCTGCAAAGGAATCAGGTGTGGTTGCTGAAATCGTCGCAGACGAGATCGGTGTTGCAGCGATGATTCTTGGAGCAGGACGTGCGACAAAAGAGGACGAGATCGACCTATCTGTCGGCATCATGCTGAACAAAAAAGTCGGCGATCGTGTTGAAAAAGGAGATTCACTCGTGACACTTCATGCAAATCGTGAAGATGTTGCGAATGTCGTGGAGAAAATTTATGACAACATCCGCATCGCAGATCATGCTGATGCACCAACTCTCATTCACACTGTGATCACAGAATAAAGAAAAAAGGACAAAAGTGCTTCGCCGCTTTTGTCCTTTTTTTGTTCATTTCTTTTTCTATTGAGATAAAAAATTTCACTTTATGAAACAAACCTCTTGCATTCATTAAATAATGGGTGTATATTAGTTGACGAGTCAATGATTGATATATCAACTAATTGATCTGAATAGAAAAGAGGGGATGGCATTGACTGCATTTTGCTCTGAAGAAGCAGAGGTATTATACCGTTTGCAGTGTGTGAACCGTATGATGGGCGTGAAGTTCGAAGCATGCACGGGCATCAGCCAATCAAGACTAGAGTTGCTATCACTGTTATTCCAAGCAGACGAAATCAGCCAGTCAGATTTGCAGAAAAAAGTAAATATTGATAGTGCGGCTGTGACGCGTCACTTAAAACAGTTAGAAGCAAAAGGAATGGTCACGCGCAGAAGAAAGCCAGAAGATAATCGAGTCACACTTGTTCGTCTGACAGAAGAAGGCAGAACAAGAATCGAAGCTTCTAAAAAAGAAAAAGAACGATTTATCTCAGAAATGCTTGAAAACGTAAGTGACGAAGAACGAAAGCTTCTCACTGATGTGCTCAGCCGAATACAACAAAACATCGAAAAGATTCAAACAACCTAAAGGAGTGTTTCAACATGGCTACAACATTAAAAACTAACGATTTTATGGAAATTTTGAAAGGACGCCGTTCTATTCGTAACTATGACCCAGCTGTGAAAATCAGCAAAGAAGAAATGGCAGAGATTCTAGAAGAAGCAACAACTGCACCATCATCAGTGAATGCACAGCCTTGGCGCTTCATGGTCATTGACAGCCCAGAAGGAAAAGAAAAGCTTGCACCACTTGCAAAATTCAACCAAACTCAAGTGTCAACATCAGCAGCTGTCATTGCAGTATTTGCAGATATGAAAAGCAATGAATACTTAGATGAAATTTATTCAAAAGCAGTAGAGCATGGCTACATGCCGCAAGAAGTGAAAGAAAGACAAATTGCTGCACTAACTGCACACTTTGAGGTACTTCCAGAGCAAGTCAACCGCGAAACAATCTTAATTGACGGTGGAATTGTGTCTATGCAGCTTATGCTTGCAGCACGTGCACACGGCTATGATACAAATCCAATTGGCGGTTTTGATAAAGAAGTCATCGCTGAAACATTTGGCTGGGATAAAGAACGTTATGTACCAGTGATGCTGTTATCAATTGGGAAAGCTGCTGACGAAGGTTATGCTTCTTACCGCTTACCGATTGAACGCATTACAGAGTGGAAATAATATCTTTTAAAAAGGAGACGATTAGATGATTATTATTCATGCAGGGATGACCATTCATCCAGAAAAAGAAAACGTATTTCTAGAAGAAATCAATGCATTAATGAAAGCTTCACAAGCCGAAGAAGGCAATGTATCCTACAAGCTGTTCAAGGATACAGGTAAGGAACATACCTTCTTAATGGTAGAAGTGTGGAAAGATGACGCTGCGGTTCAGAGCCATAATGCGAGTGCACATTTCCAAGCTTTCGTAGCAAAGGCAAAAGAATTCTTAGCCGCTCCACTTGACGTTGTTGCCTTTCAAGGCCAGCAACTTTCATAGTAAAACAACAAACACCCTAGGCGTTTATCGTCTAGGGTTCTTTTATTTTCGACACCTTGTTCCACCCATTTCATTCCCGTATTGTGCATTTTCCACAAAATTTCTGAAAATAAAATGTTTTTCGACTTAAGTATATTGGAATATGCTAGAATGAGATATTATTTATTACCAAATTAGGGAGGAACCAAAATGAAAAAAGGGAAATGGACGAGCATTGCACTAACGGCTGTCCTCGGTTTAGGCACATTGACAGCTTTCAGCACCCCACTATCTGCCCACACTACAGAAAAGTCAACATCCTCAGACGGCGGTCATTATTCAGGTATTCCATTCGATGCAAGTGTTGTGAATGAAGACCGTCTCATCAAAGCCTTGAAAAAACAAGGAAAGATCAAAAAGAATGCCAATGAAGCAGAAACCCAAAAAGCATTAAAGAAATATCTAAAGAAAAAAGAAGAATCTGCTATGAAACAAAGTGCAAGCACCTTAACAGAAGAGCCTGAATTTCTGAAAGAATACAAACAAAAGGTACATAACAAATTAGCCAAAAAGAAAAAGTTAAAGAAGCATAATGGAAAAGAAAGCAATCATGTAAAACCGGTCAAAAAGGAAAAGTATAAAGGCGAAGTTCGCAATGATAAGGTATTGGTTTTATTAGTAGATTTTAAAGATTATAAGCATAATAGTATTAAAAAAGAAGAGACTGATATGTACTATGACAAGTACGATCAGCAGCACTATCAAGACATGCTTTTCGGAAAAAATGGCTACATCGGTCCAGATGGGAAACGAAAAGTATCCATGAAGCAATATTATGAGAAACAGTCTGGCGGCAGTTACACGATCAGTGGAACGGTGGCTGGCTGGTATACAGCGAAGCATGAAGCAGCCTATTATGGCGGGAACGTACCTGATGAATCAGGCAGTGACGGCAGACCGCGTGAATTGGTGAAAGAAGCACTCGAAGCAGCAGCAAAGGACCCGAACATTGATCTCGGTGAATATGATCAATGGGACCGCTATGATATGGATGGCGACGGCGTTTATAACGAACCAGACGGCATCATTGACCATCTGATGGTCGTTCATGCTGGCGTAGGTGAAGAAGCTGGCGGCGGACAACTTGGCTCTAATGCGATTTGGTCGCACCGCTGGTCACTTGGTGATGTATTTGAAATTCCAAACACTGAATCTGAAGTCGGACAAGGCGGAAAGTTAGGCGCGTTAGATTACACCATTGAGCCTGAAGATGGCGCGGCAGGCGTATTCACACATGAATTCGGACATGATCTTGGTCTTCCTGATGAGTACGATACACAGTACACAGGAGGAGGCGAGCCCGTTTCCTACTGGTCGATCATGTCAAGCGGAAGCTGGGCAGGTAAAGTCCCTGGAACGGAACCAACAGGCTTTAGTCCATATGCGAAAGAAATGCTTCAAAACTTACATGGTGGTAACTGGCTTACTGGACAAACCATTGATGGTAAAACATTAAAGAAAAGCAAAACAGTGCTGATTGATGAAGCAGCAACAAAAGGAACGAACCATGATGCGGTTCGGGTAGATTTACCAGATAAAGAGATTGTTGTCACAAAACCTGCTCAAGGACAAAATTCGTACTTCAGCGGAACGGGTGACAATTTAAATGCGACCATGACGACAACAGGTATCGATTTGTCGAAAGGGAGCAAAGCAGAGCTGACATTTAAAGCATGGTACGATATCGAAGAAGATTATGATTATGCGTATGTAGAAGTTCGTGAAACAGGAACTGATCAGTGGAAGACCATTGCTGGTAACATCACGAACGATCGAAATGAAGCTGGAGCGAACGAAGGCAATGGAATTGACGGAAAATCAGACGGATGGGTAGATGCAGCATTTGATCTTTCTGCTTATGCAGGGAAGAAAATTGACCTGCAATTCCGCTATACAACCGATGCAGGCTATTCACTGCCAGGCTTATTTGTAGATGATTTAAACATCACTGCAGATGGGACGAAAGTGTGGTCAGATGATGCCGAGGGCACATCTACTTTCACCTTTAACGGATTCTCGAAATCGAATGGAAAACAATATGCAGCTCAATACTATTTACTAGAGTGGCGCTCATATGCTGACGTCGATAAAGGGTTAAAGCATATCAAACGAGGGGCAAGCCTCATGAGCTATAATAACGGTTTGGTCGTGTGGTATGTCGATCAATCCTACAGTGATAACTGGGTAGGAAAACACCCAGGGAACGGTTTCCTTGGGGTAGTAGATGCAGATCAGCAAGTATTGAAGTGGAGTGACGGCTCCATTGCAGCCACAGGTTTCCAAGTACATGATGCAGCATTTTCTTTGAATCCAAGTACGAAGCTCAATATTGATTATACAGCGACAACTGGCTTAACGTTGGTAGATCGCTATATTCGCCCGACTCGTACATTTAGTGATAAAAAGAATTATGTGAATCCAAATAATCCAGATGCAGGGCGTGATGTCCCAACATACGGTCTATCCTTTAAAGTTGTTGGACAAAGTAAGGATCGTTCTGTTGGAAAGGTATTAATTTCTAAAAGTAACTAAACAGAAAGCCGGATTCTACCATTGAATCCGGCTTTTTGCTATGGTAATAAACTGTTTTTGATGAAAAGGGCGGCTTTTTGGTCGAATGTCTGTTCTTTTTTATTTTGATATCCGAATGAAATCATTATATAATAGAGACTGGAAGGTTTTTCTTTCATACATGGTTCTTTTTAGCTGTTAAAACAAAGGAAAGGATGAGCGTTACCAATGAGTTGTGTCACTGCTAAGCAATTAAAGGTGATTAGAGGGACGATGCAGACTTTTTGCAGCCATTTGGAGTATGATGGTCACGGTAAGCTTCATATCAATACCATCATGGCTTTTATTAAAAAGGAGTTTGGTGTGAGAAAAATGAAAGACATTCCACAAAGCCGCTTTACTGAAGCGCTTGAATTAATACAAGACTTTGATTTATACACGGATAAAATAGAGATTCGTGATCGTCTATCAGAAAGGAATTAACTAAATTGAATATTTTGGCAATAATACTAGTAGGAATTGTCGCATTAGAACACCTTGTCATTATGTTATTAGAAATGTTTTTTATGGAATCAAAGATGGCAAAGAGATCCTTTAAGCTGCCAGAACACTTGCAAAAGGATCCAAATGTAAAAGTGATGTTTGCCAATCAGGGGCTTTATAACGGGTTTTTAGCTGCAGGACTGATTTGGGGGCTCATTCTCGGATCGAATACTGTTGGATATATGATTCAGCTATTTTTCATTATTTGCGTGATCATCGCTGCGGTATTTGGCGGTGTGACCTCTAATAAATCAATCATCGTCAAGCAAGGAGTACCAGCGCTTCTTGCATTAATTGCGCTTATCCTGGCAATTTAACCATAAATAAAGTCGCCCGAGTAAAGGGCGGCTTTTATCTTTTTCGAAGACCCATTAGACGAATAATGGATGTCAGACATAGCGCAACGGCAACAGCCAAAATAATTTTTCCATACATGACCCCTGTTAAGTTCATCAAAAAGACGGCCAATATGATACAGAGCGTGATGATGATCATCACAATCGAATAGGTTTTCATCTCTTTTCCACTCCTTTAAAAGTCCCCTCACATCCGTGAGGTCTATCCATCTTACCTCATATGATATCACTCAATGACAATTTTACATGAAATTCCCTACCAATAGAATGTGACATATTGATTAGATTAATGACATGCCATATTTTTCAGAAAATCGGGTATACCATAAAGAGTTGCACCGAAGTTCAATTGCTTGATATTTAATTGTGCAAAATGTAAAATGAAAACATGATAAATCGAAAGGATGATCAAGGTGAGTAAGAAAGTGTTATTAGTATCGACAAGCAGTTCAGAAATGAACGGACATCCAACAGGCTTATGGCTAGAAGAGTTGGCAGAGCCATTTCATATTTTTAAAGAAAATGAACTAGATGTTCAAATTGTCTCTATTCAAGGTGGAACTGTCCCTATTGATAAAAATTCAATTCCAGAAGGTGTTCCAGCGCAATATGAAGATGTATATGAATTACTTCAAGACACAAAGGCGCTTACAGATGTGAACCCAGCTGATTATGATGGCATCTTCTTTGCGGGAGGACACGGCCCAATGATCGATTTTGCGTCTAATCAACTGGTAGCCGATGCAATCTTAGCTATTTCAAACAAAAATGGTGCAGTTGGAGCTGTTTGTCACGGCGTTTCAGCATTCATTGATGTGAAGGATCAAGATGGCAAATCATTTATCGAAGGTAAAAAAATCACAGGCTTCACAAACGAAGAAGAGGAAGCTGTTCAGCTGACATCAAAAGTTCCATTTTTATTGGAAACAAAACTTCGTGAGCAAGGGGCAGCGTTTGAAAAAGGAGCTGCCTTTGCACCATACGCTGTAGTTGACGGACAAATCATTACTGGACAAAATCCAGGTTCTAGTGCAGAAACAGCACGCCTGTTTGTTAAAACCATTTCATAAAGTGATCAAAAAACCAGTCGTAGCAAATACGGCTGGTTTTTTGTCATAAAGATTTCCTAAAAAAGACCATAACAATGAATGAAATAATGGTAAAATATTCACAGGGTAAAAAACCCAATTGAGGAAAAAGGGGATGTTCCTGTGAGAGCATTATATGGAAAAATCACTGCAGCTTTATTATCCATTCTACTCGTCACAACAGGTTTATTTTCACCAGTATTAAAAGCAGAAGAAGCACCGAAATCAGATGGGAAATTGTCACCACTGACGGAAAAAGCCATTCAGCAAGTGCAAGACTCGTTTTTGAAACAGGATGAAGGAACCGCTATCCAAAAGAAGCAGCTAAAAAAATCTTTTAAAGTAGATAAGAAAAATGGAATCAGTATCAAACGAAAAGCCGCTAAAGATGGTAAGATGCGTACATCTTCCGTTCGCTCCATTGATGGACTAGCCATCAACCAATCGGTTGTCTTATCAGAGGATGACCCAGTCGATTTATGGTTGTTAAGTACGACTTCACCTCAGGCACTCATCAGCCGAATTACCTCTTCAAATCCCGATTATTTCGTACAATTATTTGTTGTTGATTATGAAACTGGACAAGCTTATCCGACGGACTTGATTCAGCCAGCAGGCAGTCTCCTTGGTTTGACCAATTTACCAGCAGGTGACTACGCATTCGGTATCACAAGCGGTGGAAATTTCGGAGACTCTTACACGTTACAAGTGAATGCAAAAAACCCACCCAATTTCACTGGGGCTGTTTCCCTCTCCTCAACCTTGCAATACTTTGTAGCTGAGTATGCGAATGGGGATGTTTTCGCTAATGGTACAAAAGTGTATAACAAACAATCTAAGACCGCCGATTATAAATGGGAGCGTGTATTTTATTTCTCCTATGACGGAAAATATGATCAGAGAACCCATTCTGTTGAAAGTGTGAAAGTGAAAAGTATTTCTGCACCAGTATCGTACTCTGCTCCTTATGCGAGTTCATCTGAGGCCATTCTCGTCTACTTAGATGTGGAGACGTTATTTATGTATCATGAATCATCGTTTGCTAGCGGACAATACTACCATAGTAGCTTTGTTGATACACTTGGAAAGACAACGCCAAGGCGTTTAGATATTGATGATATGACAAATTACGGCGATCATATTTTAGCTGTTGATTTGAAAACGGGAAAACCAATTGATTTCTTCAGTGTCCTTAATTTTTACTATGCTGCAGGGATCGAAAAGCTGCCTACGATCAGAACGTTGAATTAAGAAAGGCGGTTGACAGCAAATCTCTACATGTGTAAAGTAAAGATAATTAAATGACAAAAGTCCACTAGGGGAGTCATGTATGACTGAGACAAGAGAAAATCTTGGACCCTTTGAACCTGATCTAGTTTGTACTAGCGGAGGGAAGTGGAGCTGGACCTCGTCTTATTCATGATTGAATCGATAAGAAGGCCGCTCCATTTGGGGTGGCTTTTTCATTTATTCAACTGAAGAAGAGGAGGCTTTTTTTATGACGTTTTCAGCGCAATTAAGAGAAGAAACAGAACCATTATTTGAAGCCATTTATCAGCATCCGTTTGTCAGAGGGCTGGCAGCAGGAAAGCTGGAAAAGGAACAGATCATTCATTACGTCAAACAAGATGCAGAATATTTACATGCTTTTATTAAAATTTATGCAGCGGCTCTTAGCAGATGTACAGACAAAGGAGATATTGCCTTTTTCCATCAGCAGATTGCGTTTGTACTAGATAGTGAGACACACCCTCATCAAAATCTTTGCCGAGTGGCAGGTGTATCATATGATGAGCTCCAAGGTGCCCCGCTTGCTCCGAGTGCTCATCACTATATTCATCATATGCTGCAAGTTGCCAAGGAAGGCACGCTTGGAGAAATCATCGCTGTCCTGCTTCCATGCCCTTGGACATATTGGGAAATCGGGAAACGAATGCTCGCAGATGTGCAGCCTGACCCATCACATCCTTTTTATGAGTGGATCACATTTTATGGAGGGTTAACCGACTCTATTACAGTAGAGCTTTGCAAGCGGCTCGATCAGCTGGCGGAAGCAGCAAGTGAGAAAGAAAAGGAAAAAATGAAACAGCACTTTATCTTAAGCTGTCAGCTTGAGTACAAGTTTTGGGATATGGCGTTTACGGTGGAAGATTGGCCAGTTCCATTGGAGGTGCATTCATCATGACATGGAAGATGAAAGAAGTTGTCCTTGCTGTCATTTTATCCGTTGCATGTGGTGTCATCTATTTAGGGTGGTCCACACTTTACTTACCCATTACAGCACTTGTTGGCCCAGCAGGAGGCAACATCATGTTTGGCATTTGGGTGATTGCCAGTCCAATCGTCGCGTATATCATCCAAAAGCCGGGAGCTGCCCTGATTGCAGAAACAGCCGCTGCCGCAGTGGAATTACTAACAGGCAGCCACTTCGGTCTTGCAGCCCTGCTGATTGGTGTATGCCAAGGGCTTGGGGCAGAAATTGCTTTTGCTCTTTTTGGTTATAAACGATATCGCATGTGGACACTGATGCTGTCAGGTGCCTTTGCAGCTGTTGGAGCAATGGCTTACAGCCTCGTTGCGAATGGCTTTGGTTATTACACGCCTCAAGTTTTACTCATCACACTGATGACTCAAATCATCAGCGGAATGATACTGGGCGGATGTTTAGCAAAAGTAGTGGTGGACGCATTATCTAAAACTGGTGTATTGAATCAATATGCCATCATGAAAGAAAAACGAAACAAAGGTGAACAGCATGGATTCATTTCTCGCGTGCAATAATCTCACTGTCCGTTTTTATGAACAGCCTCAGCCCGTGTTGCATCAAATCTCTCTTTCCATTCAAAAAGGAGAAAAGGTGCTTATTTTAGGACCAAGCGGCAGCGGTAAATCCACGCTCATCTCCGTTCTGGCTGGCATCATTCCAGAACATTTAGAAGCGGACATGCAGGGCGAAGTGATATTGCAAAGACATACAGGCGTCATGTTTCAGGACCCTGATTCCCAGTTTTGTATGCATCGCGTCAATGAAGAAATTGCCTTTAGCTTAGAGAACCGTTCTGTCCCTCGTGACGAGATGGATGGCATCATTCAGCAGCTCATGCAAAAAGTCCAACTTGATGTCGATCCGAATACAGACATCCACACATTATCTGGCGGCATGAAGCAGCGATTGGCGCTTGCTTGTTTACTAGCGTTAGAGCCAGATGTGCTGTTCTTTGATGAACCGACCGCACAGCTTGATCCAGCAGGAAGAATGGAGATATTTCAGCTTTTACAGCAGCTTGCAGCTGATCAGCGACAAACCATGATTTTTGTAGAGCATGTGCTAGATGGTGTCATTGAATGGATGGACCGGGTGATTTTATTAGACGATCAAGGCAGCATCTTAGCAGATGGGTCTCCAAAAGATGTATTGACGACATATGAAAAAGAAATGAAAGAGGCAGGAATTTGGAGGCCGAAATTATTTCCCGAGAAATGGTCTACGATCCTTCAAGATCCATTTCATCCAATGAGTCACAAGCTTATGCAAACCTTTGAAGCAAGAAAGAAGCAGAATGAAAAAGTGCCGTCGACTAAGCGGGAGACCATCATTCGTTCAGAAGATCTTCAATTAAGCTACGGGAGAAAGAGGATTATGAGTGATCTTCAGCTTGATATCAAAGCAGGGGATTGGGTGGCGATCATTGGGGAAAATGGAAGCGGGAAAAGCACATGTCTTAAACATTTGGTTCGTTTAGAGCCAACGAAAAAAGGCCACATTTTTTTAAAAGAGACACTCCTTAAAAAGTGGTCAGACCGAGAACTATATGAAAAGGCAGGCTTTGTGTTTCAAAATCCGGAGCTTCAATTCATACAAGATACAGTGTTCGATGAAATTGCATTTGGTGGAAGGCAGCGTAATTGGCCAGAATCCGTTGTGCAAGAAAAAACAGTTCAGCTATTGAAAGAGTTCGGTTTAGAAAAGCATGCAAAAGCTCACCCTTTCACTTTAAGCCTAGGTCAAAAAAGAAGATTGAGTGTGGCTACAATGCTCCTTTTTGATCAGGATGTCCTATTGTTAGACGAGCCGACTTTCGGGCAGGATGAAAGAACAGCGAAGGAATTAATCAGGCGCTTGAAAGATCGTCAACGCCAAGGCACCACTATTTTAATGGTCACACATGATATGGACCTTGTCGATGAGTGTGCCAATCAAGTGCTTCTTTTTCATCAAGGAAAGCATGTGTATGATGGCACGCCTTATGATTTGTTTTCAAATCAGGAACTTGTCGATGCTTATCAGCTGAGAGCCCCGCTGCATTATCGCTATGTGGCTGAAAGAAAGGACGTGCTGACGATTGCAAAGTAATCATTCCTTTCTTTCCACTGTGAATCCAGTCATCAAATTACTCGCTCATCTACTTGCGATGTGTTGTCTCATGGCGATATCTGATCCTAAAACAACCTTCATCATCTGGCTGTTTGCACTTTGTGTTGGACTTGTCTTAGGCGGATGGAATTTGAAGTATCTTTTCACAAGACTTGTCCCTTATCTGCTCTTTTTTATTCTCGTGTTCTGGATGATGGCGGCCTTTGGCAAGGGGGATCATACTGTTTGGAAATGGGCATGGTTTCATATGACAGAGGAGAGTTTAAGAAATGGACTCACCATCGCTCTCAGAATGCTTGGCTTTGTGACATTTGGTCTTTTGTTTACGTCCACAACAGATTTGACAGCATTTATGATGAGCCTCATTCATCAGTGCAAAATGTCGCCAAAATGGGCGTATGGAATGCTTGCTGGCTTCCGGTTTATTCCGTTATTTCAAAGTGAATTAAAGCAAATGAAGGCGGCACATAAAATCAGAGGCTATAAGCAAAAAAACAGCTGGAAAGCCTTTATGCGTTATGCACTTCCACTTTTTACACAGGGCGTACGAAAATCAGAACGTTTGGCCATTGCGATGGAAGCAAGAGGCTTCACAGGTGAGAGGGAGCGGACGTATTATCATGTCATCAGCACTTCATGGATCGACTATATGTATCTTTTGCTCATCGTTATCAGTGTCTTGATATGCATGTCCTTTTTTTAAAAACCCCCACATTCTCTTGATAGAATGTGGGCTTTTTATATGTCTTAGGTCATTTGATTGATATTAGTACACATTACAGGCTGTAATAGATCTTATAACGAACCGATAAAGAGGATGTACTGAGAAAAAGAGAGGATGAACGTGAGCGAATGTCACAGAAAATTGATAACATAATAGACGCTTTACCAATCATTGGACTAGCTATGAGAGAGCAACTAACCTTTTCTGTTTTAGGGAAAGAGAAGGTTCTTTATTATCAGCAACATGGAAACATTGACCTAGGGTTTAAAGCTGGAGATATCGTAGCTCCAGGATTCGAAAACTTTTCTATGTTGAAAAATGGGAGAGAGCCATCGTTTATCCAAATTCCGAAAGAAGTATACGGGATTCCAATGGATATTGTAGCCGTTCCAATTAAAGATGAAGCGGGTCAAGTAGTCGCTGCTTTCTGCGTTGCCTATGATCAGACCAATCAACAACGATTAGATGACATCATGACAGAGAGTAACCAAGCTTCCGAAAAACTAGTCGCAATGGTACAGCAAGTTGCTGCACATTCAGAGGAACTACAAGCGACAAGTGAACAAATTCTACAAAACACGAAAACCACTGTAGAAAATTCCTCTAAAATCAATCAAGTGTCCAATCTTATCAAAGGTATCTCTGATCAAACGAACTTACTTGGACTCAACGCATCAATTGAGGCTGCAAGAGTAGGTGAAGCAGGAGCAGGATTCGGAGTGGTCGCAACGGAAGTGAGAAAGCTGTCAACTCACGCCAAACAAGCGACGACTGATATTGAAACAGCGCTAAAAGATGTACAGGGGTCGATTAAAGGAATGGAAGAAGAAATAGCACAAATTGTCGCTTCTTCTGAGCATCAAGCAGAGCTTGTAGGCACGTTCACAAAAATTATTGAAGGTCTTCATGAAACAAATGAAACGATGAAATCACTCGCAGAAGACTTAGTGAATTATCAAGTGAAATAAAAAATAGATTGACCACAACCTCCAGATCAATCGGAGGTTTTTTTCGTTTTAAGGTAAGGAACTTGTTAGGATATTGACCGATTGATCGCTGACAGGCAGTGTACACTTCTGTATGATAGAAAAAGAGATACTACCCTGGTCAGTAGACCTATTCATAAGGAGGAAGACCATCGTGACACAATCAGCGAAGCTACAAGAAATCATAGCACCTTACCGTAAAATGTTAGATCGAACGGAACAGCCAACGATTCAACTAAAGATGAAACAAGGAAAAACAGGACCATACGACAGCAAAATTGCAGGTGATCCTTACTTCCCTAAAAACGATGAATATCCAGTTGATGGTGAAGGACACCCTATGAAGCTTTTGGCACAAATTAATTTTGGCCAGCTGCCGAAGCTGAAGGATTATCCAGAAACAGGACTTCTGCAAATTTTTATTTCTGTGCATGATGATCTTTATGGGATGAATATTGACCAAAAAACAGAGCAAAAAGATTTTCGGATCAAATTTATTGAGGAACCTTTCTTGGCAGAAGAAGAGTTGTTGACTGATTTTTCTTTTGTGAAAATTTCTGATGATTTTTATTTTCCTGTAACGAAGGAAGGCGCCATTACAGGTGAACGATCAAGTGAAACGATTAGTGTAGAAGATTTCCGCTTTGAGAAAATCACAGGTAAGCGAAGCTGGGACCTATTCGAAGATATAGAAGGTATTGATGGAGATGAAGCAGATGCCTTGTTAGATGAATTTTATGAGACAGAGAGTGGCTTTGGTCACAAATTGGGTGGATATCCAGGCTTTACACAAGAGGACCCGCGTACCTACGAAGACCAGGAACATACCGTTCTGTTATTACAAATCGACTCAGATGATGAAGTGGACATGTTGTGGGGAGATTGCGGAATCGCCAACTTTTTTATCAAACCAGAAGACCTCAAACGAAAAAATTTCGAGAATGTCGTCTATAATTGGGATTGCTCCTAATTTTGTAAAAAACACTCTTTATAGAGTGTTTTTGTGTATGTTTTTAGACTTTTTTGCCCCTATTTCGTCATTTTTGAGAGGTAATATGTCATTCTTTCTAGTTGACCGTATCAAAAAAAAATGTAAAATCATCTTAAAGTCCTCTTTTTTGAAAATAATAATAACATGACATATCAATCAACAATGAGATGCTCGAAAAAGCGGAATGTACTGGGGGGTATCAATTGATCATTTCGAAAGTAATCAATAATAATGTGGTCAGTGCGTATGATGACGAGCAGCATGAGCTGGTCATTATGGGCAGAGGGATCGCTTTTCAAAAGAAAAGTGGAGACCCGATTGACGAAGAACGTATTGAGAAAGTATTTTCCATTCAAAATAAAGATATATCAGAAAAATTCAAAACCCTGCTTTATGATATTCCAATCGAGTATATGCAAGTGTGTGAGGCGATTATTGATCATGCGAGAACAACCCTTAATAAAAATTTGAATGACAGCATCTATGTGACACTGACAGATCATATCACCTTTGCTATTGAACGTCATCAAAAAGGAATGGACATCAAAAATGCCCTGCTCTGGGAAATTAAGCGGTTGTACAAAGATGAGTTTATGTGTGGTGTAGAAGCGATTCGGATTATTCAGGACAAGCTCAACATTCATCTTCCTGAGGATGAAGCCGGTTTTATTGCGATGCACATTGTCAATGCAGAGCTCAATGAAGAAATGCCGAACGTGATTCAAATTACCAAACTCATTCAAGATATTTTAAATATCGTCAAGTATCACTTTCAAATTGATTTAGACGAGGAATCATTAAACTATTTCCGTTTTGTCACGCATTTGAAGTTTTTTGGACAGCGTCTGTTTAACGAAACACAAATGGAAAATCAAAATGAATTCCTGTATGAGGTCGTAAAAGAGAAAAACACTGCAGCTTTCCAATGTGCTGAGAAAATTAACGATTATGTTCAAAAAGAACACAACCGAAGTCTCATAGAAGATGAGATGCTATATTTAACTTTGCATATCGACAGAGTGATAAAAAGAAAATAAATTTAAAAAGAAAGCGTTGACATCATAAAATTAACATGATAATTTATAACTATAAACGAAATAACCCACAATCTTTTAGGATTGTTACTGGTCAAGCAGGCAAAACCTAAATCATTGTCCCTATCTTTGATAAGGCATGATTTAGGTTTTTTTATATCCAAAGACTTATAAAAATTAAATAACGATCAATCGCTATGAAGGATTGTTACTGGTTAAGCAGGCAAAACCTAAATATCGATTAATGTCTGAATCGCTATTTTTCGGACATTAATGGATGTTTAGGTTTTTTCTATATCATGATTTAATCAACGATTGGAGGGTAATACAATGAACCACAAACAAACAGCAAAAGAAGTTCTAGAGCTTGTCGGCGGTGAAAAGAATGTTAAGCAAGTCACGCATTGTATGACAAGACTTCGCTTCAACTTATACGATGAAGGCAAAGCGGATAAGGAGAAGCTGCAATCAACAGACGGCGTCATGGGTGTGAATCAAAGCGGAGGTCAATATCATGTTATTATTGGCAATGATGTTTCAAATGTCTATCAAGCGATGATTGCTGACTCAGGCCTGTCAACAGATGTAAAGTCAGGCGGTACAGAAGAAGCATCAAAACAAAATGTGATATCTAAGCTTTTCGATTTTATCTCTGGTGTCTTCACACCGATTCTTCCAGCCATTGCTGGTGCCGGTATGATCAAAGGGATCTTGGCACTCATGCTTACGTTCCAGTGGATATCGGATAAAAGCAGCACATATGCAATTTTAACAGCTATCGGCGACGGAGCCTTTTACTTCTTACCGATTCTGCTTGCTGTAAGCGTAGCCAAAAAAATTGGCACAAATCAGTATATCGCCGCTGCCATTGCAGCCGCCGCACTGCACCCGCAGTTAACGGCTTTACTAGGCGCAGGAAATACAGAATTTCTAGGGCTACCAGTGGTTGCCGTTGTGTACTCTTCATCGGTCATTCCGATTCTACTCACCATCTGGCTCGGCTCATATGTTGAAAGATTCGCGGAAAAATATAGCCCAAAATCATTGAAGATCATCCTTGTTCCAACGGTCACACTTCTTGTCGTAGTACCAATTATGCTTATCGCAGTAGGACCGCTTGGTGGGATTATCGGAAATGGCCTTTCAGGTGGAATTGATTTATTGTTCAAACATGCAGGTATTTTGGCCGGACTCTTGATCGGCGGCTTCATGTCACCATTGATCATTACGGGCATGCACTATGCACTACTTCCAATTATGATCAACAACATTACGTTAAACGGTTTTGACTTCATTCTTCCAATGATGTTTGTAGCAAATATGGCACAAGCAGGCGCAGCATTCGGTGTCTTCTTAAGATCAAAAAACAAAACATTCAAATCATTGGCGATGTCTACAAGTATCACTGCATTAATGGGTATTACTGAACCTGCTATGTATGGTGTGAACATGCGATTGAAAAAACCGTTCCTTGCAGCCCTCATTGGTGCAGCAGCAGGCGGCGTGTTCATGTCAATCTTTAAAGTAAAATCATATGTGATATCTGGATCAGCAGGTCTCCCGGGTCTCCCGACATTCATTGGCCCAACATTTGTCTACTCTATCATCGGCTTAGTAATCGCCTTTGTCGCAGCAACGATCATGACACTTGTTCTAGGATTCAAAGATGTACCAGTGAAAGATGATACAAAAGCAGACAAACCAGAAGAAAAGAAAGACACAGCAGCACTTCAAAATGAAGTGGTACAAAGCCCGCTTGAAGGTCAATTAAAGCCGCTAAATCAAGTAAATGATGCAACATTCTCTAATGAAATCATGGGTAAAGGTACAGCTATTGTCCCAGCAGTTGGACGTGTAGTAGCACCATTCAACGGCAAGGTTGAAACCATTTTTCAAACGAAACATGCCATTGGCTTAAAGAGTGACCAAGGCACTGAGCTTCTCATTCATGTTGGAATTGATACGGTGAAGCTCGGCGGAAAACATTTCACAAGTCATGTAGAGTCAGGCGATCTTGTTCAAGCAGGAGATGTGCTCGTTGAATTTGATATCGAGGGCATTCAGCAAGAAGGCTATGATGTCACCACACCAATTATTGTGACCAACACAAACGATTTTGCACAAGTTGATGCGAAAACAGAAGGCACGATTTCAGTACAAGAGACACTGCTCACAGTCAGTGTAGAAGAAAATGAGGAGGGCATTCAACATGAACAAGTTAGAAAAAACATTTCCTAAAGGTTTCTTATGGGGCGGCGCTGTTGCGGGCAACCAAATTGAAGGTGCTTATAATAAAGATGGAAAAGGCTTATCGACAGCTGATGTATCACCGCACGGTATTATGCATCCATTCGATGAATCAATGAAAGACTTGAACTTATATCATGATGCGATTGACTTCTACCATCGCTATAAAGAAGATATTGCACTCTTTGCAGAAATGGGATTCAAATGCTTCAGACTATCCATTTCTTGGCCACGTATTTTCCCAAATGGCGACGATGCTGAACCAAATGAAGCAGGCCTTGCTTTTTATGACAGAGTATTTGATGAACTGCATAAGCATGGAATTGAACCAGTTGTCACGATTTCTCATTATGAAATGCCGCTTGCACTTGTGAAAAACTACGGCGGTTGGAGAAACCGTAAGCTTGTCGATCTTTATGAAACATACGCGAAAACGTTGTTTACTCGCTATAAAGACAAAGTGAAATATTGGATGACCTTTAATGAAATCAACGTCGTGTTACATGCGCCTTTCACTGGTGGCGGACTTGTATTTGAAGAGGGCGAAGACGAGAAAAGCATTCAATATCAAGCAGCGCATCACCAATTTGTTGCAAGTGCTTTAGCTGTCAAAGCAGGACACGAAATCATTCCTGATGCGAAAATCGGCTGTATGATCGCAGCGATGACAACTTATCCGTACAGCTCAAGACCAGAAGATATGTTTGCAGCGATTGATCAAGATCGTAAAACATTGTTCTTCTCAGATGTACAGGCAAGAGGCTACTACCCAGGTTACATGAAACGATACTTCCGCGAAAATGGAATTCATATTGAGATCCAAGATGGTGATGAAGACATCCTAAGAAACCATACAGTGGACTATATTGGCTTCAGCTATTACATGAGCTTTGTGACAAGTACAGATCCAGAGGTTCTTGGACAAGTGACTGGTGGTAACCTATTTGAAGGCGTGAAAAACCCTTATCTAGAAGCAAGTGATTGGGGATGGCAAATTGATCCAAAAGGACTTCGTACAACACTAAACCAACTATATGACCGCTACCAAAAACCATTGTTTATCGTAGAAAATGGATTGGGAGCTGTCGATCAAGTAGAAGAAGACGGTTCCATTCAAGACGATTACCGAATTGATTACCTCAGAAGCCATTTGCTAGAGGCGAGAGAAGCCATTGCAGACGGAGTAGACTTGATGGGTTATACAAGCTGGGGCCCAATTGACCTTGTCAGCGCATCAACAGCTGAAATGAAAAAACGCTACGGCTTCATTTATGTCGACCGTGATAACGAAGGAAAAGGTACATTAGATAGAAAGAAAAAGAAAAGCTTCGATTGGTATAAACAAGTGATTGCGACAAATGGTAATCATTTAGATGCATAAAAGAAAAAAGACAAACCGTTCATACTGCGGTTTGTCTTTTTTTCGTCAAGGGGACTATGAAGTCCACACTTGATCTGCAATCTCAATCACATGACGAAGCTTTTCCCATTGCTGCTCTTCTGTTAACAAATTGCCTTCCTCCGTTGAGGCGAACCCGCATTGCGGACTCAAGCAAATCTGGTTAATGTCAACGTATTGAGCTGCTTCCTTGATTCGTTTTTTAATCTGTTCAGCAGGCTCAAGCTCACCATATTTTGAAGTGACAAGCCCTAGTACGATTTGGAGGTTTGGGTTCTTCACATAGCGAAGGGGTTCAAAACCGCCAGAACGATCGTCGTCGAATTCTAAAAAGAGACCATCCAGATCTAAGCCGTCAAAAATCGTTTCTGCCGCTGCTTCATAACCGCCTTCAGCTGCCCACGTCGATTTAAAGTTACCACGGCAAATGTGCATAGTGATCACCAAATCCTCTGGACGATCGGCAACTGCTTCATTGATTGTTTTCGCAAATGACTCACGCAGTTCATCTTCTTCTCGGCCAAAGGCTTTGATTTGTTCATGCCCTTTTTCAGAAAAGAACACGGCCCATGCTGTATCATCCAGCTGCAAGTAGCGGCAGCCTGCATCATAAAAAGCACGGATGGCTTTCTTATACGCCTGTGCCACATCATGGTGGAATGCCTCTAGGCTGTCGTATACTCCTTCTTCAAGCTTTCCACGGAAAAAGAGCATATTCGGACTTGGAATCGTCATTTTAGCCGTATGATCCCCAGCGATGCTGTGAAGGAATCGATAATCCTCCAGCATTGGATGATCTGTAAAATCAATCTTGCCCGTTACCTTGATGCCCCGTGCTTTTGTCGTCGTATTGTGGAATTGAATACCTTGATCTGCTTCAAATCCTTCGACCCCATCGAGCCCCTCGAGAAAGTCAAAATGCCACCAAGCACGTCTGAATTCGCCATCTGTGACAACCTCTAATCCAATTTCCTTTTGCTTCTCAACAATACGAGTGATTTCTTCATTTTCAATTTGTCGGAGCTGCTCTGCTGTCAGTGTGCCGTCTGCTTTTTGCTTGCGTGCTTCCTTGATACGTTCTGAACGAAGTAAACTGCCTACTTGATCTGCGCGAAATGGCGGTTTCGTTGTTTTCTTTCCAATGCTTTGTACTTGTGTCATGCTGAATCCCTTCTTTCTACAGGTTAAAAATCAAATAAAAAAGCTCTTCCTTGGATAAGGAAGAGCATCATATACTGAGAGAACTCTGCCTTATCTTCAAACAAGCATCTGCTTGCTTAAGGAATTAGCACCATTCTGTTCCGAGGAACAGCGGTTGCCGGGTTTCACAGGGCCAGTCCCTCCACCACTCTTAATAAGGTTACCTTTTGATTCAATTTTCTTAATAAACATAATTATTCAACTTTTCCGAGTGAAAGTCAATGGTTTTTACAGTTAATTTTCTACATGAACAAATCAGCGACGAGAACACCCGCTAGTCCGACAAGTGAAAGAACGGTCACCATCAATGTCCACGTTTTAAAGGTTTGGGCCATGGACAGGTTAAAGTATTCTTTGTAAATCCAGAAACCCGCATCATTCACGTGAGAGAACGTAATACTGCCAGCACCTGTTGCGATCACCATTAATTCTGGGCTCACACCTGTCAATCCAATCAAAGGAGCAGAAATGCCAGCCGCTGTGAGACCGGCGACGGTGGCTGATCCTAAAGATACACGAAGGACCGCAGCAATCAACCAGGTGAGAAGCAGTGGAGAAAGCGTGCTTCCTTGCATGATTCCTGCAATGTATTGATCAACCCCGCTATCAATGAGCACCTGTTTAAAGGCGCCGCCACCTGCAATAATTAATAAAATCATGGCAATAGAACCGATAGAATCTGTGATCGACTTCATCACATCCTGCATGCTCTTGCCTCTGCCAAGTCCAAACGTGTAGATAGCAAGAAGCACGGAGATTAACAGTGCAATCGCCGGTTCACCTAAAAACTCAGCGGTTGGCAGTAATGGGGAGGACGGGAAGAAAATTTCTAAAACTGCTCTGAATGTCATGAGCAATACAGGCAAAACAGCGGTGAAAATACTAATGCCGAAGCTTGGCATTTCTCCTTCTGTAAATTCCTTTGGATTAAATAAGTTCTTTGGAATATGTGCGTGCAACTGATCTTTTTTAAATAGTTTCGTAAAGAGAAGTCCACCTACTAAAACAGCAGGAATCGCTAAAATAATCCCAACTAATAAGGTTTGTCCCATGTTTGCTTGAAATACATTTGCAATGGCAGTCGGCCCTGGGTGAGGAGGGAGGAAGCCATGTGTGGTGATGAGTGCAGCGACGAGCGGCATACCCACATAAAGCACAGGTAGTCTTGCAGCTTGTGCGATCGTAAAGACTAGTGGAATTAAGATAATGAATCCGGTTTCATAAAATAGAGCAATTCCGATCACAAATCCCGTCAGCATCGTTGCCCATTGAATTTTTCCAATACCGAATCGGTCAATGAGTGTCATCGCAATACGCTGAGCTCCGCCAGAATCAGCCATCAATTTACCAAGCATCGCCCCAAAACCGAGAACGAGTGCGAGGTGACCGAGCGTACTGCCGAGTCCTTTTTCGACGGAAGCAATCGCTTCAAGTGGTGACATTCCTTCTAAAACAGCAACAATTAAAGAAACAATAATCAAAGATATGAAAGCGTTTAACTTAAAGACAACCATGAGTAAAAGCAATAATAAAACGCCAAGTCCGATAAACACTAACGACATGATCTTTCCTCCTTTGTGGTGCATAAGGGAGCGCGAAAACGCCCCCTATGCTTTATCCTTCAAGTATGTCTACAGCTTCTTTTAACGTATCCCTTGAACCAACATTTCCCGGGAAAATCACATAAGACATGAAAGGGAATTTACTATCTTCGCCTGTTTGCCAAACGGGAATGCCTGGTCTGATCTGCCCTGCCACAGTTGCGCGTTTCACGTGAAGTCCTCTAGTTCCAATATCGCTGGAGGTAATGCCACCTTTGGCAATGAGATACTTAGGGCGAATTGTGAGACGCTGGACAATGCTTGTCACAGCATCACTAATTTTTACAGAGAGCTTTAATTCTTCCTCCTGACGATCATCCCCAAGATCAAGCCGTTCTCTTCTTGTATAAACCGCCACAGATTGACCAGATGCTAATAATGCCTCGGTTTGCTGAATCACGCGGTCAATTTCTTGTTGAAATGCTTCAGGCTCCAGCACGAGGTGTGTATTAAATTCAATAAAAGCTACCTCTTTATTTTGTTGAAGCGCTTTTAATTGATCTGTTGTCTTCTTCACATGAGAACCAATCATAATGAGACCACCGTGCGGGCTTTGTTCTTGTATCAAGTCATGTCTTGTTAATAAGGCACGATCCTCTATACCGCCAAGAACTTTTGTAAGTGCCGCCGCACTTCTGAACATGAGTTGCTTTCCTGCTTGAATGGCCTTAATGAGAGCGGTGACAAAGACTTTGACATCGTCATAGTCCACAGCGTTTACAACCACCTTTTTAAAATCGGTCACACTCATGAGCTGTTTTTTTATTTGATCAATTCGTAAAGCCCGTAGATCATCTAACGAAATGTAGGTGGTGTTCTCTTTCGTGAACGAACCGTCTGACTTTTCTTCAATCCATTCTCCGAGATGAGATGACTGAAAGCCGAATGTGCGATCTCGTGCAAATTCTGTTTCACCAGCAGGAATTAATTCGTGTCCTTCTTGGACGTAATGAATATTGTTGATCGTCAAGCGTCCACCTTCTTGGAAAAAAGGAAGAAGGATTTCTCCATCGAATTGGCGTGAGCTTTGTTGTTCAATCGTGGTTCTGAGTACTCCAGTTTCCAGAGGAAAGTGTCCACGAAGAGTGGAATCTCCTCGGCTGACAATAATGAAATTCTGATCAACCCGTTCCGCTACCTTCACAATTGTGGAAGCGATTGTTTCGTGCACAGCAGTCGTTTCCTTCTCTGTCATACTGCGAGAATTGGTCAAAATAAAGAACATGCGGCTGTCTTCAAGAAAACCGGCTTCGATGCTTTCTTCTGACCAATCGGTGAAAACAGAGACGCCATGTACGGTTTGAATCCCTGTTGGATCATCATCTAATACAATGACTTTATGATGAAAGCTGTTCAGTGCTTGTTCGTATGCTGATTGAATGATCTTTGCATCCGCTTTCGGAATGGCATTCAGTATGTCAGTGCTTTTCTTCATGACCATCTCATCCCTTCTTCACTTCGACATGAGCCATTTTTTCGTAATATTGAACGATGCCGCCATGGTCAAGCCCAGATTTTCCGTCCGCTTTGAGGGCGTGGAAGATTTCAAGCAGCTGGCTAGAAAGCGGGAGAGGAACGCCGATATCATGAGCAGTTTCCATCACATTGGTTAAATCCTTTAAGTTGATGTCGATACGTCCGCCTGGTTCAAAGTTTCGTTCTAAGATGAGAGGGACCTTTGCATCGAGAACGGCACTTCCTGCCAGCCCGCCGCGAATGGCTTCATACATTTTGTCAATGGCAATGCCCGATTTAGCGGCAAGAACGAGCGCCTCGGACATAGCGGCAATATTTAAGTTGACGATGATTTGATTGGCGAGCTTCGCTGTTGTTCCGCTTCCATTTGTGCCAACTAATACGACCTCTGTGCCCATCGCAAGCAGGACATCCTTCACTTGCTCAAAGATGGTTTCTTCGCCGCCAGCCATGATGGCAAGTGTTCCGTCTATTGCCTTCGGTTCTCCGCCGCTGACAGGTGCGTCGATAAATTCCACCTGATGCTGTTTTGTAAGAGCAGCTAAAGCTCTAGAAGTAACAGGGGAAATTGAGCTCATATCTACGACAACAGTGCCAGGTTTAGCTGTAGTTAAAATGCCATGATCACCTGCAACAACTGCCTCTACATGCTCTCCTTTAGGAAGCATTGTGATGATGATATCGCTTTCAGAAGCGGCATCAGCTGCTGAAACAGCACCTTTTGCTCCGGCTTCTTGTAACGCTCGAATCGCTTCCTCATTTAGATCGAAAACAGTCACAGTATGACCGGCTTTTAATAGGTTGAGTGCCATAGGCTTTCCCATAATACCTAATCCAATGAATCCAATTTTCTTTGTCACATTGAACGCCTCCTATATAGAAAACCCTTATAAAAAGCGCTTTCTTTTTCTTTTGTTAGTATATATACTATCTTTTTGTTTTAATAGTAGGAAATAAACTATTATTCATTTAATGTACATGACGTGATAGGAACGTGTCAACGGAAAATATGAGAAAAGTCACAAAAAAAGACCGGAATCAGCTCCGGCCTTTTGCGTTCATGTTTTATTTTTAGCTACGGCTAATCGAGATTGTTTCACGTTTTCAATGGCATCTGATCCTAGTTCTAAAACAGCGGCGACGTATAGTACATCAATGATTACAAGCTGGTTAATACGGGAGATCATAGAGTCAGATCGATAGGTTGTCTCCCTGGAAGAACTGAGCAGATGAAAGTCAGATCGCTTTGCGAGCTCTGATTTCGGATAGCTGGTGATAGAGGCAACCTTTGCTCCCTTTTCTTTAGCAAATTGCACGGCATCAAGAATTTCTCTACTCTCTCCTGAATGGGAGATCGCAACGATAAAATCGTGTTCCGTGGCGTGAGTAGCAATCATGTTCATCATATGCGGATCACTGCATAGACTCACTTCAAAACCAATCTGGAGGAACTTATGATAAGCATCTCCAGCAATAAAGCTGGATGCACCGGCTCCAAAGAAGACGGTTTTATGTGCCTGCTTCATTTGTTCAATGAATTGTGTGACGGCTTGGTCTTCTAATATATGCTTCATATCTTGAATAGAGTTTGTTGTTAACTCTATGACCTTATGTTTAATGTCAGCTACACTATCGGATGCCTCGATCTCACCGTATATGGATTGAGGCGTATTGGTTGCAATATCCTGTGCGACATGGACACGAAACACTTGGTACGATTCATAGCCAATTTTTCGTAGAAACCGAAAGATCGTCGTTTCACTAGTATTGCATTCAGCAGCGAGTGCACTAATGGAATGAAGCACAACTTTCTGAGGATTTTCTAAAATGTAATTGGCAATCTTTTTTTGGGTCGGAGACAAACTATGAAACGTCGTCCGAATGTGACTAAAAATATTCTCTTCTATGATAAACACCACACTTCATCTAGCATTCTACATTAAGCATACAGGAACTTATGAAAACGGTAAACAAACCCGAAGTGGGAAAAGAAAGAATAAAATGTAAATACTGCTTTTTTTGGTTCTTTTGTCATGGTATACTCAATTGGTAATAGACAAAAATGGGGGTTTTTACTATGACAATGAAAAAAGGCCTAACGATCAGTCTGATCATTTTTTCACTGATTGTTTCGTTGTTTGCGCCAGTTGGATCTGCGGATGCCAAACAAGCAAAAAAAGCAAAAGTAAGCACACACTATTATAAAAAGAAAAGAACATTCAAATATGCACAGGTGAAAAACCTAAGCAAGGCGCATATGAAAACCATCAATCGTGATTTAAAAGAAGATATCGCATTCTCTTATTCTACGTACTTGTTCTTAAAGGACGAAGCGAAAAAGGAAGGCTTTGGGAAGATCACTTACGAGAGATCGTTTAAAACGAAATTTAACAATGGGAAGAAGCTCAGTATCTTAAACTATGATTACATGAATGATGGTGGAATGCATGGGGATACGATGGTTTCCAGCATGAACTATGTGTTGACAAAGAAAAAGACAAAGCAGCTGTTCTTGACAGACGTTGTGAAAACAAAGAAAAAGCGTACGAAAGTAAGAGATTATATTTATAACTACACAAAGAAACATAAAAGCAAATTCTATGCGAACCTGAAAAAAAGAGACATTGAAATCAACTACAACACGCAGTATTACTTCACGAAAAAGGGAATTGCTGTTGTCTTCCAGCCATACGAGATTTCACCTTACTATGTAGGAATTCCGGTGATTCAAGTTCCTGCGAAGGTGTATAAATAAAAAGAAAAACGACCACTGCATCTGGTCGTTTTTTGCTATTTACTCAATCAAAAAGAGCCCTTGTGAGGCTCTTTTTTAGATTTATACTTGTTTAGGTGCCTCGTTTAGTGGATGACGGCGTTTTCCGTTGTAGTGGCGGCGCATACGAAAGATTTCAAACTCCGAAAGCTCTGCGCTTTTTCGTTTTGGTGTGCGGTTATCTTTTTTGAAAGAGAATAGTAAGTAGCAGCAAAGTGAAGCGATAATCAATAAAATCATCATATGACATTCCTCCAATTCATCCTATTCTTTAAGTGTAGACAGGGTGAGTGATGTTTATAACTGAAAATAAGCAGCAGAATCGGTTTAGTTCTTAAGGTTTAGACGACCTGCTAATTTAGGTCTAAAATACTGGTTGTTTTTAACTATTATATTTCCAGTTATTGCACTCGTCAAGAAGAATTTTTCTGGGGTTGTCTCTATTAGTACGAATAAGTGTCATAAAAGTTTCAGAAAATTGTAAACTTTTATTAAAAAACCGTTCCCGAACAGGAACGGTTGTAAACATATCTATGCTTTTTCTTCAAATAAACGGGCGATTTCAACGATGACTTCTGTTGCTTTCACCATGTTCTCGACAGAAATAAATTCATATTTACCGTGGAAGTTTTCACCGCCAGTAAAGATGTTTGGCGTTGGAAGACCTTTATATGAAAGCTGGGAGCCATCTGTACCGCCGCGGATGGGTTCGATCACAGGTGTCACTGAGCGGTTTTCCATGGCTTCATGGGCAATATCCACAATATGTTTCACCGGCTCAATTTTTTCTCTCATATTATAATATTGATCTTGAATGCTGAGATTTATGCTGTTTTCTCCGTAGATGGCTTTTAAGTCATTTGCTATTTTTTCAAATAGTGCTTTGCGATCGTTAAATTTGTCTTTATCAAAATCACGAATAATATATTGCAGCTCTGCTTCTTCGACTTCTCCTACAAATTTCGTCAGGTGGAAAAATCCTTCGTAGCCTTCTGTGTATTCCGGAGATTCATCAGAAGGAAGCTTGTTGTGGAAGAGCATCCCAATCTTCGCAGCGCTGACCATTTTGTCCTTTGCTGTCCCAGGGTGGACGTTGTTTCCTTTAATGGATACTTTCGCACCTGCTGCGTTGAAGCTTTCATATTGCAGCTCCCCGAGCGGTCCTCCGTCAATTGTATACGCATAGGAAGCGCCAAAGGCATCAACATCAAATTTGTGCGGCCCTCTGCCAATCTCTTCATCTGGTGTAAAGGCGACGCGAATTTTTCCATGCTTGATTTCTGGATTTTCAATTAAGTAATGCATGGCGGTCATAATTTCTGCGATACCTGCTTTGTTATCTGCACCAAGCAAGGTTGTGCCATCTGTAGTGATCAGCGTATGTCCTTGATATTTTTGTAAATTTGGAAACTGTGATGGAGATAAAACGATATGTAGATCTTCATTTAAGGTGATGTCGCCGCCTTGATAGTTTTCATGAAGCTTCGGTTTCACATTCTTGCCGGTGAAGTCAGTAGCTGTGTCGATGTGAGCCAGGAAGCCAATTGTCGGGACGTCTTTGTCTGTGTTAGATGGGATCGTTCCCATGACATAGCCGTTTTCATCCATTGTTACTTCTTGAATCCCGATGGATTTCATTTCTTCAACTAGCTGTCTCGCTAAGTTCAACTGTCCTTCAGTCGATGGGCAACTTTCCTTATCTGCATCCGACTGCGTATCTACCTTCACATAACTTGTGAAACGCTGAATCATTTCCTCTTTCATGTATACGTCACTCCTTTTGTAGAATACGTTCATTTTATCACGTCTTGAATGCGCTTCATAACAAGAAAGGTTTTCTCTGGTAATTAGAGTGGAAAAAGACCTACTTTCATTTGGTGATGTGTTGAATGGTTCTTTAGGGTGATTTTTTCGGGTGTCTTTTTATTTATAATGAGGACATATAAAATCATCCATTTGTACGTTAAATTGGGAGGAAGGGGTGCGAAAGTTGGATTCTAGTCAAACGCTGGCACTCGCTCAAAAGTTTCAGGAAGCAGCTGTTGAGATTCGGCAGTCAAAGCAGCTGCTGGAGAATCGGCTCAAGGCAGTAGGATCAGGCTGGCAGGGAGAAGCAAGGAATAAATTTGATCAAAGCTTTGAGGAAACAACGGCACGCTATGATCAATTCGAAAAGGACTTGCTTGAAACAAGTCAGGAACTGCGCGATGCAGCGGTCAAAATCGAGGAACGGAAAGCTGAAATAGCCAGAATGGAAGAGCTTGAGCGAAAGAGACGAGAAGAACGGAGAGAAAGAAACCGAGAAGGGAGATGATGTGATGGCACGTGACATAGTGGTTGATCCAGATCAGCTGACAGGGCTTGCGAATGATGTTGTAGGCGAACTTTCTGTCATTGAAACGAAGCACCGCGATTTACATAGTGAACTGGATGGTCTCATTTTAGGCTGTGATCCTCGGTATAGAAGCTGTTTTTCAGGCGTCGGGGATGCATGGGGAGCAGGACAAGCATTGATCAGTAAATTGAGCAGTGACGATATTACGATTCGTCATGCAAAAGATAAAATGGTTGAAGCAGACGATATTTTACGGAAATTGTACAGTATCTATGATCAATATGGTACACTCACGAGCTTAGCTGGTATTGTGATGATGCAGGCGAAATACTACGGGCTTGGGATGACGACCTTCATTAAAGACAATGGCCGGTATGCCGCGCAGCATTCAAAGCTTCTGCTTGATCTGACCAGCCGGGTAGAAGGAACGAGATTTGACCGGCTAGCAAGGATTTGGCTGAGTAAAAAAGAATTATTAAGACGATCGAACTGGTCGATGGCAGACTTGGTCCATAAGAAATTCACAAAATTTTATCCTGATGATACGGTTGCATTCACGAACAGTGTCCGTGATTTTACAAAAGGAAGTATCAATTGGAAGGACACGGCTGGAATCAAGTCTGTTCTGAAAAATGGGGCAAGATTTGCGAAAGGAAATGCCATCATTGCAACGGTAGTCACTGGTGCAACGGAAACAGTCGGCTGTGGATTGAAAATTGCCGAGAACTATGCAGAATTCGGTGATCAGCCAGAAGTCCTTAAGCGTGAAAATGCGAAGGCTGTTGGAAATGCAGTGAACAATACGGTCTTTATCGCTGGCGGGTCGGTCGCAGGTGCCGTTGTCGGAGGAGCTCTTGGAAGCTTTGCAGGACCGATTGGAACCGTCGTTGGAGGAGCCATTGGTTCCGCAGTCGGTGGATTTATAGGAGAAAAAGTCGCCAAGCTGACATCAGGCTTTGCTGAGCAGGTTGCAGTGAAATTAAAGGACCCAATTCATGCGGTCGTGGATAAAGGGAAACAAGCATTCGAGCTGGCGGGTCAAGGTGTGAAAGCAGTTAATGACACCATTGATCAGGCAAATCAGGTGATACATAAAGGGATAGAAAAAACAAAAGAAACCGCAGATTCGCTCATAAAAGGTGCAGGCGATTTCTTTAAGGGTGCATTTTCTTTTGGATAAGGAGAGATCAAGTTGGATCAGCTAAGTCTAAGTATTGAGGAACTCATCTTTAGTTTTTACAGTGAAGGCTATTTTGAACAGGGCATGTCCTTGAAGGAAGCCTATTATCCTGATGTAGAGGACGAGCGCCTAGGGTTTTTATTTGAAATTGCATGCCGCTCTTTGCTCGCAAAAGGTGTACTTGAATTTCGAAACAGACAATATCGTTATAAAGCGGAATACCGTCATTTCATCCAGGCGATGAATGATGCATCTCACACCGTCAAGGCATCTCGATTTGGGGATGAAGATGAAGAAGTCAGCACCTCCTTTCACACGACACAGATGGGCGTATATGCGCACCATACACTTTATGATCAACAAGTCCATCAGATTCAAAAACTGAAAGATGACCAGCAGGCAGAGGAGCAAGTGACTGCCTTTTTCAATATACAGATGAGTGATCACCCTGCACCTGTCGTCACCCTGCAAGCAGAGGAATTTGAAAAGCTATTAGAGCAAGCAAGTGAGGCGAAGAATGAGTGGCCCTCCTTCCTTCATCGAGCAGAGAACGAAGAACTCGTGCAGGCATTTGTTTCTGATGTACAGAAGAGAAAAGGAAAGATGGACTCCCTCATGAAGGTCGTCTACGACAAAAATAATACGCCTGATGTGGAATCCATGTTATTTGTCATTCCAGGCGAGAAACAGTCGTGGCTTGTGTCGGGAATAAAAGAAAGTGAATTTCGCGTGGAGACGGCTCATAGAGACGGATTACGTTCTATATTCTAATGGAGAAAAGGAGAATGACGCTTGAATTCAAGTGTAGTAATAGAAGTGAGAAGCAGGGCCTTTTTAAGGGTATGGGCATTCTTAGCAACGGGCGGCTTCGGTATCATTGGTATTTGGTTGTTTTCAGAAGCTCTTACATTTGAATCGAATTATACATTGTTTTTATTTTTAGGCGGACTATTAGGCATTGTCTATGGCTTGATCTCTTTTTTGATGATTCTGCCGGCTTTTACGAAGAGGGGAAATGTGATTTTTCGCATTCAGCGCGGAAAAAATGGTGCTGTACTGTATCGAGAGCGGACGATCCCTTTTCATGACATTCAATCCATTAATATGCGCAGGCATCGGTACAGTGTAAGGGGATTTCTCTTCATGGATGTGCTCATTCGGAAAATGGATGGGAAATTGATCAAGATTCCAGCGTACAGTATTTTAGATGAAGAAGTATTCGAGCAAACCGTCAAACAAGAGATCTATCCATATTTAAATCAGGCAGCCCAAGAGAATTGGAGACAGCAGCATGGTCAGGTCGAAGAGCAGATCGACTAGGAGGTATTTCCCATGATTCCGAAGGATGAGGCGCCACTTTTTCGAAAAAATCGTGTATGATGTCAGTAAAGACTGAACACTCGGAGAGGTGATGAGAGATGGATAAAGAGATGGTAATCGACCTCGTCACAGAACAAATGACACGGATTCGAAAAGAAAAGAATTATACGCAGGACCGCATGGCTGAGGTACTTGGTTTATCGAAACGGCATTTGCATCAGGTTGAAAAAAATAGGCTGCGCCTCAACTGGACGCAAACGGCGGCCGTATGTGCATTATTCAGAGATAGTGACATTTTAAAAGGGACACTAGGGGATGATCCGCTTGAGATTCTGGAAGTCGTGGCACATGATGAATTGCATCTATCGGTGGAACGGACAATCGGCGGAAAGGTTTGGTGGCGGACTTCTATCAAAAAAGGCACATTTCGTCTTCAGCAAAATGTGCTCAGTCAGCATTACCGCATCTTAGATGATGAGAATTATCGCTATTATAGTTCATTTAATAAAGAAGAAGCGAAGCGGCGGTTAGAGGAATTAAGTCAGCTGTCTTCTCCTTATTCTTAAGCAGCTGAAAAAGGAAAGAGAGGCACCCGATTAATAGGGGCCTCTCTTTTCTATGTTTTTTATACTTTTAGGGTGTTTTTCGCCCGAATAAAGGCAACAAGCTGTTTGATTTCTTCATCATTTAGGGGAACGCCGTCTACAAGAATGGTTCCTTCTTTTGCTTCCGTCAGTTCAATTTTGATGTCAGAGATTTTACGTTGTATCTCTGGCTCGTCCGTTCTACCAAGTAAAAAATCAATGGACGTATCATACAAATCAGCCAGGCGCTTCACTGCTTCAAGCGAAGGTCGTCGGTACCCAGATTCGTAACCGGCATAGGTGCTTTTGGCGATACCTAGGCGATCTGCCGTATGCTGGAGAGACCATTTTTTCTTTTTTCTAAGAGTGGTTAAACGATCGAGTATCATTACATGAACGCTCCTTTATATACAACAACAGTATATCATATTTTGTGATAGAATGTACGCGTTATGCGTAATAATTTCTTGATTAATTCGCGTTATGTGACTATAATGGCAATGAAGGTACGCGTAAAGCGTATATTATAGAATAGCACAAGCTAGCTTATAATATGTGTGACAAACGAAGTAATTTTACTGAAAGAGGTGGACCTGTTGAAGAAATTATTGCTTTTAACCACTGGTGGGACGATTGCATCTGTAGAGAGTGAAAATGGTTTGGCTCCAGGTGTTAAAGCTGAGGACCTTTTAAGCTATTTAAACGAAATTAATGCAGAGTACACAATGGACACAAAGTCCCTAATGAGTATAGATAGTACAAATATGCAGCCTGAATACTGGGTGGATATCGCAACAGCCATTTATGAAAATTATGATCAATATGATGGCTTTGTCGTCACGCATGGAACCGATACAATGGCCTATACATCAGCAGCGCTATCTTATATGCTGCAAAATCCGGATAAGCCGATCGTGATTACAGGTTCACAAATCCCGATTACGTTCAAGAAAACAGATGCGAAGAAAAACATCACCGATGCGATTCGCTTTGCATGTGACGGCGTAGGCGGCGTGTATGTTGTCTTTGATGGCAGAGTCATTCAAGGGACACGCGCAATCAAACTAAGAACGAAAAGCTACGATGCATTTGAAAGTATTAACTATCCATATATTGCATCGATTGAAAACCATCAAATTGAATACAATAGCAAAGTAAAAAGATCGTCAATGAAACCGCTTCAATTAGACGCATCCTTAAACACTGACGTTTGTCTCTTGAAATTGCACCCAGGTCTAAAGCCTGAGTTCTTAGATGCAATCAAAGGTGTATACAAAGGAGTCGTCATCGAAAGCTACGGCAGCGGCGGAATTCCTTTCGAAGGAAGAAACCTTTTAGAGAAAATCAACGAATTGCTCGAAGAAGGCATTTCTGTTGTCATCACAACTCAGTGTCTTGAAGAAGGAGAAGACATGAGCGTGTATGAAGTAGGACGTAAAATCAATCAAGAACTAGTGGCACGTTCACGAAACATGAACACAGAGGCCATCGTGCCGAAACTCATGTGGGCACTAGGTAAAACAACAGACCCAAGAGAAGTGAAAAAGATTATGGAAACGCCAATCGCAGAAGATTTAGTGATTTAACTATTCTATAGAAAGCAGGTCATATCAGATGGTTCAAGCAACTTATCGCCATGAGAAGGATTTTCTTGGAGAAAAAGAAATTCCGGCAGACGTGTATTATGGGGTTCAAACCCTTCGTGCAAAAGAAAACTTCCCGATTACTGGATATCGCATGCACGAGGAACTAATTAGAGCCTTTGCCATCGTGAAAAAAGCAGCAGCTCAAGCCAATATGGAAGTTGGACGTTTATATGAAGGAATTGGAAATGCCATCGTACAAGCCTCTGATGAAGTCATTGAAGGCAAGCTGCATGAGTACTTTATTGTAGACCCAATTCAAGGCGGCGCAGGAACGTCGATGAATATGAATGCCAATGAAGTGATTGGAAACAGAGCGCTAGAAATCATGGGACATCAAAAGGGTGAATACATCCATTTAAGCCCAAACACACATGTAAACATGTCACAATCAACGAATGACTCGTTTCCAACATCTATCCATATTGCTGTATTGAAGCAGTTAGACATTCTGCTTGAGACAATGCAAACGATGCAGGACGTATTCAAAAAGAAAGCGAAAGAATTTGATCATGTGATCAAAATGGGACGTACGCACCTACAGGATGCTGTTCCAATTCGTTTAGGACAGGAATTTGAGGCTTACAGCCGCGTGCTCAGCCGTGATATTAAGCGGATCAACCAATCAAAGCAGCATTTATATGAAGTCAATATGGGTGCAACAGCTGTTGGGACAGGCCTAAATGCAGATCCTCGTTATATTGAGATCGTCGTGAAGAAGCTAGCCGATATTTCTGGTCTTCCGCTTGTAGGCGCAGAGCATCTTGTGGATGCAACGCAAAATACAGATGCTTACACAGAAGTGTCTGCTGCATTAAAAGTATGCATGATGAACATGTCTAAGATTGCCAATGACCTTCGCCTAATGGCTTCTGGTCCGCGTGCAGGTCTTGCTGAAATTGCATTGCCAGCTCGTCAGCCAGGATCATCCATTATGCCTGGGAAAGTCAATCCAGTCATGGCAGAGCTCATTAACCAAATCGCATTCCAGGTCATTGGGAATGACCACACCATCTGTCTTGCCTCTGAAGCAGGTCAGCTTGAGTTAAATGTGATGGAGCCTGTTTTGGTCTTTAACTTGCTTCAATCTATTAGTATAATGAATAACGGATTCCGTTCATTCACAGATCATTGCTTAGTGGACATTGAAGCAAATGAAATACGTTTGAAAGAATATGTCGAAAAAAGTGCAGGCGTGATCACTGCTGTGAACCCTCACTTAGGCTATGAAGCCGCGGCTAGAATCGCAAGGGAAGCCATTTTAACAGGACAATCGATCAGAGATCTTTGCTTGCAAAATGATGTGTTAACAGAAGAAGAACTTGATATTATTTTGAATCCATTCGAGATGACAAAGCCTGGCATTGCGGGTGCAGAGCTCCTAGAGCGATAGTAATATCAAAAATTTTATTTTATTAATATGTAGAATTGCCTGTGAAATAGAGAAAAACAGGCAATTCACTTTCTTTCGAATTGACACACTTTTTTCACAATATTTTGAAAACGCTTAACGCACGCACAAAGGGAGGAAACAACATTGAAATCGGTTCGCTTGCCATCTATGGTAGAGATCATCGCTGTACTAGGTTTATTTTTGGCGATTGTCTTATCATTTACTATTTATTTTAACTTAGATATTCAATTGGCTTTATTTATTTCATGGTTTCTAGCTATTGGGCTTGGTCTTCATTTAGGACACGCTTATAAGGATTTACAAAGTGCTATTACAAAGGGGATTTCAAATGGATTAGAAGCCGTTTTGATTTTACTTGCTGTAGGTGCTCTAATTGGAACGTGGATCGCTGGCGGGGTCGTACCGACACTGATCTATTATGGACTTGAATTTATTCATCCAAATATCTTCTTATTGGCCACACTCATTATTTGTGCGATTATGTCTGTCGCTACAGGTACATCATGGGGAACAGTTGGTACTGCTGGTATTGCTATGATTGCCATTGGTGAAGGCTTAGGAATTCCGTTACCAATCGTTGCAGGTGCCGTATTGTCAGGTGCTTATTTTGGGGACAAGCTTTCTCCACTTTCAGATAGTACAGTTCTCGCCTCGTCCTTATCAAAGGTTGAAGTTCTGGCTCATGTAAGAGCGATGATGGTTTTATCAATACCTGCTTTTGTTATTACAGCTATCATGTTTACGGTCACTGGTTTTATCTATGGAGGACGTAATATTGATCAAGAGAAGGTTGAATACTTAAAGAATGCGTTGCTTGATACATTCAACATTAATGTATGGATGCTTATTCCAGCTCTAATTGTTGTGGTTTTACTTGTAATGAAAAAGCCTGCTCTACCGGTTATCGCAATTGGTGCTTTGTTTGGGGCAATCTGGGCCTTTGCTTTTCAGGGTGCGAATCCTAGTGATGCAATCGGTGCAGCATACAATGGATTTTCAATTCAATCAGATGTAGACTTCTTGAATCAACTACTTAATCGTGGTGGAATGGTCAATATGCTTGGCTCTTTGGTAGTGATTATCCTTGGGCTTGGTTTTGGGGGAGTATTGGAACATCTGGGTGTATTGAAAGTCATTGTCTCAACCTTTGAGAAAAAGCTTCACAATGCGGGAAATGTTACTCTTTCCACTATTCTTGTTGCATTCTTTGCCAACGTTTTTGGATGTGCAATGTATGTATCAATTATCCTTACACCGAAAATTATGGAAAAGAGCTATGATAAATTAAAGTTAGACAGACGAGTTTTATCCAGAAACTCAGAGGTCGGTGGTACGCTGACGTCAGGAATGGTTCCTTGGTCAGATAACGGGATTTACATGGCGGGAATTCTAGGCGTATCGACATTCTCTTATTTACCATTTATGTGGTTGAGCTTTGTTGCCATTGCTCTTGCTATTATTTACGGATATACAGGGAAATTCATCTGGTATGTGAAAGATCAACAGCAAAGTGAAGAATCAGCTTCATAAGCCGTTTACAAAAGCCGCTCCTCAACCGAGCGGCTTTTGTTTGTCCTAGGTCTGCATGACTATATGTGACATATAACAAATAATCAGGATTTAAGACCCCCTATAAAAGAGGTCTTAAGGGGTAATGTGAAGCAGAATGAAAGCATATTTATCCCATAAAAAGGGCACAAATCCCTATTCAAACATGAGTCTTTGAACCTTATAATAACAATATTGGAAAAAGTGCTATTCACCTTACGCTCGTTTAGAGGATCTCTAAGCAGCGTTTTTATTTTTTGTCAGGAGGAGGAACCCATAATGAGCTTATCGGATATGCTGTCTGCCCTAAACGGTGGCATTACAAGTAAAAAAGCAGAAATCGAAGAGAAAATCGCTCGACTGAAAAAGGCGAAAAGTAAGGTCGAACGTGAACAAGATGCGGCAGAGACAGACCTGAAGCAAATCAAGCAGCCAAAGCTTGGGACCTCTTGGAAAGGTGAGCGAAGCCAGGATTTCAAATCAGAGCGGAATGAAGCACATGATGCGCTGCAAACGATTGTGAACGACAAGTACCCACGCTACGTGAGCCGCATCGAATTCAAAATCAGTACGTTAGAAGCCGAACAAGCTGCGTTATCCTTTGCCAGTTCCTTAGCAGGAGACGCCGCACGTCTTGCTGAAAAAGGAGAAGACGCAGTAGAGGACGCCAAACGCTTGATCTCAAAAGCATGGAGCAGCTTATAAGCTACCTTACCTTCATGCTGAACAAATCTGGAGGATATCACGATGGGACAAATTAAGTTAAACTACCAAACAGTTATGGATCAACTAGATGAAGTCTCCCAAGCAGTCGAAGCATTAACGATGAAAAAAGCAGCAGATAAAGCAGGTGAAAACAGCCTTGAATTTGTGACCAAGTGGACGGCGCGCGAAGCAGAGGTGAACGAAATGGTTTCAAGTTTTAAAGAAGCCTTAATCAAAAATGTTCAGGACACGCGCTCTAATGTGAAAACTTTAAAAGAACAGGACGAAGCGATTGCGGCAAAATAATGGCAATCATTTTTCTAATGGGTTTCATGGGATGATAAGAAATATAGTTCTAAGGGATCATATATAATTCAGGAATTACGACCTTGTGTTATTCCGTTTTTCTTCCAAACACGTCACTAAAAGGACACCTTTTCCCTATTTAAGACTGAGGCTTTTCACCTTATACTATACTTAATGAAAGCAAAACGATAGAAATGTCAGGTTTGGAAAAATCAAGTGAGTTGATCGTTTCCAAGGCTCTGATCTGTGCTTTCGTATGAGGTCCGATAGAGGTGGATGACATGAGTTTATCCGAGATGCTACACCATCTGCATATGGGAATTGAAAACAGACGTGCAGAATTTGATGACATGATCTCTCGGTTAAAGACAGCCAAAAGCAATATTCGAACAGAACAAGATCTTGCGCAGTCAGACATAAAGGAAATCAAGAAACCTGCTCTAGATTCGTCATGGAAAGGTGAGAGAGGAACCGACTTTCATCGCCATCGAAAAGATGCCTATCATGTAATGCATGACATCGTGAACAATGAGTATGAAAAATATATCGCCGAGATTGATCAAAAAATCTTGCACTTTGAATTAAAAAAAATGGAGCTGGCTGTTGCCAGTAACTTTGCCGGAAGAGCCCAGGACGTGATGGAAAAGGGTGAGGATTTTGCACTCGATGTTAAACATCTGATTGAACGGGGCTGGAAGGCTCTTTAAAATAATAAAAACAGCCATCTCATCAGCGAGCGGCTGTTTTTTTGTTTAGTCACATCCACCACCACTATCCCCGGAATCTCCCCCGCAGGAGGCATCAGAAGCGTGATGAGTATAAGAATCAGTATAGGTACTTGTTGTTGAACTGTGATGTGAAGAACGCTTAGCAGACGTACGTTGATCCTTTGATGTGAATAAATGGGCGATGATTGCTCCTAAAGAAGCCAATATCATAATAACAACAAACATAAAAGAACCCATGATGCATCCCTCCTCTTGTTTCCTATTCATACGAATGAGCCATATCGTGGTTCCCGATTTGAAAGAAAAACTGGGCAAAGAGTTCTACTTTCGTTTATGATGATAGGCAAAAGTAAATGCCAAGGGAGGAGAGCCTATGCTATCTCTACGTCAGGAGGAGCTGCTGAAACGACTGATGCAAGCGGAACAGGAACTGACTAGTGAAGAAATTGCCCGCATGATTGGCGTCACATCAAGAACGATCCGAACAGATATGAAAGCGCTTAAATCTGTTTTGGATGAACATGGAGCCGTACTACATATCAAACGCGGGGCAGGGTATACATTGACCGTAGAGGATTATGGGTCTTTTCGTACATTTTTGAAAAAGTCATTGGGAGAAAAAAACGAAAAAAAGGAGAAGACCATACCCAATCAGCCTGAGGATCGTGTAGCCTATCTATTGAAAAGGCTGCTTCTGTCAGAAGACCATATTAAGTTAGACGCGCTCGCAGAGGAATTATTTGTGAGTGAATCGACAGTGAAAAATGATTTGAAAGCGGTCAGACATTTGTTTTCATTACATGACCTTTCTGTGTCACATCGTCCTAAATATGGACTGCAGCTGACAGGGGATGAAATGAAATTAAGATATTGTATGGCTGAGCATGTGTTTCAGCAAGCGCATGCGAACCCTGCGCTGTTACCTGAAGAAACGTATCAATTGATTCAGGATATCGTGCGTTCACGTACAAAAGTAAGCGGACTTCATCTGTCAGAAATCGGTTTAAGTAATTTAGTCACCCACATCGCCATTGCATGCAAACGAATTGAAGAGAAAAAACTGGTCATGATGCCAGAAACGGAATTAAAAGAGATTCAAGTGCAGCCTGTTTTCCAAGTAGCTCAACAAATGGCAGAGGATATTCGGCATGTCCTAGCGATTGATTTTCCATTATCTGAAATGGCGTATATTGCGATTCACTTGATGGGAGCGAAAATGATGGCATACGGAGATACCGGTCATACGCTATGTCATCTTCTAGACGAAGATCACTTTCGCTTCATCCACCAACTGCTTGCTTATGTAGAGGAGCACATGTCACTTGATATTCAATTTGATAAAGAGTTAATCGTTGGATTAAGTCTTCATTTACGTTCCGCTATTCATCGTTTTAGGTACGGTATGAACATTCGTAACCCTTATTTAACGGACATTAAAAGGTATTATCCCATTGCATTTGAAGCTGGCGTCTATATGGGTAGGTGGCTGAGAGAAAAAGAGGGAATTGAGATTCATGAGGATGAGATTGGGTATTTGGCGCTTCATATCGGTGCTGCAATCGAGCGGACAAAATCACAGCATGTGAGAAAGAGATGTCTGATTGTATGTGCGACGGGTGTCGCCAGCAGTCAGCTCCTTCTTCATAAACTGACAGCGGCTTTTAGCGGAGGGCTAGAGATCGCTGGCACTGCAAGTGTTAGGGAAATTCCTTCGTATGATTTGAGAAGCATTGATTTTATTATTAGTACCATTCCGCTTCAGAACACGTTGCCGGTACCAGTGATTGATGTACATACCATTCTAAGTGACGATGATATTGTGCGGCTGAAACGGTTTGTTCAGGGCGCGCAGGATACAGGGGTTTTGCGGTATGTGAGTCCGGCGCTGACATTTTTTCAGCAAGACCTTCAATCAAGGGAAGAGGTACTGCAATTTTTCGTAAACGTGCTCAAGGAACAGGATCGCATCCCGGAAGAGTTTGAACAATTATTGCTGGAAAGAGAGCAAGTGTCACCGACATCGTTCGGTCATTTGGTTGCGATTCCTCATCCGATGAAGCCGGCAACAGATGACACGTTTTGTGCGATTTGTACGTTGAAAAAACCGGTGCTGTGGGGTGAAAATCGAGTACAAGTCGTTTGTTTGTTAAGTATCCAGAAGACGTATCAAAAAGAATTGCAATCACTTTATCAATTTCTTGTACGGCTGACAGAGCGCAAGGAAGTGGTGGAGCAACTCATCAAGGCCGCTTCATTTGAGGAACTGACGGCGGCGCTTCAAGTATTGGAGCATCCGAATGAAAAAACGGGACACCCATTTCCGCATCTGTGAGGAAAAAGATTAGATGTTAATGAAAGCGCTTTTAAAATAACATCAAAAAGGAGGATGATCACGAGTTTTTGCAAAGGGGGAGACAGATCATGAGCTTCAAGGAGAAAGCGGCAGACGTCATGGGGAATGTGGCTTATCGCATCACGAATCAGAAGTATATTATGGCGATTAAACAGGCATTTGTCACACTGATGCCAATCATCATTACAGGGGCTTTTGCTGTATTGGTGGCAAATATGATCATGAGCCCGGAAACAGGGCTTGCTCATTTTGAGATGTTCAGATTTTTAGCGGAGCTTCAGCCAATTATGAAGGCAATCAATTATGCCACGCTGAACTTTTTAACGATTGGGGCTGTGTTCCTCATCGGGATAGAGCTTGGGAAAATCAACGGGCACAAGTCCCTGTTCCCAGGGCTGATGGCATTGATTTCATTTATATCTGTTATTCCAACGACACTTCTTCTTGAAGTGGATGGATCGATGCGTGAGGTTGTAGATGTACTGGCAAGGCAATTTTCCGATCCAAAAAGCTTATTTTTAGGGATGATCATTGCGATCGTATCTGTGGAAATTTTTTGTAAGCTGACCGAGGTGAAATGGCTGCAAATCAAGATGCCAGATTCAGTTCCATCGAATGTGGCAACATCTTTTTCATCACTTTTTCCTTCGATCATTACGATTACGATCATTAGTTCATTCGGCTTTGCATTTCACCGTTTGACAGGTATTTATTTGCATGAAGCAGTGTATAACGTGGTGCAACGCCCGCTAGAAAGTGTTGTACAGGGTCTACCGGGGATTTTAACGTTGATGTTTGTGGCGCAATTCTTCTGGGTGATCGGCATCCATGGCAACCAGATGATCAAACCGATCCGGGAGCCGCTCTTATTAGGATCAATTGCAGTGAATATGACAGCATTTCAAGAAGGAAAAGAGATTCCGAATATCATCACGATGCCATTTTGGGATGTGTATATGAGCATCGGTGGTTCAGGTGTGACCATTGGGCTTTTAATTGCGATTTTTATTGCTGGAAGAAGGGAAGAGATGCGAAGTATTGCCAAGCTCTCATCTGGTCCGGGTCTCTTCAACATCAATGAACCCGTTATTTTTGGCTTACCTGTCATGTTAAACCCTGTGATGGCAATTCCATTTATCGTCACACCACTTGTGACAGGAACGATTGGTTACATTGCGACAGCTACAGGGTTTGCTGGAAAAGCCGTCGTGATGGTGCCGTGGACGACACCACCGATTGTGAATGCATGGCTGTCCACCGCTGGCAGCATGGGGGCTGTCATCACACAGGTCATCTGTATTGTGGTCGCAGTCTTCATCTATTTGCCATTTGTTCTCTTGTCTAACCGCAAACCAGAAGCGGCACCAGATTCAGAATAAAAGGAGAGGCAGGAATGAATATGCAATTCAGGTGGTACGGAGAGGATGATCCCATTTCACTTGACCGTAAATATACGAAAAAAGGGCAGGAAGTCTCGATATGGGGGCAATTGTGAAGGCTATGTATTTGCAAGGATTTTGGGAAGGACTTCACGTTCAAACGAGGAAAGGGAAGGTGGCGACATGAACAGAATCGAGATTCCAAGAGATTTTATCCTAGGTGCTGCGGCCTCTGCTTGGCAAACGGAGGGATGGAAGGGAAAGCAAGCGCATCAGGACTCGTACATCGATTTATGGTATAAGAACGGGTATCACGTTTGGCACGAAGGATATGGCCCGGCTGGTGCGACGAACTTTTACGAGCGCTATCCAGAAGATGTAGCTCTCATGAAAGAAATCGGTCTGACTCATTATAGGACATCGATCAATTGGTCGAGGTTTCTCATCGATTACGAGAAGGGGATTGTGGATGAAGCATATGCCCGTTACATTGATGATTTGATCAATGAATTAATCGCAGTAGGTGTAGAGCCGATGTTTTGCTTAGAGCATTATGAGCTTCCAGCCGTGCTGCTTGAAAAGTACGACGGATGGTCATCAAAGCATGTCGTCGAGCTGTTTGTTCTCTATGCGGAAAAGGTGTTTGAGCGATATGGAGACAGGGTCAAGCATTGGTTTAGCTTTAATGAACCGATTGTTGTCCAAACACGCGTGTACCTAGATGCTATACGTTATCCCTTTGAGCAAAATACGAAGAAATGGATGCAGTGGAACTATCATAAAGCGCTGGCAACAGCAAAAGTAGTGAAGCTGTTTCGGGAGATGGGATTGAAGGAATCGACAGGTGCAAAAATTGGGGTGATTCTCAATCCAGAAGTGACGTATGCAAGATCCTCTGCCCCACATGATCAAGAAGCGGCACGGATATATGATTTGTTTTTCAATCGAATGTTCTTAGATCCCTCCATCAAAGGAGAGTATCCAGAAGAACTGCTTGATGTGTTAAAAAAGCATGAGATTCTTTTCGATGCGACAGAGGAAGAGCTTCAGGTCATCAAGAATCATACGGTTGATGTCGTTGGGCTCAACTTATACTATCCGCATCGTGTCAAAGCACCGAGTAAGGCGTGGAATGAGATGACACCATTTCACCCGTCTTATTATTACGATATGTTTGAGCTTCCAGGAAGAAAAATGAATCCATTCAGAGGGTGGGAAATCTACCCAGACATTGTCTATGATATGGGCATGAGAATTAAAGCAGAATACGGAAATATTGAGTGGTTTGTGGCCGAAAACGGCATGGGTGTAGAAAAGGAAGAACGGTTTAAAAAAGAAGACGGTATCATTGATGACCAGTATCGCATTTCATTTATCAGCCAGCATTTGAAACGGGCACTTCAAGTGAAAGCAGAAGGCTCAAATTGCACGGGCTATATGCTGTGGGCTTTTACGGATAATGTATCGCCGATGAATGCCTTTAAAAATCGCTACGGATTAGTCGAAATCCAGCTGGAAAATGAACGGAATCGTCAGTTGAAGGCATCAGCGTATTGGTACCAGACATTAATTAAAACAAGGGAACTGAAGGCCCAAACAGAAGTCAACTATCGATAGGAGTGTTGGGATATGAAACGAATCATTCTCGCTTGTGCCGCAGGAATGTCGACATCCATTGTAGTGTCCAAAATGAAGGCAGCCGCAGAAGCGAAGGGGCTGGAATATGAGATATACGCCATACCTGAAGGGGCTATTGCGGATGAATTAGAAGAGCATGGAGAAGATGTGCAGGTGATTTTACTTGGACCGCAAGTAAGCTTTATGAAAAAGGCAGCAGAAAAAACAGCGGCACCTTACCAAATACCTGTTGATGTCATCAATGTGAGATTATACGGAACAGCGAACGGAGAAAAAATACTAGAGCATGCTCTGAAACTAGCAAATGAATCTTAAGTAATTGGAGGAGAAGCAGATGACGGTATTAGAGGAAATGCAGGGAGCAGCCTTTCAAATCATTGCTCATGCAGGCGAGGCAAGAAGTTATTATGTCGAAGCGATTCGTCTAGCAAGAGCTGATGATTTTGAAAAAGCACAGCAGTTGATTGAAAAAGGGGAGGAAGCGTTTCGAAGCATCCACAACCTGCACTTGTCGCTGATCCAAAAAGAGGCGGCAGGTGAGCAGCTTCCCTTTTCTTTACTGCTGATACATGCAGAAGATCAAATGCTCACAACAGAGACCATTCATCTGCTTGCCATCGAAATGATTGAAATGTGTAAAAAAATGAACACCCTGTCAAAATAGATATCAGGTAGTAACCAATTTCTGTTATAATCATTCGATAGATAGAGAGAAAGCAGGATTGGTGAATGAAAAAAACATGTATGTTGATTGCGGTTGGTCTTGTGGCGCTGCTCATTTCGGGTTGTATGGGAACGAAGGAGCAAACGGAAGGAAACCAGCAAGTAGTCAAAGAGGAAAAGGGTCAATTACAAGCAAAAGAAACAAAACAGATTCAGCAGAAAGAAGAGGCAGAGATAGATACACAAAACTGGATTAAGCAAAAGGAACCGGTAGAGCTTCCGATTTTGATGTATCACAGCATCTCCAGCGGTAACTCGCTTCGTGTACCAAAGAGCGAGTTTGCGGCTCATATGAAATGGCTGAAGGACAACGACTATGTCACGCTGTCGCCAGAAGAAGCGTACCACGTCTTCACAACAAATACGAAGCCAAGTGAAAAGTGTGTCCTTATTACATTCGATGATGGATATACCGATAACTATACAAAGGCATTTCCGATTTTAAAGCAGTATGGAATGAAGGCAACGATTTTCATGATTGAGCAATCCATTGGCCGTCCGAACCACTTAACGGATGAACAAATGGATGAAATGATGGCAAATGGGCTATCGATTGAGAGTCATACTATTCATCATTTAGAGCTCAATCGTTTATCAAAGAAGCAGCAGAAAGAGGAATTAAAAGGGTCAAAGGCATTCTTTGATCAACGTTTTTCTCAGCGTACGAGAATGGTCAGCTATCCTGTCGGGCGCTATAACGAAGACACGCTAAAGCTGGCGAAGCAAGCCGGTTATCAAATGGCTGTCACCACTGAACCAGGACATGCGAAGAAGGAACAGGGCATGATGTCCTTGCACCGTGTTCGAGTGTCACCGGGACTTTCACCCGAAAGCTTTGGCAGGCTGGTAGAAGGGAAGTAACTATCAATGTTTCACATGAAACATTTTACGACAAGTTTCACCAAAATGAATCACTACACATGATATGTCTTGGTTTCAAATGTCATTACAAGAGACACTTAGATGGACAGAACTTTCATTACAATGGGAGTTCTGTTTTTGAAAAAATTTTGCACTGTCATTTAGATGAAATCAATCAAACTCTACATCGTATGAAACACCTCACTGAAGGACTCCAAGTATCAAGCCCACCAATGAAGCAAAGAACAAAAATACCCAAGCAAATTTGCTCAGTATCACAAAAACTTAAGAAACACTTCATAGAAAAACCAATTGAGAAAAGAAAGGAAGAGAGGATTATGTCAAATTTTGTTGGAATCGATCATGTTCAATTAGCTGCCCCAAAAGGTAGTGAAGAGAAAGCACGTTTGTTTTTTGGCGGAATTTTAGGAATGGAGGAAATACCCAAGCCTAGTAAGTTAGTTAAACGTGGAGGTGTCTGGTTTCAATGCGGTCATCATCAGCTTCACATTGGAATACAGGATCATTTCCAAGCTGCAAAGAAAGCCCATCCAGCTTTTCTTGTAAAGAGTCTATCGGAATTAAAAAAGGCATTATTGAATCACCACATTAGCATCAGAGAAGATGAGCCATTGGAAGGAGCCATCCGGTTCTATGTAGAAGATCCCTTTGGGAATCGAATTGAATTTTTAGAGAGAACAGACTAAAAAAAACTAGATTTTTAAAAACAAGGCGGCTGTTGAGGAGATCTAAACAGCCGCCTTGTTTTTGTTATTGATAAACGGGATAGCCCGTTATTTTAATATCTTTCCCAAGTGTTTCTACTGAGAGCTGATCCAATTCAATGGCATCACTCATGAGACGTATGCCTTCGCCTCCGAAAAAGGAAGGAGAAAGTCTTCCGCCAATGAGTTTAGGTGCCATATAAATGACCAATTTATCTACAAGCTGCTGTTCTAAAAATGAAGCATTGATCTGGCCGCCGCCTTCAATCATGAGGGAGGAGACATTTCTTTCTCCCAGCATTTGAAGTACTTCTTGCAGGGGCACCCGCGTCTCGCTGTCTGTTACAAAGACGCTGACGCCGGCTGCTTCTAAAGCGGCTCGTTTTTCCTCATCGGCTTGCTTTGTTGTAAAGATCCATGTTGGTGCCATCTGATCAGTGACGATCTTTGCTGTCAGCGGTGTTGAGAGCCTAGAGTCTAAAACAATTCGAATCGGATGATGCCCATTTGGAATCCGTGCAGTTAGTGAAGGATCGTCATGAATAACAGTTTGAGCACCGACCAAAATCGCATCATTGATGCTGCGGATATGATGAGCATCATAACGGGATGTCTCAGATGTAATCCATTTGCTGTCAGACGTAGCAGACGCAATTTTTCCGTCTAAGGTAATACCTGCCTTGAGCGTCACGAAAGGTGTTTTTTTCGTAATAAAATGATTAAACACTTCATTCATGAGAATGGATTCCTGCTCAAGTACGCCTGTAATCACTTGGATGCCAGCATCTTGTAAAATGGCGATTCCGCGGCCAGCGACAAGCGGGTTCGGGTCAAGTGCTGCCACGACAACGGTTTCGACGCCTGCTTTCACAAGTGCCTCCGCACAAGGACCTGTACGGCCATGGTGGGAACAAGGCTCGAGGGTCACATAAATAGTGGCTCCTTTTGCCTTGTCTCCAGCCATTTTAAGTGCATGAATTTCAGCATGTGGTTCACCGGCTTTCATATGAGCACCGACTCCAACAATTTCATTATCGCGCACAATCACAGCCCCGACGAGCGGGTTCGGTGATGTCTGGCCTTTCATTGCCCGTGCATTTTCTAGGGATAGATTCATATATCGCTCATGATGTGGCAATCGTACGCACCTCTTGCTCCGCCTTCATGTGACCTGAGCGGTTGATTTTTGTCTGCAAGTATTTTTCATTAAACTCTGAGACATCACCCCAAAGCGGAATACGTCCAGAAAGAGATAAACCTGCATGGCTGATGGCATCTGTCTTTTTCGGATTATTGGTAATGAGTCTGACTGGCTTTGTACGAAGTGTTTGAAGAACCGCGATGGCTTCTTCATATTGACGCGTGTCATCTTCAAAGCCGAGTGCTTCGTTCGCTTCTACTGTATCGTAGCCGTTTTCTTGAAGGATATAAGCCATGGCTTTCGTGAAAAGTCCAATACCTCGGCCTTCATGGTTGGCTAAATAAAACAGGGCACCTGCACCATTGTCCTCAATCATTCGCATGGACTGCTTCAATTGGAATCCGCAGTCGCAGCGCTTGCTTCCGAAAATATCACCAGTGTGACAAATGGAATGCATGCGGATAAGAGCTTCGTCAGCGTGCTCGAAATCTCCATACACTAGTACGCTTGACTGCTGATGATCGGCAAGCTGGCGGGAGGAGAGGCTTTCAATTAAAGCTTCATCTGACAATGGCTCTAACCCGTCGTCTTTTAACCATGAATACCAGTTGAACATCACCGTTCTGCCGTCTAAATTCACTGGCAATTTAATGGGTCCAGTGATATATATATACCCGTCTTCTTGCTGTACTCGTTTGATTTTATCTTTTAAAATGGCTGTTTTAAGATCTGTGTGTTTGTCCATATTCTGCACCTTCTTTTTTGTCTGTTTCTTCAATCTGTAAACGAACGAGAACGCCAAATGGATCAACAAATTCGTTACTTTTCCCTATTGTTTTCACTTGAGTGCCTGCTTTTGTTAGGCGCTCAACGACGGACTGTCTGTCTGCTTCTTGTGGGAATACAAGTGTATAGCTTCTAATTCCTGAAAAACGTGGATCAATGGCTCCTTTTCGTCCGCGTCCCCATGCATTAAAGGCAAGGTGATGGTGGTATACACCAGCGGCGATAAATACGCTTGCTGGTGGAGCCATTCGGATATGAAAACCGAGCGTATTGACATAAAAGGAATCAGCTTCTTCTGGGTTCAGATGGAAATGTAAGTGTCCCATGACTGTCCCAGCCGGAAGTCCTTCCCACGTCGTATCAGCGGCTTCTTGCAGGAGACCATCTCCATCAAGAGGTGCATTTCCGCCACCTTTCAGTTCTCCATGCTCACCTACCCAAACGTCCTCAGGGCGATCAGCATATATTTCTACGCCAATGCCGTCAGGGTCACTTAAATAAATGGCTTCACTGAAAAAGTGATCGCTTGCTCCAATTAAAGGATAGCCTTTTTTGATCACATGTGCCAGCCATGTGCCCAGGTTTTTTCTGGTAGGTAATAAAACAGCAAAATGATAAAGTCCTGGCTCGTGATCAGGTTTCTCTTTTAGCTGTGCATCTTCTTTTAACAAAAGGATTGGTTCCTTTGCATTGCTGCCAAGTGTCACTGTGGAATCTGTCTTTTCTAATATAGAAAATCCTAAAATATCTGTATAAAAAGGTAAAGAACGCTCAAAGCTGGATACATGTAACTCTGTTACACCCAATCTTAGCTCCTCAATTGTCTTCAAGCTCGGTCATCTCCTTCATGATATATGCATCGGCATGTTTAAATGTTTTTGAAAATATATAAAAATGAATACCTTGTTACTTAAAGTAACTAAACTATATAATAGTTAGTAACTTATTTCAAGTAATTAATTATGTTATAATGAAAAAAAGAGAGAAAAGCGGGAGGGAGTAAGGTATGGCTCAAGTAGATGGCTGCCCAATTACAGATGCCATGGAGATTCTAGGCAAGAAGTGGGTCATTCTCATCATCAATCAGCTTCTGACAGGCCCTAAGCGTTTCTGTCAGCTTGAAAATGAAATGAACATCAGCGGCAGATTATTATCTGAAAGGCTGAAGGATTTAGAGGCTGAAGGACTCGTTGAGAAAAACGTATACCCTGACATTCCAGTACGGATTGAATACGAATTAACAGCGCAAGGGAAGAAAATAGAGCCGATTATTCGTGAAATGTATGCTTGGTCTTTAGAACGTAAAAACAGCAAAAAAGGGGAACATGTTCCTTCCTAATCGATTTCGATCAGTCTGTCTGATCGAAATTTTTTTGTGCGATTTTCCAGAAATCTAAGTCAATAGTATGAAAAATGATGTTGACAATAAATTCACTCATCATATAAGATCAAGAAGAAGAGGGTTCTTTTCCCTGTAATGGAATGGAGGTCATGCCATGGTATCATGAATGGGACAGATTGCCTAAAACACGTGTCAAACCATCATTTAGAAACAGACATCTTTGGCTTTTAGGAAGCAAAGATTTATTTTTTCAACTCAATTGATAATGATTATCATAATCATCTATAAGTGTGATCAAGCGCTTATGAAGGTTATTTTTTTTATTATCCGTTGAGAATAATTATCAATATCATTTAGGAGGGTTCACATGAAAGCCATTCGTTCAACATCACACGTATTATTGTTCTTTAGCTTTGTTCTATTATTTGCTCTAGCCCCGATTAGCTCAGCCTCAGCAGCAGGCTTAGCAGATGGTCAACATTCAGCACAATATGTGGTATGGAAGGCAGATAGCGATTCGACTTCAACAGCGAATACGTATTTTGAAAAACCAGCCAAGCTTGTCGTGAAGGATGGAAAAATCAAAGCACAAGTCACGTTAACGAATAGTTCTTGGATCACTAGCTTTAAAACACTTGAACAAGGTGTCTACAAAGATGCGAAGGTGATCAGTACAAACACAGCTGCGAATAAGAGAACAGTAGAATTCAACGTGAACAGCCTGACAGAAGTCGTACCAGCAAAAGTGAGCGTGACTGTACCGGTCATCGGATATACAGGTAATTACGACATCCGTATCAAGTTTGATGCAGCATCTGTTCAGTAAAAAGGGAGGAAATTCGCTTGATGAAAAAAATGATGAGGCTATCAGTCTTCATGACCGCTTTATTATTGGCACTCATGCTGCCTTTTTCAAACGCACAGGCTGCCACGTTAAAGGATGGTACATACTCCGTCAACTATACTGTGCTCAAGGCTGAAGGAAATGCGGTCTCTATGGCAAATGACTACTGGCTGAAGCCAGCAAAAGTGATTGCAAAAAATGGGAAGCTGACAGTACAAATGACCATTAAAAATAGCAGCTGGGTGACGGAATTTAAAGTCCCCGGAAATGGCGGCTATGTCGATACAACGGTTCTCTCAACCAATAAAAAAGCCAACACAAGGATTGTTCAGTTCCAAGCTCAGAGCTTGTCTAAACCAATCAAATCAAAAATTCATGTCACTGTAAAATCTGCTGATTATGATCATGATTATACCATTCAGCTGAAATTTGATGAGAGCAGCATGAAATCACTTTCGTCTAACAGCACAAACAAATCAGCGGGTGAAGCAGAAAAGCAGCAGCCATCAAAAGAATCAACGAAAACATCTGATTCATCCACGACAAAACAAGAAGAGAATCCTCAAACTGGTGATACAAACCAGACAGGGTGGCTCCTTGTGCTTGCTCTATGCTCAGGCGGATTTTTAGCAAGAAAGTGGATCATTAAGCATTAAGGAAGGAAGTGTCACCATTTGAAACGTCTTTTTCATCTAAAGGCAGCCATTCTGCTCGTTTTATTCAGTTTATTGACTGCATTTCAGATTCCTCAAGGAACGGCTCAAGCTGCATCATTTGTTGATGGTGAATACACGGTCGGATTCACTGTTTTAAAAAATGGCAGCACAGAAGCGTCCATGATGGATACGTATACAGAAAAGCCAGCTAAGCTGATTGTGGAAAATGGCAAGACGACTGCCTATGTCACACTGAAGCAAAGCAAAGAGATTACAGATTTCAAGGTCGAACAAAATGGCGCTCTTGTCACCACTGAAACTGTCAGTGAGGATGCAACTGCCAATACACGTGTGATCAAGTTTGATGTTGCCGACCTATCAGCCAAATTAAACGGCTGGGTGAAAATTTACTGGGATTTAGGCGGCTTTATTTATGACGAAGCATATGACGTACAGCTTGCATTCGATCAAAGCAGCCTAACGCTCGTTACACCTGCAAAGCCAGACGATAACGAAACAAAACCAGATGACCAAAATGGCACAAAGCCAGACGATAACGAAACAAAGCCGGATGACCAAAATGGCACAAAGCCAGACGATAACGAAACAAAGCCGGATGATCAAAATGGCACAAAGCCAGACGATCAGCAGACAACACCAGACAATAACAATGGTACAAAGCCAGTAGATTCCGCGCAAAACCAACTGAAAGATGGCGAGTACCGCATCAATTACAGTGTGCTCAAAGGGGATGAGGACGAGGCATCTCGGATGAACCAATACTTCTCACATCCTGCATCCTTAACCGTCAAAAACGGAAAGCAAACCATTTCCTTTACGGTGAAGGACAATACGTCTGTTGCTTCTTTGAAAATAGAGAAAAACGGCTCTTATCAAGAAGTGAAGACCGTCAGCACAGATCAAGCAAAGAACACAAGAGTGGTGTCATTTGATGTCGCTGATTTGAAAAAAGCGGTCAAAGGAAAAGTTCACATTGTAGTAGCGGCCGCCCACTATGACCAAACTTACGATATTCGTTTTCAATTCGATGCAAAGAGTATCGCGCCACTTAAAGGCGGACAGGTAGAGGAAGAAACACCTGCTGCACCAGAAACACCAAAACCAAACACACCATCACCAGAAACAAATAACGGCGGAGTTGCTCAAGAGACGGCTCAGCTTAAAGATGGTGTATACAAGCTTCCTTTCTCAATGAAGAAAGCAGACAAGGATGAGCTTTCTCGTATGAACGATTACGTCGTGAGCCCTGCGACATTGGTTGTGAAAAATGGCCGCCATTTCGTTTCATATACAGTGAAGAATAGCTCAGCCATCACGTCCTTCCAAGTAGGAACAGGTGGCAAGTTTGAGGAGACGCTTGTTGCAAAAACAGATCAAAAATCAGATACACGAGTGATTCAATACGAAGCCAAAAGCTTAAGCACGGCTCAGGCAGCACGCGTAAAAATTGATATTCCAGCTGCGAATTATCATGAGCAGTACGATGTCAAACTTATCTATGACACAAAAGGAATTGCTCTTGGTGAAGGAAGCGGGATTCGATCGATCATCGGAGACGATGAGAGTATCGGCTTTGTCAAAAATCCAAATGATCGCGATTCTCAATCAAATCAACCAAATCAACTTGAGAATTTAGCGCCAGAGGAAACAGGTGCAGAGCAGCTAACATTTACTCCATCAGATGACCAAACCAAGTCTGAGACTGGACAGCTGAATCCAAAAACAGGAGATACCTCTCTTCTTTGGGTGTATATTCTTTTATTCGGCGGGTCATTATTCGTACTCGTCAGAAAGTATCAAACAAGAACAAGATAGATGGTTTAGTTGAAGTGAGATGCGCCGAGATCATCGACGCATCCACTCTCTTTTTTCGAAAGGGGGCTTCTGTTTTTGAAGCATCGAATGTTATGTACCTTGATCGCTGCCCTTAGTGTGTGCGTGATCTTATCGGGCTGCTCACAGTCAGCTGAAAGCTCAGCAAAAGGCAAAAAAAACGCAGATTCAAATGCGCGCATTGTGGCAACGACTGTAGCTGCTGTGGAGATCATGGATGCCTTAGAGATCGATCTTGTTGGGGTGCCAACAAGCCAAAAATCATTGCCAGCTCGTTATAAAGGACTGCCAGAAGTCGGCAATCCAATGAGCCCAGATATGGAAATCATCCAATCACTTCAACCGACAGATGTCCTGTCCGTTACAACCCTTCAATATGATTTAGAGACACCCTTTCAACAAGCAGGTGTCCCTGCCACATACTTAAATCTCGAGAGCATGGCTAACATGGAGAAGGCGATTACGAAGCTTGGAGCTCAGTATGACAGAAAGAAACAAGCCGAGCGCATTGTGTCTGACTTTGAGCAAAAAAAGAAAGACATACAAGAGAAGACGAAGGGAAAACGAAAGCCATCCGTTCTGATTTTGCTTGGTGTACCAGGCAGTTATTTGGTGGCGACAGAGCATTCATATATTGGTGATCTTGTGCGGATCGCAGGCGGGGAGAATATTGTCAAAGGTGAGAAAATGGAGTACTTGGCTTCCAATACGGAGTATTTACAAAAAGCCAATCCAGATATCATCCTCCGTGCCGCACATGGGATGCCAGATGAAGTCGTCCGCATGTTTGATCAAGAATTTAAAACAAATGACATTTGGAAGCATTTTCATGCAGTCAAGCAAGACCGGGTGTATGACCTCGAAGAAAGCTTATTCGGGACAACGGGCAATTTAAAGGCAGCAGAAGCACTAGATGAACTAACGCGTATGCTGTATCCGTCATAAGCGGCGAATTTGAATGATAAAAGGACGTTTAAGATGAAAAAAACAGGGATTTTATTTCTGACAGTCAGTGTCTTACTGGTGTGCGTGTTTATTTATTCCGCCATTACGGGGAGCATTCATGTCACCCCGATTGAATTATTGGAAGGGCTCATCACCGGTCAACATGCACAGGTAGAAATCATTAAAGATCTCAGAATTCCTCGCATGCTCATTGCCATGTTTACAGGGGCCGCCTTATCAGTCTCCGGTGTACTGCTGCAGTCGGTCATGAGGAATCCATTAGCTGATGCCGGCGTCATTGGGATTTCATCAGGAGCCAGCTTCTTTTCTTTAATGGCAATAACAGCACTTCCTCAATTTTATTTCTACTCTCCTTTATTTTCGGTGTTAGGTGGAGCCATTGCGTGTCTCCTCGTGTATGTTCTGTCTTGGAAGGGTGGATTAAGTCCCATCCGCATGATTTTGGTTGGGATCGCCATCAATGCCATGTTTACTGGAATGGCTGAAGCATTTGTGACCATTTGCAGCTATTTCAATATCACGATCAATCAATCAGGACAGTCGAATCTCACGATGAAAACGTGGGGAGATGTTCGCTTAATCGGAGTCTATGGCGTCGTCGGCCTTGTCGTAGCCCTTTTCTTTAGCAGATGGTGTAACCTCTTGGCTCTTCAGGACAAGACAGCGAAAAATTTAGGATTGCGTGTGACCAGAATGCGCCTTTTGATTTCCATCACAGCTGTATTGCTTGCGGCGGTGACAGCAGCGGTAGCGGGCGTGATTGCCTTTGTCGGTTTGCTTATCCCGCACATTTCAAGAAGACTTGTCGGGTCTGATCACCGGGTACTCATTCCATTTTCTGCGTTAAGCGGGGCTTTGCTGATTCTGACGGCTGATACGCTCGGCAGGACGCTTGTCGCGCCAAATGAAATTCCTGCTTCTACGATCATGGCCGTGATTGGCGGGCCATTTCTGATCTTTTTACTAAGAAGGGGGGACCGTCTCCATGGACATTCGTGAGGTGTCATTCTCATATGACCAGCAGAAGGACATCGTTCAATCGGTCACAACACACATTGAAAAGGGGAAAATCACAACCATTATCGGTCCGAATGGCTCAGGGAAATCTACACTGCTTTCATTGATGGCGAATAACCATGCTCCAAACAAAGGGCAAATTCACTTAGACGGCCAAGCACTGAATGCATTTAAGCCAAAGGAGCTGGCAAAAAAGCTGGCTGTCGTCCATCAGCAAAATGAAGCGCCGCTTGATTTAACGATCGAGAGGGTCGTGGCATTCGGCAGAACGCCGTACCAGACGATGCGAGGTGGAGACAAGGAAGAGGATGAGAGAGCGATAGAGTGGGCACTTTCCAGTACAAAGCTAACGGAAAAACGAAAGGTGCCGCTCGCCTCATTGTCAGGTGGTGAGCGGCAGCGAGTATGGATCGCGATGGCACTTGCGCAAAAAACGTCGATCCTTTTCTTAGATGAACCGACAACCTATTTGGATATCTATTATCAATTTGACATTCTTGAGCTGATCCGTGAGCTCAATGTCGTACATGGACTAACAATCGTTATGGTGCTGCACGACATGAACCAGGCTGTCCGCTACAGCGATGTCATCATTGCGATGAAGAATGGCCGGATTATGAGTGAAGGACAGCCAAACGATGTCTTAACAGAAGAAAATGTGCGGCACATTTATGATGTGTCCGTCACGATTAAACAGGATGCAGAAACAGGGATGTATATCGTGCCTGTTGGGATATAAGCTGTGCAAAAAGCAGGTGAGACAGTGTGAAAAGAGGAAAACGGGTCTGGCAGCGGATGCTGACGATCGTCTGTTTAGGTGTATTCATTTATAGCGGGTCGGCCATTGGCTTAGAGCTGTTCGGCTATTATCAAAATCGTCAGGTGCTTGCAAAGGCTCAGACGATGTATGGACATGAGCAAGGAATGAATGAAAGCCGGGAGCCGGGAACCATTCGTACGTCATTTGATGAACTGCGGAAGGTAAACGATGACATTGTCGGCTGGATCAATATGAAGGACACGATGATTCAGTACCCAATCGTCCAATCTCGCGATAATGCGTTCTACTTAACCCGTAATTACTTAAAAAACGACACCCGGGCAGGCAGTATTTTTATGGATTATCGCAATGACGTCTTGCATGAAAGCCCGAATACTGTGGTGTACGGGCATCGGATGAGGGATGGGTCCATGTTCGCTGGACTCACAAACTATTTAAAAAAGGATTTCTTCGATGAGCATCGGACATTTCAGTACGATACGCTGTATCAAAGCTATGAGGCGGAGATTTTTGCCGTGTATGAAACAACGGTGGACTTCGATTATATTCAAACCGATTTTCGAGATCTTGGCGAATATGCGCACTACTTGCAAGCTGTGCGGAAAAAATCAATCTACCAAACGAAAACAGACGTGTCCACCGATGACCTCATTCTCACTCTATCGACCTGTGATCATGTGCTTGCACCGAAAAATGGGCGTCTCGTGGTACAGGCAAAGCTAAAGAAAGTTTACTAGAAAAGGAGAGACAGACGGTTGAAATTTTCACATGTGATCTTCGTGGGACTTGTCTTGATGCTTCTCCTCAGCGGATGCAGTCAGGCAGCACCTGTAGAGAAAGGGAGCGGTCAAGGTGCACTGAAGATAAAGGACTTTGCCGGCAGAACGCTGTCGTTTGAGGACTCCCCTCAGCGTATTGTCTCATTATCGACTGGAGACATGAGCATCCTATATGCCTTAGGCGGTGAGGTGGTCGGTCGTCCGGACGCCGAATTACCAGAGAGCTTACAACAGGCTACATCAGTCCAAACAATTGGTACCACACATCAATTTGATGTAGAGCTCATCACAAGCTTAAAGCCCGATGTTGTACTTGGGAATGAACAATTAAACAGCAAGGACATCTCTACAATAGAAGGAATTGGTTCACAGCTTCTTTTGACAAGTGCCAATTCAGTGAAGGACATCCAGCGCCAAATTACGTTATTCGGAGATTTGCTAGGGAAGCAGCAAAAGGCAAAAGCGCTTAACAAGCAAATCGATCAGCGGAAAAAGCAGGTCAAACAGCCTCAGAAAAAAGTGAAGACACTCGTTGTATACGGGGCACCAGGCACATATATGGCGGCACTTCCTCAATCCTTAAGCGGAGATTTACTGCACATCGCTGGAGGGACGAACATTGCTGAGAATGAACCGGCACTCGAGAAATTCCCTCAATACGCTCAAATCAATGCAGAAAAGGTCATCGAAGCTGATCCTGATCTTATCCTGCTTATGACCCACAGCAATCCTGAAGATGTGAAAGCGGGCTTTTTGAGTGAAATGAAACAGAATGCCGCATGGCACGATGTATCAGCCGTCAAACATGGACACGTCGAGATTCTGCCTAGTGATCTATTTGGGACGAATCCAGGCGCAGACGTGATGAGAGCGATTGATGAGCTAGAGAAAAGATTGAAGCGATTGTCATCATGAAAATGAAGGCAGAATTAGATTTTCAAAAAAGACAGTCGAGGCGAAGATGGCTGATACCCGGACTATTCATCTCGTTAGTTGTAGGCGCATGCCTAGGGCTTGCATTAGGTTCTGTTCAATTATCACTGCAAGATTTACTCGCTGCTTTGACGGGATCAGGTCAGCCTGTCCATGAGAAAATTGTGATGGATTTACGCCTACCGCGCGTTCTCATCGGTTTCATCGTTGGGGCCTGTCTCGCAGCATCAGGGGCGATTTTACAAGGAGTTGTACGAAATCCACTCGCTGACCCTGGCATCATCGGTGTGACGGCTGGCGGCGGATTGGCTGCTGTGCTTAGCATGATTGTGTTTCCGCAATTCACGTATTTGCTGCCAGCCGCTGCTTTCCTTGGCGCTTTATTAGCGGCACTTGTGGTGTATATGCTCTCATTTGATCAAGGGGTTTCACCGCTGAAGCTGATTTTGGCGGGAGTGGCAGTCAATGCCCTGCTTGGGGCGGTGATGAATGGGTTTATGGTGCTTTATAGTGAGCGTGTGCAGGCTGTTCTGCCCTTTTTATCAGGAGGATTAAATGGACGGAGCTGGCATCATCTAACCTTCGTGTCGCCATATGCGCTTGCTGGGTTGTGCCTTTGTTTTTTTGCCATCAAGCCGGCAAATCTTCTTTTGCTTGGCGATGAATCGGCTCAGCTGCTCGGTCTCAGAGTAGAGCGCACCCGGTTTTTCTTAATTGCACTGGCGGCACTTTTAGCTGGTGCAGCAGTAAGTGTGAGCGGCTTAATTGGATTTGTCGGACTGGTCGTTCCTCATTTTATCCGTCTTTTAATTGGAGATGACTACCGGTATCTGCTGCCGATCTCGATGCTGGGCGGAGGCGTGCTTGTGGTTTTTGCAGATACAGCCGCAAGGGTATGGTTTACGCCAGTTGAACTGCCTGTCGGTATCCTGCTTGCCTGCATCGGTGCACCTTTCTTCCTCTATTTATTAAAAAAGAAAGGGAGGGGTTAAGTTGGATGTGATCGCTATGGATGACGTGAGTCTCAGTCAAGGAGGCTTTCAGCTGTCATCTATTTCAGCAGCTGTTCCTAAAGGAAGCGTGACAGGAATTATTGGACCGAATGGATCAGGGAAGTCGACTTTTATTAAAGCAGCCGCACGTCTTACGTCAATCGAAAGCGGCACGATATACATTCACGATATACCGCAAAAAGAGATGACAGCTCAGGAGATCGCAAAGGAAATCGCCGTTCTCATGCAGTCGAGAACAGCCATTCCATCTATGACCGTACGGGAGCTGGTCGCACTTGGACGCAGTCCGCATCGTTCGATCTGGAAAAAAAGCTCGAAGACAGATCAAGAAGCGATTGAGTGGGCGCTTGATGTGACCAATAGCCGGATCAATGAAAATAGAATGCTGCATACATTGTCTGGTGGAGAAAGGCAAAAAGCGTATATTGCGATGGCGCTCGCTCAGAAGACAGAGACGATTATTCTGGATGAGCCGACAACTTACTTAGATATTGCGCATCAGCTTGATTTACTAGAGCTGCTCAAACAGCTGAATAAGACGCATGGAATCACCATTTTAATGGTTCTTCACGACCTGCAGCAGGCAGCAAAATATTGTGACCGCCTTATTGCGATGAAGCGTGGTCAGATTTATCAAATAGGGACACCAAAAGAAGTATTAACAGAAAGCTTTTTCAAAGAGGTCTTTGGGATTCAGGCTGAGGTTCACTTAGACGGTGAGCATCCGCTTATTATTCCAATCGCTTCGATCCAACAACAAAAGGGAGATGAACAAAACATGATCATTGTCAACAACCAGGTAAGAGTAGAAAAAGGCAGTGCCGACCACCTCGTCAAGCGTTTTAACAAGCAGGGACAAGTAGAATTCATGGAAGGATTTTTAGGCATGGAAGTATGGGTCACACAGCAGACAACCGATTACGATGAAGTGACCATTCATACACGCTGGAATCGAAAAGAAGACTTTGTGAATTGGACAAAATCTCAGGCATTTGGTGATGCGCACGCTCATGGAAAAGCGAAACCTGAAGGTCTATTAAAAAACAAAATTACGTACTATGAAGTGCAAGTCACTAGACCAGCCTTACAGAAAAAAGCCTAAAAAAGAAACACAGCGCTGCAGCTCACGTGCAGCGCTATTTTTTTACTTTCTGTCACATATTTTTGACAAAGTATTCAAACAACTGACACAATACCATCCAGTTTTTAGGTAAAATTTACTTTATTTTTGAAGCGTATGGGTGTAAAGTACAGGTATAAATAACTAACCGAATGAAAAGCAAGAGTAAAATTTCACCGAGTAAATCATTTCAAACAGGCTATTATTTGTGAATCATTGAACAAATAGTGAACATTTTGTGAAATGGTGAGCATAGACATTTCGAATCATTCGGCATGTGAAAGTAAGGGAGGATGTAAGGCTGTGAGTGAGCTGTTTTTAGCAAGATTTCAATTTGCTTCAACGACATTATTTCATTTTATTTTTGTTCCTATGTCAATAGGTTTGGTGTTTATCGTTGCATTGATGCAGACCCTTTATGTCGTCAAGAAAAAAGAGATTTATAAAAAGATGGCGAAGTTTTGGGGTCATCTATTCTTACTCAATTTTGCAGTAGGCGTGGTGACAGGGATTCTCCAGGAATTCCAGTTTGGGATGAACTGGTCAGATTATTCAAGGTTTGTCGGTGATGTATTTGGTGCACCGCTTGCCATTGAAGCACTGCTCGCCTTTTTCCTTGAATCTACATTTATTGGACTTTGGATATTCGGCTGGGATCGTCTGCCGAAGAAGATTCATTTATTGTGTATTTGGCTTGTTTCCCTTGGTACGATCTTTTCGGCGTTTTGGATTTTACTCGCCAACTCATTTATGCAAGAGCCAGTTGGATTTGTCATTAAAAATGGCCGTGCAGAAATGAATGACTTTGGTGCTCTTGTAACGAACCCGCAGCTTTGGGTTGAATTCCCGCACGTTCTGTTTGGTGCGCTGGCTACAGGTGCATTCTTTATTGCAGGAGTTAGTGCCTATAAAATGATCAAAAAACAAGAAATCGCCTTTTTTAAAAAATCCTTCCAGATTGCCATGGTTCTCGCTTTAATTTCTGGCTTAGGTGTGGCGTTCTCTGGACATGATCAAGCGAAGCACTTAATGGAATCACAGCCGATGAAGATGGCAGCAAGTGAAGCCCTTTGGAAGGATAGTGGAGATCCAGCGGCTTGGACACTATTTGCCAATATTGATACAGATAAAAAAGAAAACTCTGCGGAGATCAATATTCCGTTTGCTTTAAGTTACTTGGCTTATTCGAAGTTTAGTGGAGATGTGCCAGGCATGTTGACCCTTCAAAAAGAATATGAAGCAAAGTTTGGTCCTGGAGACTACATTCCGCCAGTAAAAACAACTTTCTGGAGCTTTAGAATCATGGTTGGTGCAGGCATGCTGATGATTTTTGCCAGTATGATTGGATTGTACTTGAGCTTTAGAAAGAAACTCGAAACGAACAAATGGTTTTTACGCTTCATGGTAGGGATGATTGCCTTCCCATTTATTGCGAACTCAGCTGGCTGGATCATGACTGAAATTGGGCGTCAGCCGTGGACGGTCTTTGGTATGATGACGACGGCTCAATCGATTTCGCCAAACGTATCGTATGGCATGCTGTTATTCTCAGTCATTAGCTTTACGACGATGTATCTGATTCTTGCCATCTTGCTTGCCTACCTATTCATTCGAGAAATTAAAAAGGGTGCACATTCGGAAGAGGATACAGATCAAAAGGATGAAACGGACCTGTCTACAGATCCATTTGATGGAGGCGCATATCATGGCATATCTTAACGAGATTTGGTTTATTCTTGTCGCAGTATTATTTGTTGGATTTTTCTTCTTAGAAGGATTTGATTTTGGTGTTGGGATGTCCATGCAGCTGCTTGGAAAGGATGCGCACGAACGCCGCATTTTAATTAACACGATTGGTCCTTTCTGGGATGCGAATGAGGTCTGGCTGATTACAGCTGGGGGCGCTATTTTCGCTGCTTTCCCTAACTGGTATGCCACGATGTTCAGTGGATACTATATACCGTTTGCGGTTCTCCTCTTAGCACTCATCGGGCGCGGAGTCGCCTTTGAATTCCGAGGGAAGGTTGAGAAAGCCTCTTGGATCAAAGCATGGGACTGGGTCATCTTCTTTGGCAGTCTGTTGCCGCCGTTTTTACTCGGTGTGCTATTCACAAGTATTTTACGCGGGATGCCAATTGATCAAGACATGAACATGTACGCTGGTTTTACGGATTTTGTGAATCTTTATTCAGTGATTGGCGGGTTAGCTGTGACGGTTCTTTGCCTTCTGCACGGATTGATTTTCGTCACACTTCGTACAGAGGGTGATTTAAGAGATCGTGCGAGAAAGCTTGGCAAGCGTGTCCTGCTTATTGCGCTGCCAGTTCTTGTCCTATTTGTTGGTGTATCTATCATGGAAACAGACATTTATACGGTACGCCCGATCATCACCATTCCGTTAACTGTCCTCATTGTGGTTTGTTACGTAGCGGCGCTATTCTTTATGAAAAAAGAACGTGATGGCTGGACATTCCTATTCACAGGTGCGGGCATCATGGTGACAGTAACGATGCTGTTCACTGCATTGTTCCCGCGCGTCATGATTAGCTCAATCAACCATACGTTTGATCTGACCATTCAAAACGCTGCATCTGGATCTTATTCACTGACGGTGATGACGATTGTTGCCATTTCTTTGCTGCCCTTTGTGCTTGGGTATCAAATTTGGAGCTATTACGTCTTCCGTAAACGTGTAAGCGGTAAGGAGCCAATGACCTACTAATGGATAAACGTTTGCTTCAATTAAAAGGAATGAGAGGGCTTCTTGCCCTCTTAGGTATTGTGTCACTCATCCAAGGAGCAAGTATTATTTTCCAAGCACAGTGGCTGGCACATGCCGTTACTACGCTGTTTGACGGGAAAAGCCTTTCGCAGGCAACGCCTTATGTCCTGCTGTTTCTTGCTGCCTTTCTGGTGCGGCACGGTCTCACCTTGATTCGGGAGAAGGTCATGTTTACCTACTCTTCCCGAATTGGAGCAGACGTCAGAAAACAGCTGTTAGACCAACTCTTTCGTTTAGGTCCAGCTTTTACAAAGAAAAAGGGTACAGGAAAGCTTGTCACATTAGCGATGGAGGGAATTGCTCAATATCGTCAGTATTTACAGCTATTTTTACCGAAGATGGTGAACATGGCTGTGATACCGGCAATGGTCCTCATCTATGTTTGGACATTAGACGAAACATCTGCCGTCATTTTAATCGTGACGCTGCCGATTTTAATTATCTTTATGATTTTGCTAGGTCTTGTCGCTCAGCGTAAAGCGGCCAAACAATGGAGATCGTATGAGAAATTATCCAATCATTTTACTGACTCTCTCCGCGGCCTTGAAACGCTTCGTTATTTAGGCATTAGCAAAAAACATTCCCGCAATATCGGGGAAGTGTCAAAGCGATATCGAAAGGCGACCATGAGCACGCTGAAGGTCGCATTTCTTTCATCATTTGCGCTTGATTTCTTTTCCATGCTGTCGATTGCAACCGTCGCTGTCTTTCTTGGCTTGCGATTAATTGAAGGAGAGCTTCTGTTATTGCCGGCTTTGACGGCGCTCATGCTGGCACCGGAATATTTCCTGCCAGTACGTGAAGTGGGAAATGATTATCATGCCACGCTAAATGGAAAAGAAGCGAATGAGGCGATGCAGGTCATTTTAGAAGAAAAGGGCTTCCGCGCGCAGGAAACACAATCAGTGAAGTTGAACGAGTGGAATGAACAGTCTGCGCTCACCCTGCAAGATGTGAGTGTCCAGCATGACGAACATGCCCCTTATTCGATTCAGGATGTAGATCTCACTGTGAAAGGGAAGAAAAAAATCGGAATCATTGGTGCCAGTGGTTCAGGGAAATCGACATTAACCGATGTGCTCGGCGGCTTTGTTGAACCGACCTCAGGTCAAATCACACTAAACGGCCAGCCGCTTGTTCATTTACAGATGAAGGAATGGCAAAAAGAAGTCGTCTATATGCCGCAGCACCCTTATTTATTTCACATGACATTAAGAGAAAACATTCGTTTTTATGAACCACATGCAACAGATGAAGAAGTGGAAAGAGCTGCCAGTGAAGCTGGCTTATCTCAGCTCGTGACGCAGCTGCCAAATGGTCTTGATGAGGTCATTGGAGAACAGGGAAGAGGGCTAAGCGGCGGACAGGCACAAAGAATTGCGCTTGCGCGAACGGTGCTGGGCAAGCGGTCTATTATGCTGTTAGATGAACCAACGGCACATCTCGATATTGAGACAGAGTATGAATTGAAGAAAACAATGCTTCCGCTGTTTGAAGATAAACTTGTGTTCTTAGCGACACATAGGCTCCATTGGATGCCGGACATGGATGAGATCATTGTCATGGATCAAGGAACGATTGCGGAAATGGGTACACATGAATCATTGATGCAAAGAAAAGGCGTGTATTATCAATTGGTACAGGAGCAAATGGGGGCGGTCACACATGGTAAGTAAAGGCTGGTTTATACCTTATATCAAGGAGAATCAAAAGCTGTTTGCGCTAGTTTTATTTCTAGGGGCAATTGCAGTATTCTCTGCTTCTATGCTGATGTATACGTCAGGATTTCTCATTTCAAAAGCTGCCACAAGACCTGAGAATATACTTATGGTCTACGTTCCCATTGTAGCTGTCCGTACCTTTGGTATTTCGCGCTCAGCTGCCCGCTATGCAGAAAGATTGGCGAGCCACCAGCTCATTTTGACCATGATTGAAAAAATGCGTGTCCGTCTATATGACATGGCTGAACGAAGTGCGAAACAGACAAAGCTGGGTACAGGTGAAATGCTGGGGCTCTTGTCAGATGATGTTGAAAGACTGCAGGATGCCTATTTAAAAACCATCTTTCCATCTATCGGTGCGCTGCTTTTATATGCCGCATCGATTGGGGCACTTGGTCTATTCTCGTGGCCTTTTGCTGGCTTGATGCTGCTTTATATGGCACTTCTCGTATTTGTTTTCCCATACGTCACCGTGCTAGTGAACCGGGCGAGACAAATTCAAATGAAAAAAGGCAGAAATGAACTGTACAGCCATTTAACAGATGCCGTCATGGGCGTGAGTGACTGGTTGTTTAGCGGTAGGCAGAAAGATTTTGTTGATGAATATGAACAGAAAGAAGCGCAGCTGTTAGCGCTTGAAGCAGCTAAGCACCGATTTATCCGTCTGCGCCAGTTTTTTGCACAGCTTATCATTGGAGGAGCTGTCGTGCTTGTCGTGTATTGGAGCGGTTCCGTTGTTCAGTCAGGCTCGATGTCACACACCCTGATTGCAGCCTTCGTGCTTGTGCTATTTCCGTTAACGGAAGCCTTTCTTCCACTCTCAGATGCAGCAGGTGATATTCCAGTCTATCAGCATGCTGTCAGCAGATTACATCATTATGAAAAGCTTTCGTATGAAGGAGAATCAGAGCGCAAGACAGCGGATCAGTCAGCTGTTTCCCAAAATGACGCTGTTTCTTTTGATCGAGTGTCCTTTGGGTATGATTTGCACCAACACGTGCTAAAGCACCTGTCATTTTCATTGAAGCAAGGAGAATCACTCGCTCTCTTAGGAAAAAGCGGTGCAGGAAAATCGACTATTTTGAAGTTGTTAGAAGGAGCTGTCGTGCCAAACCAAGGAGCTGTCAGTATCCAAGGGAAACCGGTCGAAAGCATTCGAGAGAACGTGTCCACCTATGTGTCAGTACTCAATCAACAGCCGTATTTATTCGATACCTCTGTTTTAAACAATATTCGCTTAGGCTCTCCAAATGCGACAGAGGAGCAAGTAAAAGAAGCAGCGAGACAAGTGCAGCTGCACGATACCATCGAATCTTTGCCAGAGGGCTATCACACCGGTGTGCAGGAGACAGGAATTCGTTTCTCAGGTGGAGAAAGACAACGGATGGCGTTAGCCCGGATTTTGCTGCAAAACACCCCGATTGTTGTATTAGATGAGCCCACCGTCGGACTTGACCCACGCACAGAGCGTGAGCTGCTTGAAACCATTTTTCATGTGTTAAAAGGAAAAACGGTCATTTGGATTACCCATCATCTCACTGGCTGTGAGGCATGTGACCGCATTATGTTTATTGAAGATGGACAAATTGAGATGCAGGGGGAGCATCAGGATTTACTGAAAGAAAACCTGCGCTATCAAAAATTGTATGAGATGGATCGTCCGTTTTCTACAATATAAATAGATGAAATGACAAGAACGTTCGGACAGAGATTTCTGCCCGAACGTTTTGTGGTTTTAAGGATTTACCTTTCCAACACCAGCATTTGATACCACTTCTGATTTGACATTGTTCACGTTAAGCAAGGAGTAGTTATAAGGAGGGTTGTACGTACCTGTAGAAGACGTTGGCAGACTGCCTGAGCTGTTAATATATGAGTTGTTGATGACATGCCATGTACCGACTTGACGGCTGTCCCAGCTGCCAATCGCATTTTTTGTATTTTCAAATACGTTGTGCTCAATTCTCATTTTTGCGCCCATACGAGAGTTAATTGCAGTTGTCAGGATGCCTTTGTAATAGTTGTTATAGACATGTCCTTCCCCAAAGCGCATAGATGGTACACGAGAATTCAGGTTTTCGAAACGGTTGTTGTGGAATGTGATTTTTCGGTTGTAGTTGTCGTTATCAGAGCTGCCCATGAGCATCGTTTTCCAGCTGTCATGAACATAGTTCCATGAGAAGGTAATATAATCGGAGTCATTTTTCACATCGAATAATCCATCATAATCATCTTTACCAGAGTTTAATGTATTGTACAGTTCATTATGATCGACCCATACGTTTTTAGAAGCGCCTTCGATTCCGATGGCATCCTTATCACCGATTTTGCTGTGATGGATTTTCAGGTTGCGGATGATGATGTTATTGGCACGCCATACTTTAATGCCAATTCCATTAAATTCACCTTTTGTGCCTTTGCCGACGATTGAGACATTGTTTGTATCTTTCACATCGATTTTATTGGCAGATGTATTAGAAGGGGTAATCGTCCCGTCGACAACAATTTTTAATTTTTCGTTTGTTCCTTTACTTTTGAGGGCAGCCAATAGCTCATTTCCAGTTTTGACTGTGACGGTTTTACCGCCTTCACCGCCTGTTGTGCCGCCATTTAATGTGGAGAATCCTTGTTGATTAAAATTGGCCATAATAGAAGGGCTTTCGGGATACTTTACTGCCGCCTTTGCCTCCCCATTAGGTGCAAATAATGAAGTCACGAGACCAACCGCTAACACACCAGCTAACATTGGAACTTTTTTCTTCAAAGTCAACATCTCCATTCATTTTTGTTTTAATGTAAACGTTTCCAAAAATAAGCTGCAATTCAACTGCTCCTCCTTTCTTCGCCAGTATTGCCTTTTTCGGAATGTAGGAAGAGCATAGCATGCAAAAAGGTATCATCGGCTAAGAATTGGCGCTTTGTATTCCATGATTTTCTAGAAAACTAAGGCCATGATTATTTTATTTTCATCTAAATGAGACAAGGATCATTGACGATAGGTATTGGGATGACCTAGTGATTATGGGGGAGAGCATCTCCGCTTGATAGAAAATCAGAACGCATCATTTTGTTAGAGATGAAGGAATGTCATAATCATTACATAAGAAAAAACTGGTTATTTAACGCTTCAATTACTGGATCAACAGGGAGAAAAGCAGACAAGCTAAAAAAATAAAATCTATTTTGAACGATATCGTCATACGTGTCGTCTCATGAATAAGAGAAGAAAAAGGAAGGAGGGGTGTGTTTGGAGCAGACAGAAGAGACATTATTGATTCAGCGGGCAAAGCAGGGGGATGATGCTGCATTTACAGCTCTTTATCGCCATCATTATTCCTTTCTTTACCGTTATATAATGAAGCTCACCCTTCAACAAGAGCTTGCAGAAGAAATCATGCAAGAAACGATGCTGAAAGCGTACATGAAACTCTCTTCTTTTAGAGGAGATTCCTTATTTTCAACATGGCTCATATCCATTGCATCTAGACAATTTTTGGATCACCAGAAGAAAAGAAAACGTGAACAATTGAGGGAAGGAAAGGCGAATCAAGAGACGATACGCCGTTTTAAATGGGAGATTCAGCAAAAGGGACATACATGGCATGAGATGTGGGATGCTCTTAACGAATTGAAGGCTCAGGAGAGAGCGCCGATTATTTTGCACTATTATTATGGCTTTACTTACCCAGAGATTGCTTCAATGCTCGGGATGAGAGAAGGCACTGTGAAGTCGAGGGTTCATCATGGATTAAAGAAAATTCGAAAGGAGTGGTCTCAATGAAGGAAGATCAGTTCACCGAACGTTTAAAGGAAGAGTTACAGCAACTAGATGATCAAATCGAAGTGAAAGAGCCAAGTGAACAGGCTGTCATGATGATGCTGAAGCAGGCGAAGGAACAAGAGAAAAGGCGTTTTAAACAAGAAGTACTGGCGTACGTTCTCATCAGTCTGACCATTCTCACACTATTTGTCGCTGCCATCACCCATTTGCCTATCATCTTCATTCTTCTTCAAGTAGTGAGTGTGCCGCTCTGCGTCATTGTCGGCATCAAGGAATATCAACATAGTAAAGGAGGGTCTTCCTTATGAGTCAGTCGGAGATGATCATCTTATTGTGCGCATTGCCGTTACTATTTGCGCAGGGCCTTCTTTTATTTATGGATGCCAAAAAAAGAGGACGTTATAAGTGGTTTTGGGGCATTGTCGGTTTAATTAACTTCCCATCGTCTTCTATTTTATATTGGTTTTGTGTCGTGTACCCTGATCGAAAAAAAGAGAAGGAGATCCGAAAAGATTGAGCAGAGGTCTATAAAACTTTAGGCCTTTTTTCTTGTTGAAGATCAACTAGAAATCATTCATGGTTCATCTAATTGTCAAAGAGTGCGGGATATATAACGTCTAAATCATGATTTCTAGCTCAATAGTCATTCTGTAAGGGATACTTTCTAAAAACGATTGCGGCGGCTGCTTGATCCATCTCAAATCGGCATCATTTTCATCTGTTATCAGTATTGATCAGTTTTTACAAATGGTGTTAAATTAATCTCAATATGCGTTAGAAAATCTAACAGGATAAATGTGTGAAGATATACAAAGGAGGCAGATGAGACATGTTGACCTTAGATCGAGCAGCACAAACAGCACAAAGCTACATCGACCGTGTGTTAGAAGAGGTGGAAAAACGAAATCCTGGTGAGGAGGAATTTCAGCAAGCCGTAAGAGAAATTCTCGAATCACTCGTTCCCGTTTTTGCAAAGCATCCAGAGTATGAAAAACAAGGCATTTTAGAACGACTCATCGAGCCTGAACGGCTTGTGGTATTTCGCGTACCATGGGTAGATGATGAGGGGAAAGTACAAGTTAATCGGGGATTTAGGGTTCAATTCAACAGTGCCATCGGTCCTTATAAAGGAGGCATTCGTTTCCACCCATCTGTCAATGCAAGCATTATTAAGTTTTTAGGATTTGAACAAATCTTTAAAAACGCACTGACTGGTATGCCGATCGGTGGAGGAAAAGGTGGATCAGATTTTGATCCTAAAGGGAAATCGGATGGAGAAATCATGCGTTTCGTTCAAAGCTTTATGAGTGAGCTCAGCCGATATATTGGACCTGATCAAGATGTGCCAGCAGGTGATATTGGCGTAGGGGCACGCGAAATTGGTTATATGTTTGGGCAGTACAAGAAAATGCGTGGTGCTTATGAAGCAGGTGTGCTCACAGGGAAAAGCCCTGGATTTGGAGGCAGCTTAGCGAGAAAAGAAGCGACAGGCTATGGATTGGTGTACTTTATGGAAGAAATGTTAAAAGCGCATGGACTTCAATTTGAAGGACGTTCAGTTGTCGTGTCCGGCTCAGGGAATGTGTCTATTTATGCGATGGAGAAGGTCATAGAGCTAGGTGGTAAGGTCGTTGCGTGCAGTGATTCAAGCGGAGCGATTTATGATCCACAAGGCATTTCACTTGAAACAGTGAAGCAGCTGAAGGAAGTAAGCAATCAACGGATTGGGGCATACATAGACATTCACCCGCATGCTGAATTGATTGAAGATTGCGAACAAATTTGGTCTGTTCCTTGTGACATTGCGCTTCCATGTGCAACGCAAAATGAAATATCTGAGATGCAGGCACAGCAACTCGTGGAAAATGGTGTCATTGCGGTAGGAGAAGGAGCGAATATGCCTTCTACTCTAAAGGCAGTCAAAGTTTTTGAACAGAATGATATTCTATTCGCGCCAGCAAAAGCGGCGAATGCAGGCGGGGTAGGTGTCTCAGCGCTGGAAATGGCGCAAAATAGTGCAAGAATGTCTTGGACATTTGAGGAAGTAGATGATCAGCTGAAACAAATGATGCAGACGATTTATCGTCAGTGTACAGAGACAGCGGACGAATATGGACACTCTGGAAACTTAATAGTAGGAGCAAATATTGCAGGATTTCGCAAAGTGGCAGATGCGATGATCGCACAAGGCGTGATTTAACTCCTGCTCTCCCGCACCTGTTTATTTCATGCCAAGATGGGGAATCTTCCTTGTAAGAATGACAATAAGGAGGCGCGGGAGAAATGAAAAAATGGTTGAAACAAATTTTTAAATGGGCACCTGTGATTTATCCAGTGGTGAGAAAAATATATAAAGAGCGGAAAGCATCTAAACGTCGTAACGTATCAGCCGGATAATCCGGCTTTTTTTATGCAAGCATGACCGATTGTGCGCTAAACAAAAAAAGATGATAGATTTGAATGATCCATTTCATGCTTCTTTCCGTTAAGTACATAACAAACGGAAAGAGGAGGAAAAACAGATGAACATGAAAAAAGCGATTTTAACCATTCCGCTTAGCGCAGCATTACTATTTCCGGCAGCCCATAGCGCAAGTGCACACGAAGGACATATGCATGGAGAGGCAAAGAAGACATCTTCGTCACAAGAGGTGTCAAACAAAGCAACCGATCTTCGAGCAGCACTAGACCAGTTATTTTCGGAGCATGCCTACTTAGCAGTCATCACAATGCAAAAGGGAATTGACGGCAGCAAAGATTTTAAACAAGCAGCGGCAGCGCTAAATGACAACACAAATGACTTATCAGAAGCCATCGCTTCTGTGTACGGAAAAAAAGCTGGGAAACAATTCAAAGACATTTGGTCAAGCCATATCGGCTACTTTGTGGATTATGTACAAGCAACCGCAAAGAAAGATGAGGCAGGTAAAAAGAAAGCAGTCAAGCAGCTTGACCAATATCGTATGAAACAAGCCGACATGCTCGATCAAGCAACAGGCGGGAGGTTGAAAGCAAGTGAGCTTGAAGAAGGCTTGAAGATGCATGTGAACGAACTATTAAAAGCGTTTGACAGCTACACAGAAAAGGATTTTGATACGACCTATGAGACTGTTAGAAAATCCATTCATCATATGTTTGAAGTAGGCAAAGGCGTATCGTGGGCGATCACAGATCAATTTCCTGGGAAATTTGATCATAAATCTGTCGATACACCAGCTGCAGATCTTCGTGAAGATTTAAACTACTTGTTCTCAGAGCATTTGGCACTTGCGGTCGTTGCCATGCAAAAAGGAAATGATGGTAGCAAGGACTTTGATCAAGCAGCAGCAACTTTGAACGAGAATACAAATGATTTATCTAATGCGATTGCATCTGTTTATGGTAAGGATGCAGGAAAACAATTCAAATCCATTTGGTCAAGCCATATTGGTTACTTAGTTGATTATGTCAAAGCGGATGCATCAGGAGACAAAGAAGCGAAAGAAAAAGCTGTGAAAAACTTGGATGCATATCGGATGAAGCAAGCGAAATTTCTAGATCAAGCGACAGATGGCCGTTTAAAGGCGGCGGATTTAGAAGCTGGCTTAAAAATGCATATTGATGAGCTGATCAAAACATATACGGCTTACCATAATGGCGAATATGATCAGCTTTATCCAACAGTGAGAGAGGCGTACGGTCATATGTTCATGGTCGGTCAAGATGTCGCAGCAGCGATTGTTGATCAGCATCCTGAACTGTTCAAATCTAACATGCCTAACGAAATGCCGAAAACAGGTATGGGAGGCACAGCCGGTCCTTTAGGTATGTCATATGAAGCATTTGCGGGATTAATCGCAAGCTTGATCCTAGCAGGCGGTGCAATGGGTGCGTTCTTCCTAATTCGTCGTAAGACATCAAATTAAGCTTATATCAAAACAAAAGGGGGGGAACGTGCACAATCGTGCCGTTCCTTTCTTTCAAAGGAGGCAGACTGACTTGAAAAGGTGGCTGTTTGGTCTTCTGATGCTTCTTGTCATCACGGGCTGTGCATCAAAATCGATGGATGATTCGTCATCCGCTAAAACAACCTCATCTCCTGAAAAAATGACAACAAACCAAGTCACAAAACAGTCTCATTCAAAAGCCATGTTAAAAGACGAACCGTCCGGTATTGTCCCGGCTGAAATTGCGATTCCGGCGATTGATGTCAAAGCAAAAGTAGAGAAAACCACTTTATCAAAGGATGGCAGTATGGGCGTTCCAAAAAATACGGACAACACAGCTTGGTTTAAGGATGGTCCGAAGCCAGGAGATAAAGGAAATGCCGTTATGAATGGTCATGTTGATAATAAGTGGGGACCTTCTGTTTTTTATCGATTGAAGGAGCTGAAAAAGGGAGACAAGGTAATCGTGACATCCATATCAGGTAAAAAGCGAACCTTTGAAGTCGTCAAAGTGCAAAGCTATCCGCGTGAAGAAAAACCAAATGCGTTTTTCGGGTATGCTTTTACACGGAATCTCAATTTAATCACGTGTACAGGGACATTTGATCATGCAGCAGGGACTCATGAAAAAAGATTGGTTGTCTTTACGCAGCTGATTTCTTCATAAAAGGCGATGATACGGAGGTGTATCGCCTTTTTTTCATGGTTTCCCCAGCGGTCCTACCAAAAGATTCATAGGTCATTGGATAGGGTTTGTTGTATAAATAGGGGCGTTTGTCATATAAATGAGATGGCAATTTTTATTTCTTTTCAGTAGAATATGAGTAATGAAGAGAACTGCAAGCGTATACACCTTGTCCAGACAAGGCAGATTCTCCACCCTTACATAAGGAGGCCGATCTGATGCTGAGTAAAAGACTGGCGCACATCTTAAGTCAGCTCATGGCAGCGGAGACCCCGCTCACAAGCGCTGCGCTTTCTGTCAGTTTACAAGTAACAAGCCGCACCATTCGTACAGACATCAAGGAACTGAACGACTGTCTTGCTCCTTATCAAGCGGCTGTAACAGCTGTTCGAGGAGCTGGTTATGAGCTGTTGATCAACGATGAGAATGCCTTTCGCCGTTTTATGAAAGAGGAGGTCGAACAGGAAGAGCCGCTGGCTGTTCTGCCAGAGGAGCGCGTTCGGTTTATTTTAAAAAAGCTGCTTCTCGCAGAATCTTATGTGAAACTGGAAGACTTACAGCAGCTGCTGTTTATTAGTAAATCGACGATGAGTAACGATATGAAATGGGTTAAACGCAAGCTTGAGCCCTTTGATCTGAAGCTGGAAGCGAAGCCGAATAAAGGCTGCCGGATCAAAGGATCGGAGATGAAAATTCGTTATTGTATGTCAGAATATTTATTCAGTGAACGCCGATCCTGCCAAACGATGCTGAACACGGCAGTCACCATTTTGCCAAAACATGAACTGGAATTGATTCAGAAAACAATCATTGATTATATCAATGAAGAACGAATGAATCTATCAGACATTTGCATGAATAATTTAATCGTTCATGTCGCGATTGCCTGCAAACGAATTAGACACGGAAACTATGTATCTGTTTTGCCAGAGGAAATCAATGAGATTCCACGGGCAAAGGAATACGAGGTGGCTAAAAAAATGGTGGAATGCCTTGAAGGACTGCTGGACGTCTCTTTTCCACAAGAAGAGATCGTCTATATCGCCATTCATTTATTAGGAACAGCCAAAATGGTGCAGTCCTTTTCATCGAGCGCTCAAAAACAAATTGTGGATGATGACACGAGCCGTCTTGTCCAGCTGATGCTCCAAGCCGTTGATCAAAAGCTGCAGCTTGATTTAGCCGGTGATGCGGAATTAATGATTGGGCTGAGTCTGCACTTAAAGCCAGCCATGACCCGGTGTAAATATGGGATGAACTTAAGAAATCCAATGCTTGATGAAATAAAGGCGGGGTATCCACTTGCCTTTGAAGCAGGAATTATCGCCAGCAGGGTCCTTGAAGAAGAGGAGGGGCTGAGTATTCATGAGAATGAAATCGGATATATGGCGCTTCATTTTGGTGCGGCTTTAGAACGGAGAAAGATGGAGATTCCACCGAAGCGATGTCTCATCGTCTGTGCGTCTGGTGCAGGGAGTGCAAGGCTGCTTCAGGATCGTTTGCGGTCACAATTTGGGACTAAGCTGACCATTTTAGGAACAGCAGAGCTTTATTCGCTTCCGCATGTCTCTTTACATGCCATGGATTTGATTATTACAACGGTCCCGATTCAGATGGATTTACCGATTCCAGTCATACAAGTGAACACCATTTTGGGAGGCGGCGACTTTTTAAAAATTGAAGAAGCCTTGACGAGTGAAACAAGGGTGACATTGGCCTCTCAATATATGAAAAAGGAATTGGTCTTTACAAAACGCGCCTTTCAAACAAAGGAAGAGGTCATCACTTTTCTCACGAAACAAGTTATCGATATGGGATTAGCACCAGCAGAACTTACACCTTCTGTGATGGAAAGAGAAGAGGCTGCACCGACATCCTTCGGGCATTATACAGCCATTCCGCACCCTATGACGCCGCTGACAGAAGAGACATTTTGGGCGATCTGTTCATTAGAAAAACCGATCATATGGGGAGAGAAAAAAGTTCAATTTGTTTGCTTGCTTTGTGTCGAAAAAGAGAATGCCAAAGATTTAAAAGGGATGTATCGTCTGCTGGGCGAGCTTGTGCACAATGTGAAATTCATTCAGCATCTCATCGCCTGTGATACATTTGAAGACATGCTCGATATCATGTATAAAAAGGCCCCTTCGTACAAGAGCTAACAATGTGATCTTAACTTTTTCCGCTTCCTAAAGGAAAAAGTATAGGTGTTTATGAAAGCGGTTTCATAATATGATGAATGTGTAAAGAAAAGCTACACACTTTCAAAAGGGGGCGTTTACACATGAACATCTTATTGGTTTGTGCAGCAGGTATGTCAACAAGCTTACTAGTCACAAAAATGGAGAAAAGCGCACAAGAACAAGGAAAAGACTATCGTATTTGGGCAGTATCTGGAGATTCAGCAAAAAATCATATTGATCAAGCCGATGTGCTTTTATTAGGACCACAGGTTCGATATTTATTACCACAAATGAAAAAGCTCGGAGAAGAAAAAGGGATTCCAGTCGACGTCATCAATACCGTGCATTACGGCGTATGTAATGGGGCTGAGGTTTTAAAATCTGCTGAACAGTTAGTGAACGGATAAAGGGGGCGGAAGGGATGAATGGATTCAACCGATTTCTAGAAGAGAAGGTCATGCCGTTTGCAGGGAAGATTGCCGCTCAAAGACATTTACAAGCATTGCGTGACGGAATTGTTTTAACCATGCCTCTCATTATTGTCGGTTCACTGTTTCTCATTTTAGCCAACCTTCCGATCCCAGGATACAGCGATTTTATGGCAAGTATCTTCGGAGCAGAATGGGCCACGAAACTATCCTATCCTGTTAATGCGACCTTTGACATTATGGCACTTGTTGCAACCTTCGGGATTGCCTACAGGCTTGCTGAAAAGTATGCAGTGGATGCCCTATCATCTGGTGCGATCGCTGTTGCAGCTTTCCTTTTGGCAACACCATATCAAGTTCCTTTCACACCTGAAGGCTCAACAGAAGCCATCTTAGTAGGTGGGGGAATTCCAGTTACATTGATGGGCAGTAAAGGGTTATTCGTTGCCATGATTATTGCCATGCTTTCAACTGAAATTTACCGATTCATCGTCCAGCGGAATATCGTCATTAGGATGCCTGATGGTGTACCGCCAGCAGTGAGTAAATCGTTTATCGCACTTATTCCAGGTTTTGTGGTCATCACGCTGATCTGGGTCGCTAGACTTTTGATTGAGATGACACCATTTGAGAGTATTCATAATATCATCACGGTCTTAATTGGCACACCGCTTTCCATTCTTGGTGGAAGCTTAGGCGGAAGTATTGTCGCCATTGGTGTGCAAATGCTCCTCTGGGCATGTGGTATTCACGGAGCAACCATTGTCGGCGGCGTCATGGGTCCAATTTGGCTCGGTGCGATGGATGAGAACCGTCTCGCATTCCAAGCAGGAGAAGTGCTGCCAAATATCTTCACAGCGCAGTTCTTTGAAATCTTCATCAATGTCGGCGGAAGCGGTGCAACGCTTGCCTTGGTGCTGACGATGATCTTACGTGCCAGAAGTAAACAAATGAAACAACTTGGCCGACTTGCCATTGGGCCAGCCATCTTTAACATCAACGAACCGATCATCTTTGGAATGCCGATTGTTATGAATCCAATGCTTCTGATTCCGTTTATCCTTACGCCAATCATGATGATCATCACGACATATATCGGAATGAGCACAGGGCTTGTCGCAAAACCGGCGGGGATAGCGGTCCCATGGACGATGCCGCCTATCATTTCAGGCTATCTCGCCACAGGAGGCAAAATCTCAGGTGCTGTCATGCAGCTGATTAACCTAGCGTTGTCATTCGCTTTATACTACCCATTCTTTAGAATGTGGGATAAGCAGAAATTAAAAGAAGAAAATGAACTAGAAACAAATGCAACAACTGATGAAAATGTCGTCAGCATGTAATAGAGGAAACAAGGGGGATGCGGCCGATGGAAATGGAACAAATTGTGTTTCAACTCATCTTACACGGCGGGAATGGCAGAAGCTCTGCGATGGAGGCCATTACATGTGCAAAGCAAGGGAATTTTGATGAGGCGAAGCAAAAATTGCAGGAAGCACAAGACGCGTTAAATGAGGCGCATCACGCACAGACAGAGCTGATCCAAGGAGAAATTAGAGGAGAAAAGACCGATATTAGCCTCTTAATGATCCATGCACAGGATCATCTCATGAACGCAATGACCGTCAAGGAGCTTGCGGCGGAAATCATCGAGCTCCATGAAAAAATGAAGCAACTCGGAGGTGTCAATTCATGAAAGATAGAATCAAAATTGTCACAATAGGCGGAGGATCAAGCTATACGCCTGAGCTTGTCGAAGGATTTATCAAACGATATCATGAATTGCCTATAAAGGAATTATGGCTCGTGGATATTGAAGCGGGTCAGGAAAAGTTAAACATCGTGGGTGCTCTCGCGAAACGCATGGTCGAAAAAGCCGGTCTGCCGATTGAGGTACACCTGACGCTTGACCGCCGGGAAGCCCTGAAGGACGCAGATTTCGTGACAACACAATTTCGTGTAGGACTGCTGGAAGCACGGGCTAAGGATGAGAGAATCCCACTTAAATATGGCGTCATCGGTCAGGAAACGAACGGACCAGGCGGCTTATTTAAAGGCCTTCGAACCATCCCAGTCATTCTAGATATCGTGAAGGATATGGAAGAGCTTTGTCCAGATGCATGGCTTGTGAACTTTACAAATCCGGCGGGCATGGTCACAGAAGCTGTGCTACGCTACACAAATCTAAAAAAAGTAGTCGGTCTATGTAATGTCCCAATTGGGATAAAAATGGGGATTGCCAAGGCGCTTGATGTGGAAGTTGAACGGATCGAGGTACAGTTTGCCGGTCTCAATCACATGGTCTATGGATTAGACGTATATTTAGACGGGGTCAGCATTATGGATCAAGTACTCGATGAATTAGGAAATCCGAATAGTCAGTGGTCTATGAAGAACATTGAAGCGAAAAACTGGGAACCTTCTTTTGTAAAAGGATTAGGAGTGATCCCATGTCCGTATCATCGCTATTACTATAAAACAAAGGATATGCTGGAAGAAGAGCAAAAAGCGGCCCAAGAAAAAGGAACAAGAGCAGAGGTTGTCCAGCAGGTCGAGCACGAATTATTTGAGCTCTATAAAGATCCTGAATTATCGATTAAACCACCACAGCTCGAAAAAAGAGGCGGGGCATATTACAGTGATGCGGCATGTAACTTAATCAGCTCCATCTATAATGATAAGCATGACATCCAACCAGTCAATACAGTGAACAGAGGGGCGATTGCCAGCATTCCGGCTGATTCAGCGGTTGAAGTGAACTGTATCATTACGAAGGACGGACCAAAACCAATCGCGACGGGTGATCTGCCTGTAGCTGTGAGAGGGCTCGTTCAACAAATCAAATCATTCGAGCGTGTGGCAGCAGAAGCGGCAGTCACAGGAGATTACGAGACGGCTCTTGTGGCAATGACGATCAATCCGCTTGTCCCTTCTGACGAAATTGCAAAGCAAATTTTAGATGAAATGCTCGAAGCACATCGTGAATATTTACCGCAATTCTTCAAATCAGTCAAAGCGTAAAACAAAATGGCCCCTTTATGGGGTCGTTTTTTTATCATGGCCCCATATGGAAATTCAAGAAAGAAGTGTATGATATAAAAAACAGCATGTATGGCTTCAAAGAAAGGACGGTTTGAGTATGGTTGCAATTGGTTTAATGCTTTACGGCTTTATCGTTCAACCTCTGTTGAGTTATGGCACAGTGGTCTTGTTTTTGTATGGAATCATCGCTTCATTTATTGGTCTTATTCGTCATAGACAGTATGTGTGGATCTATGTTCTTCGCCTGCTCGTTTGTTTTACCATTCCAGTAACCAACCTGTTGATGTATTTCGCAACGATTGGTGGAGATGAAAGAGACTTTGATTTCCAGCCGATGCCGTTTGTTTATTATCTTGTCTTTATCCTAGAAATCATCATCGTTTTTTTACCAGAGATCTTTCTACTAATCGAAAGAAAGCGGAGCATCAAAGGGAAACAGTGGATATATATAGGGGCGATTGTGGGTGTATCGGTCTTGTTTTGGTGCACGATTTGATGGGAAGGCTGACTGGACATCTAAGTCTATTTCCCCTTCTTGTTGCGTAACCTTTTTCGTCTAACCTTTACAAAAGTAATAGAAAGAGCAAGGATAGAAATTCCGAGAAACTTAAATAGAAACCGGGTGTGGAACGGTGAATCGTCGAAGCCTGTAGCGATGATGATCGATCCGATGCAAATACCAAAGAACGCTAGTAGATAAGTAAAAAACATACCATCACTCCTTATTATACGTGTGATTACCATTATAAGGTATATCAGAGGGGTGAATAAACAAAAAAGAACCCTTCATGATTGAAAGGTTCTTTTACATGCTTAAGCTTGTTTGACGACCGAATCGACTTCTACTGTCCAGCCGAAGATATCTGGTTGTGTTCCTTTTTGAATACCCGTAATGGCTTCATACAATTTCTTCGATACTTCACCTGTTTGACCATCTTGAATCACATATGGCTGATCGTGATAAATTAATTCCCCGACAGGAGAGATGACGGCCGCTGTTCCAGTTCCAAAGATTTCTTCAAGCTCGCCTGATTGATGTGCTTCAATTAACTCATCAATCGAAATTTTACGCTCTGTCACTGGAATTCCCCAGTGTTTTAATAGCTCAAGTACAGAGTTACGTGTGATTCCTTCTAAAATGCTACCGTTCAATTCAGGCGTCACGATTTCTCCATTGATTTTAAAGAAAATATTCATACTCCCGACTTCTTCAATGTACTTTTTCTCAACTCCATCAAGCCAAAGAACTTGTGAAAAACCTTTCGTTTCAGCAACTTGCTGTGCCTTGAGGCTTGAGGCGTAGTTTCCAGCTGTTTTGGCATTTCCTGTTCCGCCTTTAACGGCACGGACAAATTCGTTTTCAACGGCAATTTTGACAGGATGGATGCCTTCTTTATAGTAAGACCCCACTGGAGATAGGATAATGAGCAGCTTATATGTGCTTGACGGCGCAACGCCTAAATACGGCTCAGTGGAAATAATGAATGGACGGATATACAATGAAGTGCCCTCTGCATCAGGTACCCAACCCTTATCAATGCGAATGAGTTCATTTAAGCCCTCTAAAACCGTTTCTGTATCAATTTGTGGGATGCACAGGCGGTCATTGGATCTGTTTAAGCGTTCCATGTTCTTTTCCGGACGGAATAAGAGAATTTTCTGATCCTCAGAAACATAAGCCTTCAAGCCTTCAAAAACAGATTGCCCATAATGGTAGACCATCGAAGCTGGGTCCATTGGAATGGCCTGATAAGGGATAATTCTTGGATCATACCAGCCTTGATCAATGGAATAATCCATCACAAACATGTGATCTGTGAAGATTTTTCCGAATTCAAGTTGATCAGATTGAGGTTTTGGTTTTTTTGTTGAACTAAGTTCAACGCGGATGGGTTGTTTTGGCATCGTAAATCTCCTTGCTGTTTGATTATTTGAAAATTCTAATAATATGAAATAATTATGATTCTATTCTATACCTTCACAAAATATTAGCAATAGGTTTTCTGGAATTCAGACAAGAAAAATCTGTTAAAGCGCTTTCCTTCTCTCTGCCGTCAGTCTGCCTCATGTCACCCCTTTTTAATAAAGAAATAAAATCCAAATACATTATTAACTGATTAATCTGACAATTTAAAAGCGGATAAATTACCTGTAAGATATTCTTTCAACCATACACCTTTTGACTAGTACATTGCAAGGGGCATTGTCATATTTTAATCCTCTTTTTTTTAACCGATAAAGAAAGAAGAGAAGTGAAAGGAGCAAACAACAAGATGAAACGAGCGATACCAAGCATTTTACTCATTTTATTCATGACCGTGATCAGCTTCGGCTGTCAAGCGATGACAGAGGAGGCTGGCGCCAAGCAGGGAACTGCCTATTACGTGGCGACAAACGGAAACGACAAAAACCCAGGAACGAAGCAAAAACCTTTTCGCACGCTGAAAAAAGCGGCAAGTATGGCGAAAGCCGGGGCAACCATTTACGTGAGAGGCGGCACATACAAAGAGAAATTGATTGTCCGCCATTCAGGGACAAAGAAAGCACCTGTTATCTTTCAAGCTTACGGAAAAGAAAAACCTGTCATTAGCGGGGCTTCACTCAAAGGAAATCAAGCAGATGGCGGTCTTGTCTCGATCGATGAAAAAAGTTACATTATCCTCAAAGGTCTGACGGTGGGACATCTCAAGACGAATAAGGAAGATCTGACCCCAGTCGGTATTTTCATCAAAGGAAGCGGGAAAGGCGTCAAACTTCTCAACAACCGAGTGTATGACATTCAGACGACACACACAAATGGGAATGCGCACGGTATTGCGGTCTATGGAACAAAAGCTCCTGCAGCCATTGAAGACATCGAAATCAAAGGAAACACTGTTGAAAAATTAAAACTGGGCTTCAGTGAAGCGCTTGTGCTCAATGGGAACGTCAAAAAGTTCCGTGTGACACATAACACCGTCCGCCACACTGATAATATAGGCATTGATTTAATTGGTTTTGAGAACGTAGCACCTTCTAAAAAGTACGATCAAGTCAGAAATGGTGTCGTATCTAGAAACAAAGTGTATGAGATTACGAGTGTAGGAAATCCAGCCTATGGCAAAGACATCTCCGCTGGCGGAATTTATGTGGATGGCGGGAAGGACATTGTGATTGATCATAACATCACACATCACAATGACCTAGGGATTGAAGTCACAAGTGAACATAAAGGAAAAATGGCAGATCGCATTCGCATCGAACACAATCAAGTGTATTTGAACCGTTATACAGGCATTTCAATTGGCGGCTATGATAAAAAGCGAGGCGGAACAACAAATACGACGATCTCACATAATATTTTATACAAAAATGACACAGCCGGCTTAGAAGGCGGTCAATTGTTGATGCAATATCAAGCTGTGAACAATCGAATCACGAGCAATATCATGACAGCGAGTGCCTCGCATTACTTAGTCGTGAATTTTTATGGAGTAAATCAAAAGAATATCTTCCAGAAGAACGTATATGACGACCGCAAAGGTGCAAAAGCATCACAGTGGGTATGGCGCGGGAAATGGATGGAAGGCTACAAAACGTATCTCTCTAAAAGCGGTCAAGATAAAGGATCAGCACATCTCAATCCACAATTTATGAATGAGAAAAAATATGATTTTCGCCTGAAGAAGTCATCACCTGCTAAGAAAATCATCGGAAATTAAGCAAGTCTGAATCGCAAACTCATTGTTTTAAATTTTCAAAAAAATCATTGACATTGATGTGACATCACATTAAAGTAAAGAAGACATTTCAACGAAAACAAAATTTCATAACGGATCTCTTATCAAGAGAGGCAGAGGGACTGGCCCTATGACGCCCGGCAACCGTTTCTACTATAGAAATTGGTGCTAATTCCTGCAAAGCTGTTACAGCTTTGACAGATAAGAGAGGAAGAATCCCGATACATGTTTCATGCAACGGTGATCAAGCCTCTCTTTCCAAGAGAGGCTTTTTTTCGTCTCTTTTTCAAATGAAAGAACAGTTTACTGGCGTTTTCCCACATTTTTACCTAGTTTTCCGATGTGAAAAATAAAAACAACTTGAGGAGGAACAGCAATGAAGCGTAACTATTTTACATCTTGTCTTATATTATTAACGGTATTGACCGTCCTATTAACAGGCTGCGGCACTGGATCAAGTGCAGGCTCAAAGACAAATGCGAACGAAAAGGTCTCCTTTGACAATGTACCGAAGCGATTTGCAAAGGGACAGGGAGCAAAAATTAAAGTCATTCGTAAAATTGGAGGAGATGATCATACAGCGCAGTTTTTAGCTGGGACGAAGGCAGAAGGTGAAGCGCTTGGCTTTACGGTAGATGTCTACACCGCAAATGGAGATACAGCGAAGTTCCATGACGCGATCTCTCAGGCGCTGGAAGAAAATTATGATGGCTTTATCATCTCTCATGGGGACGACGAGGCGACCGTCGCTGACGTGAAAAAGATCACAGCGAAGGGTATTCCAGTCGTAGCGTTCGATTCAAATCCTAAGCTGAAGGACATCAAAGGAGTCACAGTGACGTCTCAAGATGACGAACAATTAGCGAAAAAATCACTAGACGCACTCGTGTCTGACTTTAAAGGAACAGCAAATATTGCGTACCTCTGGGTAGATGGATTCCCGCCAATGGTGAGACGGAACAAGGTCTATCAAGAAACGCTCAAACAACATGCAGGGATCAAGGAACTTGACCGCTTTGGTATTGCCTCCTCTGATACGTCTGTTCAAACACAAAATGCAGTGGCAGCGATGCTGAATAAATATCCAAAGGGCAAACTTGACGCTATTTTTGCTACGTGGGATGCCTTTGCCATTGGCGCAGCAAGAGCGCTAAAGGAAGCAGGAAGAACAGAAGTGAAGATTTATGGGATTGATGTGTCAAATGCGGATCTTCAAGAAATGACAGCAAAAGACAGTCCATGGAAGTACACAGCAGCGGTTGATCCGAAGCTCATTGGCGCAGTTGACGTGAGAATTCTTGCGAAGAAAATAGCGGGTGAGAAAACCCCGTCTTCCTATGATCTTGAGGCCTCTCTCATCTCACAAAAACAGCTTCAACAATCAGGAAAGGCCATCAATATGGTCAATCTTGCAGACGAAGTGAAGGGGTTCGGCTCATCGACTGCCTTTGAAGAAGATTGGATGAAGACCTTGAAGAAGCATTATACAAAATAAACGCCGTGCACTCTCTTCTATAGAGGGTGTTTCGTTTTTCAGATGATGATCATGAGAAGGAGGACATCTATGACTTCGCCGCTAGTTTGTATGAAACATATTTCGATTGAATTCCCAGGAGTAAAAGCGTTAGATCAAGTGAATTTCACATTAAAAAAAGGGACAGTTCATGCACTGATTGGAGCGAATGGTGCTGGGAAGTCCACGTTAATGAAAGTTCTTTCTGGCGCTCATTCGCACTATGAAGGAAGCATCCAAATCAATGGTCAGGCGGCATCGATTCAAACCCCAAAGGATGCGGCCTCATATGGTGTGCAGACGGTTCATCAAGAAGTGGATACAGCTCTCGTTCCCTACTTAAGTGTTGGTGAGAATATGATGATGCATCAGATTGAGAAAAAAACATTTGTCGACTGGAAAGAGCTGCACCGTAAGGCAGCTCAACGATTAAAAGAACTGGACATCGACATCTCCACAAAACGCCTTGTAAGTGATCTGACCCTTGCGGAAAAACAGATGGTGCTCATCGCCAAAGCCGTTTCAATCAAATGTAGCATTTTAATTTTAGATGAACCAACAGCTCCGCTAAGTCATACAGAAACAAACAAATTATTTTCAATGATTGACCGGCTGAAACAGAATGGAACGGGCATTGTGTTTATCTCTCATCGCATGCCTGAAATTTTCACCATATGTGATGAACTGACAGTGATGCGAAATGGAACCGATGTCGCAGCTCACCTTGTTAAAAATACAAATCCGCAGCAGATCATTGAAGAAATGCTAGGTGCGCCATTAGAGGAGCAATTCCCGCTCCGTACACCGTTGAAGGATGCACCTATTGCCCTTGAAGTGAAGCAGCTAAACGACCAGCATAAATTACGCAATATTCATCTTCATGTGAAAAAGGGTGAAATTCTCGGAATTGCAGGCCTTGTCGGTGCTGGAAAAACGGAATTGTGTAAAGCCCTTTTCGGCGCCTCAGAAAAAACGACAGGGACTGTGAAGCTTCATGGTCAAACCGTTCGCATCACATCGCCTCATCAAGCCGTGAGAGCTGGAATGGCCCTTGTGCCAGAAGAACGGAGAAAGGAAGGGATTCTGACAGAAGAGAGCGTGGGGTGGAACTTAACGGCCGCAAGTCTTCGTTCATTCTCAAGCGTGTTCAGCTTTTTACATCGTTCGAAGGAAAAGCGGAAAGCAAACGAAATCGTCAAACGACTAGGTGTCAAAACCCCATCTCTTGAAGCAAAGGTGAAGCATCTATCCGGTGGAAATCAACAGAAGATTGCCATCGGAAAATGGCTGCTGGCTGAAGCGGATGTCTATCTCTTTGATGAACCAACTAAAGGTGTTGACGTTGGAGCGAAAAAAGATATTTTCACGTTGATTGCAGAGCTTGCCGCCCGCGGGAAATCTGTGATTTATGCGTCAAGTGAGCTGTCGGAGATTGCAGGGATCGCAGACCGAGTCTATGTGCTGTATGATGGCAGCATTGCCCGGGAAATGACTGCCCCAACGACTGAAGAAGAGCTTTTATATCATTCAACAGGAGGACAATCATGAGTGAACAACAAATTCCAGCCCCTGTGCAGCAAACGAAAAAACAGCGGCCATCCTTTCATCTATTTGATTTCTTTTATCGATATGGCACGATCTTAACCATTGCTGTATTGGTTGTGGTATTTGCGGCAGCGAATCCAGCGTTTTTGCAATCAGGGAATATTATCAATATTTTACGGTCTATCTCCATTGTGACCATTATTGCGGTGGGCCTTACCATCTCCTTGGCAGTCAACGGCTTTGATTTATCGGTCGGATCAGTCGCAACGTTATCGAATGCAATTGTGATTTCTATGTTTGTGTGGTTTTCGCAAAACCCGCTGATTGCGATCCTCTCTGCGCTAGCAGCTGCCCTTATTGTTGGTTTACTCAATGCCTTGATGATTGTCAAAATGAAAATTCCAGATATGCTCATGACATTAGCCATGATGTTTATTATTCAAGGGCTGGCTCAGACGTATACGAAAGGGGCGACCATTTCTGAAAACATGGTGCTGCCTGATGGTACATTCTCAACGGGTACAATCCCTGCCTTTTTCAGCAAAATCGGACAGGTGCCATATATCATTCTCTTAATGGCAGTGATTGTGCTATTTGCACATGTTTTCATGACCTACACAAAGCACGGACGATTTATGTACATCATTGGAGGGAATAAGGAAGCAGCTCGATTGTCCGGTATTCATGTGAATAAATATAAAATCGCGGCATATCTGCTTTCGGCTTTATTTGCAGCAATCGGCGGTATTGTGCTGGCATCAAGGGTAATGACAGCGGAAATAAATGCGGGTACACCATATTTAATGGATGGCGTAGCGGCAGCTTTTATCGGTTTTTCCGTCATGGGAGCAGGAAAACCAAATGCATTTGGTACTTTTATTGGGGCTGTGCTCATCGGTATTTTGCAAAATGGACTTGTGATGATGTCTGTCCCTTATTACGCGATGGATATTGTGAAAGGCTCTGTACTCGCGCTTGCGCTGGCGTTGACGTATTACAAACAGCGAGGCTGACGACGTATTTTTTAAAACCTTTCGAGTCCCGTCTCCGTCTAGTAAACGGAAAGCGGTGCTGCCGCCGTTTCCCAAAAGGAGATGACAAAAAGAAATGAATATGTCAGCAACTCATGTAGAAGATTTGAAAAACGTCATGGAAGACTGGAAAAATGAATTATTAGTATATAAATTTGCATTAGATGAAATGGATACGAAGTTTTCAATCATTAGCCAGGAATATAATTTAATCCATGGCCACAATCCAATAGAGCATACAAAATCACGGATCAAATCCTTTGAAAGCATTGTAAATAAATTAGCAAGAAAAGGATGCGACATCACAACACAATGTGCCAAGGAGTATATTCATGATATCGCAGGTGTCCGTATCATCTGCTCCTTTATTCAAGATATCTATAATATTATGGATGTATTGAGGCAAAGAGAGGATCTAAAAATCCTTGAAGTGAAGGATTACATTCAACATCCAAAACCAAATGGCTACAGAAGTGTGCATTTAATTGTGGAAATCCCTGTGTACTTAACGAATCGTGTGGAGCATGTGAAGGTTGAGATTCAGGTGCGGACCATAGCGATGGATTTTTGGGCGAGCCTTGAACATAAAATCTATTATAAACTGCAAAACGATGTCCCTCATCAGCTAACCGATGAATTAAAGGAAGCGGCAGATATCGCCCATTACTTAGATGAAAAAATGCAAAATATTAAACGAGAAATCGATTAACGTATAAAAAAGAGTAGCTGTGATATTCACAGCTACTCTTTTTCTTGTTTAAGGATTGGTGCCGCGGTCTCTCTTTTGAATGATATCTTGAGATTGTGCAGATTGGCTCTCTTTTTGGATAGAAGCGCCAATAGAAACACCTGTTATCAAGAGTGTCAAAATCGCAGTTGTGATAAGCCATTTTTTCATCATACATCACTCCATATTCTTAACAAGTTTTTAAGGACAACGCCTTGTTCCAGAAATAAGTGGATTCTTCATGAAGTCCAATATCTGTTAAGTAAGCAGCTGCATCCTGACAGATGGCTTCAAGATCGACAAGAAAATTCATAGATTCTAATTGATCACAATAAGACTTGATTTGCTCTATCATGTTGTCTTGCTGAAGCATAAGTGTTTCTAAAATAGATAATTTAAGAGAAATGTTTCGTTGTTTTAAATTTTCTGCTTTTTGAAGTGAAAGCTGCACATAATAGTGGAACAAACCAGGCTTTTTCAGCTTGAATAGTGCTTTTGTGTAGGCATACATGGCAAGTAAGTAGCCGCCTGGAGAAGACGTTTCAAATGTCTCGATCAATAAAGCCTTTTCTAGGAGCGGCACAGCTTCACTGTATTCATTTCTAAGACTTTTAATAAAAGCTGCATTGCAATACGCGTGACCAAGTAAATCTGGGTCTTCCATTTGTTCTAGTGAATGAATCACTTCTTCAAATAATGACTCTGCCTCATCATATTTTGATTGATCAGCATAATTCAAAGCGAGCATCATTTGACAGCTGATTGATTTTTTCACATAACATGGATCTGCGTCATAAATAGATGAAGCCATTTTCAAGTGGTGTATGGAGAGGAGCGTGGATCTTATATTATAGTAAAGACACCCTGTTTTATAATGAAATTCTGCTTTTTCAATGTCATCGTGGACGAGATCTAATTTATCCTCTGCCAATTTTAAAAGGTGAAATGCCGTATCCTGATTGCCTCTGCGCATTTCATACATCCCTTTAAAGAAATAGAAATAGTAGCTGAGCATGTCATCTGTACGGATTGCATTTTCATCAACAAAAAGACTGTGATCCAGCGAAGCTGTATCTTCAATGAGATCCTTAAAACGATACTCTAGCAATTGATAGTAAAGTAGGACATCTTGATTCTCTTCCATGCGATCAAACGCTTGAAGAATCTCTTCTTTTAGCTGGATCGCACCTTGTATTTCTCTTTTTTTCATCATGACATACCAGTCATTTAACATATTCGCTACATCAACGGACGACAAAACACCTGTTTCTGCCAATTTATATCCTCCTTTCTTCATCTATCCATCTCGTTCGATTTCCGTTCATCTGAATTCACTTTCCATATTCAGTATCTTCTTATATTTTAAGCGCTCTCTCGCAATTTGTAAAACATGTTTTTTGATGTAAATTCAACCAGTTGTGAAAGAAATAGGGATCATGCGCCTTTTGTATACGCTTACATATTTTTAGGTAAAAAGAGGGTTTTAGAGAAGATATATTACGATATCAATAGAGAGAAGAAGGCCATTCAAGCGTTTGTTTTCGTATGTTAGAAAAAACGGCGGTTTTCAAGGTGGTATCTCGTTTTTTGTGAGATTATCTCACATTATGATTGTGAATCGCTCTTCTTTTAGAATAAAATGAGTTATTCGCAAAAAAGTAAAATTTAAAGAGACTATTGATCTAGAATTGTATGGATCTTTGGTATTGATAAAAAACATCACACACTATAGCTTTAGCGTGGTATAGTATTATTGGTATTGCGAATATTTAGATAAAACTGACAATAGGGGGCGTGTTTTATGAAAAAATCGATGTTACTGATCATGGGACTCATAGTTGTGCTCGTCATGGCAGCCTGTGGATCAAAATCGGACAGCGGTTCGGGAGAAGGCAAAGGCACATATAAAATTGGGATAGATGTAACATATCCGCCATTTGAATTTGAAAAGGGTGGTAAAACTGAAGGAATCGACGTTGATCTGATTAACGCCATCGCGAAAGACCAAGACTTCAAAGTGAAACTTGAAGCGATGGACTTCTCAGGCATTATCCCGGCAATGCAGGCAGGTCAGCTTGATGTAGGGATGGGCGGAATGAGCATTACAGATGAGCGTAAGAAGAAGGTAGATTTCTCAGATCCGTACTTCGACGCTGGATTGACAGTTGTTGTGAAAAAGGACAGTAGCATCAAATCAATTGATGATTTAAAGGGGAAAAAGCTAGCTGTTAAAAATGGGACGACGGGTGCAAAATTTGCATCAGATAACGCAGATAAATATGGGTATGAAGTGGTTCAATTTAATGACAGCCCATCGATGTTCCAAGAAGTTTCAAACGGAAATGCAGATGCCTTAATTGAGGATTATCCTGTCATTACGTATGCAATTGCACAGCAAGATTTAAAATTGAAAACAGTTGGAGACCGATTGAATGGAGACCAGTATGGTATCTCTGTGATGAAGGGGAAAAACCAAGACCTATTGAAAAAGATTAATAAAGGTCTAGAGAACCTAAAGAAAAATGGTGAATATGACAAAATTATTGATAAATATTTGAAGTCATAATACAAGCGAGGCGCGCTCCGAGCGCGCTTTCTTTATGATGCGTCGTATGTGAATTAGGGAGGGAGAAACATGGACACGATTATTAATGCATTTCCGTATTTAATGGATGGTTTGCAAACCACTTTATATATCTTTGTTGTTGCCATCATTTTAGGATTTATCATCGGTTTAATAGTGGCATTATTCCGTCTGTCACCTTTTAAAATCTTAAATTTCATCGCACTTGTCTTTGTCAATGCCATCCGAGGCACACCATTTATCGTACAGCTATTCTTCATTTACTTTGGTTTGAATACACTTGAATTCATATCGCTTGATCGAGTGCCGGCAGGGATTATTACAGTAGCGATTAATGCAGGAGCTTATTTCTCAGAAATTATTCGTGCTGGGATTCAGTCCATTGATAAAGGACAAACAGAAGCTGCGCGTTCCTTAGGTTTTACAGGGGGACAAAACATGCGCTTTATCGTCCTTCCACAGGCATTTCGCCGCATGCTTCCAGCAATTACAAACCAAGCCATCATCAGCTTGAAGGACACGTCTCTCTTATCAATTATCGGAATTGCCGATATTATGCAGCGGGGACAAGTACAGGCATCGGCAACATTTGATCCTTTGAATGTCTGGCTCATTGTCGGTATCATTTATTTCGTGATCATTTATTTACTTTCTCTACTGGCTAGCTACGCAGAAAGGAGATTTGATATCAAATGAGTATGATTACGGTGAAGAATTTAAAGAAATCCTTTGGCGATCACGAAGTGTTAAAGGATATTAATGCAGTCATCGAAGAAAAGGAAGTAGTGTGTGTGATTGGTCCTTCTGGATCAGGCAAAAGCACGTTTCTAAGATGTCTCAATAAATTAGAAGATATTACGGCTGGTGAAGTCGTTGTCCACGGACATACGATTACAGATCCAAAGGTGAATATCAATAAAGTACGACAAGAAGTGGGGATGGTGTTTCAGCACTTTAATTTATTTCCTCATAAAACCGTTTTAGAAAACATCACGATCGCACCGATGAAGGTAAAAGGTACCGACAAGAAGGCGGCAGTCGATAAAGCGATGGACCTGCTTGAAAAGGTCGGCTTAAAAGACAAAGCCAAAAGCTACCCTAACCAATTATCTGGTGGACAAAAACAGCGTGTCGCCATCGCAAGAGCCTTGGCAATGGACCCGAAAGTGTTATTATTCGATGAACCGACATCTGCTCTTGACCCTGAAGTCGTCGGGGATGTATTAGCAGTTATGAAACAATTAGCCGTCGAAGGCATGACAATGATTGTGGTCACACATGAAATGGGCTTTGCGAGAGAGGTAGGAGACCGCGTGATCTTTATGGATGGCGGATATATTGTCGAGGAAGACAAACCGGAGGCTCTCTTTGGAAATCCGCAGCATGAGCGTACAAAATCATTTCTTAGTAAGGTGTTATAAAAAAAGAGTAAGGGCATATGGATGCTCTTACTCTTTTTCTTTTATGGAGCCTAAAGGGAACTGGCCCCATTTCCTAGGAAATATTAGCGCTGGAAGAATTCGATCCATTCTTGGTCTGGCCCTCTGAAAAAGAAGTAGCAGTATCCATTTGGTAGCGTCGTAATTTCTTCATCAATTAATTCGATTTGCAGCTTTTGAATACGATTGAATTCAGCATGAATATTGTCAGTTGTAAAGGCAAGATGGTGAACCTTTCCTTCAGATGGCAGATCGCTGCTGTACCCTTGGATGAGCTCAATTTCCGTTTCTGCCTCATCTTTAAAGCCGAGAAATGCAAGCTCAATGATTCCGTTTGTATGAGTGATGCGATCCTTTAATTTCATGCCCACGACTTTTTCATAAAAATCAATGGACGTATCAATATTTGAAACCATAATACCTGTATGATCTAATCGTAATGTCGTCAAAAAAAAGAGCCTCCTCTATGGTGTGTTGATATTTTTCTCCTCATCTTATCATAATAGAAGTAACGTATACATTCATATGATAGGATAGAGAGAGTCAATTTAGGATAAGGATGACACGAATGAAAAAAATCTCATTAAAACAAACATTTGCAGAACAAGTGAAAAAGGGATACCCGCTCATTTCTAAAGATGCTGTATCGCATGTAAACGGTATGAAAGAAGGCGAGCTGATTGAATGGGTGGATGAGCGAGGCACCTTTTTAGGAAAAGGATATTATGGTGTGCAAAATAAAGGGATCGGCTGGGTACTCACCTTTGATGCCAACGAAAAAATAGACCATGCCTTTTTTGTCTCCAAGCTTGAGCAGGCAGCAAAAAGCAGAACGCATTTATTTCATGATGCACTGACGACTGCTTTCCGTGTGTTCAACGGAGAGGGAGATGGCATTGGTGGGCTCACGATTGATCATTATGACGGCTTCTATCTCATCCAGTGGTATAGCGAAGGAGTTTATACATTCAAGGCGGAAGTATTGGCTGCACTTGAGCATGTATATCCAGACTATAAAGGCATTTATGAAAAGAAACGATTTGATACGTCGGGACAGTATATAGAAGATGATGATTTTGTAAAAGGGGAGAAAGGTCAATTTCCTCTCATCGTGAAAGAAAATGGCATGAACGTAGCGGTTTACTTAAATGATGGTGCGATGACAGGCATTTTTCTTGATCAACGTCATGTGAGAAAAGCAATTCGAGATCGCTATGCAAAAGGAAAGACCGTGCTCAATACATTTTCTTACACAGGTGCTTTCTCCGTGGCAGCAGCGCTTGGCGGAGCGAGCAGGACGACAAGTGTAGATGTCGCAAACCGCAGTTTGAAAAAAACATCTGAACAGTTTGAAGTCAACGATATAGTTGTGGACGGGCAGGATATTAAAGTCATGGACGTCTTTAAGTACTTTCCGTTTGCTGCGAAAAAAGGATGGACCTATGATCTTGTCATCTTAGATCCGCCATCCTTTGCACGCACGAAAAAGCACACATTCAGTGCGGCGAAGGATTATAAGAAGCTATTAAAAGAAGCTATCCAAATCACAGCTGAGAACGGCGTCATTGTGGCATCAACGAATAGCAGTGCATTTGGTATGAAGAAATTCAAAGGATTTATTGCGCAGGCCTTTAAAGAATCAGGACAAACCTATCGTATCCTTGAAGAATATACACTTCCTGAGGATTTCCGTACGACGAAGAATTATCCAGAAGGAAATTATTTAAAGGTTGTCTTCATACAAGCATAAGAAAAAAGCCATTTTCCGATAAAGGAAATGGCTTTTTTTATAAGGCAAACGACATGAGGAGAGGTGCTGCACATAATGTAATGATGGCTGAAAGAATCATCGACACACTTGAGATCGTCCCTGAGACGGAGCTCATTTCAAATGCCTTCGATGTTCCTGCCCCGTGTGCCCCAGTACCAAGCAGGACGCCCATGGCAATGTCATTATCAATACGGAAATAACGAATGATCATTGGACCGATAATTGACCCAAACAGTGCGGTTAAAATGACGAATACTGCCGTAACGGACGGCATCCCGCCAATCATTTCTGACACACTCATCGCCACTGGTGTTGTGACCGACCTTGGAACAAGACTTTCAATAAGGCCTGTATCCAAATGAAACAACTTCGCGATAAATGCCGTAGATAGAATCGCAATGACAGAACCGCAAGCCACATTCAAAATAATTTCCACTGCATGCTTCTTCAGAATGTGAAAATACTTATATAAAGGAATGGCAAAAGCAACAGTCGCAGGCTGAAGCATATTCGTGAGCCATTTCCCGCCTTGATTGTATGCATCGTAAGGAATGTTGACGATTAACAGAAAGACGACAAGGACAAGCGGTGTCACAAGTAATGGTGAGACATAGACCTTCGGATGCCGTTTATACACCGCTTTTGATCCGAGATATAAAAGAACCGTTAAGATCAGAAATAGTGCGCCAACTAACATAGCTTTTTCCGCTCCTTTCTTTTCGCGATCATTTGCGTCATGATACCAGTCGAGAGCATGACGACAAAGGTACTCAGTAAGACGACAAGGACAATACTTGTACCAGATTGAGAAATCAATGTTCCATAATCAATGACACCAACGGCTGATGGGATAAAGAATAGCAGCAGTTCTCCGAGCAGCCATACGGCACCAAGTTCAATCCATTTTAATTGAATGATTTTAAAATGAAGTAATAAGAAAATGACCAGAATGCCTAAAATCGTACCCGGTATTCTTAAATGCAAAAAGGCCGCGAGCACATTCATCAATTTCGCAAAAACAAACAAAGCCATAATCTGAAGGACAGCAATCAGCGGCGTTTTGAGCAATTTCACTTTCTGTTCACTCCTTTTTCTATATAATTTGTTCACTGTTTCACAAAAACATGACAACGTTCCAATTGATTAGCTTACTTTAAAGTGTACAGCACGTTCAGTTATAGGTAAAATACATATATCGAATAATTAGTATTCCTTTTGTCTATAGGAAGGGTGAGTCATGTGGACATTAGACATTTAACATATTTCTTAGAAGTGGCGAGGTTAAAAAGCTTCACAAAAGCATCACAATCTCTTTATGTGTCGCAGCCTACCATTTCCAAGATGGTCAAAAATCTCGAGGATGAGCTGGGGGTGCAGTTGTTTTATCGGAATGGCCGGCAGGTTGAAATGACAGATGCTGGACAAACGATGTATACCCAGGCGAGTGAAATCACACAATCATTTCAAAATTTAACGAGCGAGCTAAATGATCTAATGAATGTCAAAAAAGGGCATATTCGCATCGGGCTGCCGCCGATGATTGGATCGAGTTTTTTCCCGAATGTCATGGGAGAATTTCGTCAGCAGTATCCTGATGTCACATTTCAATTAGTGGAGCACGGCTCTATTAAAGTAGAGGAAGGGGTCGAAGATGGTTCGTTAGATATTGGTGTCATTGTTCTGCCTGCAAATGATAAAATCTTTCATACGTACACCATTATTAAAGAGGACATGAAGCTCGTGACGCATCCATCACATCCGATGGCAGGTCGAGATAAGGTTGATTTAGCTGATTTAAAGGAAGAGTCCTTTATTTTCTTTCGAGAAGACTTTGTTCTGCATAGCCGGATATTGAATGAATGTATGAATGCGGGCTTCCGGCCCAATGTCATTTATGAAACGTCTCAATGGGATTTCATTAGTGAGATGGTAGCCGAGAACTTGGGAATTGGCCTTCTGCCTGAGCGGATCTGCCGTGATCTTGATCCTGAAAAGGTGAAAGTCATTTCCTTAAATACGTCGATCCCATGGCATTTAGGAGTCATTTGGCGAAAGGATCGCTATTTGTCGTTTGCGGCAAGAGAATGGTTAAAGCATACGAAATCCTATGTATGGGGAGCAGAGTAAAAGGGAGGACGATACAGATGAAAACAAGCATCGCATCTCATTTATTGGAAAAGGTTCGAGCGGAAAATCCACTTGTTCATAATATCACCAATCAAGTCGTGACGAACTTTACAGCAAATGGTCTGCTTGCTTTAGGCGCTTCGCCAGTCATGGCAAATGCCAAAGAAGAAGTGGCTGAAATGGCGCAATTAGCCGATGCGCTTGTGCTGAACATTGGCACACTGACCAAGGAGACGGTGGAGGCCATGATTATGGCTGGACAATCTGCCAATAAAAAGGGGATACCTGTTCTATTAGATCCTGTCGGCGTTGGTGCGACGGCGTTTCGAATGAAAGCGGCAAAACAGCTGTTAGAGCAAGTGAACATGACCGTTGTCAGAGGGAACGCTGCAGAAATTGCTCATTTACTTGAAGTGGATGGCTGGGAGTCAAAAGGCGTGGATGCGAAAGCAGCGAACGGAGATGTATCGGCACTAGTCAAACAAGCAGCGAGGACACTTCAGACCGTTGTGGTGATCACTGGGAAAGTCGATGTGGTGTCAGATGGAGAGGACGTGTTGTCTATTCATAATGGACATGAATGGCTCACCAAGGTGACGGGAACCGGCTGTTTACTGACGTCTGTCATCGGGGCATTTTGTGCAGTAGGTGAAAGGCCGCTTCACGCGTCGGCAGCTGCTCTATTATTTTATGGTGTCGCAGCTGAAAAGGCAGCTCAGTACACCCAGAATAAAGGGCCAGGTACGTTTCAAATGGAATTGCTCAATGCACTCTCACACACAACTGGCGATGATGTGTTGTCGATAGGGAAAATAGGGGGAATGTCACATGACAAAGACTGATCAACAGCAAATCAAACAGCAATTATCGGTTTATTTTATTATGGGAACAGCGAATACAAGCCGGCAACCGCTTGATGTTTTGAAAGAGGCGATTCAAGGCGGGATCACCATGTTTCAATTTCGAGAAAAGGGCGAGGGGGCTTTGCAAGGAGAAGAGAAAAAACAATTGGCTCGCCAACTTCAAGTACTTTGCCAAGAAGCGAATGTTCCTTTTATTGTGAATGATGATGTGCAGCTAGCGATAGATCTTGATGCAGATGGTGTTCATGTTGGCCAGGAAGATACAAACGCAAAAGATGTCAGACAAAGGATTGGGAATAAAATATTAGGCGTGTCTACGCATAACCTAGATGAAGTAAAACAAGCCATGAAGGACGGCGCAGATTATGTTGGCATGGGCCCAGTTTATCCAACAGAAACGAAAAAGGATACACGCAGTGTCCAAGGAGTATCATTGATCACTGAAGTGCGTCATCATGGTCTTCATATTCCGATTGTTGGCATTGGGGGTATCACATATGGCAATGCAGCACCAGTCATACAAGCAGGGGCAGATGGTATTAGCATCATCAGCGCCATTAGCCAGAGCGCTGATCCTAAAAAAGCAGCAGAAGAATTGAAAGCACTTGTTGCATCAGAAAAAGTATCTCTTTAATCTGGAGGAGACATGGATTGACTCAATTCATGTCTTTTCTGATTTCGGGGAAAATAGACAGGTGAGAAACAATTGTGTATAATCAAATAGTTCGATCATTATCGAAATGACAGGTAAATACAGGAGAATGAACATGGATGTACTCGATACGTATTTTCGCCGGTATGATGAAGTGGGAAGAGGAGAGGAGCAATTGGAGGAATTGCTGGCATTGTTTTCTGAAGATGTCAAAGTTGTCATAAATGGCGACAACAAATCTGGTATCCAAGGATTCACACAAATTTTAGAAAAATTTTTCCACGTACATGAAGAGATTAAGCATATGTGGGATGGATGGATTAAAAGAGATGGAAAGTATGAAACAAACTGGGCCGTTTGTGGAAAACTATCGGATGGCCGTGTCTATACAGCAGAAGGAATTGATATTGCAGAGCTGGACGACCAAGGGAAGATCGTTTATTTCGAAAACGTTCGGAAAAATCCAGAGTTATTACAGATCTATTAAAAAGCCGGCTGAGCAGCCGGCTTTTTTATTTGTCTAAAGAATATGCCTCAATGGCTTCTTGAACAGATGTTTCTTCATCAAAAATAAGGTGGCGGCTGTACACCTCACTTAAATGCAGTGGTTCTTGATCTAAGTCATCTACAAGATCAAAGACATCTAATATGGCTGCTAATTTTATGGTCGTTTGTCCGCCTTCAGCATTATCAAAGGTTTCTTCTGGAAAGTTTTTTTGGATGATATCCTTTACTTTACAATGGTTTTTTGCTCGTACCAAAATGATTCGTTCTTCAAATATTTTATCGGGCATACTGCTTGGTGATGAGATGGATTCGAATAATAACTTGGCAGAATATATTTGACGCATAAGTAATGTCACTTCTTTCTTGCAGCTTTTTTTGTTCAAATGAGAGTTTCTCAACATGTGAAATGATTTCCAGTATGTGTATAAAATGATAACATATGAATGATGTTGTGTAGGAGGATGTTTGAACACACATAAAAAGGAGGTGATAGGGATGAAAAGTGTGATTGATAATAGAGGAGAAGAGCATGAAATTTTGTTGATCCTCGTCACATGCTGCTCTTTGATCACACGTAGAAGGTTTGCCAGATTAGAGAAGTATAAAAATAAGTTAAAAGGTCAATTTATACCTTACTGAAACTTGTTTTTGAGAAGAACACAAAAAGCCGGCTCATCAGCCGGCTCTTCCTTATGAATCAGTATCCATATGCATCCCTGTATGTGCCTTTACTTGAATTTCTGTAAAGGTATCTTCATCTGCTTTTTCAGAGGAGAAGATCGTGCCTAAGTAAGCGGCAAGGAATCCAAGCGGGATCGAGATAATTCCAGGGTTCGACAGCGGGATGAGTGGGTCTCCTGTAAAGATGGCTGCTCCCGATGGGTCCCAGACGCTTGGGCTGAGCGAGACGATAATCAGTGCGCTCAAAAGTCCTACTAAGCTCCCTGCAATGGCACCCGTAGAATTAAATCGTTTCCAAAAAACAGTGAAGATAATCAATGGTAAATTTGCACTTGCTGCCACTGCGAAGGCAAGTGACACAAGGAAAGCAACGTTTAACGATTGGGCAAATAATGCGAGAATGATAGAAAGAATGGCCACGCCGATGGAAGCAAAGCGTGCCGCTTTTACCTGTTCACGTTCACTCGCTTTCCCTTTGCGGATGATCTGACTATAAAAGTCATGCGCAAAGGCAGACGCGGCGGATAGGACGAGACCAGTTACGACCGCCAAAATGGTCGCAAAGGCTATAGCGGAAACAAAGGCAAATAGCAAATCTCCTCCAAGGGCTTGGGCGAGCAGTGGAGCGGCCATATTTCCGGCTGCATCTGCTGCTGTGATCGCTTCTGTTCCAACAAAGGCAGCAGCACCGAAGCCAAGGAAAACTGTCATTAGATAAAAAATACCGATGATCCACGTAGCGGATAGAACAGATTTACGCGCAGAAATGGCATCCTTCACCGTATAAAACCGGATCAAAATGTGCGGCAAACCTGCTGTCCCAAGCACTAGAGCAAGGTTCAAAGACAGGGTCTCTAAAGGCACATCATATTTATTTCCCGGGTGAAGAAATGCCCCACCGAGCGGGGTCGCTGTTTTCATCTCCTCAAACATCTTCAGCAGGCTAAAATCAAACTTTGCAAATACAAGCAGTGAAATAATCAGTGTCCCAAGCATGAGAAGTACAGCCTTTGTAATCTGTACCCAGCTGGTTGCGATCATGCCACCAAACACGACATAAATGGTCATCAAGACACCGACGATCAGTACCGCAATCCAGTAATCAATGCCAAGAAGCAGCTTGATTAATGCACCTGCCCCAACAAGCTGTGCAATCATATAAAAAGTAGAGACTGTGATTGTGTTAAACGCAGCAACTCCTCGAATGGCAGGACGCTTAAATCGTGCAGCAATCATATCGGCCATCGTATATTTCCCTAGATTTCGAAGCGGTTCGGCTACAACGTAAAGTACGACAAGATACGCCACTAGAAAGCCAATGCTATAGAAAAAGCCATCAAATCCATTTAACGCGATCATTCCAGCGATTCCTAAAAATGATGCGGCAGACATATAGTCCCCGGCGATGGCAAGTCCGTTTTGAAATCCAGTCAGACCTCCACCTGCTGTGTAAAAATCGCTTGCATTGCTCGTTTTTTTCGCAGCAAAATACGTGATGACCAATGTGAGCCCTACGATCGCTATGAATAAAATAAAAGCGGTCATGCTCATTCGTCATCACCTCTCGATTCAATTTTTAAAGCGCTTACATATTTGTCGAACTGAGCTGCTTTCCTCGCATAAAGTCCACATAATACCCAGGTCATCACAAATTGTGTGAGGGCGAATAACCACGCCCATGAAATCGCACCAATTGCCGGCGTGTTCAAAAAGGTGAAGTAGGATGTAGCAACCGGAAGTGAAAAGTAAAAGAGAAAAAAGAAAATCGTCATCGGTACGATAAATCTGCGTTTTTCCTCGAGAAGTTTTCGAAAATCCTCTGAAGCGGCAACCTTCTTATAATGAACTTTTTTGTCTGCCATTGTTTCCTCCTTTGTACGAATTAGGGACAAGGTACTCCAATGCATATGAGACGATCTGGCTGTTTATGACAGTATATCATAAAAAAGGCACCCGAAAAGGGTGCTTTCTATCGATAATTTGCAAGAAATGTTTGTCTCGCTTTTTCATATGCTTCCGCATCAAAATGATCTCCGCATTTGTGGATGCACCAAGGCTCTTCTTGTTTCGCAATGCCAACCTCATAGCCCTGTTGCATGAATTCAAAGGATTGCGAAACATCATAAAAATGAAAGCCATCAAAGAGGTCCTCACGCCACTTCACATCATATTGCGTCGCCATGAAAAGACCATCAATCGCCGAAGCGTTCATATAATCTTGCGCTTCTGCCTGTTGACGACCACTTTCAAACGAAAGCAGCTGATAGGTGTCGTGACGATATTCAATGACTTTCCCCCTGCAATCAGGACTTTCCCACCAGATTCCATTGTCAGGCACGCTTTCTGCACCTATGACCCCAATCATCCCAAGTGATGGATTTTGTAAAAAAAGCGGGATCAACTCAAGCAGCATATGCTGTTTGACAATCAAGGTGTCTTGATGAAGATAAATTTTAAACTGAGCTGGATGAGTGATGGCTTCATTATAAGCAGAGGTCATACTGGATGCATGTCTAATCGGCAAAACCTCCACATGATATCCATGGGGAGCAGGAAGTGAAGCGAGCTGCCGAAAGCAAGCCTGAAACATAGACTCATCATTTACACATAAAACAAACAGGATGGTGGGGTTACTCATGAAGCTGAACCGCCTCAACCACATACTGATAGGCGGTAGCGGCCTCATGAAAATCTGAACGAATGCCATGCTTCATGAGTAATTCATGTAAATCACTCATTACGCTCGCGTAGGTAGGATGCTGTACGCGAATGGTTTCGAGTTCGCGAATACGAAAGCCTGCTGAATGAAACAGTGCATGAATTTCATGAAGAGTGAAGAAACGTAAATGAGTTTGATCCATTAATCCTGCATCTGTATAAGTGAATCTGCCGGCTAATAATTCTAAAACGGTTGATATGTGACCGATATTTGGAATGGATGACAGGATGGCTCCTTCTTTTTTAAGGAAAGGTTTGACCTTCTTTAAAACGGCCCACGGGTCCAATAAATGTTCAAGGACATCTCCGAATATAATGCAGTCAAATTGTTCCTGTTCGTAAGGGAGCGTCATCTGTTCAATATTTCCGCATAGCACATGATCTAGCTCTTGCTCAGCCTCTTTTGCTGCATTCTCAAACGATTCAATTCCATAAATGGTCCGGCCCTTTTGTTTCAGGACTTTTCCAAGCTTGCCTGTGCCGCATCCGATATCCAATAAAGACGTCCATTCCTCACGAATACGGCTGACAATGACCGGGTTCACGCCATGATAATACTGATCCTTTTTTTGGTGATAATAGGAAAGGGAATCTGAACTCACGCTCTACCCACCTTTCTGCTTTCTCATTGTTTTCATGCTTAATATATGGGTGGGGAGCTTGGTTTTATAACGAGAGAAGAACAATTTTTATGAATAGTAGCTAAAAAGGGATCATATAAAGAACGGGAAACGGACTGTCCTCCTAATATAGAAAGACAGAACCCCATGAGTGGAAGGGATTGGTATGAAGGGGTGTTCTACTGTAGCGTATCGTCATGAAAGGATTTTTAAAAGGTCAATTGACAAGTCAGAACTTTTAGCCAAAGCAGTCTGAAAGACAAAGGATAACGGCGTTGATTTACGGTTTGTTTATCATCTTCTGATCACCGTTGGATGTTAAAAAAGCTTGTATTTCTTCGATGGCTAGTCCAATTTTTTTCGCTTCCTGAATCAAATAAACCCACTCTTCGTCAACTCTTCTTTTCACTTGCGTATCCATAATATCCTCCAGTTCAATAAGACATATTCATCTGCAACCAATGACTTGAACAAACCGTCTAGTAACTGTACGTGTGGATGAAAACAGCGCAAAATAGATTTTGTCGAAAAATGATGACATTTAACCTATTTTGTAAAATCTATCACCTACCACGTTCCTAAAAAAATGACTAAAAAACCCATAAATATTGATTTCTTACTTCTAATAATAAACAATTGTAAAGTCAGTTAAAAGATTATAAATTAAAATAATGAAAAAGACCTAAAACATTTGGCTTATATAAACCAATTAGGTGACATATGCCATCGAGTAGAACAAATTTCATCTGTGCAGGACGTACATATTGTTCGTTTGGGAAGTTCTTCTCAAGATGGTATTCTAAAAGAAACAGAAACCACCAAGAAGGAATGAAGAAAGACATGTATAGCCTTTTTCAAAAGTATCAAGAAGTTGTCATGTATCTTGTGATGGGTGTGTGTACAACCATCGTCAACATTGTCAGCTTCTACTTATTCGTTGAGATGTTTTCCATGGATTATAAAACAGCTACAGTTGTTTCATGGGTATTTGCTGTTCTCTTTGCTTATATCACCAATAAGAAGTATGTCTTCAAGCAAAAGGCCCGTGATACGAAAAGCCTTATGCGTGAGCTTTCTTCATTTTTTAGTGTTCGTCTCATGTCTCTAGGTGTAGATCTAGGGCTGATGATTTTATTTGTGACCCAAATGGCGCTCAATGAAACTGTCGCAAAAATTCTTGTCAACTTTGTGATTGTGGTCGTGAATTATGTCGCCAGTAAATGGTTCGTCTTCAAGAAAACAAAAGAAGATGCGATTTAACACATGAAAAAAGATAGGTGATATGAAATGAGCAGCAGGCCAGACGAATTATATGATGTCATATATCAGCAAACAGAAAAGCAGCATGAACAAGTGCTGAGGCTAGTCAAAGAAATGACCGCACATCCAGAAGCGTTTTCGGAACAAGAAAAGGAAAAGATCAACCGAATGGACATTGCGCTTCAAACAGCAACGGACATTTTGGAAAACTTAATGACACCTGACACGCAAATGACCATTGTTTTAAGACAAGGGAGAATTCATGTTGACCTGACGAAAGCGTAAAAGAAGCAGCCAATTGTGAAAGCGGCTGCTTTTTATTATGCATCGCTTGTTTCCCGCAGTTGCTTTGGAGACATGCCGATTTTCTTTCGAAAGACTTTATTCAAGTAATTCGCATTTCTGTAGCCGCACTGTATGGCGATTTCTTCAATCGAGTATTTTGTTGTTTTCAATAACGTTTCCGCCTTTTCTAACCGAATATTGGTTAGATAGTGAATAGGTGTGAAGCCAGTGGCCTTTTTGAATTCCCTCGTAAAATGACTTTTGGATAAACGTGCCGCAGCTGCCATATCGTCCGGGCCAATTTCCTCGTGAAAATGATGGCTGGCAAACAATGCCGCTTGAACGATAGGCTCGGGCCATTTCTCCATTTGTCCCTCAAGCTTTGGCAAATATGAATACAGTTCCATGACAAATTGATAAGCAAGGCTAGACCCCTCAAATGGATTGGTAATCCGTCTTTCACTGGCTTCATCATAAATGGTCTTGAGCAGGCGGATAGGTCTGGAATTCGGATGAAAACGCATGACCTGCTTTCCTTGGTCAATAAATTGGTCAAAGCAAAGATCGCAGGCTTCCCCGTAAAGCGTTAAATAAAGAAATTCCCAATGCTCACTGTCTTCTGGAAAATAATATTGGTAGGCACTTGGGCTTTTCACGAGAAAGGCCTGACCCGGCAATACTTTGAAACGTTTCTCTCCGATTTCAATCATGCCATGTCCAGACAGTGTGAGCTGAAAGATGCACTTGCCCTGATCCTTCCGCTCCACGCCATTCCAGCTATATAACGAAGAAGATTGAACTTCCCAGCCAACAGACCAGATTTGTGCTGGCAATGTCACATCAGAATGGTGAAAACGAAATGCAAATGCTTCTTTCTTCAAATTGGAAACCCTCCTTCACAGCAAAAAACAACCTTTTTCTATTTAGAATCATGTTACACCTCATATCACATCGTACCATTCACAGCAAAAAAAGGGTATTTTTTAACGATTTTTTTACCATTGAACTGATGCTGCTGGGACAACTAAAATAAAAAGTATCAGAAGAGAAAAGGGGAATGGATATGATCGATACGTTACGCGCGGCATTTCACCAGCAATTTGGAGATAGAGAGGAACTTCGCTACTTTTTTGCCCCAGGAAGAGTGAACTTGATTGGTGAACATACAGATTACAATGGAGGACATGTGTTTCCATGCGCGCTTACTCTCGGGACGTATGCTGCTTGTGCGAAGCGGTCAGATGGCCGCGTGAGAATGTATTCCTTGAACTTTGATCGCGATGGTGTGAAAGAATTCAATCTTTTTGAAATCGCTTACGTAGAATCGGACGGCTGGGCAAATTATCCGAAGGGTGTGTTCAAACAGTTTATCGAAGCAGGAATGAAGATAGAAGAAGGCTTTGACATTGTGTACAGTGGCAATATTCCAAATGGTGCAGGCCTGTCTTCCTCTGCCTCCATTGAGCTTGTTACCGCTGTTCTCATCAATGAATGGCATTCATTCAGCGTTTCAAATGTCCAACTTGCCCTCCTTTCACAGCGTGCAGAGAATGAATTTATTGGTGTCAATTGCGGGATCATGGATCAGTTTTCGATTGCCCTTGGAAAAGAAGATCACGCCATTTTGCTCAATTGTGACACCCTTGCCTTTGAATATAGTCCGTTTCGGCAAGAGGGACTTGCGCTTGTCATCGCCAATACAAACAAAAAACGGACACTGGCTGATTCCAAATACAATGAGCGCCGGGCAGAGTGTCAATCCGCTTTAAATGATCTTCAGAAAGAAAACGACATTGCCCACTTATGTGAGCTCACTGCGGATGAATTTGCGAGGGTTGCCCACTTGATTGAAGATGACGTCTGCCGCAAACGAGCAAGACATGTCGTGACGGAAAACGAGCGGACGATGAAAGCAGTAAATTTTCTGAAAGATGATAAAATGGAAGAACTAGGTGGGCTCATGAAGGCTTCTCATCTTTCTTTAAAGAATGATTATGAAGTAACAGGACTTGAACTAGATGCACTGGTTGAAGCAGCTTGGCGGCACCCGGGGACGATTGGCTCCCGTATGACAGGTGCAGGCTTTGGCGGATGTACGATCAGCATCGTGAAAGAAGAGCTGCTAGATTCATTTATAGAAGAAACTGGTGCGATATATCAAGAGAAAACAGGGATTCAAGCCTCTTTTTACACAGCTGGAATTGGAGGCGGCGCAAGAGAACTCACAAAGGGGGAAGTGTGATGACAATTTTAGTTTGTGGAGGAGCAGGGTACATAGGCAGTCATGCAGTGGCGGCTCTTTTAGCGAAAGGCGAACGAGTAGTGGTAGTGGATAATTTGCAGACAGGCCACAAAGAAGCTGTTTTGGAAGGAGCTGTCTTAGAGGAGGGTGATTTACGAGATCACGCCTTTTTAAGACAGGTGTTCAAAACGCATCAAATAGAAGCGGTCATGCACTTTGCGGCAGATTCACTTGTTGGGGAGAGTGTAACAGACCCGCTTAAGTACTATAACAACAACGTCGGCGGAGCAACTACTTTACTACAAGTCATGAATGAATTTGATGTGAAACTCATCGTCTTTTCTTCCACTGCTGCTGCATACGGTGAACCGAAGCGGGTGCCGATCGTTGAAACGGATGAAACGAACCCAACGAATCCTTATGGAGAAACGAAACTAGCCATTGAAAAAATGCTGAAGTGGTCTGAGCAAGCGTATGGAATAGAATACGTAGTACTTCGCTACTTTAATGTAGCTGGTGCCCATACAGAAGGACTTGTCGGAGAGGATCATCAGCCTGAGACGCATCTCATTCCAATTATTCTGCAAGTTGCTTTAGGAAAACGGGATCAAATCATGATTTACGGTGATGATTATGAGACAGAGGATGGCACGTGTATTAGAGATTACATTCATGTGATGGATTTAGTAGAGGCACACATCTTAGCTGTTGACCGGCTGCGTGCTGGAAAAGGCAGTGCGACCTACAATTTAGGGAATGGAACAGGGTTCTCCGTGAAGCAGGTCGTAGAAGCCGTCAGAAAAGTCACGGGGCATGCCATCCCTGCACAAGTGGCAAAAAGGCGCGCGGGAGATCCAGCAAAGCTGATTGCTTCTTCTGAAAAAGCACTGCAAGAATTGGGATGGACACCTCAATATGCTGACATTCACACGATCATTCAGAGTGCGTGGGATTGGTTTCAGAAGCATCCAGATGGCTACCAAAGTGAATAAAACGTAAAGGCAGGCAAGAGAGGGGACAGAGGGAATGGCGATTGATATTTTTGAAAAGCTGGAACAGCTGATTCAATACGGGATGAATAAAGAGCTGATAACATCACTAGATATCGAATATACGAGAAATCGACTGCTTGAGGTGCTCAGACTCGATGAAGCGGAAGCAAGAACAGTCTCAGGAGAAGAAGACCTTGAAGACATCTTAATGCCGATGCTCGATTGGGCAGTAGAAACAGAACTTATTCCTGAGGGGACGGATACGTATCGTGATTTACTAGATGCGAAAATCATGGGCTGCTTGGTGGCACCTCCAAGTGTCATCTATGCGAAGTTTGAGGAAAAACGTCAGCAGGGAGGACCGAAGGCAGCTACGAGCTGGTTCTATGAGATGCAGCAGCATGCACACTACATTCATACAGGCAGGATCGCCAAAAATGTACAGTGGTTTACACGAACAGAAGATGGTGTGCTAGAGATCACCATTAATCTATCGAAGCCGGAAAAGGACCCCAAAGCCATCGCTGAAGCCAAGAAGCTCAGCCAAAAGCAATATCCTCTTTGTCTCCTTTGTAAAGAAAACGTTGGGTTCGAGGGACGGATTAACCATCCAGCGAGACAGAATCATCGGATTATTCCTGTGTCACTCTCAGGTGAATCGTGGTTTCTGCAATTTTCACCTTATGTGTATTACAACGAGCACTGTATAGTGTTCAAAGGCAAACATGAGCCAATGAGCATCACCAAAAAGACCTTTGAACGACTGCTTTCCTTCATATCTATATACCCGCACTATTTCATCGGGTCGAACGCCGACCTTCCGATTGTCGGTGGCAGTATATTAAGTCATGACCATTTTCAGGGCGGTGCACATGAATTTCCGATGGCAAAAGCAGAGATGGAAGAGGTCTTTTCTCTCAATGCCTTTCCAGGTGTGCGAGCTGGTATTGTGAAATGGCCGATGTCTGTGATCCGCCTTCGAAGCAGTGAGCGGCAGTCGCTCGCAGACGCAGCAGACTTTATCTTACATGAGTGGAAACTGTATTCAGATGAAGAGGTGGGGGTCATCGCTCATACAGGAGAGACACCTCACAACACCATTACACCTATTGCGAGGCGCCACGGGGATGACTATGAATTAGATTTAGTGCTTCGTAATAACCGTACAAACAAGCAGCACCCGGACGGCATTTTCCATCCGCACGAAGAAGTCCACCATATTAAAAAAGAGAATATCGGATTAATTGAAGTCATGGGCCTTGCTGTGCTTCCTGGTAGATTAGCAGAGGAAATAAGCCAATTAAAAGAGGCTTTGCTATCCGAAAATCCACTTGAAGAAATCAAAGCCCGTCCTGCTATCATGAAGCACGAGGCTTGGGCGAAGCGGCTGCTTGAAGAGAATTCCTTTACAGAGAACAATACCGAAACCATTTTACAAAAAGAAATTGGCTTTATTTTTTCTCGAATTCTCTCGCAGGCAGGTGTGTTTAAAAGAACTGAGCAAGGGAAAATAGCTTTTAACCGTTTCATTCAAACACTTCAAATAGGCAGGTGATTAGATGATTGAACAAGTAAGAGAACTAATGGAAGTAAAGCAGCTTGAAGGTGTTTTGATTCAAAAGCGAAATAACTTCTCCTGGCTGACAGGCGGAAGAAGGAATCATATTGTGTTAAATACGCCAGAGGGCGTGTGCCAGCTGCTCGTCTTAAAAGACGACCTCGTTCTCATTGTGAATCAAATGGAAGAAAAGCGGATCATTGAAGAGGAAATGGCGTACGTCGATCATCCGTTTCAAGTGGTCACAATGGATTGGTATGAGGATGAGACCCCATACATTCAAGAACTCACAAAAGGTAAACGAATTGGGACGGACATTCAAATGGATGGATTCGAATGGATCGAACCGGATTTGTCGAATATTCGCTCGATCCTAACTGCCTCACAGCTCAGACAATATGAAACGCTCTGTCATGAAACAGCGGTCATTGTAGAAAGTGTCTGTCAAGAAATCGTTCCAGGGCAGACCGAGCACGAGATTGCTTCGCTTGTTGCTCAAAGAGCCATTGCGCAAGGGATGACGATAGAAGTCCTGCTTGTGGCAACGGATGACCGGATCCATCAATATCGTCACCCGATTCCAACAGATAAAGCTCTTCAAAAGCACGCGCTTGTTGTTCTCTGCGCGGAGCGGCACGGGCTCGTTGCAAATGTTACAAGGTCTGTTTACTTTGGTCAGCTTCCGAAGGAGCTTGAAGAGAACAAAGAGCGGCTAGCACGAATTGACACGGTCATGAATGCCGCTACACGTCCTGGGGAAACATTAGGTGATGTTCTGAAAGCAGGTATTGCTCAGTACGAAAAAGAGGGCTTCCCTGATAGCTGGAAAAAGCTTCATCAAGGGGGAAAGACGGGATTTGTATCTAGGGAAATCATTGCTGTTCCCTCATCGAAGGAAGAAATTCAGCTTCATCAAGTGTTTACATGGAACCCTTCATTGCCTGGACTGAAATCAGAGGATACGATTGTTGTAGAAAAAGAGGGCAACCGCTTTTTAACGTATACAGGCAAGTGGACGTACATGGACATTGAACATGAAGGGAAGATCTATAGACGACCTGACATCTTAGTGAGAGATGAATAAATGCAGAGTGCCGGCGCTGAGCCGGTTTTTTGCTGGAAGTCTTTAGCGAGATTCCACTAATTCAGCATCATTACCAATTCTTACAGCGTATACACAGAGGATCGATACTTTCTTTTCTTGTGAACTTGCGTTAAAATGAGTAAGGTTTTTGTTAAATGTGGGGATACCTATTTTGAAATTGTTTACCTAGATAAAATTTCATTAAGTTAAATTGAAATTTGACCAAACTTTTTTATTGTGGTAAACCTAAATTTGACAAAGTTCTTGATTGTTTGTCCTTTGCCTTCAACTCTCAACTTTTCAAAATCCTAGAAATTTATTGTGTGTGCAATAATATAAATTTATGTCGAATTTATGACATTTTAATAGAAATCTGTTGAAAAATAAATGAACTTTTGAAAAAAGGGAAGCTAACTCTAACAGATTTTGATAGCATTACAAAGGGAAGAAAAGTTTTCGAAGGCAGATGGCTTTTCACAATTATTCAGCAATATATACATTATCTAAGGAAGGATGGTGATCTTCTTGTTCAGAGCCATTAAACCTATGCTTTTATTAGCGATGCTCGTGAGTGTTTTTTTATTAGGAGGTTGCAGCAATATCGCTGTTTTAGATCCTAAAGGACCTGTCGCAGCACAACAAAAAGACTTAATCCTTTTATCCATCGGATTCATGCTCTTTATCGTTGGTGCGGTATTTGTACTGTTTACCATCATTTTGGTAAAATACCGTGAGCGTAAGGACGTTGGAAACGCCTCTTATAATCCAGAACTACACGGGAATACGCTTCTAGAAGTTATCTGGACAGTGATCCCAATATTAATCGTTGCTGCCCTTTCAGTTCCAACTGTAAAAACAATTTACTCTTTGGAAGAGGCACCTCAAGCAACAAGCCATAAAGATCCTCTTGTCGTTTATGCTACAGCTGTTGATTGGAAATGGATCTTTAGCTATCCAGAGGAAAATATTGAGACAGTGAACTACTTAAACATTCCAAAAGATCAGCCGGTTTTATTCAAAATCACTTCTGCTGATACAATGGCATCACTATGGATTCCTCAGCTAGGCGGGGAGAAGTATGCGATGGCTGGAATGGAGATGGAACAATATCTTCAAGCTGATCAAGTTGGCACATATGAAGGAAGAAACGCCAACTTCACAGGCGAGGGCTTTGCTCAGCAAAAATTCAAAGTCAATGCGATGAAGCAGTCTGACTATGATAAATGGGTAAGCAAAACGAAAAAAGAAGCACCAAAGTTAACGAAGAAAACGTATGACTACTTGATGCTTCCTGATGCTGCAGATGTGCAGACATTCTCATCAACACATTTATCCTTTGCGAAGCATGGAGAGGATTCTGAATACGCACTCCAAGCACGCAAACGTTTAGGTTACCAATCAGTTTCTCCGCATTCCAAAACAGATCCTTTCGAGAATGTGAAGAACTATAAAAGAAAACTAGATAATGAATAAACTGACTAAGGAAAGGAGGAGGCCGTTATGCATTTGAAATGGGATGAGTTTTTTGTAACTGGAGACCCATTAATTCTTGGTGCGCAAATTTCTATCGCTCTTACTTCCATTGCTATCGTATTTGTTTTAACCTACTTTAAAAAGTGGAAATGGCTTTGGAAAGAATGGCTAACATCAGTTGATCATAAAAAGCTTGGGATCATGTATATCCTTGCTGCTGTGATTATGTTCTTCCGCGGTGGGGTAGACGGACTGATGATGCGCGCACAGCTGGCGCTTCCTAATAATACGTTTTTAGATTCCAACCACTATAATGAAATTTTCACAACGCATGGTACGATCATGATTCTATTCATGGCGATGCCATTTTTAATTGGTTTAATCAACGTCGTTGTACCTCTTCAAATTGGTGCACGTGACGTTGCATTCCCTTATTTGAACAACCTGAGCTTCTGGACATTTATGGTCGGAGCGATGCTGTTCAACATTTCCTTCGTCATTGGAGGATCACCAAGTGCAGGCTGGACGAGTTACATGCCGCTCGCCGGAAATGATTTCTCACCAGGACCTGGACAGAACTATTACTTGCTCGGGCTCCAAATTGCAGGTATTGGTACACTTATGACTGGTATTAACTTCATGGTGACCATCTTAAAAATGCGTACAAAAGGTATGACGCTTATGCGTATGCCAATGTTTACATGGACAACATTGATCACGTCTGTCATCATCGTATTCGCATTCCCTGTACTAACAGTTGCTTTAGCACTTATGACATTTGATCGTTTATTCGGTTCTGCATTCTTTACACTCGAAGCAGGCGGTATGCCAATGCTTTGGGCGAACCTTTTCTGGATTTGGGGACATCCTGAGGTATATATCGTGATCCTGCCGGCTTTCGGTATTTTCTCAGAAATCTTTGCGACGTTCTCAAGAAAACAGTTGTTTGGTTACAAAGCGATGGTTGTATCGATTGTGGCAATCTCTGTTCTTAGTTTCCTTGTGTGGGTTCACCACTTCTTTACAATGGGGAACAGTGCAGCGGTTAACTCATTCTTCTCGATTACAACAATGGCAATTTCTGTACCAACAGGTGTGAAAATCTTTAACTGGCTCTTTACGATGTATCGAGGCCGTATCAGCTTTACTTCACCAATGCTTTGGGCACTTGGTTTCATCCCGAACTTCGTTATCGGTGGTGTCACTGGGGTTATGCTTGCGATGGCAGCTGCGGATTACCAGTACCATAACACGTACTTCCTTGTATCCCACTTCCACTATGTATTAATCGCAGGTACTGTGTTTGCTTGTTTTGCTGGTCTTGTTTTCTGGTATCCAAAAATGTTTGGTTACAAGTTAAACGAAAGAATCGGCAAATGGTTCTTCTGGGTATTCATGATCGGATTTAACATCTGTTTCTTCCCGCAGTACTTCTTAGGACTGCAAGGAATGCCAAGACGTATTTATACGTATGGACCAGAAGATGGCTGGACTGCACTAAACTTTATCTCAACAATTGGTGCATTTATGATGGGTGTCGGATTCATCATCCTTTGCTACAACATTTACTACAGCTGGAGACACGCGAAGCGTGAAGTGTCTGGAGACAGCTGGGGAGAGGGACGTACTCTTGACTGGGCGACATCTTCTGCAATTCCGCCGCATTATAACTTTGCAGCACTTCCAGAAGTGACAACACCAGATGCATTCCATCATTGGAAGCAAAACAATGTAGACGTTCATCCTGAAAAAGAATTCAAGAAAATTCACATGCCGCACAATTCAGGCAGACCGCTTATCATGTCTGCATTCTTCGGACTTGGTGCATTCGGTCTTGTATTTGAATGGTACTGGATTGGCGTTATTGGCTTAATCGGTGTATTTGCAACGATGATTTTACGTTCATTCGAATACGACGATGGCTACTATATTCCTGTTGAAGAAGTGATTGAAACAGAGAAAAAGAATAAGGAGGCGCAGAAGTAATGGGACATAATGATAGCAGCTATGCAAATGCACCGCTTGAATATCAGTCTGAAACGGGACGTTTAAACATCCTTGGTTTCTGGATATTCCTTGGCGCGGAAATCGTGTTATTCTCAACACTTTTTGCGACCTACTTTGTTCTTCATGGCAGAACAGCTGGCGGCGTTTTACCAGCTGAGCTGTTTGATATGAAGCTTGTATTGATCATGACATTCCTGCTATTGGTTAGTTCATTTACATGTGGGATTGCCGTTCATGAAATGCGCCGTGGAAGTACAAAAGGGGTTGTCATTTGGACGATTCTGACACTGCTTCTAGGTGCAGGCTTCGTTGGCTTTGAGATTTTCGAGTTCTTCCATTATGTACATGAGGGCGCGAGCATTCATACAAGTGCGTATTGGTCTGCATTCTTTGTACTCTTAGGAACTCACGGACTACACGTATCCATCGGTATCTTCTGGATTACCGGGGTCTTGTTCCAAATTAAAAAACGTGGATTAACTCCACAAACAGCATCGAAGATTTTTATCTCAAGTCTATACTGGCATTTCCTTGATGTAGTATGGATTTTCATCTTCACAGCTGTTTACTTGATCGGATTAGGGGGGCTTTTGTGATATGGCTGGAAAAACAAATTCCTCAGCAGAGCACGAACACTTCCCTTGGAAACACGTAGTTGGCTTCATCCTATCCATCGTGCTAACGATCTTAGCATTCTGGATTGCCATTGGAGCTGAAATTGGCAGTTCTGCAAAACTTTGGATTATCTTTGGTTTTGCCTTCATTCAAGCGTTCTTGCAGCTATTCATGTTTATGCACATGACAGAAAGCGAGAACGGAACTGTTCAAGTCGGAAATACATTGTTTGGTCTGTTTTGTGCGATTATCTTCGTTATCGGATCTGTTTGGATCTTTGCGGCTCACTACAGCCACGGAGAGAACAGCAAAGACGGTTATTCACCTTCTGCGCCAAAGCAATCGGAGCATTCAGAGAAATAATAAAAAACCACTCATCTCTCAAAGGTGAGTGGTTTTTATCATGATGTTGATAACGTCTCCAATAAGTGGTGCGTTATTTATCTGGTGCTACTGAATCTTTTGCGAATGAATGGAAGTCCATAAATGAGGAACGCTGCAATATGTGCCAAAATGACGTTAATGGCAAAGAATGCGATCATGAAGGTATGTCCTGCTGGAGATAAACTGCTTGTCATGTAAAGACCGAAGAAAATCCACATAATCATAATGGGTGGAATTGAAGCTAGCGCAATTTTTCTGTTTTCAAGCCATAAAAACAGGGGTGTAGCCGTTGCAATACATAGGTACGCAAAGAACATATCCATCGTATCCAACTCCTTTGTAAGTTGATGTTCAATTCAAATGAGAGGTCAGGATGCAATTGTGTCTGTTTTTAGGAGATATTGTGAACATTTTGTTACAAGTATTATACCACAATTGACTTTGAAGTAAACTCAATAATTGGAAAATGGGCCTTATTCCGTAGAAAGTGGCTTTTTCCTTTTCTCTTCATAAAACTTATGCTGACTTGATAATTGCTTGTCATATCGCCACATAGGTCATTGAATTTTCCCCTTAATATCTGTAAAATAATCTTTTTAAAGGACTCGTGATCGGTTGAATGGAAAGAGTATAGAGGAATTTTTTCCTATTGTTAGGATGAAAAGTATTTCATTTTTTGAAAAATGATTGGAACCTTTCGGATGTATCTTCCGTCATATTTAAGGTGAGTTGCTTTTGTGAAAATTTCAATCTAATATAAATAAGGGCTTTTATGTTTTGTAATAAGGGTGGTTAGTTCATGAACAAGCAGAATACATCTCCGTACTATCAAGGGGATTTAATTTTTATATTTTTAGCCTTCTTTGCCATCAGTGTCATTGCGATTTATGCTGCGGGTCAATTTGGGCAGTATGGATCTAATGCATGGACCAGACAGATTATTTATTACATGGTCGGAGTTATATGTATCGTAGCCATAAATTACTTTGATTTGGAGCAATTAGAGAAGCTAAGTCTCTATATTTTTATAGGCGGCATCCTGTTGTTACTCTTTCTGAAAGTCGCTCCTGCACAAATCGGAGGTCATGATTTTGCTCCAATTAAAAATGGTGCAAAAAGCTGGTTTGTGATACCGGGGGTTGGAACACTTCAGCCCTCAGAGTTCATGAAAATTGGTTTGATTATGATGCTCGCATCTGTTATTGGCAAGTCAAGCCCTAGAGGAAAACGGACATTAGAAGATGATATCTTCCTTCTATTAAAAATTGCCGGGGTGGCAGCTGTTCCAGTTGGACTGATTTTCTTACAGGATGCAGGTACGGCAGCTGTCTGTATGTTTATTGTCGTTGTGATGGTGTTTTTATCAGGGGTCAATTGGAAGCTGATTTCTCTCATCGGTTCCGTTGTTGTGCTTTTAGTTGCCGCTGTGTTAGCCGTGATCATACTTTTCCCTGATGTTGCGAAAACAATTGGTATTCAGCAGTATCAGATTAACCGGATTACCGCTTGGCTACCTGATAGTTCAACGTCAACCAACCAAGCGCAGACTCAGGATGCGTCGGGGTCTGATAAATACCAAGTAGACCAGGCCATTATGGCTATTGGTGCTGGACAGATTTTTGGGAATGGGGTTAAAAACTTAAAGGTCTATGTCCCAGAAGCACAAACAGATATGATTTTCTCCATTATAGGAGAAGCCTTTGGGTTTATCGGCTGTGCGTTTGTTGTGATCATGTTCTTCTTCTTGATCTACCGGCTTGTCGTGCTGATTGACCGTATCCATCCTTATAGCCGATTTGCGTCATTCTTTTGTGTGGGATATACAGCACTTATTGTGATCCATACGTTCCAGAACATTGGGATGAACATAGGCGTGATGCCTGTAACAGGAATTCCGCTCCTATTTATCAGCTTCGGAGGAAGCTCTGTTTTATCTGTTCTCATTGGATTCGGGATTGCTTATAATGCAAGTGTTCAATTAACGAAATACCAAAGTTATTTATTTAAATAAAACGGGTAAGGGCAGTCTAAGCATAGACTGTCTTTTTTCATTCGAGTTTTAATTTTTGAAAAGCCATATGGCTTTGCCTTATGATAGTAGAAGTGAAGGAGGTCTTCGAATTGAACAAAACGATAGAAACGATATTAAATCATCGGTCCATCCGTTCGTTTACAGACGAGCGTTTGACCGAAGAAGAGGTGCTGACACTTATTAAAAGTGCACAGGCTGCTTCGACATCAAGCTATGTACAGGCGTACAGTATTATTGGTGTGACAGATCAGGAGAAGAAGGCCAAGCTTGCTGAACTGGCTGGGAATCAGCCATACGTTGAGAAGAATGGGCATTTCTTTGTCTTCTGTGCAGACTTGAAACGCCATGATGATATTGCAAAAAAAGCAGGGAAGAATCATCAGGAGGCGCTTGAGAATACAGAAGCCTTTCTCATTAGCGTCATTGATACAGCGCTCGCTGCGCAAAATATGAGTATAGCCGCAGAATCAATGGGACTTGGGATCTGCTATATAGGCGGTCTGCGTAATCAACTGAGAGAAGTCTCTGATTTGCTTGAAACGCCATCATATGTGCTGCCGTTATTTGGTCTGGTTGTCGGACATCCAGCGAGTCAATCGTCACAAAAGGAACGAATGCCAGTTGAACTCATTTATCATGAAAATTCATATCAGCAAGATGAAGCGCATGTGGATCGTTATTTAAAAGAATACGATGACCGTATTTCATCATATTATGAAGAACGAACAAACGGAGAGAGAACAGATACTTGGTCTAAGCAGATGCTTCGCGGCTTTAGTCAGCCAAAGCGTGCCTTCCTTGGGGAATTTGTGAAAGAGAAGGGCTTTAATCGAAAATAAATAAGAAATCCCCCTTTCGATTGAGAGAGGGGGATTTCTGTAAGAGGTGCAGTAAGATGAAATTAAGTATACTGGATCAATCTCCTTTGATTGGAGATGCAACACCTGCTGAAGCCTTAAAGCAAACGGTTGAATTGGCAAAGCAGGCAGAGAAGTGGGGCTATCACCGTTTTTGGGTATCAGAGCATCACTTTTCAAACCGGCTTGCAGGATCGAGCCCAGAGGTGCTTCTCGGTCATCTATCAGCCGTTACGTCACAAATACGTATTGGCTCAGGCGGTGTGATGCTGCCTCACTATAGCGCCTATAAAGTAGCAGAGAACTTCAGGGTTCTTGAAGCACTCGCTCCTGGCAGAATCGATCTTGGGATTGGACGTGCTCCTGGTGGTATGCCCATTTCCTCCATAGCTCTTCATCATGGTGAACGAAAACGTCTAGGTGATCAATATCCTGAGCAGGTAGAAGAGCTGAAGGTCTATTTACACGACCTAGCAGATGAATTTTATCCACTGCCTCATTTAACCGCTTCTCCGAAGGTAGAGACTGCACCAGAGGTATGGATGCTTGGTTCCTCTGGAGGAAGTGCAAGACTTGCGGCGAAAGCAGGTGCAGGCTATACGTTTGCGCTATTTATCAATGGCGAAGGCGGAGAAGATTCTGTGGAGCAATATATCAACCGGTTCGAACCTTCAGCATTCGGTGATGAGCCGCGCGTTAGTCTGGCGGTCTTCGTTTTATGTGCTGAAACAGAGGAACAGGCAGAAAAACTGGCAGTCAGCTTAGATTTATCCTTACTTGCCAATGAACAGGGGCAAAACCTCGGGGGCTTTCCTTCATATGAAAAGGCACAGGCTTATTCCTATAGTCCATATGAACAAAAACGAGTGGCTGCCAATCGTCAAAGGATGGTGGTTGGAACGCCATCTTCTGTGAAAAAACAGCTGACGGCACTAACGAAGGCTTATCGTACAGATGAAGTGATCGCCGTGACCATCACTCACCGCATGCAAGACCGGCTCACATCTTATCGTTTATTAAAAGAAGCCTTTGATGCATAACGTATGTATGTCTGTTTACCGTCCACGCAGCCGGTAGATAGGGAAGAGGAGCATCATGATGAAAATAAATGTGGCTGTCACCAGCAAACTAAGCGGGTAAATGAAGGACACATAGACCGTCAGCTCGCATGCTTGATGAAAAGGACGAGGATGGTTCGCATATAAAAGGGTGAAAAAATACACCAAGGTGATCGTTAGAAAAAAAGCAATAAAAAAAGAAACGATCCATAGCAATATCAACATCAATCTCTCTTTCCTCCATATATGATCGAAAAGCCTTGATGAGCGATCCACTCATACAAGGCTTTTCTTGTGATTCACATTTATTCAGGATAAATATCGAAAGGTTCCTTCGTTTGAACAGTGTCGGATTTCCCTTTCAAACTTGCATACGCAAGCATTGTATACTCACCAGATTCGAGCTTTTGACCTTGATTAATTGTGCCATTCCATTTTACGCGGTGTTCTCCTTTATCAACATGTTGATAAACACCTGCTTCACCTAAATACTCTCCATCTGTCGAGTAGACGAGGAATGCAAGGTTTTCAGCTCCGCCAGGCAGATAGCTGCTAATGACATAGCTTCCAGCACGGTTATCCGGCTCTACAGAAACCGAAGTGACGCGAGGATAATCAGGCTCTTTTACAATCAATAAAGTCGGAATCTCTGTGACCTTTCTGCCATTTTCGCGAAGGGTAATGCTGCCTTGGTACGTTCCTTTTTTCGTTTTACCATATTTCACTTGTACCGCGGAAGTAAAGGACCCAGTGGAATTCCCTTTGACAGTGATTTTTTTCGTTCCATTTGTGCTGATGCCGCTGCCATCGAATTTGTAATCAATGGTATACGTTTTCGGTGCTTTTGAAAGGTTTTCTACCTTGAATTTCTTTGTTTTGATTTGAACGCCTTTTTCTTTCAAGAAAGTGCCGTAAGAATAACTCGCATCAGAAACGATAGATGACGCTTGGAGTGATTCAATGATTCGAACACTGCCTGTCCCTTGTGTGTTGTGAGGGAATGGGCTGCCGTTTGCGTCAAATAGTTTTTCTGCTGTATTCATGAGTAATGCTTTGATTTGTTCTGTTGAGTAAGATGGTTTTGCTTGCTTCATGATCGCTGCAACCCCTGCCACATGCGGTGAAGCCATGCTTGTCCCTTGCTTTGAGCCATATCCGTAAGGCTGAGAAGGATCATGCGTTGGGATTGTACTCACAATGCTGACGCCTGGCGCTGATAAATCAGGTTTAATCATCCACGTATCCACAACTGGTCCACGAGATGAGAAGTCAGCGACTTGCTCACTAAGTTCTTTGACAAATTGAATGGAGAAAGTCGTTGTATTGTCTCCAGCCTCAATGGCTTTGACAAGCGCCGTTCCTTCAGCTTTTGAAAGCTTAATCGTAGGAAGAGCAAGACTCGGTACATCGACTGGAATTTCTCCATCGGTGTTGTTATACATCACAACGCCGATTGCACCAGCAGCTTTTGCATTGTCGACTTTATCAACAAAGGCAATGGCTCCTCGTTCGATCACGGCAACCTTTCCTTTCACATCGATGTCTTCAAATGCTTTTTCGTCACCGATACCTGCATGGACGAGTGTGACTTGTTTTTGGTCAAGTGCTTTTAAATCACTCTCTTGGTAGTAGCCCATCACTTTTGCAGTAGAATAGTTCGGGAATTTCACATTGTAAAGGCTGTAAGGAAGCTGAGTTGCTCCGACAGATATTGCATCTCTTGACGTGCCGGGAGATCCGACTGTCCAGCTGTTCGGACCGCTGTTTCCATTTGATGTGACAGCGACAACGCCTTCAGACATGGCCCAATCGAGTGCGATGCTTGTAGCATAATCAGGATTATTCACACTATTTCCGAGAGAGAGGTTCATGACATCTGCTCCATCAGTAACAGCACGGTCGATGCCTGCAAGGACGTTTTCAGTCGTCCCAGAACCGCCTGGTCCAAGTACACGGTACGCAAGAAGTGAGGCATCCTTTGCGACACCTTTAATTTGTCCATTGGCAGCAATTGTTCCTGCGACGTGTGTGCCATGGTCTGTCGATTCACCTCTAGGGTCTCCTTTAGGTGTCTCTTGCGGAGAATAATCATTATCAACAAAATCATAGCCTTTGTATAAACCGAAGTTTCCTTTTAAATCAGGGTGGGTATAGTCTACTCCAGTATCAATGACAGCGACTTTTACCCCTTTTCCAGAGTAGCCGGCATCCCAAGCTTTTGGGGCACCGATAAATGGAGCGCTTTTATCCATAAAGGGGGAGACATCTTCGTTTGGAAGCTGGATGCTTTCTTTTTTCACTTCATCTGTTTGATATGTAACATCCGGATAAACGGCTTTTACTCCGTCAACTGCGAGCAGCTTCGGAATTTCGTTTGCAGGAAGTTTCATCGAGAAACCAGAGAAGACTTTTTCGTATTCTTGACGAACACTCGCTTTATCAATTTCTTTGAGTGCTTCATTTTTTACTTTTGTTCGAGATTTTTTGAGGGAGGCCTTTGTTTGAGCTTTGCCTTCTTGCTTTGCTTCAACTAAGGATTTTTCCTTTAATTCAACAATGACAGTGGTGTGTTTTCTAGAATTGACATTGATTTCACCGAAGATTTCTGCTTTTTCCAGTTCCACCTGTTTGTTTGATGGAGCGGCACTAGCCTGTTGACCTGTAAAGAATGTGGATAAAATAAAAATAGTGGAGAACAATAGAACAGAAGAACGAGAGATGACCTTTTTCATTAATTTTCCCCTTTCTAGCTGTGTTTTTAGGGAGATAGCCTTTCTTTTTGTGGATAAATAGGAAAGATTCACTGCCCGTTATTAAGTATTCAATACGATGAAAACAATTCCTTTACTAAAATGGTCTTATTTTACATAGTTATAAAGAACTATTTTGTTTATAAAGTCTCACTTATACACAAACTCCTGTTGATAACTCAATTATTTAGATATATATATGGAAAACAAAAAAATCTCATACACAAAATCTAGTAATGGGGTGTTGATATGTGGATAAACCCTGTTGATAAGGTGTGCTTATCTTTTGGATATAGTGTGTATAAAATTTTTATTCAAACATCCTCGTACATGATGATCTTCTGCACTTTTCAACAAAACTTCTGAAAACTAGTTTGTTTTTTCACCCAGATTGTGACAAACCTCTCTTTTTTCTCGGGATATGATAGGAGCAGTTGTTTTGCTAGAACTGCTAGATTCTAAGAAAAGCGGAGGGATGTTCGGTGAGGAAATTCAGAAACTGGTTGAGTGTATGGTTTGGTTTCATGATGAATGTGCTTGTGAATCCTGGTGTGATGATGAAGCAGCAACGTTTTCAGGCGGCTGCGGTGGATGATCGTTTCTTTCAAGTCGTGAACGAGAGAGAGCTAGAGAAGCTGGCAGAAGAAAAGAACAAGAAGCGCAGGTCAGAGAAACCATTTAAGCAAAGTCTGATGATGCTTGATGAGAAGACGACGAGAGAGGCGCGTGCTGGTCCGCTCTTACCTTTACATGGGAGATGAAACAGGGTAAAATCCCACATAAGAAACGTTATCTAGTGGGAGAGGATACCCCTTGAAGATATATAAGATATTGAATAACAATGCGGTGATTGTAAAGGAGGGTGATCAGGAGAAAATTGTGATGGGGCCCGGAATTGCTTTTCAGAAGGGGAAAAATGACGTCATTCCCGTTCAAAAAATAGAGAAAATCTTTGTTGTGCGTGAAGAAAATGAGAAATTCAAACAAATTCTTGCGACATTGCCCGAAGCGCATATTGAGGTGGCAGAGCATATCATCAGTTATGCAGAGGGTGAACTGATGATGCCGCTTAGTGATCATATCCACATATCACTGACTGACCATTTATCCTTTGCCATTGAGCGCATTCAAAAGGGCATTGTGCTATATAATAAATTGCTTGGTGAGATCAAAGTCTTATATAAGCAGGAATATGAAATTGGAAAGTATGCCATTCGTTATGTAAAGGATCGGCTTGGGGTTGAACTGCCGGACGATGAGGCAGGGTATGTGGCACTCCATATTCATACGGCCAAAATGAATACGGAGTCTATGAAAAAAACCGTGAAATATACAACGATGATCAAAGAAATGATCGAGCATATAGAAAGCTATTTTCAGCATTCAATTGATGAGGATAGTATTTCCTATCAGCGACTTGTGACACATTTGAGGTATGCATTAGGCAGGTTGGAATCAAATGAGGCATTTCAAATCATGGACGATGACATGCTGAGTTTTATCCAAACAAAGTATGATTTGGCTTACCAGTGTGCACGTGGACTCGCTGAATTGTTAAAAAATGAATATGAACTTCATCTCCCTGAATCGGAGATCGGCTACATCACGCTGCATGTCCAGCGTCTGCAGGATGCCGAATTGGTTTAGTGGTTGTGCCTGCATGCAGGCTTTTTTTTATGCACACTACTTTAAATAGTGTATATGGGTCAATAGATTCGAAAAAAGAGGTTGACGCACGTGACGCTCTTATACTATGATGAAAGCGTAATCAAAACTTGATATCGCGGGATTGTGACTGTCAGGCAGGCAAGACCTAAAATTTGCGTAACGAGGGGACGTGTATGTCCTTTTATCGTTAGTGAATTTTAGGTCTTTTTTGTTTTAAAAAAGGAGGAGACAACATGGATTATCAAAAAACAGCCAAAGAATTAACAGAACTATTAGGCGGCAAGAAAAATGTCATCAGTGCCACGCATTGTGCAACAAGACTCAGATTGGTGATGAAAGATGAGGAACTGATTGACAAAGATGCCATTGAGGAACTTGAAGGGGTAAAGGGGGCTTTCTCAAGCTCGGGGCAATTCCAAATCATTTTTGGAACGGGAGCGGTCAACAAAGTATATGAACCATTTGCTCGTGAGACCGGCCTTGAGACAGACGACGAGAAAGAAAAACCTGTCAGCCATGATGAAGCAGTGAAACAAAAAATGAATCCACTTGCACGTTTTGCAAAGACGTTGTCAAATATTTTTGTACCGATCATTCCAGCCATTGTTGCAAGCGGTTTATTAATGGGGCTTTTAGGCATGATGAAAGCCTTCAAATGGGCTGACCCAAGCTCCGCGATCTTCCAAATGCTTGATATGTTCTCAAGTGCAGCCTTTATCATTTTACCGATTTTAATTGGTGTCAGTGCAGCGAAAGAGTTTGGTGGAAATCCGTATTTAGGAGCCGTTATTGGGGGGATTATGATTCACCCGAACCTGCTCAACCCGTGGGGACTGACGGATGCGAAACCAGAGTATATGCATTTATTCAATTTTGATATTGCTCTTCTTGGTTACCAAGGAACAGTCATTCCAGTGTTATTGACTGTGTACATCATGTGCCTTGTTGAAAAGTATTTAAGAAAAGTGGTTCCGAACAGTATTGATTTACTTGTGACCCCATTTGTGACGGTGATTGTGACTGGATTTGTGACGTTTATTGCTGTTGGACCGCTTGGAAGAATGCTCGGTACAGGAATTTCGAATGCACTGACATTTATTTATGATCACGCAGGGTTCTTAGCAGGACTTATTTTCGGAGGAGCCTACTCTCTCATTGTGCTCACAGGGGTTCATCATAGCTTCCATGCGATTGAAGCAGGACTGCTGAATGATATTGGGCGGAACTATTTGCTGCCAATTTGGGCGATGTCCAACGTAGCGCAAGGCGGGGCAGGCTTGGCAGTCTTTTTCTTAGCGAAACGCGCGAAAACAAAAGAAATTGCACTTCCTGCAGCCTTCTCAGCTTTCCTAGGGATTACCGAGCCTGTTATATTCGGTGTCAACCTCCGCTATCGTAAACCGTTTATTGCCGCGATGATCGGAGGCGCATTAGGCGGGGCATTTGTTGTCTTCACAAAGGTAGCCGCCAACGCCTATGGTTTAACGGGGATTCCGATGATTGCTATTGCAGCGCCATTCGGTGTGCAAAATGTGGTGAATTATGTGATTGGTATGTTAATCGCTGTTGCTGTTTCATTTACTCTTACCATCATCTTTAAAGTAAAAGAAGTCGAAAAATAATCAAGGAGTGGTCACAGTCATGACAACAACTGACGCAGTACTTCGTCAAAAGGTAGCAGAACGTATTCGAAACTACGAGCATTTGGTGAAAAAAGATGTGTACCGCCAGCATTTTCATTTAATGCCGCCAGTAGGTCTTTTAAATGACCCGAATGGGTTGATTCAGTGGAAAGGCGTTTACCACGTTTTTTATCAGTGGCAGCCATTCGAAACGGGTCACGGCGCAAAATTTTGGGGCCATTACACATCCACAGATCTAGTAAATTGGCAGCACGAGGAAGCCGCCCTTGCGCCAAGTGATTGGTTTGATCAAAACGGCTGTTATTCTGGCAGTGCAGTCATTGACGATGGACATATGTATGTGATGTACACTGGCAACGTTCGCGATGAACAAGGGAACCGCGAGACGTATCAATGTTTAGCTGTTTCAGAGGATGGCATTCATTTTCAGAAAAAAGGAGTCGTGGCGACGCTGCCAGATGGATTCACCGCCCATTTTCGTGATCCGAAAGTATGGAAGCGAAATGGCCAGTGGTACATGGTTCTAGGTGCACAAAGCCTGAATCTGAAAGGGAATCTCGTCTTGTTTACCTCTGATACTTTAGATAATTGGACGTTTCAAGGCATCATTGCAGGCAGTGGGAAAAATGGATTAGAGGATTTCGGCTATATGTGGGAATGTCCAGATCTATTTGAATTAGATGGCCGGGATGTATTGATTGTGTCGCCGCAGGGGCTCAAGCCGGATGGCTTAAAATATCATAATACACATCAATCAGGCTATTTTGTTGGGAGATTGGATGACCATACTTATCAATATACGCACGGAGCATTTGAGGAGCTGGACCGAGGCTTTGACTTCTATGCGCAGCAAACCTTTCTAGACGAATCAGGCAGACGCCTTCTAATCGGATGGATGGGAGTGCCTGATCAAGGAGAAGAGCATCACCCAACGATTTCGTATCAATGGATACACTGCCTCACCATTCCGAGAGAGCTGCGTTTAGATGATGACGGACATCTGATTCAAAAGCCAGTCACTGAGCTTCAGGCGATGAGAACCAACGAACAAGAGCATATTTTCCATATCAAACGCTCCGTTCAATCGATTCCTGTAGATGATATTACGAGCGCAGAGTTATTCATTGATCAAATTGATACACAAAAAGGGTTTGAATGCTGTATTCGAGCGGCAGCCCGTATCATTTATGATAAAGATGAGGGCAAACTGACACTAGAGCGAGATCGATTTGAAGATCGATCAAAAGAAGTTCGAGAAGTAGCAATAGAGGAATTACACGATCTTCACATCTTTATCGATGCATCGTCGATTGAGATTTTTGTAAACGGAGGCCGGGAAGTATTGACTGCTCGTTACTTTCCTTCCCCGGGAAATAAATCAATCTCGATCAGTGGTAGAAATGAAACAATGCTGAAACTGAAAACATGGCATTTACAAAGAGAAGCAGGTCGTTGAACTGCTCAACAAGTAGGGAAACGTCTACGTCTTCTACAAGTGATGATCAGTATGATGTGAAATTGAATTTTCCGGTTGATAAGTACCAAGAAACAGCGCAATGCTATAAATAAGGGAGCTCTTCAGCCGCCTTCACGTTTGATAGAAAAGGTGCCGATCAAAGATAAGGAATGTCAAACAAGAAAAAAGAGATGAATCATGAGTTTGTATAGGTAGAAATCTACCTGTATGAAATATCACTACTAAAGCTAAAGAAGAGCGAAAAAGAAGCAGGAAGGGATAGCCTGCTTCTTTTTGTTTTGTGCAGTGAGTAAATCTCTATTTTCCTTAAAAGCGCAGAGGAAGTGTTTGTACATGACCAATGAAAGAAATACAATTACAGCGTTCCATTGTTGGAAAAGGAACGGGGAATTGAAGGTTAAACCCAAACCTTTCAAGTAACATATTCTAAAAAGACTAATAGGATAGATGCAACAGGGTGACATTGTCTTGGTTTTCTAAGACAAAAAGAAGCCAGTCCTAGTAATTGTTGTTTCAAGAGAAGAAGTAGAGAAAACAGGTTGCTATTACAAGCGAGTCATCAAGATGTTGGATCGAGTAGACAAAAATAAAGTAATTGGCTTGGGACATGCCGCAATTGTCTCTAATGAAAAAAAACAGACAGTAGAATCTTGGCATAAGCTTTGGAGTCCAATTAAACAGCATGGAGTCAGAAAGTACAATAATACATGGGGTGCTAGAAAGAAGGTATATGGGCTATGGGTGAATAAGTATAATAATAACAAATATGTAAATGTAACTAAGTATGCCGAGAAACAAGCTAAAGATAAGAAGCCATACAATTTGAACTTCTTTGACAAGAAAACTACAAAAAAATTCTATTGCTCTCAATTAGCTTGGAAGGCTTGGAAAAATCAAGGTCATGATATTGACAATAATAAAAAAGATTCAGTTGTGTCACCGATGGAATTAGTTAGCTCTAACAACACGAAGGTCTTTTATCATAAAAAGTAAGTTAATAAGCAGTCGGGGATTTCCCCCGATTGCTTTGCTTGTTTAAAATTGAAAGGAGATGATTGAATGAAATACTTTAAGTTACTTTTATCAGCTTGCGCAATAGCATTAATATGTACAGCATGTTCAAAGAAAGAGGAGGCTGTGGGGGATTCTCCTAAGGGAGAATTGAGCAATATGAAAGATAGTAAATTTGCTATCATTTATTCGCAGGTAATGGATAGAGGATGCGAGGTGGTCAACTATAACAACGAAGGAAAAAAATTGTCGAGTATTAGAATGAAAAACTGTGTGGGATTTACCTCATCTACTCAGAGCGATAATAATATGTACTTTTCATCTAATAGGTCTAATTATCATGTATCTCTAAATAAGAAGACTGGGAAGGTAGAGCCTTTGAATACAAAATCACTTTCAAAGTCTACAGATGACGAGGGTGCATTCTTTATTAACTACTCTAACGGGTATGTTATACACGACATTAACGTTGGCTTTACAGAGGATGGCTTAGTAGGAGAATTAGTATATTGGAATGAAGATGACAACGATAAAAATCAAGTTGAATTAGACGGAGAATTAACAACAGCTATATTTGAAGACAAAAAAATCTATGCCATTCTCAGTAATGATGAAAGTGTCACAGTGTCTTCAATAGACCCTAAAACTCATAAAGAAAAACGAAAAAAGTTAGACGTCGACTCAGTCTTCTTTCCTGACAATAATGAATCTTTGAAGTCATTAAACAATGAAGAATTAATTCTTGCCGTAAACGATGGCGTTGACAGTAAGAAAGAATCGATGTTGGTTGTACTCGACAAAAAAACTCTCGATAAGAAGAGAGAAATAGTAATGGATAAAGGATTCATTATCTACAAGATCAATGTAGACAAGGATAGAGTCACGATAGTTTCCTATGAAGGAGAAGTCAAGACATTCAACAGAGACTTCAAAGAGATATCATCTGAAAAAATTCCACTTAATTTTAAATCAGATGACGAACGTTTAGAAGAGGTCAAGATTTTAGACGGTAAGATTTATGCATTGGTAAGAATGTTTGATAGAGATAAGGATGGAGTTATTGGCAGAATTATTGAATATAATATTGAAAGCAAAGACTCTAAAGAGATATCTCTAAAATCTGATAGAGATTGGGAAATGACAAGCTTGGAAGTTGTAAAATAACTGACGAGGAGCGTGGAGTAAATTAACTTACATTATCTTGAACCCATGTGGCTTGTGTTATTCACATTGCCATTGTTGTATTTGGCTTAGGGGATTATTGGCTATTTAATCTTTAAGAAGGTTCATGTGGTGCTAATTATCACATTTATAACTTCAACCATCTTCATATTTGCCTATACTGGGTTCGACCTGTCGATTATATATTGGGTAGTGGCTATGACCTTTCTATGCATGTGTACCACTGTCATCACAAAAATCATTCGATATATGTATGATCGCTATAAAAGAGCATAATAACCAGCCAAAGCTTGTGTTCCCGAACATGAGCTTTATTTTTGTTTCTTACCACTAAAATAACTCAAACCCAAAATGCTTGTAATAATTAAAGCGATAACTGACGCAATCAGCAAAGAAACGCTGATCGCTCCTAACCCTAAACCTTCCCATCCTCCCACAAAAAAGCTTATGAGCAATAAGATGATACTTACCAGCATTAAAACTGATGGAAATCCATACTGGAAAGATGACTTCTTTTTTTTAAAGATTAAAGAGATACCTAGTATAATAACTGTAAGGATGGTTGTCAGTATCCAGAAAGACATTTGTCTTGCCCCCTTGAAAGAAGAACCCTAATGAATAATTATATGTTTTTCAGTATCGTACCACTGATTTAAGTTGTTTACAAAAGCAGTTAGTTAAAAAAACGGTTCTATGACAATGGATGTCACAGAACCGTTTCTTTGATCTTATATTGTATTTCCAGCTTCTTTCCCTACACTCGATGTAATCACTTTGTCAGCCACTTCATGTGAGACAGCAGCAGAATGAAAAATTGGTAACGCTAATGCTACAGTTACAAGCATGATGGGAACAAAAATTCTACTCTTCAACATTTAACAATTCCCCTCCTTGAATTAACGACTTTGCTTCAAGTGCTCTTTCATAAAAAACGACAGCAATTTCCAACTGCCTACTTTTATTATAGTATTGCGCAGCTTCAAAAGCTAGTTGGTACACATCTTCGTAAAGATTTTTGCTTTGTATATTGTCAAGACAACGTTTTAACTCTGTGATCGCATTTGGTGTCTTAGATTGAAAATAAAGGCAATATAAAAATTTCATTTCTTCTTCATAAATTTTGTCATTCAGTTGTTGGGCTGCCGAGACTCCTTTCTCATATGTTTCGGCTGCTGGAACAACCTGTCCTAATTTCAAGAGGGTGTATAGCTTGTTAAAATAGGCTTTTGGAACATGTGATGTTTCATTCTTTTCAAAAAGTTCACAAGAAGTATCAAAGTGGGACAGGGCATCTGTATATTTTTCTAAGTGGAAATAACACTTGCCTAAGTTAAAGATCGTAGAGGATATAAGGTATTCGTTTTTCGTCTGCTGTGCAAAAGAATGGGATTTTTCAAAGTAAGTAAGTGCATCAGCGTATTGTAGTTTAGACAGATAATTTCCAGCGATGACTGAATAACACCAGGCTATTTTTTCTTGCATTAATGGTTGCTCTGTAAATAGACTCAATGCTTTATGTGCATACATGACAGAAATTTGATACTGATCTATGTGGTAGTACACTTCTGATAATTTGTAGTAAAATTCAGCCTTTTCAGTAGGGTCTTCAATATCCAGGAGAACTTTTTCAGCAGATTTATAAGAACTGATCGCCTCGTCAAATTGCTTTTTCCTAAATTCGTGCATTCCTTTAAAAAACCAAAAATAAAAATCTAACATCTTTTCAATTTGATCTTTGTCTTCGTGAAGTGATTGATCAATCTTATGTTTCTGCTCATTTATCTGAACCATATATTCATCTAACTCTTGGCTAGATAACTTAGGCTTGAGGTAGCTTAGCATTAAGTCATGTCGAAATTCTAGAAGACTAAAATATAATAAAACAGTTTGATTTTCCTCCATACTGTCAAAGAGTCGTTTAACATCCGCTTTTAGAAATTCAGCATCAGTTATTTGATCTTTTTTGATGGCTGAATACCATTCATTCAGTTTGATCGCAACCTCGTCATAAGTGATAGAACCACCCATATATACTCCCCCTTCATATTCCTATAAAACCAATTATATACAATACTTTAACATGTCTAACTATTCTAAAATCGAACAGATGCGCTATTTATGTAAATTTTCGGTATACCGCAAAATCAAGCCGACTCTAAGAGGGAAAATGAGTAATTCATATAACATATGACAAGCTACATATTACTTATTTTTACACAAATGTTGGAAAATAAATCGTCATCTGCGATAATAAGTCTAAATTGTGGTGAATAGAAAGGGGCAGGTAATTAATGAATCACTTTAAAGTTATGATATTGAGCCTTACCTTATTAATGGGGATCACAACTACTGTACATATAAATTCCTCAAATGATTTTCAAACCGCAGAAAACGGATACTTTGGATAAGCATTAGGAGAAGTAGACTCTCCACAAGTTTACTTTTTCTATTGGGCTTTCTAGTGTTAGCAAAAAGGCGTACTGGAATAAAAAGCAACTCCATTAATGATTGATTGAAAAAAGAACAAAGAAAAAGCCCTGTCCACAGGGCTTTTTTGTTCGTCTTTATTCAGTTCGATGTTTCATTTTATGAATTGTTCTATAAGCAGATTCAACGCCAATGAAAACGACAAAGAATATAACTATCCAACTGAACAGGTCAGCCCAAACATTGGACATGTTTAGCTGGGGTTAGCCCATTCCATTATACTGCTCTGGTTTTAATAGTTAAATCAACCTGTATCTTATAGCCTATAACGTGTATATACAAGGTTGGCTGGAAGCGGTTTGATGACGTTTTACATATAGGATATCAAGTGGCATTATGGTATCATTTTAAAATATATACAGCTGAGGCTGACGTTTATCCAAATGCGGTAGGACAAAAAAAGGGGTTGTTTATTTGAATTCAAAACAGCAACCGACGACTAGAAAACGCTTGGAGACAATGGCAGATCATGTTGAAGATAAACGTGAAGAATATAAAGAATTGCTCATTCAAGTCCAATCTATTCTCGGTGAACCTTCTCTAGAGCAGGAAGAATTAAAAGAGAAGCTGTCAGATACGTATAAACAAATGAAAGAATATGCCTTATTTGTTGAATCCATTGAAGCCTTTATTCGAAAAATGGCGAAAGAATCTGATCAGCAAAAGTAGGTATTCATTTATGGATAAAAGAGTGTACTTGCGTGCGAGTGCACTCTTTTATTTCGGTCAGATGATTCAGAAATTGAAATGAAAGCGTTGACATTTCTATTGTCATGATAAATAATAAATAAAAATTCATCTGAGCATGTACAGGAGGAACGATATGAACCATACAACCAAGAAATGCCTGATCACCTTTATCATTGTCCTATTTTCTATGAGTTTTCTTTTTCCTTCCGTTTCTTCTGCCCGAAATCATACGTCGTATTTTGCATCAACTGCTTCAGTCCCATCTGGTCAATATTATCGTTCACAAGAGGTAGCTCTGCATTCTCACGTTCAAAAAGCTTCTCTTTATTACACAACAGATGGCAGCCAGCCGACAACTCAAAGTCAGTTATACAAAAAGCCCATTCATATAGAAACTGATACGACTTTAAAAGTAAGCGCTTACAATAAAAACCATCGCCTTTCCACGTCTACGTACAATTATCGCTTTGTCACACGAGAGGACATTGCATCATCTTTTTTATCTTTCGAATACCAAGGAATGCCTTATCGGCTGTATATTCCAAAAAACCATAAGAGGGGTAAAGCCTATCCTCTAGTCCTGTTCTTACATGGAGGCGGGGAGAGGGGAACAGACAATCAAAAGCAGTTACTTGCGAATGATGGTGCAGTTTTATGGGCTTCCCCTGAAGTCCAAAAGAAACATCCTTCGTACGTACTAGCACCTCAGGCGCGAAATGCTGTCGATGGAGGATTTGCATTAACAAGAAATTTGCAAAATGAAATCGATCTGACAAACGTGTTTCAATTTTCACCAGATTTACACAAAGCTTATGATGTCCTTCAGCATGTGTTAACTTCTTATCAGATTGATCAGAAAAGAATTTATGCGACGGGTTTATCACAAGGTGGATTTGGCACGTACCAGTTGAACATCACATATCCTCGTTTGTTTGCAGCGATGATTCCTATTGCGGGGGGTGCAGATCCAAGCAAGGCAGGAATTTTAGCGCACAAGCCGATATGGGCATTTCATGCAGAAGATGATTCCATTATCCCTATCAGCTATGCGAGAAATACAATTCAAGCTATTCAAAAAGCTGGCGGCCAGCCGCTTTATACGGAGTACGCAAGCAAGTATGGATATGACCATGCATCATGGACGCCTGCTTATGAGACACCAGGCTTAACAGATTGGCTGTTTGCACAGAGACGCAGCTATCGATAAACAAAACCCGATTCACCTTCTAACAAGGCGAATCGGGTTTTTTCTGTTTTATTTGTCAAAACGATGAGCAGAATGCTTTGTTGGTCCGATGTATTCATTTAGCTGGAAAGAGCCTTTGATGGCAGCTGTGATGAATTCTTTTGCTGCATAAATGGCTTCTTTCACGTCTGAGCCGTTTGCCAGTTCAGCTGTGACTGCTGCTGAGAATGTGCAGCCTGCGCCGTGTGTGTATTCTGTGTCGATCTTCTCTGTTTCAAGTCGTTCGAAGGTTTGTCCATCATAAAGCAAATCAATCGCTTTATCTGGGCTTAGCTTACCGCCTCCAGTGATGACCACATACTTGGCACCAAGTTCGTGAATGCGTTTTGCTGCTTCTTCCATTTGTTCGATCGTTTTGATCTCACCGATTCCGCTTAATTGACCTGCTTCGAAAAGGTTAGGCGTGATGACTGTTGCCAGTGGCGTAAGCTTTTCGCGCAGTGCTTCCGCGTGCTCTGGATAAAGGACTTCGTTCGCACCCTTACAAACCATAACAGGATCAATGACGACATTTTTTAGGTCGTATGTTTTGATGGTGTCCGCTGCAAGTTCGATCACGTCGACCGTTGGGAGCATACCCGTTTTCAGCGCATCTACCCCAATACCTTCTACAATGGTAGAGAGCTGCGCACGAATCGTCGCCGTATCAATTGGAAACACCTGATGATCCCAATGGTTATGAGGGTCCATTGCAACGACAACGGTTAAAGCTGTCATCCCGTAGACGTTTTTTTCTTGAAACGTTTTTAAATCTGCTTGGATACCTGCACCGCCGCTTGAATCCGAGCCTGCGATGGTGAGTGCTTTATTCATAGACATAGTTGCTGAACCTCCAATGTGATGTGTAACAGTTACTGTTCTATCCTTATTATAATCAGCTTTTCCATTTATCACAATGAAACGGCATAAAAAAGCGTTCTACCCTAGGAAAAACGCCTTACCCCTTACCTTTTAAAAATCACTAATTTCCCCTTTTTCAGTTCGTCTAAAAGAGTTAAAGCTAATTCCTGATCGGCGCCAACTGACATCATTTTGGCCATGAGCTCGTCATCCCGGGTGCGGATGACATTGGCAATTTGATCTAAAATCCCTTGATCGACCGCTGTCATGCTTTTGGCATTCGTATGCTCTGTGACGGTATCAGAGCGTTCTGGATCGTATGCAAAAACAAAAATATCATCCTTTGCTGAGCGTATTTGTTCAATGGTCTGCTTCGCTTCTTTGCTATTTTCTACTGTGAAATATTCCATCGTGATCACTCCTTTCCATCGAAAATTCCCATTTTCCCGTCACATCAAACCGCCTTTTATATCATGAGAAGAACGTCATTTTATGTTTTAATGGAAAAAGACGAATCTATTAAAGGAGTTAGCTGAATATGAAGATTTCCTTATTAATTGTGACACATAACCGGCTCAGCGCATTGTGTGAGCTGCTTGAATCTATTACGAGACAAACCGTACAGCCTTTTGAAATTGTGGTTGTGAATGATGCAGGAGAGCGCGTCGAGATCATTCAGGAACTCTACCCCGAACTTCCGATCCGCTTGATCCATTTAGATGAGAACGTCCAGCATGTGAATGCTAGAAACGTGGGGGTGCGGGAGCTGACTGGCGATGTCATCATGCTGAGTGACGACGATGATTACTTTACACCTTGTCATATTGAACGTATGAGTAAGGCGCTGGAGGACGCCGATTTTGTCTTTTCTGATGCAGAAATTGTGTCATTTGAAGAAAAAGGCGCGACCCGCTTCCCGGTGTCAAGACGTTTGTTTGCGTATACAGCTGCTATTGAGGATATGCGTGTCTTTTCTACATATGTTCCTTCCGGCAGTATGTATAAACGATGTATACACGATGAGATTGGCTATTTTGATCCAGCGATGCATCATTATTGGGACTGGGACTTCTTTTTGCGTGTATCACAGCATGCCCGGATCAAACGAGTGCCAGCTGCCAGCGTGATCTATGCGTTTTTTGACGGCGGAGGGAATCAGTCTAGTGATCTTGGTGAGACAAGGAAGAACTACTTAGATGATCTAAGTGAAAAGCATGGGCTGGGTGACCTTCCGACAGCGAACTTTGCTGTCTTATTAGAAGAACCAGCAATGAAAAAACGAGAATCAGAGAGTGAGATTGTGTGGGATGGAAAACCGATGATCTCAAGACTAACGCAGCAGACACAAGGAGGAGAACCCCAATGAAGCCATTTTTAAATGATAGCTGGTGGGCTGTGATGAAAAGTGAATTTGAACAGCCATATTATCAGGAATTACGTGAATGGATGAAGGAAGAATATCGCACGCAGACCGTTTTTCCGAAACCAGATGACGTTTATCGTGCGCTTCATTTGACGTCATATGAAGCGGTCAAAGTGGTGATTTTGGGACAAGACCCTTATCATGGCCCAGGTCAGGCACATGGATTAAGCTTTTCTGTTCAGCCTGGTGTGAAGCATCCGCCATCATTGAGAAATATTTTTCAGGAGCTAAAGGATGATATTGGCTGTCCTGTTCCAAATCACGGCTCACTTGTGAGATGGGCAGAGCAAGGTGTGCTGCTCTTAAACACTGTGCTAACCGTGAGAAAGGGCGAGGCGAACTCGCATAAAGGAAAAGGCTGGGAACGTGTGACAGACCGCGTGATTGATGTGCTGAATGAACGTGATCAGCCCGTCGTTTTTGTGCTGTGGGGAAGACATGCTCAAAATAAGAAAGAACGCATTGATCAAAACAAGCATTTCATCATTGAGTCACCTCATCCAAGTCCTTTTTCTGCAAGAAACGGCTTTTTTGGCAGTCGTCCGTTTTCAAAGGTAAACGCGTATTTAAAGCAAATGGGGATTGAAGAAATCAACTGGTGTATCCAAGATATTGAGTAAAAAGAGGACGAGGGGAGAGACCCTTCGTCCTGTTTATTTTAAAAATTTACGAACCAAGTCGAGTCCGTTTTTCGCATTTGGATAACGGAAGGAAAAATCGAAGCGATTGGTTTGGCGCAGGACGCTTTTTTCATGCGTAAACGTAAAGAAGCTTTCTTTCCCGTGATATCGTCCCATGCCGCTTTCACCCACGCCTCCGAATGGCAGGTAAGGAGTAGCGACATGCATGAGCGTGTCATTGATACATCCTCCGCCAAATGAGAGATGGTCTAGAATATAGGCTTCTGTTTCTTTACTTGTTGTGAATAAGTAAAGAGCAAGCGGCTTCGGTCTAGCTTTGATCATATGTGCTGCCTCGTGCAGAGAATCGAAGGTCATGACAGGCAGAATCGGTCCGAAAATTTCCTCCTGCATGACAGGATCTTCCCATGTGATGTGGTCTAATATGGTTGGTGCAATTTTGAGCTCGTCTTCGTTGCGCTGTCCACCTGTAACGATCGTTCCATTTGAGAGAAATTGTGAGAGCCTGTCAAAATGACGCTGGCTGACATTTTTCCCAAAGTGCGGATGTGTTTCCGGTTGTTCGCCATAAAAGTCACGGATACAGGCTGTCATTTCCCGCAAAAGATCGTCTTTAATGGATTCATGAACAAGCAAATAGTCTGGTGCAATACACGTTTGGCCAGCATTGGTAAATTTGCCGAACGTGATTCGCTTTGCCGCTAATTTGATATCTGCATCAGGCGTGACGATGCAAGGGCTTTTTCCGCCAAGCTCAAGTGTGACAGGGGTCAAATGCTTTGCGGCGGCTTCCATGACGACTTTGCCAACTGCCACACTTCCTGTAAAGAAGATATAATCAAAGGGCAGTTTCAACAGCTCTGTACTCACATCTACACCGCCTTCTACGACAGCTACATGGTCTTCTTGAAATACAGGTTCGACCATTGCACTGATTACTTCTGAAACTTGCGGCGTCAGCTCAGACGGTTTTAAAATAACGGCATTACCCGCAGCAATGGCACCAACTAATGGAGAAAGGGCCAATTGGAAAGGATAGTTCCAAGGGGCAATGATGAGCACATTGCCATAAGGTTCCTTCATAATCATGCTTTTCGACCCGATATGAGTGAGGGGCGTTTTCACGCGTGTTGGCTTTGCCCATTTGTGGAGGTGCTTGATGGTATGATTGATTTCCTCATACACCATCCCGATCTCTGTTGTGTAGGCCTCCTGTTCGGATTTATGTAAATCATGGGCCAAGGCTTGTAAAATATCCTTCTCATGCTGTTTGATGGCTGCTTTTAAGTCTTTAAGAAGACGGATGCGTTCTTCCACCGGCGGCTTTTGAAAGACTTTTTGTTTCTGAAAAAGAGTAGTGAGTTTGTCCATTATTCAATCCTTTCATAAACGATGTTGTTTCCTTTATTATGTGTGAAGGGCTATGTCGGGTCAAATAAGAGAGGCGGGAGCAGACTGCTTTGAAAAAATGAACCCATTTCGTTTGTTCATTTGGTAAAATAATGTTGAAAAGAGACTTTTTTAGATTGGAGGGTCTACCCTTGAATATTCATATATCAAGCCTGCTTCAAAAAATGGAGGAAGCGGTTCAAAAGGCGAAACAAAGTGAAAATGATGAAGAGGTGAAACGCCAAGTGGCGGCGATTTCTTCACTATGTGATGTCATTCTCGATGCACCATCACAGGTGCAAATGCCGCAAACGCCGGTTATCTCGCCACCTTCTTCGATACAGACACCGCCCGCGCCGCCCGTATCCTCAGATCAAGCCATGCTTGAGAAACTGATGGGTGCGAGTGGTGCGAAGAAATTTCAGCATCAAGAAGAGGTGCAAAAAGAGAAGGATGGGAACGGCGACTCTATCTTTGATTTTTAATGGTCTTGTCACGACAAAGGGAAGGTGATCGGTTTGAAACTATTTTTGGGCGCCATTCAGTGGATGGCATTTTTTATCGCAGCTTCTATTGCTGTACCAATTGCGATTGCACAAGCATTTGAATTGAACCAAGTGCAGTCAGCGGAGCTGATTCAAAGTACTTTCTTTTCACTTGGTCTTGTGGCGATGGTGCAATGTTTATGCGGCCATATGCTGCCGATCAATGAAAGTCCAGCGGGGCTTTGGTGGGGTGTGTATACCCTTTATGCAGGTATGACAGGAACCATCTTTGCGACGTATCCTGAAACTCTGCAAGCACTACAAGGGGCTTTAATTTTTAGTGCCGCTTTCTTTTTTATTTTTAGTTTATTTAAAATCATTAATTGGCTCGCGTCTTTATTTACGCCAGTCGTCACAGGCATTTACTTGCTATTATTAGTTGTCCAGTTAAGTCAGCCGATCATGAAAGGGCTGATGGGCATCGGCTATCGGGGAAATCAGGTGGACGGGCTTGTCTTTTGCTTATCGATCTTCATTATTTTCCTGACCTTCATGATCAGCCGCTCAAAATGGCATTACTTGAGACAGTTTTCTGTGTTGTTTGCCCTTGCAGGAGGCTGGTTGTTATTCGCTCTACTCGGGTTGGCAAAGCCGGTTCGAATTCCAGAAAAAATCATCGAGTTTCCGAAGCTTTTCCCATTCGGCATGCCAGTCTTTGATAGTGGATTGCTTGTCACGTCCTTTTTCATTACCATATTACTCATTGTGAACATGCTGGCAAGTATTCGAATTGTGGAAAGTTCAGTGAAGGCATTTGGTGAACTGCGTGAGCGGAAGAGAGCTCGTCCGGCTGGTTTTGTCGCAGCATTTGGTCACTTACTGAGCGGATTGATCGGAGCGATTGCGCCTGTACCTATTTCCGGGGCAGCAGGATTTATCCAGACAACGAAAATTCCATCGAGAAAGCCATTTTTCATAGGAAGTCTGCTCATTGTACTCATTAGTTTATTCCCGCTGCTCATGAGCTTTTTCTCCGCATTGCCATCACCTGTGGGGCTTGCTGTAAACTTTGTGGTGTTCTCCTCGATGATTGGAATTGCGATGTCTGAGTTTGATCAGTATGAGAAAGAAGAAATTCCGCGGATTCGCTTTGTCCTAGGGATTGCCGTTTTAGCAGGTGTAGGGGCGATGTTTGTACCGCAGGAAGCCTTGAAAGGCATGCATCCTGTGCTCATTTCATTATTAAGCAATGGACTTGTTCTAGGTACACTCATTGCGATCGCGGTCGATCAAGTTCTGTTACGAAAGAAAAAGAAATCCGACAATCTCGTGTCAACGTAAAGGGAAAGTTGAATATCGTCTGTCACCCGCGCTATGATAAATATAATTGACGAGATAAGGAGAATGACGAATGAAACTATTTTTCATTTTAGGTGCGATTAATGCGATGCTAGCTGTTGGACTCGGAGCCTTCGGTGCGCACGGTCTTGAAGGGAAAATCCCTGAAAAGTATATAGAGATTTGGAACAAAGGGGTTCAATATCAGATGTTCCATGCGATTGGACTATTTATTGTCGCCTTTCTTGCAGATAAGCTGTCAGGTGTTTCTCTAGTCCCAACCGCTGGCTGGGTGATGCTTGCAGGTATCCTTTTCTTCTCAGGAAGCCTTTATGTCCTAGCATTGACTCAGGTGAAGATTCTAGGTGCCATTACCCCAATTGGCGGAGTGGCGTTTATTGCTTCTTGGATCATGCTTGTCATTGCAGCAGCAAAAAATTTATAAGCTAAAAAACCGATGCTCTGAGAGGGGCATCGGTTTTTTTCTTAATTCCAGTAAGGGGCGTAGTTTGGCGGTGCTTGATAATAAGGGATGTAGTGAGACGGAGGGACAGGGTTCGTTTGTGCTTCCTCTTCTCTGTGGCAAAATGGTCCGATAAATACACTTGGCTTCACCGGCTGTGTCGCCTGTTTCCACTGTGTTTCGTTCATGCAATACGTATGTGCCATGATGTGAGCAGGGGTGAGGGTGAGAAGGTCTGAGCCTAGGATCACTTCTGGCGTAGATGCGTTGAAAATGGCTAACAAATGAGTTCTGTCTTGAAGGGCAACTTCATAGTGCCACCAGCCTTGAGGTACGTTTGCTACCTGTCCTGGGGTGATGGTATAGGTGTGAAGTTTTTTTGTAAATGGATTCAGCATCGAGACGGCAGCAGAACCGGCTATACAATAAACAAGCTCTGCGGCATTTTGATGATAATGAGGCTCTACGACTTTGCTTTTACTCAAATATATATCCAGCAGAGATACTTGATCCAACGAGTTTAATTGTTTTTTTCCTAAAACGTTAATCAGGTTATGCTGATCGTATTTCACAAGGGGACTTTGATTCAGATCGTATGAATATTTAACATTTGGTGAAGTATAATCCAGCTCAACAGTCATGAATGTCACCTCTAGGCGTTTGATAAAAACTACTAGGCATCTTATGACGAGCGCCCTAGAGGTGTGACAAAAACCTAATCAAAAGAAAAAAGCAAGGGCGCCTGCTCCTTGCTTTTGCGATATGTGGCGTTATCTACCTCGGAGAATACGTGGACATGGAGTATGGATAGTCGTATTGAATTTCCCCATCAAACGTAATGTAATCAAGATAGATCGTTAATAGTAAGTATCGTGTTCCTGTCTTGTTATCACTAATGATAATGTGGTCACGTCCTGCAGCTTCAATGACGCCTCTGAAAATCTTCGAGTTCCATTCCTTACTTGCCTCAAACGTCATATAAATCGTGGCTACCTTGCCGCGGTTCAATCGTAAAATATTTTCAATATAGGACTGCTCGATTGGCAGCTGACCAGTGACATTCTGCTGATAAATCGGTCCAGAAGGAATTTGATAAGGCTGCCCGCCGCTCTGCGTGCCCTGCCCCCCTGGTGAAGAACCAGTAGACGGCATTGGTGAAAATCCCTGCTGCATTTGTCCTTGCATTTGACCCTGCGTTTGGGGAGGGACTGAATAACCCATCTGCTGCGCAGGATACGGATTTGCTCCATATTGTTGCTGGCGAAAATCTTGACCTTCGAAACCCGAACCTTGCCCAAATTGATTTTTCAATTTCATAACGTTCCTCCTCTTTCCTCATGGTGTTCTAAACAGAAGGCGCTTGAGCACCTGTTGTTTCCATAGCATTCTTTCTCTCTTTCACACTATGAGACAGGAGAGGAGAATATGTACATTGAACGAAAAAAAGGAACTGTGGTGCAGTTCCTTAGGCGCGGGCAAACCCTCGCATTCTTTGTCAGGCCTTACATCATCCAATTTACAGCGCGCTGGACACCAAATAAAAGAGTAATGATAAGAAAACATGCCGCAAGCGGTGTGATCACGATGAGGAAGGCTTGCCATAATTTCAGCTTCATCACAGCGACAATGCCTAAAACAGTCATTCCAAATATCCACGTCTTTGCATAAGCATCAATCAGTGTCAAAAGATCGAGATAATACCATACCTCAAAATGCTGATCTAAATAGGGTGAGATTTTGACAAACGTATACGGACCAAGCATTCCAATCGTGCAAATCCAACTGAGTGCAAATAAAGCGGAAGGGAAAAAGGTCGTCAGCGTGAAGGCTTTGAGTACATCTCGATATGCCGTTTGACTGCCGAAAAAAAGACGCCCTAACCACTTTAGGATGAGTACACCGAAAAATAGACCGAGATTGCCTGCGAGAATACCATATCCCGCACCTTGTAACAAAATAAAAGGAAATGGAATATGATTGCCCATATACTCGCTAAAATACCCTTCGTAGACCCAGCCTGTACCAGCGATACTTGCAAGGAGCATCATCAGCCAAATGGGAATATAGGAATGTTGATATGAGCGAATAATCGTTTTTGTTGCGACAAAAATTTTGAAAAATCGAAAAAAATCTTTTACTTCCTCTTGTTGGGAGTGATCATTCTTCATAGCTTCCAATGTTCTTTACTCCTTTAATACACATAAATGATTACTTATATTACCAAAAAGTTCGCGTTTTTCAAAGATAGATCATTAAAAAAATACAATTTTATAAAAAATAGGTCACTCTACAGTCTCTTTAAGAGGAGACACATATGATAAACATAGTTTGAAAGAGACCGAGGTGAAAACTTTGACAAAAGTAACTGTCATTATGACGAGCTACAACAAGGCGGCTTACGTCGGCAGATCGATTGAAGCGGTTTTGCAGCAGACACTGTCAGACTTTGAACTATTTATCATGGACGATGGTTCAAATGAAAAAACCCTTGCCGCGATTGAGCCCTTTCGCAAAGATCGCCGTGTTCATTTTATCCAAAGCGGTGTCAAATCGCTGGAGGAGAGAACAGCGAAAACCCGATACGCCGTCCTCATTAATCAAGCTTTAGAACTAGCAAAGGGCGAGTATATTTCCTATGCCACAGATGACAATGTCTATGCCCCGGACCGTTTAGAGAAGCTCACACATTATCTAGATGCTCGATCAGGTGAAGATATTGTCTATTCTGCATCGAAAGTAATCTATTTAAATAGCAATAAAGAGCCAGTAAAGGAAACGATTCGACCTGCGCAAACGGTGCAATGGAATGCACCTTGTGCCATTGATCATTGCTCGGTCGTTCATCGTGCTTCTATTTTAACAAAAATTCATGCTGAATTTGGGTCTTACTGGGACGAGAGTCCGCATTTTTATCGAATAGGGGATGCCCGGTTCTTTTTTCGATTAAATCATTTTTATCCGTTCTATCCCTATGATGAAGTGTTAGATACAAATTACATCACAGAACAGTCGATTCACTATCAATTGGCGGAAGAAGAGAAAAGTGCCTTTATTCAAGCACTTCCTGAGCAGTCTACCTGCTGGGAGCTCCGCCATATATTAAAACAAAGACATGGGAGGTGACCTAAAGTGTCGCACTATATTCATCATTATTGGCAGGTGTATTTTGAGTATGTAAATCTCATGAAGGATTTGTCCTATCAACAAATTCCTCTTGGGTTGATCAGCAATTTCTATCAATATATCAGTCCTGAAGTGAGGGAACGTATGGAGGATGAAGCATTCGGTCATGAATTGACAACCGATTGTCCATTGCCGGAAGAGATTCAGCCATTTTTTGATCAACATAAGCAGCAGATCAAGCGTATTGCTTATCGTCCGGCGAATGGAAAGGTTTTGCTTCACTTTGAACATCTGCGTTTTACTGAACAAAATTACACGCGGTTCCATCCGAGTCAAACGGTGGTGCTTGCTCGCTGGAAGAAGGCAGACTATTTCGGTTTACCCGTCATCAGCAAGCCAGAATTAGCAGGAGAGGTTAATAAAGAAGCCCATGCTGAATATATTGAGAAAGCAAATGCTCTCCTTAAACCTTACGCAAAGCACCCCGTCTTTGGCAATGTCTTTTTTAGAGAAAAGCTTCGGAAGGACATTGTGCAATTTATTGATGTGATTGACCAGACAGAAGTGCTATTTCAGATGGAGCCAATTGCAGCCATTATTGTGGGGACAACGGAGGATGCTTACAGCCGCGTACTTGCACTGCAAACTGTGAAACGCCAGCTCACGAGTATCTGTCTTCAGCACGGCGCACTGATGGGAGACGAAGCCTTTTTGCCGATTTTCACGACGTGCCACGGGGTGTTTGGAAAGTATGAAAAAGACTGGTATGTACACAAAGGCTGTCAGCCGGAACAGGTGGAGATCACAGGTCATCCGAGGTTTGATTTGGTGAAGGATCGAACGCCGCTTCAACAGGAAATGGTCTTTCGAAAATTGAACTTCAATCCTGCCAAAAAGACCGTGCTTGTGGCAACGCAGCCGTTTTCAGAAGCCTTCTATGGTGATGTGCTTAAAACGATTGCAAAACGGAAAGACATTCAGTTGATCATGAAGCCGCATCCGTGGGAAATTGCCCGAAACCGATTAAATGAGTATGTGTCCATTGAACGAGCAGGAAATCATGTGAGATTGATTAAAAAAGAAATCGACTTGTATGACCTATTGCCTTATATGGATATGGTCATTACGCTCACATCAACCGTCGGCCTTGAAGCGATGCTGTTTGAAAAGAGTGTGCTGATCGGGAAAATGACAGAAGGCAGAAGATACCCTTATTACGAGTCGCTTGGCAGCTATCATATGGAAAACCCTGTTGAACTGGCTGAGAAAGCCATTCGTATTTTGTCGGATGATCAAGAAATGAAGCTGGCAAAGAGGCAAGGAGCTGAGTTCATTAAACAACATTATCCGCATGCGCGATCGACCGATGTTCTGCTTTCTCTGCTTCAAACAAAAACAGGTGTGGATTTTCAGAGATGAGGATAGGGGTGTGCAAGCGATATGGAAAAAAAGAGAGAACAATTTCTTCCTTATGCCCTGCCGTTGATTGAGCAGGAAGAAATTGACGAAGTCATTGGAACATTAAAATCCGGCTGGCTGTCAACCGGACCAAAAGTCAGACAGTTTGAAGAAGAGTTTCGGCAGCTGACCGGTGCAAAACATGCGATCGCTGTCAATTCATGTACGGCTGCTTTATTTTTAGCCTTAAAAGCAAGAGGGATTGGGAATGGGGATGAGGTGATCACAACGCCTCTGACATTCTGCGCAACAGCCAATACGATCATTCATACAGGGGCAGCTCCTGTATTTGTCGATATTGACCCAGCGACACTCAACCTCGATGCAGAGAAACTAGAAGCGGCGATTACACCACACACAAAAGCGATTGTCCCTGTTCATTTTGCTGGTCAATCGTGCGATATGGAACGGATTTTAGCCATTGCCAAAAAGTACGATTTATTTGTGCTTGAGGATGCCGCTCATGCTCTTTACACAACGTACCACGGTCAGCCCGTTGGTTCGATTGGTGATGCGACTGCCTTTAGTTTTTATGCGACGAAAAATATAGCGACCGGAGAAGGCGGCATGCTGACGACGAATGATGATGCACTTGCCGCTCGGATCAGAAGACTAGCACTCCATGGGATGAGCAAGGGAGCATGGAATCGTTATGGAGAAAAAGGAACGTGGTACTACGAGGTCGAGGAACCTGGCTATAAAATGAACATGTTTGATGTGCAGGCATCGTTAGGGCTTGTTCAGCTAAGCCGTTTAGATGATATGCAGGCACGGAGAGAACAAATTGCGAAAGCATACAATCAAGCATTTCAAAAGGAAGCAGGGCTGATCCTGCCGCCAGTCCATCATGAGGGAAGACATGCATGGCATTTATATGTACTGCAAGTGGACCCGAAAGAAGCATTCATCACACGCAATGAGCTGATTGATCAGCTGCAAAAGGACTATAAAATCGGCACGAGTGTTCACTTTATCCCTGTTCATTTGCATCCATACTATCAACAAACCTATCACTATTCACCAGAGGATTTCCCTGAGTCACTCGCGTACTACAAGCGGACTCTCTCACTGCCTCTTTATCCAAGTATGACAGATGAAGATGTGCAGGATGTCATCACTGCGGTGCTGTCTATTTTAAAAGAACAGAAGGCATCTTCATGAAGGCCGTTCATGCAATAGACGATCAGGTGCTGTCCGCTTGGATTGAGAAATACGGTCCACAAATTGAACAAATGAAAGGCTTCAAACAGTTTGGTCTTGTCAGTGGCGCCCAGCTGAAAGCAGTGCTGTTATACGACTGGTCAAAATGGGAAAGCGGCATATTTGATCAGCATATTTTTCATGTGAAGTTTGCGGAAGCTGAGTCAGCATCTGCTTTTCAGGAATTGATGGAGCGCTTCATCAATTGGATGAGAACAGAAAAATGCGATTTTTTCTTTTTACGTCTTGAAGCGGCGGATGTTGAAAAAAACCGCATCGTCCAAAGGCTGTCACATGTGTACTATGTGGGCGGTCTCACTCGTCTTGAAGCGCCACCTGTTCACATGGAAATGCCATCAACAGGTGAAGATGTGGTCATCAGTCTGCCGGATGAAAAGGAATACGATGAGGCGGTGTCACTCGCTTATCAGGCTTTTGTCAAAAGCCGGTATGCCCTCGATCCATTTTTAGACCAGAATGTCGTCCAGCATTTCTATCAAGAGTGGATGAGAAATAATGTGCTCGGACGTGCAGATATCAATATCGTAGCAAAGGTGAACGATGAAGTCGTGGGCTTGATACAAGGGATGACCAAGGGCGATGAGCTGGCGCTTGAGCTGTTTGCGATTAGACCGGATGTACAAGGAAAAGGGATCGGGAAAAAGCTGTTTATTGAGATGATGAAGGTCTCTTATGAGAGAGGGCATCGTTTTATTTCTGCCGGAACACAGCTGCATAACACAACCGCCATTCAGCTGTATGAAAAGATGGGATTTAGAACAACAAATGCCTTCTTGTATTACCATGTATGGCCGAAAAAAGGAGAGAGATAAGATGGCGCATTTCTACATTGGAGATCGCAAAGTGGGGGATGGCGCGCCTGTCTTTATCATTGCAGAGGCAGGCATTAACCATGATGGAAAGCTGGATCAGGCGCTTGCTTTAATTGATGTGGCAAAAGAAGCAGGTGCCGATGCAGTGAAGTTTCAAATGTTCCAAGCTGATCGGATGTATCAAAAGGAACCGGGTTTATACGAAACAGCCAAGGGAGAAGAGGTGTCCATTTTTTCCTTAGTCGAACAAATGGAGCTGCCGCCAGAATGGCTGCCGGTGTTATTAACCCGCTGTGAGGAAAAAGGGCTAATATTTTTAAGCACAGTGTGTGACGAAGAATCTGCGGATTTATTAAATCAAACCGATCCACCAGCTTTCAAACTGGCATCCTATGAAATCAATCATTTGCCTCTTTTGCGTCACACAGCTTCTTTTCAAAAGCCCATCATTTTCTCAACAGCCGGAGCCACTATTGCAGATGTTCATGAAGCATATGAGGCGGTTACAAGCGTGCAAAACGATCAGGTCGCCATTATGCATTGCGTCGCAAAGTATCCAGCACCTAGAGCTTATACGAATCTTCTTGTGCTCCAAACCTTAGCCGCCGCTTTTCCTGAGGCAGTCATCGGCTTTTCCGATCATAGTGAGCATCCTACTGAAGCTCCTGTTGCTGCTGTGGAGCTTGGGGCAGCCATGATTGAAAAGCATTTTACGATAGATAAGACGCTGCCTGGCGCCGATCATTCCTTTGCACTCGATCCCGGAGAATTAAAGGAAATGGTTCAGCATATTCGAGCGGCAGAAAAGGACCGAAATCAATCAGAAGCAGACGCTCATTCTGTGTCAGAGGAGCTCCTTGGCAGTTCTTTTAAAACGACAACAGCCATTGAAGGGCAGATTCGTGAATTTGCGTATCGAGGGATTTTTACGACAAAAAGGATTGCAAAGGGCGAGACATTGACCGAAGAAAATCTAGCCGTATTACGTCCAGGACAAAAAAGTCAAGGTCTGCATCCGCGGTACATGGAGATTTTACTTGGCGTCAAGGCTGTCAGAGACATTCCAGCCCATACAGGGGTTTCGTGGAAAGATGTGCTCATGCAGGAGTCTACAAATGATCAATGATGTGCTCTTTGTCATACAGGCTAGAATGGGCTCAACAAGACTGCCAAAAAAGGTGATGAAGCCGATCGGAGATATGGCATTGATCGATTTCATCGTTGAACGGGTAAAGCAATCAGATCATTACAATCACAAAACGCAGAACCTCATGATCGCCACAACAGTCGAAGCAGAAGATGATCTATTGGCTCATTATTGTTTATCAAAGGGCTATAAGGTATTTCGTGGCAGTGAGATGGATGTATTGCAGCGATTCGCAAAGATAGCTCAACATTTTGAACCACAAACCATTGTACGTTTAACGGGAGATAATCCATTTATAGATCCGGCGCTTTTGTCGAAAATGCTTGAAGAACATAGACGGAAGAAGGCTGATTATACGTATACGACTGGAACGCCACTCGGTATTTCCGGGGAAATGATCAACGCAACTATTTTATGTGAAATCGACAATTTTCCCCTTACGCAGCCGGAGCGTGAGCATGTCACGCTGTATATCCGAAAGCACCCTGAGCAATTTCAACTGCAATTATTCACACCGCCCAAAGAACTCGCATATCCTGCTTATCGATTCACGATTGATACAGAAGAAGATTATGTATTTGCTACCCGTTTACTTGAGAAAGCCGGTGGATCTATTACTGTGCCTACGGCTGAGCTTATCGTCATTTGTGAACAAGACCCTAATATTGTTCGGTTGAATCAATTTGTGAGACAGAAGGATGCTGAATGAATAAAAAAATCATGATTGTTGTGTACGGTGGTTTTTTAAGAGGGATGGGGCATGTCGTTAGAATGAAACGGCTGGCAAAGGAACTGATTGAAGAAGGAAACGACTTATATTTTTATACAAATGAACAGATTTGTGTAGAAATGCTCTCGCATCCAGCATGGCACGTTCATTTGGTGCAGGAATCAAACGTATTCCTTCAAATGGAGCAGGACATAAAAGAGCTAAATCCTAATCTTCTGCTAATCGATGTCCTTGATTGTGACCTTCAGTTCCTTCGATCGATCAAAGCGTCCTCCAGAAATGCAAAACTGGTCTTATTTGAAGAAGAAAGAACAGAAGCTTGCCAGCTTGCTGATGCTGTCGTAAACGGCATTTATGGTGGACTGGATGAAAAGCACCTGCAAGTAAATGGAACGGACTACTTTTATGGAACACCTTATTTATTGTTAGATCACGAGATCAGCAAATTAAAAGACACATATGAGGTTCGCAAAGAATGTAAGAAGGTGGTGATCAGCCTTGGAGGCAGTGATCCAAGCGGATTATTAACAAAGGCTGTATCAGCACTTCTCGAAGCTTGCCATTTACACATTCTAGCGGTTACAGGAAAAGCCTCTCGCATCGAAGAAGAAATCGAGGCTGCACATATTCAATTCATTCGTCATACGGATCAATTACCTGCCCGTCTTGCAGAAGCCGATCTAGCGATTGTTGCTGGCGGGATGACGTTATATGAGGCCGTTTGTATCGGAGTGCCCAGCATTGTCCTTTCGCAAGTAGACCACCAAGCAGTAACAGCCACTCGTTTTGCACAAAAGGGAGCCTGTCACCATCTTGGATTAGGTCGCCTTGTGGATGAAAAGGATATATGGCGTGCTACTCGCAGACTATCCGGCAGCTACTTTCTCCGCAGGAGCATCCATCTCAATGGACGGTCACTCATTGATGGAAAAGGAACCGAACGAGTGAAATACATTCTTATACACCTCATGAATCATCACCAAAAAGAACATAAGGATGTGTAGATGTGAAGGGAGTTATTTTAGCAGGAGGAAAGGGATCACGACTGGCACCTTTAACAAAGATTTTCAATAAGCATTTATTGCCGGTTGGCCCATATCCGATGATTTATTGGTCATTGTTCAAATTGAAAGAAGCGGGAATATTGGATGTAATGGTCATATCACAAGCAGAACAAATCCCGCTGTTTCAAAAGCTACTTGAAGGCGATCAGGAACTAGGGATGAACATTGTGTATCAGGTCCAGCCTGAAGCTTCTGGAATTTCGGACGGCTTATCCTACGCAAAGCCCTTTGTAGAAGGGGAAAAGTTTGTGCTAATGCTTGGTGATAATGTATTTGAGGATTCGCTAACCCCTTTTGTTGAAGCCTTTCAGCAGCAAGAAAGCGGAGCGAAGGTTCTGTTGAAAGAAGTGGCAGATCCAAAGCGGTTTGGTATTGCAGAAATTGATGCCACCCACCACCGAATTTTATCAATTGAGGAAAAACCGGAGCATCCGCGTTCATCCTACTGCGTCACGGGTATCTATTTTTATGATCAAGAAGTCTTTCAATATATTGAGAAAATCTCGCCGTCAGATCGAGGCGAATTAGAGATTACAGATGTAAACAATCTCTATATCTCAAATAGCCAGCTGACCTATGATATGTTAAAAGGGTGGTGGATTGATGCAGGAACACATGAATCTCTCCACCAAGCATCGACGAAAATGTTTGAAACGATGAAGAAAAAAGAGGGATACGAATGACGAAATCTTATTTAATTACAGGCGGAGCGGGATTTATTGGACTGAATTTTGTGAAGCTGTTGCTTCAGGAAACAGATGTCCGGCTCACTGTTTTTGACAAGTTAACATATGCCAGTCATCCAGAGGAGATGGAGGAATTATTAAAGCTGTCTCATTTTCGTTTTATTCAAGGGGATATCACCCTTCAACATGAGCTAGATCAAGCGTTTGATGAAGTCTATGATGCCATCATTCATTTTGCAGCGGAATCCCATGTTGATCGCAGTATTGAATCGGCAGAGCCTTTTATTCAAACAAATGTCCTCGGTACCTATCGTATGCTTGAAGCGGTCTTAAAAGGAAAGGCGAAAAAACTTATTCATATTTCAACAGACGAAGTATATGGAGATTTAGAGCCAGATGATCCTGCTTTCACAGAACAAACACCACTTTCACCGAATAATCCTTATTCAGCAAGCAAGGCAAGCTCAGACCTGCTTGTAAAATCTTATATTCACACTCACCAATTACCCGCAATGATCACAAGATGTAGCAACAACTATGGACCGCATCAGCATGAAGAGAAATTAATACCGACGATTATTAGAAAAGCAATCAATGGAGAAAAGATCCCGATTTATGGGGACGGCCAGCAGATTCGCGATTGGCTGTATGTAGAGGATCATGCGAGAGCTGTAAAGCAGGTCCTTGAAAACGGAACAGCTGGGCAAGTGTACAATATTGGCGGCGGCAACGAGAAAACGAATCTCGATTTGACCAAAACCATTCTGACACAGCTCGGGATCAGTCATGACCGTATTGCGTTTGTTGAAGACCGTAAAGGACATGACAGACGGTATGCGATTGACGCCAGTAAGCTAAAACGGGAGCTTGGCTGGACGCAGGAGACATCATTTGAAGCAGGTATTGAAAAAACGATCAATTGGTATCATGCCAAATATGATCAGAGCGAAGAAGGGTGACGGATGAAAGTTTTAATCACCGGTGCAGGCGGGCAACTAGGGAAAGAATTGAGCAGACAGCTCAAGGAGAAAGACATCACCGTCATTGCCTTAACGAGGAACATGCTCAATATCGCAGACCAGCAAGCAGTCAGACACGCGATGAGACACTTTCGCCCTAATATTGTTGTCAGTGCAGCAGCATATACCTCTGTAGATCAGTGTGAAACAGAAACGGAAAAGGCGTATCTTGTTAATGGCATTGGCGCCTACTATACAGCGCTGGAGGCTAAGAACATAGGGGCTGATGTGCTACATGTCAGTACAGATTATGTGTTTGACGGGCAAGCAGACACGCCTTACCAAGTCGATGCACAGCCAGATCCTCACACCATTTATGGAAAAAGTAAAAAGCTTGGTGAGGAATTGCTTCATCTTGTATCAGACGAAGTGAAAATTATCCGTACATCGTGGCTATACGGACATGAGGGACATAATTTTGTGAATACCATCCTTCGGCTCGCAGAAACAAAGGATCATTTGCGCATCGTGAATGACCAAATAGGCTCACCTACTTATACAAAAGATGTCGCAGAGGCCATCATTCATTTATTTGATCAACAGGCAGGAATTTATCATGTCAGTAACCGAGAAAGCTGTTCCTGGTTTGACTTTGCGTCAGAAATTGTGACAAAAAGCGGCCTGTCTACGACCATTGAGCCAATTTCCACAGAAGAGTACGGCTTCCAAACACCTCGTCCAGCCTATTCTGTGTTAGACCTTCAAGCGATTGAAGCCACAGGCTGGAAGCCGAGACATTGGAAGGATGCGCTTCACGAATTTTTGCAGAAAGAAGGGAGATGGCATCAGCATGATTGATGGTGTACAAACGAAAAAACTCATGAAACATTGTGATGATCGCGGCTTTTTTGCAGAGCTCATTCGAGATGATGAGCCCATGCTGCAACGTTTTGGGCAGGCATCGTGGTCGAAAAGCTTTCCAGGTGTGATCAAAGCCTTTCATTATCATGAAAAGCAAGATGATGTTTGGTTTTTCCCAGCAGGTCATGCTCAGGTCGTTTTATACGATTTGCGTGAGGACTCTCCTACAAAGGGTCAAACCGATGTGTATTATATGGGGGAAGACAATCCAATGCTCCTCCTCATCCCAAAGGGTGTCGCACATGGCTACCGGGTACTAGGCGAGACGCCGCTGCAAATTGTCTATTTCACGACAGAATCCTATGACCCGAAAAACCCAGATGAAAAGAGAATCGCTTGGAATGACGAGACAATCGGATTTGATTGGGAAACGACATTTAAATAAAGAACAAAGGCCTTTCGCAGGAGAAAGGTCTTTTTTTGTTGAAATACATTCTATAAGTGTTATTTTATGTATTTTTCTAAGTTAAGCAGAAAAGGGATGTGGATGAGTTTGTCTAAAAGAATTGCATTTGTAACAGGGGCAAGTACAGGGATTGGAAAGGCAATCGCCATAAAGCTTGCCGCCCAGGACCATGTAAAGGTCATCATCAATTCTAGAAATCAATCCTTACTAGAAGATGCGCGGCAGCATATTGAGCGTATGGCAGAAACAAAGGAGCCGGTGTCTCTTTTCTGTGGTGATATGTCGCATGAAGGAGTGCGAGCTGAGGCCTTTGCGGCAATAGATCAAGAGTTTGGCAGACTGGATGTGTTGATTAATAACATTCCAGGAGGGAAGCCAGATACTTTTAATTCATGTGAAAGTGAGCAGATGCTGGCAGCATTTTCTCAGAAAGCCCTAGCGTACATTGATATGATGAAACGTGCGGCAGCGATGATGAAAAGACATGAATATGGCCGGATCATTCAAATTGTCGGGAACCTTTGGAAGGAACCTGGTGATCAAATGTTTACGAACAGTATGATGAATGCAGCGATTATCAATGCTAGTAAAAATGCAGCCACACAGCTTGCGCCTTCAGGGATCACAGTGAATTGTTTAAACCCAGGATTTATTGCTACAGATCGATATGAACAGTTTATCGAAAACATGATGCGTGAGCAGTCATTATCACGGGAAGAAGCTGTACAGGCTGTTGCGTCAGGGATCCCGATGCAAAGAGTAGGTTCAGCGAGTGAAATGGCTTCATTGGCGGCATTTATCGCATCAGAGGAAGCCTCCTATGTCACCGGACAGCAAATATCTGTCGATGGTGGTTCGATGAAAAGTATATAAATATGAAAAACCCGCTATATGCGGGTTTTTTGATGAAAACGAATCGGCAGTATATGCAGCCGATCGATAAAAAGGGCAAGCTGTTCAATTGGCGCCACCATTGAGATGCGAACATGATGTCTTCCATGTGTTCCAAACACACCCCCAGGCGTCACGACGACATCTGCATGCTCGAGTAAATAGTCGGCAAATGCATGAGAATCCTCGAAATCATCAGGAATCGGTGCCCACAAATAAAAGGCGCCGGCTGGACGTTCAATGGTCCAGCCAAGCTGCTTCTCGGCTTGACTGATGAAGAAAGCCATTCGTTCAATGTAGACTTCTTTCAATGATTGAATATGACAGTCATCACTTTGTAAAGCGACGGTGGCGGCATGCTGAAATCCACCATACATACTGACAAACACATGATCCTGGAAGGCGTTAATGGCATGAATGATGTCCTCATTGCCTACAGCAAAAGCGACTCTCCATCCTGCCATACTGAATGTTTTGGATAAAGAATATAATTCCACTCCTACGTTTTTCCCAAGAGGAGCCTTTAGAAAGCTCACTGGTTTTTGCTCATAATGAAAGGAACCATAAGCAAAATCATGAATCACATGCAGATCGTGAGCGGACGCAAATTCTGCAGCCTCTTCAAAAAAAGCTTCATTCGCCACAGCACCAGTTGGGTTATTCGGATAATTTAAGAAAAGCACCTTTGCCTTTTTTAACACGTCTGGATCAATTGAAGAGAAATTCGGCAAATAGCCATTTTTCTTTTCAAGCTGGATGCAATGTGGCTTTGCGTCCGCCATCAAGATACCTGAATGATATTCTGGGTATCCCGGATCGGGGACGAGGGCAATGTTCCCTGGATCAAGCAGGCACTGACTCATCACATAAAGGCCTGTTTTTCCTCCATTGAAAAGGGCAATTTCCTTCTTCGGGTCAACCTCAATGCCGAATTCCTTTCTGTAGAAATCTGCAATGGCTTGCTTGAAAAAGTCAAAGCCTCTAAAAGGTGCATATTGCTGAAATTGCAAAGAGCCTGCTGCCTCTTGAAGGGCATTCACAATGTGCGCCGGAGTAGGAAGATCAGGATTTCCCTGACCAAGGTTCACAATGTTCGCTCCGTGTTGTGTTTTATGCGCAATTTTCTCAAATACGGTTCCAAATTTTTGTTCTGGCAGCCGTTCAATCATGTTAGATGGTAAGATCTTCACCACGACATCCTCTCTTTCTTATCCCTTCACTAATTCATCCATTAACTGAATGGCTGCCTGCTTTTGAATGTTACGGATGGAGGCGGCAACATCCTGAGAAGACGACCCTTTTAATTCAAGAGACACGATGCCATTAAATGCTTCAAATAAAGATAGATCTACAAAGGTTCCTTTAGGTGGGACAGATTCGCTGATGATGACAGTATCTCCAACTAAAGTGTCCTGCGGAATATGCACATGATCAATGGTGATGTGTGTGGCCTCAGGCGGAATGTGTCCGCTCTCTTTGAAATGCTGAGGGTATAAATGACAGTCTGCTACATAATGCGTATGTCCAGAAAGTAGTTCTTTTGGCAAATTAGCTTTTTTTCCATCGACTAATACATCAATCAGCAACTTAGCCATATCCACCCCAAAGACCTTTTTGATATTCGGAATCATATTCCAGCCAGCAAATCTAGCTGCTGATTCGATCAGTCCGGTTTCTCGATGTTTCATAAGCTTGATTTCTGTATGAGTGGCACAGTTTTCAAGACCTAATCCTTCATTTGCTTTCCTCGCTGCCTCAATGATGATTTGCTGGGCTTCATTGTCTAGGATCGACGGAGTGATATGAGCCGTTTCTGTAAAGCCGATTTGAGGGGTCTTATCATGAATGACAAAAGGGATATATTCACCCTCAACAACTAATCCTTCTACACTGACATAATCAGAATAGCCGTCGTCTTGATACCAATCCTCGTAAGCGCCCTCTAAGTACGTTTCAACGACAAACGGTGCTTCATACGTCACAGCGTTTGGAACGGGAACGGTTTGCAAATAGGATTGTACGTTTAAAAAGAGATCATCACTGCCGGATCGGTCATGAAAAAGGGTCACGCCAATGGAGCTTGCTAAATATGTAGGCTTTAAAATAAGCGGTGTACCAATATGTTCAATGGCTTGCTGAAAATCAGCTAAAGTCGTGACAGGCTGAGTTTTTACTGCTTTGACCCCAGCCGCGTTGAATGCAGCCCTCATTTGGCTTTTATCACGCGCTAATTCAGCCGCCTTTACCCCAGCGCCGCGCAGCCCAAGTCGCTCAGCGGCTTTTGCCATTGGTGCAATGAATAATTCATTATTGGTGGTGATCGCATCCGCTTTGAAAAAGGAAGCGACGCGAACTAGGTCGTCCACCACCTCTTCCTCGGATTTTAGATAATCATCATGTGCCCAGTAAATCGAATCTGGGTGTTCAAAAGAAGGGTTTTTGTCAAAATAATCTCGATCTTTGATGACCGCAATAGAGTATTTTTCGATTAGCTCAGCGTGTCCCTTTGTAATAGCAAAAGGTCTCGGGATATAAGAAACGATATGATACGATGCAGCCACGCTTTCGTAAAACATATGGGGCGGGCATCCTCCTAGATCAGCAATGACAAGTACGGTTTTTTTACTCAATGAAAGCACTCCTTTTTATCTAGCGGTGTAACCGCCATCTGCTGTGACAACACTTCCAGTCATATAGCTGGATAGATCAGAGGCGAGAAACAGCATGACGCTCGCAATTTCTTCGGGTTTTCCGAGACGAAGTAATGGGTTCACCTTTGCTTTTTCCTTTTTAACAACCTCAAGGCTTTCTGAATGATTGTCTGAAAAGGATTTTTCATTTAATGGTGTATCAATAATGCCTGGGGCGATACAGTTCACTCTGATTTGATGGGCGGCATAGTCGACCGCCATCGATTTGGTGAGCTGGATGACACCGCCCTTTGTTGCGTTATAGGCAGGGATGTCAGGCCAGCCGACAAGACCTCCGACAGATCCAGTATTGATAATACTTCCGCTTTTCTTTTCAAGCATATGCGGCAAAGCATGCTTACTCATGAGAAATACACCCGTCAGGTTGACCTGTACAATGTGATTCCAATCCTCCAGCGTCATCTCGTGAACGGGAGAGACAATTTCAATGCCTGCATTGTTAATCAGCACATCGATTGTCCCAAACTGGGTCAGCACAGACTGAACGGTTTTTTGACAGTCAGACTCATTCGTAATATCTGTTTTGAAAAACGCAACATGCTCGTGCGCCAATGATTCGACGAGCTGTTTGCCGCTTTTTTCATTGATGTCAGCCACTGCGACTTTTGCTCCGTGCTCAAGGAAAAGCTTGACTGCAGCAAGCCCAATTCCCGATGCACCTCCTGTAATCAGGACGACTTTTCCGTCGAGGTTCATTTCTTCACCTTAGACGCTTTTGGCTTCAACCGATTATAGCGGGGAGGGAAGAAGAGGTTAATAGACTTTGAGGCTTCCGGCTTTGGATTTATCGCCCCGTGGTCTTCCCTAGGGTCACAAAAGTAGGTAGTACCAAATTCCATTCTCTCTGTAAAGCCTTCAATCGTCATATCATAACCTCCGCTAATGCAAATGCCGATTTGTTCATTGCGGTGTTTATGAAAAGGCATTTCTCCGCCATTTCCAGGAATGTTGGCAATCATGAGCTCCATCCAGTCCTCAACAAAAAAGGTCACTTCCATGCCAGGGAGTAAATCCCGTGTTTTGAAAATGTCTAAGAAATAAGTAGGAGGCGCCGTATATTCCTCGCCATCTTTTAATCTCTTAATATCAATAGCAATCACTCCTTCATCTGTCAGGTTAGAAGCGCCGTGAGGGACAAAAGGTGGTGCGATATAGGCTGATTCTAAAGGGGTGAGTAATTGGATCGATGGGCCGACTGTCATTTGAAGCTCGCCTTTTAATACGATGCCGATTTGTGCTTCGGGATGCTCGTGAGGTTCAATGATCGTGTGAGGAGGGATGTATGAGATGAGCACTTCCGTATCACCTCTGACCGTGGAATATTGTGTGACACCATTCTCCCATTCTATTTTTTTGGCTTGTGGAAAATATCGTTCTTGCGTTTTTTGTTCAGTTTGCATATTATATCTCTCCTTTTCCGAATATGGACCAGCTCATAGGAATGCTTTTAAACGTTCGAACGAAGGTGAGGCCATATGTGGCTCTGGCTACCTCATTGGTTAAAGCGAAATCAAATTCGCCGTCTCTTACTTTTTGTGCGGCAGTACTTGTCGAATTGACTAGCTCAAATTCAGCATTTTGGTGAATGAAATATTGAATCAAATTGACAGGTGCAGGGTGAGAGACAATTTTTAAATGGTGGAGCATTTGTTCTTGAAATGGAAAATCTGGTCTGACAGCCAAGCCATACATGGGTGTGTCACATCTGAAAATTTGTAAGAGCTGCAGGTCAGGTCTCATGTAGAAGTGTTTGATTCCTTCGTATGCGTGTGGAACGAGAGTGTATTGGAGTGCGTGAGAGAGAGTATGTTCAATGCAAGTTTCGAATGTGTCATAAAGGGATAGTTTCGTATGAGTGCCGAGAGTAGTGGTGGAATGAGAGATGAAGTGTTTTGCTGCGTATTCACTGCTTGTCCCCTTAGGGCCTAGTGTATTGACTGTAAACATCTTAGGTGAAACGATGGGCTCTTCTTTGAAATGAAAAACATCATTCTTTAAGATCATGTTTACCATCCAATCTTTTTCAAATTTTTACTAGATTATAAAAAATAAAATTGGCAATTGTCAACAAAATTTATAAAAAATGTATTTTATGATGATATTAAAAATTGATCTAAAAAACTGCACATACCTAGATGTGCAGTGAATTGAACTTACGTTTCAAATGTGTTTTTATGTTTCTGCTGTAAGGTTCGTTCACGTTTATAGCTGACGAAGCTAATAAGAAAACCAACAAGCGTAACGAGAGCACATACAAGCCCTACCGTATGATAGCCGAAATGGACATAGACAGGTCCCATAAGAGCGGAACCAAGCATAACGGCAAGATTGGACGCAAGGCTGTAAAAAGCCATCACTTTGCCTCGGTGGGTTTGGGAGCAGTCACTTAGAACAGTGCTCAAAAGCGTGACAGATAAACTTTGCATGGCACCCCAAATAAATAGGGCAAAAATCAGCAATGTCCATGAGAAAGGAGCATAAGGAAGTAAGGCGAGAACGAGCGTAATGCCGCCCAGCACAAAGAAAAGAGAACGAGTTTTGCCAAACCAGTCTGCTAATTTCCCTGTAAATACACTCATGGAAAAACCGACACCGTAAGCCATGATCAGAAGTCCTGCCGTCGATTGCCCTCCAGAAAACAAACTTTGTAGATACGCTCCTAAAAACGAGTACATGCCATAAAATCCAAGCATATTACAAAATGTCACGGTCAAATAGGCGGGGACACGATCAATTTTCAAAGCTCCCCATAAAGAGCCAGCTTTCTCCCTAGCTTGAGGTGTTCCTGTATTCGCTGTGGCGGTTTGTTTACGAGATTCAAGGATGACGAGCAGCAGGACAATGAGACTCATGATGGCGAAAATCCAAAAGGTCCATCGCCAGTTTAAACTCTGCCCGATGAAGGCGCCAATTGGTACACCAAGGACAAGAGAAAGAGACCAACTCGACACAATGAGCCCCATCACTTTGCCTCGATATTCATAAGGAACCCGGTCACCCACAAGCGCATAGGCTGTTGGCACAAATACACCGGTCGCCAGCCCAGAAATAGCACGGCCTGCAAAAAATACGGCCAGATTCGGGGCAGCCGCACACATTACGGTGCCAATTAAAAAGAAAGAAAGCCCGATAATCAGGCATAGCTCCCTTGAATACCGGTCCCCTAAAGGAACAAGCAGCGGGGCTCCAACCAGCACAGCTAACCCATAAATGCTGATGGAAAGGGCGAGAATATCAAGAGAGTGCTGAAAAGAGTTTGATAAATCAGGCAGCAGTGGTGAAATCACCAATTCTTCCGATCCCGCCGCAAAGACGCCAAGTGTGAGCGCAATGGCAAGTGTGATGGGAAATGTTTTAGAAGCCTGGCTGTCTAAAGATTCTTTCATCAGGTGATCCCTCCAAACTTGCTTTTTCATTCAATTCCGTTAAAATAAATTCTACCATTATTTAGTTTTATTTTACATTTCGCATCATAAGTATTATCATAAAATACTTTTCAAATGGAACGATTTTTGGATAGGAGAGGTACGAATGAAAATCACCGATGTTGATGTGCATATTTTAAATGAATTGAAAGAAGATGCCCGCTTATCTATGAGGGAATTGTCCAAGCGAGTCAATTTATCCGCACCTGCGGTAGCAGAAAGAGTGCGTAAATTAGAAGATGCAGGGATTATCGAAGGGTATTCGGTTCAGGTTAACTATAAAAAATTAGGGCTTATGATTGACTGCCTGCTGGAAGTCACAGTGCTAAACGGGGAGTATCAACGTTTTGTGGCTTTTATGAATCAGCACCCACGCGCTTTTTTTGCTTATCGAGTGGCAGGGCAGTCATGCTTTTTCATTAAGCTGTCAGTCGCTTCCCTTGAAGAAATTGAAGCCTTTATTCAGGCAGTGTCTGGGTTTACAAAAACAGTATCTCATATCGTCTTATCAGGGCACTCTTTTTCTCATCCCATTCAGGAACGTGTGAAACCAATAGAAGAGCCAGAAATGACCGTGGTGAAGTAAAAAAGGACCTGACTCAGGCCCTTTTTGTTCGTTTATCTGACTGATAGCTCATGATCGTAATGATAAGTCCAATGAAGGTGACAGCTGCAGCAAATAACGGTACAAGCTGTAAATATGTGATTTCGATGGCAAGACCGCCAAGCGCTGCACCGCCGGCATTCCCGATATTAAAGGCAGAATGACTAAGCGTTGATGCGAGTGTCGGTGCTTCATGTGCCATGTTCATCGTGCGGTATTGCAAGGTAGGAACAAGAATAAATGAAATGATTCCCCACACAAAAATGGTCAGCACAGCAGGCACTTTGAATTCGGAAGTGATTGTAAACAATAACAGGACAGCCATTAGCAGGATCAGGGACACGATAATACTCGGCATCAGCTTCCAGTCGGCAAGCTTTCCACCAACTAAATTTCCAATAGTGACCCCAAGTCCGAAGAGAACAAGGATAAGCGTCACTCCATTTTCCTGAAAACCAGTCACTTGGAGCAGGATTGGGCTGATATACGTAAAGGCTGTAAACACACCTGCAAAACCAAAGATCGTCATTGCAAAAGAGACGAGCACTTGTGGTTTTTTCAATACAGACACTTCATTTCGAATATCCAGGACTTCTTCCTTCGATTGATTGGGTACTAAGCTGATGATACCGATTAAGGAAATAAGCCCAATAACGGCAATGACGAGAAACGACATACGCCAGCCAAATTGATTTCCGATGAATGTACCGAACGGCACACCCAGCACATTGGCGACCGTCAGTCCTGTAAACATGAAGCTGATCGCACTTGCACTTTTCTCCTTAGGTACAAGCCGTGCAGCCATGATCGCCCCGACGCCAAAGAAGGTCCCGTGAGCAAATGATGTCAAAATACGTGCGGCCATTAATAGACCATAAGAGGTTGATACAGCAGCAACAGCATTTCCCGCCACGAACAGGATCATTAATAAAATGAGAAGACGTTTCCTCGACATTTTCCCAGTCGATAAAGTTAAAATAGGTCCGCCAACTGCCACACCAAGTGCATATCCAGTAATCAGCTGCCCTGAAGCAGAGATAGATACATGAAGGTCGTTTGCGACGTTTGGCAAAAGTCCCATAATGACAAATTCAGTCATGCCAATTGAAAACGCACCGAGCGTTAATGCAAAAATAGCGATGGGGAAGTTTTTCATGATGTGATCACCCTTCTAAAAAAATACATAAAAAGGCTTCGGAAAGATCCGAAGCCTTAAGAGTTTATCATACATGAAAATAAGACGCCAGCTGCTCGTTTGCTAATCGGTTTCCGACAAAGAAGGAACCAAATTCGCCGTAGCGTGCACTGACTTCATCAAAGCGCATTTCATAAACCAATTTTTTGAATTGAAGCACATCGTCAGAGAAAAGAGTGACGCCCCACTCATAATCATCAAAACCGACGGAGCCTGTAATGATCTGCTTTACTTTACCAGCATAGCTGCGGCCGATTAAGCCATGGCTTCTCATGAGTGATTTACGCTCATCCATAGAGAGCATGTACCAGTTGTCATTGCCGGAACGTCTTTTATCCATTGGATAGAAGCACACGTATTGAGAAGAAGGGAGCTCTGGGTATAGACGTGCACGTACATGCGGGTTCTCGTAAGGATCTCCGCCATCTCCGCCTCCTGCTAAGTAGTTGCTAAGTTCAACAACTGAAACGTACGAATAAGCTGGGATCGTAAACTCTGCTAGTCGTGTCTTGTTGAATTCAAGTTCAATTTCACCCAGTTCTTCCATGGTTGGACGCAAAATCATGAGCATAATATCTGCTTTTTGGCCGACAATACTATAGATTGTTTGGCTTCCAGCCTTATCGTGCTCAGCTGTTTTCCATTTTTCTAATAGACCTGTGAACTCATGAAGAATCGCTTGCCGCTCATCACTTGTCAGCAGCTTCCAAGCTGTCCAGTCAAAGGTTCTAAAATCATGCAGTGCATACCAGCCGTCTAGTGTTTGAGCTGCTTCATTGGTTGTATGTTGTTCGCTCATTTATTTCACTCCTATTTACAGTTTTCCATCTGTTCCAACTATAACATAGTTTGTCCAAATGGAGATGTGATCAAAACTTGAACGACGAAGTCAGCTTTTATGGAAATTGATTAAATTAGTTTGAAAAATATGAATTTAATTTGTAAGCGCTATAATGTAAGTTGGTAGTTTGAATTTATGTAGAAGAAGAGTATGCTTGAAAGAGAACGCTTTTTTTGTAAAATCAAGGAGGGTATATAAGTGGCAGATATTTTTTCAACAGTTCAGGAAAAGGTTGCAGGTAAAGGAGTAAAGATCGTTTTTCCTGAGGGAATGGACGAACGCATTCTAACAGCCGTTCAAAAACTAGCAGATGGCAAAGTCTTGCAGCCAATTGTTGTAGGTAAAACACAAGAAGTTGAAGCAAAAGCAAAAGAATTAGGTCTTACACTTGATGGTGTTGACGTGTATGATCCTCATACATATGAAGGTTTTGAAGAGCTTGTACAAGCTTTCGTAGAAAGACGTAAAGGCAAAGCAACAGAAGAGCAAGCAAGAAAAGCATTACTAGATGAAAACTACTTCGGTACGATGCTTGTGTACAAAGGTCTTGCAGACGGACTTGTGAGCGGTGCAGCACACTCAACTGCTGACACAGTACGCCCAGCACTTCAAATCATTAAAACAAAAGAAGGCGTAAAGAAAACATCTGGCGTCTTCATCATGGCTCGTGGCGAAGAGCAATATGTGTTTGCTGATTGTGCAATCAACATTGCACCAGACAGCCAAGATCTAGCTGAAATTGCGATCGAAAGTGCAAACACAGCCAAAATGTTCGACATCGAACCACGTGTGGCAATGCTTAGCTTCTCTACTAAAGGCTCAGCAAAATCAGATGAAACAGAAAAAGTTTCTGAAGCAGTTCGCATTGCAAAAGAAAAGGCACCTGAGCTTGTACTTGATGGAGAATTCCAATTCGATGCAGCTTTCGTTCCTTCAGTAGCAGCGAAAAAAGCACCAGATTCCGTCATTAAAGGCGATGCTAGCGTATTTGTTTTCCCTAGCCTAGAAGCTGGAAACATCGGCTACAAAATTGCACAGCGCTTAGGTAACTTTGAAGCTGTAGGTCCAATCTTGCAAGGCTTAAACCAACCAGTAAATGACCTTTCAAGAGGCTGTAATGCTGAAGACGTTTACAACCTTGCACTTATCACAGCAGCTCAAGCACTATAAAATAGCATCTCGGCTAAAGCAGTCAGCGCGATAGATTCGTGCTGGCTGTTTTTTTATTTTGGACAAATGTGTACAATATAGAAAGAAAACAATCTGATCGTAGATAAAGCCGATAGGATGGGCAGGTGCTAAAATGGAGGATTTAATACATAAGCTTCAGCATAAGGTCGCTTTTTTAACCGATGCACAGAGGAGAATTGCAGATTATATCGTACAACATCCAATGGAGGTCGCTTTTTTAACTGTCGATAAATTGGCGTCAAAAGTCGGGACGAGTACAGCAACCATCATGCGCTTCTCTGCTGCTGTGGGGTATTCTGGTTTTTCTGAGTTTCAAAAAGAGCTTCAATCAGCGATGAAGCATAAAGCTGACCCTCAAACAAGACTTGAGGCGAATCTCAAGCATTCAAATAAGAGTAAGCTCCTGCATAACCATGTAGAATTGCAATTTCAAAATATCCAGTACGCATTGGACAATATCACGGAAGAAACCTTTCAGCAAATTGTTGGGAAAATAGCCAATGCGCGCCACGTTTTGTGTACAAGTGTCCGAAGTGGAAGACCTGTTGGCGAATACATGTCGTTAGGAATCAATCGGCTATTGGGGAATTGCCAGTATATTGATGCAGATCAAAGTGACTGGGTGGATGATTTGGTTCATTTCAACTCGAGTGATTTCATTATAGCGGTCAGCTATCCGCGTTATGCAAAGCGTATGAAGGATTTGATGGAAGCAGCAAAGTCTTATGGGGTGGAAGTCCTTTTAATTACAGACAGCTACAGCTCTCCACTAACTAAATATGCACAATATGTATTACCGTGTTCCTCAGCAAGTGTAGGCTCTCATAACTCTGTCGTATCTGCTATCTTTATCGTCGATTTCATCTTAAGTGCATTAGCGATGAATGATCCAGAAAGAACAAAACCACGTTTAGATCAAATCAATCATATGTTGACGAAAATGAGTTATCACACAACACAATAGTCGTGTGATAACTCATTTTTTATTTTTTTGAAAGCGCTTTACTAATTAAAAATGAGATGGTATGATCATATCACGAAAGTAATATATATTACTTTAAATTAATTAAATGTAATGAATATAACTAGAAGGGGATGATGAAAACAATGAGTACTGTTCATTTCGTGTCAAATGATCTTATAGCTAGGGCAAGAAAGCTTAACTCAACCTTGTTGTCAGACGTGATGGGATGCACCGGCGCGATGGATCATCAAATCAAACCAGTTGCGAGAGGCATGAATGTAGTCGGCACAGCTTTTACCGTGAGCTTACGGCCAGGAGATAATCTGTTTCTTCACCATGCGATTTATTCTGCACAAGTAGGCGATGTACTCATCGTTGATGGGAAAGATCATAGGGGTCACGCATATTTAGGAGAATTGATGGCCGGTTCAGCAAAAGCTGTTGGAATAGAAGGAATCGTGATCGACGGTCTTGTCCGCGATAAAGTCGCTTTAGAGGAATTAGCTTTTCCAATCTATAGTAAGGGATTCACGCCGAATGGACCTTTTAAGGATGGGCCTGGTGAATTGAATGGAATCATCTCGTGTGGAGGGGTCAAAGTATCACCAGGTGACTTAGTCGTTGCAGATGATGATGGAGTGGTGATTGTTCCGAAGGAGAAAGCAGAAGAGATGCTGTCGTTGGCTGAAGAGAAACAAGCATATGAACATCAAAGATTAAAAACCATTCAACATTATATGAGCGAAGGAAAGCAGGATATCAGTCTCTTAGCGCCTGCATGGTTAGAGGGCAGAATGAAAAAATTCCAGAGATAGGGGAATCTGTGATGAAGATAGGCTTTATCGGTTATGGAGAAGCTGCATATGAGCTGTCAACGGGATTGAAAACAGAAGGATTAGATCATTTTTATGCGTATGATGTACTATTACAGAATGAGAAACTTGCTGGACCAATGAAAGAAAAAGCAGCCCGCACAGGCGTCGAATTAACAAGTAATGTGAGTGAAGTCATTGCAAAATCTGACATTGTCATTGCGGCTGTGCCAGCGAATAAAACCCTAGAAGTGGCTCAATCCGTATTAGGAAGTTTGAAAAAAAATCAAGTATATGTGGATGTGTCGGCATCAACTCCAGATATTAAAAAACAAGTGGCAGACGAAATTAAAAAGCAAGAAGCTCTATTTGTAGATGCCGCCATGCTAGGATCTCTTCCGGTTAACAAACACAAGGTTCCAATCACTGCTAGCGGAAGTGGAACAGATCGATTCATTGAATTAACGAAAGAATACGGTATGAATATTACAAAAATCAGTGATCAGCCTGGAGATGCTTCAGCCTTAAAGCTAATAAGAAGCATTTATATGAAAGGGATCGTCGGTTTACTTGTTGAATTTTTGGAAATTTCTAAAAAATATAATGTCGAAGATCAAGTGATTTCTTCACTAAGCGAAACGCTGGACAGCAAAAGTTTTGAAGAGACGATGAATCGTCTTGTGACAGGGAGTGCATTACATGCAAAAAGACGAGCGGTCGAATTACTTGGCTCTATTGAAATGCTGGATTCAGCTCATATTGATGCGAGCATGTCCCGGGCAGCACAACAGAAGCTAGAGAGATTAGCAGACTTTCAATTCGTTGAACGGTTTAATGGGAAAAAGCCGGTCAGCTGGAAAGAGGTCATTGACGTGATGCAGCAAGGGTGATTTTTGTAAGCGTTTTATTTAAGAAAGGGGAGGCGAAGAAACGACATGGGTTTTATTGCATTGATTGTATTCATAGCCGTCATCATTATATGGAATGTCGTCGTGAAACGAAATATGGGAGAAGCCATGCTGTTAGGCTTTATTGCAACCACTTTGTTTGGCGGAATGGATGCGCTTAGACTGTTCTGGGATGGTTTAAAATTTGCATCCACATATGAGGTGCTTTATGCAGCCGTTGCGTTTGTGTTCATGGCCTATTTAATCGAAAAGCTGGAATTAATTCACGCACTCTTGCGCATCCTGAATTCGGTTGTCGGCAAGCTTCCTGGGGGAGCGGCTTATATGAGTACGTTAGGTTCAGCAGTCTTAGGTGCTCTTTCAGGTTCAAATTCTGCAAACACAGCTGCCACTGGCTCTATTACGGCTTCTTGGATGATTAAATCAGGATGGAGCCGAACCCATACGGCCACGATTCTAGCTGGGAATGGCGGACTTGGAGCCGCGCTACCGCCAAACTCTTCCATGTTTATCATGCTGGGCTTTGCACCAGTTGCAGCCCTTGTCTCTGAAGGTGATTTATATATTGCTCTTTTAATAGGAGGACTGTATCAAGTCGTATACCGGTTTATTTTGGTGTATATTCTGGTGAAAAAGAATAAAATCCAAGCGATGCCGCCAGATGATATTGTTCCCTTTAGAGAAGCTGTGAAACAGGGATGGAAATCGATTTTTATTTTTTTCGGTGCCTTGATCCCTATCATCATCACAATTGGTCCGCTGGCAAACTACTTAAAAAGTAATCCAAACATTGGACCAGAGGCAATGGATCAAATTTCTTTAATTACGTGGATTCCGATTCTCATGATGCTGATTAGCTTAACAATTGGAAGAAAAAAAGCGTCTGCGTTAGATTGGTCTCAGTTTTTCAAGTCGGCAATTCCTAAGTTTACAACGATCGGTGCCTTGATGCTGTTTGCTGTTGCTGCTAGTCAGGTGCTTGCTGAATTAGGACTCGCAGAAGATTTGACGCAAATCACGTCAGTACTTGCCATTCCGAAGTGGCTCATGGTGCTCATTGTTGGTGTTCTTGTCACGCTGGTGGCTGGACCATTATCTTCAACTGCCACATTAACAGCTGTTGGGCTTGTCTCATTTTCAGCTTTAATCTCAGTCGGAGTAGACCCTGTTGTCGCTGTTGTCGCCATTCTTGCTTTTTCATCAACAGAAGGCGCTTCCCCGCCGGCATCTGGGTCAATTTTCATCGCTTCTGGTCTTGCAGGAGCCCGGCCGGAGAAAACATTTATACCGCTCATTCTTTACTATATGCTGCCGATTGTAGGAATTGGCTGGCTCATCGGAATGGGCATACTTCCAGTATAGAAAGGAGAAACACATGAGAGCATTGATGGAATTTTTATTTAAAGTGCTGCTTGTCCTTTTCTTAACGTCAGGTACCCTGTTGGTATTCGGTCAAATACTAGGGATTCTCTTGCAGAATGGAGATTTGATCATAGCAAGTACGAACCTATTTAAAAATCCTACACTGGTATTAAGCGCTTTTTTTAGTCTTGTTGGTTTCTCTCTTCATTATATTTCTGAAAAGAAAGACACGTCATTTAGTGATCAACCATCAGCATCAGCTGGTGATTCGATCAAATAAGCGTCAAAAGCTGGATTCAGTTGGTGAATTCAGCTTTTTTTTGCGCGTGTGAAATAGGTATAAAAACCCAATACGTACGATTCATTTTTCGTTGAATTCGTTTTCAATCATATGCCTCTTGTGCTAGGAAATGGTAACATAACGGAGGACTATTTAAGGAATAGAGGTGTTTGACGATGTCTGGAGCCATCATCGGTTATACAACAGCCTTGTATTCGTTAAAGGCAGACATATCCATAAAAAAAGAACAAATCATAGAACTGAGCATGTGTCGAAAAGAAATAAAAGAAGCAAAATTGTCTCTGGCAGATGCTGGTAAAAAAATCACTCATCCAGATCTGACATCACATACATGGTTTGGCCTTCTTGCAGATACGTTTGATGACATTCGAGACGAGATGGCATCCGCCAGTCAAGAGATAAAAGGTGTACAACTGACCAATCTAGTGAATCGAATTGATGAGAAAATCAGTGACCTAAAATCGGAAATCCATTCGTTAGAACATGAGATCCATTCCGTTGAAAGAAAAATAGAGAGAGAAAAGCAGAAACAATTGGAAGAAAAAAGAGGGAAGTCACATGAGTAGAGAAATCAAAATAGATGCCAGTGAAATCAAACAAGTTTTACAACATACCAAACAATCAGGCGCTCAAATGAATACAAAACTTCCAACAACCATCAAAGGGAGAAACCAGCTCCTAGCAGCAGATACATTAGAAAGAATCAATCAACAGTTGAACGAATTAAGTACATCCTACATAGGCATTCTTCAGAAACAGCTTGTACAAACAGAACAAGCGGTGAACACCATGATTGAAACGGACAAGGCGCTTGCCTCCAGCAATAAAAGAAAATAAAGGAGAACGCAATGAAAACCCTTGACGCCTTTGCGCTAATAAACGGAATTGACCAAACGCTGAATACATTAAAGCAGCAATCACAACAAATCAGCTCCATAGAAAAACAAATCCATCACATCATTTCACTTGATGGCGCACTAAAGGGAGAGGCGGGACAAGCCATCCGCTCCTTTTATACAGAATGTCATATTCCCTTCCTGCAATTCTTTCAGGTCGTCATTGAGGAATACAGCACTGCGCTGAAAAGCACAAAACAGGCGCTTCATGCACTTGAATCAAACGGGCATGACTTTATATCACAAGCATTTATTGAACACGAACTTGATCAAGGTTTAAAAAAAGCTGAACGAATGATTTCTGAAATCGTATCAGAGGTGAACCAAGCCATTGGCAGAGTTGGTCATATTGTTAAATTACCAAATGTAGACGAATCAGCTTTTCAGCAGAACTATCAAAAGGCATGGCTTGAGACATCAAGAACCATTGGTCTGCTTCATGCATTTGACAGAGAGCAGACAAGCGCTTTACATGAAACCACAAGCTCCCTTCAAACAATGAAGCAATACATAAATACCTTAAGTACCATGTTCACCGGCCCAAAAATCGACATCATGAGCTATCAAAAGGGATCTATTTTCAAAGATGGAAAAGAAGAAAAAGTGAACAGCACCATCAGTGGATTGAATGGCAAAATAGACAACCCGAAAGACAACCCGATGATGATCATGCTGAAGAAGCTGAGAGAGAAAGAACAGACGAATGTGGAGACGGTTGTTCTGGATGACACACATAAACACATCAACAAACAAGTCACAGTCAACGACCCATCCCTTACGACATTGCAAAGGGAAGCCGTGAACGGGAAAAACAAGATTCATAGAGACATCAGGGTCATAAATGGTAAACTATACAACGTCAAAGGCATTAAAAAATTAAAAGAATTCGATATCGCAGATGAAGTCGTCACCGATTCATCCGATATTGATTTTATTGGCGGCCGATACACCGTTTACGCCAATAAACAAATCATCCGAACGTATATCGCGAACGGTGAAGTAAGAATAGAAGAAGTAGACAAAATCCCAGAAAGCCGCAGCCGAGGAAACGCGAAACGCATATTAGACGGTGAAGTCGTCTCAACAGCCGAAAACATCATCCTAGAATACAGCGGCATCTACGACGGATATCGAGCCGTTACTGGCAAAGACCCAGAAACCAGCCAAAACATCAGCAGAACAGACCAAGTTCTGTCCGTAGCTTCAATTATCCCAATCGCTAAAATAGTGAAGGTAGGGAAATATGTTTTTAAGATGGATCAAGGGAAGAATGCGGTGAAAAGGGTTACTATTAGTACAGGGAGCAAGATAGATTCTAACACAATAAGAAAATATGTTAGGGATATAGAAGGACGAACAGGAAGAGAGCTACCTAAAAACCAAATAGATAATTTGAAAGCAGCATTAAGAAATAAAGAGTATAACAAAATGTCACCCATAGAAACGGCTAAGCATCGGGCGAAATTTGACAGTTTGAAAAATAAAGTAATCAAAGATTGGGAAAGAAATACTGGACAAAAGTGGCCAGTGTATAATGAAAATATTATTTCGGAAAAAACCGGTAAAGTAATTAGAAAAAAAGGAGATAAGTATGATGCTCACCATATAATTGAAAATACTTTTGGAGGGGAGCATGAATGGTGGAATATGCATCCTGCAAAATTTCCAAATGAGCATCAAGCTGGTATACATGGTGCAGGTTCACCAGCAAATACATTATTTAAAGGAGTTAAAAAATAATGAGATATGAGTTTATTAAGAAAAACGAAGAAAATAGTTTTTTTTTAGTAACTGAAAAAGAAATAATAGATGTTGAAAAGGAACTTGATTTAAAGTTTCCCAAGGAGTTAATTAATTTTTATATAGAGGTAGGTTACGGTTTTATTAATGGGTCTGAGTTTAACATTAATCGTATTATGGACCCTTATTCTGTAAGAGACTTTCGATTAAGGGCTAATGATTTTGAATTCTATCCAGACATTGAAATCTATGATGAATTTGAGAATAACAAATTAATATTTTTTGAAGCAAATGAGACAGCTTTAATGTCAATTGAATTGAATGAAAAGGATAGAAGCGCAATATACTATTATGATATCCAAATCGCTAATTCTTTAGAGGAGTTTTTAACCAATATCCAAGAGGATGATAAATATTATCTAGATTTACTAGTAGACTATTAAAAGCCTTTCAAGATTTACTTTGCCATTGATCAATTAATATATGAGAATTGGACAAGGGGAAATTCATAAATTGGAATATAATTGTGGATTGAGTGACCTGTTAAGTAAATCTAAAGATAAAGCAAAACTTCATAAACATAGCACTTATCTAGGAGGATCCAAATGGTCGATTTATCCCAAATCCCAGGCCTAATCATCAACAATCCAGAAACTGATATAAACATCAAAAAGGCAGAATCCCAACTAAACATGGTGCTACCCGATGCTTATAAAAACTTGCTGAAACAGACAAATGGATGTTCCATTGGTGGCGATGTCCTACTATACGGCACTGAGGACATTACGGAACGAAATGCAACGTGGGAGGTTCAGCGGTATGCAGGAGGCTATATAGCGATTGGCGACGATGGCGGCGGGCGAGTATTTCTCATGCGTCAGGCCGAAGAGGAGAAAAAGGTGTGGATTGTGGATGCTGGTGTAATGGACCCTCAGCATGCAGAGTTGGTGACTGAAAACTTGCTGGAGTGGGTGAGTAGGGGATGTATCATTGAATGATCACAGCCTTCAAATACATGAATCACTGAAAAGTAAAACTGAATCATCCAACTGAACGCTCTGTGACGTCAAATGTCATGGAGCTTTTTTGACGATCTCTCTAATTCTCCCTCCATTCATCCCATGTTATAATAAACACAGTTTATGAACGAGAGGATATGCAGGACATGAAAAATGAACCTATTGAGTTACTGACACAGCCGAAATGGCGAATCATAGATCAATCGAGCCTAGGTCTCTATGTGGACCCGAAGCAATCCTTTGCGATGGATGATACGCTTTGTGCGTCAGTCGGGAAAGGACTCTCACCAGCGACTGCGCGTTCTTGGGTGCATCACAATACAATTGTGCTTGGAATTCAGGATACAAGACTTCCATTTCTCCAAGATGGTGTGAAACTGCTTGAGGAAGAGGGGTATCGCGTCATTGTACGTAACTCAGGCGGTCTTGCTGTGGTGCTGGATGAAGGTGTCTTAAATGTGTCGTTAATCTTTGCGGAACAAAAGAAGGGCATTGATATTGACCGCGGGTATGATGCGATGGTGGAATTGGTCTGCCGGATGCTGTCTAAGTATGAGGTGGACATTGAAGCCTATGAGATTGTCGGCTCTTATTGTCCGGGCAGCTATGATCTAAGCATCAATGGAAAGAAATTTGCAGGCATTTCTCAGCGTAGATTACGCGGTGGAGTCGCTGTGCAAATTTATTTGTGTGCAGATGGAAGCGGGCGGGAACGTGCCGACTTGATCCGCCGTTTTTATGACGCCGCTTTAAAGGACAAACGAGAAGAAGTGAAGGCTGTGTTTCCTGATATACAGCCAAATACGATGGCTTCTTTATCAGAATTAACTGGAGAACCAATTGATTGTGCACTTCTTATGCGTCTTTTACTAGAAGAGCTTCAAACGCTCAGTGATCAGCTGACAGCGTCAGGACTGAACGCAGAAGAACAGCTGGAGTTTGAAAAAAACATGACGCGGATGATTGAGCGGAATGAAAAGGTGTTCTCTTAAAAATCTTGAAAAGTTAGGATAGTCAAATAGAAACGGAGGGGCACTGTAATGAAAGAATCCCTTCCTTCGTTATGAATTTTTTTATGCAATAGTCTTTTATGACATAAGAAAGAAGGAAAATGTATTGTCATTATTCACCACGTATTACCCGCTGTTTATGCTTTGTGTTTTATCTGTGCTGTATGTAATGTATCGTATTCAGCCGGTGGCCACTACTGTTAAAAAAATCATCATTGTGCTCTGTGTGTTAACAAATGCCGCCTATATTTGCTGGCGTCTTTTCTTTACACTGCCGCATGAAGGTATTTTTAATATTGTGATGGGTATTTTGCTTGTTGCCTGTGAATGCATTGGGTTTTTACAGCTGCTTGTGTTTTATACACTTGTTTGGAAGCCTTCCAATCGGAAACAAGTCATGATCAGTGATCTTGACAGGCTGCCAACAGTTGATATTTTCATAGCTACATATAATGAACCGATTGAAGTGCTGAAACGCACTGTTGCAGGTTGTGTGAATCTCTCTTATCCAAAGGACAAAGTCCACATTTATTTATGTGATGATGGCAAGCGGGCGTCTGTAGAGCAGCTTGCTTCTGAGTTTAGTGTTCATTATCTGACAAGAACAGATAACAAGTATGCGAAGGCGGGTAACCTAAACCATGCGATGTCTCAAACGAATGGGGAGCTGATTCTCACACTTGATGCGGATATGGTCCCCCTTCCTTCGTTTTTAGAAAAAACAGTGCCTTACTTTCATGATGGAGCGACGGCGTTTGTTCAAGTTCCACAGGCGTTTTATAACGAAGATCCTTTCCAATATAATATGTTCTCGAAGGATCGAATTCCAAATGAGCAGGACTTCTTCATGCAAACCCTCCAAGCTGGGAAGGATCGGTTTAATGCTGTGATGTATGTCGGAAGTAATACAGTATTTAGAAGAATCGCCTTAGATGAAATTGGCGGATTTGCTACTGGGGTGATTACAGAAGACATGGCGACAGGAATGCTACTCCAAGGAAAGTTCAAATCTGTGTCTGTCGGAGAAGTATTAGCCGTCGGTCTGGCACCTGAAAGCTGGCTGGATTTGTTAAAGCAGAGAGATCGGTGGTCGAGAGGGAACATTCAGTGTGCCCGTAAGTTTAATCCTTTGAAGGTTCGTGGCTTAACGCTGATGCAGCGAGTTCTTTATTTAGATGGTATTGTGTATTGGTTTAACGGTTTGTTTAAAATGATTTACATTCTCACACCGATTTTGTTTTTATTGTTTGGTATTCAAAGTTTCTGGGCAGATTTCCAGTCCATTTTCATGTTCTGGCTACCGGCGTTCTTTAGTTCCTATTTAGCATTTAAACTAGTGTCGAATCAAAAAAGAAGCATGTTTTGGAGTCATATTTATGAAAGCTCTATGGCATTCCACCTGGCTGGTGTGGCTTTAAGTGAGCTGTTTTTCAAAAAGAGAGTGGAATTTCTTGTCACACCAAAGGGAATTCAAACGGACAAAAGACACTTTCATTTGAAAACTATGATTCCCCATTTGATCTTTTTGCTGCTCTCATTGCTTGTCCTAGTGAAAATAGGATACGATGTGAAGGTAAATGGGACGATGAATGCTGATCTCATGTTGATTAATATATTTTGGGTGATGTATAACGGTGCAGGTCTATTCATGGCACTGCTTGTGGCGTTTGACCGTCCGCGTTATCGAAAATCAGAGCGGTTTGTCATTGAAAAAGAGGGACAGCTTCATTCTGATCATCAAGATGAGTCGATTGCTTGTTTTCTACTAGATATGAGTGATTCAGGTGCGCGTCTATCCATTCCATTGGATCAAGCTTCTTCTCTTTATCAAGGACAAACGCAATTGTTCTTTTCAGAGGATGAAAGTGTGGCGTGTGATGTGGTTTGGAGCCATCCAGAGGGAGACAAGCTGATGGTTGGTGTTGCTTTTACTGACACACAAAAATCAGAGTATCTATCACTGATCCGCTTCCTATTCACACGAGAGCATGTATCGATAACGGATCGTGAGAAAAAATCCTATGCTGTTCGGACATTTCTCCGCTTTGTAAGAGAAACGAAGAAGGTACCAAAGGCCTTGCAGCGAAAATGGATGAGAAGGCCTTTGCAAGGTGTGGCAGGCACGCTGTCCTATGAGGGCCGGTTAGAAGAGAAGGTGCCGGTGAACATACATGATATTAGTTTATCTGGATGCAAAATCGAGTCTGAAGCTTCAATTGAATTAAATGAGAAAGTGCTGATCACCATTGACGCAGAATCTCTGACAGATCAGCCGGCAATTGCCGTTTGGACTTCAAAAAGGCGCGGCCGCACAATTGTCGGACTCAAGTTTATTCAACCTGAAATCAAGCAGATAGAAGAAAGAGAGGGAGTGGTTTCTTGAAATCAAAAAACGGCGGTTACCTCTATTTACTATGGCTTCCTGTCATCATGGGAGCCGGCTACGGTATTTCACTAATGGTGCCGTTTCTTCAGCCTGTCCTGACACTTGGTATCGCAGGTCTTTATCTTTTTATATTTGGTGATTTTCAGGTGAGACAAGTCAGGTATATTTTTATGTTCGTCTTTTTGATTAATGTTCTTTTTAGTGTGATGCTATTTTTAGGCATTTAAAAAAGTGCTTCCCGCATATGGGGAGCACTTTTTGTTATTCTGCCATTTTTTCGAGGTTGCCGTTTCGGTCCATTTTAAAGGTTGGAGCGGCAGTGTCGTCCTCTTCAAACAAAACTAGTTTTCTTGCACGGTTCATGATTTTGACGAGTGTTTCATAATCTTCTTGAATCGTGAGCTGATCCTTTTCAAGCTTTTTCACTTCTGCTTCTAGCTGTGTGACTTTATTTGAAAGTTCGTTATTTTCTCGTTTTAACCGGCTGTTTTCCATGCGTAAGGCAGAGGATTGCTGTCCATCGCCTTCATAGCGGCGCAAGAAATCAATGACATCTTCGATGGTTAAATCCTGTTGCTGCCTAAAAGGATTGGCTTCTGGCTTTTTCTCTGCGACATGAGAAGCCTGTGACAATAAATGTGATAAACTAGCTAACTCTTCATTGTAGCTTTGGTCTACAAACTGGAGCTGCTCGGCTGTTTCAGATGCTGGTGCAAACGTTTCTTCCTGCGCTGGTTCCAGCTCCTGTGAGAATTCCTCTTGCATGACCGTTTCTTCTACTTGCGGCTGATAGAGTAATCGTTTCTTTGCAGGCTGACCATTGCCGAGTGCGCGCATCCGTTGTTTCCGCTGCTTTTTGGCAAGGGCTAAAGCTTTTTCATATTGATGCCTCACAACAGCATTCCATCTAAAACCGCATGCCGCTGAGGTGCGATTTAGCTTGTCTCCTACTTCTTCAAACGCATTCAGCTGTGTGCTGCCCTCTCTGACGTGACGTAAGACGGTTTCTGCCAAAAGGAGATCGTCTTCCTCTGACCAAGCATCTTGTCTTTGTTTTGACATGTTTAAACCCCCATATGATTTGATGGTATTAGATTAGCCAAGTTCAAGAAGGTTTATACAAGTTTGCTAAAAGGATAGTGGAAAATACTAGCTTTTTAATGAGCGCGTCTCAGCGTTTACAATGCGTCTTGCAAGTCCAGCCGCTTCGATGTACAATGTTGGGTGGTATATTATGACTCTTGGTTGTCCAACTGTTTCATATAAAATGAAGTTCATCATTGAAAGGAAGCGTAAGACCATGGCTAATGAGTTTCGCGTATGTGACGATTGCGATGCGACGAACCTAAAGACGTTGCTGCCTCGACTCAAATCGGTTGACCCTGATGCAAAAATTGAAATTGGCTGTCAATCCTATTGTGGTCCAGGACGAAAAAAGGCTTTTGCGTTTGTGAACAATCGCCCATTATCCGCACCAACAGAAGATGAGTTACTCGAAAAGGTTCAAAAAAAAGTCAAATAAATGTCACTGAATGTGTTCAGTCGACCTAAAAAGAGGTCCGTCCCTGTCAGGTCGGGCTTTTTACGTCCATGCAATCGTTGAGAACACATTCACGAGCAAATTCAAGGATGTTTTCGGGAAAAGTTACCCGATATAATAGAAACACGTCTTAAAAAAAGAGGGACGAAACGATGGCGTATCCAAAAGGGAAATTATCTGAGGAAAAGGTATTTAAAGATCCTGTGCACCGTTATGTTCATGTACGGGACGCATTAATATGGGATTTAATAGGAACAAGAGAATTTCAGCGCCTGCGCCGAATTAAACAGCTAGGAACCACTTATTTGACGTTTCATGGTGCAGAACACAGCCGTTTCAATCATTCACTCGGTGTATATGAGATTGTGAGACGGATTGTGGATGATGTATTCAAAGGACGGCCGGAATGGGATGAGGGAGAACGCGAGCTTGTCCTGAGTGCGGCTTTGCTTCATGACCTCGGACATGGACCATTTTCTCATTCCTTTGAAAAGGTCTTCCACTTAGATCATGAATCGTTTACAAGAGATATTATTTTAGGGCAAACCGAAGTCAATGAAGTGCTTCGCCGGGTGAGTGATGATTTCCCGAAGCATGTGGCTGAAGTCATTGCCAAAACGTATCAAAACAAACAGGTGGTCAGTTTGATCTCAAGTCAAATTGATGCCGACCGTATGGACTATTTGCAGCGTGATGCCTACTATACAGGCGTCAGCTATGGCCATTTTGATATGGAGCGTATTTTGCGCGTGATGCGTCCGAGAGAAGATCAGATTGTGATGAAGCAGAGCGGGATGCATGCGGTCGAGGATTATATTATGAGCCGCTATCAAATGTATTGGCAAGTCTATTTCCACCCAGTGACACGCAGTGCAGAAGTCATCTTAACGAAAATTCTCCATCGTGCAAAAGAGCTGCATGAAACGGGCTATATTTTCACACATGCCCCTGTTCATTTTTATTCGATTTTTGAAGGGAATGTCACCACAGAGGACTATATTAAACTGGATGAATCCATTGTCTTATTTTATTTTCAGGCGTGGGAAGATGAAGAAGATCACGTGCTGGCTGATTTGTGCCGCCGTTTTATGAACCGCCGATTGTTCCAATATACAGAGTTTAATCCGAATGAAGAAATGACGAAATATTTCAAGCTGACCGCCTTGTTCAAGGAGGCAGGCATTGATCCTGACTATTATTTAGTCGTCGACTCTTCCTCTGACTTGCCATACGACTTCTACAGACCAGGGGAGGAAGAAGAGAGACTGCCGATCCACCTTTTGACGCAAAGCGGTCATATTAAAGAGCTGTCGAGACAGTCAGATATTGTTGATGCCATTTCCGGTAAACGAAGAACCGATCATAAACTTTATTTCCCGATGGACTTAATTGTAGATATGTCGGAAAAAGCTGAAGAAAAGAAGGCGATCATGAAGCTGCTTGGATTGGGATAAGGAAGTACTGAAAAAGGAGATGTCGGGAATTTGTTGAAAGAGCATGCAAAGTTGATGAAGGTATTCTCTGAATCCGGGGAAATCGTTGGACGGAAGAAGCTGCAAAAGATGATTTACATAGCAAAAAAGCTAGATTTGCCTTTTTACGAGAAATACGATTTTCACTTTTATGGCCCCTATTCAGAGGAGTTGACGCTCAGAATTGAAGAGCTGTGCAACCTTGGATTCTTGGATGAAATGAAGGAAAAAAAAGGCGGATACTATCAATATCGCTATTCGCTGACGGACAATGGGAAAGAGTTTCTCGATCAGTGTGAAGTGGACATGCCTGACCTCAAAGTGCTGACGAAGCAGATGAACGAGCAGTCGTCTCGTTTCCTAGAGCTCGTCTCTACGATTTTATACTTTGATGATCTGCCACAAGATGAGGTAAAGGAAAAGGTCTTCACCATTAAAAGCAAGCAGCGCTATACGGACGAAGAATTTGAGGATGCTCTTGCTTATATTGATCAGTTGAAGGAATTGAACTAACGAGAAGAACCAGTGTGTGATGGCTAATGGCTAGAACAGACTGGTTTTTATTTTGCGCAGAAACAAGTCGACCGCATGGATCGACTTGTATTTTATGAATGGTGATAAGAGAATCTCGCTAAAAATTGTTTTGTACGTTCTTCTTTCGTCTGTTCAAAGACTTCTTCCGGCGTACCTGATTCGACGATGACCCCATCCTCCATGAAAATCACCTTGTCGGCAATATCATAGGCAAAGCTCATCTCGTGCGTGACGATTATCATGGTGACCCCGGTTTGCGCTACCTGTTTAATGACATCAAGCGTTTCTCCTACAAGCTCGGGATCTAATGCAGAGGTCGGTTCGTCGAACAAAATGACTTCTGGATTTAAAGCCAGTGCCCGTGCAATGCCAACTCGCTGCTGCTGTCCGCCAGATAATTGATGCGGATAAGCATCCTTTTTCTCTAGCAATCCAACCTTTGTAAGCAATTGAAGAGCTGTGTCATAGGCTTGATCTTTCGGATGTTTACGGGCAATGACTAAACCTTCCATGACGTTTTCAAGTGCTGTTTTATGAAGAAATAGATCGTATTGCTGAAAGACCATGGCGGTTTTTCTTCGAAGTGCGAGAATGGCTTTAGGCTTGGCTTGATTGAACTTGACAGTCGTGTCATCAATGCTAATTTCTCCTTGATCCGCACGCTCAAGAAAATTCAAGCAACGCAGAAAGGTTGATTTCCCAGAACCGCTCGGACCTAATATGACAACCACTTCGCCTTTTTCCACTGATAAATCAATTCCTTTTAGAATCTTGTTCTTGCCGAACGCTTTATGCACCTGTTTTATGTTAATCATGCCAATCGTCTCCTTTTGTTTTTGTGTCCATATTTCTCATATGCGGCTGTGATGGCTTCAATAGAGGCGCACAGTGCCCAGTAAATCAGGGCAACGGCGATGTATGCTTCAAGATAACGATAGTTCACATTGGCTTTGATTAAAGCGCCGTTTAAAATATCGACCACAGACACCATAGAGACGAGAGAAGAGGCTTTGATTAAACTGATCAGCATGTTGTTCAGAAGTGGAAGGGAGATGGGAAAGACTTGTGGAATGATGACCCTTCTTAAGACCTGTTTGCTGGTGAAACCAACGGATAATGCGGCATCGAATTGACCCTTTGGAATAGATGCAAGAGAGCTTCGAAATATTTCGGATAACCCGCTTACGGCATATAAAGTAAGGGCGAAAATGGCAATCCATCGTCTGTCCAAATCACTGAAACGAATCTGAAGAGAAAGAGATGCAGCCAAATGATCTAGCGAGTCTGAAAAAAGAAGATAAGATACGAGCAAAATTAGAACAACAGGAATTGCTTTAAAAATAGCCACAAACCATTTGAACAATTGAGATAATATAGGCACCTGATAAAAACGGATAAGGGCAATACCAAATCCAAAGACAGAGCCAAATATTAGCGGTAGAAAGCCTAACAGCAGAGTTGTTGGCAAATAATGAAGTGCAGCTAGAAAGGCCTGCAGCATAAAGGCAACATCAAAATCCACTCAGATCGCTCCTTTCTTATGATGTAGTAAAGTCTCCGCCCAATATTTTTTTAGACAATTCAGCGAGCTTGCCGTTATCGATCAGCTTTTGTAATGCTTGATCAATGTCTTTTTGAAGTTTTGTATTGTTTTTTTGATAAAGATAGTACGTTTTAGATACATTTACAGGCTTTCCAGATGTCACAAGATTGGCATTGAACTGTTTGTTTAGCTTATTGACGTCATACTTTGTGAGCAAGGCTGCATCGACTGTGCCATTCTGAAGGTTTTTGACTAGAATTTCGTTCCCGCCATCTCCGTAGACAATGTCAATTTTCCGATCGTGCTTTTCGTTATATTGTTCTAGCAGATAAGCGAAATTACTCCCTGTAGAAGTATGTACCTTGTGTCCTGCCAAATCGTCCAGGCTTTGAAAATCATGACCGGATGCTTTATCAACAACCACATAGCTTGTATAGTCTGTGTAGCCAACTTTTCCAAATAGATATTTCTTCTGGCGCTCATCATTGATTTCATATTGATGGGCAGCGAGATCTACTTTACCAGCATCTAAAGCGGGCAGAATATTTTTAAATTCAAAGGATTCATATTTAAACTGATATTGTGGAAGCAGCTGATCGACTTCGTCTAATACAGCCTTCTCATAGCCTGTTAATTTGCCGTTTTCATCTAAGTAAACGAAAGGCTGGTAAGCGTTCCCTGTGCCAACGATGATTTCTTTCGCATCTGGATCATTATTCGTTGCTTCTGCTTTGACTTCATTCGATTGTTCCGTATTTCCGCAGGCAGCAAGCAGCAATGAGCCAAGTGTAAGCAGACCGATGATGGAATGTTTTTTGAATTGTTTGTTATTTTTCATGTGAAATCCTCCTCGTTTTACTTCGCACGCTTTTCGACTGTAAAGGCCGTTTCCGCTCTTTTTAAGGAAACGAACGTTGCTTGACGCTGTTTTCTTGTTTTCGGTGTATTGATCCACTTTTCCAATAGGTCAAACGCTTTTTCTAGCAGCAGACTTAACATTATAAAAATGACGGCAGCAATAAAGTATCCTTCTAATACGCGGTAGTATAATGCCCCTAATGTTTGAACCTTTCCGATAATATCCATTACGCCCAGTGTAAAGGCGAGAGAGGTATTTTGTAATAAGTTGACGATGGCCACACCAATATTCGGTAGTGCGATATTTCCTGCTTGAGGAATGAGTGTCCTTCTATAAATCTGCCATTTTGTCAGCCCAATCGAGGCAGCCGCTTCATATTGAGATGCTGGGACACTTGATAAGGCTGATCGGAATATTTCTGAAAAGTAGGCAGCAGTATTGAGTCCATATGTAATATAAAGAAAGATCAATTTGTTCCACATGGAGATATCAAGGCCAATTGTTGCGAGCACACCTGGTAGGCCATAAAAGACAATAAACATTTGAACAAGGATAGGTGTTCCGCGAATAAATGAGACATAGATTGCACTGAGCTGATGCAGGACAGGAATGCGCTCAATTCGGAAATAAGCAAGGATGAATCCAAGAAAGCTGCCAATCAAAGTGGCAAATAAAACGATCAGCAAGGTGGTCGGAAGGGCTGATAATACTTTAGGGAAGAGTGTGACCACATACTCCCATTTGAAAAACTCACCCATGTTGAATCACCTCCTATGTAGAAGTCGTTTCGACTTTTTCTTCTGCGGGTGGCGCGCCTAATATGGCAGCATCGAACCGTTCTGGGATAAGTACTTTATACATCAAGATACCTAAGTCACCATTTTCGGCTTCACGTTCAATATATTTTGTGTATCCTTTTCGTTCGTACATGTCTAAAAGCCAAGGGTGTTTCCGGCCAGAAGTGCCCAGTGTATATGCAGACGCTTTATATGTTTGCCGGAGCAAGGTGTTTTCCACATAATCGAGCAGCTTGTTTCCAATCCCTTGCCCTGCTAAATCAGGAGCTGTCGCAAACCACCAAACAAATGGATATCCTGAGACCGGTTGCGTACTCTCTCAAGGAAAACGGATGGTGATGGTTGATATGAGCCGCCCGTCTCGTTCTAAAACAACGGCAGCGGACTGTGTAATGTTTTCTATGACCATTTCAAGTGTGGCGTTCGTGGATGGCCAATCAATGCCCATTTCCCCAAGTGGTTTAAATGCACTGGACAGCAATTCTAAAAAGGCTGGCGCATCTTCTTCGGTAGCGATACGAAAAATATCTCGACTCATGACAAACCTCCATTCAAAATGTAATGTCAGATTATTGCTTTTCTTAAAGTCTCGATATCTGGATTCAACAATGCTTGATACACGTGGGGGTCATGACTGATCTCAACTACAGGCACATAGCGGACGCCGTATTTTTCCTCTAAAATGTTTCTGTAATCATCATGTTCAGTGACATCAATCGTTGAATAAGGGATCTGCTGTTCGTTGAAATAGGATTGAATGTCCTTGCAATAACTGCATCCATTTTTGCTCCATAAAATGATTTTTTGACTGTTTGACATTAGACGTTCACCTCGTGATTTATTTTTTTAGCTGCTGTTTGTTCATGGTTAAACGCTTCTTTTAACAATGTGACAGACGCAATTCTTGCCTCAATGTCTACGATCGGAGTTAGTACGATGAATTCATTGATATCGTATGTCTCGGCCAGCTCAGTCAGCCGGTGATGAACAGTTTCTTTTGTGCCAGCGGTATAGCCGGTTTTTTGTACGTGAATGCTGTAGTGTTCTTTTTTCGTTCCTTTCACTAGCTTTTCTGCATCCTCTATTGATGTGACATTGAGCTTTCTTCCATCGGAAAAGGAGACCTTTACTGTTTCCTTTTGTTTGATGTGCAAGAGTGCTTGTTCATGATCTTCGGCTGCGGAAACGGTGATGGCGAGAAGGAACTGCTGGCGAGTGCCCGCTTTTTGATATGTTTGGAAGGTCTCCCTTGCTTCTTTTAATAATGCTTCATCTCCATTAATAAAGAAGGCAAATACAAAGGAGATTCCGAGTTTTGCTGCGAATTTAGCGCTCTCCGTACTTCCCCCTAAAAGGAAGATGTCGGGTGACAAACGTGGGATGGGCTGAGCATTCAATTCATTTGATTGTTCCGTAAGGTAGGTTTTGAGATCTACTAATTTTTGAGAAAAATCTTTCCGTGACGCTTGATAATCCTCCTGAAGTGCTTGTGTCGAGAGGTTCAGCCCTCCTGGTGCTTTCCCAACGCCTAAATCGACTCTGCCAGGCGCTAGTGATGCCAGTACATGAAATGTTTCAGCTACTTTAAATGGGCTATAATGCTGTAGCATGACACCTCCAGAACCAATTCGCAAATTGCTCGTTTTTGCTAATAGATAGCCGGCAAGGGCTTCAGGGGATGAACCTGCTACTTGAGGGTTATTGTGATGTTCAGACACCCAAAACCTGTGATAGCCAAGCTGATCCGCTGCTTCAGCTAATCTGACAGTATGCTGAATGCCCGCCTCTGCGTTCTCGTTTTCACCGACAAGGCTTTGATCAAGAATACTAAGGGTGATCGACATTGGCTGTTCCTCCTATCAGACTTTGATATTGAGATAATGCGAGGTTTAACCTGTTTATGGCATCTGAATCAATTAAATAATTATCTGAACCCTGCTTTTTGACCTGTTGATCCACGACATACACACCAGATTGAACAACTGTTGCACCAAGTTGGTGAATAATCGGTTTAAGAGCATATTCAATGACGAGCAGATGACCATAGGTTCCTCCTAAAACGAACGGAAGGACGGGTTTTCCTTGTAATGCTTTTTGGGGAAGTAAATCTAAAAACGTTTTTAAAATACCGGAAAATGACGCTTTGTAGACAGGCGTTAACACAATGACACCGTCACTCTCATTCACGAGTTCAATGGCCTTGACAATCTCTTCGTTTGAAAAGTCTGCTCCTATTAGTGCGCTGCTAGGCAGCTGGTGAACTTGAATGGTATGTACATCTATTCCATTGAATGTTAACTGCTGCTGAATATGCTGCAGGACACCCGTTAATCGAGATTGGACGGAATGACCTCCTGCTATAATCGTTACTTTCGTCAATTCGTCTCCTCCATTTCTTATAATTCCGTCTAAACAACTTGGAATAGTTGATAATATAAATTATAATAAGGCAAACCAATAGAAAAGTATAATTAGTAATCATAAATACACGATTCAGATATTTAAAATACAGGGAGAAGAGGGGTTTTCATGGAGATTCGAGCGATACGCACTTTTGCCACCATCGTGAAATACGGAAATTTTTTAAAAGCAGCAGCAGCGCTGAATTATTCTCAGCCAACCATTACTTTGCACATCAAACATTTAGAAGAGGAAATTGGAGAGAAGCTTCTAGAAAGAGGGAAGACCTTAAAGTTAACAGCATCAGGACAGCTTTTTTATGAAAGAGCCAATTCTTTACTCAATGAATATGAGAAACTGACGAAAACGCTCCAAGATTTAGAGGTAGGCATTGCGGGGTTCATTCGCATCGGTGTTTCTGAGCCCACAGCCAGCTTAGAGTTCCCATCGCTTCTTGCAGAATTCAAGGAAAGGTTTCCGAATGTAGAATTTTCTGTGCAAGTAGCAGATGCAAATACACTGAGTTCCTTGCTTTCCCATGATGAGATTGATTTTGCAATTTGCGGCGCACCAGAAGCTTCGATGGAAAATAGCTATAAGCCGCTTTTTCAAGATGATATTGTTTTGTTGGTTCCGTCTTCCCATCGATTGGCGGAAAAAGATGCAGCGGAGGTAACAGATTTAGAAAATGAAACCATATTATTCACACCTCACAATTGCCCCATCCGCATCCAAATTGAACAACAAATCGTTAACGTCATTGGGAGCAATTACAATAAGTTAGAGATTACGAGCAGCATGTCCCATAAACACTATGTTCAGGCTGGATTAGGAGTGTCTCTTTTTACTCGAACCGCCCATTCTTTTACACTCCCCGGTACAAAGGTATTAGAAATAAAGGGCATTCAAGTGTCCCCGCCAGTTGGTCTATTGAGGAAAACAAATGATGCGCCTGGAAGAGCTGTACTCCAGTTTATTGATCTCATTGAAAATCGATTGCATCGAACAACATGAAAAAGGGGTTAGCCTTTGTGCTGACCCCTCTTTCATGTTTATTTTACGGTTTGTTTAAGAAACTGATTCTTCTTAATAGGCAGACCCAAATTTTCGCGAAGGGTATGAGCTTGATAATTAGGATCATAATATCCTCTTTCTATCAAAATCGGGATCACATGCTCTGTCCATTCGGATAAACCACTAGCTAGAATCGGAGCGCCAAAAATAAATCCATCTGCGGCATCTTCTTCGATCCATTGAATCAATTTGTCAGCCACTTGTTCGTAAGTGCCGAAAAAGGCACTTTTTGGAGTGGTCACTTGTAAAGCGACTTCTCTTAAGGTCAAATTTTGTTCTTTGGCCATTTTTTTAATGGATTCTGTTGTAGATTGAAAGCTGTTTGAACCAGCGTCACCTATATCAGGAAAAGGTTTATCAAGCGGGAATTGACTGAAGTCCAAATGATCAAAGAATCTGCCGAGGTAATGCAGGGCTTCTTCAATAGAGACTAGATGTTTAATGGCTTCATATTTTTCTTCTGCTTCTTCGACTGTTTTCCCCGTAATCGGGTGGATGCCAGGGAATATTTTGATATCGGATGGTTTTCGACCAAGCGCTTCGGCTCTATTTTTCACGTCACGGTAATAGGCTTTTGCCTTTTCAAGTGAATCGGCATTTGTAAATACAGCGTCTGCTTCTTTTGCGGCTAGATCTTTTCCTGCCTCTGAAGCACCTGCTTGGAAAATCACGGGCTGCCCTTGTTCAGATCGTTCAATATTTAAAGGACCTTTGACAGAAAAGTGTTTCCCATGATGGTTTAATGTGTGCAGTTTATCTCGATCGAAGAAGACACCTGTTAAACGATCTCTTATAAAAGCATCTTCTTCCCATGAACTCCAAAGCCCATTCACTACATGTAAATACTCTTCTGCAATTTCGTATCGAAGGGAGTGGCTAGGATGAGAACGGATGATGTGATTTTCAGCAGAACCTTCTAACGGTGAAGTCACAACATTCCATCCTGCCCGGCCTCTGCTTAACTTATCCAAGGAGGCAAATTGTCTGGCAATGGTAAAGGGCTCACTGTAGGAAGTGGATACGGTCCCCACAAGTCCAATTTGTTTGGTGACTGCAGCAAGAGCGGATAAGATGGTTAATGGTTCAAATCGGTTCAAGAAATGAGGAATCGAATGTTCATGAATATATAAGCCATCTGCGACAAAGACAAAACGGAAACCCGCTGCTTCTGCCTTTTTTGTCATCGCTTGATAGTAATCAATATTAACACTTGCATCTGCTGGAACTGATTCATCCTTCCACGCATTCATGTGACCTCCCGGACCATGTAACATTAATCCAAATTGTATGTGCTTTTTTTCAGACATGCGGATCGTCCCTTCTGTTTTGAAATAGCCATGTTTTATGTTTTTCATCATAAGGTAGAATCGTAAAGAAGTATAATTGGTATCAGTAAAGTATGACTTTATCTTTTCTAATATCATTTTTTGTTTCTTTCAGATGTGTCATTGAGTCCATGACATCATTTCTTAAAACCATGGGAGTTTATTAAGTAAATGACCCAGACCAAAAGCGCTATTTTTCGATGAAATCTGTGTCGGAATATCCGAAAAATTAGTGAATATGACGTATTTCGACTTTCTTCCTGTGTATCTAATTCCCTGTTTTTGACTGAACAGAAGGAAAATGGTGAATTTTCAGTGAATATATAACTTTGTGAAAATCAAAGGAGGGATAGGAATGAAAAAGCGTTCAGTCTTTTTGTCATTTTTATTGGTAGGTAGTTTGTTACCGGGAGTAAGTTCAGCTTCAGCACCAGTCGCGAGTGCTGGTCATGGGCATGATCATGGTCATGCGCCGTTCGAAACACATATTAGTGAGGGGTTGCCAAAGGCAAACGATTTTAAAGATTTGACGAAAGTACCTCCAATTGAACGAGATGTGACAACAAAGGTATTAGATGAGTCTGGTAAGCAGGTGGGCTCTAGAACCTTTAAGGCGAATACAGGAGATTCTATTTCAACAAAGGCAAGTACAGGCAGTCAAAAAGTAACGGTCTATGCTGTAGCAGATGCGCAGTATCGTGCGAAATATAGTGACTGGCAAACACGCATTGTCAGCATCATCGAGCAAGCAGATGTCACGTTTAACCGTGATCATGATGTGGACTTTGTCGTACAAGCAGTAGGATCTTGGACGTCTTCGGGATCAAATGCAGAGCAAATTTTGTCTAACCTTGCGCGCAGCTTTGATGGCAGAGGATACGATTTTGTCACTGGATTTACAGCAAATCCAAACTTTGATGCTGGCGGAATCGCTTATGTCTACAATAGTGCACCAAGCGGAAGTGCATTCGCCGTTAACCTTGACCAAGGAACAGCGAATACAGCAAAAGCGGCTACGCATGAATACGGCCATAACTTTGGCTTACCGCACGACCCTCAAGGAAGCGGCATTGTCTGCTTAATGAATTATGATTATTCCTACACAGTCGATTTCTTCGATGCGGCTCATAAAAATCAGGTGAACCGTAACAAAGCGTGGTACAGATAAGAATGAAGACAAAAGGACAAACACCGGAAAAGTGTTTGTCCTTTTTATATGCTTACAGGTCGCTCATTCGCTTTCCTGCTACGGCATAGTGTTCTTTTTTCATTTCTTCAATAATGACAGAGACTTTTTCTGCCCCTGCGCCTGTTGTTTCAACAACGGCATCAGTGACTTTCTCCACAAGCGCTCTTTTCTGCTCGTCTGTTCTTCCTTCAAGCATTTGTACGGTTACAATCGGCAATGTGAAAACCTCCTTTTTCCTTTCATGCTACGCTTCCCTTTAGTTTAAGGGACTTCTTATAGTATACTGAATGAAGTAAATCATTGTATAGAAAGAAAGAGGGATTCATGCCTTTGAACCAATTTCTTGTGTATCCATTAGAACTCATTCCATATGTCGCCATTACGCTTGTTGTTGCATTTACGATGCACGAGCTGGCGCATGCATATGTTGCGTATCGTTTCGGCGACCCGACAGCTAAGAACCAAGGGAGACTCACATTAAATCCACTGAAGCATCTCGATGTATTTGGGACGATTTTGATCTTTGTCGCCGGGTTTGGCTGGGCGAGACCTGTACCGGTCAATCGTTACCATTTTAAAAACCCGCGCTTAGCAGGAATCTGCGTCTCGATTGCTGGCCCTTTAAGTAACTTAGTGTTGGCGTTTCTAGGCTTTTTCGTGTACGTGCTTCTTCAGAAGTTTGGCGGGGAGTCGCTCATGCGCTTTGAGCCGGGAGTTGATCATTTCTTCCGGATATTTATTAACTTGAACGTCATTTTGTTCCTATTTAACTTATTGCCACTTCCGCCGCTGGATGGGTATCGTATTATTGAGGACGTCGTCATCCCCCGTATCCGTGCGAAAATGACGCAATTCGAACAATATGGGATCATTATTTTTCTCATATTCGTGATCACGCCGCTAGGACAGTTTGTTTTTGGTCCATTGATCGGAATGCGGGATCAAATCATTCAATGGTTTAATCTTATTTTGAAGCCGCTGCTTTAGGAGGTTTAATGAATGGAAGGTAAAAAGAAGAAACCAATTGGTTTTAACATCATTAAAAAAACAGATGCAACCGACGGACACGGAGGCTTTGGAGCTGGTGCGCTCAGCCTAGATAACATTTCGCCGGTGATCATTGACGTAGAGGAAAAGGAAGCTGTCATTGATATTGGTGCGATGCATGCAAGAAGTGCCGTGGAAAAAGGAATTAAATTCTTGAAAAGCAAAGAAGAGGTACCGAACGGAAAGCCGTATTGGCTCGTATGGGTGACCATTGACCGCAGAGAAGAAGGTCCTTATTATGCGGGTGTGACGGCTTGCGAAATGACCGTCGACCGTTCAATCCGCCGCGGGTATAAGTCGCTTCCAGAGCATGTGAATTTCATGGATAAATCAATGAAGCGAAATATCGTCGTCAGTCATATGGATGATGTATCGAAAAAGGTGCTGGCTGATTTCTTGAAGAGTCATAATGAAGCACTATGGGAAGCATCTACAGATGAATTAAAAGAAGGATTGGCTGTCTCTGAATAATTGTGAAATTTTTGTGAAGAATGGCGAATTGCTACCAATTCAAGCTGATTTTTGAGTAAACTGGTGTTAAAGCTAGGACATGGAGAATCCCGAGATGCAAATCTCGGGGTTTTTCATGTCTTTTTTTAACGTTTCAGCCACTTTTCCCACCATTTCTTTGGCTTTTGATCTTGAACTGGATCTTGCTCAGATGATTTATCCTCAGCACCGTAGCACACACCTGTCGGCTCCGTTCCTTCTATAAAATAGGTGAATACCTTTGATTCACATCCTGGGCCTGCGAGATCGCCGGTTTTTGGATTGATATACACACCTTTTACGCCGTCTGGCGGCATGAAGGAGGAGGCTGGCTGTTTGGAGAGGGCTGATTCCATAAAGGATGCCCATATCTTTTTTGCATAGGCTGTTTCTTCGACCGAGTCAATAGTACGCCCTTTATCATAGCCCGTCCACACACCTGTGACGAGCTGGGGAGAGAAGCCGATCATCCAGCTGTCGGCTCCTGTCGTTCCCGATTTTCCTCCGTATGTTCGCGTGAGATCCTTCATAATGGTGCGGCCTGTGACACTCGTATAGCCGTTTAACTGATCATTGAACATTCCTGACATCATGTCGGTGGTGACAAAGGCTACCTTTTCATCTAGGACTTGCTCTCGTTTTTGTTTTTCTTCAAAAAGCACGTTGCCTTTAGCATCCGTTACTTTTGTAATAAAGGTGGGTTTGACTCGTTTTCCGCCATTGACAAGCATTGCGTAAGCATTGGTCATTTCAATTGGTTTGACAGGAGACGTGCCTAGGGCAAGTGATGGCACCTGATCTAGTTTTTCGTTGATGCCAAATGTTTTGCCCGCACGTACAAGCTGTTCCATTCCTAAAAATAGATGGGTTTTCACGGCATAAATATTATCAGACAGCGCCAAGGCTTGAAGCATCGTAATGCCATCATTTGCGTAATAGCCATGGTAATTGCTTGGTGAATAAGCAGCACCGCTTCCTTGATCATCGAGCTCAAAAACCGTTTCTTCACTGCGCATGACGGTTGCAGGTGTAAACCCATTTTGCAAGGCAATGTAATAAAGAAGAGGCTTCATTGTTGAACCGGGCTGTCTTTTCGCTTGTGTCACTCGGTTGAATGGACTTTTCTCATAATCTCTTCCCCCGATGAGGGCGAGTACATGACCTGTTTGGGGATGGATAGCAGTAAAGCCGATTTGGATATCTGATTTCGAATAGATTGTGCTTTTCAACGTCTTCTCAGCCATTTTCTGTAATTCTGGATTTAAAGTCGTTTGGATATGAAGGCCATAAGTTTCGATCTGTTCCTCAGTTAACCCCAAGCTTTGTTTCAACTCACGAATCACATCATCATAAAAATACGGAGCTTGCTTTGCTTGCAGCTGCTTCTTTTGCAAAGGGCGATAGGACAGTTTTTCTTTCGCGGCTTCAGCGGCTGCCTTTTTCGTAAGCATGCCGTCCTCTTGCATGTGCCTCAGAATCATATTCTTTCTTGCGCCGGCTTTCTCTTCATTCACATAAGGGGAGTAGAGAGAAGGGCCCTTTGGGATACCGGCAAGTAAGGCAGATTCAGCGAGGGTTAAATTCTTCGCTTTTTTCCCGAAATACAGACGGGACGCCGCTTCTACGCCATAAGCTCCATGACCATAATAAATGGTGTTCAAGTATCCTTCTAAAATCTCATCTTTTGTATAGTTTTGCTCTAAGCGAATCGTGTAAAAGGCTTCATTCCATTTTCGCTTCCACGTTTTATCATGATCTAAATACAGATTTCGTGCATATTGCTGGGTGATCGTGCTTGCGCCTTGTACCTTAGCCATGGCACGAATATCAGCCACTGCAGCACCCGCCATCCGTTTCACATCAAAGCCATGATGCTCATAAAAGGTTTTATCCTCAACAGCTACAGCTGCCTGCCTGATATGAGGGGACATGTCCTTTAAGGGCACCCAATATCTCTTTTCTCCAAAGCTGGATTCTCCAAGCTTTGAACCATCGGCTGCATAAATCGTCGTAGATTGGGGAACTTGAACAGAAGGGGCGCCTTGCCATTTGGCTATTAAAAGAATCGTCAAAAAGACAGTGCCTGCAAATAGAAAAGCGAGCAAGCCAATAAAAAAACAGGCTCGAATCGTTTTCACGGTCATGCGGATTTTTTTATTACTCATGATTGTGTCCATGCAAAGCCCCCATTTTGACGGTTTTTTATCAGTATGGAACAAAGAAAACCGTTTTAAACAAATGATTGCGGTTCTTTACAATTTGATATGAATCCACTATACTTTTTTCTTGGACAATCGATATAGTCATAGCCGTTAAAGGCGCTAACAATAGATGTTTGTTTATTATTGGATGAGAGGAAGATGGACAATGAGCGAACTTTGGTATACAGAGAAGCAAACGAAGAATTTTGGTATTACTTTGAAGGTGAACAAAACCCTTCACACAGAACAAACAGATTTTCAGCATTTAGAAATGGTGGAAACAGAAGAGTTTGGCAATATGCTGTTTTTAGACGGTATGGTGATGACGTCTGAGAAAGATGAGTTTGTATACCACGAAATGGTGGCACATGTTCCTCTTTTCACTCATCCAAACCCAGAAAATGTTCTTGTCGTAGGTGGAGGAGACGGCGGTGTCATTCGTGAAATCCTGAAGCATCCAAGTGTGAAAAAAGCGACACTTGTTGATATTGATGGCAAAGTCATCGAATACTCGAAAAAATTCCTTCCTTCGATTGCTGGGAAACTAGACGATCCTCGTGTAGATGTCAAAGTTGGAGACGGCTTTATGCATATTGCTGAAGCTGACAATGAGTACGATGTTATCATGGTGGACTCAACTGAACCAGTTGGACCAGCTGTGAACCTGTTCTCTAAAGGATTTTACGCAGGAATTTCAAAAGCACTCAAAGAAGACGGTATTTTCGTGGCACAAACGGACAACCCTTGGTTCACACCTGAGCTGATTACAAATGTACAGCGTGATGTGAAAGAGATTTTCCCAATCACGAAGCTTTACACAGCAAATATTCCAACGTATCCAAGTGGTCTTTGGACATTTACCATCGGTTCAAAAAAATATGATCCACTTGCTGTAGAAGACAGCCGTTTCTTTGATATTGACACGAAATATTACACAAAAGAATTGCACAAAGCAGCATTCGTTCTGCCGAAATTTGTGAGCGACTTAATCAAATAAATGAAGCGAAGAGGAAATGCGCAAATAACAGTTTGCGCATTTTTTGAAGCGTAAAAGGAGGAATCTTGCATGAGATTCGACGAGGCTTATTCAGGAAAAGTGTTTATTGGAAGTCATCCGACATGGGAAGATGCAAAAGTCATTTTATACGGTATGCCGATGGATTGGACCGTCAGTTATAGACCAGGCTCACGTTTTGGTCCAAACCGTATTCGTGAAGTTTCGATTGGATTAGAAGAATACAGTCCTTATTTAGATCGTGAGCTGCACGAAGTACCATTCTTTGATGCCGGTGACATTCCGCTTCCTTTTGGAAATGCTCAGAAAAGCTTGGACTTAATTGAAGAGTATGTCGACAGCATTTTAGAAAAAGGGAAGTTTCCATTAGGAATGGGCGGCGAGCATCTTGTGTCTTGGCCGGTTTTCCGCGCGATGCATAAGAAATATCCTGATTTGGCGATTATCCATATGGACGCACATACGGATCTTCGTGAGGAATACGAGGGTGAGCCTCTGTCTCATTCTACCCCGATTCGTAAAGTAGCAGGACTCATTGGACCTGAGAATGTGTTCTCTTTTGGGATTCGTTCTGGGATGAAGGAAGAATTTGAATGGGCAAAAGAAGCGGGCATGCACATTTCTAAATTTGAAGTGCTGGAGCCGTTGAAGCAAGTATTGCCAAAGCTGAAGGGGCGTCCAGTTTATGTGACGATCGACATTGATGTACTCGACCCAGCTCATGCACCTGGTACAGGCACGGTGGATGCTGGCGGTATTACATCAAAAGAGCTGCTTGCTTCCATTCATGCCATTGCAGGATCTGAGGTTCAAGTAGTCGGTGCAGACCTTGTAGAGGTAGCACCTGTATACGATCATTCCGACCAAACAGCGAATACAGCGAGCAAGCTTTTACGCGAAATGCTGCTTGGATTTGTGAAATAACACCTTGATAGAGGAGCTTGTCATCTCATGTGGACAAGCTCTTTTTTTACATGGATCAAAAAATAAAGGAGGCAGTTCATGTTTTCTTCTATATTGATGGTGCTTCTCGCCTTTTGTGTGTTAGCGGCGGGTTTTCTCACGCTGAAACGAGAGCTCGCAGCTGCGCCGCCCGTTTTTGCTTCGAAAAAAGAAGCAAAGGAAGAGATGTTGGGGCTGTTTCAAGATCGAGGCTTTTTCTATCTGACGGCCATTGCGTTATTCATGCAGGTGATATTTAAGCGAGCACAGATCGTGCCATTTGATTTTTTTCAGGCATTTTTGGCAAGTTCAGGCGTACAAGCTCTTTTTTATTTAATCAAAAGAAAAGACTTGGGCGTAAAGGCTGGATTGGTGGTATTAGTGAGTTTCCTGTTTCTTTTTTTCTAAAGGGATGGTGTAAGATCAAAAACGAAGTTTAATCGCAGTGAAGAAGAGAAATGATGGTATGATAGGCGATCATGAATATGGTATACTATTTTAGTTAAACGGGTCTTAGCAAAGGAAGTGCAAAATGACACAAAACCAAATTTCAATTCATGTAAAGTCAGTGATGAAACCAGAGACGGAGCCGGCTGAAACGATCGAATTCCGCACGACTGGAACGTATCAAGAAAAGAATGACAAAACGTATCTCACTTACCATGAAGAACATGAAATGGGTCAAGTAAAAACCGTTGTGAAAATGAGTGAAAAAGAAATTTTTGTCATGAGATCAGGGGCCATTCAAATGAAGCAGCGCTTTCTCATTGGAGAAACGACCGTCACACATTACACGATGCCATTCGGTACACTACAGCTTGATGTACACACACATGGCATTGATCTCGATGTGGGCAAGGGACTGCTGCACATTACGTACGATATGCTGACAGGGGAAGATCAAAAGCATTTACATACATTATCGATTTCGTATAAGGAGGATTTACGTTCATGAATATCGCAGAACAGGTCAAAGATGCGTTAAAGGAAGAAATTATTGCGGCAGTCGTCAAAGCAGGACTTGCTGATGAAAGCCAGGTACCAGATGTCCTTTTAGAAGTGCCGAAAGATAAAACTCACGGTGATTACTCCACCAACATGGCGATGCAGCTTGCCCGCATTGCAAAAAAAGCACCTCGTCAAATCGCAGAGGACATTGTCAAAGCGTTTGATAAAGGGAAAGCTTCTATTGAAAAACTGGATATCGCAGGTCCAGGGTTCATTAATATTTATATGAACAATCAGTATTTAACAAAGCTGATCCCAGCAGTCCTTGAAGCAAAAGAGGCATATGGTGAAACGAATACAGGCGGCGGCCAAAAGGTGCAAGTTGAATTCGTCTCAGCCAACCCAACAGGTGACCTTCACCTTGGACATGCCCGCGGAGCAGCTGTAGGTGATTCTCTTTGCAACATCCTTGATAAAGCAGGGTTCGAGGTGAGCCGTGAATACTATATCAACGATGCAGGCAATCAGATCAATAACCTCGCTTTATCTGTAGAGGTACGTTACTTTGAGGCGCTCGGTCTTGAAAAAGAGATGCCTGAAGACGGTTATAGAGGAGAAGACATCAAAGGCATCGGGCAAAAGCTGGCAGATGAATTTGGTGACCGTTTCGTGCATGAGCCAGAAGAAGAGCGTATGATGTTCTTCCGTGAATACGGCTTAAAATATGAGTTAGAGAAATTACGTGTAGACCTTGAGAATTTCCGTGTCCCATTTGATGTATGGTATTCAGAAACCTCTTTATATGAAAACGGTAAAATCGAACCAGCGCTGGAAACACTTCGCGCTAAAGGCTATGTCTTTGAAGAAGACGGCGCAACGTGGCTGCGTTCAACTGATTTTGGCGATGACAAGGACCGCGTGCTCATTAAAAAAGACGGCAGCTTCACTTACTTGCTTCCAGATATCGCATATCATAAAGACAAATTAGACAGAGGCTTTGATCAGCTCATTAACATTTGGGGAGCGGACCATCACGGCTATATCCCTCGAATGAAAGCGGCGATTCAAGCACTTGGATATCCTGCTGGCAAGCTTGAAGTAGAAATCATTCAGCTCGTTCACCTATACAAAAACGGTGAAAAGATGAAGATGAGTAAACGTACAGGAAAAGCCGTCACCATGCGTGATCTGATTGAAGAAGTAGGCCTAGATGCCACTCGTTATTTCTTCGCGATGAGAAGTGCGGCGACACATATGGACTTTGACCTAGACTTAGCGATTTCTACGTCTAACGAAAACCCTGTGTACTACGCACAATATGCCCATGCGAGAATTTGCAGCATGCTGCGTCAAGGGGAAGAAAAAGGCTACGAGCCAAACCTTGAAAAAGCAGATTTCTCTCACATTCAATCGGAAAAAGAATACGATCTTCTCAAAATCATTGGTAGCTTCCCAGAAGTTGTAGCAGAAGCAGCTGAAAAGCGTATTCCGCACCGTGTGACAAACTATATTTATGACCTTGCATCAGCCCTTCACAGCTTCTACAATGCCGAGAAGGTCATTGATGTAGAAAACGAAACAAAAACAACAGCACGTCTTTCACTCATGAAAGCAACACAAATTACGCTGGCGAATGCATTAAAACTCATTGGCGTATCGGCACCGGAAAAGATGTAAGAACACGAAGAAACCCGCTCGGAACGAGAGTGGGTTTCTTCGTGTTTTTCATCAATCAGCTTTTAGATCACTTTTATTTCTCTGAAAAATCTCAATTTCATAATCCTCTAATGCTTGTTTAGGAAGTTTCTTTTCTAAGACAGATTGCAAACTTGCCATATCTTTTGAAGTATCGATGCCGATGGAAATTGTGGGATCAGTCTTGATAATTTGATAGTTAAACAATGCATGCTCTTCCCATAATGAGTCCAATACGTGGATGACCTTTTCATCTAATTCCTCTTCAGAAAGGGTGAGAGTTTTTGAAGTGAAGCTTAATCCAACAATACAAAGAGTAATAAAAAACAAACCAATCAAACGTTTTATCATTATATCTCCTTCATATAGTTAATATATTCCTTTAATAGATCATAACATCCAATTGGATTTGTAGAAACAAATTCATAAAAGGTCTTTTGAATTGATGATAATCAAACAAGGTTCCTTATAATTATTTAAATTGACTCCATTCAGAATATGTTAAATAAAAACATCCGCTATCTACTAGAGACAGCGGATGTTGAACATTACCCAAGCGTATTAATAATGTTAGAAATAGAATCAAATAATTGGCTAAGTACATCAGAAAACATAGAGTGCATCCTCCCTTCGGTAAGCATGTAGTTTGTGTGCGTTAATTAGAATTATCCAAGTGTATTAATAATGTTAGAGATAGAATCGAATAATTGGTTAAGTACATCAGAGAACATGTTTTTGCCTCCTCTCTTTTCTTTTTACATCTACTTAACGAAGGAGATGGAGGGTTGGATCACTTTTTCTAAAAAATTTTTAAAAAAGTTGGTGGCATAGAAAAAAGCACCACATATTCGGGTGCTTTTTGGCTTTTATTAGTTATGAATGAATACGCAGCTTCACGTCTCCATTTTCACACGCTAGCTGAACGTTTCCGCCAATCGGTAAGGTGAAGACCGGCTGCGTATGTCCGATATCGACATCGTAGATCACTGGAATGTGTTTGAGCATTGGGTGCTTATCTAGGATAAATCTCAAATGTTCCTCTGTCATCTTGGATTTCTTCTGAAAGCGTCCGATGATCAGCCCTTTAATGGATTCTGCATGCTGTAAGAGGGATGTGAGGTCTCTGGCGAACATTTCAGGGAAAACCAAATCATCATCCTCCACAAATAAGATGGCATCCTTAATATGAGGCATAAACGACGTCCCTTGCAGTAAGTTCAGTGTACAAAGGTTACCGCCATACAAGGTACCTTCGGCTGTTCCTTCCTGATATATTCCCCATTTCGTCGGATGAAACTGCCTGTTCGCTTGATCAAGATACCACGCATCATCACTCCACTTTGTCGAAGGATTCACATTAAAAGACTCACTACCATTCATCAAGCAGGCTTGAAACATAGCGGTCTGCTCCTCTTGTCCCTGTTCCATTTGAAAGCTGGAGAAATGGGGTCCAGAGTATGTCACCATCTCACATTTGGCAGTAATAGCACTTGCGAGTGCGGTAATATCACTGTAGCCGCAAAGAACTTTTGGGTGCTGACGAATCAAGTCGTAATCAATATAAGGCAAGAGCTCATTGCAATTGAAGCCTCCGATTGCTGTCAAAATACCGTCAACTTCATCATCCATGAACGCCTCATGCAGATCAGACAAGCGGTGTTCAATAGATGATGAGGAATGAAGATCACATTCAAATGCGTGCTGTCCAAAGGAGACAGTGAAGCCTAACATCTCTAAACGCTTTTTTGCTTGAGCGATTCCTTCTTTTGATAAAATGCTGGCACTTCGGCTTGGGGCAATGACACGAAGATGACTGTCTTTTTTTAAAGGAGGTGGTGTATGCATAAACAAATCTTCCTTTCCATCACATATTTATCCATTATATCGGATCAAATGGTCCAAGTCTGTAAAAGCTAGAAGAAAGAAGTGGACCGTGCGTTTCATACAAGCTGTGCAAAGGGTATGGAAAAGAAAAAGACAGAATGAGGGCGAAGAATGTGAAAAAGAGGAGACTGGAATTTTTATTTTTATATTTTATGATATTCGGGGCATATGTGGTGTATTGGTGGCCGGTGCCGGCGTGGAGTGTCCAGTTGTACGCAGCAGTTTATATCGCCATTATTTTATTTAGTATCATCTCGCTCATGCTAGAGAACCGTACATCACAGCACACACTCTTATGGATGTATGTGCTAATCTTTTTCCCAATCATTGGCTATATGTTTTATTTGTTCTCGGGACAGCTCTATGTGAAAGGTCATTTATTCAAATCAAAAAGAATGTACAACCGTGAAAAACTACGCAGAATATCTGAGCTTGAGAGCAAGCCGGATGAATCAAGTCTAACCGAAAATCAGCGGACTTTTTTTCATTACACAGAAAAAGCAACAGGCATGCATGTGAACACAAATAGTGATATGGACATTTTAAAAAATGGGGAGGAGACGTTTCCCCGTATTTTTGAAGAATTAAAAAAGGCAAAATCGTTCATCCATATAGAATACTACATGTTCAAATCAGATTTCCTCGGGCACCGGATGATGGAGATTTTGATAGAAAAAGTGAAAGAAGGGGTAGAGGTTCGCTTCATCTATGATGCGGCTGGCAGCATTCGCTTCTCCCGAAAAGATATTAAACGCTTGAAGCAGGCAGGAGTCAAGGTCGCTCCATTTCTGCCTTTAAAATATGGTTTCTTTAATCAAAAAATCAATTTCCGCAATCACCGAAAAATCGTGATCATTGATGGGAAGACAGGATTTGTTGGCGGGTTAAATGTCGGAAAAGAATATGTCGGACGTGATGAAAATATCGGTTTTTGGCGTGATACGCATACGATGTTAAAGGGTGAGGCTGTCCAAACCCTTCACTCTGTGTTTATGCTCGACTGGGAGTATGTTTCAGATGAAGTATTAATTGATGATCCGAAATATCATACGCCGCATCCTGTGACGGGAGAGGATGTCATTCAGGTTGTACCAACTGGACCCGATATGAAAGAAAGTATGAGTGATTTATATGATGCACTCATCTCAAATGCGAAACAATTTGTCTGGATTGCGACACCTTATTTTGTCCCAAATGAATCCCTTCGTACGGCATTGAAAATTGCTGCGACAAGAGGGGTGGATGTCCGGGTGATGGTTCCGGAGATCAATGATGGCTTTCTCACACAATACGCCACACGGTCCTATTTTTCTGAGCTCCTAAAAGAGGGCATCAAGGTGTATCACTACCAAAAGGGCTTCATGCATCAAAAAGTGATGATTGCAGATGGAGAACTTGCCTCTGTCGGTACCGCAAATGTGGATATGAGAAGCTTTCAGCTCAATTTTGAGGTCAATGTCTTTACGGCCGCGAAAAAGCCCATTGAGCAGCTGATGGCACATTATGAAGAAGATATGAAAGAATGTGAGCAAATGGGACCTGTTCATTTTTATAAAAGAGGCTTAAAAGAGCGATTAAAGGAATCATTTGCTCGGTTGTTTTCTGGCGTTCTATGAGGATTTCTAGTCAAAGAAATCATTTCCTAATCTAGTATTTTGAAGAGGATTCCTCTATAATTGAAAATGATTATCAATTATAGAGGAAATGAGGTTCTTTTACATATGTTAAAACGCTTTTTCGCCTATTACAGGCCCTATCGAGGTCTGTTCTTTTTAGATTTCTTTTGCGCTGTCGCCGTTGGATTGATGGAACTGGGTTTCCCGCTTATCGTGAACTACTTCATTGATACATTGTTGCCAACAGGGAACTGGACAGTCATTGTCTGGACGGCACTTGCGCTGTTTGTCATTTATGCCCTCAGCTCGGTTATGCAATTTATTGTGTCGTATTGGGGGCATATGCTTGGCATCAATATTGAAACAGATATGAGGAAAAAGCTGTTTGATCACTTTCAGCGACTATCCTTTAAATTCTTTGACAACAACAAAACGGGGAAGCTCATGTCACGGATGACAAACGACCTCATGTACATTGGAGAAGTGGCGCATCACGGTCCTGAAGATTTGTTTATAGCGATTATGACGATTCTTGGTGCCTTTGCAGTCATGCTGATGATTAACTGGCAGCTGGCCATTTTAACCTTCCTCATCATGCCTGTCATCATTTGGCTCGCCCTACATTTTAATAAAAAGATGACGAAGGCGATTACACAGCTCAACAATGACATTGGAGACTTTCATGCGAGGGTTGAAAACAATATCGGGGGCATTCGTCTTGTTCAAGCTTTTGCCAATGAACATTTCGAGAAAAAGCGTTTTGCGGAAAACAACAACCGTTTTCGTAAGGCGAAGCTTCTTTCTTATAAAATTATGTCGGTCAATGGATCGATCAGCTATATTCTCACACGTCTTGTGACACTGTTTGTCCTTCTCGCAGGTACATGGTTTGTCCTGCAAGGTCAATTAACGGCAGGTGGCTTTATCGCATTTGTTCTGATCACAAATGTTTTATTTAGACCGATTGATAAAATCAACACGGTCATTGAAATGTATCCGAAAGGCATTGCGGGCTTTAAAAGCTATGTCGATTTGCTAGACACAGAGCCGGATGTGAAGGATACAGAGGGAGCACGTGATGTACACGGATTGAAAGGTGAAATTGAATATCGAAACGTAACATTTGGCTACGATGAACACAGTCATGTGTTAAAGAATATCGATTTAAAGATCAAACAAGGAGAGACGGTTGCGTTTGTCGGCCCTTCAGGAGCGGGGAAATCAACAATTTGCAGTCTGCTGCCTCGTTTTTATGATGTGGATGAAGGGGAGATCACGATTGATGGTATAAGCACAAAGTCGATGACATTGTCTTCTTTAAGGCAGCAGATCGGTATTGTGCAGCAGGATGTCTTTTTATTCTCAGGCACCATTCGTGAAAACATTGCGTACGGGAACTTAGAAGCCAGCGACGCAGAGATTTGGGAGGCTGTAAGAAGTGCGCATTTAGAGGAACTCGTTCAGCGTTTCCCAGAAGGGTTAAATACCGTGATAGGTGAGCGCGGCGTCAAACTGTCAGGCGGTCAAAAGCAGCGTCTATCAATTGCACGGATGTTCCTGAAAAACCCGTCCATTCTCATTCTAGATGAAGCCACATCAGCACTTGATACAGAAACAGAAAAAGCCATACAGGATGCACTGAGCGAACTAGCTGTCGGCAGGACGACACTCGTCATTGCCCACCGCCTTGCAACAATTAAACACGCCGATCGTATCATTGTCGTGACAGAGGAAGGTATTGAAGAACAAGGCCGCCACCAAGATTTAATTCAAATGGGCGGCGTATATAGCAGACTGCACGAAGCGCAGTTTGGTCATTAAAAAGAAAGATAAAGCCCTTTTGATAAGGGTCTTTTTTTGTTAGGATAGAAAAAACTCGTGTAGGAAGGATCTGATGGAATGAAGGGGCTTCGGCGATTACAAAAAGGCGATAAGATCGGTATTTTTTCACCTTCAAGTCCTGCATCAGCGACCTCGCCACTTAGGTATGAGCGGGCGAAGGAGTGGCTTGAGCAAAAAGGATTCATTGTGGTACCAGGATCATTAACAGGGAAAGAGGACCACTACCGTTCAGGTACAATTCAAGAACGAGCCAATGAGTTGAATGAGCTAATGGCTCGAGAGGACTTGGCGTGCGTCATGTCAATGATTGGCGGGACAAATTCAAATAGTATGCTGCCTTATCTTGATTTTGAGCTGCTGAAACAACATCCGAAAATCATAATCGGTTATTCAGATGCGACAGCGATTCTTTTAGCCGCTTACGAAAAAACGGGATTGCCTGTATTCTACGGACCGGCGCTTGTTCCATCTTTTGGGGAGTTTGAACCGTTCGTTGCTTATACATATCAGTCGTTCGAAGACATCCTGATGCAGCCTCAATCCATTCCTTATCAGATCAAAAAACCACCCTTTTGGACGGATGAACGAATCAATTGGGAAGAAAAGACACGTGATAAAGGGCAGCGTCCGAACGATTGGCTGTGCGTCATAGAAGGACAGGTAGAAGGCAGGTTGATCGGCGGAAACCTGAATGCAATGTACGGCATATGGGGCAGTGAATTCATGCCAGCGATCCAAACAGGAGACATTCTCCTCATTGAAGATTGCATGAAAACCGCTTCAGTTGTAGAAAAAAACTTCTCTTTATTGAAAGTAAATGGAGTGTTTGAGCGGGTATCAGGGATTCTTTTGGGGAAACATGAGCTGTTTGATGATGAGGGAACGGGCAAAGAACCTTACGAGATTTTACTTGAGGTGCTTGGAGAGACAAAGAAACCGCTCATCGCAGATTTTGACTGTGCCCATACACACCCGATGCTTACGATGCCAATTGGGGCACAAGTGAAAATGGATGCAGCTTCAAAACAAGTGTGGTTAACGAAAGAGTGGATATAACAAAAGAGCGGCCTGATGGCTGCTCTTTTTTATGAAACCTTCTCTTTTTCAAATGGCTGCAAGAGATCTTGCGCTTTTTTTCCCTCTACGACAATTAAGTAGTCAGATTCTAAGTGAGTGAGCCTGAAGGTTTCAAGCTCTACGATGTTCTTGATGTTACACATTGTTTTTTTAGAATACACATATAGACGATGTTGAGCCTGGTGGCATTTTTCATAAAGAGAAATAAGCTTATGTAAATTCAATGCTTTCGCAGCGATTTGGATTGAATAGATCTGAGACATCTTCATATCCTCCTGTTGATTACTTTCTCACAATAGCTTTGTTACCCCTGTTTGCACAGAGATAAACCTTTCTCTATGATTTCCACTCAATGGTTCCTCCGCCGGTTCGCTTGTTGCCTCTTATCGCAGACAGCTCTTCGACAAGTCGGAGCAGTGCCTGATCCTTTAACTTCGCCTCAATCATAAAATCTATATCACGCCCATACGGTTTTAATGCATGAAAAAGCGGTAAGACAAAGGACATATCTACACCATCTGCATGACTGCGTATGGCTTTTTCTGATTTCGGTGAGGATAAATGAATTTTAGGCGGAATACCAGTGCTCGTCCAAGTGCCGAACATTCTTGGCAGGATGTCTTCAAGCGCGGCATCGTCATCTTTATTGGCCACGTGATGATGGTAATCAAAAACAAAGGGAATACCGTGCTTTTCACATACACCAAGCGTTTCTAACGACGTATACGTTTTGTCATCATTCTCAAGCGTCATCCTCGCCTTGATATGCGCTGGTAGCTGTTTGATATTTTCATCAAAACGTTGAAGCGCCGAATCTTTATCACCGTACGCACCGCCCACATGAATGTTCATATAGCCTTCCTTTTCAAGCTTCATCGCCTCAAGCATTTGATAATGGTACGCCATGTCGATCACGGCATTTTCTGTGATTGAAGGCTTGGGGCTAGTAAACAAGGTGAACTGATTGGGGTGAAAGCTCACACGAAGCCCATGCCGTTTCACCAACTCGCCAATTTCAAGAAACTCCTTTTGAAAAGGTGTCACAAAGTCCCATCGTACCTCGGGATGGGTCGCAAGCGGGACGATCGAACTCGAAAAACGGTAAAGCGGGATATCATAAGCAATGGCGAAATAAAGCGTTCTTAATGTATTCACGAGATTGGCCTTTGTTGTTCGTAATAACGCCTCTTTTCCTTCTTCCTTTGAGAGCTTGCTGTATCTTGCAAAGGTCAGCGACTTGGCAGGAGAAGCCTCCCACAAGGTGACGGCATTGGATACATAACCGAATCGATAACGCATAGGTCATCTCCTTTATAAAAAATAAGAGAACATGGCGGCAACCCATTCAAGCGGACGTGACAGAAGCGGACGCTGTGCCAATTTCTCTTCTGTCATAAGCTCAGACACTTCTATGTGCTCGCGAATCCTTTCCTCTACGTGGGCAGTAAAGTCGGTATCATCAATGGCGACGTCTACTTCCTCGTTTAAAAACAAGCTGCGTTTATCAAAGTTTGCCGTACTGATCATACAGCGTTTTTGGTCAATTAGAATGGCTTTCGCATGATAAAATCCTTTATAAAAACGATAAACAAGGCAGCCAGAGGCAATGAGGTCCTTCAAATAATGAAATCCAGCCTCTTTGACGAGGGGATGATCTGCTTTCATTGGGATGATGATTTCAACCGTGACGCCTCGATTTCGTGCATCAAGCAGTGCACTCAGAAGAGGAGCAGATGGAATAAAGTAAGGTGTACAGATGATGATCTGTTTCCTCGCCTGCTGAATATCTTTGAGGAACAAAGCTTCTAAAGAAAAACCAGCAGTCGCACGTGTTGTGCATTGTAGTGCTCCCGGTTCCAAAGCAGGAAAAACCTCATATTGCAGCTGATGAATGCCAGATGTCCGGTATAAATCATTCAAAAACACATGCTGGAGATCTGCGACAACTTGTCCCGTCATGCGCAAATGATAATCCTTCCAAATACCAAACCGACCCTTTTTCCCAACATATTCATCACCAATATTAAACCCGCCAATATAGCCAATCTTTCCATCAATTACCGTGATTTTACGATGATTTCTCATGTTTAACCGATATATCAAAAAAGGGAAACGAGGCTTATTTAAAAAGTAAAATTGGATGCCGCTTTTCTCCAGCATATCAATGGACTTTTGATCAAACGGATAGGACCCTAATCGATCGGTCAGTAAAAAGACGGAAACCCCTTGTTCCGCTTTTGCTTTGAGAGCTTGTAACACCCTTTGACCAATCTTGTCGTTCTTTACAATAAAGAACATCATATGAATAGAAGAAGAGGCGTGCTGAATATCGGTGAGCAGCTGATCAAAAAATGGTTCGCCATCATGATAAAAAACGGCATCACCGCTTGTTTGGTCAAAAGATCGTTCAAAAGCGCGGGTAGAAAAATATTTCTTTCCCATATAAAGGTCTAACAATATGAGACAAACGGTGATAACGAGTACGAGTAGGATGATCAATGCGATCATAAAGCTTCCTCCTTTTTTGCATATTTCAATAGTGTACCCAAACGTGTAAAAAATATTGACTGAATACTCATTCATTATTTATGATAGAGGTACAACATGGAAACGGAACAAAGTGGGTTTTGGGGAATGAAAGGGGGAGCAAGATGAATAGCCTTTTAATCATGAACATGATCGCATTTGCGGCGGTGACCGCTTACGCTGTGTATTTGTTTATTTATCTCATTCGAACACGAGCAGCGTACATTCGTCTTGGCAAAAAAGAAGAGTTCCAACAAGACATGAAAAAACGCTTAGAGCGTGTTTGGGTCAATGTATTTGGGCAAAAGAAGCTGTTAAAGGACAAGAAGAGCGGCATCATTCATGTGCTGTTTTTCTACGGATTTATCCTTGTACAGTTCGGAGCCCTTGATTTTATTATGAAGGGACTCGTTCCAGATAGCGGACTCCCTTTAGGTCCGCTTTACGGTGTCTTTACCTTTTTCCAAGAGGTAGTCACACTTCTCATTTTAGTAGCTGTTGTTTGGGCGTTCCATAGAAGGTATGTGGAGAAGCTTGTCCGTTTAAAGCGTGGCTTTAAATCCGGTCTAGTGCTTTTATTTATTGGCGGCTTGATGCTGACCGTTTTACTTGGGAACGGGATGAATATCATCTGGCATGGACACTCTTTATCACCAACTGAGCCAATCGCATCCAGTGTTGCTTTCTTGCTGGGCGGTATTTCACCTCTTGCGGCAACGGTCGTTTTTTATGTCGCATGGTGGGTGCATCTCCTGATTTTGCTGACATTCTTAGTGTATGTCCCGCAGTCAAAGCATGCTCACCTCATTGCAGGGCCGGTGAACGTATTTGCCAGCAGATTAGACCCGCCAGGCAAGCTGCAAAAAATTGATTTTGAAGATGAGACACAAGAGACCTTCGGTGTGGGAAAAATTGAAGACTTCCGTCAGTCACAGCTGATCGACCTTTACGCCTGTGTGGAATGCGGGCGCTGCACAAATATGTGCCCAGCAACAGGTACAGGGAAAATGCTGTCTCCTATGGATTTGATTTTAAGGTTAAGAGATCATTTAACCAATAAAGGGGCCGCCATTACATCAAAGACGCCTTGGGTTCCGCAGCTTGCCTTCAGGCAGACAACAGGAAATCAACTGGCGCTGCAGGCGAGAGGAGCAGGTGCAGAGGAATCGGCTGCCAGCTCGATGTATCATCCTTCTCTTATTGGTGAAGTCATTACAGAGGAAGAAATTTGGGCATGTACGACGTGCCGAAACTGTGAAGACCAATGCCCTGTCATGAATGAACACGTCGACAAGATTATTGATATGCGCAGATATCTTGTGCTGACCGAAGGGAAAATGGATGCAGATGCACAGCGTGCCATGACAAGTATAGAGCGCCAAGGGAACCCGTGGGGATTGAACCGGAAAGAAAGAGAAAATTGGCGTGAACTGAGAGAAGATGTGCACGTGCCGACAGTAAAAGAGCTGAAAAAAGCAGATCAAACCTTCGATTATTTATTCTGGGTTGGTTCAATGGGGGCATATGACAATCGAAGCCAAAAGATTGCGCTTGCCTTTGCAAAGCTTCTCAACGAAGCAGGAGTCTCCTTTGCCATTCTAGGAAATAAGGAGAAAAACTCTGGCGATACACCAAGAAGGCTTGGAAACGAATTTTTATTTCAAGAGCTTGCTGCAAAAAACATTGAAGAATTCCAAAAAAACGGTGTCACAAAGATCGTTACGATTGATCCGCACGCCTATAATTTATTTAAAAATGAGTATCCAGACTTCGGACTTGAGGCAGAAGTGTACCATCATACAGAATTACTGGCAGAGCTAGTGAAAGAAGAGAAGCTAACGCCTGTACATGAAGTGAATGAGGTCATCACCTTCCACGACTCTTGCTACCTAGGCAGATATAACGAAGTGTATGATCCGCCGAGAGATATTTTAAAAGCCATCCCTGGTGTGACGCTGAGAGAAATGGAACGTCATCGTGAAACTGGTATGTGCTGCGGTGCCGGCGGGGGCTTAATGTGGATGGAAGAAGAGACGGGTACCCGGATTAACACTGCCCGAACGGAGCAGGCGTTACAGGTGCAGCCGTCCATCATTAGCTCAGGGTGTCCTTATTGCTTAACGATGCTGGGAGATGGCACGAAGGCAAAGGAAGTAGAGGATCAGGTAGGTACATTTGATGTCGCAGAGCTTCTTGAAAAATCAGTGTTTGGCGAGGCTGGAAAGCAGGTTTCGTAAACAAAACAGGCCGATGAATAGAATGTTCATCGGCTTATACATGGCGCTGTACATCTGCTGTTTAGACAATATGTAAGCGGTAACAAACTGGAGGGGACATACATGAGTAAGACGGTCATTGTATCTGGAGCAAGAACACCATTTGGAAAACTAGGCGGTGCTTTCAGTGGGTTGAGTGCCGCAGAACTAGGCGGAATGGCCATCAAGGCTGCGCTGGAAAGAGTGCCAGGTTCACATCATGTGGATGAGGTCATCATGGGAAGTGTTTTGCAGGGAGGACAAGGTCAGATTCCTTCAAGGCAAGCAGCAAGACATGCTGATCTTCCGTGGTCCGTTCCGACGCAAACCATCAATAAAGTCTGTGCATCAGGTATGCGCAGTGTGAGCACAGCAGATCAAATCATCCGAGCTGGAGATGCGGAGGTCATCGTAGCGGGCGGTATGGAATCCATGTCAGACGCCCCTTATTTGCTAAAAAAAGCGCGATGGGGCTACAAAATGGGAGATGGTGCGGTACAAGATGCGATGATTTTAGATGGATTAACCTGTTCTTTTACAGGCGTTCATATGGGTGAGTATGGGAGCATGGCTGCGAAGGAGCTCGGTATCACGCGGGAAGAGCAAGATCTTTGGGCATTAAGAAGTCATGAACGGGCGATCGAAGCGCAGAGAAACGGCTTTTTCCAGCATGAAATCACCCCCGTCACCGTCAAGACGAAAACGGGAGAGCGGCTGATCACAGAAGATGAATCCCCGCGGCGTGATACGTCATATGAACGGCTGTCAAAGCTCATGCCTGTTTTTGATCAAACGGGTACCATTACCGCTGGAAATGCACCAGGTGTCAATGATGGAGCAAGTGCGCTTCTTTTAATGAAAGACACATATGCAAAGCAGCATGACCTCAAGCCAATGGCAATCGTGCTTGGTCATACGCAGGTAGCTGTAGAGGCAAAGGATTTTCCGAAAACACCAGCCTTTGCTATCGAGAAAATTTTACAGAAAACAGGCAAGCGTCTAGAGGATATTGATCTATTTGAAATCAATGAGGCCTTCTCAGCTGTGGCGCTGGCATGTGAAAAAATAATCGGGCTGGACCGGCGGAAAATGAATATCAACGGTGGTGCAGTTGCGCTTGGTCATCCCATTGGAGCAAGCGGAACACGGATCATATTGACCTTGATTCATGCATTAAAACAAAGAGGCGGCGGTATTGGCATTGCGGCGATTTGCAGTGGAGGCGGTCAAGGAGATGCCATCATGATAAAGGTAGATTAAAAGGGAGGCGTTCATCGTCATGAGTACAGAAGAAACCGTCATGGTCGTTGGAGCTGGTCAAATGGGATCAGGCATTGCCCAAGTTTTTGCTCAGTCTGGCTACACAGTCCTGCTGCATGATGCATCTGAAAAGCAGATTCATCGAGCCATTTCCTCCATGACCACACAACTGACGAAACGAGCAGAAAAAGGAAAGCTAGCCCATCAGGCAGTCCGAGATATTACGCAGCGGCTTGCCGTATCTACAGATTTAAAGGACGTGCAGCAGGCACGTTTAGTGATTGAAGCTGCATCTGAACAAATGAGTGTGAAAAAACAAATCTTTGAGACACTTGATCAATTTGCAGAGGCGAAGACGATATTTGCAACAAACACATCCTCCTTGTCGATCACAGAATTAGCAGCTGTTACGAGTAGACCGGAGCAAGTGATTGGCATGCATTTTATGAATCCGGTGCCTGTCATGAAACTCGTTGAGGTCATTCGAGCGCTGCAAACGAGTGACGACACGTATCAACTCGTTTGTGAAACAGCAAAGACATTAAACAAAACCCCAATTGAAGTGGAAGACTTCCCAGGGTTTGTATCAAACCGCATATTGATGCCAATGATCAATGAAGCCATTTACACCCTTTATGAAGGCGTGGCAGATGCAGAAAGCATTGACGGTGTCATGACGCTTGGAATGAATCACCCAATGGGGCCACTTCGTCTCGCTGATTTCATCGGACTAGATACATGTTTATTTATTATGAATACCCTTCATGAGGGACTTGGGGATAGCAAATATCGACCTTGTCCTCTTTTGAAAAAATACGTGAATGCAGGCTGGCTGGGCAAAAAGACAAAGAGAGGTTTTTACACATACCACGACCACTCATAGGGGGAGTCAAAATGGATGTTTTGCTTACGGATCAACAGCGACTCTGGAGAGAACAGGCAGCAGAATTTGCAAGACAGCGTATATTCCCTGAAGTGGAAGCCATGGAACAAGGTCAGTTCCCAACAACACTTTTAGCAGAAATGGGACGACAAGGCTTTCTGGGGATTCCAATACCAGCTTCGTATCAAGGCTTAGGAGCAGATTTTACAACGTATATCATCGCCATTCATGAATTATCCAAAGTGAGTGCGACCATCGGTGTCATTGTGTCCGTTCATACATCTGTTGTGACGATGCCTATTTTGGCTTTTGGAACGAATGAGCAAAAAGAATCCTATGTTCCGCTGCTTGCATCCGGGCAGAAGCTGGGAGCATTTTGCCTGACTGAACCGAAGGCAGGATCAGATGCCTCCAGTATTCAGCTAAGGGCAAAGCGGGCGGGCGACCATTATGTGTTAAATGGTACAAAAATGTTTATCACAAGCGGCGGGGAAGCAGAACTGTATCTTGTCTTTGCCGTGACAGATCCTGCTTCTGCGAAAAAAAATATATCGGCATTCATTGTTGAGAAAGATACACCAGGATTTACGATCGGAAAAGATGAGAAAAAGATGGGACTGCACGGGTCAAAAACCGTTACGCTTCATTTTGATGCTGTGCGGATTCCAAAACAGCAGCTGCTCGGTGCAGAAGGAGAGGGCTTTCACATAGCCATGTCTAGTTTAAATGCGGGGAGAATCGGTATCGCGGCTCAAAGCCTCGGCATTGCAGAAGCCGCATTAACTGAGGCAGTGACTTATTTAAAACAGCACTCGGCAGGTCTAGAAACGACCATTCGGCTGGGTGATTTGGCAGCGAAGCTTGAAGCAGCCAAACTATTAGTCTATCAAGCGGCTTCTTATAAAGAGGCGAATCGTCCGGTCACAAAGGAAGCATCCATGGCAAAGCTATTTGCCTCAAGAACGGCAGTTGAGATCAGTACAGAAGTGATCCATTTGCTCGGCATGGATGGTTATACGAATCGCTATCAAGCACAACGTTACTTTCGTGATGCGAAAGTTTGTGAAATCTATGAAGGAACAAGTGAAATTCAAAGGCTGGTCATTTGTAAACAGCTAATATGAAACGAGGTGGCTCATGATGCAGTTTCAATTAAGTGATGAACATGAAATGATTCAAAAAATGGTGAGGGATTTTGCGAAAAATGAAGTAGAGCCAACAGCAGCAGAGCGGGATGAGACAGAAACGTATGATCCAACTATTTTTCGCCAAATGGCGGAGCTCGGTTTAACGGGGATCCCTTGGCCGGAAGAGGTAGGCGGGATCGGTAGTGATTATTTAGCCTACGTCATCGCAGTGGAGGAGCTTTCAAGAGTGTGCGCCTCTACAGGCGTCACCCTCTCCGCCCACACCTCTCTCGCCTCGTGGCCCATCTATACTTTCGGAACAGATGAACAAAAAGAGACCTATTTAAAGCCGCTTGCAGAAGGACAGAAGGTAGGGGCATATGCACTCACTGAGAGCGGTTCGGGTTCAGATGCCGGCGGAATGAAGACAACGGCAGTAAAGGCAGGCAATGAATACGTCCTGAACGGTGCGAAAATCTTTATTACAAATGGAGGCATTGCGGATTATTATATTGTGTTTGCTGTGACAGACCAAGAAGCTGCATCTCGAAATACGACTGCCTTTATTGTAGAAAAAGAGACACCGGGCTTCTCTGTTGGCAAAAAGGAAAGCAAACTGGGCATTCGTTCATCGCCAACGACCGAAATTCGATTTGAAGATTGCCGGATTCATGAAAGGAACCGGCTCGGACAAGAAGGAGAAGGCTTTAAAATAGCGATGATGACCCTCGATGGCGGCAGAAACGGCATTGCTGCACAGGCAGTTGGGATTGCACAAGGCGCTCTTGATGCGGCAGTCGATTATGCGAAGGAGCGCAAGCAATTCGGCAAACCAATCATTCAGCAGCAAGGAATTGCTTTTAAGCTAGCAGATATGGCAACCGCAATTGAAGCCTCCAGGCTGCTCACTTATCAGGCAGCATGGCTCGAAACGAAAGGGCTCCCGTATGGAAAGGAATCAGCAATGTCCAAGCTCTTTGCTGGAGATACAGCCATGAAGGTAACAACAGAAGCCGTCCAAATCTTCGGCGGCTACGGCTATACAAAGGATTACCCAGTCGAACGATACATGCGTGATGCGAAAATCACCCAAATTTATGAAGGCACACAGGAAATCCAGCGCCTAGTCATCTCGCGCAAACTGCTAGATATGTAGAAACAAAGCAAAGACCACCTGATGTGAGGTGGTCTGTTTTGGGTTTGGTTCATGAAGTATTAATCATTAGCATCATCCAAAGTTTTTTTATTTTAGGGTTGTAAAAGGATAGTGTCGGCAACAGGAAACAGCTTTAACGTATGAGTGATTTGTAACTGATGAAGTAGTGAGTATTGGTACATGTGAATTGGCAATATACCTACTAAAGAATTAGACCTCAAGAATAATATAGCGATAACCCACATACAAGGTAATAGTCAGGTTTTCCTGAATTTAAGATGATTTCCAGTATTGAGCCATATTATATTAGCCTTATGTTAAAATTGAGAAAATAAAAATATGGGAGGTTATTATGACCACAACTACTACTATCTTAGCGATTGTAACTTTGGTGATATGGATCATGGTTTCCACAGAACTTTCGAAGTCTTCAAAGAAAGATCAAAATGAAAAAGAAAATAGCCGTAGAAAATTAATTGTTTTAATGTTTGCAGGCATTATATTGACCATAGCAATAGTCATTTCATTAATTCAGAAACTCTAGCTTTAAAATAAACGAAAAAAGTGTATCGTTATGAAAGCTGTTTGAAAATTATATAAAAAAGTTCATCTCATTCACTAATGTGTTTAAACTTTGCAGAATTGTCACAGTTCAGCCTCATTTCTAACGTGTTGGTTATGATTCTTCCTACATAAATAAGCAATTCTTTTTTTGCCCGAATAGCTGAATCTTCTAAAGAAAATACAGAAAAACGAATATACAGAGGATTAATGCAAAAAGCAGCCATTATTTTTCATCATACGTTCAAGGATTTGAATAAAGGGTATCTATTTTGATATCAAACCGAAGTCGAGACAACTCAATATGAGTATCTCGATTTTTTTGGAATTGAGGAAATTGATTCAATTTGACTAGGTAATTTAATCCATTTTCTTCTTTTTTCACTTCAATTAGTAGGGACTTATGTTGTGTTTTAGAAAATAGTATATTTATCACATTTTCTAAATGTTACAATTTTTCAAAAGCTATGATAGGAACTGAAATGTATAAAGATACCTGATATATTTCCAAAAATGAATCACTTTTTCATACAGATACGGTTCTTCGCTCCTTAGGGTCAATGTGTATAACTGTACTTCCCATTCATCACTTCACTTGAATTCAAAATAAAATCAACTCTTTTTTCACATCCATCATGATTATTCAGTTAATTTTTGAACTTGGGCTCTGTCAACGGATGAACTCCGATTGTTCAAGAATATTTCAGTAATAATTGAAGGACTACAACGAGCATCTCTCAAAAAAATTCATCATGAAAGTTTACCTGCCTCTAAAAAAAGCACTGAAGATTTGAAACGAATTGAATTTTGATAGTGTTTATCAGAAATTCTGACTAGATTTGAATGAATCAGAGCATTTTATGCTATTACATAAGTGCCCAGTAAAAATGGAAAATGAACGTAAATCCTGATAAAAACTGATTACAAATACCGTTAATTAAATAAATATTACAAATTTTCCAAAAAAATATTGAAATGTAATTTACTTCTTGCTAGACTAAAGAAGTAGTAAATAATCGAAGGAGGTCATATTATGACGAAAGCAACAGATTCTAAGTTTTATGCTTTATTATCGCTATCACTTCTTGCGGTAACATTAGTAGCTTTAGTGATTGGTAATGGTTCTTTGATTGCAGCAAATCTAGGTGTTAGTACTGCAACTGCGGCAACAGTAGTTAATTTCTTAGATACTTGGTCCTCAGTAGCGACAGTCATTACAATCGTTGGTGTTTTCACTGGCGTAGGCACAATTAGTTCAGGTGTAGCTGCTACTATTTTGGCTATCCTTAAGAAACAAGGAAAAGCGAAAGCTGCTGCTTTTTAAACTAAAAAAAAATCATCTCAATCTTTAATTGAGATGATTTTTTTTCCAAAAGTCAGGTGAAATGGCGCTGATAGACAATGATTTGAAAACTAATTTAACGTTTTATGCCCATGTGGCTTGTAATAAAACATTAATTAGGAGGAAATTTCATGATGAAAGCAAATAAACTTGGCTCATTCTCACTATTGTTATTTGCAGTTACAATGGCATCTTTATTCGTTGGAGATGGTTCTTTGATAGCAGCCAATCTATGTGTTATTACTGTGGCTGCCGCTGCGATTATGGTTGTACATAAAAAACAAGGAGAAGTGAAAGCTGCTGCTTTTTAAGATGACTTATGCATAAAACTAATAAACTATTTAAAATATATGATCAAAGTATAATGGGGTACCTCAATTATATTGGGATGGTTCTTTTTTCTTTCATTGTGATGGGAGCGTTGATTTTATATCGGAGTGAGATTCCCGGCACTTACCTAAACAGCTTTGTTTTTATTTCAATATACATTGTAGCTACAGCTAATATTAATCGTTGTGTATTACCGTATAGAAGACAGCAGCCAGGCTTGGTCTTTGTCTCTAAACAATTGTTGTTGAAACATTTATTCTTTACGATTAAAAAAGGATATTCAGTTCAATTACTTTTGGCTTGTTTCATTGCTTTAACCTTTTTGTTAGTAGAAAATCAATATTTCATTATCATACTAGCACTTATTGTCGTGCTGCTTTCTTTTGCATCTCAATTATTGTCGGGTCTATTCAATATCATAAACAGAATACTTCTTTTGTTGCAATTTTGGTATATCATAACGTCCACTTTTGAAGCAGTTATGATACTGCAAATAGTACAGTTTCTTCTTATTTACATTTACATAAGTAATTCTCATAGGATACCTTTGACAACTGGACTTTCCTTCCTAAAAAGTGCGAATAAGCAATATAGGTCTGGAAATATTCTGTGTTTATTTTTGTCTTATATCGCTAGTAATAAAATATTAATCATTTTAATAGGCGCCTTAGTATCAGTGCTTACTTATTTCGCCCAATCCTTTTTAACGAAAATAGAAAATCTACCTGCGCTCATTTTAGTCTATATAAACTTTATTACGATCTTAGAAATCTTAATAGGGTCGAAAAAGGAAGAGATTGTACTTGATAGGGCAAGAATCGAGACGTTGCAATCCTCTTTGATTGTGAGTCCGTACGAGAGGTTTAAATCCAGTACGATTTATTTACTATGTCTCGTACTGATTTTTGTAAGTATGTGTGGAATAGTCGGAGTAATGATCAACACGTCTGATATCTCAATCATTCTTAAAAATACGTTATCGCTGCCTTTAATCATCTTTATTGGGGTCGTATATTTCAGAAAAACAGAACTATTAATCAACGATTATGAACATAAGTTATTGAAGCTGTCCTTGCCAATTTTATTACTCATATGCATTACAATTTTCACGATTACTTCATGAAAAGAGGAGGAATATGATACATAAAAGATTGAAATATTTTCTGTGGTACTACTCAATCTATTGTATATTGCTGATAGGTACAGGAATTTATCTTGGGAATATAGTCAACAAAGAATTATTTGAAGCAGCACCGCCAACTTCGGGCCAGGAATTTATGTCTGTAGTCCTGACGCATAACCTAACGAACTTTGCAATGTATTTACTGGGTTTCTTGTTGTCGCCATTATTTCAAATAATGGATTTTGGAGGCTCGTCCTTTGTCATTACGATGGGTTTTAGAACGCTAGGAGCACAAGAAGCTTTAGGTAAACTAATTCCTCATGGGCTATTAGAATTTCCAAATATGTTGTTTTATCAAGGGATAAGCCAGTATGTGCTTTTCACTTTAATTTATACGAAATCAATTAAAGCTGCTTTAGGAGTCATGAAAAAAATGATTCCTTATTATCTGCTATCGTTAGTCATCCTAATAATAGCTGCTTTTATTGAAGGATATGATTCATTATTATTTTCTATGATTATCAATCATAGCTGGTTTTATTGAAGACTCTATACGACAGAGAAGGGGATTCAAGTGGGATTAGAATTTGTAGAATGTACGAAGAAGTTCAAAAACAATATCATACTAGATAAAATGAATTTTTCAGTTCCATCAGGTCTCTTTCATTTAGTGGGGCGAAATGGTGCAGGTAAAAGCACTCTCCTTAAAATGATAGCTGGATTAGATAAGAGATACTCTGGAGATATTGAGACAAACAAAGAATCGACTCTTTATTTAAATGTGGACCCTATTGGCATTCATCCATTTACAATTAGAGAAAACCTTGAGATTTTGTGGAATACGTTTCGTATTGTACCAACTGAAGAACAAATGGGTATTGTGAATGATTTTTTTGATGGTAACTTAGATGGTTCGTATAGTAGAGCATCTACGGGTATGAAAGCGAAGGTAGGGTTGTCTTTATTATTCGTAAAAGATTGGAAAACCATCCTAATTGATGAAACCATGTCATCTCTAGATTCAGAGAGTATAGAGATGCTATCTGAGAGGCTAGTGAATCTCTCTATTAAAAAAATTTCAACCATCATATATGTTTCCCATAGCATGGTGAATAAACGATTAAACGATCATTCAAGCATTGTGAGTATAGGGGATGGGAGGCTATTATGGAACAACGTCCAAGAATAACATCACTGATATCATTGGTCATTTTTATTCTGGCCAATTATTATTTCGTTACTTTTGCTATTGAGTTGAATGGCTACATTTCGCAATTAGATGATTTAAGAGCTTTGTTAGAGGATATGTCCTATGAAACGATGCTGAATCTAATTGTTGTCATTACAACAATTCTAACCACCATCAGTCTCTTAGTACAATATCTCATCGCTAAATTCTTATTAATGATCTTTGCTCCGGAGGTTAAGGGCCATTTGTTTTATGCTCTGATTCCTAAGATTATCATTATGTTTATTAATGTAATATGTATGGGGATCTTGCAAATACAAAGCTTATGGCTGTACCTTTTCACGGCACTCATAGGAGCAGTGTTGATCTTGTTCTTTTTTCAATACAAAAAAGCGAACTGGAAAGCATCGATTCTCTTTGCGGCACCATTTATTATAGATGCTTTAATTTCCTTAGGAAAAGAAATAGTCGCTGTACTGTAATGAATAATAAGTAGAGCATGAACTTTCAAGTGAAACAAAGCTTGCGAAAAGAAGTAACGGTATTCGCATAAAAATGAATACAAGGTTATTGAAAAAAGGTTTTATACTTTTTCATTAAAGGTACACGTAAACTTAACCCGTAGACGTGTGCCTTTTTATGATTTTTACAAAAAATGGATGATCACTTTGTTCAAATGATAGCCAAATTTTATTCAATCAACAGTGCTGCCTCTGATTGTTCCAATTTTTTCATTTGGATTGAATAGAGCGGCAAACTAAAAGCATGCCGGACACCAGAACCAGTCCGATTTCACGCAGATAATGGACCAAAAGGTGCTCCCCTTGAGAAAAAATCAAAAATTAACATGATTAAAGGTGGCATAAACTCCCCTAATTTGTTTATAATGAGAGGTATGGTTTGTCGTAAAAATAAGGGATAAACACTTATTATTTCACTGATAAATGGATACATACATGTAATAGAAAGGGAGTGTCTGACCTTGAGTTTGAAAGAATACTCACAGGAGCAGCTCAAGCACATGTCTTTAGTTGAACTTGCTTATGAAATTTTCAGAGACAGCAAAACACCGATTACGTTTTCCGAGTTAATAGATGAAATGGTCCGTTTACAAGGAATACAAAAATCTGATCTTGATGATCGCCTTGCTCAATTTTATACAGACTTAAATATAGATGGCCGCTTTATTTCGTTAGGTGATCAGAGATGGGGACTTCGCAGCTGGTATCCAGTTGATCAAATCGAAGAAGAAGTTCAGCCAGCTGTGAAAACAAAAGCGAAAAAGAAAAAGACAAAAGCAGCTGTCGTTGAAGAAGACTTCGATGAAATTGAAGAGGAAGAGGAAATCGAAGAGCTTGAAGAAGACCTTGATCTTGTTGAAGACGACGATGATCTCGACCTAGACGATGATGAGGAAATTGAGGAAGATATAGAAGAATTCGACGAAGATGATGACGAAGATGATGACGGCTTAACAGAAATTGACGAAGACGATTTAGACGATAAAGAGGAAGAGAAATAACCCTCATAAACCGGTCCTCAAAACAGGACAAAACCGTCTTGACTTTCGAGAGCGAACTATGTAGTATGTATTTTGGGCTCTCTAAAAAGAGTACGTAAAGATACGTTCATTTACGCTCCCTTTCATTTATTTGAAAGGGAGCTTTCTTATTTTTCAAGAGATTTAGGGATACACTCTAAAAAGGATGAAGCTGTGCATGTCTAGTCATGCAAGGGTAAAAAAGAGAGGAGCATACGAAATGACAAAGTATATTTTTGTAACAGGAGGAGTTGTTTCCTCACTTGGAAAAGGGATCACGGCTGCCTCGTTAGGCCGCCTTCTGAAAAATAGAGGGATGGATGTCACCATTCAAAAATTCGATCCATATATCAACGTAGACCCAGGGACGATGAGTCCATATCAGCACGGTGAGGTTTTCGTCACAGATGACGGTGCTGAAACAGACCTTGATTTAGGTCACTATGAGCGCTTCATTGATATTAACTTAAATAAGTACAGCAACGTCACAACAGGTAAAATCTACTCTACTGTTCTGAAGAAAGAGCGCCGCGGTGACTATTTAGGCGGAACTGTACAGGTTATTCCCCATATTACAAATGAAATTAAAGATCGCGTGTACCGTGCCGGAAAAGAAACAGGTGCAGATGTGGTCATCACAGAAATCGGCGGAACAGTAGGAGACATCGAATCCCTTCCATTCCTAGAAGCGATTCGTCAAATGAAGAGTGACATTGGCCGTGAAAACGTCATGTACATTCATTGTACCCTTGTTCCTTACATTCGGGCAGCAGGTGAACTGAAAACAAAACCGACACAGCATAGTGTAAAAGAACTTCGCAGCCTTGGTATTCAGCCAAACGTTATTGTGGTCAGAACTGAAATGCCAATGACCCAGGACATGAAGGACAAAATTGCGTTATTCTGTGATATTGATACAAAAGCTGTTATCGAATGTCAGGATGCAGACACGCTGTACTCTATTCCGCTTGATTTACAAAAACAAGGACTAGACAAGCTTGTATGTGAACATATGAAACTTGATTGCCAAGATGCAGACATGACGGAGTGGACAGCGCTAGTCGATAAAGTGCAAAACCTCTCAAAACAAGTCACAATTGGTCTAGTAGGAAAATATGTTGAATTGCAAGATGCATACATTTCTGTCGTTGAATCACTTCGCCATGCTGGTTATGCATTTGATGCAGACGTTCAAATCAAATGGATCAATGCAGAAGAAGTGACAGCAGAAAATATGGCTGATTTCGCGCAAGATGTCGATGGCATCATCGTTCCTGGAGGCTTCGGAGACCGCGGAGTGGAAGGGAAAATTATTGCTACACAATATGCCCGTGAAAACAAAGTGCCATTCTTCGGAATTTGCTTAGGAATGCAAGTTGCGTCAATCGAATATGCACGAAACGTACTAGGCCTTGAAGGAGCTCATTCAGCGGAAATTGATCCTGAAACAGCATTCCCAATTATTGACCTTCTTCCAGAACAGAAGGATGTAGATGATTTAGGCGGAACACTTCGTCTTGGTCTGTATCCATGTAAATTAAATGAAGACTCCAAAGCATTTGCTGCATACAATGATGAAGTGGTCTACGAACGCCACCGCCATCGCTATGAGTTTAATAATGAATTCAGACAGCAAATGGAAGCGGCAGGATTTGTCTTCTCTGGTACAAGCCCAGACGGACGTCTTGTTGAAATTATCGAGCTGAAGGATCATCCTTGGTTCCTTGCTTCTCAATTCCACCCAGAATTCGTCTCAAGACCGACAAGACCTCAGCCATTATTTAGAGATTTCGTTGGTGCTTCACTGCAAGCATCTGAATCAAAATAAAACAAAAAAACTGCCGAGAATATCATCTTCTCGGCAGTTTTTTTATTCATATTCCTCAACGATTTCTTTCACAGTAAACGATAGAGCGTGGTAGACGTATAAGCATGTCATTAAAGCAGGATAACCGAACCTTGTTCCGTCATCAGCAGGCACAAGCGGTTTCTTGAGCTGAAAATCAATATGGACATCACAATGCTCTTCAATCATGGACGACTCCTTTTGTGCCGGCCCGACACCAACAACGGGCGTCCCTTGCGCGTGCAGTTCTTTTACAAGAGATTGAATCTCCTCGTCTTCTGGGTCTGAATAAAATAGCAGCACTCTATCGCTTGGATGAAGCAAGCTGCGTTCCATTTGATCAAGCGGCAGCACTTTCGCACCTGGAAATGGCTCCTTGCTTTCAGTTGCCTCTAGGGCTACAGCAGCCAGTTCATTCTTCCCGTGAAAATAAACAGCATGTCCACTGACAACGGCTTGTGCAAGAAGGCGTGCACCATCCTCGATTGCTTCAGCCTGCTTTTCTCCAATACGTGAAAAAATACCTGATAACTGGGTCGTGAAAATTTTTAACAAGACTGATTTCCTCCTTCGGTCAGATCATTTTATAATAGAATATAAAGAGAATATTAGGAAAAATGCTCAGAAAATGTCGTAAAGTAAACTATTATAAATAAAGGAAATGTGAAAATCAAACAGAATTATTTAACAACAGCTCTTTTTATGGCGAAAAATGAAAGCAATGGGGTGTAACAGATGAATGAGAAAATTTTAATTGTCGATGATCAATATGGTATTAGAATATTATTGAATGAAGTGTTTCATAAAGAAGGCTATCAAACCTTCCAAGCAGCCAATGGACTTCAGGCGTTAGATATTGTGAAAAATCATAGACCAAATCTTGTGCTGCTTGATATGAAGATTCCCGGAATGGATGGAATTGAAATTTTAAAACGCATGAAATTAATTGATGAAGACATCCGTGTCATCATTATGACAGCCTATGGGGAATTAGACATGATCCAAGAATCCAAAGAACTCGGTGCTTTGACGCATTTTGCGAAACCTTTTGATATTGATGAGATCCGAGATGCTGTCAAAGAATACTTACCGCTCGAAACAAACGGTTAGATGGAAATGATTGAATCGAGTCATTCTGTTGCCGATTTGTCGAATAATTGGTATCCTAGATAAGAAGAAGAAAGCGATCTGACTTTGAAAGTTTACATATGGCGAGAAATTCTGGTCATGCTAGGGTGGAGAGCTTTTTTTAGTAAGCAAATTAGCTACATAGGGAGGATTTTTCATCATGCCTTTAGTTTCAATGACAGAAATGTTGAAAGACGCAAAGGAAAAAGGTTACGCTGTTGGACAGTTTAACTTAAATAATTTAGAATTCACGCAAGCGATTTTACAAGCTGCTGAAGAAGAGAAATCTCCAGTTATCTTAGGAGTATCTGAAGGAGCAGGACGCTACATGGGCGGCTTCAAAACAGTTGTCGCAATGGTTAAAGCGTTAATCGAAGAATATAATGTAACAGTTCCTGTTGCGATTCATTTAGATCACGGTTCAAGCTTTGAATCTTGTGCAAAAGCAATCCATGCAGGATTTACTTCTGTCATGATCGACGCTTCTCACCATCCATTCGATGAGAACGTAGCAACAACTGCAAAAGTAGTTGAGCTTGCACATTTCCACGGTGTATCTGTAGAAGCTGAGCTTGGAACTGTTGGCGGACAAGAAGACGACGTCATCGCTGAGGGCGTTATTTATGCTGATCCAAAAGAGTGCCAAGAGCTTGTAGAACGCACTGGTATTGACTGCCTTGCACCTGCATTAGGTTCAGTACATGGTCCATACAAAGGTGAACCAAACCTTGGTTTCACTGAAATGGAAGAAATTGGTAAAATGACAGGTCTTCCACTTGTTCTTCATGGCGGAACAGGTATCCCAACTGCTGACATCAAGCGCTCAATTTCACTTGGTACAGCTAAAATCAATGTAAACACTGAAAACCAAATTGCTTCTGCGAAAGCAGTACGCGAAACACTTGCTGCAAAAACAGAAGAGTATGATCCACGTAAATATCTTGGACCAGCTCGTGACGCAATTAAAGCGACTGTTATCGGCAAAATGCGTGAATTTGGTTCTTCTAACCAAGCATAATTTGATGAGAACCGAAAGCCGCCTGAGTCACAGGCGGTTTTCTCCATATCTTGAGAAAGCGCAATCAAAATTTACATTTCAGACAATTTATTGATAGGAGAGTGGCACGGTTATGTTATTTTTCGTAGATACAGCGAATATCGCAGACATCAAAGAGGCGCACGAGCTTGGCATTTTAGCAGGCGTCACAACAAACCCTAGTTTAGTAGCGAAAGAAAAGGACGTATCATTCCACGACCGTCTTCGCGAAATCACTGACGTGGTATCAGGTTCTGTCAGTGCGGAAGTCATTTCCCTCAAAGCAGAAGAAATGATTGAAGAAGGAAAAGAGCTTGCTGCCATCGCACCAAATATCACGGTTAAAATTCCAATGACAACAGATGGTCTTAAAGCTGTCAAAGCGTTAACAGACCTTGGAATCAAAACAAACGTTACTTTGATTTTTAGTGCAAACCAGGCACTTCTTGCAGCTAGAGCTGGTGCGACGTATGTCTCTCCATTCCTCGGCCGCTTAGATGACATTGGCCAAAATGGTCTCGATCTCATCAGCGAAGTGAAAACCATTTTTGATGTTCATGGCTTAGATACACAAATCATTGCTGCATCCATTCGTCATCCGCAGCACGTGACAGAAGCTGCACTTAGAGGTGCTCATATCGGCACAATGCCGCTGAAAGTCATCAAGCAGCTGACGAAACACCCATTAACGGATGCGGGCATTGAGCAATTTTTAGCAGACTGGAATAAATAAGTGATTGTGGCAGGCGGGATTGTCTCCTGTTTGCCGCAGTTTTCCTTAAAAACGCTAAGAAATGTTTTGTGCAAAGAAGAGAACATCACAGCCTCGCAAAGCTTCGATTATTTTTCTTCCGACAAATTTCGTTTAACCTGTATTCTTTCTCTTGATATTGGCTAAATTTTGGACAAGACCTTTTAAAGCGCGACATCCACAAACAGTATAACTCCAACAGTGATCTTCTTTAAGAAGGGAGACAAATATGGAAAAGTTAAACATTGCCGGCGGTGACCCCTTACGCGGGACCGTACATATTAGTGGTGCGAAAAATAGTGCAGTGGCACTGATTCCTGCCACGATTCTCGCTGATTCTCCAGTAACGATTGAGGGCCTTCCGCATATTTCAGATATTGACACATTACGAGATCTGTTAGAAGAGATTGGCGGAAAGGTCACGTTTGAAAAAGGTGAAATGGTTGTCAATCCTGCTTCCATGATCAGTATGCCTCTTCCTAATGGGAAAGTGAAGAAACTGCGTGCGTCTTATTATTTAATGGGCGCTATGCTGGGAAGATTCAAGCAGGCTGTCATTGGGCTGCCAGGAGGGTGCCACTTAGGACCTAGGCCGATCGATCAGCATATCAAAGGCTTTGAAGCACTCGGAGCCGAGGTGACAAACGAGCAGGGTGCCATTTATTTGCGCGCTGAAAAATTAGTCGGAGCCCGTATTTACCTTGATGTGGTCAGTGTAGGTGCGACCATCAATATCATGCTGGCAGCCGTACTGGCTGAAGGAAAAACGGTCATTGAAAATGCCGCAAAAGAACCCGAAATTATTGATGTAGCGACACTGCTTGCAAGCATGGGAGCCAAAATCAAAGGTGCGGGTACTGATGTGATTCGAATCGAAGGTGTAGAATCTCTTCATGGCTGTAAGCATTCCATCATCCCTGACCGTATAGAAGCAGGCACATTTTTAATTGCTGGTGCTGCGATGGGAGATGAAGTTGTACTTGATAATGTGATCCCAACTCATTTAGAATCAATTACGGCGAAACTTAGAGAGATGGGGTTCACCATTGAAACGAGCAACGATCAAATGCTGATCGTTGGCAGAAACGAAGGACTCAAGCCTGTCGATATCAAAACCCTTGTGTATCCGGGCTTTCCGACGGACCTTCAGCAGCCGATGACGGCGCTGTTAACAAAGGCGAAAGGCACGAGTGTGGTCACAGATACGATCTACTCAGCCCGCTTTAAGCACATTGACGAATTGCGTCGAATGGGTGCAAACATGAAGGTCGAAGGAAGATCTGCCATTATCACTGGACAAACGCAGCTTCAAGGAGCAAAGGTGAAAGCAAGTGACCTGCGTGCAGGTGCTTGTCTCGTCGTTGCAGGGCTAATGGCAGACGGTGTGACCGAAATCACAGGGCTTGAACATATAGACAGAGGATATAGTTTGCTTGAGAAGAAGCTTGAAGGCTTGGGTGCAACCATCTGGCGTGAAAAGCTGAGTGACCAAGAAATAGAAGAACTTCAAAATTCATAAGGCTTTGACTGTGAGAGGAGATTTGGACAAAAATGGAAAGAAGTTTATCGATGGAACTAGTACGGGTGACAGAAGCAGCCGCATTAAAATCTGCTCGTTGGATGGGAAGAGGATTAAAAGACGAAGCGGATGATGCTGCAACAAGTGCAATGCGTGATGTATTTGATACCATTCCGATGAAAGGAACAGTGGTCATTGGCGAGGGGGAAATGGACGAAGCACCAATGCTTTATATTGGGGAAAAGCTTGGGAACGGATACGGACCTCGCGTGGATGTAGCTGTTGATCCATTAGAAGGAACAAATATTGTGGCAAGTGGCGGCTGGAATGCCTTAGCTGTTATTGCAGTTGCAGATCATGGCAACTTGCTGAATGCACCTGATATGTACATGGATAAGATCGCAGTAGGTCCAGAAGCGGTAGGCTGCATCGACATTGAAGCGCCTGTCATTGACAATCTTCGCGCTGTAGCAAAAGCAAAAAACAAAGATATTGAAGATGTGGTTGCAACGATTTTAAACAGAGATCGACATGAGAAAATCATTGCTGAACTGAGAGAAGCAGGAGCAAGAATCAAACTGATCGATGATGGTGACGTTGCAGGAGCCATTAATACAGCATTTGATCATACAGGTGTTGATATTCTATTTGGTTCAGGCGGAGCGCCCGAAGGTGTCCTTTCTGCTGTTGCGTTAAAGGCACTTGGTGGTGAAATCCACGGAAGGCTTCTTCCTCAAAGTGAAGAAGAATTAAGACGCTGTGAGAAAATGGGGCTAGATGTTGGCAAAGTCCTAAGAATGGAAGACCTCGTGAAAGGCGACGACGCCATTTTTGCAGCGACTGGTGTAACAGACGGTGAGCTATTAAAAGGTGTTCAATTCAAAGGCTCTGTTGGAACAACACATAGCGTTGTTATGCGTGCGAAATCAGGTACAGTTCGTTTCGTAGACGGCAGACATAGCTTAAAGAAAAAACCGAATCTTGTCATTCGTCCGTAATCTGAAAGCGGGTATTTATTACCCGCTTTTCATATAGGTGTCAAATGTATATCATTTTCTTTTTAAAGTTGAATATTCTCTGCAAATGAGGTAAAACTAAAGAGTGCTGCGAAATTTTCTGCGAATTTACTTCTTTTAAGCTTCAACAAGTTTAAATACTGCCGCATCATGACGATATACTCATTATCCTTCTCTATGTTGACAAAGCTCGAGTTCACATTGTTCCTATCTTTACGATAAAACGAGTGGGAGCGTTACCATGAGAGCGAGGTCATTCCAACAAAAACGGAATTAAAAGCTAATCAAATACAATGGTCATGCATTTGTAATGAAATACATTGACTAGAAAAGTGTGGTGTCCATATTGAAAGATGTTTCGATTTCATCTTTGGAAAATATGAAATTAAAAGAGCTGTATGAGCTAGCAAAAAAGTACAAAATCTCTTATTACAGCAAACTAACAAAAAAAGAATTAATCTTTGCCATCTTAAAGGCGAACGCTGAGCAAGAGGATCTCTTATTTATGGAAGGGGTTCTTGAAATTATTCAGTCTGAGGGATTTGGTTTCTTAAGACCAATTAACTACTCCCCAAGTTCTGAAGACATTTATATTTCAGCTTCACAAATCAGACGCTTTGATTTACGAAACGGAGATAAGGTGTCTGGAAAGGTACGACCTCCAAAAGAGAATGAACGCTACTATGGACTCCTTCATGTCGAAGCGGTAAATGGGGACGACCCAGAATCAGCTAAGGAACGTGTTCACTTTCCTGCACTCACGCCGCTATTCCCTGATCGTCAAATGATTCTTGAAACACAGCCTAATCACCTGTCTACTAGAATTATGGATATGATGGCGCCAGTTGGGTTTGGGCAGCGTGGTTTAATTGTTGCACCGCCTAAGGCTGGGAAAACCATTTTGCTCAAAGAAATTGCCAACAGCATTTCTGAAAATCATCCAGAGTCAGAGCTGATTGTCCTTTTAATTGACGAACGCCCAGAGGAAGTAACAGATATCGAACGTTCTGTTGCAGGGGATGTTGTTAGTTCAACCTTTGACGAAGTACCGGAAAACCACATTAAAGTAGCAGAGCTTGTATTAGAGCGTGCCATGCGTCTTGTCGAACATAAGAAAGATGTCATCATCTTAATGGACAGCATCACAAGGCTTGCTCGTGCGTACAACCTTGTCATCCCGCCAAGCGGCCGAACGCTTTCCGGCGGTATTGATCCAGCGGCTTTCCACCGTCCAAAACGCTTCTTTGGTGCTGCGCGTAACATTGAAGAAGGCGGAAGCTTGACGATTTTAGCCACTGCGCTCGTTGATACGGGATCACGTATGGATGATGTGATTTATGAGGAATTTAAGGGAACGGGGAACATGGAGCTTCATTTGGACCGCTCTCTTGCAGAAAGAAGAATTTTCCCAGCAATCGACATTCGTCGTTCTGGTACGAGAAAAGAAGAACTGCTTGTACCAAAAGAGCATCTTGATCGTTTATGGGCGATGAGAAAATCGATGTCAGATACACCTGACTTTGCTGAGAAGTTCATGCGTAAAATGAGAAAAACAAAGACAAACCAAGAATTTTTCGATATTTTAACGCAAGAATGGAAACAAGCGAACATGTCTGCATCAAGAAGATAGCTTGTTGAAAAAATACATTTGCAATCATAGACTCACACTGTTATAATTTCATCATGTGCGTTTCAGAATTTATTCTGAGATATTAACTCTGTTTCCGAATTGGATTCAGGGCGGAAGGAGATGACAGTAGATGAAAACAGGAATTCATCCTAACTACAAAAAAGCTACAGTCAAATGCGCTTGTGGAAATGAGTTTGAAACTGGATCAGTAAAAGAAGAGGTACGCATCGAGATTTGCTCTGAGTGCCATCCTTTCTATACAGGCCGTCAAAAATTCGCTTCTGCTGATGGACGTGTTGACCGCTTTAACAAAAAATACGGTCTTAAGTAATAATAGATACAATAAACAGGCAGGAATCCGTTCTTGCCTGTTTTTTTACGTGGATTGATGGAACTTTAAAACGGGGGAGAAGACCTTATGTATGTGATGAAACAAAGCGGTTGGCTTGAAGTCATCTGCGGAAGTATGTTTTCTGGAAAGTCGGAAGAATTGATTCGGAGAGCCAAAAGGGCCACCTTTGCCAAACAAGAAGTAAAAATATTCAAACCAGCGATTGATAACCGATATAGTACAAGCTCAGTTGTTTCACATAACGGTTCATCGGTCGATGGGATTGCAGTAGCCTCACCAAAAGACATAATAACGCACATATCAGAAAGAACCGATGTCATTGGCATAGATGAGGTGCAATTTTTTGATGAGACAATCATTGACATTGTCACTCAATTGGCTGATAAAGGTTACCGAGTCATTGTTGCAGGCCTTGATCAAGACTTCAGAGGAGAGCCATTTGGTGTTGTTCCGCATTTAATGGCATGTGCAGAGCTTGTAACAAAACTTCAAGCAGTTTGTTCGGTATGCGGCTCCCCAGCGAGTAGAACACAACGCTTGATCGACGGTAAACCCGCATCCTATGATGATCCCATTATTTTAGTAGGTGCGCAGGAATCATACGAAGCACGATGCAGACATCACCATGAAGTACCAAGACTTGACGTTGGTACAACACTTGACAATTAAAAAAATAGCAAATGCCGCTGTGTTTCGTTTTTTGAGATTTTGGCTGAACACCCATCATTTGTACTTAAATAAATTAAATAACGCTACGAAAAAATTATCTAATTTTCAACGCTTGCGTTTTAGTATAAGCAGGCATAAAATGACTAACTGTAGTGTAAAGCATTTTAACGAAAAGTTCGATTTCTTGTCATAATTTTTTTGATTAAGGATTATTCTCCTTAATCGTTCTTTAAATTAATAGTTCACTTTATTTATATTTTAGAAAGAGGGTAGTTTTTGATGAACAACGTGAAGAAAACAAAAGAAGGGTACCTCGAAACCACATTGACAGGTAAAGATGTATTATCGATTCCAACGTTGAACAAAGGCGTTGCTTTTTCTGAAGAAGAAAGACAAGAGCTTGGACTAGAAGGCTTACTTCCTCCAACTGTTCTCACTTTAGAACAACAAGCGGAGAGAGCGTACAAGCAATTCCTAGCACAGCCAGATCGTCTTCGTCAAAACGTATACTTAAGTGATTTGCAAAACCGTAACGAAGTATTGTTCTATAAGCTTATATCAGACAAGCTTCGTGAAATGCTTCCTGTTGTGTACACACCAACTGTTGGTGAAGCGATTCAAGAATACAGCCATGAATACAGAAGACCTCATGGTGTCTATCTTTCAATCGAGAACATTGACGGCATTGAGAAAGCATTTGAAAACTTACATGCAACAGCAGGAGATATCGACTTGATCGTAGCAACTGACTCTGAGAGCATTCTTGGAATTGGTGACTGGGGTGTTGGTGGTATCAACATCGCAATTGGTAAATTAGCTGTTTACACGGCTGCTGCAGGTATTGATCCAAGCCGCGTGATTCCAGTCGTATTAGATGTTGGAACAAACAATGAAAAATTATTGAATGATCCATTATACATCGGAAACCATCACAAACGTGTACAAGGTGAAAAATACGAAGAATTCATTGATGCATATGTAAAAGCAGCGCTTAAATTCTTCCCGAAAGCATTGCTTCACTGGGAAGACCTTGGAAACAAAAATGCGCGTAACATCATGAAAAAATACAATGATAACATCTTAACATTCAATGATGATATTCAAGGTACTGGTGCCATTACTTTAGCGGGTGTTCTTGCAGCTGTCAAGAAAACTGGTACTCAATTGAAAGATCACCGTGTGATGATCTTCGGAGCTGGATCAGCTGGAATCGGAATCGCAGATCAAATGCGTGACACAATGGTTCTTGAAGGTCTAAGTGAAGAAGAAGCAAACAATGCTTTCTGGACTTTAGACTACAGAGGATTACTGACAGATCAATTCGAAGATGAAGTGTTTGATTTCCAAAAACCATACCTTCGTTCTTCTGATGAAGTAGAAGGCTGGGCACGTGATGAAAAAGGGCAAATCTCATTTGCTGAAACTGTTCGCAGGGTGAAGCCAACGATTCTAATTGGTACATCAGGTCAAGGCGGTGCATTCACTGAAGAAATCATTAAAGAAATCGCAGCACATACAGAGCGTCCAGTGATCATGCCAATGTCTAACCCAACACCACTTGCGGAAGCTGTTCCAGAAGATTTATTCAAATGGACAGACGGCCGTGCACTTGTTGCAACAGGAAGCCCATTCGAAAACGTTGAGTATAACGGAATTGAACATGAAATTGGACAATCAAACAATGCGTTCGTTTTCCCTGGACTTGGTCTTGGCTCAATCGTAACGGAATCAAAAATCATCACAAAAGGCATGTTCGTTGCTTCTGCAGATGCGATTGCTGAAATGGTTGATCATGATAAACCAGGTGCTGGTCTTCTTCCAAGCATTGATAAATTGCAAGAAGTTTCTATCAAAGTGGCCATTGAAGTGGCAAAAGCAGCAATTAAAGATGGTGTCGCAAGAAGAACGCCTGACGACATCGAACAAGCTGTGAAAGATGCAATGTGGATTCCTGAATATAAAAAAATTGTAAGAGCATAATAAATTGTGTAACGCGGCATTGTTTAGGGTAATTTAAACAATGCCGCAATAAATAGAAACTTGTAAGGATTTAAGGAGGAAGAGTAAGGTGGACTTTTTAAATATTTTGATCCTCCTAGCACCGATTTTTTTCGTTATCGCGCTGGGTTGGTTCGCAGGACACTTCGGTAGCTATGACGCTAAATCTGCAAAAGGTGTAAGTACACTTGTGACAAAGTATGCTTTGCCAGCGCACTTTATCGCCAGCATTCTGTCAACACCAAAAGATAAATTCTATAGTCAAATTCCATTTTTCGTTGCATTGATTTTAGGAATCGTAGGTTTTTATATCATTATCCTTCTTGTTACGAAATTTGCTTTTAAATACGATTTAACAAATTCATCTATTTTCTCGTTAAACTCAGCTCAACCGACCTTTGCATTTATGGGGATTCCAGTCCTAGGCAGTTTATTTGGGGCTCAAGAAGTTGCAATTCCGATTGCAATTACCGGAATAGTTGTAAATGCAATGCTTGATCCAATTGCGATTATTGTGTCAACTGTCGGTGAAAAAACAAAAGGAAAAGCCAAAGACGGCGAAAGTTTCCTTAAAATGACGACGAAAGCTATTTTGCACGGTTTATCAGAGCCGCTTGCACTTGCACCACTAGCAAGTATCATTCTTGTTCTTTTAGGATTTAAACTGCCTGAAATTGGACATGAAATGCTAGAGGAAATTGGAAGTGTTACGTCAGGGGTTGCGCTATTTGCAGTCGGTGTCACTGTTGGTATCCGTAAAATTAAATTAAGCCTACCAGCATTCAGTATCGCATTGCTAAAAGTAGCTGTACAACCATTGCTTATGTATTTTATCGCCATTTTCATGGGTCTTTCGGCTGATGAAATTACAAAAGCTGTATTACTTGTTGCCTTCCCAGGCTCAGCTGTTGCAGCCATGATCGCAACCCGATTTGAAAAACAAGAAGCAGAAACTGCATCCGCATTTGTGATCAGTGCAATCATGTCATTAATTTCATTACCGATCATTATTGCACTTACCTCATAATAAAGTAGAAAGGCTGCCTCATGAGGCAGCCTTTCTTAGCGAAATGAATGAAACAGAGGGAAGAGCGCACGCTTTTTTTTGATGTCAGTGTGCGTGATTTCCTTTTTTTCTTCTATTTGAGAGGGTTGTTTCAAGCTCGCAGCAAGACGCTCAAGTTTAGTGGTGAGATCTTCAATTTCTCTACGGTGCTGGAGCAGCTGATAGGATACACCTTCATCTGCTTTTTTAGCCAGTTTCCGTTCGAGTTCTTGCAGCCGTTTTTCTACATCAGTGCTGTGCAATTGCTGCTGAATGAGCTGATTCACCTGCTTTTCCAATGCTTCGATCCGCTTTGTGGAGGCAGCAGCTTCTGCAGCAGGCGATAACTGTTGAACGGTTTCCGTGTGGATTGGCAGTCGAATGTCTTGAAGGATCACACCTTCACTCATTTGGTGTTTGACTTCTTTGAGAAGCTGTACAATATCTTCATGAAATTCATAATGTCCAAGTTCATTCCGGGCGACAGGGATGTTGAGCTGTTTAACCCAACGCTGAATCGTTTTTGAAGAAACGCCAATTTCTTTTGCAACCTCATTTGTATTCAAACCAAATGCCCTCCCTTTTTTCAATTATAAGTACCATTCTCTTCAAGAAGGAACTGTTCCTTCACGTTAGACAAAACAAGTAACCAATCGCCAAAGATCGTGTTTTCTAGCGGAAAATTGCAGAAAATCAATTGTTTTGGAAATTTTTTTGACTGTCATACTCCGCTATACTATAATTAGACTGTTACGCACAAAACAGAGGTGAAGACCATGTTAGACCGTTTAAAATCAATTGAAGAACGCTATGAAAAGCTAAATGAATATTTAAGTGACCCTGAAGTGGTGAACGACCCTAAGAAGCTTCGTGAATATTCGAAGGAACAATCTGATATTCAAGAAACTGTTGAGGTATATAGACAATATCGTGCGGCATACGACCAGTTGAGCGAAGCGAAAGCAATGCTGGAAGAAAAGCTGGATGCCGAGATGCGCGACATGGTCAAAGAAGAAATTTCAGAGCTCACAGAGGAAACGGAACGTTTAGAAGACGAGCTGAAAATCTTGCTGATCCCGAAAGATCCGAATGACAACAAAAACGTTATTGTGGAGGTTCGTGGTGCAGCAGGAGGAGAAGAGGCCGCGCTTTTTGCTGGAAACCTTTACCGTATGTACAGCCGTTATGCTGAAATGCAGGGCTGGAAAACAGAAGTAATGGAAGCTAATGTGACTGGAACTGGCGGTTATAAAGAGATTATCTTTATGATTAGCGGGAAAGGCGCATATTCCAAACTAAAGTTTGAAAACGGTGCACACCGCGTGCAGCGTGTTCCGGAAACGGAATCAGGCGGACGGATTCATACATCAACAGCGACGGTTGCTGTCTTGCCCGAGGCTGAAGAAGTTGAAATTGATATCCACGAAAAAGACATCCGTGTAGATACTTTCACATCAAGCGGGCCTGGCGGACAAAGTGTTAACACAACCATGTCTGCTGTTCGATTAACTCACCTTCCAACAGGCGTGGTTGTTTCCTGTCAGGATGAGAAATCACAAATCAAAAACAAAGAAAAAGCCATGAAAGTATTACGTGCGAGAATTTATGATAAATTCCAGCGTGAAGCACAGGCTGAATATGATCAAACGCGTAAATCTGCTGTTGGAACAGGGGATCGTTCAGAGCGTATCCGTACGTACAACTTCCCACAAAACCGTGTAACAGACCACCGCATCGGATTAACGATTCAAAAGCTTGATCAAATTTTAGAAGGAAAACTTGACGAGGTCATAGATGCATTAATTATGGAAGACCAAGCAAGAAAGCTTCAAAATGCAAAATAATCAGCGTACCAACTTTGAAGCCCTTAAATGGGCTTCTTCTTTGTTAACGGAAGCCGGTAGAGACCAAAACGCAGCAGAGCTCCTTTTGATGCATGTACTGGACTTAAGCAGAAGTGAACTTCTTGCACGTTTTCATGATCAGCTGCCAGAGGAGCAAGATCGGTTATTCAGCGAGTTTGTCACGCAGCACAAGAAAGGCGTGCCTGTTCAGCATCTAACAGGTATTGAATTTTTTTACGGCCGTCCCTTCGAGGTGAACAAACATGTTCTCATTCCTCGCCCTGAAACGGAAGAGGTCGTTTTGGCGGCACTGAATTTGATGAGTGACATCTTCCCGCACGATCAGCCGCTCAAAGCAGTAGACGTTGGCACCGGAAGCGGGGCAATTGCGATTACGCTCGCTCTTGAAAAAGAAACACTATCTGTCACAGCAACGGATATTTCACATGAAGCACTTGCGGTAGCAAAGCGGAATCAGCAAGCGCTAGGTGCAGACGTCCATTTTTTACAAGGGAACTTACTCGAACCTATCAAGGATCAGGGCATCAAAGTGGATCTGTTTATTTCCAATCCACCTTATATTGCGGCAGAAGAAATGGACAGCTTGTCAGAGGTGGTTACGAAGCATGAGCCAGTAAATGCGCTGACAGATGGACGTGATGGTCTGTGGTTTTATAAGCGTCTCATTCGTGATCTTCACCATGTACTTCATAAGCAGTCGGTGGTTGTCTTTGAAATTGGATATACGCAAGGGCAAGATGTAAAAGCACTTCTCTTGCAGTCATTTCCCGCGGCAGATGTCCGCATCGTCAAGGATATTAACGAGAAAGACCGAGCTGTTTGCGCACACATTCAAAACGGAAAGTCCGGCTGAATAAAGTCGGACTATTTTATTATGTAAAGATGAAACTTATGGTAAAAGAGAAACGTATATATAGAAGAATGAACATTCTGATCATGATTTTTTTACATAAATTTGTTTTGAAGGAGCGAATGGTGTGAACAGAAGGTATGCGATGGTGTTGGTCATCGTCAGTGTACTATTGATTGTGAGTGCTTGTGGCAAACCGAGCTTTAAAAAAGAAGCAGCAGCATTTGGAGAAAGCTATAAAAAAGCACAATACACAGTGAATCGAACAGATGACCTAACTGACATGAAGGAGAAGCTGAAGTCTTATTTAACCGAGCATGAATATCAAGAATATACACAAGACAGCATGTTCCCGAGCGTGTTAGAAGCAGCAAAGGATCAAGATTGTCAAATTAAGCTGAAGAAAATTACGTTTACGCCTTCAGATGAAAGCGATGACAGAATTGAATTTAACTATGAAATGATGATTCAATTTATTAATCAGAACGGAAAAGTCAAAAAAGAAATCAAGAAAAAAGGAGCAATGACTGTCATCAAAACAGATGCAGGGTTAAAAATCAGCCGAGATTGGGATGGAAGACTGTACCCTTCCGATTACCAATCCTCACTCCAAAGCCGTTCTTAATGGAACGGTTTTTTTCATTTGACTTATAATCTATTAAAAAAATCATTTTTCCTGTTTATGAGATGGGTTTCCTGGACACAATGTTTGTAGCGAAGAGAAAAAGTGGGGGGAACACATCATGTTTAAAAGTAAAATGATGATTTGTCTTTATATGTTTCTATTATTATGCGGTGCTTTTGCAAACCTTGGCAGAGAGGAGACAGCGGCTGCTTCTGCAAATCAGCCTGTTGTGATACCAGAGGAAGCCATTCGATTACGCATTTTAGCAAATAGTGATCGTTCAGCAGATCAGGATGTGAAAAGAAGCATTCGAGACGAAGTCAATGCCAATATGACAGAATGGGTCAAAGACCTTACATCCATTGAAGAAGCAAGACGTGTGATTCGGTCCAAGCTGCCAGAAATCAATCGCATTGCCAAAGCGAAATTGAAGGAGCAGCACATTGATCAATCCGTATCAGTCAGTTTTCAAAAAGCCTCATTTCCAACAAAGCTCTATGGAAATTTCGTCTATCCTGCAGGGAAATATGAAGCCATTTTAATTACGCTTGGAGAAGGGGATGGAGCCAATTGGTGGTGTGTGTTATTCCCGCCGCTCTGCTTTATCGATTTTTCAAATGGAGAAGCCATCGCGTCGCCAGAGGGGGATGAGGATAACGAAGTGGCAGCACAGCAAACAGATGAGTCTGTGAATGAAGTGGTCAAAGAAGAGAAAGAAGAGACGGGTGAAGTGAAATTCTTTTTATTCGAATGGGTCTCTAGTCTTTTCTCCTAAAAAAGGTATAAATCTGTTTTTGCCTCATAGAGTTGAAGTAAGAGATCAAAAAGAGGTGAAAGCATGTTTTATCAATTAAGAATAGCCACAGAAGAAGATGCCCCAGCGATCAATGCTTTTCTTGAAAAAGGACAAGCGAAAGGCGGCGTCACGCTTGCAGAGCGTACGACATTTGTTGTCATGGAAGATGCAGAAGGTCAGCTGGCAGGGTGTTTAGGTCTTGAACAGCTTAGTGAACAAGAGGGCCTGCTGCGGTCTCTTGTCATATCAGATAAACTAGGTCAGGGACACATCGTATCTTTGTTCCAAAGTGTTCAAACGCTCGGAGGGAAAATAGGTGTGGATACGTTTTATGTCGTCGCCAACCATTCCTCCTCACATGACTTTTTGGCATTGATGGGCTTCACGGCTTTAGAGGATATTCCAGAAAGCATGTGGGTATCTGCACATGCAAAAGAGATCTTAGCGAAAGAACAGGCAGTGGTTCTTCAAAAAAAAGCCAGTTAATCACAATATATTGAACTTATACACATACTTATCCACCGTTAAACAAGCGTTATCCACAAATTGTGGACAACGCTTGTTTTATTGGTCATCATCTTTTATACTTTCAAAAGGATAATTGAGATATATCAACAGTTTTATCTTTTTTAAAAGGAGTTTGTATGATGTTAAATACAAGAAGGTGGTCTGTGGATTTAGAAAAGAATTTATCCACATACTATCCACAAATTGAACAGGCAGCGTTGTTATTGCAGCAAAACGAAGTGGTCGCTTTTCCGACAGAGACGGTGTATGGACTAGGGGCTAATGCGAAAGAGACAGAAGCTGTCATGAAAATATATGAAGCGAAAGGGCGTCCAAGTGATAATCCATTGATTGTCCACATTGCGGAAATTGAGCAGCTTCATGAATTTGCGCAAATAGAAAGCGAAAAAGCAAAGGCGTTGATGGATGCCTTTTGGCCGGGTGCATTAACCATTGTTCTTCCGTGTAAGCCGGGCACTTTATCAAAGCAGGTCACGGCAGGTTTATCCACGGTCGGTGTGAGAATGCCTGACCATCCGATTGCGCTTGAGCTCATCCGAACGGCTGGCCTGCCGATTGCCGCACCAAGTGCCAACCGTTCAGGCAAACCATCACCAACACAAGCTGACCATGTAGCGAGTGATCTCGATGGAAGAATCGCTGGAATTGTCGATGGTGGTTCAACTGGTATTGGCGTTGAGTCAACGGTTGTATCCTGTGTCGACGAGATTCCAGTCATCCTAAGGCCGGGCGGGATTACAAAAGAAGCTTTAGAAGAGGTAGTAGGAACGGTTAGTATTGACCCAGGGCTGACAAAAAAGGACGAAGCGCCTGTATCGCCAGGGATGAAATACACACACTACGCCCCTGAAGCTAAGATGTATCTCTTTTTTGGAAGTGATGAAGAGATGCAGCGTCACATTCAAACATACCAGGCGGAAGGTTTCAAAGTTGGCGTGCTGACAACAGAAGAAAAGAAATCGTTGTTTGCGGCAGATGTTGTTTTCAGCTGTGGGTGGAGAGAAAAACCTGAAACGATAGCGGCAAACTTATATTGTGTACTAAGACAATTTGATGAGACAGATGTAGATGTCATTATTTCAGAATCCTTTTCAGAACAGGGGGTTGGTTCAGCAATTATGAACCGTCTGCAAAAAGCGGCAGGAGGGCGCACTCTCTCTTCATTCAAATAGTTCTAACCCTTCTTGGACAAACATAGGTTAAAGGAGAATGCGTGTCCAAGGGGGATTTACATGTACGAACTAGCTGGCGAATTGCTGACGCTCAGCATCATGGCTTTTGCACTGGGGATGGATGCCTTTTCGGTTGGACTTGGCATGGGAATGATTCAGCTGAGGTTCCGCCAGATCATTTATATTGGACTTGTCATTGGAATATTTCATATGTTTATGCCGCTTTTTGGTATGCTAACAGGTCAGCTCCTATCAGGCTGGCTCGGTCTCCTTGCCACCTATATCGGCGGGGCGCTGCTTTTGGTGCTCGGGCTGCAAATGATCATTGCGTCTATTCGGAAAGAAGATAAACCATTTATCGCACCTGTTGGCGCTGGTCTTGTTCTTTTTGCAACAAGTGTCAGCTTAGATAGTTTTTCCGTTGGTTTAAGCCTCGGAATTTACGGTTCTCGCGTATGGATGACCATTTTATTGTTTGGTTTTTTTAGTATGATTCTCACATGGCTTGGATTATTACTCGGTAAACAGGTCCGTTCATGGGTGGGATCATATAGCGGAGCGCTTGGCGGAATCATTTTACTAGCCTTTGGTATCAAATTATTATTTCCGCTCTAGTCAGTCTCCTTACATAACATGTAGAATGAAATGCTATATAATAGAAGAAAAGGAGGGCGAAAGATGAAAATCTTATTTGTTTGTACGGGAAATACATGCAGAAGTCCGATGGCTCAAGCCCTTTTTGCTTCAATTGCACAAGAGAAAGGTTTAGAGGTCACTGTTAAATCAGCGGGCATTTTTGCCTCAGATGCTGGGAAGGCTTCTCCTCAAGCGGTCGAAGCGCTATTTGAGAAAAGCATTCCACTGAATCACTCTTCAGCAAAACTGACAGAGGATCTTCTGCGAGAAGCTGATTACGTCTTCACCATGACCATGCAGCATAAACAGTTGATTGTGGAGCAATATGCACATGCAAAAGACAAGATTTTCACTCTAAAGGAATTCGCGACAGGGACAGAAGGCGATGTATCCGATCCATTTGGAGGAAGCCTGTCTGTTTATCAGGAAACACGTGATGAACTTGAAGCATTGCTCCAGCAGCTGGCTGAGAAATTGAAAAAGGATCAGACATCCTCATAATGGACAACCTGTAAAACCGTTGCATCAACGGTTTTTCTGCTTTTGTTTGCAAATGACTAAGCAGAGGTTAAAATATAACTGTAAATAAAGAATAAATGTAAGACATAACAGATCAACTCACCCTTAGGAGGAATTGCCCGATGAAAGTAGCTATTGCATCCGATCACGGCGGAACGAATATTCGTGAAGAAATCAAACAACTGATGGATGAATTGAAGATTGAATACATTGATATGGGTTGTGAATGTGGATCAGGTTCTGTAGACTACCCAGATTATGCTTTTCCTGTAGCTAACATGGTGGCAAACGGAGAAGTGGACCGCGGCATTTTAATTTGCGGGACAGGCATCGGTATGAGTATCTCAGCAAACAAAGTAAAAGGAATTCGCTGCGCGCTGGCACATGATACATTTAGTGCGAAAGCGACTAGAGAACATAATGATACAAACGTCCTTGCAATGGGAGAACGAGTCATTGGACCTGGATTAGCACGTGAGATTGCACACATTTGGCTGACAACAGAATTTACGGCAGGACGACATGCTGTACGGATTGGTAAGATCGCTGATTACGAAGAAAAGCACCTATAAGGAGCGCTTAACATGAACATTGGTCAAGATTGGCTTGAAATGTTAAAAGAGTTTCATCAAATGGTCGAACTGCGTGCTGGGCAAATCTTAGTGATCGGCTGCAGTACATCAGAAGTGGCTGGTGAGCATATTGGGACAGCAGGAAGTGAGCAAATAGCTGCGTCCATTTATCAAGAATTGGATCAGCTAAGACGAGAGACCGGCATTGAGGTCGCTTTCCAGTGCTGTGAGCATTTGAATCGTGCTCTTGTTGTGGAGGAAGAAGTGGCTTTCCGGCTTAATCTAGAGATTGTGGCGGCAGTACCTGTCCGAAAGGCGGGTGGTTCGATGGCGGCTCATGCGTATCAGCACATGGAACATCCTGTGTTAGTTGAATCCATCGAGGCGCATGCTGGGATCGATATCGGTGATACATTCATTGGGATGCATCTAAAGAGAGTCGTTGTACCTGTTCGCCTTAGTCGTCATCAATTAGGACATGCACATGTGACGTTTGCGAAAACGCGTCCGAAGCTGATTGGCGGAGAACGAGCGGTTTATACAAAATCTTAGCTAAGATATATTTCTAATATAATGTTGAATGATGAAGGCGCTTCACCACTTGAATATTCGGTTTTTCGCAAAAAAAGAAGTCAATTTTCCAAAAAAACTTTTACATTTCACTCAAAAACCGTGTACAATGAGATGGTGAAAACATCGAATGGAAATAGATTGGAGAGGATTTCGCTGATGAAACATTTACCTGAGCAAGACGCACAAGTATTCAAGGCAATTCAACTAGAGCGGAAACGCCAGCAAGACAAAATTGAATTAATTGCATCAGAAAACTTTGTAAGCGAAGCAGTCATGGAAGCGCAGGGCTCTGTATTAACAAACAAATATGCAGAGGGTTACCCTGGTAAACGCTACTATGGCGGTTGTGAACATGTAGACGTTGTAGAAGATATCGCACGTGACCGCGCAAAAGAAATTTTTGGCGCTGAGTATGTGAACGTACAGCCTCACTCAGGTGCTCAAGCGAACATGGCCGTATACTTTACCATTCTTGAGCATGGCGATACAGTGCTAGGTATGAACTTATCACATGGCGGGCATTTAACGCACGGAAGCCCTGTTAACTTTAGTGGTGTACAGTACAACTTTGTAGAATATGGTGTTGATAAAGAAACGCAGCATATCGACTATCAAGATGTACTCGAAAAAGCACGTGAACATAAGCCAAAGCTAATTGTTGCGGGTGCAAGTGCATACCCACGTCAAATTGATTTCAAAAAGTTCCGTGAGATTGCGGATGAAGTCGGTGCTTACTTTATGGTCGACATGGCTCACATTGCAGGTCTTGTTGCAGTAGGTCTTCATCCAAATCCAGTTCCTTATGCAGATTTTGTGACAACGACGACTCACAAAACATTGCGTGGACCTCGCGGCGGAATGATTCTATGCCGTGAAGAGTTTGGTAAAAAGATCGACAAATCGATCTTCCCTGGTATTCAAGGTGGACCACTGATGCATGTCATCTCTGCAAAAGCTGTTTCTTTCGGTGAAGTATTGAACGGAGATTTCAAAACATATGCACAAAACGTCATTGACAATGCAAAGCAGCTAGCTGAAACCCTTTTATCTGAAGATATTCAGCTTGTATCCGGTGGAACGGATAACCATCTTGTTCTCATCGACTTGCGTTCTCTTGGTATCACAGGAAAAATTGCAGAAAATGTTCTTGATGAAATCGGTATTACAGTGAACAAAAATGCGATTCCTTATGATCCAGAAAAACCTTTTGTCACAAGTGGTGTACGTGTTGGCACAGCAGCAGTGACAAGCCGCGGTTTCGATCAAGAGGCAATGAAAGAAGTCGGTTCCATTATTGCGCTTGCTCTAAAACATCATGAAGATGAAGCGAAATTAGAAGAAGCGAAAAAGCGTGTATCTGATCTGACTGCCCGCTTCCCTTTATATAACGAATTAGATTATTAAAAAGCAGACCCATTTGCCTATTTTTGGCATGTGGGTTTTTTTTGTAGGATTTGCGAATCATATTGAAAGATGATGTCTTTTTATGTAGAATTGTAGGAAGTGTGCAAAGTTCACCGGAAGATGACAGAAAAGGAGTTGTAGCAAGCAATGGCAAAGGTTTATGTATTTGATCACCCGCTTATTCAACACAAACTTACATATATTCGTGACGTTCATACAGGAACAAAAGAATTTAGAGAGCTAGTGGATGAAGTCGCAACATTAATGGCATTTGAAATCACAAGAGACTTACCGCTTGAAGAGGTAGATGTAGAAACACCTGTACAAGTAGCGAAATCAAACGTGATCTCAGGGAAGAAACTCGGTGTTGTGCCAATTTTAAGAGCAGGTCTTGGTATGGTGGACGGGATTTTGAAACTCATTCCAGCTGCTAAAGTGGGACATGTCGGTTTATACCGTGATCCGAAAACATTAAAGCCTGTTGAATATTATGTGAAGCTTCCATCTGATGTGGAAGAGCGTGAATTTATCGTAGTAGATCCAATGCTTGCAACTGGCGGTTCAGCAGTCGAAGCATTGAACAGCTTGAAAAAACGCGGAGCGAAAAACATTCGCTTCATGTGTCTGATTGCTGCTCCTGAAGGTGTAGAAGAAATGCAAAAGCACCATCCTGACGTTGATATCTACATTGCAGCATTAGATGAGAAATTGAACGAAAAAGGCTACATTATCCCAGGTCTTGGTGACGCTGGTGACCGTATGTATGGAACGAAATAACATGTTTTAATAAAAGCCCACATGCAAACGTGCATGTGGGCTTTTTGAAATATATGACAAACGGTTGATATCGTTCTTAGAAAAATCAATGTATACTGAACATTAGCTGTTTTTTTCAATGAATGTCACGTGTCTCCTAAAGTTTGATGAAATTGTGAACATTTTGTGTGCTCTATCATTATAGAAAAGTTTTTTAACTTTCAACGGATTGACACATCATAGACGCTATTGTATGCTAAACGAGGGTATTATGGTAAGGTTTTCATAGCCTATAGCACTCTACTAATCCTCATTGTGAACCCTTTAATTATCAGGGTTTGTATCAGCGAATGAAGCAACATCCCATAGATCTTTAGATTTCAAGTCTGATTGTGCAATTAGACCGATGGGTGATTGATTTTTTTCGAACAGGACTGCTTATCATAAGCGTCTTCTACGCAGTTTTCATCACCATTTATTACCTTTTTTACAATATTTTTCATCGGGAGTCAGATGAATGAACGATCCAAACGCGATTTTCCGCAGACAGAGTAAATACATGTTCTATCTATTGGCAATTTTTGTGTTTGGCTATGCCATGCCTGGTTTTAAACCACTGTTTCTTGGTTTGATTATCGGCACAATTTTTGCTTTCTTTAATTTATTCCTACTTATACGGAGAATGCACGCTTTTGATCGAGCGGTTAAAAAAGGAAAATCCATTCGTTCAATGGGAAGTACAGCCAGGTGGGCCAACGCAATTCTCGCAGTAGCGATTGCTTGGCGTTACCCTAATGAAGTTCATCTGGCAGGTGTTGTTATAGGATTAATGACAATATATCCTGTCATTATGATAGATTCCTTCATTCAACTTAAACGTTCTACTATGGAAGAGAGGTGAATACTCTTTGGGTCACAGTTCAAAAACGACAGAATTTTTAGGGTTAACGTTCAACTTATCCAATGTTCTCATGATTACGATTGCTAGTATCATCGTTCTTCTCATAGCGGTGCTGACTACTCGTGTTCTGTCTATTCGTCCGACAAAGGCGCAGAACTTCATGGAATGGATTGTTGATTTTGTTCGAAATATCATAGGTAGTTCGATGGACATGAAAACAGGAGCCCCATTTCTAGCGCTTGGCGTTACATTACTCATGTACATATTTGTTTCAAACATGCTTGGACTGCCATTTTCGATTACGGTCGATCACAACTTGTGGTGGAAATCACCAACAGCAGACCCTGCAATTACAATGACACTAGCGATTATGGTCATGGGATTGACACATTACTACGGTGTCAAGGCAAAAGGAGTCAAGGAATATACGAAAGACTACTTTAGACCAATTCCGCTTTTAGTACCATTGAAACTTATTGAAGAATTTGCAAACACGCTAACACTTGGTTTGCGTCTTTATGGAAACATTTTTGCTGGAGAGATTCTTCTTGGTTTGCTTGCAGGACTTGCGACCAATTTCTACACGCAAAACATTGCGCTTGGTATCGTTGGTACATTAGGTGCCATCGTGCCGATGATTGTATGGCAGGCATTCAGTTTGTTTGTCGGAACAATCCAAGCATTTATCTTCACCATGCTGACAATGGTGTACATTTCTCATAAAGTCAGCGACGAACACTAAAAAATTGAGAGTCCAAAAAGGACGTTATTTTAAAGGAGGAGCTTTTTAATGAATTTAATAGCAGCAGCAATTGCAATCGGTTTGGGAGCACTAGGAGCAGGTATTGGTAACGGTCTAATCGTATCTAAAACAGTTGAAGGAATCGCTCGTCAGCCAGAAGCTGGTAGAGAACTAAGAACTCTTATGTTCATCGGGGTAGCTTTAGTTGAGGCACTTCCAATTATCGCTGTCGTTATCGCATTCTTGGCATTCTTTGGTTAATATGTGAGAAGCGTTCTAATATGAATTTTAATGGCGAAGATCAGATTAGTTCGAAACTTCGCCATTCCTTTATGTTTTGTTTCTTAACATATTATTTAAAGAAGGGAGTTGCCGTACTAAATGTCTCAGTTACCAGTGGTTTTAGGAGCAGGTGGCTTAAGTTTCAACGCCGGGGATATGATATTCCAGCTGATCGCTATGCTCATCTTGCTTGCACTTTTAAAGAAATTTGCGCTTAAGCCTTTATTAGGGATTATGAAACAGCGTGAAGATTATATAGGAAATGAAATTTCAAGTGCTGAACAAAAGCACGTTCAAGCTGAAAAGCTTCTTGAAGAACAACGTGTCTTATTGAAAGAAGCACGCGAAGAATCACATACACTCATCGAAAATGCGAAAAAGATTGGTGAGAAACAAAAAGAAGAGATCATTCAAGCAGCACGTCAAGAGTCAGAGCGCTTGAAAGAGTCTGCTAGAACTGAAATCGTGAAAGAAAAAGAACAAGCTGTGGCTGCACTGCGCGAGCAGGTTGCATCACTATCTGTACTTATTGCATCTAAAGTGATTGAAAGAGAACTTGATGAGCAAGCACAAGAGAAATTGATTCAAGAGTATCTTAAAGAGGCAGGCGAAAGCCGATGAGCGTGACTATTGTCTCTAAGCGTTACGCTTCTGCTCTTTTTGACATCGTTCTTGCTTCTTCGGCAGTAGACGAAACTGAAAAAGAGCTGAATGAGATCAAAAAAGTTCTAAAGGCTGACCAAGAATTGAATGACTTTCTTGTTCATCCAAAGATTACGGCAGACAAAAAGAAACATTTGATTGCAGAAGCTTTCAAAGGTGTTTCGACACATGTATTGCACACAATGTATTTATTGATTGACCGCGGACGCACAAATATTTTCTCTGAAATGACGTCTGAGTTTGTGAAACTGGCAAACCGCACGAAACAAATAGACGATGCGATCGTGTATTCAGTGAAACCGCTGAGCGGTGCTGAAATTCAATCTTTATCTGAAGTATTTGCCAAAAAAGCCGGAGTCACATCACTGCGTGTTGAAAATGTGATTGACAAGGATCTAATAGGCGGAGTGAAAATCCGTATCGGAAACCGCATTTATGACGGCAGTGTCAGCGGAAAGCTTTCCCGCATTGAACGTCAGCTTGCAGGCGAAAATCGTTAGAAGGGGTGAAACCTTAGTGAGTATCAAAGCTGAAGAGATTAGCGCGCTGATAAAGCAGCAAATCCAAAACTATCAATCTGAAATTGAAGTAAAAGATGTCGGTACAGTCATCCAAGTAGGGGACGGTATCGCGCGTGTACATGGCCTTGACAACATTATGGCAGGAGAGCTGGTTGAGTTCTCTAACGGTGTAATGGGTATGGCTCAAAACCTTGAGGAGTCTAACGTAGGTATCGTTATTTTAGGACCTTACAAAGATATCCGCGAAGGTGACGATGTAAAACGTACAGGTCGTATCATGGAGGTTCCAGTTGGTGAAGAGTTAATCGGACGTATTGTGAACCCACTTGGTCAGCCTGTTGATGGACTAGGTCCAATTTTAACAAGCAAAACTCGTCCAATCGAAAGTGAAGCACCAGGCGTTATGGATCGTAAATCTGTTCATGAGCCGCTTCAAACAGGGATTAAAGCAATTGATGCCTTGATTCCAATCGGACGCGGACAGCGTGAATTGATCATTGGTGACCGTCAAACAGGTAAAACATCTGTTGCAATTGATACGATCCTAAACCAAAAAGATCAAGACATGATCTGTATTTATGTAGCAATCGGACAAAAGGAATCAACGGTTCGTGGTGTTGTTGAAACACTTCGTAAGCATGGTGCGCTTGATTACACAATTGTAGTCACAGCTTCTGCATCACAGCCAGCCCCACTTCTTTACCTTGCTCCTTATGCAGGTGTAACGATGGGTGAGGAATTCATGTATAACGGCAAGCACGTACTTGTTGTATATGATGACCTTTCTAAACAAGCGGCAGCTTACCGTGAGCTTTCATTATTGCTTCGTCGTCCTCCAGGTCGTGAGGCATTCCCTGGTGATGTTTTCTATCTTCACTCTCGTTTATTAGAGCGTGCAGCGAAGCTTAGTGACGAAAAGGGTGGCGGTTCTATCACAGCATTGCCTTTCGTAGAAACGCAAGCTGGCGATATCTCTGCATATATCCCAACAAACGTTATTTCAATCACAGATGGACAGATTTTCTTACAATCTGACCTCTTCTTCTCAGGCGTACGTCCAGCAGTAAACGCAGGATTGTCTGTATCCCGTGTAGGTGGTTCTGCACAAATCAAAGCGATGAAAAAGGTAGCAGGTACACTTCGTCTGGATCTTGCTTCTTATCGTGAGCTTGAAGCATTCGCTCAATTTGGATCTGATCTAGACCAAGCGACTCAAGCAAAATTAAACCGTGGTGCTAGAACAGTTGAAGTCTTAAAACAAGACTTGAACAAACCGCTTAAAGTTGAAAAACAAGTAGCGATTCTTTATGCACTTACAAGAGGATATTTAGACGATGTCGCGATTGCTGATGTCAAACGTTTCGAAGCTGAGTTATTCATGTACATTGAAGAAAACCATAAAGGCTTGTTTGACACGATCTCTCAAACAGGAAACATGCCTGCTGATGAAGAGTGGAATACAGCAATCGAAGGCTTTAAACGTACGTTTGCACCAAGCAACTAATTAGTAATCTTTCCGAGAGAAAAAGATTCTCTTTTTCTCTCTTTTCACGTAAATGAACACGGATTCCTGAAAAAAGGTGGTGAAATCTTTGGCCTCATTACGCGATATAAAGTCAAGGATCACGTCAACGAAAAAATCGAGTCAGATCACAAAAGCGATGCAAATGGTATCAGCTGCGAAACTGAATCGTGCTGAAAACAATGCGAAGTCTTTTGTTCCTTACATGGAAAAAATCCAGGAAGTCGTTGCTGCAATCGCAACTGGAACAAGTGCTAAGCACCCAATGCTTCTTTCAAGACCTGTCAAGAAAACAGGGTATCTCGTCATTACATCTGATCGAGGACTTGCAGGACCTTTTAACAGCTCGATTTTGCGTGCCGCTTACCAAACCATTCAATCTCGTCATCAATCTGCTGATGAATATGCGGTGATTGTGATTGGTAAAATCGGACGCGACTTCTTCAAAAAGCGCGGTATTCCAGTTATTTCTGAAGTCACAGGGCTTGGAGACGAAGTAGCGTTTGCTGATATTAAAGAATTAGCAAGCAGTACAGTTCAAATGTTCTCTGATGAAGCGTTTGACGAACTTTACATGTTCTACAACCACTTTGTCAGTGCCATTTCACAAGAAGTAACAGAGAAGAAATTATTGCCGCTAACGGACATTTCGGCCGCAGCGACACCCAATAAACGTTCCGCATCTTATGAGTTTGAGCCTTCTGAAGAAGAAATTCTTGAAGTTCTCCTTCCTCAATATGCAGAGAGTTTGATTTTCGGTGCGCTTCTTGACAGCAAAGCAAGTGAACATGCTGCAAGGATGACAGCAATGAAGAGTGCAACAGACAACGCAAAGGAATTGATCGACGGCCTGACACTCTCTTACAACCGTGCTCGTCAAGCAGCGATTACACAAGAGATTACAGAAATTGTCGGCGGAGCAGCTGCCTTAGAATAGAAATAATTGTCAGGAGGGAATGCAATGAAAACAGGACGCATCAGTCAGATCATGGGACCAGTCGTAGACGTTCATTTTGAAGACGGTCACTTGCCTGAGATTTATAATGCGATCAGAGTTTCGCATAAAGCGGAAAGTGAAAGTGAAGTTACGATCGACTTAACTTTAGAAGTAGCACTACATTTAGGTGATAATACAGTCAGAACCATCGCAATGGCATCAACAGATGGTGTGAAGCGCGGTATGGAAGCTGTAGACCTTGGAAAACCAATTTCAGTACCAGTTGGTAACGTAACACTTGGACGCGTATTCAACGTACTGGGAGATAATATTGACTTAGATGAGCCACTTGGTGTGGAAGCTCAAAGAGATCCAATCCACAGACAAGCGCCTTCTTTTGATCAACTTTCTACAGAAGTTGAAATTCTTGAAACGGGTATTAAAGTTGTTGACCTTCTTGCTCCTTACATCAAGGGCGGAAAGATCGGTCTATTCGGTGGAGCCGGTGTAGGTAAAACCGTTCTGATTCAAGAATTGATCAACAACATCGCACAAGAACACGGCGGTATTTCTGTATTCGCTGGTGTTGGAGAGCGTACACGTGAAGGAAACGACCTTTACTACGAAATGAAAGATTCTGGCGTTATCGAAAAAACAGCCATGGTCTTCGGTCAAATGAACGAGCCACCAGGTGCACGTATGCGTGTTGCCCTAACTGGTTTGACAATGGCAGAGCATTTCCGTGATGAACTAGGTCAAGACGTATTGTTCTTCATCGATAACATCTATCGCTTTACACAAGCAGGTTCTGAAGTATCAGCCCTTCTTGGACGTATGCCTTCAGCGGTAGGTTATCAGCCGACACTTGCAACAGAAATGGGTCAGCTGCAAGAGCGTATCACGTCTACAAACGTAGGATCGGTTACATCGATTCAAGCGATCTATGTACCTGCGGATGACTACACGGATCCAGCTCCAGCAACAACGTTCGCTCACCTTGATGCAACGACAAACCTTGAGCGTAAGCTGACTGAAATGGGTATTTACCCAGCGGTTGATCCTCTTGCTTCAACATCTCGTGCACTTGCACCTGAGATCGTTGGCGAAGAGCACTATGCCATTGCGCGTGAAGTGCAGCAAACATTGCAGCGTTATAAAGAACTACAAGATATCATTGCCATTTTAGGTATGGATGAATTATCAGAGGACGATAAGCTTGTGGTACACAGAGCGCGTCGTGTTCAATTCTTCCTATCTCAAAACTTCCACGTAGCAGAGCAGTTCACTGGCCAAAAAGGTTCTTACGTGCCATTGAAAGAAACTGTTAAAGGCTTCAAGGAAATCTTATCTGGTAAATACGATCACCTTCCAGAAGATGCATTCCGCTTAGTTGGACGCATTGAAGAAGTGGTTGAAAAAGCCAAAGAGATGGGTGTAGAGGCCTAATCTGGTCCTTAGGAGGGTAAAAGCATGAAGACCGTTCAAGTCAATATCGTTACTCCCGACGGCCCAGTGTATCAAGCGGATGTGGAAATGGTCAGTGTCAGAGCAGAAAGCGGTGAGCTTGGTATTTTAGCTGGCCACGTTCCAATGGTTGCTCCGCTAAAAATCGGTGCAGTTCGCTTAAAACATAGTGGATCAACTGAATTGGTTGCAGTCAGTGGCGGATTTGTTGAAGTCCGCCCTGAACAAGTAACCATTCTTGCTCAGGCCGCTGAAACATCAGAAAAAGTTGATGTCGATCGTGCGAAATCAGCGAAACAGCGTGCTGAAGAGCATTTGAACCACCCGAATGAAAGTGATGTACGCCGGGCGGAACTCGCATTAAAACGGGCATTAAACCGTTTAAATGTAGCAGGGAAATAAAACAGAAAATCCTTCTTATCACAATGATAAGAAGGATTTTTTTTAGCATGACATGAGGGATTGGTACATTGACACATACGGGTGAGAATCCTGTTTTTCAAAATATAAGTGCTCGCAAAACTGCGTACTATGCCACGTTTTATTGTGCCGGCGCAAACCCAGCGTATATTGATGCGGAGAGTCCATATAAGGACGTACCACCCAGTCAGCATCAGAATGATGACGGAGGACAACCTCTCCCATATATACACTCATCATCGCTTCTAATGCATCTATTGGCATTTTCCACTCAGCAAACAACTGCTTGGTAAATGCATCAAAGTAAAGTGTTTCTAACTGATACAGGCTCTCCTCAGAATAATCCAAAGAAATGTTATGAAAATGACACAATTGCGCTAATTCTTCTAGCTGTGTCTGTCTATAATCAAAGTAGAAAGCAATGGCCTCCCATTCATGATCAAATGAGGGAACCAGTTCTCCGTACAAATCAACAAAGTCAGGAAAAGAATCTTTCAATATGTTCAGCTCCTTCCACACGCAGTATATCATCTCCTTGGCACCAGGATAAGAGGGGATTTACTCTAAATGTAGCTCTTTTTTCCAAATGATTCATCTTTCCGATTTTCGAGGATATAATGAAAGGGAGTTTTCCTTTACAGAAATAAATATAAGGAGGATTCAACTGTATGGAAGACGTAGGACAACAAGCAATTGTTAGTATTGTGATCCACCTGTTTTTTATTGCGATTACATGGTGGGCATTGCTTGCCGTTAATATTGACCCACTGATTAAAAAAGGGAAAATCATTCAGGCAAGATTGCTGATGATGCTCATTACCATTGCTATTGCATCTGCAGTCAGCAATTTCTTCCTTGATTACTTAAATTTCTCCAAACAAATACCTTATATGTTCTAACATAAAAGGTTTGGTCACTGTCTTATGCGGGAACGTAAAAAGAAGTGTCAAAAGTATGGCCTTTGATGACTTTTCCACGTATGCATAGACCTCCTTGCGGCAACACTTGTAGCAAGGGGGAATGACAAGTGAGAAAGTATGTAAAAGGTTGGCCATTATTTGCGTTTATTCTTTTTTTTGTTCTGATGATTCAAGGTGTTCGTGCGGAAGAATCTTCTCCGCTCGTCCAAATAGCAGAAGGTTTGAAAAGCCAGCAAATTGAAGTAGATGGATGGACTCTTCACGCCAAAACAAATGTAGACATTTCATCCGAACAATTTTCAAAAAAAGTGAAACGTTTGAGAGACGAACTACGACAGTATGAGTGGACCGAAAAAGAAGAAGAACATGTCACCAAAGTCACAGGAATTTACAAAGATGAAAAAAATGATACATTATCGAAAATTTTACTCGTGAAGACCGACACAAAATCCAATCAAAAGTCGTATTTATTATATGAGCAAAAAGGTACTCGCCCACTGAATACCTGGAAGCATACATATGATCAGTTCGTACGTCATGCAAAAAGCATATTACAAGAGAAATTTGTAATTTTTACTTGTCTCGATGGTCATGTAAATGGTATGATGGATGTTGTTTTGCAAAAAAAGGCTGAAATGTTAGCAAATGAATTTCAAGCAAAACCAGTTGAGTATCTCGTTGAGTCTAATTTTGTGTCGCTTTCCGCTTACACAGATAAGTGGGAACAGTTCATTATGACTTCAAATGATAAAATGAATGTTCAAATTGCCATCAGAAGTTCGGAAATGAACGAAAATCATACGATTACGGTTGGCACACCAATCGTAACGACTGAATATTAATATAGAGAATTTGGGACGCGGAGGGGAAGACCTTGGAAAAAATCATCGTCCGCGGCGGTCAAAAGTTAAACGGCACAGTTAAAGTAGAAGGAGCAAAAAATGCCGTTTTACCAGTTATCGCTGCATCTTTGTTAGCAAGTACAGAAAAAAGCGTAATTTGTGATGTACCTACGCTCTCCGATGTATATACAATCAATGAAGTGTTACGTCATTTAGGAGCAGAAGTACATTTTGAAAATAACGAAGTATCAGTGGATGCATCTCATGCACTAGAAACTGAGGCTCCGTTTGAGTATGTCCGTAAAATGCGAGCGTCTGTGCTCGTCATGGGACCACTTTTAGCAAGAACAGGTCATGCAAGAGTTGCATTACCTGGAGGCTGTGCGATTGGTTCAAGACCAATTGACCAGCATTTAAAAGGCTTTGAAGCAATGGGAGCTAAAATTCAAGTAGGAAATGGCTTCATCGAGGCTGAAGTTCAAGGCCGTTTAAAAGGTGCGAAAATCTATTTGGATTTCCCAAGTGTTGGCGCAACTGAAAACATCATTATGGCAGCAGCATTAGCTGAAGGAACAACGATTTTAGAAAACGTAGCAAAAGAACCTGAAATTGTTGATTTGGCAAACTACATCAATGCCATGGGTGGTAAGGTTCGCGGAGCTGGTACTGGTACAATCAAAATCGAAGGTGTGGAAACACTTCACGGTGCAAAACACAACATCATCCCTGACAGAATTGAAGCAGGTACTTTCATGGTGGCAGCAGCCATTACAGAAGGAAATGTTCTTGTGAAAGGCGCAGTGCCGGAGCACATGACATCACTTGTAGCAAAAATGGAAGAAATGGGTATTCAGATCATTGAAGAAGAAGAAGGTTTAAGAGTCATTGGACCATCTGAGCTCAAGCCAATCGATCTAAAAACAATGCCACATCCTGGTTTCCCAACGGATATGCAATCTCAGATGATGGCGCTATTGCTTCGTGCGAACGGAACAAGCATGATCACAGAAACGGTATTTGAAAACCGCTTTATGCATGCAGAAGAATTCCGCCGTATGAATGGTGATATTAAAATTGAGGGTCGCTCTGTCATTATCAACGGGCCGGTTCAACTTCAAGGTGCTGAAGTGTCAGCGACTGATTTAAGAGCAGGAGCAGCACTTGTACTTGCTGGATTAGTAGCAGAAGGTCATACACGTGTCACTGAGTTGAAGCATATCGATCGTGGTTATGTGAACTTCCACCAGAAGCTTGCAGCAATCGGTGCAGATATTGAAAGAGTAAATGATGAAACAGCAGATGTGACACAAGAACAAGTTGTATCAGATCTGAACGCGTAATCATAAAGAAATCAGTGTGTCCATTGGGGCATGCTGATTTTTTTTTAGAATCATAGAATGCTTTATTTTAAAAGCTTATCACTAGTGTATCCAACCATCTTAAATTTTATTCATAAAGACGAACAGTAAAATCAGTTGATAAAGAGCCTCTTATCTTCATCAAAAGACTTGTCCACTGAATGAAAGAAGCTGTCATATTAGCTTGTCCCCGCCCATAGGATAAAAGAGATTCAATGACAAATGGGGGCAGCCAAATATGAAACCAATGATATGGACAATCGCAGGAATATGCATCGTTATTTTAATGATTCCAACTTTACTTGTGTTGCCGACGTTTCAAGGGAAACCGGAGGCAAGCCAGCATGTATCAGCGGAGCCATCAGTTAAAAAAGAAGTGAAGGGTACAGTCAAATTGAAGCAATCACCCGTCGCTATCCCCGTCTATCGTTCAGCTCATCAGCAGGTAGAAAACATCCCCTTAGAAGAGTATGTGATTGGTGTCGTAGCATCTGAAATGCCAGCTGATTTTGAAATGGAAGCACTCAAGGCACAGGCACTCGCCGCAAGAACGTATATCGTCAGACAAATGATCATCGATAAGACCGTCAAATCACCAAAGGGCTCTCTTGTAGATGATACCCAAATGTTCCAAGTGTATAAAAACAAGCAGGAACTCAAGAAAATTTGGGGAAAAGCGTACAATTGGAAGTTAAAAAAAGTCACAGAAGCTGTCGCCAGCACACAAGGAAAAGTGCTTACTTATGACGAGAAACCAATTGATGCCTCATTCTTTTCAACAAGTAACGGGAAAACAGAAAATGCTGAAGCTTATTGGAAAAACGAAATCCCATATTTGAAAAGTGTCTCAAGTAAATGGGACGAAAAATCGCCGAAATTTCAAAACAAGAAAACCATCCCAGTTAGTGAATTTCAGCAAAAATTAGGTGTGACGCTCACTCAACAGGCTCAGGTAGGACAGATAGTAGAGCGGACACCAGGAAATCAAGTAGCAAAAGCCGTAATAAACGGTAAAACACTGACAGGCAGAGACATTCGAGAGTCATTAGGACTTCATTCAGCAGACTTTACATGGGAACGACAGGGCCAGCAAATTATCATTACCACAAAAGGGTATGGCCATGGTGTTGGAATGAGTCAGTACGGTGCGCATTATATGGCACAGTCAGGCAAAAAAGTAGATGCTATCGTGAAACATTATTATAAAGGAATTCAAATTGAATCAGCAGATCGTTTTCTTAACACGTATATGGCTAAAAAATAAAGCAAAGGTGCCTCCAGAATAGGGGCATCTTTTTTGTGTGTTCCAAGAGTTTTGAACAGAATGTGTCAATTTGCGACTTAAGACGCACCTCAGGAAATCTTAAACATTTACGTCCCGACAAGAACCGATGGCCGATACAAAGCCCCTCGAAAGAAGGAGAAAACAAGAGAAAAAATGATGTGTTGGGTGAATGTATCTAGACAACTGACAGATTTTTAGTGATTTTGATGAAAGAGAAAAAGGGACCGAGTCCTATACCATTCCAAGACAGAATATTTTACGATTAAGATGTTTCAATTTAATACATAGGGAGGAAGGAAAAAATGATGTTGAAAAAAGTATTTACACTCGTAACCTTAGCTGTATTGACATTATCTATGTCGATCTCTTCACCTGTATTTGCAAAAGCATCTACAGTCAAAAAACATAACAAAGATGTAAGAGTCACCATCTTACTTGATGCAAGTGGAAGCATGGCAAGAAAAGTAGAGGGAGAACGCAAATTTGACCTCGCAAAACAAGAGGTATTTAAATTTGCTCAGTCACTTCCAAAAGACGCTAAAATTCGTATGAGCTTGTTTGGCTCTGAAGGAAACAACAAAAATTCAGGTAAAGCTCAATCATGTGAAGTCATTAGAGGCGTTTATGGCGTACAGCCTTACGAAAAAGAAAGCTTTGAAAACTCTTTAAACGGACTTGGACCAAATGGCTGGACACCGATTGCTCGTGCTCTTGAACATGCAAAGCAAGCGGATGAGCAGCTTAATAATGGAACAAAACATATTGTGTACCTCATCACTGATGGCGAAGAAACTTGTGGAGGAGATCCAGTAAAAGTAGCAAAAGAATTGCATAACTCAAAAGGTTCGACTGTTGTTAATGTCATTGGATTAGACTTTAATGATGGCTATGAAGGTCAATTAAAGCAAGTAGCCAAAGCTGGTAAAGGCCATTACTACCAAGCAAGCACTGGTAAAGAAATGGGTTCTATCCTGTCAGCAGAATCATTAAAACTACACGAATAACTTGCTGAACAAAAGGGAAACGATTGATGTATGCTTTCGTTTCTCTTTTTCTGTACAAATGTAAAAAGGGAGGTTTTTATGAATGAAACGCAATATCGTATTAACCATTTTGGCTAGTCTTGTCCTGTTTCTTTCTTCACCAGCTCATGCTGTGACAAAAAAACAGGAGCCGGCTCATGTGGTGATATTACTCGATCTAAGCGGCAGCATGGCGCAATCAGTTGAAGGCGAAAAGAAAATCGATATCGCCAAACGTTCTATTCAAAGCTTCGCAAGTATTTTATCAGATGATACACAAGTCCTTCTTCGTGTGTTTGGTCATGAAGGAACCAATAAAAATGCTGGAAAAGCAATTTCTTGTGGAAGCTCTGAAGCCGTTTATGGATTTGGATCATATGAGCCAACAACATTTCAGCAAGCGCTGAATGTGTATAAGCCAACTGGATGGACACCACTTGCAAAAGCATTAACAGATACGAAGCAAGATTTTGAAGATCACCAGGCTGAAGGGAAAAATATTGTCTACGTCGTCAGTGATGGTAAAGAAACTTGTGGAGGAAGCCCTTCACAAGCAGCAAAGGAATTACATGAAGGCGGAATTGACACCATTGTTAATATCATTGGCTTTGACGTGAATGAAAAAGAAGCCAAAAGTCTAAAGTCTGTTGCAAAAGCAGGCGGTGGACAATATCAACCGGCTGCAAATGCCGAAGAATTGAATTACATTCTACAAAATGCAGCGAGCACTTTTAGTCAGTAGGATATGAATGGGAGCTGGGGATTGTTTTCCCCAGCTGTTTTTTAGTTGAAGATCAATTCAAGGTGGTTTCTAATTCATCAATTCGTTTCTCCACGTAGTGCTGGTCTTTTCTTGCATGAAAGGTTTCGGCTTTTTCTAATATGGCCGCCGTATTATATTCGGGAATCTGTGAGTAGCTCTCATACACACCCTTTGGAATTAAAACGTTCCCTTCAGGCCAGTAAACAGCGATATTGCCACGTTTCAACTCCCCAAATTGAGCGACTCCTTGGTAGGATCCATACTGATTAAACAAAACAACTGGATCACCTTCTTTGACATAAAGCTCTTTAGCATCTTCTTCATTCATCAAGATAGAATGACGCTTCCCACCATTAAAGGCATCCTTTTCACTATAGATCATAGAGTTGAATTGCTTTCCTCTTCTTGTCGTAATATTAAAATGTCCCTCGGTTTTTCGGTATTGAGGCAGCTGGGCAGGAAGAAGATGTCCTTTGCCATCCGGTGTTGGACACTCTCCGTTTTCACATAGCCAGGCACCTCCCCATTGGAAAACGTCTCCTTTATGACGTAAATGCTGGATGCCATCATAGTTTCGATTTGCGATCGCAATCTCACGGCGAATGTCTTCAGCCGTTTCGAAATGAATCAGCTCAGCATCTTGTGGACGTACTCTTTTTGCAAGATCCATATAAATATCCCATTCTGCTCTGGCTTCCTCAATCCGAGGTCCTTCAATTTCTGGACTGAAATATACCATGCGTTCCGTACTAGTGGAAGTACCGCCTCCTGGTTGCTCATATCTTGTCATAGCAGGGAGAATAATTACCGTCTCTTCTGCCTCTACAAGTGTAGAGGTATTCAAAATGATATCTTGATGGACACGAAGTTCAAGCCCAGATAAAGCTTTTTCAATCGCATCTGGATTTGGCATCGTTTCTAAAAAGTTCCCGCCACTCGTAAACAGCATTTTGAGTTTTTGCGGATGTTCTTTAGGGAGAGCCATTTTCTCAAATGATTGCCCAATGGTGTCACCATGCCATTTCGGAATGTCAAACCCCCAAATCTTTTCGATTCTTTCAATATTCTCTTCATCAAAATCACTGCCCGGCAAAACAAACGGGTCAGCACCCATTTCACCAGAACCTTGAACACCGCTATGCCCGCGAATTGGCATGACACCACAATGTTTCCTGCCAATAAACCCACGTAACATAGCAAGGTTGGCAACCTGTGATATATTATCAGTTGCAAAGCGGTGCTGAGTAAGACCCATGCTCCAAATGAAAACGCCTGAATTGGCATTGGCAAGAAGGATCGCAAATTCCTTCATTCTTTCTTTTGATAAGCCTGATGATGCTTCAAGGTCTTCCCATTTCAACTGTGCGACATGCTGCTGTAAATCCTGTATGCCGGTAGTATGGGCTTGAATAAATTCATGATCAAGAGCGGAATGGGGCGCGTGCTGCTCCATGTCAAACCAATGTTTGATGACACCATTCATAAACGCAATATCGCCGCCTATATTGACTTGATAGAAATCATCCGCGATTTTTGTGCCGAATAAAGCACTTTCTGGAATAGAGGGAACCCAGTACTTTTCCATGGCAGGCTCTTTGTACGGATTGATGACAATAATTTTGGTTCCTTTCTTTTTCGCCGCATACATATATTTAGTGGAAACGGGCTGATTGTTTGCTGCGACAGATCCCCAAAAAATTAAGACATCTGTTCCGATCCAATCGTTGTAATTACAGCTGGAGGCTCCTATCCCAAGGGATCGCTTAAGAGCGGTTTTGCTCGGTGAATGACAAATGCGAGACGCATTATCAATATGATTTGTCCCGATAAAGCGAGCTGCCTTCGCAGCGGTATAGTAGACTTCATTTGTAATTCCTCTAGCTGTTAAATAGAAAGCGAGCTGCCGTTTATCAATTGATTTGATTTTAGCTGCGATTTGATCTAATGCATCATCCCAGGAAATACGTGTAAAGGCATTGTCACCTTTTTTTCGAATCAGTGGATAAGGGATACGGCCAAGTTTGCGGAGAGTAGTGCTGTCCATTTGTTTGAGCTGTTGAATGTCTTCAAACCATTTTGGATCAATAGCTGGCATTGTATTAAGACGAAGTACATTTAGTCTTGTGGTGCATATATGAGGTCCTGCGAGCGTTTGGTCATATAGCCCTGAAACACCAAGGGCACAGCCGTCACACACGCCTTGCGTTAAAATGCGATATGCATAGGGGAGATTATCCTTGTTCTCCCAAGCCACTTTCATCGTATCTCGAATGTGTTTCGGCTTTACTTTTCCAAGTCCCATAGGCGCAAAAGAGGCCCATAGCTTTGGTGAGGGTTTTTTATTAAGCTTAATAGGCCCCTTATGTTTTGTTTTCCCCATGATATCATCACCCTCCTATTACTTTATAAAGCGTTTTCATATCTAAAAATTACCTTTAGATTGTGATTCTGTCAAATTCAAATTAAGGTCGGGGTGAGACAGAAGCAGCAGCAGTAAGGTTTGTTTCTCTAAGCTGCTGAATATCCTTCCGTATGAGAAGAGATATGATAAAAGCGATGAAAAATAAGCCAGAGAACACCATCAGACTCTGCGTGTAGTTACCTGTTATATCCCGGATAAAGGATGAAAATAAAGGTCCTGCTAAACCAGCAGCTGCCCAGGCTGTCAAAATATAACCGTGTATGGCACCAAGTTGTTTCGTGCCAAATAAATCCCCAATATAGGTTGGAATTGAGGCAAACCCTCCTCCATAGCACGTATAAATGATCGCCATCACGATTGAAAAGACGAGCGGTTCTTTTAAGTAGGGAAGTAAAGGAAAGGCAATGAGCTGGATACTAAAGAAGATTGTATACGTATTCGGCCTTCCGATATAATCTGAGAAGGAAGCCCAGCCAATCCGTCCTAAACCATTAAAAGCACCTAAAATGCCAACAAGGGTAGCTGCAGCACCAGCAGTGAATCCAACACTTTCTTGAGCAAGAGGCGATGCTACTGAAATAATGGCAATTCCGCATGTGATATTAATAAAGAGCATGAGCCACAAATAATAAAAACGTCGTGTTTTGATCGCTTCATTTGCTGTAAGCTGTGATAAATCCTGAGGGATTTTTCTTTGATTTGTTTTTAACACATCAAATTGTTTGACGTCATCAGGTGTTGGTGGTGATAAATAAAGAGATGAAATCACCATGATCATAAAATAGGAAATTCCAAGAATGTAAAAGGTATTTGCGATATCTACTTTTTCAATGAGATATTGGATAATTGGGCTGCAAATAAGAGACGCAAATCCAAAACCCATAATAGCTAAGCCGGTTGCAAGTCCTCTTCGGTCCGGAAACCATTTCACTAAAGTTGATACAGGTGCAATGTAGCCTACCCCTAATCCTATCCCAGCGAGTACACCATAAAATAAATAGAGGAGAGGGAGTGAGGACATGTGTACAGCGAATCCTGACCCTGTCATCCCGATACCGAAGAAAATTGCTGAGAAGAGCCCTGATGCCCTTGGGCCATATCTTTCAACGAAATGCCCCATGAAAGCAGCAGATAATCCTAAAAATAAAATAGCAATACTGAAGGTCAGGCTTATTTCTGTCAATGACCACTGAAAGGCCTGATGTAAAGGATTCGTAAAAACACTCCAAGCATAAACAGACCCAATAGATAAATGAATTCCTACAGCACTTGTTGCGATGAGCCAGCGATTTTTCGATTTATTCATTTTGTTCCCCCCCCATATAAAGCAATCAAAAAGTTTGATAAGATAGAAATATGTTACATTTTTATGACTTTTTAAAATAATATCACAATTCGATTGGTTCATATAACTAAATTTGTGCTGAAAGGAAGATCATACAATGAATCCTTCTGTTAAAAAGAAACGAGTTATACACCAATACCGTGAAGGTCAATTTACTTGCAAAACAGATGAAGTTGTAGAAGAATTTCCTTTAACTGTGATCGTGAATGGAGAGGAATTTGTAACACTTGTTTGTTCACCAGATCATTTGAAAGAATTGGTGATCGGTTTTTTAGCTTCAGAAGGAGTCATTCGATTTGAAAATGAGATTAAAAGGTTTACAATAGATGAAAGTATGGGCTTTGCCTATGTTGATTTAGTTCACTCAAGCCGATTTCAGTCATCAGATTTTACAAAGCGGGTGATTGGTTCTTGCTGCGGGAAAGGGAGACATTTTTATTTTCTCCAAGATGTGAAAACAGCAAAAACAGCCATTGATCGAATCAACATTTCTGCTGATACTTGTATACGCCTAATGAAATGTTTACAAGAAGAAAGTCAATTGTTTCAACATACTGGTGGTGTGCATAATGCTGGACTGTGTGACACAGAAAAACTATTCATCACTAGAACTGATATAGGAAGACATAATGCTTTAGATAAAATCTATGGATACTGTTTACTTCATCGAATTCCGCTTAGAGATAAAATCCTTGTGTTTAGCGGCCGGATATCGTCAGAAGTTCTATTGAAGGCAGCAAAACTAGGAGTGTCGATCGTCATCTCAAAATCAGCACCAACTGAGCTGGCGCTTAATATGGCAGAAGAATTAAATATCACGACAGTTGGATTTGTCAGAGGAGAATCTTTTAATATATACACTCACCATCAGCGTATAACAGAATAGGAGGCAAAGTATGGACAGTATATTGGATAAGAGACATCGACCATTGCGCGATTTAAGAATCTCAGTAACAGATCGCTGTAACTTTAGATGTACGTACTGTATGCCTGCTGAAATTTTTGGACCAGATTATCCTTTTTTGAATAAAGAAGAACTGCTTAGTTTCGAAGAAATTGAACAGCTTGCTACCCTTTTTGCAAAGGACCTAGGTGTGGTGAAAATACGCATCACGGGTGGTGAACCCTTAATGCGAAAAGATTTGCCTATCTTAATAGAAAAGCTCTCGAAAATTCCAGGAATCGAAGATATTGCTATGACAACCAATGGAACGCTTTTACCTGTATATGCTGAAAAGTTAAAGAAAGCAGGTCTTCAAAGAGTCACCATTAGTTTGGATTCATTAAACCCTGACCGTTTTAAGCAAATGAACGGAAGGAATATTTCTATCCAAAAAGTGTTTGATGGGATTGAGGCTGCAAAAAAAGCTGGACTTGCTATTAAGATCAATATGGTTGTTCAAAAAGGTGTGAATGATCAGGATGTCTTACCAATGGCAGCTTACTTTAAAAAAGAAGGACATGTTCTCAGATTTATCGAGTTTATGGATGTCGGAAATACGAACAAATGGAATCTAGAGCATGTCATGACAAAGAAAGAGATTATTGGTCTAATTGATTCAACATTTCCCATCAAACCAGAACCTCCTCAATATCCAGGTGAAGTAGCCAACCGATTCTATTACCAAGATGGTTCAGGAGAGATAGGCATTATTTCTTCTGTTTCAGATGCCTTTTGTGGAACATGTAATAGAGCGAGACTTTCTGCTCGCGGTGAATTGTTTACATGTCTTTTTGCATCATCGGGTTTTGATCTGAAGCGGGTGATTCGCTCAACAAAAGATAATGAAGATATAAAGAACATATTGAAGGAACTATGGTCGAATAGAGATGATCAATATTCAGCTGAGAGAGAGCAGAAGAAAGATCAGAAAAAAGTTGAAATGTCATACATCGGTGGGTAGTGACAACAAAGTATCATGATCATGATTTTTTGAAAAGTAGAGAAAATGTCATAATCATTGTTGAAAATCCTTTTATAGAAATAGGTCTATTCATCTTAGAGTCCTGTCATGATCAAAAACCAGCAGAAACTCTGCTGGTTTTTAAAATGTTATTTTGTGGCTCAAAAAGGTTGAGATATGCTTAGAAAATAGATTTTTCAACATTTTTTACTGCTTTACTTTTATGGGAGCTGTGATAAGATCAACTCAATCTTTACCAGCTCGATTTTTTCACTCCTGGAATTTGGCCCTTATAGGCAAGCTCACGAAAAGCAATTCTAGACATTTTAAATTTTCGTAAGTAACCTCTAGGACGACCGGTTAACTCACAGCGGTTTTTTAAGCGAGTAGGGGAAGAGTCTCTAGGTAATTTTCTTAAAGCTTCATATTCACCTTTTTCTTTCAACTCTTTTCTTAATTCTGCATATTTCAATACAAGCTGCTGCCGCTTTTTTTCTTTAGCAATTTTAGATTTCTTTGCCACTTAAAACCCTCCTGGCTTAATGTTGGATTTTCCATTTAAAGGGGTCTTCAAACGTAGTCCATTCTTGATCAAATTCCTCAGGTGTGAGTAAGCATTGATCAAGTGTGCGAATGATATCTGCTTTAGGTAAATCTACGCCAATAAACACAAGTTTTGTATGCCTGTCACCAAATTCTGCGTCCCACTCATCAAGAAGCTCTGGTTCTTGCTTTAATATCTGTGCTTTTTCTTGCTCAGGCAAGGCAGCAATCCAGTAGGCAATTGGTTCAATCGCAACAGATTTTCCAGCCTGTGAAATTAAAATGGTTAAATCATGATGTGTGGCAAGCCATGTAAATCCTTTAGCGCGAACTATTTGCTCTGGCATCTGATCTAACCAATTATTTAACCTGCCAGTATGGAAGGGAAGTCTTCTTTCATAAACAAAGGATGAGATTTGGTATTCTTCTGTTTCTGGCGTATGCTGAGAATGCCCAGCGTTGATTTCTTTAATCCAGCCAGCAGAAGCACTGGACTTTTCAAAATCGAATAAACCAGTATTTAAAATGTCACTTGGCTTTACTTGCCCTTTTGAGGTTCTGATGATAGATGCTTCTGGTTGAAGTGTGGTCAGCACGTGCTCAAGTCGGTCTAATTCTGAGTTTGATACTAGATCACACTTATTGATAATCAACACATCGCAAAATTCAATTTGATCAATCAGTAAATCGGAAATTTCTCGTTCGTCATCATCGGAAACGGCTTGTTTACGGTCTAATAGACTTTCTCCTGACTGGAAGTCGGTCCAGAAACGGTTCGCATCTACAACAGTGACCATCGTGTCTAGCCGGCAAAAGCGCGTCAAATCTATCCCCATTTCTTCATCAATATAAGAGAAAGTTTGCGCGACTGGAATAGGTTCACTAATACCTGTTGACTCAATGACAATATAATCAATATGACCAGTCTTACATAGGCGCTCTACTTCGATTAACAAATCTTCTCTTAATGTGCAGCAAATACAACCATTAGATAATTCAACTAGCTTCTCATCTGATCGAGAGAGCTCACCGCCTTGTTTGATTAGTTCTGCATCAATATTAATTTCGCTCATGTCATTAACAATAACAGCTACTTTTAACCCTTTACGATTTTGTAGTACATGATTTAATATCGTTGTTTTTCCAGCTCCTAAAAAACCACTTAATACTGTAACGGGTATTCGCTTATTCATTTCCTTCTGTCCCTTTGCCAATGCTCATGTTCATTTCCGCCTCTCTTAAAAAGTAATGATTGCGATTTGAAACCTAAAAAATTATTTTGTTTCTCTATGAAGGGTATATTTCTTTAACCGAGGGGAATATTTTTTTAACTCCAGTCGGTCCGGATTCGTTCTTTTATTCTTTGTTGTGATATAGTTTCTGTCACCAGTTTCAGTACAGGCTAAGGTAATTTTTACACGCATCGGTAATAGGAACCTCCTTTAATTCGTAATGGTTACGATTTGTATTTTAAAATGATCAAGATAGAATGTCAAGCTTAGAAGGGTAAAACGATGCCAAATATCAAACAAAAGGGGTATCAAATGTTCATTGATACCCTCTCTCCATTAATAAAAGTCACCAAGCTCTTCTTCGTATTCACCTTCGTAGTGCTGAATGTCACTAGGAATTTCTTGAAGAAATGCTAGACCGCCTAATACCAGCATCAGGATAATGGCGATGAATGATAGAATGGCTGCGACAATACTTGATATGGAAAATAGTGTCTGCATTTTCATCATCTTAGCATATTGTTCTAATAACTCTTCATAAGAAGTATCAGGAGCTTGAATTAATTGTTCCGCTGCGTTTACAGATTTTTGTACATGGATTCCCATCATAATGAGGAAGACGCCAAGGGCAGCAGGAAGAACAAGCCAAAAACCAATAAGAATAGCTAAGCCACCTGAAATATAGAGAAATATACTACCAACTTTTCCCCACTTTGTGATCGAATGAAGAGATTGAATGATTTTCTCAGTTTGTTGCAATGGTGTTCACTCCTTTATGTATTCACTCTTTATCATACTTGAGCAGGTAGTACTTTAGGAAGAGTGAATGTAGAACAATTTTAAAAATTTCTATCTTCACTTTACTATTTATGGATAAATAAATTATCTTCGAATAAGAAAAAAGTAACATTTACTATGAATTTTAACGACAATTTATGTCATAAATAAGATTAGTAGTTAAAAATAATTAGTAAAATTATCAAAATATGTTGTTAGTTGTCTTGTAATTGGTTATTATTGTGTTGTATTACCATAAAAATTGGAAGGTGGAATTCATATGTTAGATCGTTTCTTAAACAAAATGACCAATGTTCAACCTGCAGCTTCAAGATGTATTTTGCAAAAATTAGTCACTTCATGCAAATCAGCGCCAACTTGTTTCCTTCAAGGTGTTGGAACTTTCCGTTACTACGTGGATCGTGATACAGGTGAGATTTGTACTAGCCAAGAACGCATTAGATGTGGCTGCTAAATTCAAGGATTTTATTTAATAGGATGTGAACGCATGAGCATATCTTCAATTTCATTCTTAACAAATGCTATGCAGAAGTCAAACAGTCGTCAAGCGAGTCAAACATCCAATTCTTTTTTAAACCAAGCAGCGAAAATTGTTCAAGGCGACCATTCTCCAGAAGAGAGAAAGGCATTATTTCAACAACTGACTCTAGTTCAGCAAGGAAAAGATTTAGAGCTTCATGTGTCTAAATTAAAGGAACTAGAGAAAGAGGTTCAAAAAGAATCGTCTTCTTCGTCCGTTACTGTGAATCAGCATGGTGACCAAGTAGATATTTCAAATGAGGCTCGCAGTGAGTTTGAACAAGCTGAGGAACAAGCCACAGCTTCAAGTGAAGCGAGTGAAATCGCCGCAAGGGAAAAGGATCAGGATGTTCAGGCAGATCCAAACCAATAAAAAAATGAGGCGTGTGTTTGTTATCTTCACATGCCTCATTTATGTTTATTTTGCAGAAAACCTTGAATAAAGACCATCCGGAAAAGGGGCTGCATATGAGATTGTTTCATCTTCTTCTACCATGATGTAATATGGAAACTCTTCAATATGAAAGGCGCCTATCATTTGTTTGTCCACTGAGATAATTCGCATGTTGGTTTGGTTATCACGATATAATTCTTGATCCTCTTCTTTCCCATTCTTTAGCAAAATACTAAAAGAAATGTCTAATTGACGCTGCTTTTTCGTTTCTAGGAATTGTTCCAGTGATGGGATGCAATGCGGACATGCTGTGTCAGTGAATACAAGCAGCTGCTGCTTGTGATTGGTTTGCAGTAGATCATTTATTTGAATAGGTGATGGTTTTTCGAGTAGCGGGTGAATAAATTTTTGTCCAACATGCTGGATCGGTAAGATGATTAATTCCATCTGGTGTTTTAAATAGATAATGATTCCGATCGTCAATAAAAGGCTACAAAGAATAAGAGTTAGCTGTAAAAGTAAGATTGAAGTCATCGTATATCGTCCTCTCAGAATGAAGTTACGCAGAGCTATCATAATATAAATATCAAAAATATGTCAATTATACTAAATGGTGTAAGGTGGAGCGTTTGATGAGTACAGTGAACCATTGTTTATATGCAATCTCCTATACTTGGAAAAGAAGTCGATCATATCTTCTGTTAACTCTATTCATCCAAGTGATCGTTGGCTTTATGCCTTTGGCTAGTGTCTGGATTATTCAAACATTGATTAATGAAATTATTTTATTCATGACTTCTTCAGGAGATATTCAAAAGGTCTTAAGGTTATTTGGGTTGCAAATGGTCATTGTGATTTTAGGATATGGGCTTCAATTCATTCTTCAGCTTAGTCAGCAGAAAGCGACAAATCTGATTGGTTTGCATTTGAAGGGTGAATTGCTTCAAAAAGCGATTAAGCTTCCATATATTACATTTGAACACCCGTCTTTTTATAATGAAAGTCAACGTGTGATGAACAGTCATCAGCATGTTCTGAGTATGGTTAGAAGTATTTTTACAATCATGAGCGCATTGATTACTGTTGTATCACTTCTCATTTATATGATTGGTATCCATTGGGGCTTGGCGGTCATTCTGATCTTATGTACTCTGCCTGTCTTGTGGATTGAGCTTTTCTTTGGAGGCGCACGGTATCAATTAAACCGCATGTTAACGGCAAATGATCGAAGAGAAATGTATGTGTCTGATCTTGTTGCGCAGCGAGATTCATTGAAGGAAATCCGTTTATATGGAATAGGAAATTACCTTCTTCAAAAATGGAAAGGCCATTATGTAAAAAGTGCAGATGAAAAATATAAATTACTAAAACGTCAGGTTCGCTGGGAGATGGCAGGTGGATTGCTTATGACATTTGCCTATGTGTGCTGCGGTCTTTTTATTGTCTTTCTTATCTTTCAAAAGAAATTAGCTGCGGGTACGTTTGTCGCTGTGCTCCAAGCTGTGCAAAATATTCAAAGTGGTTTTCAGGATTTGACGAGGGAATGTTCTAGTTTATATGAAACGAGTCTCTATATTGATGAAATGAGAGCTTTTCAAAAGAGAGAAGAAGAAATTGATGAGCAGACAGAGGAAGCGGCATCGCTTCGGAGGATTGAATGTATTCAGTCCATTACGCTAGAAAATCTCTCTTTTACCTATCCGAATATGAAAACGCCTGCTATTGAACATATACATTTTCATATCGATAAAGGTGAACGCATTGCATTGGTGGGGGATAACGGATCAGGTAAGACGACCTTGATTAAATGCTTGACTGGTTTATATGATCCAGATAAGCCGAATATGCAAAAGGTCAATGGTGAATCGATTTCGACCATTTATAAAAAATCATATCATGCGAGAATGGCCGTCCTTTTTCAAGATTTTATGAAGTACGAATTCACTGTGAAAGAAAACATTGGATTTGGCCGTATTGACGAAATAGATGATAAAGAGCGCATGATCTCAGCTGCACGGCAAGCCGGCATAGAGAAAAGAATTCATCAAATGGAAGAAACATACGATGCGCAGCTTGGCCGGTTTTTTGAAGAAGGTCATGAACTGTCTGGCGGACAATGGCAAAAGCTTGCGATGGCGAGAACCTTTTTTAGAGAAAGTGATTTTATCATTTTAGATGAACCGACTTCTGCTCTCGATCCGCTATCGGAGATTTCACTCATTCGAAAGCTATTCGATCATACGCAGGATCAAGGGGTCTTGTTTATCACACACCGTATGGGAGCGGCCCGCTTAGCAGACCGGATTATCGTGATGAAAGATGGTGCTTTCGTTGAAGAGGGGAACCATGAAGAGCTAATGGCGCTAGATGGAGAGTACAAAAGGCTTTACGAGGCACAATCCCAACTATTTCAACAAAAGGAGATGGCGTAAGGTGAGTGTCTTTTATTTTATAGGTGTCTATTTATTAGGAATCATCTTTGCAGGTGCATGGCTTGATAAAGTGAGAAAACAAACGGCGCATATTCAGCAGATGAATGCTTATCGCCTGCTGCCTCCTGCGCTCACGGCGCCCATGTTTTATTTGTTTTTGACTGTTGAATTGGCTTGTACGGGTTTATTGTTCGTGTGGAACATGTCTTTTGTACCTGCGATTGGTCTTACAGCACTTTTATGTATCTATACTGGAGCGGTCACCTTCAATTTATTGAGAGGACATCGTAACATTTCATGCGGCTGTGGAGGTTTGCTTGAAAATGACCATCTTCACTGGGGAATTGTGATTCGTAATGTGTCGATGCTGGCTCTTGTGATTGGGTTGTTTTATGTCCATCCCTATGTAGAAACAATTCCGTGGCCACTTCATATTATTTGTTTTTTGATTGCAGTGGCTGTCTGTCTGATTATAGCGGTTGGGAAAACAATCATGATGTTCAAAAGAAAATGGATGTATCAATTTGAATCGTTTATAGAAGGAGACCAAGTGAAATGACTGATATTCTACTAATTATTGTGTTATTCATTGTCATAGCTCAGCTGGCGGTCGTGTTTTTGCTTGCCCGCTTTATCGGAAAATTTATGAGTAAAATTAAATCCCTTGATGGGATTGAATTAAAGGAAGCGGATGTTGGTGATGGTGCGCCGTTATTTCGAAGCTATACACATTTAGGAGATAAGGTCATTTTAAAGGAGTATTTACAAAACGGAAGAGCCGTGATGCTGTTATTTGTAAATACCACTTGTATGACATGCAAAAGCATTTTGTCTGATATGCGTCAGCACATTTCTAGCGATGATACTCAATTCATGTTCATCAATGGAGATGAACAAGGAGATGATGCATTGCTCCTTCAATTGCTGCCTGATCAAGCTGTGTATATGCGCTCTTCGCAAATCATGGAGCTGTATGGGGTAACTGTTGTTCCGCAAGCGATTCTGATAGATGAACATGGCATCATCCTCCAAAGAAAATCTGTTCAAAATGCGAAACAGTTTGAACAGCTGTTACACGCATCATAAAAAAGCGTCTCTTTGTTGGAGAGACGCTCCAGCATGTAGACAAACCCTCGCATTCGTTGTCAGTCCTGCGTGCTGGTGCTCACGAATGTCAAATTCGCTCCGCTCCAGTACTCGTCCTTCCTTGACTGCAAAGGTTTTCTATCACGCTGAAAAGAAGACAAAGGGCTAAAATCAAGATCATTTTAGCCCTTTGTCAACAATCTGAAGCGTCTCTTTGTTGGAGAGACGCTCATTTTATAATTCTTTTCCTAGAATGTCTAAATCGTACCTGCTGCCGTCCATTTCTGCGATGCGTGGCAGGTGACCCCATGTTTCAAAGCCGTGCTTTTTAAATAATCGAATGCTGGCTTCGTTGTGCCCGAAAATAAAGGCGAGTAATGTTCGAATGCCTAGTGAAGGTGCCAACTCAATGGCCTCTTGTAAAAAAAGTGACCCTAAGCCTTTCCCTCGATCGTCTTGGTTTAAGTAAATACTCATTTCAACGGTCCCGTTGTATGCAGGTCTTCCATAAAACGTTTCAAAGCTGAGCCAGCCGTAAATATGTCCATCCTCATCTGTTTTCACATAGAGAGGTCTTTTCTCTGAATGATTCAAAAACCATTGCCGGCGGTCTTCAACTGAAACTGGTTCTGTATCGGCGGTTACTTCTCTTGAAGCAATAGTCGAATTGTAAATATCAACGATTGCTTTGAGGTCATCTTCTGTTGCTATACGGTTGAAAGTTTTCACATTAAAGTCCCCCATCTTTTTTTCATTCATCATACATATTATTGATGCGATTGCGCAAAATAAAAAGAAAAATGATTTCGTGTGTATATATTTTTTGAAAAGTGTTCAGAATGTTGCTGAGGTGATGAAAAATGAGAGAGGAAGAAAAGAAACGTACTTCCAAAATCACAAAAGTTCAGCAATTTTTCCGTAAGCGCTGGGTATTCCCTGCAATTTACTTGGTCAGCGCAGCGGTCGTGTTAACAGCCGTTCTTTGGTATCAAGCTGTATCAAAAGATGTGAAAGACCAACTATCTGATGGAAATCAAACAGGGCAAGAACAGCGTGATGATGCCGTTGAAGTTGGAAAGCCAATTGAAAATGTTGCCATGCCAGTCCAGAATTCTGATAATGTTTCTGTCGTGAAAAAGTTCTATGAAGCAGATGCTGATCAAAAAGAAAAAGAAGCAGCACTTGTAAACTATAATAACACCTATACCTTGAGCAAAGGTATTGATCTTGCAGATAAAGATGGCAAAGTGTTTGATGTCACAGCTGCTCTTAGTGGAACAGTGGTTCAAGCGAAAAAAGATCCAGTTCTCGGTCATGTCGTTGAAATTGAACATGAAGATGGATTATCGACTGTTTATCAATCGTTGTCACAAGTGAGTGTTAAAGAAGGCGATGAAGTGAAGCAGAATGATGTCATCGGTGCTTCTGGTAAAAATCTTTATGGTGCTGAAAGCGGCAACCATGTGCATTTTGAAATTCGTATGGAAGGTTTAGCGCTTAATCCACTTAGCTTCATTGACAAGCCTGTTTCAACTATTGAAAAGGCCGCGCAAGAAGTGACGGAAGAAGCAAAAGAACCTGCTCAGCCAAAAGCTGATGAAAAAACGAAGGAACCTGCTGCTGAAGATAAGGCCAAAAAGCCTGCTGGAGAAAAATCTGAAGAAAAGTCTGATGAGAAGGGCAAATCCTCTGATCAAGAAAAGTCTTCTGATTCCTCTAAAGACAGCAGTCAATCTGAAGAAACAAAACAATCTTAAGTCTTGAAACCTCTGTATATGAATCATGCAGAGGTTTTTTCTGTCTTTAAAAAATCCCCCGCACTCGGCGGAGGATGGTTTAAAGAGCGGCAGGTCCTTCTTCACCTGTCCGAATGTTGATTGTATTTTCTATCTCATATATAAAAATTTTCCCATCCCCTGGTTCGCCTGTACGAAGTACCTTTTGAGCTGTTTCAACGACCTGTTCGACAGGTACTTCGCTTAGGACGATTTCAATCTTTAATCGTTCGTACACATTACTTTCCTTTTTGACGCCACGGTATAGCTCTGTATGTCCCTTTTGTAAACCGCAGCCGTGTACATTCGAAAAGGTAATGGAAGTGACGCCAATCTTTCCAAGCTCCACCTTTAATGTTTCAAAATTGGCTGGACGTGTGACAATCTCCACTTTATACATTTTGCTCATAGAGACACCCCTTTTTCTTTAATCTTGATAAGCTTTTTCCCCATGCATGGTTAAATCAAGACCCACTGATTCTTCTTCTTCGGTTGCGCGAATCTTAAAGAAGAGATTGACCACTTTGATGATTACGTATGTCACAACAGCTACAAAGGCATAAGTGGCCACAATAGCGACGACTTGCTTCCAAAGTAAGCTGGGATCTCCGTAGAATAATCCATTGGCTCCACCGTCATTGACAGAGGTTGTTGCGAAAAGCCCGGTTGCAATTCCTCCCCAAGTCCCGCCAATTCCGTGAAGACCGAATGCATCTAGTGCATCATCATAGCCAAATTTGGCTTTGAGTGAGAAGACTCCCCAGAAACACACAATCCCGCCAATAATTCCGATGATGATAGAAGCAAAAGGTGTGACAAAACCGGCGGCAGGTGTAATTGCCACAAGACCTGCGATGGCTCCAGAAATCGCGCCGAGCATGGTCGGTTTTTTGTTGATCATCCACTCGACTAACAGCCAGCCGATGATTCCCGCAGCAGCAGCTGTATTGGTGTTAATAAAGGCATACATTGCGACACTGTCTAAGGTAAGGGCACTTCCAACGTTAAAGCCAAACCATCCAAACCAAATGACAGCTCCGCCAAGAAGAGTATAAATCAAATTGTGAGGAGAAGAGCTTGCTGCTTCTTTACGCTTCCCGAGCACAATCGCTACGACTAGACCTGCAACACCTGATGAAATGTGAACCACGTTTCCTCCAGCGAAGTCGAGCGCACCCATTTCGCCAATCCAACCGCCGCCCCATACCCAGTGTGCGACTGGCGCGTATACAAATGTGACCCAAAGGAGTGTAAACACAACGACCGCTGAGTAGCGAATTCGTTCAGCAAAGGCACCTGAGATGATGGCTGTTGTTAAGACGGCAAAGGTCATTTGGAACATCATGAACAATGAATGTGGGATGGTCTCACTGTAGGGACCGGGTTCAAAGCCAACGCCTTTTAATCCAATCCAGTCTAAGCCTCCAATCCATGCATTGCCTGGCGCAAAAGCCAAGGAATAGCCAAACATGATCCATACGATAGAGACGATCGCTAGTGAAGTTAAGCTGTGCATGGTTGTACTTAAGACGTTTTTACTTCTCACGAGTCCTCCGTAGAATAAGGCTAAACCCGGTGTCATTAACCACACGAGTAGTGCGCAGAAGAACATAAATACTGTATCACCCATTTGCATGCTGCATTCCCCCTGAATCATTCAGAATTAATTGATTTCTTAATTCTTCATTATAGAGAGAAAAGTCATATATGACATATTCATGTAAGGTAATCTTACATGGTTTTTGGTTATATTCAATATAAATGGATGAAAAGTTCGTGAAATATGAGAAAAAACGTGCATTGAGCACGAAAAATAAAGGGCGTTTGACCTATAAAATGGAGCTGAGAAACAGCTTGGTTCGTTCCTCTTGAGGGGAATCGAACAATTTTGATGGCGTGCCTTCTTCGACGATACGGCCTTCGTGCATATAGACGACACGATCGGCGACTTCTTTCGCAAAGCCCATTTCATGTGTGACGATGACCATCGTCATGCCTTCTTTTGCGAGACTTTTCATTGTTTGTAGTACCTCGCCTACAAGCTCTGGATCGAGGGCAGACGTAGGTTCGTCAAATAACATGACATCTGGTTTCATGGCGAGAGCTCTTGCAATAGCCACACGCTGCTTTTGACCGCCTGATAGCTTAGAAGGATATACGTTGGCTTTATCCGCAAGTCCGACCTTTTCTAACAGGACATTGGCTTCTGATACAGCTTGAGCCTTTTTTGTTTTTTTCACCATAACAGGCGCTTCGATGATGTTTTCAAGCACAGTTTTATGCGGAAAGAGGTTAAAATGCTGAAACACCATGCCTATTTTTTGCCGCATCTCGTTTAATTGATCGCGTTTTGGGTGAACAGGGCTGCCATCAATGACGATTTCTCCATCATTTTTGATTTCTAAAAAGTTCATACAGCGGAGCAAGGTGCTTTTTCCAGAGCCACTGGCTCCAATTAAGACGACCACATCATTTTCATAAACAGTGAGGTCGATATCCTTTAAAACATGCAGTTCTCCGAAGTGTTTATTGAGTTTTTCAACACGAATGAGTTCCTTTGATTCTGTCATGTTTCTCCTCCTAATGGTCACTGACTGATAGTTTCTTCTCAAAGGTTTGGACAGCGAATGTTAACAGCAGGACAAGAACTAAGTAATAGACGGCTACAACAAGTAAATAGGTCATATTGTCAAAGCTGTTTGAGCCTTGGGTGGTGGCGACGTTAAATAGTTCATTGACGCTAATAAAGGCGGCGAGTGATGAATCTTTTAAGCCAATAATGAACTGGTTGCCAAGAGGGGGGAGGGCACGCCGCATCGCTTGCGGGAGAATAATACGTCTCATTGTTAGAAAACGCCCCATGCCAAGAGAGCGTCCAGCCTCTTTTTGCCCTTGATCGATTGATTGGATGGCACCTCTGAATATTTCTGCTATATACGCTCCATTATGAAAGGCGAGCGCAATGGAAGCGGCCCAGAAGTCGGGGATATTTAATTCTGTCAGTCCAAAATATAGGATGAAAATTTGAACAATCAGTGGTGTGCCGCGTACAAGGAAGATATAGGCGTTGGCGATATAACCGAAGACAGCCACGCGTGATATTTTCAATAAAGCAAAGAAAAGCCCGATGAACATGCCGATGAAGATGCTGATCACAGTGAGCTGTAAGGTGAGCAGCATTCCTTCTAAAAAAATACCTCTTGAATCAATCAGCGTCTGAAAAAAATGTGATAGGGTAGGCAAAACAATCATCTCCATTTGAAGAAAGTGCGCCTAAAAAAGGCGCACAATCGTGGTTTTAATTTTGTTTGACTGTGATGTCTTCATCAAAGTATTTCTCGCTAATTTGTTTTAATGTTCCATCCTTTTTTAATGCGTCAATCGCATCGTTGATCTCTTTTATGAGCTGTTCATTTTCTTTAGATACAGCAATTGCCTGCTCACTTTGTCCGAGTCTTTCCTGCGCTTCGATCTTTAATTTTTTCTTCATGGCTTCTGCACCTGTCGCAAAATCCGTCACGACTGCATCGTGTTTTCCGTTGGCTAGTGCTTCTAAAGCGACGACATCACTGTCGTAATATTTTAGTTCCTGCCCGCTATGTTCCTTTGCAATATCAGCGTAGGACGAGCCTTTTGATACAGCAATTTCTTTGCCTTTTAAATCATCAGCATGTTGAATGTCTGCTCCAGGTCTTGTGAAAATTTGCGGACCAGAGTAGTAGTAGGGCTTAGAAAGAAGGACGTGTTTTTTTCGTTCCTCATTGATGGTATGACTTGCAACTGCCGCATCAAATTTTCCTGATTTCACACCTTCAACGATGCCTGCGAATTTATATTTCTTCTGTATAGGCTCGAGGCCTAGTTTGTCACTAATCGCATTGCCTACATCGATATCAAAGCCTGACATCTGATTTCCATCCATGTAACTGAACGGGTGAAATTCACCTGATGCTGCAAATATAAATTTTCCATCCTCCAAAATTGGCGACCCTTTCGCTGTAGAATTACGTTTATCTCCGTTCCCATTTGTTTCATTTGCACCACACGAAGACAGAAGTAATACTGCAACCGAGAAAAGGGCTGGGACCCAAAACCGTCTTTTCTTAATAATAAGCTTCTCCTCCTTTTCAGCCTTTCTCCATATAAGGAGAAAGTAGGCTTTTAAATATGTGTAGCATCTTACCATTTGTTCCTCATATTCTCAATTTTATATGTGTTTTTCCAACACTCGCCCTTTTTAAAATGTATGTCTTGCTTTTCCAAGAGAGAACTTGAATTGATCAGGGTAAAAAAGGGAAATGAATCTCATAATAACGGAAGGAAACATGTCAGAACACAAAGAGGGGGTCGGTGTATGAAGAAGTGGAGGGACAACCGAAAAGTCTTTTTAACTGCGATTGCCTTTGGGACAATGTTAAATCCGTTAAATTCCTCAATGATTTCTTTGGCCTTGCATCAAATCCAGCATGAATTTGGTTTGTCATTTACGACTGTATCTTGGCTTATTTCGTCTTTTTATTTAGCTAGTGCGGTGACGCAGCCGGTGAGCGGCCGGATTGGGGATCATGTGATGAGCCGGAGAACATTATTTTTATTCGGACTGGGTCTTGTCGCGGTCTCAGCCATCTGTGCGCCGTTTGCCCCGACGTTTGCGGTGCTGATTGTGATCCGGCTATTGCAGGCAATTGGGAGCAGTGCCATTTATCCTTCTGGTGTCGGACTCATTCGGGATCATATTCAAGACAAGCAGGCATCGGCGTTAGCGGTATTGTCCATTTTTGCTTCAGCGATGACGGCGCTTGGACCGACACTTGGCGGCTTTTTAATGACAATCGGCGGCTGGCCGGCTATCTTTTTAGTGAATCTGCCTTTTATTTTAATCAGCTTTTTTCTTGGACTATCTTTGTTTCCAAAGGAGCAGAAAAAGAGAAAGCTGCGTATAGGTGAAACGGTACGGAAGCTCGATCTGCCAGGGATGCTGCTTTTTACAGTTTGTATTGTCCTTCTGCTTTCGTTTTTATTATCACTAGGTCATGGCATTCAATATGTACAGGGGATTCTTTGTCTCTTGAGTGCAGGCGCTTTTATTTGGTGGGAGTATCAGGTGGATGAACCGTTTATTCAAATTCGGATGTTCAGACAGGAGCAGCGACTTTCACTCGTGTATGTGCAATTTATCATTTTAAATATCTTTTTCTATTGTCTTTTCTTTGGTTTGCCGAGCTATTTCCAAGATGAATTAGGCTGGCGTGTGGAAATGACGGGTCTTTTTATGCTTTGCATGTCTGGGGTGAGCATCATTGTCTCTCCGCTGACGGGTAAGTGGGTGGACCTCGGGGATGAACGCCATCCGGTATTAGCCAGTGCGGTATTGATGCTGGCTGGGGCGTCTGCGATGACCTTCTTTTTTATTCCGGCACCATTATGGGGAAAAGGGCTTGTTCTAGCGCTGCTTGGACTTAGTTACGGGATTGGAAATGTTGCGCTGCAAGCTGCGATGCTCAAGGCAAGCCCTCAGCATATGATTGGCACGTCCTCTGGGCTTTTTCAAACATGCCGCTATCTTGGTTCCATTCTGTCATCTGCTGTTCTCGGTATGCTGTTTGGAGATGAAATTGCTGGGCCTCATTTTGAGCAGTTAGGCTGGACGCTGATCATGATTTCCCTTATCGGCATCGGTGTCAGTCTTTATTTTTCGAACAAGGTCAGAGGAGGGCAGACAATAAAAAAAGCGGCGCGATAAGTGGAAGAAGATTCTTCATCACGTTATCGCAAGCCGCTTAAGAGTTAGACAGGTCAGAGCCCTGATCCTTTTGCTTCCTTCTAAATATTTTCCCTACAATTGTCTCATAGAAAGTAACGATGCGATCAATTGGAGAGTCAAAGAATTTCCATAATTTATTCATGATAAAGACGACCACAATCGATACGACCAAGCTGCCTAAAACATCTAATGGATAATGGTGACCGACCCAGATGCGGGAGAATCCTGTGAGTAATCCAAAGACGAGCAAGATGTTGCCAAGCTTTTTATTACGAGATCGAATGGCAAGTGAAAGAGCAAGTGCACCTGTTGTATGGTCACTTGGGAAGGAAGCATCTGCTGAGTGCGGAATGAGTGTGTCGACTTTATGCGCCACAAACGGCCGCTCCTCATAATGAACCAGTGTAATCGCAAAATTGACGATAAGTGCCGCGATGCCCGTTACACCTGAAAAGAAGACATGCTTCTTAAATTTGTGATTACCTAAAAACCAGCAAATCAATAAGACAAGGGCGTACACAAGAATGGCCTTTTTCGTAATAAAAATCATGGCCTGATCTAAAAACTCAGAATGATGAGCCATCCCGTGTATCACTTTAAACAATTCGTAATTCAAAACATCACCTATACCTTCGCTTAATGCAAACTATTTTTCAAATAATCGTCTATTTGAAACATCCTATATTTTAGCATGTTTCCGTTGAAGTTTAAAATAGAATCCTATTCTGATAGGGAGACCTTCTGTGCTTTTGCTTCTTGGGGCTTTCGTTCGCTCCAATAAAAAACAATAATACTGAGCAAGACAACAATACCTGCAATGAGATATACATTTGAAAAGTCTGTGAAGCTGACAAGAAGACCAAATACAAATGAGCCAGCAGCAATACCCGTATCATATAGGGTAAAGAAAGTAGCCGTCGCATAGCCTGTACGGTGAGCTGGTGAGTGCTGAATGGCAAGTGTTTGTAAACATGGTACTAGCGATCCATAGCCAAGTCCAATGACACCACCTGATAGAAGAAGCATTGTAGCTGAATGTGTAGCTGTCAGCATCCATAAACCAATCGCAAAAAGAGCAATCGAAGGATAGATCACAATGTGAGGTCCTACTCGGTCAAAAAGTCTGCCTGTAAATGGACGTGATCCAAGCATCGCTGCCGCAAACACAATAAAGAAATAACTGCTTGCCCCCATCAAGTCAAGGGAATTGGCATAGACTGAAATAAATGAAATGATCGGCGAATAACAGAAGGAAATAATGATGCCGACTGCCGCTGTTTTTAATGCACCTTTTTCAAACAGATGAGAAAAAGTAAATCGGAAGACGACACTACCCCCATCTTCAAGCTCTGGCTGTCTGATCAGCATCGTAAAAGCAGCACCAATGGTAACGATAATGGAAAAAAGAAGGAATAAGGAATGGAATCCTACTTTTCCAACTTGATTCAGTGCGATAAATGGACCGATGACCACAGCGAGGTTCATGGACATGACAAAGTAGCCGAGTCCTTCCCCACGTTTATGTTTTGGAATCATATCTGCCGCAATGGCACTGGTTACTGTCGTCAAAATGCTAAAAAAGATGCCCTGCACGAAACGCAGCATGAGAAGCGTTTGGAATTGATCAATTGGGATGTATAAGTAAGTGAGTAAGGCAAAAGCCGTTGATGAGAAAATCGCCATCTGTTTTTTACCGAATAACTCAATAATCGCTCCTGAAAACGGTCTTGTCACAATGGCAGACAATAAGAAGACCGTCACAAGGAGACCGCCCTGTGATTCTGTTCCATTTAGTTCATCCATTGTGTAAATAGGTAGCAAGGTTAAAAGGGCATAAAAAGAGGTGAACGTAAATAAATTCACCAGGACAATCATGATAAAGTCTCTCGTCCAAATGCGTTCGTTCATGATGTATGTCACTTCCTATTCAGTTGATAATTTGTGTAAAAGTGTATGGAGGAATTGTTTTTCTTCGTGGGTGAAATTTGAAAGACATTCTTCTTCAAATTGTTCCATCGTACGTTTGATTTCTTCAAATCGGGCCTTAGCATCATCTGTCATCACGATCAGATTTTCACGTTTGTCTTTTCCTTGTACACGTTTCACCCAGCCATTTGCTTCTAGACGGGTTACGGTTCGGGTAATGGTTGGGGCTTCGACGTTCAAATATGTCCAAATGTCTTTTTGGGTTTTCGGGCCGAATGTATCCAAACAAAAAAGTACAGTCCATTGGGACATGTACAAGTCATAAGCAGCAAGCGCTTCGTTCGCCTTTTTAGACAGCAACCTGGCGCTTTGGTGTATTTGATGTAAACACTCTCTATTTAACGTATCCATATGATCACCTTTATTCAATATTTAGCTAGGTAAATAAAATCACCTTTTCTATTTTACGTGCTCGACCCATTCTTGTAAAGTGAAAATTTTCGCCACTCGAAATGATTGCATTTTCTGATAAATCCCTTGTCCCATCTTCATTTTTAGCATATTCCCTATGCAATGCTAATACACTGTTACAAACCTGACAAAGAGAGTGTTTGAGGTGAGGGATCGTGTTTGGCATTTACTACCTAATGGATGAGGAATTAAGACGAACAAGCGCCGCTGAAAATGGACAATATTGATACGGATCTCATTTCACACTTCTCACATCCATTTTAGGGAGGTCGAGTGGTGTGCACGATTACATCAAAGAGCGAACAATCAAGATAGGAAAGTATATCGTGGAGACAAAGAAAACCGTTCGTGTAATTGCGAAAGAATTTGGAGTCTCTAAAAGTACTGTACACAAGGATTTAACAGAAAGACTGCCAGAAATTAATCCAGATCTGGCTAATGAAGTGAAGGAGATACTGGATTATCATAAATCAATCCGCCACTTGCGAGGGGGAGAAGCCACTAAATTAAAGTATAAAAAAGAAGAAATTTTAGAAGGCGAGCCTGTGAAACAATAAGATTAGTTCTTTGTTCTTAAACATGATATATATATCTTCCTCATATCGGTAGTTTCTAACCACAAATTTTGTAAAGACTTTTGTAAAGAAATATCTTTTTTTCTGCAAATTATGATAGAATATATAATTAGGGCAGAATGTGGTATTTGCTATGGAAACAGATTTTCAAGGAGGATATATATAGATGTTTGCTAGGGATATTGGAATTGATCTTGGTACTGCCAATGTACTGATTCATGTCAAAGGAAAAGGAATTGTGTTAAATGAACCATCTGTTGTAGCTCTTGACAAAAACAGCGGGAAAGTTTTGGCTGTTGGAGAAGAGGCTAGACGTATGGTTGGACGTACGCCTGGGAATATTGTTGCGATTCGTCCATTAAAAGATGGCGTAATTGCTGATTTTGAAGTAACTGAAGCGATGCTCAAGCATTTTATTAACTCATTAAATGTGAAAGGGCTATTCTCTAAGCCGCGTATGCTCATCTGCTGCCCAACAAACATTACATCTGTTGAGCAGAAGGCGATCAAAGAAGCTGCTGAAAAAAGCGGCGGTAAGCATGTATTTCTTGAAGAAGAGCCAAAAGTAGCAGCTATTGGTGCTGGTATGGATATTTTTCAGCCAAGTGGAAACATGGTCGTAGATATTGGAGGCGGAACGACAGATATCGCTGTCATCTCAATGGGTGACATTGTAACCGCCTCTTCTATTAAAATGGCTGGAGATAAATTTGATCTGGAAATTCTCAACTACATTAAAAAAGAGTACAAGCTGTTGATCGGTGAACGCACGGCTGAGGATATTAAGATCCAAGTTGCAACGGTATTCCCAGACGCACGTCATGAAGAGATTTCAATTCGTGGACGAGACATGGTGACAGGATTACCAAGAACGATTACCGTCACAAGCAAAGAAGTAGAAGAAGCATTGCGTGAATCTGTATCTGCGATTGTTCAGGCTGCGAAGCAAGTTCTTGAGAGAACACCGCCTGAATTATCAGCTGATATTATTGATCGCGGCGTCATCATTACAGGTGGCGGAGCTCTTCTAAACGGGCTTGATCAATTGCTTGCAGAAGAGCTGAAAGTACCAGTTTTCGTGGCTGAGAATCCGATGGATTGTGTAGCTGTTGGTACTGGCGTCATGCTTGATAATATGGACAAGCTGCCAAAGCGTAAACTCAGCTAATGATGTCCCTCATTCTTTTTCGAAAGAATGGGGGATTTTTATTAAAGAACCCTGCAAATATGCCGATATATTTCATAGAAGATTGTGTTTAGGTCATGTGAAAGAATTTTAATGAGGTGAGCACGTGTTAAAAGGACTATATACCGCAACATCTGCCATGATCGCTCAAGAGCGGCGGACAGAAATGCTTTCAAATAATATCGCAAATGCGAATACGCCAGGATATAAAGCGGATGAGGGGACCATGCGGGCATTTCCAGAAATGCTGCTAAGCCGAATGGAGTCAGGCCGTTTCCAAACTTCCTCAGGCAAAGGTTTTAGTGTTCCACAGCAAACGCCGATTGGCGGCATTAATACGGGGACATATATGCAGGAACTGATTCCTCAATTTACACAAGGAACTTTAAAAACAACAGATCAAACAACGGATGTCGCACTAGTCGAAAATAATGTGCCGATCAACCCGGAGACCAATCAGAAATCAGCGCTTTTTTATGCGGTCAATACACCAGAAGGCGTTCGTTATACGAAAAGCAGCTCAATTACAATGAACGCACAAAATCAGTTGACTATCAATGGACGTGCCCTTCTTTCTGTCACAGGTCAGCCAATTACGGTTCAGAGTGAGAATTTCAAAGTGAATGCAGATGGAACTGTGAGTGAAAATGGACAAAATCTCGGGCAAATTGATGTGCGTGTTGCGATGGATACAAGGAACTTAGCGAGAGAAGGAAATGATTTATACCGTACAGCTGATAACCAGCCCCTGCCAAGCGCAGTCAATAACGGTCAAATGTCCTATACGCTAAGTCAAGGTGTATCGGAGCTGTCGAACGTGGATGTGACGAAATCATATACAGAAATGACAACCGCCTATCGAGCATTTGAAACAAACCAAAAAGTGGTTCAGGCGTATGATAAAAGCTTAGAAAAAGCAGTGAATGAAATTGGCAGAGTGTACTAATCAAGAAATGAAAAAGAAAGGAGGATTCTCATGCTTAGAACGATGATCAATGCAGCTGTATCAATGAACGAAGTACAAAAGCAGCTTGATATTATCAGTAATAACATCGCGAACAGTGAAACAACAGGGTACCGTGCGAAAAATACCCGTTTCTCAGAGCTGATCAGACAACAGTTCAACCAAGTGGATGAAAAAAATGCGCAGGTGGCAAACAGTCGTCTGACACCTGATGGGCTAAGGCTTGGTACGGGTACGATGGTGAATGCGTCCATTAACTCGCTGCAAGGCTCGATTAAAGAAACAGGTCGTGATCTTGATGTTGCATTTGGAGCGCCGTCTCAGTATATGCAGGTCAATGTCGGCGGTAATATTCGTTATACAAGAGACGGTTCTCTTTACTTACAGCCAGGCAATAATCGTAATCAAGTGCAGCTTGTCACTAGCGAAGGCCATCCGATTCTTGATGAAAACGGAAATGAAATCGTCTTAAATGCGAATTTCCGTGATATTTCAATTGATAAAAATGGACGTCTAACAGCCATTTCAAGAGATAATCAACCGAATCAGCAAGTGAATCTAGGTGTTGTGCAAGTCAATAACTCTTCAGCACTTGTCTCTGAAGGAGATAATTTATTCTCAGTTGACGGTACTTATCAAGGTGCATTAACAGCACTGAATGGAGCAAACCGCCAAGCGATTCAGCTTCAGCAAGGTGCACTTGAAACGTCGAATGTGGACATGTCTAAAGAATTAACAGATCTCATGACAACACAGCGCTCCTATCAGATGAACTCAAGAACGATTACGATGGGTGATCAAATGCTTGGATTAGTGAATACAATTCGATAATGGGCAGGCTGACATCAGCCTCTCATGATAAAAAAGGCGGCTCGCTCAAAGTCGCCCTTTTTTTTATAAAAATCTGAGACATCGGCAAGCAAATCCTCAAGATCAATCCAAGCTTCTTTTCGTTCAAGGCATGTGACGAGCCTTGCAATCTGCTCATCTGCCTTTGGCGTTTGGCTGTAGAGAAGAAATAAGATTTGGAACTTGATTCTTAATATATCAAATTGTGAAGCAACGGCTTCTTTTAATCCTTTTTGAATATACTTCATACCTTCATCGGTTAAATTTTCTTTATAACAGGAACGCACAGTTTCGTAGAGGCACGATACATAGGAGTGTGCGGACTTCCGGTATGCTGGGAGACGAAGTGCTTTTTTAAAGTATTCCAGCGCTTTCTTGTGACGGTTTTGCCTCGACTGTATAAAGCCAGCGTCATAATAAACGATACCGAGCAGTTCTTGATCATCAATGATTTTCACGTATTCGATGATCTCAATAAAAAGAGCTTCTGCTTCTTCATATTTTTTTTGATCGCTATAATTAAGACCAAGCACAATTTTACAACGATAGAGGCTGTGGTCATCCCCATGCTTTGCAAAGATATCCATGGCTTTTTGAACATGACGAATCGATAGCAACGAATAGCGGTTGTTGTAATAAACACCACTTGTACGGAAATGGAACTCTGCTTCCTCCAGCTCATCGTTAAGGAACGACAGTCGTTCTTCCGCCTTTTCGAGATAGTAGATCGCATCATTTTGATCGCTGTTTAAAGCTTCGTAAAGTCCGAGAAAGAAGTAAAAGTAATAGGCCAGTTCTTCGTTCATATCATCTTTGTGCTGCATCAATTCATGTTTCATTTTTTCTAAGTCCTCTGTCTGATTCATCCAGAGCTGCTGGCGAAAAAGCATCAGCTGATAATGTAAATAGAGTTCCTGTTTTTTTGATATTTTACGTTGATGTTTTAATAGAGTTGTTTTGATTTCTTCAGCCTTCGAAAAATGTCGATGCTTTAGCATTGTATACCACGAATGGAGAAGTTTTTTAATGGATTTATCACTTATAAAATTCATTTTTACCCTCTTATTCAATCAATGATGTAATATATATTACCATATTTGTGAAAAAACAATGAGTGTAGTGTGGATTATATTTGATGACAATAGGTAATAGTAGATTCTATTTTTTACCATATATGTGGAGCGGACGTTGAAAAATACGAGCATTCATAATATACTTCTATAGGAATCAAATGAAGATCATCGATATAGAAAAAAGGAGAGATCAAGATATGCTTGATGCTCAGCAAATTCAAGACATTATTCCACACCGTTATCCATTCTTATTGGTCGACCGTATTTTAGAGGTTGAGGGAGAGAAAAGAGCGGTTGGGATTAAAAATGTCACAGTGAACGAAGAATTTTTTAATGGTCATTTCCCAGGATACCCAGTCATGCCGGGTGTGCTAATTGTAGAAGCACTTGCGCAGGTGTTTGGAGTCATTATGTTAGGCAAAGAAGAAAACAAAGGGAAAATTGGTTTATTTGCAGGAATTGATGGCTGCCGTTTCAAAAGACAGGTGAAGCCTGGCGATCAGCTTCGTTTAGAGGTAGAAGTGACGCGCCTCAAGGGTCCGGTTGCAAAAGGAAAAGCAGTAGCCACAGTAGATGGCGAAGTGGCATGTGAAGCAGAACTTACATTTTCTATCGGTCCTAAAGTATCATGATTTGCCTGGCGGTTCATCAAGGATGAATCGCTTTTTATATGGAAACAACTAGTCTGAACGGATCAGGACTTGCATTTTTGACAAAAAAACGTCATATTAGACAAAAAAGATGAAGGTGATAAAAGATGCTGAAAGAATTTAGAGAATTTGCAGTCAAGGGAAATGTCATTGACTTGGCTGTAGGTGTCATCATTGGGGGAGCATTTGGCAAAATTGTCACTTCTCTTGTGAATGATTTGATCATGCCGCTCGTCGGTATTATTATTGGCGGACATGATTTTAGCGGTCTATCTATTAAGATCGGATCTGCGCAAATTTTATATGGAAGCTTCATACAAACAGTGATTGATTTCTTGATTATCTCGTTTTCCATTTTTATCTTTATTCGTTATTTGAATAAATTAAAACGGAAAAAGGTAGAGGAAGAAGAGGTTGTAGAAACGCCGGATCAAACGGAAGTTTTACTAACTGAAATTAGAGATCTCTTGAAACATCAAAGCCAATCGAAAGATGTGCAATAGAAAAAGAGCGGCTAACCCCGCTCTCAGCGTGTAGGCAAACCCTCGCATTCGTTGTCAGGTCTGTGCTTCGGTGCTCGCCCTTTCTAGACTGCAAAGGTTTTCTATCACGCTGAAAGGAAGACAAAGGGCTAAAATAAGATTCATTTTAGCCCTTTGTCAACTATCTAAGAGCGGCTAATCCCGCTCTTTTTATGTGTTTTGTTTAAATGCATCCAGCAGTTTTTCTCCGGAAAGCCCCTCTTTGACGAGGTCTTTAAGTACTTCTTCGGTTTCTGTTCTGTAACGATTTGTAATCATCTTACCATCGAGCAGCACAGAAATGTTTTCTTCTAAAGCAACAATGTTTTTGACTTGGACAGATAGATGAACAGGGCGGTTGTTTTCTTTTGTGATCGTTACTAGAATCTTCACTTCAGTGTGCTGCTGAAAGAGCACCTCAAACACCTGTCTATGTTTCTTTGGAATGAGTGCCTCGATCATCCAGTGATTTTCACCATCTTCTTTATTAATGATTAAACCGTCACGAAGGGGAATGCTGGACATTTTATCTTGCTTTGGATCAAGTTCGATTTTTAAATCAATCAGCCTAAAGGTTTTCATTTTTTGCACCTCACAAGCGTTCATTATTCGTAAGTAACATTATAGCATACAACATCTGTATAAATGAAACCGCTGCCTGCTTAAAGCGAGCTGCATATGAGTGAAAGGAGATGTTTTATGGAGTCTTATCAATTGCGAAACATACATATTGGCGAGGAGAAGGCAAAGAGCAAAATGCGCGTTTATTCGTGGGGAGACATTCTTTCATTTTGTGATGTGTACATGGAAGAAGGCGAGTCACTCACGTTTCAATACGTCACCGAGGATCAAATGGACTACTTTGAATTTCAATTGTCGATTCATGACGGGCAGCTTTGTTTTTATTGGTTTGCGTGGGACGGATCTGATTATATTCACATGCCTTCTAGTAATTGGATTCATTCAGACGTTTTTTATCAATTTATGAAAAATAAGTTTTTCATCAAACAAAACAAGATGATGTTTTATACTCAAGCGGTAAAAAGCAGAAATTAAAGAGGAAATAGAGAATTTGAGGGGGGATTTTGTCATTTTCATGTTTTGTCATATACAACCTTTCTCGGTAGACTAAGGGCAGTTGAAAGGAAAGGAGGTACGGTCTGAATCAAAAGGTAACGTCTAGCATCTGACAGCCCCCCTCTAGCTAAAGCTGATAGACGCTGCCTTGAGCATAAGAACACTGCGTAATAGAACCATCGCTTCTTTGTATAGGTCATGTGTCCCCTTAAATCCCCTTGTGTGTATCCGGTCATGTAGCGTGGCCGGGTACCCTTTTATTCAATGATAAACCGATCACCTCTTGATGATGGATTTTATCAGCGGTATGATAGCCAAAATGGAGACAAAAAGGAGAGAACGATGACAAACATTCAATTGATTGCAACGGATTTAGACGGAACGTTATTGAATAGTGAACACAAAGTGAGTCAGGAAAATGAGCAGGCATTAAAGGAAGCAGCGGCGAATGGATTGGAAGTTGTCGTTTCTACAGGAAGAGCGTATTTTGATGTGAGGTCTATTTTTGATGAGCTTGGGATGAATACATGGGTGATTAGTGCCAATGGAGCTGTGATTCATGATCCGGCTGGACAAGTATATCATTCAGTTGCTTTACAAGAAGAAAAGGCCAAACGCATATTGTCGTGGCTTGAAGAACGTGATTATTATTATGAAGTTTTTACAAACGAAGCCATTTTCACACCGAATCGTGGTAGAGAGCTTCTTGCGATTGAAATGGATCGCTTAAAAAGTGCAAATCCAGAAGCGGACCTGAGTGTTTTAAAACAAGCGGCAGAAGTGCAATACAGTCAGTCGGGTTTTTCTTATATTGATACATATAAAGAGTTGTTTCGTGAGGATCGAAAGCTTTCATTCTACAACATCTTAGGTTTCTCTTTCTTTGAAGACAGATTGAAGGCAGGATGGGATATGTTTGGTGATGATTCAGATGTCACAATGGTCAGTTCAGCCGATCACAACTTTGAAATTGGTGCTAAGGACGCATCTAAAGGCCAGGCATTAACAAGGCTGGCAGAACGACTTGGTGTTCCTTTAAGCCAGACAGCGGCTGTAGGAGACAGTTTAAATGACGAATCGATGCTTCGAGCAGCTGGTGTTGGGGTTGCGATGGGCAATGCGAGACAGGATATGAAAGAAATCGCTGATCATGTCACGTTAACAAATGATGAACATGGTGTGGCGTATATGATTCGACACCTGTTGAAATAGATGCATCGGATGTCGTTGTATAAATCACATAGGATAAAGCGCATTCTACAAAAGAGGAATTCAGAACTACTTCTATTTACACATGATGTGGAACATCATATAATTTAATTATGAACATAACCCGCTTGTAAGGAAATTAAGGAGAGTAAACGAATGGCGCTGGAATCTTATAAGTCCGAAAATCTGCATTTAATCAAGGAAGCCTTAGACTATACTCAGGTTGGCCTGACGGTGACGGACCCGTCTTTACCTGATAATCCTTTAATATATGTGAACAAGGGCTTTTTAGATATGACAGGCTATCAAGAACCCGAAGTATTGGGGAAGAATTGTCGTTTCCTTCAAGGAAATGAAACAGAGCAAATTGCTCTCCAACAAATTAGAACAGCTATTGAGAACAAAGAGGCTGTCACTGTTCAGCTGAAAAATTATAAAAAATCTGGACAGATGTTTTGGAATGAGTTAAGTGTAGCTCCTCTTTGGATTGACGAAAATGAAGGGAAACGTCTTTATTTCGTTGGTCTGCAAAAGGATGTCACGAAAGAGAAGGAACAGCAGGAGCTTCTTGAGCAATCAATTGATGAAGTGCTGAACATTTCCGTTCCCATTGTTCCTGTGAAAGATGGTATTTCTGTGTTACCGATCATTGGTACGTTAACAGCGCCAAGATTTGATAAGATTATCTCCACAGTCTCCACCTATATCTCTCAATCCAAGGACGATTATTTTATTGTCGATCTGTCTGGTTTATTAGAAGTCGATTCATTTGTGGCAGATGCGATCTTTAAGCTGAACGATTTGATTTTAATGACAGGTACGGAACTCATCGTGACAGGAATTAAACCGAATCTTGCGATGAAAATGGGAGAAATGAGAGAAGACTTCCGTGAATTGAATACGTATATGAACGTGAAATCTGCATTGAAAAAACTGCACATTTAACCTATGTTCATATGAAATGAAAAAAGAGGACTTTTCATCATGTTTGAGAAAAGTCCTCTTTTTGCTTGGATTAAGATGATTGAGCGGCGGCACTTAATGTGAATAAATCTTCTAGTTCGTTTGTCGATAGCTCTGTAATCCAGCTTTCACTTTGGATAATTTGATCATTTAACGTTTGCTTTGTTTCGAGCATTTGATCGATTTTTTCTTCAATCGTGCCCGTTGTGATCATCTTATGGACGTGAACAAATCGTTTTTGTCCGATCCGATAAGCACGGTCGGTCGCTTGGTTTTCCACAGCAGGATTCCACCATCTGTCGTAGTGAATGACATGGTTTGCGGCGGTTAGGTTAAGTCCTGTTCCTCCTGCTTTTAAAGAGAGAATTAAGATGTTGAATTCTTTCTTCTGGAAGCGGTCCACCATTTTATCCCGTTCCTGTTTGGACAGACTGCCATTTAAAAATTGAACTGGTTCTCCAAACATTTTTTCCGCCAGTTGCTTGATCATGTTCCCCATTCCAATATACTGCGTAAAAATGAGGCAGCTTTCTCCTTGCTCATGTATTGCTTTTAACAGCTCTGCGAGTTTATCCATTTTTAATGAACGTTTCAGCAGTTTCACATCGGTTCCACTCTCTTTTAAATAGAGAGCCGGGTGATCGCAAATCTGTTTGAGTCTGCCGAGCATACTTAAAATAATGGCTTTCCGCTGCATTCCTGTTAACGAAGCCATGTGTTCGAATGTATCTTTCACGAGCTGCTCATATAAAGAAGCCTGCTCAGCAGATAGCGGAATGAATTCTTTTTCTTCGAGTTTCTCAGGCAGGTTCAGGGCGACCTCTTCATCTTGCTTTGTTCGTCTTAATAGGAAAGGCTTAATCAGCTGCTGCAGCTGTTCAATTCTTTTTTCATCACGATCTTTTTCAATCGGTAGAACGAATTTCTTATGAAAGCTTGTCAGGCTGCCGAGATATCCTTTGTTGACGAAGTCAAAAATGGACCAAAGCTCTGTCAAACGGTTTTCCATAGGTGTCCCGCTAAGGGCAATGTGATGCTGCCCTTTGAGCTGTCTGATCGCTCTCGATTGTTTCGTATGGGCATTCTTAATGTTTTGGGCTTCGTCTAAACAAATCGTATCCCACTTTGCTGACGTTAATTCATCACGATCAGAATGTGAGAGTCCATAAGACGTCAGGACAATATCTGTTGACTCGTATGCCTTTGTAAAGTGTTCCCCTTGAGGACGCGATGGCCCGTAATGCAAGGCAACATTCAAATGTGGTGCGAAGGTTTCAAGCTCTCGCTGCCAGTTTCCTAAAACAGAGGTCGGCGCAATGATAAGAGATGGAGCGGCATTTTGCTCCTGCTCCTGCTCCTTTAAATATGTGAAATACGCAATCATTTGAATCGTTTTTCCAAGACCCATATCGTCTGCTAAACAAGCCCCAAATCCATGAGATCTTAAGAATAACAGCCAGTTGACACCATGCTGCTGATACGGCCTGAGTGTGCCTTTGAAGGACTCACTCATTTCGTAGGAAGGCAGCTCATGCGTATCATTTAACTGATGGACAAGCCCTTTTAATTGAGACGAAAGTTCAAATTGAATATGTGCAAATGCTGAGCTGTCTAGCAGCTCTGGAATCGATTCAGAGGATGCTTCTTGATCTGCCAGTTCACGTGACAAAATATCAGACATGTGCAGCCCTTCATTTTCGGCACGCTCCATCCATTTTTTCATTTGCTGGATGAAGGTTGGATCGATTTTGATCCATTGTCCACGAATATTGACAAGGCGCCGTTTACTTTGGACAAGCTCGTTGAACTCATCTTCTGTCAGCTCGATGCCGTTTGTAGCGAAGCGCCAATTAAAGTCCATCAAGGCATCCATTCCGACATGCGACTCGCCTCTCGGGGTAGAGGAAATCCTTGCTTTTAGCATCATGGTGCTTTCTTTGACAATTTGCCACCACGATGGAAGCAGGATCTCAATGCCCATATTCACAAGTGTTTCACTTGCTTCAGATAGGAAGAGCCATGCTTCGTCTTCTGACATGAGCGTGGTGCCAGATGTGAAAGAAAGCCAAGGGACAATTTGACCGAATCGCTCCAGCTCTCTTGAGATTTTATCTTGATACGGATGCCAAGACCTTTTCAATGAACGGATGCCTTCAAAAAAGTGAAGGTCGCTGTTTTTCTTATCACGCAAAAACAATTCGATTTTCCAATCATCTCCGTCGAAATCCGGTTCATTTAAACGCAAGCCGACAGTGAAAGGTGTGTCGTCATCAATCCAGCCAATCGTTTCCAAGAAATCCTGCTCATCTAAAAAATGTCCTTGGAAGGATGAGAGCGCAGGCGATTGTTCTGTCATACGGTTCCATTTGTGCTGTAAGGCATCATCATATTGAATATAATCCTGTACGGCAAAGGAGAACCACTCAGCCGTATAGCCATCTAATAGTCCTTCTTTGTCTTTAAAACGAAGCACACCTTTTGTCCATGCCTCGTAATCGGGAATGAAATCTTCATCCTCAATGAATTCATAAATGGTGGAGGCGGTCTTCATCAGTGGTTCCGTTTCATCGGTTAGTGTCACATGACTAAAGGTATTAAACGAATTTTTTCCTAGCAGTTCGACGGTCATCCAAGGGCTTAGCAGGAAGGCAGGTGTGCCAATAAAGCTCACATCTTCTAAAAATGTTCCGTAAAAAGACGATTCGTGCCATTGGAAAAGCTGCCTCTTCATTTCATTAAGCGGAACAGGGTGTCCGTCCTCTGCTTGCGCTGAAATGGTGAAAGAGAAATCTTCTGTTTGTTCTGCATGAATGACAATTTGTTTATGGCGTGTCATCAATTAATTTTCCTTTCTTCATTTCCTCTTGGAACGCACGCAGCCGTTTCGTTGAATCCTGTAGCTGCTTTACATATCTTTCCCAAATCGCAGTTTTTTTCGTTTTATGATAAAGCGTGCGCAGTTTTTTTAGCATTTTCACAGATTCCCGGTAAGCACTTCGATTCTTTTGATCGAGAAGCTGTGAGATTTCACGGTGATATGATGGAATGAGCGCTTCAGGCTCCTCTTTTGCAATTTGTTTGATCAGATCCTTCTCCAGTTCACTGATGGAGAAACCAACAAGGCTGTGAATCTCAATCCATTCTGCATAACGCTGTTGTGCATATAATAGCTGACTATATTCAGTAAACGCATAGGGCATGCAAATCTGGAGGTAGCGTTCATATAAATGATGATCCTTCGTCTGCTTAAAATATGCGTCTAAATAAAAGAAGAAATCACTGACGGCTCTTCGCAGTTCTCTGTAGGAAAGGTCGAGCTGGCAATATTCCTCTAAAATATAGGTGATCTCATGATACCAGAGCTTGAGCCGCTTCCAGTCCTTGCGGTTTGTCAGATCCTTCAGCCAATTGAGCACATTTGGCAGCATATCTGCATTGAGCAGCTTTAATTGCTGAAAGAGGCTATCGTCTTCTTTCATTAAATAATCCATGTGCATCAATCCGATGGTACATTCAACCGTTTGTTCTTGCTGCTGAGCGTTTCTTAGTAATTCTGTTTCTTTTTTAACCCATTTCCCTCTATTTAATATGGTGCCCCAAATCTCCATAAAGACCGCTACTCGTTCATGCTGGAAAGGTCCGTTTATTTGAAGAAGTGTCCGAACGGCAGTTGGTGTGTTTTCAAGAAACGGATCGAGGGAAAAGGAAAGGGCGTATGTCTTCAAGTGATCCACTGAATCGAAAATGGTGTTCATAAGCTGTTCGACATATGGATTCATGGAATAAAAGTCCTTCTCGGCATCAAGCTGGCCAAGGTCGATTAATTCATGAATCCTTAACCACACATCGATTGACGTATGAATCGCATACAAACTCTTGAATTCAGGAGAATGAGGTGCGTGTTTTTTTAGGATCGATAAATAGCCGTAATACAAATGCTGCGGTGTTTGCTGATGCTTTGGTGTCCGTTTCAGCCAGAGGTTAAATTCCTCTTGGAAAAAATTCAGCCAGCTTTGGAGTGATTGTTCGTCTGGGCGCTTCACTTGGAAGTGCTGGCGAATCAATTCTTTGCTGCGCTGTAATTCATCCTTTTCTGACCAATTTTCTGTAAATCCAGTCACACTCTCCACTTGAGCGTATAGCGAAAAGAAGACAGCGAGAATGTGTTTACAAAGTCCATCTGCCGGACATGAGCAGCTGCTTCTCACAGGAAACAGCACATGAAGATGGACTCTTGCTGCCACAACATCATGTACATAAGCTGACCATTCCGTATCAGATTCTTGCTTGAGACGATATACACTGTCCTGTCTATAAGTAATCAATGCTTTTTTGATGAGTTGTTTGTTTTCATCTGTTGCAGGAAGAAGTTCTTTGATCTGTTCGGCTGTTTGTTTGATTTCTTCCTCGTTGATGTTGTGCTGAAGCATTTGATCCGCTCCTAACCAAGTAAAAGATTCCAATTCTTTTATTATAGCTCAATGGTGATTTATAAAAAAGTTTTTCATGAAAATGGTCATAAATTTCAAAAGCTGTCGAATGATGTATTAGAGTATTGCATAAACCAACCTTACAGCATATAATAATGAAATTAGTGGAATCGAAAGGATACAGACATGGATAATAAGGGTTTGAATCAAGAAGAGTTTTTAAAAATTTTGATGTACGCTCATGATATTGGTGAGAATTCAAATGATGTCACCACAAAAGAAATGCTTGAAAATCTGATTGCTCATATTCGAAATGGTCTTGTTTCATAAAAGTGACCCCCTGCTGGTGATGGCAGGGGGTTTTTGTATGCTTTTATGAATGGAACGAAAGCTCCCGGCATACGATGTCATTACAAGCATAAGGCGTATGGGGAGCTGATGGTGTCATGAATATTGCAATTGCAGGCTGTGGATATGTGGGACTGGTCACAGGTGTGTGTTTAGCGGAGGCAGGGCACAATGTGGCGTGTATTGATATTGACCGGAGAAAGGTCATGCAGCTGAAACAGGGACATCCACCTATGTATGAGCCAGGATTAAAAGAACTGCTGAAACGCAATCTTGAGCAAGGACGAATTCAATTTCACATAAATGGAGAGGCAGCCTACTCGCGGGCAGATGTGTTAATGATTGCGGTTGGCACCCCGCAGCAGGCAGATGGCCAAGCTGATTTACAATATGTGTTTCAAGCCGCAAAGGAGATCGGTACAAAAGCGAAATCAGGTGCGGTTCTTGTGGTGAAAAGTACGGTGCCTGTTGGAACGGGTGATCAAATCGAACAGATGATCCATCAAGAATTAGGACGGAATGAGCCATTATCGATTGCATCTAACCCAGAGTTTTTACGAGAAGGCTCTGCCATTTCAGATACATTGAGGGCAGATCGGCTTGTTATTGGGGCTGAAACAAAAGCTGTATTAGACCGGCTCGAGGAGATGTATGCTCATTTCCACCTGCCAGTGGTTAAGACAGACCGAAAAAGTGCAGAAATGATCAAGTATGCATCAAATGCTTTCCTTGCGACCAAAATCAGCTTTATGAATGAGATTGCCTCCATTTGTGAAAAAACAGGTGCTGATGTTGAATGGGTGGCGCAGGGAATGGGGCTCGATCAGCGGATTGGTTCTTCATTTCTCAAGGCGGGGATTGGCTACGGAGGTTCTTGTTTTCCAAAGGATACAAATGCACTTGTCCAAATCGCAGGGCATGTGTCGCATGATTTTGAGCTGTTAAAGGCTGTTATCAAAGTAAACAATGAGCAGCGAGCCGGTTTTATCCGAAGTATTCAGGAGAGACTGGGATCAAATCTTGAAGGAAAGCGAATTGCACTTCTTGGCCTTGCTTTTAAACCGAATACAGACGATATGAGGGAGGCGCCGTCGGTTCCAATTGCTCATGAACTCCATCAATTAGGCGCGGAGCTTGTGGCGTATGATCCTGTTGCCGCACGCCATGCCGCTCGTGAGCTACCTGAAAAAGTCGTGTTTGCTCATACGATTGAAGAAGCGATAAAGGATGTCCATGCAGCTTGTATATTAACAGAGTGGACAGAAATTCAGACGTTCCCGCTTACGTCCTATAAGGAATGGATGAGACAGCCGCTTATTTTCGATGGACGCAACTGCCATACGCTTGAAGCGGCAGAACAAGCAGGAGTCGAGTATCATTCGATTGGGCGCAGACCAGTTTCTCCAATATATATGTAAAAGAAAACCGATAACAGGTCATGTTATCGGTTTTAGCGTGTAGACAAACCCTCGCATTCGTTGTCAGACCTGCGCGCTGGTGCTCACGAATGTCAAATTCGCTCTGCTCCAGTGCTCGCTCTTCCTAGACTTCAAAGGTTTTCTATCACGCTGAAAGGAAGACAAATGGCTAAAATAAAATTCATTTTAGCCATTTGTCAACAATTTGTAACCGATAACAGGTCATGTTATCGGTTTTTTTAATGCGGCAGAATGAATCCGCCATATAAAAAGGCAGCCACAATGAGAAAGGCGGGGTGCATTTTGAATTTAGTCATAAAGAAAAAGGAGATCGCGGCAATGGCGAGCGATTGTGTCCAGCCAATGGCTTTCACTGCATCTCCGCCAATTTCCCATGTTAATAAAAGCATCATCATCGCAATGACAGGCTGGACGGATAAGGTCATGCCTTTGACGACAGGGGATTGGCGAAAACGGTCAATCAGCTTGAGCAATAAAATCAATCCAATGGCTGATGGCAGTACAGTTGCAAGCAGTGCCACAATAAAGCCTGGCCAGCCCATGACGTCATAGCCGACATATGCCGCGATTTTCGTCGCAATTGGTCCTGGCAGTGCATTGGCTAAAGCAAGCATATTGGAAAATCCTTCGTTCGTCATCCAATGAAAATGGTTGACGATTTCTTCATAATTCAGCGGGATGGATGCAGGTCCTCCGCCATATCCTAATAGATTGGACAAGAAGAATGCCCAGAATAAAAAGAAAATCAGCATCATGAAGACACTCCTTTCTCTTTATTTGATCGATTCCAGCGTTGTTTCAGTTTGAAATGAAAAGCGCCATAGCATAAAAAGATGATAACAATGATTCCTGGATGAATGGACAGTACCTGTAGCCCGATAAAGGCAAGAAGGAACAGAGCGATCCCGAAGATCATTCCGAAGCCTTTCAGCGTTTTTTGTCCAAACTCGTATGCCATGATCCCGAGCAGGACGGCAATAACTGGTGTCACGGCGCCAATCATATTTTGAATGATTTGTGAGGAGCTTAAGACGCTGACAAGTGTGACGAGTGCCACCATGGCGAGGCATGTCGGTAAAATATGGGCAGCTGTTGCGACAATTGCGCCGGATACGCCCTTCAATCGATAGCCGAGATATGCTGACATTTTGGTCGCGATCGGACCTGGTAATGCGTTGGCGATGGCGAGTGTTTCTCCAAACTCGTCATCATTGACCCATTGATATTTCACCACCGCTTCATGGCGAATGAGTGGTATGACGGAAGGACCTCCGCCAAAACCGAGAATACCGGTACGCACCATAGCGATGATGAGTTCGATATATGATTGCAAGTGCTTCAACTCCTGTCTACAATTTCATGCCCATTCGGCTTTTGTATCGTTTAATGAGCATTTGGCAGTCCACACTCACGACGCCTTCTAGCGGGTACAGTTTTTTTGTCAGGAATGTCTCCATTTCCTGTTCATTTTGAAAAATGCCATGCATATGCAGCTTGCTTGGCCCTGTCATGTGATAAAGGCTTGTGACAGCTGTTTCCTGCTCAAGCTGAAGGGCGACTGCTTCTAAAAATTTCGGCTCCACTTCTACATTAAAGAAGACAGAAACATGAATGCCGATCTTAGCAGGATTGATGACCGTTGTGAATCGTTCAATGACGCCTGCTTCAATGAGCTGCTGTATACGGGCTTGTACAGCAACACGTGAAAGACCGACTTGTTTCCCGAGATCTGTATAGGACATACGCCCGTCCTCGTGTAATATGGATAAAATTTGTTTATCTCTTTCATCTAATGTTAAGTTCGGAATGCTATAGTCGTTTGACACCGTATGACCACCTTTCTTCTGTTGATATTTTAGCATATTTCATTACGAATAGAATGAGTGAATTTAAATTTACTAACGAAATGAAATGTAATGAAGTGATAAGTATTCTTTTTGCATAAAAAAACACCCCGGAATCACCGGGATGTCTTTATTTTATTGATCTGGACTGCTTTCTGCACTGGCAATTTGCTGTGCGAGGTCAGCTCGATCAATGTCTGCTTGGAAGAATTCTTGCGTATTTGGCAAGTGTAAATTCATATGACGTTTTTGAGAAATTCGGATGGTCACTTGATCAACAGTGTAATCAAAAACGTGTCCGCCGACACTTCGATCGTCATCAATGAAATGAAGATGATATCCACTCACTGCAATACCATGTGCGTACTGCGGTGTACGGAAACCGGCGATCGTTCCTTGAATATCCTCGAAATCGAAGATGGGCTGTGACTTGACTGCTTCCACCATCGGAACGTAAGGTTTTTCCTGTTTTTCGACCGTACGTGTTTGCACCTTTTTGAATGATCCATCAATGCGGATTGCATAAAACACATTCTTACTTGGTAAAATGCGGTCGATTTCTTCTTCTAGCTCTTTGCTCGTCATGGCTGCATCAATTCGATGAACGATATCTGTTTCAAAGAATGCTAAAGAGCAGAAGGGTGAATAGTCTTGATTGGTAACCGGTGTCGCTGTTCCATCCGAGCGCAGTCGGTAGAATGCGCCATCAAAGCCGATCAGCTCTCCATCTAATTGATTGAATGTACCAATACCGAAATCACCGTGCTCGGGAATTTGTGAAAGGGAGAAATCTCCATCATATACGGCTTCCAGCAAAGAGGTCATCGTCGATACTTGATAGACCTCTTGCTGTTTGTCATGTTGTCTTGTGTCGCTGTGTTGATTCATTGGGTGCATCATACCCATATCCGCTCACTCCTTTGGTGTAATGTATGGACATCTTATCAGACGTTCAATGTGCGATTTTCACGAAAGACTTCTGGCCATTTTTGACTGGCGAGGTCTGGGTTGTCTTGATAGTCAATCGGAATATCAATAATAACGGGTCCTTCTATGTTTATACCCTTTTGAAGGACAGTTGAAAGCTCTTCAGGTGAGTTAACCCGTAATCCAGTCGCTCCAAAGCTTTCCGCATACTTCACTAAGTCGATCTGTCCGAATTCAACGCAGGATGTGCGATCATATTTCATTTCCTGCTGAAATGCCACCATGTCGTATGTGCTGTCATTCCAAACAAGGTGAACGAGGTTTGTTTTCATGCGGACGGCTGTTTCTAGCTCCATTGCAGAGAAGAGAAAACCGCCATCACCAGAGACCGAAATGATCTTTTCATCTGGATTCAATATGGAAGCCGCAATGGCCCATGGTAAGGCGACGCCTAATGTTTGCATTCCGTTGCTCACAAGGAATGTGTTCGGCTCATAGACGCGGAAGTGACGCGACATCCAAATCGCGTGAGACCCGATATCACAGGTGACCTTCGTGTTATCAGGAATCAGGCGTCTTAATGTATGAATGACATCCAGCGGGTGAGATAGATGACTTTCTCTTTCTGGTGCTTTTTCAATGTCGCTTAACAGCTCCTGTAATTCAGTGACGAATTCAATTTGTTCTTTGCATAGAGAAAGTGGAACACTGTCATGGGCTAGATGTTTAACGGTTTTAGCTATATTGCCGACAAGCTCAAGCGCTGGCTCATAAAAATGATCAATATCTGCCTGCATGTCATCGACATGGATGATCTGTCGCTGCTTCGGCTGAATATTCCAATGCTTCGGATCATATTCAATTGGATCAAAGCCGATGGTTAAAAGGACATCTGCTTGTTCAATGAGAAGATCCCCCGGCTGATTTCTGAATAAACCGATTCTGCCTACATATTGAGACTCGAGCTCTCTTGAGAGAACCCCGGCTCCTTGGTACGTTTCGACAAATGGAATTCCAAGTGTTTTCAATAATGTTCTTGTAGCCTTTGCAGCAGCTGGACGACTTGCTTTCATTCCCACAATGGCAACAGGTAAGTGTGCATTTTGAATTTTGGCGATAGCCGAGCTGATGAGAGCATCCGGTGCAGGACCTAGTTCTGGAGAAGGGTGAGCAGACACTGGTGTTTGTGTGGTGTGTTCTGTCACGACATCTTGTGGAAAGCTGATAAATGCTGCTCCAGCCTGCCCCTTTTGTGCCGCGCGAAAAGCATTTGTTAAGGCTTCGGGTATATTATGAACGTCTTGTACTTCAACACTGTATTTTGTGACTGGTTTGAATAATGCCGCATTGTCGAGTGATTGATGTGTTCGTTTTAGCCGATCTGCACGAATGACGTTTCCCGCGATTGCGACAACAGGGTCACCTTCTGTATTGGCTGTTAATAGACCTGTTGCTAAATTAGATGCGCCAGGACCTGATGTGACGAGACAAACACCTGGTTTGCCGGTTAAGCGGCCGACAGCAGCTGCCATAAAGGCGGCGTTTTGTTCGTGTCTGCATAGGACAAGCTCTGGACCTCTGTCTTTTAATACATCAAATACGGCGTCAATTTTGGCACCTGGAATTGCAAAAACATGGGTCACACCTTGAGCAATCAGCGTATCAACAATCAATTCTGCTCCTCGTCTTGTTAGGGGTTGTGCTTGAGAATTCATTTACCCCGCACTCCTTTCGGCAAGTAAAATTTTTTATGAAAATATATTTTCATGATATGATTTACTATACATTTCAAAATGGAAAATTTCCAATATCTGTTTAACGTGGTTTTAATATGTTTCACGAATAAGTGTGCGAGGAGTGAAAGGATGGAACTGAGACATTTGCAGTACTTTGTCACAGTAGCGGAGGAGCTGCATTTTGGCAGAGCAGCCGCACGGTTGAATATGACACAGCCGCCACTTAGTCAGCAAATTAAGCAGTTTGAAGAAGAATTGGGGTTTCCTTTGTTTCACCGGTCGAAGCGAGTGGTGGAGCTAACAGCTGCTGGAAAGGTCTTTTTACATGAGGTGCGTGGTGTGCTGCATCAGCTTGATAAAGCCGTTGATCATGCCCGGCATACAGCAAGAGGAGAGCTGGGAAAAATCATCATAGGGTTTGTTGGAACAGCGACGTATGATATTCTGCCGCCAGTTGTACGCGAATTCAGAGAGCTGTATCCCTCTGTCAGTATTGAGCTGGAGCAGCTTTCTGTTCCGCAGCAGCTAGGAGCGCTTTTAAATGGGGAGATTGATATCGGTTTTTTACATCCTACATCTCCTCATGAAGAACTGGTCAGCCGTTTGATGAAGCAAAGTGAATGTATTTTTGCGATTCCAAAAAATCATCCGCTGGCGAAAAAAGAGGCGGTCACGATCGAAGATATTCGTCATGAGCCGATTATTTCTTTATCACAGGAATCATGGCCGTCCCTTTATCAACACTTTGTCCTGCTATGTGAAAAGTACGGGTTTTCTCCGAATATTGTGCAGGAAGCGGCTGAATATCAAATGGTGATTGGCCTTGTCACAGCTGGTATCGGCATTGCGGTCATTCCGAAATCAGCCCGGCGTTTATTTAATCTAGATGTTGTGTATCGGTCCATTGAAGGTGAACAGCTTCTGGCAGAATGGACGATTTCCTATAGACGAGAAAATCATAATCCTGCTTTATTTCATCTTGTCCACCATATCCTGCATCGCACCGAGCCTGAATCAGAGGCATAGAAAAAGAGGTATGGTATGATGTCGATACACCAAAAGGAGGCGTGTCTGAATTGATTACGTTGCAAATGGATCAGCTATCAAGAAAAGAAGCATATAAATTATTATCGGGCTCTATTGTTCCACGACCGATTGCGTTTATTACAAGTCTGTCTAAAGACGATGTTGTCAATGCCGCACCATTTAGTTTCTTTAATGTCATCAGCGGACACCCGCCGCTCCTCGCAGTTTCTATCGGACGACGCGAAGGTCAGATGAAAGACACAGCGCAGCATATGATTGACAGAGGAGAATTTGTAGTCCATGTGAGTGATGAAGCGATAATAGAAGATATTAATGAAACAGCTGCTACGCTGCCACAGGATGAGAGTGAGCTGGATCGAACCGGTCTTCATCAAGTAAAGAGTCATGTCGTGTCAGTGCCGGGCATTCAGGAAGCGCGTATTCGCTTTGAATGTCAGCTTGAAAAGCATCTTACCTTTCAAAATGATGAAGGGGAGATCACGGTCGATCATATCATTGGCCGGGTTGTGTGTGCGCATTTAGATGAGGCTGTGTATGATGCGGAAAAAGGATATGTTTCTACTTCTGAATTGAAGCCAGTCGCACGTTTAGCGGGTAATGATTATGCCCATTTAGGGACGTCATATGTGCTGAAAAGACCAGAATAATAGGAAAAACCCCCGAGAGCTATCGGGGGTTTTGTGTTTATTTTTTCTGTTCTAGTTTCAGTGGAGCTGCGATGTTCTTTTGTACTTTTTTCCCTTTTAAGACGTCGCTTGCAGCACCGACTGCCAGTTTTCCGATCAGCTCTGGCTGCTGGGCGACTGTGGCAGATAGTTTTCCTGCTTTGATCGAGTTGAGTGCATCTTCGTTTCCGTCAAAGCCAACGACGAGAATGTCTTTTCCAGAGCTTTGAATCGCCTCTAGTGCGCCAAGCGCCATTTCATCATTGTGGGCAAAAACGGCTTTGATGTCAGGGTTTCCTTGAAGGAGGTTTTCCATGACGTTCAACCCTTTTGTTCGGTCGAAGTCAGCTGCTTGTTTTGCTGTCACTTTTAGATCTTTATCTGCTATTTGATGGAATCCTTTTCCGCGCTCACGTGTAGCGGAAGCGCCTGGTACACCTTCTAATTCAGCGACTTTAGCGCCTTTTCCAACCTTGTCGATAATAAAGTTGGCTGCCATTTCGCCGCCTTTGACGTTATCTGAAGCAACCAGTGCTTCTACTTTACCGCTTTCAGCTGAACGGTCTAATGTGATGACAGGAATATCTGAAGCATTCGCTGATTCAACAGCAGTTGAGATGGCAGACGAGTCCGCTGGGTTGATAAGCAATGCGTCGACCCCTTGCTGAATTAAATCTTCTACGTCACTTGTTTGTTTTGCTGAATCATTTTGAGCATCTGCAATGACGACTTCGATGCCAAGCTTTTTCGCTTCTTTCGTCACCCCGTTTTTAAGAGAAACGAAGAATGGATTGTTTAAGGTCGAGATCGAGAGACCGATTTTGATGTCTTTTTTCTTCCCATCTTTTGTTGATTTGGCCCACTCTGGCGGTTCTAGCGAGCAGGCAGAAAGCATGAACAATGAGAGAGTCAGAATGAGAATGAGAAATTTTTTCATAGCAGCTGCCTCCTTAAGCAGATTTCTTTCTGTCTAGTAGGACTGCAATCAAGATGACAATCCCTTTCACAACAGATTGATAGAATGATGATACACCAAGTAAGTTCATACCGTTGTTCAGGACACCGATGATAAGCACCCCGATCAGTGTGCCGACAATTCGCCCTCTTCCGCCGGAAAGGCTTGTCCCGCCAAGTACAACGGCAGCAATTGCATCAAGCTCATAGGACGTACCAGCTGTTGGCTGGGCTGAGTTTAGACGAGATGTTAAGATCGCACCTGCTAGAGCAGACATGAACCCTGCTAATGAATAGATCATAATTTTTACGCGCGGTACTTTGATTCCTGAAATGAGCGCAGCTTTTTCATTCCCACCGATTGCATATGTTCTTCTGCCGAAAGGCGTTTTATGAAGCAGCACCCAGAGCACGATAAAGGTGAGAAGCATCGTGATCGCTGGAACAGGAATGCCTAAGAAATACCCGCGTCCGAATAACTGAAAGGCATAGTTAGATCCGAGTCCTGTAATCGGGTTTCCGTCTGTATAAACAAGTGTTAATCCTCTGAAAATCGTCATCGTGGCAAGTGTTGCGATAAAAGGAGCCATTTTTCCTTTTGTGATTAAAAGACCGTTGACCATCCCAAGAATAGCGCCGATGATACAGCCAACGATAATAGCTAAAATCGGGTCCATACCAGACACGATAAATCCGGCAGTCAGCGCACTAGAAAGTGCTAAAATGGCACCGACCGACAAATCAATTCCTCCTGTTAAAATAACAAACGTCATTCCAAAGGCAATGAGGGCATTAATGGAGATTTGTCTCAGTAAGTTTAAGATGTTTAATGGCTCTAAAAAGGCCGGGTTTAAAATAGAAACAATGGCGACAAGGATGATGAGTCCTAAGAATGGCCCAAGCTTTTGCATGATGTTGTCAAATCGTCCATTTGAAGTAAGTGGTTTCATGTTACTTCCCTCCTGTAGCTAGTGTCATAATTCGTTCTTGTGTTGCGTCTGCTTTATTTAATTCTCCGCTGATGGTTCCTTCATGAATGACAAGCACTCGATCGCTCATCCCTAGAATTTCTGGGAGCTCAGAGGAGACCATTAAAATGGCAACACCTCGATCAGTCAGTTCATTCATTAACTGGTAGATTTCTCGTTTCGCTCCGACGTCGACACCTCTTGTCGGTTCATCTAAAATCAAGACCTTCGGCTGGATGCCGATCCATTTGGCGATGACGACTTTTTGCTGATTTCCACCAGAGAGACTTCGAGCAGAGATTTCAGAGGAAGCCGTTTTAATCGTCAATCTTTTGATGAGCAGGTCAACAAAATCCTGTTCGTTTTTCTTATCGATCAGTCCCTTTGGAGAGAAGCTTTCTAAGTTTGGCAGACCAATGTTTTCTCGAATGGATGCATCCAGCATGAGTCCTTCATCTTTGCGATCCTCTGTGATAAAGCCGATGCCGAGCTTGACGGCATCACTTGGTTTTTTAATGATAGCCTTTTTCCCATGAACCCAGATTTCCCCTTGATCAAGAGGATCAAGACCAAACAGTGACCGCATCATTTCGGTCCTGCCAGCGCCCATTAAGCCTGCAACACCGACGATTTCTCCAGCTTTAACGGAGAAATTGATATCTTGAAATTGTCCTTTTCTTGTCGCTTGCTTCACCTCAAGGATAGTATCTCCTAAAGAAGGCGTTCTCTCAGGGTATCGATCTGTTAATTCGCGGCCGACCATTTTTTTGACGACCTCATGGAAATTTGTTTCAGGTATGGCTTTCGTATCGACCGTTTTCCCATCGCGCATGATGGTAATCCGGTCACAGATCGCAAAAATTTCCTCCATACGGTGAGAAATATAGACGATGGATACGCCTTCCTTTTTGAGAGATTCAATGACCTGAAAGAGCTTTTCAATCTCACGGTCTGTAAGAGCTGCTGTTGGCTCATCCATGATGATGACCTTCGCTTCCGTCATTAATGCCTTTGCAATCTCAATCATCTGTTTTTGTCCAACAGAGCAGCTACCTGCCTCTTGATCAAGCGAGAGGTTCACAGACAATCGGTCCAGCTGGCTTTGGGCAAGAACCTTCATTTTCTTTGTGTCTAGCAATCCAAATTTCGTATAGATTTCTTTCCCGATGAATAGGTTTTCCAAGACGGTCATATCTGGCCATATGTTGAGCTCTTGATGAATAAAGGCGATGCCGTGTTGTTCCGCTTCCTTCGGATTTTTGAAAGCGGTTTCTTTCCCGTCGATTTGAATCGTTCCCTGGTCTAATGAATAAAGACCTGTGAGCAGGTTCATTAAAGTTGATTTTCCTGCGCCATTTTCACCCATGAGCGCGTGAACCTCACCTGTGACGAGGTCAAAGGAGACCCCGGAAAGAACGGTGTTTTTTCCAAAGGCCTTATGGATGTTATGCATCTCAATGTTCATATCTGGCTCCTCCTTTTAAAAGATGACACCGGCATGAAGAATGCAGTTTGCGTATGGGGTGGCTTCACCCGTGCGAATGACTGCTTTTGCCTGTTTGGTCATGTCTTTGAACGTCTCGTGGTCTACATCATGTAATGGCTGTGAGAACGCTTTCTTTAAAAATAGATGATCTCGCTCATTGGCTTCTTTGATTTCACTAGCTACAGTCATGTGTTCAACCGCCATTTCTTGAAGAAGGAGGGAGGTGACCTCCTGAAAGGACGGTGTGCCGATTGATAGTGCCAGGTCGATTTTGACTGGACCTTCTGGAATCGGCAGGCCGCAGTCTGCGATGACGATTGTATCTGTATGACCAAGGTCAGCAAGTACCTTGGCGATATGACTGTTTAAGATGCCGTTTTTTTTCATTTTTTTCTCTCCAGTTCTTCTCTTGTTGGCATGCCGCCTTGTGCACCGAACTTGGTGACAGAGATAGATGCGGCTAAGTTGGCAAAGGCAAGTGCGTCGTATAGGGATTTTCCCTCTGCTAGTGCTACAGCTAGAGCACCGTTAAAAGTATCACCAGCGCCTGTAGTGTCAACGGCTTTCACAGGGTAGCCTGGCACCAACACTTCTTTTATTCCGTCAAAGTAACGAACACCATTTTTTCCTTCTGTAATGAGTAATTTGTTTGGATATTGGCGCAAAGCTTCTGCTATGGTGAGTCCATCAAACATAAGAGCTGCTTCGTGTTCGTTTGGAGTAATATAGGCAGCTTGATCTAATATTTGCTGAGAAACTTGACGAGCTGGTGCGGGATTTAAGGTGACCGGAATCCCTTTCTCACTGCAAATGGTGCAGACGGCTTCGACTGTTTCTTCAGGAATTTCTTGCTGAATGAGGACCATTCCAATATCATCTATTGTAGAAAGTGCTTCTCTTACATAGTCAGGAGTGACCTCGTCATTTGCCCCTTTGACCACGACAATGCTGTTATCACCTTCCGCTAAAATGATATGAGCCGTGCCGCTTTCCATTTCGGTAACCGGTTTCATATATGAGGTGCGGACCCCTTGGTCTTGTAGATTGCTGAGAATATCTTGACCATAAGCGTCATCACCGACCCGGCCGACCATGTATACATCAGCACCGAGTCTGGCACTGGCGACTGCTTGATTGGCGCCTTTTCCGCCTGGGACGGTTTTAAATGATTCGCCTAACACTGTTTCACCGGCATTTGGCCGTTTATCCGAAGTGACAACTAAATCCATTGAACAGCTTCCTACTACGACAATATGACTCATTGTGAATCCACCTTTCTTGTGGTCTCTCGTTCAATAAAAGAGACGGGCATTTGAATAACTGGTTGATCTATAGGTTGTTTCTGAATCGCTTTAATTAACAGCTGCGCCGCTTCTTTTCCCATCTCATAGGCAGGCTGCCTAATTGTCGATAGGGAAGGGAAGAGCAGCTCGCTTTGCGGAATATCGTCAAACCCAATGATTTGAACATCCTCTGGAACGGCTTTTCCGATCCGAAGTGCTTCGTGTATGACCGCTGTTGCGACAATGTCATTACTGGCAATGATGCCATCTGTTTCAGGGTACAGCTGAAAAAGAGCCTTGGCACTTTTTCGGGCTTCTTGAAAAGAAAACGAAGCATTAGACATCACATGGAAGTCGACACCCTTTTCGGTCAGTACATCGAGTGCACCCTTGAATCGCTGCCTCGCTGTTTGAAGGTGGGCAGGTCCTTTCAGCAGTGTGATCTGCCGGCTGCCGCGCCTGATTAATTCCATTGCGGCGATTTTCCCGCCAGCTGCAGTATCTGCAGATACAGAAGGTGCATGCGAGACGGTTCGATCTAAGAACACAACCGGCAATTCATCATCATTGTATATATCTGATTCAGGTTCGTTTGTGACAGCGATGACACCGACCACTTGATTTTGTTTAAAGGTTTGTAAATAAGCCAATTCCTTTTCTCGATCTTCATCACTGTTTCCGAATAATAACCGAAAACCTTGCGCATGAATCTCATCCTCTACGCCTCTAGCAAGCTGAGGAAAGAAGGGGTTTGTGATATCAGGCAAGATCAAACCGATTAAGCGGGATTCTCTTTTGAAAAGGGATCTAGCCACTTCATTGGGAAAGTAGTTCAGCTCCTGCATCGCTTGTGTCACGCGGGTTTTCGTATCTGTATGGACATATCCAGTATCGTTAAGCACGCGAGACACAGTGGCAACAGACACTTGTGCAGCTTTTGCAACATCTTTAATGGTAGCCAATGGAGTGCCTCCCTTCGTGAATGTGTAACCGTTTACACAAATAGATTATCATGAAAGCTTTTAAATGACAATCTTAAAAAAATAAAAAAAGAAAAGAAAGATGAACTCTTCCTTTTCTTAACTAATAATCCCTGTTTGGGTAATATTCACTTTGACTTTTGGGATGATTTTTACATTTGGATAATCAGTGACCCAGTTCATCTTCATGAATTCATCATAGTGTCTTACCCGATATTTTCTGCCTAGGCTAAGGACGTCAGAGTTTGCTTCTTGCAGGGAGGCCACGACTTTTTCTGCTTCTTTTGTCAAAATCGCGGAAAGCCTTTTGTTGAGCATTTTAATTTTTTTATCTGTGTCTAGATTATCTTTCGGGTATTCAAGGACAGAGGTCGTGAATTCATACTCAAGAGAAAAGGTTAAGTTTCGATGGTCAGGATTGATAATGTTGATGTCTCTCTTTGAATCTGTCACTTGAATGGTGATGTAATTGTTCTCCTTTGATTTCATATCACTTCTTACTTTTTTAGTGAAGTTCGCATATTTGCCCATATTCTCGTCCATGACAGTGAGAAGAATGGCATCTTGTCCGTACAGCTCACCTTTCTTTTTCTCATTATCAAATAGGGCGACGCCTTTTACACTGATTAATTTCTTCGATTGATCAAAATGGATTAAGGGCAGTGTGAAGTCCTCTCCAGTTTGGAGCATTTTAGATCGAATACTTTGAATGTTTTTAGGTGCTACTTGGGATGAGCGTGATGCGGTTGTGATCAAGTTATTTAAATAGTCACTCACAATGAGCTTTTCCTTCAGCAGCGAGTTAATCACTTCTTCACAGGTCCCCCCTTGAACAACGGCGAGATTTGCGAGGAGGGGGCTTTTCGGATCACGATAAAACATATCTAAGTAGGGAAGAAGACGATTTTGGGCAAATTCATCACCGACCAGCATCACCCGCATTTTCGACATGTCTATTTTTTGATCCACAATCCGGCTGAAGTTGGTTCTTGCTTTCCTTAAAGTAGGTGCTTCCGTTGTGAGAAGAGTGGTTAAAAAGCTGCCTGTATTTCCTTGCTCCATACTTTGAGACTGCTGCACCTTTCGATAAGTAATCGAGTACTTGGCATTGTCATCCTCTCCTTGATCAACAGCAGAGGTTAAAACAAGAGAGATATTCTTTAATAAGTTTTGATCCCAGCAGCCAGGCATGAATATGAGAGACACACACATGAGCAAAGTCAGTATGTACTTATGACGCATGTGATTTCACCTTCCCTTTACGATGTTTGAAAAAGATGATAATTGCCATAAAGATCGGGAGTGTGTAAATAAATGAATATTGCGCAATGGTGGTAAAGTCATTAAAACGTTGAATTCTAAAATTATCGGTTGCAAGATAGCAGCTAGCCGCATAGATCAAAATGGCAAAATAAAAGACGTATTTTTTGTGGTCTTTTTTCTTGAGAATACTTGCTACGCCATTTGCACAAAAGTAAAGATAATTACTGAGTGTGGCAAGAATGATAAATACCCAGAAACTCAGAAAAATCAGATCTGTCCGCTCAATCACACCGAACGAAATGGTTTTTAACAGATAAAGAACAGGATTTGGAATGATTTTAAGCTCAATCGGGCTGAAAAACATAAAACAAATCACTGTGATAAATAGGTAGTAAAGAGTCGTGCATATATTGGCAATGGTCATGACCTTGTATCGCGCTTTAATGGTGCCTTTCATCAGTGGAGAGATGATCAAAATCATTTCAAATCCATTCATAGATAATACAACATCCTTTAATCCAAGCTGAAATTGAGAGAAGTCCGTTTGGAAAAAGGGCATAAGGTAGTCGATATTGGTTCCTTTTAATGAATACAGCATGATGAGAGACAACAAGAGTAAAAAAGGAGTCAGAATAAAGTTGAATCTGACAATCGCTGTAATTTGTTCCTTGGCGATGTAAAGGATGGATATCATGAGTAGTAGGTTGATCACCCAATTGGGTGTAAGTGGTAAAACCCATATACCCAGAATTCTCGTGAAAATAGATAGAACGACAATACAGACTGAGGCGAAATAAATTGTATAAAGAGCCACTAAGATTCGCCCAATCCATTTTCCAAAAACCTCAATTAACGCCTCGAAAAATGATGTCTCAGGATATTTGTGAATGATATATATAAAAATGGTATTGATGATTTGGATAAAAAAACAGGCCAAAATGATAGCCATCCAGCCATCATGCCCCATATCTTTCATAAGCAAATGAGGCAGGGCTAAAATACCGACACCAATTTGAGATTGAATGATAAAAAAGACAGCTTGAGATGGAGATATTTTATTTTTCATCTTGATTTTTCCATCCTCTCAAATTTTCAATTTGCTCTTTCTTTTTTGGATTTAAGTAAACAGGGCGTTTTTTATACATCCACATCGGTAATCGAATCACAGTGTCTTTTAAGTCCTGCCAGTTAAATGGAGTTACTGGAGATAAATACGGGACACCTAGTGATTCAAGGCGGCATAAATTCATCAGGACGATCGACAGGCCGAATGAAATGCCAATAAACCCAAACATCGATGCCATGAACATGAGCGGAAAACGCAGCATCCTGATGGTAGACGTCATTTCAAACGAAGGAAGAACAAAGGAAGCAACAGCGGTCACGGCGACCACAACGATAAGAACATTCGAAATGAGCCCAGCTTTTACTACCGCATCTCCAATGACCAAACCGCCTACGATCCCAATTGTCTGTCCAATTGGTTTTGGCAGACGCACCCCTGCCTCGCGTATGAGCTCAATCGTAATCTCCATCAGCATAGCTTCTATTAAAGGTGGAAAAGGAATTCCAATAATGGAATTTTTCATCGTAATCGCTAATTCATCCGGGACAACCTCATAATGAAAGCCGATGACCGCAATATAAAAAGAAGGCAAAATCACAGCGATGATACAGGCAACATAACGAAGAATACGAATAAACGTAGCTGGAATCCAGCGACTATTGTAGTCATCTGGTGATTGAAAGAAGCTAAAGAACGTAATAGGCAGAATGATAGCCATTGGACTGCCATCCATCAGCACAACAATTCTCCCCTCAAGAATGGCGGATCTCACTTTGTCAGGTCGTTCTGTATCAATGAGCTGCGGGAAGATGGAATATGAATCATCCTCAATCGCTTCTACAATAGAACCGGGGCTGAGCAGCGTGTCTACTTTAATGGAAGAAATTCGTCTGTTGACCTCATCTATCTTTTCTTGATTGGCAATATCAGAAATATAAACTGTCGCAACCTTTGTTTCAGATTTTGTGCCGATCTTATGATACTGGATCGCAAGTTTTCGATCATTTAAGTGTGACCGCAGTAAATATAAATTGGTATCTAAACTCTCAACAAACCCATCATGTGCGCCTGCAATAATACTTTCAGAAGAAGGTTCAGAAATGGAACGCAGCGGCGGCTGTCCAACGGCAAATATTTTGATCTGTGAGGATTTTTCATCAAGGAAAGCAATGCTTCCTGCAATAATGCTGTCGACAATCAGCGTCAAGTCTCCTGTTTCGAGTGTACTAAGTGATTTTGTATAGTTCTGCTCTCCAGGAGGACCGAGCAAGTTGCCGATAATGAAGTCGTTTAATTTGCTTTCTTCAACTCTTGTTTTAATATAAAACAGCACTGATTTCGTTTCATTCACCATTAATTCCCGGTATTCAAAATCGGCGCTTTGCTGAAATGCTTTCTTCAGGATTCGAATCTTTTCCTCAAAACCGCCTGATAAAAAGTGTAAGCGTGTTTGCTCATTCGTATTTGGCATCTTTAGCCTCCTCTCACAGTTTTTTAACCATAGTGTGAGCGGAGAGGCTGATTTTATTCGTCACCTTAGTTGAAAGCATGACATAAGCTGACAACTTTCAACTAAAATCATATTAAAAATGTTAAGAAATGATGAATCTTGATAAAAAGAAATGAATAATGTTTCATTGTTTAGGTCATAAGGAGCGAAATTCGTAATGAGAAGGCATTTCGAAATGATCAATAGTTTACATCTTATCCCAATTTTTCGTGACCTGAAAATAAGCATATGACTTGATTTTTTTAGAGATGACCTTTGTCATAGGTCAACACATAGCATTCTGAGCGATGAGGATGACTTTCTAACCTGTTCCTTCAAAAATCGAAAACATTCCAAAACACGCACTATTCATTTAAAGCACTGATATGACTGAGGTTATAGAGTTTAAAGGGCTTTAAAACATTGATTCAAAATACATCTTAACAATTGTCAAAAAATTTAGGGAGAAAAGGACAAAAGATTTTTCGATGCTTGATGGTAACGCTTACTCTTGATTGAAGGCGAAATTCAGGCTGATTTTTGTCCGTCTTTTGGCCTTTTCATTTAAAGAGGAGCTAGGTCAATACACCTTCTGATTAGAGGAATTTGGCATACGAGGAAGTGAAAGATTATGTTACATAATACCGATTGTGATTTTATGCTGAACCTATATACTGTTGATTGAATTTACATATCACACTCATAAAAAAAGGAGATGTAGATAAGCGATGTGGTTAATCGTTATAGCCTGTGTCATCATGTTAGGGATTGGCTTTATTGAAAAGAAGCGTCACCAGAAAAATATCGATGCCCTACCGGTGCGCGTCAATATTAATGGTATTCGCGGAAAGTCTACCGTTACAAGATTGACAACCGGTATCTTAATGGAGGCAGGTTATAAAACTGTCGGCAAAACAACGGGAACAGATGCAAGAATGATTTATTGGGATACGCCAGAGGAGAAACCGATTAAAAGGAAACCGCAAGGACCGAATATCGGTGAGCAGAAGGAAGTTATGAGAGAAACCGTTGAAAGAGGAGCAAATGCCATCGTCAGTGAATGTATGGCGGTAAATCCAGATTACCAAATCATCTTTCAGGAAGAGCTGCTTCAAGCGAATATTGGCGTGATCGTAAACGTTCTTGAAGATCATATGGACGTCATGGGGCCGACACTTGATGAAATAGCAGAAGCCTTTACAGCGACAATTCCTTACAATGGACACTTGGTTATTACGGATAGTGAATATACGGATTTCTTTAAAGAGATTGCGAAAAAACGCAATACAGAAGTCATTGTTGCAGATAATTCCAAGATTTCTGATGAGTATTTGCGGAAATTTGAGTACATGGTCTTCCCAGATAATGCCTCACTTGCACTTGGTGTTGCACAGGCATTGGGAATTGATGAAGATACGGCATTCCGAGGAATGTTAAATGCGCCGCCTGATCCAGGAGCGATGAGAATTCTTCCATTAATGGATGCGAAAACGCCTGGACACTTTGTAAATGGTTTTGCGGCAAATGACGCATCATCTACATTGAACATTTGGAAGCGTGTGAAAGAAATTGGATATCCAACAGATGAACCGATTATTATCATGAACTGCCGTGCGGATCGTGTAGATCGAACGATCCAGTTTGCGGAGGATGTACTTCCTTATATTGAAGCAAGTGATCTCGTCTTAATTGGTGAAACAACAGATCCAATTGTAAAGGCATATGAGGATGGAAAAATTCCGGCTGACCACTTACACAACCTTGAATATCAATCTACAGAAGAAATTATGAACATGCTTGAGAAAAAGCTTCATAATCGAGTGGTTTATGGAGTCGGCAATATTCATGGTGCCGCTGAACCGTTAATCGAAAAAATTCAAGAATACAAAATTAAGCAGCTTGTCAGCTAGGAGGAAATATAGAAAATGTTCGGATCAGATCTTTATATCTCGTTAATTTTAGGTGTTCTACTTAGTTTAATCTTTGCAGAAAAAACAGGAATCGTACCAGCTGGACTTGTTGTCCCAGGTTATCTGGCGCTTGTATTTAACCAGCCAGTCTTCATTTTAGTTGTCTTATCTGTCAGCTTGCTTACGTATGTCATCGTTCGCTTTGGTCTATCGAAATTTATGATTTTATACGGACGCAGAAAGTTTGCTGCAATGCTGATTACAGGGATTGCCTTAAAGCTAGTCTTTGATTTCTTCTACCCAGTGGTCCCATTTGAAATAGCAGAATTCCGCGGAATCGGTATTATCGTTCCTGGATTGATTGCAAATACGATTCAAAAACAAGGTCTTACGATGACCCTTGGAAGCACGTTACTTCTAAGTGGTGCAACATTTGCCATCATGTATGTTTACTATCTATTTTAAGATAAGGTGTGTCCAATGATGAATAAAAAATTGAGCTTTCAGGAAAAGCTGCTGAAAATCACAAAGAATCAAAAGAAAAAAACGAATAAACACGTGCTGATTGCTTTACCGATCGTCATTGCTTGTACATTTCTATTTACGTTTATCGGGCAAGCAAAAGTGCCAACTGTACAAAAGAATCCAGAAAACATCCTGACCGCTTCGTTTGTCGGTGACATTATGTTTGGAAGAAACGTAGAGAAAGTAACAGACCGTTATGGAAAACAGCATCTCTTTCGCTATGCTAAACCATACTTTGATGTGTCAGATTATGTGACTGGTAACTTTGAGCATCCAGTCGCATCAGACCGGGAACAAGCGGCGCAAAAGAATATTCATTTAAAAACAGATGAGGATTCTGTCAAAGCGTTGAAGGATTTGAATTTCTCTGTATTAAACTTTGCGAATAACCATGCGGCAGACTATGGTGAAAAAGGGCTGAACAAAACGATTGATGCCTTTAAACAAGCTGACATGGATTATACAGGCGCAGGCCTTAACCTTCAGGATGCGAAGCAGAACATTTCGTATAAAGAAGTAAATGGTGTCAAAATCGCTACACTTGGTTTTACAGATGTGTATGGGAAAGATTTTAAAGCAACGAATCGCCAGGCCGGTATCTTGCCAGCCGACCCATCTATCTTTATTCCGATGATTTCGCAGGCTGCTGAAAAGGCAGATGTCGTCGTTGTTCATGCTCACTGGGGACAGGAGTACAACAATGAGGTAAACGATAGACAAAGAGAATTGGCAAGAGCGATGTCTAAGGCTGGTGCTGATATCATTATCGGTGCTCATCCGCACGTTCTTGAGCCAATGGAAGTCTATAACGGCACGGCGATCTTCTATAGCTTAGGAAACTTTATTTTTGACCAAGGCTGGTCAAGAACACGTGATTCTGCACTTGTTCAGTATCATCTGAATGAAGATGGAAAAGCGACATTTGAAGTGGTCCCAATGTACATCAAAGAAGCAACACCTGCTCCGGTTAAAGCAGGATCATTTGAATCAAAATCCATTATCCGTATGCTGACAAATGGTACGAATGCGGATTGGAAAGAAAAAGACGGGCACATTTTCTTTGAAGTAGATCACGCTGATAAAGTTAAACACTTAAAAGAAAACGGAGGGAAAGAGAAGAAATGAAATTTCTAAAAGCAAGCTGGCCGTTTGTTGCGTTAATTTTAGTCTTTGTCTTTATGTCTGCTTTTAAATTTAGTGACAGCCTCACAGATCATGAAAAACAAAAGATCTCGGTTGAAATGCAGAAAATCGAACAACAAAAACAGTCAAAAACGGAAGCAAGTAAATAACTCTAACGAGCATAGAGGGCACGCATTGCGTGCTCTTTTTTGTCGAAAAAAGGTGTAAAAGGTTAGGTGTCATGCCGAAACTATAGAAGAAAGGAGGGGAAAGGTCATGAAGTGGAAAGGAATAGTGATTGGTGGGTGCGCGCTCGTAGGGCTCATGTTCATGAATCAATCAGAAGCAGTTGCTCAAACAGCGTCTCCCTTGCAGCGAGCGGAAAAGCTGATTGGAACACCTTATCATAAAGGAGGAACCGATCCAAAAACGGGCTTTGACGCATCAGGGTTTACGCAATATGTGTACAAGACATCAGGCGCTTTTGATTTGCCGCGGAAGGTAATCGATCAGTATCAGATTGGAAAAAAGGTATCATGGGACAAAGCCCAGCCAGGTGACCTTGTATATTTTCGAAGCCTTGAAGAAACAAAGGATATCCCGACACATGTGGCATTGTACGCTGGTAACAATCAGGTCATCCACATCACGCTTAGTCAAGGTGTGGTGAAAACAGATGTCAGCAAAAGCAAATATTGGACTGATCGATTATATGCGGTTAAACGACTGCCCGGTACACAAGAAATTTCTGATGACCCTCTTGTGAAAGATGCGATGACCTATTTAGGTATTCCTTACGTATTTGGAGGAGCAGATCCAAAGACTGGATTCGATTGCTCAGGATTTTTACAGTATTTATTTGAAAAATCACTTGGGATTTATTTACCTCGAAGTGCTGAACAGCAGTGGGTCGTTGGAGAAAAAGTGGCATTAGGCGATATTCGCCCTGGGGATTTTGTCTTTTTTAGCAACACATATAAGCCCGGAATTTCTCATGTAGGTATGTATATTGGAGGCGACCGCTTTATTCATGCGAGCCGTTCGGAAAGTGTGACGATTTCTTATTTGTCTGAGTCGTATTGGCGCGAAAAATGGACAGGTGCGAAACGATTAACGGAGCTGAAATTAGCAAAAGAAGACCCGATTGTCTCAAAAGCTGCTACGTATATTGGTGAAGTTCCTTATGTTAAAGGTGGGACGAATCCAAAGCAAGGCTTTGACACAGCAGGGTTCACACAGTATGTGTATCGTGAAGTGCTTGGTATTGAGCTGCCTCGTTATGCGTCAGGTCAAGTCAAGGCAGGTACGCCTGTGAAACGGTCGGAGCTGAAGCCGGGAGATCTCGTTTTCTTTAGTGGAACGTCATTGATGCCGGCGATTTATGCAGGGTCAAATCAAGTCATTCATGTGACCGTCTCAAATGGTGTCGTGCTTACGAATATGAAAACAAGTACGTACTGGAAGGATAAGTATGAGACGGCTGTTAGAATCAAAAATAAAGAAAAAGCCCGATCCACGCTCGTATCGGACTTTTAGACTTCTCTTTAGGCGCTGATCAGACAAGCGTCTTTTTTTCGTGGAATTGATTTTGTAAAAGGAGATCAATAAAGTAAGCAACACCGTCTTCATGATTGCCTTTTGTAATGTAGGTGCTCTTGTCTTTAATGACATCAACGGCATTCCCCATTGCAATGCGGTGGCCTGCTTCCTCAAACATGGATAGATCGTTGGGGCTGTCGCCAATCGCATAAATATGTGAGCGGTCTACGCCGTAATGAGCTGCGAGCTTTTTAAGAGCATGTCCTTTTCCAGACTGTTTTGGAAGAACCTCAATGATATGTTTTCCAGAAGAGGTCAATGAAAGCTCAGGCATTTCCGTGAGAAGATCTCGAGCTTCCTGTAGTTTGTTCATATCAAACGAGAAGCAGAGTAATTTATAGGTCGCTTCATTCGACCCAAAAATCTGACGAATATCATCCACTGGTTTGATGCCGAATTGTTTGAATTGAGTCATTGCCCCTTCCCATAAATCAGCTATATCTTCATTTGGATTCGCGCTTTTGATCACATCAAATTCTGCTTTCAGCTTCTCTTTTCCATCAAAAGGAGAGAGGAGCGCATCGTCCGTGTAAACCTCAAAGTAAATGTTTCGTTCTACTAATGCCTGAGCCGCTCGTTTTCCTGCTTCTTGGTCAAGTGTGATACGGCTGAAAAGTTCGTAACCTTCTGTATGAACGGTTCCGCCGTTTGCTGCAATAATAGGGATGTCCAAATCGCCAAGCAGTTCCTTCACGTCAAAAGTCGCCCGCCCTGTACAGATGGTGACAATATATCCCGCTTCCTTCGCGCGGATCAATGCCTCCCTGTTTTGAGCAGATATTTCACTTTTTGTATTTAAAAGTGTACCGTCTAAATCAATCGCAATCATTTTTTTCATCGCTGTCAAATCCTCCTTCATGCATGCAATAGCCTCTTCAAAGTATGTACGATTTCGTTCATTCTCATGAGCAATACGATGCTTGTCCTCTCTATCAAGGCTAAACAAAAATGATCGAATGATCAAGGAAATAAGCCAAAGGGGAAAAATCTGCATCATCGTCAGCAAGTAAAAAAGCGCCCCTTAGGGACGCTTTCTGTTTATGATAATTCAAGCTGCTTCTTCAATTCAGTCTTCACTTCGTTTAGCTGGTTTTGATCCAATTGGTAATAATAAACTCCGTTTGGCTGGTAATCAGAGCCTTTCAGCTGAATGGTATCAACCGATTTCAATGACGTCAGAAGCGGGAAAAGCCCGACTAGCTCTTTCATTGAAAGGTTGGTCGCGACATTATCACCAAGTGTATCAATGATATTGTCATATGACGGAATAGATGTTAACGATTTTGATTTATCAAAAATGGCTTTTAATACTTCCATTTGACGCTGCCCGCGCATTAAATCACTATCTGCTTTTCTTGTTCTCACATATGCAAGAGCTTGATCACCGTCTAGCGTATGAGTTCCTGTTTGAAGCTGTACCTTGCCCTTTGTATCTTTTAGAACCTGTTTGACCACATATTCATCCTTGACGTTAATAGAGACCCCGTTTAGTTCATTGACGATCTCTTTAAATGCTTTGAAATTACTTTGGATCACAAAATCAACCGGAATATCTAGTAAATCTTCGACTGTACTTAAGGTTAAATCTGCACCGCCAAATGCGTGTGCATGTGTAATTTTGTCATAGCCATGCCCTGGAATATTCACGTATGAGTCCCTTGGAATGCTTAATAATTTTACGGTTTTATTTGTACGATTGACGGTTGCTAAGACCATCGCATCGCTTCGTGCTTGTTTCACTGTTTCGCCCGGTCTGCTGTCAATACCAAGCAGCAAGACAGAAAAGCTGTCTTTCCCAGGATCGAATGCTTCAATCCGTTTGACAGATTGTGCGCCGCGATCTAAAGATACTTGTGCTTTTTTTGCAGCGCTTGTCACTTTATAGTAGGCATAGCCTGTGACAGAAGCGGTTGTCAGTAAAAGGATACCGACTATAAATAGAGTGACTTTCACCCATGGTTTTAAACGCTTTTTTCCTTTGCGTTTGCTTCTTGATTGATCCATATATTTTAAACCCTCGCTATGATTTTTATAGTAAAGATGTCCTTCTTTTTGCTTACAAACTAAAACAAATATACCTTAAAACGGGATATAGTGCGACGTTTTTTTCACTAACGCTTAATTGACGTTTCCTTATCGTAAAAAGTTTCAATGATACGCAAATGAAATATATTTGTCATAAAACATCGAAATGTTTGAAGTGACAGAAAGTGAGGAAAATGATTTTTCATAGAGAAACATCCAGTACATACAGAACAAAAGAGGGGTTATGAACATGAAAAATCGGAATGGATGGCTTTATTTTTTCGGCGCACTTGGCGGCGCCTTATATGGCTATGATACAGGTGTCATTTCTGGCGCCATCTTATTTATGAAAGAGGATTTAGGGTTAAACGCATTTACAGAGGGACTTGTTGTCAGCTCGATTTTAATCGGAGCGATGCTCGGTTCCTCTTTATCTGGAAAGCTGACAGATCAATTTGGGCGGAAAAAAGCCATCATCGCCGCAGCGATTTTATTTATTATCGGCGGATTTGGTACAGCCCTTGCTCCGAATACGGAAGTGATGGTCTTATTCCGAATTGTGCTAGGACTTGCTGTCGGGTGCTCGACCACGATTGTTCCATTATATTTATCTGAACTTGCTCCAAAGGAATCGAGAGGTGCACTGTCCTCATTAAACCAGCTCATGATCACATTTGGTATTCTTCTCGCCTATATTGTGAATTACTCTTTAGCGGATGCAGAGGCATGGCGCCTGATGCTTGGAATTGCGGTCGTGCCTTCTGTGTTTTTATTATGTGGGATTATGTTTATGCCAGAAAGCCCCCGCTGGCTGTTTGTCCATGGTCAGGCAGACCGTGCGAAAGAGATATTATCTAAACTCAGAAAAAGTAAGCAAGAAGTGGAAGAAGAAATTTCAGACATTCAACAGGCGGAAAGTGAAGAAAAAGGCGGTTTTAAGGAATTATTTGAGCCATGGGTACGCCCGGCATTAATCGCTGGTGTCGGTCTTGCCTTTCTGCAGCAGTTTATCGGTACCAATACGATTATTTACTATGCACCAAAAACATTCACAAGCGTTGGTTTTGGTAATTCAGCGGCCATTTTAGGAACCGTCGGAATTGGGGCAGTGAATGTTGTCATGACGTTTGTGGCGATTAAAATCATTGACCGTGTAGGGCGTAAAGCGTTGCTCTTATTTGGGAATGCTGGCATGGTCCTTAGTTTAATAGTCCTGTCAGTGGTCAATCGATTTTTCGAGGGGTCAACAGTTGCAGGATGGACGACTATTATTTGTTTAGGGCTCTTTATCGTCATCTTTGCTGTCAGCTGGGGTCCTGTCGTTTGGGTTATGCTTCCTGAGCTGTTTCCGGTACATGTCCGAGGAATCGGTACAGGCGTCTCTACCTTCCTTCTTCATACAGGGAATTTAATCATCTCGCTTACATTCCCAACTTTACTAAGCGCGATGGGTATCAGTAACCTTTTCCTTATTTACGCGGTCATCGGCGTAGGCGCCTTCTTGTTTGTGAAATATATGGTGACTGAAACGAAAGGGAAAAGTCTTGAAGAAATTGAAGAAGATTTAAAAAAGAGGAACCGTTCCGTTACAGGTGACGAAGGAAAAACGGTGTGAACAATGACCGGCTGCCCGCATGCAGCTGGTTTTTCTTTGTTAAACAAACGTTTAATCAAGAAAGGACAATCTCTCATCTTCTGAACGTGCTGCATATGACATACATATGGAATAGGCGGGCGAAAGGTGGAAATGAGATGAAAGGGAAAACGAGCATTGTCATCCTGACATACAATGAACTGCATTTAACGAAAAAATGTATCGACAGCATCAAGCAGCATACCCGAAGTGACCAATATGAACTCATCATCGTTGATAATGCGTCAACCGACGGGACGAAGGAATATGTGAGAGAGCTGAAAGATGTGATTTTCATAGAAAATGCAGAAAATCGAGGCTTTGCAAAGGGCTGTAATCAAGGAGCAAAAAAAGCGACTGGGGATAGCATTCTCTTTTTAAATAACGACACGATCGTCACGGAAAACTGGCTTTCTCCATTAAAAGAGGCGTTATTTGCATCAGAACGTATCGGGATGGTAGGGCCAGTCTCCAATTATGTGAGCGGTCCTCAAATGGTCGAGCCAACGTATACAGATGTAAAGGAGCTACCAGCATTTGCTAAGAATTATACGGCTGTAAAAAAAGGTCAGAGAACTTATGTACATCGGCTTGTGGGGTTTTGTCTGCTTGTGAAAAGAGAGCTTATTGAAGAGGTGGGTTTATTTGATGAGCGGTTCGTGTATGGATCTTTTGAGGATGACGACCTTTGTTTGAGATCCTTGCTGAAGGGATATCAGCTTCAAATCGTTCACGATTCATTTGTGCATCATCACGGTCATGCAACCTTTCGAGCGAATCAAGAAACGAACATCTCTACATTGTTTGCAGAGAACAGGCTTCGGTTTTTAGATAAATGGGGCATTGATCTTAATTTGATGACCCCTCATCCGTACTTTGTGGCTCTGCTGCCTGAAGATGCTGTTTGTGTACTGGATGCGGGATGCGGCGCAGGAGCAACAGGGCTTGAACTAATGAATCGGCAGTCTGTTGACATGTACGGAGTAGAGGCTGATCCATTAAAAGCAGCCATCGCAAAGGCATATTACAAAGAAGTCATCGAGGCAAAAGCGGATGAGTACCCATGGTTAGAGAAAGAGGCTTTTTTTGATGCGGTCATTTTTTCGGATGTTTTAGAGCATGTGTCAGATCCTTGGCACATCATTGAACAAGCGCACGCATCTTTAAAGCCAGGCGGTGTGATCATTTGCTGCCTGCCCAATATGATGCATGCAGAGGTGCTTCTCCCGTTAATGACAGGGGATTTTACGTATCAAGATGTAGGAATTTTAGACCGAGGTCACCTGAGGTTCTTCACACCAAACACAATGCGTGCGCTTTTCCCAGATCATTTGTTTGAACGGGCGATTGAGCAGAGGATCAATGTTCCGATTGATCAAAACGTCCAATTGTTTTTTGACGAGGTGGCAAGAGTAGGAGCGTCACTTGGCTTTCAAACAAAAGCGTTGACTGATCAAGTGACCTTGTATCAGCTTCTCATCGTCGTGCGTAAAAAAGGCGGCTCCCCTTCGGGATAACCGCCTTTTTGCTTTACCATTTAAAGCTTTTTGTTGCACCTTCTGCACCAAAGTTCAAGATGCTGACTTTGACATCGTAATCAATAGCTGCTTCTTGGAAGAGCCTATCCCACTCGGTACCATGCTGATCCCAATAGTCAGGATATTTCATACGGAACTGCTGGTTAAAAAATATGGGATCAACGCCCACTTCTTTTTGCACATGATGGACCGCTTTTTGAATGCGTTCTTTAATTTTATGAGCAAAGATCCGCTCATATCGTTTGATGTACTGCTCATCGAATGAGTTTTCAGGAGGATTTTGATCCTCAGACAATTTTCCATTTGTTTGTATGTTAATTTTAAAGGAAACCTTTCCATCTTTCAGATAGGGCTCGACCTTCGTTTTTGCTTTTTTAATTTCATACGTTATCGGATAACCTTTGTAGGTGGCAGGTACAACGCCGCCTGAGATACGGTCCATCACCCAGTTTAAAGATTGGACATCATTTGCTGGGATAAAATCGATCAACTTTCGCGTTTTCCCATGTATGATACCTGCCCCATCATAAATAAGTTCACTGTCGATCACATCTACACTTTGCACAAGGAAGCTAACGCCCATCTGAAAGTAATCAGACGCCCGGCCAATACGTGTTGGCGGTACGATCTTTCCGTTAAAGCTTCGATTTTTAGATGTTTCGAAGATATGCTCAACTGGGACCTTTTGCTGTGATTTCAATTTTTGGTTGACGACTTTTGACGCATCTCCTCGTGTCACAAGGAGATAGCTGCTGCGCCGAACCTCATCATCTCGAATAAAATGATTGAGTGTTCCTTGAATATCGTGATGCTCCGCCTGAGTTTTACCAAACAAAAAGATTTTCAAGTGATCACTATAGATCGGCGGGTCCTTCAAGGCGACATTACTGACAGCCTCCAGCACATTTTTTCCCTTCGAGACAACATTCACATAGCTGGGAGAATCGGCTTCTTGTGTTCCGCCTGTTTTCGGTACAAGGTTTTGGTAGGTCAGCTTAACGCCATCCTCGTCTTCCTCATCAATACCAACACCGCGTACAAACGATAGTTTTTCAATATCCTTTAAATCCCAGCATCCTGCTGATAGAAGAAAAAGGCAGCAGGAAAAAAAGAATAACAGTACACGCCTTCCTCTCATGCAGAACGACCTCCCCATTTTTTGCGTATCATCAGCAGAACAGCTGTAATAAAAGGAATGGCTAAAACCGCGAACAATGCGTAGCCGAGTAAAGTAGAGTAGTAAAAGACTTCATTGATATTTTTCGGAAATAAAGAGAGGGCAGAGGTAATCAAAAACAGCAGCCAAAGCAGTCTCGTTACATTGGTCGTCTTAAATACTGTGTGGCATCCTTTAATGGCAAATTGGAAAAAGCCAAGCATGCAAATAAACTGCTGGCACGTCCAGATCGTCAGTAAAAAAATATCAAATCTTTCAATGAAGACCCCTTCAAGTTCTAGTGCTTGAATGAGTGAGACAGTGGGCCAGGTGAGGGATTTTGTTTCTCCCACTGTCATGGAGCCAATCACAATAAAAAGTGTGAGCGAGTACACGAGGGTTGTAATTCCAACTCCAATGGCAGCGGCCCATTTCGCCTTCGACCATTTGTCTTTATAAATGAGTGGTACAACAAACAAAATGACCTCAAAGCCTGTAAATTGAATAAATGTTTGAGAGAACAAATTACTGAAATCTTTAAACCCGTGCGCCATGACAGGACGTAAATAATCAAAATCAAATATTTTCAGACAAAACAGCATGAGCCCAATGTAAATGATCAAGGCGATGGGATAAATGTACGTGACCATTTTGACGACTGGAAAGATACCACTTTTCAAATGATAGATCGCCACGAGAAGAAAAATCATCACAATCACTGCCATGGGAGTCGATTCCAGCAGGAAAAATTGGACAACTTCCCCGAGTACACGCGCTTCAAAACCGACAATGCCTAGTAAATAGGCAATCAGCATTAAATTAAAGAACGTGCCAATGATGGCACCGGCTCCTTTTCTATTTGACTCAAAAATAGTATCCGGCGCATTTTTTTCAGCAATCCATCCTAACAAAAAAGCAACGAAAGCAAAGATGACTCCCTGTATTAATACAATGATCCAGCCATCAGGGAATCCTGAATTGGCAGAACTGCGAGGAATGGTTAAAATTCCAGCGCCTATCATTGTAGAGCTGCACAGAATGGTGACTTGTAACAATGATAGCTTCTCAGCTCTGTACATCGTTTAATCTCCTTGTCTTTTGAGATTTTTTATTTTTGCTGTTTTCGGTCTCGATTTAAATAGCCCAATTGGTAAACGTACGTACGTATCCTTTAAATCTGAAAACGGTGAAGACAAAACAGGTGTGAAATAGTCAAAACCAAAGGTCTTTAATTGCATCAGGTGACAAAGCACAAATAAATAACACATGATTAAGCCATATAACCCAAACATCGCTGAACTGAAAATAGCCATAAACCGCAAGATGCGTAGTGGGAAACTAAAGTCATAGGATGGTGCCGTAAAGTCAGCAAGTGCAGTCAGCGACACAATAATCACCATTAAGGCACTGACGATATTGGCTTGGACAGCCGCCTGACCAATGATGACGCCGCCAATGAGCCCAATTGTCTGCCCGATGGCTCTAGGAAGCCGAAGTCCAGCTTCCCGCAGCAGCTCTATCGTAAAAGACATAAGAATCGCCTCAACAACAGGAGGGAACGGAACATTCTGCCGGCTGCCTGCGATGGTGAGTGCCATCCGTGTGGGTAATAAGCCTGGATGATAAGAGACAAGTGCAATGTAAAGCCCAGGTAAAAAAATCGTGAGCAGCACGGCGATATAACGGAGTAAACGTAAAAGAGTCGCGCTAGTCCATCTCTGATAATAATCTTCAGGTGATTGCATCAAGGCTGTAAAGGTCATCGGTAAAATGAGCGCAAAAGGAGTGCCATCGAGTAAAATTGACACTTTTCCTTCAAGCACAGATGCAATCACTCGGTCAGGACGTTCTGTATTTTGAATCTGCGGAAAAATGGAGATGTGGCTGTCCTCAATTAGCTGTTCAATATAGCCGGTTTCAGGGATGTCATCCATTTTGATTTCGGTCATACGTGATAAAACATCTTCTACTAATTTAGGGTCAACAATATCACGAACGTACACAAGGGCTGCGGACTTCTTATTGCGAGTACCTACATTTACCTTTTGAATGACAAGGTTTGGGTCGTTTGCCCGCTCACGGATCAAAGCCGTGTTTTTTTCAAGATTTTCAATAAAACCGATCCGAGGCCCTCTTACAAGGACTTCCGATTGTGGCTCTTCTACTTCTCTAAATTGAAAAAGGTTCGTTTGGAGCGCAAGTGCTTGAGTCGCGCCATCTACAAATAAAATAGCCCTGCCGTTATATAACTGCTCGATGGCAAGGTTCATATCCTCCAGCACGTCATTTTGGATGCCAAAGAACGTTTTAGACAGGGCTGGAAGCGTACTAGAATCAACCTCGGTGATAGCCAGTTCCTTTTGCATGGGTGAAATGATTTGTTTGGAAATCATCTCAAATTCTGTGAGTCCTTCAACGTACATGAGACATGCAGAGATAGCAGAAGGGCCAAATGAAAATGAGTGGAACACGATATCATCACTTTTCCCAGCAAAGCTTTTGACGCGCTTGATGACGGACGCTATATCTTGTTCAATACGACTTTTCATAATACCTCACCCTCATGTCATGTTTTTTATAGAGTGACTCGGATGGTGGAGAATTATGCAAATAGAAAAAAGAGAATCCCTGCAAATAGGAATTCTCTCGTCTGTTTATCTCGCAAGCCAGCCGCCATCAACCGCTAAAATATGACCGTTCATATAATCGGAGGCTGGTGAGCTAAGGAAAACAGCCGCACCGGCTAGATCCTCAGGCTTTCCCCAGCGCCCGGCAGGGATTCGTTTGAGAATCTCTTCATTTCGATTCTCATCGTCCCGAATGGCTTGCGTGTTATTGGTCGAAATGTAACCAGGAGCGATCGCATTCACTTGTATATGCTGGTTCGCCCATTCGTTTGCAAAAGCCTTCGTCAGCCCTGCGACTGCGTGTTTACTTGCTGTATAAGCGGGGACAAAGACGCCGCCTTGAAACGATAGAAGGGAGGCGATATTGACGATTTTCCCTTGCCCATTTTTCAGCATCTGCCGCCCAACCCTTTGGGTGAGGAAAAAGAGACTATTGATATTCACATCCATGACCGTATGCCAATCTTCCTCTGAATAATGAGCGGCCTGCTCTCTTTTAATGGTGCCAGCATTATTGATTAAAATATCGATCGTATGCTTTTGTAACATGGCATCGACAGCCTGCTTTGCAGTTTGAGGGTCGGAAAAGTCAACCTGAACCGCATGAAACGAGCGGCCCGCCTGTTCGACTAGCGCTTTCGTTTCCTCAAGCGGTGTGTGGTGGTATGTGCCAATAATATCTGCGCCTGACCTGGCAAGCGCCACAGCAATGCCCTGCCCAATGCCGGTTCCAGGGCCTGTCACAAGGGCTGTTTTGCCTTCAAGAGAAAAGAGGGACGCTACATAGGATGCTGTCGTCATCACATTACCTCAGCTGGTCCATTGGGACAAAGTCCATATCTTTAAACGTATAGTTCTCGCCCGCCATCGCCCAAATAAATGAATAATTCGCTGTACCCGAGCCTGAATGAATAGACCAGGCAGGAGAAATGACCGCTTCCTCATTGGCCACAACGAGGTGTCTTGTTTCAGATGGCTCCCCCATAAAATGAAAGACACGAGCATCTTCTTCGATATCAAGATATAAGTACACTTCCATACGCCGATCATGAATATGAGCGGGCATCGTATTCCACGTGTTATTGGTTTCCAGCTGAGTGATTCCCATCATGAGCTGACAGCTTTGGATGCCGTTTGCGTGGATGACTTGATACAGGTTTCGTACGTTTGAAGCAGACGCTTCCCCTAAGTGATTCGGTGTTAATTCAGCGATGGCTGCTTTTTGCGTAGGGTACGCTTGATGAGCCGTGGCGGATACAAGATAGAACTTGGCTCCCTCGCCGGATGAACTAGCAAACTGTACATCTTCGTGTCCAAGCCCAATATATAAGAAATCTTTGTGCTCCAGTACAAAGGCTTCACCATCGACAGTGACTGTTCCTTGACCGCCGACATTTACAATGCCGATTTCTCGTCTTTCAAGGAAATATTCCGTACGTAGAAAGTCGCCGGCATCTAATTTGAGCGGCTCTGCAGATGGCATGACTCCGCCAATCACCACGCGGTCCTCATGTGAATAGTAGAGCTTTAATTCACCGCTGACGAATAGTGTAGGAATATGAAAATGACGACGAAGTTCCTCTGTTGTAAAACGTTTGACCTGCTCAGGATGTACAGCATAACGATTTTCCATTTGAAATAAGCCTCCCTTTCCATCTGAAACAAAGTATGGGTATTTTATTTGGTATCGGTTTCAAGGAAAATTTTAGAGGAAAAAGAGCATGCCGTCAACCGTTATTTTGAAATCGCTTTCTTTTTGTTTATTTAAATGGTTTTTTGCCATCTCCAAGCAAAAAAATCTTCTGGAATTCAAGAAATTATGATATGCTCTTTTTAAGTTATTTGAAATCGGTTTCGAAACAAATGAGAAGACATTGATTGTGGGAGTTTTTTGAATGAAAGAGAAAAAGCAAACGAAAGTGACCATCAACGAAGTGGCCGCTTATGCAGGTGTTTCAAAATCAACTGTATCCAGATATATCAATGGCAGAACAAATGAAATTTCTACTGAAAAGGTCAAAAAAATTAAAAAAGCCATTGAGGAACTGCATTATCGTCCGAGTCAGCTCGCACAAGGTTTGAAAGTAAGAAAAAGCAAGGTCATTGGGTTCATTGTAGCCGACATTACGAACCCATTCTCTGTAGCGACACTTCGCGGAGTCGAAGAAATTTGTGATGAATATGGATACAGCATCATGGTATGCAACACAGATAACCGACCAGAAAAAGAACGAGAAATGCTCCTCAAGCTGAATGCACATTATATTGAAGGGCTCATCATCAATACGACAGGTCAGAACAATGACATTCTGCAGGATTTGAAGGAAAACGGTGTGCCGATTGTCCTTGTTGACCGGAAATTACCTGAACTAAAAGTCGACACAGTGACAACGAATAACCGTGATATCACCATCCAGTTGCTTCAACAAATGTATGAGAAAGGCTATGAGCACATCGCCTTCTTTACTGAACCGGTCGATGGAATCAGTCCTCGTGAAGAACGAAAAGAAGCATATGAACAGACAGCCATGAGTAAATATAAGAAGCCGCTCATTGCAGAAATTGATTTGAAACAAAAGGAACAACTGCGAGAAGAGCTTGTCCATTTTGTACAATCAAGCCAGCAAAAAAAAGCGATTTTAGCAGCCAATGGATTACTTATGCTAAAGCTGATCAGTGAGCTTGTAGAACTCGGGTTAAAGATTCCAGAAGATATAGGCATCGCAGGCTTTGATGATACAGAATGGTATAAGCTGATTGGGCCTGGAATCACAACGGTTGCCCAGCCATCTCATGAAATGGGGAAAGCCGCCATGCAAAAAATCAAGACTCGGCTTGAAGGGGATGAAAGTGCGCCCCAAACCATTCAGCTTGATGGAGAAATCATCGTAAGAAAATCCTTATAAACAGACAGAGAAGAGTATACATACGTGCATGCTCTCTCTTTTTCAACTGATTTGAAACCGGTACCAAGAAAGGGGAGAAATGAGTGAAAGCATTGGATTCGGTCACATTTGGGGAATCAATGGCGATGTTTTACGCAAAAGAAGCCGGAGAGCTTCATCAAGTGCATACATTTCAAAAGGCGCTTGCTGGTGCCGAAAGTAACGTGGCAGTCGGTTTGGCGAGGCTAGGTTTTGATGTGGGATGGATGAGCAAAGTCGGAGCAGATTCACTTGGCACATTTATTTTAGAAGAGCTTCAAAAAGAAGGAGTCGATACAAGTGCAGTGATCCGTTCAAATGATGGGTCTCAAACAGGGATTTTACTTAAATCCAAAGTGATGGATGGAGATCCTGACGTCACGTATTATCGCAAAGGCTCTGCTGCGAGCACAATGAGTCCTAGCGACTTTCCCGCGAATTATTTCAAACAGGCAGGACATCTCCATATGACAGGTATTCCACCTGCATTATCCAATGAAATGAGAGCGTTTTCTTTTCATGCTCTTCAGAAGATGAAAGAAGCAGGCAAAACCATTTCATTTGATCCAAACCTTCGGCTGCAGCTATGGGAAGAGGAGGAAGATATGATCCATACAGTGAATCAGATCGCTTTTCAAGTAGATTGGTTTTTTCCGGGGCTTGCAGAAGGGCAAAGGCTCACAGGCTATCACGAGCCGGAAGAGATTGCCGATGTTTATTTGCAAAAAGGCGTCAAGCTTGTGGTCATTAAGCTCGGTGCAGAAGGTGCCTTTTATAAAAGTGCAGCCAGTCAGGGGATTGTGAGCGGCTTTTATGTGCCAAATGTCGTGGATACAGTCGGTGCCGGTGATGGGTTTGCCGTGGGGGTTATCAGCGGTTTACTGGACGGTTTATCATATGAAAAATCTGTGACAAGAGCCAATGCTGTAGGGGCTCTTGCGGTGATGTCTCCAGGCGATAAGGACGGCCTGCCTACTCGGGAAGAGCTTCAGGCCTTTATGAAAGACGCCAAACGATATCAGAGACGGGAATATATGAAGGGGGACGAAGGATATGGGAAAGTCAGCAAGTTTGAGCGTTAAAGAACATCTCGCGGCTTGTAAGCTGATCGCAGTGGTGAGAGCGGGGAGCGAAGCAGAAGGCATTAAGATCATAGAGCGTTTAAAGAAAAAGGGCGTTCGTGCCATTGAAGTGACGTATACCACGCCCAATGCGGAACGCATCATCGCATCCTTTCAGCATGAGCAAGATCTGATTGTTGGAGCGGGCACAATCACCACCCTTCAGCAGGCGCAATCAGCCATTGACGCAGGCTCGCAATTTATTGTCAGTCCAGGATATCTTCCTGTCATTGGAGAGCATCTCTCATTTCACGACACACTCTATGTACCAGGTGTCCTCACCCCAAGTGAAATCATGCAGGCAAAAGCAGCTGGATACTGCTTGCTCAAGCTTTTTCCAAGCGGCTCCTTCGGTTTATCCTATATGAAAAACTTACAAGGCCCATTTCCAGACATTGAATTTATTCCAACGGGTGGGATTCATCCAGCTGATGTGCCAAAATGGCTGAAAGCAGGCGCAGTGGCTGTAGGGGTCGGAAGTCAGCTGGAAAGCAGTACAGCAGAAGAATTACAAGCGGTTCTTTCTTCATAAATAGGCGCTATCAAATGAACAACTGGCAGATGGATGCCGGTTGTTTGTTCGTTTATCTGACATAACAGCAGGTGAATGCTGACTCTTCACGTACAATGATCGTGAAGGAGTGAGAGATGTGTACATTCAACAAGATACACTCACGGATGGACAAATAGAGCAGCTGATTACCGCTCATATAGAAGAAATGAAAGAGCATTCCCCGCCAGAAAGCATTCATGCCCTTCCGTTAGCTGATTTGAAAAAGCAAGATGTCACAGTGTGGAGTGTGCGGGATGGAGAGGAGCTTCTTGGCTGCGGAGCGTTAAAGGAGCTGTCAAGTGATCACGGCGAAATCAAATCCATGAGGACTGCAGCTCTCCATATGCGAAAAGGTGTAGCAAGGTATATGCTGAACCATCTTCTCCAAGAGGCAAAAAGCCGCGGCTATTCACGTATCAGCTTAGAGACAGGTGCGATGTCTTTCTTCGAGCCAGCAAGAAAACTATATGAGAGTGTTGGGTTTTATATTTGTCCGCCTTTCGGTTCATATCAAGAAGATTCAAACAGTTTATTTATGACAAAGGAATTATAGAGGTCGAGAGAGTATGCTTATAAGCAGCTCTTTTTTTATGCGCAATTTTTGAAAGGGGGAGGATGTGGTGAAAGTATCAAAGTGGATCGGGGTGAGCGCCTTTCTCACTTTTTGTGTCGTATCTGTCATTTTTTTAACATCATTAGGTCAAGATTTATTTAGAATTGAAAGCGCTTCCGAAAAAGCGACAACAACCTATCAATATCACTTTGTCCTTGTACCGGAGGAGCTTGATAACGAATATTGGCAGCTAGTACAAAAGGGAGCTGCTGATGCGGCAGCCGCTCATCACGTGTATTTAGAATATTTGGGTCCGAAGCAAGCCGATATAGACGACCATTTGAAAACCATTGATATGGCAATCGCAGGGCATGTCGATGGCATTATGACACAGGGACTTGATGCGAAAAAATACAAACCGCTTTTTCAGAAGGCGAGGGAAAAGGGCATTGATGTTGTCACCGTTGATACGGATGCAGAGGGGAGTAAGCGTCAAGTGTATGTAGGCACGGACAATTATTATTCTGGCTTTATCGCAGGACAGGCACTCATCGCAGATACAAAAGGCGAACAGTATGTAGGAATTGTCACAGGCAGGCTTGATGCTGTTCATCAAAAGCAGCGCGTCAAAGGGTTTCGAGATGCCGTCGCCGCTGAAAAACGCATTCATATTGCTGGAATAGAAGAATCAGCCATTACCAAATCAGGGGCCTCCGGTGCCGCGTATAAACTATTAAACGATCATGCGAAGCTTACCGCATTTTACGGCACGAGTGCATTAGATGGTGCAGGGATTATTCAAGCAACAGCGCAATATCAATCGTCCGCAGATATCTATGTACTCGCATTTGATACGTTGCCAGATACGATTCAGGCGCTCGATGATGGAGAGATTGATGCAGTCGTTGTTCAGCACCCTTATGAAATGGGCTATCAAGCAGTGGAATCGCTTGTGCGTTTGCAAAAAGGTGAAAAAGAAGAACCGCTTCAGTACACAGGAACGAGTGTGATTCGGCGCGAGGATCTGCCGCTGCAGCAAACAGACAGAAGGCAGGGGTGCAGCCGTGAGAAGGATTCGAAGTAAATTGCTACTGGCATTTTTAACCCTTGTATTCCTTGGCAACGTGGCCGCTTTTTTCGTCTATTGGAGCAGCTCGAATATCACATCAGAATATAGCAGAAGCTTTCGTTCTTTTCTCCTGCTTAATGATATATCGACAGAGGCAAAAACGATGTATGAAAAGGTCAATGCGTATGCGATCGAAAAGGATCAGCAGTTTGCCAAAGAATATCTAGCTTCAAAACAAAAAATGAAATCCTACGACCGGGCATTGCGAAAAGATGCCGGGCTTCATGCGGCCATTCCTTCTATCGAAAAATACCAATATATGATGCGGACGCTCATCAATGAAAGTGATGCGACCATGACACATGTAAAAGAAGGGAAAATCAAAGAATATGCAGCAAGTGTGAAGGAAGTAAGAACCGTCTCCTCCTACATACAAGAGCAAACGATGACCCTGCTTGATGATGAATTGTCTGAGTATCAAGTACTTTATCAATCTCTGCAAAAAAGACACCAAACCTATGCGCTCTTTACCCTATGTTTGTTTACGCTGTCCATTGGGGTCGCCTTATGGATGGCGTATATGATTGCTGGCGGGATATCAAGACCGATCGTCCATCTCTCTCGAAGCGTAAAGGAAGTATCAGAAGGAAACTTTGATGGAGCGGACTTGCATGTCACCTCAAAGGATGAAATTTCTGTATTAAATGAGGCTTTTCAGCGAATGCGTCAAGAGATGAAACTGATGATTGAAGAGATGAAACAAAAGGCAGCCTTAGATCAAAAAATCAAAGACATGAAGCTGAAAACGCTGCAAAACCAAATGAACCCACATTTTTTATTTAATACCTTAAACATCGTCTCACGCATGGCTTACTTAGAATCAGCGGATGCCACATCGAGGTTGATCCAATCTGTTTCCACTCTCATGCGTTATTCGCTGTCAGCTCTCAGTGCATCCGTTACGCTCGAACAAGAAGTAAAAGTGGTCAAAGAATATTTTCATATACAAGAAACGAGATTTGCCGATCGTATCACATGCAAAACGATCATAGATGAATCGTGTTTATCTGTACATATCCCAAGTCTCACCTTACAGCCGCTTGTTGAAAATGCCTTTATTCATGGCGTCGAACCAAAGGAGGAAGACGGGCTTGTCGAACTCTCGATCTATCAAGAAGGCGGCTATGTGATGATTCGGATTCGGGACAATGGGATGGGAATCAACGAACAAGAGAAAAGGAGATTGCTATCAGAAAAAGAAGAGGAAGATCCAAACATCTTGAGTAAAGGGCACTCGACAGGGATCGGTCTTCGCAATGTGATGTCAAGGCTGCATTTGTTTTATGGGGTAAAAGATGCCCTGCAAATTGACTCAAAGCCAAACGAAGGCACCACCATTCAATTGGCTATTCCGATGAAGGAGGGACCTGCATGCTGAACGTGCTGATTGTGGATGATGAAAAGATAGAACGGCTAGCGATGCGGAAGTTCATGACGGATTGGCTTCCAGAGTGTCATATCGCAGGAGAAGCTGAAAATGGAAAGAAAGCGGTTGAATTCGTGCGAACTGAGCCCGTTCATCTTGTGCTCATGGATATTCAGATGCCCGGAATGGATGGACTCACAGCGATCAAGCAAATCAAAGCGAGCAGTCCTCATACAAAATTTATTATGCTGACAGCCTACGATACGTTTGATTATGCCAAGCAAGCGATGCAAGAAGGGGTGAAGCAATACCTCGTCAAACCGGCTGACAAAGATGAAACCATCGCCGCCATTCGCACGGTTGCGGCAGAAATTCAGCAGGAGGCGTCTCAGCGGCAGGCGATGGCGGCCGGTCAGCAGTCAAAGTGGCTTGAAGCTCATGTCATAAACGGTCAATCCTATACCTCAACGGAGTTTCAACAACTGTTTCATGAATTCAAAGCAGGTCTTGTCATCGCTGTACAGCGGACAATCGGGGATCAGCTGTTGATTGATTTACAGACATCTTCCCTTTTTCATACGGTGCCGATTCAGGTGAGTGGTGAGCTGTTTACATGTCTTATTTATCGTCACCAAGCGCCTGGTCAGTTAAAGGCAGATGTCCTGCAGGCGATTCGAACTGCCACAACAAACGATCAGCCTTCACCTGTCGTTGGCATAGGACACCCGGTCTCAAATCCGCTTTATCTTCAGAAAAGTGCAGCAGAGGCGAAGCTTGCCTATTATCAGCGGAAAAAGAGCCCCGGCGTTGTTCGTTATGGTTTTTACCAAACAGAAGAACAGTCTCATCCATTGATCCATCTGCCTGAGCTTGCAGACGATATGATGCAGGCAATGGAAGAAGGGAGAAGAGAGGATGCGCTCGCTTTATTCGATGCCTTTGAGCTAGAGGGGGCGACCCTGTCACAACTAAAAGAGCTGCTGATTTTATTTAAATCACGGCTCCGAACAGACTGGCCAATATTAACGATCAGCACCGCTGCTGAATGCCGTCAGTGCTGTGAATATTTATTTGACGTGTACGAAGCAAGAAACCAGACTGTGAATGATATCGAGCGGGCAAAGCGATACATCAAAACGCATTTTTGTGAACAGATCACGCTGGAGCAGACTGCCGCCTATGTTGATTTAAGTCCAACCTATTTCACAAAACGGTTTAAAGACGAGACAGGGCTGACATTTAAAGAATATGTGACCACCTGCCGGCTGGATAAAATCAAAAAGCTTCTCAAAGACAGCTCGCTTAGTTTAAAAGAAATTACCTATAAGGCAGGATATACAGACCCCAATTACGTCAGCCGTGTGTTTAAGAAGATGGTGGGTTGTTCAACGAAGGAATATCGAAAACAGACCGTAAAAAAATGAAGAATTTCATAAAAAAGTGAAGAAGTTTGCCTAAAAAAAGAAAGGATCTGCCATTATACTTATTATGATAACGCTTACAAAATGAGGATGGGGGATCAATCATGAAGGTTAAATTAGGCTTTACGCTGTTAGTGCTCTGTATGCTTATCGTCACTGCCTGTAGTTCATCGACGAGCTCAGATGCGAAAAAAGAGGGCGGAGCAGAGAAGCTCGACATTTTCTCTTGGTGGACTGGAGCAGGTGAGGAGGACGGACTGAAAGCACTCATTCAATTGTTTGAAGAGAAAAATAAAGACATCCCAATTGAAAATGCAGCCGTCGCAGGTGGTGCTGGTACAAATGCAAAGGCTGTTCTGACTAGCCGGATGCAAGGAAATGACCCGCCAGCTACATTCCAAGTACATGGCGGAGCGGAGCTGAATGAGAGCTGGGTCACAGCAGGCAAAATGGAGCCTCTGGATGATCTATATGAAAAAGAAGGCTGGAAGGACAAATTTCCAGAATCACTCATCGACCTTGTCAGCAAAGATGGGAAAATCTATTCAGTACCAGTGAATATTCACAGAGGCAATGTGCTTTGGTATAACAAGAAGGTATTTGACGATGCAGGCTTAGAGCCACCAACGACCTTTGATGAATTTTTCAAAACAGCAGATGCATTAAAGAAAAAAGGCATTACACCGCTCGCACTTGGGGATAAAGAGCCTTGGGCAGCAACACATTTGTTTGAGAGTGTGCTGCTCGGCGTTTTAGGCGCTGACGGTTATCAAAAGCTTTGGGCTGGCGACATGAAAATGGATGACGCAAAAGTGAAGGAAGCGGCAGACATCTTTGGACGTATGCTTGAATACGTCAATGATGACCACAGCTCACGTAACTGGCAGGATGCCTCGCAGCTCGTAGCAAAAGGGGAAGCTGCAATGAATGTCATGGGCGACTGGGCGAAGGGGTACTTTGTGAATGATCTGGATCTGAAGGTGAATAAAGACTTTGGATACGTGGCGACTCCTGGCACAGAGGGAAGCTTTATGGTCATCACCGATACATTTGGACTGCCAAAGGGCGTGAAACAGCCAGAAAACGTGAAGAAATTCTTATCTGTTTTAGGATCTGTGGAAGGACAGGATGCATTTAATCCGCTGAAGGGATCGATTCCAGCACGAGTGGATGCAGATGTTTCTAAATATGATGAATACGGAAAATCGGCGATGAAGGCATTTAAAGAATCAAAGCTGGCGCCGTCTCTCGCACATGGTTCAGCTGCTGAAGAAGGGTTTGTGACAAAAGCGAATCAAGCCGTCAATATCTTCGTCACACAAAAAGACAGCAGCCAGTTTGTTTCATCTTTAAAAGATTCAATGAAATAAAGACGAGGAGGCGGCGACTAAGCACCGCCTCTTTTTTAAAAAGGAGTGTAGCTTCATGCGTATGGATACATCGCCGATCACAAAAGCAGCAACACCCAAAGTCAAACGTGTGCGGAAAAAATGGAGTGGGGATCAGCTGCTTGCGCTTCTATTTTTAGCCCCGTCGGCTGTTTTATTATTCATCTTTGTTTACGGCTTTATTGGCTGGACAGGGTATGTGTCATTATCAAATTGGACCTCGCTTGTTCCTGATTTCTCTTTCGCAGGTCTTCAAAACTATATCATGCTGTTTCAAGATTTCCGCTTTCAGTCAGATCTTCGAAACACGGTCTTTTTCACTCTATTCTTTATTGGAGCCGTTATTGCCTCTGGGCTCGCACTTGCGATTTTACTAGATCAGAAGATCAAGGGTGAATCTCTATTTCGGAATTTATTTTTCTTTCCAATGGCCCTTTCCTTCGTTGTGACAGGGGTCGTCTGGCAATGGATTTTAAACCCGTCCACAGGGGTGAATCTATTTTTAAAGACGCTTGGTATCCAGCCTAAGTGGTACACGGATACGAACATTTTAGCTGGATTTGTCTGGGGGAAAATTGAGTTTGGTGTCCCTGCAGCAATGATTGCAGTCGTGATTGCAGCTGTTTGGCAGATGACTGGATTTTCTCTAGCAATGTATTTGGCGGGTTTGAGAGGCATTCCAGAGGAAGTAAGAGAGGCTGCTAGAATGGATGGCGCAACCGAGTGGCAGATTTACTGGAAGATTATTTTCCCTCTATTAAAACCGATAACTGCAAGTGTCATTATCATCATGGCTCATATTTCATTAAAGATTTTCGATTTGATTTACTCGATGACAGGACCGGGTGCAAACTTTGTCACAGATGTTCCGGGCGTTTACATGTTTGAAATGACCTTTAGAGGAAACCATTATGCAGGCGGTGCCGCCATCGCGATTGTGATGCTGATCTCTGTTGCGGTCTTTATCGTGCCATATCTCCTGTCGAGCCGGAAGGGGGCGTCATCATGACAGCTAGATGGTTTGTCCGTCCAGTCCTTTATGCTTTATTGATTTTGTGCAGTCTGTTTTTTCTGATGCCAGTCTATGTCATGCTCGTCACAAGCTTGAAGCCATTAGGTGAAGTGACCCTTGAGAAAATGTGGGCGCTACCGTCAACACTCGATTTTTCAAGCTATCAAATCGCATTTGAAAAGCTAGCGCCCAATTTAATGAATTCTCTTTATCTAGTCATTCCGGCTACCTTATTGTCAGCTGTCTTAGGGGCGATGAATGGCTATGTCCTATCAAAATGGCGTTTCAAAGGATCAGAAGTGGTCTTTACGCTGATGCTGTTTGGAATGTTTATTCCATATCAAAGTATCCTCATTCCACTCATTCAATTTTTACGTGAAGTCGGATTGTATAATTCGATTCCAGGTTTGGTGCTTGTCCATGTCGTATATGGACTCCCAATCACAACGCTCATGTTTCGAAACTTCTATGTGAGCATTCCTGATGAAATGATTGAATCGGCAAAAATGGACGGTGCAGGGTTTATCGGGATTTTCAGACATATGATTCTTCCGCTTTCGATCACAGGATTTGTTGTAGTCGCCATTTGGCAGTTCACAAATGTGTGGAATGAGTTCTTATTTGCAGTCACGATGACCACTGCGGAGCATCAGCCAGTGATGGTTGCCTTGCAAAATCTATCAGGCAGTCAAATTGTGCAATGGAACGTCCAAATGGCAGGGGCGATATTGGCCGCATTGCCGACACTCTTGGTCTATATTCTGCTCGGAAAATACTTTGTCAAAGGGCTTCTCGCAGGCTCTGTCAAAGGATGAAACATTTTAGTGTTATCGTTTTCATTTGGTGTACTGAAAGGATTGACTTCTCTTTAGATAGCGTCATAATAAAAGTTGAGACTTGCTAGTTTTCATCAAGCTTGGCAAGGATTATCAAAGGGTAGCAAAGGGAGGAGTCATCCTGAATGAAGCAGTCACCAATTTTTTTACTGCCTGAATTGAAGGAGAGAATATGGGGAGGTACAGCCTTAAGAGATCAATTTGGCTATGATATTCCTTCTGATCAAACGGGAGAATGCTGGGCAATTTCTGCTCATCCAAACGGACCAAGTGTCGTGCAAGACGGTCCATATAAAGGGAAAACGCTGATCGAACTATGGGACAATCACAGAGAATTGTTCGGGGGAATAGAAGGCGATCGATTCCCGCTGTTAACCAAAATTTTAGATGCAAACCAGGACTTATCCGTTCAAGTTCATCCAGATGATGATTATGCGGAAAGACATGAAAATGGCGAGCTTGGAAAAACAGAGTGCTGGTATATCATTGACTGCAAAGAAGGAGCAGAAATGATCTATGGGCACAATGCAAGAACAAGAACTGAGCTTGTGACCATGATGAACAGTGGAGATTGGGAAGGTCTTTTGCGTCGTGTGAAGATTAAGCCTGGTGATTTTTATTATGTGCCAAGCGGTACCATTCATGCGCTTTGCGAAGGAACGCTTGTCCTCGAAACGCAGCAAAGCTCAGATACCACCTATCGGGTATATGATTATGAACGAAAAGATCAGAATGGCAATGAACGTGAACTTCATTTTGCGCAAGCCATTGATGTCACAACGGTTCCCCATGTAGACGGGTATGCAGATGAATCAGTTGAAACACGCCGTGGGCTGACCATTCGAACGTTTGTTGAAGCAGAGTATTTCTCTGTGTATAAATGGGAAATTGATCAAGCAGTGGAGCTTTCGCAAGATTATTCATTTTTGCTGTGCAGTGTAATTAGCGGGGAAGGGGCTCTAACGCATGATGGACATACATATCCACTGCCTAAAGGAGCTCATTTTATCCTGCCAGCTGAAACAGGGAGCTTCTCAATTGAAGGAACTTGTGAGCTGATTGTATCGCATATATAAAGAAAAAGAGGACTTCGAAGGGGTCCTCTCAGATTGTTGACAAAGGGCGAAAATGACCTTTATTTTTGCCCTTTGCCTTCTTTTCAGCGTGATAGAAAACCTTTGAAGTCTAGGAAGGACGAGCACCGGAGCGGAGCGAATTTGACATTCGTGAGCACCGAAGCGCAGACCTGACACCGAATGCGAGGGTTTGTCTACACGCTGAGAGGACTTCGAAGGGGTCCTCTATTTTTCTATTGCATAAATAACTTGAAAGAGTACTTGTTTTTGTCGATAAAGAGATTAGTAGACTATTATGCAAAGTAAGAGAGGGACAGTGAACGTGAAAAAAACCATCAAGATTATGTTACTCGCAGCTGCCTTTGGTATGACAATACAGACGGGCAAAGAAGTGCAAGCAGCCTCCTATGTCGATCAATCCATTTATACGATGAACACCTCAAAGGTATTTACAACAGAATCAGAAGTAAAAAAAGCAGTGGAAACATTGAAGAATGACAAAAAGTGGACAGCCACTTATCAAACCTCAGGAAACACGTCGACCTATCAGCTCACTGCCTCAGGATATGAGTCACAAGCAGCAGCGAGTGCAAGTGCAGCTGCATTAAAAAAAGAGACGGGTATGAGCGGTACGGTGTCCCCAGTGGGTGACCGCCTTCCATTACAAAAGGTCGTATCTGACCCCGTCAATGATGAAGCTCAGGCGAAAAAGCTCTCGCTCGAGCTAACGAAAACAACAGGGCTCGGTAGCACCTATGAAGTCATCAATCAAAGCAGACCTTCTTATCAGGTCATTTCAGGAACCATTGATTCTGAAACGAAAGTCAAAAATATTCAAACCGAATTACAAAAGCAGGCCGGTGTCACCAGTACATACCAAACTGAAAACAAAGCTGGCACTGTGTATCAGCTGATTTCAGGCGGTATCGTTGGACAAAGTAAGGCGAATACGATCCTGCAAGGCTTTCAAAAAGAGTCTGGTTTAAAAGCAGTGCTTCAAACGGTGACAGCAGGCAAGCCATATTACATCGTCACATCAGCTACACAAGTGAGCCAGTCAAAAGCACAGACGCTTCTTACCCAGCTCCAAAGAGAAGCGAAGATCAGCGGGAAGATTCAAAAGACAGGCGCTTTAAAAAATGTGTATCGCTTGGAATCAGGCTATTTCAAAGACAACAAACAAGCATCCTCAGCTGCGGCCCAGATTAAGAAACAAACCGGCGCTACAGGGACTGTGCAGCGAGTGGGAAAAACAAAAAATTATATCGTGAAGCTCAATCAACTGAACGATACAGCATACGGAAAAACGGTGGCCTTTTTCAAGAAAAAGAAATGGCGCTACACATCAAAAAAGATCTCTTCTACACAGCCATATCAAGTAGTGACTGGAAACCTATTAGGAGATGATCAAGCGAAAAAAGCAGCAGCTTTCTTCCAAAAGAAAAAGGTATCAGCGACAACGAAAAAAACAGGTAAAGCATCTGACAGCACGTATCGACTTGTCGTCAATCAATCAGCGGAGCAAGCCAAAATAAATAAAGGTGCCGCATATTTAAAAACGCAGAAAGTGACAAGCAGCATTACAACTGGTAAGGGCCAAGCTGTCAGCAAAACGTATAGCCTCAAGACAACACCTGTATATGAGCAAAGTAAAGTCAAGCAGGCTCAAGAGATTATCAAGAAAAATGGCGTTGCCAGCAGTACAAAAACGTTGACAGAAGCGGTTAAACAATACCGGATCACGACAGAGCCGACGGTGAATCAGACTAAACTGAATCAAGCGCTAAGCTATTTAACGAAACAAAAAATGAAAGCAGCTGCTCAAAAAACTGGGACAACAGATTATGCTCAATATCAGATCAAAACAGGTGCCATCTCAACAGCTGCATTGCGCGATCAAGGCATGGCATTTTTCAAAAAACGGAATGAATCAGCTGCCTATCAAACAACAACGAAACCAACCTACAAAATCAACATTACGCAGCAATTCACAGGATTACCAACTGTAAATGCAGCGATTGCTTTTGTGAAAAGTCAATATGGCTGGACAGCTACAGCTGTAAAAATTAAAAATGGCCCAATGGTCATGCAAACGAACTACAACCTCACTGTCAATGAGATGGTGAACAAGCAAATGAAGGTGTCACCACAGACAGATGGTGCAGCCTATGTCTATGCACCATATGTTGACACGGCGACGTCAACTGTGAATACGGACGGCTTAAATGTTCGTTCGACACCTGATTCGGGCTCTGCGAGCAACATCGTGGCGCAGCTGAATAAAGGAGCAAAAGTGAAACAGCTTGGGAAAGAAGGAAACTGGATCAAGATCAGCCTTGGCTGGAGAAATGCAAGCTCAGCAGAGGTGCAAAAATATGTAGACCCAGCCAATATTGCTGAGGGCACTCAATCTTATTTTCAATTTCTGAAACTCTCTGAAGCTGCGAATCTCAATCCGGCAGAAGTCAATTCAAAGATTCTAGCAGGCAAAGGGATTCTAGCAGGTAAAGGACAAGCCTTTATTACGGCAGCGAAAACGTATCATATCAACGAAATTTATCTCATTTCTCACGCGTTGCTTGAAACAGGTAACGGAGGTTCCATTTTAGCGAATGGTACGATGTTTAATGGAAAGAAAGTATATAATATGTATGGCATTGGCGCATACGACAGCAATCCGAATTACCTCGGTGCAAAATATGCGTATGAACAGCAATGGTTCACGCCAGAGGCAGCCATTATTGGCGGGGCAAAATTCATTGGCAACAGCTATATCAACCACGCCACATACAAACAAGATACGATTTATAAAATGCGCTGGTCTAGTTCAGCGACTCATCAATATGCAACAGATATTGGCTGGGCATATAAGCAAGTCACTCGTATGTATAGCTTGTATAACTTACTTGATAACTATACGCTCTATTACGATATCCCGGTTTATAACAAATAAAAAAACGTCCGTGCTTCCTAATGAGAAGCCGGACGTTTTTTGTGTAAGAGCTGCTGTTCAATAAAGAATAAGAGCTGCTCACTGGACCTTCCCTTTGAATATTGATTCCATTCCTCTGCGAAGGTTTTAATTCGTTTTAGTTGATCTGATTCATTTAGATGAAGTAGCTCCTTCAAGAGCATGCTTTGAGTGATACAAGCCTTCCCAGGAATGATGTCCTCATACCGATCGACTAAGCCGCGTTTCTCTCGATAAGTGTCTAAGTCATAAGTGAAGAACAAAACAGGCTTTTCAAGCAGTGCATATTCAAACACAATCGATGAGTAATCTGTGATCAGGACATCGCATGCACAAAGCAATGGATAAAGCGGCTGATCGGACACATCAAATATCCATTCATCGTCTGTTTCCGCCTTCGCTAAATGTTTGACCGCAGGATGAAGCTTGACGAGCAGAATATAATCTCCGTTTAGCTCTGTTTGTAATTGCTCCTTTGAAAAAGGCAGGACAAGACTGTCCATTGCAAAGTCTCGATAGGTCGGTGCATAAAGCAGGATCTTTTTCCCTTTAGGAAAATCATTCGGCTTCAAGGAAGACGGGCGCTGGTCATAGTACACATCCGTCATCGGTACACCTGTTGGTAAAAAACGTTCATCATTCACCCCAAACGAAGACTTAAAAATCTCGCGCATATGATCTGAGCCTGTAACGATATAATCGAAAGACGCATAGACTCGTTTGAACCGTTTGATGTCACGACGGCTTCGTTCCGAATTTGAAGCATCTTCAAGACCGAATTTTTTCAACGCCCCATTGGCATGCCATACTTGAATACAGGTGGTAGAAGGACGTTTTCTGAGTACGCTTGTCATGAGAAAGTAATTATCTGTTACGACAACCTTGCTTTTAAACATCGTATAAATACATTGAATGAGATGGAGAGGATTTTTTTCATGAAAATAGCGAAATGACAGATGAGACTCGTCCTTTTCTATCGCAGAAGCATGCTTCGTATAGAGGACAGTAAGCTTCATCGTCATGTTCGCCTGTTGTTGATAAGTATCAATAAGAGCAGCTGCATTCTCTTGAAATGAAACAAGCAGCGTCACCTGGTTTTCACGCGGTTTCACGCCGCTCATCAGCCATCCAATAAAAGAAACGAAAGCTGCATAGCTTGAAATGATCATTGAGCGTATATTTATCATTGGTCAGTCTCTCACAGCTGCTTCGTCTGATCCTTTACTTGCTCAGGATAGTAACGTTTTTTTCCTTTGTTTTCTTTCAATACGGCAAAAGCGTATTTAGGAATATTCAACATTCGCTTCCATCTCCATGGATTCACAACAAGTCTGTACAGCCATTCTGTATTTGTTTTAATCATCCAGCGTGGTGCACGCTTCACCGTTCCGCTAAATACATCAAAGCTTCCGCCTAAACCGATGCAAACAGCCTGCGGGAATAAATGACGGTATTCATAAATAAAGTTCTCCTGATTTGGGTAACCTAAAGCAACGAACACCATATCTGCTTTCGAGCGAGCGATTTGTTTTGCTACGAAACGTTTATCGGCTTGATAACCGTCACAGCTGCCTGCAATGACCACATTTGGATATTCCGTATCAATTCGCTGTTTAACAGCCTCAAGCACTTCTTTTTTCGCCCCATATAAAAAGATACTTTTAGACTGCTTGTTTGCTAGATCAAGCATAGACATGAAGACATCAAAGCCAGCAATTCTTGACTTCAGCGGACTTTGTGTCAAACGTGACATTAAGACGACGCCTACACCATCCGGCAGCACATAATCCGCAGAAGAGACAACTTGATGATACGTCTGATCCTTCATAACAGCATAGCCAATCTCTGGATTGACAGTCGCAATCATGGCGCCTCTTCTTTGAGAAATATGATGGTGATTCATATAGCTAATAAATTCATCTAGGTCGCCATTTACATAAGAAAGGTTAGAGACCACTTCTGTTTGCATTGTTTAGACCTCCTTTTTCATCTTGTTATCTATGAACGTTCATTGTAAATTCATTCTTCGTCTACTCATCATTTTATCACAGATGCTCCATGAAATATTAACAATAACTTTACAAACCTTTAAATTTCATGACATTTTCATCAATTCATAAGGAGGCTGCTGCGAGAAACATTGATTCTTCGGACTTTCGCTTCTGCGCCCAATAAATTGGAAATAGTTTGTCTTTACATCTGCTTAACGTTTGATGGGCGCTGTGATATAATGAGGTTCCGAAGAGCGAAAAAATACGAACGAAGATCATAGGATTACGGATAAACGTTACTGCATGAAAGCAGTTGAATAAGGAATGAAGAAAGGAGTTCATGTTTGCGATGAAGAAAGTTATTACTTACGGTACATTTGATTTATTACACTGGGGGCATATTAAGCTGCTCGAACGTGCAAAGCAGCTTGGAGATTACTTAGTGGTGGCCATTTCGACAGATGAGTTTAACTTACAAAAATCAAAAAAGGCTTATCATAGCTACGAGCATCGAAAGCTCATTCTTGAAACGATTCGCTATGTAGACGAAGTCATTCCAGAAAACAGCTGGGATCAAAAAGTCCGTGACGTGCAAGAGCACGATATTGATGTGTTTGTCATGGGAGATGACTGGGAAGGTAAATTCGATTTCTTAAAAGAGCATTGCGAAGTCGTGTACTTGAAAAGAACAGAAGGCATCTCGACAACACAAATTAAGGAAGAAATTGCTGGACTTTAATAGATCAAAAAAAGTACTTCTTATCTTTTGGTGAGAAGTGCTTTTTCATGTAAAATACAATGAGCAAGTTATCATTATTTTTAAGGAGAGCTTCCTTTGTTTCAAAATTGGATGAAGAAAAAAGTTGAACACACATTGGATCAACCTGAACAACATGAAACAATGACATCAGTTGACATGCCTGATATGGACTACTACTTTATCATGGGTGATGTACCAAAACAGGATGAGCACTTAACGAAGTCTTTAAAAGCAAGATTAAAGCCATTGGCTGACAAACATAAACGTAATGCCATTTTAACTTTGAATTATGATGCAAATGTGAAAGAACATATTCATAGCTTGGAGGAGACCCTTCTGCACCAAGTTGACATCTTGAATGTATTTGAGCACTATATTCTACCGGAAAGCGGAAGTAAAAGGCGTTACTCGGAATTTATCATCGGTACATCTTTTCAATCGATCAATGAAGCAGTGATGCCAGCAGAAGAATCAACAGTGCAGGTGACGAGATATGAACTGCCATCTTCCCCTATTTGTTATATTGATCAATATAATGAAGAGCAGCAATTAGTAAAGAGGGAAGAGTACAATTGGCAGGGCGTTTTGTGCAGAGTACAAAGCTTTGTTCCTCATACAGGTGCCCTATACTTGGAAGAACTAATCAATGACGATGGCAATATCTATATGGAGATCATCTACCCTGGAGATACAAAAAAGAATCCAGTTCGGCATATTAATTGGTATAAAAAAACAGGAATTCAAACTTTTACAAAGAAGACAGATATAAAGCAACGATGGTTATCTAGTATTCAAACACAAAATGACCGTTTGAAACTGATGATTACAGAAGACCGGGATCAAGACCGTCACCTGTTTAAAATCGATCAGCCCGAAACAACGTATTATGCTGCATTTGTACATGACGCACATTATGAAGAAGATCCGCATCAACTCAATTCTCAATATGAAGAATTATTTAAACAAATAAGAAAACAGCAAGTGGATGCCGTCTTCTTTGGAGATACTAAGCATAAGGTAGATGTTGAGAAGGTATTGGGAGAACAAGCCTATTTTTATCTTGTGCCTTCTGATGAAATGTCTCTTTGGAATACAACGCTACATCATATGCTCGAAAATCGTGAGCGTAAAGATGAACTGAGAAGGATCGTGGACCGCATGAAATGGGTTTTGCGTGATCTAAGCGCTGAACATCATGTTCTTCATCTTCAGCTTGAGCTGAAGGACGAAATGAGTCATGCGGATCATGTGCAAATCGATTTCGCAGGATATGATCGAGTGAATGGAGCTGAAATCATATCTCAAACAATCGATGAAAACCATCAAGTCAGCTTCCCAATTGGGCATTTTCAAACAAAGAAAAACATTGAAACCAATCAAACAAAATACGTTGATTTTTACATTCGTTTTAAAACAGAAGAACTTCAGGAAGTTTTGCAGCGTCTAGAAGTAGAGGAAGAGCTGCTCACCAATAAACCATCGTCAATCGATGGGTGGTCGTATCAAACGAAACAAGGAAACTATTCTTGGAAAGTAAAATAATGTGACAACACAACGGTAAGATTTCTGAACAGAGGAGATTAACGATTAATGATTGAAGAGGGAATTCATAAGAAGAGTGTCGTTGAAGGGTTAAAAAATCATCATGAGAAACTAGAAATGCTTATTCGCATCGACGATGACATGCCATTAACAGATAGAGAATTTTATTTGTTTATGAGGGAAAGGGTATCAAAACAAGAGCTTTTCCTTCCGCTTGTTCATCAAGAAGACAATCTATTCAAATTGGTATTGAGTGAACCATCGCTTCCGCTTGCATTAGAGCAGGGTCAGACATACAACCTGTATGTGACGGACTATCTGAGTGCAAACAAAGAAGAGGATGAGGACGAGCTTGAGGACTCAGCCTATGATTCTGATTCAGAAGAAGAGGAAGAAGAACTAAAAGAAACGGATCATGCCGAAGTAGAAGAGAAGACGCCATACTATAAACGCCGTTTAAAAATGGAAATAGAGAAGCCAGAGCTGACTTATTTAGAAAATAAAGACGCGATGCTGTATGTCATCCCGTATCGTACGGATAAAGGAAATGCATCGTTTAAAATCAAGCGTGAGCTAAAGGTTGTGAAATTCAATCATATCGAGCTCAACAAAGAATGTACGTTATCTTTATCTGGTTATGCAGGCGTTCTCAGTGCAGAGCATCCTTATGAAATCAAGGAAGTAAAGCTTCTAGTGAAGAGAAATGGCGAAGAGCCAATTGAGCATCGCTTTCCGGTAAATATGACCCCAATAAAAGATGAAGTGGTCAAATACCGTGATGATCAACAGGTACCTCAGCTTTATCAATTTCTAGCAGAAGTTCCTTTAGAGGAATTGACCTATTCGTTAAACAAACGTTTTGTATATCGTTTCTATTTTGAATTTATTTGCGATGTAGGTGGAGTAGAGGAGACTTTAACGACCACTTCTTTAGTCCTTGGAGATCGCTCAAACAAACTCAAAGGGCTTGTTCAAATTCATAAAAGAAATGATGTACCGATTCGATATGAGGTGTATCGAAAGAAAAAAAGACAAACGCTTGGCATTCGAATTAATGATTATACAATGAAAACACGTGCGAAGTACTATGTCAAAAGCAAGTGGAAGAAGTTCAAAAAGCAAATCGGTAAAATCAAAAAAGTCCGTAACCGTCTTGTAACAAGGACCTTTAAAACGACCTTTCAGCTGGCGAGCAAGCTGTCTGTGAAAAAGAAAACCGTTATGTTTGAAAGCTTTAATGGAAAACAATTTAGCTGTAACCCACGTGGGATCTATGAGTATATGAAAGAAAATCATCCTGAATATACGTTGATCTGGAGCGTGAAAAAGGGGCACGAAGCACCGTTTAAGGAAAAGGATATTTACTATATCAATCGTCTGTCATTGAAATGGATTTTTGCGATGGCAAGAGCTGAGTATTGGGTCGTCAACAGCCGTTTGCCGCTATGGATTCCAAAACCAGAGCATACAACATACTTGCAGACATGGCACGGTACGCCGTTAAAACGACTGGCGATGGATATGGACGAGGTGCATATGCCTGGAACAAACACGAAAAAATACAAAAAGAATTTCACGAAGGAAGCGTCGAATTGGGACTACCTCATTTCTCCAAATGCTTACTCGACTGAAATCTTCACACGTGCCTTCCAATTTCAAAAGACCATGATTGAGTCAGGATATCCGAGAAATGACTTCCTTCACAATCAAAACAATGAAGAAACGATGAGAGTACTCAAACAAAAAATGAACCTGCCGCTTGATAAAAAATTAATCTTATACGCTCCGACATGGAGAGACGATCAATTTTATAAAAAAGGGCAGTACAAATTTGATTTAGACCTTGATTTGCATGAGCTGAGAGCCGCTATCGGAGACGACTATATCATCATTCTTCGTATGCACTATTTAGTAGCTGAAAACTTTGATTTAGGACCATATGAAGGCTTTGCCTATGACTTTTCTCATTATGAAGACATCAGAGACCTTTATATGATTTCTGATCTGCTCATAACAGATTACTCATCCGTGTTCTTTGATTATGCAAATCTCAAACGTCCGATGCTATTCTATGTGCCAGACATCGAAACATATCGTGACAAGCTGAGAGGCTTCTACTTTGACTTTGAGCAGGAAGCACCTGGACCTCTTGTGAAAGAAACAGCCAGCGTCATTGACTGGGTAAGAGAAACAGAACAGCCAACCTTTACTTTGCCAGCTTCATTCGCACCGTTTTATGAAAAATTCTGCTATTTAGAGAGTGGGGAGTCTTCGAAGCGTGTGGTGGAAGTAGTGTTTTCTGAAAAATAGTTTAAAAAGTACCGTTCTTCCCCTTTTGAACGGTACTTTTTTGTGTTTTTTATTCCAATGTACACATATTTAAAAGTTATGGTAAAAATAAAAAAACATAGAATTTTAACAGTAAACATGCTAAATTTAGATAAGATTATCCGGTAATGTAAATTTGCTGAAAATAATATAGAGGTGCTTCAATGTACAAACTTTATCATAATTTTTTAGAAATTCTTAATTTAGATGAACACAAGTTAGTTATATATATTGATAACATAGAGAAGTTGTGCACTTTTGAATTTGAAGAGCTAAATGTAAATGAATCAAAGTGGATTTGCGAAATTGATGTAAAGGATCAGATGATTTTTGAATCCACAATAGACAATTCTAATGAAATGATCTATCTCTATGCGAAGGATCATCACTTATATATTGTCAAAGAAAGCTCAGACATGGTCCAGCGAGATCAAGTACTTCCCATTGAAATTAATAATCAATTCGAAGATATCTTTGTCAAGCAATTAGGGTTAGATCGCTATGGCTTATACAGCGGCGAAGAGGAACTGTTATTATTTTCAGGGCTACTGAATGTAGATGAGATCAATCGGAATTATAAAATAGATTTGCCCATTAAAGAGGTAGATAGACGATTTGTGGATATCTCCTTTATCGGATACAGTATTTTCCATTTTGTGATTACCTATGATTGTCAGAATAAGGAGCTAAATGTAAGGAAAATTTTGTTTGATGTGATGCAGGAACATAAAGATATTGAAGTGACTGTGAATAATCGTAATCAAATCAAAATATCAAATAAAGTGACGGATCAAAAGAAAATCGTCAACTTTAGACTCGTTCCTAGATATCAGCCGCTAAAAGTTTTTGGTAAAGATACCTTGGAGCAGTTCAAAGATGACAATATTCTCAATATCTTGGTGATTAATAAGCAAAGATATTACATCTATGTCAGAACGAATGGCGTTTACTTAGTGAGAGGAAACCCATATCTCGTTACAAAACATACGTCGAGATTACGCATCTTTAGTATGTTTAATAGTTTTTATGTTTATGGAAGATTGACGCATTATGCGTATAATTCAGACCAAAAATATGAATATCTTTACATTAGAAACTCTGAGCACCAGCTGGCGAAATTTATAAGACCATTTAGAAAGATTAAATTCTTGAAAAGATATGGTTTCTTTAAAATTTCGTTAAACGATCTTGATTTAGATAGCAGAATCCACAATAACTTGTTCGTAGGAAATGATCACCGAATTATCCATAGTTTAAGGTTGAGAAAGAGGGATAAAAAGGTCAAAACATATATCACGAAAAAGAATGGGGACAAGCTGCAAGTCCTAAGAACCAATCTATTTGGAAATGTGACATCAACCATTATTCCTTATTCACAGGAATATTCTTTATTTAGTAAAGTGAAAATAAAAATAGCGAGTATCCTATCATCATTCTATAAAGACAAAAAGTATCGTGTGAATTTGTTTTTTGAGAAAAAGAGTGATAAAGCAGATGAATCAGCTATTAGAGTGTATGACTATGTACAGGAAAATTGTCAAACAGACTCAAAAAATTACTTTATTCTTAATAAGAAATCAAACGCATATCCAGCATTGAAAGCGAAATATGGAAAGGGTATCATACCGAAATACAGTCTCAGACATTATTTAAGTATATTTAATGCCAGTTATTTTATATCAAGTGAATTATCTAACCATGTTCTGAATGATAGGTTGTATATTGACCATCTCAGAGAGAGAATCATGAGTGTCCCACTCGTCTTTTTACAGCATGGCATTATGTTTGCTAAACCGGTTGATAATCCAATGGCCTTTGGATTCCATAAAGACAAGAATCAATACAATATTTATAAATCAGTCATCAGCTCTGAATTAGAGGCCGGTGAATTTTATAAAATGAACTATGATCGTGAGGATTTGATTTTGACAGGTCTGGCAACCTTTGATCATGCCAAATTAGTAGACGGTGCAGATAAGATCGCCTTTATGCCAACTTACCGATATTGGGAAGAGGGACTTATTTATACAAATAGAATTGAAGAAACATCTTACTATAGAGTTCTAATCAAAATCATCAAAAGCTTTGAAGAAGCAGGTCTTCTTGATCGTCTGTTAATTGTACCGCATAACAAATTTTCACAGTACGTTTATCAAAATCTGCCTCAGTATAAACATATTATTTCTGATAACCCATCGGAAGCGCTAAAAGTGTCAAAAGTGTTTATTACTGATTATTCATCTGCTATTTATGATGCACAATATAGAGGTGCCTACCCTATTTTTTATTGGGAAGAAAAAGATTACTTGATTAGACAGTATAAGGCGATTCCTCCTGTAAACGATGAAAATGCACCAGGACCGATAGCATATAATACACAAGAGCTGATTCGAATCGTGAAACATGCGATCGATTGTCAGTATGTTGTGGAAGATGAATATAAAGAAAAATACCTGAAAATCAACAGCTTTAACGATAATCAGAATACGAAAAGAATTACAGATTTCTTAAAAGAACACCAAATTATCTAATATGTGAGGACCCCCTGAATCAACGATTGAAAGGATTCAGGGGGTTTTTGTCTTCTAGTTTGACGTGCATGACTTTTGTTATAAGATGAAATGTGTATCGTTATCTGTTACAATTATGAGCGGTGCTTTTTAAAAAAGTAATCCCAAAAACTTATATCTAAGGAAGATTAGAATGAACGCAATGTTGACGATATTAAAGGAGCAAATCAGCTCATTTCCGCTGATTATGCGACTTGCTGTTTATGAAACAAAATCAAAATATCAGATGAATTATTTAGGTGTTTTATGGCAGTTTTTAAATCCATTGATTCAAATGCTGGCTTACTGGTTTGTTTTTGGTCTGGGAATTCGCGGAGGACAGCCAATTGTCATTGGAGGGATGGAAGTTCCGTTTATCATTTGGATGCTGGCTGGATTAATCCCTTGGTTCTTCATTAGTCCGACGATACTTGATGGATCAAACAGTGTGTTTAAACGTATTAATATGGTATCGAAAATGAATTTCCCGATTAGTGCGCTGCCGTCTGTAGTGATTATGTCCAACTTGTTCAGCTACTTTGTCATGATGGGTGTCTATCTGATTGTGCTGATTTCCTATGGCATATATCCTGATGCGCATTGGCTACAATATATATACTATCTTATTTGTATGATCGCGTTTATGTTTTCGTTTAGTTTGTTTAATTCCACGATTAGCGTACTCGTGAGAGACTATCAATTTCTTTTACAATCAGTGACACGTTTACTTTTCTTTTTGCTGCCGATTTTTTGGAATATCTCAGAGAAGCTCACTGGAGACAAAGCATGGATCGGGGATATACTAAAATTGAATCCTCTTTTCTACATTATTGATGGTTTTAGAAATAGCTTGTTAAAGGGAGAATGGTTCTTCCATGATGTGAAATATACGCTTTATTTTTGGCTGATCACGCTACTTCTTTTAACAGTCGGTTCATTGCTTCATATGAAATTTAGGGATAAATTTGTCGATTTTCTTTAAAAAGTAAGGAGATTATACGATGAAACTAAAGGTTTCGTTTCGAAACGTATCCAAGCAATACGTCCTATATAAAAAGCAGTCAGATAAGATTAAAGGGCTGTTTTTTCCTAATAAAAATGAAAAAGGTTTCTTTGCTGTTCGTGATGTGTCCTTTGATGTATATGAAGGCGAGACGATTGGTTTTGTAGGGATCAACGGATCTGGAAAATCAACGATGTCGAATCTTCTTGCGAAAATCATTCCACCGACAAGTGGTGAAGTTGATATGGACGGTCAGCCTTCGTTAATTGCCATTGCGGCAGGGCTAAACAACCAATTAAGCGGGAAAGACAACATTCGCCTCAAGTGCTTGATGATGGGGCTGACGAATAAAGAGATAGACGAACTATATGAAAAAATCGTAGAGTTTGCGGATATTGGTGACTTTATTGATCAGCCTGTGAAAAGCTATTCAAGCGGAATGAAGTCACGTCTTGGCTTCGCCATTTCAGCGCATATCGATCCAGATATCTTGATTATTGATGAAGCGTTGTCTGTTGGTGACCAAACCTTCTATCAAAAATGCGTGGATCGAATCACAGAATTTAAAGAACAAGGGAAGACGATCTTTTTTGTCAGCCATTCCATTAGCCAAATTCAAAAAATCTGTGACCGAGTGGCTTGGATGCATTATGGTGAGCTTCGTATGTTTGATGAGACGAAGAAGGTCGTGAAAGAGTATAAGGAGTTTGTTGAATGGTTTAACAAGCTTTCTAAAAAAGAAAAAAAAGAATATCAATTGAAACACAAAGAAGGTCGCAAAGGTGTACAAAAAAAGACAGAGAAGGTGTCTCGATATGATGAGAACGGAAAACGACGTTCCTTTTTTGGACCAGCCTTTCAAGTGACGATAATAGCTGCTTTAACGATTTTACTTGCCTTATCGATGTTTTCGGATCGTCCACTTCGTACACTGGCGACGTTTGGCGCCATCCCAGCAGATAAGACAGAATCGCCTCAGTCAAAGAACCAGCTAACAAAAGGGGCGCCTGATATGAAAAAGGTGGATCGACAGACGCTTGTCACAGCAGATCCACTCACGGTGTACAAAGATCAAGCTATGAAAAAGAAGGCAGGTGTCACTTTGCCATTCGGGCAAGAGATACAAGCTGTCGCTGAAAATAAACAAACCGTTCAAATCAAAACAGCATCAGAGACGTATTTTGTCAAACCTGAAGGGCTTCAACCTGCAGAGGAATTAAAGTCTTTATCCATTGGACCTGGACAGTTCAACTCGTATGTATCGCCCGCATCTGCTGGCTCGTATGAGTACTTACTTTCTTTCCTTGGAAAAGAGGAATCTGTGCTTAAGCAAAAAATGCAAACGCTGAGCTCGATCAAAAGTGATCAAGGCGGTACGATTGAGCGATTGACCACAGAGAAAACTGACTATGTCATTCAAAATGGTCAAGCAAATGCTATTGTCTTTCATGAGGTGATGCCGATCTCTCCTTCGACACTTGGACTGACAGAACAGAAGGTTTGGATGAATGAGAAACAAACGAAATTCGCAGTAAAGGGCGAAAGCAATCTGTTTGTCATTGATAATGAACAGCATACACTGACGATTTCAGTGATGAAATAAAAAGCTGCCGATTCCGACAGCTTCAGCGTGTAGACAAACCCTCGCATTCGTTGTCAGGTCTGCGCGCTGGTGCTCACGAATATTCAATTCGCTCCGCGCCAGTGCTCGCCCTTCCTAGACTTCAAAGGTTTTCTATCACGCTGAAAAGAAGACAAAGTGCTAAAATAAAAATCATTTTAGCACTTTGTCAACAATCTAAAGCTGCCGATTCCGGCAGCTTTTTTTAATTCACTTCTTCTTTTTCGAGAAGCTGTTTCATAAATGGAATGAGTTTCTTTTTCAGATCCTCATCTTGAAGGGCAAACTCGAGAGTCGTCTCGATGAAGCCTTGCTTCTCACCAACATCGTATCGTTTTCCTTCAAAATCATAGGCGAATACACGCTGGATATCATTCAGCTTTTGTATGGCATCTGTCAGTTGAATTTCCCCGCCTGCACCAATTTCTTGCTGATCAAGGTACATAAAGATCTCTGGCGTGAAAATGTATCGTCCTAAGATGGCTAGATTGGATGGTGCTGTACCTTGCGGCGGCTTTTCTACAAAGTTTTTCACTTGGTAGCGGCGTCCTTCTTGTGTAAGAGGGTCGATGATCCCGTAGCGATGCGTATCGCTGTCTGCTACCTGCTGAACACCAATCACAGATGAAAGGGTCTTTTCGTATTCATCCATCAGCTGGCGAAGCCCCGGTGTTTCCGCTTGAACAATATCATCACCTAATAAAACGGCGAATGGCTCATCACCGATAAAATTGCGTGCGCACCAAACAGCGTGTCCAAGTCCTTTAGGTTCCTTTTGACGTATGTAATGAATGTCAGCAATGTTAGAGGATTTTCTCACCTTCTCTAGAAGCTCGCTCTTCCCTTTTTCCTCCAGGTTGCGCTCTAGCTCTGGTGCAAAATCAAAATGATCCTCAATGGCTCTTTTTCCTTTTCCAGTGACGATAATAATGTCTTCAATTCCTGATTCAACAGCTTCTTCAATAATATATTGAATGGTTGGTTTATCAACGATTGGCAGCATTTCTTTAGGCATAGCTTTTGTTGCAGGGAGGAAACGTGTCCCAAGACCTGCAGCTGGTATAATGGCTTTACGTACTTTTTTCAATGAACTTTGCACCTTCCTTACATAGATAACCGATTTAATCACTCAATGTTTGTTCGTGGTCGTCTGTTTAAAGTGTAACTTACAAATCATAGGAAAGACAAATGATTTCACTAAAATGAATTTTAGATAATTCATATTTTATATGTTAAATGTAAAGGAAAGAGAAATTTAACGTTAATTCAATGTAAATTCTTTTTTTATACCATTAAATTTATCCTCCAAATTGTGTATAATTGAAAGTACTATACTAGGAAAGAGGATTAAACAAGTGAAAAAACTAAATGTAATGACTATTTTCGGTACTAGACCTGAAGCGATCAAAATGGCACCACTTGTCCTTGAATTAAATAAACATCCACTGATAAATTCGATTGTCACTGTGACAGCCCAGCACAGAGAAATGCTTGATCAAGTTCTTGAGGCTTTTTCAATTACGCCAGATCATGATTTAAACATCATGAAGCAGCGCCAGACATTATCTGAAATCACATCAAATGCACTGTTAAAGCTAGACCAATTATTCCAAGAAGAAAAACCTGATATTGTCCTTGTCCATGGGGATACTACAACAACCTTTGCAGGAAGCTTGGCAGCATTTTATCACCAAATTTCAGTTGGGCACGTCGAAGCAGGATTGAGAACACACAATAAGTATTCGCCGTTCCCAGAGGAATTGAACCGTCAAATGACAGGCACTATTGCCGATATTCATTTCTCTCCTACAGAGGAAGCGAAGCAGAATCTTTTAATTGAAAATAAAAAAGAAGAGACCATTTGTGTGACAGGGAATACAGCGATTGATGCCCTGCAAACTACAGTTACTGAGCATTATCAGCACCCTATTTTAGAGAAAATAGGCACGGATAAAATGATTTTGTTAACGGCCCACCGCAGAGAGAATCTCGGCCAGCCGATGAAAAATATGTTTAGAGCCATTAGACGTGTTGTAGAAGAGTTTGAAGATGTTCAGGTCGTTTATCCTGTTCATTTAAACCCTGCCGTACGTGATGCAGCTCAGACAGAATTTAGCGGTCTCGATCGTGTACACTTAATTGAACCGCTTGAAGTCGTTGATTTCCATAACTTTGCTGCCGCTTCGCACTTTATCTTAACGGATTCTGGCGGTGTACAAGAGGAGGCGCCTTCTCTAGGGAAGCCAGTTTTAGTGCTCCGTGATACAACAGAACGTCCAGAAGGCGTGAAAGCAGGCACACTTAAGCTTGCAGGTACGGATGAAGAGACCATTTACAAAATGGCTAAAGAGCTGCTAGTAGATCAGAAGGAGTATGACAGCATGTCGAAGGCGTCTAACCCTTATGGTGACGGACAAGCATCGAGACGAATTGTCGAGGAGCTCCTCCATCGATTTGGATTAAGTGAAGAAAAACCTGCCCCATTTAAATCATAAAAAAAGAAGACAAAGAGCTAAAATAAAAACCATTTTAGCCCTTTGTCAACAATCTGAGACTACATTCATGTAGTCTTCTTTTTTTACTGCTCCAAACTGTCCTTCAATTCCTTCTTCACTTTAGCCAAACTGCTATCATCAAGCTGATAATAATAGATATTATTGATGCGTGCTCCCGTTCCTTTCAGCTCGTGCTGCTTCACACGCTGTCTTGCGTCACGGTAGTCATTCATCATCGTCCACATATCATCAAATGACATATTAGTCTTCATATTGTTTTCCACGACTTTGAACATATCGCCGAACTTCGTAATAGATGAAATGTTTGCCCCTTTAGCAATGATGCCTTCAATGACTTGACGCTGCCTTTGCTGACGTCCGAAGTCACCCTTTGGATCTTGTTTTCTCATCCTTGTGTAGGCGAGGGCTTGATCGCCATTTAGATTAATTTCTCCTGTACCAAATGAATGACCATCATAGCTGAAAGCAAATGTGCTGTTCACTGTAATGCCGCCAAGTGTATCGACAATATCCTTAAAGCTTTCCATATTGACTTTCACGAAGTAATCAACAGGTACATCAAGCAATTCCTCTACAGTATCAGCTGCCATTTGTGTGCCGCCGAATGCATAGGAGTGGTTGATTTTATCCATTGTGCCTTTTCCGACAATTTTCGTATACGTATCACGCGGGATACTCACCATCTCAGTCGTTTTGGTTTTTGGGTTAACGGTCATGTATATTAATGTATCCGCACGGCCGCGGTCATTTTTTCTTTCATCAACACCCATGACTAAAATAGAAATCGGGTCTTTCTTATTTAAATCGACATCTTTGTCACGCTTATCTGACTTCTTTAAATTCTCCTGAATGCCTGCCACGGTTGATGCTGCTGTATTCCAAAGATGATATGCATATCCGCCAGTTGCTAATACGAATAAGCCAATAATCGATAAAACAATCCAAAGAACCTTTTTCTTCTTTCGTTTTCTTTCAGCTCTCATAATGTCCCTCACCTTTTCTATGATTCTTCCATGATTATAGGTTTACGAATCTTGATAAACAAGTTATTTTTTTACTCTGAACCTAGATATAGACGTTGTAACAAAAAAAAGGTTTCAAAAAACCTTAAATTTACCTTAAAATATTAAGTTATAAGACGATACAAAGACATGAGGTGAAAAAAATGAAGAAAATCGTCGTTTTACCGTTCTTAATACTACTACTTGGTATCGTGCTCACAGCATGTGGAACGGCTGAGCAGTCCTCGGGAGAAAACAACACAAGCAGTTCAACTCCTCAGGTGCTGGAAGAAAAAGCTGAATTTATTGGAATGGCTGATGCACATACAGTCGAAGTGAAAAAAGTGAATACGACCTTAAGCTATGAATTTACGGATAATTTTAAAGATGTGTTAAATGAATTCAAACCAGGAGACAAAGTAGAAATCTCTTACTTTATCAATGACAGTGGTCAAAAGGAAATTCAAAAGATTGAAAAACAGAAGTAAAAAAGATGGGCGGGATGAACAAAATTGAAGAAAACAGGCTTTACACTTATTGTTCTCATGACAATGACTCTACTAATCGCACCCTTTCAGTCTGCCATGGCTAGCTCGACAATTTCAGTGAAATTGTCTAATTATATCGGAAATAAAAAAACGATGGATCTATCCACAGCTGGAGAATACAAGCTGTCAGGATCGAATGTGGCTGTCACGAAAAGATATGATGGCAAAAATCGATACGAAGTTGCCAATAGCATCGCATCTGCCGGCTGGAAGAATCCATCAACAGTTGTCATTGTGAGCCGTGATGCATTTGATCATGCCATTTCTGTATCACCGTTAGCTTACAAACTAGGCGCACCCATTTTGTATACAAACATTGAAAAACTAACAAAAACAACTGAAAACCAGCTGAAGAAAATGAAGCCGGATAACATCCTGATCGTTGGTAACACGAAAAGTATTTCAACAGCTGCTGAGAAATCTATTAAAAAGTATGGGAAAGTCAGACGCATTAGTGGAAAAGACAAGTTTGAAATCTCCCAAAAAATTGCTAAAGAAATGGGTAACTATAAGCAAGCTGTCGTTGTCGGTGGAAACTCATTTATGAATGGGATTGCGATTGCATCCTATGCATCGAGAAAGGGATACCCAATCCTTTTAACAAAAAAAGATTCCATTCCGTCTTACAAGCTGCCAAGCAAAGTCATCATCATCGGTAGTACGAAAAGTACGGGACAAAAAGTAGAGAATCAAATTAAAAAAACGTCACAGGTAACAAGAATCAGTGGTGCCAATCGCTATGAACTCTCTGTGAATATAATGAAGAAATTAAATATCAATGCAGATAAAGTTTATTTGGCAAAAGCCTCTAGCTATATTTATGCTATGCCGCTGTCTCAATTGGCTGCAAAGTCTAATAGTGCTGTTGTGTATGTGAAACCGGATTCTGTCACAGCGTCACTAAAAAAACTGCTGAAAGAAAAGGGTACATATGCTTATCACCTTGCTGGTAGCACAAGTGCGATTAAAGATAGCTTGAAGAACTCATTAGCCAAACAAGTCTATCTGAAAAAAAATCAAAACTACCAATTGAATATTTCTAACGGAAAAATTTCATTAAAAGGCATAAAGACATATAACAATGTAAGAGTTGTTCCTGAGAAATATTCAACGAAAAATATCCTTCAAATTGCAGGGAAGCCTTACCTAGGCAGCGTCAACTTTGCAATTGAATCAGGTTATATCAGGCCGACTCTCGAAAATATTCCATTTGAAGACTATCTAAAAGGCGTGGTACCAAATGAAATGCCTGCAAGCTGGCATGTTGAAGCGCTAAAAGCACAGGCAGTGGCCGCTAGAACGTATTCGGTGAAAAGTATTGGAAAAGTCGTACCTGATACAACTGCCTTCCAAGTATATGGAGGATATAACTGGTACACAAATTCGACAAAAGCTGTCGATGCCACAAAAGGGAAAGTACTGAAATACAACAATCAGCTCATTTCAGCCACCTATTATTCTAGTAATGGCGGATATACAGAGGCAAGTGAAGAAGTGTGGGCAAATGCACTGCCGTACTTAGTGGCCAAAAAGGATACAAAAGATCCGATCAATGCATGGACATTAAAACTCTCTAAAAAACAGCTAGGCACAACATTGACTGCTAGTACAGCAGCATCTCAGTGGTCTAAGGCAAAAGAGACAAATGCAACGGATCTTGCTGGTCTCAAATCATGGCTGCTCAAAAACAAAGAAACAGCTGCATCTGATATGAAGATTGCATCCATCTCAAGCCTGACGTTCTCAGGAAAAACAAAAGGACAACGTGCGAAGACGGTATCAATCAAGCTGACATATCATCTGAAAAATAAAACAGGCACATATGCAGTAAACAAAAGTACAACGGCAAGTATGAAGATGACCGAGTTTAGATCCATCATGGGCGCAACAAAGGTGAAGAGCACATTTGCGTCAGTCAAAAACAATACAAATGACTTTACGATTTCAGGAAAAGGATATGGTCACGGCATTGGCATGAGCCAATACGGTGCCAAAGCTAGAGCAGAATCTGGAAACTCATATTCTTCCATACTTTCGTTCTACTATCCAGGTACAAAACTAACAAACTATTAAAGGGTTAAAGGAGGACATAGATGATGCGCTCAATCATGAAAACAGCCATCCTCAGCCTCATCGCCATTTTCGTTATTGTTCCAACAGCTTCAGCAGATAATTCAGTCTCACGAATTGATGGCGGAAGCAGATATGCTGTAGCAGCAAACGTAGCGAAAAAGGGATGGGGAACTGCAAGTACAGTCGTAATAGTAGGGAAAACTGCGTATGCGGATGCAACAGCAGGGATTCCACTTGCACACCAAAAAAATGGACCAGTTCTTTATACAAACAGTAAGAGTCTTTCAGGTGATACGAAAAAAGCCCTAAAGGCTTTAAAAACAAAGACAGTGATCGTTTTAGGCAGTACATCAAGTGTGTCAAATAACGTAATCAATGAAGTGAAGAAGATGGGCATCTCTACACAACGTATTTCAGGAAAAAATCGATATGAGCTATCTGCAAATATCGCGAAGAAAATGAAAAAGCCAGCAGGCGTCGTTGTCGTTGAAGGTTCCTTCTATGCTCATGGGATTGCAATTGCACCGGTAGCAGCACAAAAAGGTTTCCCGATTCTCTACACAGATAAAAAGGGACTTCGTTCTGAAATCGCATCTGTTGCAAAAGCAAGCAATGTCAAACAAACCATTGTAGTCGGCGGAGAAAATTACGTCACAAAAGCAGCTTATAATCAATTGAAATCTCCAACACGAATTAAAGGCTCCACTCGTTATGACGTTGCCGCTAATATTGTGAAAAAGTATAATATGAGCACGAACAATACCTATGTAGGAAGAGGGTTTGGCTACGCCACTTCATCTTCTGCTGCAGGGATCGCAGCGAAGCAAAACAAAGCATTGCTTCTAACGAATGAAAAAACATTACCAAAAGTAACAAGAGCAACCATTAGCAGTAAAAAAATCACCAAATTTACTGTCGTAGGCAGTGCAAATACGGTGACACCAACTGTTGTGAATCAATTGAAAAACCCTGTTGTCGGGAAAAAAGTATTCATTGATCCAGGTCATGGCGCACATGATTCAGGAGCTGTAGGCTACGGGTTATATGAAAAGAACTTGAATTTAGATGTAGCTAAGCGTTTAAATACGAAATTAAACAACGCGGGTGCACTTGTTACCATGTCAAGAACATCAGACACATTTGACAGTCTTCAAACACGAGTGAGCAAAGGTGCGTCAGCAAATGCAGATATCTTCATTAGTGTCCATGCGAACTCAAATGATAACAGCAGTGCAAACGGAACAGAAACGTATTATGACAAAACATATGCGTCTGCAAACAGCTTGAAGCTTGCGCAAAACATTCAGCCGAAAATGGTCAGTGCACTTGGTACAAGAGACCGTGGGGTGAAAACAGCTGGATTCTACGTGATTAAATATTCTAAAATGCCGAGTGTTCTTTTAGAAACTGGTTTTGTGTCAAGTCCAGTTGATTCAAACATCTTGAAATCGGCTACGTATAAAGATCGTTTAGCGTCAGGTATTTCAAGCGGTGTGTCAGGTTACTTTAGATAAGAAAATACAAACATGAGGGGTGCCTCAGATACTCCTCTTAGGCTGCTCGAGAACGTCTCTCGGCAGCCTTTTTTCAAAAGTCTATGAAGTGATCGGGTCGTCAATAATGTGTCAAGTTAAAAATACATTTCATTTCTAGTTATCTTTGTTATAATTGAAACATAAAAGGTGAATGGTTTACGCATGAATCTAAGCGACAGCCAATCGACAAATCATGAAGAGGTGACAATTTTGAAAAAATTAATCACAATGCCGTTTCTAGTATTGCTTCTAGGTGTACTACTCACAGCATGCGGCACAACAAATCAATCAAGCGACAACAATAAGGATGATAGCAAAAAGGAAACAACCGAAGCAGCTGATCAAAAGAAAGAAAATGCTTCAGAGAAAAAGGAAAAAACAGAAGATCAGTCATCAAATGAAAAAGCAGATGATCAAAGCAAAGAAACAGTTGCTCCAAAAGAAGAGCAATCTGGTCAATCTGATGAAGACGCAAAAGACAGCTCAAGTAAAGAAATCACAAAAGAAGAACCTACTAAGGAACAATCAAAAACTGATTCTAAAACAAAGAAAGAATCAACAACAAATAAGAAAAATGAAGTCACCAAGGAAGGCACATATGTCGGCTTGGCTGATGGACATACCATTGCTGTGAACATTGATGGCAAAGAAGTCGCTATTCAATTCGGAAATACGTTTTCTAAACAAGTGAACAGCTTAAAAGAAGAATCAAAAGTGAAAGTCACTTATACAAAAGATGCAAACGGAACCCTTCGATTAAAAACCATCGAATCCGTTAAAGCAAAATAAAGAAAAGACCCGGAGACCCGCAGAATTGCGGGTCTTTTTTACGTTGAAAAGGGCATAACTTGATATAAGTGCACATTCTTAACACAGTTTTACAAGACTTAACAGCGCATTTACATTTGCTTAATGTTGCTCTGCTAAACTGACTTTCATAGAACATCTCTTTACACAACAACTACTTTGAATGGTGAGGTGCAGGTCAGTGAGTGCAGAGAAAGCGATGAATCTTTATAGAGAATATGAAGTGAGACGAAACCACTCTTTTGCCTTAACAGAACATATGGTTCGTTATTTATTTGCAAAACGTTTCATAGATTTAATGTTCTCGTTCATCGGATTGATGTTGAGTACGCCAATCATTTTGCTGTTTGCTCTTTTGATTAAGCTGGAAACACCGGGACCAGCCTTTTATATGCAGGAGAGGGTCGGGAAAGACGGTGTTTACTTTAAATTATGGAAGCTCAGATCGATGAGAACCGATGCTGAAAGCGGAGGAGCGAAATGGGCACAAAAAAACGACCCACGTATCACCAAAGTGGGAGCCTTCATTCGTAAAACAAGAATCGATGAACTCCCTCAATTCATCAACGTGTTAAAAGGAGAAATGAGTATCGTAGGTCCGCGTCCGGAAAGACCGATGTTTACCGCAGAATTTAATCGGACGATTCCAGGTTTTACGAAAAGATTAACGGTCAAGCCGGGACTGACAGGTCTTGCTCAAGTAAATGGAGGATATGAAATGAGTCCAAGTGAAAAATTAACACATGACTTACAGTATATTCAAAACTTGACATTTTCTCTCGACATGAAGATTATGGTAAAAACGTTAAAAGTCATCATGACGGGTGACGGAGCCAGATAAGTAAAGTAGGGAAGAGAAATGGCAAGTATGAAAAAACACATGCTGGGCGGGGCAAAATGGACAAGCTTGTCCGCATTTATCATTACGATCATCCAAATTGCACAGTTCGCCTTTTTAGGGAACGTGATGTCACTGAAAGAGTTTGGACTCGTTGGCATGATCACAACTGTCACAATATTTACGCAGATTTTACTTGATCTAGGGATCGGGGCAGCGATCATCCAAAAGGAACAAACAACAGAACGTCAATTATCCACATTATATTGGATCAACTTACTCACTGGCATTATCTTATTCTGTTTACTCATTCTAGTAAGCCCAATGATTGCCGCCTTTTATAACCGGCCAGAGCTGGAGGGGTTGCTCAAACTATTATCGATCATGTTTCTGATTGCACCCATTGGCCAGCAATACCAATACATGATGCAAAAGGACTTAGCCTTTAAAACATTAAGTGCCATTGAAGCCATTGCAACTATGATATCGCTGTTTGTTTTACTCGCTTTGGCCTTCTTCATCAATCCGATTGTAGCCTATGTCATTTCTCAAGTGCTTCTGCAATCTGGAAAAGGGCTTATGTATGCCGCAGCTTATTGGAAGAAGTGGCGCCCAGCACCTGTTTTTGCATTAGGAGAAGTGAAAGAATTTTTCTCATTCGGTGCATTCCAGCTCGCATCCAGACTAGTCAATCGAGCAGGATCGAACATAGACATGATTTTAATCGGCCGGTTTCTAGGAGCAGAAGCGTTAGGTATTTATAGCTTGGCGTATCAAATCGTGACGATCCCCGTGCTAAAGATTAACCCAATCGTGACGAGAGTGGCTTTCCCGGTTTTCGCAAAAAGTCAGCGTGATCACTCCATGCTGCGAGAGGGCTTCCTCAGTATGACGAATATGCTCGCATTGATTAGCTTTCCGTTATTAATCGGTCTTGCTGCCGTATCAGATAGCTTTATAGAAGTAGTGTTTGGCGAGAAATGGCTCGTAGCTGTTCCGGTTCTTAATATATTATGCATTGTCGGACTTCTGCGTGTGCTGATGAATCCAAACGGGTCAATACTCCTTGCAAAAGGGAGAGCGGACTTAGCCTTTTATTGGGATACGGGGATGCTTCTTGTGTATGGATGCGCCTTATACGCAGGTGTCAGCACAGGCAGTCTGCTCACAGTAGCTTGGGTTTACTCAGGTGTCAGCCTGCTCAACTTCATTGTCGGCAGATGGCTCATGGCGTATGTCATTCAGCTAGATATGAAGGTTTATTTAAAATCACTTGGCAAGCCTGCTACTATGACGCTATTGATGGCCGCCTGTGCGGTAGCCCTGCATCAAGGCATGAAGCTGACGTCAGCCGACATTTTACTTCAATTAGGATTGACGATTTGTGTCAGCGCAGCATTGTATGGCTTGCTGCTCATCAAAATGTATCCGCAGGTGGCAGGCAAATTATTGAGAAGAGGTCGTTCGTCATGAAGGTGCTGTGGCTGACAAGTGTATATCCTAGTGAAAAACATCCAAGTGAAGGCGTATTCCATGAAACGCAAGTGCAGGAGCTGCTCAAACAAGGAATACAAGTGACGGTCATCTGTCCCAACCCTGTCAATCCACCGGTTTTGCGGATGCTGAAGGCGTCCTATCGGCAGAAAAAGGATCTGCCCGAACAGGAAGTGAGAAACGGAGTGACCGTATACAGGCCGCCCTATACAGCGCTTCCTGGACAGCTGAAATGGGCACAGCCGAGTAAACGAATAGCTTCTACTGTTCTCGGCGCCATGCAGCGTTACCAGCTGTCACCAGATTTTATCCATGCACACTTTGCGATGCCGTCTGGCGGAGCGGCGGCTGTGATTCAGAAAGAAACGCAAATTCCTTATCTTTTGACCTTACATGGCAGTGATGTGAACGTGTATCCGGGCTATAGCAAAGGGGCACATGCAGCCTTTGAAACGGCGGTGAAACAGGCATCTGCTGTTCTGACGGTGAGCGAGGAGCTTGCTAAAAAGACAAATGACATGACAAAGGTAGAAGCGAAATGCCTCCCGCTCGGTATTCCGCTCCAGTCATTTTCTAAAACGGAAGAAGATCAACAATTCATCAGGAAAAAGTTAGGCTTACCCCTTCACGACAAGCTCGTTGTCTTCGTCGGGCGGTTAGTCAAAGAGAAGGGCTTACTTGAATTAGCTGATGCTGTCAGCGGCTTGGATGGTGTGAAAGCAGTTTTTGTTGGAAAAGGCCCCCTTGCAAAGGAGCTCACAGAACGGGCTGGAGCATCTATTCTACTCCCAGGGCAGGTGCCGAATGAGCAGGTGAAAGACTACTTAATCGCATCCGACCTGTTTGCACTTCCTTCTTATAGTGAAGGGATGCCTACCGTCGTCCTAGAGGCGCTCGCTTTAAAAGTACCTGTCATTGCGACACGAGTTGGCGGTCTCCCAACCTTATTTTCTAGCTATCAACACCTGCTCATTGAACCACGTTCGACAAGTCAGCTGAAAGAGGCCATTCACGCCTACCTTTATGAAAACAGATGGAATGAGCAAGTGAAAAGCGATCTTCATCAAATCGTTCATACAGAATACTCATCAGCAAATAATACGAAGCAGCTCATACAGCAATATGAAAAGGTGCTTCATCAATCAAGATCCATCGTTTAAACAAGATGAAATGTGCAAAGAATGATAGATAAACAGCTTGGAACGGACAATATGCTTTTACTGAGAGGATGAAAAATGTTGAAGAAAATTGCTGTGATTGGAACAGGGTATGTCGGGTTAGTATCGGGTACTTGTTTTGCTGATATCGGAAATCGTGTCATCTGCTGTGACATCGATGAATCAAAAATCAACAGCTTAAAAAGTGGTGTCGTTCCCATTTATGAACCGGGTTTAAAGGAATTGATTGAAAAGAATACGGAAGAAGGAAGACTGTTTTTTACAACCAATATTCCTGCTGCTATCCGGGAATCAGAGATTATCTATATTGCTGTAGGGACTCCGATGACAGCACAGGGGGAAGCAGATTTAACGTACGTGAAAGCTGTCGCTCAAACAATTGGTGAACATCTAAATGGCTATAAAATCATCGTCAATAAAAGCACAGTACCCGTTGGAACAGGCCGGCTCGTTCAAGCCATTGTCGAAAAAGCATCGCGCAGTAAATATCCTTTTGATGTCGTATCCAATCCAGAGTTTCTCAGAGAAGGATCTGCCATCCAAGACACGATGAATATGGAGCGGGCAGTAATCGGCTCGACAAGCACCCATGCGTCGACCATCATCAAAAGATTGCATGATCCGTTTCAAACAGAGGTTGTGGAGACCAATTTAGAAAGTGCTGAAATGATTAAGTATGCTGCAAATGCCATGCTTGCCACAAAAATCTCATTCATCAATGACATTGCAAATATTTGCGAGCGGGTGGGCGCTGATGTTGAAAAAGTTAGCGAAGGCGTTGGATTAGACAGCCGTATCGGGCATAAATTTTTAAAAGCGGGCATTGGATTTGGTGGGTCTTGTTTCCCGAAAGACACGATGGCTCTTCTCAAAATTGCCGAAACAGCTGGCTACCGGTTCAAGCTGATCGAGTCCGTGATTGAAACGAACAATCACCAAAGAGCGCACCTTGTCAGCAAATTGATGAGTGTATTCGGTGATATTAGAGGAAAAACCATCTCTGTTTTAGGTCTCGCATTCAAACCGAATACGAATGATATGCGTTCTGCACCTGCATTAGACATTATCCCAATGCTGAGAGAGCTGGGTGCTTTTGTGAAGGCCTATGATCCGGTTGCTTATGTAGAAGCAGAACGAGAGCTTGGCCCGCAGGCTGTCTTCAGTAATGACCTGTATGAAACAGTAAAAGATACGGATGCTTGCCTCATCCTAACAGAATGGGATGACGTACAGAAGATGGATAAAGATCAAATCAAGCAGCTGCTTCGTTCACCGATTGTAATTGATGGAAGGAATTTGTTTGATCCAGCAGAAATGAAAGAGAGAGGATTTATTTACCAGTCTATCGGCCGCCCAGGCGTATGGGAAGCAGAATTGGTATCAAAGGCACAATAACAGGGGGAGCTTGGATGAAGAAAGTATTGGTTACTGGGGGAAGCGGATTTATTGGATCACACACGGTAGAGGCTTTACTAGAAAAAGGCTACGAGCCCATCGTTCTTGATAACTTTTCAACTGGATCTCGGGGAAATATTGCCCACCTTTCCGTTCAATGCATTGAGGCAGATGTCACAAAATCAGAAACGGTCGATTTGATCAAACAAATAAGACCGGATTATATCATTCACCTTGCAGCACAGGTGAGTGTCGCCGTGTCTGTTCAGAATTTCGTTTATGACGAAGAGGTCAATATCAAAGGGTCCCTGCACGTCATGAAAGCAGCGGCTGAAGCAGGGGTGGAGAAGGTGGTATTTGCCTCATCGGCAGCTGTCTATGGAGATCCAGTGTATTTGCCAGTGGATACCGCTCACCGGCTAAAGCCTGGTTCGCCTTATGGTTTATCGAAACTCACAGTAGAGCGATACTTAGAAATGGCAAAATCACTGTATGATGTGGACTATTGTATTCTTCGGTATAGCAATGTTTATGGTCCGCGACAAGATGCACTTGGCGAAGGCGGGGTTGTCTCTATTTTCTCTGATAAGTTTGCAAAGGATGAGGCTCCTTTCATTTTCGGAGACGGAGAACAAACAAGAGATTTCATCTATGTAGGTGATCTAGCAGCGGCTAATGTTGCGGCTTTAACAGCTCAATCAAACGTTTGTTTAAATATCTCGTGTGGTGATTCAATCACTGTGAATGAGCTGTTTCAAACGATGAAGCGAGTAACGAGGTCGCATCTTGAACCAATTTACAAGCCGCAGCGTGCAGGAGATATTGTGCATAGTACATTGGCAAATGAGGAAACGAAACAAGTCTTAGCATGGGAGCCTGTTGTGAGTTTACAGGAAGGTTTGGCTCGTACCATTTCCTACTATGAACAGGAAGTCAAGGCTTAATCCCTCAAATCGGATGGGTTGCTTAGGAGGAAAATGGGTATGAGTGTGAAGCATACAGCATGGCAAATCATGATTGGATGTATATTGTTTGCAGCAGGGATCGGTCTTGTACAAATGGCAGCCGCGCAGCCCGTCGGGTTAAAGAAGATGGTGGCTGTTCCAGTTATACTTCTGATCCTGTCGGCTGCTCTCGTGTTGATGAAGCTGTACATGAATGGTGAGCAAATCTTCATGTCAGTCATCTATCTTTTGATTACATTGACCTTTCTCAACAACGCTTTCTTTTCTATTAGTGCAGGATTCTTTAGTCTTTTTCTCTACCGTATCATGCTCATCGCCGCCTTTGCTTTATTTATATGGCGGATGAGAGATCAGGGGACGTACATATCGCAGTGGCAGCAGATTCGTGTCAAAGGAATTCTTGGTTTTTTCGCTGTATGGTTTCTTTACGGTCTCATCTCACTGCTTTGGGCTCATTCTGTCACAGACGGCCTGAAATATATGTCCCTTCTTGCAATGGGGATGGGATTTGTCTTTCTAGTCGTCATGTATATTCAGCGAATGGATCAAGTGGTGACCTTTTATAGCATTTGGCTGGTCATGACTGTGTTTGTGATGGGGATTGGGTTCTATAATCATTTTACATTGAACCATTTACCGAATACCTCATTGTATCTAGGGCCAGCGTATAAACAGCACTATCCTACATCTGTCTTTTTTAATCAGAATGACTTTGCAACGTTTTTATCGATTAGTTTCTTCTTATATCTAGCATGCATGCGTCAAATGAAAAACGGTTACATCAAAGCGTTTGGATTATTAGGTGCAATCGCCGCGCTGTATCTCATTTTGTTAACCGAATCCCGCGCTAGTCTGCTTGGGATATTTGCAGGAGTGGCGATCTATGTGTGGCTGCTGCTGCCGCGTTTTCTCAAAAAGTGGTCAATCATTGCAGCAAGCGGACTTGTCGTCATCGGTATCGCTGTTTTTTCAGCTAAGATTTATTCGGTCTTTTATGACTTGTTTCTCGCTTCTCAGGTCGCGCATTCTTTTAGTGAACCACTCCCGTCTAACATCGCGAGAGCGAATTTAATCAAAAATGCTTGGCACTTCTTTACGAATTCATACGGATTCGGAGTTGGAGCGGGGAATGTGTCTTACTACTTAGCTCACTTTTCGATCTTTGACACAGACCAGGTCGTAGAAGTGCACAATTGGCTGCTGGAATTGATGACGAACTTCGGATTTGCAGTCATGCTGGGCTATATCTCTGTATACGCCTATCTCATGTTCACACTGTACAAACAATACCAATGGGCTGACACAAGATCGGCAAAAATGATCATTGAGGGGTTGTTTGCAGCCATGCTGAGCTTTCTCGTTTCAAGTATCAGTCCTAGCTCCGTCTCGAATTTATATTTCCATTGGGTATTTTTAGGACTGGTGATCGCAGCGGTGAATATGTTGAAAAACAAACAACGACTCAAGCTATGGTAAACCGTGTGTGATGCTGCGTTTGTATGGCTACACTAGTGAAAGAGCAAATACGTCAATGTTGGGAGAATGAACATGTCTGGTTTCATATCTAGGATAGGGAAGCGAATCAAAAAGTACATCGTATGGCTCATACTGCTGCCTGTCGTATTAGGTGCCTTTGGTTTCTTTTTTGCTAAAGGAACTACGCAGCAATCTAGTTACACAGCTGCTGTTACCCTCACTCTCGGTAAATATGATGATGGGGTGTATAACAACATGGCAGAAGTGACATCTCTATTAAAAAGCGATGCATTTCTAAATGAAGCACTCAGTGATGTGAAAGAAGAAGAAAGACAGGATGTGAAAACTCGTCTCATCCTTACCAATCAATCAGATACACAATTACAGCTGTCTTTCACGGATGCCGATAAGGATCATGCTTTGGCTGTCGTGAAGCAGGTGTCGGATACATTTCTGAAGCAAGATAAAGCATTATTTACAAAAAGGCAGCAGGTGATTGAAAGTAGATTAGCTGCTCTTGAAGACGAATCGGTCAGCAATGATTCCAAAGTCGATAAAGAACGATTCTTATATGAATTGGAGTCAACAAAGCTTGGAATGAAGCAGGCAAAAATTGTTGAACCTGCACAAGTACTTGATGAAGGCAATAAAGGCATGTCAGCTAAAAAACGGGCACTTCTTGGGCTTGTCATTGGCTTTAGCATCTCGCTCATGTTTGTCGTCTTACCCGAAGTGTTCAAAGAATCTTAATAATGAACTGGAGATGAGTCTTAGGTGAACAATCAACCGTTAGTATCCATCATTACACCTGCGTATAATGCGGAACGTTATTTAACGGATACAGTTCATTCCGTCCTTGCCCAAACCTATTCCAATTGGGAGCTGATCATTGCAGATGATTGTTCTACAGATGGAACTCGAAAGCTATTAGGGGATTTAAGTCAAGCGGACGACAGAATCAACGTCATTTATTTAGAGGAAAATGGGGGAGCTGCCATTGCTAGAAACGCAGCCATCAAACAGGCAAAAGGACGCTTTATCGCTTTTTTAGACAGCGATGATATGTGGAAAGAGACGAAGCTTGAAAAACAGGTAGACTTCATGCTGACAAATGATTATGCCTTTACATTTACGGCATATGACATCATTGCAGAAAACGGAGAACCATTAGAAAAAACCGTCACTGCGCCAGCGAGATTGGACTATAATGAAGCCCTGAAAAACACCATTATCGGCTGTTTAACGGTCATGCTTGATCTTCAAAAGGTAGGACATGTGGAAATGCCGAACATTCGCACAAGGCAGGATTTAGCTACATGGCTGTCTATATTAAAAAGAGGATTTACAGCCTATGGTATGAGTGAACCGCTCAGTGAATATCGCATCGTTGGGAACTCCATCTCTAGTAACAAGTGGAAAGCAGCGAAAAAAACGTGGTTTGTCTACAGAGAAATTGAGCAGCTTCATTTTGTCAAAGCGTCTTGGTGTTTTATGCACTATGCGACAAATGCTGTGAAGAAGCGCTTATAAACAGAAGGGAAAAAAGGTGATAAAGGTGAAAGCAGACTCGATCATACATGTTGTCGTAGCGACGGGAGAATGGGGACAGGACGGACTGAGGTACAGACGGCATCGGCTGGCCGAATTTCTAGCATCTGATCCAGAAACAAAAGAGGTCATCTGGGTATGCCCGTCATCATCTCGTCATACAGCTCCCTTTCAGCCCATAACAGATCGAATGAAGCAATTGACCATTCCTGATGTGCTCAAGAGCAAATTATTTCGCTTTGGTCGATATCAAGACATGTTCTATATTCATAAATTATCCCCTCTCCTTGAACATTTGCGGCATGAGGAGAAGAAGGGGATCGCTGTTTGTTTATGGTATACGTTTCCGGGCTTTCCGCTCTTATCTTCTTTATTTGAATGGAAACATATTGTCTATGATTGCAGTGACCTGTGGGGAGAGCCGATAAGCGGCAACCATAACATCCTTTCTTATATGAGGCAGCGTGTCATTGTCAAAGCAGAAAATCGAATCATTAAATACGCACACAGCATTACATGCTCTTCTCAATATTTACACGATCAAATCAAAAAACGTCTTATGGGAGAACCGAAAGATGTGTTTACGGTGGAAAATGGCGTCGAATACGATGTGTTTGCGAAAAGCAATCTTCCGTGCAAAGAAGATGTGCTGGAAGGAAGAGAAGGGACTGTGCTTGGTTTTATCGGAGGAATCAAGCCAAAGCTCGATTTTGACATGATGGCTGAAGCTGCTCGCATGCGGCCTGATTGGACATTTTTATTTGTCGGTCCGGATGGAACGAATGGAGATCCATCTTTTCAGCATGCACTCAAACTGCCTAATGTGATTTGGACAGGTGCTGTTGCTCCAGAAGAAGTGCCTGCTTATATGAAGCTGATTGATGTAGGTATGATGCCATATAAACAATCCCCTTATAATCAAGCGGTGTTCCCTCTCAAGCTTTATGAATTTTTAGCCGCTGGAATACCGGTTGTCGGTTTAAATCTCCCATCAACGGAAAGGCTAAAAGAGAAGGATGTGTATGAATATTTAGAGGGCGACGATCCTGCGCTCTTCGTAGAAGCCTGCCTGAAAGTGATCAGCAAAAAAGACGACACGAGCTATAGACATCTAAGACAAAGCCGAGCGAAGAAAAAAGATTGGCACGCGCTGTTCACAAACATGGTGGAACTAACGAATATTAAAGAAAACGCATAATTCATTCGGGATTGTGCGTTTTTATTTGTTTCTTCCTCACAGGGGGAGCTTGTGATCATCCTCTATTCAATTGTATAATGGAAAGAGCGGCCAATATACAAAATACAGATTTCAATTTAGAAGGAGACTGACCTATGGATTACGAACGCGCCTTATTAGCGTTTTTTGTCTCTCTGGCTACAGTTTTAATTGTGACACCAATCGTCAAAAAGTTTGCAATTAAGATTGGTGCAGTGGACCAGCCGAATAAACGAAAAGTTCATGATAAAGTAATGCCTCGAATGGGTGGTTTGGCAATTTTTATTGGAGTAGCGGCTGGAGCATTAGCAGGCGGGCTGTTTCTACATAATAAAATTACAGCAATTTCAGTAGGTGCCGTACTCATCGTCATTTTAGGTATATTTGATGATAAATATAATTTAAGTGCAAGATTTAAATTTCTCGTACAAGTCCTAGTTGCTTGTTTGATTGTGAGCACGGGCTTAAAAATGGACTTCTTCTCTGTTCCTTTTTTAACAGATCGAATTGAGTTAGGCTGGATGGCATATCCCCTCACCGTGCTATGGATTGTGGGTATCACAAATGCCATTAATTTAATTGACGGCCTTGATGGACTAGCTGCCGGTATTTCTGTCATCGGTTTATCAACGATTGCAGTGATGGCATTTTCTGCTGATAAGATTCTGATTCTTTCTTTATCTCTTGTCGTCATTGGCAGTACGATCGGCTTTCTCTTTTACAACTTCCATCCGGCGAAGATTTTTATGGGAGATACCGGTTCGCTATTTTTAGGCTATATGATTTCGGTGCTGTCACTTTTAGGGTTATACAAAAGTGTCACTTTGTTTAGTGTTGTTGTTCCTGTGATCATTCTAGGTGTTCCTATATTTGATACGACCTTTGCAATCATTAGACGCATATTAAACAAACAGCCCATTTCATCACCGGACAAATCCCATATTCATCATAGACTAATGGCCTTTGGCTTGTCCCATCGCATGGCTGTCATCGTGATTTACATGATTGGCTTAGTCTTTAGCTTAAGTGCGATTTTGCTGACAAGCGCGACCATTTGGTTATCGCTGATCATTATCTTTTTACTGGTGATGTTTATGCAAGTGATTGCGGAAGTCACGGGTTTGGTCAACGAAGAGTTCAAACCATTTACGAAATTCTATAAACGAATGGTGAAAAGACAATAATAAAACAGCCCGTTCCTAGGAACTGGGCTGTTTTATTATTGTCCTGATGTGCTGGAAGGATTAGTTGTATCACTTGATCCTGTTTCACCAGAGGATGGATTGGTTTGTGAATCTGTTTCAGTCGAAGATTCAGTAGGAAGCTTTAAATGCGTCCGTAATGCATTTTGTACGTTAGCTAGATTGGTTTGATCTGGCTCAAAGTAATACGTTCGATTTGGCCCTAAATAAAGATCCGACCCTTTAATAGAAAGTGTTTCTGTGTCGTCTCCCTTAAACCCGCTGTAGATTTGCTGAAGCGCTAGACCTTCTGTGATACGGAAGTTGGTCGTAATATGATCACTGACTTCTTTAGCGATATTATCCACGTTCGCGATGTTATTTGCCTTCGACATTTGATCAATCATTGCACGTAAAATTTGTTTCTGACGATCATTACGTCCAAAATCACCGCGTGGATCTTGTTTTCTCATCCGTGCGTAAGCAAGTGCTTCTTCCCCGTTTAAATGCATATTGCCTTTTTTGAAATAAATCTTTTTCGATTTTTTCACATCACTTTTTTCATTGAAGTCAAATGGAACATCAATATCAATTCCACCGACTTCATCAATGACATCCTTGAATCCGTCAAAATCAACGGTCGCATATTTATCAATCGGAATATTCAAGAATTGTTCGACAGTTTCAATCGTTTCGTCTTTACCGCCTTTAGCATATGCTGCATTGATCTTTTCTTTACTTCCTGTCGTGTCACTTGCAAGCTGTACGCGTGTGTCACGGGGGATACTAACCATTTTCATCGTTTTGTCTTGAGGGTTAATTGTTGCGACAATAAGTGAATCTGAACGGCCATGATCACCATCTGTGGCATAATCCTCAATTCCGACAAATAGTACAGAGAAGGGCTTCTTTTTAATATCAATGACCGCATCACGAAGCTTCGATTTCTCTCCTCGGTTTAGTTCGTCATATGTTTTGTCAGCGGCTTGAAGTGTATTGACTATTTTATAGACTGCAAATCCGCCCATGCAGATGATAAGAAGCAAAAATAAAACCAGGATACGTTTGAAAATTTTCTTCTTCTTACTCTTTTTCTTTCGTACACGCACTTTTACTCGTTGTGCCATTCATCTGTCTCCTTTATCGGACCAATGTCCTTTTCTAAATAAATCAGTTCGCCTTCTTTTGTAACACTCTTTCCATTTGTCAGCTCAGTCATCCATTCAATGAACTGCTCTGTTTGTGTTTCTTCTACATACGTCTCAAAAATAACATCTTCTGCATAATGAATTTCTTTTAGCTGAAAAGATGAGGCTCTAAGCTCATTCTCTACCTTTCCAAGCCATGTATAATCTATTGTTGTGTGCATCGTACGCATTAAACAGCGCTCTACCATCCCAACATGGTTGATGGCTTCTGATACAGATTTTCCGTAGGCACGAATCAATCCACCGGCGCCTAGCTTAATACCGCCGAAATAACGAGTGACTACTACGACTGTATCTTTCAGCTTCCGTTTTTTTAACACTTCAAGCATTGGCACACCTGCTGTACCACTTGGTTCACCATCATCATTCGCTTTTTGAATCAGGTCATGTTCTCCAATGAGATAGGCAGAACAATTATGTGTGGCATTCCAATGTTGTTTTTTAATGGATTGTATAAATGCTTGTGCTTCTTCTTCTGAGACAGCACGCTGTATATGACAAATAAAACGTGATTTTTCAATGACGATCTCATGCTCGCCACGACTTTTTACTGTAAGATAGCGATGCAGCAAAAGACATACCCTCCTGAAAAGCAAATTGTAAGACTAGAGAAAATTTGCATTGATTTTAGAATTTTACAGCGTATTTTGTTATGATGATAGGGGTAGAAAAAGGGTCGTCATAAAAACTTCATGATTTATACGCATTCTTTCATTATAATTCGACATAAAATGCAGATCAATGACATTTATAATAAAAAAAGATGACATCACTGTTACGGGAGGGAAAAGCCATGACAACACCTAAAATGGATCCGAAATTATTGGATTCAATCATCATGAAAATGCTTAGTACAGTTGATGGCAGCAAGGACGAAGTATTTAGGATAGGCGAACAGTCCCGTCAACAATATGAAAGCCTTGTAGAAGAGCTGAAGCAAATCAAGCAGCAAGTAAACGAAGTAATTGATTTTGGGGATAAACTAGAAGTCCATACGAGACATGCTAGAAATCGCTTATCTGAGGTCAGCAGAAACTTCAACAAATTTAGCGAAGAAGAAATACGGGAGGCCTACGAAAAAGCACATAATCTGCAAGTGGAACTCACTATGATCCAGCAGCGCGAAAAGCAACTGAGAGAAAGAAGAGACGATCTGGAAAGACGATTGTTAAGCCTACAAGACGTCATTGAACGCTCTGAAACGCTTGTGAGTCAGATCACAGTTGTTCTCAACTATCTCAATCAGGACTTACGTCAAGTTGGCGTGTTACTTGAAGATGCTCAAGCAAAACAAGATTTTGGACTTAGAATTATTGAAGCCCAAGAAGAAGAACGCAAAAGGGTATCCCGTGAAATTCACGACGGTCCGGCCCAAATGCTGGCAAACGTAATGATGCGTTCCGAATTAATTGAACGGATTTTCAGAGACCGTGGGACAGAAGAAGGCTTTAAAGAAATTAGAAGTCTCAGACAGAATGTGCGAAATGCTCTGTACGAAGTGAGAAGAATCATTTATGATTTAAGACCAATGGCTTTAGATGATTTGGGTCTCATTCCGACGCTTAGAAAATATTTAAACACAATCGAAGAGTATGATGGAAAAACCAAGATCACGTTCCAATGCCTAGGGGATACAGAAAGCGAAAGAATTGCTTCTCAATTTGAAGTGGCACTGTTTAGACTAGCCCAAGAAGCTGTCACAAATTCACTAAAGCATTCCGAAGCTGAAGAAATCTCTGTAAAAGTAGAAGTGACGAAAGACTTTGTTACGTTAATTATCAAAGACGATGGAAAAGGCTTTGATATGAAAGATGTGAAAACAAACAAAAACAAATCCTTCGGTTTACTTGGCATGAAAGAACGCGTAGACTTACTTGAAGGTAAAATGACCATAGACTCAAAAATAGGTCTAGGGACATTCATCATGATTCGCGTGCCATTAACATTGCAAAATAAAATTGTAAAATAGAGACAAAAGACATATTGACCATAAAGTTCAGGTGTAGAACAATAAACATGGGGAGGCGTAGCTTGTGACTAAAGTAAATATTGTAATTATTGATGATCACCAATTATTCCGTGAAGGTGTCAAACGGATTTTAGATTTTGAACCTACTTTTGAAGTAGTTGCAGAAGGAGACGACGGAGACGAAGCTGCACGTATCGTAGAACACTATCATCCGGATGTTGTCATTATGGACATTAATATGCCGAATGTAAATGGTGTAGAGGCTACAAAGCAGCTAGTTGAGCTTTATCCCGAATCAAAAGTCATTATTCTATCTATTCATGACGATGAAAACTATGTGACACATGCATTGAAAACAGGAGCAAGAGGCTACCTGTTAAAAGAAATGGATGCAGACACGCTCATTGAAGCAGTGAAAGTCGTAGCTGACGGAGGATCTTATTTACATCCGAAAGTTACTCATAACTTAGTAAATGAATTCCGACGCCTAGCGACTAGTGGCGTTTCAGCACATCCACAGCATGAAGTATATCCTGAAATTCGCAGACCACTTCATATCTTAACGAGACGTGAGTGCGAAGTACTTCAAATGTTAGCTGACGGAAAGAGCAATAGAGGAATTGGTGAGTCGCTCTTTATTAGTGAGAAAACAGTCAAAAACCACGTGAGTAACATTTTACAAAAAATGAATGTAAACGACCGTACACAAGCTGTTGTTGTAGCAATTAAGAACGGCTGGGTAGAAATGAGATAATATTACGGACAAGTACTCCTTTTTCGCCTGTTTTTGATTCTCTCACATGTTAATTTGAGAGAAATGATAGGTAGATAAGGAGTCTTTTTCGGATATAACGGGCTTGCCTATTGATTAGGCAGGCTTTTTTGATTACTATTATAAATCTAATGAATAACAATGATCATTCTTTGAAAATAAAAAAGAGCAACTTAACGGATAAGGAAGGTATTTAAGAATGAAAATAGCCGTTGTAACAGACAGTACTGCTTATATACCACAAGAGCTGCGTGATAAACATCATATTCATATGATCCCTCTGAATGTCATCTTTGGCAATGAATCATACCGTGAAGAAATAGAAATGGATTGGAAGACATATTATGAAGAAGTCAAAAAGCATAAAGACCTTCCAACCACCTCTCAGCCTGCTTTCGGTGAACTAATAGAATTATATGAAAAACTAAGTGAAACATATGATGCCGTGATTAGTATTCACCTTTCTAGCGGAATTAGTGGAACATATAATAGTGCAGCCTCAGCAAATGACCTAGTTGACGGAATTGACATTTATCCGTTTGATACAGAAACTAGCTGTATGGCACAAGGTTTTTATGTGATAGAAGCTGCTGAGAAAATCCAAGCTGGTGCTTCTCCAGAAGAAGTGTTAGCCCATCTCAATTACCTGAAAGAGAATCAGAGAGCTTATTTTATGGTAGACGATTTAACTCATTTACAAAGAGGCGGCAGATTAAATGGTGCTCAGGCTTTTATTGGGAGCCTCTTAAAGGTAAAGCCTATACTGCATTTTGACAACAAGCTAATTGTCCCTTTTGAGAAGATTCGTACACGGAAAAAAGCCATTTCACGTATGTTTGAACTATTTGATGAAGATGCATCGCGTGGTGTCCCGATGAGAGCAACAGTGATACATGGAAATAGAGAAGAAGAAGTAGACGATTTGATTGCGCACTTATCAGAAAAATATCCTCATGTTGAATTTTATAAAAGTTATTTTGGTGCTGTAATCGGCACTCATCTAGGCGAAGGCTCTTTAGCTCTTGGCTGGCTGATTAGATAAATCCTAAAAACCTCTTTTCTCTTAGAAAAGGGGTTTTGTTTTTCTTTTTTAGCTGTTGGACGAAAGGTCATGTCTTTGCGCATAATAGGCAAACATCAGTTGAAAGGTGTTTGTTGAAATTGAACATGGACAAAGCAATGGAACTAAGGAAGCACCTGGAGTCACGCCACCTGCTTACTGCTGAAACAAGATGCTCACAGTCTGATTTGGATTGGCTGGAGGAGAAAGGGTTAGTTATCCGAACACCTGCTATTGAGAGGAAAGCAAATGGTCTTATTTGCTGCAGATGTGGTGTATCAAAAAATCGGTACTTTGCCCACTCTTCGTGTGACAAGTGTCAAAAAGATTGTGTGTATTGTAGATCATGCATCATGATGGGGAAAACAACGGAATGTGGCTTTCTTTATGAATGGACGGGTCCACAAATGGAAGAAGCATGTCACTCGGAATTAACATGGCAGGGAAACCTGTCTAAAGGACAAAAAAGAGCGTCAGAGAAATTGATCGAAGCGATAAAAAACAAATCTGATCTACTCATCTGGGCAGTTTGCGGGGCAGGGAAAACAGAGGTGCTTTTTCACGGAATAGAATATGCCTTACATCAAGGAATGAGTGTCTGCATTGCGACACCTAGAACTGATGTTGTCCTTGAACTAGAGCCGCGGCTTAAAAAAGCTTTTCAAGGAATGAAAATAGCTGTTCTTTATGGAGGAAGTCCTCAAAGGTTCCAAATAGCACAGTTAGTAATCGCTACAACTCACCAGTTGATGAGATATAAACATGCATTTGATGTGCTCATTATAGATGAAGTCGACGCCTTCCCTTATTCAATCGATGAACGTCTCCAATTTGCTGTTTTAAAGGCAATGAGAAAGAAAGGGGTTAGGGTTTATTTAAGTGCGACGCCGTCTAAGAAAATGATAAGAGATGTATCTCGTGGACAACTAGAAGCCATAAAAATTCCTCTGCGCTTTCACCAACAACCTTTACCGGTCCCATCCTTTCAATGGATTGGACATTGGAAGAAGAAATTAAAAAAGAATCAGCTCCCACCTAAAGTAATGAATTGGATGCAGAAACATATTACAAAAAAGAAAAGGGTTTTACTTTTTGTTCCTTCTATTTCTACTATGAAGAAGGTAACGAAGGTTCTTAGAAAGCACCACTTAAATGTAGAAGGGGTGTCTGCTGATGATCCAGATAGGAAACAGAAGGTCCAGCAATTCAGAGATTACAAATACGATGTACTAGTTACAACCACAATTCTAGAAAGAGGTGTAACCATTTCAAATGTGCAAGTGGGGGTACTAGGTGCAGAATCTACTATCTTTACAGAAAGTGCACTTGTTCAGATTTCTGGTAGAGCAGGTAGACATCCCGATTTTTTTAAAGGAGATGTTTTCTTTTTTCATTTTGGTTTAACGAGAAGTATGAAGCAAGCAAAGAAGCATATTGTAAAAATGAATGATACAGCTGAAAAAGAGTTCTCCGAAAAATAATGTAGGTTCAACTAAATTTCATGGTACAGTTATATTCACAATACACAAATGGCAGGAGAGACAAATATGCTACTCAATGCAAAAGAAACACTACTCAAGGAAATCCTCTATCAATATCTCAACCAGTTAAACATGATTTGTCACTGTGAAAAGTGTATAGAAGATGTATTAGCGATTTCACTAAATCAAGTGAAGCCTCAGTATATAACAGATATCAATAAAATATCTTACAGTAAATCTGAGATGGTGGACAAACAGAAGAATACGGCCATGCTGGTCATTCTGACAGAAGCCGCTTCAAAGGTCTCCACATTTCCAAGATGCGAAAATCGTCTGCCGATAAATAAGGATAACAATTGATCTGCCTCATTTGTGAGGGGCATTTTGTCGCTTCTTTTACATGGAAATCATTACTTCTATTAAATGATGATCGTCTATGTATAGCATGTAAGCATCACCTAGAAAAAATTCAACGCCCGATTTGTCCAGCCTGCGGGAGAGCACAGTCGAACGATCAATTATGTCAAGACTGTTCCATGTGGAAAGAACGCCCTGATTCTACTACAGTACTTGTGAAAAATAGGTCTGTCTATGCTTACAACGATTTGATGAAAGATGTCCTTTCCCGCTTTAAATTTCGAGGTGATACAGCTTTAGCTGAGCTTTTTAAACAAGATGTCCGAGCAGTATTTAAGCGCTCTTTTTCAATGAAAGAACCTGTCCTGATCCCGATTCCTTTAAGTAAAGAAAGACTAAAGGAAAGAGGGTTTAATCAGTCCGTCATACTTGCTTCCTTGATTGGTGAGCCGATCCTTCAGCCACTTGTAAAAATACATCAAAGCAAACAGTCCAAGAAAAAGAAAAATGAACGTTTAGATCAAAAAGGAATGTTTCAAATCACGCAGACAGATGCGATCGTTCAAAGGGAAGTTATCTTAATTGACGACATTTATACAACAGGGGCCACCATTTATGATGCGGCGAGAATTTTAAAAGAAGCAGGTGCCAAAAGTGTTTCCTCTTTTACGTTGATCCGTAGTTAAAATTCAGGATAATTAACCGATAATAAGAAGAGAAAATAACGTAAGGGGTTTTGGTTATGAATCAATTGGCAAACTGCCCGCAATGTAATCAGCTGTTTTTAAAAACGACCATCCAAACGGTTTGTAACAAATGCTTTGAAGAAGAAGAACGTTCTTTTGATATCGTTTATAAATTCTTGCGAAAGCAAAGTAATAGACAATCAACCATTGCTGAAATAGTAGATGCAACAGAAGTTGATGAAGAATTAATCTTGAAATTTATCCGTTTGAAAAGACTTCAAATTAGCCAATTTCCGAATATCAACTATCCTTGTGAAAGATGTGGCCAACCGATCAGAAAAAACAAGCTGTGCAGTCAATGTGAACAGGACATTCAGTCGCAAATGAGTCAAATGAACCAAGAAGAAGAGCGTAAAAGGGAGATTGAATCTAGGAAAAAAGACACCTATTATGCCATTAATCCTAAAAACGATTGATTCCCTAAACTAAGTTGCAGTTTGGTCGATAAAATGGATAGAATCAAGACAGACTGTAACGGAAAGCGAGAGGAATCCCGTGAAAATTAATCGATATGGAACACAACCAGTAAATCCTTACAAGAAAACATATGAGAAACAAACGTTGCAATCAAATCAAGCAAAATCAACTGATAAAGTCGAAATTTCTAAAAAGGCAATCGAAATGCAAAAGGTGCCGAATATCATGAAAGAACGCCAAGATAAAATAGACCAAATTAAAAAAAGCATTGAAGCCGGAACATATCAAGTAGATACAAAGGGCATTGCTGATAAAATGCTGAATTTTTATAAACAACAATAACAAAAGGGAGTAGCGTGAATGTCAGTTAAAATAATCATTGAAGAGCTGCATCGTCTCTATGGATTGCATGAACAGCTTTTGAAGCTGTCGAAAGATAAAACAGAAATGCTGAAAAGTAATGAGATTGATGCTCTTTCAGAGGTTCTGAATTTAGAGCAAAAATATATTCAGGCCATTTCTCAATTAGAAGAAAAAAGAATTGAAGCGACAGTTCAATTTTTACAAAATGATGAACCGCCAACCATCACCGCGTGTATCGAAAAGGCTGAAGGTTCGGATCAAGAAGAGCTCATTTCGTTATATGACAAATTAAAAGACATCATGGTGGAACTGAAAGATGTAAATGAACTGAACAAACAGCTCATTCAGCAGTCGCTTCAATTTATTTCACTGACATTCGATCTCGTTAACCCTAATAAAGAAAATATGAATTACGGACAAAATGGTCTTGAGAGTTCAAAGCCTAAACAGCAGAGGGCTTTGTTTGATTCAAAGGCGTAAACAAGGAGGATACCAATGGGTTCTACATTCATGGGACTAGAAACGGCAAAAAGAGGAATCACAGCCCAGCGTGCAGGGCTTTATGTCACATCAAACAACGTCTCCAATGCAAATACAGATGGCTACTCAAGACAAAGAGTTACCTTTAAAGCAGATAATCCTTATCCAGTCATTTCAGTTTATGACGGCAAGACGTATGGCCAAATGGGGACAGGAGTTCAAGTTGGAACCGTTGAAAGAATTCGAGACAGCTTTTTAGATCTGCAATTCAGAGATCATAACAATAACTTGTCCTACTACTCAACAAAATCTGATGCCCTTTCGCAAATGGAGGGAGTCATGAATGATTTGACGGATGAAGGCTTAAACAGAGCTTTTGATAACCTTTGGAAATCATTGCAGGTCCTATCCGAAACCAAAAATGCTGATACAGCGTCTGCGCGTACAGTTGTTAAAACAAGTGCACAGGCTTTAGTAGATCAATTCCGTCTACTTAATTCTTCTTTAACAACGATACAAAAGAATTTAAAAACAGAACTCGATTCAACAGCCAAAAATGTGAACACGATTTTATCTCAAATAGATGAAGTGAACAAACAGATTGCAGCAGTTGAGCCAAACGGATATCTTCCAAATGATCTATATGATACGCGTGATGCGTTGGTAGATCAATTATCTTCACTTGTTGATATTAAAGTGAGCTACAATCCATCTGGCGGGAATGCACTCAAAATTGCAGAAGGAACTGTCAACATCGACATTATCGGTGCAAATGGACAATCTGCTGGAACGATTTTGAATGGCATTACGAACGAAAAATCTGAACTGCAAATCTCGTATGATAATACAACGGGACTTGTTAACTCACTTCAATTCGGAACAACAACCATTGCAGCAGATCAGCTTCAAGTGAATGGTAAAGTAAAAGCACTTGTTGAGGCTTATGGCTACATGTCAAATGGTGCTGAAAAAGGCATGTATCCAGACATGCTTGCAGAGCTTGATGAAGTAGCACAAGTTTTCATGGATACATTTAATGATGTGCATAAGCAGGGGTACACATTAAATGGCACAAGTGGACAAGACTTTTTTGATATCGAGAATAATAATGATCTGAATAAAGGTTTAGCTGCTCGTATCAAAGTGAGTGATGTTATTTTAGCATCAACAGATAATATTGCAGCATCTCTCAATCAAACAAAAGGTGACGGTTCGAATGCTACGAAATTAGCTGGTATTCAAGACTTAAAGGTACCAATCGGCGGCAATACAACGACGATCCAGGATTACTACCAAAATGTCATTGCTGAGATGGGGATTCAAGGGAAAAAGAACATAACGCTAGAAAGCAGTTCAGCCGCTCTTGTCAATTCAGCCAATGAGCGTAGAATGTCGACGAGTGCTGTTTCCATTGATGAAGAAATGACGAATATGATCCAATTTCAGCATGCATATAATGCAGCTGCGAGAGTTGTGACATTACAAGATGAAATATTGGATAAAGTAATAAACGGCATGGGTGTCGTAGGAAGGTAGGTATAACTGATGCGAGTCACACAAGGTATGATTTCTCAAAACTCACTTCGTAATATTAGTAAAAGTTATGAAAAACTTTCTAAAATAAATGAGCAAGCACAAACAGGGAGACGTTTCACAAAAACGTCTGATGATCCCGTTGCAGCAGTAAAAAGCCTTCAATATAGCACAGCAATGTTTCGAAATGATCAATATCAAAAAAACTTAAATGAAGCACAGAACTGGATTGATACATCTGAAACAAGTGTCACTGAAATCATTGATATTATGTCAAATGTACGAGATAAAGTGCTTGATGCGGCTAATGGAACAAAGCAGCCAGAAGATTTAGCAGCTGTCGGCGTGGAAATTGGTCAGATGAAGAAACAAATCATTGACGCGATGAACACTCAGATGTTAGGTAAGTTCGTATTTAATGGAACAAATACAAATGTCAAACCAGTTGTTGAGAACGCAGATGGTACGTTTACGTTTAACTTTGAAAACTATACAGATGCAAATTCTGTTAAGTCGAACATTTCTGATGGTATCACTTTAAATGTGAACTCGAATCCAATTTCAGCGTTTGGTGGACAGACTGCCAGCGGTCAAAATGTCATTGAAATGCTGACGGATTTAGAAAACTCATTGAAAAATGGAACGTTCGCAAATTCTGATGATGCGTTAGGAAGTATCGATCAGTTTAAAGAAGTGATGAGTGCTGAGCGCTCGGACTTAGGAGCCCGTTCAAATCGTGTTGACTTAGTAGGCAGTCGCTTGACTTCACAATTCGAAGTACTGAAAAATGCCAAATCAGATAATGAAGATGTAGAAAGTGAAAAAGCAATTATTGATCTTCTTCAACAAGAGGTTGTGAATAGAGCTGCTTTAGCAACGACGGCTAAAGTTATTCAGCCATCCCTTGTCGATTTCTTAAGATAATAAAAAGCATCCGTTGGGTGCTTTTTTGCATCATGGAGGTGTACCTATATGCAAATCCCTAGATTGTTAATGCAACAAACCTATGCAAAGCTGCAAATGTCGACAACTCCTTCTCGGCAAGAAGTAGAGCAGCCCAGAGCAGACCTTGAGATTCAGCAGCCCAGAGCCGTCATGAATATGACAAGGACACCGTCAAAGTTAACAATAGATCAAACCGAAGCATTTGCCGATATGGATATCAAGTCGATTTTTAGGCGTTCTGAAGAATGGGCAGCTGAGGGGAAACGTGCTGTTGGAGAGGGAATGGGCCGAAGAGCGGAAGAAGGCAGTGAACTCATCAAGATCGAGAATGGTGGGAATGCAATTGCCGAGTTTGCCAAAATCAATGGCACTCCTCCAGCCAAACAATTCAATATTGGTGTGATCCCTTCATTCTTTAGTGTGAAAATTCACTATCAGCCATCTGAGCTTCAAATTGATGTGGAGCCTCAAAAAGCTATTATAGAGGCAACGCCTCATAAACCAATCGTTAACTACCAGCCAGGTAAGGTCAATATTGATATGTTACAATACCCAGATTTAAAAATAGAAGTTGACGAAACGGGCCAAAATGGTGATAAGGTATAGTTAAGAAAAATGAAAAAGGTCGTGAATTATGATCATTCAAACAAAATACCATGGTGAAGTGACAATCAAAGAGGAGCAAATCATCAACTTCTCTAATGGAATACCAGGATTTCTGGATCAAAAACAGTTTGTCATTTTACCTTTATCAGAAGAGTCTCCATTTTTAGTTCTTCAATCATTGAAAAACGCAGAGTTAGGCTTTATTGTCAGCAGTCCGTTTTTATTCTTCAATCAATATGAATTCGATCTAGACGAAACGGTCGTAGATATTCTAGAAGTAGAAGATGCCAATGATGTGGAAGTCATGGTGATCTTAACAATGGAATCTTCTATTGAAAAAACGACAGCCAATTTAAGAGCGCCTATTATTGTGAACCGGAAAAACATGAAAGCCAAGCAGGTGATTTTGCATGATTCAGCCTATCATACAAAACATTTGTTAGAGGTGGCATCCTCATGTTAGTTCTCTCGCGTAAATTAAACCAGTCGATTCAAATTGGCGATGATATTGAAGTCAAGATTATTTCGATCGAAGGCGATCAAGTGAAAATCGGGATTGAAGCTCCTAAGCACATTGATATTCACAGGAAAGAAGTGTACCTGTCTATTCAAGAAGAGAACAGTCGTGCTGCGAGTTTATCCGTAGATCTCCTCTCTCAATTATCCTCACAAAAAAAGTGAGGATTTTTTTATCTGATTCAGCTATCCATCTCCACGTTTCTGTGTGGATGTTCACCATCTATATGAAACTTTAACAAATCGGTCCATCTATATTTAATTTGAAAATTCCAAGCCGATATAAAAGGTAGATTAAAGCACAGGAGCTGAATAACTATGTCTGTTGGTAAGTTGACATCGCTAGAGCCAATTATCGATGCATTTCAAACCCGTGTTTCTAATAACCAGAATGACAATGCAAACTCTGATTTACAAGCAAATGGCAAGGTCGTTTCAAAAGAAGAAATTGAAAAAACGCTTCAAGGAGCAAACAAGCTGATTGAACCCACTCAATTTCATCTGCAATTTGAATTACATGAAAAACTCAATGAATATTATGTCAAAGTCGTAGATAACCAAACAGAAGAAGTCATTAGAGAAATTCCTTCCAAGGAATGGCTTGATTTCTATGCGGCAATGACAGAAATTGTCGGTTTATTTGTAGATAAAAGAATGTAAGTGAAGGGAGAACATAAAAAATGGTCAATCGAATTACTGGTTTTTCAAATGTGTTTGATATTGATGAAATCGTATCAAAACTAATGAAAACTGAGCAAGCACCACTTGATAAAATGACACGCCAGAAACAAACACTTGAATGGCAAAGAGACAGCTATCGCGAGGTAAATTCGAAAGTTAAAGAATTAGATGATTTGATCAACAGTTTAAACTTAACGCTTCCAAGTACATATGGTGCAAAAAAGGTGACAAGCTCTAATGAATCTGCTGTCACAGCAACTGGATCAACAAATGCTGCCTCTGGCTCAATCCATGTCACCCAATTAGCGACAGCTTCTGTCTTCAAATCGTCTGGTACTTCTGGTTTTACACCTGCAAATGGCACGTTTACATTCGAGGTGACGACACCAGATTCGACAGAACCGAAAACGGTGACGATCAATACTTCTGATACCGATACAATTGATGACATTGTGAAAAAGCTGAACAACTCGCAATTAGGTGTGACAGCTTACAAAGGACAGATCTTTGACGGATCTAACTACGTCGATACGGTCGCTCTCACTTCACGGACAACAGGTGAAGGTGTCAGCATTAAAGCTGCTGATGGTAATTCAGCTTCATTCTTCACTCAATTAGGCTTCCAAGTAGATGGAGATAACAAATTAGTAGCGACCACTCAAGGACAAAAGGCACAATACGAGATTAATGGCTTGAAGATGGAAAATAACAACAATACCTTTACGCAGGCTGATATTACGTACGAGCTTAAAGGAACAACGGATCAGCCTGTCAGCTTAAACGTTTCAACAGATGTCGATACAATCTTTGATAAAATTAAACAATTTGTTGATAAATACAATGAGCTCGTTGAGCAGGCTAATGGTAAAGTCAATGAAAAAAGAAATAGAGACTATCATCCTTTAACAGCAGAAGAGAAAAAAGGGATGTCTGAAAAAGAAGTGGAGCTATGGGAAACAACCGCGAAGTCTGGCTTACTGAGAAGTGATTCCATTTTACGAGCTGGTGCCTCTAAAATAAGAAGTGATTTTTATGCTGATATTACGACAAGTGATGCGAATAAAATCCAACTCACACAAATCGGTATCACGACATCATCCAAGTATAAAGAAGGCGGAAAGCTTGAAATTAATGAAAAGAAACTGAGAGAAACCCTTGAAAAAGACCCGCAGAAGGTCAGTCAAATGTTTATCTCAGGATCGTTAAATGTGGATTCAAAAGATAAAGACAAAGCGCAGCAGCAATATCAAGAACAAGGCATCATTTATCGTGTCAAAAACTCCTTATCAGCCTTCACGAAGAGCATTCAAACAAAGGCGGGAAGCACAACGATGGAATTAAAGGAATACGGACTTGGTAAGGACCTTGATTCTTTGACCAAACGAATGGGTACGTTCCAAGACCGTTTGAAGATGGTTGAAGCCCGTTACTACAAAAAGTTTAACGCCATGGATAGCGCGATTCAAAAGCTAAACAACCAATCGGGCTATCTTTCTCAACTGCTTGGACAATAATTGGAGGTTTATAACATATGGCAATTCAGAACCCTTATGCCGCCTATCAGAAAAATTCTATTGAGACTGCAACACCTGCCGAGTTGACGCTTATGCTTTATGAAGGCTGCTTAAAGTTCATTAGACTCGCGAAGTATGCCATTCAAAAAGAGGATGCAGAAACGAGAAATGTGAACCTGAAAAAGGCTCAAAACATCATTCAAGAATTAAATGTCACCTTAAATCGTTCTTATGACGTATCAAATAGTATGGCAAGTATGTATGATTACATTTATCGCAGATTGATTGAAGCCAATCTTCAAAATGACGAAGAGATGTTGAATGAAGTAGAGCAATACGTAACTGATTTTCGTGATGCGTGGAAGGAAGTTATTCAAACCGATCGAAAAGGGCGCCACCACTCTATCGGGGGATCTCTATGAGTATTGTGGACCAGCTGCATGACCAAACATTAAAAATGGCAGCCGAAATAACGGCAAATCCGCAAAGTGACACCTTGGTTGAAGACTTTGATGCCTTTTTAATTGAGAGAGATGAATTAATGAGAGATATTCAGCATGAGCTGACGGATCAAGAAAAAGAAAAAATCAAAGAAATCATCCAAACAGATCAACAGATGGCGAAGCAATTAACTGTGATCCAAAACGGCATAAGAGCAGATATTCAAGCCATTCAAAAAAAGAAAACGAAACAGCTGAATTATCAAAATCCATACCAGCCTATGACGAGTGACGGCGTATATTACGATAAACGGAAATAATTAGGTGAGACCTGTGGCGTATCGTTCAGATGACTATATTTTATTAACCACATATTATGAACTTCTATTTACGATAGAAGAGAGTCTAAAATATTTAGATGAAATTGAGAAGGATTTTGCTAAAACAGAAGGGGATCGGATCTTTAATGATCTGATCCATGCCTTCTTTCATTTAGAGACAACACATCCCCTTCTGCTTTCAATTATAGAAAATGAGCACTTTGCCAAAACGATTCGTTCGTTTGATCAAATTTTTTTAAGTTTTGATATACTAGCTTTCTATACATTCCCTTCAATACACTTCCAATCATTCCTTAAAGCATATTTTATACCTGAATATAGAAAGTGGATGGATGAAATACATGCCTGTATGAGGCCGTATGTCATTCATTAATTTTTGTTCAATTCAGACTTTCGGAGGAAATTATGAGACTAAAAAATCAATTTTTGTTTGGGCTTATTGTCATATGTGTATTGTTTGTCAGTATTTTAGGATTCTCAAGCTTTATCTATTACAAAACAGATCAATCCTATAAGACGCTTCTTAGCAAAGAAGTAAAGCTTTATCAAACCTCACTAGAATTAGAGGCGCTTTTGCAAAAACAGGAAGCACAAATTAAAACATATGTTGTCGTGCAAGATGCTGAAAATTTACAGAAAATTGAGCAAACATATGAAGAGATTAATAAAAAAACAACGGAAGCTACAAAAATGAGCTCTGTCAAACAAGCAAAAAATCTATTAGATCAAATCTCAGAAAAGAATTATCTCTACTACACCTCAACGAACCGACTATTTAATTCATTGAATATGCAAAATCAAAAAGAATTTAACACACGCCTCAATCAAGAATTACAACCTATCGAACAAGAAATACATACCTTTACAAAAGAATTTGCTCAAACCCAGTTGAAGCAACGTGACCAAAAAATCAATCAGCTCAACCAAGACAGTAATCAATTACTATTTACTCTCATTCTAGTTAGTGCGGTCATTATTGTTGGCTTTTTGTTGATTGGGACAAGATTCGTTTATCGTATGACAAAGCCGATTGTGTCTGTCACAAATGCTGCGAGAAGGATGGCAGATGGTGACCTTACACTTGAAGAGATTGAAGTGACCTCTAAAAATGAGATTGGTCAACTCGGTACTGCTTTTAATCAAATGACAAAGCATTTGCGTCAGCTCATTTTACAGGTGCAACATGGATCAAGACAATTAGCTGATTCTGCTACTCAGTTTGAGGAAACGATTCATCAAACCATATCGGCAAGTGAGCAGACATCTAGCTCGATTGAACAGGTCAGTGAAGCTTCACGTGAACAATCAGACGCGGTCGGAAAAGTAGCTTCTGCCATTCAAGAAGTCTCGACTGGTATGCAAAATGCAGCTGAACACACATCCGATGTTTCGGGTCACTCAATTTCAGTGACTGAAAAGGCTGAAGAGGGTGCAGCGCTTATTCAGCAATTCGTAAAACAAATGAGCTCTATCAAAGCGTCTGTGAACGAGCACCATTCCACAATGGCTCATGTACAAGCCCAGTTTACAGGCATTGAAGATTTGTTAGGTCATATCCATGCCATCGCTGATCAAACGAATTTGCTTGCTTTAAATGCTGCTATTGAAGCGGCAAGAGCAGGAGAGCATGGGAGAGGATTTGCGGTGGTAGCAGATGAAGTGAGGAAACTGGCGGAAGAATCTAGTCAGCTGACAGATCAAATTAGTCAATTGCTCGCGAACGTGAACAAAGATACTGAAAAATCATCACATTCGATGACAAAGGTTGAGCAGGATGTAGCAGAAGGTGTGAAAGTATCGCAATTGTCAGAACAGAGCTTTCATGAAATCCTGGAATCTATTCGTGATATTTCGATGAAAGCAGAGGAACTTTCAGCTACTGCAGAGGAGATTTCAGCTAGTACAGAGGAAATATCTCAGACGGTTGGAGTCATTGAAGAAGGAGCCAAACGCAATTCAGAAGAGACGGAGTACATGTCTGCGGCTGTTGAAGAATCATTGGCAGCAAATGAAGAAATGAAAGCAGCGGCGGAGGACTTAAAAACCTTATCTCAATCGCTGAAAACATCAATATCATCTTTCACCATTTAAATGTGCGCTGGTCTTTTTCAAGAATGAGCCGAATATATATTCATCACCTATCAAGTAACAATTGATGCACCGCAAAATTCGACAAATTTCAATAAAAATTCACATTTTTTTTACGTTTGAGCAGGAGAAAAGGAGGGAAAAGTAGAAATAGGTTTACATATCCTTAATTTTAAAGGAGGCGTTCTTTACATGAATTACAATGTCAGAGGAGAAAACATCGACGTAACACCTGCACTAAGAGATCATGTCGAGAAAAAAATTGGAAAGCTGGAGCGTTATTTTGAGACAGACGTAGATGCTTCAGTCAACGTGAACTTGAAGTTTTACAATGATCAAGAATCTAAAGTTGAGGTTACCATTCCAATGACTGATCTAGCACTTCGAGCTGAGGTGCATAATGAAGATATGTACAATGCAGTAGACCTAGCAGCCAGTAAATTAGAACGTCAAATTCGAAAACACAAAACAAAAGTAAACCGTAAATTCCGCGAGCAAGGTGCCAAAAAGCACTTATTTGCTGGAGGAAATGGGACGGCTGACGTAGCTGTTCAAGATGACGAAGAAATTGATGAAACAGAAATCGTCAGACAAAAACGTTTCAATTTAAAACCGATGGATAGCGAAGAGGCCATCCTTCAAATGAACATGTTAGGTCATAGTTTCTTCGTCTTCACAAATGCTGAGACAAATTTGACCAATGTGGTCTATCGCCGAAATGATGGAAAATATGGACTGATTGAGCCGAACGCTTAATCTGATCTAAAAACAACCTAAAAAAAGTAAACCCGTTCCCTCCATGAGGGGCGGGTTTTTTGTGCGAAATCATTGCAAATTCTTTGGAAATGAAGGAAGGTATGGTATGATAAATGCAGGTAAATATGGACCTGTCAATCTTTTGGACATGCCGAAAAATTGCATGAAATAGAGGAGCGTTATTATATGCTTGGAATCTTAAACAAAGTGTTTGATCCTACGAAACGTACGATCAGCAAATATGAAAAAAAAGCAAATGAAATTGAAGCTCTTGCTCAAGATTTTGAGAAATTATCTGACGAGGCTTTACGAAATAAAACGAACGAATTTAAAGAAAAACTTGAAAAAGGACAATCCGTGGATGACCTGTTGGTTGAAGCATTTGCAACGGTTCGCGAGGCATCACGCCGCGTGACAGGAATGTTCCCATTTAAGGTGCAGCTCATGGGGGGGATCGCGCTTCATGAAGGCAACATTTCTGAGATGAAAACAGGTGAAGGTAAAACGTTGACTTCAACAATGCCTGTTTATTTAAATGCTCTTTCTGGAAAAGGCGTCCACATTGTGACAGTCAACGAATATTTGGCAAGCCGTGATGCAGAGGAAATGGGCAAGATTTTTGAGTTTCTTGGCTTAACGGTTGGCTTAAACTTAAACAGCTTAGACAAAGATGAAAAAAGAGAAGCATATGCTGCTGATATTACGTATTCAACAAACAATGAACTTGGCTTTGACTATTTACGAGATAACATGGTGCTTTACAAAGAGCAAATGGTTCAAAGACCGCTTCATTATGCCGTGATTGATGAGGTTGACTCCATCTTAGTTGATGAAGCGAGAACACCTCTTATTATTTCTGGACAAGCTGCGAAATCTACAAAGCTTTACGTACAAGCCAATGCATTTGTTCGTACATTAAAAATAGAAGATGATTTCACATACGATATTAAAACAAAAAGTGTACAGCTGACAGAAAGTGGAATGACGAAGGCGGAAAAAGCATTCGGCATCGAAAACTTATTTGATGTCAAACATGTCGCACTGAACCATCACATCGCCCAGGCGCTAAAGGCACATGTTGCGATGCAAAAAGATGTGGATTATGTCGTTGAAGAAGGTCAAGTCGTTATTGTTGACTCGTTCACAGGACGTCTAATGAAAGGACGCCGTTATAGTGAAGGTCTGCATCAAGCCATTGAGGCAAAAGAAGGTCTCGAAGTGCAGAACGAAAGTATGACCCTTGCAACGATTACATTCCAGAACTACTTCCGCATGTATGAAAAGCTTTCTGGTATGACGGGTACAGCGAAAACGGAAGAAGAAGAATTCCGTAACATTTACAACATGCAGGTTGTGACAATCCCGACCAATCAACCAGTCGTTCGTGATGACAGACCTGATTTAATTTACCGCACAATGGAAGGTAAATTTAAAGCAGTGGCTGAAGATGTTGCGCAGCGCTATATGACAGGGCAGCCAGTGCTTGTCGGAACAGTAGCGGTTGAGACGTCTGAGCTTATTTCTAAGCTGCTTAAAAATAAAGGGATTCCTCATCAAGTGTTAAATGCGAAAAACCATGAGCGTGAGGCACAAATTATTGAAGAGGCTGGTCAAAAGGGTGCCGTCACCATTGCGACCAACATGGCAGGACGTGGTACGGACATCAAGCTTGGCGAAGGCGTCAAAGAGCTTGGCGGTCTAGCTGTAATTGGGACAGAGCGTCATGAATCACGACGTATTGATAACCAGCTGCGTGGACGTTCTGGTCGTCAAGGAGACCCAGGGATTACCCAATTCTATCTCTCCATGGAAGATGAATTGATGCGCCGATTTGGTGCAGAGCGTACGATGGCCATGCTTGACCGCTTTGGCATGGATGACACTACGCCTATCCAAAGTAAAATGGTGTCTAAAGCCGTTGAATCATCTCAAAAACGCGTTGAGGGGAACAACTTTGATTCCCGTAAACAGCTTCTCCAATATGACGATGTGCTTCGTCAGCAGCGTGAAGTGATTTACAAGCAGCGCTTTGAAGTCATTGATTCTGATAACTTAAAATCGATTGTGATCAATATGATTCAGTCTTCAATTGAGCGCGCTGTTGGTTCTTATACGCCGAAAGAAGAGCTTCCAGAAGAGTGGAAACTAGATGGTCTTGTTGAATTAATCAACACGAACTATTTAGATGAAGGAGCTATTTCGGTCAAGGATATTTACGGTAAAGAAGCAGATGAAATCACCTCCTTCATTATGGATCGTATTAAAGAAAAATACGATGCAAAAGAAGAAACATATGGCGACGAACAAATGCGAGAATTTGAAAAAGTCATCGTTCTTCGTGCGGTGGATTCAAAGTGGATGGATCATATCGATGCAATGGATCAACTGCGTCAAGGGATTCATTTACGTGCGTATGCACAAACAAATCCGCTTCGTGAGTATCAAATGGAAGGATTTGCGATGTTTGAGCACATGGTCGCTTCAATCGAAGATGATGTGGCCAAATATGTTTTGAAATCAGAAATCCAAAACAACTTAGAACGTGAAGAAGTCGTTCAAGGTCAAACAACAGCTCATCAGCCTCAAGAGGGTGATGAGGAGAAGACAGTGAAAAAGAAGCCGGTACGTAAAGTCGTAGACATTGGTCGAAACTCACCATGTCACTGCGGAAGCGGTAAGAAATATAAAAATTGTCATGGGAAGACAGAATAAGTAATGGAAAGAGGTGAAAACCTCTTTCTATTCATGTCAGCCCTACATCTATGAGGTGAAGGATATGGAATTAGTAGAAATTAGACAAGAGCTTGAAAATATGGCTAGCAGGCTAGCTGATTTTAGGGGGTCTCTTTGACCTCGAAACAAAAGAAGCCAAAATTGCAGAACTTGAAGCGACCATGTCAGAGGCTGATTTTTGGAATGATCAGCAAAAGGCACAAGGCGTCATCAATGAAGCCAATGCACTAAAGGATAATGTGAATTCATACCATGAGCTCAGTGAATCTCATGAAGAGCTGCAAATGACACATGACCTATTAAAGGAAGATTATGACGAGGAGCTTCATGTAGAGCTTGAGAAAGAGCTGAAGAACTTAACTAAGCAATTTAACGACTTTGAACTGCAGCTTCTCTTAAGTGAACCATATGATAAAAACAATGCCATCCTTGAGCTTCACCCAGGCGCAGGCGGTACTGAATCACAGGACTGGGGTTCTATGCTTCTGAGAATGTATACTCGCTGGGCAGAGCGCAGAGGCTTTAAGGTTGAAACGCTTGATTACCTTCCTGGTGATGAAGCAGGAATTAAGTCTGTGACATTGCTCATCAAAGGGCATAACGCATATGGATACTTAAAGGCAGAAAAAGGGGTCCATCGTTTGGTTCGTATTTCTCCTTTTGATTCATCTGGCCGTAGACATACGTCGTTCGTTTCCTGTGATGTCATGCCTGAGTTCAATGAAGAAATCGATATTGATATTCGAACAGAAGATATCAAAGTGGATACGTATCGAGCAAGCGGTGCAGGTGGACAGCACGTCAATACGACTGACTCTGCCGTTCGTATCACACACATTCCAACCAATGTCGTGGTGACATGCCAAACAGAAAGATCACAAATCAAAAACAGAGAACGTGCGATGAAAATGCTGAAATCGAAACTTTATCAAAGACGGATCGAAGAACAGCAGGCTGAATTGGATGAAATTAGAGGAGAGCAGAAAGAAATTGGCTGGGGAAGCCAAATTCGCTCTTATGTATTCCATCCGTATTCTCTTGTGAAAGACCATCGAACCAATACGGAGATGGGAAATGTTCAAGCGGTCATGGATGGAGATTTAGATTCATTTATCGATGCTTACTTACGTTCGAAATTATCATAAAAACTCGGCTTCTTGCCGGGTTTTTTTTATTGTGAGAAAATATAATGAATATAAAGGAATACATACGCCATACTGACTCTATATCCTTTGTATGATGAAATTAGCAAATAAAGGGGGAAATATTTTGGGATTAACAACATTACAAGAGACGTGGGATTTAGATGCCTTTTTTAAAGGAGGCAGCGCTTCACCAGAATTTAAAACATACTTGCAACACATTCAGCAGCTATTAGATGAATTACGACAAAAGGTCGATGCCTTTTCAAAAGAAGATACACACATTGAAAGCAAATTAACGTCTGTCCTTGACACGTATGAAACCACATATAAAAAACTGTCTCAAGCAGGTTCATTTGTTTCCTGTCTTCAATCTCAAAATACAAAGGATATGAAGGCTGGCAGTCTTCGAGGTACGATTGCTAAGCTGGAAGCTGATTTAGGTACCATTCTTGCGCTGTTTGATCAGGCGCTTGCTGCCATCTCTCCTGGAAAATGGAAGGATCTCATGAATTCAGAGGCCTTTTCAGATGTTCGCTACATATTAAATGAACGCAGAGAACGCGTGAAGGATCAATTGCCTGTTGAACAAGAAACATTGATTCAAAAGTTAGCCGTAGATGGCTACCATGCGTGGGATGAGCTTTATTCTAGCTTAGTGAATAAGATTACGATTCCGTTTGAACAACATGGTGAAACGCAGATGATCTCTGTCGGCCAAGCGGAAAATGCGATGGATGATTCAGACCGTGAAGTCAGAAAGGCTGTTTATCATAACCTAGAGCATGCATGGACGCAGGACGAACATCTATTTGCAAGTACGCTCAATCATTTGGCAGGTTTTCGTTTGCAAGTATATGAAGCAAGAGGCTGGGATCATATTTTAAAAGAGCCGCTTGATATTTGCCGGATGAAACAAGAAACCCTTGATGCCATGTGGTCTGTGATTGATGAACATAAGCAGCCATTCATTGATTATTTACATCGAAAGGCTGACATGCTTGGAGTGGATAAGCTAAGCTGGTTTGATGTTGGGGCTCCTATTGGCAGTGAGACCAAGACTTATCCGTATCAGGAAGCAGCTGCTTTTATTGTGAAGCATTTCGCTGGATTTGGAGAAGAGCTTGCTGCTTTTACAGAAAAGGCCTTTAATGAGCGTTGGGTAGAAGCTGAGGATCGCCCGAACAAACGAGTAGGCGGTTTTTGTACAAATTTCCCTGACAGCGGAGAGTCCCGCATTTTTATGACCTTCTCAGGCAGTCCATCCAATGTGGCGACACTTGCGCATGAGCTTGGTCATTCGTTCCATCAGGAAGTGATGCAGGATGTTCGCATTCTTAATCGCAAATATGCGATGAATGTAGCTGAAACGGCGTCGACATTCGCAGAAATGATTGTGGCTGATGCTTCATTGAAAGAAGCGGCAAATGAAGAGGAGCGCCTCAGCTTGTTAGAGGATAAGCTGCAGCGGAGTGTAGCATTTTTCATGAACATTCAATCTCGGTTCTTATTTGAACAGCGTTTTTATGAAGAGCGTAAGCAAGGAGAAGTGCCGGCGGATCGGTTGAATGAGCTGATGGTAGAAGCGCAGAAAGAAGCCTTTGGTGACTCTTTAGATGAATACCATCCGCATTTCTGGGCGTCTAAGCTACATTTCCATATCACAGGTGTACCGTTTTATAATTTCCCGTACACATTCGGCTACATGTTCTCACTAGGAATTTATGCAAAGGCCTTGCAGGCTGGTACTTCGTTTGAAGAAAAGTACATTGCATTATTAAAGGACACAGCTTCAATGTCAGTAGAAGATTTGGCCTTTAAGCACTTAGGTGTCGATCTTACCCAAAAAGACTTTTGGGAGGAAGCCATTAGCCTCGCTGTAGAAGACGCTGAAGAGTTTTTAGAAGCGACGAAAAAGTGAAAATGAAAAGCCCCCATTACGGAAGCTTTAGATTGTTGACAAAGGGTTAAAATGATCTTTATTTTAGCCCTTTGTCTTCTTTATGGAGCTTTTTTGCTGGTTTTAGCCATCCAAGCATCGTCTGAACGATATCCTTTTGCTGTGTGAGGGCTGGAATGTCCGCTGGCTGATCACCTTTTTGTTTACCGTACATGCCAAACTGAGCATGGTTCCCGCCTTTTATTTCATGATAAACGGTTTGAGACGGCAAATTTGTTTTCGATTGCTTGATTTTCTCTTGTGTCGCAAGTCCATCCTTTTCACCTGATATAGAGAGGACGTTCAAGGAGGATGATTTTAGCTCATCTGAAGCTGGATAAGACGCGAGAAAAAAAAGACCGTCGAGTTTGCGCTGATTTCTTTCTGCAAACATAGCGGCGGCTGTTCCGCCTAGTGAATGACCGCCAATATACCAGTGTTTGATCGTTTGATGATCTTTTATGATACCTTGTGCTTTATTTGTATTAAAAATCGCAAACGAAAATGGCATGTCAGGGATAAAGACAGAATAGCCTTTTTTCATCAATTCATTCCCAATATAGGCGTACGAAAGTGGTTCTACCTTTGCTCCTGGATAGAGAATGATGCCCGTATCGCTTTTAGTTGATGCAAATGTATATACGTCGTTTTTATGTTCCACTTGCTCGATGTTCACTTGCTTTTTTAAAGCGGCAGATGGTCCGTATGTAAAGCGGCTCCATGTATAGAAAGCACCAAAAGCCAAAATGATCAGTGCAAGTAATGAAATGCCTGTGATCTTCAGTATTTTCTTCATCGCATGTCCCTTCTTTCTCATGTACATATTAAATATACCATCATTTGCTCCTATGCCAAACGGCAAGCACGCTGATCCGTTTGTGTGATAAAGTATTAATCCATTAGCACTGCATTTGGCTGTTATTTACATTCATAATTGGAGGGCTTAAAATAGGTGTGCATTCAGAAGTAACGGAGGAAGACAGACATGAAGCAGGGACATTCACAATTATGGATTGAAGCAAAGAATTACTTGTTCATTTTAATTGGATCAGCCATTGTGGCGATTGGATTTAATACGTTATTATTACCGAATCAGATTGCCGCAGGTGGTGTGAGCGGGATTAGTACGATTATGCAGTCATTCGGCTTTGAGGCGGCATATGTGCAGTGGGGGCTCAACATTCCGCTGTTTATCGCTGGCTTTTATTTATTAGGCGGTACATTTGGCGTGAAAACGCTCGTTGGCTCTATTTTCTTACCTTTGATGGTGTTTGTCACAAGGCATATTGCACCTGTGACACATGAAGCACTCTTAGCAGCTATTTTTGGCGGAGTGGTGATTGGGATCGGCATAGGGCTCGTGTTCCTTGGAAACGGATCAACAGGTGGAACGGCGCTCGCTGCCAAAATCATCAATAAATATACAGGCCTCACGCTTGGTACCTGTTTAGCAATGATGGATGGCCTAATCGTTCTGGCTGCGATGACTGTTTTTGGGATTGAAGAGGGACTGTACGCTGTCATTGGTGTGTTTATTTCAAGTAAAACGATTGATGTCGTACAGGCCGGCTTCAGTCATTCGAAAATGGCGATGATCATTACAGGGCATGAGGATGAAGTCAGACAGGCAGTTTTTGATCAAATTGACCGTGGTGTCACAAAAATCTCAGCAGTCGGAGGATATACCGATCATGACCGTCCAATTCTAATGTGTGTCGTTGGACAGTCACAATTCACAAAGTTGAAACAAGTGGTGAAAGCAATCGATGCATCAGCATTTGTCATCGTAATGGATGCAAAAGAGGTGCTTGGTGAGGGTTTTAAAAGGGCGTAAACAAGGATATAATAGCGTTGACCAAATGATTGTAAGGGAGGGAAATTGATGCAAAAGAGCGGATTAATGATGCTGTTTGCAGCGATGATTCTTGTTCTTGCGGCTTGTGGAGGAAATTCAAGCAGCAGTGACAGTGACAAAGAAGGCAGCAAAAGTGCTTCAACTGTGAGCAGTGGTGAGGAAATTTATCAGCAAAACTGTATTGGCTGTCATGGGAAAGACCTATCTGGCGGAGGCGGACCAAGCCTGAAAGAAGTAGGAAAGAAATATAATGAAAGCCAAATTGCAGATATTGCACAGAATGGTAAAGGCTCTATGCCAAGCGGAATGGTAGATGAGAAGCAAGCAAAAGAAGTAGCAAAATGGCTTGCAGAGAAAAAATAAAACCTTTGTCTAATCGACAAGGTTTTTTTGTTTTTATATGTAGAAAAAGACTTTTGGATAGTATGAAAACGTATTATATTAAGTTTTATTTAAAAAATAAGGGTAAAAAGACATGTTTTTCGGTTTTAAATGTTGTTTTTACCTTTTAACGATAAGTTTTGAAATATAAATGTAATACCATTGCGTCGATTCATGACGTATAATTGGAGTTGTTGAAATTTAGACGATTCAATTTTTTCATCTTTTTGGATGAAAAGGACATAAATTGCTTGTACGTATCGAAGGGTATGTGCGTGACCATACATAACGTTTTTTGACGATAAGTGTCAAAACATCATGATAAGCTGTTAGTCAGCAATAAGAAAAGATTAGGTGATTACATGATTGAAATGAAGGAAGTCTACAAGATCTATTCTAACGGTGTAAAGGCGATCAATGGAATCAATGTCTCTATCCACCCAGGAGAGTTTGTGTATGTTGTTGGTCCCAGTGGTGCTGGTAAATCCACTTTCATCAAAATGATGTATCGTGAAGAGAAGCCAACCAAAGGGAAAATCTTAATTAATAGCAAAGATTTAGGCTCGATTAAGGAAAAAGAAATCCCTTACTTAAGAAGAGAAATTGGCGTAGTATTCCAAGATTTCAAACTGCTTCCAACCCTCACAGTGTTTGAGAACGTGGCATTTGCTCTTGAAGTCATTGGGGAACAGCCTCATATCATTAAGAAAAAAGTGCTGGATGTACTTGATTTGGTACAGCTCAAGCACAAAGCACGACAATTTCCTGACCAGCTGTCTGGCGGTGAGCAGCAGCGTGTATCTATCGCTCGTTCGATCGTGAATAGTCCTGAGGTAGTCATTGCAGACGAGCCGACAGGAAACCTTGATCCAGACACATCTTGGGAAATCATGAAGACACTCGAAGAGATTAATAACCGAGGAACAACAGTCGTCATGGCGACACATAACAAAGAGATTGTAAACAGCATGAAGAAACGCGTCATCGCAATCGAAGATGGAATGATTGTGCGTGACGAAGCAAGAGGGGAGTACGGCATTTATGATTAAAACTCTCTCGCGGCATTTACGTGAGAGCTTCCGTTCACTTGGAAGAAACACGTGGATGACATTTGCATCAATTAGTGCGGTCACTGTCACATTAATTTTAGTTGGGGTTTTTCTTGTGATTATGCTCAACTTGAACAACATGGCATCGAACGCTGAAAAAGAAGTAGAAGTAAAAGTGTTAATCGAATTAACGGCGAATCAAAAGCAGCAGGATGAATTAAAAGCAGAAATTGATAAGATTCCTGAAATCAGTGATGTCAAGTACTCATCTAAAGATGACGAACTAAAAGCGCTGATTAAAAGCTTTGGTGAAAATGGACAATCCATGGGACTTGTTGATCAAGAAAACCCATTAAACGATGCGTTTATTGTGAAAACATCAGATCCACACGATACACCAAAAGTAGCGAAGAAATTAGAAAACCTCAAAGGTACGTATAAAGTAACCTACGGAAAAGAAGAAGTCAGCCGACTCTTTAATGTGGTTGGAGTGGCGCGGAATGTAGGGATTGCGCTCATTATTGGGCTTTTATTTACAGCCATGTTCTTGATCTCTAATACGATCAAAATTACGATTTTTGCTAGACGTAAAGAAATCGAGATTATGAAGCTCGTAGGTGCAACGAACTGGTTTATCCGCTGGCCATTCTTCATTGAAGGATTACTGCTTGGTGTATTTGGTTCCATTATACCGATTGCTCTACTGCTTGGCACATATCAATATGCAGTGGGCTGGGTGGCACCGAGAGTACAAGGCTCATTTATTTCCATGCTTCCATATAACCCGTTTGTCTATCAAGTTTCACTGGTCCTTCTTTTGATCGGTGCAATCATTGGTGTATGGGGAAGCTTGACGTCCATCCGTAAATTCTTAAAAGTATAAATCTATTTTTGATGGCAGCACTCGAGAGTTTGATAGAAGGTGTGACCGGTTGAACCGATTCATCCGGTCGACTCTTCATGCAGGCAGTTGTCATAGGAGGGGAATATCGTTTTGAAAAGAAAGCTGATGATGGCTGGAATGGCAGCGTTTATTGGAACAACGTGGCTATATATTCCAGGGAACGAGAATCGTGCATTCGCATACGAAGACCTAGATCAAAAACGTCAACAAATCGAAGAGAAAACATCAAAGACTGAATCAACTTTGAAGAAAAAGAAATCAGAGCTGGCTAAGCTTGAAAAGAAAGAATCCAAGCTCAAAAAAGAAATTGAAAAGATTGACCACAAGGTAAGTGCTGCAACTGAAAAAGTCGCAGAAAAAGAAAAAGAAGTCAAACAAACGAAGCAAGAGATCAAGAAACTAAAAAAAGACATTCAAGTCATCAATGATCGAATTGAAAAAAGAAAAGCTATTTTCAAAGATCGAATTCGTTCGATGCAAAAAAGCGGCGGTACGATCAACTATTTAGATGTGCTGCTGGGTGCTCGCAGCTTTAGTGATTTTGTCGGTCGTGTTGGAGCTGTTACAACCATTGTTGAAGCAGACAAAGACATGATTACAGAACATGAAAATGATTTAAAGCTGGTGGAGCAAAAAGAAGCAGAGCTAAATAATCAGCTAAGTGGACTTGAAACAACTCTGAAAGAGCTAGAAGAGTTGAAAAAGGATTTGTCTAAACAGCAAAAAGAAAAAGAAAAAATCTTAGGGAATGTAACAGATAAAAAGAACCATGCCCATGATGAATTAGGCAAACTTGAAAATGAACAAGAAATTTTAGCGAACCAAAAAGCGGCTGTGAAGTCTGAGGAAGCACGCCGCCAAAAGGAAGAAGCAAAGAAAGCAGAACAAGCAGCTGCTGAAAAAAGTGCACCTACACCTCAAAGTGGCGGTTCAGATCAAGTATCTGATACACCAGCAAGCAGCTCAGGCTTTATTAAACCAGCTGCTGGCCGATTCTCATCTGGCTTTGGCGGACGTTCTGGCGGAAACCACTTCGGATTAGATATTGCAGCAAAAGGCACAGTATCTGTCGTCGCAGCTGCATCTGGAACAGTCACGAACTCAAGCTACTCATCGAGCTACGGGAATGTGATATTCATTACGCATAATATCAATGGACAGACCTATCAAACGGTATATGCCCACTTATCTACAAGAAGTGTGTCCACAGGGCAGAGAGTCGAGCAAGGACAATTCCTTGGATATATGGGTAATACAGGCCAGTCACATGGTCAGCATCTCCATTTTGAAATTCATAAAGGATTATGGAATGGCGCAAAATCAAATGCAGTCAATCCAGCGCAATATATTCGCTAATCAAAAAGCCGATAACATCATGTTATCGGCTTTTCTTATTCTAAATAAAATTAAAATAACAGCAGTAAACCGGCAATAATAGGTGTTAACAGTACAGCCGATTTCAATAAAAGCTTCGGTGCAAGGCGTGTAAATTTTGCGCCAATATATGCACCTAATACTGTTCCGATTAAAATTTGAATGAGCAAGATAAAATCAACATAGCCCTCTGTAATATATCCAATTCCACCACCGATGGAAATTGGAATAATGACAAGCATCGTCGTACCAACTGCCTGTCGAATGGAAAGCCTCAGTAAAATCAAAAGTCCTACTTGGATAAATGGTGCGGACCCGATACCAAACATACCTGATAGCAATCCGGATACAAGTCCTAAAATAATACCCCTTATGAGCAACTGACGTGAAGAAAGCGGCTGCTGCTCAGCTTCTTCCTTCAGAACAAATAATTTGATCATCATAAACACAGCGGATAAAAAGAGCATGCCAGCTGTTAAATAGTGCAGATTTCCTTCTGGAATAAAAGGAGCAATCTTAGCTCCTGCAAAGGAAGCCACACAAGCCAAAGCTCCGACAATCAAACCAGATTTCAGCTGAATATTCCCTTCCCTGTAGTGGCTGTATGCACCTGATAACGTCGTAAATGCCATTGCGGCTAAAGATGTCCCAAGTGCGGTATGGATAGGGATATCAAAAATTAACGTAAGCAATGCGATGACAAAACCAGCACCGCCTGCTCCTACAAATCCTAATAAAATTCCTAATAATAGCATCGTCAATATAATATACATAGCGAAGACTCCTTCTCGATCATAACAAAATAAAAATTACACCTAATAAAATAATTAGTCAAGCCTTCGCAGCAGAATGTCTTTACATGAAATCCCTTCTTCTGGCATATAATAACTCAGGTCATCAGGAAGAGTTGAAGAAGGAGGCCAAATATGAAAAAACAAATCGCATCTATTATGGCAAGTGTCGTTCTATTAATCAGTGCAGGGGTGATGACGCATAAAGAGGGAACTCATGCGGAGTCACCGCAAGCAGCTGCTGCAATGGCTGGACAAGCTCAATCAAGTGATAAGGCGAAAGAGAATGGGATGGAGAAAATTGAGAAAGCCTATGACCTTATTTCGAATGAATATGTAGAGGAAGTGGATCGCCAAAAGCTGCTTGAAGGCGCCATTCAAGGAATGCTTTCAACTTTAAATGATCCGTATTCAGTATACATGGACAAGCAAACCGCCAAGCAATTTTCTGATTCGCTTGATTCTTCTTTTGAGGGAATTGGGGCAGAAGTGGGGATGGATGAAGGAAAAATCATTATCGTCTCTGCCTTTAAAAAATCCCCTGCAGCAAAAGCAGGTCTAAAGCCGAAAGATGAAATCATCAGCATTGATGGTGAGTCGATGAAAGAAAAAAGCTTAAACGATGCTGTACTGAAAATAAGAGGGAAAAAAGGAACATCCGTCGCTCTGAAAATCAGACGAAATGGGATTGAAAAAGAGTTAACATTCCATATCAAACGAGAAGAAATCCCACTTGAAACCGTGACTTCCTCTGTGAAAGAGGTAAATGGTCATAAAACAGGCTATATCGCGATCTCAAGCTTTTCAGAAGATACTGCGAAGGATTTCACATCAAGCCTGAAACAGCTCGAGAAAAAGGGCATAGAAGGTCTTGTGCTTGATGTGAGAGGAAACCCTGGCGGCTATCTGCAAAGTGTAGAAGACATTTTGAAGCATTTTATTACAAAAGATCAGCCTTATATTCAAATTGCAGAACGGAACGGCGACAGGAAACGCTATTTTTCAAAGCGGAAAGAACAGAAGCCTTACCCAGTTAATGTCTTAATTGATAAAGGCAGTGCATCCGCTTCTGAAATACTCGCTGGTGCTATGAAAGAAGCCGGAAAATATGAAGTCGTCGGTGATGTCTCCTTTGGGAAAGGTACTGTGCAGCAGGCGGTTCCAATGGGTGACGGCAGTAACATTAAATTAACGCTGTATAAATGGCTCACGCCAAAAGGAAATTGGATTCACAAAAAAGGTGTCGTACCGACGATTGCGATTCATCAGCCAGATTACTTTACTGTAGGACCGCTTCAGCTGAAAGAACCACTTCAGCTTGATATGAACAATGAAGAAGTGAGACAAGCACAGACGCTATTAAAGGGCTTGTCATTCGACCCCGGCAGAGTAGACGGCTACTTTGATGAAGAAACGAAAAAGGCGGTATTAGCCTTCCAAAGCACATACAATCTCAACAAATCAGGTGTAATTGATCTGAAGACAGCGAAAATGATGAACAAAATGGTGGATGAAGTGAAATCCTATGAAAAAAATGATCTTCAACTGCAGACTGCACTAAAAGCACTATATCTTAAAAAATAAAGAGGCGAATAAATGCCTCTTTTTTTTGGTTCATAAGTGTCACAAACATGTAATAGTTTATTCTTAAAAATAAATTATATCGAGAAATATATTCATTTATTTTACAAAAAACATAACATTCCTTCGATTTTACCCGATAACATATTTATATAAGAGACTTTCTGTTGATTTAAACATGTCATGAAAATGAAACTTTTGAAAGTTGTATGTTACATAAATAATTCTTACAATATAAAGTAGCACTCATTTTAAATATTTTATTTTTTGCGGATATTCAGCTTGAGCATTAAGCTGTACCGAGGTTTGCGCTTTTCTTAAAAGAACTAGTAAATGGGGGTACACAATTGAAAAGGGCAAGTATTGTGAGAGAGAAAAAATATTACGAGTTGGTAGAGGAGCTTAAGAGTCGTACGAAAGATGTGACGTTTTCCGCTACAAAGGCATTAAGTCTGCTCATGCTGTTAAGCAGGTACTTGGTCAATTACACAACGGTAGAATCAGTCGACGAAATCGATGAAGACTGTGCTGAGATATACTTCAATTATTTAATGGATAATCATAAGAGACTTGGTATAAACTTAACCGACATCAAGAGGTCGATGCAGCTGCTCGGCGGCATACTAGATGTAGATGTCAATCACTACTTAAAAGATTTTTCACTGTCGAATGTCACACTTTGGATGAATCAGGAGAAATAAACCTGGTGTCAAGCATCGATTTATTTGATAGAATAAGAGAAAATGCTTGACTTGGGCGGTGAACGATAATGAGCTCGGAGTGGATGGGAGCTGGATTAAAAGCGGTCGGTCTGTTTTTAATCCACCCTCTTTTTTATTTCATGATATTAATCAGCCTGTTACATGGCTACATCCGCGTAAAGCGGGAGAGAAAAGCGTTTCAAACAAGAATAGAAGATGTATACGATGAACTTAAATTTACATATTCAAAGGGATGGATTCTAGGGATTTGCCTATCCGTCATTTCAGTAGGCTTAGGGATTGCCCTCCCGCCTGGATTCATCGTGCTGATTGCAGCGATGACCATTGTTTGCTCTTTATTCTTTAAGGCGAGTGCGCTTTCGTCTGCATACACACTCGGTTTCAGCTTTATTGCGGCACTTGGACTCATGTATTTCCAAGTGAGCCATTCATGGCTGCCGCAGCTCTCAATGATGAATACATCAGCCGTTGTTATTCTGCTAGGTCTTTTATTAATGACCGAGGGGATTCTAGCCTATCGAACGGCGCATTTACGAACATCGCCTGCAATGGTGATGAGTGCGAGAGGACTTTTGATTGGACAGCAGCGGGCAAACCGTCTGTGGCTTTTACCGCTTGTTTTGCTGATGCCGGCAGGCGAATTTACTTCTTCTCTGCCATGGTGGCCGGTGCTTCAAGTACACGATCAAAGCTTTTCATTTATTTTGATTCCATACATCATCGGTTTCGGGCAGCGGATTCAAGGATCGCTGCCAATTGTCAGCATTCAAATTACGGCACGGCGTATTCTCATGCTTGGACTCGCTGTTGCTTTACTAGGTGCTGCAAGTATTTGGTTTACGCCGATTGCATGGGCAGCTGTATTGATAGCGATTGCCGGAAGAGCTTTCCTTTCATGGAAACAGAGAGTCAACGACAATGCAGCTCCATTCTACTTCTCTAAGCGTAATCAAGGGCTAATGGTGCTGGGAATCATTCCGAATACACCTGCAGCTGATTTAAAGCTTGAGATCGGAGAAGTCATTACAAAGGTGAATGGAATTGAAGTCAAAACCGTTTCGGAATTTTACGAAGCCCTTCAAACCAATCGTGCTCTGACAAAGCTTGAGATCATTGGCTTGAATGGTCAGACAAGGTTTGAGAAACGCGCTTCTTACGAAGGGGAGCATCATCAGCTTGGCATCCTGTTTGTGAAGGATGATCCACAGCAAGAATCAACGGCGATTTCATCATAAAAAAAGCTGCTAGAGATGGCAGCTTTTTTCTTTTGGACGCGCTTCTTTTCCATAGGATTCGCCCCATTCACGCATAGCGAAGATGATAGGCTTTAACGTATCTCCTAAAGAAGTGAGTGAATATTCGACACGAGGAGGGACCTCCTCATAGACTTCTCTGTGAACAACGCCGTCTTGTTCTAGCTCGCGCAATTGCAGCGTAAGAACACGCTGAGAAATCCTTGGCAGAAGCCGGCGTAATTCGTTGTATCGTTTTGGACCGCAAGTCAAATGATAAAGGATCACTCCTTTCCATTTTCCTCCTATTACACTCGTTGTGGTGGAAACGGGACAGCCATGATTGACAATACTGACTGGATTGGATGGTGCACTCATCTTTACACTCCTTTCTAAGGCGAAATGGGTGATAAACGAACATGATTGTACCTAACGAACAAAAATGTGCGTACTTGAATCAAAGGAAGTTTTTCTTTTACCATAGAGGTATCACATCACACATTCGGGTTGTTTGTTTTCTTATCATAACAATTTCTATATGGGAATGGAAAGAAATTGGATTGGTGAAACTTCACACCCTAATCGTTCACTAGAAAGGATGAATACCATGCGAGACAAAGAGCAATTAAAAAAAGAAATCATTGAGGCGTATGAATTCCGTCATGCGACAAAAGAGTTTGACCCGGCGAAAAAGATTCCAGAAGATGACTTTGCGTTCATTTTAGAGACAGGAAGACTTTCGCCAAGCTCTGTCGGATTTGAGCCTTGGAAGTTCCTCGTCGTTCAAAATGAAGCATTTAGAGAGAAATTAAAAGAATATACATGGGGTGCGCAAAAGCAGCTTCCAACTGCCAGCCATTTTGTGATCATTTTGGCAAGAACAGACGCCCGGTACGATTCAGCATATGCAGAATACATCAACAAGGAAATCAAAGGAATGACAGACGAAACGTTTGAGATGGTAAAAGAACGCTACAAACAATTCCAAGAGAATGATCTTCATTTGATGGAAACTAACCGCACGCTCTTCGATTGGGCTTCCAAACAAACGTATATTGCCCTTGGAAATATGATGACAGCCGCAGCACAAATCGGCATCGATTCATGCCCTGTTGAGGGATTCAGCTACGATGAAATTCATCGTATGCTTGAGGAAGAAGGATTACTTGAAGATGGTCAGTACGACATCTCTGTCATGGCTGCCTTTGGGTATCGAGTCATTGAGCCAAAGCGCGGCAAAACGCGTCGTCCAATGGATGAAGTAGCCATTTGGATTCGTTAAAAGAAAATGTCTGAAAAAGGCTGTTGACAATTGTGTGGTTAGTCAGTATATTTAAAAAATAAAATCTTTGATAAATAGACAAATTGACTATAAAACGCTTTGACTTGAGAATAGTAAATGAATATCCGTTTTCTAAGAGAGCTGCGGGTTGGTGCAACGCAGTAAAACGAATCATTGAACTCGCTCAAGGAGCGGCAAGACTGAATGAATAGTAAGTCTTTACGTGTGACCTCCGTTATCGGGTTTCAAGTTGGATTCAGCTATGTCTGAGTCAATAAGAGTGGTAACGCGGTTGCAAGGTCAGTCGTCTCTTCAAGGAGATGACTGGCCTTTTTATATGCTTTTATCTTATATTTGTCTGAAGATTCAAATTTAAAGGAGCTATAGAAAATGGAAAAGGAACATGTGCAATTAAAACGAACAATGACGTCAAGGCATATCATGATGCTCGCACTTGGCGGTGCCATCGGTGCTGGTCTGTTTAAAGGAAGCAGTTCTGCCATTGATATCGCGGGTCCTGCTGTCATTTTGGCATATATGATTGGTGGTCTTATTTTATTATTTATTATGCAAGGACTTGCCGAAATGACAGTTGCACGACCTGGCGCTAGAACATTCCGTGATTTAATTGAACCTGTGTTAGGCAAATACCCCGCCTATTTCTTAGACTGGATCTATTGGAAAATGTGGGTGTTGAACATTGCAGCAGAAGCGATCGTGTCTGCAATCTTTATTCAGTACTGGTTCCCACAAGTACCGATTTGGACACTTGTGTTAATCATTTCACTTGTTGTGACATTGATCAATGTTTGTTCAGTCAAAATGTTTGCTGAAACAGAGTACTGGTTAGCTTCTATTAAAATTGCTGTCATTCTTTTATTTATTATCATTGGGTTAACGATGCTGTTTGTCTCATTCGGACAGCATGCAGCACCGGGATTATCCAACTTAACCGAACACGGAGGATTTTTTCCGAATGGAACAGGCGGCTTAATTGCGGCAATGCTGGTGGTCGTGTATTCATATGGCGGAACTGAAATGATTGGGGTTACATTAGCAGAAACGAAAAACCCTGAAAAAGTCATCCCAAAAGCCATTCAAAGTACATTTGTACGAATCATCGGTTTTTATGTACTTCCGTTCTTCATCATCGTCAGCTTAATTCCTTGGAATCAAGTAAACAATGAACAAGTGAGCCCATTCGTCACGGTGTTTGCAACGATTGGTGTGCCATATGCAAGTGATATCATGAACGGGATTATTCTATTAGCAATCTTGTCTTCTATGAACTCTGGTCTGTATGCTTCTTCAAGGGTACTATTTACACAGGCAATGGATGGCCGTATATGGAAGGGCTTTTCGAAGCTGTCGAAACAGCAGGTGCCAGTCAGAGCGATTCTAGTATGTACATCTACTTTGTATGCAGCCGTATTAATCTCTCTTTTTGTAGGAAGTCAAACCTTTAATTATTTAATGGGATCTTTAAGCTACACGGTCTTATTCATCTGGTTTATTATTGCTGTCGGGCATCTAAAGTCTCGAAGCGTAGCAGCACCAGGAGGATATCGCGTCAAGCTGTATCCTTTCACAACATGGTTTTCTGTCATTGCGATCATTGCCATTTTTATCGGTGTTGTATCAACAACTCCGATTGTCCAAACCTTGGTTACAATGGGTATCTATCTCATCATTACGCTTTCTTTCTTCATCAATAGAAAGCGGTTTGAAACAGCTGTTTAATTTAAAAGCGTGCAGGACTCTTGAAGAAGGTCTCGCACGCTTTTTTAATGTAGTTTTATTGTTTGAACGAAAGCAATCGACTATCCTTTTGAAAGGAATTGATGCATAAAAGTAGATGATCAAAAAGATGCCGAAAATAGCTGTTCAAATTTAGGCGACTGATGCGTATATTTGGATTAAACGAATGACCTTACCTAAAAAATCTAATTGGTTATATCGTTGGCAGGTTTTCAACGACTGGAGTATTTGGCAGCTGGATGATGGCTGTCGTACCGCATCCTGGCTCAGATTGAATATCGAACGTGCCATGATGTTTTTTCATGATTTGATAGACAATAGCTAGTCCAAGACCTGAGCCGCCATCTTTTCTCGTACGTGCCTTATTTACTCGGTAAAATCGCTCAGAAACATGTGGAAGGTCTTCTTTTGGAATGCCGTTGCCCTCATCTGTCACTCTCAATTCAGCTTTATGTTGGTGAACTAGTAATTCAATCGAGACCGATTTTCCAGAGGGAGTGTAATGAATGGCATTGTCCAGTAAATTACGAACCACTTGTTGCAGCCGATCGCTATCGCCATACACAATACAATCCTCATCAAGTGTCCGTTTCAGATAAATGCCCTTTTGATTAGCGATAAATGCCATTTGATCAAGAACGTCATGAATCAGCTGAGCAAAGACGATTGGCTCCATCGTTAGTGGATAAGAATCTCCTTCTAGCTGCGCAAGGTCTAAAAGATCATGCACAAGTCGGCTTAAACGTGCGGCCTCATCCTGGATGATGTGCATTCCTTTTTTTTGATCAATGATCCCTTCTTCAATACCTTCAGCATATCCTTTCATATAACTTAGCGGAGTCCGAAGTTCGTGGGAGACATTCGCAAGAAATTCCCTGCGGTGCTGCTCAACTTTTTCAAGGGTAGAAGACAGTTTGTTAAAAGAGCGGCTCAGCTGGTTTAATTCATCTCCGTTTTTGGTCACAGCCATCCGTTTTGAAAAATCGCCAGATTCCATTTCCATCGCAATTTCTTTCATTTGATTAATTGTCCGAACGACTTTATTGGAGCTCTTATATCCGATAAAGAAAATCAGGAGCAGAATTAACAAAATGGATATGCCAAGTGTCAATCTGATTTGGACAAAGGGTTCATATACATCCGATAAGGGCATGGATAGAAAAATTGTCCCTGATAGCTCATCTTTGCTTGAGAAAACAGGGATGGCGATGCCAAGAATATCTTGATGAAACTGTGAGTGTTCTCTAATCAACACGACGGTTTCCCCCTGAAGGAGCTTTTGGCGTTCCTTGAACGTAATGAGGTTATCATTTGTGTTCGTATCAAAAGGAAGACCACTTGAAAGCTCCATTGGGTCATCTGTAAAAATAATGTTCGCCTGACTCGAGTCGTTAGCCCATTTTACTCTATCGGTAAAATACGTATCTTTCCCGTGTTGATGATAAATTTGTGCCAGCTTTTTACCTTGTAAACTTAAGGAATCAATCTGCTTATCAACATACAAGTGCTGGTATAAGTAATAGGTGAGGGCAAGAGCTGAGGCAGCAACGATTCCGGTCACTACAAGGATTAAGAAGAGCACTTTCTTTTTAATCGATAAAGGCTTCATTCTTCCTCCTCAAACTTATAGCCGACACCCCAAACGGTTTTTATATGCCGTTCCGCTCCCTTTAATTTCAGTCTCAGCGTTTTGATATGTGTATCGACTGTTCGTAAAGAGCCGCTCGTAGAATGTGATTCCCACAATTTTTGATAGAGCTGTTCTCGTGAAAACACTTGGCCTTGATTGAGTAAAAGAAACATGAGCAAATCGAATTCTCTTCTAGTTAAATTGATGGGCTCCTGATGGATATAGACTTGTCTACCATCCTGATCAATCTCCATGTCACCAAACTGTATGCGGCTGCGCTTTAGCGAAAGACCTCTAATTCGTCTCAAAGTTGTTTCAATTCTTGCTGCAAGCTCACGTAGACTGAAAGGCTTCATGATGTAGTCATCAGCACCAATTTCTAGGCCTCTAATTCGATCCTCCTCATAACTTCTAGCTGTTAAGAATAAGATGGGGATTTGAGATGTTTGCCTGATACGCTGGCAGACTTCAAATCCATCCATATCAGGCATCATGATATCTAGTACTACAAGGTCAACGGGTTCCTTTTCAAGCTGACGTAAGGCATCCATTCCATTACTAGCTGTGATGATGTGAAAGCCTTGTCTTTTTAAGAAGGATCCGATTAACTCAAGCATATCGAACTCATCGTCTACAATTAAAATATGCATTTGTTCTTTCATTTCTTTTCCTCCAACACGATAGCATAAGGTCCTGATGGGACATTCAGTCGATTTTTCATCATGAATGTATGTTTATCGATAATTGATACTGAATTGTCATCTAAGTTACTCACATATATTGATGTGGTATCAGCGGTGATATAATTCGGATTTTGACCAGTTTCAACAGAAGCAAGCTGCTTATTCTTCTCTGTATCTACTTTGTATAGCATATGATCTCCATGACAAAGTACATATAAAGTAGAAGAATTTTTCTCTGAAAAGAATGCAACAGGCATAACGCCTAGTTTTATTTCTCGCTGCTTTTTACCTGTTTGAGGGTCGTAAGCAAAAATGCTCTTATTTAAGGTGCCTGGTTTTCCGTGACCACCGATCCAAATGGACTGTCCATCAAAATGAATACCAGATGGTCGTTCAAGTACAGAGAACGTACGTATATGTTTTTCCTTCTCAATATCTATAACAGAGACAGTATGACTTTCTGCATTTAAAACAAATAAAGTACCTGACGGAGAAAGTGTCATAGAAGAAGGTAACTTTCCGGTCTTCACAGTTGCTTTTATTTTTTTACGCTGCGTATCAATAAAATAAACGACATTTTTCTGCGAATCTGCTGCAATTAAGGTGTGAGAAGCTGCATCATATGTAAGCGAAGTCAGCCCTTTATTCACATCCATATAATCTGTTGCTGTACCTTTTTTTAAATTAATTTCGATAAGCGATTCTCCTTCTTTACTAGTTGCGATGATGACGTCTTTGTTGATTTGGATAAGATCAGTGAGCGGATGTTTTAAATCAACGGAAGAGATCATTTTATTCTTTTGTAAATCAACTATTGAAAAGGAGGCTTTTTTTAATTGAGAGATGACCGCGATCGATTGAGAGCTGCCAGGTGGAGTAAATTGCTGGTCTTTTCCACAGCCTGACAGGAATAACAATAGAGCTGATAAATAGATCACAACATATTTTACACGTTCCATTCTTCCGCTCCTTTGCGTCCTCTATTTTCAAAAAGCATACCACAAAAATTGTGAAAAAAAATCGAAGTTATCAATGCTGAAAGAGTTGAAAAACAGATTTTAGGTGGATGAATGAGGACAATTCGATTTAAAGTTCCTTTTTTGTCTAGTCATGTGGCATTTTTTCATCTTTAAAAAAGGATTTTCAATATTTGATTCCTGTGCCAGCTATAGCTTACAGTGATAAAAATAATGAAAACTCCCCCGCTCTAAATCGCCATAGAGCGCAGGGAGTGATTAGGCAGAATGCCCAGATGATGGAGAGGTAGATTTCGTTTTGACGCGTTGGGATAAAAGGAAGCCAAGGATTCCTGCGCCCATTAATACAATAAATAAAGATTGGAAACCACTCATGATACCAATCAATGTCGACGAAATGATACTGCCAAAATATCGAAAGGTTGAGAAAATACCAGATGCCGAACCAGATAAGCTTTGATCAACAGCTGTTAAAGAAGCCATCTGCATACTGGTCATACCAATCCCTGATGAAATTCCACCTGCGACTAGTGTCACGATAAGCAGTGGTAAGGTTGGGTACTGACTCAGTGTAATTAACATGATGCCTGATAAAGTAAGGCAGAGAAATGAAAAGCGAATCATTTTTTTCGCGCCTTTTTTTGGATGGAGTCTTGCGCCTAATAAACCGCTAAGAGACATACAAAGAGAAAATATCGATAGAATCATACCGCTTTGTGTATGAGAAAGCGCAAGTTGTTGTTCCATAAACAGCGGCATAATGAGAAGGATGGCATACATCACAAAATTACTTAGCATGATCGACAGATTCGCATTTGTAAATGAACTGTTTTTAAATAGGGATAAATCGATAATTGGATTCTTTACTTTCCGTACATGTTTAAAGAATAAAGGAATGACAATCAATGCTAGAATGCCATAAATTAAATATTCATTTAGTAGCTGGCTTTTTGAGCATAGAATGATTGTGGCAATGCCTATGGTTAAATACAATGAACCGATCATATCTACCCTTGCATGTATGCGTGTATGCTTTATGTTTGGAATGAGCAAGACGCCGGTGACTAGTGTAAGAAACAGAAATGGAATATTTACTAAGAATATGGAATGCCAATCAAAACTCTGAATGAGAATCGATCCAATAAATGGCCCAAGTGCGGCACCAATACCAGCACCAAATCCAAAGTAACCCATTGTTTTAGATAGCTTTTCGGGTGAGACTGTTGCACGAATCAAAGCAATGCTATTCGGTGTTAAAATAGCCCCGCCAGCTGCTTGAATGGAGCGAAAGATGATGAGAAATGCTAGATTAGGTGCTAAAGCACAGCCAATCGAGCCGATTAAAAAGAGTGTCACTCCGGTTAAATACATGCGGCGGTGTCCATATATATCTCCTAACTTACCAGCGATAGGCTGTGTGACCGCCATGACAATAAGATAAATCGTGACAACCCAAGTAATGTTTGAAATGGATTGATCATAATAAGTTGATATGGATGATAAAGCGACTGCGATCATCGTTGAGTTGACCGGAACTAGTATAGCTCCAAGTAACAAAGAATAGATGATCAAATTCTCTTTTTGCAATTTCAATGTGTATACCACCTTTTGTAAAAAAGAAGAATTCCACCCTTTAAGCGGGAGAAATTCCTCTCATGAAAATGTGTGTGTATGTCTCAATAAAATCATCTTTTTGTGTTAATACGAGCTGGAAGTCTTGCTCAAGCTGCTGAATAAAAAAACCGAAATACGTACTAATGAAAATGTCTGCATAAATGTCTTCTTTTCCTTTTAAGACATGATGCAAAGCACTCATCTTTTTGAAGTATTGTATCAGCATTTCCCTTAGTTCTTGAGGATAAATTTTTTCATGACTGGTCAGATCTTTAAACATAGCCGGTTCTCGCATGCTGATATAAATGAATTCTTTTTTTGAAGTTAAATGTTCAAGGATATAAGAACCGAGAAACTTTAAATCGGTGTATAAATCCCCTTTAAATTCTGCTTCTAAGGTTTTCGTCGGCGTTGATTTCATTTTCATAATGGCAGCAATAACGCCGCGTTTGTTTTTAAAGTTGCGGAAAATTGTTGCTTCACTGACATTCGCTTTTGTGGCTATTTCTTTGGTTGTGGTTTTTTGATAGCCCTTTTCAGTCAATAAATCCATTGTTGCGCGAATGATTCGTTGATTTGTAGATTTTAACAAGCATACTCACCTCAGGTTATGAATGTGTTTGCAACAAAGTAAGTATACCGATAAAACCTATGACCGCCAATATGATCCAAAACGATAAAGTTAGACACGTGCATGCTGTTTTAATATCTGAATGCGTCCATTGCTTCCATCTACTGTCACAAGGTCACCTGATTGAAGTGTTTCAGTCGCTATTCGGGTTCCTAGGACAGCTGGCATCATATACTCTCTAGCGATAATAGCTGAATGAGACAAAATGCCTCCAGCATCGGTGATGACTGCTTTTGCATCTCTAAATAAGCTCGTCCATAAAGGTGTGGTTGTTTTGCAAACTAAAATATCATCCTTTTGAAATTGTGAGAATTCCTCAGCACATGTAATGACTTTTACTCTTCCAGAAACAATGCCGCTAGATGCGCCAATTCCATAGATCATATCGCTTGTATTGTTTTCATTTTCTCTTAATGAACCGAGCATTCTTTCTACTTGCTGCAATTCAGCTTCAGTTGGGGTACCCATATAAGCTGGTGGTTGGATGGCTTCATTATCTTTCATGTCAATTTTTCTTTGTGCGATGACCGTATCAAATGATGTAGAGGTTGTGAGCGCTGTGTGTACCTCCTCATCGTAGAGGTACCATAGATCTTCTGGATGAGGGATCGCTCCTTTTTGTACAAGAAGTTCACCAATCTTTAATAGATATACCCTGGCTTTAGCATCTAACATGGCATCAATATAGAAGTGGTGATCGTCACGGATATTAGCGGCCTGTAGGGCGAATTGGTAAAGAGTCTCAAATTTCGTTTTAAACGCTTCATCCTTCACTTGGCTCATAAAATGTTCATATGTCTCTTGTCTTTTGATGACGGCTTGTGCAAATTCTTCATCAAAATCACTTTGGTGTTGAATATTGTTTCTGATGATATCTAGTATAAACTCAGGGTTTTCCACCCATGTCTCTTCCGTAAGATCATGACTTTTAACAGATCGCCAGCCATAGACTTGAAGAAATTCCTCTAATGTCGAAATGAAGTGTCTGCCTTTTTCCGATTGAGTGAGTGCATCAAGCAGTGCTGGATTCTTTTCATGGTTCATAAATGCTTGATGAAGTTCAGTATCTTGATGGACACTCTTTGCAAAATCAGATAGCTTCTTGTCTGTTTCAAGAGATTTGTTCATCACGCCTATCATCATCTCATGCAGCAGGATCACTTGTGATTGATCACCAGTATACGTCACAAGCATGTCTTCAATCATAGCCGATAAAATGACTTGAGGTATGACAATATCAAAATGATCATCGTATGCTTGTATATAAAAAGTCTTTAATTCTTCGAAGCCGACGATGGCGTCTTCTATGGTCATCGTTTCCTTCATTTTATGATCGAGTTTTTCGTAAAAGGGAAAGAAATTTTTCTCTAAAATCTCATACATACGTTCACTTAAATGCGGAAATAACTCAAATATGCTCTCATCAAAAACTGGTGCAGCTTCTGCACTTGCTTCAGGCAGTGACGGTGATGAATACAGGTGACCTCTATAAAGCTTGATATCTTTAATATTCAGATCAGGCACTTGATATTTTTCACCATTTTTCTTCATACCGCTTTTTAATGCTGGGATGATCAGGCTTGAAAAGAGAGGACTTGTTGGGCCCGGCAGATGATCGTCCATTGAGATCCAGAAATCCTGCAGCTCGTCTGGCTGCATTTGAAAAGAAGCGCCCGCTGTCTCATCTGCTGCTTTTGAGAGGGCAGCGGTAATCGGCCTGGCTTGAAGTAAATAAAATGTGCCATTTGCTATTCCAAATTCGATATCGACGCTATGACCATAAAGTGCTTCTACTTGTTTGGTGATTTGCGTGATTTCTTCTAATTGGTCATCATTCAGGCAAAACTGACCAGCCATTTCTTCCGTTACTGCTTGTTCAATGACACCTTCTTGATAAGGGATAATTTGCAGCTCTTTCGTTCCAAGTGATTTTTCAATAAAAAGTGTCTCTTTGTCTATAACAAATGTGTCAGGCGTCACAAGCCCGGAGACGATTGCTTCTCCTAGTCCGTAGCTTGCTGTGAGCATCATTTCATTTGTTTTTCCTGTTACGGGATTCTCACTAAAGATGACACCGGAGACGTCAGAATGGATCAATCCTTGAACGACAACAGCCATGAGCGGCATCTCTTCCTCGTTTTCATCCATCTCTTCCTTATATTCTGTCACTCTTGCTCCAAAATAAGAAGACCAGCATTCTTTGACAGCCTGTAAGAATTCTTCATTTGTTTTGATATTTAAATAGGTCTCGTACTGTCCTGCAAATGAGGCGCCTTCGAGATCTTCAGCAACAGAAGAGGATCGAACTGCAACTGAGGGATAAGTCTTTCGCAATGATTGAAAGGACGAAAGGAGTTCTGCTTCCATTTGAGAAGGAAACGATGCTTTTTTGATTTTGTCAGCAAGGTTTTGTTCAGTTGGATGCAGGTTGTGATATGAAAGAAAGCTTGAAAAGCTGTTGGTTTTGATAATAAATCCATCTGGGACTGGCAGGCCGTGATTATTTAATTTGATTAAATTCAGGCCTTTTGCCCCTGCGAGTGCTGCGGATTCTTCAGCCGCATGAAATAAAACTGAATACATGGGAATGCCCCCTTATCCAAATAGCCAATGGTTTGTCTGTCTCTCTATCGTTTCTAAAATGATAGTGCGCACTATCATTTTAATCATAGGATTTATTGGATGTTACTGTCAAAGACGGAAAGACCTATCTTTACAAAGGGGACATTCTCACTAATTTCCTTCTATATCTATAACAAAAGTCTCCGAACAGAAAGAAAAATAGGTGAAATTAAAAACTGTGAATTGTTCAATATGCCAATCTTTACTATAATCAAGGGAGTAGACAAAGAAGAGGGAGGGTTTTTGTGATTACAAAAGCCATATTTGCACTTGTTTTTCCTTTCCTGCTCGTTATTTTATTTTCAAAGGTTACTTATAATCATTATGTGGGCATTGCATTAACAGCAGCGCTTTTATTTGCCTCGTACATGAAGGGCTATACAGAAACCTACTTTATTGTGGGATTAGATATCATTTCTTTAGTAGCTGGGGCATTATATATGGCTAAAAAAGAAATTGAAAAGAGAGAAAAGGCTGAAAAAAATCATTGATATCATCATCAAGAGCGTGTTAGGCAGAAAGATGACGTTTTATAAGCTGTGCTTACGAATTCTAGTGAGTGCAGCTTTCTTTTGTTCTCTTTTTCTGCTCATCGAATATCTCTCACCAAAATGTTCCATACTGAAAGGAAGGTTTTCGCAAGAGGGTTATTTGGTATTGAAGAGAGGGTATGACTGTATTGGAAATAAAAATCAAGTAAGAGCCGAACTTTAGTTCGTATTTTTGTGTTCTTTTATGATAATATATTCATTAGATAGATTTCGTAACGAAACGGAGGCTTTGATGTGAGTGACCGCTTTGAATTAGTTTCTAACTATCAGCCCCAAGGAGATCAGCCGAAGGCTATTGAAAAGCTTGTTGAGGGGATCCATCAGGGGAAACAGCATCAAACGCTGTTAGGTGCTACAGGTACGGGAAAGACCTTTACTGTATCCAACCTGATCAAAGAAGTGAACAAACCGACACTTGTCATTGCGCATAACAAGACACTTGCCGGTCAGCTATACAGCGAGTTCAAGGAATTTTTTCCGAATAATGCTGTCGAATATTTTGTGAGTTACTATGATTATTACCAACCAGAGGCGTATGTGCCTCAGACTGATACATTTATTGAAAAGGATGCCAGCATCAATGATGAGATTGATAAGCTGAGACACTCCGCTACGTCCTCGTTATTTGAGCGGAGAGATGTCATCATCATTGCCAGTGTCTCCTGTATTTATGGCTTAGGTTCGCCAGAGGAATACCGAGAGCTTGTGCTGTCTTTACGTACTGAAATGGAGATTGAACGCAATCAGCTTCTTCGTAAGCTGGTGGACATTCAGTATTCTCGTAATGATATAGATTTTCAGCGCGGAACCTTCCGAGTACGAGGAGACGTCGTTGAAATTTTTCCTGCTTCACGTGATGAACATTGTATCAGAGTGGAGTTTTTCGGTGATGAAATTGAACGTATTCGTGAAGTGGATGCACTCACTGGAGAAATACTCGGTGATCGTGAGCATGTGGCTATTTTCCCAGCATCTCACTTCGTCACAAGAGAAGAAAAAATGGAAAAAGCGATTATTAATATTGAACAAGAGCTTGAAGAGCAGCTCGAAAAACTTCGAGATAATGGAAAATTGCTAGAAGCGCAGCGCCTTGAGCAGCGGACAAGATATGACCTTGAGATGATGAGAGAAATGGGCTTTTGTTCAGGAATCGAGAACTACTCAAGGCACCTGACCTTGCGTCCTCCTGGTTCAACACCTTACACATTGCTTGATTATTTCCCGGATGATTTTATGATTGTTGTTGATGAGTCACATGTGACGATCCCGCAAATCCGTGCGATGTACAACGGGGACCAAGCAAGAAAGCAAGTGTTGGTTGATCACGGATTCCGTCTGCCTTCAGCACTTGATAACAGACCGCTCACCTTTGATGAGTTTGAAAAGCATATTAATCATATTGTGCATGTATCTGCCACTCCTGGTCCTTATGAGCTTGAGAAAACACCTGAGGTTGTGGAACAAATTATTCGTCCAACAGGTTTACTTGATCCAATCATTGAAGTGCGTCCGATTGAAGGGCAAATTGATGACTTAATTGGAGAAATTCATGCGCGGGTTGAGAAAAATGAACGTGTGCTTGTGACGACGCTGACGAAGAAAATGTCTGAAGATCTTACAGATTACTTAAAAGAGATCGGAATCAAAGTTAATTATCTGCATTCAGAAATTAAGACCCTTGAGCGGATTGAGATTATTCGCGATTTGCGTCTTGGAAAATATGATGTGCTTGTGGGAATCAACCTTCTTCGTGAAGGACTGGATATTCCAGAGGTCTCGCTCGTGACGATTTTAGATGCAGATAAAGAAGGCTTCTTACGCTCTGAAAGATCCCTCATCCAGACGATAGGCCGTGCCGCGAGAAATTCGGAAGGCCGGGTCATTATGTATGCAGATAAAATGACCAAATCAATGGATATTGCGATTCAAGAAACGAAGCGAAGACGAGAGCAGCAAGAGGCGTATAATGAGAAATATGGAATTACTCCGCAAACCATCCATAAGAAAATTAGAGATGCCATTAAAGCAACAAAGATACATGAAGAATCGGAAGAATATGAAACAAATGCAGCACCAAAGCTGTCAAAAATGAGCAAAAAAGAACGAGAAAAAGTGATCGAAAAGGTCGAGATGGAAATGAAAGATGCAGCAAAAGCGCTTGATTTTGAAAAAGCAGCAGAATTAAGAGATCTATTGCTAGAGCTAAAAGCGGAAGGATGATTGCCTGATGGCTATGGAACGAATAGAGGTGAAAGGTGCTAGAGCCCACAACCTTAAAAATATTGATGTGAATATCCCGCGTGACCAGCTAGTGGTCATCACGGGTTTATCTGGTTCAGGAAAATCGTCTCTTGCCTTTGATACCATTTATGCAGAGGGTCAGCGCAGGTACGTTGAATCTCTTTCAGCGTATGCGCGCCAATTTCTCGGTCAAATGGATAAACCGGATGTAGATGCCATTGAAGGTCTTTCTCCGGCGATTAGTATTGATCAGAAGACGACGAGCCGGAACCCTAGATCAACAGTTGGAACCGTTACTGAAATCTACGATTATTTACGACTCTTGTATGCTCGAGTTGGGAAACCTATTTGTCCGATACATGGGATTGAAATTACGTCCCAAACGATTGAGCAGATGACAGATCGTATTTTAGAATATCCAGAAAGAACGAAATTGCAAGTGCTTGCGCCGGTCGTATCTGGCCGCAAGGGAACACATGTTAAAGTACTTGATCAAATTCGAAAGCAAGGCTATGTGCGAGTAAGAGTCGATGGAGAGATGGAAGATCTATCAGAAGAGATCGAGCTTGAAAAGAACAAGAAGCATTCCATTGAAGTCGTGATTGACCGAATCGTGGTGAAGGAGGGCGTTGCGGCTCGGCTGTCTGACTCCCTTGAAACGGCGCTGCGACTAGGTGAAGGCCGTGTGATGATTGACGTGATTGGACAAGAAGAGCTGTTATTCAGTGAACATCATGCCTGTCCGCACTGCGGATTTTCTATTGGTGAGCTTGAGCCGAGAATGTTTTCATTTAATAGTCCTTTTGGTGCATGTCCGAGCTGTGATGGGCTTGGCTCTAAACTAGAAGTTGACCCTGAGCTTGTCATTCCTAATAAGGATTTGACATTACGACAGCATGCCATTGCCCCTTGGGAGCCGCAGAGCTCACAATACTATCCTCAGCTTCTTGAGGCAGTATGTACACATTACGGCATCGACATGGACATTCCAGTGAAAGATATACCGTCGCATTTATTCGATAAAATTTTATATGGTAGCGGCTCTGAACGGATTTATTTCAAATATGAAAATGATTTTGGTCAGGTACGTGAAAATGAAATTGAATTTGAAGGTGTTCTTCGTAACATTGAACGACGCTATAAAGAAACCAGCTCTGATTATATTCGTGAGCAAATGGAGAAATATATGGCGAACCAGCCATGTCCGACATGTAAAGGATATCGTCTGAAAAAAGAGACGCTTGCGGTTCTGATCAATGGCAAACATATTGGAGAAATCACTGATTTGTCTGTCTCTGATGCCCTTGATTTATATGGTGAAATCGAGTTGTCTGAGAAAGATTTGCAGATTGCTCAGCTCATTTTACGTGAAATCAAAGAGCGCTTGTCCTTCTTAAATAATGTGGGATTAGATTACCTCACATTGAGCCGTTCGGCTGGCACACTATCCGGAGGAGAGGCGCAGCGGATTCGTCTGGCGACTCAAATCGGGTCAAGGCTGACAGGTGTTCTTTATATATTAGATGAACCATCTATTGGTCTGCATCAGCGTGATAATGACCGATTGATCGGGACATTGAAAAACATGCGCGACATCGGGAATACCCTCATTGTCGTAGAGCATGATGAAGATACGATGCTAGCCGCTGATTATTTGATTGATATTGGACCTGGAGCAGGAGTTCATGGAGGAGAAGTGATTTCAGCTGGAACGCCGGAAGAAGTCATGAAGGACAAGAAATCTTTAACAGGACAATATTTATCTGGAGAGAAATTTATCCCGCTGCCGATCGAAAGAAGAAAGCCTGACGGCCGCTATATTGAGATCAAAGGTGCAAAAGAAAACAACCTGAAAAACGTCAATGCGAAGTTCCCTCTAGGCGTCTTTACAGCTGTGACTGGGGTGTCTGGTTCAGGGAAAAGTACGCTTGTGAATGAAATTCTATTAAAATCACTTGCGCAAAAACTGCACAGAGCGAAGGCGAAGCCAGGACAGCACAAAGAAATCAAAGGAATGGATCATTTAGATAAGGTGATTGATATTGATCAATCTCCAATCGGCCGTACGCCAAGATCCAACCCTGCCACGTATACAGGTGTATTTGACGATGTGCGGGATGTGTTTGCACAAACCAATGAAGCAAAGGTACGAGGGTATAAAAAAGGGAGATTCAGCTTTAACGTCAAAGGTGGACGCTGTGAGGCATGTCGCGGAGATGGCATCATTAAAATCGAAATGCACTTTTTACCTGATGTGTATGTGCCTTGTGAGGTGTGCCACGGGAAACGGTATAACCGCGAGACACTTGAGGTCACATATAAAGGGAAGAACATTGCTGATGTGCTTGAAATGACCGTGGAGGACGCACTCCAATTTTTCGAGAACATCCCGAAAATTAAGCGGAAGCTTCAAACGATTTTTGATGTTGGACTAGGGTACATTACACTTGGACAGCCTGCGACGACATTGTCCGGGGGAGAGGCCCAGCGTGTGAAATTGGCATCTGAGCTTCACCGCCGTTCAAACGGAAGGTCTCTTTATATTTTAGACGAGCCGACAACAGGTCTGCATGTGGATGATATTGCCCGTTTATTAAAAGTGCTTCAGCGTTTGGTCGAAAACGGAGATACGGTGCTAGTGATTGAGCATAACCTTGATATTATCAAGGCTGCTGATTACCTCGTTGATCTCGGACCAGAGGGCGGTGCTGGCGGCGGAACGATCATTGCCTCTGGGACTCCTGAGCAAATTGCAAAAGAAAAAGCTTCTTACACTGGTCGATACTTAAAGCCTATTTTAGAGCGTGACCGTAAACGAATGAAACAGTTGGTCAAAGAAACAGAAAGTGTGACTTCATCATAAAAAAACCCCTCGTTAAGAGGGGTTTTCTTTTATTGCGCATCTTCCTTTGGCATTAAATGACTGAGCTGCGTTAAATCCTTTAAAATATGCGTGCTGCTGCTGTCGAGCAGTACTTTTAAATAACGGATATCACCATACTGTGGATGAGACGGATGAATGGTCTCAAGCTCCCTGATCATATCGCTGTTCATGCTTTTTTGTTTCTGTATAAGGTCTAAAAGCGTTTGAGCCGTGTGGTTAGTATTATGATGATCTGTCAAAATAATTACCCCCTATAATGATAATCACCATCTTTTCAACATATTTTAAAGGGTAATCCGTGAAGAATCTACACTTAGGTGCAAAAAGATGTAATTTGTGTCTAAGGTCATATGTAAATTGAATGATTTTGAAACTTTTGATACGCAATAAACGTATGAGTTAGAAAGGAATTTTCATCATGAAGGAGCGAATATATATGAATAGAGATCAGTCGATCATTGCATCAATTTGTTATTTCAGTGTATTTTTTATGCCGTTTATTGTACCGATCGTGGCATATTTTGTAGTCGACCAAAAGGAACCGAAACGGCACGCGTTGCGAGCATTATGGTCACATGTTTTGCCAGTCGCAGCGTGCGTGTTGCTGGTTTTTGGGTCTATCCCATTTTTATTGTCGACACAGGCAAGTGACTCACTTATGCCAGTGATCACGATGCTCATCTTGTCCTTTTTAGTCGCTATTGGCTTTTTGATCTCTGTCATTTGGAATATCATTCAAGGTATTAAAGTACTTCAATCCATCAAATCGTAGGAGGGGCTTTGTATGAATGAAAAAGAACGCATTTTAAAATTAGTAGAAGACGGGACATTATCTGCAAAAGAAGCGATTACGCTGCTTGAAAAACTGGAGGAAAATCCATCTGTTTCATTAGAAAAATCAACGGTTGATCACACCTTTCATGAAGAAAAAGCAGGCACGGAGAGCAAAGGAACTGGTACAGAAAATCTTGGTGCAAAGCTGTTTGGCTGGTTAGATTCTGCGGTGAAAAAGGTGAAAGACGTAGATCTTGATTTGAACTTTGGACAGTCGGTCGACGTTGAGCACATTTTTCAGTTCAAAGACGCCTCGCTATCTCATTTAGATATTCAATTGGCGAACGGCAGTCTCAATGTGATGCCTTGGGACGATGGTGATATTCGAGCAGAATGCCATGCGAAAATCTACCGTGCAGAAGACGGAGAGCAGGCAAGACAGCAATTTCTCAATCAATTGGACTGCGGCCTCGAAGGGGATAAATTTTTTATCCGGACCGAAAAGAAGACGATGAAAGTCAATGTCACTTTATATGTGCCACGTATCCAATACGATAAAATCAAGGTTAAGCTGTTTAATGGTCCGATCCGCGGGGAAAAGCTAAAGACAAAAGAACTTACTGCGAAAACCACCAATGGTGTTGTCTCTTTTGCCTCTTTACAGGCGGAAAAGGTTGGAATTGAAACAGCAAATGGACAAATTAAACTGGCGGATCACGAGTGTGGTATGATTGAAGTAGAAACCATTAATGGGCTTATTGACCTGCGCGGGAAAAGTGAGTCAATTGATGCCCAAAGCTTTAACGGAAACATTGCTGTTCAGCTGTCGGATGAGAAGTGCCGTTCCATTTATGCGAAAACGACAACAGGCAGTGTGGACGTCCAGATCCCGCGTGCTTGTGCAGTGACCGCTGAGCTGAAAAGCAATCTTGGGTCTATTTCTCACGATTTGCTTGATGCAGAGATGATTAAAGAGAAAAATGAGACATTACAAAAAGAGAAAATGATCAAAGCCAACCAACAGGCAGTGAACAGTATATCCATTTTTGCAGAAACAAAAACAGGTTCAATACAAGTAAAGCACCAATCAGACAAGGAGTGATTCTACATGAAGAAGCTTTATCGTTCAGCAACAGATAAAAAAATAGCGGGTGTTGTTGGTGGACTTGCCGAATACTTAAGGGTCGATGCATCTCTGCTTCGCATATTAACGGTCATCATCGGATTTATGACAGCATTTATGCCGATTTTCTTGGTCTACTTCATCTGGTATTTTGTTGTTCCGGAAGAAGGCACTAACTAAATGCTTAGATGGATCGTCAGTATTTTAGTCAATGCATTACTTTTAATCGTCATTGCTGGATATTTTGATTCAGGCATTCTGCCAGGGCTTGGGAGCGTATATATTGAAGGGTTTGGCGCAGCCATTGTGGCAAGTATCATTTTATCCTTGCTCAATATTTTAGTGAAGCCGTTTTTGATCATTTTAACGCTTCCAGTAACCGTTCTTACACTAGGATTGTTCTTATTTGTGATTAATGCCATCACACTTATGATGACATCAAGTTTTATGGGCGATAGTTTTAATATTGATGGGTTTGGAACGGCCATTTGGATGGCTGTCATCTTATCCATTTTCCATCTGTTGATACAAAAAGGAATTGTGGAGCCGTTAGCGAAAAAAAGCTAACGGTTTTTTTTGACCCATTTTGTATCGTTTCTCCGTTTCATCTGACATAAAAACTTCCTTCAGGAGACACAATATCCGAAGGGAGGCGGTGCACGATGGTGAACGTGAGCAGACAAATCATGCTTTTATGTTTTTTTATCATTCTTTTTTGTTTCAATCAGCCTGCTTCAGCAGGGCCTTTTATTCAAACACAGGTCAATATACCGGACAAGCCTTTTTCTCCTTTTATCTTTGATCCCTTTCATGTGGATGTCCGTCCAGTTCTAGGGGAAAAAAGCCGTGATCTCCAGTTTCGTGCGTCGATTACGGATCCGGAACAAATTTTGTCTGCGAACTTGTATTATAAACAAAGTGATGAGCTAGGGTACCGTTTGATCCCAATGGAACGGCTGCCAGGTATGAAGCCAGAATTTACAGCGAAAATTCCGCCAGATCAATTATGGAATTCAACCGTTCGTTACTATACAGAGTTTCTTACGCAAAAGTCCGTGATCAAAACGGCAGAACAATCTGTCCACTTAAATGGATTTGAAGAGGATCTTTCGCGCATTCCGGACTTAGTCATCACAGAAATTGTTGTCAATTCAAAAAATCGCAAAGGCAAAGATGCATTTGAATTTATTGAGGTATATAACACAACACATGAGCCTATCTCTCTTAAACATTATCAGCTTCGCTACCGCAATCCTGCACAAGGAACCGAAATGGATGATGTGTATTCCTTTCACACAAATCCAGTCACTCTTTCACCTGGAAAACCGTATGTTTTCTGGCTGAGGAAAAAAGGACAGGAGCATTTAACTGTAGCGGACTTCAATGCCATGTACAAAAGTCAATTAAAAGAGGGAGAGCATGTATCTGTCATCGAAAGCAAAGGGCTGTCCAACTCTAAATCTCGTCTTGTTTCCATTACAACGAATATAGGGGAGGAGATTTCTTCAGCAGCATTTCGCTTAAAGCCATCATGGTTTAGTGAGCATAAATCTTTGCTGTTCAAATATCCAATGGATGGTACTTCGCAAATGAAGCTGATCTCGAAAATTGAAGAAGAGCCTACGCCTGGCAAAGTGCTAAAAGCACAAATTCCATCTGAGAAAAAAGAAATTTCTCAAGATATCCATAAACCTGTGATTGAAGATATGACAGTGAGGAAACCAGTGAAACCAACTGAAAGCATAGAGATTAAAGCAGATGTACAGGATGATCAGGTCGTCAAAACCGTCAAGCTTCGCTATCGAACAAATCGAAAAGATGATTTTAAGGAAATACTGCTTCAAAAAGATCATAATGACCGATTATTTCATCATATTATTTACTCACCTGAGTTGATTGGTAAAGAACAATTGGAATATCAGCTTGAAGCGTCAGACGGTGAAAATACAGCAATGACGATGAAAAAAATGATTGATGTGGAGCAAGTTAGCAAAGCTCATGGCCTTCGATTCAATGTAGAAGAAGGAGATACGGTTTCAGGATTATTTCCATTAAAAGCAACGTCTGATCAGAAAAAAAGCATTGAATTATTGATAGATGGAAAGCGGAATCAGCAAGTGTTTTCTGCCCTTGAAGCAGATCCATATATTGCATTTGATGTCAAAGGGACAAATTTATATTTTAAAAATGGTGTGTCCATAGGTAAGCACTTACTTTCAATTTTTGATGATTCGACAAAAGTGTATCGTACCTATACAATGCCAATACCAGAAGCAGAAATGAAAAAAGCAGGTCTCCAATCGATCTCCTTCCATGCAGGAACAAAATCTTCTCCAGTTGATCGGTTGCCTGGTGAGAATCACGATGATTTTGAACTAAAAAACGTCCGGATGATTTTATCGAATGGAACTCAAATTCCTCCAATCAATGCAAAGCCGGAAAAAGAATGGAGAATGGGAGACAGCGGTAACGCCAAAAAGGTCAGAACATTTCAATTTGAAATACCAAAAGAAGCTTATGTTTCAACGTTTATGAAGTGGGATACAAGAAGGTTGAAAGAGGGGCCGCACCTGATTGAGGCCAAAACCTCAGACGAGCATGCATCTGTACATGTGATGGTTGATAATACGGGTCCAAAAATTAAAACCAACGTCCAAACAAAGGATGCATATAAAGGAGCCTTTACGTTAAAAGCAAAGGTAACGGATCGTTGGAGTGACATAGAAGAGATGAAAGCATATGTAGATGGCAAGCCAATTTCCTTGCCATACCAGACGTCCTCTAGCGAATTAAACCCGGGGGAGCACACGTTGACAATTAAAGCAAAGGATGCAGCGGGAAACATGTCAACGTTGAAAAAGGAATTCAAGACGGTACATGAACACCCTGAGCCACCAGAGCGTGTAGCAGATAAGACGAAAATGAAATCGTCAAAGCAAACTGTGCTCACCAAGGATCCAACGAATGATAAGCTGGATTATTCCTTTTACCGTGCGTATCAATATACATCGTTGCATCCATCAATGAACATTTTGAAATATGCAGCGGAGACAGAACCGCCAAAGAGCTTTAACGAAAAAGGAGAAATGATCTTTTCTCATGAAGAAAGGAATCGCATTGCATTTGCTGATGGTAAGTCAGTTGAAACGAAGGATTTACATCGTTTTCCCTATCATCGTTTTCAAATCAAGGTTCAACAAGATGTACGTGAAAAGGATGTCGTCGAAGCGATATGGAAAGGGAGTTCATTGACAGGGAGAAAGGTGACCATGTATGCATGGAATCATCAGCAAGAAAAGTGGGATAAAATTACTCATCATTTTGCTAAGGATCAAAAGGAATTTTACCTGAAAGGACTGCTGTCCGTCAGACAGTACATGAAGAATCATACGTTTGATTTGCTTGTACAGGATGAAATCAGTAAAGCGCAAAAGCCATATAAGATGGTTTGGATGTCTGACACACAATATTATGCAAAGAGCTATCCTCATATCTTTAAACAAATGGTCGAGTGGATCAGAGACCAGAGAGGAAAGTTAAACATTCAATATGTGTTCCATACAGGTGACATTGTGGATGATTCAAAAGATAAACAATGGCAACGAGCCGATACGTTTATGCGCGTGTTAGATGAGCATCAGATTCCTTATGGTGTTTTAGCAGGAAATCATGATGTTCGACATAAGGACGGTTTTTATGCGGAATATGGGAAATATTTCGGTGAGAAACGCTTTGCAAATAAACCGTACTATGGTGAATCCTATCAAAACAATCGAGGTCATTATGATCTCATCTCTGCCGGTGGCAATGATTATATGATGGTATACATGGGCTGGGGGATTAAGCAAGATGAAATTGATTGGTTGAACCGTGTGATTTCTGAGCATCCAGACCGTATCGTCATTTTAAATTTCCATGAGTATTTGTTGGTCAGTGGCAACCGCAGTCCGATTGGCGACCTCATCTTCCACCAGGTAGTGAAACGCCATCCCAATATAGTGGCGGTATTTAGCGGTCACTATCACGGAGCGAGCAGGAAAGTAGATGAGCTTGACGATGACAAGGATGGTAAAGTAGACCGGAAAGTATATCAAATACTCGCCGATTATCAGTCAGGGCCTGAAGGTGGACAAGGGTTTATGCGATTGATAACAGCCGATCAAGAAAAAAACCAGCTTCATTTTACGACATACTCACCTTACATGAATCAAGAGCATTTCTACGATCCTAAAACGTATGGAGATCAGGATGAATTTTCAATCGATGTGGATTTGACGCCGAAAATGAAATCTGTCAAAACCAACTATTTTGAACTCAATGTGTACACAAATGTTTTGTTAGGAGAGGCGCGCGGCGTAAAAAGCGGCAAAAAAGCAAGCTTTGAGTGGAAAGGCTTAAAGCCAAACGAAGACTATTATTGGTACACCGTAGCAAAAGATCGTTTTCAAGGAAAAGCGATTTCACCGATATGGAAAATTCATACAAAAAATGATCGTGAAGAAACATTTCTTAGGAAATAAAAACAGTGCTCCTTTTATAAGGGCACTGTTTATCTTTCCATTGTATGAATGAGCTTGTAACGATCTCCTCTATAAACGGAAAGAACATATTCAAACGGAATATCATTCTGAAAATAAGTCGTTCTTGCGATTGAGAGCACGGGATCGCCTGTTGAAATAGACAGCACGTGTGCTTCTTCATTTGAAGCCACATTCGCTTCAAGCTCTTGTTTTGCATGAGCAATTGTAAGGCCTGTTTGAGTCTCTATATATTCATATATAGAGCCAGTTAAATGTTCCCTTGTTAAATCTCCTGCAAATGCTTCAGGGATATAGCTCGTTTCAATCGCCATCGGTTCATCATTTGCGAGGCGTATCCGTTTGAGTTCAAATATAGCATCGCCATTTGACAGTTGTAAGACAGGCAGCAAGTGATCTGGACAGACGGTTTTTGTGAAATCAATCAGCTGGCTTGAAGCTTTAAGACCACGCTGACGCATATCCTCTGTAAAGCTTGTTAAGCCTTGAAGCGGCTGTTCAAATTTTTTTCGGCTCACAAAGGTGCCTTTTCCTTTTTGTCGATACAAATATCCTTCATTCACAAGGTTCGATAAGGCTTGTCTGACAGTCATTCGACTTATACCAAAGCGTTCGGCATATTCTCTTTCAGAAGGAATGAGTGTATCAGGTGCTAATGTTCCATCCTCAATCTGTTTTTTCAAGTTCTCCATAATCTGATGGTACATCGGAATAGGTGACTGCTTATCAATAAACATGTGAAAATCCTCTCGTGTTTAGCTTTAGCGTAGTGACCCAGCTTCTCGATCAATCAAAATCGTCACATCTTCATGAAGTTTCAGAGAAGATGCTGGGAAGTCTGGATGTATCTCAGTCTGTTCTAAATATTGTATCACTTTCGCTTTTGATTTTCCTGATGCAAGAAGGAGAATCTTTTTACTAGAAAGAATGCTCGCAATGCCCATGGTGATGGCATGTGTAGGCACTTCATCAATAGAAGAAAAGTATCTTGCATTGGCCTGCCGGGTATTTTCATCTAGTTGCACGACATGAGTCTTTGAGTTAAACGGAGTACCGGGCTCGTTAAAACCAATATGTCCATTTTGACCGATTCCAAGAAGCTGAAGGTCGATGCCGCCTATGTCTTGAATGAGCTGATCATATCTTAAGCATTCCTTTTCTAAATCAGGTGTAGCGCCATTTGGAAGGAAATACTGATCCTGTGGAAGATCAATATGATCAAATAAATGACGTTTCATATAGGTCATATAACTATTTTCATGATCTGGATCAAGGCCTGCATATTCATCTAAATTGACTGTTTTTGTTTGTTTGAAAGACAATTGTTGTGATTGATGAAGGTGAATTAACTCTTGATACGTATCAAGAGGTGTACCGCCCGTTGCCAGGCCGAGTACGGCATCTGGTTTAGAAGCGATTGTGCGCGCGATCAGGGCTGCTGCTTCTTTTCCTAATTGTTCTTTATCTTCAAATTCAATGATGTTCATTAGTGGTTGGCCTCCTTTTTCTCAAAGACGATTTGTCCATGGCAGATCGTCATCATTAGTTCACCAGACTCATCCCAGATCACAAGGTCTGCTTGTTTTCCAACTTCAATCGAACCAAGCTGCTGATCAAGTCCTAGCTGAATGGCTGCATTAGTTGAGGTCATCTTTGCTATCTCTGTCCATTCGCAATGTGTGATCTGTTTCATCCGTTTGACGCCATCTTTCATTCGCAGAATCGATCCTGCAAGTGTACCATCTGCCAGTAAAGCTTGTTCGCCGCTCACTGTGACTGTTTGACCCCCAAATTCATACGTGCCATTTCCAAGTCCTTTTGCGCGCATCGAGTCTGTGATCATCATTAAACGATCACTTCCTTTTGCCAAATACGCAAGCTTGATGGAAAGTGGGTGGGAGTGTATCCCATCCGTAATCAGCTCAGTATGGAGATCGTCGTTTGTAAGAGCAGCTCCTACAGCGTTTGGTTCACGATGCTGAAACGAACTCAGTGCATTATAAAGATGCGTGACATGGCGTGCACCATGCTTTGCTGCTAATTCAATCATGTCATGATGGGCATTCGTATGTCCAATAGAAGGAATAATGTTTTTTTCTTGCAACAAGGAAAGAAAAGCAAAATCAGGGTCTTCCTCAGGTGCGAACGTGACAATTCGAATAAGCCGTTCAGAAGCATCCAACCATTTTTCAAAAAGAGGGCGATCGGGCTGCTGTATCCATTGAACAGGCTGTGCCCCTGCTTTATCTTTAGAAATAAAAGGACCTTCAAGATGGATACCTAAACATTGTGCCTGAACGCCTGCTTGTTCTTCATTGTATTGTTTCCACTTGGCGACATTTTTAAGTGCTTGCTCTATCTCATGATGGTTTTGAGTGATGGTTGTGGCTAAAAAACTTGTCGTTCCTTCTGACGGTAAGTTGTCAGCGAGTGTATTCATGGCTTCTGATGTCGCATCCATCATATCTGCTCCATATCCGCCATGGATGTGAATATCAATCATTCCGGGAAGTAGATAAAAGTTTTCCCGGGAAATATATACTTTTTCATAATTTCCTGTCGGTGGTGTTGTTGAAATATAGTCAATCTTGCCGTCGCGTAAACCGACAAAACCGTTTGCAATCATTTCAGTCTTTGTCACAATATGAATATTGGAGAGCAATAAAGAGCTGCTCATGGTTGTGCCCCCTTATTCGTTGTCTTTGAATTTAGTTTACCCTTTTTAAGTATAGTTGTCTATACCAGTAAATGAACTGAAACAGGATCAGGATAAAATACTGTTTTGGGATCATCATTGAAAGTGATAAAATAGAGCTGTATTTCTGAATCGCCTGTGATAAAAGGAGGAAGAAGCGTGCCGAAAGTTCGTACGAAGGACATAATGGAACAATTTCATCTTGAACTGGTAAGTGGGGAAGAAGGGATTAATCGTCCCATTACAATCAGTGATCTTTCCAGACCAGGTATTGAAATGGCTGGTTATTTTACATATTACCCAAAAGAAAGAGTTCAACTTTTAGGGAAAACAGAGCTTTCTTTTTTTGAACAGCTCCCAGAACGCGAACGAAAGCAGAGAATGATGTCTCTTTGTACTGATATTACCCCTGCAATTATTTTGTCACGAGATCGTGAAGTGCCGAAGGAATTAATTGAAGCTTCAAATGAAAATGGTGTACCTGTGTTACGTTCAAGCCTAAAAACGACAAGACTTTCGAGTCGTTTGACCAACTTTTTAGAAAGTAAGCTTGCACCAACGACCGCAATTCATGGTGTGCTCGTAGATGTATATGGTGTAGGAGTATTGTTAATTGGAAAAAGCGGAGTAGGAAAAAGTGAAACAGCCTTAGAATTAGTGAAGAGAGGACACAGGCTGGTCGCAGATGATTGCGTGGAAATCCGTCAAGAGGATCAGGATACGCTAGTCGGAAGCGCACCAGAGCTGATTGAACATCTTTTAGAAATCCGCGGGTTAGGCATCATTAATGTGATGACCTTATTTGGAGCTGGCGCTGTCAGAAGCTATAAGAGAATTACGATTGTCATGAACCTTGAGCTTTGGGAACAAGGCAAACAGTACGATCGTTTAGGACTTGAAGAAGAGAAGATGCGAATCATCGATACAGATGTACCGAAGCTGACCATTCCTGTCCGCCCTGGTCGAAACTTAGCGGTTATCATTGAGGTGGCTGCGATGAACTTCAGGTTAAAACGCATGGGACATAATGCGGCGGAACAATTTACAAGTAAACTAGCCGATGTCATTGAAGACAATGGCCAAGATGAATAGGAGTTGTCTATATGAACGAAGCGATTCAGCCAATTGATCCGATTGCTTTTCAGCTCGGACCTCTTTCGGTTCATTGGTATGGTGTGATCATTGGGGTCGGAGCCTTACTAGGACTCTGGCTCGCACTGAGAGAATGTGAGAAAAGAGGAATCAATAAAGATACGTTTATTGATTTAATCTTATTTGCCATTCCAATAGCGATTATTTGTGCACGAATTTATTATGTATCCTTCGAATGGGATTACTATCAGCAGCACCCAAATGAAATCATTAAGATTTGGCATGGCGGAATTGCCATTCATGGCGGGCTGATAGGTGCTGTGCTGACAGCGATCGTCTTCACAAAAGTGAAAAAGGTGTCCTTCTGGAAAATAGCCGATGTAGCAGCACCTAGTATTTTACTAGCGCAGGCCATTGGACGCTGGGGGAATTTTATTAATCAGGAAGCGCATGGTGAGGCTGTTTCAAGAGCCTTTTTAGAGAATTTGCATTTGCCTGAGTTTATCATTAATCAAATGTATATTGATGGGACGTATTATCACCCAACGTTCTTATACGAATCATTATGGAATCTTGCCGGTGTTGTGATCTTGATTTTATTACGTAGAACATCGATGCGCAGAGGCGAAATCTTCTTGTCTTATTTAATTTGGTATTCAATCGGTCGTTTCTTCATAGAAGGTATGAGAACGGACAGTTTGATGCTGACAGAACATCTTCGAATCGCTCAAATGATTTCGATTGCCATTTTTGTAGTGGCTGTTCTGCTGCTGATCTTTAGAAGAATAAAAGGTCACGCATCGATCCCGTATAAAGAGAACAACTCATCGAATTAAAGCAGGGGGGATCAGAAAGATGCAGGAGACATGGAAAAACGGCTTAAAAGCAGGGCTATCGACAACTTGGACACTTGGAAAAGTCATCTTTCCGGTTACCATTCTCGTCAGTATCTTGCAGCATACGCCTGTTATGGATTGGATCATTCAATTCATACGGCCATTTATGGGATTGTTTGGTCTTTCAGGAGAAGCAGCCATTCCGCTTGTGTTAGGAAATGTGCTGAACTTGTATGCGGGCATAGCGGCCATTTTGACTCTAGATCTTCCTGTGAAGGAAGTGTTTATTTTGGCCGTGATGCTGTCCTTTTGTCACAACCTGATCATCGAATCGACTGTGGCAGCAAAGGTTGGACTGAGAGTGTCTGTCATTTTGCTGGTCAGAATCAGTCTTGCTGTTGTTTCGGCTATTGTCATTCATCTCGTTTGGCAGGGAGGCCAGGAGCCGGCACAATATGGACTGCTGACAGCAGCCCAAACGGCTGATGTGCCTTCCAGCTGGTACATGATCGTCCTTGTCGCTTTACAAAAAGCCGTACTCGGTGTGCTCCAGCTCGCCTGTATCGTCATCCCTCTCATGATCATCATTCAATTCATGAGAGATTTAGGATGGCTCCATACGCTGTCTAAGTGGCTGTCTCCATTTACGAGAATGCTTGGAATGAAAGAAAATACGTCGATGACGATGGTCGCTGGGTTAACCATTGGTCTAGCATACGGAGCTGGCGTGATGATGAAGGCAGTGGAAGAGGACGGCGTGAGTAAAAAGGATTTAACCCTTGCTTTCATTTTCCTTGTTGCCTGCCATGCAGTAGTCGAAGACACGCTGATATTTATTCCACTTGGGATTCCTGTGTGGCCGCTTCTTGTCATCCGTCTGATATCTGCTATTTTATTAACAGCTGCCATTAGCTATATTTGGCGAAAGCGCGAGCTCGCAGTTGTTAGAAAGGAAGCCATATGAACGAATCAACTGTTAACACCGTGCTATTTGATTTAGATGGCACATTAATCAATACGAATGAATTAATTATTGCTTCATTTCAACATACGCTTGATCATTATTACCCTGGTCAGTACAGCCGTGAAGAGATCCTCCATTTCATTGGTCCGTCATTATTTGATACATTCTCTGCGATGGACCCTAATCTAACGGATGACATGATTCAGATGTACCGTACGTTTAATCATGAACAGCATGATCTGCTCGTGACTGAATATGAGACTGTTATAGATACATTGAAAGTCTTGCAGGATCGAGGATTTAAGCTTGGAATTGTCACAACAAAGATACGTGACACAGTGTTAATGGGATTGAAGCTGACCGGTTTAGAGCCATTCTTTGAAGTGATTGTGACGCTCGATGATGTCCAAAATGAGAAGCCGCATCCGGAGCCAGTCCAGCTGGCATTATCCAAGCTTGGCAGTGATCCACATGAAGCGGTGATGGTCGGCGATAATTATCACGATATTTTGTCTGGTCAAGCGGCAGGGACAAAAACAGCAGGTGTTGCTTGGTCAATTAAGGGAGAAGAGGCCCTTTTAAAGCATCGCCCTGATTTTATGCTAAAGAAAATGAGTGATCTTCTGGCGATTGTTGGAGCTGATTGAGTTGAGAAAAACAGATCGATATCCTGTAAAAGGGGTCAATTCGTTACGACAAGTCTATCGGACGGTCCCCTTTTTCAAAGTGGTGAAAAACTTTATTTTCATTCAAATCGCACGGTACACGCCTTTTATGGGAATGAAAAATTGGATATACCGAACCTTTCTTCGTATGAAGGTTGGCGAAGATACAGCGTTTGCCTTAATGGTCATGGTGGATCTCATGTTTCCTGAGAAAATCACGGTCGGTCGAAATTCGGTGATTGGCTATAACACAACCATTTTGACCCATGAGTATTTGATTAAAGAATACAGACTTGGGGAAGTCTATATTGGGGATGAAGTCTTAATTGGAGCCAATTCCACCATTTTACCTGGTGTGACCATTGGGGATGGGGCGATCGTGTCGGCTGGTACACTTGTTTATAAGGATGTTCCAGCAGGCTCATTTGTTGGAGGAAATCCAATGCGCATGATTTATACGAAAGAAGAAATGAATGCACGTCAATCTACGTCTGCTGAGTAGCTCGGCAGCCTTTTTTGTTGACAATATGTTATGGTGTAACTATAATGATTACAACAGAGGTGAGAAAACATGAAAATCAGCAGCAGATTTACTGTCGCTGTCCATATTCTGGCCTTGCTATCACTTGAAAAAGGATCATTACAGACATCGGAGGATATCGCGGGAAGTGTAAATACAAACCCAGTGGTCATCCGCCGTATTATGAGTAAATTAAAAAAAGCAGGCCTAATCTCAACGAGTCTTGGCAAAGGCGGTTCTCAGCTGAACCGCAGTGAAGACGATATCACGCTGCTTGATGTGTATAAAGCGGTTGAGGTGGTGGATGAGGGAGAATTGTTTCAAATCCATGAAAGCCCAAATCCTGACTGTCCGATCGGTGCAAATATCCAGGCTGTGCTTGAGTTAATCTTGTGCCGCGCTCAAAGTGCGATGGAGCAAGTGCTTGCTGAGATCAAATTAAGTGAACTAACGCAGGTGTTAATAAAAAAAATTGGATGATCTATTCAATTTTTTTTACCTCTGTTGTAACTAAAATGGTTACACCTTTGTTTATTAAATAAAATCATTTTACAGGAGGAATTCATATGAAAATCGGCATTATTGGCGCTACAGGTAAAGCAGGACAGGAAATTGTAAAAGAGGCTCAATCAAGAGGACATGAGGTAACAGCCATCGTTCGAGATGCGAAAAAAGTGACAGATTCATCCGTAGCTGTTATTGAGAAGGATGTGTTTCATTTACAAGCAGAAGACATCAAAGGCCTTGATGTCTTCGTCAATGCATTTGGCGCACCTGCTGGACAAGAGCACCTTCACGTAGAGGCAGGGAAAAAGCTGATTGATATTTTGAAAGAGGTACCCGGTACCCGTTTAATCGTTGTGGGCGGAGCGGGCAGTCTTTTTGTTGATGAAGCCAAAACAACAAGACTTGTTGATACACCGGAATTTCCAAAGGAGTATGTGCCTACTGCTTCACAGCAAGGTGAAAACTTAAAAGACCTTCAACAAACCGTAGGATTAAAATGGACTTTCCTCAGCCCTGCTGCATTCTTTGATCCAGCTGGCAAACGCACAGGTTCTTATGTGAAAGGGAAAGACCAACTGATTGTCAATTCTAAAGGTGACAGCTATGTGAGCTATGCCGACTACGCCATTGCGCTTGTCGATGAAATTGAGCAGGCTGCCCATGTTGGAGAACGTTTTACCGTTGTATCTGAAGCAGAATAAGCGATTCGTTGCCGCTAAAAACGATGAGTGAGGAGTTTAACGATCAAGAATTATCTCTCATTTTTATTAAAAAAGGTTGAATGCTTCAGTGTAGGCGGAGGAGTAATGACAGCTGAAAAGCTTGAGAACAGTCTGAAAGGAATACTATCATCATGAAAAAACCCATCCTCTATTCGGATAGAGGATGGGTTTTCATGTTTTCAAAGAGAAATTGTTCTATGCTTTAATGATAATCGCCTGCCTGCCCATCTGTTCCCAAGAATCTTCAAACTGATCGCGATCGACTTTTTGATTCTTTTCTCCGTATGGGTTATTTAAGTAGACATGCTCCTTGTCATAGCCTGTGATGACCACGCTATGCATATTAAAGCTTACATCTATTTTGCCATTTGGTGTATTCCAAGTTTCGATGTTATCTATTTTGTCAAAGGTGGATGTGGTAATCACCCAAACAGGATACCCTTTTTCAAGTGATTGATAGATGGCCTTTTTGACAGGTTTTCCGCTTAAGTCGACGACTTGAGCGCCCGCATATTTTTTCGCAAGCTGATAAATAGGTTCATGGTATACACCAAGACCTGGTCCATTCTCCATATCGCCTACAAACCCGTCATGTGGGTCTCCTTTTAAGCCATTTTCATAATTGAGTGGAACACGTTTAATTTCATTTGCCAATGTGTCTTTCGTCACTTGCTCGTAGCCGCTGTAATGAAGAAGCATCGCTAAGCTTGTAACTTCGCATCCATTATAAAGCTTTGGGGCATCCATTTGATTGTAAAGGATGACGTCCATGGCTTTTTTGCTTCCTTTTAAGGAAGAGTAGGTGGTGTCTGTTTTTTTCGTTGATCGTGTTTCTTCAGCTGCGAGTGCCGTATCGTTTTCTTTTTCTTTGGCTGCTTCGTGTGGTGAAGCTGTTTTCTTGACTTGGTCGATTTGTGTCACGTATATAAAGCCGAAATAAACAAGGCATGCGCACAACAAAGTTAAGATTAATGTCTGAATGAACTTCATTGTAATCTCCTGTGTTAATCAATATTTTTAAGTATTATAGCACGTTCTTTTATCAAACATGTAGAAAAGAGATAGGTGTCACTTGAATGTAATAATTCCACAAATTTTTCATGAAAATAGAGAGAAAATAAAAATGATTGATTTAATTACTTTATTTTGTTAGCATATTATCATATTAGCGAACTAAAGGATTCGGAATTTTTTGTTTTAATGTGTTGGAGGTGCAGAAGAACATGTTTATGTTTGAGAAACCATATGGTATGCGGGATTCATTACCAGGATTGTATGAGACGAAGAAAAAAGTGAGACATTCCTTAACAGAGGTCATGAACGGTTGGGGTTACCGGTTGATGGAGACACCAACGCTTGAATTTTACGATACAGTCGGTGTTCAATCGGCGATTACAGATACACAGCTCTTTAAGCTTTTAGATCAGAACGGGCAAACCCTTGTACTCAGACCTGATATGACGGGACCTATTGCGAGAGTGGCAGCATCAAAGCTTCATGAACAGGCGTATCCGCTTCGCGTTGGGTATGCGGCCAATGTGTTCCGGGCACAGGAAAGAGAAGGCGGAAGGCCATCAGAATTTGAGCAGGTCGGAATTGAGTTAATTGGAGACGGTTCGATTAGTGCAGATGCTGAAGTGATCGCGCTTGTCGTATTCGCATTAAAAAATGCTGGGCTCAAATCCTTCAAAATCGCGATTGGGCATGTCGCTTTAGCAGAGACGTTATTTGTAGATGTACTGGGAAATACAGAGCGTGCAAACGTTCTTCGCCAATTTTTATATGAAAAGAATTATGTAGGGTACCGTCAGCATTTGAAGCAATTGCCACTCTCCTCCATCGATAAAACGAGGCTGTTACAGCTTTTAGAGTTAAGAGGCGGCCAGGAAGTCACAGAGCGGGCAGAGGAAATCGTCGTTTCACAAGAAGGAAAAGAGGTGCTTACGCAGTTAAAGTCGCTTTGGGAGACACTTGAAGATTACGGCTGTACAGAATATATCCGTCTAGATTTAAGCATGGTGAGTCATATGAGCTACTACACGGGTATTTTGTTTGAAGTATTTGCAGATCATGTTGGGTCAGTCATCGGAAGTGGCGGCAGATATGACCAATTGCTTGCTCATTTTGATGCACCTGCACCAGCTACAGGATTCGGACTTCGATTAGACCGTCTGCTTGAAGCACTTGATGCAAAAGAAATCAATGAGCCGCAGGAGGCAGTGATTTTTAGTAAAGAACAACGGCTGGAGGCTTTTGCTTTTGCAGAAAAGGAGCGGTCAAAAGGGAAAAAGATCGTGCTGCAAGACTTAGCAGGGATTGAAAATATTGACGCGATGACCAAGGCATTTGAGCAGGTGACTTATTTTATCGGCGCTAGAAAGGGAGAACAAAATGGGTAAAGTGTTGACGATGGCGATGCCAAAGGGCCGAATATTTGAAGAAGCCGCAGGGCTGTTAAGGCAGGCAGGATATCAACTGCCAGAGGAATTCGAGGATTCAAGAAAGTTAATCATCGATGTACCGGAAGAAAACCTCCGCTTTATTTTAGCGAAGCCAATGGATGTGACGACTTATGTAGAGCACGGTGTAGCAGATGTTGGCATTGCAGGAAAGGATGTCATGCTCGAAGAAGCTCGTGATGTGTACGAGGTGCTTGATTTAAACATCAGTAAATGCCATTTAGCGGTTGCCGGATTGCCGGGAGCCAGCTGGGGCGGTGTCGCGCCGCGTGTGGCAACAAAGTACCCAAATGTTGCATCTTCCTATTTTAGAGAGCAAGGGGAGCAGGTGGAGATCATTAAGCTGAATGGTTCCATTGAATTAGCACCGCTCATCGGACTCGCCGATCGTATTGTAGACATTGTCTCTACAGGTCAAACACTCAAGGAAAACGGACTTGTTGAAACGGAGCATATTTGTGATATTACATCACGGTTTATTGTCAATCCTGTGAGCTATCGGATGAAGGATGCGGTGATCGATGAAATGGCGCAGCGCCTTGCAAGAATCATTGAAGGGGAGGAAACATCATGAACATCACCTATATACAAGAAGGTGAGACAGAGACACTCTCGCTCAAACGGACTTTAGATACAGGCACGGAAGAGCAGCGCCTGGCTGTTCAGCGGATTATACAAGAAGTGAGGCTAAATGGTGATCAAGCGGTACAGTCTTTTACAAAGCAATTTGATGGGGTGCTGCTTGAAGATCCGCTTGTCACAGATGAGGAAATGACAAAAGCCTCCGAACGTTTGGACCCAGCCATGATTCATGTGATCCAAACGGCTATCCGTCATATTCGCACATACCATGAGCGTCAGCTGACATCCTCTTGGTTTTATCACCAGCAGGATGGCTCGATGCTCGGACAAAAGGTGACACCACTTGAGGCAGTTGGTGTGTATGTCCCCGGCGGAACAGCTGCTTATCCATCATCTGTTTTGATGAATGTGATTCCGGCGCTTGTCGCTGGTGTTCAGCGAATTGTCCTTGTGACACCCCCAGGGAAAGACGGCTACCTCTCTGACGCTGTACTCGTTGCTGCGAAGGAGCTCGGTATTACAGAGATGTATAAAATGGGCGGTGCACAGGCGATTGCGGCACTTGCCTATGGAACAGAAAGCATCCAGCCTGTTGATAAAATCACAGGTCCAGGCAACATCTATGTCGCACTGGCAAAGCGGGAAGTATTTGGTCAGGTAGACATTGATATGATTGCCGGTCCTAGTGAAATTGCGGTTCTAGCAGATGACACGGCCATAGCACATGAGGTGGCGGCCGATTTACTTTCTCAGGCAGAGCATGATTCGCTGGCATCTAGTATTTTGGTGACCCCATCTAAGACACTTGCTGAAAATGTGCGAGCTGAGGTGCAAGCGCAGCTGGACACCTTGCCAAGAAAATCAATCGCTGCACAATCCATACAACATCATGGCCGTATATACGTGACAGATTCCATGGATCGTGCAGTAGACATCGTCAATCAGTTAGCGCCAGAGCATTTAGAGGTGCTGACAGCATATCCAGAATCATTTCTTGGTCAAATCAAGCATGCAGGGGCGATTTTTTTAGGGCGTTATAGCCCTGAGCCGGTGGGCGATTATTTTGCAGGACCGAATCACGTGCTGCCAACCAACGGAACAGCCAGATTTTCTAGCCCGCTTGGTGTGACCGATTTTCAAAAGAAAACAAGCATTATTTCATATAGTCAAGAAGCCTTTGAGACACACAGGGATAGCATTGCGGCTTTTGCTAGGTTAGAGGGGCTCGAAGCACATGCAAGGTCGATTGAATCGAGAAAGCGGGGGGAATCGTCATGAGACAGGCGGAAACAGCGAGACAAACAAATGAAACGAATATTTCGTTATCGTTAGAGATTGATGGGGAAGGAACAGCGGATATTCAAACAGATGTCCCTTTTATGACACACATGCTCGATCTATTTACGAAGCATGGACACTTTAATTTGACCGTCGATGCGAAAGGAGATACAGATGTTGATGATCACCACACAACAGAAGATATCGGCATCGTGCTTGGGCAAATGTTTAAGGAAGCGTTAGGTGATAAAAAGGGAATCAAGCGATATGGCTCCAGTTTTGTTCCAATGGATGAAACGCTTGCTCAGGTCGTGGTCGATTTAAGCAATCGTCCTCATTTAGAAATGAGAGCGGCCTTTCCAAGTCAAAAGGTCGGTACCTTTGATACAGAGCTCGTACATGAGTTTCTTTGGAAGTTTGCGTTAGAAGCTCGTATAAATCTTCATGTAATTGTTCACTATGGAACCAATACACACCATATAATTGAAGCTATTTTTAAAGCGATGGCACGTGCTTTAGATGAAGCAACAACCATTGATCCACGTGTGAAAGGGATTCCTTCAACAAAGGGGATGCTCTAATGATCGGAGTCATTGATTACGGAATGGGAAATTTGTTCAGCGTATCAAAAGCACTGGAACGAGCAGGTGCCCGTTATATCGTCTCCTCTGATGTGGAGGAGCTCAAAAAGGCAGATGCTTATATTTTGCCTGGGGTCGGTTCGTTTCGTGATGCGATGCAGCTGTTAAAACAGACAGGGCTTGAGGCGTTTATCCACCAAGTAGTGCAGGAAGGAAAGCTGCTATTTGGCATTTGTCTTGGGATGCAGCTGTTATTTGAAGAAAGTGAAGAGGCAGGGCGTACGAAAGGTTTGGGGCTGCTAAAAGGTCGTGTCGTTCTTTTAAAGGATCGTGACCAGAATGGGCAAAGGCTTAAGGTGCCTCATATGGGGTGGAATGAGCTCACATTTCATCAGCCCTCCCCATTGTTTGACGGGGTACCGGAAGGATTTGCGTACTTTGTTCACTCTTACTATGTGAGGGATATGAATCCAGAAGAGCAATTAGCAAGCGCAGACTATGGCGTTCAAGTACCAGCAGTTGTTGGTAAGGGAAATGTGCTAGGCGCACAGTTTCACCCTGAAAAAAGCAGTACAACGGGCATGGCGCTGCTCAAACAATTTATTCAATTAGCAAACGAACAGAGGGTGAACAAATGAGTGAATTTACATTGTATCCAGCGATTGATATGAGAAATGGCAAATGTGTACGGCTCGTGCAAGGAGATTATGATCAAGAAACCATTTATGGAGATTCGCCGCTCGATATGGCGACGCGATTTGCAAATGAAGGAGCAAAGTGGATTCATCTCGTTGACCTAGATGGTGCCAAAGCGGGGAATCGCGTGAATCATGAGCATGTGCTGGCGATTGCTTCATCCTTAGATGTAAATGTACAAATTGGCGGCGGCATTCGGACAGAAGAAGACGTTGCCTTTTATATAAACAATGGTGTAGCTAGAGTCATCCTTGGCAGCTCGGCTGTTTCTAACCCTGCCTTTGTGAAAAAAATGCTTGCGCAATATGGGGAGAAAATAGCGATTGGCATCGATGCGCGAAATGGCTTTGTATCGACTGAGGGGTGGCTTGAAACGTCGAAAGTGAAGGCGGAGGATCTCGGCAAAGAATTGGCAAAGGAAGGCGCGGAGGTCTTTATTTTCACAGATATTCAAATGGACGGCATGCTGGCTGGTCCCAATGTAGAAAGTACAGTTCGCTTAGCAGAAGCTACTGGCAAACAAGTCATTGCTTCAGGCGGTATCAGTTCGGTAGCCGATCTCCAAAAGCTGTCATCACAAAAACAGTCAGGCGTTTCTGGTGCAATCATTGGAAAGGCACTTTATACGGAGCGGTTTACTTTAGCTGAAGCAATTGAAGGGCTTGACCGCGTATGATGACAAAACGAATCATCCCATGTCTCGATGTGAAGGAAGGTCGTGTGGTCAAAGGGGTGCAATTCCTCGGCTTAAAGGATGCTGGTGATCCAGTAGAATTAGCGCAGATATATGATGAGGAAGGGGCGGATGAACTCGTCTTTCTTGATATTTCTGCCTCTCATGAAGGCCGGAAAACGATGGTGGATGTGGTCAAGCAAGTGGCGTCCACTCTTGCCATTCCTTTTACGGTAGGCGGCGGAATTAACCACCTTGATGACATGAAGCGCATATTAAGAGCGGGTGCAGACAAAGTATCTGTGAATACAGCGGCAGTTTTAAGACCAGAACTCATTTCAGAAGGTGCCGATTTTTTTGGTTCCCAGTGCATCGTCGTCGCAATAGATGCAAAGTACGATGAAGAGAAAAAAGCGTACATGGTTTATACACACGGAGGGCGTCGTCAAACGGATATAGAGGTTAGCGATTGGGCAAAAGAAGCCGTGCTGAGGGGGGCAGGAGAGATCTTGCTGACAAGTATGGATGCCGACGGTGAGAAAAAGGGCTTTGATCATCAATTAACAAAGCTTGTGTCAGAAGCTGTCACCGTACCTGTCATTGCTTCAGGAGGCGCTGGCAATGCTCAGCATATGCTGGAGGCATTTACAAAAGGAGAAGCAGATGCAGCTTTAGCAGCTTCCATTTTTCATTATAAAGAGACTTCAATTCAAGAGGTAAAGACATACTTGAGAGAACATGGGGTGAAGGTCAGATGAAACAGGGAAACGAATTATCCTTTAATGAGGCAGGCCTGATACCTGCGATTGTACAGGATGCTCAAAGTAAGGAAGTATTGACATTGGCGTATATGAATCAAGAATCCTATGAAAAAACACTAGAAACAGGAGAAACATGGTTTTACAGCCGGTCAAGAAACGAGCTTTGGCACAAAGGCGCCACATCTGGACATACTCAGCGAGTCGCATCCATTCGATATGACTGTGACAAGGATGCTCTGCTTGTTCTTGTCACACCAAGTGGACCAGCGTGCCACACTGGCAGCTATAGCTGCTTTTCGGAAGAAGGCGTGAAGCGTCAAACGGAAGAGCAGGATCGTTTTGCTATTTTAAATGAACTTGAACAGGTGATTGCGAAACGTCAGGCAGAAATGCCAGAAGGCGCTTATACAACCTATCTATTTGAAAAAGGGGTCGATAAAATCCTGAAAAAGGTAGGGGAAGAAGCGTCAGAGGTCATCATTGCGGCAAAAAACCGGGATCAAGAAGAATTGAAATGGGAAACAGCTGATCTTCTGTATCACCTGCTTGTGTTATTACGTGAACAGCAATTGCCGCTTGATGATGTATTAAAAGTATTAAAAAAACGTCATCAAAGTGAGTGAAAAGCCGGGGGCACCTCCGGCTTTTTATTTCCCAAGTGAAAAACAAATCCTTCCTTTTCTTTTGTTCTATGTGACGACTCTTGAAGTATGTTATACTACACACGGTACACTGTTCGAAATGGAGGGTATCAGTGAGTAAATACACTTCTCAAAATAATCACACACAAGTCGTCCAGCTATTCCAAGATGGGCATTACTTTTTTCATAAAGGTCTAAAAGCTTATAGAGAAAGAAATCTATCTAAAGCGAGTAAGCTCATACAGCGGGCTATCGTACTTGAGCCTGAAAATGTAGAAATGCTGTCACAGCTTGCTATTATTTATACTGAAATGGGTCATTTCCAACAATCAAATGAACTGCTTGATTTCATCCTTGAACATATTGATGAAAATATGTCTGAGTGTCACTATTTTAAAGCCAATAATTATGCGAATCTAGGACTCTTTCAAGAGGCATATAAGTCAGCGACTGCCTATGCTTCATTAGAAGAGAACGGGGAATTTGCAGATGAAAATGATGACCTTCTCGACCTGCTCGATATGAGTGACGAAGAGGACGAAGATTTTCCTTACGATCAGGATGACCTGATTGTGAAGCAGGATCAAGCAAATCACTTACTGGAAAGCGGCAGGCTTGATGAAGCCATTGAGATGCTGGAACAGATGATTGTTGAGTATCCAGAATTTTGGTCAGCGTATAATAATCTCGCATTGGCCTATTTTTATTCTGGTCAAATCCATCAGGCAAAAGAGATGCTGAACCGGGTTCTACATGAAAATCCGGGTAATCTGCATGCCCTTTGCAACCAGCTAGTCTTCTATCATTATGAAAAAGAAGAAGAGAAGGTCAATACGTTAGCAAAGCAATTAACGCACGTGTATCCAATATTAAGTGAACAGCGTTATAAGCTTGGCGCAACATTTGCCCTAGTTGGAGAATTTGAATGGGCCTTTAAATGGCTTTATTCTTTGTACAAAACAGGCTTTCAAGGAGATAGTACATTTTTATACTGGCTCGCAAGCGCAGCTTATTATACAGGTCACAAAACGCTTGCACAGACGGTTTGGGATAAGATGGTCGAAGAAGATATCGATGCAGATGAAATCAAGCCGTGGCAGGATAAACCTGAGGAGACTGAGCCAATGGTCTCCATTGAGGAACGGCTGACGGCGTACTATGTAAGCAAACAAAAAGGGGAACGTGACGTTCTTCAATCTGTCCTTGATGCACGCGCAGCGAAAACAGCTTTTGAACAGCAATTCATTGAACTGCTCTTATACGAAGATGAAATGGAAGAACGGTCTTTTTCAGAAGATGCGGTTTTCGCAAAACAGGCGGCATCCAGCTTGGAAGAAGCTGTTCAGCCTGACAGCCATATGCCTTATTTTTGGTTATTCCATATTATTCAGCAGGCACGTGCTTCTGGCGTAGATAAGAAAAATGCGCCTGCATGGGCAGCAGCATCCTATTATTTATGGATGCAGGAGCAAGAAGAATCTATGAGCAAAAAAGAGATTGCAGCCTCTTTTCAAATCAGTGTTCAAACACTGTCTAAATATGAACAAGTCATTTGTACATTAATTGATTAAATAGGTAAATAGATTTAGAAGATTGCAGCATGGCCGAAAAGGTCATGCTTTTTTCTTGGATAAAAAGGTGGGATTTGCAAGGATTTGGCGAAGTATGACAATCACGACATGTTTTTGAAACATAAATGTAATAAAAATATTAGCTCATTTTGTCGATGTCTCATGTATAATGAAAATCGTGGATTAAAACAAAGACATATATTTAGATATTTTACTATACATAATGAAACACCTAGTGATAGAAACAATCTGGTCAACATCTGACTGATCAATCAGGAAGAAAGACATAGATAGCACAGATTGGTCGCAGAGAATTTGCTGCTTTCTCATGTCGCTTGGAAATTGTCAAAGGAGGAACTATTCGTGAAAAAGTTTATTACTTTCGGTTTAGCTTCGGTCATCGGAGCGAGCAGTTTATTTATCCCATTTACTCATGAAGCAAACGCACAGAACTTTGAACAAAAGAAACAAGAGCTGGACAGCAAGCAATCTGAGGTCAACAAAAACCTTCAAAAGAAAAAAGATGAGCTTTCAAAGCTTGAAGCAAAACAAGAGGCACTTGCACTAAAGCTAAAAGAAATTGACGAGAAAGCTTTAAAAACAAGTGATCAAATCGAAGAAAAACAAAAAGAAAATGAACAAACGAAAAAAGAAATCAATGCACTGAAAAAAGACATTGCTGATACTGAAAAACGTATTGAAGATCGAAACAAATTCTTGAAAAAGCGTGTACGTGCGCTTCAAGAAAGCGGAGGTTCTACGAAATACATAGATGTATTACTAGGAGCGAAAAGCTTTAGTGATTTCATCAGCCGTGCAGGTGCAGTATCTACACTCATCAACGCAGACAGCGAAATCATTAAAGAGCAAGAAAAAGACAAAGCTGAGCTCCAAAAGTCTGAAAACGAATTAAACACAAAGCTTGAAGATGTTCAAAAGACACTTACAAAGCTTGAAACACTTCAAACAGACTTGAATAAACAGCTTGATGAAAAAGACAAGCTATTCAAGCAAGTGAAAAAGCAAAAAGGAAGTGCTTCTTCTCAAATTAGCGAGTTAAACAGTGAGGCTAACAGCATTGCATCTGAAAAAGACGCAACAATCACTGCTCAAAAACAAGCTGAAAAGGAAGCAAGAGAAGCAGCTCAAAAAGCAAAAGAAGAAAAAGTACAAAGACAACAGCAGCGTCAAGCTAGTGTTCAAGCAGAAGACAACAGCTCAACGAACGACAGCAGCTCGTCTTCAAATAACAGTAACAGTGGATCTTCAAACAACAACGATAATAACAACAGCAGTTCACCAAGCAAGAAGCCATCTACTGGCGGTGGATCACCTGTCAGCAGTAACGTAGGCGGAATCGAAGGTGCAATCAGCACAGGTTCTTCCATTGTTGGACAATCTCCATATAAATGGGCTGGTGGCAGATCACAAGCTGATATTGACGCACGTCGTTTTGACTGTTCTTCATTCGTTCGCTGGGCATTTGCATCAGCAGGCATCAACCTTGGACCAGTTGGCGGTACAACAACAGATACGCTTGTAGGTAAAGGAAGAGCTGTAAGTGCATCTGACATGAAACGCGGAGACCTTGTGTTCTTTGATACGTATAAAGTAAATGGACACGTTGGTATTTACTTAGGAAACGGTACATTCTTGAACGATAACAGCTCTCGCGGTGTTTCAGTTGACTCTATGAGCAATGTTTACTGGAAAAAAGCATTCAATGGCGTTGTAAGAAGAGTCGTTGAATAAATCATTACTTACTATATAACCGTAAACAGGCTTCCTTAAACAGCAGTTTAAGGAAGCTTTTTCTTTTTTTGAACATATGAGCAAATGATTCGCTTATTATCCGCAGATTTAATAGGATATGGGTAAGGAATAAAAATAAGAGTGGAATGGATGCTTTCTGTCATGAATGGAAGCATCACCCAAGGGCATTCTAATAAGAAATGCTAGCAGCAATTGAAGAGGGAGTGACAGTTGTGTCAGAAGAAAAAATCTACGATACGATCATCATTGGAGCGGGACCTGCCGGAATGACAGCCGCTGTTTATACATCTCGTGGAAATCTTTCAACATTGATGATTGAAAGAGGGATTCCAGGCGGTCAAATGGCTAATACGGAAGATGTCGAGAACTATCCTGGCTTTGAAAGCATTTTAGGGCCAGAACTTTCAAATAAAATGTTTGACCATGCGAAGAAATTCGGTGCTGAGTATGCATATGGCGATATCAAAGAAATCGTAGACGGTGAAGAGTACAAAATCGTCAAAGCCGGTTCAAAAGAATACAAAGGACGCTCTGTCATTATTGCAGCAGGTGCGGAATACAAAAAAATCGGTGCACCAGGTGAAAAAGAACTTGGTGGTCGAGGCGTCTCTTACTGTGCAGTATGTGACGGTGCTTTCTTTAAAAACAAAGAGCTCGTCGTCATTGGTGGAGGAGACTCTGCGGTAGAAGAGGGTGTGTACCTCACACGCTTTGCGTCAAAAGTAACGATCGTTCATAGACGCGACAAGCTTCGTGCCCAAAGCATTTTACAAGCACGTGCTTTTGATAATGAAAAAATCGACTTCATGTGGAACAAAACCGTTAAACAAATTAATGAAGAAAACGGTAAAGTCGGCAGTGTGACTTTGATTGATACGGTGACTGGTGAAGAAGAAGACTTTAAAACAGATGGCGCCTTTATCTATATCGGAATGCTGCCACTGTCTAAACCATTTGAAAATCTCGGCATTACAAATAAAGAAGGCTACATCGAAACAAACGAAAGAATGGAAACGAGAGTGGAAGGCATTTTCGCCGCTGGTGACATTCGTGAAAAAACACTCCGTCAAATTGTGACAGCAACAGGTGACGGAAGTATTGCCGCACAAAGCGCACAGCATTATGTAGAAGAGCTTGCTGAAAAACTCAAAGCAACGAAATAAAAGGCTGTCGTAAATCCTTAATATAGCGTCATGGGCTTTTAACTGGAATGTAACACGGGTGAAACAATTTTCCGTTATGATAAAACTAGTAATTGACCCCCTTTTATAAGGAATACATGTTTGGCACGGATGAGAATCCGTGTCCTTTTTTTTGCTTAAAATCAGAAATTCATGAGATGTTCACAAATGACGCATGGAGAACCATTGATTGCTGTAAAATAAAGAGTAGAGAAAATGCCCGCCACTCCTTTCAGACGAAATTCGGTCTGATTTCGGTGAAGAAGGGGCATGTTCATTGTGGGAGTCAGGATGAACCTGTATAATAAGTTAAAGACATAAAAGAGTAGGTGACAGCTGATGCAACGAGTAACCAATTGTGTGCTGCATCACGAAGATCAAGTTCTCTTGCTGCAAAAGCCAAGACGAGGCTGGTGGGTAGCGCCGGGCGGAAAAATGGAAAGCGGAGAATCGGTCAAGGATTCAGTCGTTCGAGAGTATAGAGAAGAAACAGGAATTTATATTTTAAATCCACAGTTAAAAGGTGTTTTTACCTTTATCATAAAAGAAGGCGATCAAATCGTTCAAGAGTGGATGATGTTCACCTTTATGGCAGATTCATTTACTGGAAAAAACGTGACAGAGTCAGAGGAAGGCATTTTAAAGTGGCATGAAGTAAAGGATGTGCCGCATTTACCGATGGCACCAGGGGATTCCCATATTCTTGATTTCATGCTAAAGGGAAAAGGACTTCTTCACGGTACTTTTACGTATACACCTGATTTTGAATTGATTGCTTATCGGTTAGATCCTCAAGGAGACTAATACATGAACCGTTTTTATAAAGAAGGAGAGGAAGCAGGCATGAATACACACAAACAAGGAGATATTCAGCTTGTGATTATTACAGGAATGTCAGGTGCGGGGAAAACCGTTGCCATTCAAAGCTTTGAAGATTTAGGTTACTTCTGTGTAGATAACTTGCCGCCATCACTTTTACCAAAGTTCCTAGAACTCATGAAGGATTCGAATTCGAAGATGAGCAAGGTCGCCCTTGTGATGGATTTACGCGGACGAGAATTCTTTGACAGCTTAGTTGCAGCCTTAGATGAAATGAGCGATCTTGGCTGGATCACACCAAGAATATTATTTCTAGATGCAAACGATAAGGTGCTTGTCTCAAGATACAAAGAAACGAGACGTTCGCATCCTCTTGCGACAACAGGTTTGCCGCTCGAAGGAATCGCAATGGAACGCGATCTGTTAGAAGAGTTAAAAGGCCGAGCTCAAATGATTTTTGATACATCGGATTTAAAACCAAAACAGCTTCGAGAAAAAATTGTCGCGCACTTTGCCACGACCCAAGGGCAGGTGTTTACAGTGAATGTGATGTCCTTCGGTTTTAAATACGGTCTGCCGATTGATGCTGATCTTGTATTTGATGTGAGATTTCTGCCGAATCCTTACTATATTGAGAGCATGCGTCCACAGACTGGAAACGATGAAGAAGTGCGTTCCTATGTAATGAAATGGAGCGAGACACAAAAATTCACAGAGAAATTAATTGACCTTCTCAGCTTTATGCTTCCGTCCTATAAACGAGAAGGAAAAAGCCAGCTTGTGATCGCTATTGGCTGTACAGGCGGACAGCACCGATCAGTGACGCTAGCGAACTACTTATCGGAGTATTTTAAAAATGACTACTACACTCATGTCACTCACCGGGACATTGAAAAGAGAAGCAGAAAATAGATGACGACACTTCCAAAGGTGGTCATTCTTGGCGGGGGCACTGGCTTATCTGTTTTGCTCAGAGGGCTAAAAACAAAGCCAGTGGATATTACCGCTATTGTAACGGTTGCTGATGACGGAGGCAGCTCAGGCAGACTGCGGCATGATTTGAATATTCCGCCTCCAGGCGATATTCGAAATGTCCTTGCAGCTCTCTCTGATGTTGAACCGCTTGTAGAAGACTTATTTCAGCACCGTTTTAACAAAGGGAATGACTTAACAGGCCACTCTCTTGGCAACCTCATTCTTGCGGCCATGACAAATATAACCGGTGATTTTTTTCATGCCGTCACAGAAATGAGCAAGGTCTTAAATGTGAGAGGAAAAGTCTTGCCAGCAGCGAATTCAAGTGTTGTTCTACATGCTGAATTAGAAAATGGGCAAGTGGTAACAGGAGAATCAAAAATCCCAACCTATGGTGAGCGAATTAAACGAGTGTTCCTTACACCCGATACGATTGAGCCGCTCCCAGAATCGATTCAAGTCATTCGTGAAGCCGACTTGATCGTCCTTGGACCTGGCAGCTTGTATACAAGTATCTTGCCAAACTTGCTTGTACCGCATATTGGCGAAGAAGTGATTCGTTCTAAGGCGAAAAAAGTGTATATTTGCAATGTCATGACGCAGCCAGGGGAAACGCTTTCCTACAGTGCAGCTGATCATGTGCAGGCATTAAACGATCATATGGTTCGTCCATTTATTGATACCATTTTTGTAAACAATAAAGAAATTCCAGAAGAGATCAAAGCAAAATATGCAGAAGAACAGGCACAGCCTGTACAGTTCGACACAGATGTACTCAAGGCAATGGGACTGGAAGTCATCCCAGGGGAAATCATTACATACGACCAGCATGTGATTCGTCACGACACGCTGAAAGTAGCCGCGCTGCTTGTCGACCTGCTGCATAAGAAAAAATAGGAATGGGGGTGGCAAGGATGTCATTTGCATCCGAAACAAAAAAAGAGCTGACTAATCTGGACGTGAAGGACTGCTGCACAAAAGCAGAGCTTTCTGCCCTCATCCGTATGAACGGTTCATTATCTTTCTCTAATCGAAAATTAATTCTAGATATACAAACAGAGAACGCAGCTATCGCAAGACGGATTTATACGCTGCTAAAAAAGAAATATGATGTCACAGTCGAGCTGCTCGTTCGTAAGAAAATGAGATTAAAAAAGAATAATGTGTATATTGTCAGACTGGTAGAACGAGCGAAAACCATTTTAGAGGATTTGAAAATATTAGGTGAGCAATTTGTATTTGAGCGTAATATTTCAGAAGAGCTTGTAAAGAAAAGATGCTGTAAGCGCTCCTATATGAGAGGTGCTTTTTTAGCAGGCGGTTCTGTAAATAATCCAGAAACGTCTTCCTATCACCTTGAGATTTTTTCACTATATAAAGAACACAATGATGCCCTTTGTGAGCTGATGAACCAATTTCATCTCAACAGTAAAACACTTGAGCGTAAAAAAGGCTACATCACATATATGAAAGAAGCCGAAAAAATCACCGAATTCTTAAGTGTTGTAGGTGCGCATAATTCACTTCTTCGCTTTGAAGACGTTCGGATCGTCCGTGATATGCGGAATTCCGTGAACCGGCTCGTCAATTGTGAAACAGCAAACTTGAATAAAACGATTGGTGCATCCCTGCGCCAGGTCGAGAACATTCAATTCATTGATGAAAAAATTGGACTTGATGCCCTGCCAGATAAGCTGCGAGAAATTGCAAAGCTGCGAGTCGACTATCAAGAGGTCACGCTAAAGGAATTGGGAGAAATGGTGGAAAGCGGCAAGATCAGCAAATCAGGCATTAATCACCGCTTAAGAAAGCTAGATCAAATTGCAGAACAATTACGAAACGGACAAGCTGTTACACTTAAATAGGAGAATGAAAAAGGGAGGCAGATCATATGGTGGAAAAAACGGTCACCATCCAGTTGAAAACAGGCTTGCAGGCACGTCCCGCTGCTTTGTTCGTACAGGAAGCGAATCGCTTTGGGGCTGAAATTTTTCTAGAGAAGGACGGAAAAAGAGTCAATGCGAAGAGCATTATGGGTCTCATGAGCCTTGCGATCAGCTCTGGGATCACTGTCAAACTGATAGCAGATGGTGCGGATGAACAAGAAGCCATTGATGCGTTAACTGATTTTATCAATCAAGAAAACTGAGTCTCTTCACAGACTCAGTTTTTTTAGAAGGGAATGAACATGATGCAATCAGCATTTTTACAAAAGATCGGATACGAAGGCCAGTCCATCACCTTTGATGACCTGCCTGCATTATTAAAAAAGATGGCCTACACCTTTCCATTTGAAAATAGATCTGTGCTGAACAAACAATCCTATGCCTTGAATCAAGAAGGATTGAAAGAGCATCTTCTTGAAGGAGGCAGAGGAGGTCTTTGTTACGATCTCAATCCTCTTTTATATTATGTGTTAAAAGAGGCAGGACTCGCTGTACAGCTCGTTCAAGGGACCGTGTATAACAAGGAAGCGGGCACATGGGCAATTGATGGTACGCACGTAGCCATGACGTTGAATCATCACAACGAACGGTATCTGATTGATGCGGGTTTTGGTGTGAATTTACCTCTTCAGCCTGTACCCTTTACTGAAGAATGGGTGGAAGGAGCGTCTATTCGGTTTCGAGTCAAAGAAGAAGAAACTGAAAAAGGTACGCATCTTCTCCAATTAGATAGAGGAGAAGGCGCTGAAACAGGCTATGCATTTACATTGGAAGAGGTGAGTGAGTCTACATTGGTCCAAATGAGAGAGGAGATTTATGAAAATGAAGCCTCTCCTTTTAACAAAAGACCGCTTGCTTCAAAGCTCACACCAACAGGACGTGTAATCGTCACCGAGAATCATGTCACTATACATGAACATGAAGAAGTGTCGAAAAAACCGCTGTCTCTGCCTTTTGAGGAATACGTGAAAACCCTGCTGCCATAAGTGGCATCAAAAAACAGCCCTGCGTCAAATGGGGCTGTTTTTTGATTGATTATCGAATCCGTGTGAATGTCGCGTAATGGTCTGTTGTTTTGTAAATGAGCCAGTCACTTGAATACACGAGGCGGTCAGCATTGCGGAAGCCTGAGACGTAGTTGATATCTGCCTCACGCCATGTGCGGCCGCTTGCTGAAGGAAGACGTCCCTCCCGGTTAGAGAAAACATCTCCACCGATGCTTTTGCCTGGGGCAACCTCTGCTAGATTTCCCTTTGATGCCACCCATCCAAGAGCACTTGCTTGTGATTTTGTGATGTAGTTATCAGGCAGTCGTTTGTAGCGAATCAAATAATCGGCTACACCATCAAACGTATTAATGACGGCAAGGGTATGAACATCTGATGTCAGTTGAATAGAAGCTGTTTCATTTGTGGCGGTCGGTGTAAGTGGTGTTTCGGCATAGGCTTGCTGCGGAATAAAACCAGAAAACAGAATAGCAGCGATCAGAGCAAACATAGTAAAAACCGAACTGATTTTTTTCATCTTCATCCTCCTATTAAGGAAATCGGAAGCTGTCCTCTTGATGCTTGTCTACCTCATATTATAGCACCCGAATATGAAGGAAATGTAAAGAAACAGGATCTTTGCTAAAATGAGGCTTTTTTCCTGATATCCTTCTATTGAAATAAATAAAAAGACGCAGCTCTGAATCCTGCGTCTTTTCCGATTAAGATGAAGCAAGCTCCTTCACAATATCTACAGGGGCTTTGCCATCAATTCCATGAATCACATTATGAATGGCTCGTTTCAGCATAAGATCCCGTGTTGTTTCAGTAGCGGAACCGATGTGGGGAACAAGGGTGACATTGTTCATTTCTTTGAAAGGATGATTCTCCTGAAGCGGTTCCTGTTCAAACACATCAAGACCTGCGCCTTTGATCCATCCCTCTTGAAGCGCTTGAATGAGGCTTTTTTCGTCCACTGTTTTCCCGCGGGAGATGTTTACAAATAAAGCCGTTTGCTTCATTAACTTCAATTCTCGTTCGCCAATCATATGATACGTTTCATCGGTCAGCGGTGTAATCAACACAATGATATCAGCTTGCTTTAGCAGGTCATCAAGTGTGCAATATAAAGCGCCATATGCTGATTCAGCCTTTTCATTCCGGCTGCGGTTATGATACAGAACATTCATATCAAAACCATGTGCAGCTCGTTTGGCGACTTGCTCTCCGATTCGTCCCATGCCAATAATGCCAAGCATTTGATGATGGACATCGATGCCAAAGATATCCTCTTCCTGTACAAATTTCGTCCATTTCCCCTCACGGATCAAACGATCAAGCTCGGCAATTCTTCGCGCAGAGGAAAGAATGAGTGAAAATGCAAGGTCAGCCACAGTATGGTCGAGTGTATGAGGCGTGTGCGTACCAATTACGCCTCTTTGGCTCATCAATTCTATATCGAAATTGTCATAGCCGACAGAGTTATTGCTCACTACTTTGAGTTTTGGTGCGTGATCTAATAGCTCTTGATCGATTTTCGTCCCAGACGTTAAAAGACCATCAGCATGCTGCAGTTTTTGAAACAAAATATCTTTTGGAATGGGGTCCTTGGATTGCCACACCTCGTATGTACAATGTTCCTTTAGTATTTCCTCAAATGAAGCAGGTAATGGTTTGGCGACAAAAATGTGTGGTTTCATTGTCAACTCGCTCCTTTCACATGATCATCTTGCTCCTTTTATTATAAAGCAACCATTTCGGCTGAACACGTTTGAAGGTTATCTGCTCAATATTTAATATACTAAAATAACGGAAAAGAGAGACATTTTCTTAGTGAAAAAGGGTATTCATATGCCATCTGATGCATTTTTTACTTAGATGAAAATCAGCTAATAGGAGTTGTGACATATGAAAAAGCCGGTTTTTCTGAGAGATTATCTGACAAACTGGAAAATAGATCGAGATTTTTTGATAGAAAAATGATTATATTTGAAACATATTAAACGGGAAGGTCGTTTTCTACTAAACCATTTCATCGTCTTTTGGCGAGTAGAGAACGATAGATTGAAAGGAAGACCGCGTCCCCCTTGCGATGAAGCGTAAATGAGAGAAAATGATCACATTTCTTCTCATCGTTTTCTCATTTTTTTCTTTTTTTTCTATCATTTTTCATCTTTATGCTTGAGAACACACGAAAGAAAAGGAGGACAGGCAGGAGCTTACGTGACTTATAAAAAGATGGGAGATGGCAGGATGGGATCAAAATTAGAACAGATTCTTCAGCACAATTCAAAGTTCGTACAAGAGAGACATTATGAGCCTTACAAAGCGGGGAAATTTCCTGAAAAGAAACTCGTCATATTAACTTGTATGGATACACGTCTTTTGGAATTATTGCCGCAATCCATGGGGCTACGTAACGGTGATGCGAAGATCATTAAAAATGCGGGCGCCATCGTCACACATCCTTTTGGCAGTGTGATGCGGAGTATTCTGCTAGCAATCTATGAGCTAAAGGCAGAAGAGGTATGCATTGTAGGACATCATGAATGCGGAATGGCAGGTCTTGCGGCAGATCCTTTACTTGAAAAGGCGAAAGCGCGTGGCATTGAAGAGAAATGTTTGAGCATTGTGAAAAACTCAGGAGTTGATTTAAAGGGATGGCTGACAGGCTTTGATTCGGTTGAAGAGAGTGTGTCCCAAAGTGTGAAATTGGTTAAAGAGCATCCATTGATGCCAAGTGATGTGGCTGTTCATGGACTTGTCATTCATCCAGCAACGGGAAAGCTGGATGTCGTTGTGAAAGATAATCAGATTGATGCGCAGTATACCTAAATCATCTACACATACTTGAAGGAGGCCAACACATACCATGCGTTTTTATGGAAGATTTGAAGGATATGATTCATCAAAATTTAGACGTGATTTAATCGCTGGGCTTGTCGTGGGCGTTGTGGCAATTCCTTTAGGCATGGCTTTTGCCATTGCATCTGGTGTCGGACCAGAATATGGATTATACACAGTCATCGTTGCCGGCATTTTGATTTCATTGTTTGGTGGTTCAAAGTATCAGATCGGCGGGCCGACTGGGGCGTTTGTTCCGATTTTATTTGGTATCGTCAGCCAATACGGTATCGAAAACTTACTCATTGCCGGTTTTATGGCAGGGTGTATGCTTGTATTATTCGGGATATTCAAACTAGGGAAGCTCATGAAATTTATTCCTCGTCCGGTTATCATCGGCTTTACTGCTGGCATTGCTGTCATTATTTTTTCAGGACAGATTGCCAATTTCCTCGGATTAAAGGGTGTTGAAAAGCATGAAAGCTTTTTCCTCAATATGAGAGAAATTGTGGTCCATCTCGGTACCGCAAACAGTCTTGCCATCATCACAGCTGTTATTGGGCTTATTGTGATTTTGGTGGCACAAAAATACATTCCCAAAATACCTGGTGCTCTATTAGGTCTATTGGCTTCAACGTTTCTAGCTGTTCTCTTTTTCCAAGGACAAGTTGAAACGATCGGCTCGGCATATGGGGAAATTCCTCGTCAGCTGCCAAGCTTTGCTTTTCCTGAATTAACGATTGAAAAAATGATCTACCTCCTCCCTCCAGCGATTGTCATTGCGCTTTTAGGCGGAGTAGAATCGATCTTGTCCGCAATGGTTGCTGATAATATGAAAGGCTCTAAGCATGATAGCAACAAGGAGCTTGTCGGACAAGGGATCGCCAATATGGCGGCACCGCTGTTCGGAGGAATTCCGGCGACTGGGGCGATTGCCCGTACGGCAACAAACATCAAAAATGGCGGAGCAAGCCCGATTTCAGGTGTTGTGCATGGCGTCGTCGTGCTGCTCATCTTAATGCTCTTTGCGCCATATGCGTCGATGATTCCACTTGCTGCGATGGCACCGATTTTAATGTTTGTGGCTTGGAATATGAGTGAGAAAAAAGAGTTTATCAATATTGTAAAAGTGAAAAATGCGGATTCCCTTGTACTTGTTGTGACCTTCCTGCTTACGGTCATCGGTGATTTGATTATTGGCGTCACCGCAGGTCTCATTTTAGCCTTTATCGCTTTCATCAAAAAAATGAGCCAGACGACCAGCATTCATCCAAACGTTGCGGTTCCCCAGATGGAAACAGCAGCTGCTTTAGAAAAACAGACAGACCAGCAAGGCATCAGTATGTACGCCATTGAAGGGCCGCTGTTTTTCGGAACAACAGATTCACTCGAAAATTCGATTCTTGACCATGTTCAGACAAAGCCGAAAACGCTCATTCTGCTCATGAATAAAGTCAACTATATGGACACATCAGCAGAAGCGGTGCTGATGAATATCTCCAATCGGTTAAAGCATCATAATGGCAAGCTGATGATTGTCGGACTTCAATCACAGCCGAAAGAGCTTTTGCACAGAACAGGTCTTTTCCATCATATTGGAAAACAGCATTTCTTTGAACGAACAGATGATATCTCACCACAGCAGCTATAAAGGTGGAAAAAAGCACGTGACGATGTGGTCACGTGCTTTTCAGTTCTGAAAAACGCTTTGTGAGTTTCTGTTGATGAGAGGAGAAAATCTCTTCTACTGTGACATCATAGAGATCGGCTAAAATAAGTAGATTCGCTAACACATCTCCCATTTCTTCAACGAGTTCTTTCTTCAACTCAGATGATTTTTGTTTTTGCTCGTCAGGCCGGTCACGTCCGATCTCGATGGCTCTAACAGCGCGAGCGAGTTCTCCTGTTTCTTCCATCAGGAACCCTAACCGGATAAACGGTCCGTATTCTGTCCAATTTCTCTTTTTGTAAAAATCCTTGATCCATTTCTCCATCTCATTTGTTTGCATTCTCTTTATACAGCTCCTTATATGGTGTGTACCTTTTGATTTTACACTATATATAGATGAAGCGGCTGTTTTTTTAAAAACAATTATAGTAGAATGAGTGGGTGAAGAAATCATAGAGAGAGATGGAGCTGTTTTGATGAAAACGATTTGTGTGTTTGCTGGTTCGAATCCAGGCGTGAAGGACGTCTACAAAGAAAAGGCTGTAGAGCTGGGGACTTATATGGCAGAGCATGACATCCGTCTTGTATACGGCGGTTCACGAATTGGATTGATGGGTGCCATTGCAGATGAGGTCTTAAGACATGGCGGGCAAGTCATTGGAGTTATGCCTAAGGGGCTTTTTAGAGGAGAAGTTGTACATCAAGAGCTGACAGAATTAATCGAGGTAACAGGAATGCATGAACGAAAAGCGAAAATGAGTGAGCTGGCTGATGGATTTATTGCGATGCCAGGCGGCTTTGGTACATATGAAGAATTATTTGAGGTGCTATGCTGGGCACAAATCGGCATTCACCAAAAGCCAATCGGCTTGTATCAAGTGAATGACTATTTCAATCCGCTCATTGACATGGTGAAGTTTAGTGTACAGGAAGGTTTCTCGAATGAATCACACCTCCAATTGTTACATGCCTCCAGCGAACCGGAGGAATTAATCACGCAGATGGCTTCTTATCAAACACCATCTCTTCAGCAGAAATGGACGGAGCTGTCTTAAAGTAAAGCGTATTTCAACCACAAAAAACCGTCTGTTCAAGGAGCAGACGGTTTGTTTTGTCATATTATTTTTGTTCTTCTGAATTACGGGTCAAGACTTTGTCAATGAGTCCGTATTGAAGTGCTTCTTCTGCTGTTTTGAAGTTGTCACGATCTGTATCGCGCTCAATGACTTCGATTGGCTGACCAGTACGTTCAGCAAGTACTTGGTTCAGTTTATCGCGTAAAGAAAGGATTCGTTTTGCCGCAATTTCAATTTCTGTTGCTTGACCTTGGGCACCACCTAGTGGTTGGTGAATCATGACTTCACTGTTTGGAAGAGCATAACGCTTACCTTTTTCACCAGCAGCAAGCAGGAACGCACCCATAGATGCAGCCATACCAATACAAATGGTTGATACCTTTGGTTTAATAAATTGCATCGTATCGTAAATGGCCATACCAGCTGTGATTGAACCGCCAGGGCTGTTAATGTAGATAGAAATATCTTTTTCTGGATCTTCAGCTTCTAAGAAAAGCAGCTGTGACACGATGGAGTTGGCAACATTGTCATCGATCGCAGAACCAAGCATGATAATACGGTCTTTTAAAAGACGAGAATAAATGTCGTAAGCTCTTTCCCCACGATTTGTTTGTTCAATGACTGTAGGTATTAAATTCATAATGTTCCTCCTTCACCTTTTAGGTAAGTATGTAATTCAATGATACATTTTTGGTCAATAAAGGTCAAACAAAACGCAATCAAAAAATTCGACAGCCACATGTTATTTTTCCCAAAATTTATTTTTCTTAAACCATGGAAAAGTTTTAAAAAAATATGGTAAAACTTTCTGTTATGAGGTAATATTACCTATGTTATTATTATATATAGTCAGAAAGAAGGAAGAATAGTGGATAATCTTTTGGAGAAAAGTAGTTTGACTGATCAACAGCGTATTGTTGTATCAACTGAACTTCAAGCCAAAAAAAAGTCGAAATTAGTTGTATTTATTTTGTGGTGGTTCCTTGGAGCTATTGCCGTTCATCGTTTTTATCTTGATGAAAAGAAAGGCTATGCAGTGACCATGCTTCTACTAGGATGGTTGACATTGTTCATTTGGCCATTTATTGATGGGATCATTTGTCTTGTCAAAACAGTGGATGAAGTAAATGAAAACATGGAACGAAAAATTATTGCATCTGTTAAAAGTGCATAAGTCGACATGTCTGCATCTTTTCGGTGCAGGCTTCTTCTTTGAAGTCATCAGAATATCATTGCTTTCTTGCAGCATTTCCCTTATAATTTGATATGCTGACGTTCAAAAACATATCGTGCGCTCGTAGCTCAGTTGGATAGAGCGGTGGTTTCCGGTACCACGTCTGCCGGGGGTTCGAATCCCTCCGAGCGCGTCTATAGTATCCGATAGGATTCGATTTATCATTTGTGAAAAAGCTTGAAAACCCTTTGAAATAAAAGGTTTTCAAGCTTTTTTATGTTTCTTGTGAAGTCAATTTGAATAATTCCTTCTTAGTTTTAAACCCCTTTTCGGATGGGTTTTTGTTTAGCACACTAGTATTCAAGTTTATTGTAGGGGTTTAACATCCGTTTACTACGAGATGCCTAATGCTTATTTTCGATTTATCTTTTTTTAAGCAGCGCGTCTTTTTTATAAAGTAAAGATAAACTTATGAAAAGCATAACAATCCCTAGTGTTAAGACATATAATGGCATTGCAAGGACTGTTCCGTTATGAAAAATGCTCATACCATAGACTGTAGCACTGACGAGTAAGTAATAACCTAAGCTAAATATCGCACCCGCAGAACCAATGACGTCTTGAAAGTCATTAAGCGCTAAGCTTAAACAGTTTGGTAACGCGGTACCTGTACCAAATAAAATAATGAACACACTAACAATCATGGCCGGCATTTGTAATGAAATTGGTAAAAAATGTACCGATGTAGCAAACAATGTACCGATGAGCATAATGACCAACCCGTGTACAATAATCTTCTCAGGTTTTGTATGGCTAACGAGTCTTTTAGATAGCATCGCACCTGCGATAGAAGCTAACGCAACGGTAATGCCTAAAAAGCCATACATCGCACTTGTTAGAGTAAAGTATTGCGTAAAAATAAACGGTGCTTCGGCATAATAACTAAATAATACACCGTAGCGCCATAGACGGGCATTTGTAATCATGCGCTTTACTATAGGTAGTAAAGGCTTCTTTTCTATTGTAGTAAGCGATGTTTCAGGTAAGCGTAGCAACGCATAACAAAATACAATAACGCTCATAGTAACTAACACCAAAAATACAACTTTAAAACCTAAATAATAATCGGTGAAGCCACCGATTAATGGGCCAATTGCAGGTGTGAAGGCAAGAGTAGCTGAAATTTGAGCAAATAGTTTATGACGTTCAACACCAGAAAAACTTTCACGTAAAATCGTTTGTGTCACGATAGAGCCGACACTTATACCAAATGCTTGAATAAAGCGCGCGACTAATAAAACCGCCATTCCATTTGCTATTAAACAAAGTGTGTTACCAACAAAATATAAAATAAGCCCATAAAGCATTGCTTTGCGACGACCGATGTTATCGGATAAACGCCCAAAGAAAAATACCCCGAAGGCAAAAGCGATAAAATACACACTCATCGTAAGCTGTGTATGACTCATAGAAGTTTCAAACGCTTCTGCGATAGAAGGTAATGATGGGCTAAAAATAGTTTCACTAATTTGTGGTACGCCGATTAATACAATTAGTAATAATAGGCTAGGTGTTTTGTTTCCGATGTTTTTTTTCAAATAATCCTCTCCTAGATAATAATAGGTTTGAAAGAAAAACATCGTAGCTCGGGAAATGGTGGCTTCACGAGTTTGATTCTTTCTAAAGCACTCATGAATTCACTTCCTTCCAATTAAAGATACACTGAAGATTATAACATTCAAAAAAATAAAGTGGTGCAACTCTATTATAAACAGCCCTTGTAAGTAGCTTCTAAGAAGTCATCTAATGGCTCTACCAGTTCCAATAAATCCAAAGAAACCAATCAATCATCTAGTCCTAAAAAGTCATATAGTCATGCGTAAGTTCCTATAAAATAACACCAAACGTTCAACTGGTGTGTCCATAATACAAAGCCCTTTATACTATCTCTTTCCGTATCAGTCTTGGTTATTTTTTTGCCATTCATTTCTAAATATCTGTCATGGTTAACCCCGTTGTACATCTAGCATAATGAGCTGCTGCATTCAAAAAAATTGCTGATCAAATCATCATCTAAAAAAGACAAAGCACTTAACAGGAGGCTTTGACTTTTTTTCTTATACCCTCTTAAAATACTAGCCATAAGACTCATTTCTTCCCTTTACAGGCGTATTTGTTGAGCATGCTGGCTGTATATGATTAACATGGAAGAGAATTGACAATGAGGAGGGATTTCTTGTGGCGAAGATTTTATTGATTACATTTCCCGCTGAAGGGCATGTGAATCCTATGTTAGGGATCATCAAAGCATGGTCGGATCGTGGAGATGAAGTACATGCGGTCACAACTGTACATTATGAGGAACGAATCAAACGCTTAGGCGCTCACGTACATAAACATCCAGACTATATTCGGACATTACACGTGGATGAAGGAAATCTCGATTCCATGCAGCCATTCTTTCATGCCATGCTGCAAACATCATTTGATATTTTAGAGGTGGTGGAAACACTTTCTCAGCAGCATTCATTTGATTTTGTCTATTTTGATATGTTTGGGGCAGGGGAACTTGTTCGAGATTATTTACAAATTCCAGGGATCGGTTCAAACCCATCCTTTGTGCTGCAAGAGGCGCATTTTGATACACCGCTATACAGAAAAGATGAGAAAGCCGATCATCTGTTAGAAAGCATACAAGAGCGTTTTGGCGTTCAGCCAACGCGTTTGATGCAATTCATGAAAAATCGCGGAGAACTGAATATCGTGTATACAAGTGAGTATTTTCAGCCGTCTGTCGATGCAGTGAACGATTCATTTGTTTTCATTGGACCGAGCTTTCTAAAAAGGGCAGATCAGCATGATTTCCCGCTGGAAGCACTTGAGCAAGATAAAGTCGTCTTTATTTCGATGGGCACCGTTCTTGGGGATACAGAGGCATTTTTTAATATGTGTATAGATGCCTTTGCCGACTTTGATGGAAAAGTGGTGCTCGCAACAGGTGAAAAAGTGGATCGGTCTCTCTTGAAAGAAGCACCTTCTCATTTTCTGATTGAGCCTTATGTGCCGCAGCTTGAAGTGCTTGAGCTGACAGATGTGTTTGTGACGCATGGCGGAATGAACAGTGTCAATGAAGGCATTCATTATCACGTTCCGATGGTTGTCATTCCGGTCGACAAAGATCAGCCGATGGTCGCACAAAGACTGACCGAGCTATCTGCTGCCCGTGCACTTGATAAAGAACAGCTGACAGCAAAGCAGCTAAGAGAAACCGTGGAATCTGTTCTGGGAAGTAACACGTACCGTGCTGGAATCGAAAAAATTGAAGAAAGCTTCCAAACAGCAGGTGGAACAGATAAAGCATTGCGGACGATTGATCAATGGATGCAGACGAAACAGACTCAATCATGAGTCTGTTAGCGTGTAGGTAAACCCACGCATTTGGTGTCTGACGTGCGTGAAAGTGGAATTCGTTCCGCTTCGGTACCAGTCTTTCCAAGACTTCAAAGGTTTTCTATTACGCTGAATTGAATGGACTCACCTGTGCCATTTCAGCTTGACAAAAAATAACCAATCTTTTATTGTAAACGTAACAAACGACGGAAGGGTGACCCAATGCAATGAAGTACTAATCCTATGACCTGTAAGCAAAATGAAAAAACGAAGGCAGTGAGCAAACGATTGGTTTGCCATGTTTGCTGCGTTTTCATTTTTTAGCTTCGGAATAGGATGGTACAGCTTGGGAATCAAAGAATGAGAAGATTGATACGGGGGATGTGTGTGTTCAGATAGGAACGGCACGTCATCTGGAATTGATCCGCTTATTTTTGTACACCATTTTGCCTCCTATTCTGAGAATGGGAGGCTTTTTCATGTCTCCTGATACGAAAGGAGAGGGTTGGATGTTAGTAAAAGCCAATCAGTTAAAGGTTTTTCGAAAAGATCGATTGTTATTTGATATCGAGGAGCTTGCTATCCATCAAAGTGACCGCATTGGACTTGTCGGGGCAAATGGAAGCGGGAAAACGACGTTATTGCATGTGCTCGCGGGGCAAGAGAAACCAGACAGTGGCACGTTTGCCGCCACAACGACCTGCACACTGCTTCCTCAGCTAAAACAAGCGGATGGCACACAGAGTGGTGGTGAGATGACCCAGACGTATATTGAAAGCGCGTTAAACCGTCCTTCTGCCCTTTTATTAGCAGATGAACCAACGACTCATTTAGATACAGAGCACATTGAGTGGCTGGAAGAGAAGCTGAACAATTATCAAGGAGCCCTCATTGTCGTTTCACATGATCGTGCTTTTTTAGATGCGGTATGTACGGAGATTTGGGAGCTGGATCATGGACAGCTCAATCAATACAAAGGCAACTACACGCAATTTGCACAGCAAAAAGAGCTGGCGCATCGTCAGCAGGTGGAAGCGTACGAAGCTTATACCCAAAAGAAAAAACAGTTAGAGCATGCGCTAGAAAAGAAAAAGAAAAAAGCCGACAAAGCGACAAAGCCATCCCAAAAGCTGAAATCCTCAGGGCCAAAAATTGCAAAGCCCTACTATGCAAATAAGCAAAAAAAGCTGCAAAAAACAGCCAAATCGATTGAAACAAGGATGGAGAAATTAGAAAAGGTTGAGAAAGTAAAAGACATTCAGCCCATTCAAATGACGCAGCACACAATGAAGGAAGTAGCGAGCCGTACCATTTTGCGAGTGAAAAATGTAGATGGCAAGGCGGGCGATCAATTGCTTTGGAAGCAGGCGAATGTGGAAGTGAGAGGCGGGGACAAGGTCGCCATCATTGGCAAGAATGGGAGCGGGAAAACGACATTTCTCCGAATGCTGGTAAATGGACATCTCGGAGTTTCTCGCTCAGAAGTTGTCAAGCTCGGCTATTTTCGTCAGGATCTTTCAGGCTTAAAGGTAGATGAATCGATTTTACAAAATGCGCTGAAAGAGGCAGTTCAAGATGAGACAGTGGTACGAACGGTTTTAGCGAGACTTGGGTTTCGAGGGGATGACGTGTATAAACCTGTCGGGGTGTTAAGCGGAGGAGAACGGGTGAAGACCATGCTGGCGTCCTTGCTTGTCAGCGATGCCAATGTTCTCATGCTGGATGAACCGACGAACTTTCTAGATCTGGCGGCAGTTGAAGCGCTTGAAGGTCTATTGAAGGATTACTCGGGTACGGTTGTGTTCGTTTCCCATGATCGCAGACTGATTGAGAATGTGGCGACTCGCATTTTCCATGTTCATGAAAAGCGTATTGAAGCTTTTTGTGGAACATATGAAGCGTATAAACAAAAAGGCGACAAACCAGCTGTGACCCAAAGAGAAGAGGAGCTTCTGTTAATTGATTTACAGCTGTCTGAAGTGCTCAGCCGGTTAAGTATTGAGCCGTCTCAGGAGCTGGAGGAGACATTTCAAGCATTATTGAAACAAAAGAAATCTTTGGAGTCATAAAGAAAACCCCTGTGTTTATTGCACAGGGGCTTGTTCATGTCGTTCTTTTTTTAATTGATCAAGCTCACTGACGGTGACGAGCTGATAGCCTTGTTTGGTGAGTTCATGAATGATCTTCACGGCTGCTTGAGCTGAGCTGTCATAAATATCGTGCATTAACACCGTTCTGCCATCTGCTGCATGTGAAAGAACGTGGTTTGTGATCTGCTGGCTGTTGCGAATTTTCCAATCCTCAGGATCAACATCCCATAAAGAGACCTTCATCCCAACTGCTTGATTGATGTCTTGATTTGTCCCACCATATGGCGGTCTAAAGTGCGTAGGTGTATACCCGCTCGCTTTCTCAATCAGCTTCTGAGTATCCTTCACTTGTTTTACCGCCTCCTTTAAAGGCAGTCTTGTTAATAAAGGATGACTGTAAGAATGGTTTCCGATTTCATTCCCGCCTTTTAGAATATCGGCAAGCATACTAGGATAATACTGCACCCTGCTGCCTAATACGAAAAAGGTCGCATGTCCTTTATTTTCCTTCAGTGCTTCTAAAATCTTTGAGGTGGTCGCTGGGTTCGGACCATCATCAAATGTGAGGGCGATGGCTTTTTTATTTGGATCAAGCTTTGATTTTTGCGGCAGCTTGACGGCTTTTCTTTTCGGATTTGGTTCTTTCATTTCATTTTGATTTTTGGTTTTATTCATATATTCTGGCTTCATTATATCTTTCAGCAGCGTTTTTTTAATCGCAAGTGTTTGGGGACCAAGATCCTCGCCGGCTACTTGAGATGCTGGGAAATAAAATTCTACATATTTCTCTTTCAAGGCAAATTGACTGAAGTTTTGGGCAGTAGGGGCTGTTCCTTTCTGAAGGAGCGTCTGATCCTTAGATAAGGTTTTGTCCTTTTGAAGCTCTGAATATGTAATGTAGGATAATTTCTTTAAAAAGTTGGTTTTAGGTAGAAATAAATCTTTTGTGTCAAGAAAGGTTTTTTTCTGAAAATCATAGTTGATTGTGAGATGATTGGTGGTCCCATTTTGCTGACCTGTATAGGTATAAGTCGTAAAGCGAATAGCAGCCGACTGCTTCGCATAATGCACCATATCATAATCAATATTCAGTTCAAAGCGTTTGTTTTCATCGACGTCCTTGGCTTCACTAAACGTCTTTTTGAAATGCTCTAAAGCTGAATTTGCGTAGCTTTGAATCTTGTCATCTAGCTCTTTTTGATGAAAAAGAGGATAGTTGACTGCATATCTCATAAATTTCCCGTCATTTACAAGAGTAACGATTTCGACGTTTTTATAGTTCGTATCCTGCTTTACATTTTTCTTCTCGGTCCCACTTGCTTGTTGATTCTGAAAGAAAGCAACGACTCCAATGACGATCGCAAGTGCAAATAGGCCGATACTCCATTTTCCCTTTAATGACACAACGTTCAATTCTCCTCTCAAGACGGGTCATTCTTTATCAGTTTGACATCTGTTTGTAATATTTTTATAACATTTGACTTACTTTTGTCATTTTAGAGGATGTTCAGGCGGAATGTCAACTATTTTCCTATTAAACTATGAGAAAAAATGATAGGCCATTTCAAACGAGCAAAGACACTGTATGACACTGTCACCTGCATACCTTCATTAATTAAAAAATAAGGTGTACATTGATTTTTGAGAGGCAGGCAGATATAATTTTGATGATTATGATTCTCATTTTCAAACAGACTTTTAATGAAGAAAAGGATGACACCGATTTTGCAGGATAAGCGAACACCTCAACAAAAACGATCATCATATATTCTGTTCTTTTTGATATTTTTTCTCGCCGTCCTTAGTTTGGCTGTTGCCATGTTTTTGGCTGTGTCATATGGTGCCAAAACATTGTCTCTGCAAACGGTTTGGACAGCTGTATTTGACTATCAGTCAGATGTCACAGAGCAGCAGATCATCCATGAGTTAAGACTTCCTCGTGTTTTAGGAGCAGCTCTTGTTGGAGCGGCATTTGCCGTAGCGGGTGCGCTCATGCAGGGGATTACAAGAAACCCGCTGGCCGATGCGGGAATTTTGGGCATCAATGGCGGTGCGATGTTTGTGGTCGCTCTTTGCTTTGCTTTTTTCCCAGGCATCCCTTATTCGGCACTTATGTTGTCTTCCTTTTTTGGTGCAGTGCTCAGTACGCTGCTGATCTTTGCGATTGGTGCGGCAGGCGGCGTTTTGACACCGCTGCGCTTAACTGTAGCAGGAGCCGTTGTGGCTGCATTGCTTCATGCACTTAGCTCTGGAATCGCGATTTATTTTGACTTAAGTCAGGATCTTGCGTTTTGGTATGCAGGCGGAGTGGCTGGTGTGAAATGGCCGCAGCTGACAATTCTTGCTCCGGTCATTCTCATAGTGATCGTATGGGCGATGCTATTAGGACGGTCATTGTCGCTACTGTCGCTTGGTGAAGATGTAGCGGCAAATTTAGGGGTGAAAACGCGACAAGTGCGAATACTAGGAATGGTAGCTGCTGTATTATTAGCGGGGGTTTCTGTATCAGCAGTCGGCTCCATTGGGTTTGTCGGTCTTGTCATCCCGCATATCGCACGAAAGCTGGTTGGTGTAAACTATCGTTTCGTCATTCCGATGTCAGCGATATTAGGCGCGGTGCTGCTTGTCTTTGCTGACCTTGCCAGCCGCACCGTTAATCCGCCGCGAGAGCTTGCCATTGGCGTGATGGTGGCACTTGTCGGTGTTCCTTTCTTCTTGTATATTGCCAGAAAAGAAGGGAGGAACCTGTCATGAGAGAGAAACAGCGGGCTCTTGTTGTGACAGTCGTTTTGCTTTGTTTAAGTGTGGCTGTTGTGCTGTATAGCTTAAATACCGGTACGCTGAAACTAAATCCTCTTGTGGTCGTCAAAACGTTATTCGGCTTTGGAGATTTTCAAAGTGAAACGGTGCTGTTTGACTATCGTCTGCCTCGAATCGTGGTAACGATGCTAGCGGGAATTGGTCTTGGTATTGCGGGAGGCATTTTGCAAAGTTTATCTCGTAACCCGCTGGCCGATCCAGGGATTATTGGACTGAATGCAGGCGCCGCATTTGGCTTAATCGTGTTTGTGACGTATTTCCACGCACTAGAAGGCAGTCCCTCTCTTCTGATTCCGCTCTTTACATTTGGCGGAGGGCTTCTTGCGGCAGCGGTCATCGTGCTTTTGGCGTATGACCGGCAGGAAGGGCTCGTTCCCATCCGGCTGATTTTAGTAGGAATTGCAGTTGCAGCGGGATTCAGTGCTTTGACATTATTTTTGTCATTGAAGCTAGATGAAGATACTTACACATTTGCTTCAAGATGGCTTGTCGGAAATGTCTGGGGGAGAGATTGGATTCATGTGTTAGCGCTTCTGCCTTGGATTGTATGCCTTGTGCCGCTTACGCTGATGCAGTCAAGCACGCTCAATGCGTTGACATTAGGAGATGCTGTCGCCTCAAGTGTAGGTGTACGTGTTCAGCGTCAGCGTCTCCTTTTGCTGACCTTAGCTGTTGGTTTGGCGAGTGCAAGTGTTTCGATGACAGGCGGTATTGGTTTTATTGGACTTGTCGCCCCGCATTTGGCAAGGCGGCTTGTCGGCTCGCTTCATCAATACTTTTTACCGGTTAGTGCGCTGCTTGGCTTGTTGATTTTGGTCAGTGCCGATACAATTGGACGTTCCATCTTTGCCCCAAATGCCATACCAGCGGGTGTCGTTGTGGCTTTTATCGGCGCTCCTTATTTTCTCTATTTATTAACAAAAACGAAATAAACAAGAAAGAGGAACTCATCATGAAAAAATTACTTGTGCTTGGTTTAACGCTCTGTTTTATTTTGCTTGCCGCTTGTGGTCAACAGGAAACAAAGAATACAACAACTCAAAATGATCATGGAACACCGAAAATTGCTTCCTTGTCTATTCATTTAACGAATGACTTATTAGCTCTCGGTATCAAGCCAGCAGGCTCTGTTGTAGGAGGGGATTTAAAAGATTTTCTTCCACATGCCAAAAAGCAGCTGAGTGGTACGAAGAAGCTGGGCATCGCAGCCGATCCTGATATGGAGTCGCTGCTTGCATTAAAACCAGATGTTATTTATGTCGATGAAGAACTAGCTGGACAAGATTTATCGAAATATAAGAAAATCGCCAAAACGGAAGTGTTTGATTTAAATAACGGCACTTGGCGTGATCATTTGAAAAAAATCGGCAAGCTCGTCAATAAAGAGAAAGAAGCCGATCAATATATTCAGGATTACAATCAAGAAGCAAAAGAAGTCAAATCGCTCATCAAACAAAAGATTGGAAACGGAAAAGTAATGGCGATCCGTGTGACGGCAAAGGAGCTTCGAGTATTTAGCATGAAGCGCCCAATGGGTCCAATTTTGTACGAGGATTTAGGCCTCACACCTGTCGATGGGGTGAAGAAACTGGACAGCAAACGGCCATTTGAAGTGATTTCTCAAGAGGTTCTTCCTGACTATGATGCAGATGCTATCTTTGTCGTCGTGAACCGTGACGATAAAGCGCAGCAGGCATTCAAGCAATTAGAAAAGACGCCGATTTGGAAGGGTCTAAAAGCTGTGAAGAACAATCAAGTCTATCCGATTGCCGATCAGCCATGGCTCGATTACTCAGCACTAGGCAATAAAATGGCATTGGATGAAGCGAAAGAGATGTTTTCTACATCAAAATAAGATGAAATCAGGCATCATTCCTTATATAGGCATGATGTCTCTTTTTTTGATCCGGTCTTCTATTCTTTCGGTTTTTGCATACATATGAGAGAGAACGAGCCGTACCGCCCGTGAAGGGGAAGAAAGGGAGGGGTTACAGTTGGAAGTTCAAAAAATTAGTGCAGGTACAATCGCAAGGCTTGTGCTGCTTTTGCTCGCGCTTGTCAACAGTGCGCTAACCGCTGCGGGAAAAAGCCCAATACCTATTGATGAAGAAGGTATTCAGCAATTCATCATGTTAGTCTTTCTTGGAATTACATCTCTCTGGGCCTATTGGAAAAACAATGATATAACGAAAAAAGCACGAACAAAAAAAGCAGAATAAGAGGAAAAAGAGCCTTTTCATGATAAAAGGCTCTTTTTCAGCGAAGCGTCAAACGCCTCTCCCCGCAATTTGACTCTTCCTGAAAGGCTTACGCCCGTCGTTCTCCCATGTTGGCGAGGAATGCTTTTACTTCCTCAATGCTTAATCCGATAGCTTTCGCCTCACTCATCAGACGCTTCCACTCTGTTATATTCGAATCCGTCAACTTTCTATGAGTGACATGTAACGTCTTTTCTTCCTGCTCCTTTCGGTACGTTTGGAGCAGCTGATAGAGTTCTTCTTTTGGCATGCCGGATTGGACGGCATTGACGATATGCTTCCGCCATTCGTGTTCACCACTCTCAGACTCATGAAACATCAACGTCTCTGCATCAAATAGCTCTTGTAAATCAATCTCTAGCGAAGAGGATACCTTTTTTAAAAACTGGACAGATGGATTTCTGTGGACACCACGCTCTATCTTACTCAAATACGATTTAGAAACATGGGCATCTTCAGCCAGCTGCTGAATGGAGTATCCCTTCCTCTTTCGGTAAATGCGTATCACCTTTCCTATCATTCGATCATCCCTTCTTCCTGGCGAATCGTACTGCGACCTTTTCGTTCATTATAAGAAATAAATTGTTCTTTATAAAATTCAAAAACGTAAGAATTAGGAAGTAAACAAAAGAAAACGAACGATTTCGTTCTTTAAAAAGAACTATAAGACCTATTATGACATTTTTCTTTGCGGGTATTATCTTTTATAATCCAATCATTAACAAAAAGAAACCATATATAACCTTTTTATGATGAAATCGGGAGGTATCTATGAATGAGAATATAGGTTTTAAGCAGCTGTTTTCTGTCATTAAAGAGAAAATGGCCCTTCTGATCCTGATTGTCCTGATCGTAACGGGCATTTCAGCCTACTATCAGTTCTATGTCTCGACTCCTGTATATCAGGCAACCACTCAAATTCTTGTTCATAAACGCAGCAATGACGCACAAGCGAACTTAAACGATATTCAGATGAACCTTCAATATACACGTACCTTTCAAGTTTTATTAAAAAGTCCGATCGTCATTGAAAAAGTAAAAGAAACACTCAATCTCACAGAATCAGCTGAAGGATTAAAACACAAAATTGCCACAAGTACAGAAAATGAGTCTGAGGTCATCAATATTTCTGTGCAAGATGAGGATCGCGCAAAGGCAGTTGCCATCGCGAATACTGCAACAGAGGTGCTGCAAGAAGAAATCAAAAAAACGATGAATATGGATCGCATTAATGTTTTGTCTGAAGCCAAGCTGTCCAATACGATTCTCATGAATTCAAGAAAATTCGTTCATATCGTACTGGCACTAGGCGCCTCTTTATTAGGGGGGGTAACACTCATTTTCTTAATGAACCTACTCGATGATACTGTAAAACGAACACATCAAATAAGAGAAGAGATCGGATTGCCGTCGCTCGGTAGCGTCTATCAGATGCAGGCAGACAGGAGGGCAAAAAAAGACAAGCAGTCCGTCATAACGGGAGGACAGAACATTGATCTTTAAGAGAAAGAAAAGAGAAAAGAGAGATTTATCCTGTATTTCTGTATTAGATCCTCACTCTGTCATAGCAGAACAATTTCGTACGATCCGAACGAACATCGAATTCACATCAATCCAAACAAGGCTGAAATCCATATTGGTGACATCCTCCTTGCCGAAGGAAGGGAAATCATTTACGGCTGCAAATCTAGCAGCTGTTTTTGCACAGCAGAAAAAGCGGGTGCTGCTAATGGATGCTGATTTGCGAAAGCCGGCTGTTCATGAATATTTTGACCTGAGTCATCACACGGGCTTGACCAATGTGCTATTAAATAATTGCAGCTTGGAGGAAGCTATTTTACCCACACCTATTGAACATTTAGAGCTGCTTCCGAGTGGAACCATTCCGCCGAATCCAGCTGAGCTGCTCTCCTCTTCTGTCATGAAGCAGCTGTTTTATGAAATTGAACAGCAATATGACATGGTGATTGTTGATTCTGCGCCGCTTCTGCCAGTAGCCGATGCAAAGATCCTGGCGAACCGGACAGATGGAAGCATCCTTGTTGTCTTAAGCGGCAAAACCAAGATAGCTGCGGTCAAGAAATCAAAAGAAGTGTTAGACGGGACAACAGGTAAACTGCTTGGGGCTATGCTAAATGGCAAGAAAGAGAAAAAGGGAAGGCTGTATATGTATTAACAAGATTGATAGGTGATGTCTCCTAATCTTTAACAATGGAGGCACTCGATCCTGCTGTGGGCATGACCAATGCCTTAGATGCTCGTCATCAATAGTGGGATGTGAGGACGGGTTTGATGCCCATTTTACGTAAGAATAGTGATGTTTTAAAAAGGGGGAGGAGCGTTGACTTACGCCCAAAGATTATCAATCATCGTGGCACTAGATTCATATCTCATTTTAGTGGCTGTCTTTTTTGGTTTTCAATTTGTCCAAGAAGCGGCGTTAACTGTTTATACATTTGAAATGCTCGTCATTTCTTCGCTCAGTCTACTCATTGGGCACCATTTGTTTTCGTATATTTTTCACGTGTACAAGCAAGTATGGGCTTATACAGGGGTAAGAGAGCTATTTTCTTTAATGAAGACCTTTGTATGTTCTTTTTTATTTTCAATGGCAATGCTGTACCTTTTCGTGCAGACATGGCCCTTCCGTTTTTTATTCATCGTGTGGCTTTTTCACGTATTATTCATCGGCGCATCTCGAATGGCGTCCCGGCTATTACATGATGGGGCAAAGCGGCTGCAGGTAGAAAAGGAGCGGGCCTTAATCATTGGCGCCGGATCAGCTGGAACCATCATCGTTCGTCAGCTTCAGCAATCGAGTGATGTACATATTGAGCCAGTCGCCTTTATAGATGATGACAAGACGAAGCATAGGCTTGAAATCATGGGACTGCCTGTTCTAGGGGGAAAAGAACAGATTCAAACAGCTGTTGTGATGATGGATATTCAAAAGATCATCATCGCCATTCCGTCCAAAAGCAGCCATACGTTAAAAGGGCTGTATAAGGAATGCGTAGCGACTGGGATCAAGACACAGATCATGCCGGAGATGGAGCAGATTTTAAAAGGAACCCATGCGCTGAATCAATTACGAGATGTACAGCCAGAGGATTTATTAGGTAGAGAACCGATTCAATTAGATTCGAGCCGTCTATCTGTCCATTTAAAGGGGAAAACCATCATGGTCACAGGGGCAGGCGGATCGATTGGGTCAGAAATCTGTCGTCAAATTTGTGTGTTTGCTCCTCAAGCGATTGTGCTTGTGGGACATGGAGAATTTAGCATTCATTCTATTTTACTAGAGCTGAAAGAAATCTATGGGGACACCATCAGTCTCTATCCGCAAATTGCGGATATCCAAGATAAACAGAAAATGAGTGAAATCGTTGGTCAGTTTCAGCCGGATATGATTTATCATGCTGCGGCACATAAGCACGTCCCGCTCATGGAGATCAGTCCAAAAGAAGCAGTGAAAAACAATATTATCGGGACAAAAAATGTCGCAGAAGCTGCACATGAGCATGGCATTGAAACATTCGTCCTCATTTCCTCTGACAAAGCGGTCAATCCTGCCAATGTGATGGGCGCCACAAAGCGATTTGCTGAAATGCTGATCATGCAAATGGGGGCAAGCAGTGACACAAAATTTGTCGCGGTTCGGTTTGGAAATGTACTCGGAAGCAGGGGAAGCGTCATTCCAATTTTTAAGAAACAGATCGAACAAGGCGGGCCGGTCACGGTCACGCACCCAGCCATGACAAGATATTTTATGACCATTCCAGAAGCATCGAGACTTGTCATTCAGGCGGGTGCCTTGGCAGAAGGAAGACAGATTTTTGTATTAGATATGGGGGAGCCAGTGAAAATTGTTGACCTCGCAGAAAACCTCATTCACCTCTCAGGCTACACCACAGACCAGATTCCGATTACGTTCACAGGCATTCGCCCTGGGGAGAAAATGTATGAGGAACTACTCAACCAGCATGAAAAAGCACAGGAACAAATTTTCCCGAAAATTCATATCGGCCATGCGCTGGATGGGGATCCATATGTGCTGAACCGCTTTATCCATGAATTCGACATGATGAGTGAAGAGCAAATGAGAGAAGCATTGTTTGCTGCCATCGAATCGCATGATTTGTTGTCTGAACAGATGACAAGAGAGGGGGAAGCACTTGCTGATGAAGAAAAAAATCTTGTTTTGCGCAACGGTTGACTATCATTTTAAGGCATTTCACCTTCCGTATTTCCGGTGGTTTCAAGAACAAGGATGGGAAGTGCATACAGCGGCAAATGGTCAGCTGGAGCTTCCCTATGTGGATCAAGCGCACTCGATTCCGATTCAGCGATCTCCTTTTCATGTGCACAACCGGTTTGCGTATGTGGAGCTGAAGAAGCTGTTAGCGAAAGAGCACTACGACTTTATCCATTGCCACACACCAATGGGAAGTGTGATTGGCAGACTAGCAGCCAAAAGCACGCGCAAAAAAGGGACGAAGGTTCTTTACACAGCACATGGCTTTCACTTTTGGCAAGGAGCACCGCTTCAAAACTGGCTGCTCTATTATCCGATTGAGCGATGGCTCGCCCGCCATACAGACGCTCTGATCACCATTAATGGAGAGGATTTTAAAAGAGCAGATCGTCTATCAAAAGAGCGGGCATCTGTCTACTATGTTCCTGGTATGGGTGTGGATATGAAACGATTTGCACCAGTTACTGCAAAAGAGAAGCAGCGTCTTCGTGCAGTCCATGGCTTTTCTTCAGAAGATTTTATTGTGCTGTGCGCTGGCGAATTAAATGCGAATAAAAACCAAGGGATGCTCATCAAAGCATGTGCCCAGCTATATAGGAAAATACCAAATGTGAAGGTCGTGTTTGCCGGTGAAGGGTCAATGAGGCCGATGTATGAAAAGCTGGTTCACGAGCTCCATCTTGAAAAGCATGTCCACTTTGCTGGTTTTTGCAAACAAATTGAGGAATGGATGCATTTGAGTGATGTATGTGTGTCGACTAGTTTGAGAGAAGGGCTCGGCATGAATCTGCTTGAAGCGATGTCTGCGGAAAAGCCGGTCATTGCAACAGAGAATAGAGGACACTGTGAGTTGATCAGACATGGCGTGAATGGTTTTTTAGTCAAACCGCATGATGTGAATGACTTGGCTGAATATTTGCACCAGCTTTATCACAAAAGAGATCAGCTGCCCCTCATGGGAAAAGCGGGGCGCTCCTTAGCCCATGCATTTGCACAGGAGCAGACGGTGAGTGCTATGGAAGAAATTTATACAACTTATATGGATCAAGCAGAGAAGGTGATGTGAGCATGCATAAGCCAAAGGTGTCTATCATCATGGGCGTCTACAATTGCCAAGACACAGTAGAAGAAAGTATTGAATCCATTCTTCATCAAACATATGAGAACTGGGAGTTCATCATATGTGATGACGCATCAACAGACGGCACCTATGAAAAAGTGCTGTCCTATACAAAACGAGAACCTGAAAGAATTCGCCTTATCCACAATGAGCATAATCAAAGGCTCGCTGCCAGTCTGAATCGCTGTCTAGCTGAAGCGAGGGGAGACTTGATTGCAAGGCAGGATGGCGACGATATATCAGTACTTGATCGTTTAGAAAAACAGGTGCATTTCCTTGAATCACATCCTGAATATGATGTGGTCGGGACGGCGATGACGGTGTTTGATGAATCGGGTACAAAAGGGGTACGTGCACTGATTTCAGAGCCTGATCGAAAAGTGCTGGCAAGAGGGACGCCTTTTTGTCATGGAACCATTATGATGAGGGCTGCTGCGTACAAGGCTTTAAATGGATATCGCTCTGTGAAAACAACGAGGCGGATGGAAGATATTGATCTGTGGATCCGTTTTTTTGCTACGGGGAGAAAAGGCTTTAATTTACAAGAGCCGTTATACCTTGTGAGAGAGGATGAAGCGGCTTTTCAGCGTCGTAAGTTTCAATATTCGATAGACAATGCTTGGCTCGTTTTGAAAGCATGCTGGTTATTAAAATTGCCGCCGGTTCATTATTTGTTTGCGCTAAAGCCGGTGATCCGCGCCTGTTTATCACCGAAGATCATGAAATTTTATCACCAGCGGAAGCTGGAGGCGCCTTTGTTGAAAAGGAGGACGATTCGGGATGAGTGAGCCAAAGCGTGTACTTCATATTGTGGGCGGGATGAACCGCGGCGGAGCTGAAACGATGATCATGAACATCTATCGTGCACTCGATAGAAATGTCCTCCAATTTGACTTTATTACCCACCGGAAGGATGTCTGTGATTATGATGAGGAAATTCAGAGGCTCGGAGGACGTATCTTTTACGTCCCGAGTATTGGGGCATCCTCTCCTTTGGCATTTGTCAGAACATTGACAAAGACGATCAAACGAACAGGACCGTATCAAGCAGTGCATGCACATACAGATTTTCAAACAGGCTTCTCTGCCCTTGCTGCGAAATTGGCGGGTGTAAAGGTGCGGATTTGTCATTCGCATAATACAGCTTGGAAACAGTCGCCAAATTGGGTAGACCATATGATGCTCAAAGGGTTTCGCCGGCTGATTTTTGCATTTTCTACAAAGCTTGTTGCATGCGGTGAGGATGCCGGCTCCTTTTTATTTGGGCAGAAAAAAATGAAGAATAGACAGGTTGAGGTGCTGCCGAATGGGATTGATTTATCTCTTTTCTTTCAGCCTGATCCAGAAGAAAAGGTGAAGATCAAAAAGCAGCTGGGTCTTCAGGAAAAGAGTATGGTGATAGGTCATATTGGTCGTTTTCATGAACAAAAAAATCACGTTTTTTTTATGGAATTGGCACAGACCTTAAAGAAGCAGGGGGTCTCATTTCAGCTTGTCCTTGTAGGGGATGGACCGCTGAGGCAGGTGGTTGAATCATATGCGGAAAAGGCCGGTTTGTTAGACAACATTGTCTTTACAGGCGTTGTATCGGACGTTCCAGACTATATGAAAGCATTTGATGTATTTGTGATGCCTTCCTTGTTTGAAGGCCTTCCACTCGTTTTAGTGGAAGCACAGGCATCTGGATTGCCTTGTGTGATTTCAGATCATATTACAGAGGAAGTAGATTTAGGCTGCGGTCTTGTGAAAAGAATGTCGCTCCGGGATTCCGCGCATGAATGGATGAAGGCGGTGCTTGAAGCGTATCATGCAGAGCCTCCTCTTCAAGAGACCATTACGTACCAGCTTGAACAAAGAGGATTTGATGTCAAACAGAACATCACACGTGTGATGAAAGGATATGGACTGTAAGGAAGGAATGGCAGATGGCGGTATATTTGGTGAACATGATCATGGTCTATTTATGGTCGAGCTTTGCCGCATTTTACGGCAGGCGTGATGATACCATTCAAAGCGGATGGCGGCCTAACAAGATTCTCGTGTTATTTCCGTTTTTGTTTCTTTGTATTGTCGCTGGTATTCGGTACAAAGTAGGAACCGATTTTGTCACATATGGACAGATGTATGAGTTCTCCATCAATTATGAAAAGCCTTGGCACATATTCGGATTTGGTGTGGACAAGGCGGCCACTGACCCAGGATTTACGTTTATTTTATGGATGCTCAATCAACTGTCCCATGATCCGCAAATCATGTATATCTCGGTTGGGGCGATCACTTATTTTTTTATCATCAAGACGCTCATTCAATATGGTCGTCCCTTTGAGCTGAGTATGCTGCTTTTTCTCGGCACCTTTCATTATTACGCTTCGTTTAATGGCATGCGTCAGTATATGGTGGCTGCGGTTCTTTTTTATGCCATCCGTCTTGTGATCAATGGTCAGTGGAAATTGTATTTTCCGCTCGTCCTCGTATGTTCATTGTTTCATTCATCGGCTCTCATCATGATTCCTGTGTATTTTATCGTGAGAACAAAATCGTGGTCTTGGATGATGCTGGTCTTATGCATGATTTTCTTAGGGTTAACCGCTCTTTATGACCGCTTTATTTCCGTGTTTGTCGTAATGCTGCAAGGCAGTTCATATGGGCATTACGAGGAATGGCTCACAACGAATACAAATGGAATGAATGTGACAAAAATCGGTGTATTGATTTTGCCGCTTTTGCTTGCGTTCTTTTATAGAAAACGGCTTCGTGAGCTGACGCCTGAGAGTGATTACGTTGTGAACTTTTGTTTGCTCGGTTTCTTGTTTGGCATCCTTGCCACAAAGGATGTCATTTATGCAAGATTTCATATTTATTTTGGCTTGTATCAGCTTATTTTACTGCCGTATTTCACACGTATTTTTGATCAGCGGTCTAATGTTTTTATCTATGTAGGGATTGCTGTTTGCTATATTCTGTACAGCATCATGCTGATGCCGTTCGATTCATCTGTGTTACCGTACAGGACGATATTTACAAAGTAGATTTTGAGAAAGGTGGGGCATGTTGTAATGCCAGCTATCAGTCTATTGGTCGCAGTCTACAATACGAGTCAGTATGTGGAGCAATGCCTTCAATCAATTGCAGATCAAAGTTTTTCAGATATAGAGGTTATTCTCGTGAATGATGGATCTACAGATCACAGCGGAGAATATCTTGAAGCATTTGCTGCACAAGATCAGCGGTTTCGGGTCATTCATCAAACCAATCAAGGGTTAGGCGCTGTGAGAAACCGGGGCATCGAAGAAGCAAAGGGCACGTATATTGCCTTTATTGATTCAGATGATATTCTCGCGCCTCATTACTGCGAAGCCTTGTATGAAAAAGCTGAAATGACCGGCGCAGATTTAGTCATCAGTGAGTACTGGATTCAATTTGAACAGTCAAAGCGAACCATACCAACGACGCTGTTAGCCGAGCGGTCGGCGGAAAAAACGATTTTAATTGAAGCGTTATTGCACGGAGACATTACGGGGTTCTCATGGAATAAGCTGTATCGGCGTGCCTTTATCGAAGAACACGACATTCGATTTCCGTTGCGGGGAGAACTTGAGAACATAGAAGATCAATATGTGACGCTGCGCTGTTTTTCTTTATCACGCAGTATTGCCTTTGTTCATGAACCACTTTATTACTACCGTGTTCATCTATCTTCTATTGTGCAGCGATATCAGAAGCAGTATTTTCATCATGGACTAACCTTTTATCATGCACAGCGCTTGTTTTTGACAGAATATGATGACATCTCTCTGTATGAGAAGGCACTTGATTTTTTTATTGTCAATCACACTCTTCATTGTATGCTCAACGAATGGAAGAGCCAAAATGCACTCTCTCTTCGGGAAAAGCTTGATCATATGCGGGAAATGGTGACACACGAGGCTTTTCAGCATGCCGTCAAACAAGTGGAACCATCGAAGCTCACCGCGCGGAAGCGAATGATTTTATTCCTTGCGAAGTGCCGGCTGGTCTATCCACTTTCTGCCGCCGCTTCTAGCTATCAAAAATGGATCGAATATCAAACAAGGAAATAGGGGTGATGAGATTGACATTGCAGCAATTGAAGGCGCACGCCGCAGAGTGGCTGCTCTTAAAGGTTAAATATCCGCTTGAATATCGACTGAGCCGCCAAAGCCTGCCAGAGCGGAGTCATCAGAAGAAAATCATTCTCACGCTGCTGCCAGGACATGATAATTTAGGGGATCATGCGATTGCCTATGCGAGTTATTGTTTTTTAAAAGAGCACTTTCCCGCCTATGACATCATGGAAGTGGACATGAAAGAGATCTATCGCCTCGCCCGTCCGTTAAAGCGTATGCGGCACCCGGAAGACATCGTCTGTATCATCGGTGGGGGCAATATGGGAGACTTATACCGTTATGAAGAATGGACGAGACAATTTATCATGAAAACCTTCAAGTCCTATCCGGTGATTCAACTGCCGGCCACTGCCCATTTTACAGAAACAAAGAGAGGAAAAAGAGAGGAACGCCGCGCTATTCAAACATACAAACACCATCCGAGGCTGCTTCTCATGGCAAGAGATCAAACAACCTACACTTGGATGAAGCAGCACTTCCCTGATCAAGATGTGTGGAAACAGCCTGATATGGTGCTGACATTAGATGAATCAACCAAGGAACAAAAACGTGAAGGGGTTTTACTTTGTTTGCGAGAGGATAAGGAAGCGTACCTCACCGAAAAGGAGCGGCGGCAGCTAAAGCAGCAAATTCAAGAGACGTATGATCAAGTCGATTTGATCACAACGACAATTGGCAAACGAGTGGATCGAACGACTCGCTTAGATGAATTATCTGCCTTATGGACAGAGTTAAGTAAGGCGCAGGTGGTCGTGACAGACCGGCTTCACGGTATGATTTTTTGTGCGATTACGCAAACACCGTGTGTTGTCCTCAGGTCGTTTGATCATAAGGTGATGGAAGGGTATGAATGGGTGGCTCATCTTCCGTTTTTGACGCTATTGAAAGAACCGAATGGGGCGTCTGTGAAAGAGGCGATTCATCAGCTGATGAAAACGAGCGGACAAAAGGGAGAGGAAGCTGGATGAAGGCTTTTACACGCTGCGTGAAATCAAAATGAATCGAGCGTTTCTTTACAATGCCAGTGCAAACATCATGACGTTTGTCTTGATGATGCTTATGTCTGTTTGTTTAACACCGTACATCGTTCATACACTTGGAGTCGAAGCATTCGGCTTAATCCATCTGACGCAAAATATGATCAACTATTTATCGGTTATTACGGCGTCATTAAGTGCTGTGGTGGTGCGCTTTTTTTCTGTGGCGGCTCATAAAGGGGAAATGGAGAAGGCGCAGCGCTATCTCTCATCTTATTTCGTCAGTTCCATTTTTTTATCGATTAGCCTTTTTCTGTTTTGTCTATTCATGTCCCGCCAGCTGGTAGAGTGGCTTCATGTGCCTATTTATCTCGCAAAAGACACACAGACCGCCTTTATATTAGGGGGTCTTTTATTTATGCTCAATTTTGTCATGTCCGGCATTGGGGCTGCGCCGTTTTATGCGAATAAGTTATATGTATCAAGTATTGGTCAGGCCATTCAAATGTTTTTGAGGGCACTGATGATTGTGCTGCTGTTTACATGGACGGCACCAGCCATCTGGCATATTCCACTTGCGGCTGTGATAGGAAGCTTGGCGGCTATGGGAATTGGTATCTATTATTTTAAAAAGCTTATTCCTTGGTTTTCGTTTAAGTGGCGGCACGTTTCACTATCTTCTAGTCTCACACTTGTTCGATCAGGGGTCTGGCATTCTTTTGAGCAAATGGGGATTTTACTATTTTTACAGATTGATTTATTGATGACCAATCTGCTCATTGGAGCGGAAGCGACGGGACAGTATGCGGCGATATTACAATTTCCATTATTATTACGCACACTCGCAGGGACATTGGCGGTTGTGTTTGCCCCAACGATTACGAAATTTTACTCGAATCAAGATGAAGACGGTCTCATCCAATATGCAGCCAGTGCCATTAAGTGGAGCGGATTATTTGTCGCGTTTCCGGCCGCTCTGCTAGGAGGACTTGCCGGTCCGCTCATGCTTTTATGGCTTGGACCTGCCTTTGAAGAGCTGAAATGGCTTCTCATGATTCATGCTGCTTATTTATGCTTGACCTTGATGTTTTTACCGCTGACATATGTGCCGACCGCTTTTAATCGATTGAAGGTTCCAGCGGTGGTCACGCTCATATTAGGTGTATCCAATGTGCTTTTTGCCTATGGATTGACTCATACGCTTCAGCTTGGTTTATACGGCATTGCATCAGCGGGAGCGATTGTTTTATTGATCAAAAATATCGTGTTTCTGCCATTTTATACGGCCCGCATCACGAATCAGAAACGCACCATCTTTTACAAACATACGATGGTTCCACTTGCAGGAGCGCTCATGGTTTGGGGCGTCTGTGCAGGAATCCAAGCGATTTATGACGTGACGTCCTGGTGGGAGCTGTTTTGTATTGGCGGTCTTTGTTTCTTTCTCTATATGGGCTACTTGTATCAATTTGCAGGAACAAAACGAGAGCGGCAGCAGCTGGTGCACAAGGTAAAACAAGCTGTTTCCCGCTAGTGAGAAAAGGAGATTTCATGATGAAAAGAATGTTAGATGTGATGGTGGCATTGACGCTGCTCATCGCAGGCAGTCTTCTTTTTCCTCTGCTTTATGGACTGATTCGGTGGAAAATTGGGACGCCTGTGTTGTTTCGGCAGAAGCGGCCTGGTCTGTATGGCCGGCCATTTATGCTATATAAATTTCGGACGATGACCGATGAACGTGACGAGCAAGGGGCGCTCCTGCCAGATCATCTTCGATTAACAAAAACCGGCGCTTTGATTCGCAAGCTCAGTCTTGATGAATTGCCGCAGCTAGTCAATGTCCTAAAAGGAGAGCTCAGTCTCGTTGGACCAAGGCCGCTTCTGATGGAGTATTTGCCGATGTATACAGAGGAGCAAGCAAGGCGCCATCTTGTCAAGCCTGGCATTACTGGATGGGCACAGGTGAATGGAAGGAACACGATCTCCTGGGAGGAGAAATTCACCTATGACCTCTGGTACGTCGAGCATCAATCATTTTGGCTTGATATGAAAATTTTATGGATGACCTTGCTGAAAGTCATCAAAACAGAGGGGGTGCAGCAGCCGCATCATGCCACAGCTGAAAAATTCAAAGGAACTGATATGTAAAGAGCAACCGATTGGTTTAATGGGGGCTGGCGGGCATAGCAAAGTCATTCAAGAAATGATTGCTGCCCATCCCGATTACTCATTATGTGCCGTATTAGATGATCAATTTGAAGAGACGACGACTCAAAGCAGTATCTTGTATGGACCGATCTCCATGAGTCAACAGCTGAGAGAGACAATGCCACATATGAAATGGCTGATTGCGATCGGGCAAAATGAGAGCAGACAGTTAGTAAAGGAACGCCTCTCCTTTGAAAACACGGCATTTGCCACACTCATCCATCCACAGGCGGTCGTAAGTCCATCAGCAGTCATTGGAAGAGGAGCTGTCGTTATGGCAAGGGCAGTAGTTCAAGCAGATGCAGCAATCGGTGAACATGCGATTATCAACACAGGATCTATCGTAGAGCATGACTGTATACTGGAATCGTTTGTCCATCTGTCACCGGGAGCAGTGTTAACTGGCTGTGTGTCTGTACGAATGGGTACACATATTGGAGCAGGTGCTGTTGTGATACCCGGGACATCGATCGGAAGCTGGACACTCATTGGCGCAGGAGCCGCAGTAACAAGAGATATACACGATCAGAAAGTCGCTGTAGGCATTCCTGCAATAGAAATCAAAGATCGGCGAGAGGGTGGGAAATGATGCAAGAAAGGAAACGAATTTACTTATCACCACCGCATATGAGCGGAAAAGAGTATTTGAAAATAGAGGAAGCCTTCAAGAGCAACTGGATTGCACCGCTTGGACCTCTTGTGAATGAATTTGAGCAGGCAGTTGCGCGCTATGCAGGAGTGGATGCAGGAGCGGCTTTATCTTCTGGAACAGCAGCAATTCACCTCGCCTTAAAGCTTATTGGCGTTCAAAAAGGGGACATTGTCTTTTGTTCCACCCTCACATTTGTTGCAACTGCAAATCCGATTTTATATGAACAAGCGACACCCGTTTTTATTGATTCTGAAAGGGATACATGGAATATGTGCCCGATTGCTTTAGAAAAGGCATTTGTGGAATCAAAACGACTTGGAAAAAGACCCCGTGCTGTCATTGTCGTGCATTTATATGGACAAAGCGCAAAAATGGACGAGATTCTGGCGTTGTGTGAAGCATATGATGTACCAGTCATTGAGGATGCGGCTGAATCGTTAGGCTCTCTATATAAAGGAAAAAAAAGCGGCTCAATGGGCAGGTTCGGTGTCTATTCGTTTAATGGAAATAAAATCATTACAACATCAGGCGGCGGAATGCTTGTGAGTGATGATGAAGCTGCGATCGAACGCTGCCGCTTTCTCGCTTCACAGGCTAGAGAACGCGCGATGCATTATGAGCATCAAGAGATAGGTTACAACTATCGCATGAGCAACCTGCTAGCAGGCGTCGGGATTGCTCAAATGGAAATATTGGACGAGCGTGTTGAACAAAAGCGCCGCATTTTCAGGCGTTATCAGGATGCGTTATCTAAAGTAGAGGGTCTTTATTTCATGCCTGAATATCAAGACACCAAGTCCAACCGCTGGCTGACGACATTGACTATTGATCGCGATAAAAATACCTCTCCAGTGGACATTATTGCTGCACTAGAAGAAGAACAGATTGAAGCAAGACGTGTATGGAAGCCGCTGCACGAGCAGCCGCTCTTTCGTGATTGTCCCTTTTATTCAGCGGCGAAAGGCACTCCCGTATCTGAATTGTTATTTGAAACAGGGCTTTGTCTCCCCTCTGGAACAAGTATGACAGACGCTGAACAGGATCGTATCATTGACACACTTCGTCATGCCCTGCGAGAAAAAAACTTCACCTCTTCACAGGCTGCTCACTTGTAAGCAGCCTGCCTCTCTTTTTATCAAATTCATCAACTAATGGAATAATTAGGATTTTTTGTTGTCATATCGTTTTAAATATGTTATTGACAACGGGGTTGTTCCTCCTTAAAATGAAAATGATTATCAGCATCAATTAGGAGGAACATCTTATGTCTATTTGGAGCCAATTTTTTCCGAAAATTAAAATAAATACTGTGTTTACATTTTTACTTATCTTTTTATTAGTAGGCTGCTCTCAAGCAAACAATGGAGCAGATGGAAACAAGGATCATCCTGACATGATCACGATGGCTTGGCCGAGAGATATTGGCGAAATGAATCCGCACGTATACAACCCATCACAATTGTTCGCGCAATCAATGATTTATGAGCCATTGGTCAGCTATCAAAAGAATGGAAAGCTAAAACCTGAATTAGCGAAATCATGGGATGTGTCAAAGGATGGCAAGGTGTACACGTTCCATTTAAGAGACAAAGTGACATTTTCAGATGGATCTGAGTTTAATGCAAACATTGTGAAAAAGAACTTTGATTCCATCTTAAAAAACAAGGATATACATAGCTGGTTAGGTGTGATAAAAAAAATCAAAAAGACAGAAGCAGTAGACAAGAAAACGTTTAAACTCACATTAACAGAGCCATATTATCCAACTGTTCAAGAATTAGCCGTTGTCCGCCCAGTTCGTTTCTTAGGCGAAGCAGGCTTCCCTAAAAACGGAGATACGTCAAAAGGAATTGAAAAACCAGTGGGGACAGGCCCTTGGGTATTAAAAACATATCAAAAAGATGACTATGCCATTTTCGAACGAAATGATCATTATTGGGGAGAAAAACCAAAGGTCAAAGAAATCAAAGTCAAGGTCATCCCAGATGCGGAAACGAGAGTCATGGCATTTGAAAAAGGTGATGTAGACGTCCTTTACGGAGAAGGAACCATTAGCCTTGATGCCTACAAACAGCTAGAGGCGAGCGGTAAGTACGAAACGAAAATGTCAGAGCCAGTTGCAACGAGACAGCTTGTCATGAACACAAAAGTGGATCAGCTGTCAGATGAGAAAGTGCGTCATGCCCTTCAATATGCTATGAATAAGAAATCAATGGTTGAAGGTGTCACCTCTGGCTTAGAGGATGAAGCAGATCACATATTGCCGACCAACATGCCTTACACTTCTGATATTAAGGTGAAGTCGTTCCAATATGATGTAGACAAAGCGAAAGCATTGCTGGATGAAGCAGGCTGGACACTACCAAAAGGAAAAACCGTTCGTGAAAAAGATGGAAAAACGCTTGAATTTAGTATGATGTATGATTCAGCAGAATCGATTCAAAAAGCGATGGCTGAGACCCTTCAAGCAGAATGGGGTGCCATTGGCGTTGGTGTCAAACTTGAAGGTGTGGAGCTGGCAACACAGGTGCAGCGCTTTAAAGCTAATAAGTTTGATATGAACTTCTTTAGCAACTACGGAGCGCCATATGATCCGCATACATTTATGAACGTCGTCTCATCAGATGGTTTTGGATTCAAAGAAGCCATTTCAGCCTATCCAAATAAGGACAAGCTGATCAAAGAAATGAGCGAAATTCCATCAACAACCAATGAAAACAAACGAAAAGCACTTTATTCGTCTGTCTTATCTTCATTACAGGATCAAGGGGCAATTGTGCCAATCTCTTATTTTAAAAAGACAGCCGTTTATCAAAAAAATGTGAAGGACTTTGAGTTCCCAGCAAATCGCGACGAACATCCATTCACAGGTATTAAGCTGAAGTAATAGAAGGAAGGTTAGGAAATGGGCCGCTATATCGTCAAACGCATGCTATCAATCATCCCTGTATTTTTATTAGCCACTCTTTTCACGACTGGTATGATTCACCTTTCGCCAGTCGACCCGGCTGAGGCATATTTAGCAGCGGCTCATATCCAGCCAACGGATGAAATATTAGCGCAAAAACGAAGTGAATTTGGTTTAGACCAACCGTTTTATATGCAGTATCTTCACACCATTGAAAAAGTCATTCATCTTGATTTTGGCAAGTCATATATGTCCAACCAGCCTGTGCTCAATGAGGTAATCTATAGAATACCAGCGACGATTCAATTGGCGCTGACTAGTCTACTGATTGCAATTTGTGTCAGCATTCCACTCGGTTTTTTCAGCGGCATGAGGAAAAATGGCATCGTTGATCATGTGAGCCGGCTCATTTCTTTCTTAGGAGCATCTATCCCGACATTTGTCTTGGGGTATTTGCTCATCTTCTTTTTTTCGGTGAAGCTCGATCTTCTACCGGTTGAAGGTGTTGGAACATGGGAGCATCTCATTCTGCCGTCGGTCACACTGGCAGTCCCTTTAATTGCGATGTATACAAGGCTATTACGATCAAGTGTGAGTGAGGCGCTTCAAGAGCCGTTTGTTCAATATGCGAGAATCAGAGGATTAAAGGAACGGTCGATCATGTTCAAGCATGTATTGAGAATCGCGATATCGCCAATGCTGACAGGGCTTGGGGTGAATCTTGGCAAGCTGCTGACAGGAACCATTATCGTAGAGGCAGTTTTTTCATGGCCAGGGTTTGGACGCTTCTTTATTGAAGCGATCTTTAACCGGGATCTGCCGGTCATTCAATTCTATGTCCTCATGGCAGCATGTATCTTTATCTTGAGCAGCTTGATTGTGGACTTACTTCAGCTGATCATCGACCCCCGTATTTCCAGAAAGGAAGGCCGCCAGTCATGATGACAAAAGGAAAATATCTCTTCTCTCATCAAAAGCTGATCTCGATCTGCGTGGTGCTCCTTGGTCTATTGCTGATTGTGACAATATGTGCACCGTGGATCGCTCCACATGATCCGGCGGCTGTCAATCTAGCGATGAAGCTAAAGGGGTCTTCGTGGGAGTATCCTCTTGGGACAGATCAATTAGGCCGATGCAATTTATCTCGAATTTTATATGGTGCACGTGTTTCACTAGGCTGTGCGTTATTAATCTTTCTCTCTTCTTTATTGATTGGGTTAATCGTTGGTTTGTTGTCAGGTTACAAAGGTGGCTGGATCGATCACGTCTTAATGAGAATCTGCGACGGGATCATGGCATTCCCGAACCTGGTGCTGATCCTCGGATTAGTCGGCATCTTCGGTCCTGGACTTTCTCAAGTAGTGCTTGCCTTGATGCTTGTGCAGTGGGTATACTATGCTCGCGTCTTCCGAGGAATGGTGCTGAGTTTAAAAGAACAGAACTTTATTGCCGCTGCGAAAATCAGCGGGACATCCCACTGGAACATCATGAGAAAGCATATGATTCCAAATGTCCTGCCGCCACTCGCGGTCATTGGCACACTTGAAATGGGCTGGGCGATTATGGACATTTCTGCGATGTCCTTTCTCGGATTAGGCGTTCAGCCTCCTATGCCTGAATGGGGAGCGATGATCCATGAAGGGAAATCGTATATTCAAACAAATCCTCAGTTGATGCTGTATCCAGGTCTTGTCATCATGGCTGTCGTCGTCCTCTTTAATTTACTAGGAGAAGCCCTTTCAGAGAAATATGGTATCAAACGCCGTGTGTAAAGGAATGATCAATGTGCAAGAATCCATTTTACAAATAGAGAACCTGCATGTGCAGACGAAAACGCCTCATGGGACAACCTCTCTTATTCAGGACGTATCGTTTGAAGTAGGGCGAGGCCAAATCGTTGGATTAATAGGTGAGAGCGGCTGCGGGAAAACGGTGACAAGTATGTCGATCTTACATATGCTTGACCGAAAAACAACCGATGTCACTGGTAGCATCACACTTCAAGGACGAGAATTGATCGGTCTGAGTGAAAGGGATATGCGTTCTATTCGGGGCAAGGACATCTCATATATCATGCAAAATCCAATGAACAGCTTTACGCCAGTATGGACGATCGGTCATCAGCTGATTGAAACCATCCGCCGGCATACCGCTGTCAGTAAAAGGAAGGCAAAAGCGAAGGCAGTCGATGCGTTAGCGCAGATGAATCTGCCGCAGCCAGACAAGCTGTTAAACAAGTATCCCTTTGAACTAAGCGGCGGCATGCTGCAGCGTGTCATGATTGCCATGGCTGCCTGTATGCACCCGCCTCTCCTCATAGCAGATGAACCAACAACTGCTTTAGATGTACACACGCAGAAGCTGGTGCTGGAGCATCTGAACCAAATTCGTCATGACTATGGAACTGCCATCTTGCTCATTACTCACGATCTTGGCGTCATTGCAGAAATGGCAGATCAGGTTGTTGTCATGAGACAGGGAGAAATGGTTGAAAAAGCAGAAGTGCTTGAGCTTTTTGAAAACCCCAAGCATGATTATACAAAGAAACTATTAGCAGCTCGTCCATCCATCCCAGCTGTTTGCCCGATTTGAGGTGAGAAGGCCCTTGCATTTATTAGAAGTGAAAGCAGTTAGTCATTCATACAACAGCCGGTCGTTTCTGATGAGAAGAAAAGGCGCAGATCAAGTCTTAAACGGCGTCAATTTAATCATTGAAGAAGGCACGTGCGTCGGATTGCTGGGGCAAAGCGGTGCAGGGAAAAGCACGCTAGGCCGTATCATACTTGGTCTAGAGAAGCCAAAAGCCGGTCAGGTCCTTTTTGAAGGGCAGGATATATATTGTGCAGATCAAAGAACACGCAAACATTATCGCCGGCATGTGCAAGCGGTGTTTCAAGATTCGTACTCGGCGGTAAATCCAAGGTGGACAGTCGAACAAATTTTATCCGAGCCGCTTGAAAACTATGAAACCATGAGCCGAAAAGAACGCAAAAGCGTGCTGATCCATTGGCTGGAAAGAGTCGGGCTCAGTGAAAAGGACTTGTCTAAATATCCGCATCAATTCAGCGGCGGCCAGCTGCAAAGAATCAACATTGCAAGAGCCTTATTGCTGCAGCCAAAGCTCGTCGTACTGGATGAATCCGTCAGCAGCTTAGACATGGTCACACAGGGTGTCATTTTAGATTTATTAGTAGAATTAAAGAAGGAACTAGGTGTCGCTTACTTATTTATTACGCATGATATGACGGCAGCCTATCACTTAAGTGATCAATTGGCGATATTAGATCAAGGTGAACTTGTTGCTCAATTTCGATCAAAGGATGATTTCTTTTCATCAGAAGAGAAAGCGGTGCAAAAGATGAGAGATGCAATGCTCGCAGACCATCCTTTGTCCCGAACAATTGGCAGACCGGTTCGATAAATCTTCATTTCATCAATGCCTCTTTTAGAGAGGCTATTTTTCATGAAAGGCAGGTGGCATCGTGAACCATCGAGCGTATTTAGCTTTAGCCATTCCTTTAACCATCTCAACGATGACCACCCCATTACTTGGAGCTGTTGATACAGCTGTTGTCGGTCAGCTTGCCAATCCCGCGTATATTGGAGGCGTCGCAGTTGGCAGTCTCATTTTCAGTACACTCTATTGGCTCTTTGGTTTTTTGCGGGTGAGTACATCTGCTTTTGCCGCTCAAGCAAACGGGGCGCAAAGTGAAGAGCAGGGTGTACTTGCTTTTCTAAGACCCTTTTTAATCGCTATCATTGTCGGCCTTTGTTTTATTGCCCTGCAATGGCCCATTATTCAATCTGCTTTTCTAGTGATCTCTCCCTCTGCGGATGTTCGGCAATTTGCAGCAGATTATTTTCATATTCGGATTTGGGGTGCGCCGTTTACCTTGATGAATTATGTGATATTAGGCTGGCTGATGGGGATGGCAAAAATGAAAGAAGCCCTCTCTTTACAAATCTTGATCAATGTCATGAATATGGTCCTTGCCCTTCTGCTTGTTCATGTGTTTTCGTTTGCAGTCAAAGGGGTGGCGGCTGCGACATTGATATCTGAATTAACCGCCTTTGTATTAGGCGCATGGATCATCATGAAGCATTCAAAAAACGGGTTCCAGATGCCTTCTATTAAGAAAATCATGGATACACAGGCAGTGCAGAAAATGTTTCATGTGAATAAAGATTTGTTTATTCGGACGATTTGTCTCCTTGTCGTGATTAACATGTTTACAGCAAAAGGTGCTTCTTTTGGAACAGATATGCTTGCGGCCAATGCCATCTTATTTCAAATTCACTACATCATGGCTTATTTGTTCGATGGTTTTGCCAATGCATCCAGCATCCTTGTGGGCAGATCAGTTGGTGCAAATGACCGCACCCTTTATGAGAGAACCTTAACCCTTTCAAGGCAGTGGGCACTTGTCATGGCATGCGTCATTGCGTCGGTTTATTTCCTCTTAAAAGAGCCGATCTTGGGCTTGTTTACAAATCTTCCCCGGCTTCTTGATGTGACATTAGGCTATGCAGACTGGCTCGTTCTCTATCCGTTTGCCGCTTGTTTCGGTTTGGTCATATACGGCGTATTTACAGGTGCGACAGAAATTGCCCCTGTCAGAAATTCGATGCTGTTTGCGATGATCTTGTTTATCGTTGTTCAAGCAGCAGTTACGCCTATTTGGCACAATCACGGATTATGGTTTGCTTTTATCATCTATACTGTAGGACGTTCTGGCTTTTTGATGATGTACAAATCAAGGCTGGATCGGAAGCTTTTTGCAAATGAAAAACACCCTTTGCCATCGTGACAAAGGGTGTTCTTTTTCGTTCATTCGCTTTCTTTTTTCACCTTTTGATACGCCTCATCAAGGTGCTGAATTCGCTTCAAAACCACAGCATTTTTGGTCAGCTGGTCTGGTACAAGCGTTGACACCACTGAGCGGTAATAGGCATTCATGGCATGAATCTTGTCTTCATTTTGATTCATGGCGATGTGTTGTTTCAAGTTGTCAACAAAGTATGGAACGGAAAAAAGTTCAGACATGGGAATCACTCCTATTTCGTATATACGGTCCGTCAATCTTCATGTAAAATGATGAGAGGGAGGGGAGACAATGAGCCTTAATCTGCAACAAGAACAAGTATTAAAGCAGGTGCTCACACCAGAACTCAGGCAGGCCATTACATTGCTCCAGCTGAATAGCACTGAGCTTGGCGAGTATCTTGACCAGTTAGCGCTTGAGAACCCTCTGATTGAGCGGAAAGACACGGACAGCTATCAACCAGTTTATCATAAAAAATCTCAAGATCGAATGACAGAGCCGTATCGAACGCATCAAAAAGAAAGCCTGCAAATGTATTTAAAGAAGCAAGCCATTGATTTAAATCTAAGTGAAAAGAATCAAAGGATCTTTCACTTTATGATTGAGTCCATTGATTCTAATGGCTATTTAAATGAACCGGTTGACGAGATGGCAGCTGTCTTAAAGGTGTCAGCTGAAGAAGTAGAAGCCGTCCTTCATCAGCTTCAATCGCTAGAGCCTGCCGGTATTGGCGCAAGATCTTTACAAGAATGCATCCTGCTTCAGCTGAGAAGAAAAAAGGAGCGCTGGTATGAAGCCGAGCTGATCATTGATGAGCACTTCTTTCTCTTTGCAAGAAAGGCTTGGAAGGAAATCGCGGCGAAAACAGGCATTTCCATGAAAACACTTCAAGCGGTACAAGATGAGGTGTCGCAGCTTGAACCAAGACCCGGCATCCATTTCTCATACGAAGAAGACCATGTGTATATAGAGCCAGATGTAACGATAACTGTCGTGCAGGACCACATCACATTTGAGCTGAATCAGCGCGCTTTCCCAGACGTTGAAATGAATGAAGGATACTTCGCCATGATTCAAGACCGAAAGCGGCATGAAGCATATGCGTATCTAAAGGAAAAAGAGCAGCAGTACAATTGGCTTGTCCAAGCGCTGAAGCAAAGAAAACAAACGATGACCCATGTCGTTCGTGAGATTATCTTACACCAGACAGATTTTTTCCTTACAGGGAAACATAAAATGAAACCGCTTACGATGAAGCGGATCGCAGATATATTGCAAGTGCATGAGTCAACAGTCAGTCGAACGGTGAAAGGGAAAATAGTGCAAACCCCTTATGGCCTCATGGAAATGAAGCAATTTTTCCAAGCAAAGCTAGAAGGACCCTCGCTGGAAGAGGCGTCCAGCTACACAGTCAAGACGTACATCGCAGAGCTGATCCAAACGGAAAATAAGAAAAAACCGTATTCAGATCAGCAAATGATGACGCAGCTACAGCAAACCTTTGGCATCCGAGTGTCGCGCAGAACCATTGCAAAATATCGTGAACAAATGAATCTTCCATCATCTACACAGCGGAAGCGCTATGATTAAAAAGAAGTACTTGCCAGAAACATGGCAGGTGCTTTTTTAGTTGAAAGCGAGGCATACAGAAGATTTTTTGAAAATTAAATCGGGGAGACGTGTGAACGGAAATTTTGGGGTAAAGTATAAGATAGGGCATGAGCCGAAAAGGGTAGACAACAGTGATGAGGTGAGACCAATTGAAATATAAACAAATCAAAACCAAAAAAATATATGAAGAAATTGCGGATGCATTAATCGAATCGATTCGCACTGGTGAGCTTCTTCCGGGAGAAAAATTAGATTCGGTTCAATCGCTCTCAGAAAGCTTTCAAGTCAGCCGTTCCGCTGTGAGAGAGGCGCTGTCTGCTCTCAAAGCGATCGGATTAATAGAGATGAAACAAGGGGAAGGCACATATGTGAAGCAGTTCGATCCTGAACAGCTCGCATTTTCTTTATCTCCTGCATTTTTAATGAAGCAGCATGATGTCAGGCAGCTCCTTGAAGTGAGAACCATTATTGAAACAGGTGCTGTCAAAAAGGCGGCGCTGCTTCGGACGGACGATGACCTACATCAGCTGCGTGATGCACTCGAACAAATGAAGCTGGCAGAAGCCCATGAAGAAATTGGTGAAGAGGCAGACCTTACCTTCCATCTCGCCTTAGCCAAAGCCTCGAAGAATGATGTATTAAAGGTGTTAATGAATCAAGTCTCATCCTTGTTAGTAGAAACGATGCGGGAAACGAGAAAAGTCGTGTTATTCTCAACGAAAGCCTCCATTCGGAAGCTTTACGAAGAACATGAACAAATTTACAAAGCCATCGTTGCAAGGCAGCCAGAAGAAGCAGAGAAAGCGATGCTTACGCATTTGAAAAATGTAGAAAATCTGCTCGGTGATGTGCTGCCAAAACCAGCAGAACAGTCAGATACACAATAAGCTGTGCCGAATGATGGCACAGCTCTATTATTGACGAGAAATATGTAGCTTTTTCATTCGATATTGCAGACTTTGCCTGCTCATGCCCAATAACTTTGCAGTCTGTGAAATATTATCGTCCATTTTTTCTAAGTAATGGACGATGTATTGTTTTTCGAATCGTTCCATTTGGGTTTGGAAATCAGTCGTTTGTTCTGGGCTTGTATACACAAAGGTGTCAGCAGCTGCGGTTTGCTGCAAAGAATTTGTTTGCAATTGCGCCTTAGGACGGGCTTCCCCGTGCTTAAATCTAAAATGATAGGGAAGGTGATGCATGCTTAAGTCGTCTTCATCCATCATCATATTCATCCCCGCCTCAATCACATGCTCAAGTTCTCTTACATTGCCTGGCCAATGATACGCCTTAAAAAGGGCAAGTACCTCTTCATCAGCCGTCTTCACCTTCATTTGAAACAGCTCATTATATTTTTGAATAAAATGATTCACAAACGTAGGAATGTCCTCTTTTCGTTCAGAAAGCGGCGGAATAAATAAGGTGACAATACCGAGACGATAAAATAAATCCTTGCGCATGCGTCCACCTGCGATTGCATCCACAGGGTCCTCATTCATATTGGCAATCACTCTTACATCAACAGCAATTTCCTTTGTGCTTCCTAGCCTTCTCACACGTTTCTCCTGTAAGACGCGCAGTAGTTTTGCTTGAAGATGAGGATTTAGTGAGTTGATCTCATCTAAAAGCAAGGTTCCTCCTTGCGCCTGCTCAAATAAGCCAGGCTGATCAGTTGCTCCCGTAAAAGCCCCTTTTTGTGTACCAAAGAGCAGGCTTTCAATCAAATTATCAGGCAGTGCCGCACAATTTTGAGTAATAAAAGGTCCAGATGACCGGCTGCTGCCGTTATGAATGCTTTGAGCAAACAGCTCTTTCCCAGTCCCGGTTTCGCCAACAATGAGCACATAGGAAGAGGTGCGTGTCGCTCGTTTCGCATGCTCAATCACCTCTAAAAAGGCAGGGCTTTGTCCAATAATAGAATCGAAGGTAAAGCGGGTGCTTCCTTTTTTCTTCATATTGTGATGAATCAGCCGTTCCAGCTTGGTCACATCATTCGAAATTTCAACTGCCCCTTGAATGAGACCATCTCGAACGAGCGGGTATGTATGGTTAATCGTTGTGATTTCTTTTCCGTTGTAATTATGATACGTCTGCTTGGCATGTACGGTTTGTTTCCCGGTACGCAGCGCTTGGACTAGTGTACTGTGCATCTCATCTTGAAAGGCGAAGAAATCGAGTACATTTTTATGGAGAACATCTGAGCGTTTTAAAGACTCGATCTCCATCATTTTTTTATTATAAACAACCGTATGTCCATTCTCATCAATTGCATGAACCCCGACATCAATTAAATCGAGCATTTGTTTATATAAATCAATCTCATTTTCAAGCTTTGCGGCATGCAGATCTTTTTTCAATTGCGCCACCTCCTGACGTTACCTCTATTTTACATGAAAAATTTTGCGGTTTCCTCTAAAAAATTTGGCATATGCAAAGAAATTTTGCGTAATTAATTGAAGTAGACCCCATGATCAAGCGGTCAGAAAGTTGGCACGATCCTTGCATAACATATGGATGAAGATGAACCCAATTGAAAGAAGCTACCTTACAGAAGGAGGAATAGATGATGACGACACAGACAAATGAATTGATTCAACAAACAGAGCAATATGGAGCGGCAAACTATCATCCGCTGCCAATTGTCATTTCAGAGGCTGAGGGAGTGTGGGTGACAGATCCTGAAGGCAATCGATATATGGATATGCTGAGTGCGTATTCCGCAGTGAACCAAGGACATCGCCATCCCCGCATTATTGAAGCGCTCAAAAAACAGGCAGACCGCGTGACGCTCACCTCGAGAGCCTTTCATAATGATCAGCTTGGTCCTTGGTATGAAAAAATTTGCAAACTGACGAATAAAGACATGGCACTGCCAATGAATACAGGTGCTGAGGCTGTAGAAACCGCTGTAAAAGCAGCGAGACGCTGGGGCTATGATGTGAAAGGAATCGAAGAGAATCGTGCAGAAATCATTGCGTGTGTTGGCAATTTCCATGGGAGGACGATGACGGCTGTATCTCTTTCCTCAGAAGCAGAATACCAAAGAGGTTTCGGCCCAATGCTTCCTGGAATTAAGCTAATTCCTTACGGAGATATTGAAGCGTTACGTGAAGCGATCACACCACAGACAGCGGCTTTCCTCATTGAGCCGATTCAAGGAGAAGCTGGGATTGTCATGCCGCCAGAAGGCTTCTTGAAAGAAGCCAAAACGCTTTGTGAGCAAGAAAATGTGCTGTTCATTGCGGATGAGATTCAAGTGGGGTTAGCACGAACAGGTAAGATGTTTGCGTGTGATTGGGAAGACATTGAGCCAGATATGCTGATTCTTGGGAAAGCTTTAGGCGGCGGAGTATTCCCAATCTCGTGTGTTGTAGCAAACCGCGATATTTTAGGCGTGTTTAACCCTGGTTCTCATGGGTCTACCTTTGGAGGAAATCCTCTTGCGTGTGCAGTGTCGCTTGCTGCACTGGATGTTTTAATCGACGAAAAGCTTGCAGCACGCTCTATGGAGCTTGGTGAATACTTCAAAGACAAATTGGCACACATTCAAAGTCCTGTGATTAAAGAAGTGCGCGGCCGCGGACTATTTATAGGCATGGAGCTGACAGAGGCAGCTAGACCTTATTGTGAAAAGCTGAAGCAAGCAGGTTTGTTATGTAAGGAAACTCATGAAACAGTCATCCGTTTTGCACCACCACTGACCATTTCAAAAGCAGATTTAGACTGGGCGATTGGTCATATTGAATCACTGTTTCAAGCTTAAATGGCAAAGGGGGAGGAAGCTTCACTTTCTCCCTTTCTTTTTCAACGAACAGCGAATTTTGTCAAAGGATGCTGAATAGAAGAGGGAAAGTGGGGAAGTGGATTTGATGCAAGAACAGCATAATGAACTAGAGCGTTCCATGAAAAGCAGACATCTCTTTATGATTGCCTTAGGCGGCGTCATCGGTACAGGGCTTTTCCTTGGGTCAGGGTTGATTATCCATCAGGCAGGACCGGGGGGAGCCATTCTATCGTTTATCATTGGCGGATTTTTAATGTATTTGGTCATGCTCTGTCTTGGAGAATTAGCAGTGGCGATGCCAACAGCCGGTTCCTTTCAGGAATATGCAACCAAATATATAGGCCCGTCCACAGGCTTTATGATCGGCTGGCTGTATTGGTTTAGCTGGGCGTGTACGATTGGTCTGGAGTTTACATCAGCAGGCATATTGCTCCAAAGGTGGTTTCCAGATATTCCGGTTTGGCTCTGGTGTCTAGCATTTAGCGTGATATTATTTGCCGTGAATGCCATCTCTGCTCGCAGCTTCGCTGAAACGGAGTTTTGGTTTTCAGCCATCAAGGTTGCGGCCATCCTATTGTTTATTATCATCGGAATTGGCGCAATTTTCGGAATGATTCATTTAAAAGGCGGAGAACCAGCCCCTTTATTTCGTCATTTGACGGATCATGGCGGACTATTTCCTAATGGTGTTTTTGCTATTTTATTAACCATGGTCACGGTCAATTTCTCCTTCCAAGGAACAGAACTTGTAGGGATCGCAGCAGGTGAGAGTGAAAGCCCTGAAAAAACATTGCCTCGATCAATACGGAATATTATTTGGAGAACGATGGTCTTTTTCGTTTTATCAATTGCGGTTCTAGCCGCACTTCTTCCATGGCAGACAGCAGGCGCTGTCGACAGTCCGTTTGTGGTTGTGCTGGACAAGGTCGGCATCCCATATGCTGCAGATATCATGAATTTTATTATCATCACAGCTGTCTTGTCTGTAGCAAACTCTGGATTATATGCATCATCACGTATGCTCTGGTCGCTTTCAAAGGACGGGAAAGGACCTGCCTTTACGAAAAAGCTGTCCAAGCGTAAAATCCCGATCAATGCATTATTGGTGACAATGGGTGTATCCGCTCTATCTCTGCTCACAAGTATTGTGGCACCAAAAACGGTGTATGTGTGGCTTATTTCGATTTCTGGAATGGTTCTTGTTGTGGTGTGGATGTCCATTTGTTTGTCTCAATATTTCTTTAGAAAACAATTCATAAAAGACGGGGGAGATGTAAAGGATCTCGTCTTCCGTACACCGCTCTATCCATTTGTCCCACTAGCAGGCTTCATCGCATTTGGCATCGTGCTCATTAGCTTATTTTTTATCGAGGATCAGCGGATCGGTCTTTATTGCGGAATCCCGTTCATGGCTGCCTGCTACATCATTTATTATCTCAAAATCAAACCGAAGGAAGAGGCAAAGCGTTTCGCCGAAGAGGAAGGAATCCCAAAAACATAAAAGACGACTATATCAAAAAAGTGTGTATGCGGACCTCTTACGCATGCACACTTTCATTGATGAATTCATTCAATATAGAAGAAAATAAAATATTTCGAAAAGAAAAATCATAGCAAGAACCTTGATGACAAGCAGGCTATCGGTGAAAATGTGTCTATTTTTTGTCTAAATGTGTTTGTAATAGTTGAAAATGCAAGATGATCCTGTTAAAATAATTAAAGAAAGCAGGGATTGATTTTTTTTGGCTGTGGCGGGACGTTTTTTGTCACAGTGGGACGTTTTTAGTCCAACGTGAAAAGAAAGGGTCGTTAGCCATGAATCGTTTATTGGAAGCTCAAAAAAAATTATTGCCAGATCTTCTCATCGTTATGCAAAAACGCTACGACATTTTGCAGTACATCAGATTAGCTGAACCAATCGGCCGCAGAAGTCTTGCGACGAGTCTTGGTCTCAGTGAGCGCATCTTAAGAGCTGAAGTTCAGTTTTTAAAAGAACAAAATCTGCTGGATGTCAAAACGAGCGGCATGATGCTGACGAGTGAAGGCCACGCTTTGCTTGAAATGCTTGAAGGAATGATGAAAGACGTTTTAGGTTTAACCTTTTTGGAAAATACATTGAAGAGGAAGTTAGGCCTAGAAGAAGTCGTGATCGTTTCTGGTGACAGTGACGAATCCCCGTGGGTGAAGCAAGAGATGGGAAGAGCTGCTGTCCAATGTATGAAAAAAAGGTTTACTGGAAATAATATCGTCGCCGTCACTGGCGGAACGACGATGGAAGCCGTTGCCGAAATGATGACCCCTGATGCCAAAAACAGAGACATGATGTTTGTCCCTGCGAGAGGCGGTCTTGGGGAGAATGTAAAAAATCAGGCAAACACCATTTGTGCCCACATGGCTGAAAAAGCTTCCGGTACTTACAAACTGCTGTTTGTTCCAGGACAGCTGTCAGAAGGTGCTTACTCTTCCATTATTGAAGAGCCGTCAGTCAAAGAAGTGCTTCAAACGATTAAATCATCCACGATGCTCATTCATGGAATCGGTGAAGCAAAAACAATGGCGATGAGACGAAACACACCAGCTGAAGATTTAAAAAAGATTGATGAGCATGACGCAGTGACAGAGGCCTTTGGCTATTACTTTAATCGTGATGGTGAGGTCGTCCACAAAGTGCACTCCGTCGGCATGCAGCTAGATGATTTAGAAAGCATTCCACACATCATTGCTGTTGCAGGTGGATCATCAAAGGCAGGGGCCATTGAAGCTTATTTCAAAAAACCCCGCCGAACGGTTCTCGTCACAGACGAAGGAGCCGCAAAAGAGTTATTAAGGGAGTCAATTGATCCCTCAATATAAAACATTGTGACCTATAAAAGGAGGAAACATCATGGCAGTAAAAGTCGGTATTAACGGATTTGGACGTATTGGACGTAACGTATTTCGTGCAGCATTAAACAATCCTGAAGTTGAGGTAGTAGCGGTTAACGATCTAACAGACGCTAACATGCTTGCACACCTTTTACAATATGACTCTGTTCACGGAAAACTAGATGCAGAGGTTTCTGTAGACGGTACGAACTTAGTAGTGAACGGTAAAACAATCGAAGTATCAGCTGAGCGTGACCCTGCGAAATTAAGCTGGGGTAAACAAGGCGTAGAAATCGTTGTTGAATCTACTGGATTCTTCACAAAACGTGCAGACGCTGCAAAACACTTAGAAGCTGGCGCTAAAAAAGTCATCATCTCTGCTCCTGCTAACGAAGAAGATATCACAATCGTTATGGGTGTAAACGAAGACAAATACGATGCAGCTAGCCACGATGTCATCTCTAATGCATCTTGTACAACAAACTGCTTAGCTCCATTTGCAAAAGTACTTAACGATAAATTTGGTATCAAACGCGGTATGATGACAACTGTTCACTCATACACAAATGACCAACAAATTCTTGATCTTCCGCACAAAGACTACCGTCGTGCTCGTGCAGCTGCGGAAAACATCATCCCAACTTCTACAGGTGCTGCGAAAGCTGTTTCACTTGTATTGCCTGAACTTAAAGGTAAATTAAACGGTGGCGCTATGCGTGTTCCAACACCTAACGTTTCTTTAGTTGACCTTGTGGCTGAATTAAACCAAGATGTAACTGTTGAAGATGTAAATGCAGCACTTAAAGAAGCAGCTGAAGGAGAACTTAATGGAATCCTTGGCTACAGCGAAGAGCCATTAGTATCTGGTGACTACAATGGTAATGCAAACTCTTCAACAATTGATGCTCTTTCTACAATGGTAATGGAAGGCAGCATGGTGAAAGTCATTTCTTGGTACGATAACGAGAGTGGATATTCTCACCGCGTTGTTGACCTTGCAGCTTACATTGCAAAACAAGGTCTTTAATTTGTCACACTGAAGGAACTCACTTGGTTCTTTCCTATAGACACGATATAATGAAGACGGACAAGGGAAGGGGAAGCATCCCTTTCCCTTTTTCTCTGTTTTTATCCGTTCTGCACGATTTCTCGTTTTGATGAGGGCAAAATGGGAAAAGGATAAAGAGAGACTTGTCCAATGCGTAAGGAAACCAGAATAAAGGAGGATCTCCTGACGAGCATGAATAAGAAATCAGTAAAAGACATTGACGTAAAAGGTAAAGTTGTGTTCTGCCGCGTAGATTTTAACGTTCCAATGAAAGACGGAAAAGTGACGGATGATACTCGTATTCGCGCAGCATTACCAACGATTGAGTATTTAACAGGACAAGGCGCAAAGGTACTACTAGCTAGTCATTTGGGTCGTCCGAAGGGTCAAGTTACTGAAGAACTGCGTCTGACACCTGTAGCGAAACGTCTGCAAGAGCTTCTTGGACAAGAAGTGAAAAAAACGGATGAAGCTTACGGGGACAACGTGAAAAAGCAAATCTCTGACTTAAAAGAAGGAGATGTGCTAGTGCTTGAAAACGTTCGTTTCTATCCTGGTGAAGAAAAGAACGATCCTGAACTATCAAAAGCATTTGCTGATTTAGCCGATGTGTATGTCAATGATGCGTTCGGTGCTGCACACCGTGCACATGCATCCACTGCTGGTATTGCAGCATATCTTCCGGCTGTTTCTGGCTTCCTCATGCAAAAAGAGCTTGAGGTTCTAGGAAAAGCCATTTCAAACCCTGATCGCCCATTTACAGCGATTATCGGTGGCGCAAAAGTAAAGGATAAAATCGGTGTGATTGAAAGTCTTCTTGATAAAGTGGACAACCTCATCATCGGCGGCGGACTTGCTTACACATTTGTGAAAGCACTAGGCCACGAAGTAGGAAAATCTTTATTAGAAGAAGACAAAGTCGATTTAGCGAAATCCTTTATGGACCGTGCAAAAGAAAAAGGCGTGAACTTCCTGATTCCAACAGATGTTCTGGTAGCCGACGACTTTTCAAATGATGCGAATACAAGCATTGTGCCAATCTCTGAAATTCCAAGTGACCTAGAAGCACTTGATATTGGAACAGAGACAATAGGCAAGTACGCTGATGTTATTAAAAACAGCAAGCTTGTTGTTTGGAACGGACCAATGGGTGTATTTGAAATCGACGCATTCGCTAAAGGAACAAAAGCAATCGCAGAAGCACTGGCAGAAGCAAAAGATACATATTCTGTCATTGGCGGTGGAGATTCAGCAGCAGCTGTTGAGAAATTTGGTCTGGCTGATCAGATGAGCCATATTTCTACAGGCGGCGGCGCTTCACTTGAATTTATGGAAGGCAAAGAGCTTCCAGGTGTTACTGCATTAAACGATAAATAAGACCAAAACTGCTATAAGGAAGTGTCAATCATGAGAAAACCAATTATAGCTGGGAACTGGAAAATGAACAAAACACTTGGCGAAGCGGTTAGCTTCGTTGAAGAAGTCAAGTCATCCATTCCATCTCCTGACAAAGTGGAAGCAATTGTCTGTGCGCCAGCTCTTTTCCTTGAAAAGCTAAACAGCCTTTCTAACGGAACAGACCTTAAAATTGGTGCACAAAACATGCACTTTGAAGAAAATGGTGCATTCACTGGTGAAATCAGTCCTGCTGCGCTAAAAGATCTTGGCATTGGCTACTCAGTGATCGGTCATTCAGAGCGCCGTGAATTCTTCGCTGAAACAGATGAAACAGTGAACAAAAAAGCACATGCTGCATTCAAGCATGGCATCGTTCCAATTATCTGTGTAGGTGAAACGCTTGAAGAGCGTGAAGCTGGCAAAACAAATGAACTTGTCGCTGATCAAGTGAAGAAAGCACTAACTGGTTTAACAACTCAGCAAGTTTCTGAATCTGTTATTGCATATGAGCCAATCTGGGCGATCGGTACAGGGAAATCTTCTACAGCGAAAGATGCAAACGACGTTTGTGCGCATATCCGTCAAACGGTTGCAAGCGAATATGGTCAAGAAGCGGCAGACAGCCTTCGCATTCAATATGGCGGAAGCGTGAAACCTGCGAATATTAAAGAATATATGGCAGAATCCGATATTGACGGTGCTTTGGTAGGCGGCGCAAGCTTAGAACCTCAGTCTTTCGTTCAATTATTGGAGGAAGGTCAATATGAGTAAGAAACCAGCTGCATTAATTATCTTAGATGGATTCGGTTTAAGAGGCGAAACAGTTGGTAACGCTGTTGCCCAAGCAAAGAAACCGAACTTCGACCGCTACTGGAACGAATTCCCGCATCAAACCTTAACGGCTTCAGGTGAGGCAGTAGGCCTCCCACAAGGTCAAATGGGGAACTCTGAAGTTGGGCATTTGAACATCGGTGCAGGACGCATTGTGTATCAAAGCTTAACAAGAGTGAATGTTGCCATTCGTGATGGGGAATTTGAGAAAAACGAAACGTTCCTAGAGGCAATGACTTATGCAAAAGAGAATGACAAGGCCCTTCATTTATTCGGTCTCCTGTCAGACGGCGGTGTGCACAGCCACATCCAGCATCTTTTTGCCTTGCTGAAACTAGCGAAAAAAGAAGGCTTAACAAAAGTATACATTCATGGCTTCTTGGACGGACGTGATGTTGGTCAAAAGACAGCCAAAGTGTACTTAAAACAGCTTGAAGAACAAATCAAAGAAATCGGTGTCGGAGAAGTGGCAACACTTTCTGGACGCTATTACTCAATGGACCGTGACAAACGCTGGGATCGTGTGGAGAAAGCATATCGCGCGATGGCGTATGGTGAAGGCCCAAGTTATCAAAACATCTATGATGTCGTTGATGACTCCTATGAAAATGGAATCTACGATGAATTCGTTATTCCATCTGTCATCACGAGAGAAAATGGTGAGCCAGTTGCAAAAGTAAACGACGGCGATTCTGTGATTTTCTATAACTTCCGCCCAGACCGTGCAATCCAAATTTCGAACACCTTCACAAATGAAGATTTCCGCTCGTTTGATCGCGGAGAAGCACATCCGAAGCATTTACACTTCGTCTGCTTCACACACTTCAGTGAAACGGTTGATGGCTATGTTGCCTTCAAACCAGTGAATTTGGATAACACAGTAGGAGAAGTGCTAGCGCAAAATGGATTGAAACAGCTGCGGATTGCTGAAACAGAGAAATATCCTCACGTGACGTTCTTTATGAGCGGTGGACGTGAAGAAGAATTTCCTGGTGAAGACCGCATCTTGATCAATTCGCCAGATGTGGCAACCTATGACCTCAAGCCAGAAATGAGCGCTTATGAGGTAAAGGATGCACTAGTTGCAGACATCAATGCTGACAAGCATGATGCGATCATCCTGAACTTTGCTAACCCGGATATGGTTGGTCATTCAGGTATGCTTGAGCCAACAATCAAAGCCATTGAAGCAGTAGATGAATGCTTAGGAGCTGTTGTCGACGCAATCCTAGCAAAAGGCGGACATGCCATCATCACGGCAGACCACGGTAACGCAGACGTGCTGATTACTGAAGAAGGAAAGCCGCATACTGCACATACGACAAACCCTGTTCCAGTCATCGTAACGAAAAAAGGTGCAACGCTTAGAGAAGGCGGCATTCTAGCCGATCTATCTCCAACGCTTTTAGACTTACTTGGTCTTGAAAAACCAAAAGAGATGACAGGAACATCATTGATTCAGAAATAACAAATTGATTCAAAAGGAGAGAAATAACGATGCCATACATTGTTGACGTATATGCACGCGAAGTATTAGACTCTCGCGGTAACCCAACAGTTGAAGTAGAAGTTTACACAGAATCTGGCGGCTTTGGCCGTGCACTAGTACCAAGTGGTGCCTCTACTGGTGAATATGAAGCAGTAGAACTACGTGACGGAGACAAAGACCGTTACCTTGGAAAAGGTGTTCTGACAGCTGTAAACAACGTAAACGAAATCATTGCACCAGAGCTTTTAGGCTTTGATGTAACTGAACAAGTAGCAATTGACAAAATGTTAATCGAACTTGACGGAACAGAAAACAAAGGGAAATTAGGCGCAAACGCAATCCTTGGCGTATCTATCGCTGTAGCACGTGCGGCTGCTGATTTCTTACAAATTCCACTTTACCAATACCTTGGTGGATTCAACTCCAAAACGCTTCCAGTGCCAATGATGAACATCGTCAACGGCGGAGAGCATGCGGATAACAACGTAGACATTCAAGAATTCATGATTATGCCTGTAGGTGCACCTAACTTCCGTGAAGCACTTCGCATGGGCGCACAAATCTTCCATAGCCTGAAATCTGTATTAAGTGCAAAAGGCTTAAACACAGCTGTAGGTGACGAAGGTGGATTCGCTCCAAACCTTGGTTCTAACGAAGAAGCACTTCAAACAATCGTTGAAGCGATTGAAAAAGCTGGTTTCAAACCAGGTGAAGAAGTGAAACTTGCAATGGATGCTGCATCTTCTGAGTTCTACAACAAAGAAGACGGTAAATATCATTTATCAGGCGAAGGTGTTGTGAAAACATCTGCTGAAATGGTTGACTGGTATGAAGATATGGTATCGAAATACCCAATCATCTCGATCGAAGACGGCCTTGATGAAAACGACTGGGAAGGTCACAAACTATTAACTGAGCGCCTTGGCAGCAAGGTTCAGCTAGTAGGAGATGACTTGTTTGTGACAAACACGAAGAAGCTTTCTGAAGGAATCAAAAACGGCGTTGGTAACTCAATCCTAATCAAAGTAAACCAAATCGGTACATTAACTGAAACATTTGATGCAATCGAAATGGCAAAACGTGCAGGATACACAGCTGTTATCTCTCACCGTTCTGGTGAAACAGAAGACAGCACAATTGCAGACATCGCTGTAGCAACAAACGCTGGACAAATCAAAACAGGTGCTCCGTCTCGTACGGACCGTGTGGCGAAATACAACCAATTACTTCGCATCGAAGATCAATTGGCTGAAACAGCACAATATCATGGCATTGCAACATTCTATAACTTGAATAAATAATGCCAGCAACGCGCTGCGTTCCGCTCTTATAAAAGAGTGGGCGCAGCGTTTTTTTGTGTTGAATGAGATCCCGCAGCTGTTTCAATAGTCACATCCTATTTTTGTAAAAAGTCGTCCTTCAGTCAGAGGGAAAGTGAGAAGATCCACCATTTATAAGCAATAGATCATGAAAAATCGACTAAAAATATGATCTGAAATGAACTTATGCTTTCTGTAAGGGGGTGGTATCATTTTACATATATTAGGGGGTGATGAGATGCTGAATCCTTTTAGCCTTCGTTTTCCAGTAGGTGTGTATATGTATATTCTCCACCTACTGGCGGCATATGATGAAAGGAAGCAACGAATTCTAACTTCTAAGAATGTACAGAAAAACGCATTTTGGATTTATGTCCTTGCCGCTATATTGGGCATTATTTCACTTGGAGCATTGATTTGGGCATGTAAGACCTTTGGACAGGGCTCCAAATTTTTAGGAGAGTTCAAATTATTAGGCATGTACGTTAAAATCCAATGCGGGTTCTAACAGGGATGAGAACAGATGCAAGGTCATCTGTTCCATCTGAAACAAACGGAGGGATATGATGCTGACATTACAATTACAAGAAAAAACGTATAGCCGCACCTTCTCTCTCCGCCATATACAAATGAACGTGGAGAAAGGCCAGATGATGCTTCTTTTAGGGCATAATGGTGCAGGAAAGACAACGATGATTCAAGCTATGTTTGGGCTGACGCCATTTACTGGCTACGTTTCCTTACATGGTGAACAGCTGAACCTTCAATCCTCAGCACATATTTCCCTGTTGAAAAAACATGTTTCCTATATTCCTGACGATCATGCGTTGTTCGATTATTTAACACCGAGGGAATACTTTCAATTACTTCAGCTGCCACATGAGCAAGATGTCACACGTGAAGAGACCTTCACCGATTTGTTTGAGCTGAGTCCGTATATGGATCAGCCAATCGCTCAGCTGTCCCATGGCAATCAAAAGAAAACACAGATCATTTCGCAGCTTCTCAGACCGTGTGATTATTATGTGTTCGACGAGCCAACGAACGGACTTGATCCAGATATGATGATCATCTTAAAAAAGGTGCTCATGAAGCTGAGAGATCAAGGCGCTGGCATCCTGATTTCAACTCATCATTTGAGTTTTGGTGATACATTATATGATCATCTCATGATCTTAAGAAATGGTGACGTCAAGCTGAATATGTCCCGCCAAGAAACGAATGAGACATTTCCTCATCAGGCACTTGAAGAGATTTATAAAGAAGTAAATCGAGATTACTATATGCAGGTGGAGAGGTTACTCAATGATTTGGACACGACACGTTCTTCATAAAATAGAGTGGGGCATGCTGACAACGAAAGGAAAGCAACTTGGAAAAAAGTATCCTTTGCAGCTGCTCTCAGCTGCCGTTTTTCTCTTGCTCATCTATGCGATATACGTTGTCATCAGCCTGCGCTTTTACATGCAGGCAGGTGAAAGTGAGCCAGCTGCGCTATATCTCCAATTTGTCAAAATGTCGCTCTTACTATTAGGAGCAGGGATTGTGTTATCCCGCAATAAACTGAAGCGCCAAGAATATCAATTCTACTTTTTGAACAGTGCGATACAAAGTGTACCCTTTGTCCTTTGTGCGTATTTCTTTCCAGTGCTTTTTTGCTTCCTCATGGCTGGACTGCTTTTTTTACCGATTGTATTAGGTCTTTTTATCACAGGTGTCACCCCATCTCTGTATTGGATCATCGTTGTCTGCATCACATGCGGCATATTGGCACTTTATACGCTCTCTTCATGGATGCTAATGAGGATCGGTGTAAGTTATTTCGTATCAAAAACAAAGGAGCATTTACTGCTACAAACAATCGGCTTTGCGACACTTCAAGTACTCATATTTCTTCTTTTTCAAAAAGCAGTGGAGATGATCCATGTATGGCCGGCTGTCTATCTGACGTTGCTGGTAATTCTTCTAAGCTCTGGCTGGCTATGGGTAAAGGGCTTAGCAGCTTGCTATGTTCATCAAATGTTTTTGCAGCTGAAAACAGAGGTAAAGTCATTTTCTTACCAGAAAATTAGGACGTACTCTTCCTTTCTGACGCATGTGCGGCAGGAAATGGTCTATTTCATCCGATCAACTGTTTTTAAAGAACAAGGCATTTTGTTCCTCTTTCTCGTTTGTTTGACGATTGGGCTGCCATTTGTTTTTACACCGGAAGAAACTGGCTGGCTGTATGCCTTTATTGTGCAGTTTGCGTTAAAGGAAATATTGATCATGCTTCCGCTGATGATTGGCAGAGAATATCATATCAATCAACGGGCCATCTTTATGTTAAATACATCAAAGGGTGCGTATATATTGCCAAGAATTTTATTTTATTACACAATCAATTTACTCATTTATTTTGTGTATATTGGCCTTGCTTATTTGGTGATCGGTATTGAAAGTGAAGGTCATGGCTTGGCGAGTTTGTCCATTTTATTCATGACCGTCATGGCAGCCTGTACGGGGTTTGTCGTGAAAATCAGTGATTTTAATAAACTGTTTGTCATCGTGATGATGATTGCTGTATTCAGCTTCATCGATATGCTTTTATTAGAGTGGCTGTCAGCTCATATGTTTCTTCTTGCCACCGCTTATCTGCTTGGGTCACTTACCTTTTTCAGTTGTATATATGCTGTGATGTTAAAAAGGCCGATATTGCGATGATGGGGCTTGTCATTAGTTTACTAGCGGTTGTGCTCATTCATGAACTCGGTCATATGCTGATGATCATGGTGTGTAACAAAGTCGAAAAAAGGCCGCTCTTTGATTTTGTGGTAACGATTGATTGGAAGCATGTGGCGATCGTCCATGAGACATTTGCCCGGCCGAGCTTTAATCTGATGGTGGCACTTGCAGGTCCGCTGTTTCCGGTACTCTGCTCAATTGTGCTTTTATTAACGTGGAAGCATTCGGTGAGTCATCAGCTGCTGTTTTTTTCTTTACTGAACACTGTGATGCTGCATCCAGCTTGCCCAGACGGGAAAAATATCACAGTCAGTTTAAAAGAGATGAAGGAGAGAAAGAGATGATCAAAGTATTTCATTCGTTTTCTAGCGGCTTAACACTTGCGATGCTGTATATATTTGCTGTGTTTATGACCCCTGTCTTTTTACTACTGCTAGAGGTCAATCATATCGAATCAAGTCCAACGCTGTTTGGTATGCCATTTTATATTATGAAAATTGAAGAGTATCAATTCAGCTCTGAGGCGACGCTTTTTGGATGCGTTGTCTGCTTTTTAGCCGGCGCTGTGCTTTACTTTTTCATTCAATATGTGATTCATGCTATGAAGAAACGAAGAGCATAAAAAAAGCAGGCTGAACAAATAGTCAGTCTGCTTGAAATGTAAGTGACAGCCGTACCATATCTATACACTGAATCCCGTTTTCATAAATTGGTTCATCATAATGCTTAAGGAAGAAATCACGATCGATCGACGTTAGGCGGAAGCCGCATTTTTGATAAAGTGCGAGCTGCTGAATACTCGAGTTGCCTGTGCCGATTTCAATCGTATGAAAACCAGCAGCTTTCGCTTCAGCGATTGCATGGCGGATCAGCTGCTTCCCAATTCCCCTTCCTTGCCATGACTCCTTCACAGCCACATTCATGATTTCCACTGAATGCTGAGAGAGCGATGATAGCACATAGACACCAATCACATCATCTTCATGAAAAGCCGCATAACAAGAACCGGATTGTACATAAGCAAGAACCTTTTCCTTTGAAGGATCAGCTAATAGTAAAAGATCCATTGGGAGAGATTCATCATGAGATAATCGCCGAATCTGTATCACATTTTTTCATCCTTTCTATTCTTTAATATACCCTTGTTTCACGCCCCAATCGTATTGGTCCTGTACCCACTGTGAGGGAGGATGATGAGTGACATTCGGGTCTTTTTTGACAGTTGGTTTCCTTGTAGACTGAGCGGTCTGCTTATTTGCTTGAGCAGTGGCTTTTGCTGCTGCCAGCTCTTTTTGAAGCTGGTCGACTTTTATCTCAAGCGCTTTACGCTGTTTGACCTCTTTTTCATAGGCTTTCTTTTCTTTTTTGAGCTTTTTTGTGACGGTGGCTATTTGCTTTTTTTGTTCATCGTTTTTATGCTTCATATCTGTTTGATCTGATGTTAACTGCGAGAGCTTCAGATCGCTCGTTTTGCTTTCTTGCTGATGTGTTTTCTCTGCTTTTACGATGGTCTGCTGCTGCCCAACAATCCAGCCACCTAAGGCAATAACTGCTACAGAAAGAAGAATGATCGTCATTGTTTTCTTCATGTGTGAACCCCTTTCTTTAAACCATTATTATCATCGGTTAAAGATATACAGGTTTTAACATCACAAGGGAATATTCACATCAGAATGGCAGACACTATGCAAAAAGGAGGGTGTCTGTTGATTTCCTTTATGATTCATGTTGTCGTCTCATTATTTGCTGTATCAAACCCCATAGGAAACGTACCTCTTTTCATCACCTTAACAGAGGGCTATACAGAGAAAGAGCGCTCCCAGACAGCCAAAAAAGCCATCGTGGTCTCTTTTATTATTTTGATTGCCTTTCTATTGGCAGGCAGGCTCATTTTCAAACTGTTTGGAATTGATATTCATGCACTTCGCATCGCTGGCGGTATTTTTATTTTTGGTATCGCTTACAATTTACTGAATGCAAAAGAATCACACGTCCAAAATCCTCATTCGGAGGAAAAGGCAGAAAGCAAAGAGAAGGCAGATATCTCCGTTACGCCGCTCGCCATTCCGATCATCGCTGGTCCCGGTACAATCGCTACAGTGATGAGTTTAACCCCGGGAAGTCAAGGGATGCTCCACATGTTTGCGATTCTAATCGGCATTGTCATCGTTCTTGCCATGACGTATTATGCCTTTCATTATTCAAGTTTTATTATGAGAAAAATGGGGAAAACAGAGATGAATGTCGTGACGCGTTTGATGGGATTAATTCTGGCTGTAGTGGCAGTTGAAATGATCGGCGCAGGCTTAAAAGGGATGTTTCCGATGTTTATGTCATAAGTGTATATAAAAAAGCTGTTTTTTTCTACAATGATGTAAAATAAAACAGCTTTTTTTAAGGTTTCGGCACATGCTTAAATACTTCTTCACTTTCAAAGAACTCAATTAAGCGGCTAATCCAATCATAGTAATCAAGACTTTCCTTGATTTCTGAAAGAAGCAGATTGATTTTATCCTCTGTTTCTTCTGGTAAATCTTTCTGTTCAAGCAGCTCTTGCAATTCCTTGCACGTTTTCTTATGTGCTTTACGGTTTTTACTGACAACACGTGTCCAATTGGCTGCAAACAATGAAATAAACGTTTGGTATTGATCTTGCTCAACGTCATAAAGATCTTTACGTATTCCTTTTTCATAAACCTTTTCCGCAATATTTAAATCGAGCATTTCTCGAACGACTTGACTCATCCTCGTTTTGCTCATGCCGGTCGCCTCTGATAGCTCTTCCAGCGTCATTGGTTTACGGTTCATGTGAATGATACCAAGCACTCTACCCACTGTAGAAGAAAGACCAAAGGCATTCATGTTCTCTGCAGCTTTTTCAATATAATGATCCTGTGCTTTTTGAATGGCGCCTAGCGCTTGCTTGTCCACTCCCCGCTTCATCCCTTCACGACTGACAATTTGTAACACAATATATCATATACCTGTTTGTTGATGAAAACAATAAATATTGAGTAATTGCTAGTAATTTGGAGGAAAAAGGAGAGATATCTAGATATTACGGCGTTAACTGAAAATTTTATATAAATGTTATGCAATACAAACACATCATAAACTTTTTATTTTATAAAGTTTGCACTATAATTAATAAGGTGTAAATTTTCTGAATATATAGATCCAACTAATTGGAGGTGTCTCATTTGCTGAAACTAGAGAATGTATCTAAGACGTATAAAGGCGGAAAAAAAGCTGTCAAAAATATTGATTTAGACATAGCAAAAGGAGAATTTATTTGTTTTATTGGACCGAGTGGCTGTGGTAAGACCACAACCATGAAGATGATCAACCGACTCATCGAACCTTCCTCAGGAAATATTTTTATCGAGGGAGAAAATATCATGAAAAAAGATCCAGTTCAATTAAGAAGAGAAATCGGTTATGTGATTCAGCAAATTGGACTGTTCCCCCATATGACCATCGCGCAAAACATCTCACTTGTGCCGAAGCTCTTAAAATGGCCGGAAGAAAAACGGAAGGAACGAGCACGCGAACTGTTGAAGCTCGTCGACATGGGCCCAGAATTTTTAGAGCGCTATCCTCATGAACTCAGTGGAGGACAGCAGCAGCGCATCGGAGTTCTTCGCGCACTGGCAGCAGAACCCCCTCTGATCCTCATGGATGAACCATTTGGTGCACTTGATCCAATTACACGAGATACATTGCAGGAAGAATTTAAGAAGCTGCAAAAAACGTTAAATAAAACCATCGTATTCGTCACACATGACATGGATGAAGCAATTAAACTGGCTGACCGAATTGTGATTTTAAAAGATGGAGAGATTGTTCAAGTAGGCACACCAGAAGATATTTTGCGTAACCCAGCCAACGAGTTCGTTGAAGAATTCATCGGAAAAGAACGCCTGCTTCAGTCAAATCCGAATATGGAACGTGTAGAACAAATGATGAACACGTCACCAGTCACCATTACAGTCGAACAAACGTTGACTGATGCCATCTATATCATGAGAGAAAAGCGGGTCGATTCCTTGCTTGTAGTAGATGAACATGATGTGTTAAAAGGCTATATCGATATTGAAACAATTGATGCGAACCGCAGAAAAGCGGCTTTCGTTGGTGAGATCTTAAATACAGAGTTCTATACTGTACAAGAAGGCGCACTTCTCAGAGACACCGTTCGGAAAATCTTAATACGCGGTATTAAATATGTACCGGTTGTCGATGCCAAAGGGCATTTAAAAGGCATTGTGACACGGGCAAGTCTTGTAGATGTTGTGTACGACTCCATTTGGGGAGACGATACGCCAGCGTCTGCCATTGAAATGAACTAAGGGAGGTGGACACATGGATCAAATCATCGATTTTCTAGAGAAAAATGGTGGGGAACTCCTCACAAAAATGTGGGAGCATTTATATATTTCCTTAATTGCTGTCGTGCTAGGAATTATCGTTGCCGTTCCTTTAGGCGTCGTTCTCACGCGAATGAAACGAGGCGCAGGTTTTGTCATCGGTGTCGTGAATATCTTTCAAACACTCCCTAGTTTAGCGATTCTTGCATTTTTTATTCCTATTTTGGGGGTTGGGAAAATACCTGCAATCGTTGCTCTCTTTTTCTATTCGGTATTGCCTATTTTGAGAAATACGTATGCCGGCGTCCAAGGTGTGAACAAAAATCTGCTTGAATCCGGTAAAGGGATCGGCATGACGACATGGGAACAAATTCGTCTCGTGGAACTTCCACTTGCTGTACCGATCATTATGGCAGGTGTCCGAACGTCAACGATTTATTTAATTGGCTGGACAACACTTGCTGCTTTTATCGGTGGAGGCGGTCTTGGTGACTACATTTTGATTGGACTTCAGCTATACCAGCCGGAATACATTATTGCAGGTGCCATCCCAGTCACCATTTTAGCGGTCATCATTGACTTTACATTGATGAAGCTGGAGAAAAAAGTAACACCAGAAGGCTTAAAAGGATTGAAGGAAGTTTCATAAGGAGTTGGCTTATGTGAAGAATCGAAAAACAAAATGGATCAGCGCACTGCTTGCTGGATGCTTGCTATTGATAAGCGGCTGTTCACTTCCTGGACTAGCCGGCTCCTCAGGCAATACGCTGCGGGTGGGAGCACAAAACTTTACCGAATCAGAAATCATGGCCTATATGGTTAGCGAGATCATCGAACATTACACTGATAAAAAGACAACCATTGTGAAAAACTTAGGCTCTAATACCGTACAGCAGAAAGCAATGGAAAATGGGGATATCGACATTTCTGCGACAAGATATACAGGGACAGATTTGACGAGTACGCTTGGAATGGATGCGGAAAAAGACCCGGAGCGTGCAATGGAAATCGTCCAAAAAGAATTTAAGAAACGCTATGATTACAAATGGTTTGATTCCTATGGCTTTGACAATACGTATGCCTTTGCCGTGACGCAAAAGATGGCGAAGGAAAACAAGTTAGAAACGGTCTCTGACTTGAAAAAGAATGCGAAGAATTACCGGTTCGGTGTCGATAATATATGGCTCAAAAAGAAAGGCGACGGTTATGAAGGATTCGTGAAAACATACGGAATTGAATTTGGAAGCACGTATCCAATGCAGATTGGTTTAGTGTACGATGCATTAAAAAATGAAAAAATGGATATTGTGCTTGCCTATTCAACAGATGGGCGAATCAAAGCCTATAACCTCAAAATTTTAAAAGATGATAAGCGGTTTTTCCCGCCATATGATGCATCGCCCGTTGTCCCGAAAAAAGTTTTAAAAGAGAACCCAGGGCTTGATAAGGTGATCAACAGACTGATCGGAAAAATTAATACAGAACAAATGCAAGAGCTGAACTATCAAGTCGACGGAGAGCTTCAAGAACCAGCCACCGTTGCGAAGAATTTCCTGAAAAAGCACAATTACTTTGAGTAAGATGGGGAGGTGTCACGGCTGATGGACACACTGCAGCAATTATGGACGTATTATCAGCAGAACGGTTCATATGTGTTAGAAGAATTTTATCGGCATTTTCTCATGTCAGCGTATGGGGTGCTGTTTGCGGCAATAGTCGGAATTCCAGTAGGCATCTTTGTGGCGCATTACCGTAAGCTAAGCAATTGGATCTTCGCCATTACCAACGTCATTCAAACCATACCGGCGTTAGCAATGCTTTCCGTGTTGATGCTCGTGTTAGGACTTGGCGCAAATACAGTCATCATATCACTCTTTCTGTATTCGCTGTTGCCGATCATCCGCAACACGTATACAGGGATTGTCAGCATTGAACATGCTTATTTAGAATCGGGTAAAGCGATGGGCATGACGAAATGGCAAGTGCTGAGAATGGTTGAATTACCGCTTGCTTTATCGGTTATTATGGCTGGTTTAAGAACTGCACTGGTCATCGCTATCGGCATTACAGCGATTGGGACATTTGTTGGCGCGGGAGGTCTAGGTGATATCATCATCAGAGGATCAAACGCCACAAACGGAACAGCCATCATTTTAGCAGGTGCTATTCCAACTGCACTCATGGCCATTATCGCTGACCTAGTCATGGGCTGGCTCGAACGCTATTTAAGCCCAACGAACAAGAAAAAAGAAAGAAAAGCATTAGCTGAAAAAAACATGACATCTGCTTAAGCGGTTGAAAAGACAAAACCTCCCTTACATCTGTAAGGGAGGTAGTTTTATGATGATCAGGCAGTTCACATGCGGGTATTTTATGATTCAAGCGTGATCCATTCAGTAGACCACTTCGAAATTTCCTCAAAAACGGGTGCAAGGGAACGCCCCATATCAGTTAAAGAATACTCAATACGCACGGGTGTTTCAGCAAAAACCTCCCGTTTTACAATGCCTGCTGCTTCCAGCTCTTTTAATCTCTCAGATAATACTCTTCCGCTTAAATTTGTCAGAGCGGCCTCAATTTCACCAAAGCGCTGCGGACTTGAGAGAAGCTGAAAAACAATCAGTGCAACCCAGCGTTTACTCAATAACTCAACTGCTTTTTCAAACCGCGGGCACATGTCAGATTGATTCATCTTTCTTCACTCCAATCTGAACCCATTATACCGTAAATTTGTCATAAATCAGCTCAAAAAGCTTGTTAATGATCAAAACATTCTATGATGACGAACGGCTGTTTAATATAAATAACAGATAGCGGTTAAGATCTTCTATTTCTTTTTTCGAAAGAGTTGACCAAATGTCTCCATCAAATAGCTCGAGATCACCAAGTTCATATTGCGCTGCGGCTTCCTTTATTTTGGATAATGCCGTTTCCTCTTCCTTCAGCTGATGGACAGAAGAGGCTTCCTCAATATAGCCCGCAGCCTGCATCATTTCCTCATAAGGAACCTTTAATGCAACGGCTAGTTTTTTTATCGTAGGAGGCTTCGGAATGCCGCGTTTCCCATTTTCAATACGAGAAATACCAGCAGCACTGACTTCTGAATACATCGCTAATTGGTTCACTGACAGCTTCTTTTCCTCACGTAATGCTCTTAAGTATGCACCAAAGTTCATCAAGGCAAAACCTCACATGGTTATAGATTAGATATATCTATTTTACTTGATTTGTTGACTATTGGCAACAAGTATACCATGAAAATATTGACATTAGTTAATAGTGAATGTATCTTAGGGTTATGCCCCGCTATTTGTTCGTCTTTTTTTGGTTGATGAGCGTGAGAAAGTATTCATTCAGCTGGCTGATGTCTTGTGCGGATAGCCTTTCCCATAGGTCTCCGTCAAAAATGGGAAGATGTTCTACATCCTTTTGAAGCGCCGTTTGATAGATTTTCAACATGGATTCATATTTTGGTTTCATTTCATGAACTTGTTCCTGTTCAATATGACCGGCAAGCAGCATTAAATCCTCATAAGGCACCTTCAAGGCGTGTGCTAATTTTTTTATGGTTAAAGGCTTCGGCACACCACGCTTTCCATTTTCGATTCGAGAAATACCAGCAGCGCTTACACCTGAATACATGGCGAGTTGATTGACAGACATTTTTCTATTTTCTCTTAAAATGCGTAATTGTTCACCAAAGTGATTCATGACATCGAACCTCACATTTCAGTATATGACTTATTTTAGTATGATCATTGACCAAAGGAAATAGCAGAGGGGTAAAAGTGTTGACTTAAGTTAATGAATCTGTTTCATGTGAGCACCTACACGTTGTACATATTGATTCCATAGGAGGTTGTAATGATGGTCGAAAAGATTCAGATCAGGCGGACTTATGTCATGCAGTATATGATCGAAAACGATATGTCTTTAAATCAGCTCGCTGATGAAATTGGCATTTCTCCTGCCACACTCAGCAGGGTATTAAATGGTCATCGGAAACCAGGCCAGCTTGTCATTGGCAAAATGATTCATTACTTTGATAAAAAATTTGAAGATCTATTTTACTATGAAAATGTTGACAAAAGTCAATGAATGAAATGATCAAGGAGGCAATGTCGTTGAAAAGAACTGGGATGGTCAGACATATTGATTCACTAGGCAGAATTGTTCTGCCTTCAGAAATGCGCAAGGTACTCAATATTAAAGAAGAGCAGCTTTTAGAAATTTTCATTGAAGATCAAACTATTATGCTGAAAAAATATGATGCAGATAAGAGCTGCCTGTTAACTGGACAAGTGACGAAGTATAACAAAAGCTATGGAAATGGGAAAGTGATGCTGAGTCCTGAAGGAGCTGAACGTTTGTTAGTAGAATTAAAACAGCTATTGAAAGAAGAAGCAACCCGTTAAAAACGTGTTTTTAACCGAAAATTGCATATAAAAAATGCTGCATACTACTCTTTGGAATGAAATTGAATCAAAATAACGAGTAAAGTCCAGAATTTAGAGGGAATCTTTATTTTGATGTTTCGTGACATGCACCTTGTTTTCATGTAAAATATAGTTATGTGTACCAGTTTGTCTGGAGGTGTTTTCATGCACGCATTTGTTATCACATTACTCGTAATTGTCAGTATCGCACTTATCATCGTTGTATTGTTACAATCTAGTAAAAGTGCTGGACTGTCAGGCGCTATTTCAGGTGGAGCCGAGCAGCTTTTCGGTAAGCAAAAAGCGAGAGGTCTTGACTTGATACTTCACCGTTTAACGGTTATTTTGTCAGTGCTTTTCTTCATCTTAACACTTGCATTGGCATATTTAGGCGTATAAAGCGCGAGTAACAGAAGGTCTGATCTTTTTTCAGACCTTTTTTTATTATCAGCACTCTTTTGTGTTTGTTTCATACATACAAGTGGAAAATATAAACCATATCGGAAGGAAAGGAAGTCACATCATGAAAGTTGTTACACCAAAACCATTTACGTTTAAAGGTGGAGAAAAGGCGGTGCTTCTTCTTCACGGTTTTACTGGGAATACAGCCGATGTTCGAATGCTAGGCCGTTATTTGAACGAAAGAGGGTATACGTGTCATGCACCACAATATAAAGGACACGGCGTGCCGCCAGAAGAGCTTGTCCATTTTGGACCGGATGACTGGTGGAAGGATGTACAAGAAGCCTATCAATTCTTAAAGGATGAAGGCTATGAGGAAATTGCAGTTTGCGGACTATCCCTCGGAGGAGTTTTTTCATTGAAATTAGGTTACACTGTACCTGTAAAGGGAATTGTACCTATGTGTGCACCTATGTACATAAAAAGTGAAGAAGTCATGTACCAGGGTGTACTAGAATATGCCCGTAACTATAAGAAATTCGAGGGTAAGTCAGAGGACCAAATTGAACAGGAAATGGAAGAGTTCAAGAAAACGCCAATGGATACACTGAGGAGCCTGCAAGAACTCATTGCAGATGTCAGAAACAATGTCGACATGATTTATTCACCTACTTTTGTTGTTCAGGCACGTCACGATCATATGATTAATACAGACAGTGCGAATATCATTTACAACGAAGTAGAGACAGATCAAAAGCATTTGAAATGGTATGAAGAATCAGGCCATGCGATCACGCTTGATAAAGAGCGCGAGAAGGTTCATCAGGATGTATATGCATTCTTAGAATCACTTGATTGGTCAGTTTAAATATATAGGGGGTTAGAGTGTGCAAAAAGAAGAATTTATGAATGAATTACTCGCTTTTATGAAAGATGAAGCGTATAAACCGTTAACCGTTCAAGAGCTGGAAGTGATGATGGAGATTACCAATCCAGATGATTATAAAGAGCTCGTCAAAGCACTTGTGATGCTGGAAGATCAAGGACTCATCGTTCGCACGCGCAGCGATCGCTACGGTGTACCGGAAAAAATGAACTTGGTAAAAGGAAAGCTGTCTGCTCATGCAAAAGGCTTTGCATTTGTGACACCAGAAGAGTTTGGACAGGATGATATTTTCATTCCGCCTAATGAGCTAGGCACAGCGATGAATGGTGATACGGTCATGGTTCGTGTCAGCCACAAATCAAACGGCACAAAAAAAGAAGGGACTGTCATCCGAATTCTGGAGCGTAATACTCAGACGGTTGTTGGTACCTATACAGAAACGAAAAGCTTTGGCTTTGTCATTCCTGATGATAAAAAAATCACAACCGATATCTTCATCCCGAAATCCGCTAAAAATGGAGCGGTCGAAGGGCATAAAGTGGTCGTGACGCTGACTAGCTACCCAGAAGGAAGAATGAGTGCAGAGGGCGAAGTCACTGAAATCCTTGGTCATAAAAATGACCCTGGCATTGATATACTATCAATCATTCATAAACACGGCCTGCCAGGTGAGTTCCCAGAAGAAGCGCTCCAGCAGGCAGTAGACACACCTGAAACGATTGATGAAAAAGACCTAGAAGGCAGACGTGACTTACGCAATGAAACGATTGTAACCATTGACGGAGCAGATGCGAAGGACTTAGATGATGCCGTTACGGTGCAAAAGCTGGATGATGGCAAATATAAGCTAGGGGTGCATATTGCAGATGTCTCTCATTATGTCACAGAGAACTCTCCGATTGATCAGGAAGCTTATGAGCGTGGAACGAGTGTATATCTCGTAGACCGCGTCATTCCTATGATCCCGCACCGCCTGTCAAACGGTATTTGCTCGTTGAATCCGAAGGTCGATCGTCTCACGCTGTCTTGTGAAATGGTCATTGATCGAAATGGGAAGGTCGTCAAACATGAGATTTTCCAAAGTGTGATCAAAACGACGGAAAGAATGACCTATACTGATGTGAATAAGATTTTAGTCGATCAAGACGAGGAGCTTATAGACAAATACGAGCCGCTCGTCCCAATGTTCCAAGAGATGGAGAAGCTTGCAGAGATCCTTCGCGAAAAACGGATGGAGCGCGGGGCAGTAGACTTTGACTTCAAGGAAGCAAAAGTACTTGTAGATGATGAAGGCGCAGCAAAAGACGTTGTCGTTCGCGAGCGTTCAGTCGCAGAGAAATTAATTGAAGAATTCATGCTTGTTGCAAACGAAACGGTTGCAGAGCATTTCCACTGGTTGAATGTACCTTTCATTTATCGAATTCACGAAGAACCAAATCCTGAGAAGCTTCAGCGCTTTTTAGAGTTCGTGACAACGTTTGGTTACATTGTGAAAGGAACGTCGACAAACATCCATCCGCGTGCACTTCAAAGTGTACTTGATGCTGTGAGGGATCAACCAGAAGAAGTTGTGATTCAAACTGTCATGCTTCGTTCGATGAAACAGGCGAAATATGATCCAGAAAGCATCGGCCATTTTGGTTTATCAACGGAATTCTATACACATTTCACATCACCGATCCGCCGTTATCCGGATTTAATCGTGCATAGACTGATTAGAACCTATTTGATTCAGAAAAAGACAGACGAAGCAACTCTAGAAAAGTGGGGTCAGCTGCTTCCTGAAATTGCAGATCATGCGTCTACAATGGAGCGCCGCTCAGTTGATGCAGAGCGTGAAACAGATGATCTCAAGAAGGCAGAATTTATGCTTGATAAAATCGGTGAAGAGTTTGATGGCATGATTAGTTCTGTGACAAACTTCGGACTATTTGTTGAACTGCCGAATACAATTGAAGGTCTTGTTCATGTCAGCTACATGACAGACGACTACTATCGCTTTGATGAGCAGCACTTTGCCATGATCGGTGAACGCACAGGAAATGTCTACCGTATCGGTGATGAAATCACAGTCAAAGTGGTGAATGTCAATAAAGATGAGCACTCGATTGATTTTGAAATCGTCGGCATGAAAGGCACCCGCCGTAAATCGCCAAAAGATTTTAAGTTTAAAAAACGGACAGATTCACCAGCGAAAAAAGGGCACGGAAGCCAAAATGCCTCTGGGGATAAAGCCAAAGAGGATAAAGGCGGAAGTGACTGGTTCACAGGCCGTAAGAAGAAGAAAAAGAAAAAACGCGTATTTGATAACGCACCAAAACAAAAGCGTAAAAAGAAAAAGTAACGTGACAAAAAGCAAATAGGGCATCACGCTCTATTTGCTTTTTGACCACATAGCGTCAGCGTTGTCTAAAGCTGGATTGTTTGATAAAATAATCCGTACGATTTGGACCGTGTTTGTGTCAAAAGGAGGGTGTACGCCAATGCCAAAGGGAGAGGGAAAGGTTGTTTCCCAAAACAAAAAAGCAAATCATGACTATTTTATAGAAGAAACGTATGAAGCTGGCCTTGTGTTACAAGGAACTGAAATCAAATCGATTCGTGCAGGAAAAGTGAATTTAAAAGATTCCTTTGCCAAAATTGAGCGAGGAGAAGTGTTTCTTCACAACATGCACGTGAGCCCATACGAGCAGGGGAACCGTTATAACCATGACCCGCTGAGAACGAGAAAGCTGCTACTTCATCGCAAGCAAATCAGTAAATTGATTGGTGCGACAAAGGAAGAGGGCTACTCACTCGTGCCTCTGAAACTCTATTTAAAAAATGGCTTTGCCAAAGTGTTGATCGGAATTGGTAAAGGGAAAAAGAAATACGATAAACGTGAAGATCTTAAGAAAAAAGATGCAAAACGCGAAATCGACCGTGCCTTCCGTGATCGACAAAAGCAATTCTAGCCCGGGACAGATTGCTTGCTGCTAGCATCAATACTATGCTACAATATGATATGCAGTAAACAGCCACCGCTTTTTTTACAGAAACCACCAGTTGTTTCAAGCGATGAGATTGTTATAATAGTTATATACGGAAGCAGTTAAGCTGAACGTTTCCATCCCGTATATCCCTTTTACAAGGGGACGTTACGGATTCGACAGGGGCGGTTCGAGCTTGAGCTGCGAGCCGAGAGGCGATCTCGTTAACACGCACTAAATGTAACTGGCAAAACTAAAAGTTTTAACCAAAACTTAGCACTAGCTGCCTAATAAGTGCAGCGAGCTCTTCCTGACATCGCCTATGTGTCTGTGAGGAGCCCAATGAAGTAGGCTACGCTTACGTTTTCGTCTGAGGACGTAAGAAGAGATCCATCAGACTAGCTCTCCAAGCGCCCGTCAGCAGGCATGAGGATGAGTGAACACCAAATATGTTGACTACGCTCGTAGACGCTTAAGTAATCGATGTCTCTGGACGTGGGTTCGACTCCCACCGTCTCCATACATATGATTTCGAAGGAAATCAATGAGGTCAAAGTCCTTTCATATTAAGGGTTTTGGCTTTTTTCTATTGTCGGTGATTTAAATTTACCATGTGTAGAGCTAATAGTAAGAGTTCTTTATATCAGGTTGGCCTGAAGAGTTACCAATTCCAATGCTTTGGTTAAAGTTTCTATTTTTTGCAGTTACGTTTTGTTGTTGGAACATTTATAATTGAATGTAATATTGCATTATATTTACAAGGATTATTGTCGGGAAAATAAATTTAGAATGAGGTACATAACATGATCAACTTCCAAGATAAAGTAAGCTTCATTTGGTCAATTGCAGAGATTTTACGTGGGCCATATAAGCCAGAAGACTATGGTGAAATTATTTTGCCATTAGCTGTATTACGCCGTTTTGACTGCGTATTAGAAAGCACAAAAGAAGAAGTGTTAGTGAAAGCAGAGCAGTATCCAAATATGACAGATGAAGCACGTGAGCAGATTTTAAATCGTGTTTCTAAGCAAAACTTTCACAACATAAGTAAGTATGATTTTAACAAGCTATTAACAGACGCTGATAATATCGCTGATAACTTACGTGACTATATAAATGGTTTCTCGAAAGTGGCTCGTGATATCATGGAGCACTTCGACTTTGATCGCCAAATCGATAAGCTTGATCAAAATGACTTATTATACTTAACGATTAAACGTTTTAGTGAAATCGATTTACATCCAGAAACAGTTTCAAACATTGAGATGGGTTATGTATTTGAGGAACTAATTCGTCGTTTCAATGAGTATGCAGAAGCAGGGGATCATTACACGCCACGTGAAGTTATTCGCTTAATGACACATTTGTTATTTTTACATGATGATGCGAGTATTTTAACGAAACCAGGTTTAACACAAACGTTGTATGACTGTGCAGCTGGTACAGGTGGTATGGGTTCAGTTGCGCAAGAATATTTACTTAATCAAAATCCAACAGCACATTTAGAATTTTTTGGTCAGGAAATTAACCCTGAATCCTATGCCATTTGTAAGGCAGACTTACTTATTAAAGGTGAAGATGCACGTAATATCCGTTTAGGGAATACGTTATCAAACGATCAATTCCCACATGATACATTCGATTACTTAATTTCAAATCCACCGTACGGAGTGGACTGGAAATCATATGAGAAGGCGATTAAAAACGAACATGATAAACAAGGTTTTGATGGTCGTTTCGGACCTGGTACGCCTCGAACAAGTGATGGGCAGCTATTATTCCTCATGCACTTAATCTCAAAAATGAAACCAGTCACAGCAGAAAATCCTCAAGGCTCTCGATTAGCCATTATTATGAATGGTTCGCCGTTATTTACAGGTGATGCAGGTTCTGGTGAAAGTGAAATTCGAAAGTATGTGCTTGAAAACGACTTAGTAGAAGGGATTGTGGCATTGCCGAACGATCTTTTCTACAACACAGGCATTGCCACGTACATTTGGATTTTAACGAACAATAAAGCACCCCTTCATAAAGGGAAAGTGCGGTTAGTCAATGCTGTAGACTTCTCGAAAAAAATGAAAAAGTCGATGGGTAGCAAGCGTAACGAAATTACGGAAGAGCAAATGAATGAGATTGTTCGTTTATACGGTGATGCACAGCCAAATGAGTACGTGAAGATTTTTGAGAATGAAGACTTTGGTTATTCGAAAATTACAGTAGAACGTCCATTACGTTTAAACTTCCAAGTAAATGAAGAGCGCTTGGCACGTGTTGTAGAGCAAAAAGGCTTTGAGAACTTAGCAATATCGAAGAAAAAAGGCGATGCAGGTCACTTTGAAATTGAAGAAGGTAAGAAGCTACAAACGCAAATTATATATGTGTTACGCACGTTAGAAAGCGATACAGTATATAAAAATCGTGATGTGTTCACGAAAGTACTAAAAGATGCATTGAAGCAAGCGGGTATTACTATCGGCGCTCCTGTATTAAAAGCAATTTTAGCGGGTCTTTCTGAAAAAGATGAAACAGCCGAGGTATGCATGAAAAATAAAACAGACATCGAACCAGATACAGATTTACGTGATACTGAAAACGTACCGTTAAAAGAAAACATTCATGACTACTTTGCACGTGAAGTATTACCACATGTACCAGACGCATGGATTGATGAAACAAAAACAAAAATCGGCTACGAAATTCCATTCACTCGCCAATTCTACAAATACACAGCATTACGCAGCTCAGCAGAAATTATGGACGAGATTCGTACATTAGAAGCGGAGATTGCTGAGCAGTTGAAGAAGGTGATTGGATGAGAATCAAGTTAAAGTATATTTCTCGTATTAACATGGGACAATCACCAGAACAAGAGAGTGTGAATCAAGAAGGCGTAGGGACACCCTTTTTACAGGGGAAGGCAGAGTTTGGTGAATCACACCCCATTCCTGTAAATTATTGTGTTAAAGCAAATAAATTTTCTATGCCTAATGATATTTTAATGTCTGTTCGTGCTCCAGTTGGGTCATTGAATTTGTCAGACCAAAAGTATGTTATAGGGCGAGGTCTTTGTTCGATAACTCCTAAGGATGATGTAGATAGGGACTATTTATTGTATGGATTAATAGAGGCCAATTCTAGATTATTAACATTAGTTAAGGGAAGTACATTTGAGGCAGTCACAACTGAAGATGTAAAAAACTTAGAAATAAAAATCCCCTCAAATTTAGAAGAGCAGCGAATAATATCAAAATTTTTGTCCAAAAAAGATAAAAAAATCAATGATTTAATAATATCTAAAAATAAATTAATAGATTTATTAGAACAACAACGTCAATCAATCATCACAGAAGCTGTTACAAAAGGTTTAAATTCGAATGTGAAAATTAAAAATTCAGGTGTTGAGTGGATTGGTGATATTCCTGAGCATTGGGATCTTAGCAAGGTTGGGTATTTAGGACGTTTGCAAAATGGTATCAGTAAATCTTCTGATGAATTTGGTTTTGGTTCGCCATTTATTAGTTATGGTGATGTATATAAAAATGAAGTTTTACCTAAAGTGGCTAGCGGATTAGTTAATGCTACTGAAAAAGATAAGAAACTTTATTCAGTTGAGTATGGTGACGTATTTTTCACACGTACTTCAGAAACTATCGATGAAATTGGAATAGCTTCAACATGTTTTGAAACAATTAATGAAGCAACATTTGCAGGTTTTTTAATCCGTTTTAGACCGATTACAAATCGTTTAAGTCCAAGATTTGCGAGATTTTATTTTAGAAGTGCATTAGGTAAGCGCTACTTTGTTAAGGAAATGAATCTTGTAACAAGAGCATCATTATCACAGGGCTTATTAAGAAATTTTACTGTTTTACTACCTTCATTAGAGGAACAAGAAGAAATAGCATCTTATTTAAAGAAAAAAACTTTAGCGATTGAAGAAAGTATAACTCTTATTAAAAATCAAATCGAAAAACTAAAAGAATACCGCCAATCCCTGATCTACGAAGCAGTAACAGGCAAAATCGACGTACGTGATATGGAACTTGATGAAGTGAGGTGAATAGTAATGGCTATCGATACTACAGAAACAGGTTTTGAGACAAATATCGAATTAGCATTAATCGCGAATGGCTATAAAAAGCGTGTGTTAGAAGGTGAGGCAAGTAACTTTTTCAAGCAGCATGCAATCGACGTAGAAGAGCTATTTGCATTTTTAGAAGATACGCAGGAAAAGCGGATGCGTACGTTAGAGAAATCGTATGGTCCTACTTATCAAGAACAAGTGTTAAAGCGCATTAAAGATCAGCTACATAAACAAGGTTTGGTTGAATGTTTACGTAAAGGGATTAAAGATCGTGGTGTCACATTACAACTTGCGTATAACCAGCCACCCACCGATATGAATAAAACATTAAATGAGCAGTACAGGAAAAACCGTTTTAATGTTGCTCGCCAAGTGTTTTACAGTGATAAGCATAACAATAGCTTAGATATGGTGCTGTTTTTAAACGGTTTACCACTTGTAGTGATGGAGCTGAAAAATCCATTAACAAACCAAACAGTTGAAGATGCGATGAAACAATTAAAGAATGATCGTGATCCACGTGAGCAGCTATTTAAATTTAATGAGCGTGTTGCTGTCTACTTTGCCGTTGACCCAGATGAAGTGTTTATGACAACAAAGCTTGATAAAGGCAAAACGTACTTCCTCCCATTTAACAAAGGAAATAATGGCGGGAAAGGCAATCCGTTAACTTACGGTGATAACTATCGAACGCATTATTTATGGGAAGACATTTTAGCACCCGATAGCTTACTTGATATTATATATCGCTTCATCTTTATTAAGAAAGACGATATTAAAGATTCAAACGGTGAAACAATAGGTGAGCGTCAAATGCTCATTTTCCCTCGTTTCCATCAGCTTGATGTTGTACGTAAGTTAGAAGCAGATGTTGCACAAAAGCTTGTCGGTCATAATTATTTAATTCAGCACTCTGCGGGATCTGGTAAGACGAACTCGATTTCGTGGCTTGCACACCGTTTAGCTAAGCTACATAACGATGAAAATGAATCGATCTTTAGTAGTGTGATTGTGATTACCGATCGCCGAGTGTTAGATAAGCAATTGCAAGACGCAGTGTATCAGTTAGAGCATAAAGCAGGAATGGTGGAGCCAGTCGATAAAAATTCAGAGCAATTAGCACGTGCTATTAATAGTGAAACACGCATTATTATTACAACGCTCCAAAAGTTCCCGTTTATCTTGGAAAAAGTAGCGGGCTTAGAGCGAAAAAAATATGCAGTTATTATCGATGAAGCGCACTCATCTCAAGGTGGTAAAGCATCTACTGCCTTAACAAATGTTTTATCAGATAAGACGTTAGAAGCAGCATATGAGGAAGACCGGATTGCCGAAGAAAACTTAGTTGATGTAGACGAGAAAATTATAGAAGCCATTTTGAAAAGTGGGAAACAGGATAACGTATCGTTTTTTGCCTTTACAGCGACTCCCAAGCCTAAGACGTTAGAAAAGTTTGGTACAGTTGGTATTGATGGTAAGCCAGAGGCCTTTCATCAATATACAATGTGCCAAGCAATTGAAGAAGGGTTTATTTTAGATGTACTTGAAAATTACACGACATATAAAACGTTCTGGAAAATTGCCAAGACTGTCGATGATGACCCTGAAGTATCGAAGAAGCAAGCCACCAAAAAGCTTGCTCAATACGTTTCATTGCATCCGCACAGCATTGAACAAAAAACAGAAATTATCATTGAACATTATCGGAATTTTGTACAGCGGAAAATTGGTGGACGTGCCAAGGCAATGGTCGTGACAGCAAGCCGTTTACATGCAGTACGTTATAAAATTGCTTTTGATAAGTATATTCATGAAAAGGGATATAACGATTTAAAAACAGTTGTGGCATTCTCAGGTACTGTAAAAGACGGTGGAATAGATTATACAGAGCCGGACATGAACAGTTTCTCTGAAAAAGAGCTACCTGATAAATTCAATTCAGATGAATTCAAAGTATTGCTTGTAGCTGAGAAATATCAAACGGGATTTGATGAACCACTGTTGCATACGATGTATGTAGATAAGCCATTAAGTGGTATTAAAGCGGTGCAAACCCTATCTCGTTTAAATCGTACTTGCCCAGGTAAAGAGGACACATTCGTACTCGATTTTGTAAATGAACCAGAGGTTATGAAAGCTTCGTTCCAACCATATTACGAATCAACAAGTCTATCTGAAATTACGGACCCAAATATCCTTTATGATATGCAGGCTGACATCGAGCCTCATCAAGTATTTAAAGAAGATGAGGTGCAAAGGGTTAATGAACTTGAAGTAACAGGCGGTGTGAAAAAGTCAACTAGGGCGCAAACAGAGTTAAATGCAATTCTTGACAAAGGTGTAGAGCGATATAAAAAGCTTTCAGAAGAAGAACAGGTTGATTTTAAACAAGCTGCAACAAAATTTATTCGTACGTATAGTTTTGTGCTACAAGTTGTAACGTTTATTGATCTAAGCTTACACAAACAATATATTTATTTAACATACTTGTTGCGCAAACTACCTCGTACAACTGGTGATAAGGACGTTTATTTAGCTGATGATATCGCACTTGAATACTATCGAAATCAAAAGGTATTCGAAGGAAGCATCGAGTTGGAAAAAACGGGTGGCATTGAACTTGATCCACAGAAGCATGGTGCTGGTGGTGTAGCTGAAGATGAGAAGGTGCGATTATCAAGCGTGTTAGAAAAGTTAAATGAGCGCTTTGGTACAACATTTACAGAAACAGATTTTCTTTCTCGTGAACAAGTGAAAGAGGATATGTTGAATGATGATGATCTTCGTCAGAAAGCGAAAAACAATACAAAAGAAAACTTCAAATTTGCTTTCGAAAAAACATTTATGAATTTTGTTATCGACAGAATGAGTAGCAATCAGGAATTCTTTATGAAGATTTTAGAGAACGATGAATTTAAGTCGTATATTATGGAAGACATGTTAAATGAGGTATACGGAGAAGTGAATCGATGATGATTCTATCGCAATATCTGTCTAAGTCCTATAAGAAAAAAGATGACGGTCCGTCATCTTTTTTTTGTAGTAATCACTGTTCAGTTTTTTGAGAAGGTTTAAGGAATTGAATAAACAAAGGGCTAACTACGAAAATAGCTATAATGAGTAGAAGTTTATTTGATATAAATTTCATAAACGTTGTATTAATGATATACAATGAAATGAGTAATAAATAACATACTAAGAATAATAAACCAGACTTTCTTTTTTGAAACGGTTTATCTAAAAGAATGAGCATAAATAAACCTGCCATGATAATGATGAAGGTCATTTTTTTACCTCCCTATATTTATTGTGGGAATACACCAGATGGAACTGCTGCATAACCTAATCCAGTAAATCTTATTCTTACGCCATGTCCTTCATGTTCATCTTGAATCATTTGACCAAATCCCACAAGCCCTCCACCAATTACTCCAGCAATAGCACTAGCTAGTTGAGTAGGAGGAACGGGTATGAATCTAGAAATGGCTGCGATTCCACTAGTAGCTCCCCCTCCAGCTTTGAAAGACTGATATAAAGATCTGGTCTCATTGCAATCAAAGTATAAGTTATATCCCCACCAATAAACATTGTGACCGTTCTTCCCGCATCCTTTAGATAATGTTGATACCTTATGATCAAGTGAATTAGTGTTAGATTCGTCTAGCATTTTAATACTAAAATCAGGTTGAATAACAGCTTTTTTTTCAAGTACTAATTGGTTGCTATACTTCAGCCATGTCTTTACTTCTTTAATTATTGTATGATCTAGATTCAAATCAGTATAATCTGGTTTTAAAATAAGTGTTCCTTTTTTAGATAAATATAAATATGACTCTATTTTCTTTATGTCCTTCATACTGACTTTTGCCTTTTTAACATCTTTTTGTTCTGATTGATTTTTTTCAGAGTTGCTATCATCTGATTTTTTCACTTCCGCATAGCTTACATTGGAAAAAAACGTTGTGGATATGATAATTGTTAACAAGCCTATCAATAGTTTAGAAATCTTACTACGATTGTTTTTATTCATTAAGTTTTCCCCTTCCATTTAATGTTGTCATCATTGTACTGTAAAAAAAATCTGGTGTGGTCATTATGATAAAAAAGGGTAAAAAAGTAGGTTTTATATTGAGCTGGAAGTTAATTTTCGGCGAATTTTTAATTAGTTAAAAAGGTGTCTTAAGACCCTTGTGGGGTGTTTTGTAAAAAAAGAAGAATAAACAAATGTCATAAAGATTTTAAAAAACCTCCACCCAAATCAAAATCACATCTTCCCATTTGTGACTTCCTCATATATAGTGAGATTAGACTAGTTCTAAATAACTGAAATTGGGGCGTTTACATGGATTCGATTGTTTTACATTTTATTGTGATCATGAGTGTTTCTGGCATTCTGTCCGTGATATTATCAATCATTGCTCATGCGAACCGCCACCGGTATATTGGCTGTCAATTGTTTATGTACATGTCTGGAGCAACTGCGATTTATATCTTTGGGCACACATTTGAATTATTGGCAAGTACACCTGGGGAGATTATGTTCTGGGTTTGTTTTCAATACATGGGTCTTCCGTTCATCGCGCCATTCAGTCTAATGATTGTGCTGCAATTTACGGGATTCCATCAATATTTCACAAAGCGCCGCGTGCTTCTCATCTTACTGATTCCAACTCTCACCACCATTATGGTGTTCACCAATTCTTTTCATTCACTCTTTTATCGAAGCATCACGATGAATCCGGTAGACGGATTTTTATTGGCTGACTTTACGATTGGCTATTGGTATATCATTCATGGTGTCTATACATTTGGCTGTTCGATGCTCGCTATTTTTATGCTGGTTTGGTTTTTGCGTGTCACAAAAAAAGAATATTTAAAGCAGATTCTAATTTTGCTAGTGGGTATGTTACTGCCAATCACGACATCTTTTATCTATTTATTAGGCGTGACACCTCTTCATATTGACCCTGTCCCTGTGGTGATGTTTTTAACCAATGCACTCTACTTATGGGCGATTATGTCGTTCCAGCTCTTTAAGCTCTCTCCCATTGCGATGGAGCGTGTGTTTGAGCATATGTCTGAGGGGGTTCTCATTTTAGATCGATACCGGACACTCATAGATTACAACCCCGCTGCTGCATCGATCATTCCAGCACTTTCTAATAAAAAGGGGATTGGCTATAAAATAGACGATATTTTCTCAGGGATCATCAAAGATACCGCGTTCTTCCAGTGGCTGCGTTCTCCGCAGGATCATTCGCAATATGATTTAATGTGGAAAAAGGAAGAAGATCAGTCCAGCTATTATCTTCTGACCGCTTCATCGTTATTTAATAGAAGAGGAGAGATCGAGGGCAGGCAAATTGTGATCAGTGATGTAACAGAGCAGCGTTTGCTGCAGGAAGAGCTGGAGCGTCGTGCGTATATTGATGGATTGACGAATATCTTCAATCGGTCTTCATTCATAGAACGAACGCAGATGATCCTAGAAGAGGATGCGCAGGATACGGCTGTTATGCTGTTTGATATTGATTTCTTTAAACAAATCAATGACACGCATGGACATCATATTGGAGACGAGGCACTGCGTCATGTTGTCACCATTTGTCAGCAGCATTTACAAATGGACGATTTATTCGGACGATATGGCGGAGAAGAGTTTGCTATTTGTCTGCCACATCATTCTTTTGAAGAGGCATGTCATATTGCGGAGCGAATTAGACATTCGTTTGAGATGAGTTTCTTTGAGAATGATGAGGAAAAAGTGCGAGTGACAGCGAGCTTTGGAATTGCTCACACAGCTTATGATCCAAATGTATTAGAAACTCTTCTATTTGAAGCGGACCAGGCCTTGTATATGTCAAAACGCCAAGGACGCAACCGGATTTATGCGTCCACTGGAGCGGATTATATGCTTTATGAAGAGAATTGACCTACCGCTTGCTTCTCATTGACGGTTGTCCTGACATTCGATATGATAAACATAACATTTGAACAGTTTCCTAAAGGGGAGTAGCTTTTACGGTTTGGTCGTCATTACAGAAGCAGCGATTGCTTCTCGGCCATTCCGGCATGAACAATGTTAGCCAGACCTTTGCCTATCACACATGAGGCAAAGGTCTGGCTATTTTTAAGGTCTTTTTAAGTCTGTGTGATAGGGAAGCTGAACAAATGATGCTTTTAATCCCACAGATGAAAGGATGATCGATCTTGAAAAAATATGTGATAGCTTTCCTATTTTCCGGAACGCTTGTATTAAGCGGGTGCTCCAGCTTACTTGATCAAGTCAACGATACAACGACATATGTCACTGAGGCAAATGACTATGTCACAGACATTCAGCAATTTACAGAGGACTTTCCAAAGCTCGCTGAAGAAGCTGTCCAAAACGCCGCCAAAAAGGCAGAATTAACGCAGCAGCTTGAATCATTGAAGGCAGACATTCAAGATTTTAATGAGGTCACAGCGCCAAAAATGGCAGAAGACCTGCATGCGCAAATCATTGAAAAAAATAAAGTGCTGTCAGAGGAAATTCAGACGTATTTACAGCAATTGAAAGCAGACAACATCGACGTTGCCGCCATGCTTGAGGACCAGCAAGGATTGATTAAGCAGCTTCAGCAATCCGTCAATCTATTGCAGGACATTGAACAATTAACAAACTAAAGCAAACACTATAGAGTGTATTCAGCATATCTTTGCCTTTTCCGGTGGAGATATGCTTTAATTTAAGGAAAGACAAGTCATAATGGAAAAAAGGTGATCACATGACAGAACATGAAGAAAGACATATGGCTTCGCCTAGAGCCGAGAAGGAAAAAGATCAATTGATTAATCGGCTGAAACGAGTGGAAGGACAAGTGCGCGGAATTCAGCAAATGATTGAAAACGATCGTTACTGTATAGATGTTGTCAATCAAATCTCCGCAATCAATGCGGCTTTGAAAAAGGTCAGCCTTCATTTGATGGAAAAGCATACACATCACTGCGTAGCGGATGCGATTAAGAGCGGCAATGGAGATGAAGCCATTGAAGAGCTAATGACGGTTTTTACGAAACTGACAAAATCGTAGCATTTATATGTTTACAATGATACCCTACTAGGGTATAGTAAATGTAGAAAATGATTGATGGAGGCGATGAGAAGTGGAACAAGCAACACTTCAAGTGCAGGGCATGTCTTGCGGACATTGCGTGAAAGCAGTCGAAGGAAATGTAGGAGAACTAGCAGGTGTTGAATCTGTGAAAGTCCATTTAGACAAAGGAGAGGTGGAAGTTTCATTTCACCCAGATCAAGTCACGTTGCACCGTATCTCTGATGTAATTGAAGAACAGGGATATGATGTCGTATAAATGAACATACGTGCTGCATAACAGCACGTATTTTTTTCAAAATATAATACCCCCATGGTGTATATGGAGAGGTGAGGTCAATGAAGAAGGAAATCGACTTTCAAATTACGGGGATGACCTGTGCTGCCTGTGCAGGACGAATTGAAAAGGGATTGAACAGGCTGGAAGGTGTAGAGGATGCCAATGTGAATTTGGCGCTGGAAACATCTCATATTGTGTATGAAGCAGAACAACTCACACCAGATGATCTCAAGCAAAAAATTCAATCCCTCGGCTACGATGTGGTGATGGAGCAAGCAGAATTTGATATAGAAGGAATGACGTGTGCAGCGTGTGCCAACCGAATCGAGAAAAAAATAAATCGGATGGATGGTGTCGATCACGGATCTGTGAACTTTGCGCTGGAGACCCTTCAGGTCACGTATCACCCAGGCCAAACGTCTACAAGTGATATAAAGCAAGCGGTTCAGTCCATTGGGTATTCTTTAATTGAACCAGCTGCAGATGAAGCAGAGGAAGGAAAAAAAGATCATCGCCAAGCAGCAATAGAGAAGCAGACGGCACGCTTTCTATTCTCAATGATCCTGTCACTGCCACTTCTTTGGGCAATGGTCAGTCATTTTTCTTTCACGTCTTTTATTTGGCTGCCTGAAGCGTTCATGAATCCTTGGGTTCAACTGGCGTTAGCAGCGCCCGTTCAGTTCATTGTCGGATGGCCCTTCTATGTAGGTGCGTATAAAGCGTTACGTAATAAAAGTGCCAACATGGATGTTCTTGTCGCACTTGGGACATCAGCTGCGTTTTTCTATAGTTTATATGAAAGCATTCAGTCAGCGGTTCAAGGCACACATGAGGCAGCCCTCTATTACGAAACAAGTGCTGTACTCATTACGTTGATCGTTCTCGGAAAATTAATGGAAGCAAGAGCAAAAGGGAGATCATCAGAAGCGATTCAAAAGCTAATGGGTCTACAAGCGAAAGAAGCGGTCATCGAGCGAGATGGGAAAGAGATGACTGTTCCTATTTCTGAAGTGAAAGTGAATGATCTTGTGTTTGTCAAACCGGGAGAGAAAGTGCCGGTAGATGGAGAAATCGTGGAGGGAACAACCGCAATTGATGAGTCCATGATTACGGGCGAAAGTCTGCCTGTTGATAAAACGGCTGGTGATGCGGTCATTGGGGCAACCATCAATAAAAATGGGTTTGTGAAAGTGAAAGCGACAAAGGTTGGGAAAGAGACCGCCCTTTCACAGATTATTAAAGTCGTAGAACAAGCACAGGGCTCAAAAGCACCGATTCAAAGGATGGCAGATCAAATTTCAGGGATATTCGTTCCCATTGTTGTAGGAATTGCAGTGCTCACCTTCCTGATCTGGTTTTTCTTTGTTGATCCAGGAAATGTGACAGCAGCACTTGAAACCTTTATAGCGGTCATCGTCATCGCATGTCCGTGTGCGCTCGGCCTTGCCACACCAACCTCGATTATGGCTGGGAGCGGCCGTGCAGCTGAATCAGGTATTTTGTTTAAAGGCGGAGAGCATTTAGAAGTGACTCAATCACTCGACACGGTGGTTTTAGATAAAACAGGAACTGTGACAAAAGGGGAGCCGAGTCTGACAGATGTGCTGGCATATGCCAATTGGACAGAAGATGCGCTGCTACAGCTAGCAGGATCAGCAGAACAGCAGTCGGAACATCCGCTTGCTAGAGCCATCACAGACGGAATGAAGGAACAAGGTCTTGAAGCGGTCGAGATTGAAGCCTTCCAAGCTGACCCAGGTCATGGAATTGAAGCAAAGGCAGCAGGGCGCAAGCTTTTGATTGGGACGCGTAAGCTATTACAGAAACATCATATCCCATATGATCAAGTCGAAGCATCCGTTACAATGCTGGAGCAGCAAGGTAAAACGGCTATGCTTGTCGCGATTGACGGCGAAGTCGCTGGCATTGTCGCGGTCGCAGATACAATCAAATCATCTTCACCTCAAGCGATCAAGCGTCTGAAAAAGCAAGGGATTCACGTCGTGATGATGACAGGTGATAACAAGATGACAGCAGAGGCGATTGCGAAACAGGCGGGCATTGATCATGTCATTGCTGAAGTCCTGCCTGAGGAAAAGGCGGCTCACATCGCGGCGCTTCAGGAACAAGGAAAGAAAGTCGCCATGGTCGGAGATGGTATTAATGATGCCCCGGCCCTTGCGACAGCGAATATTGGGATGGCAGTTGGAACTGGGACAGATGTCGCCATGGAAGCAGCAGATATCACACTCATGACAGGAGACCTCCATGCCATTGCTGATGCGCTTGAATTTAGTCAAAAAACGATGAGAAACATCAAGCAAAATCTATTTTGGGCGCTTGCTTATAATTGTATTGGGATACCGATAGCTGCTTTAGGACTTCTTGCGCCATGGCTTGCAGGAGCAGCAATGGCTTTTAGCTCCGTGTCGGTTGTATTGAATGCGCTCAGATTGCAGCGATTGAAACCGGTTAGAGAGGGAGTGGCACAATGAAGCTGAATGTCAAATGGATTTGGACGATTAGTGCATTGTTCTACGTTGCTCTTGTCCTTATTGGATATGCGATATACGATAGATTTTATCCACAACAAGATACACCAAGTGAACAAATGCAAAATCATTAGGACTTCGCCCAAAAGCGGAGTCTTTTTTTAACAATTTTGTGGAAAAACCCACCTTTTAAAAGATTTTTCATAAAAAATTCACTTCTTTTTGTTCCTTTTTGTCGTTTTTTGTAGGTTCATCGTTAAGATGCGATTAAGCAACAAAGAAAGCGTTATCAAAAAAAGGGGGTTCACGTATGAAAAAGTTAGGGTTAGCTTCACAAATACTCATTGCACTTGTTCTGGGTGTTATCGTGGGAGCGCTGTTTTATCAAAATGAAACCGTTATTAATGTGTTAACGCCGATTGGCGATATATTCATCCATTTAATTAAAATGATCGTTCTTCCAATTGTTATTGCTGCGTTGATTGTAGCAGTAGCTGGTGTAGGGGATATGAAAACCATCGGAAGACTCGGTGGGAAAACGATTCTTTACTTCGAAATTGTGACAACGATTGCATTAGCAGTAGGACTGCTTGCAGCAAACGTCTTCCATCCTGGTACAGGAATTGACATGAGCAACATGGAAAAAGGCGATATCTCTAAATATGAAGAGACATCGAAAGCTTCTTCCGAAAAAGCAAGTTTCTCTGAAACGATTGTGCATCTAGTGCCAACAAACGTTTTCCAATCCATTGCAGAAGGTGATCTATTACCAACGATCTTCTTTACCGTCTTATTCGGATTAGGAATTGCCGCAGTAGGAGACAAAGGGAAACCAGTGTTAGGATTCTTTGAGGGTATACTCGAAGCCATGTTCTGGGTGACCAATAAAGTGATGAAGTTTGCACCATTTGGTGTATTCGCGCTCATCAGTGTGACGGTGATCAAATTCGGGGTCGGAGCGCTTCTCCCGCTAGGTAAGCTGGTACTTGTCGTTTACGGCACAATGGCATTCTTCGTGATTGTCGTACTTGGCATTATCGCAAAATTAGCTGGAACAAGCGTCTTTACACTATTTAGAGTGCTAAAAGAAGAAATCATTCTTGCATTCTCAACAGCAAGTTCAGAAGCTGTACTGCCTAGACTAATGGATAAAATGGAGAAGTTCGGCTGCCCGAAAGCGATCACGTCGTTCGTTATCCCAACAGGCTACACCTTTAACTTAGATGGAAGTGCCATCTATCAATCCATTGCCGCCATATTTGTTGCACAAATGTACGGCATGCCACTTTCCATCTATGAGCAAATTACGTTACTATTAATCTTGATGCTGACATCTAAAGGAATGGCTGGTGTACCAGGTGCATCAATCGTTGTTGTTATCACAACACTTGGTGCAATGGGACTGCCGCTTGAAGGACTTGCCTTCATCGTTGGGATCGACCGTATTCTTGACATGGTTCGTACAACTGTTAACGTATTTGGTAACTCACTTGCAGCCATTGTCATGTCTAAGTGGGAAAAAGTTTTTGATCAAGAGAAATCGAAGAAGTATATTGAGGAATTAAAACAACAAACAAAAGCAGCGTAAAAGGAGATCTTTTCAAATGACGAAGCTACAGGACAAGCAAGTTCGAATCGAACGAGACTTTCTAGGTGAAAAGGAAGTAGACACTCAAGCGTATTATGGAATTCAAACATTACGTGCAGTAGAGAACTTTCCAATTACTGGCTACCATGTTCATGAGGAACTCATCAAAGCATTAGGGATTGTCAAAAAGGCAGCCGCACTTGCAAATATGGATACAAAGCGACTATATTCTGGTCTTGGAGAAAAAATTGTTCAAGCCGCAGATGAGGTTATTGAAGGAAAATGGAACAATCAATTTATTGTCGATCCAATTCAAGGCGGGGCTGGCACTTCAATGAATATGAATGCCAATGAAGTCATTGCAAACAGAGCGCTTGAACTACTAGGAAAGGAAAAAGGCGCTTATACTGAGCTAAGTCCAAACACGCATGTGAACATGTCGCAGTCAACAAACGACGTTTTCCCAACAGCGATTCATATTTCAACATTGAATATGATTGAAAAACTACTTTATACGATGGAAAACATGCATCAAGTTATGACAGAAAAAGCGCAAGAATTCGATCATGTCATCAAAATGGGACGTACGCATCTTCAGGACGCTGTTCCAATCAGACTTGGTCAAGAGTTTAGTGCTTATGCAAAGGTTCTTGCTCGTGATATTAAACGTATCAAGCAGTCTAAACAGCATTTATATGAAGTCAATATGGGTGCAACAGCAGTCGGAACTGGCTTAAATGCTGATCCTAAATATATTCGCCAGGTGGTTGGCTATCTATCTGACATTAGCGGATTACCGTTAGTTGGAGCTGAAGACTTAGTCGATGCCACGCAAAATACGGATGCTTATACAGAAGTATCAGCTGCACTGAAAGTATGTATGATGAATATGTCTAAAATGGCGAACGATATTCGCTTGATGGCATCAGGTCCAAGAGCAGGCTTTGGTGAGCTTCACTTGCCACCAAGACAGCCAGGTTCATCCATCATGCCAGGGAAAGTCAACCCAGTGATGCCAGAGGTCATGAACCAAGTAGCATTCCAAGTCATCGGAAATGACCACACGATCTGTCTTGCATCAGAGGCTGGTCAGCTTGAGCTGAACGTGATGGAACCAGTCCTTGTGTTCAACTTGCTTCAATCTCTCAGCATCATGAAAAATGTCTTTGAGTCCTTCGTAGACAACTGCTTGCGTGACCTAAAAGCAGATGAATCTAGATTAAAAGAATATGTAGAAAAAAGTGCTGGTGTCATGACAGCGGTGAATCCGCATATTGGTTATGAAGCTGCTGCACGAATTGCCAGAGAAGCGATTCTTACAGGCGTATCTGTACGTGAGCTTTGTCTGCAAAATGATGTTTTATCAGAGGAAGAGCTTGATGTCATCTTGAATCCTTTTGAAATGACTAAACCAGGTATTGCTGGCGCATCACTTTTAGAAAAGGATCGTTTAGAAGATTAAGCAGCATCATGAGAAGCGCACACCGACAAAGTTCCGGTGTGCGCTTTTTTATGGATGTTTGTTTTTCTCAAGCCCACATAGTATACTATCGTCAATTATTAGGGATGTGACTGCGTTTGAATCTACTGAAAAAATGGCTAAATACAGAGCCTTATTTAATTGTGATGCTCATTGTACTGACACCGATTGGCGGAGAGTTTAAATTTTATCCATTTGAGGACAGCTTTCGGGTCAGCTTTGGAACCGTTGTCTTTTTCTTTATCCTACTCCAAATGAAAAAATTCCCAGCATGGGCAAGCGGTATCATTGCAGGGGTTTCTGTTTTTGCGTTTCGCGTGCTTCTTGATACAGCCGTCACAGGTCATCTTCCGCTGGAAGAGGCGATTTCTTTAAGATTTCCTTCCCTGCTTTATTACGTCGTCTACGGCACGCTCTTTTATTTATTAAAGGTCAGACGTTTCCGTGATCAGCCTTGGCTGATTGGAGCGACAGGTATCATCATGGAGCTATGCGCGAGCGTTGTTGAAATGATTGCACTTCGTGGCACCATCGATGAAATTTTAACGATGCGGACGCTGTTTCAACTTTTCGTGTTGGCGATTTTCAGAAGCTTTTTCGTGTTGGCTTGTTATACAATGATTCGATTATATGAAGAGCAGGCGAGAGAGCGTCAGATGAAAAAGGAAAAGGAACATCTGCTCATGCTCCTGTCTAATCTTTACACGGAATCTACATACTTTCATAAAACACTTGCACATGCTGAGCACATTACAGCGACATCCTATCAATTGTATCAATCCCTGCATCACGCAAAGGATGCAGAGTCATTGGATTTGAAAAAGCTCGGAAAAACAGCCCTGCAAATCGCAGGAGAGGTGCATGAGATCAAAAAGGATAACCAGCGGATTTTTTCTGCATTATCAAAGCTGATTCATGAAGAAAATTTTCAGGCGTATGCAAGTCCTGCGCATATTGCTGGGCTCGTGATTCGTATTCATGAAAATTACGCAGAATCTCTTAAAAAAAACATTGTCTTTCATTATGATGAAGATGGGCAGCATCCCGTCTATCACGTGTATACCATTCTATCTTTGTTAAATAATATCGTTTCCAATGCTGTCGAAGCCATTCCGGTGGATGGAGAGGTGTCACTCTCTATTTCCCAGAAAGAGAGCCATGTGATCTTTCAAATTAGTGACAACGGGCCTGGCATTAAAGAGCGTAATCATCATGTGATTTTTAAACCCGGTTTTACTTTAAAATACGATCAGGCTGGGAATCCATCAAGCGGTATCGGTCTTTCCTATGTAAAGGATACAGCGGAGAAGCTTGGCGGAAGTGTTGAGATGAAGAGTATCCCAAATAAACAAACGACTTTCACGTTAACGATACCAATGGATCAAGTTAGTAGAAAAGAGGGGATTGGGAGATGAGATTTTTTATTGTGGATGATGATGAAGCCGTGCGTTCTTCACTCGCTCAGCTCATTGAAGATGAAGAGCTTGGCTTCGTCGCGGGAGAAGCAGAGGATGGCGCAGAGTTAACGGCAAGCTACTTAAATGATTTGCACATTGATATCTTATGTATTGATCTATTGATGCCGGAACGAGACGGACTTGAAACGATACGAGCCATTAAGGATGAGTTTCATGGCAAATACTTAATGCTGTCACAGGTAGAAACAAAGGAATTAATCGGCCAGGCGTATACGCTTGGTGTCGAGTATTATGTGACAAAGCCAATCAATCGTGTAGAGGTCTTAAGTGTGCTCCACCTCATGATTGAGCGGCTTCATTTAGAGCATTCAATTGAAAATATTCAGCACTCACTCAAATCCGTCATGCAGTTTCAGCAGCGCGGTCAGACGAAAACGAAGCAGCGTGGGAAAAGTCTTGCAGAGGCAGGCCAGTTCTTGCTTGCAGAGCTTGGAATTGTGGGCGAAAAGGGATCTAAAGATTTATTAGATATGATCCTCTTCACAGATCAGTATTTAGCGCTACATACCGAACATCATGATTCATTTCCTTCTTTAAAGGTCATTTTCACGGGTGTCACCGAGGATAAATTAAATGAGCCTTACACATCGGCAGACATTGCAAGAGAAGCGAAAGCAGCGGAACAGCGGGTGAGGCGTGCGATCAACCAATCCTTGAAACACATCGCTTCACTTGGGTTAACTGATTTTTCTCATCCGACCTTTGAAAATTACGCTTCTAAATTCTTTGATTTCACCATCGTGCGAAAGAAAATGAGTGAATTAACAAAAGAGACGAGCGGTAGAGAAGAACATACCCGTATCAATGTGAAGAAATTTGTACAGGTGCTCTACTACGAAGCAAAACGTATTTTTATGGAAGATTAAAAAAAGACATGCTCCCTCATGAGGGAGACATGTCTTTTTTGGTGATGGATTGCATGTGCATCTGCAGTACGGAGCGTATGAGCTGAGGCGGTAAGCGATGAGGCTGCAAGATTCCATTCAATGCAAGCCCATTGATGACCGCATAAAGCCGCTCAGTTTCGACTAAAAGATCGATATGATCAAGCAAGAGCCCATCCTCTTTTAATTTCATTAAACAATATTGGGTCATTTGGAAAAGCTCGTCATACATCTTTGCATTGAGCGGCTGTAAATCAGGTTCAGTCATCGACTTGACTGTAAAAGCCTGCCACACCTCCATTTCAAATCTTCGTTCTTCATCAAGTGGGAGAACCTGCTCCAATAACGCGAGGACATTTTCTTCCGTTGAACCGTTCAGCTGAAGTCCTGTCATCCGCTCTTTGACTCTTTCCTGAATCAATGTCATAGAGAAAAGAAATAGCTCCTGCTGTGTGGAGAAATAATGACGCATAGAGCCCGCTGAAATGCCAGCTTCTACCGCTACTTTTCGTACAGAAGCGTTTTCCAATCCATCCTGTTTAATCACTCTCATGGCAGCTTGAGCGACTTTTTGTTTTTGTTTATAGTGATCGACGATTTTTGGCATACATTGATTTTAGCACAGCTATTGTTTTTTTAACACAGTTGTGTTATTTTTTATTTAATACAATCGTATTAAAAAGGATGTGGTGAATATTGATCGGGTTATTGATTGTGGCATGTGAAATTGGCTTTTGGCTGTTTATTCTGGTGGGGTTAACACTTCGTTATGTGTTTAGACAGAAAAAGTGGGGCGCCTTCTTCCTCATTTGTACACCGATTTTGGATCTCATACTTCTTGCAGCGACGTATATGGATTTAAGAGAGGGGGCTGTGGCAAGTGTCATTCACGGGCTCGCAGCTGTTTATATTGGGGTGAGTCTCGCTTTTGGACATCAAATGGTGAAATGGGCAGATGTCCGGTTTGCTTATCGATTTGCAGGAGGCCCTAAGCCGAAGGGAAGACCAAAGTACGGGAAGGAACGGTCTGTATATGAAATAGTCGGCTGGACGCGGCATCTCGTCTCTTATGTCATCGGAGCCGGTCTACTATTTGGGTTATCTTATCTCATCCAAGCACCAGAACGAACGGAAGCACTGATGCAACTAGCGAGAGTATGGGGAATGGTCTTAGCCATTGATTTCGTCATTAGCATCAGCTATGTGATCTGGCCGAAAAAACACCCGCAAAATATAGCCAGCTAATAAAAAAGACAGGCGAACTCACTCCGCCTGTCTTTTCTTATGATGAAAGCCCTTTGTAAATGATGTCAATATTCCATTTCATCATCTTATAGTAGCTGTCCCCATCTTCACCTTTCTTTCCAATGGAGTCAGTAAATACTTTTCCTTTAATCGGAACACCAGTTTCTTCAGATAGGCTTTCAAGGCTGCGTGGATCGACACTTGTTTCAAGAAAGAGCGCAGGCACTTGATGATCTTTGACGAAATGAATGATGCGCTTCATTTGTCCAGGTGTTCCTTCATTCTCTGTGTTGATCTCCCAAATGTAGCCTGCCTTTAGTCCATAGGCATCTGCAAAATACTTGAAGGCTCCCTCACTTGTCACAAGACGCTTTTTGTCTTTCGGCAGCTGGTCGAACTTGTCTTTTGCTTCATCATGAAGCGCTTGAAGCTTTTTGATATAGTCTTCTGCATTTTTTTCGTAATCCTCTTGATGCTCAGGGTCCGCTTTAATAAGTGCATCTCTGGCATTTTTAGCATACAGAATCCCATTTTCGACATTTAGCCAAGCATGTGGGTCCTGCTGGCTTTCGAGGCCTTTTGAAGATAAATGTTTTACTTTGACGCCTTTACTCATTTCGGCTACAGGTGCATCATCCCCGTCCTTGCCACTCGATTCGAGCAGCTTTTGAAACCAGCCATTCCCTGTTTCAAGGTTTAAGCCATTATATAGAACAAGGTCTGCATCCGTTGTATGCTGAACATCCTTTGGCAGTGGGTCAAATTCATGTGGGTCTGTACCAATGGGAACAATGCTGTGAATAGAGACATGCTCTCCGCCTACTTCCTTCACAATGTCATAAAGAATGGAGTAGGTCGTGACGACTTTTAATGTGCCGTCATCTTTGCCGGAATTATTTTGTTTTGTAGAACAGCCTGTGATGACCATAAGGGCAATGAATACTGCGGTCAAACGGATTGCAAATACCTTCTTCATATATGTCCTCCTTTTACATAGACGCTTCCTTTTTTAGCTGCGTTCGTTTTCGTTTAGATCTTAATGATCTCCATAGAATTCCTTGCTTTGGTGAAAGGATAAAGGCACTCCCGAATAAAATGGTCGCAACTAGCACGATAGAAGCGCCAGACGACAAGTTATACGTAAAACTAAGCCCAAGACCGGCAACGGCAGAAACTGCCCCGAAAAATGCAGATAAATAAATCATAATCCATAGCCGGTCTGTTAAGAGATACGCAGTGGCTGCCGGCGTAATAAGCATGGCAACGACAAGAATAATCCCAACAGTTTGTAGTGAAGCAACGGTCACAAGGGTCAACAAGGTCATGAGAAAATAATGGATCATTCGATTCGGTAAACCGTAAACCGAAGAAATCACCGGATCAAATGAACTAATGAGCAATTCTTTGTAGAAAATGATGACGGCCAGCAGGATAAAAATGCCGATGCCAAGCGTAATCCACATATCAGATGATCGAACAGCTAGAACGTTTCCAAACAAGATATGATATAAATCACTGGAACTTTTCAAAAATGTGATCAAGATGATCCCGATTGAGAAAAAAGCGGTGAAGACAATGCCAATCGCAGAGTCATTTTTAATGCGGCTGTTTTGACTCACATATCCGATCCCAATCGCTGTTAATACGCCAGTTAAGACGGCTCCGAAGAAAAAGTTAATTCCCAGCATATAAGAGATGGCGACACCTGGCAGCACAGCATGCGATATGGCGTCTCCCATCAAGGCCATGCCCCGTAAAATGATAAAGCAGCCAATGACCCCGCAAATAATGCCTACCATCACGGATGTAAATAATGCTTTTTGTAAAAACGCATATTCAAAGAGTCCGGTTAAAAATTCCATTACACGTCTCCTCCTGCTGATTTTAAGAATGGTAGCTGCGTTTCATATGCCTCCAGCATGACCTCTGGGCGAAGGATATCGTGTACAGGTCCAGCTTTGATGAGTTTTTTATTTAACAGAACGAGATGGCTGAAGTAATCATCGGCTTTACTTAAATCATGATGGACCACCAAAATGGTTTTTCCTTCATCCCGTAATTCCTTCAAAATGCGAATCATCGTTTCTTCACTTGCCATATCAATTCCAACAAATGGTTCATCCAAACAGAAGAGCTGTGCGTTTTGCGCAAGTGCTCTTGCAAGGAAGACACGCTGCTGCTGACCGCCGGATAACTCACCAATTTGTCTTTTGGCAAAGTCCTGCATGCCGACTTTTTCTAAACAGTGGTACGCATATGCCCGGTCTTCTTTTTTCGGACGTTTGATCAGGCCAAGCTTCGGATATGTTCCAAGTAGGACGGTATCCAGCACATGAATAGGAAACGTCCAGTCTAGATCATTTCTTTGTGGTACATAGGCGATCTGTTTTCTAACTTGTTTAAAGGGCTGTTCAAAAAAGCGAATATCCCCTTGATCTTTTTCAATTAAATCCAAGCATGCCTTGAGTAAAGTCGATTTACCGGCACCATTTGGACCTATGATTCCTGTCATCGTTCCTTCCTGTATGGAAAGAGAGATGTTCTCTAAAGCATCCTGCCCGTGATATGAGACATGAAGACGGTCGATTGTTAAAGCATTTGGCATCTCTTGCGGCCCCTTTCGATCATCATTGCACTTCCTAAAGATATATGCATACATTAAATAATTTTGACTAAAGGATGAAATGATTCTCTAACGCTAATTTGTTTCCTTGAGGAAACTTTTATTTCATTCTAAGCGTCTGTCCTTCTTTTGTAAAGAGAAAAAACTGCACTTATTCTGTCAGAGATCAAACGATCGTTTTTATGTTATGTGGTGAGCGGGGGACATGAGCTTGGTTTATTGAAAATCCGTGTGACAGAATGGGACACAAAAAACCAATTATTTCTTCATAAATGATTGACAGAAGATAAGAAATCCTCATATAATAAGGGTAATCCAATATATGAATATATGCTCATATATAAAGTTTTTAATTTTTAATAGGTTGAATCGATCCAGGGAACGTTACTTATCATATAGAAAAAGGTGAGAACATGAAAAAGATGAAGGATGAATACGTATTAAGCGGTCTTGATTGCGGCAACTGTGCACGTAAAATAGAAACAGGTGTCAGCAAAATGGATGGAGTGGAAGCTTGCTCTGTTAACTTTGCGACAGGCACCATGACTGTGACGCATGCAGATAAGCAAGAAACGATGACAAAGCGTATTGAAAAAACTGTTCAGTCCATTGAACCTCATGTGAGTGTATCACCGAAAGAAGAAGGACATCATCACGATCATGATCATGGGACAAAAAATTTAAAAACGATTGTGCTGAAATTAATTGGCGGTGCAGTCATTGGAACAGCCGCTTTCTTTATACCTGAAGATGGTGTATTAAAGTTCCTTATGTTCTTCGCAGCATATTTACTAGTCGGCGGTGATGTGGTTTTTAAAGCGCTGAAAAATATCGTGCGAGGCCAAGTATTTGATGAGAACTTTTTAATGACCATTGCAACAGTTGGCGCTTTTGTGATTCAGCAATATCCAGAGGCACTGGCAGTGATGCTCTTTTACCAAATTGGAGAGCTCTTCCAAGGGGCGGCAGTGAATCGTTCAAGACGTTCAATTAGTGAATTAATGAATATACGTCCAGAATACGCGAATCTAAAAGTTGGAAATGAAACGAAAAAAGTGAATCCAGAAGAAGTAAAAGCCGGTGACCGTATTGTCGTGAAGCCTGGTGAAAAAATTCCGCTGGATGGGCTCGTTATTGAGGGCTTCTCACTTGTTGATACATCCGCATTAACAGGGGAATCGGTGCCGCGGGATGTAGAAGCGGGAAAAGAAGTTCTTGCAGGATTTGTGAATCAAAACGGTATACTTGAAATTGAAGTCCAAAAAGAGTTAAGCGAATCGGCAGTGACGAAAATTTTAGATTTGGTTGAGAATGCAAGCAGTCGAAAAGCACAGACAGAAAATTTCATCACAAAGTTTGCAAAATATTATACACCGGCTGTCGTCGTGCTCGCCTTATTGCTTGCCTTTGTGCCGCCGCTTCTTATTCCATCAGCACAATTGTCTGACTGGGTGTACCGGGCGCTTGTCTTTCTCGTGATCTCTTGTCCTTGTGCTCTTGTTGTATCCATTCCATTAGGGTTTTTCGGGGGAATTGGGGCAGCGTCTAAACGAGGCATCCTTGTCAAAGGCAGTAACTATTTAGAAGCATTGAATTCTGTGAAATATGCGGTATTTGATAAGACGGGCACGCTTACAAAAGGAAACTTTACAGTGACCAATATTGCCACAGTCAGTGACAAGTGGTCAGAAGAAGAGCTGCTTTCTTTTGCAGCACTAGCAGAAGCCCATTCCTCTCACCCTATTGCAGAATCGATTAAAGCGGCATATAGCTCACCGCTTGATGAAAGCCAGATCGAAGCATATGAGGATATCGCGGGACATGGAATTAAAGCGACCATCAGCGGATCTCACGTCTTAGCGGGAAATCATCGCTTGATGGAGCGAGAAGACATTGCGTATGAAAAAGAAAAAAGAAGCGGAACCGTTGTGTACATGGCAATTAACGGTGAGTTTGCCGGATCAATCTTGATCGCAGATGAATTAAAGGACGATGCAATCGAAGCCGTTTCTGCTCTAAAGGCGTCTGGTATTCAAACCGTCATGCTCACTGGTGATGCTAAGCAAGTCGGAACTGCGGTCGCTAAGCAAATTGGCATTGATGAAGTACATGCAGAATTATTACCGCAAGACAAAGTAACGAAATTAGAAGAAATTGATCAGAAAAAAGCGCCTCAAGAAAAGCTATTATTTGTTGGGGACGGCATTAATGATACACCGGTATTAGCAAGAGCGGACATAGGAATTGCAATGGGCGGGCTTGGTTCAGATGCAGCTGTCGAAGCGGCTGATATCGTCATCATGACGGACCAGCCATCAAAGGTAGCAGAAGCCATCGCTGTCGCAAAACGAACAAGAAGGATTGTCTGGCAGAATATCGCATTTGCCCTTGGTGTCAAAGGCGTTTTCCTATTACTCGGAGCATTCGGAATTGCGACGATGTGGGAAGCCGTCTTCTCGGATGTCGGTGTCACCGTACTCGCTGTTTTAAATGCGATGAGGGTCATGAAATAAAATTGTAAGGAAAATTTCATGAATACCATCTTTCATAATGGACCCCCTCTTGTTAAAATAGAAGAAGTTGGATAATGGCATTTTTCTAAGCTATTATCCCTTTTCTTTTTTAAAAGGAATGAAAAAGATAAGGTAGGTGCTTATGTGAGTAAGAAAAATAATCAATCTTCATCCATTAAATTTGCTGTCATTTTAACCATCATCGCAGCTCTTCTCATCGGTATATTTGTTGTGATTGGAAACAAGAACAGCCAAGAAGCACAAACAGTTGACAGTAAGCCTTCGATTAAAGGACAGCCTGTCATAGGAGACAAAGATGCAGCGGTGCAAATTGTCGAGTTTGGGGACTACAAATGTCCGTCATGTAAATCATTCGAAACAGACATTTTCCCAAAACTGAAAGCAGACTACATAGATAAAGGCGATGTATCATTTTCATTTATTAACTTGCCACTGCCTGTTCATGGAGATGGCGCAGTGTTAGCAGCACTAGCTTCTGAAGAAGTATGGAAAGAAGATCCAAAAAACTTCTGGGCATTCCATGAAGCTGTCTATCAAGCACAGCCAGATAGTGAAGCAGAATGGGTTACGCCTGCTAAGCTGACTGAATTAGCGAAAAAGACAACAAAAATTAATACGGACAAACTCAAAGATAACCTATCAAAGAAAACGTATCAGCCGCAGTTGAACACAGACGATCAGCTTGTGAACAAATACAAAGTGAATTCAACACCAACGATTTTCATTAACAATAAACAAGTTCAAAACTTCTATGACTATGATGAAATCAAAGAATTAATTGATCAAGAGCTTAAAGGGAAGAAATCATGAAGAATAAGCTTATTTACTTGTACAGTGCTTGGATTGTCTCGATCGTTGCGACGATGAGCAGCCTGTATTTAAGTGAAATCAAAAAGTTTATTCCATGCGATATGTGCTGGTTCCAGCGTATTTTCATGTACCCGCTCGTGCTTTTACTTGGAATTGCTACGTTCCGGGGTGATGTCAAAGTGAAGTATTACGTACTGCCTTTAGCTGTAATCGGTGCTGGCTTTTCCATCTATCATTATATGGAACAAAAGATCCCAGGCTTTGCGTCGATTCGCCCTTGCCTCAGCGGCATTCCTTGTTCTGTTGATTATTTGAACTGGTTTGGTTTTATCACCATTCCGCTATTAGCACTTATTGCATTTATTCTGATTATCATCAGTATGCTGCTGTTAAATGCAAGAGAAGATTGAGAGATAGCCTGCTTTTTAGCGGGCTATTTTTTATTTTTGCAAAAAGATAAAATTTAAAGAAAATTTGTATTGCTTTTCGCTTATGTCAGATATACATTAAGGGAGTAGTGTTAGATGATCAGATCATGTAAGGAGATAAGCGGAAAATGGCATGGGAAGTCTTAAGTATCATTGGTATTATCGCGTTCGCCATTAGTGGTGCGATAGTGGCAATGGAGGAAGAGTACGATATTCTTGGTGTGTACATTTTAGGGATTGTGACAGCATTTGGCGGTGGAGCGATTCGGAATCTATTAATCGGTCTTCCGGTGTCTGCTTTATGGTCACAGGGCAAGATGTTTACCATTGCTCTTGTATCCATTACGATTGTGTTTCTTTTTCCAAAGCTTTTGCTCAAGCACTGGAGCACATGGGGGAATTTCTCGGATGCGATTGGCTTAGCAGCGTTTGCGATTCAAGGTGCATTATTTGCTGTGCAAAGAGAGCTTCCGCTCAGTGCGGTCATTGTGGCAGCCATTCTGACTGGAAGCGGTGGCGGAATTGTGCGTGATTTATTGGCAGGGCGAAAGCCGCTTGTGCTAAAAGCGGAGATTTACGCAGTCTGGGCAGCACTTGGCGGCTTACTCGTAGGACTCGGTTTAGCACAAGGAGAGATTGCTTTGTATTTGCTGTTTCTCATCCTCGTCGTATGCAGGGTTTGTTCCTACCTATTCAAATGGCGGCTTCCCGCTAGGTCTTATTTTTTAAATAAAGGGTAAAACGAGAAAAGAGCGATTTCGCTCTTTTTTTTGTGTTTGAAACGAGCTGGATGTCAGCAGGTAATGGAGTTTTCGTGTAAAATAAAAGCAGGGTCTTTTTGTTCATCATTGGAACAATACATATGATGAAAATTTTGTCAGCTGGCTGAATATCTGGATTCAGCCTTTTTTTGCCTAGATGGATTGTTATGTGTTGGTTTCACATTTTGCGGAATACTAAAGAAGCTTCTATGATCGGACGGATGAATCAACTCGAAATGAACACATCTTTGCATGTAAGCAAAACTTGACGAAAAAATTAAAATAGGAGGGACACGTACTAGTGGAGATTTTTTTGGCAGTGCTCGTACTACTTGCACTCATTGCATCATCTAATATTATCAATCGTTTTGTCCCCTTTATTCCAGTCCCGTTAATTCAAGTGGGCTTAGGAATACTGGTGGCAGCTTTTCCTTCAGGTTTACATATTTCTTTAAATCCTGAACTATTCTTCGTTTTATTCATTGCACCGCTGTTATTTAATGACGGGAAGCGTACCCCAAGGGACGAGCTGTGGAAATTAAGAGCGCCGATTCTTCTGTTAGCCCTAGGATTAGTCTTTGCGACAGTCATTGTCGCGGGATATACCATCCATTGGATGATCCCAAGCATACCACTTCCAGCCGCATTTGCGCTTGCAGCGATTTTATCACCAACAGATGTGGTAGCAGTCAGTGCTCTTTCCAGCCGTGTGAACATGCCAAAGGGCATCATGAGACTGCTGGAAGGCGAGGGATTGATGAACGATGCATCAGGACTTGTCGCCTTTAAATTTGCCATTGCAGCAACAGTAACTGGCGCTTTTTCAATTGCTGAGGCATCCTTTAGCTTTGTCCTGATTGCCGCAGGTGGTCTATTGACTGGATTTATTCTATCCTTTTTTATCATTCGTTTTCGCTATTTTCTCCGCCGTTTAGGAATGGACGATGTCACGATGCATATCATTCTGCAAATCCTTACACCATTTGTCATCTATTTAGCAGCTGAAGAAATTGGTGTATCCGGTATTTTAGCGGTTGTTGCTGGCGGTGTGACACACGCTATTGAGCAGGATCGAATGGAAGCAAATTTAGCCAAACTGCAAATTGCTTCATCAAACACATGGAATATTATTTTATTTATTTTAAACGGACTTGTTTTCGTTATTCTTGGATTGCAGATTCCGGATGTATCGACAGTGATTTTCCAGGATGAAGCGTTTAATAATATGCAGGTCATCAGCTACATCTTAATCATCACGCTATGTCTCATGATCCTGAGATTCTTATGGGTATGGCTCTTCTGGGCAGGTAACTGGAGTGTAACGAAAAAGCAGAATGTGAAAAAACCGAAGCTGCGTGCTTCGATGCTGATGACATTCTCTGGTGTTCGTGGTGCTGTCACTTTAGCTGGTGCCTTCTCAATCCCATTTACGCTTGCGGACGGATCACCATTCCCCGAGCGGCATTTGATTATTTTCCTCGCAGCAGGCGTCATTTTATGTACACTCATTTTAGCTAGTGTATTATTGCCTCTTTTATCTGAGAAAAAAGACAAACAAATTGCCGTGGATTTGGATACAAAGGTTCAGCATGCGAAACGGAAGCTGCTGAGAAGTGCCATTAAAACCTTAAGAGAAGGAATGAATGAAGACAACAGGGAAGTGTCTCTAGCACTCATTAATGATTACCGAATGAAGCTGCGTAATATCCAGCGTGAGCCGTACCAATTCGGGATGAGAAGACAGGAACGAAAGATCAGATTGCATGGAATTAAAGCAGAACAAATGAAGCTTCAGCAATTAATTGATGAAGAGAAATTAGATAAAGAAGAAGCCTATGAGCTACAGGAGAGATTTCATGAGCTGGAAATGCTGTATTCAAACTCCTTCAAAATTCGTTTTTCAAAAGTGAAGTTCCTGCGCTTGCTTCAGTGGCTTCAATTATGGCGACCGAATCAGCTCGTTTCCAGCGGTATTTTAGAAAACGAAGACTCGTACAAGCAAATCCGTAAGAAAACGGCAGAGGCTGCTGTGGACTCGATCAAACAGCATATGACCGATGAAAATAAACAAACATGTCACCAAGTGATTGGCTTTTACAACCAAGTCATTTATCGATGTGAACACGGTCCAAGCTTCTTTCAGCAAAAAGACCGTTCGTTTGACCGGAAGAAAAAAGAGCTTAACTTCCAAGCTGTACAGACGATTCGAAATGAAATTCAAACTTTGTATGAAAATGGTGAAATCAATCGTGATATTGCCCATCATCTAAGGGAGTATATCAATGATATGGAAGCTGTTCTCCTGACCAATACGTAATGTTGTCATCTTTTTCCCTATGTTTTATGATGAAAAAAGAGAACAAGCAGGGGGAGATCAATGATGGCGTATTATGGAGCAATTGAAGCTGGCGGTACAAAGTTTTGTTGTGCAATCGGCAATGAGCACGGGGATATTCTCAAAGAAATGACGATTCCTACAGAGCACCCAGAAAAAACATTACAAAAGCTCATCCCATTTTTCGAGCAGCATGACATTGAAGCATTAGGGGTCGGCTCCTTTGGACCGATTTGTGTCCAAAAGGACGACCCTTCTTACGGTTATATCATGAACACGCCGAAAGTAGAGTGGAAGCATTACCCGTTCATTCCAGAGCTAGAGAAGCAATTAGAAGTCCCAGTATCTTTTACAACAGATGTAAATGCGGCAGCCTTAGGTGAATTAACAAAAGGAGCAGCCAAAGGGCTGAATAGTTGTTTGTATATCACGGTCGGTACGGGTATCGGTGCTGGCGCTGTTGTAAAAAACGAGCTTCTTCATGGTCATTCGCACCCAGAAATGGGGCACATCCTTGTCAGGCAGCATGAATCAGACGTGTTTGAAGGAGTCTGCCCAGCGCATGGGACGTGTTTAGAAGGACTGGCAGCTGGACCAGCGATTGAGAAAAGATGGGGGAAATCTGCTAAAGAGCTTACGGAGGAAGAATCAGTTTGGGCACTTGAAGCCGATTATTTGGCGCAGGCGCTGATGCAGTACTCCCTCATTTTAAGCCCAGAGCGCATCATTATGGGCGGGGGTGTCATGAAGCAAAAACAACTGTTTCCATTAATTCGAGAGAAGCTTGCTGCTTATCTCAATGATTATGTAGACCTGCCGCCGCTTGATTCATATATTGTCTCTCCTGGACTTGAAGACAAGGCCGGCATGACAGGTGCTTTGCTGTTAGCCATCGAAGCGAAGAAAAACGCCTGATAATAGAGTTTTAATGGACAACGTGAGATAATGAAAAAGATGGAATCTATGAAAAAGGTGGTTGTTAAAATGGTTAAAAGCTTGAATGATACCGTAACACTGAATAACGGAGTGGAAATGCCTTGGTTTGGTTTAGGTGTATTCAAAGTGGAGGACGGCAATCAAGTGGTAGATGCCGTAAAAGCAGCCATACGCAACGGATACCGCAGTATTGATACGGCTGCCGTTTATAAAAATGAGACAGGCGTAGGCAAAGCAATTAAAGAATCTGGCGTGAAACGAGAAGATTTGTTCATTACGTCTAAAGTATGGAATACGGATCAAGGCTATGATAAAGCGCTGGCTGCATTTGACGCAAGCTTGAATCGATTAGGTCTTGATTACTTAGACCTCTATTTGATTCATTGGCCTGGCCCAAATGCAGAAACATTTAAAGACACATGGCGTGCGCTTGAGAAGCTTTACAAGGATGGGAAAGTGAGAGCCATTGGCGTCAGCAACTTCTACATTCAGCATTTAGAAGAGCTATTAAAAGATGCTGAGGTTGTTCCAGCCGTGAACCAAGTTGAATTTCATCCGAAACTGACACTTGTCGAACTACGTCAATACGCAAAAGAAAAAGGCATTCAAATTGAAGCATGGTCTCCGCTCATGCAAGGAAAGCTATTAGATCATGACGTATTAAAGGACATGGCTGCACGCTACAACAAATCTGTTGCACAGGTCATCCTGCGCTGGGATCTGCAAAGCGGTGTCGTGACGATTCCAAAATCAATCAACGAAGAACGCATTAAACAAAATGCAGATATTTTTGATTTCGAACTTTCAAAAGAAGACATGGAAAAAATCGATGCATTAAACAATAACGAGCGTGTCGGCTCGAATCCAGAGACGATGACGGTTGGGTTTGAATAATAATGAAATAGAATAATGATAAAAACACCTTTCGATAGACGTAGGAGTGAGACACTTCTGTGACTAATGGAAAGGTGTTTTTTTATTAATTGAATTAAAAGCTATCTTGAAAGCGAGCATATCTCCTTAAATCCACCTTAAATCACATGAACTTTATGGAATGATAATGGGTTATATGGTAAATTTTGAATATGAATAAAAGGAGGATCATTATATACAAAAAGTCATTCTTGCTTTGTCTTTACCTTTGTGAGTAACTCTTTTACATATCGAGTTTGGGGTAATTTCATAATAATAAACGAGGCGCTTTTAATAACAATCTACAAAAAATACTTAGAGGAGTTTTTGGAAAATGATCCATGTAAAAGGATTGACAAAAACATATCGACATCAGCCTGTATTTGAGGATTTACATATTCAAATAAAACATCAAAAAATAAATTTCATAATGGGGAAGAATGGATCCGGAAAAACAACTTTTATGAAATGCTTACTTCAGCTAGAACACTATGAAGGGGAAATCTTGTATAATCATCAGCCAATTGATCGAGTAAGAAATGAGATTCAGGTGATGTTTGATGATACTCCACTCTATTTAAATCTAAACGGTTATCAAAATATAAGATTATTGTTAAACAGCCCTGTTGATCAAAAAAAGTGTGATGAACTGGCAAGAGAATACCTGCCACATGAGATTCTCAAGAAAAAGATCAAACATTACTCATATGGACAAAAAAAGAAGCTAAGTTTCATATTCATTGCCTTAACAAAACCAACATATGTATTCTTAGATGAGATATCAAATGGTTTAGATTATGGAACAATGATGGAATTAAAAGCAATGATTAAGAAATGGTCTGAAGACATGACGATTATTGCTACAGGTCATCAGTTTGAATTTTATTCATCTATTGTGGATGAATTGTTTATTTTAAAAGACAAATCAATGATTCAAATCCATGACTTTCAGGAAAAAGGAGAGGATTTGGGTGACATCTATCAAACATATCTTTAAATTAATGAAAAAAGAGTTTTTATATCAATATTATGCCAAAGCATTTCTTGTCTTGTTCATTCCATTAATGCTGATTTCGTTATGGAATGTATATGCTCAATATGAAACAACAAAATCCAACTATGCCCAATATGTAAAAACAGAAAGTGAATACAAAGAGCTCGGGATTGATATTAAGAAGGCTTTGACGATGCCAGTCAACATAGAAGAAGGAGAACTAGCCGGAGCTGAGGGGGAAGTTGTAGAAAATGTCTTGAAATATGATTATGAGCAGTTTATTCATTCACTTCATTTGATGGAACCCACTCAAACGATTTCAACAACTTTAGAATGGATGGGATTTATCTTTTATCCTCTCGTATTTGGTTTATATGCTATTTATTTATCAACATATGATGTTAAATATAAAACGCTGAAAATAAAGGCAGTTCGATATGAGTGGAATGATGTATTGTTTTCTAAGCAATTATCTCTGTATGTCATCATTCTATTATTGATTCCTATTCTTTCTCTTATTTCTTATATAGCTAGCCATATCTTTTATTCTGCCATATCAAATGATATATCTGTTCAATTGTTTACATATCAAGATAGTACGGAACATTCTATATTGCTTCAATTCATGTTTGTTATTTGTACTAGTTGGTTATTTAGTACACTTGTTTTTTATTTAGGTAGTTTATGTCGAAGTTTTATTTTATCAGGGGGCATCTATATGGTTTATTTTTTACTGATTCCTAACTTAGGTGTCTTTGATTTAAAAAATATGATCGCCAACTTAGCTATGCACTTTTTTTTGTTTAAAGGAAACTACCAATTATTTGTGCCGATTCCCATGAATATAACCACCATCCTGATCAGTATTTCATTGCTTTTCTATCTGTCATCCCTGATGACTTATACTATGGTAAAACGGCAAAGTAAATATGTAGTCTAAATCCCCCTATTCTCACATAGAGGGATTTTTTTACGTACTACTTCTACGCACAGCCAAAAGCATAATAAAAGATAAGATCACAATACAGATCGTCCACGCCCAAGCAAGCTCCATGCGCCCAGAATCAATCGCCACATAAATAGCGGTTGGGAGTGTTTGGGTTTTTCCTGGGATGTTGCCGGCAAACATTAAGGTCGCTCCGAATTCTCCAAGGGCTCTTGCAAAGCTAAGGATGCTGCCTGACAAGAGGGATGGAAGGGCAAGAGGTACAGTAATATAGGCAAAGACTTGGAATGAATGAGCACCATCTACTTTTGCAGCCCCTTCAATATCTGACTCAATTGTAGAAAAGCCCGCCTTTGCTGATTGATACATGAGCGGGAATGCCACGACTGTCGAAGCAATAACCGCCGCCCACCATGTGAAAATGACCGGCTGATGGAAGATCCATTCAATCGCGCCCCCTATTACACTATGCTTTCCGAATACGACGAGCAATAAAAAGCCAACGACTGTTGGCGGGAGAACGAGCGGCATCATCAGGAGCGTTTCCACAATCATTTTCCCTTTAAAAGTTGTTCGCGCCATCCAGAAGCCAATTGTTGTGCCAAAAACTGTGGCCAACAGCCCGCTGACGATAGCCACTTGCACGGACAGCCAAATGGGTGATAGAAAGTCTTCAGTCAGCATAGGCATTACGACACTTGAAAGCCGTATTTCTTAAAAATGGATGTGGCTTTATCAGATTGAAGAAATTGAAAAAAGGCTTTGGCTTCCGTAAGATGATTTGTCCCTTTGACAATCCCTACTGGATATATAACCGGGGAGTGCATGTCCGAATTTGCTTCAGCTGCAATCTTTACTTTTTTAGAAACGAGGGCGTCTGTTTTATACACAACACCTGCTTCGACATTTCCAGTTTCAACGTAGCTTAAAACTTGCCGTACATCTTTGGCATAGACAGCATTCTTTTTCACTTGATCCCATATATTCAGTTTTGTGAAAATCTCTTTGCCATATGTACCAGCAGGAACCGATTCAGGTGTGCCAAGAGCGATCTTTCCTTTTACGTGCTGGACGTCTTGAAAGCTTTTAATAGAGGAAGAGCCATCTTTTGGCACAATAAGGACTAGCTCGTTTTGTATGGCGTCCTTGAGATATTCTCGGTCAATGTCTCCAGATTGAACAAGTTTATTGAAGGGCTCTTCAGCTGCTGAGAAAAAGAGATCCGCTTTTGCTCCTTGAGCGATTTGCTGCTTCAATGCGCCGGATGATCCGAAGTTATTCGTTAATGTCACATGTGGATGCTGTTTGTGAAAGGAGGCTTCAATTTCCTTTAGTGCATCCTGAAGACTTGCCGCTGCTGAAATTACAAGCTCTGTTTTTTTATTCGAATTAGATGGCTTCATCTCTGTTTGGCATCCACTCAGAAGCAAACATATGGAGATGAAGGCTAAGAATATATACTTCATGTTCACACCTCTTATCATTCAATATCATGTAGTTCCCTTTATTATAAGCAAACTTATTTGAGCATTCATAGGCTTTCAATAAAAAGAGAAAAGAAAAAGCCGCCAAATGGCGACTTTCAGCGTGACGACTAAGGAGATCGTATTATCCTGTTTACTGCTGATAAAAACGCAGCAAATTCCCATTGATCACCTTGTCTGATAAGGAGAGCTCTTTATTGGCTTTTTCGATATAGGGCTGACATACCTCATCCTGCTTCACGGGTTCTTTTGTTTTTTGATCATAGCAGGTGTTCTTTGTATAGAGATAATCATCTGTAATAAAGTTACCGTTTCTCAATACAGCGAAAGGCGTCCGTTCATTTGAAAATAAATCATTGCCGAATTGAATGGAATCCTTCGTTTCAATCCCTAGTAAGTGAAGAAGTGTCGGCTTGACGTCCATTTGACCAGCTGTTTCAGAAATCGTCTGCGGTGCTTGGTCCGTGACACCAGGAATGTAAATCAAAAACGGAACACGCTGCAGTTTGACCGCATCAAACGGTGTGATTTCCTCTTGATCGAGCAGCTGTGCCATTGCCTCATGATGTGCCTCAGAGATGCCATAGTGGTCACCCATGAGGACAAACATCGTATTGTCATACAATCCTTCTTCTTTCATACGGTCAAAAAACAACTTAATCGCTTCATCTTGATAGCGGACGGTCGTCACATAGCGGTTTAAAATGGTACTGGACGAATCATATTCATCAATAAACTGATCCTTCGGGTCAATTTCAAATGGAAAATGATTGGTCAAAGTAATGAACGTACTGTAATAAGGCTGCTTCAACTTTTTTAAATAATCAATGGATTGATCAAAGAAGTCGATATCCTTTAAGCCCCAGCCAGTGGAATTCCGTTCATTGACATGATATGAATCGACATCATAAAAACGATCAATTCCTAGAGATTTATACATTACATCACGATTCCAAAACGTTTTATTATTCGCATGAAATTGGACGGATTGATAGTTTTCCTTTTTCAACTGCTTGTATAACGTATCATATTCATTATCACTCGCTGTGAAAAAGACAGCGCCGCTGCTAGAAGGGTAGAGGGAATTCGCGACAATAAACTCTGAATCGGACGTCTTCCCCTGTTCTGTCTGCTGATAAAATTCATCAAAATAAAAACTCTTTTTAGCCAATTGATTTAAAAAGGGAGTGATAAATTGTCCATTTACCTTTTGATTCATGACAAATTGCTGCGTCGATTCAAGTGAAATGAACACAACGTTCTTGCCTTTAGCAAGTCCGAAGTACTCTTCGTTTGGTGCGCTGTAATCAGCCTTTGTGTAGTTTGCTACAGTAGAAAGCGTATCTTCATCCGCAAAGGCCTTTTGTCCAATGCGTGCCGTTTGGGCAGCACCGTCGTAAAGATGGAATTGGAACAGCCCGAGGTTTCTGACAATGACTTCACGATCATAAGAGCTTGTCAGAAATCGAGGGTGATCCATCATAGCTGAGCTGACATGAAACAATAGGAAGCTGCAGCAGATCGCATAATATGTTTTGATCGTCTTGTATGACGCTTTTGGGGCTAATGGTTTGCGCTTGAGCAGCCAAGCAAGTACGACAAAATCAACGAGCATCAGCACAAAGAGCGGGTGGAATAATTCCGTCATACTGCTGCCCATATCTCCCATGTTCTTCGCTTGGAATAGCACGGGAATGGTAATGAAATCAATGTAAAAACCATAAAAGATCGTATTCGATATAAGAATCGCCGTAAGAATAAAATTTGCAGTCAATAAAAAAACCTTTTGTTTGGTTTCATTTAAAAAAAGAGCTATTCCAAACAAAGGGAGTAGAAAGCTAAGTGGATTGATCAAAAGCAGCCATTCATGAAACAGATTGGCCGTTCGTATGTGAAAACCTAGTTGATAAATGATGTATGTTTTCATCCACATGAAGAGGATGGAATACACTAAAAACCAGTGATTTTTGAAAAACGCTTTCATTTATGTATCTCCTCATCATTCTGTATTCAGCTGCAAGGCAAAAACACTTATCTTAAACCTACTAAAAAAATGAGGAATGATCAATTCATATCTTATCTTTTTCGCAAAACTCTTTTATATTCTGTTAGAACTGGATGGGGATAGATATGCCGCAGATGACGGCGATGTAATAGCAGGTGACGACAGTGAGAGCAGCTAGTACGACTTGTTCTCCTGTGCTGCCTGTTTTGACATAGAAGGGGAGACGCACTTTAATGGAAGCTGGAAATAAAAATTTAATGCCGTTCACTGTTCCAGCATCAAGGATAAGGTGGCTCGCCATTCCAACTAGTAAACCGATACTTAGGCTGTCATTTGGAATGTATGTTGTCGCAAGAAAATAAATGATCAGCAGAAATAATAAACTGTGAGTGAACGTGCGATGACCGAATACGCTGCTGATCAGTGCCGAGAGCAGCGGAAATTTTCTACCGATTTTACTTTTTGTATGGCAAAGATCGGGGATCAAAGCACCTGCTGATCCAGCTGCAGCCATGATGACTGGGTCGAATCCGTAGTAGTAGGCGACGGCTGTTGAGGCGGCGATTCCGCCCATAATGTGTGTTTTTCCTGTCATGATGCGTACTCCTGTTCTGTTTTTTGTTCAAGTCCTCACTATATCAAGGGTGAATTCATTCAGCAAGACTTATTTCTAAAGAAAAAGAGGGCAAAAGGGTTGGCTGATTGGAAAAACATTCTATAATAAGGGGGAAGTCATGTTGATACTAACGATAAGGATGCGATTCGGATGGGTAATGCAGACATTTTAAAAGAAATTGTTCTTGTACATTATGAAGTCAGCCGTAAATTAAACCGCAAGTTACTTGAGTTAGAAAAAGACATCACGCCTCCGCAGATATATGCTCTTTCTATTTTGATACAAGGCAAAGTATCACATGCCGAAGAGCTGAAACAAAGACTCTCTTTAAACCCAGGTGCAGCCTCCATTGCACTCAATAAATTATGTGAGCAGGGCTATATTCAGAGAGAACGGGACAAAGACGACCCCTCGCTCGTCCGATTAGAAGCCACCGAAAAAGGGCAGGTGATTTATGAAAAGCACACACGTCTTTTCGGAAAGGTGATTCAGCATATGATGTCAGACTTCACAAAGGAAGACTTAAAGACCTATTTGACGTATCTGCAAAAAATGAGACAGACCTTTCATGATGATTGAGCCTTTCCACTTTGTATAATGCGGCGCACTGTAGCACAAATTAAACAGGCAACCGCATTTTATGAAAAGGGAGGAAACAGCGATGTCATTTTTCCAAAAGGATAAAAAGGCGAAAAGCGAGAAAGACCACAAGCAAGTAGATCAGCTGTTAGAAGAAGCAAGCAAAGAGCTAGCAGGCGATCCGCTTCAGGAAGCTGTACAAAAGAAGAAAAACAACGATCAATAAACAGGTATAGGGCAGAGAAAAGGATCTCTGCCCTTTTTCTATGTTTTTCCCTTTGACAGAAGTGAGAATGTTTGATAACCTTCGTGTAGTAAAAATGAATAGAAATCCTCACGCTATGTCTCAGTGAGGTAGAGGTTGCGCGGATGATGAGTCACTCATGGGAGAGATGGAATCGAAGAACATGAGAAAAAAGGCATCAGCGCCGAAGTGTAGAGAGAGCTCCAACTTTCTTTATGCTGGGTCTGCATTGAATAAATGCAGGACTGCCACGTCTTTGAAGCGTGGAGGGCTATCCGGAGATCAAGGTGTATGTTTTGAAAAGCATGGACTGTTGTTCAGGCTTTTTTTTATGTTCTGAGTACCGAAGATAAGGGTATGCTGTTAAGAAAGTGGACCCATGAGGAACATAAAGAATACAAGTCATTGCTTCACAAATATATCAATGAAGATACTGCCGGGTCTGGTCCGAAGTGAATATAACGGAGGTACGGAAATGGAACAGACAAAAAAATGGGGTTTTTGGTTATTGACGGCTTTTGTCGTCGGAAATATGGTAGGTTCAGGCATCTTTATGCTGCCAAGTACGCTTGCCCAGCATGCGAGTCCTTTAGGTGTGACGATGGCATGGCTTGTCACAGGTGGCGGTGTGCTGATGATTGCACTTGTTTTTGGGCATTTGTCCATTCATAAGCCGCAGCTAACGGCAGGACCACAAAGTTATGCAAGAGCACTTTTTAACGATCCGAAAAAGGGGAAAGCGGCCGGTTTTACAATGGTTTGGGGATATTGGGTAGCAAGCTGGATTAGTAATGTCGCAATTATTACGAGTCTTGCCGGTTATTTAACGACATTTTTCCCAATTCTCACAGTGAAGACGGAGATTTTCACCTTTGGTAAAGAAGCGATCACACTTGGTCAGCTGACAACGTTTATTGTATGTACCATTCTTCTTTGGGGAACACATACGATCTTAATTACAAGCTTAAGTGCTGCAAGTAAATTAAACTTTATTACGACCTTTTCAAAGGTACTTGGATTCGTCCTTTTTATTGTTGCGGGATTATTTGCATTCCAAACGGCATTATTTGAACATTATTACTTCCCAGTTGCAGCAGAAGGCGAAGGAATGCTCGGACTTGGAGGCCAAATTCATCATGCGGCCATTTCCACTCTATGGGCATTTATTGGCATCGAATCTGCTGTCATTTTATCAGGAAGAGCGTCCTCGCAGCGCGATGTGAAACGTGCAACGATTACAGGTCTTTTAATTGCACTTTCTATCTACATGATTATTACTTTGATTACAATGGGCGTCCTGCCACACGATCAGTTGCAAGGCTCAGATAAACCATTCGTAGACGTGCTTCAGCTTATTATTGGACCGGCTGGTGGAATTGTGATGGCATTGCTTGCGATTATTTGTTTATTTGGCTCGATGCTTGGCTGGATCTTACTTGGTTCAGAAGTACCATACCAAGCAGCAAAGGCTGGCGATTTCCCGGCAGTATTTGCAAAAACAAACAAAAAAGGCAGTCCTGTTTTTGCTTTAACGGTTACAAATATCATGTCACAGCTGTTTATTTTCTCAGTGATGTCTCGTACGATTAATGAAGCTTTTACCTTTTTAACGACATCAGCGACACTTGCGTATCTCATTCCGTATATTGTGTCTTCGATCTATAGCTTTAAAGTCATCATGCAAGGTGACACGTATGATCTTCAAAAAGGGAAGCGAACAAGAGACGGAATCATTGCGCTTGTTGCGATGGGGTATTCCGCTTGGGTGATTATTTCAGGAACAGCTGATTTGAAAACATTTGGACTTGGCATCGGTCTGTTCTTAGTAGGTATTTTGCTTTATCCATTCATGTCAAAAGGATTTGCCAAAGGAACGGAATAAGGGAAACGTTTCTCCACATATGGAGAAACGTTTTTTTATGATGCAGATGTTAATCGGTCCACAATAAACTCAAGCTGTCCTTCTAATGAAACTGGGTCATTAAAGAAGTAACCGACAGGGTCGATTTCAAATACGTGTTTATTTTGTACAGCAGGAAGTGATGCCCAAATGCTGCTTTCATACACCTGGTCTCCTTTACTTTTTGACCCGCTCCATGGACTAGTGAAAATATAGTCGCCTGCGTATTCTGGCAGCTTTTCAAGGGAAATGTTTGCATAGCCGACGCCGCTGTCGATGGCATCTTTTTTAACTGCCTTTGGCGCACGTAATTTCAGCTCATCATAAATAATTTCGCCTCCGCGTGCAAAGGTGTTTCCAAAGATATAGATCCCTTTATCAAAAGGTGACACGATTGAAACGGTTTTACTGCCGACCGCTTTTGTTACTTTAGGCTTTACCTCAGCTATTTTGGTATCCCATTTTGTGATCCATTCTGCTGCTTTTTTCGGTGTACCTGTCATTTTACCGAATTCTTTTAGTTGATCTTTAAAGGAATATTGATTGTATTTAATGGCAACGGTTGGCGCAATTTTTTTGTATTGATCAAATTTCTCGTCTTCTCCCCAAGCAATAATCATATCTGGCTTCAAAGCGGCGACCTTTTCGACAGAAGGGGTTGTTCCAAGGTTTTTGACACCATCCGTTTTGCCTTTATAGAAAGGGTTTTTAAAGATGGGTGCCGTTGCAGCAATTGGCGTCTTGCCAAGTGTCACGAGGTCACCGTAGTAGCTTTCTGCCAGAAGCACAATTCGTTTTGGATCTTTAGGGAGTTTGACTTCACCTTTTACATCCTGATAGGTGATTGTGTCATCCTGGTTGGCACCAGATTTTTTATTTGAAGTGCTGCCGCAAGCAGCTGTAAAAAGCATGAGAATGGCTAAGGATATCAAAAGAAATCCAGATCGGTTTTTCACAAAGATTCTCTCCTATTCACTTTCTTGTGATAATGATTCTCAATTTCAATTGTATCGTAACATGATGGGATGAAAAATGCATCGTCTATTTTAGGGCCTAAAGAAAAATGGTAAATTTCTCACGGTTTTTTGATGAAAATAAAGAAAATGTTCAGAACAATGATTTCAAAAAGAAAAGAAAGTGATATACTAGACTTCGAGATTGATAATCATTATCACTAATGAGGAATAGATTTGAACGGAAAGGAAGAGACTGGTTTTGGGCTCACAATCGAATAAACAGCTGCCGGCCAAAGACAATGCAATGGATATTGTCACGAAACCCTTTGGAACAGCAGTTGTTGTCATCATAGGAATTATCGCTTTAGCATTTGGTCTTTTTTTATCGGTATCATTAGGAGCAGCAAATATTCATCTTCACACGGTATGGGAAGCCATTTTTCAATTTGATCATGAGCAAACTTCACATCAAATCATCCGGGAATTGAGGCTGCCGCGTACAGTTGGGGCTGCACTCGTCGGTGCCTTTTTAGCCGTATCGGGGGCTATTATGCAAGGCATGACAAGAAATGCGCTTGCGTCTCCTGAAATTATGGGTGTGACAAATGGCTCTGCATTTGCGATTGCCATTGCGTTTGCTTTTTTCCCAGGACAATCTTCTTTTACATTAATTCTTTGGTCATTTGTTGGTGCGGCACTCGCTGCCTCTATTGTGTTTGGTGTCGGTACTCTTTCAAAAGGTGGATTGACCCCAGTGAAGCTCGCACTAGCTGGTACGGCTGTTGGGGCACTTTTAAGCTCCATCTCCTCAGCAATTGCCATCCGGTTTGACGTCGCTCAAGACATGAGCTTTTGGTATGCTGGCGGCGTGGCTGGTGTGAATTGGAGCAATATTAAGGTCATCATTCCAGTTGCGGTTGCGGGGCTGATCATCGCAATGATTCTTGCCCGCTCGATCACTGTTCTCAGCTTAGGTGATGAATTGGCAAAAGGGCTTGGACAGTACACGAAAACTGTCAAGGTACTTGGAATATTGGTCGTCATTCTTCTAACAGGTGCTGCTGTCTCAGTGGCCGGTACTATTGGCTTTATCGGGCTTGTGATTCCTCATGTCACTCGTTTCTTGGTCGGAGTTGACTATCGATGGATTATCCCATGCTCAGCTATTTTAGGGGCGGTTCTGTTAATTTATGCAGACATTGCTGCAAGGCTGGTCAATGCCCCATTTGAAACGCCAGTCGGTGCCATTACTGCAATTATAGGCGTTCCTTTCTTCTTATATTTAGCTAGACGTGAAAGGAGCGGGATTTAGATGGAAATGGTGCAGCAGGCAAAGAAAAAGAAATACAAACGAACGATGCTCATGATCTTTTTGGCGATCGTGGCTGTGTTCCTTATTAGTTTAAATACCGGAGAAATTCGCATTTCTCCGATGGATACATTGAAAACATTTTTTGGATTCGGAAGTGAAATGGATGAGCTTGTATTATTCGAGTTCAGACTTCCAAGAATGGTCATCGCTTTACTTGTTGGCGCTTCTATCGCTGTATCAGGAGCGATTTGGCAAGGTGTTTCTCAAAACGGTTTAGCCGATCCAGGCATTCTTGGTGTCAATGCGGGCGCAGGCTTTGCAGTGGTTTTGTTTATTTTTGCTTTCCAAGGTACGATGTCAAACCTAGGTGATTTTACGATCTTTGTACTGCCGCTCTTCGCTTTTGTAGGTGCAGGCTTTGCTGCATTTCTCATCTATGTGTTAGCGTGGAAAAAAGGCATCACACCTGTTCGATTGATTTTAACGGGTATTGGCGTGAATGCTGCGTTTTCAGCAGCAATTGTGGTTATTCAATTAAAAATGAGCCCAAATGATTTTAACCAAGCCATCGTGTGGTTATCAGGAAGCATTTTGGGATCGAGCTGGACGTATGTCCTGGCTGTCCTGCCATGGATGCTGATTTTCCTTGTATTAGCGGTTGTAAGAGCACGCTACTTAAATATCATGAATTTGGGTGACCAGCTTTCCTACGGCTTAGGGATCTCGGTTCATAAAGAAAGAAGCTTTTTTATGCTGATTGCTGTTGCATTAGCAGGTGCTAGTGTCGCTGTTGCAGGTAGTATCTCGTTCTTAGGGTTAGCCGCACCGCACTTGGCGAGAAAGCTTGTTGGACCAAAGCATCAAGGAATGATACCAGCCTCCGCGTTGATTGGCGCACTGTTATTATTACTGGCAGATACACTTGGCCGCGTCATACTTGCACCATCAGAGGTGCCAGTTGGTCTTGTCGTTTCGGCTTTAGGCGCACCTTACTTCATTTACTTATTGATGAAAACGAACTAAGAAGGAAGGAGAGTACAACATATGAAATCGCTCGAAACAGAAAAGCTTTGTATTGGCTATAATGACCGTTTGATTGTAGACGATTTAAATATCAGTATCCCAAAAGGCAAGGTGACAACACTAATCGGACCGAATGGGTGCGGGAAATCAACGATTTTAAAAACAATGTCCCGGATCATGAAGTCCAATCAAGGCGTTGTTTACTTAAATGGTCAGGCTATTCATCAAACGCCTACAAAAGAAATTTCAAAACAAATGGCGATCTTACCGCAAACGCCCGAAGCACCAAGTGGACTGACAGTGTATGAGCTGGTGTCATATGGACGTTTCCCACATCAAAATGGATTTGGGCGCTTATCAAATGAAGATAAACGAATCATCAGATGGGCACTTGAGGAAACGGGCATGATTGCTTTTCATGATCGGCCAATTGAAGCACTTTCTGGTGGACAGCGTCAGCGTGTATGGATTGCAATGGCACTTGCCCAGGAAACAGAACTGCTTCTATTGGATGAGCCGACGACGTATTTGGACCTTGCACATCAGCTCGAAATTCTTCAGCTGTTAGAACGGTTAAACAGAGAGCAGGGACGTACTGTGTTGATGGTCATTCATGATTTGAATCATGCGGCACGTTTTTCTCATTACATGATTGCTCTCAATCAAGGAAAAGTCATCAAAGATGGGACGCCTCATGAGGTCATGACCAAAGAGGTGCTTGGTCAGGTATTCCACATTGATGCAGAAATCGTACTTGACCCTAGAACGAATAAGCCGATCTGTTTAACATATGACTTAATGAATCATGAAAGAAAGCTAGAAGCTGTGAATGGATAATAGAAGTAAAAGGAACTCGGTGGAATAGCCGAGTTTTTTTGTGTCTCTGAAACTTCCTAGTGCTGCCATTTTCTCCAGTTGATATTTTTTCGCTTTTATGCAGAAAAGAGGTACTTTTTTACTTTAGACAATGGTAATATACGGTTAGAGATCATAGCTAGAAAGGAAAGAGATGCGTGGAAACAGCAAAAATATTGATTGCAGATGACGAAGAAGCAATTGTAAAAATGGTTGAACGCGTATTAAAAAAAGAAGGATTCAAGCATATTTATAAAGCCTACCATGCAGATGAAGCATTAGATGTTGTCAAAAACGAGGACATCCACCTTTTACTTCTAGATGTGATGATGCCCGGTAAGTCTGGTTTTGATGTTCTTCCTGAAATGAGAAAATATACGAAAGCGCCCATTTTCTATTTAACCGCAAGAACGTCTGATGTAGATAAACTGACCGGCTTTGCTCAAGGAGCAGATGATTACATCACAAAGCCATTTAACCCGCTAGAGCTAGTGGCTAGAATTAAGGCTCACTTAAACCGAACATATATCTCTTTAAAGGAAGACCACGATGAGGCTCAAAGTCAATACGAATATGCCCATTTCTCTTATCATCCTCATTCAGCCGAATTGAAAGTAAGAGGAGAGGTGACTGCATGCTCAGCTCAGCTGCTTTCCTTGCTGAAGTACTTTTGTGATCATCCGAATGTGGTTCTTTCAAAAGATCAAATCTATGAGAAAGTATGGGGCGTCCCATCATATGGTGATAACAACACCGTGATGGTTCATATCCGAAAGCTGAGAGAAAAGATCGAGCTAGATCCGAGTCAGCCAGAATATATTGTGACGATCCGTGGTATGGGCTATAAATTTATACCGCACCCAGCAAAGGTTCTTAAATAATTTATGAATCTACGAGCAAAACTCTTCTTTCACTTTGTCGGACAAATGTTTATTGTGATTGCCATTTTGATCATCGGAAATACGTTCTCTGATAATTTATATTTAAAAAAATACTACGAGAACATGGCTGAAACCGGTTTAACAAAAGCTGATGGAGATACACTCATGAGCTGGCTTTATTTTAATGAGGATGGAAAAATGGAAGCCGATGATCAGCTGAAACAAGCAGTGAGAAAACGAGACGGATGGCTGCAAGTCATTGATTCAAAAAAGGATAACGTCTATAGCTATCACCGCCCTAAGTCCATTCCAACTTCCTATCAAAAGGATGAAATGATCAAGATCTTTGAAAAAAGACAATTCAAAGATTACAAGATGTACTTCTGGCCCATTGAGATTGATCAAAAAAGCTTTATCGTGTTGTATGGGTTTAAAACAAACAGCACAAAGGTCGCCAATTATCTGAAGCAGCACGAGAAAGACTTGGCTGCATTATCTCAATATTCGGTTGAAACGAAAGAATTCTTGAAGAGAATGAATGGATCGGTGCATCTGTTCAATGATGAAGGGAAATATTTACAAGGTATTCGAGCCAATACCAATTTGAAACATGAGGTAACAGATGTTGAACTGCTCAAGTATCAATCAAAGCCTTGGGAGTTTAGAAGTGATCTGTCTTATATCAGGGTGAATAAAAACCGGTATATCATTATTTCTGTACCAAATAAAGTATACACCCCAGATGGATTATACGATAAAGAAACAGACGCTTTAAATCAATATACGACCATCTTAATTGCAGGTCTTGCGATTACGATTATTATCGTCATGACATTATGGTACTCGTATCGCTATGGACTGCCGATCTATCACATTATCCGCTGGCTGATTTTCTTATCTAGAAATAAATTGCAGGAACCAACAAATAGAAAAGGAATTCCAATCAGTAAAAATAAAAAAGGTCGTATTAAGCGGGAATACCGATTATTTGAGGATATCCTAAAAACAATGGATCAGCTCACGCTTACATTAAAAGAGAATGAAGCAAACCGAAGAAAAATTCAAACCACAAGGGAAGAATGGATTGCAGGATTGTCTCATGATCTGAAAACACCTCTTAGTACGATTTACGGCTACGGGCTCATGCTTGAATCTGATCAATATCAATGGTCCAAGGAAGAAGTCATGGAAATGGGACAGGTGATTCGTGAGAAATCAGAATACATGTCGACCTTGATTGAAGATTTAAACCTCACGTATCGACTAAAAAATGGCGCATTGCCTATTAATCGAAAGCCTGTCGAGCTTGGTGAATTCTTAGCATCCATTATGGACGAGTTTTCAAGGAGCTCATTTTCAGAAGATTTCCCTTCCTCCTTCGAAGATCAAACTGATGGTGTCATGTTTGAGATCGACAAAGCCTGGTTCAGACGAGTGATTGAGAACCTGCTAGCGAATGCAGTCAAGCATAACCAAAAAGGAACTCATATTACAGCTACCTTATCTGAAACAAATGAGGAAGTTCGGATCGAAATGAAAGACAACGGATGCGGAATGGCACAAGAAACGGTCGATCACTTATTTAACCGCTACTATAGAGGGACAAATACGAACGATCCAACGAATGGAACAGGACTCGGGCTGGCGATTGCAAAAGAGCTTGTCTTGCTGCATGACGGTGATATTCAAGTGGAAAGTGAACAAGGTGCTGGAACAGCTATTGCGATTATCCTAAAAAAATCACCTCCTGTAAAATAGCCAAAAAACGATTTTCCTTTCAAAAGGAGATCGTTTTTTCCTGTTTTAGGATTGAAATCAACTTTGTAAACGATTACAATTAAATTGTTAACGTGAACAAAACAATTTCATACGATAAGAGGGATGGGGGAATTTGATGAAAGCCTTTTTAGATGAGCAGTTTTTACTAAACAGTCCAACGGCGGAAAAGTTATACCATGAGTTTGCAAAGGATCTTCCAATCATAGATTACCATTGTCATTTAAGTCCTAAAGACATCTATGAAAATAAAACCTTCCGAAATATTACCGAGGCATGGCTTTATGGAGATCATTACAAATGGCGTGCCATGAGAGCAAACGGCATCCCTGAAACGCACGTCACGGGGGATGCATCTGATGATGATAAATTTTTGGCGTGGGCGAAGACCGTCCCTATGACCATAGGAAATCCGCTCTATCACTGGACTCATCTAGAGCTGAGAAGGTATTTCGGAGTCGAAGACCTATTAAATGAAAAAAATGCAGACATCATTTGGCAGAAAGTCAATGAAAAGCTGCAAGGAGAGGGATTTGGGGCGAGAGACTTCATCATGAAATCAAACGTTGAAACCGTTGTCACAACAGATGATCCGGTCGATTCTCTTCAATATCATCAAAAACTGCGGGAAGAGGGATTCTCTGTACAAGTGCTTCCAGGGTTTCGACCTGATAAAGCACTCGATATAGCGAATGATCTGTTTGAAAAATATGTTCATGAGCTGGCAGAGGCTTCAGCTATCCCAATACAATCCTACCAAGACTTCTTACATGCCCTCCGTGCGAGAATTGATTTTTTTCATGATCACGGCTGCTTGATCTCAGATCATGCCATTAATGAAATGACATATGAAGAAACGACACAAGAAGAAGTGGAGACCATCTTTCATAAAAGAATGTCTGGTCATCCATTGACGGAAAAAGAGAAGATCAAATTTAAAACAGAGACATTCATTATGCTAGGTCAGGCTTACTGTGAGCGTGGCTGGGCAATGCAGCTTCATATCAATGCACTTAGAAACAACAATACGAAAATGTTTGAGAGGCTCGGACCAGATACGGGGTACGATGCGATGAATGACGAAGACATTGCAAAGCCGCTTTGCCGTATATTAGATCGTTTAGAACAAGAAGATGCATTGCCAAACACGATTCTGTATTCTTTAAATCCAAGGGACAATGTAGTGATATCAACATTGGCTGGAAGCTTTCAAGACGGGAAGACACCGGGGAAGATGCAGCACGGCACAGCCTGGTGGTTTAATGATACGAAGCAAGGAATGACAGAGCAGATGATGGCTCTTTCCAGTATCGGACTGATCAGCCGTTTTATCGGGATGCTGACAGATTCACGAAGCTTTTTGTCCTATACAAGGCATGAATATTTCCGAAGACTGCTTTGTGATATCATCGGGGATTGGGTAGAAAAAGGAGAAGTCCCCTACGACCTTGAGCTGTTAGGGGGGATTGTGAAAGGAATCAGCTATGAAAATGCCAAGCAATATTTTCAATTTGACCGGGCAAAGCAGCTCCATCATCAAAGTAAAATCACATGAGGAAAAAGGTAAGAAAATGAAAGCGGTTTTATGATAAGATGGAAAAAAATCATAAAAGGCGGAATAGCATGACAGTCACAATTAAAGACATAGCAAAATTGGCAAATGTCTCTCATACCACAGTATCAAGGGCTTTGAATAACAGTCCTTTTATTAAAGAGAAGACAAAACAAAAGATTTTGTCGATTGCAAAACAGCTGAACTATTCACCAAATGTCCATGCCAGAGGCCTTGTATCACAAAAATCGTTTACAATCGGTCTGTTTTTCACGAGTTTAACAGAAGGCACATCCTCAAGCTTCTTTGTGGATGCGTTAAAAGGTGTCAATAGCGTCATGACAGAGCATTACAATCTGTTTGTTAGGGGTATTGACGATTTTCACGATTACACAACCATTCATAAACAGCGCTACGATGGCATTTTGCTGATGAGCCAAAGCGAGCACGATGAAGCGTTTATCCATCATGTCAAGAAACAGGGCATTCCAATCATTGTGCTGAACCGTCGTGTAGAAAGTAATGAAGTGATGAATATATTAGCAGATGATAGTCAAGGAGCATACCAGGCAGCGCACTATTTCATTCAGCAAGGCCATCAACAAATCGCCATCATTGAAGGAAAAGAAGGCTTTAAATCGACTCAGGAGAGAAAAGCTGGCTTTCTCCAAGCGTTAATTGATCACCATATTCCTATGAAAAAAGAATATATGATCACGGGTGACTACCATATGAAAAGCGGCTATGAATCAATGGAATCTCTGCTGACCCTTGATCATCCGCCAACAGCGCTTTTTTGCTCTAACGATGACATGGCCATTGGTGCGATGAATGCTTTATATGCAAAGGGCAAGACGTGTCCAGGCGATATCTCTATTATTGGTTTTGATGATATTGCATTTTCATCCTATACCACGCCTGCACTGACAACGGTGAAAAAGCCAATCGAAAAAATGTGTGCACTTGGAGCAGAAGCCATCCTATCCGTCATAAACGGTGAAGAGCAGGAAAAAGATCATATGGAAAAAATGTATGTCCACACAGAGCTGATGATCAGAGATTCAGTCAAAAAGGTGCAGTAATCGGCATCTTTTATAGAAGAATGTTCACGTGTGCATAAATTACAGAGAGGGGAATCCATTTGAAACGTTTATCAAAAGCCCTATACCCGGTGCCTGAGTATCCGGAAACGATTTTGCAGATTGGTGAAGGGAATTTTATGCGAGGCTTTATTAATTGGCACATCCAAAAGCTGAACGACTGCACAGATTTTAAAGGAAGAGCTGTTGTTGTTCCCCCGAGAAAAGGATCTGTTGCAGCTTTAAATGAACAAGATGGCTTATACACATTATGTATACAGGGCTATCATGACCAGCAAGAAATGAATGAGCGGATGGTCATTCAATCGATCAGCAGAGGAATCAGTACGTATACGGATTATGATGTTTTTTTACAAGTAGCTGAAAACCCCGATCTCCGCTTTGTCTTCTCCAACACGACAGAGGCAGGGCTTATGTTCAGAAAGGCGGATCGCTTGGAGGATCGACCGCAAGCGAGTTTTCCAGGAAAGCTGACGGCGTTCCTATATCACAGGTTTAAAGCATTTGCTGGAGATGAACAAAAAGGGCTGATCATCCTTCCATGTGAACTGGTCGAACATAACGGTGATCGCTTGAAGGAATATGTGATAGACATGGCAACTGAGTGGGACCTGCCGCTTGCGTTTATCACATGGATCAAGGAAGCCAATACGTTTTGTAATACGCTTGTGGATCGGATCGTTCCTGGGTTTTCTAAGGAAGCAGCTGAAATTGTTCAAAAGGAAGAGGGATATATCGACGAGTTGCTTGTCACGGCAGAATACTATCACCTCTTTGTTATTGAAGCACCTGTCTTCGTACAAAAAGAGCTTCCCTTTCAAGAAGCAGGTTTAAATGTCCTTTTTGTAGAGGATATTGCGCCTTATCGCATGAGCAAGGTACGGATTTTAAACGGTGCCCATACAGCGATGGTGCCAATCGCTTACTCATGCGGGGTAGAAACTGTAAAAGAGGCTGTGGATGATGAGGATGTTGGCCCGTTCATCCGGCGGATGCTGGAGGAGGAAATACTGCCAGGGCTTGAGCTTTCTCGAGGTGAGCTTCTTCTTTATACACAATCGGTTTGGGATCGATTTTGCAATCCATTTGTGAAGCATCAATTGCTGGATATTGCGCTTAATGGTGTATCTAAGTTTCGAACCCGTATTCTTCCGTCATTGCTCGATTATGTTGAGCAAAAGAAACAGCTGCCAATGAAACTCGTGTTTTCACTCAGCAGCCTCATTTATTTTTACAGAGCACATGCAGAAAAGATAAAGGATGATGAGACTGTACTGGCATTCATGAAGGAAGCCTTTGAAGAAGAGAACCAATCTAATGAAGCGATCGCAGCAAAGATTCTATCATGTGAAAAATTATGGGGGAGAAATTTAACGGATATAAATGATTTGGTTCACGCTGTAGCTGATCAGCTTACCCTCATAAAGGAGCAAGGGATGAGAGCGGCTGTTCAACGAATGCTGCAGCATCAATATGAAAGTCAGGGGGAGAAGGCATGAAAGATTTTATTGTGATTCACCCTTCAGATAATGTCGGTATTGCTTTAAAAGTGCTTGAACAAGGGGAGGAGCTACATCATCAAGATCATTCCGTTATTTTAAAAGAGACCATCGCCAAAGGTCATAAGTTTGCATTGGCTGATATCAAGCAAAGAGAGAATATCATGAAATACGGTTACCCCATTGGGCATGCAACGACTGCCATTTCTGCTGGAGAATGGGTGCATACACATAACATCAAAACCAATCTATCAGGCAAGCTCGATTATGAATACGAGCCTTCATTTACAAATAACCCCTATGAAAAAACGAATCTTACATTTAAAGGATATAAACGAAAAAATGGGGAAAGCGGGATTCGCAATGAGCTTTGGATTGTCCCAACCGTTGGATGCGTAAATGGCATCGCCGATCAAATCATTCAAATTTTTACCGCTGAAATGGGCGGAAGCATCCATCCGTTTGAAACAGCTCTTGTATTAAAGCACAATTATGGATGCTCACAGCTTGGGGACGATCATGAGAATACAAAAATCATTTTACAAAATGCCGTGAAGCATCCCAATGCTGGAGGAGTGCTCGTCCTCGGACTTGGTTGTGAAAATAACGACATTGAAGATTTTCAGTCTACATTAGGTGAATATGACCATGAGAGAGTGAAATTTTTAAGAAGCCAAGAAGTAGGAGATGAGATTGAGGTGGGAGTCGCTTTACTCAAGGAAATTTATGAGGCAGCGAAAGAAGATCACCGTGAAGAAATCCCGTTATCTGAGCTGAAAATCGGCTTGAAGTGCGGGGGATCAGATGGATTCTCCGGCATTACCGCAAATCCGCTTTTAGGAAGGCTGTCCGATTTTATTGTTGCTCAAGGCGGCACGACAGTGTTAACAGAAGTGCCCGAAATGTTTGGAGCAGAAACGATTTTAATGGAGAGAGCGGAATCAGAAGCGACTTTCGACAATATTGTGCAAATGATCAATGACTTTAAACAATACTTCATGGATCATCGACAGCCAGTATATGAAAATCCTTCCCCGGGAAATAAAGCAGGTGGAATTTCGACATTAGAGGATAAATCTCTCGGTTGTACACAAAAAGCAGGAACTTCTGACATTCAAGATGTATTGAAATATGGGGAATTGCTGAAGCGAAAGGGTCTAAATTTATTAAGTGCACCAGGAAATGATTTGGTTGCTTCATCTGCTCTTGCCGCTTCTGGCTGTCAGTTGGTTCTTTTTACAACAGGCAGAGGGACACCATTCGGCACGTTTGTCCCAACAATGAAGGTCTCGACGAATACAGCCTTATATGAAACAAAAAAACATTGGATTGACTTTAATGCGGGAGAACTGCTTGAAGATGTACCAGAAGATATTGTGTTAGAAAAATTTATTTCAACTGTCATTGATGTGGCGAGCGGGAAGCTATTGAATCATGAAAAAAACAATTTTAGAGAGCTGGCTATTTTCAAAACAGGTGTCACACTTTAAGGCGACTGGGGGATGAGAATGTGTCTAGAAAACGGGATTTGATGTATATCACAGCAGGAACGGTACTCACAGGAATCGGACTCACTCGTTTAGCAAGGCAAGGGAAGAAAGACAAAGAAGCAAACGGAATCGATCAAGTGTTAAAGCAGATAAAAGCACCACTGTTCCCTGATCGTGAATTTAATGTGGTTCATTATGGGGCAGATGCAAAAGGAACCGAGCTTTCAACAGATGCTATCCAGTCTGCCATTGATGATGCGCACCGTTTGAAAGGGGGACGTGTGCTGATTCCAGAAGGGACGTTTGTGACAGGTGCGCTAGAATTGAAGAGTCATGTAGAGCTGCATTTGCATGAGAAAGCGTATGTGGCATTCAGCCAAAACCGAAAGGATTATCTGCCGCTTGTACTGACAAGATATGAAGGGGTTGAGCTTTATAATTATTCACCTCTCATTTATGCACACCATGCAGAAAACATCGCCATTACAGGAGCTGGAACGCTTGATGGCAGAGGAGATGAGCATCATTGGTGGCCTTGGAAATATGGCACGAATGGCCAGCCTTCTCAAGATCGGGATCGTCAGCTTCTATTTGACATGGCTGAAAAGAGAATACCAGTAGAAGAAAGAGTGTTTGGAGAAGGGCATTATTTAAGATCAAGCTTTATCCAGCCCTACCAATGTCAGCAAGTTCTTATTGAGGGAGTGACAGTGAAGGATTCACCGATGTGGCAAATTCACCCTGTACTAAGTGAACTTGTGATTGTCCGTGGAGTTCATATTATCGGGCATGGACCAAACACAGATGGTGTCAATCCGGAGTCTTGCCGGAATGTGCTCATTGAAGATTGTTATTTTGATAATGGCGACGATTGTATTGCCATCAAATCTGGAAGGAACGAGGACGGACGGAGAATAGGGATTCCATCTGAAAACATTGTTATTCGTAGAAATGAGATGCGTGATGGACACGGCGGAGTGACGATTGGGAGTGAAATCTCTGGCGGGGTAAGGTATATCTATGCAGAGAATAATGTCATGGATAGTCCGAACCTTGACCGGGCACTGCGGATTAAAACCAACTCTGTCAGAGGCGGTACCATTGAACATATTTACTTTAAAAACAACACAGTCAAAAGCTTAAAGCATGAAGTGGTCTGTATCGACATGATGTATGAGGAAGGGGATGCGGGTCCACATCGTCCTGTTGTACGTCATATTCAAGTGGAAGGACTGAAAAGCAGCGGCGGACGATATGGTGTGAAAATAGCCGCCTACTCACATTCCCCCGTGACAAACTTCAACATGAAAAATTGTGTCATAGACCATGTGACGTATCCACTTTCTTTGGAGCATGCAGTAGCGCCTTCTTTTCAGAAAGTTGTCATCAATGGGGAACAAATTAATAAATAGATGGGCGTAAAACAGTCTTATTAGAGGCTGTTTTTCTTTTATCAGAACGAAAAAGACGCTTTTAGAAATCACATATACAACCTAACTGCACTGTAGTATAATATTCCCGAAATTAGAAAAGAATTGACGGAAGAGCTTTCGTCAAGCAGTACATAAATCAGGGGGTTCATTCATGAAAAAGTTAACGGCCATTTGGCTATCGCTATTGCTTGTGATGGGTGTTTTAGCAGGATGTGCAGGTGCTGAAACAGACCATAAAGCAAAGAGTTCACAAAATAACGAAACAGCGGCTGCGGCATTTCCTGTCTCGATTAAAGATGCAGCTGGTAAAACAGTCGAAATCAAAGAACAGCCTAAACGTATTGTCTCATTAATTCCAAGTAATACAGAGGTTGCCTATGCGCTTGGTCTTGGAGATAAAATGGTTGGACGATCTGATTTTGACAATTATCCAAAGGAAGTTGAAAAGGTAGAGAAGATTGGCGGACTTGAATTCAATGTCGAGAAGGTGATTTCCTTAAAGCCTGATCTTGTACTAGCTCATGCCTCGCAGATGGGATCAAAAGAGGGATTTAAACAGCTAGAGGATGCAGGAATTCAAGTACTGACTGTAAATGATGCCACTTCCTTTAAGGATGTGTACAAATCGATCAATACGATCGGTGAAGCAACAGGTGCAAAAGAAGCATCAACAAAGCTTGTAGACGAGATGAAAGCAAAATTGAATCACATCAAGAAACAAGCAGAGGCGATCTCGAAAGACAAACAAAAAACAGTCTTTGTTGAAGTTTCAGGTACGCCTGAAATTTATACAACAGGTACTCATACATTTATGGATGAAATGCTTTCTGTTATCCATGCGAAAAATGCTGCTGGTGATCAAACTGGCTGGGTGCAAATGACAGAAGAATCGATTATCAAACGAAACCCTGACGTAATCGTCACAATTGATGGTTCCAGCTTAGCTGATCTGAAAAAGAGAGACGGCTGGAATGCGATCAAAGCAGTGAAGGAAAAACAAGTCTTTCAATTGAATACGGATCTCGCATCAAGACCGGGGCCGCGATTGGTTGAAGGAGTCGAGGCTCTTGCGAAAAGCATCTATCCTGACACGTTCAAATAAATTCATCATCGCATACACACTAAGTGCTTTACTTCTTGTGATGAGCATTGGAATGGGAATCTCCTTTGGAAGCTTAGGGATTCCCATTCCTTCTATTCTCCGTATATTTGTTCATGAACTATTCGGTGTGCAGATAGGCACAATAGATTCAATTGATCGCAATATTATGATGAATATCCGGCTGCCGAGAGTGATATTAGCGGCATTAGTCGGAGCAGCGCTGGCGTTATCTGGTGCAGCATTTCAAGGTTTATTAAAAAATCCTCTTGCTGACCCATATACACTGGGTGTATCTCAAGGGGCATCAGTTGGAGCCGTCGCGACCCTATTTTTCAGTTTGCAGCTCCCTTTGCTCGGCAGTTTCACACTGCCTTTTTTCAGTATGACAACAGCGCTTGTGACCCTATGTCTCGTCCTCTTTTTTGCGCGTCTTGTCCATCGGGGGATGAGCATCTCCTCTTTAATTTTAACAGGGGTGATTTTCAGTTCTTTTTTGGGCGCGCTTATATCATTGATGATTGCCTTAACGGGTGATGATTTAAAAGAGATTATTCATTGGCTTCTTGGCAGTGTGTCCATGAGGGGCTGGCGCTATATTGTGCTTTTCCTTCCTTTCTTTCTGATTGGGACCTTTGCATTAATGCTGATGGGGCGAGATTTGAATGTCATGACGTATGGCGAGGAGAAGGCAAAGCTATTAGGTGTACATGTGAAAAGGAGCAAATATATCGTGCTGCTTGCTGGATCGATTCTGACTGGTAGTGCAGTAGCAGTGTCAGGGACGATTGGGTTTGTGGGACTTGTGATTCCGCATTTTATTCGCCTCTTAGCGATCACAGACCACCGGCACCTCCTGCCTTTGTCTATGCTGAATGGCGCTTCCTTTCTCGTTTTAGCAGACGTGTTATCACGTACGATCATTGAGCCGACTGAATTACCGATCGGCATCATCACAGCGTTAATTGGTGCCCCTGTATTCGGCATCATCCTCATTCGTAAATACAGAGGAGGGACGCATCTATGATTCAAGTGAAGGAAATCAAAGGTGGATATGGAGAGAAAGAGGTCATACGTGGCATCAGTTTTGAGGTAAATCAAGGGGGATTTCTCGGTATACTTGGTCCAAATGGAAGCGGGAAGTCGACCTTGCTTAAAATGATCTCTGGGTTGCTGGAACCTGATAGTGGTGAAGTACGCCTGAGCGGTCAACTGATTCAATCTTACCGTCCAAAGGCACTTGCGCAAAAAATGGCTGTTCTACCGCAGAAAACGGACCAAGCTTTCTCATTTACAGTGGAAGAAACGGTTCAATTCGGTCGTTATCCATATCAAAAAGGATGGCTGCAATCTGTTACACGAGAAGATATGCAGATCATCAACAAAGTAATGGAACAAACGGATGTTGCACAATTTAAGGATCAATCTATTCATGAGCTAAGCGGGGGAGAACAGCAGCGTGTGTACTTGGCACAGGCATTAGCCCAGCAGCCTGAATATTTATTGCTGGATGAACCAACCAGTTTTCTTGATTTGGCCTATCAAAAGGATTTGCTTGATTTAATTAAAGAAGAGACCACTTCCTCTAGGCTAACGGTGATCGGTGTGTTTCATGATGTGAACATCGCCAGTTTGTATTGTGACCGGCTGCTGCTGCTTGATGAAGGAAAGACGGAAATAGTAGGGCTGCCGCATCACGTCTTGACGCCTGAGCGAATCAACCGTGTGTATGAAACAGATGTAACACCGCTCCAACACCCGCGAAGGGCAAATCCTCAGCTGATCATTGAACCTGCGGGGGCTTCTGTAGCATCAAATGCAAAGTTAGCGGATGGGTGGAAAACGTATGGAGGAGAAGGAATGACGTTTTCCCTCAAACAGCCGCTCCGCATCCTTTCCTCACATCAGAAAAAGGGCGGCTTCTTTTGGAAAAGGTCTCTCGGAACGGGAAGTGACATGCTTCGTGACGAGTTGGATGATCGTGAGGGACTATTGTTTTATAACCTAACGAGTGGACCAAAACAATTTGCTGCTGAAGACACAGACGACAACATGGTGCTTTACGGTATGCGTCATCAAGAAGAGCTGACCATTTGGCTTGTATTGAAAGAGTCTATATCAGACGGATCGTCTGTTCAGCTTATGGGGCAGCTTGTCCACATGATAAAACAGGAGACGAGCATGTCCATTCATCATCTTTGTATCGCTGCTGTGGGTATGCAGGAAACAGAAGATGATGAGCATTTACACGAAAGATTAAAGCAGAAAGTGCACCGTCTTCTTTATTCATTAAATGCCATTCAAAAGTGAACCAAATGGTTCGCTTTTTTGTTTATGATGCGATCACAGTACTTTAGTTAAACAAATACATCCTTTTCACTTCAGGTTATACTAAAAGGACAAAGCAAAAGAAAAGGAGGAATACCAATGAAACTTTATACAAAAACAGGGGATCAAGGTCAAACAGGCTTGATCGGCGGGAGAGCCGATAAGGATGATGTGAGAGTAGAGGCATACGGCACGTTAGATGAGGCGAATAGCTTCATTGGACTCGCACATGCACATTTACGTCAGCATGGCGAATTGTTTCAAGACATTTTGTCAGAGCTGATTGTGATACAGCACGAGCTGTTTGACTGCGGCGGTGATTTGGCAGCAGTCAAACCACCGAAAGAAGGTAAATTAACTGAAGCGTCTGTAGCAGTCCTTGAGCAAAGAATGGATGACTATGTAGAAGAAGCCGCGCCTCTCACGAAGTTTATTTTACCGGGCGGCCAGGAAGGCGCAGCTCTCTTACATGTGGCGCGGACAGTCGTCAGAAGAGCAGAGCGGCATATCGTGACGCTTGCGAAGCAGGAGGAGATTCCAGCAGTTGCGCTCACATATGTAAACCGGCTCTCTGACTATTTATTTGCAGCCGCCCGAATCGTGAATCATCGGCTCGGTGAAGCGGATGTTGAATATGAACGAAGTGCAAACGTATTTCGGTCTAAATAAAGGAAAGCACTCTTCAAATGAGAAGAGTGCTTTTTTATTGGGTTCTACCGCTCAGTCTGAGCGAAGTTACGACTCTGGTCGCAATGAAAGATCAATCTGCGACACGTTTTGCCAGCTTTCTTTTTTGACTATAGTAAAAGCAAGGAGCAAGAAAGGAGGCATGAAGATGAAAATAACAAGTAAAACCATCATCGGTTCGATTTTAATGTTTGTCGGTCTATCCATCTTCTTCGGTGGCTCACTAGGAGGGCTGATCCCAATTCTGATTGGGGCGTGGCTCATCTATGTAGGTGTAAAGAAATATGAAAAAGGCAGTAAAACCTTCGGCGTCATTCTAGCAGTCATTGGTGTCATGATCGTTGTGCAAGCTCTGCCATTTATCCTTGGAATCGCACTAGCTGGGTGGCTTCTCTACTTCGGCTGGACGATGATCAATGGTAAACAGGCAAAAGAATCATCAAGTAGATCATATATGGAGCCAAACACGTCACCGAAAATGGAAGAACCTATGCACACGTCATTTGATCAAGAATGGGAAGACTTTTTAAAGAAAAAATAAGAGGAGGAAATTCAAATGGTATTCAGAAGAATGAGAGATATGTTTGTTGCAACGGTCAATGAGGGCTTAGATAAAATGGAGAATCCACGTGTCATGCTGAATCAGTACGTTCGTGATATGGAGGACGATATTGCCAAAGCGAAACATGCGATCATCAAACAGCAAACGATTCAACAAGGCTTCCTGCGCAAAGCAGAAGAGACGGAAGCATTTGCTGATAAAAGAAAGAAGCAGGCTGAGCTGGCATTTCATGCAGGAGAAGAAGAATTAGCACGAAAAGCGCTCACAGAAATGAAGTATTTTGAAGAAAAGCATCAGGAATATCAGGAAGCTTATCAGCAATCTGTGAAACAATTAAAAGAGCTGAAAGAGCAATTGCAACAGTTAGAAACGAAGCTGCGTGATATTAAAGACAAGAAGCAGGCACTCATAGCAAGAGCAAATGCCGCACAGGCAAAGCAGCATATGAACGAATCTATGAATAAAGTAGATAGTGAAAGTGCATATAAAGAATTTCTTCGAATGGAGAACCGTATCGAAGAAATGGAGACAAAAGCGGGCAGCTATACACAATTTGAGGATCAAGGAGCATATGCTCATCTAGACTATGCTGATGAGGTTGAAAAAGAATGGCAGAAGCTCAAGCTGGAGAAGAAGCCTGAGCAGCAGCAAGCAAACTAAGAAATCAATGGCAGATCGGAAGAAAAGCAGGATTTTTCTTCCGATATTTGATTTCTTTCTGTTTCGCTTTTCCTTATAATGAAAAGGTCAGAAGATAAAGGGATGGTATGAATGAAGCGATTAATTGGTCTAATTTGTATACTCGTAGGTGTCTTTTTAATGATTGGGATGCTTTTCAAAAACGAAAATCTCTTTCATTTGAGTTTCTCCCGTGAAAAACCAGTCACAACAGCTTCAGCGAAAAAAGATGAAATTGATCAATTAGATATTTCTCTTTCTGGATTTCGCGTGAAGGTAAAACCTGAAAATCGTTCCGATATTTCCGTGATGGTCGTAGGTGGAAAAGGTAAAATGTATGCGGAACAAACAGGCAGTACATTTAAAATCCGTGCTGAAAATAAAGGATTCTTGTTTTTCACTTCATTTGAAAAAGGAGAACTCTTAGTCAAAATGCCAACAGATTATCATAAAAATGTGAAGATTACGGGTGGAAGCGGGGTCAGTGAGATGGACGGCGAAGGGAAGCTGGCACTTGAAGATGTGATCCTCAAATCAACAAGCGGAAACCTCAATGCCGAGAATTTCTCAGCAAACAATGTCGAAATCAAAGCGACATCTGGCAGACTCTCTGTGTCTCACATCGATGCGAAAAATAGCGATATTGGAGCAACCTCAGGGCGTGCCGATATTAAAGATGTCAAAGGCGAAATGCAGCTAGAAATGACGAGTGGTAGATTGACGGCAAGCTTTGATACCATTGAATCACCTGTCTCCTTTCACATGACATCAGGCAGCGCAAAATTTAACCTGCCGGATGAAGGAGATTTTAATGTCCAAGTGAAAAAAACAAGTGGAAGTGTCGATCACACCTATCACTTTGATCAAGCAGATAGTGAAGGTCGAGGCTTTACAGGCACGCGGGGAAAAGGGACACACTTAGTCGATATTGAAATGACAAGCGGAAACTTAAAGCTGCGGTAATGAACGAAACAAAGGAAGGAGGCGAGTCAACTGCGTTTTTCAAGGAATCAAATTTTAGGCATCATTGTCGTGATTTTTGGTATTAATCTATTTCTCAAAATTATTGGGATCGGAGCCGATTTGTTTTGGCCTGTGTTTTTTGCGCTTGCGGGCTATTGGCTGCACTCAAGATCCAAACGTTGGCTCGGTTCAGTTTCCTATATTTTTGCCGGCTTTCTCTTTTTAAAATTCCTGCTCAATATTACATTTAGTCTCACAGGATATTTATTTGCGGCCTTTTTGATATATGCCGGCTATCGCTTATTGAAAAACAAACCTGTTTTTGATGTCGATAAAAAGGAAGCACCGGAGAGCGATAAGCCTTCATTGAAAGTCAATCTTGAAAAAGAGGGCGAGCAAAAGAAAACAAAGAGCCAGACAAAGCCGCGCAAGGAGCATGACTTTTTTATCGGTGAAGTCAGGCTGATGAAAAAGCCGTTTCAATTAAGTGATTTGACGATTTCAGGGTTTATCGGGGATGTCAAAATCGACTTATCAAAGGCCATCATCGCAGAAGAAGAGAGCACGATCGTGATAAGCGGGCTCATCGGAGATGTGGATATTTTCGTACCGCAGGATATTGAAGTATGTGTGAGTGCTTCAGCTGCCATTGGTGATATGAAAATTATTGATGAAAAAAGAAGCGGATTCGGCAGTAAAGTGTATGTGATGACAGACAATTACGATGAGAGCAAACGAAAAGTGAAAATCTCCATCTCTTTACTGATCGGAGATGTGGATGTGAGATACTTATGAGGAAACTCCATCTAGGTATCCAGTGGCAATCTATTCGTCTTGGAGTAGGGATCTCGCTTGGTGTTGTCATCATGACGATGCTGCCCATGTTTTTTTATTATCAGCTTGATCCGATGATTCTCCTCTCTACCCGCTGGTTTGGCATCCCGTTTTTTTGTATTTTACTGATCATTAGTCTTGCCATTGGGTTTTCTGCCTCACATGTATTTGGCTATCAGCATAAAAAGCGTCTTGATCAGCTTGTAGAGTCGATTTTAAAGTTTGAAAATGGGAACTTTGCATACAGACTGCCGTCTCTTGGCGACGATGAAATTGGCTTAGCGGCTGATCAATTAAATGAAATGGCGAAACGAGTGGAAGGTCAAGTAGCCTCTTTGCAAAAGCTCTCGAATGAGCGGGCAGAATGGCAGGTGCAAATGAAAAAGTCGGTCGTCTCAGAAGAACGTCAGCGTTTAGCACGAGAACTGCATGATGCGGTTAGCCAGCAGTTATTTGCGATCTCGATGATGACCTCTGCGATTCTTGAAGTCATGAAGGAAAAGGATGAAAAGATTTTAAAGCAAATGCGCCTAGTCGAACGAATGGCTGGCGATGCACAAAATGAAATGCGTGCGCTTTTGCTTCATCTCAGACCGATCACCCTTGAAGGAAAAGACTTGAAAAAGGGCTTGATTGAGCTCCTAAATGAATTTCAAGCAAAACAGCCCATTGATATTGATTGGGAAATAGAAGATGATGTTCCGCTCTCAAAAGGAGTAGAGGATCACCTCTTCCGAATTGTACAGGAAGCCCTGTCAAATGTGTTCAGGCATGCAAAGGCGACAAAGGTGACGGTTCGTCTGCTCATTCGAAATCGGCAGGTGCAACTGAAGATTATCGACAATGGGATCGGCTTTCAAACCGATCATGTGAAGACGGCCTCCTACGGACTGGAATCAATTCGTGAAAGAACAAGTGAAGTAGGCGGTGTCGCAGAGATTATGTCATTTGAGGGAAAAGGAACACAAATTGATGTGAAGGTTCCCATTTTTGATGAAGGAAAAGGAGAGAACGTTCGATGATTCGAGTGCTTTTAATCGACGATCACGAAATGGTGAGAATGGGGCTTGCTGCTTTTTTAGAGGCACAGGCTGATATTGAAGTCATTGGTGAAGCGTCAGATGGACAAAAAGGTGTAGAGCTCGCAGTTGAATTAAGGCCAGATGTCATTTTAATGGATCTTGTCATGGAAGGCATGGATGGCATCGAAGCAACGAAAAGAATTTGTCAGGAAATTGAAGATGCTCGAATTATCGTTCTGACGAGCTTTATTGACGATGATAAAGTTTATCCAGTGATTGAAGCAGGTGCTTTAAGTTATTTATTAAAAACATCCAAGGCAGGAGAAATTGCAGATGCCATTCGGTCTGCAAGTATCGGCGAACCAAGACTAGAATCAAAAGTAGCTGGAAAGGTGATGAATAAACTTCGTCATTCTTCAAATGGATCGATCCTTCATGATGCATTAACAGCAAGGGAAATGGAAATCTTGAAGCTGATTGCCGATGGGAAATCGAATAAGGTCATTGCTGAGGAACTATTTATTACAATTAAAACAGTGAAGACACATATTACAAACATTCTTTCCAAACTCGATGTAGAAGACCGGACGCAAGCGGCTGTGTATGCGCATCGTCATAAGCTGATTCAATAAAATAAAAAAACAGCTTTCAAAAGAAAGCTGCTAGAACATGCGTAAATTTAGTCCTTCTGTCCTGTGATCGGACGTTCGGATAGTTGATGGAGCTCAGGAACTGGAAAAGCCTCCTGCTCCTCGGCCGATTTGTCTTCTAGGGCTTTCTTCATCTCGGATAATAGCTTTACGCTCTCCTTTGCCAATGCTGCCTTTTTCTCTTGCAAACCAATGATCTGTGAAAGTCCGACGAATATACCGCCTCCAACAAGAAGGAGCGCAGGGGTTTGTCCATAATAAATCACGATCAAAAATGTGCTCGAAAAGCTGTCGGCTTCAATGAAGAAATCTTCTTTTGATTGCATGAATACAACGACTAACAGGAGTATTCCTAGAATCAAAAATAGAATGCCGGCCGAAAGTAAAGCTCGTTTCATGATTGACACCCTTTTTTTCTTACCATTTTAACATACTCTATAAGGATTGTGTTGCGCCCTTAGTCCCGAAGTCACGGATTTTCACATTTGCTTTGTAACGAATATCTGATTCACTAAAAATTTCATCCCAATGTTTTGCTTCTTTTCGAAAATCTTTCGGGTAGGCAATACTCGCCTTTTGATAAAATCCGCAAATATCTGCTTTGATCTCGTGCTGTAATTCACCGATGAAATCTTTAACGCTTGTCTCTATTCGACGCTTGACAACGCCTTCGATTTCTCTGAGATACTTTTCATTAAAAGCGTTTTCACGTTCATTCCAATCCTCAGACAATCGTCCATCAAGTTCCACTGACACATCAAATTGATATTTTCCGCTGGCTGATTTATTGGTTTTAATATGGTGCTTGAGTTTGAAAATCTCAAAAGAGTAGATGCTGTGTTCATATTCAAATTCAATGACTCCACCCAGTCCGTCTCCAGTTAACAGATTATATGACTGTACTGCTAACGGAGAGATATTGGTGAGAAATCGCTTATTCTTAATAATAGAGGCTCCATCGATCATTAATTTTCCTTGATCGACGCTGACTTTCGGAATAGCGAAAGATACATTGTTTTGCATGGCAGAAGAAATATCTCCTAATGAGCTAGTCTTAAACATGCGAATGGTCGATTTTCTATTCTCAGAAAGATCGTATAAGGTTGTAGAGGCTGGCTGTCCGTCGTCATTGATTTTCAGCATGTCTCCAGGATTCTTAGAGGTCATAAAGACGAGGCCTCCTCTCCTCGTTTCATTGTCTCGAATGAATTGATTAATGACGAGGTCGAAATCATTCTCATTGATGAGTTCCTCAGAAAACAAAAACACCCGTAGTTGCTGTGCGAAAATGCGATGGCTTTTCAGCGCCGTTGTGCGGAATATTTGATGCACAGAATCCCCGTTTGTTTCAATGATTTTCGTAGGGTCTTTGATGTTTGATTCCTGAGAGATCTTTTGAGGAACGAGGACTTGCATAGATACCTTTAATTTATTCCCTTGGTCCCCTTTGTCTACTGCAAATCCAATCGCCATGTTAAGCTCCTCAATATTTGTGCTATCCCAGCAACCACTTAATAGAACCAGCGTCAAAAGAGCAACAGCTGCTTTTTTTTTCATGTTGTGTTCCGCCTCCTTTTGAAAAACACGATGATAAATAAGAGAAACGGGAGAATGCCGAACAGCAGGAAAAAGAGGTTGTTCACATAGGTTAAATAATTTCGCACTGTATCGACATCCTTTGGAAAAATCGCTGCAAAGTAAATGACAATTCCCATTAAAACAAGGACCACTTTTTTAGGAAACTTGGTCAGTTTAGACACCCCGATTGCAGCAAAAAATGTATATCCGACAAAGCTTGTATAAAGCTGAATCAGCCAAACGATAAGCAAAAAGGAGTCAATGCGTTCAATAAAAATCCCCTGAATATCAAATGATTGAAATAAGGCAATGGTCGGCCAAGTCAAAGTCGCCGTTTCTTTAACAGTCAGCGCACCAATCACCATCATATAAGTGAAAATATAAATAATCGCAGGAATCAAAAAGCCGACTGTCCCATAAGCAAAGGTGTGTTTTTGTGTGTTCAGATAAGCAGGCATAAACAGTATCATTTCAATGCCGACAAACGATATGGCAGATGCATTTAAGGAATTGAAGACAGGGGAGAACCCCTCTCCTAAAACGGGACGGAGGTTATCTAACTTAAATTCTTGGAGACTAAGCCCGTAAGCGACAAATAAGATGATGAGCGTCACAATCAGTATAAAAGGGAAAAGCCGGGCTAAATCACCAATTCCGCCAATCACCAGATAAAACCCAACTACAATAAAGCTGATCATTGTCACGGCTACTGGCGTGTTTTGAAGCAGAAAGAATTTGACCATTTCCGACATCGCGCGTACTTCATAGCTGGCGACGCCAAGAAAATAAATAATAATCAAGAGATTGGCAAGAGCGCCCAGCCATTTCCCAAGCCCTTCGTTCGTATAATCATAATAAGAGGAGAAGGGGACTTTTTTCATCATCAGGACATTTGCAAAAATAAACACTATGTAAATGACACTCATAAGTAAGAGTGCAATCCAGCCGTCAGGTGTAGCCGCAGCCTGAGCCATCGATCTTGGCAGAATCATCATACTTGCGCCTAGTGTTGTATTTGCAATAATGGCACTTGCCTGATAGCTTGATATCGACTCTTTATGATTGACCATCTCGTTCTCCTTTCTGTTGATTTTTTAAGGGCAATCGAATAATGGAATTGTCCTCGTTTTTATAGCTGAACACAAAATCTGGTGAGAAATACGGTGTGCCAAAACTTTTTTGCCGTGTGAGATGAGTAAGGAGTACGAGCATAAACAGCACAATCCCGTATAAACCAAAGGTAGCCGCAGCAAACATGGACACAAAGCGGAGCACACGAAAGGACATGCCCATCCCGTATTGAGGAACAGTAAAGGACGCAAGGGCCATCACGCTGACGATAATCACCATGATCGAGCTCACAATATGAGCCTGAACGGCTGCCTGGCCAATAACAACCCCGCCAACAAGTCCGATCGTTTGACCGAGCGGGTTTGGCAGCCTTAAGCCGGCTTCCCGCAGGAGCTCAATCGTCATCTCCATGATGAGTGCCTCCACAATAGGCGGAAAGGGGACATTTTCTCTTGTACTTGAGATCGAAATAGCCAAAGTTGTTGGTAAAAGTCCTTGATGGAACGACACAAGCGCAATATAAATGGCTGATAAAAATAATGTCAGAAAGATCGAGGTAAACCGCAGCATACGAATGAGAGAGGCGGCGATCCATCTTTCATAATAATCATCAGGTGATTGCATAATCGTCGCGAGCGAAGCAGGTACAATTAACACAAAAGGTGAATGATCGACAAAAATGGCGACCCGGCCATTATTTAAAGCAGACGCGACTTTATCCGGCCGTTCTGTGTTTTGAATTTGCGGGAAAGGAGAGTACACATTGTCTTCAATGAGCTCCTCAAGAACACCAGAGTCCTGTATATCATCAATGGTGACTTGCTTGAGCCGTTTTTTTACCTCTTTTAAAACAGAGGTTTCAACGATACCGTCAATGTACATGATGGTCACTTGGGTGTATTTTTTTTCCCCGATCTTCATGTTTACTGTTTTGAGGTCAGGGTTTTTCAAGCGCTGTCGCACGAGAGCTAAGTTCGTGTTTAAATCTTCAATGAAGCCAACTTTCGGCCCTCTTACGACTGTTTCAGATGTAGAATCCCCTAAACTGCGTTTCTTCGTTCCATGCGTTTCTAAAATATACGCATGCTGAAATCCATTAATCAGCACCACGCAATGCCCTTCAAAAATCGCATCGACCAATTCTTCAGAGGTCTTCACCGAACGTGTCGTCATCATGGATAAATTAGATTCCAACTTCTCTTTTGTAAGAGAGGTATGATCTTGGAGAAGCAGCTTTAAAAAGGTTTGAATCTCCATCTTTTCGTTCATTTCTTTTATGTATAAATAGTAAACAACCTGCCCGTGAGGCAGCGTTTTTTTCTCATGGACCAAATCATCCATTTCCTTTAATTGCGGGAGAATGACGGAGAGATTATCGTATAAGTGTTCTTTCAATGGAGTCTGATTCAAAAGGATCACCCGCCTCAAATAACTTTTTCTTAGCATTACCTGCTTGAAAAAACAATATTCTGTGTTACATTATTTTGTGGTAAAAGAAAGAATGAGGGTTTTGGAGGAAACAAGATGGCACAAATTCGTTTAGCAGGAACAAAAGAGGAGATTGACCGTATTCTACAGTCGTTTGACAAGCATTATGAAGTGACATATACATCAAAGGATTACGGAAAAACGAACCCAAAATACAAATATTCGAAAGATGTCCGCGTTTATATTGAACTAAAATTAAAATAAAGATAAAATTTTAATTGAAAACGCTTAAAGGATTTTGGTTTTTTGTATAGAATAGAGTTGAGTGTATAAAGCTATGGAGGGATACATAATGACAGAATTTAGAATCGAAAAAGATACAATGGGCGAAATCAAGGTGCCAAAGGACAAGTTCTGGGGTGCACAAACACAACGAAGCAAAGAAAATTTCAAAATCGGTTCTGAGAAAATGCCAAAGGAAGTTGTGAATGCGTTTGCAATTTTGAAACGTAGCACAGCGATTGCCAACGAACGTCTTGGCAACCTTGAGAGCGAAAAAGCAGAAGCAATTGCTGCTGTATGTGATGACATCATCAGCGGAAAGTATGACGAGCATTTCCCGCTTGTTGTATGGCAAACAGGTAGCGGGACACAAAGTAACATGAATATGAACGAAGTCGTTGCAAATAGAGCAACTGCTTACTTGAAAGATAAAAATAGTGAGTTCAGCATTCATCCGAATGATGACGTCAATCGTAGCCAAAGCTCAAATGACACATTCCCAACTGCTATGCACGTGGCAGCTGTTTTAGCTGTGTACAAAAAATTATTGCCTGCGATTGATCAATTAAGAGCGACTCTTGATGAGAAGGCAAAAGCATATCAAGAGATTGTTAAAATCGGTCGTACGCATTTGCAAGACGCAACTCCACTGACAGTAGGTCAAGAAATTAGCGGCTGGGTGTACATGCTGGACCGTTCAAAAGAAATGATTCTAGAATCAACTGAAAAAATGAGAGAGCTTGCGATTGGCGGAACAGCTGTTGGTACAGGAATTAACGCACATCCTGAGTTTGGTCAATATGTCGCTGAGGAAATCAGCAAGCTGACAGGTCAAAATTTCAATTCTTCACCAAACAAATTCCATGCGCTGACAAGCCATGATGAAATTACGTATGCACACGGTGCCCTAAAAGCACTTGCAGCTGATTTAATGAAAATTGCCAACGATGTGAGATGGCTGGCAAGTGGTCCTCGCTGCGGAATCGGTGAATTGATCATTCCTGAAAATGAGCCAGGAAGCTCCATTATGCCAGGTAAAGTGAACCCAACTCAAAGTGAAGCTTTAACAATGATTGCAGCACAAATTATGGGGAATGATGCAACGATCGGTTTTGCTGCCAGCCAAGGAAACTTTGAGCTGAACGTATTTAAGCCGGTCATCATCTATAACTTCTTGCAATCAGTTGAATTACTTGCTGACGGCATGAACTCATTCCATGACAAGTGTGCAGTTGGAATCGAACCAAACCTAGAAACAATCGAGAAAAACTTGAACGATTCATTGATGCTTGTGACGGCACTTAACCCGCACATCGGATATGAAAATGCAGCGAAAATTGCAAAACTTGCTCACAAAGAAGGATTAACGTTAAAAGAAGCAGCACTTCAATTAGAGCTGTTAACAGAAGAGCAGTTTGAAGAGTTTGTGAAACCAGAAGAAATGGTGACGCCGAAAGCAAAATAAAAACCAGGGGCGGCTGCCCTTGGTTTTTTTCATTGAACGTGATGTGGACAAAAATGAAACCAAGGTTCTACAAATGATCCTCTTTCAAAATACGCAAAAGTGACTCAGATACGGATTGGAGCGGTGCGAACAATTTCAGTTGATGCAGCATACCTTTCACGATGACTTGTCTAGGTTTTTGTTTGTTTAATTCATTTTCTAGAATGCCGAGTGCTTCAAATAAATCAGGCTCGTCTTTCACTTCATAGTGTGCTTCAGCTTGCTCTCTTAATTCTTTTAAAAGAGATTCTGTCAGCGGGTCGAATGACCGTTCATAAATAGGACCAAACCAATCGCTCGCTTGATCTACAGAGATGAGCGGAAGATCATGTCGCGCCATCATACCGCCCATCAAATCATCGATACGGTGAATCATCGTTGCGGCTAGCTCCTCAGCCTCCAGCTGAAAATCATATAAAATCGCAAGCTCGAAATAAACGTGGCTCATGCCCTCAATTGTCAAACAAAGATCAGCCATATAAGGAATCGCTGCATCTCCATATACCTGCTTAATGTTATCAATGTGAAGCTGAATGGTGGCAAGTCTGATTTGTTTTGCGAGCTGCTGCGTTTCTTCATTCATTGGCAGTGCTCGATCGCTCAGCTGCATTTTAATAAAATCCTTTTGCTGCAAAATATTATCGTAGTAGACAGTAAGCTGCTTGCGGTAGGCTTCCTTTGGTGTGCCGCCCTCTGTTTGAACCTCGTGGATCCGGGTAAATACCTTATCGTAATAGTAATGTAAGATTGAAATGAGCAGTGCTTCCTTTGATTTAAAATAAAGATAAAAAGCACCCTTTGACATGTGGCATTCATCCGCAATTTCCTGAACAGACGTTGTATTGTAGCCTTTACTGGCAAACAATTTCATGCCAGCCTCAATGATCATTTTCTCTTTCTTTTTCAATATGAATGTCATCCTTTCTTACCGAGAGACAAATGTCTTAGGAAACGTGCGCAAAGAGATGTGACTTATCGGTCATAAACGACGAAAGTTTTCAAAAATTAATCAGATTGTAACTTGTTTTTTACAGTGTAATTCTTTATATTATAAAGTAAGGTGACCAACTGGTCAAAAAATGTGAAAGGATGATGTTCCATGAGAGAAATCGATGATATGATAAGACGCTTGCGAACAAAAGGAATTCAAGTAGAAAAAGTCAAAATGCCGAAAGAGACAACCATTGAAAAGAAATGGATGTATCAAGCTGGCAAGAAAATCAAAGCCACATACCGTGATTTCAATGGGTATTCATTCATCTAAAAAAGACTGCGGTCAAAAACCTACAGTCTCTTCTTTGGTACCGTGATCGTATAACGTACACCTAGATCATCATTTTCAATTGATATAGACGCTTGATGCATGGAGAGAATTTTTTTGACAATGCTTAATCCAATACCGAATTCGCCCTTTTTTCCCTTACTAAAAGGTTCGTATAGGCTGGATAGCATATGTTCTTCAATTGGAGGACCGTCATTACGAATGACAATGCGTATTTGTTCCTCTTCCTGTTTCATTTGAATATCAATTTTCCTTTTTGCGTAGCGAAGTTGATTTTCTAGGACATTTTCAAATAATTTGCTCCATTGTTCTGGATCGCCTTCAAGAGCAGCCTCATCATCTAAGTCCACGTTCCACTGTAATTCATTTTTCGACCAGCGTATTCGGTCGACCACTTCCAGCATCGTATTACTGAGTAGGAAGGAAGCATGTGCAGGGTGTTGATTTGATAAATAATCAAGCTTTGTTAAGTACAGCAAATCCTTGATTTTCTTCTCAAGCTTTTCCGCTTCACCTTCAATGACTTCCACTGTTTGTTCAAGATCTCCCTTAGGAAAAATACCATCTTTAATCGACTGCGTATAGCCGCGGATGACCATGACAGGTGTCTTTAAGTCATGTGATATATTTTGCAAAAGAGTCCGTTCTGTTTCATCCTTTTGAATGAGTTTTTGTCTCATTTCTTCAATGGTATGACCAAGCTTTCCAATTTCATCTTGCCGGTCAACGATGACAGGATCGTCCCAGTCCTCTTGTGCAATCCGCTTCACGTGTTTTTCAAACGCAACGATTGGACGGGATAAGTAGCGGGCAAGCCAAATCGATGGAATCCAGCTTAATAAAATAACGGTGCCCAAGATAAAGATCAGCTGTTTAAACAGCGTAAAGGACAGGTCATCTCGATAAGAGTCTGGCGCATAAGACAAAAGAATATATTGTGTATTGCCTGTTGATACTTTTTTGATGACAAAAAAGATGTGCTGGCCATTCACCTCTTCAGAATAGCGTTTCGTTGCGCTTTTTTGTTTTTTCACAAAGGCTTGGATTTTCTCAATAAAGGCGTGTGGGAAAAACTGCCCCATTTGGTTTAATTCATCTGACGGAATCAGAATGTGCTGCACCGAGCGGTTTTCCGGTGTCGACTTTGGCGAGCCGTCTCGGTTCAACGGATATTCTGTGAGCACCTGCTGTTCATTTTCGATATTTTTATAAATCTCATTCGTGAAAAAATTTCGTAATGTATTGGAAAATAGGATGATCAGAACAATCGAGATGGTGAGTAAAATACCAGAGATGACGATCCAAATTTGAAAAGCGAGTGGTTTGTTCTTCATCCTTTTAGCATCCTATAGCCAAATCCATAGATGGTCTCGACCTTTAAGTCGGGCATTTTTTTGCGTAATCGTCTGACAAGGTCATCGACCACACGATCTGTCCCGAAGTAATCGTGTCCCCAAATTTTGATGAGGATATCTTCACGAGAAAAAGCATGTCCTTGATGATGTGTAAATAAAAGCAGCAAGTCAAATTCCTTAGAAGTTAAGTTAATCAGCTGATCTCCTTCATACACCTCTCTTATATCCTCATGAATGACATATGAGGAGACGGGTGTGACACTTTGCTGCTGCGGAGTATCGCTGTTTTTGTACACAAGCTCAAGCAGCTTTTGCACTCGAATGATCAGCTCGCGCGGAAGAAATGGTTTCGCAATATAATCACTGCTTCCCAGCTCTAAACCGAGGACACGATCAATATCAGCGTCGCGTGCTGAAATGAAAATGACCGGTACGTCAGGTGATGCGGCTTTGATTTCTTTAATCAGTGTGTAGCCATCTGTATCAGGCAGCATGATATCTAAAATCCATAGATGCGGCGGCTTATTCATTGCTTCGCGTGCCGCTTCTCCGGTTAAAAAAGAGGAGACATTCCAATTTTCACTTTCTAAATATTTGGTTAAAAGTTCGTTTAAGTTTTGTTCATCTTCCACTAAATAAATGGTGTACGACAAAGTCTTCCACATCCTCTCAACGTCATTATAACGGGATACAAAGGCGGCATGTCAACAATCACATGCTTTTTTCACAATTTCACATATTCTTCTCATTATTATCCCATAATGTTTGTTTATGATAAGCTCAAGGGAAAAAAGGGCATAGACAAAAGGCAGATCAATAGGTGCTTTTCACGAATGTGCGCACCTTGCTTTTTTTCTATGAATAAGTATTATATAATTTGACATATTGTCATGTAGTATTTTCAATGATGTTGCCATTAAGAGGACATGAGTCCGATCTACACATATGAATCAAGCAAGTCATGAACATGATGTAAAGGAGTGTAAGCGATGGATTTCCGAAGAGAAGATGAAGAGAAGAAGTTGAATCAACAAGAAGATGTACATCAAGAGAATGAGAAACAAATAGACGAACCTGAAAAAGAAAAGGAACTCGTTTTTCAACCTCATGAAAACGAAGCTTCTGCCACTCAGGAGAGTGTGACAAACCATTCTCCTCAAATGGAGGATGACCGTGTGTCGAAAAAGGAGAAAAAGCGGAAAGCAGCATGGCTCAGTCCGATCCTTGGAGGAATTATTGGCGGAGGCCTTGTGCTTGGCATTACACCGCTTTTGCCGCAGTCACAGGACACAGCAGCAAACACTCAAACGCAAACAGCGTCAAGTGAACCGGCAGCCTCTGAAAATTTCTCAACAAAACAAATCACCAATGCCACGAATGTTTCTGATATGGTAGAAGATTTAGAGCCAACCATTGTGGGAGTCTCAAACTATCAATCTACCCAAAATTCGTTTGGCCTTAGCGGTGATTCAACAGAAGCTGAAGCTGGAACGGGTTCTGGTGTCATCTTTAAAAAAGATGGCAAAAAAGCGTACATTATTACAAATAACCACGTAGTCGAGGGTGCCAATAAATTGAAGGTCACACTTTATGACGGAAAAACAAAAGACGCGAAGCTTGTCGGCAGTGACGTGATGACAGATTTAGCTGTTGTCGAAATCAATGCAGACGGCATTGATAAAGTGGCGAGCTTTGGTGATTCTTCTAAGCTCCGTGCTGGAGACAAAGTGATTGCAATTGGGAACCCGCTTGGTGCCCAGTTCTCTGGTACTGTGACAGAAGGGATTATTAGTGGTCTTGATCGTACAGTTGAAGCGAACACATCATCTGGTACGGTGGAAATGAATGTACTGCAAACAGATGCAGCGATCAATCCAGGAAACAGCGGTGGACCGCTTATCAATACAGATGGTCAAGTCATTGGTATCAATAGCTTAAAAATTAGCGAAAGCGGTGTGGAATCACTCGGCTTTGCGATTCCAAGTAACGATGTCAAACCGATTGTAGATGAGCTGTTGAAAAACGGAAAGGTTGAACGTCCTTATCTTGGCGTACAAATGATTGACCTTGAGCAAGTGCCTGAAACGTATCAAGAAAATACGCTCGGCCTATTTGATAAACAAATCGGCAAAGGGATTTACGTAAAGGATGTATCAAAAGGATCACCTGCACAAAAAGCAGGCTTGAAGTCTGGAGATGTCATCATCAAGTTTAAAGGGAAAAACGTGGCGAACAGCTCTCAGCTGAAAGAAATTTTGTACAAAGAAACAAAAGTCGGCGATAAAACGACAATGACTGTTATTCGTGAAGGGAAAAACAAGAACCTAGACATTACCCTTGGACAGTCTGAAACAGAATAAATGAAAAAACAGGTGGACGTTAAAAGTCTACCTGTTTTTTTATGCTTATTTTTTTGAAGAGAGTGTACGTAATATGATCTTTTCCCACATGCTCCAAGGCAGGAGCTGCTTTGCTGTGAATGAAAGCCGCACTCCTTTCCCAATCGGATATCTCAGCTTTTTCAGCCGCTTCTTCTCGGCTAATCGAATCACAAGCTCTGCGACTTCACGCGGGTCCCCGTAGTTTGATTTCTGGGCATTGATATGAGCCATCATTTTTTGATAGAGGTGTATGTATTTCGAGCCTTCCTCTGGCTGCAACATGTGCTCGTTCATAGACGTGTTCCAAATATTCGTTTGGAAAGAGCCTGGCTCGATTAAGGCTGCCTGTATACCGAACGATGCCAGTTCAATGCGCAAGCTCTCTGTGTAGCCCTCTAAAGCAAACTTGGAGGATACATAAGGAGAAAGTGCGGGCATTCCCATTAATCCGCTGATGCTGCTCATATTGAATATCTTTGCACCATTTGTCATCAGCGGAAGGACGGCTTGTGTCACTTCCATGACTCCGAAAACATTGACATCAAATTGCTGGCGGTACGTGTCAACAGGAACCTCTTCAGCAAAACCCGCATAGGCTGTTCCAGCATTGTTGACAAGCAAGGTAATGGGGGCGTAAGTATGCAACTTTTTCTGAAATGCTTGAATCGACTGCGTGTCTGTCACATCTAATGCTTCAATATGTATCGCTTCGGCTAACGAGGCTTGCTCGATTTCTTCAGCAAGCTTTTTCGCATTGGCTTCCTGCCTGACACCTGCAATCACTGTATAGCCTTGCTTGGCGAGACCAGTCGTGATGAGCTTGCCAAAGCCGCTATTGGCACCAGTTACAATGGCTGTCTTTTTCATCATCTCGTACCTCCTTTTTGTTTCAATTTACCATAGCCCGCTCTTTTATTGAATAACGAAAAGAAGGATGGAGAAGAATAAAAAGCGATGATAAGAAATAGGAGGAAGCGCATGATGTGTTGGAAGAAGGCGGGACAAATAGGAGTGCTGCTTTTTATGCTGTCTGGCTGCCAATCGATTGAGCCGCTCCAGCAAACAAAGGAAGCGGAAGCAGAGAGTCTCTCAGCGGTTCAAATGAAGGAACTTCCATTTGAGCATCTCCACCTGCATGTTCAATACGGGCAGAAAAGCGAATTATACGAAGCCACCTATCGTCAGGCGAAAGGAAAAGAAGAAGCACTGATTCGTGATCATATGAACGGTGTCCGCTATGAAGGTGAAGAAGCTTTACGCGAGATGAAGATGAAGCTAAATGATATGTCGATTCCTAGTGCGAAGATCAATGAAACGTATGTCAATGAGCTATTAGCTGCTTTTAATTTAGACGATGATTATCAGCGAATTCAGGTCGATATGAAGCTTGAAGATGGGACCAAACGTACATTCCAAAAGAAGAAGTAAAACGGAACTTTCTCATTTTTTAATTGAAAATGATTTTCAAAATCACTTAAATCTGATACACTAAATTGAGATAAGTGATCTTTTGCGTCTATATATAGACGATATTTCATATAAAAAATTTGCATGAGAAAAGGAGCGTTTGAGCGGAATGAGTGCCATTTCTACTGAAGGTTTAAGCTTAGGCTACGGAGAAACAATGATCATAGATGAACTAAATGTATCGATCCCTAAGGGTGAAATCACAGTATTTATTGGCAGCAATGGATGCGGTAAATCCACGCTACTTCGCTCTTTGGCCCGTCTCATGAAGCCAATGGGTGGGTCTGTCCTGCTTGAAGGTCATTCCATTGCCAAATTACCAACAAAGGAAGTAGCGAAACAGCTCGCTATTCTTCCGCAAGGACCAGAAGCGCCAGAAGGATTAACCGTGCATCAGCTAGTGAAGCAAGGCAGATATCCTTATCAAAATTGGCTGAAGCAGTGGTCAAAGCAAGACGAAGAAGCAGTGAATCGTGCACTGAAGTCAACAAAGATGGAAGACCTCGCTGATCGAACGGTCGATTCATTATCAGGTGGACAAAGGCAGCGTGCATGGATTGCGATGACGTTAGCGCAGGAGACGGATATCATTTTGTTAGATGAGCCGACGACGTATTTAGATATGACGCATCAAATTGAAATTCTCGACCTTCTGTTTGACTTAAATGAAAAAGAGCAGCGCACGATTGTCATGGTTCTTCATGACCTGAATCTCGCATGTAGATATGCTCATCACCTTGTAGCGATTAAAGACAAGACGATTTATGCAGAAGGAAGACCAGAAACGGTCATTAATTGTGATCTTGTGAAAAATGTTTTCGATATGAACTGCCAAGTGACAACAGATCCTTTATTCGGAACTCCATTATGTATTCCGCACGGCAGAGGACGCTGTATTGTGCAGCAAGCGCAAGCGGAGACATTTCTCGCTGCAAGATAATTGTATGTCAAAAGCCTGACATCTGTTACGTACAGAGTCAGGCTTTTTTCTGAAAAAAGGAGCGGAAGATCAATGGGAAATGAACTAGACGAAAAGCTGGAAGGCTTGCTTGAGAAATATACTGAGCTGCTGCTTGGCGATTCAACAGACGCACTGAAACAAGATGTGAAACAATGGGTGATCTACTCTCATATCGCAAAAAGCATGCCGCCTCTAGCAAAGCATTTTAATGAATCGTATCCAGAGGCTAAGGAAGAAATCAAAGAAACCATTCAGCGAATCAAACAAATGAACGAAGCTCATCGAGCGAATCAAGATCGTTAAAAAAACTGCCAGCTACATACTGGCAGTTTTTCTTTATGACATCTGTGATGGTCCGTATGGAGATTGTTCTGTCAGTGTTTGCTGAAATTTCTGGTGCGCCTGCTGGAGCTTTTGCTGTTCAGCGGCTTCAACAGAATACCAGCCATATCGGAACATGACATCATATAAATGTCTTTGTGTTTTCTGAGTTTCTAGCGCAATTCGCTGAATATCCTGATAAAGAGATTCATGACTGAATTCATTGAGCGCTGTGTTGTATCCGCTTGTCATATATTTTTCAGTCGACAAGAGATCTGTGACAAAATCACGATCATTCATGTTTGTTGTCGTGGGAACCGGAGTTTGAGGATTCCCGATTTTTTGTTGGTTTTGTTGTTCCATGTTTTTTCCTCCTATTGCATAAAGCCAGTAGACTGGCCTTGCCCTGAGCTGCCTAAATGCTGAAGAATTTGTGTGTAATGCTGATGGTGCATTTGGCCCACTTGATTTAATTCTTGTTTCAATGTTTGATCCTGGCAATGCTCGGCCATAAAGTGAGCCTTTTTCATAGCGATCAAGTTCCAATTCAGCATATCCTCTAAGTACAAGGAATCCTTCACTGAAATGACTTGCGGGGGCATATTCATTTGCTGATTGTTCAAGGTGTGTTCCTCCTTACAATTTTGTTTCCTTACTGGTTTTTTTTATATTGTTGATTTTGACTAGTCTTTTTGCCGCCTAGGTCTGCTTCCTGTGATGGACCTGCATTTCCTTTTACACTTGCAGCACTTACGCCTGCTTTCGATGGGTTTTTCTTCAAACGAGACATGTGGACATCACCTCCATTCTTACAATGCCCTCTCATCTTTAATTCATACGCCGCAAAGTAAGGCACATGAGAATGTGTAAATTTTTGAAATCCGCTCTTGAACTGTTTCGGAAAATCTTTTAAGATAAAGAAAGAGGCATTGCTTTTTTTTGGACAAAAAATGAATGACTGTTCATTCAAAATGTTTAGGGGGATATTTATGGGCAAACATATTCGCAAGGCGGCTGTCATTGGTTCAGGTGTCATGGGCTCAGGCATTGCTGGGCATCTAGCCAATATCGGGATACCAGTAACATTGCTAGATATTGTGCCAAACGAACTGACAAAGGAAGAAACGGCAAAAAAGCGAACGCTTGATCACCCTAGTGTTCGGAATAGATTAAGTCAAGAAGCGATGAAAAAATTGTTAAAGCAAAAGCCAGCACCTCTTACTTCAGCAAAAAACCTATCATACATCACACCGGGAAATCTCACAGATCACCTTTCCTTATTACATGATGCTGACTGGATCATTGAAGTCGTCACTGAAAAGCTCAGCATCAAACAACATGTATTCTCTCTCATCGACGAACACCGCAAAGAAGGCAGTATCGTATCAAGTAACACATCTGGAATTTCGGTTGAAAAAATGGCAGAAGGCCGATCAGAGGATTTTAAACGCCACTTTTTAGGTACACATTTTTTTAACCCAGCTCGTTATTTAAAGCTTTTAGAAATCATTCCTATTCAAGAAACAGATCCAGAAGTACTCCAATTTATGAAAACGTTTGGCGAGGATGTACTTGGTAAAGGCGTCGTTGAAGCGAAAGATACGCCGAACTTTATTGCCAATCGTATTGGTACTTATGGACTCCTTGTGACAGTGCGTGAAATGCTTGAAAACAAATACACCATTGGAGAGGTGGATTCGGTCACAGGACCCCTCATTGGAAGACCGAAAAGTGCGACCTTCCGTACACTTGATGTCGTAGGGCTCGACACGTTTTTCCATGTAGCCCGTAACGTATATGACCAAGTAGAAGGAAAAGAAAAAGATATTTTCCAGTTGCCTGAGTTTATTGAAAGAATGCTTGAAAAGGGATGGATTGGCAGCAAGGCAGGGCAAGGATTTTATCAAAAAAATGGAAAGACCATTTTAGAACTTGATCCTGTGACGCTCACATACGGAGAACGAACGAAGCTGAAAGATCCAGGCATTGAGATGGCGAAGCAGCAAAAGGGAACGAAAGCGAAATTGAAAGCGCTTATTTATCAAGATGGTCGTGCAGGACAATTGCTCTGGAACATGACGGCACCTGTGCTCCTTTACTCAGCTCAGTTAACAGGCGAAATTGCGGATGATATTCAGTCCATCGATAACGCAATGAAGTGGGGATTTGGCTGGCAGCACGGTCCATTTGAGCTCTGGGATGCAATTGGTGTGAAAAAAGCAGTCGAGCGCATGGAAGCAGAAGGTCACAGCATCCCGCAGTGGGTGCAAGACATGCTGTCAGAAGGACACGACACATTCTATCAAGAAAATGCTGATGGAGAGCGTGCGTTTTATCACAATGGGGCTTACGAACAGGAAAAAGGAAACGACAAGAATATTTCCTTAGCGAAATTGAAAAAGAAGAACGGCGTGATTTTTAAAAATGCAGGTGCGAGCTTGATTGATATCGGTGATGATGTCGCCTTGCTCGAATTTCACTCCAAAAGCAATGCCATTGGACTAGATGTCATTGACATGATCAATCGCGCTGTCCATGAGGTGGAACAGAATTATAGAGGGCTTGTCATCGGAAACCAAGGGAAGAACTTCTGTGTTGGTGCCAACCTTGCTCTCATTTTAATGGAGGCTCAGGACGATAATTTCTTTGAAATTGACTTTGTGATCCGCCGCTTCCAGCAGGCAATGATGAAGGTGAAATATAGCGACCGTCCAATCGTTGCTGCGCCGTTTGGTATGACACTTGGAGGCGGAACAGAGGTTTGTCTGCCGGCAGCAGCTATTCAGGCGTCGAGTGAAGCATACATGGGTCTTGTCGAAGCGGGAGTTGGACTGATTCCAGGCGGCGGTGGAAACAAAGAATTATACCTTCGCCATCTGCAAGGATCAGCGAAGCCATCGCAGACCGCTATACAAGACGCCACGATGAAAACATTTGAAACAATTGCAATGGCGAAAGTATCCACTTCGGCAGAGGAAGCGCGGGATATGAACATGCTGCGCGCGAGTGACCGAATCAGTATGAACGGTGATCACCTGATCTATGATGCGAAACAACTTGTGCTCTCTCTTGATGAAGCAGGTTATCGTGCGCCTCTCAAGCAAAAGGTACCCGTCATGGGAGAAACAGGCTATGCAGCGATGATATTGGCGGCTGAAAATATGAGATTATCTGGATACATTTCAGAGCATGACATGACCATTGTTAAAAAATTAGCTCATGTTATTTCCGGCGGAAAACTGCCATTTGGAACAGAGGTAGAGGAGCAATACTTATTAGAGCTTGAAAGAGAAGCCTTTTTAAGTCTTGTAGGAGAAGTGAAATCACAAGCACGCATGCAGCACATGCTCGTCAAAGGAAAACCTTTACGTAACTAAGGGGGAGTCAAAATGAGAGAAGCAGTCATTGTCGCTGGCGCGAGAACACCAGTAGGAAAGGCGAAAAAAGGATCGTTAAAACATGTTCGGCCTGATGATATGGGCGCATTGTGTGTAAAAGAAACATTAAAGCGTGCTGGTGATTACGACGGACAGATAGATGATTTGATCATCGGATGTGCAACACCAGAAGCAGAGCAGGGGTTAAATGTGGCTCGGAATATTGGAGCATTAGCAGGACTTCCGTATACAGTACCTGCCATCACCATCAACCGCTACTGCTCATCTGGTCTTCAGTCAATCGCTTATGCAGGTGAGCGGATTATGCTCGGTCAGGCAGAAACGATCTTAGCTGGAGGAGTCGAATCGATGTCACAGGTGCCGATGATGGGTCATTCCATTCGTCCGAATGCTCAATTGGCAGAACAAGCGCCTGAATACTATATGAGCATGGGGCACACGGCAGAGCAGGTGGCGCAAAAGTATCAGGTCACACGTCAAGAACAGGATGCCTTTGCGGTAAGAAGTCATCAAAAGGCAGCCAAAGCATTACAGGAAGGAAAATTTTCAGATGAAATTGTCTCCGTTGATGTAACAGAGCGGCGGGTAGGGGAGCAATATCAATTAGAAGAACATCAATTTAAGTTTTCACAGGATGAAGGCGTGAGAGCAGGGACAACGGAAGAGATTCTTTCTACTTTGCGTCCGGCTTTCTCGACAAAAGGCACGGTGACCGCAGGAAACTCTTCACAAACAAGTGACGGTGCTGCGTGTGTGATGATGATGGATCGTGAGAAAGCATCCTCACTTTCCCTTCAGCCGCTCGCCAAGTTCCGGGCGTTTGCTGTTGGCGGTGTACCGCCTGAGGTGATGGGAATCGGTCCAATTGAAGCCATTCCGCGTGCGCTGAAAATCGCTGGACTTGAGTTGAAGGATATCGGGCTGTTTGAATTAAACGAAGCGTTTGCCTCTCAGGCCATTCAAGTTATTCGTCATTTAGGGATTGATGAAGAGAAAGTGAATGTCAATGGCGGGGCAATCGCGCTAGGACATCCGCTCGGCTGTACAGGAACGAAACTGACACTGTCACTCATTCATGAAATGAAGCGGCGAAACGAGCAATTTGGCATCGTCACAATGTGTATCGGCGGGGGCATGGGAGCAGCAGGAATTTTTGAATTGATCTAAAGGGGGAAAACAGAATGAAAGCAATGGAAGAGGTAAAAAAGGGTGGAAGCTTCTTAATTGATGAGACGAATTATGAGCATATCTTTACACCAGAGGATTTCTCTGATGAGCATCAAATGATTGGAAAGACAACAGAGGATTATATTTTACAAGACGTTGTTCCATATATAGATCAAATTGAAAACCATGAATTTGAGCATTCCGTCAGGCTTCTCAAAAAGGCTGGAGAGCTTGGGCTGCTAGGAGCTGACGTGCCTGAAGAATTCGGCGGGCTCGGATTAGATAAAATCAGTTCAGCCATTATTACCGAGAAATTCTCCAGAGCAGGGAGCTTCTCGCTTTCCTATGGCGCCCATGTCGGCATTGGGTCTCTGCCCATCGTGCTGTTTGGAAATCAAGCGCAAAAGGAAACATATCTTCCTGGACTCGCTTCTGGAGAAACAATTGCAGCGTACGCCCTCACTGAGCCAGGATCAGGCTCTGACGCCCTTGGAGCAAAGACAACTGCGGTCTTAAATGAAGCCGGAACTCATTATGTGCTGAATGGGGAAAAACAGTGGATCACAAACTCCGCATTTGCCGACGTCTTTGTCGTATATGCGAAAATTGATGGTGAACACTTCTCTGCTTTTATCGTAGAAAAGGATTTTCCAGGTGTCAAAACGGGACCTGAAGAGAAAAAGATGGGCATAAAAGGTTCATCGACAAGAACGTTAATTCTCGAAGATGCTCAAGTGCCGAAGGAGAATTTACTAGGTGAGGCTGGCAGAGGTCATGTCATTGCCTTTAACATTTTGAATATCGGACGCTACAAGCTGGCTGTCGGAACAGTTGGTGCGTCAAAACGTGTCATTCAATTATCGGCAGAATATGCAAACCAACGTAAGCAATTCCAAACGCCAATTTCTCGATTTAGCTTAATTGGTGAAAAAGTAGCCAACATGTCGGCAAAGCTCTATGCGATGGAAAGTGCTGTTTACCGCACAGTCGGATTATTTGAACAGCGCATGGGTCTATTAAGTGAAGAAGAGCAAAAGGATGGCAAACAAATTGCGCAATCCATTGCAGAATATGCGATTGAATGCTCTCTTTGTAAAGTGCTTGGCTCTGAAACTTTAGACTATATTGCGGATGAGGGCGTGCAGATTCACGGCGGATATGGATTCATGCAAGAATACGAGGTCGAAAGAGCCTATCGTGACTCGCGGATTAACCGTATTTTTGAAGGGACAAACGAAATCAACCGTCTGCTTGTACCAGGCACATTCTTGAAGAAAGCGATGAAGGGAGAGCTTCCGCTGCTTCAAAAGGCGCAAACCTTACAGGAAGAGCTCATGATGATGATGCCGGAAGAGCCAGGTGATCAGCCGCTCGATCAAGAAAAATACTTGCTCGCCCATGCGAAAAAGATCGCCTTAATGGTATCTGGAATGGCGGCGATGAAGTATGGAAAAGCATTAGACAAAGAGCAAGAGATTCTTGTGAACATAGCGGATATCGTCAATGAAATTTTTGCTGCTGAATCGGCGATTCTGCGTACTGAAAAGGCAATCGCTGCATCAGGGCTAGATAAGAATACTCAAAAGCTTGCTTACACACAAATTTTCACGCAGGAAGCCTTCTTAAAAATTGAAGCTCATGCAAAAGAATCCTTGATCGCGATGGAAGAAGGAGATGCACTCCGCATGAGTCTGTCAGCTCTTCGCAAACTGACAAGATTCACCCCGATCAATGTCATCGCCAAAAAGCGCGAAGTGGCGAAACGAATCTTTGAAGCAGAGAAATATATCGTATAAGACGGCTGAAAAGGTGCGGGTATCACTCCGCACCTTTTTTAAGCATACATTTAGGTTTTTAAAATATTTTGTGATAAAATGTTCTCACTACTTGCAGGAGGTGAAAATAGTGGCTTTAGATTTTTATGAATACCCATCTTGCGGTACATGCCGAAAAGCAAAAAAATGGCTGGAAGAACACAATAAAGATATCAACAGCATACATATCGTCGAAGAGACGCCTGATAAAGAAACATTAAAAGCGCTTTACGAAAAAAGTGGCTTAGAGCTGAAGAAGTTCTTTAATACAAGCGGACAGAAATACCGAGAGCTACAGCTGAAAGATCAACTTCCTGCAATGTCAGAAGGCGAGCAGCTAGAATTACTCGCATCTAACGGAATGCTGATCAAGCGCCCGATTACAACAGACGGTAAACGAGTCACAGTTGGATTTAATGAAGATACATTTAAAAGCGTCTGGAAATGATGTAACTTTCATTCAGATTGTGGTATCTTCAATATAGATTGAAAGAAAAGACTGGAGGGGTATTGAATGAGCACACCAAAAGATTTACGTTATTCAGAAGAACATGAATGGGTCAAAGTAGAAGGAGATAAGGTGCGTATCGGTATTACGCATTTTGCTCAATCTGAGCTAGGCGATATCGTGTTCGTTGAGCTTCCTGAAGTAGGAGACAAAATTACAGCGGACGAGCCTTTCGGAAGTGTAGAATCAGTGAAAACAGTTTCTGAGCTTTACGCACCGATCAACGGTACAATCGTCGAAGTGAACGATGAGCTGGATGACAGCCCTGAATTCGTCAACGACTCTCCATACGAAAAAGCATGGATGATCGTGGTAGAGCCAGCTGATACATCTGAAATTGAGAACTTGATGACTGCTGAGCAATATGAAGAAATGACAAAAGAAGACTAATTCACGTGAAATTGGACACTCTACCTTTATGGGGGGTGTCCAATTTGTCTTTTCAAAAAGAACATGTGGATATAACAGATCATGTCACTGGACGATTCAAAGAAAGCGGCATGGTGCTGTATCATCAAAATGAAGAGATTGGCACGATGATTAGTGAAAACCAATATGAGTTAAAATCAGGTTATTCCTATGAGCAAAATCGTTTTTATCGTCTGACGGATACATTGACCCACGGAACAGAAAAATATGTAGACTGTGATGATGAAAATGGCTGGTGCTAATCACAGATGAGGCTGCAGTGAGCATAAGCTGCAGTCTTTTTAGTGCAAGCGCCCAATCTTTACAACCTGAATGAAAAATTGTAATCTAAGGGAGAAGTGAACAACGTCAAAAGGGCCGGGTGATCGTGATGAATGTAGAGGTAGAAAAGGTCATCATTGTAGAAGGTAAAACAGACAAACAAAAGCTAAAAGAAGTCATAAGTGAACCTGTTACCATCATTTGCACCAATGGCACGATCAGTACATCGAAGCTGGATCAGCTCGTAGACGAATTATTGGGGAAAGACGTTTACATATTAGCAGACAGTGACGATGCAGGCGACAAACTGCGGAAGCAATTTCGAAAAGAATTCCCTGAAGCATTTCATCTTTTTGTCGACAGAACGTACCGCGAAGTGGCCGCTTCACCGTCAGCCCACATTGCATCTATCCTATTAGCTGCAAACATTGATGTTCATTCGAAATATTTATGAGGGTGGACGTATATGAAAGAGATTGAAGAACACGAATTCAAGGAGATAAAGGACGATTTATTTCTTTTATACTTATATACACCGTTTTGCGGAACATGTCAGCTGGCAAAGAAAATGCTGGCTGTCGTAGACACCATGCAGCCGGATGTACCTTTTTATGAAAATAACTTAAACTACTCACCAGGCTTTGCGAAGGCTTTTGAGATCGAAAGCGTTCCTTGCTTTCTACTGTTTAAAAAAGGTGAGCTGGTGCAAAAAGGCTATGCCTTTCACTCCGTACCATATCTTCATGAAATGATTGAAACCGCTAAATAAAGCGGTTTTTTGTCATATTTCAAGCAATTCATCTGAAAATTTGTCGAGTTATTTATAAAGGACAAGCGAATGTTTGTAGAGAAATGTTATGTATAACCAAATGACAGGGAGGTTATACATGTGGAAAAAGTGAAAACCCATGGAAACACAGGGCAGCGATTATTGCTAAAACCGCTGCTCTCATCATCATCCTTGAAGATTACATTTGAGGCGGAAACAGACTCTTGTACATTGATTGTGGATGAGCGTGGTGAAGTGAAGAAACTACCTGCAATTGAGTTATCGGATCTCATCTTTTATGGTGAGAGAAAAGAAATACTTCAATTATTAGATGGAGATATGTCCTTACAGCAGTTAATTAGCAGGGGACAAGTGAAAGTAAAAGGGTCATTCCGTGCGCTCCTAAGACTAGAGGCGGTACTTTGGCTGACGAACGGTTTTTTTCGAAAAATGATAACTTAGTCGTTTACTTGGAAATTAGCGATTTACAGCGTTGACATATCTCGGGTAGCATGATATTCTACGTTAGTAAAAACATGAACATCACATAAAACAACATATTTTCTCTTATTAAGAGAGGTGGAGGGACGTGCCCTATGAAACCCGGCAACCGTCAGCATAGCTGAAATTGGTGCCAATTCACTCAAAGCCGCAATGCTTTGAAAGATGAGAGAAAGGCGTATTGAACATAAAAGGCCTTTCTGCTTGCATTGCAGTTAGGTCTTTTTTACTGACCTCACGTCAGGCACGAGGCATGGCAGCAGGAAGAATAAATAACGTATGTGATGGCAACCTATAGATTCAGCAAGAAAGCAGGTGAACAGACTGTGATCCATTTACAGAATGTATCAAAAACGTACCACTCAAAAAGCGGAAATGTTGATGCCGTGAAAGACGTCAACTTGGATATTGATAAAGGTGAAATATTCGGAATTATCGGGTATAGCGGTGCCGGAAAAAGCTCGCTTATTCGCCTATTAAACGGTCTGGAGCTGCCAACAGCAGGAATTGTTGAAGTGGCAGGCAACCGGATCAATGAAGTATCGAATGCGAAACTTCGGAAAGCAAGACAAGAAATCAGCATGATTTTCCAGCACTTTAACCTACTTTGGTCAAGAACAGTGAGACAAAATATTATGTTCCCGCTTGAGATCGCAGGTGTACCTACATCGAAACGGAGAGAGCGTGCGAATGAACTGATTAAATTAGTCGGTTTAGAAGGAAAAGAAAATGCGTATCCGTCTCAGCTTAGCGGCGGACAAAAGCAGCGTGTGGGGATTGCGAGAGCATTAGCAAATGATCCAAAGGTTCTTCTTTGTGACGAAGCGACGTCAGCGCTTGATCCGCAAACAACGGATTCTATCCTTGATCTTTTAGCGGATATCAATAAACGTTTAGGGCTGACAATTGTGCTCATCACACACGAAATGCACGTCATTCGCAAAATTTGTCATCGCGTCGCGGTCATGGAAAATGGACGCATTGTCGAAGAAGGCGAAGTATTACGCGTCTTCAGACAGCCGAAGGAAGAGATGACGAAGCGATTTGTACAGCAGCTTGCTGAACCAGAGGAAGCGAAAGAAACAATCGAGCACGTCTTAGAGCGTGTAAAAGAAGGTCAGGTCGTACGGTTGTCCTTTATTGGCGATTCTGCCGAGCAACCGCTGATCACTGAAATCATTCGATCCTTCAATGTCGATGTAAACATCCTTCAAGGAAAGATTTCTCAAACGCAGGAAGGCGCGTTTGGAACACTCTTTATCCATATAAATGGAGAAGAGACCGAGGTAGAAAAAGCCATCGCCTATATCCAAAGCAAACAGGTTGAAATTGAGGTGATGACACATGTTTGAGAAATGGTTTCCGAACGTTGATCTAGACGTCATCTGGAGTGCAACAGGTGAAACAGTGTATATGACACTCATTTCATTGGCATTTGCTTTTGCAATCGGGATTATCCTAGGACTCCTGCTCTTCCTTACAGGAAAAGGCGGTCTTTGGGAAAATAAACCGATCAATGCTGTCATCGGTGCAGTCGTCAACATTTTCAGATCGATTCCTTTTATCATTTTAATTATTCTTTTATTAGGGTTCACGAAATTCTTAATGCATACAATTCTAGGTCCAAATGCAGCACTCCCTGCCCTTGTCATTGGGTCAGCTCCATTCTATGCACGTCTTGTCGAAATTGCACTGCGTGAGGTAGACAAAGGAGTCATTGAAGCAGCACGGTCAATGGGAGCGAAAACGTCGACCATCATTTTCAAAGTATTGCTGCCAGAATCATTGCCAGCCCTCATTTCAGGTATTACCGTAACAGCGATTGCTTTAATTGGCTCAACTGCGATTGCAGGTGCAATTGGAGCAGGCGGACTTGGTGACCTTGCTTATGTGGAAGGATACCAATCTGGTAATACAGATGTTACACTTGTTGCCACTGTGTTTATTCTCATCATCGTCTTTATTATTCAAATAATCGGTGATTTGATTACAAATAAAATTGATAAACGTTAAGGGAGGATTTATTCATGAAGAAATTGATTTTAAGTGCACTATTTCTAGCATTTGCAGGCATCTTAGCTGCATGCGGTTCATCTAATAACGCAAGTGATAGCAAAACCATTACGGTTGCCGCTTCAAAAACACCCCATGCCGAGATTCTTGAAGAAGCAAAACCACTTCTAAAAGAAAAAGGCTACGATCTAAAAGTGAAAGTACTTAGTGATTATAAAATGTACAACAAAGCGTTAGCTGAAAAAGAAGTGGATGCAAACTTTTTCCAACATATCCCTTACTTAAATGAAGAAAATAAATCAAACAAAGATTACAACCTAGTTAGTGCTGGTGCGGTTCACCTTGAGCCTTTCGGTATCTACTCTAAGAAATACAAATCAGTAAAAGATATTCCAAACGGCGGCACGATCATCATGACAAACAACGTAGCTGAACAAGGCCGTATGCTTGCACTATTGCAAAATGCTGGTGTCATTAAGATTGATCCTAAAGTTGATACAATCAACGCAACAGTAAAGAACATCAAAGAAAACCCGAAGAACCTAAAGTTCAAAAAAATCGCTCCTGAACTAACAGCGAAAGCTTATGAAAACAGTGAAGGCGATGCTGTGTTTATTAACGTCAACTATGCGATTCAAAATAAATTGAATCCGAAAAAAGATTCAATTGAACTTGAGCAAACAAAGAACAACCCATATGCAAACATCGTGGCGGTTCGCAAAGGTGAAGAAAAATCAGATAAGATCAAGACATTAATGGAAGTTCTTCACTCTGATAAAATCAAAGAATTCATCGACAAAAAATATGACGGTGCTGTACTACCGGTATCTGAATAACAATGTGTTAACCTCGCTTTCATCAAAGCGAGGTTTTTTTGTGTATTTTTTCAAATCTCGCTCATAATAAAAATGTACAAATGACCTGAAGGGATGGAATGAAGATGAATGAACAGCATATGAGCGGATCCATGCAGCAATCACTGACTGATTATAAAACGGCAATGGGTGAATTTCAGAAGAAAATGCCGGTGTTTGGGAAGAAATTCAATGAATTCACGGAGCAGTGCTTTCAGAGCGATTCATTAACGCAAAAGGAAAAACAAATGATTGCCCTTGGCATCAGTATTCATGCACAGGATGAATACTGCATGATTTATCATACAAAGGGAGCGCTCGACCAAGGCGCGACAGAAGAGAATTTGCTAGAGGTCGTCAGTGTGGCGGCAGCGTTCGGCGGCGGTGCTGCACTAAGTCAAGGCATCACAGTTGTTCAGCAATGTATTGACGAATTTGGAGGACAGACGCATTAAGGGAAGGATAAGATGGCATTTATCCATATCAGGGAGTTGAGTCCTTCTCAGCCGATTGCGTGAGAAAATATGCCAGCATAGCGCGTCATATCCCTTTTGAGTGAAGCCACATGTCTTTGATACAATGAAGCTACACTCAAAGAAGGGAATGGTTTATTATTTGTTCGGACCATAGTACACTGGGATTGGATTATACCGCCGAGATGGAAAAGGCCATGCATAAGGCTCATGGCATGAGCTATGCAGAGTACGAAAGAGACCATGACTTACGGATGAAAGTGGAATATAAACGAGAGCAGTCCTATCGAGATGAGAAAAGACAGCTCGCAAAAATGAATATACGAGGCTATTAAATAGCTAAGGGGCGGGGAGAACAGATTCCCGTCCTTTCTTTATGAAAACAGTCTTTTCGACATAAATCCTTTTATCTACCGGCTTTTTTTGTTAGAATTTTGAGAGCATCCTCTCACGCATATCGTGAATGTGTTGTATTCAGTTTTAATTTGTTATAAAATTAGAATGAGAATAAATTGAGAATAATGATTATTTTGGAGGTATCGATATATGACTGCTTCGACATTAACAATTAAGGACTTGCACGTTGAGATTGAAGGGAAAGAAATCTTAAAGGGTGTAAACCTCGAGATAAAAGGTGGAGAATTCCACGCAGTAATGGGACCAAACGGTACAGGTAAATCAACTTTATCTGCTGCCATTATGGGTCACCCTAAATATGAAGTAACAAAAGGTAGCATTTTGCTTGATGGCGAAGATGTACTTGAAATGGAAGTAGATGAGCGCGCTCAAGCAGGTCTTTTCCTTGCGATGCAATACCCATCTGAAATTAGTGGTGTGACAAATGCGGACTTCCTTCGTTCAGCTATTAACGCTCGCAGAGAAGAAGGCGATGAAATCTCTCTAATGAAATTCATCCGCAAAATGGACGAAAACATGGAGTTCCTTGAAATGGACCCAGACATGGCGCAACGCTACCTAAACGAAGGTTTCTCAGGCGGAGAGAAAAAACGAAATGAAATTCTTCAATTAATGATGATTGAGCCTAAAATTGCGATCCTTGATGAAATCGATTCTGGTCTTGATATCGATGCGTTGAAAGTGGTTTCTAAAGGAATTAACAGAATGCGCGGCGAAAGCTTCGGCTGCTTAATGATCACTCACTATCAGCGTCTACTGAACTACATCACACCAGATCACGTTCATGTCATGATGCAAGGACGTATCGTGAAATCTGGCGGACCAGAGCTTGCACAACGTCTAGAAGCAGAAGGCTATGACTGGATTAAAAAAGAGTTAGGAATTGAAGACGAAACTGTTGGTCAAGAAGCGTAAGCGTTAGGAGGATTATTGATGACATTAGAAACGAAATTATCAGTAGATCAAGATTATGTCAAAAGCTTCTCCGAGAAGCATCAGGAACCGGCATGGATGAGTTCCCTTCGCTTACAGGCTCTTGAAAAAGCAGAAGACCTTCCAATGCCAAAGCCTGACAAAACGAATATTTCTAAATGGAATTTAACCAATTTCAAACAGCATACAGTCGAAAGTGCGCCATTTGGATCATTAGAAGAGCTTCCTGAAGAAGTGAAATCTCTCATTGATTTAGAGGACACGGATAAGACAGTCTACATTCAGCGTGATCAAACGCCAGCATACTTGTCTCTTTCAACGGAAGCGAAAGACAAAGGCGTGATCTTCACTGATCTTCATACAGCGCTTCGCGAACATGGTGATCTAGTGAAGAAATACTTCATGACGGATGCAGTGAAAGTAGATGAGCATAAACTAACAGCTTTACATGCTGCCTTAGTGAATGGCGGAGCTTTCCTCTATGTACCAAAAAATGTAGAACTTGAAGCGCCAATTCAAGCCGTCTACCTGCATGAAAATGACGACACGACTTTGTTCAACCATGTCATCGTCGTAGCAGACGATCATAGTGCAGTGACATATGTAGAAAACTACATTAGTACAGCAAAACCTGAAGAAGCAATCTTCAATATCGTGTCCGAAGTGTTCACGGGAGCTAATGCCCGCGTCACATACGGCGCAGTAGATAACCTTTCAGAAGGTGTCACAGTCTATGTGAACAGACGCGGTATGGCAAATGGCCGTGACAGTAAAATCGAATGGGCGCTTGGCCTTATGAATGATGGAGACGTCGTGTCTGAAAACATCACAAAGCTTATGGGCGACGGGACATTCGGTGATACAAAATCAGTTGTTGTCGGCCGCGGGAATCAAACGGAAAACTTTACAACAAGCATCATCCACTTCGGTAAAAACTCTGAAGGGTATATCTTGAAGCATGGTGTGATGAAGGATCAAGCATCCTCTATCTTTAACGGAATTGGTAAAATCGAGCATGGCGCAACGAAGTCAAATGCCGAGCAGGAATCACGTGTTCTCATGCTGAGTGAAAAAGCACGCGGTGATGCAAACCCAATTCTATTAATTGATGAAGATGATGTAACAGCAGGGCATGCTGCTTCTGTTGGACGTGTCGATCCAATTCAACTCTATTACCTCATGAGCCGCGGGATTTCCAAAGAAGATGCAGAAAGACTTGTGATTTATGGCTTCTTAAATCCAGTCGTCAAAGAACTGCCGATTGAAGGAGTTAAAAAGCAGCTCGTTTCTGTGATTGAAAGGAAAGTAAAATAATGAATATCAAAGACGTTCGTGAGCAATTTCCAATCCTTCATCAGCAAGTGAACGGACATGATTTGGTGTATTTGGACAGTGCAGCGACTTCTCAAAAACCAAGAGTGGTCATTGATGCAATGAATGAGTATTACCGGTCTTACAACTCGAACGTCCACCGGGGTGTTCATACCCTTGGCACAAAAGCAACGGACGCATACGAGGGTGCGAGAGAGAAAGTTCGTGCATTCATCCGTGCTTCATCTGTCCAAGAAATTATTTTTACTAGAGGTACAACAACTGCACTAAACACAGTGGCGATCAGCTATGCTAGAGCAAACCTCAAAGAAGGCGATGAGATTGTCATTACGCACATGGAGCACCATGCAAATATCATCCCTTGGCAGCAAGCAGCAAAAGCAACTGGCGCCACATTGAAATATATTCCGTTACAGGAAGACGGCACGCTATCGCTGGAAGATGTGAAGCAAACAATCACACATCAAACGAAAATCGTCGCTGTCACACATGTTTCAAACGTTTTAGGAACCATCAACCCGATTAAAGAAATCGCCAAAATAGCCCATGATCATGGGGCAATCATTGTCGTCGATGGTGCACAAAGCACGCCGCATATGCAAATTGATGTTCAGGATCTAGATTGTGACTTTTTCGCATTCTCCGGGCATAAAATGTGTGGACCGACTGGCATCGGTGTGCTTTACGGGAAGAAGGACCTTTTGAATAATATGGAGCCTGCTGAGTTTGGCGGTGAAATGATCGACTTTGTGGATCTGTATGATTCTACTTGGAAAGAGCTCCCGTGGAAATTTGAAGCGGGAACACCGATTATTGCCGGAGCAGTTGGACTAGGAAAAGCGATTGATTTCTTAAATGACATTGGTATGGAGGAAGTCAGCCGTTACGAGCATCAGCTTGCCACTTATGCGCTTGAGCGCTTCAAGGAGCTTGAAGGTGCGACTGTTTATGGACCGCAGCACCGAGCTGGGCTTGTGACGTTTAATTTAGATGACGTCCATCCGCATGATGCGTCGACTGTTCTGGATACGGAAGGTGTCGCCATTCGTGCTGGACATCACTGTGCACAGCCGCTCATGAAATGGCTTGGTGTATCAGCGACTGCAAGAGCAAGCTTCTATCTGTACAATACAGAAGAAGAGATTGACGAGCTCATCGCAGCGCTCCGTAAGACAAAGGAGTATTTTACGAATGTCTTTTAATGTAAACTTAGACACACTGTATAGACAAGTGATTATGGATCATTATAAAAATCCGAGAAACAAAGGTGTGTTAAACGACAGCATTGTCGTCGATATGAACAACCCAACGTGTGGTGACCGCATTCGTCTCACGATGAAAATCGAAGACGAAAAAGTCATGGATGCGAAATTTGAAGGAGAAGGATGCTCCATTTCGATGGCATCTGCCTCTATGATGACGCAGGCGATTAAAGGGAAAGATATTGAAACAGCTTTGAAAATGTCTCAGATTTTCTCCGATATGATGCTAGGAAAAGAATACGACGATTCCATTGATCTTGGTGACATTGAGGCGCTGCAGGGAGTGGCAAAATTCCCTGCCCGCATCAAATGTGCAACATTATCCTGGAAGGCGCTTGAAAAAGGCGCATCTGCCGAAGATAACGGCAAATCATAAGATTGGAGTGAAAATGGATGGCTAAAAAAATGCCAGATGTTGGTGAATATAAATACGGCTTTTCTGATAAAGACGTTTCCATTTTCCGTTCAGAGCGCGGACTGACAAAAGAGATCGTTGAAGAAATTTCTCGTATGAAAGAAGAGCCTCAGTGGATGCTCGACTTCCGTTTGAAATCTCTTGAGCTCTTTTACAACATGCCGATGCCACAATGGGGCGGAGATTTAAATGCATTAAACTTTGATGAAATTACGTACTACGTAAAGCCATCAGAGCGCTCTGAGCGTTCTTGGGATGAAGTACCAGAAGAAATCAAAGAAACCTTTGATAAGCTTGGGATCCCTGAAGCAGAGCAAAAGTACTTAGCAGGTGTATCTGCTCAGTATGAATCTGAAGTTGTGTATCACAACATGAAGCAAGACCTTGAAGATCTAGGCATTGTGTTTAAAGATACAGACAGCGCATTAAAAGAGAACGAAGACATCTTCCGTGAGCACTGGGCAAAAGTCATTCCTCCGACTGACAACAAATTTGCTGCGCTTAACTCGGCTGTATGGTCTGGTGGTTCATTTATCTACGTACCAAAGGGCGTCAAAGTAGATACACCACTTCAAGCATACTTCCGTATCAACTCTGAAAACATGGGTCAGTTCGAGCGTACACTTATCATCGTTGATGAAGGCGCACATGTGCATTACGTAGAAGGCTGTACAGCACCAGTTTACACAACAAACTCACTTCACAGTGCGGTTGTTGAAATCGTCGTGAAAAAAGGCGGCTACTGCCGTTATACAACGATTCAAAACTGGGCAAACAACGTCTTCAACCTTGTCACAAAACGTACAGTATGTGAAGAGAATGCGACAATGGAATGGATTGATGGAAACATCGGTTCTAAGCTGACAATGAAATACCCAGCGGTCATCCTAAAAGGTGAGGGCGCTCGTGGTATGACATTAAGTATTGCCCTAGCAGGTAAAGGTCAGCACCAAGATGCAGGTGCAAAAATGATTCACCTTGCACCAAACACATCTTCAACGATCGTATCGAAATCGATTTCCAAACAAGGCGGTAAAGTCACATACCGCGGAATCGTTCACTTCGGACGTAAAGCAGAGGGTGCACGCTCAAACATCGAGTGTGACACACTCATCATGGATAACAAATCAACATCTGATACGATCCCTTACAATGAAATCTTAAACGACAACATTTCATTAGAGCACGAAGCGAAGGTATCAAAAGTATCAGAAGAGCAGCTATTCTACTTGATGAGCCGCGGAATTTCTGAAGAAGAAGCAACAGAAATGATCGTCATGGGCTTCATCGAACCATTCACAAAAGAACTACCAATGGAATACGCCGTTGAAATGAACCGTTTGATTAAGTTTGAGATGGAAGGTTCTATTGGTTAATAAATAAAAACCTTTAAATATCAAGGATTTGAGAGGATTTCATATCGTGCCAGTTTTGTGCCGAGTTGAAATTATCTTTTAGTGTAGGAGGCGAACTTTTTTAGTTCGTCTTCTTCAATTTTTTCAGTAATATCAAGATAAGTGTCGGCAGTTGTTTTGATGGTTTTATGACCCAAACGATTTGATACATATTTAAGGCTTGCACCTGATTCAAGCAGTAGAACGGCATGAGTATGCCTAAAGCCGTGAGTGCCTTTTTAATCAACACCAGCTTTTACAGTAACCCTGCATGGTATCACGAATAGTAGAAGGTGTTAAATAATGACCGTGACAATTATGAAAAATGATACCATCTTCATTTTTGTGAAATCTTTCATTTTCTAAAATTAATTCATTTTGCTTCAATTTGTGTATATGTGGATTCCTTTACATTAGCTTTTTTATATTTGTTCAAGCCAATTTTTCACAAACTCATCAAATAACAAATTTCTATCGTTTATTGTTTGTCCATAATATTTTCTTTCTTCAACTTTATCTGCTTCAATTTCTTCTTTTTTGTTTTAAATGTTCCAAGGCTTACTAATTTTCCACTAGCTAACTTTCTGAAGTTCGCCATGTTTCTTCTTCCCTTTCAATCCTTTAAAACTATTTCTATAACTCTTTTTATTTTTGCATTTTCTTCTTTTGTCAAAAACCTGTCCTGAAAAAATAATTGATTATTAGAATCCAGTAAAAAATCAAGTAGGAAAGGCTCTTGTTCTTGCTCTGATAGTGTTCTTTATCTTCTTTTTCGTTTTTTATTTTCGAAAAATCAATCGGGTCAATATATCCTGATGCCACCATTAAATCTTCGTATGGAACTTCTAAGCTATCTGATAGTTTTTCTAATACTTCAATAGATGGCTTCTGATGTGGAGTGGAAGGAGTTATTTACTGAAACATAGCTTTCATTATCCAGTGACCAAAGTAAAAATGAACAGTAAAAAAACAAAGAGCAACCTCTTTGCTTGGAATGACTAAGGCTCTAGTTGAATTATCTGTTACTTCCAACGGCTGCACCTAACGAAGAAGAATTAGCAGATATATTAGAAGTAATTGAGGATACATCACATGCCTTTAACTTAGATATGGACAAGGTATTAAGAGTAAAAGCCGATAAGTTAGAAAAAACAGGCGGTTTTTATGAAGGTATTATTTTAGAAAAAGTTAATAGAGTTAGAGTAGTTTTAGTGGAGAAATGAAAGAAGCCCTTCTCGAAAAAGAAGGGTTCTTGTCTTTTGAAGAAGCATGGGGAGACAGCTATAAATAACAATTAATCACCAATCCCTAGAATTTTATGCTTGGGTTAGAATGTTATCAGTTACATATCGGAAGCCTACACTATTTTCTATTGCATCCACCATATTTTTTGCTATAGCCTCAACCACTGGAACTGCAACTGAATTTCCAAATTGTCGATATGCCTGAGTATCTGAAACAGGAATTATAAATTCCTTTGGAAACCCTTGTAACCTTGCACATTCTCTTGGTGTTAGTTTTCGGGGGTTTTTCCCTTCCCCTTGATTAATCAGTATTTCACTACCATCTTTATAATAACGGGCACTAATGGTATTTGTATATGGACTATCTTCGGTAAATAATGAAAAGCCGAAACCATTTCCTTTTTTCTTGTGCTCCTCTTTACGACGTAAATGCCCCTCATATAGACGGTCAGAAATAGTATATTTTTCATCTACATGTTCTTCTAAAATGTTCCCAACTCTGGTTGGTTCATCAGTTGGTTTCGGAAATTGAAATGCAATTTCTCTACCTCCTAATGGATTGTAAAATCCAACAATGTAAATACGTTCCCTGTTTTGAGGAACCCCAAAATCTGCTGCCCGTAAAACCCTATAGTCTACAGTATAATCCAAATCTTCTCTTAAAACTCGAAGGATTGTTTCTAAAGTTTTTCCTTTATTGTGTCCCTTAAGCTGCTTCACATTTTCTAATAAGAAAGCTTGTGGCCGTCTTTTTTCTATAATACGAGCAATATCAAAGAAAAGAGTCCCCCTCGTATCCTCAAAGCCCTTTTTAAGTCCTGCTTGTGAAAATGGCTGACAAGGGAATCCACCCAATAAAATGTTATGCTCTGGGATCTGTTCAGTAGGAATTTGTGTAATATCGCCTTCGGGTTCATCTCCATAATTCATTTTGTATGTTTTAGCAGCAAACTTATCCCATTCGGAAGCAAATACAGAGAGCCCACCTTGTTTCTGAAAAGCTAACCGTATTCCACCAATTCCTGCAAATAAATCTATCATCGTAAACTTAGGATTTTCAGGCGGGGGAAATTGAGGCTTTTCTGGGAAATCCATGATGGCTTTGACTTCTATTGAAGAGGGTACGGATTCACCATTTTCCCAACGTCTTAAAGTTCTATCACCATTTCTCCCTAGACCAAGTGCATCTGCTAGTTCTTTTTGTGTAAGTCCTAATCGTTCACGTTTTAATTTAATCTCTTTGTGCATTATAAATCGTGTCTCCTTAGGGACAGGTTGTCCTATTAATGACACAAATTATACCGAACATTCTTTCGTTTGTCTACAGTCATTTGTAATTAGTTCATAAGGCTTAGTTTTCGTTGGAGAATTATGGTATGTTAAAAGAGAAGCGATTAGGAGGTTATTTTATTGAATATCGATCATTTTAAAAATCAAATCAAAAGTAATAGAAATGCTCTTATTCCCAAGCCAAGAGACTTAGTAAAAGTAGCATTACAAAATTCTCCTTACTACCATAAGGACATATTCTTTTTTTTAGAAAATGCCACTGAAATTCTCTATGGACTGAGAGCTGAATGCTGGGATATATACTTAAAGCATGAAAAACAATTTAATATCAAAATGGGGAAAATTTTGGTTCAGAAAGACTCTGATATTGGTAACAGTCAAAATAACAATGCCGAAGAGATTATAGGAACTTTTTTAGAAAAATATAGCGACCATCTTTTTGAGTTATCGAAAAGTAACACGAATTCTAGGCGCGCTCGAGCAGGAAAAGAATTTGAAGCAATTATAGAAGCAATTTTGTTGCGTTCAGGTATCTTTTTCGATGACCAAGGGGTTATAGGGGCAAAATTATTTGAAACTGAACGCTTAGGAAAGCTTGTCGATTGTGTGGTACCTGGTGTTATTGAATATAACTTGGAAAAAAGAAAATGCTCCTTAATTTCAATGAAAACAACATTACGTGAAAGATGGCAGGAAGTACCTGAGGAAATGAAACGGACAGGAGCCCAAGAAATGTTTTTGCTTACACTCGATGACAATATTTCGAAAAATACGATTGAAAGCTTAGCTTCACATAATATTACTTTGGTCGTCCCAGATGAATTAAAATCAAAAAACTATAAAGGATATCTAAGTGTTTATGGTTTAACTCAATTTCTTTATGAATTAATTGATCGGAATCAGTCATGGGTTAAACGTACAGATTTACCAAGAAGTTATTACGAAGATAAACTGAAGACCATTACATTACGTCTTGAAGATATTATCGACCCTTATGAACGTAATATTTTCAAGGAACTAGAAAAATTCTGTCTTCAAAGAATAAATAATAAAATTTGAGTTAGATAATTGTAATTTTATCCAATAGGTAAGTTTCCTTTTAAAAGATCAGGTTAATCTTCTGCATGTGTTACTTGGTCAAAACATATTCAATAATTCAGCCTCCTTTGTTTTCCGATTTGAAATAAAAAGCCAACATTAAAGATATTTGGTAATACTGGATTAATTATTGGAAACTTTTAAAACAAATTATATAATAAGAGTATTCATCTTCATTTTATAAAACAGAAATTGGAGGATATGTTAGTGCTTAAAGACTTATATCAGTTAGCTATTGACTCAAGGGATCATTATCGTAACACATTTGTGAATGAAGATTTTAAGTTGAATAGGGATTTTAAAGAGAGATTTGCACAGGTATTAGAGTCACACAATACAACAATTCAGTATTATGATTACTCTGCGGAAATAACCCCAAGCTCAACTAATAAGATATTTTGCCCAAATCAATGGTTCTATATCGCTACATTCGTTGTAGAATTTTGCTCTGAATTGATTAAGTATAAGGGGATATTAGTAAACCTATCTGAGTCAAATGTTAGTGGTATGAGCAGAAGACAATTTTTTGAAAAAGTTAAAAATCTAAAAGGTAAAAATATTGATGATTTTGCTCCTGATATTAAAGAGGCAATTTTTAAATATTTTAATGAGGACGAAACAAGTGCTGAGTATTTATGTCGTTTTCTAACAGATTATTCTTGGTGGTTTGGTAGTAAAACAATTGACAGACATCAAGATTATTATAATTCGCCAGTACTAAGTTTACTTGGTCTAGTTGCTGTTAGCCAAGGGTATATAGCGGATATTGTTTATCACATGGCCTCTGACCAACAGCTATTGGAGTATTCTCGTAATTTACAAGTGCAAGGCTTCAGGAAATCAACGGATTCACCTGCAGAAAACTTAATAGTTTATGGGGCACCAGGTACAGGGAAAAGTAGGTATTTAGAAGATAATTTTTCAAATATAATGCGAGTTGTTTTCCATTCTGAATACTCTTATTATGACTTTGTAGGTAGCTATAAACCTACCCCTTTATATAAAAACTCTGATGCTTTATTACATAGAATAAACGGAGATGTCTTCGAACTAGGTGAACCATTTATTGATTACCAGTATAACCCGGGTCCGTTTATCAAGATTCTAATTAAAGCTCTTCGAAATCCTAATAACAAATACACATTGCTTATAGAGGAAATAAATAGGGCTAATGCACCCACGGTTTTCGGTGATATCTTCCAACTGTTGGACAGAAAAGGAGATGGAGCAAGTCAGTACAAGATTGAACCAAATGAAGACCTGAAAAATTATATAATGTCACTTTTAGATATTAAACATCTTTTTAAAGATGGCTTATTTATTCCTGAAAATATGAGTATTGTTGCAACTATGAATAGTGGTGACCAAGGAGTGTATGTCCTTGACTCTGCATTTAAACGACGTTGGAAGTTTAAGTATATGCCTATAAAAGAAAGAGGTTTCGTACATGAAAAGAATTCTGTAAATTATGCAGGGGAAACATTTGAGTGGAGAATAATCCTTACTGTTATAAATTCTAAACTTAAAAATTTAGGAATTAACGAAGACCGTTTACTTGGACCATTCTTTATCAGTCCAGAAGAGATAGAGGACTCAAACAGTTTTACTTCAAAGTTATTAATTTACCTTTGGGATGATGTTGTACGATACAAGAGAGAGAATTTTTTTGATCCTGATATAAGGACATACTCTGACTTGGTAACAGGTTTTGTTTCAGGTGTTGATGTAATGAATATTAAAAACGAAATCAATAAAGTTTTAGAGAAGGAACAAGAGTTACAAGCAAATGAAGTCGATGTTGAACAACAGCTTTTAGAAGAAGAAGAGTTAAGTGAAGAATAAAAAGGCAGAATTTTGGTGGGATATTTGAGTGAAACAGGTACCAAATTACACAACTAAAATTGAATATATTGAATATATTAATGATTATCCACAGGAATTTACCGACCAGTTAATAAATAAAGGGATTTGTAGAGTCAGTGAAAACAAAATTAAATTTATAGCGACTGGGGTAATAATCTATAAAAACTCTTTGATCATTATTTTTCCTAAGGCATATAAAGTTCCAACGGAGGATGAATTACTAAAAGAACATATTCAGATTCTTTTTGACGTTTTGTTAAGATACAGAAGGGAAGCAAAACTCACTCCTGAGGAAATGAACTTGCTTGGTGTGGAAAATGGCCAACTTAATGGTAACCTTTTTACTTCGTATCGTCTTATTCAGGATTTCATCCAAAATGGACTATTAATGAAGGAAATAAAGATAAAGGACTCAACAAATTCAGGACACATTGATTGGTCAGCAACAATAAATAAAAAGCAACCTCTGATTTCGAGAGGATCTGTAATTTATGCAGACCCTATCTCTAGAAAAACAATTATTGACCGTCAACATCAATTATTAGTTATACATAAATATTGCGTTTATAAAAGCTTAGAAAAATACGGGTGGCTTTTTGGAGTTACATCAGACGATGCTAATCTTGATGTTACAGAGCTGAATTGTGACATTAATTATGCAATAAGTTTCTTAACTACAGAGCTAAATAGTACCTTTATTGAGAGAGAAATAAATATTATTAAAATGATTATGAACTTTTTATTAGGTATTGAACAAAAAGATCGTGAGGAAAAAATAGAAACATTAGTTACACCTTACTTTCAAAATGTATGGGAACAAGTGTGTAGCACGATCTTTAATAACCAGTATAAGATTCTCAAAAAAATAATACCAAAACTAAAATGGGAAATTGATAGCCCTGCAATAGTCCAGCCTCAAAGACCTGACATAATTATGTTGAGGAGAAGGACGATGTATATTCTTGATGCTAAATATTATAATACTTATGTTAATCTACCAGGATGGCATGATGTAGTAAAGCAACTATTTTACGCCATCACTATTTTTAATAATATTAATTCAAAGGACTTTAGGTTACATGACAAAAAGTTAGAGAAGAAAGTAAAAGAAATTATAAAGGTTGAAAATATATTTCTTTTTCCATCAGAAGAAGAAGAGCCTATAAAATATGTTGGGAAAGTGAATATTGAGAGAAATCAGGATTTTGAAGATATTAGGGCTTATAAATTAAATACTTTTTTTGTAATGAAATGTTATATAGGGAAAGGGAATTACGATTATATAAATTCATTGGAAAAGATAACAGCCTGTCTTAACAAAGAATAAAAACAACTGAAATTTTAATAAGAATTTAAACGTATTAATTCCTAAGCATAATTTAGTGTCTATAAAAACAGTAAAAAGATATAAGAAAAACCGCTTAACTAATTAGTTAACGGTTTTATCATTCTAAATTATATAAAACTAAATGTTTCTTCTCATCATTCAAGCTACTGTATATTAGCAACTTAATATTTAGTTTGGCTTTTTGACCATTTATTAATATTGGCATGATTTGAAAATTTATGAGCGATACCCTAATTTTATACGGCTTTAACCATGCCAAGAAAGTGCCAAGTTGAAATTATAATCCATTTCAAACTATTTGAAGAAATGCCTATATATCAAGGGTTTGAGTTTCTTTTTTCTTATTTTTTCCGTGCCATTTTAGGTACAATTAATCTAGTTTGAAATGGAAGGTTCGATCGGTTAATAATAAAAGACCAAAAACGTGAAATCAAACGTTTTTGGTCTTTTTGTTTTTGAAAAAATCCAATTCACATCTCGCTAGGCGAGTAAAACTCATCAAAGGCTTTAGACAAATCGTCAGCTGCAGATGACAAGATCGTTTCTTCTTCTAAAATCGCTGTTCCTTGTGCTCGGACAATATGAAATTGTTGAAAGCCCATCAAGTTTTGGAATATTTCTTTTAGGTAGTAATGTGAAAATTCCAAAGGTGTATATCGATCGTTATTTGTGAAAATTGAGCCACTTGCTTGAAGCAAAAGTACACGATAATCGTCAGTCATCAGACCAACTGAACCATTTTCTGTATATTTAAACGTTTCTCTAGCAATAAAAATATTATCTATATAATCTTTCATACGTGAAGTCACATTGAAATTATGAACAGGTGACACAATGACGATTCGATGATGTGCTTTGAATTGAGCCAATAAAGCAGATGAAGCAGCAGCGATTTTTTCTTCGGTAGCTGTTAATGTTTGTTCAGATGCTTGCTTATCCCAAATACGTAGCAGTTGGTCTTTTTCGATACGAGGAATTTCTGTTTCATGTAAAGGTAAAATTGTTGGTTCTTCATGAGGGAATCTTTCTTTAAACTGTTCTAAAAATAGTGTTTGCAGTTTGTTTGAATAACTTTCTCGATGAGTGAAATCAGGGTGCGCGTTAATGATTAATGTTTGCATATACATGCTCCTTTTCTTTTGATAAACTGAGTATAAAATATAAAGGTGACAAAACATGTCACCTTTTTTAAAAGGAAATTCAAATGAAAAAATCAGAACGATTAAACCAAGAGCTTATTTTTTTAAGTGATAAATACTCATTTCAGTTAAAGGATTTAGAAACCGAATTTGGCATATCGAAACGTACGGCTTTGAGAGATATGGAAGAGCTAGAGTCCATGGGTTTAGCTTTTTATGTTGAACCTGGCAGACATGGAGGATATCGACTGGTGAAACAATCTCCAATGGTCCCTATTTATTTCAATACCGATGAAGTTCAAGCTATTTTTTTCGCGCTTAAAGCGCTAGACCTGGTGTCAGCAACACCATTTAAAAAGTCCTACTCACAAATTCGGCAAAAGCTGTTTGCCACAATGTCTGATGAGAGAAAACGAATGATCACGGAGACTTTGGATGTGATTCATTACTATAATGTCGCACCAGTTAGTGAACAAAATCATTTGGAATTGATTTTACAGGCGATGATGGAAGATCAAATCGTGAAGATGACGTACACGCAATATGAAAATAAAAGGATCAGGCTGCAATTTCTTGAGTTGTTTTATCGAAATGGGATTTGGTTCACCAAAGCATATGATGTTCAAAATAAAAAGTGGGGCATCTATAGATGTGACTTTATGAAGGACTTGATCATTGAAGAAGAAGGCAGAGGCACCTTTACGAAGGAAGAATTAAAAACACTGCAGCTCGAGTCCGAAAAAACTTATCATGACATCTCATTTAAATGTCGATTAACGGAACAAGGAAAAGAAAAGTTTTTGAAGAATCATTACCCGAATATGAGATTGGAGATCATTGATGATACTCCATATATTATGGGTGGGTACAACCAAGAAGAATTATCGTATATGACCCACTATTTGATCTCATTTGGGAAGCATGTGAAAATTGAATACCCAGATGAATTAAAAGAGAGTTATTTGACTCAATTACAAGAAATGATTGAGCAGTATTGAAAGTGAACGGATTGTCTCTGAATCACAAACTTAACATATTAAAAAAGGCGAACTGTAGCCATTCGCCTTTTTTCTTTTACTTCGCCGCATGAAATGTATTGGTTTTCGATCTGTCATTGACCTTCCCATACGTCAGCTGACGCCAAATAAATTCCATCGGTCCATACTTAAACCTCTTTAACCAAAACGTACTGAAAAGCACAAGGAAGACATACACGCCAATAGCCATGAAGAACGTACCAGCCGGCTGAAGATGATCGACAAGCCCCGCTCCATATTTTAGAAATAGCATGGTTCCAATGATCGAGTGAAGCAAATAACAGGTCAGGGACATCCGTCCGACTTTGGTAAAGACCATCAAAGCACCTCGCAGCTGAGGAACGTGCAGAAACAGCATCGCAAGTGTACTCATATAGAACATACTGCCAGTTAATCCTCCGTTTTGTTCCAGAGCAGTGGCCATGTTCACCCAGAGTGTATGTTCAAAAGGATTGACCGCTGCTATAATCGTACTGCTTTGTGTGATGAGAAAAGCGATGGTACAAATGATCCAAATGCGATTCCAAATCGTTTTTTTCGCCGCCATGTTTTTGAAAAACGCCATTTTCACAAAATAAACACCAAGCAAAAACATGAAGAACATGGAATAGACGATTGAAAATGAGCTGGAAGCCATCGTCACCATATCTGTCCATCGGTCACCAATAGATGCTAAATAAGTCAGACTGTTGTGGCTGGTCAAATCAAAATCGGCAAAGTCCGGCTTGCCCGATGAGCCTGTACTGATGGTATGAAGCAGCATTGTGAAAAAGGGTGTGAGCAATTGAATCATAAAGAGTGTGATCAGCCAGTATCGGATGGTTTTGGCTGTACGTTTGTAAAAGAAAAGCAATAAAAAGCCAGCGACTGCATAATACGCTAAAATATCACCAATCCAAACAAAGGTGACATGCAGAAGGCCAAACCCTAAGAGAATGGTTAATCTGCGGGCAAACAGCTTGTTCGGACTGTCCACCTTCTGAGCAGCGCGGTCCATAAAAATCATAAAACCAACCCCGAATAGGAAGGAGAACAACGTAATAAATTTCCCTGAGGCGAACCAATTCACCAAGTTGTGAAAGACATCATTTGCTTCCATATCGAACCCCTTCGCCGAATCAACGATCAAAAAGTAATTCACCAGAATAATTCCCATTAAGGCAAATCCCCGTACGATGTCTAAGAAATGAACCCGATCCTTCAAACTCATCGCGTGTTCTACTTTGTTTGCATTCATATCCATGCTCCTTTTCTTGTTATGATAAATGTCATTCGGATCAATCCATCGATCCTTACAATGAATCAATATACGTCCCAATTCTTAACAATTTATGAAGATCCAATTTTTTGAAAATTAATGTGACAAATTGATGGAAGATGGTCAAATTCATAAACTGTTAAGATTTCTGCTGTATCTTTTCACATAGCTAGATGATATATAGTAAAGACATAAAAGAAAGTACATCACGTATCATGAGGTGAGAGAAACATGACGCATCGAATATTAGTCGTAGAAGATGATCAGGATATTGGAGACCTTTTGCAGGAATCCCTTACACGTGCTGGATATGAGGTGCAAAGAGCGATGAATGGCGAGCAAGCATTGAAGTTTGCGGACGATTCGCTCGATTTGGTGATTTTGGATGTGATGATGCCAGGCATATCAGGCATCGAAACGTGCCGGCAAATGAGAGCCTCTTCTAACGTCCCGATTCTATTTCTAACAGCTAAATCAAGTACATTCGATAAAACCGAAGGCTTACTTGCCGGCGGGGATGATTATATGACAAAACCCTTTTCACAAGAGGAGCTTCATGCTAGAGTCATTGCACAATTACGCAGGTACACCGTCTATCAGGAAAAGAAGGAACAGGAAGAAACGTTTCTTGTTGGGGGCAAGCTAAGGGTGAGCGAAGAATTTAATGAAGTGTGGAAAGAAAATCAACAAATCAAGCTATCTGATTTAGAATATCGTGTGCTCAAGCTGCTCATGAGCAGGCGAAACAAAATCTTTTCAGCCCAAAATATTTATGAGAGTGTATGGGGACAGCCTTATTTCTATTGTTCCAACAATACGGTGATGGTGCATATTCGAAAGCTGCGTGCCAAAATTGAAGATGATCCTGCACGTCCTGTATATATCAAAACAGAATGGGGAAGAGGATACCGATTTGGCACATCGTAAATATACACTAGCCAAAAAGCTAGCACTATTGATTTTGACAGCTACGGTCGTGAGTGGACTTGTCTTTTTGACGCTGCAAAAGATCACCGATGACCTCATTGACGGATATTTGAGTTCGGACGAGTATTACGAGGCGGAGTCAGCCAGATATATTCAAAAATTCAGCCGCTATGTGTCTGAGAATGAGCTGTCTTCTACAGATCGACAAGCATTTGGTGAGTGGGTGAAAAAAGAGAATTACATTAATTTGACCATCTTCAAGGATGAAGTGCTGCAATATGACTCCATCTATTCGTCTGCTGATGAATCGGCGTATGGAAAAGAAAAGGTGACCCAGTACGCTGAGCATCATTCGTATCCAGTTCAGTTTAGCGATGGTGAAGGCCGGGTTATGGTGGATGGTTTCTATTCGTCTCGTTACCACGATCTCGCCTTTACACTCGAGCTGCTTGGGGCGACGCTTATTTTTCTCCTCATTGTTCTGCTTGGCATTCGCAAAAGTTTACGCTACCTGCAAACGATTCACCAAGACATTCATATTCTTGAAGGCGGCGAGCTGGACTATGAGATGACGGTGAAAGGGCATGATGAATTAGCGATGATTGCCAAAAGTATTGAGGATCTTCGTAAAGCTTTTCTGGACAAGCTCCAAGCCATTGACGAGCTACAAGAAGAGAGTCGCAGCTTGGTTACTGAAATGTCACACGATATGAGAACACCGCTGACATCGCTGATGATGAATTTAGAGTTTGCGAAAAAAGAGGAGGCTGGAGCGGATACACGTAAAGATCAATATATAGCAAGTGCTTATGAAAAAGCACTGCAATTGAAAAATCTATCTGATAATCTGTTTGCCTATTTTCTACTTGATAAAGAACATGAACCTGAGCTTGAGACCGTTGCAGTCAAAGAGGTCATTTACGATCTCTTATCAGATCAGGTGACGATCTTGCAGCAAGAGACATTCAAGGTTCATCTTTTAGGAGAGCTACCTGACAGCTATATCAACGTGAATGTCGAGGAGCTTGGCAGAGTGTTTGATAATCTGATGTCGAACATACTGAAATACGCCGATCCGAAAAAAGACATCAATCTCACGTGTCTATCCGATCAAGAAATCTTTGAGATCCATGTGAGCAATGCGATAAAAGAGACAAATGACACGCAGGAAAGCACTGGACTTGGTGAACGAAGCATTAAACGAATGATGTCCCGCATGCACGGGCAGTTTGAAAAGATGGAAAAAAGCGGTGTTTACTACATCGTGCTGCGATTCTGGCACATCAAAATATAGATGACAAATGAATAACATGGAATGGAGAGACAATCTAATGAAACGATTCAACAACTTCCAAAAAGTACCCGATCTCTTGCAAGGTCTTCTGAATATCTGTCTATTCTTTCTAGCCCTTGCTTTAAGCGTCCTCTTAATTAGTGAAACTTGGTATATTGTCCAATTTGTCTACAAGAATGTGGTCAACAAAGGAGAAAGCTATTATGAAATGCTTGGTGAGCTGCTGATCTTCTTTATGTACTTTGAGTTTATTGCCTTAATTATTAAGTACTTTAAATCAAACTTTCATTTTCCGCTTCGCTATTTTATTTATATTGGCATCACAGCCGTCATCCGTTTGATTATCATCGATCATAAAGAGGCTGTATCGACCTTCTGGTGGGCGCTGACCATTCTAGCCATGACCGTTGCACTCTTTATTGCCAGTAAACGACATGCTGTTCAGGAGCATGAAGAAGTGAAGTGAGGGAAGTGAGGGAAGAAGACGAACGGTTGCCGTTCGTCTTTTTTTGTTTGATCAAGGTGGCTCACTCATCGTATTGCACACCTCTATAAACATCACGCTAACGCTTGCTTACAGGATTTTTTGAGAGCTCTGAAAAAGTGCTTAGCATGAAAGAAAATTTTAATCTAATCTTGAAACAATACTCAATGTTGAGTATTGTGTAAATAGATATTGAATAGGAGGAATCTGATGACGGACTTATATATATTAGGATTAATATCGATGAAACCGATGTCAGGGTATGATGTTGAGCAGAATTTAAAAAATACAATGGTCGATAGATGGGGAGGAATTCTAGTTGGCTCAATCTATTATGCGCTAAATAAATTAGAAAAAGGAAACTATATAAAAGTTTGTGAAACTAGGACAGTAGGGAAAAAGAGTACTAAAATTTACAAGATTACAGAACTTGGAAAAGAACACAAGAAAGAATGTGTGATGAAATGTCTTGTAGAACCTCAAAATACTTATCCAACTCAACTTTTTGCTGGACTAATGTTTGCTGACGAAATTGAAAAACAAGAAGCTGTTAAATCATTAAATATTCAAATTGAAGCGCAAAAAAGACATTTAGCAGAAATAAAAAAGGGTGAAGAAGAAAAAGAGAAACAAATGAATCTACCTCCATTAACAAGACTAACGTTTGATTACATTTATGAAATGGAAGAAATGAAAATGAAGTATCTTTATGAAGCTATTCATTTAATTAAGCCGAGGGAGTTAACCGATGAATAAAATCGATCATATTGTTATCAATGTTGATGAGAAATATCAAAAAGACAAAAAAATGATAGATATGATACAACAAAATGGTTTTCCGTATGCACCTAAAAAAGGTAAAAGAACAAAAGGCTTTAAAATAAGCAATCTTTGGATTGGAAAGGAGTATCTTGAATTAGTGAATATAACACAGAAGGATGGCGGTGGCTGGAAAAAAGATTGGACAGAGTTGTATAATCGAGGTACAAGAGGAGCAATATGCTTAATGATTGATGTATCAGATATTGATTATTTACATCAATCGCTTTTAGACAAAGCATTTGATGTACAAACGCCAGAAAGAATCGAATATAAATTATTTGGACTACTTAAAATTTCATCACGATGGAGAAACATGTACTTACCTTATTTTGAAAAAGAGGCCTTTCAAATTGGATTTCAGCAATTAGATAACGAAGATATTTCTGAAAAATTTCAAAAGAAAATGATCCCCAATAGTATCAGTCATAAGATAATGGGGATGACCAAAATTATAATCAATGGCAAGTGGACTGAATTAGACTACAATATGATTGAGAATACCTTTCGTAATACTCAAAAAGAAGGCAATGCATTAAAAATAAAACTTAATAATGGAAGCGATATAATTTTTGTTAAAAACAATGATTTTTCCCTTTACGTAGAAATGGATAATCACAGTTTGCAATCTAAGTCTATAACAAAAATAGAAAATGTATATTTAGTAAACAATTAGATTCAATACATATAGATAATCATAAAAAAATGATTGTTTTTCTGAAATTCATCAGCATATGGCTTATTGTTGTGACCGCCGGGTGAAATGAACATCATTAACTGGAAAAAAGCATGTTATCATATCTAGTGAAAAAGTATCTCATTCTGCTCAGCGGTCACAATAATATGTATAAAGAGAATGGTGATATTTTTCTTTATTAAAATGCTAAAAAGTCATAGTGGGTAATAATAAATTCATTACTTGCTACTTAAAAGTTGGTATACAATAGGACAATAAATAAGAACGATATCAATGGATTTGTTCATGAAGAATTATCGTTGAATGCGGACTTAGAAATTGATGCTGAAAATTAAAAAAGCTTTATAGAAATATTGTCATTGCACTGCCCAAAAAAGCATGAAAAGCTATGAAATAAATTACGTCTTTCCTATACCCGAAGCATAAAAAGCGTTAAAACAAATTGTTGCCATTATTCAAAACAAGACCTTTCCTTTGCGGGATATTACTTAATAGAATGTAGTCATGAGAATGGCCAGTATCGCTTGCCATTCTCGTTTCTGTTTGAAGGAGCGAAAAAATTGACAGACACGAAGACAGAACCATTTTCATTTACAAGTATGCAGCAGGCAGCTCCTGTTCATATTCCAGAAAGACAATTCATGTCATCACACGACGGCACAAGCCTTGCGTATTATCCGTTTTTAGCAGAAAAAAAGAACGTGGCAAATGTCATCTTGATCCATGGTGGAGGCGCTCACAGCCTAGCTGGTTACGAGCATATCGCCTATACGCTGCAACATGATTTTCATGTGAATACGTTTTTAATCGATTTAAGAGGTCACGGCTATTCTGATGGAAAAAAGGGTGATACACCTAGTGTCACAGATGTGTGGCACGATATTTCGCAGTTTGTGAATATGGTCAAACAGCAGCATAAAGGAGCTGTTTATCTTTGCGGGCATTCATCTGGAGCGGGATTACTGCTAAACTACCTATCTTGGCCGAAAAAAAGAGAAGTAGACGGGTACTTTTTTATTGCCCCTGAATTTGGCTATAAATCAGGCACTGCGAGCCCTAATCAAATCCCATTTGCAACCGTTCAAGTATGGAAATTCGTTCTGTCTGCCATGACAAAAGGATTGCTGATGAGTCATTCTGAAGCCGTTCGTTTTCACTATCCAATATGGGCAGTCGAGCAGGATCCGCTTTTGTTGACAGCCATCACCGTCAATCTAGCACTTGCCTTAACCCCATCTGCACCTAAAAAACAATTTGCGATGATGGATCGGCCATATGCGATGTTAGTAGGAAGTGAGGATGAGCTGTATGATATAGAAAAATTTCCTGCCTATCATGAGCTGCCCGATGAAACGATCAGAAAACAATCAGTCTATGAAGTGATGGATGGACATACCCATTTGTCGGTGTTACTAGAAGCGGGAAAACAGATTGGAAGGACCATCCAAATGTGGAATCGTTCTATTTAGTATGAACAACTAGTCAACACTCTCCCTTTTTCTTAAAAATTTACATTGACACCATCCTTTTCTATGATAAAATCATAGTGTGATAATGAGAATCGTTATCAAACGATATGACTACATATAGAATGGATAGGTGAGGTACATGTTCAAAAAATCTTTTTGGTCGCTATTAGTTGTGCTCTCCATCGTTTTACTTGCAGCTTGCGGCAGCAATAGCAGTGAAGGCAAGTCAGCTAATAAAGAAAAAACAAGAACCGTTGAAAGCGCTATCGGTTCAACTGACAATATTAAGGATAAACCAAAGCGTATTGTGACGCTGTACCAAGGAGCAACAGATGCAGCAGTCGCGATGGGCATTAAACCAGTGGGTGTTGTAGAATCTTGGCTTGAAGCACCTACGTATAAATATTTAAGAGATGATTTAAAGGATGTCAAAATTGTTGGACAGGAAATACAGCCAAACTTAGAGGAAATTGAAAAACTTAACCCAGACTTGATCATTGCATCAAAAGTCCGCCACGAGCAAATTTTTGATCAACTGCAAGAAATCGCTCCAACTGTTGCAACAGAAACAGTGTTCACATTTAAAGATACAGTGAAATTAATGGGTGAAGCGTTAAACCAGCAAGACAAATCAAAAGAATTGCTAACGAAGTGGGATGACCGCGTCGCTGACTTCAAAGAAAAAGCGAAAAAAGACATCAAAAACTGGCCAATGAGTGTGTCTGTAGTGAACTTCCGTGCAGATCATGCTAGAATCTATCAAACTGGATTCGCAGGGTCAATTTTAACAGAGCTAGGCTTTGAAGGACCTAAGAATGTCAAAGATAAAAAGCAAGACATCATTACACTGACAGACAAAGAGAGCATTCCGCAAATGGATGCAGATGTCATCTATTACTTCATGGATGATCAGGATAAAGCCGTTGAAAAAGCTTATAAAGAGTGGACGAGTCATCCTTTATGGAAGCAGCTTGACGCAGTGAAAGCGAAACAAGTGCATAAAGTGGATGAAATCACTTGGAACATGGGCGGCGGTATTATCGCTGCAAACATGATGCTTGATGATATTGATGATCGTCTCGGAATTGATAAATAAGGATAACAGAGGAGAAAATGTGAAAAACCATTTTCTCCTTTTTCCATAACAGATTGAAAGCGGGAATCAGATGAGAAGTTTATTAAAAAAGGATTCGAGCAAGGCGCTGCTGTTTGCTGGATTCGTCGTATTGATGGTGGTCTTTTTTATACTCAGCATTTCTCTTGGGCAAACCTCGATTTCCCTCAAAGCCACCATCCATGCGTTTCTTCATTTTGATGAATCGGATCCAAACAGTGTCATTGTCATGACATCCAGATTATCAAGAGCTTTAATTGCAACAGTTGTTGGATCAAGTCTAGCGATTTCAGGTGCACTGATGCAGGCATTAACGAGAAATCCGCTTGCAGCGCCAGATTTGTTAGGAATTAATGCAGGTGGACTATTTTTTATCGTCATTTCAATTGTTTTCTTTTCAACAGAGTCATTAACAGGCTATATGTGGACAGCCTTTCTAGGTGCGGCAATTGCAGGGATGCTCGTTTTTCTCTTGGGCTCCATTGGAAGAGATGGATTGACACCGGTCAAAATTGTCCTTGCAGGTGCGGCGATATCTGCACTGTTTGCGTCCTTTACACAAGGTCTTTTAATCGTGAATGAACAGTCGATTCAAAGCATCCTGTTTTGGATGGCGGGTTCAGTTTCTGGAAGAAGCATTGATATGCTGCTGCCTGTTTTGCCTTATATTTTAGGTGCGACAGTTGTGGCGCTGCTTCTTGGACGCTCCATCAATGTCCTTTTGTCAGGAGATGATATTGCGAAGGGACTTGGTCAACGTACGCTGGCGCTGAAAATCACGATGGGAGTTCTCGTCGTCTTTTTAGCGGGTGGTTCCGTCGCTGTCGCAGGATCGATTGGATTTGTTGGTTTTCTAGTGCCGCATATTGTGAAAAAGCTTGTCGGACCTGACCACCGCTGGGTACTGCCGTATTGTGCCGTAGTGGGGGCGTCGCTTTTACTTGTCGCAGACCTTGCGGCTCGTTTTCTGATCATGCCGCAGGAAGTACCGATTGGTGTCATGACGGCGGTAGCAGGAGCGCCTCTATTTGTTTATCTCGTGCGCAAGGGGTTGAAGACAGGTGGCTAAAACATATACAGTGCGTTCAAAGGGCGGGCGCATTTCATTTCAATTTTCAAAGCGGACGTTTTTGATTTTACTTTTATTGACGGCCATTGCTTTTGGGTTATTTATTCTCAGTCTCTGTATGGGCAGCCGATTTATTTCGCCTGTGGATGTGCTTCTTCATATAATCGGTCAGGGAGAGGGAAATACCTTTGTGCTCAATACACTGAGGATTCCAAGAACACTGCTGGCTGTCTTAGTAGGGGCCGCACTTGCGGTATCAGGGCTCATTTTGCAAGGATTAATCCGCAATCCGCTTGCATCGCCTGACATCATTGGGATTACGAGTGGTGCTTCGTTCGGTGCGATTATGTTTATTGTCTTTTGGATGGGCACTGTGCCTATTGCATATCAATCCTTATGGGCGATTGCAGGTGCGTTTGCTGTCTCGTGTCTGATTTATTTGCTTTCATGGAAAAAAGGGGTTAAGCCAATTACACTTGTCCTAATGGGCATTGGGATTTCTGCCATCATGAAGGCGTGTGTGACGTTTACTCTTGTTCTTAGTGATACGATGACGACGACAAAATCATATATCTGGCTGACAGGCAGTTTATATGGTTCTACGATGAAGGACGTCACGTCGATGCTTCCTTGGATCATGATCATTTTACCGATTGTCATGGTGTTAGCAAGAACGATGAATGTGAAGGAGCTTGGAGATGATCTTGCAACAGGTCTCGGGGTAAAAGTGCAGGCAAAACGGTTATTCTTTCTGCTGATGAGTGTGACATTGGCAGGGATTGCTGTTGCCTTTGCTGGCGGTATTGAATTTGTTGGACTGATGGCGCCGCATGTTGCACGGATGATCATCGGCCGTTCCTTCATTGCGCTGGTCCCGGCATCTGCGCTTGTTGGAAGTATTCTCGTGATGCTCGCAGATTTAGTCGCTAGAACGGCTTTTCTACCGTTAGATGTACCAGCAGGTGTATTCACAGCTGCAATTGGGGCACCGTTCTTTATTTATTTGTTATACCAGCAGAGAAATCGATAAACGAAAGATGGAGGTTTTGATATGAGGCCAGAGTGGGTTGAGAGAGAATTACTTGATTTCGGGGTACACATCACAAATGGACCAATGACATCTGATCGCACACTTGCTGCGCTTTTTTCAGAAGCATCTGTCCTGCGTTTATTAGAGGCTGAAAAGGAAGCTATGCATGCACCGAATGTGGCGGTAGCAGCGTCGATGTTTTCAAAGCGTTATGCCTACTTAGCGGTCAGTTCCTCTTTGTACATGATGACGCTGTATGACGGTGTTTATCAGTTTCCACCAGAGGCATCTGTCTTTAGAGAGGATCGGAAAATCGAAATTGATGAGTCATTGTGTTCGTTTGTTCCATTAGAAGGAGATCGGAATGAATGGAGAGAGCAGGTTGTGCATGCGCTGTTTACGGAGTGTGTCACACCTCTTTTAGATGTACTGAAGCGTACGTCAAGACTTCCGTATACCATTTTGTGGGAAAATATAGCAGTTCGCATCAATTCTCTTTATCGCAGCATGATGCGAGAGGCTGAAGACCCTGCGGTGAAGCAGCGCGTGCGAGAGGATTATCTGTATCTGAAGCAAGCAACTGGTGATGTATTTGGAGCAAAACAAAATCCATTTCATCACAGCTTAAACTTAGATGACAGTTTACTAGAAACATCCAACCGAAAGACTTGCTGTATGTATTATAAGCTCGAGAAAAAATCTGAGAGTCTCGATTATTGTCTTGTCTGTCCTCTTGATAAAAAGAAAGGCACTGCTTGTTCGTAGCAGTGCCTTTCTTTTTTATTCCCAAATCTCACTTGCCCATTCTGGGTGATCGATAAAGGGATTGCGGTTGTTCTGATACGTTTCATAAATGATCTCGTTGCGGTTTCGTTCGATTTGATCGACAGGATCTTGTTTGTGCCACTTGAGAAGTACGGACATTTTGCCGTGAAGAGGGGCGCTACCATTATTCACTTTGTCGTTTAATTCTAAATCTGGAAAGCGGTCATCGCCCTCGTACCGCACCGCCATATAAAAGAGCATTCTTGCCACATCCCCTTTCACCCGGCTGTGAGGTTCGAATGAGTCGCTATCGTAAAAATTGCCCGGCGCTCCCTTGTATTCATTTCCGCCCAGATCAAAATCTAAATTTCCACGAGTACTATTCGTTTGTACGTCTGTTGCTCGCAGATGATGGAGATCTGTACCTGGGCCCTGGCTTGTCCCAAAATTGCCGTGTGACTTAGCCCAGACATGCTCCCGGTTCCACTGGCCAACATTTCCGCCATTCGATTGCTTTGAGCGAGAGACACCGCTATAGAGCAAGAGCACGTTGTTTGGATTTTTTGGATCTTCATCTGTTTTCTTTAAGGCATCCCAAACTTGGCTGTAGGATAGCTGCTTATGATCATCAATAATATCGTGTAAAGCTTTTTTTAAAGCGGTTCCTGATTTGCCATTAGCAGATTGATAATAGGAATCGATTTGACTTGTAGCGGTTGTTTTCGCTTGTTGTGTAGATGTTTCGTTTTGAAGCTGTAACGGGGAAAATGTGATGGTTTGGCTCGGTTCATTCAAAGTAAAGCTTTGAGCATTCGCAGTTTGCGGCAGCGGGGCGGCTAACGTACCGAATATCATGATTCCGGCAGCCACAGTTCCAAATAAGGTTCTCTTCATTCGATTTCCTCCTTGATAGGGAATGTATTCTCTTTATTTCTATCATAATGTCAGAAAGAAATAAATGGATTTCTCGTAAATTTTATGTAATGAGTTCATAGGAAAAGAGATTGCTATTTTATCAGCATTACTGTATAAGTGGGCATATAGGATGACAGCAAGGGAAAGGATGGATAACGTGAAAGAACTGCAAATACCTTCAAGAACGATTATGACACCAGGACCTGTTGAAGTAGATCCCAGGGTGCTCCGTGTAATGAGTACGCCAATTCTTGGTCAATTTGATCCAGCATTTACACATATCATGAATGAGACGATGACCTTATTGCGGTCCCTTTTCCAAACAGAAAATGAATGGGCTTTTCCAATTGACGGCACGTCTCGTTCAGGGCTTGAAGCTGTGCTTGCCAGTGTCATTGAGCCGGGAGATTCGATGCTTGTGCCTGTCTTTGGCCGGTTCGGTCATCTTCTCATTGAAATAGGACAGCGCTATGGTGCTGAGGTACATACAATGGAATGTGAATGGGGAACCGTTTTTGACCCTAGCGATATCATTCAGAAAATGAAGCAGGTCAAGTCTAAAATCGTTGCGATGGTCCATGGTGAAACATCTACCGGGCGGTTGCAGCCACTTGAGCAAATTGGTGAAGCGTGCCGGGCACTGGATGCATTGTTCATTGTAGACGCTGTAGCAACCATTGGCGGGGTTCAGGTGAAAGTGGATGAATGGAAGATTGATGCGGCGATTGGCGGTACGCAGAAGTGCTTGTCTGTTCCATCAGGCATGTCACCTATCACGTATAATGACCGGGTGGCAGCTGTCGTTGAATCGAGAAAGAAAGTGGAAAAGGGAATTGCGACACAGGATGAATTGCAGGAGCAAATGGATATTTCTCCAATTAAAAGCAATTACTTTGATCTCAGCCAGCTTCAGGATTATTGGAGCCCTAGGCGATTAAATCATCATACAGAAGCGACAACGATGCTCTATGCACTTCGAGAAGGGGTTCGTGTTGTGCTGGAAGAAGGTCTGTCTGAGCGTTTCCAAAGGCACGCATATCACGAGAAGGCCTTGATGAAAGGACTTGAAGCGATGGGACTTGAATTGTTCGGTGATCCACATTGTAAAATGCCGGTTGTGACATGTATTGAGATTCCAAGTGGTATGGATGGAGAAGCGGTACGTGCCGATCTGCTTAAGCATTTTGGTATCGAAATTGCCAGCTCCTTTGGACCGCTAGCCGGACGTATATGGAGAATTGGCACAATGGGCTATAGCTGCCGAAAAGAAAATGTGCTGTTTGTGTTAGCAGGGCTAGAAGCAATTTTAATCAAGCATGGTGCATCCATCCATTGCGGCGCAGGGCTTCAGGCGGCTCTTTCTATCTATGAACAAGGTGAATAAAGTCATAAGGATACTCGCTATTTGCGGGTATTTTTTATTTGGAAAAGAAAACTAAATTTTGAAAAACTAGACTTATAGACAGTGATATCGCTATACTGAAGAAGTTCTGATCATTTTTGTCATCATTTTCATTTATTTTGCAGAAAGAGGTTTTTTGATATGAAGAAAATGGGCAGATTATATATTTTGATGCTCAATATTTTTATTGCCATGCTTGGCTTTGGCCTCATTGTCCCTGTCATGCCAAGTTACATTGAAGCCTTTGGCGCAACAGGAAAAACACTCGGTTTTCTTGTCGCTGCAACAGGTCTTACACAGTTTGCTTTATCGCCGGTCGCAGGCGCATTGACCGATCGATTTGGACGTAGAAAATTGATCATTGCGGGGATTGCCGGCTTTACGATTGCCCAGTTTATTTTTGCATTTGCTGATCAGCTTTGGATGCTGTTTGTGTCACGATTTTTAGGCGGTGCTGCCGGGGCTTTACTCATGCCAGCCATGTTTGCATACATCGCTGATATCACAAGTGAGAAGGATCGAGGGAAAGGAATGGGGCTATTTAGTGCTGCAATGACGTTAGGCTTTGTCATTGGACCAGGCGTAGGCGGCTATTTGGTCGAGTACGGAATCGCTTTTCCTTTTCTCATCGCAGGTTCCTTTGCAGCTCTTTCTACCCTATTGTCCATCCTGTTTTTACCTGAAACATTAACAAAGGAAAAGCAGGAAGAAGCGAGGTTAAACAAAGACATTCATTTCAACCCGTTTGTACAAATGCTGCAAGCTTTAAAGACATCCTACGGTTTTTTGTTTATATTGGCGTTTGTCCTCAATTTTGGCATCATTCATTTTGAATCGATTTTCGGCTTATATGTAGACCAAAAACATGGATTTACACCGAAGGATATTGCGTTTGTGATTACGGTTGCGGGTCTTGCAGGCGTGCTTGTCCAAGGTGCGTTGGTGAATGCCTCTGTGAAACGATTTGGTGAAATGCGCGTCGTGCGTTATGCACTGCTAGGAGCGGCTTTGATGCTCATCGTCTGCCGTGTTGCACCGTCCTTTTGGCTAATCTTTGCAGGCTCTATTTTATTTTTGTCGGCTACATCATTTGTTCGTCCAGCCCTCAATACATTGCTGTCCAAAATGGCAGGTAATCAGCAAGGAGTAGCGGGCGGCCTCAATACATCCTTTATGAGCCTTGCCAATATTGTCGGACCGAGCCTTGCGGGCATTTTATTTGATGTGAATATTGAGTTTCCTTTTATGCTCGGAACACTGGTGCTTTGCATAAGCTTCATTGCATCCATCGTGTGGGGGAAAAAAGTGCAGCATCCTTCGACAGTTTCTTAAAATTTGTTTATAAAAAACCGATCAGTACGGCTTGATCGGTTTTTTGATGCGCATCATCTCTTATATTTCACGACAGGTGATTTTTCTTTATGAAGCGCACGAATCATAGCATCATCTACATGCAAATGCTCTTTCACTAATTGAGGAGGGGTTAAGGCCATCAACTGATTTAACGAAATATCTGCAAAGCGATCACTTTTAAAAATTTCTAAAAACCAAAGGCTCGTTTGGCCGATATTTTGGATGTAATGTCCCATACCAAAAGGAACATATCCGACATCACCTGCTCTGTAATTAAAGGTGCGGGCAGTGCCCCCGGCTCCAAAGACCGTCATTTTGGCTGTACCGGTTAAATAATATTGCCACTCATCATTATTAGGGTGCCAGTGCATTTCTCTCATGCCGCCAGGCTTTACTTCAACAAGCGCAGCTGCAATGGTTTTTGAAACAGGGAAATTCCGTGAATCGACAATGCGGACAGTTCCCCCAGAGGTCGTCAGCGGTTTTTGGCGAAGCAGCTGGTACGTAAATGGCGGCTCGATGCTTCCGTATGGATCAGATACCGTTTGGCTTTCTATTGATGCTGGCGGAGAGCCTTGAAACATGTAGCGCTGCTTATTCGGAATATGGTCAAACAGCTTCTTAGGAACGCCAAAATTGTCGGAGAGAATGTTTTTCGGTGTATGGGCAAACCAGTCTGTGATGGTGAACGTATCAAATTCAGAAAAAGCGCCATCATCAAAGACTAAAAGAAATTCACACCCGTCCTCAAGTCCTTGAATGGAGTGCGGAATACCTGGGGGGAAATACCATAAATCTCCTTCTGCTACATCAGCGATCATATTTCGCCCTTCTGCATCTACAGAGGTGATGCGGGCTTTTCCTAAAATCATATACGCCCATTCAGCCTGCTTATGCCAATGGAGCTCTCGCACTCCGCCTCGAGTCAGCCGCATGTTGACACCCGCAATCGTTGTGGAAACAGGCAGCTCTCGCTTCGTAATTTCTCTCGACCAGCCGCCATGATTTAAATGCATATGTGTATCGGAATATGAAAATTTTAAATTAGGAATGATTCCGGCATCGGTTTTAGGTGGAACAAGCATATCTGGGTTCTCGATATCTCGAAGGACGTCCCGCGGGCCTAGATCGGTGGCACCAGCACCATCCTCTCGAATGGGCTGCGGGATGTGACGCAGCTCATCATCCATTTATCATCCCTCCTCTTGTATCATTTTTCTCCTCCAAACTATATGAAGCTTCGGAAGAAAACATTCACTCAGGATGGGGTGAAAGAAGCATGTGAATACGTAATGCTAAGCGCAGCCTTAATGTGGTTTCAGGGTCTTTTAAGCTGATCCGCAGCAGCTCCTCACACTTCTCCAATCGATAAATGACCGTGTTGCGATGAATAGACAAACGTTTCGCTGTTTCTGAAATGTGGCAATGCGTTTCTAAATAGACAGATAAGGTGTGGAGGAGATTTTGACCGGCTTCATATAACGGGTGAAGGTGCATCTGGTGAAACGTGACTAAATCCTTTCTTGGAATAAGCTTTAATAAATCTGGCACATCCTTTGCCTGATAGAAGTGTATATATTCCGACTGCGCCGAGAGATGTCCGGCTTGAAGCGCTTCTAATGCTTCTCTGTACCCCTCAGACAGGTAATTGATGCGACAACTAGTCAAGCTCGCGCCAAAGGAAATGGTGTGATTCACTTGAAGGCTAACGAGCATCTGCAGCTGCTTCAAAAAAGAAAGGAGTCTTTCACTCATCTCTGACCAACTGCCCGTCTCTTCCATTAATACAATGCCCATATCACCTTTGACAAATAAAAAGGAAGGGAAAGGAGAGCTTGGAAGTGCGCTGTCGAGCAGATCAATGACTTGTTCTAACATCAGTTGCTGCTTGAAAAAATGAGTGGTCTCATGACACTGATCGAGCTGACAGATCATACATAGATAGCTGCTATCTACATTTAATCCAAACGCCTTCGCAATGTTTGCAGCGTCTTGCTGAGAATACGATGAACCCTCTATCCATCTGCGAAATCCTTCATTTCTGGCACGCTTGGCCGTTTGCTGGGCAGAATATTGTCTCATTCGCGCAATCGAGATTTCGTGTACTGCTTGTTCAATGATGACTTGCAGTGTTTCATCCAGCGGAAGGATGAAGGAAGGAATGACCACATACTCACATGTTTGTTCGGTTAGATCAATCGGAAAGACAGAAAAGGTTTGCTTCGTATCTATTATTGAAAAATAATGGGGTGTCCGGCTTTTGAAAAAGGGGAGAATGCGAATCCAATCTGGGCTCGTGATGATGATGTGCGAGTTGCAGAGAAGGCGCCCATGCTGGTTACACAAATAGACAGGCTTGTGAATCCTTTCGGCGATTTTTTGCAATGCTTCAAACTGGTTATCGTCTAAGTTCATATCCACTAAGTCTCCTTTATTGAGAACTTTAGTTCTTGGTGAAGATGAATAAATAAATGGACAATCACTGTTCACTTCTCTGATATGCATTTTATGTTATCAGCTCAAATCATTTAAGATAGAAAGTTGTCAACTAATATCACAAACAAACAGAGTTCATGATAAAATCACGCACCATCAGTCATCTTCATTCAGAATTACGGGCAAATATGATATGTTGTAGACAGAAGAATTTCTTTCAGAAAGATGGGTATGACAAGAGAAAAAGGCTTTCATGTGAGGAAGCCGTCTATACATGAGAGTGGCAAGAGGTGAGAAACATGATTTATATCGGATTAACTGGCTGGGGTGACCATGACAGTCTTTATCCGCCGAAAATCGGCAGCGCGCAAAAGCTGTTTCACTATTCGTCTACGTTTCCCATTGTGGAGCTGGATGCCAGCTTTTATGCAGTTCAGCCTGAACGTAATCATGAAAAGTGGATCAAGGATACGCCAGATACCTTTCAATTTGTCGTGAAAGCATATCAAGGAATGACCGGTCATCAGAGAGGCGAAATTCCGTTTGCTTCGAAGGAAGAGATGTTTGACGCATTTATTCTTTCATTGACTCCGCTTATTCGTGAAGGGAAACTAGCCATGGTTCTATTTCAATTTCCACCATGGTTTGATTGCAAAAAAGAGCACGTCCTTTATTTAAGATGGTGTAAAGAGAAGATGGGGGACATTCCGTGTGCCCTCGAATTCCGTAACCGCACATGGTTCTCAGATGAATTTTATGAGCAGACCTTGTCCTTTATGGAAAAAGAAGGCTGGATTCATTCTGTTTGTGATGAGCCGCAAGTTGGAGAAGGCTCCATTCCGCCAGTCATACAAGCTACGCACCGTGATAAAACATTGGTCCGTTTTCACGGAAGAAATAAACAGGGCTGGCTTCACCCAGCAGACCATGAGAATTGGCGTGAAGTGCGATACTTATATTTATATAATGAAGCTGAATTAAAAGAGTGGAAAAAGAATCTCGACATCCTGCATCAGCAATCAAAAGATGTGTATGTCGTGTTTAATAATAACTCCGGCGGAGATGCAGCGGCGAATGGTCAGCAGATGATTGATTTGCTGGATATTACGTATTCAAGCCTTTCTCCGAAGCAGTTAGATTTATTTAGTTAAATGAGAGCTGCGGCTTTCAACTTAAATGAGACGGTTCAGTGACAACTTGAGGGAGAGATCAACATGCTGCAGAAGCTATGGTTATATCATACAAACGACTTGCACAGCCACTTTGAGAACTGGCCCAAAATCGCAGCTTATATTGAGGAAAAGCGTCAAGTTCACGATCAGATGCTCTTGTTTGATATTGGCGATCATATGGACCGAGTGAACCTTGTGTCAGAAGCTGATTATGGAAAGGTAAACGTCAAGCTTCTCAATCAACTTGGCTATGATGGGGTCACGATTGGGAATAATGAAGGCATTACGCTGCCTCATGATCAGCTCGATCAATTGTACGAGCATGCGCAATTTCCAGTGATCCTGTCTAATTTATTTGAGAAAGGCAAAAGACCATCGTGGGCACAGCCTTATCATATAATCCAAATGGAAAACGGACTGAAAATATGTCTCTTAGGTGTGACCATTGCGTATACACCTGTCTATGAAAAGCTGGGCTGGGAGATTACAGATCCGTTTGACAGCATACGGGACATGCTGCAGGAAGTGAAGGGACAAGCGGATATCATTGTGCTCTTATCCCATCTTGGTATCATCCATGATCGGGAGGTCGCCCGTGATTTTCCTGACATCGATATTATCCTAGGCTCACACACGCATCATTTGTTAGAACAGGGTGAAATGGACAATGGGGTACTGCTTGCATGCGCTGAAAAGTATGGGCATTATATTGGCTGTGTCGAGCTGACCATTGACACAGCGAGCAAAGAGTTAATCGAGAAAAAAGCAACGGTGCAGTCAGTGGAGCAACTGATCAGTGAATCAGATGAAGCGATCACTACCTTACAGCAAGCAGAGAGAAGAGCGAGAGCCCTCATGCAGGAGAAAGTAACTGCGATTGAGTCAAGGCTAGAAACGAAGTGGTTTGATGAATCCCCGCTTCCGCAGCTCTTAACAGATGCCATTAAAGATTGGTGCGGGGCAGATATCGGCATGATGAATGCAGGCATGGTGCTTGATTCATTAGAGGCAGGAATCGTGACTAGAGAAGAAGTCCACCGAATCTGCCCGCATCCCATTAACCCAATTAGGGTGACGCTTTCCGGTCAACAGCTCATCGAAACCGTTCGGCGTGCCTGTGAAGAAAAAATGGAACAGCTACGCATCAAGGGCTTCGGCTTTAGAGGTGAGTTGATGGGGAAAATGCTGTATAGCGGCCTCACCTATACAGTAGAAGAAGGTGAAACCAAACGAGTAAAGGATGTTTTTGTGCATGATCAATTGATCAGAAAAGACGCCTTATATACGGTTGGCACAGTCGATATGTATACATTAGGCTCTCTATTTCCTCATATCCGTGACCATGAACACATTGAATATTTCATGCCGGAATTTTTACGTGATGTGCTTACTTGGCGCCTGAAGGAAGCCACATGAAATCCGCTTTAGCCTAACAACACTCGCCCTCTTGTCACATAGATTGTGATGAGAGGAGTGAAGGGATTTGGTGAATTTAACACCTATTAATATTGATGGACATTCCTTTACAGCCGTCACCGTCAAACTGCCGAAGACGAATTTTATGGCAGTGACAAATGAACATGGGTATATTATGTGCGGTGCACTGGATGTCGGGCTCTTAAATGAAAAGCTTGCAGATAGAGGTATTATCGCAGGGAGAGCAGTTGGTGTGAGAACGATAGAGCAATTGCTTGATGCCCCTTTAGAATCTGTGACATACGCTGCAGAAGCGTTAGGCATTACAGTTGGAACCATTGGAAGAGACGCCTTATTAAAAATGGTGAAATAAAATGAAGAGATGATTCCTATCCCCCCGCCTGTCTGCATACACTTGTAATGGAGAAGGGGGGATTTTTTATTGAGAATGAACCGCCGCTATCGCCCCTATAAAAAGGGCCCTTTGCCATTCCGATACGTCATGCTGCTTGCGATCTTATTCTTTGTACTCTCAACCGTCATAAGTCTATTTTTTATTAACCGCTCCATTAAACCAACCCTTATACACATTGCTGAACTAGAAACAGAGCGTATCGCCAATCATCTGATTCAATATTCCGTCCAAGACTTTGCAGAAGATCAGGAGAATATGAAGGATATGGTGGTCATGAATACAAGTGAGAACGGAAAAGTAACGACCATCGATTTTAATGCGCAAGCAACATCGAAAGCAATGGCTGACCTATCACGTCATCTTCAAAAAAATTTAGAGGACATTGAAAAGGGGAATTTTCAAAAAGAGGCAAAAGAAGCATTAAAGGATCAAACAGATGGACATGACGGCATTATATATAACATTCCGCTTGGGCAAGCGTCCGGAAATGCACTCATCGCCAACCTAGGACCAAAAGTGCCTGTACGGTTTAGTGTCATTGGCGATCCGCATACGGACGTTGAAAAAAACATTAAGCCTTATGGCATCAACAATGCCTTGATTGATATTAGTGTTCTAATTGAGGTCAAGGTGAGAGTCATCATCCCGTTTGCATCTGAAACAATCGTGGTCAAAAATTCAGTTCCCGTCTCCATCCAAGCCGTTCAAGGAGATGTACCAGATTATTACAATGGCAGCGGAACGAACTCAGGCGCCCCATCGATTGTTCTCCCAGAGAAAAAGGAGAAGAAAGAATAACAGCCCAAGGAATGATTGGGCTGTTTTTTGATGTGCAGTCATTGGAAATAAAAACCTCATTCACTACTTGATTCCATATAGATGAATGTGTCATGATCAATTTTAATTGTTATTAGGGGGAGCTTTATGAAGAAACTTTATGTAAGTGGTATTTGCTTTTTGGTTTTTGCTATAGTATTTAGTGCTAAATATATCACAGCATCCATTTTACTGGTCAGAAATGAAAGCTTAAGTATCAATATTTTTAGAGGTATGTTTGACATGATTCCATTGGAAGTAACCGTTGTGTATTTCATTTTTCTCATCATGGGAATTCTATTTTTAATTTTAGGTTTGAAGGAGAAAAATGAGCAGTAACTTGCTTAGTTAGACATGAAAAAGGAGAAGGGTGCGAAAACGCTAAACTTCTCCTTTTCTTTAATGTCGTTTTCGCTCAGCTCTTTCCCATGCCCTTAAATGAGGGTATGGATCAAAAGACCATTCAGTTCTGCCATTGTCTTTATACATGCCATAGTGAAGATGCGGCGGAAATTTTCCTGCTGTGCCTGGAGGGCCATAACCGGAGCTTCCGACAGATCCAATGACCTGTCCAGGTTCAACAATTTGACCTGTTTTGAGTCCTTTTGCAAAGCCATTTAAATGAGCGAAGTAATGATAATGGTTATGAATATCTCGAATCCCAATCCGCCAGCCGCCAAAGCGGTTCCAGCCTTTCATTTCAATCACACCATACGATGTCGCACGAACGGGAAGTCCATAATGGGCAAATAAATCCGTACCCTCATGAATTCTTCTGCCTCCAAATCCTCTTGCATCTCCCCATGTACTCCGGTAGCTGTAGTCAGCTCCGACTGGAAGAGGGAAAGCGTGCTTTCCGAGGTCAAGATGACCATAGTGCTGATATAGCTTCATAAAAGATGAAATGATTCCAACGGTTTGATCTCGTCCATAATAGTCCCATAAAGCAATTTTTAATTGATCAATGCTGTTGCCGTAATGAAGCAAGTATTGAGCAAACGTGAATAATACATCCTCATCGTCATCGCTGTTCGCTTTTCCATCCCCGTTTCCATCAAGTCCAATTCCATCAAACACTTTAATGCTTAAAGGAGAGGTATCCTGCTTATTCGGGTTTTCAGGGCCGATCCACATTTCCCGGGGAATGTAGATGCCAATGACGCCTTTTTGTTTCGGTAAATCTCTTCTGCTTTTTCGAATATTGTGCTCATACTGATCAACCGCAGCAAGTACATACCATGGAACCTGTGTCGTGATGGCGACTTTTTCGTAAAGTGCCATTCGCTGCTTCAGTACATCTGGCTGCTTGCCTTCCCCCTGCGTATGAACAGGTAAAGGAAGCATTGAAAGAGCGATCATGATGGCTAAAACCACTTTCACAAACGTCCATCTCCTTTCATCAAGCATCGTCTTCTACCGTTTAGTGTGGTTAGATCACCCTATTTCATAAGAAGAAAATGTTAGTAATTTTCTTGTGATTTTTTTAGGAGGCTTTTGGGTATTTTTGCAGCTCATTCCCTTGTTGTTCAATCTGTACTATGTTAAAGTGTCTAAAGAAAAGGCTTTAGGCCGAAGATTCAATTTTTTGCAGCTTCTTAGCTGCATCCATCGTATATAGCAGGAAGATTTTTGTAGATGCACCTTTAACGAATTCATATGGAGATGATGGAATTGGCAAAGAAGGAAGAGCACGTAAGAAAACCGGACTGGCTTAAAATTAAGCTGAATACGAATGAAAACTATACCGGTTTGAAAAAAATGATGCGGGAAAACAACCTGAATACCGTTTGTGAGGAAGCAAAATGTCCGAATATTCATGAATGCTGGGCAGTGAGAAGAACCGCTACATTTATGATCCTTGGATCTGTTTGTACGCGCGCATGCCGTTTCTGTGCGGTGAAAACTGGACTTCCAACTGAGCTAGACCTGCAAGAGCCAGAACGCGTGGCAGATTCAGTGGCTTTGATGAACTTAAAGCATGCTGTCATAACAGCGGTTGCAAGGGATGACCAAAAGGATGGCGGAGCAGGTGTGTTTGCTGAAACCGTTCGTGCCATTAGAAGAAAAAGCCCATTTACGACAATTGAAGTTCTCCCTTCAGATATGGGCGGCAATTACGATAATTTGAAGACGTTAATGGACACACGTCCTGACATTTTAAATCACAATATTGAAACAGTTCGCAGATTAACGCCAAGGGTTCGTGCGCGTGCTACATATGATCGTTCATTAGAATTCTTGCGCCGTGCAAAAGAAATGCAGCCCGACATTCCAACGAAATCAAGCATTATGATTGGACTCGGTGAAACGAAGGAAGAAATCATTGAAGTCATGGATGATCTTCTTGCTAACAACGTCGATATTATGGCGATTGGTCAGTATTTACAGCCTTCGAAAAAACATCTAAAAGTTCAAAAATACTATCATCCGGATGAGTTTGCAGAGCTGAAAGAAATTGCGATGTCAAAAGGCTTCAGCCATTGTGAAGCTGGACCGCTTGTGCGCTCTTCCTACCATGCAGATGAACAAGTAAATGAAGCGTCTAAAAAGCGTCAGGCGCAAGCATAACAAGAAAACGCCAGAGCTCTCTGGCGTTTTTTCTCGTATTAATTTTGGCCGTAAGGGGCATTTCTTCTCATGGTACGGTCGGAATTCGTCATACCATTTGCATCTTCTTTCGTAGAAATATCTCCACCTTGAGGGGAATATTTCATTTGTTGAATTGTTTTGGTTAAGATTTGATCAAAATCACGTGAATTGGTTTGAAGACGTGAAAAATTGGCAATGGATTGAAAGTGCTCTGGATTATCAGAGACGTATACATGATAATAACGAGGGAGAACAGAAACCGCCGTTTTCTTTACTTGATCGGCAGATTCATCCCGGTTTTTGTTGCCTGTTCGATACACAATCAGTGCATCCTCATCTGTCACAAGTGTGGCTGCATCTTTGATGTTTGGGAGCTGCACAGTTAAACTTGTAATGACGTGGGCAAGATGCTCGCGATTTAAAGCAGGTGTTCTTTCTTTCTGATCTGTTACTTGCTGGTGCTGATAACGAACATATCCTGCTCTGTTTGTGTCTGCTTCTGGCATGTTGGAATTATTTCCTTCATGACGATCCGACAGACGGATGGTTTTACTTGAAGAATCTTCATCCACTTGCCGGTTCATACCTGATTGAAAGCCGCACCCGCCTAAAAGCATGCTGAGAAGAATCGCGGCTGTCAGTTGTTTCTTCATAAAAGTGACCTCCTTTTTTCTTTAGCTTCGGCTAAATCTGAAAAAACATGCTTTAGCAATTGATGGAGTTCTTCCAATGAATTATCATTAAAGATGGATCGTTTAAAAAGAGGTGAGAAGATGATCGTCATTCAGAATGCTACTTTTGATCTTGTAAGAGATATTAAAGACGGTTTTGATGAAGAAGCGTTTAAAGCAAGGTACTCAGATATTTTAAATAAGTATGATTATATTGTGGGGGACTGGGGCTACAATCAGCTGAGATTGAAGGGGTTCTTTGATGACCAAAACCAAAAGGCCACATTTGATACAAAAATCAGCACACTCGATGAATACATTTATGAATACTGTAATTTTGGCTGTGCCTATTTTGTCTTAAAACGAATCAGAAAATAACGCAAAGGGGAGCGTCATGATGTATTTCGTAGACAGAAAAAAAATTGAAGAGACATTACGTTTTTTCGAGGAGCAATATGAGTTGATGCGTAGTCATCAAACATGGACAAGTCCACTAGAGAAAAAAGCGCTGGAACGAATTGTCCATTTGCTCGTCGAATGTATTCTTGATACGGGAAATGACATGATTGATGGCTTTATTATGCGTGATCCAGGAAGCTATGATGACATCATGGATATTCTTGTTGATGAAAAGGTTGTACCAGAAGAGGAAGGCAGTCAGCTGAAAAAGCTTGTCTCGTGCCGCAAAACACTTGTACAGCAATACCAAGAAGTGGCTCATCACGACTTGCTGCAGGTGATCAGCGAGGTTGAGCATGCGCTACAGGTTTTCCCAAACCGCATCCGTACCTACTTAGAGCAGGAGCTAGGCCCAGTATCAGCGTTTAAATAATCCATTGGAGTTGTGAACATCATGAAATACAAAGGCTATTTAATTGATTTAGATGGAACCATGTATAAAGGAACAGAAAAGATCGAAGAAGCAGGTCAATTTGTTCAAAAGTTAAATGAGCTAAACATTCCCTACTTGTTTGTCACGAATAACTCGTCACGCACGCCAAAGCAGGTAGCAGAAAAACTTGTTTCATTCGATATCCCAGCAACAGAAGAACAAGTCTTTACAACAAGTATGGCAACAGCCAATTATATTGCCGAACAAAAGAAAGACGCGTCTGTTTACGTCATCGGTGAAGAAGGAATCAAGCAGGCCATTGAAGAAAAAGGGCTGACGTTTGGTCAGGAAGACGCTGATTTCGTTGTTGTTGGAATTGATCGCAGCATTACATATGAAAAATTCGCAGTCGGTGCGATTGCCATCCGTCAAGGCGCACAATTTGTCTCAACAAATGGAGACATTGCCATTCCAACCGAAAGAGGGCTTTTGCCAGGCAACGGCTCGTTAACATCTGTATTAACCGTCACCACTACAGTCCAGCCAACATTTATCGGAAAACCAGAATCCATCATCATGGAACAAGCCATGCGAGTGCTCGGGACGGATGTGTCTGAGACGCTCATGGTAGGCGATAACTATGATACGGATATTATGGCAGGGATGAATGCAGGAATGGACACATTGCTCGTTCATACAGGCGTGACAACAAAAGAGCTGCTTCACAAATATGACAAACAGCCAACCTATGTCATTGATTCATTATCTGAGTGGATTGAACGATTATCATAAAAAAAGAGGACAAGCGTTATGCGCGCGTCCTCTTTTTTGCTTTATTCCACATTTCTCGCACTATGTGCCAGCCTGCTTGATGCTGCAGCAGCAATGGCGCCGACAATGTCATCTAAAAAGGTGTGGCACTCCCCTGTGGATTTATCGTTGAGTATCCCGAGAATTCCTGGTTTTTCTTTATCGATATATCCGTAATTCGTAAAGCCGATCGAACCATAAATATTGACGATAGCAAACGATAAAATTTCATCAACACCATACAGGCTTTCGTCTGTTTCTAGAATGGATTGAAGCGGCTCGGTCAGTTTTTTTTGCTCGGCGAGTACGTCTAGTTCGACGCCAGTTAATATCGCATTTTGGACTTCTCGTTTTGCGATGACACGCTCCACATTGTGGATGCATTCTGTCATGTCTAAGCCAGGATGATATTTTTCCTGTAAAAAGTAGACAAGGTCTGCTATATCTTGAATGGATACGCCTCGTTCTTGTAAACGGCGTCTTGCTGTTTTTTCTACTTCGTTCATCTCATGATGATGTGGCATATATTCCTCACCCAATCCTCGTAATTTGTCCACAACGTGTAAAAAGCTTCGGATAGTAAATAGTATTCATAAATCCCTCAACCTGCGACTACGATATGATAAGAGATCGATCATATGAACGCAGGTGAAAACATGAAAGAAACCATTTATCACACATTTGGTATTGATGTGCGTCAACTTATGCCATATGGCAGTTATCAGAGCTTTCAAACGTCGGAGGCTCTCTTTATCATTGTTCCTGTGTCTCATTTGCGAGAAGAAGAACTCACAGAGCTGTTTCATATCAGTCAGTATTTACTGAATGCCGGAGACCCATACGTCGCTGTGTTTGAATTAACAAATGAAGAGAAGTCCATCTTTACTCATGGAAAGGAGCTGTATGCTTTATTAAAGGCAGCACCGCCGATCTCGAGCCGCTCGTTTCAACAGGCGTCAGAGCTGGCGGCCTTTCATGTCAGGGGAAGAGGTTTTCCATATGAGGTGTCTGAAACAAAACGTGTGGGAGCGTGGAAGGAATTATGGGCAAAACGGCTAGATCAGCTTGAAGGCTTTTGGATGCAGCAAATGCACCAAAAACCACTGGAACGGTTTGAAAAAAAATTCATCGAATCCTTTCCGTATTATCTTGGATTAACGGAAAACGCCATTCAATATTTAGTGGATACTGAGCTGGATGATGAACCGAAAGAATGTGATTCAGGCACTGTCTGCCACCAGCGTTTTTCGCGAAGGACATGGCCGCATGAGCAGCCGCTTCGTTTACCTGTAGATTGGGTCTTTGATCATCCAACCCGGGATATTGCCGAATACTTAAGAGAAACCTTTGTCCAGCATAAGGAAGATTTAATTGAGGAGGGCTTCTCATTTCTACAGCAATATGAGCAGGTGACACCACTTTCTTCCTTTTCTAAGCGTTTGTTATACAGCCGCCTGTTGTTCCCGCTTCATTACTTTGAAATTGTGGAAGGCTACTACATGTCGGGAGAAAATGAAAAATCATATTATGAAGAACGGCTAGATTACGTCTTAAATGATGCCAATCGCTATGAATACTTTCTAAAGGTCTTTCAAGAAATGAGTGCCATGCGAAGCGGCGGGAGCCTCATTCCACCTGTTGGCTGGATCACAGGTCCACTGATTTGAAGTTTCAGTGAACAGATGAAACGTCTCTTTTCTCTTGAGGCGTTTTTCGTTATGCTTAAAGAAATCAATCAAAGGAGTGTTCTTCTTGCCGAAACCTTATGTCTATATCACAAGAAAGCTGGATGAAGCATCACTTACACCACTAAAAGAAGTCGCTCATATCGAGATGTGGCCAAGCGAAGATGAGCCATGTCCACGAGAAGAATTAGAAAAACAAGCAGCGAAAGCGGATGCGCTTCTCACCATGCTGTCAGATCAAGTAGATGAAGCCCTTTTATCAAAGGCTCCACATGTTAAGGTGATCGCAAACCTTGCTGTGGGTTATGACAATATTGATCTTGAAGCCGCTAATAAGCGCAACATTACCATTTGTCATACGCCTGATGTATTAACGGAATCCACGGCTGATTTAGCCTTTGCCCTTCTGATGGCGTCAGCTAGACGGATTGTCGAGGCGAGTGATTGGATTAAGGAAGGAAATTGGACAGGCTGGGGACCGCTTCTTCTTGCAGGAGCTGATGTTCATCACAAAACCCTTGGAATTGTCGGCATGGGCAGTATCGGAACAGCGCTTGCCAAGCGGGCAGCAGGCTTTGACATGAAGGTGCTGTACCATAACCGGTCAAGAAAGCCAGAGGCAGAAGCGCAGCTCGGCGTGACCTATGCGGCTTTTGAGGACTTGCTCACGCAGTCTGATTTCATCGTCTGCCTGACGCCGTTAACCCCAGAAACGAAAGACATGTTTAATGAAAAGGCATTTGATCTGATGAAGAACTCTGCTTATTTTATTAACGTATCAAGAGGACAGACTGTGGATGAGGATGCTTTATATGAGGCAGTCACGACAGGAAAAATTGCCGGCGCTGGTCTGGATGTATTTAGACAGGAGCCTGTCAGCCCATCTCATCCGTTAACAACATTACGTAACGTCACGGTTCTCCCTCATATTGGAAGTGCAAGTGTCGAAACGAGAAAAACGATGATGCGTTTATGTGCTGAGAATATTGCGCTTGTCCTACAAGGTCAGCAAGCCAAAACGCCAGTTCGTTCATCATTTCAGGCTCCCTGAGTTTCGGGAGCTTTTCTGACAAAAATATTTTGAAAATATAGAATCTTGATATAAATAGCTGTTAAGCGGTTTCATTCTAACAATCTCATATTTTATTACCTTGTCAAAATGAGGATACCCCTTTATAATGTGTGTACATTGAATGTCTGTGTTAGGTTAACAAATGTCTTTTTAGAGAGGACATTGACGGAGAAAGGTGGAATTTCAGGTGAAGGCAATTCGAGTTGGACTATTAGGATTAGGAACAGTGGGAAGCGGTGTCGTCAAGATTATCCAAGATCATCAGGATAAATTAATGCACCAGATCGGCTGTCCGGTATTAATACAAAAAGTGCTTGTGAGCAATCCCGATAAAAAGAGAGATGTGGATGTGGCAAGAGAAGTCTTCACAACTGAAGTATACGATGTGATTAGAGATCCAGAGGTCGACGTCATTATTGAAGTGATGGGCGGCATTGAAGAGACAAAACAATATTTAATAGATGCGTTAAATGAAAAGAAGCATGTCATTACTGCCAATAAAGATTTAATGGCACTTTACGGAACAGAGCTTTTACATGTGGCGAAAGAAAATGGCTGTGATCTTTATTATGAAGCAAGTGTCGCCGGAGGAATTCCGATTCTGCGTACGCTGGAGGAAGGATTGGCATCTGACCGAATTACGAAAATGATGGGAATTGTGAACGGCACAACCAATTTTATATTAACGAAAATGAACGTCGATAAAAGCGCATATGAGGATGTCTTAAAAGAAGCGCAGGATCTTGGCTTTGCAGAAGCAGACCCGACAGCTGATGTAGAAGGACTGGATGCAGCAAGGAAAATGGCGATTCTTGCAAGACTCGGTTTTTCCATGAATGTGGAATTAGACGATGTGAAGGTCAGAGGCATCTCTGACGTTTCTGATGAAGACATTAATTTCAGTAAACGATTTGGCTACACAATGAAGCTGATCGGAATTGCCCAGCGGGACGGAGAGAAAGTGGAAGTCAGTGTCCAGCCAACCTTACTCCCTGATCACCATCCGTTATCATCAGTCAACAATGAATTCAATGCGGTGTATGTCTATGGGAGTGCTGTAGGGGAAACGATGTTTTACGGACCTGGAGCTGGAAGTCTGCCAACGGCAACCGCTGTGGTATCAGACTTAGTCGCAGTCATGAAAAACATGCGCCTTGGCGTGAACGGAAGCGGATTTATCGCACCGGAGTTTGAGAAAAAGATCAAATCACCGTCGGAAGTATTTGCTCAGCAATTTTTAAGAATTCATGTTAGAGATCAAGTCGGGGCATTCTCCCGCATTACATCTATTTTTTCTGAAAGAGGCATCAGCTTTGAAAAGATCCTTCAGCTTCCTGTGAAAGGGCATGATGAGCTGGCTGAAATTGTGATTATTACACACCGGACCTCAGAAGAAGATTTCTCAAATATCCTGCAAAAATTAAACGATCTCGACGTGGTGGTTCAAGTGAAGAGCACGTACCGAGTAGAAGGGAACGGTTTAAGCTGATGAAGTGGAATGGACTTATTGAAGAATTCCAGGAATTCTTACCAGTAAACGAATCAACACCAAAACTAACATTAAATGAAGGGAATACACCGCTGATCCACCTTGCCAAGCTTTCGGAAAAGCTAGGGATTGAGCTTCATGTGAAAACAGAAGGCGTCAATCCAACAGGCTCTTTCAAGGACCGCGGGATGGTCATGGCTGTTGCAAAGGCAAAAGAAGAAGGCAATGATACGGTCATGTGTGCTTCGACAGGGAATACTTCTGCAGCGGCAGCGGCTTATGCTGCCCGTGCTGATATGAAATGTATCGTCATCATTCCAGACGGAAAAATTGCCTTTGGCAAGCTTGCACAGGCTGTGATGTACGGAGCAGAGATCATTGCAATTGACGGTAACTTTGATGATGCACTGAAAATCGTCCGCAGCATCTGTGAAAAATCGCCGATTGCCCTTGTTAACTCTGTCAATCCGTACCGAATTGAAGGACAAAAAACGGCGGCATTTGAAATCTGTGAGCAGCTAGGCTCGGCCCCGGACGTACTGGCGATTCCTGTTGGAAATGCGGGGAATATTACCGCCTACTGGAAAGGCTTCAAGGAATACCATGAGAAAAAAGGAACTGGACTGCCTGTTATGCGCGGCTTTGAAGCAGAAGGCGCAGCAGCGATCGTGCGAAATGAAGTGATTGAACAGCCAGAAACAGTGGCAACTGCCATCCGTATCGGAAATCCTGCAAGCTGGAAACAAGCTGTGGCAGCGGCAGATGAATCAAACGGAAAGATTGATGAAGTGACAGACGAAGAAATTCTCCATGCATATCAATTGATTGCTCGTGAAGAAGGTGTGTTTGCAGAGCCAGGCTCATGTGCGTCTATCGCAGGTGTGCTAAAGCAGGTGAAATCCGGAGAAATCAAGCCAGGCAGTAAAGTTGTTGCGGTATTAACAGGCAACGGATTGAAAGATCCGAATACGGCCATTGATATTTCACAAATTAAGCCGGTCACACTTGATGCAGATGAAGATCAAATTCTTGAACACTTAGAAAAGGCCGCGCGCGTATGAGTAAAGCCTCCATGCTTTTTTCAATCACAGTACCGGGAAGCACTGCCAATTTAGGACCAGGCTTTGATTCAGTTGGAATGGCGCTCAGCCGCTATTTAAAGCTATCGGTCTATGACCATGATAGCTGGCTGTTTGAAGCAGAATCAGATGTCGTGTCTGGAATTCCATCAGGCACCGACAACCTCATTTATCAAACAGCCAAAAAGGTCGCAGATCACTTTGGAAAAACACTCCCGCCTGTTTATGTCAAAGTGTGGAGTGATATTCCATTGGCACGGGGGCTGGGCAGCAGTGCTGCTGCAATTGTGGCAGCCATTGAGCTAGCCAATCAGCTTCTCGAATTAAATATGCCGGATGATCAAAAGCTCTTTTTTGCAAGTGAGGTAGAAGGTCATCCAGATAATGCGGGTGCTTCTTTATTCGGAGGTTTACTGATTGGTCTTCATGAAGAAGACAAGACACATGCTGTCAAAGTGAAGCATGTGGATATAGATGTTGTTGTCGTGATTCCTTTTTATGAAGTACTGACAAAGGATGCCCGTGATGTCCTGCCAGAGGATTTTTCCTATAAACATGCTGTCAGTGCGAGTGCTGTGAGCAACGTGCTTGTTGCCGCCTTAATGACGCAAAACTGGCCGCTTGTTGGAGAAATGATGAATAAGGATTTATTTCATCAGCCTTACCGCACAATGCTCGTCCCAGAGCTGTCGAAGGTAGAGCATGTCGCTTCGCTAAAAGGAGCGTATGGAACGGCATTAAGCGGTGCTGGTCCGACAATCTTAACTTTAGTTGAAAAAGGGAAGGGAGAAGCGCTGAAAAAGCAGCTTGCCCAAAACTTCCCGCATTGCGAAGTAGATTTGCTGACAGTACCAGTAGAAGGTGTTGTCGTGGAGCATGATACAGTCAATCAAGTAAAGAACGTGCTGTAAAAATGCACGTTCCAGCGTGTAGGCAAACCCTCGATTCGGTGTCAGTCCTGCGTGCTGGTGCTCACGAATATTAATTCGCTCCGCTCCAGTACTCGTCCTTCCTAGACTGCAAAGGTTTTCTATCACGCTGAAAAGAAGAAAAAGAGCTAAAATAAAGATCATTTTAGCCCTTTTTCAATAACCTGAGAACGTGCTGTAAAAATGCACGTTCTTTTTTTATTCTTGTTTTTATAAAATGAAGCAGGGATTATTATTTAGAGGATCGAACTATTTTTTATGCATAAAAGGAGGAGATACATTCATGAAGAAATTGATGACAGCAGAAGATTTAACGAAGATTGTTTCTGTTTCTCATCCGGTTTATTCACCAGATGGAAAAAAGGCGGTTTTTACAAAGGTCACGGTGAATGACAAAAAGGACGATTACAACATCCATTTATGGGTTCGAGATGAAGAGACAGAGGAGCTGTCACAATGGACATTTGAGGATGGAAAGCATCATCAGCCAGTGTGGTCAAAAGACAGCAAGCAGCTCGCGTTTATTTTGCAAAAACCAAAGGAAGCTCCTCAGCTTGCACTGATTCAGAGCGTGGGAGGCGGTGTGCGCACTTTAACGGCGGTTCCTTACGGGGTATCTCATCCTGTCTTTTCACTAGATGGAGCTTTCATTTATGCGGCTGTGTCATTGAAACCATCAGAATCTGTTCATGATGAAAAGAAGGAAGAGCGAGATGAGTTCGCTCCTGCGGTATATGATGATTTGACCTATAAAGCAGATGGCAGAGGTTTTTTAGATGGGCGTTTTACGCAGATCATTCAAGTGGATGTTCATTCAGGAGAGATCGAGGCAGTTACGAGCGGACAGCATCATCATGTGAATCACACGCTCTCTCCGTGCGGGAAATGGCTTGCCTATATTCAATCAAATCCTCAGAAACCTTACATAAGTGACGTGTGCCTCCGATCATTAGAGGAAGGTACGACAAAGAAAATCACACAATCATCAGGCGCTTATTCCACCGTGTCTTTTGCTCCTAATGGAGAAAGCCTCGTGTATATCGGACATGAGCGAGAATTTAAAAATGCTACTTTCCCAGCATTATGGCTGTATGATCTGAAGGAGGGAAACGTCGTTCAGCTGTCAGAAATGCTCGATATGTATGTGGGCAACTGTATGGCAGGGGATAGTGTTATGGGCGAAGCCAATCAGCTTCCGCAGTGGACAAAGGATAGCCAAGGGTTTTATGCGCTTGTTTCTGATCAAGGCAGTACAGGGATTTATTATTTCTCTGTTGAAGGCTTAGCCTATCCTGTTCGATTAGAGGCAGAGCATATCACAAACTTCAGCCTTCATCCGAATGAATCCAAATTGCTGCTGAGCCGGCTGTCTTCCGTTTCTCCAAGTGAGCTGTATGAGCTGACATTAGGGGAGGCGGATCTAAAGCGAATCACGTTCGAGCATGATGAATTCCTCAAGGAGCATGTCCTATCGGTACCAGAGCCATTTTCGTTTCAGTCAAAAGAAGGCGACGAGGTGCATGGCTGGTTTATGAAGCCATCCCAATTGGAAGAGGGGAAGACTTATCCGCTTATTTTAGAAATTCATGGCGGACCGCATGCCATGTATGGTTATACGTATTTTCATGAATTTCAAATGCTCGCCGCGGAAGGCTATGCCATCGTATATATCAATCCTCATGGCAGTCATGGATACGGACAAATGTTTACCGACCGTGTGAGAGGGAGTTATGGTGACGTTGATTATGAGGATGTCATGCAGGCTGTTGATCATGTGCTGAAAGCCTATGATTTCCTTGATGAAACAAGACTTGGAGTGACAGGCGGCAGCTATGGCGGTTTTATGACCAACTGGATTGTCGGACAGACCGACCGTTTTCGCGCAGCCGTCACACAGCGGTCCATTTCAAACTGGATTAGCTTTTATGGCATCAGTGATATCGGTTATTATTTCACAAGGTGGCAGATGGATGGGGATATTTATGATTCAGCCGATAAGCTATGGGATCGTTCGCCGCTAAAGTATGTGAAGCAGGTAAATACGCCGCTTCTCATCCTACACAGCGACGAAGACTATCGCTGCCCAGTCGATCAAGCAGAACAGCTTTTTGTAGCACTGAAGGAGCTTGGGAAAGACACAAGGCTCGTCAAATTCCCGAAAGCATCTCATGATTTATCCAGAAGCGGTCATCCGGGGCAGCGTATTCAAAGACTAACCTTTATAAAGGATTGGTTTAGAGAGAAGTTAAGCTAATAATAAAAAAACGACCCAAATCGGGTCGTTTCAGCGTGATGACAAACCCTCGCATTCCGTGTCAGTCCTGCGTGCTGGTGCTCACGAATATCAATTCGCTCCGCGCCAGTACTCGTCCTTCCTAGAATTCAAGGGTTTTCATATCACGCTGAAAAAGGCTAATACTGAAAAAAACGACCCGAATTTGGGTCGTTTTCATGTCATATATGAATTAGAAAACCTGTTCAACTTCTACAACGCCAGGCACTTCTTCTAATAATGCGCGCTCAATACCGGCTTTCAATGTAATGGTTGAACTTGGGCAGCTGCCGCATGCACCAAGAAGACGCAATTTGACAATGCCATCTTCAATGTCTACAAGCTCACAGTCTCCACCATCACGTAATAGAAATGGACGAAGTTTGTCTAGTACTTCCTGTACTTGGTCTTTCATTTCGACTTCAGTCATTAGATACAATCGCTCCTTTCACAACATATCACCATTATATTCATCTGGACGATAAAAATCTATTGATTGGTTTCAAAGTTTCCTTCTCATTATAGCACAATCTCATCTTGAAACAAAAAGTGATTTTGACTTTTTTCATACAGAAAATTCAGCTAAAATAAAGAAAGAATAGGGGGCTTGTCAAATGAATCAAACCGTCGATCTTTATGTATATGGAAGAGATGTACTTTGCGCTAGCTGCGTGAATCTGCCTTCATCAAAAGACACATTTGAGTGGTTAGATGCAGCGTTAAAACGAAAATATCCAAATCAGCCGTTTCGCATCACATATATTGATATTGAGCACCCACCAGAAAACGAACACCAAAAGGAACTGTCCGAACGAATTCTTGATGATGAATTCTTTTATCCGCTTGTCTTAGTGGAGGATCAAATTGTCGGAGAGGGCAATCCAAAATTAAAAGACATTTATCAAGAAATGGAGAAATACGGTTACACGGGGAGCAGTGAATAAACTGTTCTTTTTTTGAGAAAATAAACAGAACAAACGTTCCTTTTCGGGTTGAAAAAGAACGTTTGTTCGATTATAATGAAAGGAAAGGAGCGTGAGCATCATGAATTATTTACTGAAACAATCTCTTCAACAGCAAATACCAATTGAGATGATTTATATGAAGAAAAACGGAGAGTGCACGAAGCGTAAAATCATTGTCCACCGTCAAACAGACCAGCTCATCCAAGCGTATTGTTTATCGAAAAAGACGATGAGAACGTTTCGTAAAGACTGCATCCTTGCCCTTGCTCCGATCAAATGGACCCGTTCATCGGCACATGCCGTTTCATAGAAAAAAGCTCCCTCGACGAGAAGGAGCTTTGAGATAAAATTCACATGATGTTAGCCATTGTGATGCTTATACATCCAAAGGAGTCCGGATTTTAGAAGTCTTGGTACACGGCCAATAAGTGGACGATCTGCTACTAAGCCAAAGCCGGCTTTTTTCCCTAAAGAGCCTAAGACACCTTTTAGCTTAAACTGAGGATAAGCCTCAGGAAGCGGCTCGTTTTTCCAGCGTTTTTGCAGAGATTGGACAATTTGTTCTGCCTGCGCCTCGGCAAGCTGTGCACTTGGGGCATGCGGAAGACTTGCGCAATCACCCACGACATAGACGTGCTCATTTTCAGGGAGATTGTGATGAGGTGTTAATACGACGCGGCCTTGTACGTCTTTTTCAACATCCATCTCCCGTACCACTTTGCTTGGCTGAATGCCTGCTGTCCATACGATGACCTCTGCTTCAATGGCGTCATCATGGTTGTAAACAACACCTTCTTCAACCTTCGTAATATTGGCACAGTTAATGATCTTTACGTCATTTTCTTCAAACCACTTTTGCACATATAAACTTAATCTTTTTGGGAAGCTTGATAGAATCAGCTCTCCGCGGTCAAAAAGAATAATGTTTAAATCAGCACGGCTTTCTCTTAATTCACTGGCTAGCTCTACCCCGCTAAGTCCAGCACCGACGATACCGACCGTTGCACCTGCACCCAAATTGTTTAATTTGTTATACGTATGTCTTGACTGATCAATGGTTTGAATGCTGTATGTATGTTCTTTCGCACCAGGGACATTATGATACTTGTCCTCACAGCCGAGTCCAATCACCGTGTCGTCATAAGGAATGGGTTCACGGTCGCTGAATAAGATCTGTTTGTTTTCAATATCAATTTTTTCTACTTCCCCATATTGAATATCCAGCTTCGGATGCTCTGGAAAAGATACTCGAATGTGATGATCAGAGATCGTTCCAGCAGCGAGTGCATAATATTCTGTTTTTAAACAGTGGTAAGGATTTCGATCAATTAATGTGATAGTAACATCATCAGGTAATTGATTTGGCAATAAGCGGTGGAGAACCCGCATATTCCCGTAACCTCCGCCGATCAAGACTAAATTTTTCATGACGATTCTCCTTTTCCCCGTAGACATTGAAAAACACTTATACTAAAAAACTTTAAGTTAAAATACCAAATAAAATTATATCGAATTTACTGTGAAACCACAATAATTGTTTCAAAATAACCTACATATTCATTAGTTAGTCCTAAATAGTAAAACATTTTACGAGGAATAGGCGTAACGATACAGGTGAAGCTCATGTTTTGACTAATAGAAGGAATTTCGGTAGGATGGTAAAGCAATGTGAGGTGAAGCAAAGTGTTCCCACTGATCGAATTTTGTGTAAGTAATCTTGCACAAGGGTCTCAAGAAGCAAAAGAGAAGCTTGATAAAGACCCAAACCTAGACGTTATGGAATACGGCTGTTTAAGCTACTGCGGCAAATGTATGGACTCCCCATTTGCACTCGTGAATGGAGAATTTGTTTCCGGAGAAAATGCAGAGCAGCTAGTTGAGCGTATTTATGCTTTTATAGAGGAAAATGAGATGTTTTAAATGCACCACATGGGTCATGAGGTGCATTTTTTTCATATTTTAAGTTTCCATTTTTAAGGAGAATGAATAGAAAGCGCATCCAATATGTTATGCTAATAAAATATCATTAAAATGAAGCATCACACGAGAGAAAATGAGGCATATGCATAATAAAAGCCCCTTGCCATGGCAGCAAAGAGCTTTTATGTATGAAAAACGGGGGATGATAAGATTGTCTCCTGAATCGACTCCTTTTATACTATAAAGAAACAACATTTTTGGAGGAAGCTCATGACATCATTTCAATTCACGAAAATGCACGGATTAGGAAATAATTATATATACGTCAATCAGATGAGGGAACAGCTTCCAGAAGAGCAGCTATCAGAGATAGCGATCCAGGTTTCTTCTGTTTATACAGGAATCGGTTCAGACGGAATGATCCTTATTTGTCCATCAGATGTTGCACCTGTGAAAATGCGCATTTTCAACAATGATGGATCAGAGGGAAAAAACTGCGGCAACGGTCTGCGCTGCGTCGCAAAATATGTGTATGAGCATCAAATCGTCACAGACACAACGTTCCAGATTGAGACATTGTCAGGACTCGTTGAAGCGACCGTTCATGTACAGGATGGTCACGTACATTTAGTGACAGTAGATATGGGAAAGCCTCGTTTTGAAAAAGAAGCGATGCCGATGCTAGGTGAACCAGCAAGCACAACGATTAATGAACCGCTTGATTTTGGCACGACGACCTTAAATGGAACGGCCGTTTCAATGGGAAATCCGCACATCGTGTTTTATTTAGAGGACATTGAAAAGGCACCGCTTGATACAACTGGGCCAATCATCGAAAAACACGACATGTTCCCAGAAGGCGTCAATGTAGAATTTGTAGAAGTGGTTAGTGAAACAGAACTGCATTTTCGTGTGTGGGAAAGAGGATCTGGCATTACTCAAGCCTGCGGAACGGGAGCTTGCGCGGCTGCCGTATCCACGATTGTGAATGGACAGGCGAAAAAAGAAACGGACATGACGGTTCACTTAGCAGGCGGAGATCTCATCATTCGCTGGAAAGACAACGACCATGTGCTCATGACAGGGCCTGCTGAAACGATTTGTGACGGCACATTTTATCTGTAAACCATTTATTTGAGAAAAGGCACCATCACGTTTATAATTGAAAAGAAACATCCAGTCAAAAGGAGGGATGATCATGAGTACACCAGTAACCATTACAGAAGCTGCTGCACTGCAGATTAAAGATATGATGAAAGAACATGAAGAAGAAAATGCGTTCCTACGAGTTGGCGTAAAAGGCGGCGGCTGTAGCGGTCTTTCATACGGAATGGGCTTTGACCATGAAGTTTCAGAGAAAGACACGCAGTTCGAACAGCAAGGCATCCAGGTCCTTGTCGACTCCGAAAGCCTTGATATCATGAACGGCACTATCATTGATTTCAAACAATCACTAATGGGCGGCGGTTTCACTATTGATAATCCGAACGCGATTGCTTCATGCGGATGCGGTTCTTCTTTCAGAACAGCGACAAATACCGGTTCGCCGGAAGAGTGTTAAGGTTAGTAACAATTAATTTTGTAAATCCATATTGAATATTTAAAACCTCCTCAAATTGGTTATGATTCGAGGAGGTTTTTTTGTATTGTATTAAAGATGTGAAAAGGGGAGATAACTTAAATCACTCAGCACCGTCTTTTTTGTATGGTATTTAAGTATAAAAAAGTTCGCAATTTCTTAATATTTCATCTGTACCAAGTAAGGTGGCTTCTTCTATTCCTATATTATTTTTTCTCATAAAAGATTGTACAGCTTGATAGCCTACTGCATAGCCTGCAAAGGGTGATAATCCGACAGGCTGAAAGCCTTGTTCTTTTGCAATGATATCACCAAACATATAACTGCTGACCTCAGCAAACCCTTTTGTATGTAAAGCCTCTTTTATCACTTCTTTTGAATAGTCTAATTCCTCTTTATCAAAAGAAGTGACCCAAGGTCCTAACACATGTTCACCATAAAGCTCTTTTACAAATGATTCAGCTAAACCCTCTATAATTAAATAATCTCCAACCGTGACATTTCCGTAATCCCATTCAAAATGTGAAAAACGGATATTATGATGGAATTCATGTGCAATGAGAGCAGGAATTCTAGGGATATTATATGAATTTGGATATAGTGATACTTGAATAAATCCAGGAATTCCCCCAAAGCCACAATATCCTTTTTGCAGTTCAAGCTTTTTCGGATCAGCTATATATAGACCAAATCTCAACTCATCAGCATTTATTTGAAGGTTGTGCTTTTCTATGAAATCCATACAATGGTTTAAGGTGATATCTGCTGTTTGAAGAGCCTGAATTTCTCGTAGTCTCTTCAATGCCTGTTGTCCAGTTTGTGTATCTGTTACATCAAGATAGCCAAGCATCTTGGTTGCCATTATTACATCATATCCATTTTGCTGTTTAGCTTTTAGCGGAACGTTAATCATATTCCACATCTTTTCAAAAGGTTTCATCATGGTGTGTTGGAAAAAACGTTCTTTATTGTGTTTCGTTGAGAATAATTTTTCGTATTGATCGATTGTATTCTCAATCATAATTTTCATAGCTGTTCCCTCTTTTATGAAGAGTAGTAAAGACTTTCATCGCTTCGCTCATAAATGATGCCAAGCCCTCACCATATTGATCTATATTCTTTGTGAAACGTTCATCTTGAATATAGAGTTGGCCTAAACCGTAAAAAGCATCAAGAGAGTAATAACTAAAGTTTTCGTTTAAAAAGTCGTACCATTGTTTGATTACGATTTGCACCTCTTTGGATTTAAGGGAATGATTGCGAAGAGAGGCTAGTTTATTAAATATGCTATCCCAGCTATCAGATAATTCAATTTGTTCATCTTTAGACAAATGATTTAGTTTTGAGCTGACTTGATCAACAGTTTCATTTCCCCAACGGTGACGAGCTTCTTCTCCATATTGACTAAATTTCATATTCATATTCTCGAACCTTTCTTTATGGGTGTAGAGAGATTCTCCCATCAAATGCTGTAGCGTCTTATCAATATTTTCGATCATTTTATCAAATTTATCTCGTTTCTCTATTAACATTTTTCTTTGTAAAATAAATGCTTCTTTCTTCTCAAATGAAGGATTATGCATCATCTTTTTTATTTCCTTCAATGGAAATCCAAGTTCTCTGAAAAATAATATCTGCTGTAATGTTTCAAGGTTTTCTTCTGAATAGAGTCGATAACGATTATCTGTGACTTCTTTCGGAATCAATAAGCCAATCTGATCGTAATGATGAAGTGTCCGAATACTAATACCAAACAATTCAGCTACTTCTTTTACTTTCATTTCAATTCACCTCTCTTGATATCACTATAAAATATGACGTTACGTGAGGGTCAATAGAAAAAGGATTGATGAATGGAAAATTTGTTATTAAAATAACCTGATTAATTTTGGGGATTTCACTTAATCTAAGCCTATTAAAATAATGACATGATTGGAAATGACTAAGTGGAACAGCATGTGATGTTAAAGGTGGAGAAGAAATTTTTAAAAAAACACTCATCCAGTATCTCTTTCTCATATTGCTTCTTCTATTTTCAACAGCTCTTTATCCAAGACATCCACCAGCTCTTGGGTGCTAAACATATAGATCACCATTTCTTTATTGCCATCTTCCACATGGACTTCAATCACAATTTTAATATTTGCTGGTTTTTCATGATACATTACTTCAAAAGTACCCACTTTTTTCGTTTCATTGTTTTTATTCATTTTTTGGACTTTAGAGAGTATCTGTTTGATTTCTTGATCACTCAAACCAGAATCTAAAATGGAAGTGGACACACGCTTTAAAAAAGGTTCTAGCTGATCAACATCAATATTCAGTCCTGCTGCGAACTGCGCATAATGTTTGTTATAGTCTTTTGCAAACAGCTCAACTGAGCCACCAATCATCAGTAACAAGATCAAACTGATCATGAAACGCTTTAACATTTTTCCACCTATCCTTCATTATGATCTTCTTCTTTTCCTATATCGGTTGATCAGATAAAAACTTCATTCTCTCTTCAACAATTTATAAATCGCTCAATTTTGTTACAGCTTGCTCTCACAACTGGCTATTTCCACCCGAAAAGAGTATCATGAGAACCAAACATAAACTGTAGGTAGAAAAGAGGTTGCTGAGGTTTGAGTGAACAAATCAATTGCAGGAACTGTCATGAACTGATTCCGTATCGTTCTAAAACGTGTCCAGCTTGCGGGATTGAGAAGCCGCTTCCGAAAAAGGAACGTGTAAAAGATCGGGTGATTTTGGTTGTGGCAGGGATTGTTGTGGTGCTGCTTGCTGCAATGGTACTTGGAATGGCGAATGCCTATATTGGGATTTTTAAATAAACGAAAAAGGAGTTCCGCTAGTGGGAACTCCTTTTTTTGATTTCGCTTATTTGTTTTCAAATAAGCTTGTGGAATGAAGAGGCTGTACACGGGCTTTCGGGTCCATGTAGGCTTTCGCATTGTTGACAGCCGTTGGTGCTTCACCAAATCCGCTGGCAATCAATTTGACTTTTCCTTCATACGTACAAATGTCTCCTGCCGCATAGAAGCCTTCAATGTTTGTTTCCATTGTGGATTTCACGACGATCGAGTTCTTTTCGATTTCAAGACCCCATTGCTTAATTGGTCCAAGAGAGGAAACAAAACCGAAGTTGACGATCACGTCGTCCACATCAAGCACTTGTTTTTTGTCGCCTTTGACTTCTTCTAGCACAATCTGTTCAATGCGGTCTTCACCAATGAGCTCGGTTGGGACAAATGGCGTCACGACATTGACTTTCGAATTGTGCAGGTTTTCTACACTGTGCTCATGTGCACGGAATTTATCGCGGCGGTGAATAATGGAAACCTCTTTTGCGATAGGTTCAAGCATCAGTGCCCAGTCCACCGCAGAGTCTCCGCCGCCAAGAACAGCGACACGTCTGCCAGCAAATTGATTCAAATCATTAATGAAGTAATGCAGGTTGCTTCCTTCAAATGATTCTGCTGCATCTAGTTCAAGCTTTCTCGGTTGGAATGCACCGTTACCAGCTGTGATGATGATCGTTTTAGAATAATGAACCTCTTGATTTGTCACAAGTTTAAAGATACCATCTGCCTGTTTTTCAACTGTTTCAACTGCTTGCTCTAAGCAAATGGTTTGATCAAATTTATCCATTTGTTCCTTTAAGTTATCAATTAATTCTTGTGCGCGGATTTTTGGAAAACCAGCCACATCATAAATGTATTTTTCAGGGTAAAGAGCGGATAATTGACCGCCGAGCTGAGGAAGGCTTTCAATGATTTTCACACTTGCCTGTCTCATGCCACCGTAAAACGCAGTAAACAATCCTACTGGGCCGCCCCCGATAACGGTAATGTCATATACCTTAGAATCTTCTTGCATTCCTTTAATCCTCCCAAATGAAAATTGTTATCACTATATCATATCATACCACACATCGTCGTTTGACTTGTTTTGAAAAACTTGTCGTTTTTTGATGTCGAAGCTTTGAAAAAGAGGAAAAAGTGAGAAAGACCGTTTATCATAAGGATTTTCAGTTTAAAGCCTTGAAAATTGGATCAGAACTCGCTATTATTGTTAAGGGAACTAAATATTAATTTTTTATGAATTTTTGTCGGATACGGTCAAATGCTTTCGTTTTATGTAGGTGAAAGTTCAGATTTTCACATACTTATTTTTTTGTTTAAATTTCATAAAATGCCGCAAAGCGGTTGAGAATAACGATATGTAATTCTTTATCCGTTTTACAGCAAATTTAAAAAAGGTGGATGTGATTCCAGTGAATAAACCGAAAATCGTTGTATTAGGTGCAGGTTATGGCGGATTAATGACTGTAACAAGATTAACAAAACAGCTTGGCACAAATGATGCGGACATTACTCTTGTGAACAAGCATAATTATCATTACGAAACAACATGGTTACATGAAGCAAGTGCAGGTACACTTCATCATGACCGCTGTCGTTATCAAATCAAAGATGTGATTAACAGTTCCCGTGTCAACTTTGTACAAGCAACAGTTGAAAGCATTAATAAGGAAGAGAAGAAAGTCGTGACATCAGATGGCGAACTTTCTTACGACTACCTTGTTGTTGCGCTTGGTGCTGTTCCTGAAACATTTGGTATTGCAGGACTGAAAGAATATGCATTCTCAATCTCTAACATCAACTCTGCTCGTCAGCTTCGTGAGCATATTGAGCTTCAATTTGCGACGTATAATACGGAAGCTGAAAAACGTCCAGAGCGCTTGACAATCGTTGTCGGCGGTGCGGGCTTCACAGGTATTGAGTTCCTTGGTGAGCTTGGAAACCGTGTGCCTGAGCTTTGCAAAGAGTATGATATTGATCAAAAAGATGTGCGCATCATCTGTGTAGAAGCTGCACCAACAGCTCTTCCAGGATTCGATCCTGCATTGATCGACTATGCAATGAACTACCTTCAAGGTAAAGGCGTTGAGTTTAAAATTGGTACAGCGATCAAAGAATGTACGCCTGAAGGCATCATTGTTGGAAAAGACGATGATACTGAAGAAATCAAAGCTGAAACTGTTGTTTGGGCTGCTGGTGTACGCGGTAACCCAATCGTTGAAGAAGCTGGATTTGAAAACATGCGCGGCCGCGTAAAAGTATCTCCAGATCTTCGTGTACCAGAAAATGATGATGTATTCATCATCGGTGACTGTTCATTGATCATCAATGAAGAAATCAACCGTCCATACCCACCAACTGCACAAATCGCTATGCAGCAAGGTGAAACAGTAGCGAAAAACCTTGCAGCACTAGTGAAAGGTGGTTCTCTTGAAAGCTTTAAGCCAGACATCAAAGGAACAGTTGCTTCACTTGGTGAACACGACGCTGTAGGTGTTGCGTTTGGTAAAAAACTTCAAGGAACAAAAGCTTCAGCAATGAAGAAAATCATCGACAACCGTTCTTTATTCATGGTTGGCGGACCAGGACTTGTTCTGAAAAAAGGAAAATTCAAGTTCTTCTAAACCGATATAGACAAAAACGTGTATCTCCGTGATACACGTTTTTTTTGACATATTTTCTTACTTGGTTATCGGCAGTAAAGTATGGTATGATAAATTATCAGAAAATTTAGATTAAGGGAGTGAGCAATATGAATGCACATACAAAAGAAAAGAAGTCCACCTGTCAATATTGTTCGGGGAAAGGATATTTTCAGCTATTGCTCGGCGGATCTGAAACATGTGAGGAATGTAAAGGGACAGGAAAGAAGCTTTAATCCATCTGCTTTTTCCATTGATTGACTTCATCTCTATTTCCAAGTTAAACTAATGATGGGATATTTGGGGGTGGAGATGAAGTGATCAGTTTACCAGTCGTTATTATTTCCGTTATTTTATTTTTCGTGTTATTCTTCGGCATTGGCTTTTTGCTCAATATGCTGCTGAGAATGTCATGGATTATGGCTATTTTATATCCAATTGTATGCCTTTTCATTATCAACAATCAAAAGATGATTGCTTATGTCAGAGAACCGGGCATCGCTTTTTCAGGAATAGGGGACCGCATTGTCTCTCTCGCAGCGGCTGATATCATTATTTTGTTAAGCGGTCTGATTGGTGCAATTGCATCAGGTTTTGTCATTAATGCACTTCGAAAAAGAGGGTATCAAATGTTTTAACTCACTTGTAGATAGGCAAGTGGGTTTTTTTGTTTCTCCTTTGCATAGTTTCCATTTTGTTTGGAAACAAATAGATGGGTAGAGGAGTGACAAATAAAGATGAAAACATGGATGAAACGATTGTTCATGACAGCCCTTTTTATGCTTGCTCTTTTGACAAGCTTTACGGGCATATCTGGAGTCGAACCAAGTGATGTAGCTGCCTGGGTGAAAGAGACTGATCCTGGCAAGCAAGTATCTTCTTTTTTCCAACAGCAAAAAAGAGAAACGATGGCACTCAAAAGTGATGACTTGCGGGCTATTTCTCTCGAAGAAGCGTTCAATTGGAACGATTACCCGAAGCAAAAGGTTGTCGCCACAGGCTATACAGCAGGTGTGGAATCAACAGGTAAAACGAAGGAACACCATGCATATGGCATTACATATTCAGGCGTCAAAGTGAAACGTGATCTATATTCAACTGTGGCTGCGGACCCATCAGTCTTTCCGATTGGAACAGTGCTCTTTATCCCAAACTATGGCTACGGAGTGGTCGCAGATACTGGAAAAGCCATTAAAGGTCATAAGCTTGATTTATACTATGAAACCGTAGATGATGTGTATAGAGAATGGGGTAAAAAAGTGCTCGATGTGTATATCATCAAAAAGGGCGAAGGAACGTTAACGGAAAAAGACTTAAACCAGCTTAATGAAGCAAAATCAATGCAAGTATTCCGTCAGCAGTTTCAAGCCAATAAAGAATAAAAAAGCTTTGGACAAGTTTGAGGTCCAAAGCTTTTTTCGCTTCTACATGAAGTAATAATCTAAGATAAGTGTCAGCAAGATCCCTGTTAAGCCGCCAAAGAAGACTTCAATCGGCTTATGACCAAGAAGCTCTTTCAATTTCTTTTGCTTTTCTTTTTCTTCCGCACTCGGGAAATTCTTTGCTTCAGAAACAAATCGGTTAAAATCTGTTACCAGCTTGTTCAGTACAGTTGCCTGTTCTCCTGCCTGTCTGCGCACACCTGTCGCATCGAACATGGTAATAATCGCAAAGATGGCGGAAATCGCAAAGATTGATGTATTTAGCCCGTGCTCTAAAGCCACTGCTGTTGAGAGTGCTGTTACGGCTGCGGAGTGTGAACTTGGCATTCCGCCTGTGCTTGTAATGAGCGACCAATCTAGTCGTCTAGAAATGATAAATTGAATCGGTACTTTTACAAATTGAGCAAAAAAGATGGCTGCAAGGCTGGCAAGCAGCGGAAAATTCGTCAGTACGCTCATGAACAAGAAACATCCTCTCTGTAAGAAAAAATATCGTGCAAAATGGTGGACTGTGTACCCTAGTATGATGAAAAAATGATAGCAGATTCAAATGCTGCCAAGTCCATGTTCAATTATAACATTAAAGAAAGTAGATGTGGAACGAGGAGACGCGGACGGGCTGTACAAGTTTTCATCGCTTTTTCATGATGCCCTTCCGCGTGTGAAAATATAAATGTTCATCAAGTAAAGACAGACTGGCAATGATCGTATAGACCCGCAAATTTTGATATAATAGAAGTTCCAATGTGAAAAATGGAGTTCATTGAAGGAGCGTGTGATAAATATGTTTTTCTCGACAAATGAATGGCAACATAAAGATACACTGGCGATCGGACTTTTTCAAAAGAGCCAATTATCAGGAAAAGCAAAAGAAATGGATGAATTACTTGAAGGACGAATCACTGAATTATTAAAAGAAGGCGATATTTCATCTAAACGAAATCAGCTTTCGAAGTTTTTCCCATCCCCTGAAACAGGCATCAAACGCATTTATTTTGTCGGACTTGGGAAGGAATCAGATTACACGTTTGAAGAGGCAAAAGAAGGGTTTGCCCATTTATTTAAAAAGCTTCATCAAGATAAAAAGCAAGCGGTTTCGGTCTTACTGGATACGTTTATTGGAAAGGATCTGCCTGCCCAAGATGCAGCCCATGCCCTTTCTGAAAGCTGCCTTTTAGCTACATATGAATTACAAGATTTTAAACATAAAACAAATGAGCCGGATCGCTTCATCGAATTTGTTTATGCAATGACGGATCATGATACGACTGAAATTCAGGCAAGTCTGAAAGTGGGCGAGGTCTACGGACAGTCCGTCAATTCGGCTCGTACCCTTGTGAATATGCCGCCGAATATGCTCACATCCTCTGATCTGGCTTCGTACGCGGCAGAGCTTGCGTATAAATACGAATTTGAGATTGAAATTTTAGATAAAGAACAAATGGAAGAGCTCGGGATGGGCGGGATTCTAGCTGTCAATAGAGGCTCAACAGAACCACCAAAGCTCATCGTTCTGAAATATCAAGGCAAGGAAGAATGGACGGACGTGATTGGGCTTGTCGGTAAAGGCATCACATATGATACTGGTGGCTATTCGTTAAAGCCAAGAGCCAGTATGGTTGGGATGAAAACTGATATGGGCGGCTCAGCCTCTGTTTTAGGCGCTATGGAAATCATCGGTGAACTGCGCCCAGAGCAAAATGTCATTGCTGTTATTGCTTCGACAGACAATATGATCTCGGCTGACGCGATGAAACCGGATGACGTCATTGTGTCGCTTAGCGGTAAAACAATCGAAGTGCTGAATACGGATGCAGAAGGCCGTCTTGTTTTAGCAGATGGTGTGACATATGCGAAGCAGCACGGTGCCTCTGTTCTTGTAGACGTGGCGACATTAACAGGCGGAGTCATTGTGGCACTTGGAAATGAGACAACAGGCGTCATGACAAATAACGATGAACTGTATGCCCAGTTTAAAGAGGCATCAGAAGAATGCGGTGAAATGATTTGGCAGCTACCAATCACTGAAAAAGATAAAAAGCGCGTACGAAACAGCAAAATGGCTGATCTCAATAACTCACCAGGCCGCGATGGTCATGCGATCATGGCAGGAGCTTTCATCGGTGAGTTTGCTGAGGATACGCCTTGGGTTCACTTGGATATTGCAGGAACAGCCACAACAGAAAAGCCTTCATGCTTTGGACCAACGGGGGCGACAGGTGTGATGGTACGGTCATTGGCCACATTTGTGGAACGATTTGAAGGAAAGAAATAAAGGATGAGGCTCTGCCAAATGGCAGGGCCTTTTTTATGTAGGTCAAACGCCATTTGACGTAGTATTTTTTCTATGGTAACATACGTTGGTACTTTAATTATCTACTACATTAGTAAACTAAAGGATTTCGGGGGTTTCACCATGAATGCAGTTGTTTTAGCGGTTGTTTTAATGTTGATATTAAGCTTGCTGCGGGTCAATGTGGTCATTGCCCTCGCACTTGGTGCTTTAGCTGGCGGACTTGCAGGTGGATTAGGCCTGGGAGGAACAGTGGAAGCCTTTACTGACGGGCTCGGAGGAAATGCGACAGTGGCGATTAGTTATGCGCTTTTAGGGGCATTTGCTGCGGCGCTGACAAAAACGGGTCTTCCAGATGCCATGGTTGAAGGAGCAGTGAAGCTTTTAGGAAAAGAAGGCGACTCAAGAAGAAAAACATTATCAAAAGTACTGATCATTCTTGTGATTTTGATCGTATCTTGTTTTTCACAAAACGTCGTTCCTGTTCACATTGCCTTTATTCCGGTCTTAATTCCGCCATTATTAAAAGTGTTTAACGAGCTTCAAATTGACCGTAGACTGCTAGCGTGTGTCATGACCTTCGGACTCACTGCACCATATATTTTACTTCCAGTCGGTTTTGGACAGATTTTCCACGGAATGCTCCGTGACAATATGAAGGATGCAGGTCTAGCTGTGAATTTAGCAGATATTCCATATGCCATGCTGATCCCTGTTGGTGGGATGGTACTAGGATTGATCGTCTCTCTATTCATGTATCGTAAGCCAAAAGTATATGAGGATCGCGATATTACAGATGTAGAGAAATCAGCGTATACGACAAAAAGTCTATTCTTTGCCGGTCTTGCCATTCTCGTGTCATTGATTGTCCAGCTTTATCTGTCTCAAAGCCTTGGCGTGGAAGGGATGATCTTCGGTGCACTCGCAGGACTGCTTGTCTTGTTTGTGACCGGAATGATGAAACGCGATGAAGCAGATCAACTGATTACATCAGGAATGAACATGATGGCATTTATCGGTTTTGTCATGCTTGTTGCGGCTGGATTTGCCAACGTTTTAACCAAAACAGGAGACATTGAAACGCTTGTTAAAGCATCTTCACAATTTATCGGCAACAGCCAAAGTCTCGCGGCCATTTTAATGCTGCTTGTGGGTCTGCTTGTGACAATGGGGATCGGATCATCATTTGCCACGATTCCAATTATTACGACCATCTTTGTTCCACTTTGTTTACACCTTGGATTTAGTCCAATGGCGACCATTGCCATTATTGGTTCAGCTGCGGCTGTTGGTGATGCAGGTTCACCTGCAAGTGACAGTACGCTTGGACCGACATCTGGATTGAACATGGATGGACAGCATCACCACATTTGGGGTACATGTGTCCCGACTTTTATCTATTATAATATCCCGCTTGTTCTATTCGGCTGGCTTGCAGCGATTATCCTGTAAGATGAAAAGCTTGTAGAGAAAACGATGATGTTTTTTCTATAAGCTTTTTTGTTGTTCACAAGCGAAAAAATAATTAGGACTAAAGTATGAATTAAATGAATCTTTCTTCCTCTATCTTACGTATATATGCTGATAAAAACGAAAAGGGGAAGATGAGAGATGTCATTTTTTAAAAAGCTAGCGGCAAGTGCAGGGATTGGTGCGGCAAAGGTAGATACCATTTTGGAGAAAAACACTTATTATCCTGGACAAGAGGTAAGGGGAACTGTCCATGCAAAAGGCGGGAAAATCTCTCAGGACATCCGCTATATCAATGTCAAGATTCAAACACAGTATGTGATTGTGAAAGATGATGAAGAGCATAGAAAATATGTGAATATCTTTACTTTACGGGTGACGGATTCTTTTATCATCCAGCCTGGAGAAAAGCATGAATTTCCGTTTTCATTTATTCTTCCTATCGATACCCCGATGACGATCGGAAAAGTAGAAATTGCAGTAATGACAGACCTTGATATCCAAGGAGGAATCGATAAATCTGACTATGACCGCATTTTCGTTGAAGCACATCCTTGGGTGAGAAATGTACTGGAGGCCACTAGAAATCTTGGCTTCCACCTGAACGAAGCGGACTGTGAACAAGCACCTTACTTCCAGCGTCGTCTGCCATTTGTTCAAGAATTCGAGTTTATTCCGACATCAGATGACTATCGTTATATGCTTGATGAATTAGAGCTGATTTTTCTGATAGATGAAGGCGGATTAGACATTGTTTTCGAAGTTGACCGCAGAGCAAGAGGACTCAGAGGGTGGCTTGAGGAGATGTATCATGATGGAGAACAGCTTGTGCGCTACCGCTTCAGTCCATCAGACCTTGAAGATGTAGAAGTGCTTGAAGGGATGCTAGAAGGAATCATCGACCAATACGCTGAATAAATGATGAAAAAAGAGCCTAAATGAAGATAGGCTCTTTTCTCTATGTTCAACTTGTAGATGATGTCTGCACTTATGATGCGGCTTGTTGTTTTCGAAAGGACGTAGCTTTTGAAACAGAGCGATAAATTTTAGGTGCCAGCATCGCAAGTAATATCGTCAATGCGTAATCTTTCACCATAAACCAGATCATAAAGAACCACGTGGTTTGATAAGAAATCGGGGCATTCAGCCACACATTTAATGCGAGGTACGTATAAGTCGTTCCGATCACATACATGACGGTCGTACCTGCAATAGCTGCAAGTAAAAAGCGGCCAAATCCAGGATTTTTTCTTTTTTCTAAAATGAATCCAGCTAGCCAGGCAGCAGGAATATACGATAAGACAAAACCACCGCTTTTGCCTAAAATCACCCCAAAGCCTGCTGAAAACTGTGCGAATACAGGTGCGCCAGCAATTCCGACCAAGGCATATACAATCATCGCTAAAGCACCAAGCCGTCTGCCGAGCAAAAGACCAGCAAGTACACAAAAAAATGGCTGCATCGTAAGTGGAATTCCGCCGACCTGTAAAAACGGCACAATGGATGTGATATTCGCTCCAATCGCCATGAGTGCAGCAAACATTCCGACTAGCACAAAATCAGCGGTTCTTGTTTTCTGTTGCATGATGTTTCCCCCTGTCTTATCTGTACAAATAGATTAAGGGGATGAAGGTTATTTGTCAACCTGTTTTTAATATTGGTTAACAATAAAACCCGCCCATCAAAAGGGCGGGTCTGTATTAAGCTTCTGTCATAGAGGACGCATCGATCGCTTGATGAACAGGTACATAATCATAGCCGAGATCACGAGCGACGGCTTCATATGTGATATGTCCGTTCATGACATTGACACCTTCTGCGATGGCTTTGTTTTCTTGAATGGCTTTTGCAGCGCCTTTATTAGCAATTTGCAGTGCGTAGGGAACGGTGACATTTGTTAAAGCAACAGTCGATGTCCGTGGAACTGCTCCAGGCATATTGGCGACAGCATAATGTAAAATACCGTGTTTTTCATAAGTAGGTTGATCATGTGTTGTGATATGATCTATGGTTTCGACAATGCCGCCTTGGTCAATGGCTACGTCTACGATGACGGAACCGGGCTTCATTTGCTTCACCATTTTTTCCGTCACAAGCGTTGGTGCTTTGGCACCTGGGATCAGCACCGCACAAATGAGAAGGTCCGCCTCACTGACTGAATCGGCGATATTGACAGGGTTAGACATTAACGTTTTCATTTGATGCCCAAATTGATCGTCCAGCTGACGTAATCGTTCTGCGTTTACGTCAATAAGAGTGACATCTGCGCCAAGTCCAATCGCCATTTTCGCTGCGTTTGTTCCAACAACACCGCCGCCTATAATCGTGACCTTCCCTCTTGATACCCCTGGTACGCCTGCGAGCAAGATGCCTTTACCGCCTTTTGGCTTTTCTAAAAATTGTGCACCGATTTGGGCGGCCATTCTGCCTGCCACTTCAGACATAGGTGTTAAGAGAGGGAGTGATTTTCCGTCCGTTACTGTTTCATAAGCAATAGCTGTGACGCCTTTTTGTTTTAAAGCTTCAGCCAAGGAGGGCTCTGCAGCAAGATGCAGGTACGTAAATAAGATGAGTCCTTCTCTGAAAAATGAATATTCCTCAGGTAATGGTTCTTTTACCTTCATGATCATATCAGAAGAAGCCCACACATCTTTCGCTTGATCAAGAATTTCTGCACCAACAGATACATAATCGTCATCAGTGAATCCGCTTCCAAAACCAGCGTTTGTTTCAATCAAAATCTGATGTCCAGCTGAAAGTAATTGAGAAGCTGCTCCTGGTGTTAATGCCACTCGGTTTTCATTGTTCTTAATCTCTTTCGGAATGCCGATGATCATGTTTATTCCTCCCATGCTTATCTATTCATATTGTATGTCTAGTGTATCCTGAATGTTTAAAAAATGCTTCGGTTGAAATAAAAAATAAAAAAACGCCTCTTTGTGAAATTTCACAAATGGACGTTTTTTAGCTTCATATCAAGGTATATGGTCATTTTCTCATTCATGTTTTTTAAATCGATTTCTGCAATGTCCGTAATGCGTTTTAATCTGTAATTCAATGTATTGATGTGGATGTTTAATTGCTTTGCGGCAATATTGGCATTGCTGTCACAGTCAATAAACCGTTCAAGGGTTTCGACTAGGTTGGAATGATGCCTCAGGTCGTAATCTTCCAGCTTTGATAAAGAGTAACTGGAGTAAGATGAACCCCTTCGTTTTTCAGCGAGGACATCTAAATATTGATAAATACCAAGTTCAGAAAAACTGTGTAAACGTTCGGTTTCAACAGGGAAGCGCTCTTTTGTTTTTAATACAGCCAGTGCTTCTTTATAGGATGGCTGAATATGAGAGATGTTATCGTAAATTCCACCAATCGCTGCTTGAACGTGATGGATATGATAACGATCAGACAGCTGCTGCAGCATGCCGCTTGTGAATTGTTTAATATCCTGCAGTGGGTGCTCTGTTTTTGGTGAGACAAGAATAATGAATTCGTGAAAATCAACAGTCGTTAACAGCACTTGGACTTGCTGTGTTGTTTCAAGCAGATAAGATAGCTTTTTTTCTGTGTCCTCTGTGAGTTCGTCACGAAGTCGGAAGATGATGATGGCATACGTGTCTGGACATCTGATGCCGAGTCTTAAAAATAGGTCGAGCATCTCATCCTTTTCATGAATATGACCTGTGAGCATCTTCCAAAAAAGCTCCTGATTGCGTTCTTCTGTTTTCGTTTTGCGAATTTGTAAGTTAAGTAATTTGTTTTTAACAGCATGTGCTGCCATCTTCAGAAGGTCCATTTCTTCTTCTGAAAAAGGCTGTGCGGATTCAATTGCCCAGATAAATCCGAGTACTTCTTTGTCCTTCCAGATTGAAATGGCAACCCTGCTAGATAAACCCACCTCTGCAATTTGAGGGACACGAAGCGGTTCGTCTGTTTTAAGGAGTGTAGGAATGATGCCGTCTTTCCAAAGCCGATTAATGACCTTTTCCGGTACACGGCGGGAGATAATGGTTGAAGTTCTGGCGGGATCAGTAAAATCATTATGTGTGCTATAAGCGAGCAATCGATGATGCGTATCTTCTATAGTAATAGGGCAATTGAGCACATCACTAATTTGGTCTGCCACATCCTCTAAACGATCAAGACTATACTTAAATGGATCTGTCTTTTTTGTCATAAAAACCCCTGCTTTTTCGAATATTTCACGTACTTACATTATGAAGAGAAAGCGGTACGTAAATCAATAACAAAATGCCATAAATTTAAAAAAGAGATCGCTATGAGAAGCGAGCGTATCATGCTGAAAGAAGGCGAAAAAGAAATAGTACAATAATAACGTAGTAATAAATCAATAGGCGGAAAGATTCAGTGAAGTGTGTCTACACTTATTAAGAATATATGACCAAAAAAATGTTAAATACTAGATAAAAAGCGAAAATACAGTAATTCTATAGACTCATTTTGTAAAATAAAAACAGATTTGTTTGACTGTGTATCATTTCTGTTTTTATAATAATAACGTCAAAAAATAAGTGGATTAGCCCATTATATGGCGGCTATGCACGGGAGGTAATGAGGAATATGTCAGGAATTATTCGCGTAACCCCAGAAGAACTAAGAGCGACCGCTAAGCAATATGGTGTTGAAAGTCAAGAAGTGTTAAACCAAGTTGATCGTCTAAATAGAATGATCTCAGATTTAAAAGGAATGTGGGAAGGTGCTTCTAGTGAAGCATTTGCTGATCAATACGAGCAGTTAAAGCCTTCATTCATCAAAATGTCTGATCTATTAACAGATGTCAGCAATCAGCTTGATCAAACGGCAAATACACTTGAAAGCACTGACCAAGACATCGCTAGCCAAATCCGCGGCTAATCAAAGGGATTTCCTTTCTAAGTGTGAAAAGCAGAAAAAGCGCCGAGTCTGTCAATGGATGCCGGCGCTCTTTCTATTTTGTGAGGTGGAAATTTGTGTATATCGATATTACCATCGACTTAAAAAATTATGATGGCAGTGTGTTTGATTTGAGACTATCAAATTATTTACATATTAAACAAGTCATCCATATCGCCTGGCAGGCAAAACAAATCTCACTTCCTAAGCGAGAAGGCGGCTGGGTGCGAGTAGTCAATAAGAAAGCTGTGTTTTCAGGCGAATATAAGCTGTCAGACTGTGGAATCACCACAGGAGACAGGCTGGAAATACTATGAAAGGACTTTTGTAAATGGCAGATAAAAAGAGTTCCTATTTAGAAGAACAATTAGAAGCAGTGATGAAAAAAGAGGGCGTAACCTACAGCTTCATTTTTCAAAGAGAGACCATTAAACTCTTAGACGGTTTAGAAGCGGCACCGATCAAAGACATCAACCCTTCATTCAAAAAAGAGATTCAATTAACTGAAGATGAGGTCATTATTTCTATTCAACCGCCTCCTGCCTATCAGGAATTTCGTTTCATCCATGCGAAGGATGAAAAAAGCAAATGGATTTTTTCATACCAGCTTGTCGATGCAGTGTGCAAACACGACGTGAAGCGGCTGCATCCTATTGTTTCTCCTGAAAACATTGTTTTTCATCAAGGCTTAGCTCCTGCATTTTTGCATTACGGCGTCAAAGAAAGCATCCCGCCATATGAAACGGATGAGCATCGTCTGTTAAAAGAGGTCAAAGCCGTCATTCTTCGAGTGGTGGACCATGAATATCAGTTTCAAGAATATGTGGCTTACAGCGAGACACTGAAATTATCTGAACTGGCAAAAGAGATCAGCGAAACGCAGTCTCTGGAAGAATTGTCTGCCCTGATTCAGCAAAAGATCGAAGCGATTGAAACGAAAGAGAAAACGCTATTGACCATTCCGAAAAAGAAATGGAAGGTCGAACGATATATCGGACTAGGTCTGCTTGTCCTATTAATCCCTGCATTGGTGTACACCATTTACACCTTCTTTTTTGCGATGCCGAAACAAGAAGCGTATGTCGAGGCAAACAAATATTATCTCAACAAACAGTACAGCCAAGTGGTGGATACGTTAGAAAAATATTCAGCCAATCAAATGCCGGTCTCTCTTCAATATGAACTGGCCATTTCGTATGTACAAACAAATCAAGGCAACCTGTTACTCGATCAGCATAAAAAAGAAATCACAGATACATACACATTACAGACTGATCCGCAATATTTCCTTTTCTGGATTCATATTGGACAAGGCAATAGCAAGGAAGCACTTGATATTGCACGGGTACTTGGAGACGACCGGTACATATTTACGGCACTCGTCGCCTACCGCAACGACATTCAAAACGATGACAGTCTTTCTGCGGAAGAAAAACAAAAACAGCTAGATCCGATCATTAAGGAAATGGCGAAATATGAAGAAAAAGAAACAACGGAGACAAGCACCAATGACTCCTCGGGCGCAAGTCAAACAGATGAAACAGCTGAACAAAAAGAGCAGTCAAAAGCCGATCAAGAGAAAAAAGAGAAAGAATCTGAAGCGAAAAAGAAAACCTCTCAGACGAAAAAAGATGAGAAAAAATAATTCTTTCGATACAACTGACAGTTGGTGCTGTCCCATGAGGAGGTGGAGCGTTTGAGTCTTCTTTGGGTTTTTTATGAGGAGGATTATCAAACCGTCCGTTTAGACGAGCAGTTCAATCGAGAAGCTGTGATTGGACCTGAAATAGAGCATACGGTGACAATCCCTTCACTTTCGTTTGATGAAGGGGTCATCCGTTTAACTCCTGATGAACCGAATGATGGCTTTTCCATTTATCAGGGTGAAGAGAAGAAAGGCACATTACTTCCACATGAACCATATAAGCTTGGTACACTGACACTTGTTTTAATGGAAGCACATCATGATCAACACATTTATTACCTAGGAAATAGAGTCGAGCTGTCTTTTTCACGTGAGAACAAAGATGATATCGATGTGTGGAAAGAACAAGCGCATTCCATGTTTCAAGATGCGAGCCAATTTACTTTGGAGAAAATCGAAGGAACTTGGTATGTCATGCCTCAGGACGAAACGATTTATGTGAACGGGCAAAAAATTCACGGTCCAGAGACAATTGATGCTGGAGATGAGCTGTTCTGGAACTTCCTAACGGTGACATTGAAAGAGGATGATTTATTGCAGGTGACTGCATATGAACCATTTCAAACACGTTTGGAAAAAACAAGAGCACCAAGCACAGAAACAAAACAAAAATATCCTTTATATAGACGAACACCGCGTTTAATTTATGATCTGCCAGATGACCGGGTTTCCTTTAGCTTTCCTTCGCAGGAGAGTGAAAATAACAGCAGAGGGCTTTGGCTTGTTGTCCTCCCGCCGCTTGTGATGCTTCTTGTGATGGGAATTGTCGCTCTTGTCCAGCCGCGCGGGATCTTTATTGTCGTGTCGATGGCGATGTTTATCATGACGTTAATCACATCGTCTGTTCAATACTTTAAAGAGAAATCACAACGCAAAAGAAGGGAAGAGAAACGGCAGCGAGTCTATTCTCTTTACTTAGAAAATAAACGAAAAGAGCTGCAAGAGCTCTACGACCGCCAGCAATATATTTTGACGTATCATTATCCGTCATTTGAACAAATGAAGTATTTAACGTCAGAAATTAGCGGCCGAATTTGGGAAAAAACACTGATGAGTGATGATTTCTTGCAGCTGCGTCTTGGGACGGGCGCAGTCCCGTCAAGCTATGAACTATCGATGAGCGGCGGCGATATGGCCAATCGTGATATCGATGAATTAATGGAACAAACGCAGCACATGCAACAGGTCTATCGTGAAGTAAAGGATGTACCCATCACATTCGGTCTTGCCGATGGCCCAACTGGATTGATTGGAAAGCCAGCCATTGTGAAAAAGGAGCTTCATCAGCTTGTCGGACAGCTTGCTTTCTCGCACAGCTATCATGATTTAAGATTTGTCTTTATTTTTCATGAGCAGGAGTATGAGAAGTGGGAATGGATGAAATGGCTTCCGCATTTCCAGCTGCCTCATACATACGGCAAAGGGTTCATTTACAACGAACAAACACGTGATCAGCTGTTGTCCTCCATTTATGAAATTTTACGTGAGCGTGATCTAGAAGAAGAAAAAGAGAAGAAGATCTTTACGCCTCACTTTGTGTTTATCGTGACAAATCATGAGCTCATTGCGGAACATGTGATTTTAGAATATTTAGAAGGCAGCCGAACGGACCTTGGCATCTCCATTATTTTTGCTGCTGAAACAAAGGAAAGCTTAGCTGAAAATATCTCGACGCTTGTCCGTTATATTAACGAGGAAGAAGGAGATATTCTCATTCAGCACAAGAAAGCCGTCCGAATTCCATTTCAGCTTGATACACATGAGCGCGGGGACAATGAGCTGTTTGCCAGAACGCTGAGAACATTAGATCATCAAGTTGGCATGACCAATTCGATTCCTGAAACGGTCTCCTTCCTTGATCTTTTTCATGCCAAACAGGTAGACGAGATTGGTATTCGTGAAAAGTGGCTCACATCAGAAACGGCCAAATCACTCTCTGTGCCAATCGGTTATAAAGGGAAAAATGACATTGTGGATCTGAACCTGCACGAAAAAGCACATGGCCCGCACGGCCTGTTGGCGGGAACAACAGGATCAGGGAAAAGTGAATTTTTACAGACGTACATTTTATCGCTCGCTGTACACTTTCATCCGCATGAAGTCGCATTTCTATTGATTGACTATAAAGGAGGCGGAATGGCGCAGCCGTTCCGGAATATTCCTCATTTACTTGGCACGATCACCAATATTGAAGGCAGTAAGAACTTTAGTGAAAGGGCGCTTGCCTCAATTAAAAGTGAGTTGAAGAAAAGACAACGCTTGTTTGATCAATATCATGTGAATCACATCAATGATTATACGAAGCTCTATAAGGAGAAAAAGGCTGAACAGGCAATGCCTCATTTATTCTTAATCTCTGATGAGTTCGCTGAATTAAAAAGTGAAGAGCCCGACTTTATTAGAGAGCTTGTCAGTGCGGCACGTATCGGCCGAAGCCTCGGCGTTCATCTCATTTTGGCTACCCAAAAGCCAGGCGGGGTCATTGATGATCAGATTTGGAGTAACTCCCGCTTTAAGGTCGCATTAAAAGTACAAGATGCGTCAGACAGTAAGGAGATATTGAAAAATAGTGATGCGGCGTCTATTACCGTTACAGGCCGTGGCTACTTACAAGTAGGAAACAATGAAATCTATGAATTGTTCCAATCAGCTTGGAGCGGTGCGCCTTATATGGAAGATGGCTACGGATCAGAAGATGACATTGCCATTGTGACTGATACTGGACTTATTCCGTTATCAGGGGTAAGCACAGAGCCGGCTGTGAAAAAAGAGACAGTGTCGGAGATTTCTGCTGTTGTGGATGAAATTGAACGTATGCAGCAGGAGCTTGGGATTGAGAAGCTCCCAAGTCCTTGGCTTCCACCGCTCGAAGAACGGATTCCAAAATCACGTTACGCGTCGAGTGAAGAGCATGTCTTCCATTTTGCGCTTGTCGATGAGCCAGATCAGCAAAGCCAGCATCCACTTTCTTATCAAATGATGGAGGATGGGAACATTGGGATCTTTGGTTCCTCTGGCTACGGAAAATCACTTGCTGCAACAACACTACTCATGAGCTTTGCGGAGAGATATTCACCTGAAGAATGGCATGCGTATATTTATGACTTCGGAAATGGAACATTGCTTCCGTTGGCCAAGCTGCCGCACACGGCGGATTATTTCTTAATGGATCAAATGAGAAAGATTCAAAAGTCGATGACGCGTCTGCGGGAAGAGGTTGAATACCGCAAGCGTTTATTCAGGCAGCAAGAAATGAGTCATATCAAAATGTACAACGCCTTAAATGAGAAAAAGCTCCCATTCATTTTCATCGTGATCGACAACTTTGACATTGTCAAAGACGAAATGCATGAACTTGAATCTGAATTTATCCAGCTGAGCCGTGATGGACAATCATTAGGAATTTACTTCTTAATTACAGCGACTCGGGTAAACGCAGTCCGTCAATCTCTTATGAACAACTTGAAAACAAAGGTCGTCCATTACTTAATGGATCAAGGAGAGGCGTACTCGATTATTGGCAGACCGAAATTTAGCTTAGAGCCGATTCCAGGACGAGTTATTATCAACAAAGAAGAGCTTTACTTTGCACAAATGTTCCTACCAGTTGAAGGAGATAACGACCTCGAGCTGTTTGAGCATTTGAAACAAGAGATCCAGCTTCTTCATGATCGCTTTGCATCAGCTGAAAAACCAAAACCTGTACCAATGCTTCCTGATAAACTAACCATTTTGGAGCTAGAAAGTCGCTTAGAAGAACAAAAACAGCCGTATGACATTCCAGTCGGACTAGATGAGGAATCTGTTGCTCCTGTTTACTTTGACTTGAAGAAGAATAAACACTGCCTCATCATCGGTCAAACGCAGCGAGGGAAAACAAATGTGACAAAACTGATGCTTGATCAGCTATTAGCAGCAAAACCTGAGAAGCTAGCCGTCTTTGATTCGATTGATCGGGGTCTCTCTCATTATGCAAAAGAAGAGAACATTGATTACCTTGAAACAAAAGGTGATATCACCGAATGGGCTGAGGAAATAGACCGTTTATTCAAGGTGCGTGAAGAGATGTACGTCGAAGCTGTGCGCCGGGGAGAGACTGATCAGTTGTCGTTCTCTCAAATTGTGCTTGTGATTGATGGCATTACGCGTTTTCAGCAGACAATCGACCCGCGTCTTCAAGATCAATTGGCTGATTTCATGAAGTCATATGCACACCTAGGCTTTAGCCTGATCGCATCAGGAAATCATACCGAATTCAGTAAAGGCTATGATGCACTCACAAACGAAATCAAACAAGTTCGTCATGCCATGTTACTCATGAAAAAATCAGAGCAAAACATCATACCGCTTCCGTATGCAAGACAAGAACCAGATATTCAGCCAGGCTTCGGGTATTTGGTTGAAAACGGGAAAGAGAAGAAAATCCAGGTTCCTTTATGTGCGGTAGAAAGGAAGAGTGTTCAATGACAGAGCAGCAAAAAAGCTCCATCAAAATCGTATCGACCATGATATTGATTCTGGTTCTGCCGGTTTTATTTTTCCACCTTATTGGAGATGATCCGGCAAAACAGAAAAAGAATGCCACACGTAATATTGCTGTGGTCAATGAGGATATGGGAGCGAGCGAAAGTGAAAACACCGCTCGTTTCGGACAGGATGTCGTCGCCGCATTATCAGAGCGTCCAGATTATACATGGACCGTAGTGAACCGCAGTGCGGCGGAAAATGGACTGAAAAGCAGAAAGTATGACGCTGTCCTCTATATTCCGTCTGATTTCTCTAAAAATGTGCTGAGCTATGATAAAGATCATCCTGAAAAGGCATCCATTCAATTTTCCATTCAAGATCAGCTCAATTCAGTCAATAAAGAGAAAGTGCAAAGAGAGCTGGAAAATGCGCAAAAGAAAATGAATGAACAGATGTCGACTTTATACTGGAGCTTTGTATCACAGGAAATCGGCAATGTCAGAGAAGAGTTTGAGCATATTGTCGGCAAAGAAGTCGAATTCCAAAACACGATGTATAACTTCTATAAGCCGAACTCAAACAAACTATCAGACGCTGTTCAGCAGCAGAAGAAACAAATAGAAGAATTAAAAAATGCGATGACCGACTCGCAGAAACAATATAAAGATGGTCTGAGTACAACAGAAGAAGCAAAGAACCAGTTAAAGGACTTTGTGAAAGTAGTCGATCAATACCAGCAGTATCAAGACAAACAAAAGGACCTCTTGATCAAAGCGCAATCGACAAATCAAAAACAAATCCAGCAGGGGCTCAAACAGCTCGCTGATATCCAAAACCAAAATGCCCGCAGCTTTAGTGATCAAATGGGTGGACTCAAAACAGACATCAACGGCGTACAAAGTCAGCTAAACACAACGGACAGCGCCATCCAATCTGTTCAAAAGTCAAGAGAGGACGCTATTCCTAAGCAATCAACGGGATTAACTAAGCTTGTTCAGGAGTCTCAGGAAGAACTGATTAAAAAGTATGAAGAGCGTTACTTAGAAGACTATCGAAATAAGATATCAGCCTTGCAGACAAAGCTATTGGCTAAACGGCAAGAGTTGATGGATGAGCCTGAGCCGCCAGTTGATTCTGAAGATGACGGGCCATCAGATCAAGATAATGAAAACCCAGAAGAGATTGGGATTAACCTAGATGAAGAAACAAATGAGCTCTCGCAAATTTCAATAGAAATGAACGACCTTGCGGATCAATTAGGAGAACAAGAGACACCGCCTTCGACCGGAGATGGGGAAGAAGGTGAAGCGGGCGAAAATCCTGCTCAGCCAGATTCCGGCAACAAGAATTCATCGCAGGATGACCTAAAAGCACTCTCAACCCGCTTAGATGAAGTGAAAAAGAAAATTCAAGAAAAAGCTTCCGCTCATAATGACGAATTGAAAGACAAAGTGAGTCAAATGAGTAAAGAGCTTGAGAAACTTACGAAAAAAGTAGAAAAGCTTGAAAAGATGTTCCTATGGTTACAAGATCGATATAATGTGATTCCAAATGAAATCAAAAATCAGGAATCCGCTATTTTAAGCAAAGTAAATGAGCTGAAGCGCAGTAACTCACCGATTGGTAAAGCATTTAATGATAATCTTTTTGAGAGAAAGTTTGATACAAAATCAACAAACACTAAAAAATTAATGGAGTATTCCAATCAACTCTCCCAGCTAGAGATGATGATTGCAAATGTCTATCTACCATCTAATAACTCTTCTTTACTAGACACAAAAGAAGAGAATATCCAGTCCATCCTCTCCATCAAAAAAGAGGAAACAGAAAACTGGGATACGCTTAAAAAACAAATGCTGACGTCAAACGATGATGTGTCTACTTTTATTGATGAGATGCAGAAGTTTTCAGATGGCTATGCAGAATACATTTCGACTCAGCAGGCAAGCATGGAACAGGAATTAAACACAATTTCTGAAAGTGCGGACAATGTTGCGGAGCAAATGGCTGATCAAGGAGATGCAGTGTATACGGCAGACCTTGCAGGCAGTTCTATTGTTGTCAGTGCACAGGATTCAATTGGTCAGGAAGTGCTTCGACTTTCTGAAAATATGAGTTCGTTAACCGACCGCCAAAAAGGGGTGGCGGATTATACGAATAACATTGAAGAGAGTGTGACAACGGTCCAAGAAAAAGCGGATACGCTGAATGAAAACTGGAGCAAGAATGTTCATTCCACGAAGCTTGTTCAGCAAGATTTGAAGGGTATTTTAGGAAACACATTAAGCGATCAAGGCAACAGCAACTATGTGTATAATCACTTAGCCAATCCGCTGAAAATTAGCGGTGATGTACCAGAAGAAAAAACGCAGACTGTACCGCCAGTGGTCATTTTGGTCATTGTGATGATCAGTAGTTTGTTAATTGGCTTTTTCAGCTCGTATTATGCGGCAGCTCCGATGCTGGTTAAAGGTGCACTGTTTGGCATCTTAAATCTATTAGTCGGACTCATGATCAGCTTGTTCGGACTGAACATTTACAAGCTTGCAGATGATCAAGCGATTCAGTGGTCCATTTTCACGATTTTACTATTAGTGGCTTGTTCCGCCTTTATTCGCACGGCGTTCCTTTTCGGCTCTATTGCCGGATGGATGGCAGCAACGGCGCTTATTTTCTTCTTTGTCGCACCATTAATTGATTTGGTGATGCCGAATTTCCATTTCACAAATCCAGTGACAGACGTGTACCTGTCCATCCAATATGGAAATGGAGATCACTTTGGAATGGGGGTTATAGGATTAGTGATTTTAACTGTCCTCTTCATGGCCATCCCGCTTGTGACAAAGCTATGGAAAGATAAAACGGAGGAACGTGATGTGACTCATGAGGCTTAATCTGTTCGTGAAAGGGATGGCACTTGGTGTCATGTCCCTTTTTCTCCTCATTCCTGCTGCTTTCGCTGCTGGTGAAGATACGGATACAAATGTCAAGCCGAATGAATATCAAGAAAAAGAACTCAATATTAACTCAAGTATATTGAGGGATCAAACGAAATACGAACAAAGCAAAAAGACATCAACAGTTAAAACAGACATTCATTTTGCTGAACCGCCTAAAACTCCGGGAGGGTCTCTTTCTCCGCAGCTTTTCAGTGATCTAAAAGAGAATCCGCCCAAAACATCAGCTCACATGATGGAAGAGATGAATATCTCTTTTCGTGATGCCGCTGTATCGGCACCTTCTGGAGATGATTATGAGAAGCAGTCATCCGCACTGCTTCCGATCATCTTTGGTTTCTTAATCGTCTTTGGCATCGTTGTGATGGTCATTCTAATTCCAAAGGTGAATGTGAAGGCTGAGAAGAAATAGCCTGTCTCTTTAAAAAGAGGCAGGTTTTTCTTTGTGCAGATTGCTTGAAGTCGTACCGTTTCCCTACGTAAAATAGAGTTATCGAGGGAGGAGATTGTCATTCGAGTTTCAATCGTTACAGGCGGATCAAAAGGATTTGGCCTAGCACTTGTGAACCGGCTGCTTTCAAGCGGAGATCATGTGTACACGGCAGCAAGAAGTGCATCACCAATTTCTCATCCGAAGCTTACACATACACAGGTCGACCTGACAGATGAGCAAGCAGCAGCCAAATGGCTTCGAGATTGTCTCACGCCGCAAACACTGACAGCAGCTGATGACATCTTATTCGTCAATAATGCAGGCATGGTGACACCTATCAAGCGTGTGGGGCAAGGCGGACAGGATACGCTTCATCAGCATTATACGCTGAATCTTGTGATTCCTGTTTTGCTGAGCCATGTGTTTGTTAAGCAGACTCAATCATTTAATGGAAAGAAAACGATTGTTCACCTTTCTTCTGGAGCGGCGAAAAATCCATATAAAGGCTGGAGTGCGTATTGCAGCTCAAAGGCAGGACTTGATATGTTTATGAGGACTTTGCATGAGGAACAGCAGGACGAGGAATATCCAATCAACACGTTTTCATTTTCCCCAGGCACGATTGATACAGATATGCAAGGAGAGATTCGGAAATCATCAAAACAGGACTTCGAACAAATTGATCGTTTTCAGCAATTATATGAAACAGGCACACTGAAGAGTCCAGATGAAGTCGCAGGTATTTTGCTCGATCTTTTAGCGGGTGATCCAGCTGGCGGCTGTGTATACGATGCACGTGAGCATGTGAAAAAGCAGTCATAACGACTGCTTTTTTCCGTCTTGTACAAGCAAAACCGGCCAATTTGACATAAGCTAATCTTGAGACTCATAGAAAATATAACAGAACATTTGAGTTTCTTTTCAGAATATGTTAGGATGCTAAAAATATAGATAAGGAGGGGTCTCCATGAGAAAGGTTACATTAATGGATGTTTACACCCATCCAGTTGCTCAAAAATATTTAAATCGTTCAGGAAAAGCCCATGCGATTGCTTGTGCTTATCACGCATTCAAGCTGGCGATGAATGCAGGGATTAACCCAGATCTGGCTGTGAAAGCAGCGCTCTTACATGACATTGGCCATTATGAATGGTATACAGCCGGCGGAGAATGGGATTACGAGACATATAGACGAAATGATATTCATGCCATTAAAGGTGCGGAGCGGGCACATAAACTGCTCATACGGCTCGGGGAGGAACCAAAAGCAGCCAAAGATATTGCACTTGCGATTCTGCTTCATACAGATTCCTATTTGCCAGAGGGCGACCTTCATAAGGACACACTCCAACAAATTGTGAAGAAAGCAGATGAAATGGATGAAGAGCCTGGCGGACACCACCATTACAGACAAATAGACGAATCACTCGCAATGAAAAAAATTGCTGATTTGGATCAGAAAGTGCAGCAGGCACTTCAGCCCATGAAACGCTCTGTTTAATATGGAATGTCACCATGAATCGTTCCGTGCTGATCGACATACAATGTGCGAATAACGGTACGGTTAAACGCAGATGTCCCTGACGCAGTGAGTCCAGTGTAATTTACCGTGACAGAATAAGCACCTTCTTTTTTCAATTGAACGGCTGATGAGGTACTTGTTTTCAATGGATGATCTTTTTTTGCATCTTGAAAGTAAGTGGTTTCCACCGTTCTGCTTAACCGTTTAATCAGACCGCTTGAATGGGTCGATGCATCTCCTGACTTCGAAGCAGCTTCTTTAATTTCTTCATTTAATGGTGAATCAAAGGTTACAAGCAGCAGATAAGGAGCTCTTTTTCCTGAGTTCGATTGAATCGTCCATTTTCCAGGAACGGGTTTATTGATTTTCACATGGTGTGAATATGCGCCTTCATATGGGAAAGATGCTTCCGATGTCTTAAGGTTTGTTAAGACATCTCCATTTGGGGCAATGATTTCGGGCTGCGTCTCCTGCCTTTCATTTAACCACTGGATCGATAAGCCATTCGTTCCTTCCTCTACATAGAACGCTTCTGTTTTATCCTTTTCACTTTCTCCACCTTTCACATAAACATCTGTATTGAGCTCAGCAGAAACGGGCTCTTGTTCCTCTTTATGTTTATTTTCAGCGCTCGCGGCATTTGCCAGCAGCTGATGCTGGAACACAGGAAACATACTTGTGCCGTTTTTGATTGAATAGTGATCCCATTTTCCTGTTAAAATATTGTTTGCATATGATAGTTTTGTGCTGTTTACCGTGACGGCACCATCATTTGTACCAAAGCTCTTTAAATACATGCCACCTAAATACAGCGCACCGCCAAATGTTCCCCATTCCGAACCAGAGTAGGTGACATATTTATTGGGGAACGCCTCTAGCTGGTCCGTTTCACTTCGAAAAGCCGTCATTAGACCGGTTTGCAAAGAATAAAGCGCGTCGCTTTTTTGTCCAAGAATTTCCGCCAGCCAGCTTCCGCCCTTGCTATACGCTAGATCCGCAAGCGGTGTCCCGTTATGAGGAGAGCCGAGAGTAATGACCTTTTCCACATAGGGATGGGCTTTGAAATACACCAGGGCGGACTGTGTATCGACCCCGCCTTTACTATGACCAATCACAATGAGTTTTCTACCAAACGAATCATAGATTTCTTTGAGCTTTTCCGCTAATAGCTTGCCGTTCTTTTTCATGTCCTGATCTGGGTGCAAATCTATGAATGCGCTTTCGTATCCGTTCAAAACAGCCTGCTTTGCCATATCGTTTCGATTGGACCAAGTGGAGGAGGAGCTGTTAATGCCATGAACAAAAACAAGTGGTGGTTTTGATCCGTCTTTTTGAACGGGCTCTTCGCCTTTAAACCACTTTCCTGGCGTCCCTGGTGGGTCTCCAATTGTCCCTGCATGCGCATAACATGCAGAGGATAGAAAGAGCATGACAGCAACAATACAGATGAGTTTTTTCAAGACAATTCACCTCTTCAAATGTTTTAAATGGTTGGCAGCACCAATCTATTATACTTCTAAAAAATGTAAAAACGTACCAATTGTTAAAATATGGTATTAATGTTGTGGGATTGCCCTGAGTGACATTCACATGGGTTCATGCATACGCTGTGGGTAAATACACAAGTAAAGGGGCGGGTAGTATGGCACAACAAGGAAGTCCACAGCTTGTTTCATTAGTTGATCCATATGTTTATCAAACATTGCAGAAAGTGGTCGGTATGAGATTAATTGTGCAAACAGTGAAAGATACGGTCCGTGGGAAATTGAAGGAAGTCATGCCGGATCATATTGTCATAGAAGCGGGGGCGAAATCAGTTTTTTATGTGCGGATCCAGCAAATCGTGTCGGTGATGCCTGATCACAGTGAAAGAGTGTAACAAGCAGACGCATAGGTGTCTGCTTTTTTTCATGCTTATAGAATGTATATCTAGAAAAAGTGCATGATATACCAATTGTTCTTTTTTTTTCAAAAAATGAGGTTCTAAAAACAAGAAGCAGTTGACAGATGGTGGGTTGAATAGTAGTTTTTTAATAAGATCAATACGTAACAGGAGGAGCATCTTTGTTAAAATCTAAAGTTCATTTTTGGACATTCCAAATATTACTTGTTTTACTCATTGTGTATGTATCAACAAAGGTTTCGTTTTTATTTCAGCCGATTATTTTATTTGCATCAACACTGTTTGTCCCCATTTTGCTGGCGGGTATTCTCTTTTTCATCTTTAATCCAATTGTTCAATTTTTGTCCAAGAAAATGCCTAGGACACTCGCTATCCTGATCATTTATCTCCTGTTCATCGGACTCATCACAATCATCGTCAATGCTGCCGGACCTGTCATTGTCACGCAGTTAGGCGGACTTGTCAAAAGCTTCCCTGGATATGTGACGGACATGCAGAAATTTATCAATGACTTTTCGCATTCTAAAACATTTACTTGGATGATGAGCCAAGATTATGTGTCTGTCTCAAAGTTTGAACAGACGGTCGTTTCGACATTAAAGGCATTACCGGAAAACATTGCTTCAAGCATGTCTGCGGTGTTTGGCGTGATTGCGAATATTGCTTTAGCCGTCATCACAGTTCCATTTATTTTATTTTATATGCTGAAAGACGGGCATAAGTTTCCGGACAAGCTCGTTCAGTTCTTACCAATGCCTTACCGCAAGGAAGGGCTGAAGATCTTCAAAGAATTAAACGACACGCTCGCAGCTTACATACAGGGGCAGATTATTGTCTGTTTGTTTGTCGGAGTCGCTTGTTTTATTGGATACTTATTAATTGGTGTGAAATATGCGCTTATTCTCGGTATTATCATTGCGGTCACAAATGTGATTCCATACCTTGGACCATATCTTGGCGCGGCACCAGCTGTGCTGATTGCCTTTCTTGATTCGCCTGGAAAAGCAGTGGTGACAGTGATTGTGATTCTTGTCGTGCAGCAAATTGACGGAAATGTTATTTCTCCATTGATCATTGGGAAACGCCTTAATACACATCCTTTGACCATTATCCTGTTATTAATTGGGGCAGGAAGCTTTGGCGGTATCCTTGGCATGATCTTTGCGGTTCCTGTCTATGCACTGCTCAAAGCCATCACCCTGAATATTGTCAGATTGGTTCAGCTGCGTCAGCGGTCTCGTAAAGAACAACATTTAAACGTATAGGACAAATGCACAACTTTTCCCTTTTTGCATAAGATGATTGACATAAGCAGATAGGGGGAGATTTTGATGCCTGCAATCGTTGGACCTATTCATATCGAGTCATTAGGAGGAAACGGTGCAGCTACTTTCGGTGATGTACTGGCCATTGCCCCTTTAGCTGTAGACCACTCTACTGGCGGGGCGGGAGCCTTTAATGCCGGTGATTATATGTCTCTTACAAGTGATCCAAATGCGACGATGCTTTGGGACTTCACATTGTTTGGCCAGCCTCAATCATTTAATGCATAGAAAGACAGCTGGTGATCAAATATCAGCTGTCTTTTTTTATTTGTGATACACGTATTGTTGAGCTGGGCATATGATGTGGATAGAAAAGGTGGTGGAGCAATGCCAGCGATTGTTGGACCTATTCATATAGATCGTGTGTACGGAAATGGGGCGGCACATTTCGGTGATGTTTTTGCTATTTCACCAAAAAGTGTTGATCACTCCGCCGGTGGTTCAGGTACCTATAATGCAGGGGACCTCGTCCAATTTTTTAACAGTCCAAACGTCACATTTGTTTGGGATTCTAATCTTATTAGTCAGCAAAAGAGCTTCAATGCGTAGCCAGCTTTGAAAGGGTATTCCTTTTCAGAAGCTGTCTTTTTTTATGGTACAATGGATATGGAAGTAAGAAGAAAAAAGAGGTGTGAACAGAGTTAAATGAAAATTAGAAAAGCACACATCACAAGCCGGCAGCCAAAGACCTACAATGTATATTTACATGAAAATAAAAAAGAATATAAAACGCTTGTTGCCGTACCTGATATTGAATGGAGTATTTCCATTGCGTACGAGGACGAAAAAGAGCAGCTGATCCATACGCTTGAGCAATCCTTAATGGAAAGAGCAGAAACAGACGAAGCCCGTGAACTTGCACTAAAGATTGTGCACTGGGTCACAGAAATGTAAATTTTAAAACCAGGAGTGAAAACAGCGATGAAAGAAGAATCCGTAGACTTTTATTTGCAGCAAGGGATATTTGGACATGCTGAAACAAAACCCGATGAACGAAGAATGTTTCTCGGTTCATTAAGGGAACGAGCGCTTCTTGCCCTGACAAAGGGACAGGTATCACGAAATAAACCGTATCAAGAGGTCGAACAAATATTAAAGGCCAACCGTCAGGCCACTGTTCTTTTAAATGGTGAGTTGTCCTATGCTTCTTATTCTCAATATGTGAAAATGGCTAATGCCGCTGGATGTTCCTTTAAAGTGGTGAATCATCATGAGGCACATTCTCCTTTTGGTCTTGTGATAGAGCTGCCGAATGCGGTCAATCAAGAGCACATCTATATCGAAGATGAGCTGTTTCAAAAGGCTTTTTCTCACGAATCTGTTGAATAGGTTTCCCTAGTGAAATGAATAAGCTATAATGAGTCAAAAGAGCATATGGGAGAGATGCGGATGGGCAAAGCATTGATTTGTATTGATTATACCGTTGATTTTGTTGCAGACGATGGAAAATTGACATGCGGAAAGCCTGGACAGGCGATAGAGCCTAAGATCACAGAGATCACTTCTTCGTTTATTGATGAAGGGCACTTTGTCGTCTTTGCAGTCGATCATCATGAGGAGCAAGACCTTTATCATCCAGAGACAAAGTTATTTCCGCCCCATAATATTCGCGGGACAAAGGGAATTGAACTTTATGGAAAACTAAGTTCACTATTTCACACGTCAAAGCATTTAAAACATGTCTACTATATGGAAAAAACAAGATACTCTGCTTTTGCAGGCACTCAATTAGAAATGAAACTGCGTGAGCGTGGCATCACTGAACTTCATTTAGCCGGCGTATGTACCGATATTTGTGTACTTCATACAGCTGTTGATGCGTACAATAAAGGCTTCGAACTTGTGATTCACGAGAATGCTGTAGCGAGTTTTAATGAAGCGGGGCACGAGTGGGCACTTTCTCACTTTGAGCAGTCGCTTGGTGCGAAAGTGGTTAAGTAAGGGAAGGAGAATGGAAGTTGGAGCATCGGTTTATTGACGACAGTTTATCACTACATACAGACCTTTATCAAATTAACATGGCAGAAACGTATTGGAGAGACGGCATTCATGAGAAGAAGGCAGTGTTTGAACTCTTCTTCAGAAAGCTTCCATTTGACAATGGCTTCGCTGTATTTGCTGGTTTAGAGAAAGCGATTGAGTATTTATCGGACTTCTCCTTTACCGAAAGTGATCTAGCGTATTTAAAAGACGAACTCGGTTATAAAAGCGATTTCATTGATTATTTAAGCGGGTTATCCTTTACAGGCTCCCTTCATTCAATGCGGGAAGGCGAAATTGTCTTTGCAAATGAACCAATTATGCGTATCGAGGCAACGCTTGTCGAAGCGCAGCTAATCGAAACCGCCTTGCTGAATATTGTGAACTTCCAGACGTTGATTGCAACAAAGGCAGCTCGGATTAAAGGAATCATTGAAGACGAGACAGCACTAGAATTTGGAACAAGACGTGCACATGAAATGGATGCAGCAATGTGGGGAGCAAGGGCGGCACTCATCGGCGGCTTTCAGGCGACAAGTAATGTTCGTGCTGGGAAGCGCTTCAACATCCCAGTGTCAGGAACACATGCTCACGCACTTGTACAAGCATACCGTGATGAATATACGGCATTTAAAAAATACGCTGAAACCCATACAGACTGTGTCTTTTTAGTCGATACGTATGATACCGTGAGATCCGGTATTCCGAATGCCATTAAGGTAGCGAAAGAATTCGGAGACAAGATCAACTTTATTGGTGTCAGACTTGATAGTGGTGACCTTGCCTACTTGTCTAAAAAAGCTAGAACGATGCTGGATGAAGCTGGATTCCATGACGCAAAAATCATTGCATCAAGTGATCTCGATGAACATACCATCATGAATTTAAAAGCACAGGGTGCCAAAATTGATGTGTGGGGTGTTGGAACAAAACTGATCACAGCATTTGATCAGCCAGCTCTCGGTGCAGTGTATAAGCTTGTGTCCATTGAAGAAAACGGCAAAATGAATGATACCATCAAAATTTCGTCCAACCCAGAGAAAGTGACAACACCAGGACGTAAACGTGTGTACCGCATTATCAACCAATTGAATCATCACTCAGAGGGTGACTACATTGCGCTCGAAGAGGAAGATGTTCATAGTGAGGATAAGCTAAAAATGTTCCACCCTGTGCATACATTTATCAGCAAATTTGTCACAAACTTTATGGCGAAGGATCTACATGTCCCGATTTTCGAACAAGGAAAACTTGTATATGACAATCCGGATATTCAAACGATTCAAGCCTATGTGCAGGATAGCCTCGGACTTTTCTGGGAGGAATATAAACGAATCAGCAAACCAGAAGAATATCCAGTCGATTTGAGTCAAAAATGCTGGGATAACAAGATGCAGTTTATCCATGACGTGAAAAATAAAATTAAACTAGAGCTTTATGAAAGCTAACGTTGGAAGAAAAGGAGATCATCCAGTCAGGTGATCTCTTTTTTTATTTTTTCACCGATTCAAATTGAACCATAAGCGCAATCATTTGGTATACTGAAAGCACATCTTGTTTGTCATTGCATAAAGGAGGATTGGAGCAGTTGAGGGTGTTTGTTGCGAGACAGCCTATTTTTAACAGAAAAGAACAAGTCGTATCATACGAGCTACTTTATAGAGATAGTGAAACCAATACATATAGCGCTGAAGATGGTGACAAAGCGACAACGGACCTCATTATTAACAGTTTTTTAAATATCGGCATCGAAACATTGACAGAAGGCAAAAGATGCTACATTAATTTCACCGAAAGCTTACTTTCGTCTGATCTGCTCACCTATTTTGATCCGCATCAGCTTGTGATCGAGATATTAGAAAATGTCCCGATTACCCCGGCTCTTATTATGAGATGTAAGGAGTTAAAAAAATGGGGATATACGATTGCACTTGATGATTTTTTTCTAAGCGGATCACATTTCAGTGACAAGTTGCTTGACGAACTCCTCTATTGCATTGATATTTTAAAAATTGACTTTCTAAAGACTACATCGAAAGAACGTAGAAATATTCTACATACCTATAAAAAATATCGACTTCGCTTCCTTGCAGAAAAGGTGGAAACGCGAAGAGAATATGAAGAAGCGCTAGAAGCCGGCTTCCATTTGTTTCAAGGGTATTTCTTTAGTGAGCCGCATGTTATATCAGGACGAGCATTATCAACCAGCTTCCATGCGTACCACCAGCTATTAAATGAGCTGAGCAAGGAACAGCCGAATATCCAGGTCGTGACCCATTTTATTGAAAGTGACCTTTCGCTATCATACCAATTATTAAAAATGCTCAATTCAGGCGGCATGAGACGTCTTTATCAAATCAAAAGTATCCGGCAGGCGATTATTCTGCTCGGGTTTAATGAAATTCGGCGCTGGATCTTTATTCTTTCATTTAAAGAATTGAATGTTCAAGCCAATTCAAGCCAAAAAGAAATTATCAAAATGTCCTTCATTCGGGCGAAAACGTGTGAACTGATTGCGAGTCGTACCGAACGAGAGCACCCAGCCTCTTATATGCTGACAGGCATGTTTTCTCTCATCGATACACTTGTCAGGGCAGATATCACAGAACTTGTGAAAGAGCTGCCGCTTTCTGATGAAGTTGGCGAGGCACTGCTTGGCTATGAAAATGATTATTCATTTGTACTCGGTGTAGCCAAACGGATTGAACGAAATGAATGGGATCATGAGATGTTAGATGGGAATCTCCCGAAGCAAGAAGCCTACGGATGTTATATAGAAGCCATTGAATGGTGTCATAAAATGTTTGAATCGTAAAAGCCGCTCACGTCAGAGCGGCTTTTTTTGTTATGCCCACTGTAAAAGGAGAAAAAGTCTGCTAGAGGCGAGAGACAAGTAGATACGAATGCCTTCTGGACTAAAGCGGATGTCAATACCACTTTTCACACCGATTTGCTTCAGCATTCGGATGACACTTGCCGAATCAGAGCGCTCAGCAGCCTCCATGATGCGCTGTGCAAACGAAAGCGAGCTGGAAATCTGCTGTGTAATAAGTGAAGCATCAGCAACAAGTCGGGCTGATTCCTTTGCGGCTCGTTGAAACGAGTGGGCATCTACTGGAGGAAAAGTCATAGGCGTGCGCGAATATGCACGGCTCATTGCGGGACCTTGCAAAGCAGGATAAGGAACATAGTAAAACACGTGGTCACCTCTTCTCTCATTGACGTGAAATTGGACGGATATCTGTTCTAAATGTATGTAGAAAATCAGAATAAAGAATCAAAATGATCTTTCTATCTTTATAAATCCAACATAAAAATAGGTACTTTTGCGGTCAATTTCGGTGAATGTCGCCAAAAAATTGCGGTGTCCACAATGGGGTCTGTCGTCTGACCTATAACACGCAAAATCGAGGTTATAGAAGGGATCGTATGTTCTATTGTGAGAGAAGTGTGACGAATGATGCCTATTCTTGTTGCATTAGTGACACAATTCCTTTGAAATTAAGATAAAAGTATGATTTGAAAAGTCAGAAAATGATGAAAAAAGACCTATTGAATTTTGCGGTATCACGCACACATTTTGTGCATACTTTTCGGTGAAAAAATACTCAATTACATTTACACTGTTAGTAATAGATCAAATACTTATGACCCAATCACCATACACAAATACATTGATCTTCCAAAAAAGGAGAGTGGAATCGATGGAAAAGTATGAAATCGAAGAACTTAAACAATTATTATGGAAACTTGAAAACGAAATTAGAGAAACAACGGCTTCTCTTCATAACATTAACAAAAGCATTGATCAATACGACAAATATGAATATGTGAAAATTTCTTAAAGACTTGATAATCATCAAGTCTTTTTTTTATCCAAATACATACAAAAAAAGGATATATTATTATATAATTGTTAAATAGTGATGTCAGTGGACATTTGCTCATGTCTTTTTAGTAAAATAAAAGGCGGAAGGGTGAGGGACAAGACCGAGTATGCTAAACTATCTAGAGAATACAAAAATCAAGCAGAATATGTCTGATTTTATTCAACATGCAGTCAGGCAGAAAGATTTACAACAACTGCTTCTAGAATTTACAGATATAAAGAATGAATTTCCCTTTGGGCAATTGGCTTACAAGCATTATGAGGCATTTGGCGGACAAGACAAGCAAGCGATTACACAATTGGCAGCAGGGATTGAACTTCTCATCTTATCAGCCGATATATTAGATGATATTGAAGATCAGGATAAAGATTCGTATCCTTGGATGAACGTCAACCAAGGAGTGGCCATCAATGCTTCTACGTATTTGTATACGCTGAGTATCCAACTCATCACAACAATATGTGAAAATGATTCTCAACTAATTGAGAAACTGTTCCAACTCATCAAATGGTCAATGGAAGGACAGCATGAGGATTTGCGTCATATGCATGGAACAGAAGAAGAGTGTGTAGAGGTTTTAAGGAAAAAATCAGGATCATTAACAGCTCTTGCTAGTGTACTGGGTGTTTATTTAGCGACAGGAAAAATCAACTCAACTGTGGAATCATATTCCATATGTTATGGTGTTGCTGAACAAATCAGTAACGATTTTTTTGCGTTATTTTCGAAAACCAACGGAGATTTTCTAAAAAAACAAACGCTGGCATTTAGCTATTTACAAAGAGGCTTTAACGATGCCAGTCAAGAGATTCTTATGTTCTTATCTAATCGTTTAGATGAGTCAGAACAAAAGTCATTTCAACTGAAGCAGAAATTACTTGAAGCAGGTTTGACTCAGTACATGGTATCAATGAGAGAGATTATGCTGTTACAAATGAGGCAAGGGATTGACCAACTTGATTTACCTAAAACAAAGAGGGAACAATTGTATGCATTTATGACAAAGGAGGGCAATGATTGAACATTCAAAATGTTATTGCATATTTAATGGAAAATCCTGGAGTTGTGAATGAGTTGGATTTAGGGAATGCAAGTTTAATTCACACAGATGAGCAAACCATGAAAGCAATCATTCAAGGCATTAAAAAAGGGCAAATGTCTGCAGAATATATATGGTACTATAAATGATGCTATTTCATTTATAAATGATTTAAAAGTTCTCCAGTTAAGGATGTTTTATACATGAAGATAACTTATACGAAACTATCTGCTTTTTTCGTTTTTCTGTCTTTTTTATTTGTGATCTATGTTTCATATATTTATGTATTTGATATTTTTAATGGAGCACGTGTAGCGGAGAACAAGAACGGTCAAGCAGAAGTTGTCAAAGTTGAATATCTTTCTTTAGCCTACACATCAGGATTAGAAGAAGGAGATATTATACTTAAAATCAATGGGGAACCTGCTAACAACAAAGATCATATGATCAATGGTGAGCTTAGGAATGTGCAAAGAATTGATATTCAAAGAGGCAACCAAATGATCACCCTTAAAAATAAGACATTGATTGGTCAAGAAAGTTTATTTGTCTATTTAATTCCTCTAATCCTGTATTCAATATGTTTATTTTGTATCTTCTTTATCATTAGAATTAACAAAGAGGCCCAACGGAAATCAGCATTTCTATTAGTTTTATTTTTATTAACGATTTGTATCGGGTATCTTAGTGCAGGTACTTCAGGTATTGGTGAAAGATTTAGCCATTATGTGATCGTATTTTGTTTATCAAGTGTATTTATCTTTTATATTCATTTCATTTATCAGTATTTTAAAGAGTTTAACTTGCATATAACAAATCAAAAAACAATTCGCCTTTTATATAGTCTTCCAGTAATTAATCTATTGATAGAGCTAGCAGTTCCAATAGATTCAGCGATAGCAAGATACATGCCAAGTTTAAATCTTTTATTCTTTTTCGCTTCTATTATCATGTCATTCAAAGTGATTATCAATGGAATGCGGAAATATAAAGAGACAGAGCAGGGGTCTGTTTTAAAGTTTTTTGTCATGATTAATATCATAGCATTCTGTCCATTTATATTTTTATTTGCAATACCATATGTTTTGTTTCGTATTTATGTAGTAGATCCCTTTTTCTTGACTTCTTTTGTCTTGCTTATTCCTTTTTCTCTAGTGTACCAATTCATGACGAACAAACTATACAATATGGACTTTTTGATTAGTAGACTGAAATACTATGGCTTTTTAGCCATTACACCGACCATTTTTGTTATTGTCACGTTTTACATTCTGCAAAAACCAGAAGATTTGAAGTATACATTGAAACTCGCATTAATCACCTATACACTCATGCTTGCTGTCTTTTATTTTAAAGAAATTCTAGATTTCCGCTTCCGGCTGAAACGTTTTTCAGAGAAGCATAATTACCAGGACAGTGTGTTTAAATTTACGCAGCTCATCCGTGAGGCGTCATCACTTCACCAAGTGCTTTATCATTTGAAATACACCATTTTAGAAGTGCTGGTTGTTAATAAAGCCTTTGTGCTTGAAGTGAAGCCAGATGGGCAGATTGAAGAGATTGATGAATCTTCAGGTGATAGTAATCTATGGAAAGAGTATGTGGATCAATTTCAGGATATTTTAGGGGAAGTCGGGAAAATCATTGGGCTTGATAAAGGGTTCATGATGAAAATTGGCGAGCGGGGTGGTCACTCGTTTGTGATTTGCTGCTTATCCAATTTACAGACACCTAAATTGACGCGTGATGAGATTTCTTGGCTGAAAACATTGGCATTTTATACAAGTGTCAGTTTAGAAAATGTCGTCAAGATTGAAGAATTGATGGAGCATCTTGAAGATTTGAAGCAGCGTGAAGCGAACCCTGCTTGGCTGAAAAAAGTCATGTTTGCGATGGAGGAAAAGCAACGCTCCGATTTAGCAAGGGATCTCCATGATTCCGTGCTACAGGATTTGATATCGCTGAAAAGACAGTCAGAGATGTTTTTAACGAATTTCCAAAACGATCAATGCCCAACGTCTATTGAACAATCGCTTATCTCATGGAATGAACAAATGTCTAAGGTGATTCAAACGACGAGAGAAACGTGTCATGAACTTCGGCCGCAGCTGCTGTACGATTTAGGTTTAGTGAAGGCGATATCGAAGCTGACTTCTCAAATTCAGGAGGAAGCACCGTTTCATATTCGGCTGAATACGACACGCTTTGATAAGGAGATGGACATTGATATTGACTCCCAGCTTAATATTTACCGGATTGTTCAGGAATTGTTATCCAATGCCTTGAAACATTCTCAAGCCAACCAAGTGCTCGTAATGCTGATTTGTATTAAAGATCAGGTTGTTCTTCACTACGAGGATGATGGAGTTGGTTTTGACGCAAGCCATCTTGATCAGCACACCATGAGCATGGGCCTCTCTGGAATCAGAGAACGAGTCAAGGCGTTAAATGGGAAGCTTCACATTCATACCGCACCTGAAAAAGGGTTGAAGGTGAAAATTGAAATGGAATTGTAACGATTTATTAAGGAATAAGACTTGGCATCTGCCAAGTTTTTTATATAAAATGGAAGTGAGTGATTTAAAGGGAGGAAGACATGAAGAAGATATTGGTCATTGATGATCATCCGGCTGTCATGGAAGGGACAAAAAGCATATTAGAATCAGATCAGCAGCTATCAGTCGATTGTTTAAGTCCTGATGCAGAAGCCGCCTTTTTAAAGACGCATGACTTTTCCATCTATGATGTGATTTTGATGGATTTAAATCTCGGGGATATCAATGGAATGGACATTGCGAAACAAATTCTAGAAACCAACCAACAAGTGAAAATCATCATTTATACAGGGTATGAAGTAGATGATTATTTTGAAGAGGCCATTCGGGCTGGATTGCACGGTGCAATTAGTAAAACAGAGACAAAAGACAAAATTATCGAATACATACACCGCACATTGCAAGGAGAAGTTGTCATTCAGCTATCCTATTTAAAGAAATTAATTTCACAGCAGCAAGAAAAGCCAGAACAGGCGCAGCAGACCGATCACGAGCTGTTAACAGAGCGAGAGTGTTTGATCCTGAGAGAAGTGGAAAAAGGATACACGAACCAAGAGATTGCCGATGTGCTGCATTTGAGCAAACGCTCGATTGAATACAGCTTGACGTCCATCTTTAATAAGCTGAATGTTGGCTCTCGAACCGAAGCGGTGTTAATTGCAAAATCTGAAAGTGTGCTGTAAACGTGTGAAGGGAGAGAACACTGATGGAAGTGAGTGGATCAAATACACTGCTTGAGGCACTGGGGATTGAGATTGTAGAGTGTAATGAGTCTCGATGCGTAGCGACAATGCCAGTTGATCACAGAACAAAACAGCCATTTGGACTGCTGCACGGAGGAGCTTCTGCTGCTCTAGCAGAAACAGTGGCAAGCATGGGAGCTGCGGCTCATTTAGACTTAACTCAGCAAGTTTGCTCAGGGATTGAAATCAATGCCAATCACTTAAAATCTGTACGTGATGGAGTAGTGACAGCGACGGCTGTTCCTGTACATGTCGGGCGCCGTACAATGGTATTTCAAATTGATATTAAAGATGATCGAGACCGGCACATCTGTACGTCAAGATGCACACTTGCTGTCATTGATCGCATATAAAAAAAGCTCCCGGTGCAGCGGAAGCTTTTTTAGGTTGGATTGATCCATAAAAAGCAGATCCCCACATGAGAGGATCTGCTTTCGGTTTATAAGTACGAGTCTTCTTTGCGTTTAATCACGAAGTTACGAAAACCGCCATAATCATCCTGTACACTTCGTTTGTCCATCTTGACCCCCGTATTGTAGGCGGCTCTTCCGATCAAGTGTGCGCCGACTGGAGCTGTTAAAAAGATAAAGACAATCCCAAGTAGGATCTTCGCAGAAATAATCCCTGCAAGAAACCATTCGTGAAAGAACACCCCAACTAATATGAGGACAACCCCAAGTGTCGATGCTTTTGATGCAGCATGCATACGTGTATAAACATCCGGCAGGCGAAGAACGCCAATGGCTGAAATGAGACAAAGGATGGCGCCAAGCAGGATAAAGAAAATGACAATAGCTTTAGCGATGACGATCATTTTCAATCACTTCCCCTTTCTCAAGGAATTTGGAAAAAGCGACAGTGCCGATAAAGGCAAGGATACCGAGCAGTAAAATAATTTCAAAGAACGTTGTCGTTTTCAGCAAAATAGAAACGATAGCTGTCATCCCAATTAAATTGATTCCTATCGCATCAAGCGCACTTACACGATCAGGAATAGAGGGCCCTTTGATAACCCGTATCACAAAAAGAAAGGTGGACAGCGCAAGAATGCCAAGTGAAATTTGTAATATGAGCTCCATTACTTACCGCTCACCTCCTGAATCGCTTTTTCAAATGAAACCCGGATATCGTGAATGGCTTTTTCTGCATCTTCAATATCCATCGCGTGAATGTATAAAATGGAACGATCATCAGAAATATCAATGACGAGTGTACCTGGTGTCAATGTAATCATATTAGCCAGTATGGTGATTTCCCAATCCGTTTTCAAATCTGTACGAAAGGCGAAAATACCGGGCTTAATGGTGAGCTTTGGAGATAATACGGTCTTTAATACACTTAAATTGGCAAGAAGCAGCTCCCGAATAAAAATCAATACGAGCTTGAAAATCGCAAACAGAGCATAGCCGTAAAAACGCTGCGGGAAAAACCGCCGAAGCATAAAAATGGCGACCATCCCTAGTACAAAGCCTGATACAAAGTCTGCGGCTCTGTATGTATCATTCATAAACATCCATGTAAAGGCGAGGAGAGCGTTTAGTAATATTTGAAAGGCCATGTTCATCTACTCCTTCAGCACAGCTTGAATATATTTTTCTGGTGTTGAGAGCATTTCCGCTGCTTGATTGATATAAGGGGCAATGAACTCTGTCCCTAACCCAATGGCAAGCGACAAGATCACAAGCAGTACGCCAGGGTACACCATTCCTTTAATCGACGGTTTCCTTCTTCGCATATCTTGATCCTCGCCCCAAAATGCGAGTATGAAGATCCTCATAATCGAATACAGGACAAGAAGGCTGGACATTAAGACAAGGATAGAAAAGGTCATGTGTCCAGCAGAAAATCCACCTTCTACAATCTTTAGCTTTCCAACAAACCCACTCAGAGGAGGAATTCCTGCTAGGGATAAAGCCGAAATGAAAAACATCCACCCTAGTAAAGGCTGAGATTGAATCAGTCCGCCCATCTTTTTCAAGTGATTGGTGCCAGCATACACAAAGAGTGCACCTGCCAGCATAAATAAAGCGCCTTTAATCACCATGTCATGAATGAGATAATAAATGGCCCCTTGGAGTGAGGCAGGTGTATTGGCTGCAATCCCATACAAAATGACCCCAACTGCTGTGACAATGTTATAGATGACGATCTTTTGCACATCAGAATAGGCAATAGAGCCAATCACACCGAATATCACCGTTAGTGCGGCAAACCAAGCCATGAGTGTATGTGTAAACCCTGTATCATGTATAAAAATTAACGTAAAGACTCTGGCAATCGCATATATGCCAACCTTTGTCAGCAGTGCACCAAATAGAGCAGAAATAGCCGCTGGCGGTGCATGATATGATCCTGGCAGCCAGAAATAAAGAGGGAAGATCCCAGCTTTTAAGCCAAATACAATGAGGAACAGAATAGAAATGACAGTGATTAATCCTGTTTGCCCTGATTCAGCTATTTTCACGCTTAAATCAGCCATATTCAAAGTGCCCGTGACTGCATATAAGCAAGCGACACCGACAATAAATAATGCCGACGAGATGATATTAAATACAATATATTTGAGTGATTCTCGAAGCTGAGGTTTTGATCCGCCTAACACAATGAGCATATAAGACGCCATTAGCAGCAACTCAAAAAAGACAAACAGGTTAAAAATATCGCCTGTTAAAAAGGCCCCACTTACGCCAGCTAACAAAAATTGTACGCCAGAGTAATAGAAAAGCCGCTCCTTTTCCTTCCCAATTGTTTGAAAGGAGAATAGAACTGTCACTAGCCCAACAACGGAAGCGGTGAGCACAAGGAGCGCAGCAAACTGATCGGCCACAAGGGCAATCCCAAATGGTGCTTTCCAGCCTCCTAAATAGAGAGTTTGAATCCCATTAGTAAAGATGGTTTGGACTAAATACACATTACAGACAATGGCTAAGAGCGAAGCAAACACACTAAAGCCTCTCGACAGCATGATGTTCTTATTCATAAAGATCAATAGTGTAGCAGCTAATAATGGAATTAAAATTGGCAGGATCACGAGATTATTCATGCTGATCATTTCCTCTCATTTGATCCATGTCATCTGTTCGCAGCTCTTGGAAGGCACGGAAGGCCATGACAAGTAAAAAGGATGTCACACCAAAAGCAATGACAATGGCTGTTAAAATTAATGCTTGTGGTAATGGATCTACATAGGATGTGAGCCCCTCTTTTAAAATAGGTGGAGCTCCTTTTTTTAAGCCGCCCATTGTCAAAAGAAGCAAATGGACGCCGTGACTTAAAACAGCAGTACCGACGATGACCCGTAGAAGGCTTTTTGAAAGCATTAAATAGGTCGCCGCCATAAAAATAATACCGACGATAATAGACATTAGAAATTCCATTATTCCTTCTCTCCAATCGTTTGAATAATGGTCATGGTGACACCGACAACAACTAAATATACACCGATATCAAACAGTACGGCTGTCGCCAGTTCTGTTTTCCCTAAAAACGGCAGTTGAAAATAATCAAATGCATGGGATAGAAAAGGTGCACCGAATAGAAAGGATCCCATACCCGTCAGGATCGCGACGAGCAGCCCGGTCGCTGCAACATAAATAAAGTTAAAAGGCAGAATGCGTCTAACTGTCTTCAGATCGTAGGCTAAGAGCAGAAGGACGACAGCACTGGCACTCATCAGGCCGCCAATGAACCCCCCGCCAGGATTATTATGTCCCGCAAGAAATAAGTGAAGGGAAAAAAGCAAGATGATGAATGCTGTGATTTTTGTTGTGACTTGTAAGAGCATATCATTCGTATCAATTTTCCTCATCGCCGCACACCTCTCTTCCGTTTTCCTTGTGCCTGTGCCTTTAATAATCCATAAATACCAAGTGCCGCAATCGCCAGCACGGTAATTTCAAACAGTGTATCAAAGCCCCTGAAATCTACAAGAATGACATTGACAATGTTGTCGCCGCCAGCAAGTTTATAGCTGTTTTCAATAAAGTAAGTTGAAATGGACTCAAGTGACTGCTGACTTGTGGAAGCAAAAGCAAGACAAGTGACAGTGAGACCAACACCTATTGAAATGATCAAATTGGTTAATTTGAATTTTCTCGTTTTTTGCTTCAAGCTCAGCTTCGGCAAATGATAGAAGCAAAGCAAAAACAGTGCGACAGAAATCGTTTCAATAATCAGTTGTGTCAGGGCAAGGTCAGGTGCTCTGAAAATCACGAAGAATAATGACAGCGTGTATCCCATGACACCTAGAGCAATAATGGCAGTTAAGCGTGAGCGGGCGAATACAGTCGTGACCGTCGCCGCCACCATCACAAGTGAAAGAATGGCTTCATACGTGCCAATTGGCGCAGCTTTTTCTGTTTCAAATGAGAAAGCTTGCTGATAGAACATCACGCTGCCAAGTACGATAATCATGAATCCAAACACATAGACAAGGTAATCACGAAGGAAACCGGTCATATAGCTGTTTGTCAGGCGGTATGAACCTTTTTCTAAACCGATTAGAGAACGATCGTATAACGTGTTAAATGACCATTTTTCCTTAAATATATTGTACATTGGACGCCATTTTGACAACGTCAAATATCCGATGATTCCTAAAGCGACAACACCCATTGTCATATAGAGCTCTGGCTTAAAGCCGTGCCATGCTTCAATTTTGACAACAATGCGTTTTCCAGGATCAATCGCATCAGGGATAATGGCTGCAATTGCAGGTTCAATGACAGAATAAGCTAGAATATTTGGGAAAAAGAAGAAAGTGACCACAAGTGCAGCGAGAATGATTGGCGGAATGAGCATGCCAATCGGTGCTTCATGCGGTTTTTTCTCTAATTGATCTAACTGAAGATTGCCTCTAAATGTTTTAAAGAGAAGCATCATACTGTAAATGAACGTAAAGACACTAGCGAGCCAAGCAATTGCTGGAAAAATAGCGCCCCATGTCGAAATATCTGTAAAGTTGATCTCAGAAATACGTAACATACTTGTGAAAAACAGCTCTTTACTTAAGAAGCCGTTAAATGGCGGTAGTCCAGCCATTGAAAATGTACCGATTAGCGTAATCGTAAAGGTAATCGGCATGATGGTCATTAAACCACCTAATTTCCGAATGTCACGAGTACCTGTTTCGTGATCGATAATACCTGCTGCCATAAAGAGACTGCCTTTAAACGTAGCATGGTTAATGAGGTGAAAAATAGCAGCAAGAACGGCTGCGCCAAAAAAGGCAGGGTTGTTTTCATGAATCGCAGCTGCGCCGACGCCAAGCATGAGCATAATCATGCCGAGCTGACTAACTGTCGAGTAGGCCAGAATGGCTTTCAAATCATTTTGCCGGACGGCATGGAATGATCCCCAGAATAATGTGATAAGTCCGACAATGGATATGGTCCAGAACCACACCTCTGATATAGCAAAGATCGGACTGAAGCGGGCAACAAGATAAATACCAGCTTTCACCATCGTAGCAGAATGCAGATAACTGCTCACAGGGGTAGGTGCTTCCATTGCATCAGGCAGCCAGATATAGAATGGGAATTGCGCTGATTTCGTAAAGGCACCTAGTAAGATCAGGATCATGGCAGGGATAAAGTAAGGTGATGCCATAATGAGCTGAAGCTGATTGACTGCTTCACGAATACTGAATGAATCAGTGATCAGGTAGATGAGGATGAAGCCACCAAGCATAGCTAATCCGCCAAAAACAGTAATAAGCAGTGATTTGGTTGCACCATATCTAGAGCGCTCCCGCTTATACCAATACCCAATTAAGAGGAAGGAAGAAATACTCGTTAGCTCCCAAAACAAGTACAGAACCACCATATTGTCAGAGAGAACCACACCAAGCATAGCGGTCATAAACATTAACAAATACGTATAGAAAGAGCCAAGCTGTTCTTTTTCTTTTGATAAGTAGAAAATACTGTACAAGACCACAAGTGCGCCAATACCTGTAATTAATAATGCAAATAACAAGCTAAGGCCATCAACATATACAGTAAAATTCATCCCTAAAGATGGAATCCATTCAGCTTGTGAGAAAAGCGTTCGTCCATTCGAGGTAATGTGTAACATTTGGATGAAATAGGTGAATAAAATAATCGGCAAGATGAGAACAAACCACCCTGTATGTATACGCCTTACATATTTAAAAAGGAAAGGTACAACAAAGGCGAGTAAAAAAGGTGATAGGATGGCGAAGTGAATAAGCTGCAAGAAAATGAACCTCCTTTGATCAATATAAATTCACGTTCTAAAGAACTGGTAATTAAAATTATATCTTAAATACAGCCATAGTGCATTGGTTTGAAACGATTTCGAGCAAACTGTATTTGTTTTGGGTTCTTTTGACCACAAAAATAATTTTATCAAAAATGAAACTCATTGTATATTGTTTTGTTTTTCGTACATGCTTTTCTTAAAGGAGCTGATTAAATGAAACGAAAGATCGCCATCAGCTTAAGCATATTCTGCACGATTTTAGGAGGAGCATTCTTGATTGACCGAAATGATCAAAAAAGGTGGCAGGACGGCAGTGAATGGCCGCTATTTTCTGAGCACCTTTTCCGCATGAGCTATCAGGAAACTAAGCTGTATCCTTTTCAGCCTAGGGAATATTTACGAATTGTATTAGCTGATGAATAAAATCATATAGGATAAAAGAAATATAAAAAAGCATGTGCCTATGAGAGGGCACATGCTTTTGATGTTTCAATGTTTTAAGTAAACATTCTAAGTAAGATTGTTGCGCAGATCACAGTTGCTGCTCCGCCAAGACGTGTAGATACTTGTGCGAAAGGCATGAGACCCATTCTTCCAGAAGCTGAAAGGATCGCAACGTCACCAGTACCGCCAAGTCCGCTGTGACAGCCTGTCACAATCGCAGATTCTACTGGGTACATGTTCATCAATTTCCCAACGAAGTAACCAGAACCCACCATTCCAAGAACGACAGCGATACATACACAAACGAATGGAATAGAAATCACTGTTGCTACATCATCAAGTGGAATGTATAGAATCCCTAAACCGACCATAAGTGGCCATGTAAAGCTTCTTGATACAAACTTGTAGAACTGCTGTGAGCCATCTTGCAGATGCTGAGGCATTACGTTTAAGTATTTGATTAAAGCGGCAAGAACAATCATTAAGATTGGACCTGGAATATGAACAAAGCTTTCTAATAAACCACCAAAAATGAACGTTGTACAAGCCACGAGTACACCAGCACCCATTAACCCAAAATCAACTTTTGGATCCATATCAGGCTGTTCAAAAATTTCATTTGCTTCTTTAGATTTTACAAGACGACCATTCCCGTTTAGTTCAGGACGTTTTTCACCAAGCTTCTTCATTGCGCCAGCACAGATAATGGCAATGACGTTCCCAATGACGGCAGCAGGAATTAATTGAGAGATTAATGACTCTGCTGATACACCAAGAATTTGTGAATAAGCAATAGATAATGGCAAAATCCCTTCTCCAACACCACCAGCAATAATCGGAACAATAATAAAGAAGAACGAATGATGCGGTGTGTAACCAACTAAAAGACCAACAAGAATTCCGGCAGTCACAGCTGCAATTGTACCTGCAACAAGAGGAACAAACATACGAATAAGGCCTTGTACTAAAACAGTTCGCTGCATCCCAAGAATACTACCTACTACAAGAGCAGAAATATAGAAGTAAAGGAAGTTCGACGTCTTCATAAGAGACGTAACCGCTTCCAACGAGTTCGGATTCAGAACATGAAAAAAGACCAGGAACGATGGTACGAATAAAGAAAGAATCGCCGGTCCACCAATATCTTTTAATATCGGAATACGTTGTCCTATATCTCCAAGGAAAATCCCCAAAATCATAATAACAGCGAAGCCACCAAGCATATTTGCTGGAATTTTATTAAAATAAGCGGCAGTTAAAATAATCGCTGCAAGTACTAAATACACAGGTAAGTCAATAACACCAATTTTCCAAGACATGATCTTACGGAAAACGCTTTTATTATTGTCAGAATCGTCTGTAATCGATTTCAATTGTTGTGTATTAGCCACATAAACACCCCCAAATGCTATTTGTCTCAATTGTAGAAGATTCTGTGACACTCATCTATTTATTAAACTAAATTAAGTGTAATAAAAGTAAAATAAACAGGAGTTTTTATGTTTTTATCATACAAAAATCCCCTGAAGGTAGTTTATCCTTCAGGGGATTGATCATACATCGTTATTATCGTTTTCCTTTTAAATAAGGTGTCCCAAGTGCTTTCGGTGCATCTGCTCGGCCGATGAAGCCAGTGAGTGCTAAGATGGTCAGCACATATGGTGCAATGAGCATATACACGTTCGGTATATCTTGGAAGAGCGGCAGGAGAGAGCCTATAATGCTTAAACTTTGAGCAAATCCAAAGAATAAAGCAGCGCCCATTGCGCCGAATGGGTGCCATTTACCGAAGACAAGTGCAGCTAGTGCGATGAAGCCTTGTCCAGTTATGGTCGCATGTGAGAAATCAAGTGCGATGGTTGAGGCATAAACAGCTCCGCCAAGACCACCAAACAGTCCACTAATAAAGACGCCGATATAGCGCATCCGGTACACTTTGATTCCCATTGTATCAGCAGCCATTGGATGTTCTCCGACTGCACGAAGACGAAGACCAAACGGCATTTTAAATAAAACAAACCAAGCTACAACCGCAAGCGCTAATGCGAGTATGGACGTATAATAAACATCTTTAAAGAAGATATCGCCAATTATCGGAATGTCACTTAAAAGGGGAATATCCCCTTTATAGAAAGGCTCTGTAATTTTATCTGTTTGAGCTTTCCCGTAAATGAGTTTCACGACAAACAGCGTAGCGCCAAGTGCCAGCATGTTAATCGCAACACCACTGACCGTTTGATCTGCACGGAATGTAATGGTCGCAACTGCATGAATGAGAGAGAACAATCCGCCAATCGCCATTCCGACGAGGAGCCCAAGCCACGGGGTCAAGGCCCCGAATGTATCAGCAAAAAACAAGTTAAAGATAATACTGGAAAATGCTCCGACGACCATCAAACCTTCAAGACCGATATTCACAACACCTGATCTTTCTGAAAAGACGCCTCCAAGAGCGGTTAAAATAAGTGGTGCAGCATAGACAAGTGTTGCTGGGACGATGATTTCAAGAATTTGCAGAAATCCCACTTATTTTCCCCCCTTTTTCTTCATTTGGTTCATCACAAGACGGATAATATAGCTTGAGGCGACGAAAAGAATAATGATCGCAATGACAATATCAACGACCTCAGTCGGTACGCCAGATTCAAGTGGCATATTTAAAGCGCCGACCTTCAATCCACCAAGCAGCAGTGCAGCAAGAACAACACCAACAGCAGTATTTCCACCTAATAAAGCGACGGCGATTCCGTCAAAACCTACACCGGTAAACGAGCCTTTAATTGATGCATATTCAAATGTACCAAGACCTTCCATTGCGCCTGCAAGACCTGCAAAAGCACCTGAAATGAGCATCGCATAAATGATATTGCGGCGAACATTCATACCGGCATAATGGGATGCCTGCTGGTTCATTCCAACAGCCCGCAATTCAAAGCCTTTAGAGGTTTTTTGAATAATGACCCACATCACGACCGCAGCTATAATGGCAACAAAAATACCATTATGCATCCGGGAGAAATCGGTGATTTGTTCAAAGAAACCAGAGCGAAGCGAGGCAGTGGCATCGATTTTTTCTGTTTTATCTTTATTATTTGTTAAGACATTTGAAATCAAATAGTTCGTCACATGAAGGGCAATGTAGTTCATCATGATCGTGACAATCACTTCATGAACATAAAAACGAGCCTTTAAAAACCCAGGAATAAAGCCCCATAATGCACCAGCAGCAGCTGCGGTGATGAGTGCAAGTGGCAGATGGATGTACATAGGTGCATGGACAGTTGTACCGATCCATACAGCAGCTACCCAGCCAATCAGCATTTGACCTTCTACACCGATATTAAAGAGACCTGTCCGAAATGCAAAAGCAACAGCAAGCCCTGATAAAATGTAAGGTGTCACTTGTCTGATGGTTTCTCCCATATAATAGGTTTCACCGAAGACGCCATTCCAAAGGGCGCCATAGCCTTCGATGACACTATAACCGCTTGCCAGCATAATAATGGCCCCAACAAAAAGACCAAGTACAATGGCTATAAGCGGAATGAGCAGATTTGTTAAGCGATTAGACATTTGCTTCTTTCCCCACTTCCTGTTGCGTACTTCCAGCCATTAATAGACCAAGCTCTTGCTCTGTTGTTTCTTTTGGATCAACGATGGCAATAATGCTGCCTTCGAATATAACAGCAATCTTATCACTGACATTCATAATTTCATCAAGCTCAAATGAGATGAGGAGGACGGCTTTGCCTGTGTCCCTTTGCTCAATGAGGCGCTTATGAACAAATTCAATCGCACCAACATCAAGTCCACGTGTCGGCTGAGCGGCAATTAATAAATCGGGATTGCGGTCAACTTCACGGCCAATAATGGCTTTTTGCTGATTCCCGCCTGACAGGGCGCGTGCCTCTGTATATTCACTCGGTGTTCTTACGTCATACTCGGCAATGATTTGCTTTGCCTTTTGGTATATATTTTTCATATTCATCAAGCCAAATTTTGAGTATGGACGCTGGTAATACGTTTGTAACGAAATATTCTCTCCTATTGAAAAATCAAGCACTAGTCCGTGTTTATGACGGTCTTGAGGAATGTGTCCAATTCCAGATTCGGTCACCTTACGAGGCGGAAGATTTTGAATGGCTTTCCCGTTTAGCATGATCGTGCCAGATTCTGATTTTTTTAGACCGGTAATGGCTTCAATCAATTCAGATTGACCATTGCCATCGACTCCAGCAATACCAACAATTTCTCCAGCCTTTACTGAGAGGTTGAGATGTTTGACCGCTTCAATTCCTCGTGCGTCTTTTACCGTAAGATCCTGAATTTGAAGTACTTCCTCAGCAGGAGAGGCGTCTTTTTTGTCTGTCTTAAATGAAACTTCACGACCGACCATGAGGCTTGCAAGCTCATCTTTGTTTGTGCTTTCCACATCAAGTGTACGAATGCCTTGGCCTTTTCGGATAATGGTGACGCGGTGACATGCATCCATAATTTCTTTCAGCTTATGGGTAATTAAAATAATGGATTTGCCTTCATTGATTAAGTTTTTCATAATTTGTATGAGTTCTTTAATTTCTTGAGGTGTTAAAACGGCTGTTGGTTCGTCGAAGATCAAAATATCAGCGCCGCGGTAAAGAGTTTTTAAAATTTCTGCACGCTGCTGCATGCCGACAGAGATGTCAGATACTTTTGCGGCAGGGTCTATTTTTAAACCATAGCGGTCAGAAAGCTCTTGTACTTGCTGTATGGCTTGTTCTTTGTCGATCTTTCCAAATTTCTTGGGCTCTTTTCCTAAAATGATGTTTTCAGCGACGGTGAAGGTATCGACAAGCATAAAGTGCTGATGCACCATACCGATGCCTAAATCACTTGCATCATTCGGGCTAGAGATGGTCACAGGTTTTCCGTGAACCTTGATTTCACCTTTTTCAGGCTGGTACAGTCCGAAAAGCACGTTCATGAGCGTTGATTTTCCAGCGCCGTTTTCACCAAGCAGCGCATGAATTTCGCCCTTTTTTAGCTGCAGCGTAATGTTATCGTTTGCTACAATGCCAGGGAATTCTTTGCGTATATTCAACATTTCAATGACATAATCCACAGGTTTAACCGCTCCTTTTTTAGGGTGCTGATGAAGATAAAAACTAGCAAAAGAAAAGCTGCAAAACGAGGCTGCAGCTTTTCTTTTACCACCTTTTACGAATAAAGAGGAGGTAAAGGAGAAACAAGGGGATAAGGCGCGCTTATCCCGATGTTCAAATTAAGCTTTAAAATCTTTTAGTTCATCACGTGTTGCAGGGATTTTAATTTCGCCCTTGATGATTTTTTGTTTCCATTCTTCTACTTTCTTCAATACATCTTTATTAAGGTTGTCCTGAGATGGAGAAATGTCAAGAGCGCCTTCTTTCAGACCATATGTGATCACTTCGCCGCCAGGGAACTTACCTTCTTTTGCTTTCGTTGTTAAGTCTTGTACCGCTTTGTCTACTTTCTTAACCATAGAAGTAAGGGTGACACTTTGTTTTGTTCCAGGTACTTTTCCTTCGTCATACTGGTCTTTATCTACACCGATGACCCAAACTTTGCGGTTAGGATCCGCTTTTTTCAGGTTTTTCGCTTCTGTGAAGACACCAGTTCCAGTGCCGCCAGCAGCATGATAAATGATGTCGACGCCGGATTTGTACATGCTTTCAGCTGTTGCTTTCCCGATGTCTGCCTTATCGAATGCACCAGCATATTTCACTTCAACTTTTGCTTTCGGGTTAGCTGCTTCAACGCCTGCACGGAAACCAACTTCGAATTTTCTGACTAATTCAGAATCAACGCCGCCAACAAAACCAATTTTATTTGATTTTGTAGAAAGAGCAGCCGCAACACCCACAAGGAATGATCCTTCATTTTCGTTGAACACAATGCTGGCTACGTTGTCTTTTTTCACGACAGCATCAACGATGGCAAAGTGGTTTTTCTTACGCTGATCTGCAATTTCACTAATAGAATCTTGCATTAAGAAACCAATTCCGTAAATCAGGTCGAATTTCTCACGAGCAAGTGTGTTTAAGTTTGTTGTATAGTCAGCGTCTGATTTAGATTGTAAGTAATCAAAGCCGTTTTTACCTTTTTTTAGATTGTTGTCTTTTCCAAATGCTTGTAAACCTTCCCAAGCTGATTGGTTAAACGATTTGTCATCGACACCACCGACATCAGTTACCATTGCAACAGTGAATTGATCTTTATCTTTTTTGCTTTCACCGCTGTTTGAGCCAGAGTTGCCGCATGCTCCAAGGATGGTTCCTGCTGCTACGACTAAGGACAATGCTAGTCCAATTTTGCGCTTCTTCAAAACATAACCCCCTATAAAATTTAAAAGTTTCAGAAAAGTCTCGCGAAAAAAGACCGACCTATCTCTTCTCACCCTTCTGAATAGGGTATTTTATCCTGCTTTCTCCTGAAATTTATGGAGGACAGGAGAGAAGATGTAAGACATCAGACTTATATCTCGTTGAACTAATCAATCATAATTTATCATTTCCAATCGAATAAATAAATAGAAATTTGTTTTATTTTAAAAAAAATGTTAAAAGGCTAAATTCGATGTCTTTTTATGTGCTGAAATATGATATAATGCTGCTTTTGTGATGTGATCTACTACAGTGGAACCACTGATATCAAGGGGTTTGTCACATCGTGTTCCATAAAAAAACATCTGGCCTCTGTATAAGGTCAGATGTGTCAAATTATAGATATTGCTGAATTAAATTCATATTTGTTGTACTGAGTTTATATTGGAAAACAGGGCGTCCAATTGTCCCGTATGCCATTTCAACATCAACTACTTCGATGTCCTCAAGGAATTTCAAGTATTTTCTAATAGAGACTTGAGAGATTTCTGTATGATTCGCTAGGTCTTCGGTCGTGAAAGCCTGATGACCGAATGATTGAATACTTGTCCAGATGAGTTTGAGTGTGCTTTTGGTCAGGCCTTTTGGCAGAAGGACTTTTTCCGTCTCTGCTTTTTTATGAAAGAGCTTCGCATCTAAATCATTTTGCGAGATGCTGTTCATCGTTTGGTACAAGGCGTGTTTTCGTTTATATTCTGAGAGCGCTGATTGGAAACGTTCAAATTCAAACGGCTTGATCAAATAATCAACAGCCCCGTTTCGCATCGTTTGCTGGATCACGTCGACTTCATTGGCAGCTGAAATGACAATGACATCAACCGAATGATTTTGTTTGCGAATTTCTGATAATAATGCCAGGCCATTTTGTCCAGGCATATAAATATCGAGCAGTACAAGGTGAATGGCTTCTGTTTTTAAGATGTCCAGTGCCTGCTGAAAAGAGGTGGCAATCCCTTTTAATTCAAAGCCGTCGATTTGGGTCAGGTAGCGTTTGTTCAGCTCCCCAACCATTGGGTCGTCTTCTACTATTAACACATTAATCATGTGAATCCTCCTTTTGTTTATACGGAATACGGAGACTAAAGGTCGCTCCTTCTCCTTTTTCACTCGTGACAATCAGATGACCGTTCAATTTTTTGATGCTTTGATCAACGAAGTAGAGACCGAATCCTCTGTCTTCTCCTTTAGTTGAAAAGCCTTGATCAAACATGATGTCTTGTTCTTTTTTTGTGAGACCAACACCTGTGTCTGTAATTTCAATATGAAGCTGCTCCTGAACGTATCGGAATGAGATCGAGATGTTTTTCGTCTCAGTATGAGAAACAGCATCGAGTGCGTTATTTAACAGGTTGCCAATGACGGTAATGAGATCATGCGTCACTGCCGGGTCCTCTGAATTTGGGACTTGTGTGCTGCATATGACTTCTAAGGTCGCGCCTTGTTCCCTGATATAGCTTTGTTTTCCTAGTAAAAATCCTGCTAAAACAGAGTTTTTCACATGGTTGATGATTTCATTTGTTTCCGTCTGCTGATAGATCGCAATATCTTTGATATAAGTGCCAAGGTCATCGTAGTTTTTGAGCTGAACCAATCCTAAAATGACATGAAGCTTGTTCATAAATTCATGTGACTGGGCACGGAGGGCATTTGCATACATTTTGACTCCGCTCAGCTGCTCAGCCAAGTGTTTGACTTCTGTTTTGTCACGGAAGGTGGCGATTGCTCCAACGATCTCGCCCTTTACCGTAATCGGGACTTCGTTAAATACGAGCTCCAGTCCGTTCATTCTCACGTCGCGGTCAAGCAGCGGCTTGCGTGTTTCAATGACTTGCTTTAGACCGCTTGAAGGGAGGAGCACCTGAACACCTTGTTCTCTAGGATCAACCATAATGCCCATAATATGAAAGAGCCGTTTCGCTTCAGCATTGGCGAGCTTGATTTTACCGTGCTGATCGACGGCAAGAATCCCTTCTTTTGTTGATTCTAGCATGGCGCTTCGTTCTTTTAATAATGTAGCAATCTCATCTGGCTCTAGTCCAAACATAATTTTCTTCACTTTTCTTGCCACAATGAGTGCTCCAATGATACCAGAAAGAAGACTGAGCGATATGACGAAGTAGAGTGGAAGTAAGCTTTGATGAATAATCAAGTCAATTTCCTTTAACGTAATCCCTACTGCCACAGCCCCGAGCTGCTTCCCATTTTGATCATAAACCGGAACAAAAGCACGCATGGATCTGCCAAGTGTTCCAGAAGCCGTACTAATATGCTCTTTACCCTGTAATGCTAGTTTTTCATCACCGCCAGCAAACCGCTTCCCGATCTTCTGCGGATTTGGATGGGTTTTGCGAATGCCGTTCATATCCATCACGACAACGAATTCGGTTTTGGTGATACGCTGAACACTTGTTGTATATTGACGGAGTGCTGAATACGATCGATTTTCTTCTAATGATTTCGCTGTGATCGGAGCCTCTGCGACCATTTTGGCAGTGGAGAGGGCGATGTCACGTTCCTGCTGATGAATGTTTTTAGCTGTTTCTGACCAGATCGTAAAGAAAGTGATACAAAGGGAGATCAGGACAACGATACAAACAAAAATCGTCAGTCGTGTTTGCAATCTTAATGTTTTTTTCACGAGTATACCCCTAACGCACGATTTTTTCGTAATAGTAATACTTTAACGGGAAAATGTAAGTTTGTGAAGGAATGTACGTGCAAAATCACAAATTTGATTTTGCTACCAGTTTACTTTGAAAGCATCTTGTCAATCCGTTTTAAGTGAGCCATAATAAATGTGAGCTTATGAGAAAGGATCTATTTATGAAAAATACATATTTGACTGGATATTTTCCGCTGATTTCGATTTTACTATTCAGCTCTGCTTTTTCGATTTTCACAGTAGGGATTATGACTGATTTCTTGACTCAAGCAGGTATTTTAAAAGGAATGCTGGAATTCTTCTCGGAACAGGGCATTCGGCTTGCTCTTTTTGCTGCTTTTGCACTTGTTTATTTTATGATTTTATCTGCCTTGAAACTGATTGCAGATACGGTGTTAGAGCTGGCGCTACTCTTTTTCGCGAAAGATCCTGAAGGAGAGAACTTAAAGAAAATTCGGATTGCATCCGTTGTTTATTTATTTGCCAGCTTGCTTGCATTTCTGCTGACGCAGCAGCTGATTTTGCTTGTCGGACTATTTGTTTTAGCAGGTCTTGTCTATTTTATCTGGGTTGTGGTCCGCATTTATCAATCGCTTTCCATGCTGAATTTAATTGGATTTATGATGTTTATTTTGCTGTTTTGGGCCACGTTTTTAATCGGCATTTTGTACTTATTTATTAAGCTTTATAACAGTGTTATGGCAAGTCTGCCTTCATAAACAGACAAAGAAAGCATCCTCCGATAGTGGAGGATGCTTTTTTTATGATAGAAATCGTTTTTGAATATCAGGTGTAGGCATCATACAAGATGTTTTTTGACCGAACCATTTGTAGCGATTTTTCGCTATCCGCTCATAAAACCAATCACGGATAGGGCGCGGAATGGCAAGGAATAAATAACTCCATCTGTAGATTCCTTTTAAATGCCGCGTGGCTTTTAAGATGCCTGTCGACTTCGTATAAAGGGTGCCTTTTTCAATATAAATGAATGAATTAAACTCATCTAAAGGCAAACCGTTTTCTTTTAAAATGCGCTGCCCCGTCTCTGATTGTAATGAAGCAAACATCATTCGCTCATTTGGATCACGCTTAATCACAAACTGAACAGCGCCGCTGCACACGTTGCAGACACCATCAAATAAAATTAAATGGGATGGATGTGTTGAATGCATTGCAATCAAACCTCCTGTTTATCTGGCGTATTGCATCGTATTTTTCCAAATACGTAAGTGCGGACTTGAGCTGTAAATAGATTCAACCGTTCCTCTATCTCTTCCAACCCATACACCCATTGTATATTGATCTGTCAGTCCAACAAACCAAATGTCTTTGTAGTCATTGGATGTTCCTGTTTTACCACCAATGTAAGGGGAACTGAAATTCGCTTTTTTCCCTGTTCCGCTTTTTACAACGGAGGCAAGCAGTTTACGCATGGTGTCATTTGTCCGCTGAGAATACACTTGCTTCGGTGACTCTTTCCACTTGTAAAGTGTCTTGCCGTTTAAGTCTGTCACCTTTGTGATCGAATGATTTTGCGTGTAAGCACCTTGGTTGCCAAAGACGGTATACGCATCTGTTATTTCTAGCGGCGAGAAGCCCTTCGTAAATCCGCCAAGTGCAGAAGGAAGGCGGTAATCATCCGCTACGATATGCTCGAATGAGAATTTCTCTAAATAGCTAAAGCCCTTTTTGACACCGACTGTATCTAGCATTCGGATTGCAGGTGTATTGTAAGAGTTCTTAAAGGCTGTTTCAAGTGTGACGGTTCCATACGTTTTATGATTATAGTTCTGCGGACAGTATCCGCTGCTACAAAACTTGCCGGCACTAATTTTGCTTGAAGCTGTTGCACCGGTTTGGTCGATGTAAGGACCATAGTCTAAAAGCGGCTTAATCGCAGAACCAGGCTGTCTTTGCGCTTGATAGGCGTAGTTGAAATCAAACTTTTTATAGTTCTTCCCGCCAGCAAGTGCGACAATTTGATGCGTTTCATGATTAATGACCGCTGATCCGCCTTCTACACCTTGGTAAGGTAGCTGCGCATTGAGCTGATAGACGGCTCGTTGCTGTAAGGAAGGATCAAGTGCCGTATAAATTTTGACCCCATCCTGAAGCAGGGCACTGACCTTTTCAGATAATTCTTTTTGAATGGCTTTTTTTGCTCCATCTGTTTTGGCCTTCTTCAAGCGTTTTGTAAAGCCTTCCTGATCTGACACAAGATCGGTAAATTCCTCATTGGCATATGTCACATAGTCAGGGTAAAGGTTTTTCTTTTCACTCAAGGACAGGCTGATTTTTTGTTTGACGGCTTTTTTGTATTGCTTTTTGGTGATGACGCCGTCTTTCTTTAAAATGCCAAGCAGTCGTTCTTGGCGTTTCTTTGTGTGTTTGAATTGCTTCAATGGGTCATACAGTGTTGGGTTGTTTGGAATCGCAGAGATAAATGCCATCTGTGCAAGCGTTAAAGAACTAAGTGGCTTATCAAAATAGTAATTAGCCGCAGAACCGACACCGTAAACACCATTACTGAAATAAATCGTATTTAAATAGCTTTCGAGTATTTCATCTTTTGAGAATTTCCGCTCTAATTCATAGGAATAGAGCAGCTCTGTAAACTTTCGGGTGAACGAACGTTCATGGCTTAAATATAAATTACGAGATAATTGCTGTGTGATCGTACTTGCGCCTTGGCTGATGCCATGGTTTTTCACATTTGAGGCAAGGGCACGAACAACTCCCATAAAGTCAATGCCTTTATGGTCATAAAAGTTACGGTCCTCTGAGCGGAGGAACAGCTCCTTCACATGATCAGGAATTTTATCATACGTGACGAACACTCGGTTTTCATCGTTTGAAACGATCTCTGAGATGAGAGAGCCATCCCGGTCATACATATAACTGTTTTGGGAAAAATCTATCTTTTCCAGCTTGATTTTTTGATCAAGCACTTCGTTCACAGGCTTCACACTTGCAGCTTCTTCCTTTGATAGATAAAAAGTCAGAACAAATAATGGAATGAGGGCAGCAAGTAATAACCAACCAATCATTGCACGAAACATGAGGTCACTCACTTTCTTCAATTTTCTAGCCATATCGTACCATTCTTTTGCGAATACGAGAAGGTTATTTTTAGAAAAGAATGGGCTTGAAGTCTAGTGAATAAGGCTTCTACACAAGAAAAAAGAGTATCTGATGCTGGATCAGACACTCCCTTCTTTTGCCTTCGACTGTGAGCGGACTGCCCATAAAAATAATGCGCCAAATAGAAAAATGCCGGCGGTGACATAAAAGACAGCTGGAATCCCGTAATGACTCGCCACAATGCCGCCAATTACCGGACCGACAACATTCCCAAGAAAACGGAAGCTGACATTGTATCCAAGCACTTCCCCTTGCATAGAGGCAGGTGCTTTGATCCGAATATACGCCGTCGTACATGGAATAATCCCGCCAAGTGCCATCCCGTATAGAAAACGGAAAAGTACTAACATCGCATAGGAATCCGCCATTGCTTGCGGGATGAATAAAATAGAGGAGAGGATGAGAAGGGCAAGCAGCACCTTGTCGTGACCAATTCGATCTCCGAGATCTCCCCATTTTCGTGTAAAGAGCAGGTTGCCAAGTCCAGTTGCAGAGAACGCAAGACCTGCATAAAATGCGAGATTAACAGGACCGTGTAAATCATGAATGTATAAAGCCAAAAGTGGCTGAATGCTAAAGTTCCCTACTTGTGTAATAAACGTTAAAAGCATCGTGACGACAAGCAAAGGCTGTTTGAAAATATGAACGAGCACATCCTTCCGTGAGTAAGAAACGCGCCTCGCTTCTTTTGAACGGATGGGATGTTCTTTCACTCCGAAAATAATCACAATTGCTGACACATAAATGACAGCCGCTGTGAGGAAAAACGTATAAATAAATCCGACGCTGTCTGCCATGAATCCGCCCATTAATGGACCAAACAATCCTCCGGCGACATTACTCATCTGCATCGTTCCAAGGGTTTTACCTGCAGTTGCCTTTTCCGTCTGTGCAGAGATGAGTGCCATTGAAGTCGAGATAAAACCTGTGACAAGCCCCATGAAGAGCCGCAGGGCGAATAGCTGATAAACGGTTTGCACAAGCCCCATTAATAGAATACTTGTTGCGATCCCAATCCCGTTAATGAGCAAAATCTTTTTATAGCCATGCCGATCTCCAATCCGTCCCCAAATCGGAGAAATCAGAAAGGCCGTTAAAAACGTGACGCCAAAGACATAGCCGCTCCATCTTTGGACAAATTCATTTGAATAACTGCTATCAAGAGATTCTATGTAAAGTGATAAAAAAGGGACGATCATTGTAATGCTGGCAGATACAAAAAAGTTCACAAACCACATGATGTACAAGTTTTTCTTCCTGTTTGTGATAGAGACCACCTTCTTTATTTATTTCGTGTTCCTTAATAATTATAAAGGAAACTAAACGATCTTTCATCTGATGAATAGGTTGGGCATAGTGAATCTGCATTATTTTCAAGAAAATGAAGTGATTTCAAGGTCCGTCTTAATATAATGGTATCAGAATGAAAAACTGATGAAAAAGTGAGGTGAGACTGGTGGAACAGAAGACGGTGCTTGTGGTCGATTTTGAATTTACGATGCCTGATGGAAAGTATCATCCGCAAAATTTTTTTCCTGAAATTATTGAAGCTGGGGTAGTGAAAGCGGCAAGTGAAACGATCATAGACACGTTCTCTAGCTACGTCAAACCGAAAAAGTTCCCGAAGCTGACGAAGCGCTGTAAATCGTTCCTCGGTATTACGCAGCAGGATGTAGAGAGCGGAATTTCCTTTGAGGCATTTATCGAGAAGCTTGTGTCGCTAGATGGGGGAGAGGATTGTGAGATTATTACATGGGGCAATATGGACATGAAAGTGCTGAAGCAAAACTGTATGCTCAATCACATTGCCTTTCCTTTTAAGGGGAAGCTGAGGGACCTTGCCTTTGAATATAAAACCTTTTTTGGTGATCGCACACTGACAGGGCTTCGCAAGGCGGCAAAGGAATACGGCAGTGAAGGAGCTGGTAAGCATCATAAAGCACTAGATGATGCCATGACGACTTATCAGCTGTTAACCCTTTTTGAAAAAGACAGAGCCTATGTGGAAAATCCGCAAACAACCAAAATTGGTGAGCTGATCGATTTCTCACATTTTTTTGATTCGGCTGATTAGCGGGCGTCTTCTGGAAAATAATCTTTTTCGAGAGAAGATAGGCATGCTCTTGATTTTTCCGCCCATTTGGATTCATCCGCATGGAGCGCTTGTTTTAATTTTTCTACAGCTTCTTTTAGTGATACTTGATAATCTGGTATAACGCCATCATAAGGCTTCACCATATGATGAGGGATATTCGTCTGTTCACGATAGGCCAAAGCCCGTCTTTCTTGGAAAAAAGGCACGTCTGCTTCTTTTGGGTGATGCAGGTCGCCTTGAGTGGGATGTGTCAGAACGGCTTTTACTTGAACGAGATAGGCCGATGGTTTCACTGCTGTCACTTCCCCAATGTAAACACCTGTTTTATAAAATCCTTTCACAACTTGTCCAATTTGAATGTCTGTCATGTGAAATTCCTCCATTTCCTTCTCGTAGGAAGGTATTTCATTTCTTTTAGCCAATATAGTGAAGTAAACGAGCAAAAGGGGGAATGGCGAATGTTGTCGTTCATCGCACTCTTTCTACTGTATTTTCCTGAAGATAAAAGGGAGTACATCCCAGCGGCAATCACCACTGTGATTTTCTTTATGGCTGCATTTATTTGCTTTCGTCTGATCGTTCGTGCGTCTAAGAAGCAGGAGCGGATAGATGAAAAAAAGACAAAAAAAATGGATTGATCATTTTCTTCTTGTATCTTCAGGAAATTTCACGGTAACGGTTGTACCAGACTGCAGCGAGCTTTTGAAACGAATGGTTCCATGGTGATTTTCAATGATAGAAAATGTCACGGTCAGCCCAAGTCCAGTCCCTTTATTTTTCAATGTGTAATAGGGTTCGCCAAGCTTTTTCATTTGGCTTTCTGTCATTCCTACACCGTTATCCACGAAAAAAAGGCATATTTTATGATTTTCTTTTGAAGCATAAAGCTCAATTTTCCCTTCGTGTTCTGGGGCTGCTTCAATCGCATTTTTGATTAAATTAATCATGACTTGCTTGATCTTCGTTTCATCACCTTGAATGTATAAGTCAGGTTCAATGGATTGATGAATCGTGACCGATTTGAAATTCGCATAGGATGTCATCAGTGATGCACATTCCTCGAGTAATTTAGATAGGTTGAGAGATTCAATTTGATAATAATTTTGTTTCGCAATGTCAAGATAACTCGTAATAATATCCTGCGCCCTGTCTAACTCGGACAAAACGAGATTTTTATAATCTTTATTGGTTGATGTCTCTTTTGTATTGTCACTAGAAAAGAGCAATTGGATAAAGCCTCTCACCACTGTCAGCGGATTGCGTACTTCATGGGCAACGCTTGCAGCGAGTTCACTTACAATGGTCAGCTTTTCTGATTGGACAAGCTGTGTTCTCATTTGCGCATTTTCTTTGACGAATTCAATGGAATAGATACTTAGCACGAGAAAGAATATGTAGTAAAGAGTTGAGAAAAATAACTCAAGTAACTTCTGCTGCATAATAAAGGCCGGGCTGTATTCCATTAAGCTGACCGCAAATAGTCCAATGTAAATAAAGAATCCTTTGGATAAACCGATAAGCACTCCATACATCAGCTTTTTCAGCTTCGAATATTGACGCCATTTCCGGTAGAACAGAAATGGGATGAAAAAGTAAATCGGTACGACAATGAGTCCAACCCATAAAAAAGAGCCATACATCACGAATTTGACCATGGAACTTATCAAGATGGCGACGATCCCAGCTGTGTAGCCTCCATATAAAATGGCAAGTACAAGAGGGATGGATTGAAGGCCAGTCTGCAAGTCTAAAATCGAACCAACTGGATACATAATACATAGTGCTGAAGAGATGGATGCGAATACTGTGATGAGCAGTTTATTCGTTTTTGGGAAATGAGCAGGGGTCCGGCTTAGCCATAGCGCGTGATATAAAAAGATTGGAAATAGAATAAAAGATACATGGAGCAGAAAATCCTTGAACATTTCCATTTAAATGCTCTCCTCGTAAATAATAGTAATTCCTCTCATTATATCATTTCATGTACAAAGTAGATATGATAAAAGGAGGGTTTTTTTCTTTAAAAAGAACACCCGTGAGGATGTTCTTTTGATCATATAGGTCTTAATCAGATGATTGCGTAAACGCTTGATGAAGGCGTTTCAATCCTTCTTTGACTGTTGAAGTAGGACAGCCGAGATTCATCCGAATAAAGCCGTCTCCTTCGAGTCCGTACACGTGACCAATCTCTAGGATCACTTTGCCCTTTTTTAGCAAATTGCGTTTCAATTCCGCTTGACTGAATTGATAATCCCGAATGTCTAGCCACAATAAATAAGAAGCATCTGGTTTCATATAACGCATGTTTGGAAGATGTTCGTCAATATAGTCCATTGCCATTTTCATATTGCTTTCGAGATAAAGAACAAGTGCATCAAGCCACTCGTCGCCATGGCGGTAGGCTGCTTCCATCGCAGGGATCGCAAAAGCATTCAGTTTGGCCAGTCCGTTTCTTTGCATTTCATTGTTGAAAAGGGTTCTTTTTTCTTCATCGGAAATGATAATGGCAGATGCTTGGAGGCCAGCTAAATTAAATGTTTTACTTGGTGCAATGCACGTCACTGTGATATGTGCTATGTCGTCAGAAAGACTAGCAAATGGTACATGCGGCTTTCCGTATAGCATCAAATCAGAATGAATCTCATCTGAAACGACTGTGACACCGTGCTTGATACAGAGGTCTCCTACTCGCTTTAACTCTTCTTTTGACCACGCTCTTCCGGACGGATTATGCGGATGACAGAGGAACATGAGCTTCGCTTCAGGTCTGCTTAATTTTTTCTCTAAATCATCAAAATCCATGACATAGCGGTTGTTTTCTATTTTTAAAGGATTGGTTGAGACTGTTCGTCCATTTTGTTCAATCATTTGATAAAAAGGTGTATACACAGGGGACTGTATGACGACTTCGTCACTTGGTTTTGTATAGGCTTGGACTGCAAAACTAAGCGCCGTGACAATTCCAGGTGTGAAGGTGACAGCTTCTGTCTGGATCGACCATCCATGCCTTCTTTTGAGCCATTCAGCTACTGCCTGCTGCGTATCCTGATCTTGAAAGGCATAGCCAAATACACCGTGATCCAATCGCTTTTTTAATGCATCAAGGACGACCTGCGGCGCTTTAAAATCCATATCGGCTACCCACATTGGCAGCGCATCTGTAGTAAGGAATAAAGACTCTGCTTGATCCCATTTCACTGATTTTGAACCTTTACGTATGATCTGTTCGTCGAAATTCATGAAACCCACCTCTAGCCGTTTTTCAACCATTGTTGGTTGTGCTAAAATAAACATCACAAAATTTATTATAAGCGGTGATACCGATGAAAGATAGTCAAGCTGTAGAAGAGATGATTCAACTCATTAAGGCATGGGACCCTTTTCAATATGGGGAGGACTTTTATGAAACGGAGCCTGCTGACGTCATCAGTGCATTATACGACGCAGAAGACTCTTTATCTTTAGCAAAAGACATTCAAGCCATTTATCATCACTCATTTGAGCAGCTCCTGCCTTTTGAGAGCTGTCAACATATAGCGAATCAGCTTTTCGTCATACGAGACAGCAGCTCCTGCACACGCTAAGACAGGCTGAAATGTCCGATTTGATCAGACACAAAGACCGGATTTTCCTCAGGAACGAGGTGCCCGGTTTTTTTTAATGCGTGCAAGGTCGAGTTTGGCAGATCCTTGTGTAGCCTCTCTCCTATTTGGATGGGGACGATTCGATCTTCCTCACCCCAAATGAGCAGCACGGGTGTCTCCATTTTCTTTAGGACATCCGAGGTCAAATCCCCTTCCCGGTGCCGAATCAAGCGGAAAATCCCTCGGAAAATTTGATCATCAGAAAAAGGCTTTAAATATCCATCCACCATCTCTTGATCAATGATGGAATGATCATGCACAACAGCCGTTAAATTTTTCATGATGCCTTGCTTCAAGAGCTTTCTTTTAAGATAGAGATAAAAATAAGGAATATATGTGCTGTAAACAACTGATCTCTTTGATTTATTTAAATATCCTGAGCTGCACAAAAGGACCGCCTTTTCAAATAGGTCTGGCCGTTCAGATGTGGCATATAAAGCAATTTGGCCGCCCATCGAATGACCCACAAGGATCGCATGCTGAATCTGTAAGTAACCAGCTAGCTCGATAATGATCTTTGCCATGTTGCGATAGCTGTAAATAAACGTATTCGACTTCTCGGACTGTCCAAATGGCGGCAGATCGATCGCGATTAAATTGAAGTCTTGTTTCAGAAGCGGGATGAGCTTTCGATAGCTGAAGGTAGAAGAGAAAAGACCATGAATTAAGATCAATGTTTTCTTCCCCTGATTTGGATAGTGCTCGTAATAGATGTCTAAACCGAATTTACTTTTCATATAAGCTGGCTGAACAATGTCCATACTCATCACTCCGATACTTGATACTCTCTGTTAGGTGACTGTATTGTACCCTAAAAAGTGGATTTTAAGCTATGGTTAGCATCTTTTCCCTGCTTAGCATAATGGGAAAAACGTGCTATAATGTTCAGAAGATTTTTTAAAACTAGCTTTTTACAATCTGAGGTGTGAAATCAAATGAAACTAACAGAAAAAGAAACTGAAATATTAGAGATTTTAGATGAAAACAGCCGTGCCGATTTAAATACAATTGCAAAAATGGCAGGCGTGACAACAGAAGAAGCAGAAGCGATTATTCAAAAACTTGAAGATCAAAAAGTCATTATTGATTACTCAACCATGATTGACTGGCGTAAAGTAGATGGTCATGAAGGCGTCACAGCCATGATTGATGTCAAAGTGACACCAAAAAGAGGCGTCGGATTTGATGAAATTGCTGAACGTATTTATCGCTTTCAGGAAGTGGAGTCTGTCTATCTCATGTCAGGTGTTTACGATCTATCTGTTGTGATCCGCGGAAGATCTATGTCTGATATTGCCCGCTTCGTGTCTGAAAAATTATCTACACTTGATTCCGTTGTTTCAACAACTACCCACTTTATTTTGAAGAGATATAAACATGATGGGAAAGTGTTTGAAACAGGAGACGATGACAAAAGAATCGTGGTGTCACCTTAAATGAAAAAGTCTTATTTATCTGAAACGGTACAAAGCATTCAGCCGTCAGGTATTCGGAAATTCTTTGATTTGGCAGCCACAATGGAAGGGGTCATTTCCCTTGGTGTCGGCGAGCCAGATTTCGTGACAGCTTGGAATGTCAGAGAAGCAAGTATTATGTCATTAGAACAAGGGCTTACCTCTTATACGGCGAATGCAGGGTTATTATCTTTGCGAAAAGAATTGAGCAACTATTTATATAAGCGGTTTCACATTGACTACAGTCCTGAAGAAGAACTGATTATCACAGTTGGCGGAAGCCAGGCACTTGATTTGGCGTTTCGTGCGATTTTAAACAGCGGGGATGAAGTGATCATTCCAGAGCCTTGTTTCGTAGCATATGGGGCCCTTACGACACTTGCGGGCGGAGTACCTGTTTATTTAAGTACATCGGCTGAAAAAGATTTCAAAGCAGACTCTACGGATCTTCGCACGAAGCTGACGCCTAAGACAAAAGCGATCCTGCTTTGCTCACCGTCAAATCCAACTGGTTCTGTCTATTCAAAGGAAGAGCTTGAAGATATTGCTCAATTTGCAAAAGAGCATGACCTTCTCATTATCACAGATGAGATTTACGCAGAGCTGACGTACGATGAAGCTTTTACAAGCGTTGCGGCAATTCAAGATATGAAGGAAAGAACGATCCTCATTTCAGGCTTTTCAAAAGGGTTTGCTATGACTGGCTGGCGCTTAGGATATGTGGCAGCACCACCTGTACTGCGCGATGCCATGCTGAAAATACACCAATATTCTATGATGTGCGCGCCCTCAATGGCACAATATGCAGCAGAAGAAGCCTTGAAAAATGGGCTTGAAGATGTAGAGAAAATGAAGAAAAGCTACAGAAGGCGGCGAAATTTGTTTGTCGGCTCTTTGAATGAACTGGGGCTCACATGTCACCAGCCAAACGGCGCATTTTACGCTTTCCCGTCCATTAAAACGACGGGCATGACGTCAGAACAATTTGCTGAGGAGCTGCTCCTAAGTGAAAAAGTAGCCGTAGTCCCTGGTAATGTCTTCGGACCGAGTGGTGAAGGTCATATTCGTTGTTCATATGCTTCGTCTCTTGACCATCTTCAGGAATCACTTTCAAGAATCCAGCGCTTTTTGCAGGAACGACAAGTGAAAGAAGAAGCACCTGCCATCATCAAATAAAAAAAGGCATCAATCCATTAGGACTCATGCCTCTCAAATTAGGGGGGAATACTAGAAAGCATTCTTGTTTTCAGGTATTCCCCCTTTTGAACTGATCTAAACCCAATTAAAAAATATTTTGCGTAAAAGACCGTTCTGTGATATAGTTTTTAATTGCGTATAAACGAATATTAAAACATTTATTTAGGAGTTGTTATCATGGCGACAAAGTTTGAAGTAGGCAGTGTTTACACTGGTAAAGTAACAGGATTACAAGCGTATGGTGCGTTTGTTGCATTAGATGAAGAAACTCAAGGACTTGTGCATATTTCTGAAGTAACACATGGTTTCGTAAAAGACATCAACGAGCATCTTTCAATTGGTGACGAAGTTCAAGTGAAAGTTCTTTCTGTTGATGAAAAAGCTGGTAAAATCAGCCTTTCTATCCGTGCTACACAAGAAGCACCTGAAAGAAAAGAAAGCAAACCAAAGAAACAAAGACCACAGCAAGTGAAAGAAGAAGCTGCTACACCACAAGGTTTCAATACACTTAAAGATAAACTTGAAGAGTGGATTGAGCAATCTAACCGTAAAGATTTGATCAAGAAATAAAAAAAGCACCGCTTCAAACGGTGCCTTTGGCTGCCTCGTATAGGCGGCCTTTTTTATGTCTTTTTGTTTAGCGAACCTCTGGATTCGGCTCGTCACGGCGAACAGCTTCTTCGCTTGGCTTGAACAATAGACCAAGGTTAACAAGACCTGCAATTCCAACAAGACCATAAATAATACGTGATAATGCAGAGCCTTGTCCGCCAAATATCGCTGCTACTAAGTCAAATTGAAAAAAGCCGATTAGTCCCCAGTTAATAGCACCGATAATCGTGAGCACGAGGGCAATACGCTGAATAGCACTCATCGTGATTCCTCCTTTCGCTACAGCATCAATACATTTATATTTTGCAGATTTTTAGCCAAACTATGCGTAAGAAAATGGATTAAAGCAAATTACTTTACTTTTGGAATGATTGAGGCGCATAATGTAGCGCGAGGAGGAGATCAAATGGATCGATTTACTTATTGGAACCCAACGAAATTAATATTTGGAAAGGGAGAAGTTTCAGCCCTTTCAGATGAACTCAAACACTACGGAAAAAACGTATTACTTGTATATGGTGGAGGCAGTATTAAACGAAACGGCCTTTATGACCAAGTTGTCAGCATCCTAAAAGAATCAGGAGCTGCAATCACTGAACTTGCTGGTGTTGAGCCAAACCCGCGCTTAACAACGGTAAGAAAAGGGGTTGAGCTTTGCAAAGAGAACAACGTTGACTTTATTTTGGCAGTTGGCGGCGGCAGTGTTATTGATGCAACGAAAGCGATCGCAGCCGGAGCGAAGTACAATGGAGATGCTTGGGATATCGTGACGCGTAAGCATGTCCCAATGGAAGCAATTCCGTTCGGTACGGTGTTAACCCTTGCTGCAACAGGCTCTGAAATGAACTCTGGATCAGTGATCACAAACTGGGAAACAAATGAGAAATATGGCTGGGGAAGTCCAGCAGTTTTCCCTAAATTCTCTATTCTTGATCCAGTGAACACGTTCACTGTGCCAAAAAACCATACGATTTATGGCATGGTTGATATGATGTCTCACGTGTTCGAACAATATTTCCATCACACGGAAAATACACCTTACCAAGACCGTATGTGTGAAGGGCTTCTTCGTACGGTCATTGAAACAGCTCCGAAGCTGATCAACGATCTTGAGAACTATGAGCTGCGTGAAACGATCTTATTCACTGGTACCATTGCGCTCAATGGTATGCTGTCAATGGGAGCACGCGGTGACTGGGCATCTCACAACATCGAGCATGCGGTATCTGCTATCTATGATATCCCTCATGCAGGCGGACTTGCGATCTTGTTCCCGAACTGGATGAAGCATGTCATTCAGGAAAACCCAGGCCGCTTTAAACAATTAGCGGTACGCGTATTCGATGTGGACCCTGCGGGCAAAACAGACGAAGAAGTAGGCTTAGAAGGAATCGACAAATTGTCAGCTTTCTGGACAAGTCTTGGCGCACCGAACCGTTTAGCGGACTATGATATCAACGATGAGAAAATTGATTTAATCGCAGATCGTGCAATGGCACGCGGTGAATTTGGTCAATTTAAAAAGCTAAACAAAGAAGATGTTCTAGCTATTTTGAATGCTTCTTTATAATCAAACAATGAAAAGATAATTGCTTTCGAGCAGTTATCTTTTTTTGAGTTCGACGTGTACATATGTTAAAGTAGTCTTTCATGTTTTTGGATATATACGCTGTAAGGAGATGTATCAACAGATGGAAAATTTTATTTATTATAATCCAACGAAATTAATGTTTGGAAAAGAACAACTAGACGGACTAAAAAGCGAACTCGCTCGTTATGGAAAACGAGTGTTACTTGTATATGGTGGAGGCAGCATTAAGAAAAATGGTCTTTATGATAATGTGATCAGCGCGTTAAATGAAGCAGAAGCTGACGTATTTGAGCTGTCAGGTGTTGAACCAAACCCGCGCCTCACCACAGTGAAAAAAGGAATCGACATCTGCCAAAATGAAAAAATTGATTTCCTATTAGCTGTTGGCGGCGGCAGTGTGATCGACTGTACAAAAGCGATTGCAGCCGGAGCGGAATATGACGGAGATGTGTGGGACATTATCTCAAAGAAAACAACCGCTCAAAAAGCATTGCCGTTTGGCACAGTGCTCACACTTGCGGCAACTGGTTCAGAAATGAATCCAGACTCTGTCATCACAAACTGGGAAACAAATGAAAAATATGTGTGGGGCAGTTCAGTCACTCATCCTGCTTTTTCAATTTTAGACCCTGAGCATACTTATTCAGTGCCAGAAAACCAGACGGTGTACGGCATGGTCGATATGATGAGCCACGTCTTCGAGCAATACTTCCATAATGTGAAAAACACGCCGCTACAGGATCGAATGTGTTTTGCTGTTCTTCAAACAGTCATTGAGACAGCACCAAAACTGCTTGAAGACTTACAAAACTATGAGCACCGTGAAACGATCCTTTACGCAGGAACGATCGCTTTAAATGGAACGCTGCAAATGGGTTACTTTGGCGACTGGGCGTCCCATACGATTGAGCATGCAGTATCGGCTGTCTATGACATTCCGCATGCAGGCGGACTTGCGATCCTCTTCCCAAATTGGATGCGTCATACACTCGATCACAATGTGGATCGCTTTAAAAATCTCATGCTAAACATGTTTGACATCGAGACAGAGGGAAAATCTGATCGTGATATCGCATTAGAAGGAATCGACAAGCTGTCAGCCTTCTGGACAAGCCTCGGTGCACCAAGCCGTCTAGCAGATTATGACATTGGTGAAGATCAGCTGGACAAAATTGCCGACATTGCGGCGAAAGAAATGGAATACGGTGGTTTTGGTAACTTTATGAAACTTGATCGTGATGACATTCTTTCTATTTTGAAAGCTTCTTTATAATCCTTCGTGCCGTTTCTCTCTATGAGAAACGGCTTTTTGCTATGGGAGTGACGATCACTTGATTTCAATAGCTAGTTCCGCTAAAGTGAAAGGGATAGAACTAACGTAATGGAGGGCTTACAAGCGATGACACATATTCAATTTGACTACTCAAAAGCGTTACCTTTCTTTCAAGAGCATGAGCTTACATATTTAAAAGATTTTGTGAAGGTGGCCCATCATAATATTCATGAACAAACGGGTACAGGCAGTGATTATTTAGGCTGGGTTGACTTGCCGAAGCAATATGATCGCGAAGAATTTGCCCGCATTAAAAAAAGTGCAGATAAAATTAAGTCAGACTCTGATGTCTTGCTTGTTGTCGGAATCGGCGGTTCGTATCTCGGCGCACGTGCGGCGATTGAATTTTTGAACCACTCTTTCTATAACACGCTACCAAAAGGCAAACGCAAGACGCCGCAAATCATCTTTATTGGAAACAACATCAGTTCTTCTTATTTAACAGATGTGATGGATCTATTGGAAGACGCAGATTTCTCTATTAACGTCATTTCAAAATCTGGTACAACAACAGAGCCAGCGATTGCGTTCCGCATCTTTAAAAAGCTCCTCATTGAAAAATACGGTGCCGAAGAAGCGAAAAAACGTATTTATGCAACAACGGACAAGGCACGCGGTGCATTGAAAACATTAGCAACAGAAGAAGGCTACGAATCATTTATCATCCCTGATGATGTAGGTGGACGTTATTCAGTCTTAACAGCAGTGGGTCTATTGCCAATCGCTGTGAGCGGTGCAGACATTGATCAGATGATGGAAGGTGCGGCAAAAGCAAGCGAAGACTTCGCTTCATCTGAGCTTTCTGAGAATGCGGCATACCAATATGCTGTCGTCCGTAATGTCCTTTACAATAAAGGCAGAACGATTGAAATGCTGATTAACTATGAGCCAGGATTGCAATACTTTGCAGAATGGTGGAAACAATTATTCGGTGAAAGTGAAGGGAAAGATGAAAAAGGAATCTACCCTTCATCTGCGAACTTCTCAACAGATCTTCATTCACTTGGTCAATATGTTCAAGAAGGAAGAAGAGACTTGTTTGAAACAATCGTTAATGTAGACAAGCCTCGTCATGAGCTTGTCATCGAAGCAGAAGAACAAGACCTTGATGGCTTGAACTATCTAGCAGGAAAAACGGTTGATTTCGTTAATAAAAAAGCATTTGAAGGAACGATGCTTGCTCATACAGATGGAAAAGTACCGAATTTGATCGTCACAATTCCTGAGATGGATGCTTATACATTCGGATATCTCGTTTACTTCTTTGAGAAAGCATGCGCGATGTCTGGATATCTACTAGGCGTTAATCCATTTGACCAGCCTGGCGTAGAAGCTTATAAAGTGAATATGTTTGCTTTATTAGGAAAACCAGGCTTCGAAGAGAAAAAAGCCGAGCTTGAAAGCCGCCTGAAACAATCGTAAGAATGAAAAGCACACCTTTCAGCGTGATAGAAAACCTTTGAAGTCTAGGAAGGGCGAGCACTGGCGCGGAGCGAATTTAACATTCGTGAGCACCAAGCGCGCAGATCTGACAACGAATGCAAGGGTTTGTCTACACGCTGAGCACACCTTTGAAGGGTGTGCCTTTTTTATTTTCGCACGGTTCCTGTGCAAGCCTCCTTTCGCTCTGTACATAGAATAATGAGTAGAGGAGGGTGAAACATGAGAACGAATCATATTTACATTCACGATATTTCTGGCCAGGCAATCGTCAACTTTGGCAATGTCGGACGCATTTGTCCTATGAGTGCTACGAAGGAAACATCAGGGTCCGGCAGTGCGAACGAGACGAATCAATCATCCAATCAAAGCTTATTTGATGCCACTTTTTCAAACAATGTACAAATCACGAGAGATAGATGTATGAATTCCTCTCTTTAACGAAACCTATTAGACAAAAAGGAGGGTTTCGTATGATTCATGTACCATCCAGGCTGACTGGTGAAAGCTTTTCACTTTACCATTTAGAAGAGACGATGAAGCCGCTCGGCTATGTTATTAATGGTAACTGGGATTACGATCACGGATACTTTGATTATAAAATTGATAATCGTGATGGCTATACCTTTCTCAGAGTTCCTTTTACAGCCGAAAAGGGCCAGCTGGATCAGCCAGGCGTTGTGGTGAAACTGGGAGATCCATTTCTCTTAAAGCATGTCTATCAAGATAAGTTAGATGATCATGCGATGGTTGGAAATGTGGGAGCATCCTTTAATCAATTCCAAGAACCAAAAGAGAAAGATGGAGATGTATCAAAAGCTTATACTGAGATTGGCTTTTCGCTCGTCAAGGAATTAGAAGACGCACTGCTTTAAAGGCTGATCAGTTCATCCTCAGGATGAAGCTCATAATCAAAGGGAGGATTCATCATGGGTCCTTCTTTTTTTTGTACACCGACAATGATCACATGATGCTCTAAAAAATGATGGAGCGCTGTTAAGAATGTTTCTCCGGCTAACGAAGCTGGAACCGGTATGATGGTGATCTGTTTATGCAAGGTCATATGACGTTTTTTCTTTAACGCTTTGAACTGTTCCTTTAAAAGAAAATGCTCGACCATTAAATGATTGACTGCATCAGAGGTATGAATGACTTGATTGGCGCCAGCCCGCTCGGCATTTTTCACGTAACGATCTGTTAAAATTTCAATTAAACAGTAGAGTGAAGGGTTTAATCCTTTTGCTGCAAGTAATGTTAAAACACTCTGCATATCAGCTGTCACTTCATTCTCGTGCTGATCTGCGGTAATCATCAGTGCATCTGCACCTGAAATATTGGCTTTGCGAAGTGTGCCATCTTCGGTGCCATGCCCTTTAATAAAATGAACATTCTCTAGAAGCGGCCCTTCCTTCAAGGAATCATCAATTAGCACAATCGGCATAGCTGGATCAATCGTTTGAAATGACTGAAGCAATTTGTTCGTTTTTTCATTCCAACCGACGATAATGAGATGTCCTTTTCCTTTAAACGCGACCTTCCCTTCTACATAATGGTGCTGCTTGCTGAACACAGCGGCAGCGAGTGTGGCAAAATAAGCCGTGACAAAGCTTGCCCCGATCAGAATCAGCGCCATACCTGCGATTTGTCCGGGAATGGTTTGCGGCACAAAATCACCATAGCCGACCGTCGCGACTGTAATGAGAGCCCACCAGATCCCATCAAAGATCGTATGATACTGCTTCGGTTCAAGCAAGACGATTAATTGTCCAAAAAAAAGAAGCAAGAAACAGATGATGATGGCAATTCGAAGATAGAGAGGCCACCTTAGCCAAGCAATAAAGATACGGTTTGATTTCATTGGACTCTTCCTTTCAGGAGACTGCTAATGTCAGTATGCCCGATTGAGGAAACATTTTTTCATCTTCGTCATGTAGATCCCATATCTTAAAATAAGAGAGAAGAAGGAGGGAATGCGAATGTCGTTCGTTCAAAAGACCGTACTTCTTTTTATCGGCGCTCACTTTTTATCATCAGCTATGATCTTACTTGTGTTTGACTTAAATGCGGTGAATCATTTTATGAATGATTTTTCATGGCTGCACTTTTTTCAAAACCTATACGGAACGGTGACCTTTTATACAGCATGCTTAGGTGTGTTCTTCTTTTTCATTGGCGTGGTGATCCCCCTTAAAAAGACCTAGTGCTTTTTTCTGTACACGTTACATAAAAGTCATTAAAATTGTAAATAAATATATAAAATAAAAAGGAAGCTGATGAGCATGCTGTTTTTTTATTTTTTAACTTTTGCCGCATTGGGATTATCATTTTGGGCACAATTTAAAGTAAAGAATAATTTTGAAAAGTATTCAAAGGTTGAAGCATCCAGTATGAAAACAGGTGCGGAAACCGCTCGACATATTTTAGATCGCAACGGGTTATACGACGTGCCTGTTGAACCGGTAAGAGGAACTTTGACTGATCATTACGACCCGACGCAGCGTGTGGTTCGCTTATCTGAACCTGTGTACTACGGCCATTCCATTTCGGCCATTTCAGTCGCATCACACGAGGTTGGACATGCCTTGCAGCATCAGGAATCCTATGGTGCGCTTGTCTTGAGACATAAGATTTTTCCTGTCGTGAACTTTGCATCTGGCGTTGCCCCGCTTCTTTTCCTTGGTGGAATCTTACTTGGCAGCCTTAACTTAATCGGGCTTGGGATCATTTTGTTCTCAGCGGCTGTGTTCTTTCAGCTTGTGACATTGCCTGTCGAGTTTAATGCAAGTTCTCGTGCGAAAGATATCATTGTTTCAGAAGGAATCATTAGAAGCAGTGAAGAAAGAGGCGTGAACAAGGTGTTAAATGCTGCCGCTCTTACGTACGTCGCAGCAGCCCTTGTCTCCTTGTTTGAATTGCTCCGTTTTGTAATGATCTTCCTAAATGGCCGTAATGATTAATTGATGCCAGAGGAGGTGAGCCCTTACCGTTGTTAGGTAAGGGTTTTTTTGTATATTTTAAACGTATTTTTAGTCATATTACTCATTGCTGCGACAGCGTTTTTTGTTGTCACTGAATTTGCGATTGTGAAAATTAGAGGCTCTAAAATCAATCAGCTGATTGAAAGCGGTGATAAGAGAGCCATTCACGTACAAAAGCTCATATCAAATCTCGATGAATATTTATCCGCCTGTCAACTCGGCATTACCATTACCGCTTTAGGCTTAGGGTGGCTGGGCGAGCCGACGGTGGAGCATTTTCTGCATCCGCTGTTTGAGGAATTAGGGCTTCATTCCGCATTAACCGACATCCTATCGTTTATCATCGCATTTGTGATCATTACGTTTTTACATGTCGTTGTGGGAGAACTGGCGCCTAAAACGATTGCCATTCAAAAGGCAGAGGCGGTCAGCCTTGTGACAGCAAAGCCACTCATCTTTTTCTATAGAGTCATGTACCCGTTTATTAAAGCATTAAATGGGGCGGCACGAGGCATTGTGAAATTATTCGGTTTTCATTCTGTCAAAGAACATGAAGTGGCGATCAGTGAGGAAGAATTGCGTCTCATTTTATCTGAAAGCTATGAAAAGGGTGAGATTAACCAGTCTGAGTACAAATATGTGAATAAAATTTTTGAATTTGATAACCGAGTGGCGAGAGAGATCATGATTCCTCGTACAGAAATTTCAGCCATAGAGATTGAACAGACGCTTGAAGACGTGACACATTATATGTTGAACGAAAGATACACACGCTACCCCGTCATTAAAGAAGACAAAGATCATGTGATTGGTGTCATCAATAGCAAAGATGTGTTTAAGGCGAGTTTCCTGAATCAAGATGTGACGATTGAAGACTTAATGCGTCCTGTGATACGAGTGATTGAAAGTACGCCTGTTCAAGAATTGCTCATTTTGATGCAAAAGGAACGAATTCATATGTCAGTGCTCGTAGACGAATATGGAGGAACAGCCGGACTTGTCACAGTAGAGGACATATTAGAGGAAATCGTGGGCGAAATTCGAGATGAATATGATCAGGATGAAACACCTCATATCGTCAAAAAAGGTGACTTCCACTATGTAATGGATGGGAAAGCCTTGATTGATGAAGTAAATGATTTATTGGATTTAGCCATTGAGAATGATGATGTTGATACAATTGCTGGCTGGATGATGACACATAAATTTGATATTGAGATTGGAGATAAGATTGAAGCAGAAGGCTGTGAATTTACCATCATAGATGCAGAAGACCATCATATTCGGACCATTGACATCAAAAAGGTCCACTTTTCCTAAAAACCTCGTAACACTTGACGAGGTTTTTTTACTTGGTAAACTTTAGGTGAGATAATGCCTTCTACCGATAAACAGTGATTGACTTCACATAATAAGGGTATGGTTTGATAGAAATGACAAAAAGGAGCCGCTCATATGAAAAAAATTAATGTACAAACAAATAGACGCGATGAGATGATCGACGTGACGAACGAGGTCCATCAATATATCAAGGAAACAGGTATTCAAAACGGAACCGTCATCGTCTACTGTCCTCATACGACAGCAGGGATGACCATTAATGAAAATGCGGACCCAGATGTGAAACGAGATATGCTCCGCCGGCTTGACGAAGTCTTTCCGTGGGAACATCCGAAGGACCGCCATATGGAAGGAAATACAGCCGCACATATGAAAGCGAGCTTTATGGGTGCTACGCAGCATATTCTCATTAATCATGGTGATCCTGTCCTTGGCACATGGCAGGGAATTTATTTCTGTGAGTTTGACGGGCCGAGACATCGCCATTTTTATATACAGGTATCATCAAACGAGTAAGAGATGGGGGAAATAAATGGGGGATATCACGAAATTACTGCAAATCAAATATGGGATTATTCAAGCGCCAATGGCAGGAGGTGCCGTGACACCTCAGCTGGCAGCCGCTGTTTCGCAATGCGGAGGACTTGGCAGTTTGGCAAGTGGATATGTGCAGCCTGACCATTTGAGGCAGCAGATCAGACAGGTCAAACAACTGACAACTCGCCTGTTTCAGGTCAATGTATTTGTACCAGAGCCAATTCCTGAAGTCAAAAAAGAGGATGTGGCATTTTGGGAGAAGAGACTGCCAGCACGACCAGTAGCCGATAGACTGCCGAGCGAAGAGGAATTGTGGAATGATTTTGAACAGAAAATCAACATTCTTTTGGATGAGGACGTACCGGTCGTTTCCTTTACCTTCGCTTGTCCAAACGAACAAACGATACACCGCTTAAAACAAAAGGGGATCTTTTTAATTGGAACCGCCACAACAAAAGAGGAAGCACTGCTTTTAGAGGAAAAAGGGATGGATGCCATTGTTCTGCAAGGAAGTGAAGCAGGGGGTCACCGAGGTACCTTTTTACCTGCAAAAGGAGATGCCCTGATGGGACTCTTTAGCCTGATCTCTGACGTCAAGCCGCTTTGTCATGTGCCATTGATCGCCGCAGGCGGGATTACAGATCGAGCAGGTGTGGAAGCCGCTCTAGCACTTGGAGCGGATGCGGTGCAAATCGGCACACGATTTTTAGCCAGTCAGGAAAGTGCTGCGGCAGACATATACAAAAAGGCGATTTTACAGGCAGCAAGCAGTGAAACAAAGATCACGAAGCTTTTTTCTGGAAAAAGAGCAAGAGGTATTGTGAATCAGTGGATGGAGGAAGAAAGACAGAATGAAGATAGGGTTCTTCCTTATCCGGTTCAGCATGTATGGACGACACCGATGCGAAAAGCAGCTGCGGCGGCGGGAAACCCTGATCAAATGGCTCTTTGGGCAGGACAGGGCGTTGGCCGTATTCACTCGATTTTAACCGTTGAGGAGATCATGCATGAACTAACGCACATATAAAATCATGTTGGGGGGTGTGAAAGGGTGGACATCTTAAAACATTCATACCGAAAAAAAGGACAAATTGAATTTTGGTTTGATGAATTTCCGCACTCTCCTGCCGTCCTTACGCCCATTCGTCATTACTATTTTGTTCGTTATGTAAAATGGAGCCGGCACGATCCGCCGGTCACAAGAAAAGACTTAGAAAAAATGGAGCTCCTTGCGAACACGATGCTTGGCACGCTGCAAGATTATCGAAAGCGCAAGGCATACAAAAGCCCCTTGTCATAACCACTAGACAAGAGGCTTTTTTTAGCTGCCGAACATTTGCCTGAGATAAATCACATCCATCCGGGTGGTCTGCGGCAATAGATAAGCAGATTGAACAGCACCTGGCCGCCTTCTCTTATTCAATTTGTCGATAATTTCTGCCGCTGTTAAAATCCCAAGTCCATGTCCGTAATATTGATCTTCTCCTAAGTAAATCACATTTTCCCCGCGCCACTGTGACTGCTGATAGCTAAATTCTGGATTCTCGAAATATAAGCAATCCCCATAGATAAAGTCATTCCCGCGCTCTGTATAAATCGACAATGTATCATAATGCCAGTCATACAGAGTTAGACTGCGAAGCCTTCGGTTAAACTTCTCGTCTCCTACCGTTTGCAAGACGCCCATATAAAACACGATGACAATGGCGGTGGCACATTCAAATGCATATTGTGAGCCATTTTCAAAAATGTCTTTAATGCCTCTAGATGGTTCGACTTGATAGCGCAGCTCTAGTGCTCCTGCTTCAGATACGCGCCAAAAGGCGTCATTTGCACGAGACCTTTGAAAGATGGCAAATGAGGCACCACTTTTATGCAAATCTCTTGCAGCATTCATAATGTTCGATCTCAATGTAACCTCAAATAACAAATCAGATGCTTGCCTGTAGCGGAACGTATCATTTGAGGCTTGTAACTGCATCAAAATGATCCGCTTTTGTCCCTCTAGCTGAAATGAAGCCAGCTGCTCATTTGTCACTGGCTGTCCTGAAAGGATAATCATATGAAAAGCGCCCCCTTTTGTATTAGCGTATGCAGGGTGCTTGGGCAAGGAATCAATTTGTGTAAATAAACAAAAAAGCATCCTTTTTATTTGAAAAACATGAAAATAATATGAAGCTGTCCGATATATAACATATCGTTTAAAAGGAGGAAAAACATGAAAAATGCAATAAAATGGTTGAAAAAACCATCGATTTCTAAGAGACTGATTATTTCATTCACTCTCGTCCTTGTCTTGCCAATTATTACACTCAGTACGATTTCATATCAGATTGCCAAAGAAGAATTAGATCATGAAATCATGTACGGAGCAAAAGCAAGAGTCAATGAACTGAATGACATGATCCAGCAAAAGCTGATGAATAAGGAAAACGCAGTAAAACTCTTTACTGAAACAGCTACTGCTGCAGACTTTAAAAAGAACAACCAGGACAAGCTGTATGAGCATTTTGAGATATACAGCAAAATCAATGAAGATGATGTGGTTGGGTTTTATGCAGCAAGTAAAAAGCGTGACTTCATTCAGTTTCCTAAAGTAGATATGCCAAAAGGCTATGATCCAACAACGCGCGATTGGTATCAACTAGCTATGCAGGATGAGAGTGGTAATCCAGTTGTCACCAATCCATACATTTCTGCCACAACAAACGGCATGGTTGTCACGATTGCCCAGCGCCTGAAGGACGGGGCGGGAGTGATCGGAATCGACATTGATGTACAAGACATTGTCGATAAAATAAAAGAGATTAAAATTGGACGAGAAGGATACCCAATTATTGCGAATAAAAACAAGCAAATTGTGGCCCATCTAGAAGAAAAATCAGGATCTAAGGTTACTGAAAATATTTCATCTATCCTTTACAGCGGAAAAGAAGGAACATCAACTTATGAGAATAAAGGAGAACAAAAACGTCTCGTTTTTGTGACAAATGATTTAACAGGTTGGAAAATTGCTGGAACGATGTTTGTATCAGAAACAGAAGAAGCAGCACAGCCAGTTTGGAATTCTGCCATTATTCTTTTAATTTCTTCCTTTATCCTTGGCGGTATTGCGATCTTCTTTATCGTTCGCTCCATCACAATTGGACTTCGAAAGCTTGTTGATTTCTCAGAAAAGGTGAGTGATGGTGATTTAACCGAAACCCTTGAAACCAAATCGAAGGATGAAATTGGAGATCTCACAAGAAGCTTTAGCAAAATGAGTGAATCCCTTCGTGACGTCATTCGAGCGGTACAGCAATCTGTCGACAATGTGGCTTCCGCTTCCGAGGAGCTGACGGCAAGTGCCAGCCAAACAAGTCAAGCAACTGAGCATATCACGATGTCGATTGAACAATTTTCAAATGGAAATGAAGCACAAAACGAGAAAGTCGAATCTAGTACGAATCAGCTTGTGGCAATGAATGAAGGATTACAAGGCATGTCACAAACGTCATCAGAAGTGGCTACTGTCTCACTTCAATCGACAGAGGCAGCTGGTCAAGGCGGCCGAATAGTTGAAAGCACAGCGAGCCAAATGAAACATATTGATACATCTGTACAAGAAGCAGAACAAGTCATGAAGCAATTAGAATATAAGTCTAAAGATATTACGAGCATTTTAAATGTCATTAACGGCATTGCAGATCAAACGAATCTTCTTGCGTTAAATGCAGCCATCGAAGCAGCAAGAGCAGGCGAATCAGGACGCGGCTTCTCTGTCGTGGCAGAAGAAGTGAGAAAATTAGCTGTCCAATCGGCAGACTCAGCGAAAGAAATAGAAAAGCTCATTCAAGAAATTGTGTTAGAAATTGCTAAATCTCAAGATATGTTCAAAACGGTCAATCGAGAAGTACATGCAGGACTTGGTATGACAGAAGAAGCAAAAGAAAGCTTCCAGAACATTTATGAGGCGGCAGAAGGAATGTCGAAAAAACTGACGCAATTAAACGATACAGCCATTGATCTATCGAGCGGTTCGAAGCTAGTTTCACAAGCTATGCAGGAGATGCGTCAAGTCTCTAGAGAAAGTGCTGCAAACATTCAGGACATTGCGGCTTCTGCTGAAGAGCAACTGGCATCTATGGAAGAAATATCATCTTCTTCAGTGACACTTTCTAACATGGCAGAGGAACTAAAAGAGCTCACAAGTCAATTTAAAATTGATTAAATAATGATAAAAAAATACCCAGAATTGTCTGGGTATTTTTTTTATATTTTAAACATCGTTTTCAGCCTGTAAAAATAAACCTTTCATCCGATAATAACTTTAGAGAAGTAAAGGGGGAAAGAGAAAATGGGGAAAATGATTCAATGGTTAAAAAAACCATCCATTTCAAAAAAATTAATTATTGCCTTTTTGGTAGTCCTTATCCTGCCAACCACTGCACTGACAATTAGTGCGTTTTTTACATCAAAGACAGAGCTAGACAAACAGATTATGGGCAGTGCGATGAGTCAAGTCAATGCATTTGATACTTTAATCAATGAGAATATAGGAAACAAAGCAGACGCTGTGGCTCTGTTTACAGACTCACTCAAAGCGTCTAATCTTCAAGAAAAAAATAGAAATGCGACCATCAAAGCATTGCAGCAATTTGGAAAAATTAATGAAAAAGATGTTTCTGCTATCTATGCAGGCTCCGAAAAGGGATTGTTTATGCAATATCCAGTTCAAAAGATGCCTGATGGCTACGATCCAAGAGAGCGTCCATGGTATCAAGAAGCGCTCAATGCAGAGAACGGTAAACAAGTCATCACAAAACCATACGTAGCAGCCTCCACAGGCAAAATGGTCATCACGATTACTCAAAAAATGAAAGATGGGTCAGGTGTTATTGGACTTGATATGGAAATTGACACCCTGATTCAAAAGTTAAAAGAAATCAAAATTGGGCAAAAAGGCTATGCCTTCATCATGGAGAAAGATAAAACAGTTTTAGCAGATCCGACCCAAAAGCCAGGAAGTCAGGTCAATGAGAATCTAGCAAATATTATTTATCAAAACAAAGAAGGAAACGGCAGCTACACACTCAAAGGAATAGATAAAAAGGTTGCGTATGTGACCAACGAATTAACCGGCTGGAAAATCGGTGGAACGATGCTCGTATCAGAAGTAGAAGATGCAGCAAAGCCCGTTTTCAATACAGCCCTTATTGTGTTCAGTGTGACACTTATCGTAGCAGGTACCCTCATCTTCTTTATCGTCCGCTCTATATCTAAAAGATTATCCAACCTTGCCCGCTTCTCGAAAAAAGTCAGCGAAGGTGATTTGCGCGATAAGCTTCAGATCCAATCAGATGACGAAATTGGCCAAGTTGGGAAAGGCTTTAATACAATGATTGACTCATTAAGAACCCTCATTGGTGCCGTCCAAACCTCAGTCGAAAATGTCGCTTCTTCATCAGAAGAACTGACCGCCAGCGCAGGGCAAACAAGTAAAGCAACAGAGCATATTACACTAGCCATTGAACAATTTTCCAATGGAAATGAAAGTCAAAATGACAAAGTCGAATCCAGCTCAGAAGAGTTAGATGAAATGAACCGTGGCCTTCAGCACATGAATGAGTCGGCTGAATCCATTACTGCTTCATCGATCAAATCAACAGATATCGCAGGGGAAGGCGGACAGCTTGTCGAAAAAACCGCTTCTCAAATGAATGTCATTGATCAGTCCGTGAAAAAAGCAGAGAATGTCATCAGCGCTCTTGAAAGTAAATCAAAAGACATTACACAAATTCTAGGTGTCATCAATGGTATCGCCGACCAAACGAATCTACTTGCGCTAAATGCAGCAATTGAGGCAGCAAGAGCTGGGGAATCTGGCAGAGGCTTCTCCGTTGTAGCAGAAGAAGTAAGAAAACTGGCTGTTCAATCAGCCAATTCGGCGAAAGAAATCGAGAATTTGATTAAAGAAATCGTTCAAGACATCGATGTATCACAGGAAGTATTCACTGCAGTGAATCGAGAAGTTCAATCAGGCCTAAGCTTCACTGAACAAACAAGAGTCAGCTTCCACAATATTTTCGAAATGACAAAAGAAATTTCTGACCAGCTGCAAACGATGAATCAAACGGTTATCCAGCTTTCAAATGGCTCTGCACATGTGTCAGAGGCTGTCCGTGAGATTGCAGACGTCTCTCGTGAAAGCTCCGCAAACATTCAAGACATTGCGGCTTCAGCGGAAGAACAGCTCGCATCTATGGAAGAAATCAGCTCCTCCTCTGCTACGCTTTCATCAATGGCAGAAGAATTGCGTGATTTGATCAGCAAATTTAAAGTCGAATAGACAAAATGAAAAGAGCCCTTCAGTTAAAGGGCTCTTTTTCAATCGAATAAATCAAAAGAAATAGGTAAATTTACTCATTTTAATTAGATTTCGAACATTACCCCTTGAAAAATAATTCATATTACCTAAGAATAGAAGGGAAATACCACAAATTATAATTCAAAAGGAGTAGAGTCATGAAAAAAATCAACTTTTTTAAGCATTTTACAATGTCCAAGAAATTAATTACTGCATTCTTAGCGATTCTCCTAGTGCCAATTCTCGTATTGGCAGCATTTTCTTATGAAGTGGCATCAAAGTCTCTCAATAATGAGATTATGTCTAGTGCTGCAAATGGTGTTCAGCAATTAAACGAACTCATTAATAAAGATGTACAGCCTAAAATTGATATCGTTTCTTATTTATCGAAATCGGTGAAAAAGAGTGAATTGACTTCTAAAAATAAGGATTTACTCAAGGTGAAATTAAAGCAATTATCGGAAACAGACGAAGATGTTGTGGAAGTATTCATTGCAGATCAAAATGGTAAACTAACCGAATATTCCGAGATTCATAAAGGTAGTGAAGCGAGTGCAAAAAACGAACCGTGGTTTCAACAATCGATGAGAGATGAGAAACTCATCATTTCAGATCCTTTTGCCGACAAGTCATCAGATGACCTGCTCATCAGAATATCGGAACAGCTAGCAGATGGTTCTGGTGTGATTGGAATCAATGTGCGCTTGAACACGATCGTGAAAGATACAAACAGCATCAAAATAGGCAAAGAAGGCTATGCGTTTGTCGCGACTTCAGATCAGCATTATATTGCCCATAAAACAGACAAGCCTGGGGCGAAATTGACAGGTGATTTCATCACGAAATTGTACGCTAAAAAACAAGGCAGTTTCAAATATGAATACAATGGACAGCCGAAGCAAATGTTCTTTGACACAAATGAAGCAACAGGCTGGAAGCTTGCTGGAACCATGTATGTGGACGAAGTCAAAGAAGCTGCACAACCAGTGCTCGACTTAACAATGATCATACTGGCAGTTGCGATTGCCATAGGCGGAATCGCGATTTATTTTATTATTAAATCGATCCGAAAGCCACTGATAGCGCTCTCTGAATCGGCTGAGAAAATCAGTCAGGGTGATCTGACCCAGCACATTGAAGTTCGTACGCACGATGAAATCGGCAAGCTTGCGCAGAGCTTTAACGAGATGTCAGCTAAGCTGAAACAAGTCATTCAAGCTGTTCAAAATTCCATCGAAAATGTGGCCGCCTCTTCTGAAGAATTAACAGCAAGTGCGGGACAGACCGCTCAAGCGACTGAGCATATCACATCATCTATTGAACAGTTCTCAAACAGCAATGAACATCAAAATGATATGATCGAAAAAAGCTCAATTCAGTTGAACGAAATGGATCGCAGCTTGTCCCATATGGTCGATACGACCTCTCATATGATGGAATCGTCGATTGATTCAAGCAAAACGGCTCAGGCTGGTGGAGAGCTTGTTCAAAAAACAGCAGGGCAAATGCAAACCATCGAGCAGGCAGTAAAAGAAGCAGAGCTTGTGATTCAAGGCTTAGAGCAGAAATCAAAAGATATTACGAACATTCTGGGTGTCATTAACGGCATTGCCGACCAGACCAATCTCCTAGCTTTAAATGCTGCGATAGAAGCCGCTCGGGCAGGAGAAGCAGGCAGAGGCTTCTCTGTTGTTGCAGAAGAAGTTCGTAAGCTGGCAGAGCAATCCGGAAGCTCTTCAAAGGAAATTGAAAGCTTGACGAACGAGATTGTAGAGGAAATTGAAAAATCACAGAACATGTTTAAACAAGTAGCAGGTGAAGTACAATCTGGATTAAACATTACAGATGAAACGAAAATCAGCTTTGAGAAAATTTCCGATAAAACATCAGAAATGACAGAACAAATGAAACAAATGAACGGAACGGCTAAAGAACTCTCGCACGGCTCAAATGATATTTCACATGCGGTGAATCAAATTAAAGAGCTTTCACGAGAAAGCTCCGCAGGCTTCCAAGATATCGCAGCATCCGCAGAAGAACAGCTGGCATCGATGGAAGAGATCAGTTCCTCCTCTGCTACGTTATCTCAGATGGCAGAAGAGCTAAGAGAGCTCATTAAACAATTTAAAATATAAGAATATAGGGAAGCACCTGACGTTTTGGCGTCAGGTGTTTTTTCCATTCAATACATATAATTTGGGTATTTTGGTCTTATTTAGACTTTAATAAGTTAAAAAAGTAAAGAACATAGTAGTACTTCCGATATATATACTATCTTACTAAAAGGAGTTTTCTTTTTTATGAAATTCATACAGTATTTCAGGAAGCCATCTATTTCAAAAAAGCTCGTATTCTCTTTCTTATTTATTCTCTTATGCCCAATCATTGTGTTGGCATTCTCTTCATATCATACGGCGAGTACTTCTTTGAATGATCAAATCATGCAAAGTGCAAAGGAGAACGTCGAGCAGCTAGATAAAAATATTACGAAGGTTGTGAAAGTGAAAACAGACGCAGCCGATTTCTTTAGCAAATGGATCACGGAGAAAAAGCTTAAGCAAAAAGGCACGACAGATATTCAAGGACGGTTTGAGCAGTTCATGAGTATGAATGATGACACAGAAGGCATTTTTGTCGCTTCAAGTGATGGCAAAGTGTTTTCAAGATATCCTAATAAAAAAATGCCTGCTGACTATGTCGCAACGGAGCGGGATTGGTATAAAGACGGCTGGGAGAAAAACGGAGAGCTGTCTGTTTCAGCACCGTATCCAACAGCTTCCACAGGTACGCTTGTGGTCACCATCTCTAAAAAGTTAGAAGACGGATCAGGAGTCATTGCAATGAACCTAGACATTGCGAATCTAGTAAAAGAATCAAATAGCATAAACATTGGGAAACAGGGTTATGCCTTTATCGGAAGTCCGGATCGTACCTTTGTTGCCCATCCTACGAAAAAAGCGGGAACAAAATTATCTGGTGAATGGCTAGAAAAGCTTTATTCACAAGATGAAGGTTCTATGAGTTATATGTTTGAAGGAAAAGAAAAGCAAATGGAATTCACCACAAACAAAGCGACTGGCTGGAAAATTGTCGGTACGATGTTTGTGACAGAAGTAGAAGAAGCTGCACAGCCAGTCTTTAACATGGCCGCTATCATTTTAGCTGGCGCGCTCATCATTGGCGGGATTCTGATCTTCTTGATCATCCGTTCCATTACAAAACCACTATCTATACTTGTCTCTTCTTCAAAGAAAATCAGTGAGGGAGATTTAACAGAAAAAATTGATGTCCGGTCAAAAGATGAAATTGGACAGCTAGGCACAAGCTTTAATGAAATGAGTGAATCATTAAGAGATGTCATCCAAGCTGTACAAACATCTGTAGAAAACGTGGCTTCTTCATCTGAAGAACTGACAGCAAGCGCAGGTCAAACAACAAAAGCAACCGAACATATTACATCATCTATTGAAACATTCTCAAACGGCAACGAAAATCAAAGCGAAATGGTGGAGCAAAGTGCGGCTCATTTAAAACAAATGAATGAAGGTCTGAACGAGGTCGCAGAAACATCTGATGTCATCGCAGCATCATCTATTCAATCAAGAACAGTCGCGGAATCAGGCGGGCAGCTTGTGGAGCAAACCGTTGGCCAAATGAAGACGATCGACCATTCAGTGAAAGAAGCTGAAGGGGTGATCAACGGGCTAGAGCATAAATCAAAAGACATCACAAACATCCTGGGCGTGATTAACGGCATTGCCGATCAAACGAATTTACTTGCACTCAATGCAGCTATTGAAGCAGCACGTGCAGGTGAGTCAGGCAGAGGCTTCTCTGTTGTCGCAGAGGAAGTACGTAAACTTGCAGTTCAATCATCAGATTCAGCAAAAGAGATTGAAAAGCTTGTGAAAGAAATTGTATCTGAAATCGAAACATCTCAAAATATGTTTAAATCAGTGAATGAAGAAGTGAAGAATGGTCTTTCCATTACAGATCAAACGAAAGAAAGCTTCTCACAAATTAATCAGCAAACAGCGGAAATCGCTACAAGAATGAATGAAATGAATACAACAGTACGCGAGCTTTCAAAAGGATCTGAGCAAATTTCTAAAGCAGTGTATGAAATTGCAGATGTATCACGAGAGAGTTCAGCAAGTATCCAAGATATCGCTGCATCTGCTGAAGAGCAACTTGCTTCTATGGAAGAGATTAGTTCTTCCTCTACGACTCTTTCCCAAATGGCGGAAGAATTACGTGATTTAATTAAAAAATTCAAGATCAGCGAATAAGATCAAGTGGTTCTCCTCAAGGGGAACCGCTTTTCTTTTTAAGCGGTCATCTCGTACAATAGAGGAAATCGAAAGAATAGGAGAGATGTTATGCGTTTATCAAATAAGAAGGTCATTGCGTTTGTCAGTGATGATTTTGAAGATTTAGAGCTATGGTATCCGGTTCTGCGTTTACGAGAAGAAGGGGCAACTGTGCATCTTGTAGGAGAAAAAGCAAATCATGAGTACACTGGGAAGTATGGTGTGCCGGCTGTATCTGATGCAGATTTTTATTCCATTCAAGCGGAAGAATATGATGCTGTGCTTGTCCCTGGAGGATGGGCACCAGATAAACTGCGCCGTTATCCAGAAGTATTAGACATTGTCCGTACGTTTGATGAAAAGGCGAAACCAATCGGGCAAATTTGCCATGCTGGCTGGGTGCTCATTTCAGCGGGCATCCTGCAAGGCAAAAAAGTAACAAGTACACCTGGTATTAAAGATGATATGACAAATGCTGGAGCAGACTGGTTTGATGAAGCAGTCGTCACAGATGGTCATCTCGTCTCGAGCAGACGTCCACCGGATCTTCCTCCCTATGTGAAAGCATTTGCGGATGTATTAGCGGCAACATAAACAATGGACCCAAAATAAAAAAACAAAGGGCGAACTTGCACATCATGTTCGCCCCTTGTTTATCATTTCATGCCCATTCATTTTATCTATCGGCAGGAAACCTCACGCCCATTTGTTTTCTCGCCTCGTCCATGACGGACATGGTTTGAACAGATAAGGCAAATGTATTGACCGGAGACTGCCTCATTCCTTGCTGAATACACTCAATAAAATGACAGATTTCATAATACATGGCTGGCTGATCATCTTCGAGAGAGATGTCGGTATGGTGTCCTTGCCGATCATGGATCGTGATATGCGAAGGACGGTGGAATTGATCAATCACCATCGTCGCATCCTCTCCTTGAATTTCCGCAGATAAATGAGACGTTGAAATTTTAGAATGAAAAAGAAGTGCTTGATGCCCGTCATATTGCATAAGGACAGAGCCGCTCCCATCTACACCAGAAGAAAGCTTATAGCCTCTCGCGGTGATTTGATTCGGCAGACCAAATAAATAGAGCGCCGGGTAGACGAGATACACACCGATATCCATTAAAGAACCATTGGATAATTCAGGCTTAAAAGCATTTGGAATTTCGCCATTTCGGTAGGCATCGTATCTTGAGGAATATTTACAGTAATGAGCGACCACTTGCCGAATGGGTCCAAGCTGATCAAGATGCTGTTTGATTTGAAGGAAGTTGGGCAGAAATGTCGTTTTCATCGCTTCCATCAAACACACTTGATGTTTCTTCGCTGCAGCAATCATTTCTTCTACTTCTTTTCGGTGAGAGGCAAATGGTTTTTCGCATAATACGTGCTTTTGGTGCTCCATCATCAACATGGCCTGCTCTTTATGAAGGGCATTTGGACTCGCAATATACACGGCATCAAACGCATCACTTTCCGCCATTTGATGTAAGTTCGTAAAAACTGTATCAATACCGTATTTTTCGGCAAATGCCTGGCCTTTTTCAGCGGACCGTGAATAGACGGCTGTACATGTAAAATCAGCTACTCCTTCACCGGCCTGTAAGAATCGATCTGTAATCCAGTTCGTTCCGATGACAGCAAATCGAATCATGTCGTTCCCTCCTTCTACTTTCTCTGATTATACATCCTTTGAAAGCGTTTGTAAGAAAGAACATTCTTTTTATTGAAAAGCGGATGAAACCTTTATATAGGCTGATGCGTCTTACATAAAGGATATAAATGTACGAGAAGTGGGTAGTTTCTTCCTTCATTCGGGTAATACTCTGATAGAAGGGAGAGGAGGAAACGACCATGAAGCGCGTCCTGCATATAGGAAGTACATACGTCTTTGCGCTTTTATTCATAGCAGCCGGTATTTTTCATGTGATAGAGCCGAGTGGCTTTGCCCGTATGATGCCAGGCTGGCCATTTCCATATGGTATGGTCTATGCGACGGCATGCCTAGAATGGCTGCTTGCTGTCTTGCTGCTTTTGCCAAATGTCAGGATCGCAGCAGCAAAAATCATTGCTGTCTATCTTGTCCTCATTTTCCCTGCAAACTTATTTGCTGCACGAGAGGGAATTCCATTTCCAGGTCAAGAAAGCACAGAGCAGTCTTTGCTATGGATAAGACTGATAGGACAGCCCATTCTGATTGTATGGGTGATGTCCATTGCGAAATGGGAAAAAAAGCTGAAACAATGACCACCATATCATGATCAGGTAGTGTACAATTTATTCATAAAATAGCCCGAGTTTGGAGGAACGATATGAATTCTATGCAAATGTGGAGCAGTCGATTTAGAAAATTTTTTCTTGATAACAAGTTTGTTCTCTTTTTACTCGTCCTGCTATTAATTGGATTGAATATCCTTGTTTTCATGAAAACATCCTTTATTTTCACACCGCTCATTGTACTCGTCAAAACCATCGCCTTACCGATTATTTTAACGGGGGTCGTGTATTATTTATTAAATCCAATTGTCAATTTGTTAGAGAAGTTTAGAGTCAAACGGATCTTTTCGATTTTGCTTTTATATATTGTCATTATTGGCATTATTACAGTGACGATTGTGTCTATTATTCCGTTTTTACAAGCGCAAATGATGAGTCTGTTTCATAACCTTCCGAAATATGTTGATACGGTAGAAGATCAGATTAGACAACTAACGGGAAGCAACTTCATTAATCAAGCGCAAAAAGCGATGAATTTTAACGTTTCTGAATTGGTGAGCAAAGCGTCAAGTCAAGCGACGAAAATTTTGGAAAGTACCTTTACCGGAGTGGGGACATTCCTAGGGGCGCTTACTGAAGTCATCATTTCAATCGTGACCGTTCCGTTCATTCTGTTTTATTTATTAAAAGACGGCAAAAAATTGCCTGACTATTTCCTGAAATTTATTCCGAATAAGTTTAGAGAACATACACATATCGTGCTTCACGAAATGAACCATCGCCTGAGCTCTTATATTCTCGGCCAGATCATTGTCAGCTTCTGTATCGGTTTTCTTCTCTTAATTGGATACATGATTATCGGGTTAGACTATGCCTTACTGCTGGCCATCATTGCTGCTTGTACAAGTATCGTGCCTTACCTTGGGCCAACGATTGCCATTACACCAGCGATTGTGATTGCCCTTGTCACGTCACCAATTATGCTGTTAAAATTGATCATTGTTTGGACGGTTGTCCAGCTGATTGAAGGGAAATTCATTTCTCCACAGGTCATGGGGAAAAATCTTCACATCCATCCAATCACCATCATTTTTGTTCTTTTAACAGCCGGTAAACTGTTCAGTGTGGTCGGCATCATTGTCGCTATTCCGACGTACGCCGTGCTGAAAGTCATCACGACTCACTTATTTGATTGGTTTAAAATGCGATCCAATTTGTATAAAGAAGAAAAGGTTTGATGTCATAATCTTTTTTTGAAAAAAATATAGTATCATAAAGACGAGCTTTCGAAATAGGAAGCTTGTCTTTATGTGGACATAGATGGTTGCCTGTTCAAAAGATCAGAATTGAAAGGAAAGAAAATCATGAATCTATGGGATTTATTCGTGGCACTGGTTTTAGGAATTGTCGAAGGATTAACAGAGTATGCACCTGTCTCGTCTACAGGTCACATGATCATTGTCGATGATCTATGGTTAAAATCAAAGGAAATCATTACGCCAGAGGCGGCAAACACATTTAAAGTCGTGATTCAGTTAGGCTCTATTTTAGCTGTCATGATTGTGTTCAAGGATCGAATTTTGAACTTGTTAGGCTTAAAGAAAAATATCACTGAAGAACAAAAGCGCAGCGGGCATAAACTGACCATTGCTCAAATTGCAGTAGGACTCGTCCCAGCCGTCATTTTAGGATTCTTATTTGAAGATTATATTGATAAATACTTGTTTGACGTGAGAACAGTTGCTGTCGGTTTGATTTTAGGCGCAGTGCTGATGCTTGTCGCTGACTGGATCAATAAACGTAAAACAGAAACAAGCTCTGTCGATAACATGACGTATAAACAGGCGCTTTATATCGGACTGTTTCAATGTTTGGCATTATGGCCAGGCTTCTCTCGCTCAGGTTCGACGATCGCAGGCGGGGTTATTCTTGGTTTGAATCACCGTGCGGCAGCTGACTTTACATTTATCATGGCGATGCCGATTATGGCGGGGGCAAGCTTGTTAACACTGGTGAAAAATGCCGAATATTTAACAACAGACATGCTGCCATTCTTTATCGTCGGCTTTGTGAGTGCATTTGTTGTGGCTCTCTTCGTTGTTCGATTCTTCCTAAAACTGATCAATAAAATCAAACTGGTGCCTTTTGCAATATATCGAATAATCCTAGGTGTGATTTTATTTATCCTATTCATGTAATGCTGAAAACTACTCTTATTAAAGAGTAGTTTTTTGTTGTTTCAACTATTTTAAACAGTAAAATCACCCTCTTATTTGGTAGAAAAAGAAGTTTTTTCATAAATTAGTGTTTAAGAGACAGGAGAAGGGGTAGTACATAAACATACCAATTAAAGGAGGAGTTAGAAATAATGAGAAAAACAAGCAAATTCTTTGTTAGTTCTGTGATCGCTATGTCAATGGTTGCTGCCCCTCTATCTCTTACGACTTTTGGTCAAACGGCTGAAGCTGCAACGACAACAGGTGTTGATGGAAGTGTCTCGATTGATCCAGTAGCCATTGCCGATAAAATTGAACAAGCAGTAAAATCATCTCAAAATCGTGATGGATTCGTTAAAAATGCGGCGTACAGCGCCTTCTATGAAGCAGGTCAAAACTATAACGTCGTTGTCCAAAACTTAAGCCAAGACCATGACTTTAGCGGACTGAACAATGTGGTTTACTATGATAGTGTTGAATATGATGGTATTACGTTTGGTATTTGGGTATTTGAAGATGGGACGTTCGTCAATAATGGTGACGGCGGCTATATTAACTGGACATTTGTTGGCAGCTTTGACCGTGAGGAAGGAAGCGGCACTGTCGACTTCCATAAAAGATTCTAATCTTATAGTTAAAAGTCTGCCGATTCACCGGCAGACTTTTTTTATAACGCACATTCTTCTATGTCAAAACCTAAATCTTCAATGATGTGATGATCCGTTTGAACCTGCTGACCTTTTGTTGTTAAATAATCGCCTACGAAAATGGAATTTGCGGCATAAAGGGCGAGCGGCTGAAGCGTCCGTAAATTGAACTCTCTGCCTCCAGATACTCGAATTTCCTTGGTTGGATTGACAAACCTCATGAGTGCCAGCATTTTCAATGCTTTGATCGGATGTGTTCGTTCTTGATGCTCAAGTGGTGTTCCTTCGATTGCATGAAGAAAGTTGACTGGAATGGAATCCGCATCAATGGCTCTGAGCGCAAAAGCCATTTCAACAATTTGCTGGTTGGTTTCACCCATTCCAATGATAACCCCTGAGCAAGGAGACATGCCTGACTGTTTGACCTCCTCAAGGGTCGACAAACGGTCATGATATGTATGAGTTGTCGTAATGTGAGCATGATGATCTTGATGTGTATTGATATTGTGATTGTACCGATGAACCCCTGCTTCCTTCAGCCGCTTTGCTTTTTCTTCATTTAATAACCCAAGACATGCACACACCTTCAAAGGCATGGTCTCAGTGATCTCTTTTACTGCTGCGGTCACCTCATCTAATTCTCTGTGAGAAGGTGCTCTGCCGCTCGCGACAATACAATAAGTCCCCGCTTTTCTCTTGAGCGCCTCACGCGCGCCAGCCACAATCGTTTTTTGATCAAGCATTGTATATCGTTCAACCGATGCTTTAGAAATGATCGACTGTGAACAATAACCACAGTTTTCAGGACAATAACCGCTTTTTGCGTTAAAAATCATATTTAATTTCACCTTATTTTGAAAAAAATGAAATCGTACTTGATAGGCTGCATGCATGATAGATAATAATTCTCTATCGTCAGCTTCAAGAAGATCTAGACCTTCTTGAAGAGTGATCCGTTCATTTTTCAGCGCTTTTTCTGCTATCGCTTCCCAAGACAAAGATATGTGTTTTCCCATCATAAGCTCCTCTCATTATGTTAACTTATTTTTATTAAAAGTTAACATAATGGATAGTCGTTGGCAAGCATTGGATAAATGAAGTCTACAAAAATACTTGAAGACACACAAAAAGGCGATGATCATGAAGTCATCGCCTTTTTATATGTAAAGCCTTATAGCTTATCGAACAGTAATATAGTTAATCACAAGCTCGCCTAGTGAATTATAGTAAGAAACTGTGACAGAACCACGTTGTACGGCACGAATCCAAGTGAAGTTCGGAGCTGTTTGATCTAATTGAATGGCATATGTTGCGCCTGACACAGAAATTTGACTTGCTGGAAGAGAGACGGCGATTGAAGAACCTACAGTAAGCGTACGGTTCACTGTAATCACTTTATTCATAATAGGAGCTTTTGCTATAACTGGTTCTTTTGGCTGTGCAGCTGCATGTGCACCTTCAGTTTGGAAGAACGTAAGAGCACCTAAAGCAGCTAAAGACAATGTACAAGCTTTCATTAATTTTTTCATCGGTAACACTCCTTTTTTTGGCATATACATATATTAATAATAATAGTATTATATGTCAATTAAAATATGTGGAAAAAAGAGTATTTATGGTGAAAATTGTCACATATTATTCATGAGCCTTCTCTTTTTTAGGGGAAAAAGAGGCATAAAAAAAAGCTGGGCGTATCCCAGCAATGTAAAGCTTTATGAAAAGAGATGCTCAATCGTCGTCTCGCTGTTTTGGCTGACGGCCTTTTTGCTTCTCTTTTTCTTTAATGTAGTGAATAAAATCGATGGTTTGTCTTCGTGCTTCTTCGGAAAAATCGGAGGCAGCCTTAAACGCAATTTGCAAATCAGGATCGTCTGCAAGGTCGCCACCAGTTCCGCCTTTGTCCTTACCTGTGAGAAGATAGTCCGTTGAAACTCCGTATAACTCGGCGATTTTCACAATCATTTCACCGTCGGGCTTTCTCAAGCCATATTCCCAATTTGCATAAGTGGACATCGCCTTTAATCCGAGTTTTTTAGCAACCGTTGACTTGCTCCATCCATGCTTCTCTCTTAATTCAGTTAAAATCTTCCCAGTCAAATTATCCATTGGAAACACCTTTTTTCATGTTATGAGTAAATTTTATCATGAATTACACGGAAAAGATAAATAATTACACAAAAAGAATAAAAAATGATTGACTTACTCGTTTTGTGTATATTATCATAATGAATATAACTTACACATATTGAGTAAGAGGTGAAAAGATGAAACTTGAAAATTTACGAGAAGAACGCATTTTACAAGGAAAAACACAAACCTATATGGCGAAAAAGTTAGGGTATAAGTATACGAGCGGCTATGCAAATATAGAAATGGGCAGAACGAAGCCCAGCTTAGAAATAGCAAAGCATATTGCAGATTTGCTGAATAGGGGTGTTCAAGAGCTTTTTTTGACCAAAAGTTACACGAAATGAGTAATTCTTTAAAGGAAGAGCACTTCTTTGAAAAGGGGAGACGAACAAAATGAATATTGAACATCCAATGGTAGCGCAGATGAATGACTTTGGATATCCAAAAAGCTATTGGTCATATGACATGACACGTTATGGGTATCAAGTTGAGATTGAAGAGAGTCTGGAGGGATTTGAAGAAGATGAAACATCAGATGACGTTTGATGCCAGAAAGGAAGCGCAGCTCTGTTTAGTCCAAGCTGGCGGCTGGATGACCTTTCATCACCAGAAACCGGTGTTTGTTTTTTCCACATCAGAAGACAAGCAAACATACATGACCCTCTTGGCGGAAAAGGTCGCTGAAGCAAAAAAGGAGGGATCAAGACGACATGAAACGATGGAAGAAAATCCTGACAATCCTCAAATGCTTGCTCAAAGCGAGTAAAAACGAACAAAACATTCGTCAGTGGGAAAAGGATGACGGGAGATCATAACATGGTCATCCATTTCATCATTGAGACAGAGTTATTGTTCACAAAAGATACATTGATAAAAAGAATACGAGCAGCTGCAAAAGCGCAATGCCCGCAGAAAATAAAAGACGCACTATCACTCGAGATTCGTTTATTTGACGACATGCCGCTTGACATAGCTGATTGTCAAATCAAGCGTACATACGCAGAGAAAGGTTTGATACGCCCAGTGAACGTCAGCATCTTTCAGCCGCGGCTGCACCATATTCAAGAAGCACTTCATTCTATTGCGGATAGGGCCTCTCTACAGATCGTTGATTTAAGAGTTTCCCAGTTTTATAGTATGCGTCCAAGAATTGAAATCATTTTAAATACGATAGGTGATGGCACGAAGTCCTCACCAATTAAGGAGACAAGCATATGAACGAGCCAAAACAATTATTCATTCAAGAAAACCAGACATTTGTCGGTGAGATGGAAACAGGAAAAATTCAAGTCATCGTGTTAGATGGGAATGTAGGAACAGCTTATCAGATAGATGTACCTGAACATGGAAAAACCATTATCCAAACGGCAAAAGGTCATTTTGCAAGAGTAGATCACGAGATTGGTTTTAAAATCAGCTAGATCACTGAACAGATCACACAACATCATACGTCCAAGACGGAAAGCCTGCGGACACTGATCAAGACCCTATGAAAAGGGGACTGATTGGTGTCCGTTTTTTATTTTCTTAAAAAAGGGAGAGAGCCAATATGCAAGATTTACTCATTGAATACAAACGAGCATTAAAGGATGCTAGAAAACAATATGAACCATTTAAAGAAAAAGACGAACATCAGCTGTCCGTTCAAGACAAGCATGATAAAAAAATGATCGCCAGTATGGTGAGCGATCTCGAATACGTAGTAGAGTGGCTTCAAATTGGAAGAGAGCCAGGCGCACGCAGAGGATTAGACAGACGTTCAGTCTATCAGCGCACCATTCTAGCAAATCCAGAAGTGTTAGAGGCTTTATCACATGAATATACAATCATCCAAGAAAATGAAAAAGAATTCAGTGAGCGGGACAAGAAACGAATTGATGAAGCCTTGTCCGTTTTAACGGACCGAGAAAAGGACGTATTTTTCATGCACACAACGCAAGGATTATCGTTTAGCGAGATTGCGATCATGCTGGATGTGAAGAAAGGAACTGTCCAAAAACATATGGAGAGAGCTCGGACAAAGATGGCCAAAAAAGTACAAGAACGCCTATTCGAAGTAGCTGAATAGGCGTTTTTTCTTTTACAAAATAAATGGAGCAACACTTGTCTTACAGTTGCCACCTATAGTTAGAAAGACCAAACGGATGTTTGCTAGCCCTACACAAATGATTCCTTCACAGGAAATCGTTCGAATTAAAAGGAGGCGGCAGGTGAATGTAAATGAAAGATAAACGGATAGAAGCCAAGCAAGATTATATGAAAGGGATGACGTACCAGCAAATTGCTGATCATTACAATGTCTCGATCCATACCGTGAAATCTTGGAAAAGACGATACGGATGGCAAAGGCAAAAAGGTTCGTCAAAGCAGGCACACTCGATCTTCAATCAGTTTCTTTCAGATGAAACAATTGAAATCATGGAGAAAATGGGCGGGCGTACATCGCTTGATTTAATCTGGGATCAAATTCAAATTCAATATGCTGCCATTATTCGGGCGCAGCGAATCATGTATGTGTCAGATCAAGATGACATGATCAAAGAGCTGAAAAAGGCAGCATACATGCCTTCTTCATTAGAAGAAACAGTAGAAGGCATTCAGCCAGAACAAGAAATCAGCACAGAAGAATATTCGTTTCAATTTTCATGGGATCGGCATGCCACCTTTTTAAATGCCCAATCCCGTGCAATGGGAGAGCTCAGGCGTCTCATTAAACAGTTTGAAGAGCTTGCACATGCGAAGGATGAACGAAGATTAAGGCTAAAGCAAATTGAACTGAACATCGAAAAAACAAAAAAAGCAGTGCGCGAAGAAAAAGAGGAAGATCTTCACATCATGATCAAGCGAAAAGAGGATAACTCATGACGCCATTGATTGAAAAAGAAGTCAATCCTCACTTTGAACACTTTCTATTCGATTGGAATCAAAAGTTTCAATTTTTAGTAGGCGGCTACGGCTCCTCGAAAAGCTATCACATTGCGTTAAAACTCATTTTAAAGCTGCTGGAAGAAAAACGGACAGCACTTGTCATTCGAGAAGTATATGATACGCACCGCGAATCAACATTTTCTCTCTTACAAGAGATCGTAAGCGATCTTGGCATCGATCATGTGGTGAAGTGCCGCAGTTCGCCGCTTGCCTTGACGTTTCGAAATGGCAGCAGCATCTTATTCAAAGGGCTGGACAAGCCTGAGAAATTGAAATCGATTAACAACATCTCGATGATTTGGATTGAGGAGTGTTCAGAGGTTTCTTATGAAGGCTTTAAAGAGCTGCTTGGAAGGCTGAGGCACCCGTCCTTACCGCTTTATATGATGTTATCGACCAATCCTGTTGGTCAAGATAATTGGACGTACAGACATTTCTTTCGAGATGAACATTTGAAGCGATTTGTCCTAGATGACGAAACCTTATACAAAAAACGCACCGTTGTGATCAAGGATACGTACTATCATCACTCCACAGCGGAAGATAACCTATTTCTCCCTAAAAGCTATGTGGAGCAGCTGGATGAGCTGAAAGAATACGACCCAGACCTCTATCGAATTGCGAGGAAGGGCTATTTCGGCATCAACGGCACAAAGGTTTTTCCTCAATTTGAGGTGAGAAGCCATTCTGATGTATTAGAAGCCATTCAGCAGATGGACCGGCCGCTAAAACGAGCAGGCATGGATTTTGGATTTGTTGAATCATACAATGCGCTCATTCGATTAGCCGTCGACCATGAAAAAAAGTACTTATATATTTACTGGGAATATTACGACCGCGGGAAAACAGATGATGAAACAGCTGTTGACCTAAAAGAGTTCATTGAATCAAAGGAACTCATCAAAGCCGATGCAGCCGAGCCTAAAACCATTCATTATTTTCGGCAGCGTGGATTTCAAATGGTGGCAGCACATAAGTTCCAAGGCTCTCGTTTGCAGTATACGAAAAAGATCAAACGGTTTAAAAAAATCATTTGCTCTGATGCTTGTCCATACACAATCTATGAACTTCAATCACTGACCTATAAGGCAGATAAGGATGGACGTTTAGAGGAAGATGCATTTCAAATCGATCCGCACACATTATCAGCGATCTGGTATGCGCTGGATGATTATGAAGTGACGGATTTGAAACAGACCGCCTCAGAGCGTGTCCGTCCAAACAGAGAGAGGAGGTCCATACAATGAAACAATTGAAAGCAACGATTATGAAGGCAAACATGTCTGATCATACAAAACAAATGTATGCAGATGAATTTTCCTATGAAAAAGATGACATTGTTCCCCCGCCTTACAACATCAATGAATTAAAAAGCATGGCAGAATATTCAACCATTCTTCAGCAATGTATTGATGCGTACAAAACGAATATTTTGGGTTTTGGGTTTGGGGTGGAATATGCCTTTGACTTTAATGCAGAAGGTGTAAAACCGGCAAAAAAGAAAGCCGCAGAAAAGGAATGGACAAGACTTGAAGAGTTTACGAAGTACATGAACTATGATGAGTCCGCTGATGTGATTCTTGGCTATGTCCTCGAAGACCGAGAGAAAACGGGTAATGGCTTTTTAGAGGTGCTGAGAGATGGACAAGGAAAGCCGGCCGGAATCGAGTATTTAGATGCGCTCCATATCCGCATTTGCAAGCTTAGTGAGCCAGTCGACGTTGAATTCAGTTACACAGAAAATGGCGAATTAAGAACAATGAATCGAAAGAAACGATTCCGCAAATATGTGCAGGTGATCAACGAAAAGAAAGTCTTCTTCAAGGAGTATGGTGATCCGCGCATTTTGCACTGTGAAACAGGCAAGTACGATGACACCACACCAGAGCCGCTTCGCGCAACAGAAGTAATTCATTTTAAAATTGGCAGCGGAACGTATGGGATTCCCCGCTGGATTGGCAACATCGTCAATATGTACGGAGCACGCAAGGCAGAGGAGCTGAACTATCTTTATTTTAAACAAGGGCGGCATGTACCAGGTGCCATCATTGTCGAAAATGGGATGCTGTCAGAATCCTCTTATCAGCAGCTTCAAGATTATATGGACGATATTGAAGGATCTGATCATGCACATAAATTTCTATTGCTTGAAGTTGAAGGTCTGCCGACAGAAAAAGGGTTAACGGGAGAAGAAGATGTCTCAAATGTCAAAGTAAACTTCAAATCTCTAGCCGAGATCCTGCAAGAAGATGCGCTCTTTTTAGAATACGATGAAAAAACAAGAAACAAAATCCGCTCTGCGTTTCGCCTTCCACCAATTTACACAGGTGAGTCTCAAGACTATAACAAAGCGACAGCAGATACAGCGCGTAAAACAACTGAAGAGCAAGTATTTCAGCCGGAACGGCATCTCATCACAGGAAAACTCAATACTCTTTTCCTGCCGGATCTTGAAATTTGGCATGTCCGTTTTCTATTAAATGGTCCTGATTTTAGAGATCCATTAGAGATTGCCAAAGTACTGACACCATTTATTCAGGCGGGGGCAGTGTCACCTAACGATTTGCGCGATTTAGCAGGAAGAATCCTCGGAAAAACGCTAGAGGAATGGCCTGAGGAACTGTATCACCGCCCTTTAGAAAGCCGCATGAAATCAGCTGAAGAAAAGCCTCAACCAGAGCCGGACCAGCTGACGAAATAAACAGAAGCGGGTGCGCTTTTTTGAAAGGGGGTGAACATATGCCAAGAGAACTAAAAAACGCTAAAATTACGCATGTTTCCTACGTGGACAAAGCAGCGAACAAGAAGAAATTCTTTTTGATGAAAGCAAAGAAAAAGCGGCCTGACTTTCAAAAGGAGGTCAGTGTCCTGACAAAGGCAGAAGATGCTCATCGCCTCGTGTACGGTGTCGTGTATGAGCCGAATACACCTGATGCACATCAAGACTTTATGACAGCCAAGGAAATTGAAAGAGCGGCACACGGCTTTATGAAGGATGCCCGTCATATTGACAAGCAGCATGATTTTCAGGATGGTGTTGGCGAAGTGGTTGAATCATATATTGCTCCGACTGATGTTGAAGTGGGCGGGGAGCTGATTCGCAAAGGATCTTGGGTGCTTGTGACAAAGGCTTCCCAAGAGATTTGGGATCAAATTCAAAAAGGCCACATTACAGGTTATTCAATGGCCGGAACGGCGGACATCGTCGCCATAGAAGAACAAGATCAGCTTCTATCTCAAGACACAAATGAGAGAGGTCTTTTTTCTTTGCTGAAAAATTTCTTTTTAAAAGAGGAAGGTGCAAACATGTCACAACCATTTTGGAACGTTTTAGACCATCTGCTGGAAACCTTACAGTCAAGTGATGGTGATGAGGCGGATGTAAGAGCTACCTTAGAACAGCTCATTCCAATCATGCAGGACATTCTGAAGACAGAGGATGTACTTCAAACGATTGGTGAAAGGCCAGCAGACGTACAAAAAGAAGAGGCCGCTTTGACGACGGATCAAGTGCGAGAGCTCGAAAAGGCAAAAAAGGCCATCGAAAACGTCTTGCAGCAGGCTGAAAAGCAGGAAACAGAACAAACAGGGGAAGAACCTGTCCAAAAAGTGCTCGAGCAAGTCGTTGCACCGATTCGTCATCAGCTCTCTTCCTTAGAGAAATCAGCCAGCAGAGAAAAAGCAGCGATGCAGGAAGTGCTTGAGCAGCAGCTTTTGCCTATTTCAGAGCGGATTCACATGCTCGAAAAGGCAAGGGGCATATCAAAACAAACAATCCACGATACACAAAACAACACGACAAAACCCATATGGGATGGCTTACTATAAGCCGAAATAAGGAGGAAACAGTGTGAGAAATCAAGAGTTGATTCGTAAGGCTGAAATGACACTTGCCAGCTTAAAAACCGGCGGTCTCATGAACGCAACCCAATCCAACACATTCATTAGAATGATGCAAAACACACCAACCGTTTTAAATGATGCACGCATCATTCCGATGGAAAGTGATTCACAAAAAATCGAAAAAATCGGCTTTGGCCAGCGTATTTTGCGCCCGGCAGAGGAAGGCAAAGCGCTTGATGCGAAAGACCGTGTTGTCCCAGCGACAAGCACTGTCCAGCTAAATGCAAAAGAGGTCATTGCAGAAATTCATATGACCTACGACAGCATTGAAAACAATATTGAAAAAGACGGAATTCAGCAGACGATTATGCAAATGCTTGCTGAACGAGCGGCAGTTGATATTGAAGAGCTCATCGTCAATGGGGATACGACTTCAGCAGATCCGTTTTTAGCCCAAATGGATGGCGTCAGAAAACAAGCGGTATCTCATATTGTAGATGCAAATGGAGCGGAAATTAGCCGTCAAATGTTTAAACAAGCCTATAAAGCGATGCCGTCAAAATATTTACGTGTACCTCAGGATTTCCGTTTCTACACATCCCCAAGTTTAGAGGTGGAATGGAAGGATCAAGTAGCAAACCGTCAGACAACTCTCGGAGATGCGGTTATTCAAGGCGGACTTTCTTCTGCATTCGGTGTGCCAGTCAAAGGCCTTGCCAATATGCAGCCATATGACGAAGCGGGAACAGACGTATCAGATATTTTGCTGACACACCCTAAAAATATTATCGTAGGTTTTTCTCGTCATATTCGAATTGAAGTAGAAAAAGATATTCGCAGACGTAAATTTATTATTGTCCTAACAGCGAAGCTAGACAGCAAATTTGAGGAAGAGGGTGCTGTAGCAAAAGTGATGAAAGTGAAAGAGTAGGTGACATCAGGCCATGATTATTTCTCCTGAAGAACTGCAAGCCTATTCTGTATTTGAGCGTGTGAAAAATCGATCTGTAGAAAGACTGACAGCAGATATTATCGAAGCAGAAGCTGCGGTATTTCAAATCGTAGGTCATGATTTCTCAAGCGAAAAATATCAGCCCCTCCCTGAAAAAGCAAGAATCGCATTATTAAAAATGGCCCAATATTTTGCCATGCTGAATGATGATGAATCTATGATGAAGGGCTTTACGTCAGAAAAAATGGGTGATTATTCATATGCGAAGGCAGCTGATCAAGTGAAAGGCAAACCTTATGTATATGCCCTGCTTGTCGATTACATTGAACCATCATTTACTGGCGGCAGTACCAAATTAAAGGTGAGATCATTATGAGTTATCAATCTCTCTTAACAGATCGCTGTGATCTTTTTCACCTTGAACATCAGGAGGCTTCCCGAGGAAAATTCGGGATTCCAGCTGATGACTTACAAATGACTCTTTCCTATCCCGATGCGCCTAGCCTGACAGATCTGGCTTGTTATGTCATAGAAAAGAATCAGTCGCTTGTGCAAGAAGAGCCGAATACAGTGATTTATCAGTCCTATCTTGTCCATTTTCCTTTAGCAAGTGATATTCGCCTGCATGACAAAATGGTGTGGAACGGCGTCTCACTTAAGTTGCAGCAGCCCAAAATAGTGAAGAATCATCACATTGAAGTGATGGCAGTCAGGAAGGAAAATCTATGAAAATTGATGGACTTGACCGGCTGCTTTCACAGCTGGAAACAGCGTGTGCCGGCGGCTTAAAAGCAGAATATCAAGATTGGCTAGAGGACATGGGCCTAGAGCTTTTGGACATCATTCAGGATGAGTTAATCAAGGAGAATACTGTCGATACAGGTCGGCTTCTAAGCTCCTTTACGCAAGGAGACAAGGAGAATCATTTTCTCATGTCAAAAGGTGGTCTCACACTTGAAGTGGGAACGAAGCTTGAATATGCCTCCTATGTCAATGACGGACATGCTACTTCTTCAAGTGGAGAGCGAAGATGGGTGCCTGGCAGATGGGCTGGCAGCCGCTTTGAATATGATCCGAATGCAAAGACAGGAATGATGCTTGCCTCTAAATGGGTAGATGGAAATGGCTACTGGGATCATGCTGTCATGCTCTATGAGCAAATGTTTGAACAGTCGCTGGATCGAAAGCTTCAAAGCTGGTTCGATCGACATTTTGGGAGGTGATGAAATGAATCAAGAAGTCGGGGCAATCATGCATTATATTTACACACACTTTCCTGTGACAATGTATGATCGACTTTTGCCAGAGCGTTTTCAAGTGCCATCCGTTTATGTGCCGCCCGTAACAGTCATCAGCGGTCCAGATACGGTATCTACATTTATGAAATCTTATTCGCTGCAAGTGAAAGTGTTTCATATGGATTCAGAAAAAGCACATGGCGCGGCAGAAATAATTGTTGATGCATTGCTTGCTGATCGTCAAATGATTCAGATGATGAGTGAAGATGGAGAGGTGCTTGATGATTATGTCCGCATAAAAAGAGTGGAAACCAGAATGTTAGATCAAGGCGTAGCAGCGATTGTCCTGACGTGGGATAGCAGTTATTGGTACAACCGAGACAAACAAGCGAGCCTTGAAGACATCAACTTTTCAGATGGGGTGATCAAACGTGAGCAAGACTAAAAAAGCAGAGCCTGCTCAAACAGCTGGCGAAGAAAAAGAATTTGGCTTTTCATTTGAAGCCTTAAAGGAGCACAGTAAGGATCTTTTTGGGGTTAAACCAGAAATCCTTGAAGGTGCTCTTTTTTATATCAAACATCAACCAATTACAAAAACAGAAGCGAAAAAGCACATTGATGCTTTTTTGTCCAAGGAGGTTTAAAGGATGAACGGAGGCACATTTACACCAGGTACAGAGAAAAAGCGTCCTGGCATTTACTTTAATTTTAAAACAACAGCAGAGCAGCGAATTACTTTAGGCGATCGAGGTACGGTGGCACTTCCTCTTGTGATGAGCTGGGGAGAACCAAAAACCTTTATTTCCGTTTCCAATATGGAAGACTTAAATAAAAAGGTTGGACTCAACATTGATGACAAGTCTCTTCTTCTTTTCCGTGAAGCAAAGAAAAAAGCGCAAACGGTCTTGCTTTACCGCCTAAACGAAGGGGTACAAGCCAAAGCGGAAATCGCAGAAAAATTTGTGGTCACAGCCAATTATGGCGGTCAAAAAGGAAATGAGATCACTATCCAAGTGGCAGAAAATGTACTCGACAGCACAAAACGTGACGTCATCACTTATCTTGGAACAGATATTGTCGATAAGCAGGTTGTCACGGATGTCAAAGATCTTGTAGAAAACAAATATGTTCAATTTTCTGGTGAAGGTGAAGCAGTTATCACGGCTGGTGTGGCACTAAGCGGCGGAAAAAACGGTGTGGCAAGTGTCGCAGATTATACAGCTTTCCTAGAAGCAGCTGAAACGGAATACTTTGATGTCATTGCTCTCCCAGTCGATAAAAGTGAGCAATTAAAAGCGACATTCGCTTCCTTTATCGAGCGTTTACGTGATAAGCAAGGACGTAAGGTGCAAGGCGTTGTGGCGAACTATGCAGCTGACCAAGAAGGCATCATTAATGTGACAAGTGGTGTTGTGCTGGAAGATGGAACAGAACTAACACCTGCTCAAACAACAGCTTGGGTCGCAGGGGCAAGTGCAGGTGCAAACTTCAATCAGTCACTCACCTTTGTTGAATACGAAGGAGCAGTAGATACATTAGAACGCCTTGATAATGATCAAGTAGAATACCGATTATCACAAGGGGAGTTCATCTTCACTTTTGATGCGAGAGACCGCACGGTGAGTGTTGAAAAAGATATTAACTCTTTAACAAGCTTCACAGCTGAAAAGAATCAGCAAATGGCGAAAAACAAAATCATTCGTGTGCTTGATGCCATCAACAATGATTTAACGTTCGAATTAAAAAATCTGATTAAATTACGCAAAGCCAATGGCAATGACATTCCAGCATCTGATGATGGAGTGCAGCTTGTGAAAACACTGATTACACAGTATCTCACACAGCTTCAAGATGGCAGCGGCATTACAGGCTTTAACTCAGAAACAGATATCGTCATCGGTCTCAATGAAGATCGTGATGGATTTATTATCGATCTAGCTGTTCAACCAGTAGATGCAGCAGAAAAATTCTATTTCAACGTGGAGGTGAAGTAAGATGGCTTTTAAAGCGCAAAATACAATTTCAGGTAAAGAGGGTCGTCTTTTCTTAGAAGGTGAGGAGCTTGCCTTTATCAAAACGTTTGAAGCAAACGTGGAGAAAAACAAATCAGAAGTCAACGTGATGGGCCGAAGAATGACTGGTCATAAAACAACTGGGGCAAACGGAACAGGAACGGCAACATTCTATAAAGTCACTTCACGTTTCGTACAACTCATGCTCAACTATGTGAAAAAAGGGGAAGATCCTTATTTCACTCTTCAAGCGGTGATTGATGATAAATCATCAGGCAGAGGCACAGAGCGTGTGACGTTATTCGATGTCAACTTTGATTCGGCTAAAATTGCTGGATTGGACGTCGATTCAGAGGCACTTGAAGAAGAAGTTCCGTTTACGTTCGAGGACTTTGATCTTCCTGAAAAGCTGAAGAATTCCTTTTAATGAACAAAAGGCATACAAATGACGAAAATATATGTTATTTTTATTTTATTCAACGATATGGTATAATTTTTCATAGTTACAGAGTAGCTACAAAAGTGTTACTGTGTAACCCCAAAAAGTTTTTTAGAAATATGTTTACATGCAAAGTACTTTGCATAAAATAAAAAGAAGCCAGGATGCGTCAACATCCCGGCAATGTACAATTTGGCCCTCAAGGGGCTGGCTTATCAATTAGATAGTTTTTAAGGATAGACTTTCCCTTCAACCGTCCAAAGCTCAAGGGGAGTCTATTTTTTGTCTATATACGTCAACAAAGTAAAGATAAACATCCCGAATAAAAGCATTAGGGAAATCGCTTCAAATGTTGACATTGGCATCACCCCCTTCCTATCGGGGATGAGCCAGACACCCTTGAGCAAGCCGTTCAATTGTACAATTTAGATTATACATGAAAAGATTGGAAAGCACATTCAAAAAATGGATGTGCTTTTTTGCATTCAAAAAAACATAACAAAGGGAGTTTTTATACATGAGCGAAAAACAAACATTTGATCTTTCATTTTTTATGCCAGGAAAAACAGTAGAAGCGGAAGAGGTCAAAGTACCAATTTCTAAGCGTTTTGTTGATAAAAAAGGGAATGTCATCCCTTTTGTCTTTAAAGCCATTACAACTGAACGCATTGATGAACTGGAAAAAGAAAATACGACCTTCAAGAATGTCAAAGGCAGAGGCCGCGTGAAGGACTTAGACAGCCAGCGTTTCTACGCACGAATTGCCATTGAATCGACTATTTATCCAGATTTCCGCTCGAAGGAATTAAGAGAAGCCTACAGCACACAAGATCCAGTTGAAGTCGCAAAACGTGTATTATCTGTCGGCGGTGAATACGCAAACTGGTTAAACAAAGCGATTGAAATCAACGGATTCGAAGACGAAATTGAAGATTTAGAAGACGCAGCAAAAAACTAATAAAAGATGGGGATAAGGAAGCCGTGTTTTTATATTACGCCATGCACGAGCTTCACTATTCCCCATCTGAACTCCTAGATTTATACGAATCACCAAGACCATTCAAAGCACTCCTATTTGGACTCATCAGCTACAAACTCGACATGCTAGAAAAAGAAGCAAAGAAAGGAGGGAAATAATTGGCGAAACTCACTGCACGATTTGAATTAGAAGACAAAGTATCGAAGAAGCTGCTGCGCATACAAAAACGATTTCAAACATTTGAGAAGCAGCTCAAACCATTTAGAAAACCGGTGAAAATAAACCTGGATATAGATGACAAGAAATTAAGAAACTTTAGTTTATCGCTTCGGAAAATGTCAGTGATTTCCATGAGACTGGATCAAGAAATCTATAGTGATCTTAAAGCATTAAACAATCAGTTAAATATGTTCCCGAATCAATTGGTCATATCCATTCAAGCGAAGGGATTAGATGTCATTAAATCGAGCATAAATCGTTTAAAGCAAGCGGGAACAAGCCCCATTATGCTGACGTTTAAACTAAACGATCAATTGTCAGGTAAAATGTCATCAATCAAAAAATCTATCTTTCAGCTCATGAACAGAACGTACTATATGAGATTAAACATGGTTGACCAAGCCACCGCTGCAATTCAACGAATCAAAAAGACGCTCAAAAGCTTGACGATGTCTAAACATGAAATCAGAGTGTCTGTTCAAGACAATGCAAAGAGTAAGTTGAAAAAACGAGATCAAGCAGAGTCGGTTGTGAAAGAACAAAACATAAAAAAAGAACCTGAGGCTGTTAGTCCGTCAGTGAAAACAGAAGATCCTAAACAGAGCTGGCTCCAGAACCTTGCCAATAAGGGATTAAGTGAAATTCAAAAATATGCAGGTGACGTTGCAGATAAAGTGAAGGAAAAATTGAGTCCTAGAAAGTTTTGGGATGAAAAAGCACTTCCTTGGGTTGAAAATAAAATAGAAGAGTACAAGCAAGATGTGATCGGAAGAATTAAAGAGAAAATTAAATTTAATCCTGAAAAAAAACTAGATCAATTGGTGACTAATGTATTAGATCGGTTCTTAGGTGCAAGTGATCAATCAAGTGAAAGTACCACTCAGGCACCAACAACAGCACCAACAACAGCACCAACAACAGCACCAACATCAACACCATCAAATCCAGCTCCCAAAACGAAACCTCAGTCGCGAGGTGGAAAAGGCTTGTTTCGCAATAGTTGTTGCCCCTGCTGTGCAAGAGGTTTAAGCAGGGGAGGATCTACTAAAACTAAAAATCGAAATGGTCGCTCACCAAGACAGACAAGAAATCCAAATGCTACTTCAAGGGCCGAAATGAATAGAAGACCTCCAAGTAGATTAGGGAAACTGAAAACAAATGCAGGTAAATTATTTGGAAAAATCCCTACTGGACTAAAGAAAGGTGCGGGTATCGCAGCTTCAGCTGGCGGACTTACGGGTTTAGTGAAAGGTAGCAAGGGGTTAAGTGGATTAGGGAATGCAATGAAAAGTATAGGTAAAGGGAGCGGAAAATTATTAAAGAAAGTACCTATTCTAGGAAGTGTACTTAGTGCAACAAATCTAATTGGTATGAACAAAGAGAATGCTGGTGAAAAGATTGGTACGACTGGAGGCGGCATCGCCGGTGGAATGGCAGGTGCTGCAGCAGGTGCAGCTATTGGAAGCGTAGTCCCAGGGATAGGTACAGCCATCGGCGGTCTAGTAGGCGGCATCGCTGGAAGTATGGGCGGAGAATCTATCGGTGAAACAATTGGAAAATGGTTTGATGGCGGCGGATTTGAAAAGATTGGCCAAAAAGCCATTGAAATCAAAAATCAAATTGTCGAAGTTTGGTCAACAGTCGCGGCTTGGTTCACAGAAAATGTATGGACGCCACTAAGTGATACAGTCGTTACAGTAGCAACGACCATCTGGACAAATCTAGTCAATGCCTGGACATGGATTCAAGAAACATTTAGTGCAGTTGCAGGCTGGTTTATCGAAAACGTATGGACGCCACTAAGTGATACAGTCGTTACAGTAGCAACGACCATCTGGACAAATCTAGTCAATGCCTGGACATGGATTCAAGAAACATTTAGTGCAGTTGCAAGCTGGTTTATCGAAAACGTATGGACACCGCTCAGCGACACAGTCGTTACGGTAGCAACAACCATCTGGACAAGTCTAGTCAATGCCTGGACATGGATACAAGAAACGTTCAGTGCAGTTGCAGGTTGGTTTATTGAAAACGTTTGGACACCACTGAGCAGTACAGTTGTTACAGTCGCTACAGGGATTTGGACAGCATTATCAAATGCATGGAAAAAGATACAATCAATCTTTGGAGCTGTATCGTCATGGTTTATGGAAAATGTGTGGAATCCACTTGTAGATACCGTAGGAACCATTAAAGACAGTTTCGGGAAAAAGTTCGAAGAAGCGTATAAAGTGGTGACAGATATATGGGATGGATTATCCAAATGGTTTGAGGACAACATTCAAAAGCCGATTGTAAAAGTAGCAGAAGCTATTGGTGATGGGTTTTCTAAAGCGTTTGGGTGGGTCAAAGATTTGTTTAATAAGGCTGGCGGTGGGGTTGATTTTGTATTGAAACATGTCTTTGGAGACCCTGATAAAAAAGCCACAGGCGGCTATATCACCCAGCCAACCTTATCATGGGTCGGTGAAGCAGGTAACGAATTTGTCATTCCAACTCAAAATAACCGAGGGCGCGGGAAGATGCTGCTTGCTCAGGCTGCTTCTCATCTTGGGATGTCTGTTATGCCAAGCGGAGCAGCTGGACATCAAGTATCAAGCTCTCCAGCTCCTACAGCAGTAGCTTCATCATCTTCTGTCGGTTCAATAGACGGATCGGTCTCGATGACTGGGAACATTCAAGCCTCCAGCATAGGCGAGCAATTTAATAAGGATTTTGAACAAGGATTAAATCAAAAAATGATTACACTTGATCAATGGAAACAAAAGAATATTCAGCTGCCTTTTGGTCAATTGACCTCAGACTCAAATAAGTACGGTCAGCAAACAGTTGCTGCTTTTGCGAATGGTCAGCAGATGACACCAACAGGAACAGATAGCTTTTTGCAAAGTCGTGTAAAAGCACCATACCAACAAGTGATGACAGCATCGCCAACTTGGGGTTCTGGAACGGTTAGTGGTTTTGCCACAGGTCAAAATGCCACATCAGTTGGTACTAGCCAATACGTAGATCAGCACATCAAACAACCATTTCTACAAGCAAAACAAGAATCACCAGGCTGGGGCTCAGGAATGATGGATGCCTTTAACAGTGGCATGCGTTCAAAAGCAAGTGAAGTCACACAAGCCGCCAAAGAAATGGCGAAGAAAGTAGAGCAGGCGTTTAGAGAGGAATTAGATATTCATTCCCCTTCACGCGTCATGATGAGTCTTGGGAAATTCGCATCGATCGGTGTCGTCAAAGGACTCGACTCAGTTGATGTGAAAAAGTTTGCTGAAAATCAGGCTGGTTCATTAATCGGTGCCTTCAGCGGTATGAGGGCTTCAGGTCTTAGTGTTCAGCAATGGCTCATGGCAGCTCTCATGGCAACTGGCACATCGATGAACTGGCTTCCAGGACTTATGACCATTGCGCAGCATGAATCGAATGGAAATCCGAGAGCAATCAACTTATGGGATTCTAACGCCAAGAAGGGAACGCCTTCTAAAGGCTTAATGCAAACCATTGGAACGACGTTTAACTCTAATAAAGGCAAGGGCATGAATGACATTTGGAACCCAATTCATAATGCCGTAGCAGCCATTAACTACATTAAGGGCAGATATGGAACAGTCTTCAATACACCGGGATTACGAAGTATGAGAAGAGGCGGGCCTTATAAAGGCTACGCAAATGGTGGACTGATTACTCAGGAGCAGGTTGCTAGAGTTGGTGAAGGAAACAAACGCGAATGGATCATTCCTGAAGAAAGAGGCATACGCGGAAGGTATTTATTAACCCAGGCAGCCAAGGCACTTGGAATGCAAGTATATGATCCAGCAAATGCGTCTGCTCCTTTACCAGAATCACAAATGCAGCAAGTCACCTCAGCTCAGTCTTCTAGTCGTACAGCATCGTCAAGTAATAAGCAAATCACCATTCAATTCAATGGGGACCAGCATTTCCATAATGGACAAGATCAGCAATCGCTTGTCGAAAAAATTAGACAAATGCTCGTAGATGAACTGGAAGTAGAGCTTCATACAGGAACGAAGGGGGTCGTGATTGATGGGTAAATCAGTGTATCAATTGTGGATTTCCCAAGGAAAGGACAAGTTGCGATTCCCTGTCCTTCCATCCGAACTTGAAATCACAAATAACGTACAAAATGAAACGGTAAAGGTTGCCTCTTTTGGAGAACTGACCTTTATTGATGTCCCATCGGCTAAGCAAGTATCATTCACTTCATTATTTCCTAAGAAATATTCGCCAATTGCTGAATATAAAAGCATTCCATCACCGGAGAATGCGATAGCGAAAATAGAACGAATGATGCGTTCAAAGAAGTCTGTGCGGCTGATTGTAACGGGGACAAAAATCAACATGACGTGCAGCATTGAAAGCTTCACCCATAAAGAAGGATCGTATGATATTGGCGATCGTGAATTTACGATCGAGTTAAAGGAATACAAAACCGCATCGCCTAGGAAAATTAAACGAAAGAAAAAAGCAAAACAAACGAAAAAGAAAAGGCCTTCAAAAACACCGCCAAAAATGTACACCGTCAAAAAAGGGGATACGCTATGGGCCATTTCAGGCAGGTTTTATGGCGACAGTACAAAATGGCGGCGTATTTGGAATGCCAATAAATTAGCGATGATTAAACGTAGCAAACGCAATATTAAGCAGCCGGGGCATTGGATTTTCCCTGGACAAAGGTTAAAAATACCACAATAGGGGGGCTGGCATTGATCGAGCTTTTTGCCATCAGAAGCGGCACCATGTATGAGCTTGTCACAGAGAGTGTGACACTTCAGGGGCAAAGGTATCAAGCCCCTCGCTCTATTCAAGCAAATATTATCACAAAGCAAGGGAGTCAAACATATTACCGTGTCTCAGAAGGGGACACGGTTCTTTTTAAATGGAAAGGAAAAGAGCTGTTCAGAGGCATTGTGTTTTCTAGGACGCCTGCTGAAGGGAAACTGACCTTTACCGCATACGACATGCTTCAATATTTGGTGAAAAACCAAGATGTCTATGTTTTTTCAAAACAAAGAGCAGATCAAATCTTGAGACGGATTGGAGCTGACTTTCAAATTCCCATGACCTCCATCGCCAATACAGGTCATGTCATAAAATCACTAGTGTTTAAAAACGATACGAGCCTATATGACATGATTCTGAAAGCATTAAAAGAGACAAAGCGGCAAACCGGCAGAAACTATCAAATCTATTCTGCTAAAGGAAAGATGGGGCTGAGAGCTTGGCCAGATCCAGAGGACGTATGGGTCATTGAATCAGGTGTCAATCTCATTGGCTATCAGTACAGCACCTCGATTGAAGAAACAGCCACTCGTGTCAAGCTGCGCACGTCTGCGGATGAACAGGGGAAAAATAAGAAAAAAGGTAGCAAATCAGAGATTGTAGTGGTCGAACAGGATAAAGCAGGTCAGAGTAAATACGGTATTTTACAGCATGTTGAGACGGTTACAGGGCAAATCAACCAGCCGCAGCTGCAAAAAAGAGCCAAAGTACGGCTGGCAGAGAAAAAAGGCGTGAAACAAGAAGTCAAAAGCATCCAAGCGCTAGGCATTCCTGAACTGCAAAGCGGGCTTCCAATCTATTTGAAAATCCCTGAAATCAACGTAAAAAAAACGTACTGGATCGATCAGGACAAACATGAATTCAGTGGGGTGAAACACACCATGACAATTGATGTCGTTGAGAAAAATTCCATTCCAAAGGGTGATCAAGCGTGAGGTTAAGTGAAGCGATTAAACGATTAGCAGTGAATGCTGTAGACGCCGCCTCTCCAATTGATCTGGTGATTGGAGAAGTCACGGCAGTTTCTCCTGTAAGCATCCGGTTAAATGAAAACCATAAGCTAATCATCCCGGAAGAATTACTGATTTGGCCAAAGCGCCTAAATAAGGGTGAGGATGATGAACTGAAAAGGGGAGACAGCATTATGGTGCTGGCAATGGCAGGAGGGCAATCCTTCTACATCATCGACAAATTGTAAGGGAGGTGATGAACGTGGCACTTTCACCAGAGGAAGAAATTGAGGAAACAGAAGAAGACGAAGAGGTGGAAACCTCGACGACGTATCGAATAGATGTTGAAACTGGCAGATTGACAGGTGAAACCATTTCAGGCATTGAAGCAATTCGTCAATTCGTTTATATGACACTTAGGACAGAGCGGTATGCACATCCTATTTACAGCCACGACATTGGCACTGAAATTCAGGAGCTCTTGACGGATACAGAAGCCACGGATGAATACAAAGAAATGGAGATTCCGAGGCTGCTAGAGGAAGCATTGATTGTGGACGAACGGATTGATCATATTGAAGAGATAGAGGTCACAAAGGAAAATGACTCGTTTCATGTCAAGCTAGCTATTGTCACAGATGAAGGCACATTAGAAATAGAGGAGGTGATGGAGAGCGATGTTTGAGGAACAAACGTATGAAGCATTAATGGAAAGAATGCTAGACAGACTGCCAGATGATATAGATAAAAGAGAAAACAGCGTCATTTGGAATGCCTTGGCACCTGCTGCCGCTGAACTGGCCCAGTCCTATATTTGGCTTGATCAAGTATTCGAGCTGGTCTTTGCAGATACAGCACAAGGAGAGTTTCTAGATCGACGGGCCGCTGAAGTAGGAATTGAAAGAAAACCAGCGACTAAAGCGGTTTGGTCCGCAGCTATTCAGCCGGAGGATATCAACATCCCAGCTGGCTCACGGTTTTTTATTGAAGACGTCTATTTCCAATATTCGAACGATGGCACGCTAGAATGCGAGACACCTGGCAGGATCGGCAATGGTCAATTAACAGATCAGCCGCTACTATCTCTTGATACAATCCCGGGGCTTGAATCAATTATCATGAAAGATTTGGTAATACCCGGACAAGAGGAAGAAGATGACGCTTCGTTATATGATCGCTACTTAATACGTGCTAGGCGAGAGGCTGTCAGTGCCAACAAGGCGCATTATAAAAAATGGGCTGAGGAAGTGACAGGGGTTGGCAGAGCGAAGGTATTCCCGCTTTGGAATGGAGAAGGAACAGTCAAGATTGTCATCACAGACGGCAATCTAGATGTTGCATCAGATCTGCTTGTTAAAAGAGTACAGGAATATATCGACCCAGTACCAGGCGAAGGAGAAGGACAAGCGCCTATTGGTTCAAAAGCGACCGTCGAAAGCGCCAAATGGCTGGACATTGACATAGAAGTAGCCGTCGAACTTCAAATGGACTGGACCCTTGAAGGAGCGCAGAAAGAAATAGAAGAAAAGGTCAAAGCGCTGTTGAAATCAATTGCATTTGAAAAGAGTACCATTCGAATGTCCGCATTAAATGACATTCTGTACCATTCAGAAAGTGTATCAGATTATGCAAACGTGTTATTGAATGGGGAGTCAAAAAACTTAGTATTACAGGACATTGAGATACCGCGTCTGAGGCAGGTGAAGGTTATTGAGCAAACAGGATGAAATGAAAAACTACTTGCCGCCATATTTTACAGAGATTTATGAAGTTGATCACCTGCTCAAAACAGAAGCGCCAGAGTTTGAGCAATTGGATGAATCCATTTTCGATTTAACGGATCAGCTCTTCCCTTTGACAGCGACATGGGGATTGAATAGATGGGAAAGAATGCTGAAGGTGCAGCGAGAATCAGATGATTCCATTGAACTTCGCAGAGCACGCTTACTCAATATGATGTCAAACATTCCACCGATCACGTATCTTTCTTTAGAGAAATCGGTGAATCGCTTTCTCAAAAATCCAAGTGCCATCATCCGTCTGACCACCAATCGCTACCATTTCGCCTTACGTGTGAATCTAGATGATCTGCAAAACACTAGATATATTGTAGAAATACTTGAAACGTTAAAGCCAGCTCATTTGGCTTATACGTTCACTGCATTTCATCATACCGATGTACATGAAATAAATGATCATCACGGGAGGCTCACACTGCGAAGCAGAGTGGGTTTTTTCGATCATATCCCGATTTTACTCAATGGTGAATTTGTATTAAATGGGTCGTTTTATTTGAGCGGAACTCGAGGGACAACCGATGTACCTGCTCGTTTTCGGCATTCGTTGAAGATGAGAATGCCGCTTCAGCATAAGTCAGAGAACACATACCGAATGAATTATGTCATGACTGGAGCGGTACATGAAACGAAGCAAGGAGCGGCATTGACTTTACGCACTAAAAATCAGCTCCAGCATCAAACCAAGAAGAAGATGACGTTCCGTATGCCAGTACATGTTCAAACTGAGCAGGGTGGAAGCTTACTGATCAAGGATCATTACTGGATTCTAGATGGATCTATTCCGCTCGACGGATCAAAAATGCTAGCAGCTACTTCTCAAAAAATAGAACTATAAGGAGGATCACAATGGCTGATCAATTAACCGTAACAACATTATATGCACGTCAACAAATGGCAAAGGCAAGAGCCGAAGGAACAAAACTCACAAAAGTCGTCAAAATGGCATTTGGAAATGGTGGGACGAAGGATGGGAAACCGATCTCACTAGACGGCACTGAACAAAAACTCAAAAAAGAACTCGTCCAAAAAGAGATTGATTCATTTACCTTCATGGAACCAGCAAAAATCCGCTACATCTGCACGATTGCCGAAGGAGAACTTGCAGGAGAAGTCATCAACGAACTAGCACTTGTCGACGAAGCCGGCAAATTCACCGCCATCCGCACTATGACAGACAAACAAAAAGACGGCGACATCGAATTTGTTTTTGAGATTGATGATATTTATTAATGGAGGGGAATGAAATGGACATCAAATCACCTTTACCGTTTGAAACCTCTGACAAAGCACATGCCAGCTTATTTAACCGGATGGTCGACACTCTAGTAGAGAATGACAATGCGCTCAGGCTACAAATAGAAGGAATCACAAATGAAAGCTTATTTAAACTAACAGGCGATCAAGCCATTCAAGATGCATCAGTCAGCGGTGAGGAATATCCTAATGGCATTACGTTCATGGATATTGGACAAGCGAATGATACCGGATATCCTACGAGATTTGGCTTTGTGAAAAATGAAAAATATAGTAACTTTCGATTTGTTCAATATTACTATGGGACTGGAAACGAAGCGGGCAGTTATTTTGATAGCACAGGTACGTGGTGCCGTCATTGGTGGACTGGATCTGGTTGGACCGACTGGCATAAGCTCTCTGGATTCTGTCATGCCAATATAGGTACAACTGGAAAACAGTTATTAACCAAAGGTGAGTATCAAAAAATCCTTTTTAATCGAAAGATAAAAGACAGTCATAACAATTTTGATATCAAAAATAATCGCTTCATCTGCCCTGAAAACGGAATGTATTCAGTGAATGCAGGTGTTTATATTGAAACCTTTCAACGATACGCAAACTTTGAATTATCGATCTATTTAAATGGAAAAAGGTATAAAAATATTGCACATCAAAGACAGAGCCCGACCAGCCCATCTGATACGTTGAGCTTTAGTATGGGACTTTATGGTGCTGCGAATGTACCGGCTAATAAAGGGGATTATTTAGAAATTTACATGTATGCAGGATATGACGGAGATGTTAGTCGTTATGTATCTGAAAATTCAGGCTGGTACAACTATTTTGATATTACAGAAGTAGGCGGCAGAAATTTCCTGAGAGGATAGGAGGATTCTATGATTTTATATGAAGCCATTAAGTATAAATACCCCGATGCGGATCCGCAAAAGGACTTTGAACTTAGAAATGATGGAGACGGTTCTTACATTAACGAGTGGCATCTAGATGTGCCAAAGCCAACGGCAAAAGAATTGAAAGAATGGTGGGACGAATCTCAAATCAATCCAAGGTATCAACCGCCTCTTCCGCTAGATTATCTAGCACAAGAAGTAGCCAAAGAAAAGCTCATGAGAAAACAGCTTGAACATCAATGTGATCATCTAACAAACGAAATAAAAGCGCTAAAAAATGAGATCCTTTTATATAAAGGAGAGCGTGAATCATGAATTATTGGGTGATGGCGTTGTATTTTAAATGGGTGACTCCTGAATTGGTCAAGCAAGCGGTGGAACTAGGCGATTGTTCAATGGAAGATTTAAAAACAGGATATGAGCAAAGGATGCTCACTCTAGAGCAGCTACAAGAAATGGAACCAAGCATCAAAGCAAGGGAGTGAAAACTGAATGGAAATAAAACAACCAAAACCTTTTGAAGTAAATGATAAAGCACATGCTGATTTGTTTAATGACATGGTCAAAGTACTTCTTGAAAATGATCATGGATTAATAGAGCAGTTCTTAAAACATACAAATGATGCGAGAGTACATGCATCTGAAACAGAAAAGAAGAAATGGAATAATTCACAGAACTATAAGATCACAGCAGATAGTGGAAGACAGCTGATTAATGTATCTGCTGATGGCAGAATATTTGATGCGATAAAAGATAAAGGAACATGTACTTTTTATGCAGCTGCTGGTGTGGAGGATTCTCCGGCCTCATCGAATATGTCAATTAGAGGGCTGCAGACAGTAGGTCAAGAAAATATTGGCTCTGGTTTTGCGATGGATAGTTCAGGTAATGCTTATTTTTTCTATTACGAAGCCGGACATACGTCGATTAAATGGACAAAGCTGCCTACAGAAAGCGATAGAAAAAGATGGGATAACGGTCAATTAGTAAAAATCACACAAGATGATGGAAAGCCCTTTTATCATGGATTTGCTAGTGAAACAGACTACAATACCCTTACGGAGACAGGGATGTATCTTATATATAATACTGGAGTGAATGGTCCATCGCCTTCCCATGATCGAGTGTTTTTGTTGGTCATGAGTTATGGCAGTACATTAGTACAAATAGCATATGAATCTGTTTATGGGAAGAACACATACTTTAGAGTTCTTAGACACAAAGCACAATCATGGACACCATGGGAGAAGCAAATCACGCTATCAGATCTATTAGAAGGTTCATGGGAAACACCTAAAGAGATTAATGGCAATTGGAAGGAATATGACCCTATTAATTTGCCAGTGAAATATCGAAAGAATCTCTTGGGGGAAGTTGAGATGGTAGGTGCTATAAAAGGTGGGATTTTAGGAAATAACCCTGTGTTTATTTTGCCTGAAGGATATCGGCCACAGCAGGCGATCCATTTTGTAGGTATCGCTTCGAGTATAGGGACACCTGGAGTACCTCAATTCCATCGAACCTTAATAGATAAGAATGGGAATGTATGTGTGCAATCATCTTCAAATAATGCTAATCCAACTGAGTTTATTACATTTGGTTTTAAGTTCAGTACAAGATAATTCCATAAACAATGTGAAAGGAGAATCACATGGAGATAAAGACACCACGTACTTTCAAAACAAGTGATAAAGCCCATGCAGATCTGTTTAATGACATGGTAAAGGTTATTATTGAAAATGATGCTGAACTATTAAATCATATCAATCAACACGAAAATGATGTAACATCTCATGCATCTAAAACAGAAAAGCAGAAATGGAATCAATCTCAGCTATATAAAATGACGAATGATAACGGATCCCAGTTGATCAATATCCCATCTGGCAGCAGTATTTATAACGGGATAAAATCGTTAGGTGCCTGCTCATTTTATGCTCCAGGCGGTTCTGGGGTAGTTGATTCTCCTGCTATAGGTAATGCTGCATTAAGAGGCTTTCAGCTTGTTGGTCAAAATAATATTGGTGTAGGAATGGCGATTGACACATCAGGCAATGCATTTTGTTTTTCCTATCATGTGAATGACCTTGCGATCAATTGGCTGCAAATACCTAGTCAAAATGAAAAAAACAAATGGGACGCAGGACAACTATCTAAAATTACCGCTGACGATGGAAGAGCATACGAAAGAATTAATGCAAACGATCCTAGTATTTTGGATAAACTCATCAAATTACCAGGCGTGCATTCTTGGTATATCCACGAAGCACATCCTGATTTGCCGACAAGAAGTTCTATGAGAGCCTTATCAGTCTTTAGTGAAAATACCTATGGCTGGATTATTGGGGCAAATAATACAGGTGATGTGTACATCAATCGTTCCACGACAGATGTTTCGGGTACTCAGCAAGAATGGAGCGGATGGAAGAGGTTGAACGAGCATCCGTTATTGAAGGCGAATGGAAATAGAATGCTTATCCCTACTGGTACAGATATATTAACGCTGCCATCTGGCTTTTATTATGTCTCTGGAACGAACGCAGTGAATATGCCATCAACGACCGATGCTTCTTGGTTTAATGTAGATATTATAGAAACGGGAAATAACCGCAAAACATTTCATGTGAGTCGAAGCTATGATAATAGTCATTGGTACGGAACGACTCATACAGATGGGGGGTTCAGAGGCTGGAAACAGCTAATGACAAATACTGAGTTTGAAAATGTCACGTGGCAGAGTGTGACCTTAGACAAAAGTTCATCTATAGGGGATAGACCAGTTGAATATGTAAAATGGGGAAATTTATTATTGCTAAGAGGCCACCTAAAAGCAAATAGAGAAATCATCTGTGGATGGATTCCAGCCGCGGGTTTATCAGAGAAAGGTCTTGTAGTGTCAGTGCCTGTATCAGGTACAACGGGTCATAGTAAATTACTTATATATAAGACAGGAGAGCTAAAGCTAACTGGTTTACTGGCAGCGAATGAAAGTGCCGTAACTGGCTACTATTTAGACACGGTCGTCCCATTAAATTAAGGAAGTGATAAAAATGATACTAGCTTATGAATACAATCATCAAAATGAATTGGTCAGACCTATCGAAGTGTTCGAAAGAGATGATGAAGGCAATTATGTCATTCCAGATCAATGCACAACAATTGCACCACCCAATCATCCTTCTTTTTATAAAGCTGCATTTGATGTGGAAAAACAACACTGGTATGAATCAGCGACACAGGAGTATATAGATAGCCTAAAGCCAGCCCCTCTCCCGCCAAGTGATATAGAACTTTTAAAGAAACAAAATGCTTTGTTATCAAAACAATTAACGCAGTTATTGGCTATGCAGAAAGGGGGAAATTCAGAATGATGTTTCCAACTGTAGCAGATATCAAACAATTCTGGGACTGGCAATGTTACGGACCAGAGGACATTGCATTTTATGTAAGCATTGGCTGGATCTCGGCAGATGACTATCAAGACATAACAGGAGAAAAATACGAAGCCTAATGGCTTTATTTTTTTGCTGTTCTCTTTAGCTGGATTCTATCTTAATCTCATTGAAACAACTTATGCAATGGTAGAAAGGTGAGAATACATTGGATCTAAAAATTCCTCGTTCTTTTGAAACGAGTGATAAAGCTCATGCTGATCTATTCAACGATATGCTGAAAACATTGCTTCATAACGACACTGGTATATCAGAACAATTGACGAATCATATTGATGATTCGAGACAACACTCTTCAGAAGTAGAAAAAAAGAAATGGAATGAGTCGCAGCTGTATAAAATTACAGGTGACAATGGAGTCCATCTTTTAAATATTCCTGTCAACTCAAAAATCTTTGACTCAATTAAAGACAAAGGGACTTGTACATTTTATGCGCCCAGTGGAATAGAGGATAGCCCTTCACAATTTGCAATGCGAGGGATGCAGACGGTGGGACAAAATAATATTGGAACAGGTTTTGCGATAGATACATCAGGTAATGCATATTACTTCCACTATAATGCTAGCCATATATCTATCAATTGGACACAGCTTCCGACAGCAGCTGAAAAAGATAAATGGAACAATGGACAGCTGTATAAATTAACCCAAAACAATGGTAAGCCTATTTATAAAGGGGTAAGTGAGACCACCGACTATAACGAAATGACAGAAACAGGAATGTACCTCATTTATAATGCCGGTCTTAATGGTCCAAAAGAGATCAGACGGGCATTTATGATAGTGATAAGTTATGGGAATACCCTATTATAAACTATATATGATGCAGTCAACGGTCTTAATTCTTTTTATAGAATTAGGAAGACTGATTTTACATGGACTGAATGGGAAAGGCAGCTCACAACGACAGATTTAAAAGTAATTCAAGCATTTCCTATTACTGATATCAATGGGCAAGGTAAGTTTTACATTAGTAATGCAGACGATTTCCATGAAGTATTACAAAAGTATCAAGGTTTAGTTCATTTTGTATCTGCAAATGCACCGACCAATGGACCTGGTACTGCGTTAAGAGGGATTTGGACTTGTAATAGCACAGGTACGTATGGGCAGGCAATAGGCTTTGACAACTTAAACCGAACGTGGCGTAAGACAATGGCGAATGGCGTGTGGTCAAAATGGGAACGTTTGTTAACCAGTGCAGAGCAAATAGAATGGAAGTTTCCGACAACAATAATAAACGGATGGAAACAATATGGCACTCAAAAAGTGCAATTTTATAAGAATCCATTTGGAGAGGTAGAGTTAATTGGTTCTATTACAGGGGGTACTATCGGTTTTGCAGTACCTGTTTTTACATTGCCTAGTGGTTATCGTCCTATACAGGATATGCATTTTATAGGGGTAGCATCTAGTATCGGCACTGGTTCAACACCACAAACACACAGAACACATATTGATACTAAAGGTAATGTGTATATACAAAGCGTCTCCAATTCAACAAACCCAAATGAATTTATCACGTTCGGCTTTAAATTCATGGCGGCTCAGGAGGGATGAAAGTGAAATGGATATATAAATACGATGAAAAATTCAATTACCTTCCAGGAGAAGAAATAGAAATTGAAGAGCACGAAGACATCCCAAAAGGATATACAGATGTAAGACCTCAAGATGGTTTGTACAAAGGTAAATACAATGAAGAGAAAAGGGCATGGTATGAGTCGGCAACACAAGAATACATCGATAGTTTGCAGGCAAAGCCGCTGCCGCCATCAGCTATTGATTTATTAAAACAGCAAAATGCTGATCTGCTTCAGCAACTGGCAGAGTCAGAAAAGAGAGCAGAAAATCAATCGAAAAATATATCAGAACTTATCATGCTGCTGACGGAAAAGGAGGTAATTTAATTGGATTGGTTCCGTAGTATTTCATTGTTCTATCAATGGAAATGTTATGAAAATGAGGACGTAGCAAAATTTGTTCGTTTCGAGAAGATTACGCCGAAACAATACAAAGAAATAACAAACGAAGAATATCCAACTAACGCTGAATAGGCGTTTTTATTTTGCCTTCTTTCAGGGTGTGCAAAGTGAGGGAGTAGGTGAGTGTAGTGGAAATGGATTTGACACAATATTTAATGACACAAGGGCCGTTTGCGGTGTTGTTCTGTTGGGTGCTGTTTTATGTATTAAACACAACAAAGGAAAGAGAAAACAAGCTCAATGAACAAATCGAGGCGCAAAATGATGTGTTAGCAAAGTTTAGTGAGAAGTATGATGTTGTGATCGACAAACTCGACAAAATTGAACGGAATTTAAAATAGGAGGAGAAATCATGAAAACATTCGACAAAGGCACTGTGATTCGCACAGTGCTTCTTTTTATTGCGCTCATCAATCAAACACTTGTCATGTTTGGACAGACGGTGCTACCGATTAGTGAGGAGCAAGTACAAACCGCTGGTGAGGCACTATATGTAGCAGGTTCCACCATTTTTACGATGGTGACAGCCATTATCGCTTGGTTTAAAAACAATTATGTGACCTACAAAGGTCAATTACAAAAAGATACCCTGAAACAAAGAGGGCTAACAAAATAATCGTTGAAGGAGAAACAATATGGTCAATATCATTCAAGCCTACATTCCAAAACACAACCGCAACAGACCAGGAAATACGATGAAGCCGCTCTATATTACGGTGCATAATACCTCTAACACGGCAAAAGGTGCAAATGCGGGGAGTCACGCTGCGTTTGTTGCCCGTTCAAGTACCGGAGTCAGCTGGCATTACACTGTCGACGATCAGGTGATTTATCAGCATTTACCGTTAAACGAGAACGGCTGGCATGCAGGAGACGGCAGAGGCAATGGCAATATGAAATCAATCGGAATTGAAATTTGCGAAAATACAGACGGCAACTTTGAACAAGCAGTCGAAAATGCCCAATGGCTCATTCGAAAGCTAATGGGCGATTTGGGAATTCCTTTATCAAATGTAGTGCCTCATAAACATTGGAGCGGGAAAGAATGTCCAAGGAAATTGCTCGGACGGTGGGATCAATTTAAAGCTGGAATAGCCACAGCTCGTACCGGCAGCAAAAGCACAAGAAAGCCAGTTCGAACAGAGAGCTTGAGTCACAAAGCACCAGTTACCAAACAGAAATCGTCAAATCTGCCATCTGGCATCTTAAAAATAACCAAGCCCTTAACAAAAGGATCACAAGTCATAGCCGTGCAAAAAGCCTTATCCTCACTCTATTTCTACCCGGACAAAGGGGCAAAAAACAACGGAGTTGATGGCTATTATGGACCAAAAACAGCGAATGCGGTCAAGCGGTTCCAGCTCATGAATGGTCTAGCGGCAGACGGGATTTACGGTCCGAAGACGAAGAACAAAATGGAACAATTGCTAAAAAAGTAATCATTCATAAAGGGCTATCAGCAGGTGAATGGAATTTCCCTTGCTGATAGCTAGCAAAAAATGACATCATTTGTGATATAATCGACCGAATCACTATCATGAGGGGAGAGTAAAATGAAAAAGGAACTGTTCCAAGTCATCATGCTGTCAGTGCTGCTCATCTATTTCTTTTATCACGGAATGACGAGTGATTATCCTGTGTCTTACACAATCATTCTCATCACGGCTTATGTCTCTGTGATCGCGTACCGCATCATAAAGATATTAGGCTCAAGAAAAAACAAAGAACAAACAGAGCTGTAAGAAATAAATACATAAAAAAACCATCCTTGATTTCTCAAGAATGGTTTTTCGTATGGAGCATAGCGGGATCGAACCGCTGACCTCTACGCTGCCAGCGTAGCGCTCTCCCAGCTGAGCTAATGCCCCGATGTGTTACGACATAATTTATTATAATCAATCCTCCTGTAAAATTCAAGCTTTAAAACGCACACACATCGTCTATTTATCTTTCAGTTCAATCGGGATATAGTCAAAGATTTCCCCTGAATGAACAGAGTCTGCTAAGCGTCTCAGCCAGTCATAGTAGGCTTTTGAGCTTTCAAGCTGCTCTATGAGCTGCTGCGCCTCCTCTCTTATATGTTCCTCCAGCTGATCATCACGAGCCACCTCTTGAAGCCGGACTTGCGCTTCTTCTATCGCCGCTAAATTGACCTCGACCTCTCGTTCCCACTTTTGTGGAAAGAAGTTCATGAAAAACTTAAAAAAGTCTTTTTCAGCAACAAAGCTATGTTTTCTTCGTCCTCGGTGAAAGGTCTTTTTGACAATATTCATGTCTTGCAGTTTTTTCACACCCGTACTCATACTTGGCTTGCTCATTTGTAGCTCTTCACGCATTTCATCCAGCGTCATTTCCTCATTTAAATACATGGTCCCATAAAGAATACCAGCACTTCGTGTAATTCCATAGAGATCCATCGTTTCAGCTATGGAATCAATGACTAGATCTTTAGCAGCTAAAATACGCTCTTCTGCTTGCAGCTGTTCCTGCTTTTTCATCTTGTCCCTGCTTTCTATTAAGAGAATTCAATACGTTCAAAAAAATCTTTATGGACTATATGTTAACGAAAGAATGCAAAATGTCAAAAGAAAATGAAGCATATCTCCCTTTGACAGAAAAATTTGAACATGATACGTTAATTATGTTCAAAACGTTAAATTTTTATTTAACAAACTTACCAAAGAGAATCAGAGGAGGTTCCTTCTATGAGTCAAACACTATTTATAGATGGACAATGGGTTGGCGCCAAAAGTGGCGACACGCGGGATATCATTAATCCATTTAATCAAGAAGTGATCGCGACAGTCAGTGAAGGATCAAGAAATGACGCGCAGCTCGCCATTAAAGCAGCGAGAAAAGCCTTCGATCAAGGTGACTGGGCAAACTTGCCTGGACTTGAAAGAGGAAATATGGTGTTTAAGATTGCTGAATTGATTAGACGTGATCTTGATGAACTAGCCAAATTAGAATCGCTTGATACTGGTAAAACAGTAGAGGAAAGCAAAGCAGACATGGACGATATTGCGAACGTGTTCCAATATTACGCCGGTCTTGCCGACAAAGATGGCGGGGAAATCATTGCATCGCCAATTCCGAACTCTAAAAGCGAATTGGTCAGAGAGCCTGTCGGTGTATGCGGGCAAATTACTCCATGGAACTATCCATTGCTTCAAGCAAGCTGGAAAATCGCTCCTGCTCTAGCGGCGGGGAATACAATCGTATTAAAGCCAAGTGAAATCACACCACTTACCACGATCAAAGTATTTAAACTCATGGAAGAAGCAGGCATTCCAGCAGGGGTTGCGAACCTAGTCCTTGGGCCAGGTGCAACGGTTGGTGATGAGCTTGCTGTAAATGATCAAGTCGATTTGATTTCATTTACAGGCGGTATTGAAACAGGTAAGAAAATCATGCAGGGAGCCAGTGGGAATGTGAAGAAAATCGCCCTTGAGCTCGGCGGGAAAAATCCGAATATTGTGTTTCAAGATGCTGATTTAGACGTAGCGGTTGACCAGGCAATGAATGCTGTGTTTTTCCATGCGGGGCAAGTGTGTTCAGCAGGTTCACGTTTGCTAGTGGAAGAATCCATTCATGCTGAATTTTTAGAAGAACTGGTGAAGCGCACGAAAAAAATCAAGCTAGGCAACGGCTTTGATGAAGAAACCCAGAGCGGACCGCTCATCTCAGCTGAGCATCGAGAAAAAGTAGAAAAATACGTCAGCATTGGGTTAGATGAAGGCGCCAAATTAGAAACAGGCGGAAAAAGACCTGACGCAGAGGAGCTTTCAAATGGGTTCTTCTACTTGCCAACGATTTTCTCAGGCTGCACGTCAGAGATGCGGATTGTCCAGGAAGAAGTCTTTGGCCCAGTATTGACAGTTGAATCCTTCCGTACAGAGGAAGAAGTGATTGGGCTGGCAAACGATACGATTTATGGATTAGCAGGAGCCGTGTGGTCTACTGATATCAGCAAGGCCGAAAGAGTCGCTCGTCAATTAAGATTAGGCACAGTTTGGATCAATGACTTCCATCCTTATTTCGCTCAAGCACCTTGGGGTGGATATAAGCAATCAGGTCTAGGACGTGAATTAGGACGCACCGGTCTTGAGGAATATACGGAACTGAAGCATGTATATCGTAATACAAAACCTGAAGCGATTCGTTGGTTTCAATAAAAATCACACATTTGGAGGAGATTCTATATGACATTAAATATGAAAATTGAAAGCATGCAGAAATTCCATACATTTGAAATTCCGACTGTCATCAAACATGGCATCGGTGCAGTGAAACATGTTGGGGAAGAAGTAAAAGCATACGGTGTCTCAAAGGTATTACTTGTAACAGACCCAGGTATTTACCTGGCGGGCGTGGTAGATCCAGTGATTGCTTCATTAAAAGAAGCACAAATCGATGTGGTGCTATTTGATAAAGTAGAGCCAAACCCGCCAGTCCGTTTAGTGAATGAAGGCTCTGCGTTATATGAAAAAGAAGGCTGTAATGGATTAGTCGCAGTAGGCGGCGGAAGCTCAATGGATACAGCGAAGGCGATCGGTGTAGAAGCGACGCATGAAGGCTCAGTCCTTGATTACGAAGCGGCAGAGGGGAAAAAACCGCTTGAAAACAGAATCCCGCCTTTAACCACTATTCCGACAACAGCTGGTACAGGTTCAGAAGTCACGCAGTGGGCAGTGATTACAGATGAAGAAAGAGAATTCAAATTCAACACAGGTGGCCCGCTCATTGCAGCTCACCTCACAGTCATTGATCCAAAGCTACATGTATCCATGCCGCCTCATGTGACGGCAATGACTGGAATTGATGCACTTGCACACGCCATTGAATGCTATACAATGAAATTTGCTCAGCCTATTACAGATGCGGTCGCGCTCATGGCCATTGAATATGCAGCTCATTATATTCGCCGTGCCTTTGCCGATGGTGAGGACTTAGAAGCCAGGTATGGAATGGCACAAGCTGCAATGCTTGCCGGGCTTTCTTATGGAAGCGAATCAGCTGGAGCTGCACATGCGATGAGTCAAACACTCGGAGGCATTATTCCTGTAGCGCATGGTCAGTGTGTCGCAGCAATGATGGGACCGGTGATGGAGTATAACTGGAAAGGGTATCCCGAAAAATTTGCTCGTATTGCGCAAGCATTTGGAATTGATATTAGCCGAATGTCAACAGAGGAAGCCGCAAAAGCAGCAGTGAACTGGATGTATGATTTAGTGGAAGACCTAGAAGTTCCTTCATTAGAAGAACAAGGTGTATCAAAAGATATGATTGACCGTTTATCTAAAGAAGCAATGAAAGATCCGCAAACAATTGGAAACCCAAGAGATCTAAACGAAAAAGCGTACAACTGGATTTATGCTCGCTGTTTTGATCTAACACCTAAAACAGTGTAACAATGAAAAAAGGCTCCCAAAAGGGAGTCTTTTTTATGTCTTATAGCTGTTCTTTAATTTCTTTGATTTGATGGATATGGCGTTTTTCGTGTGCGCCGATAAAATCAAGATATTGCTTAAGCGATAACTCTTCAAACACAGGGTGTGCAATGACGCGTTTGAAATCATCCTCAGTAAACGTTGATAGAATTTGATTGAGCTGCTCACGGGCTGTATCGAGCTCATCTTTTAAATGTGTAGGTGTCACATGCTTGCGCTCAGGCTCAACAATACTAGGCGCAGTCGCTTTTCTAGAACGATCCTCTGCCATTTCCACCGGCTTTGGCTCATATTCTTTGATCGGTGCTTTTTTTCCCTCAGCAGCTAGATGTTTTGCTGCCACGAGGTCCATCTTCTTTAAATGATCTGTCACCTCTTGAATACTCCAAGTATCATCAGATAATTTTTGATTCAATTGCTCTTCGTTCAAACCTTGTAGCTCTTGCCACAATTCTTGTCTTGCATCATGTAATAAACTCATTTTCATCACCTCAAGATCAAATTTTAACATACTGGTACATGACAATCATTCTTGAGCTATCGGTGAATTCCTGTGAAGAATTGTGAGGAAATTTGAAACCTTTACAAAAGTGGTTCGTATTACCTGTTAGAAGGAATACATTGGAGGTGAGCATGGTCTAAATGAAACAAAGGCTGTTCATTTCATGAAGAAAGGGTGAGGAAGATGGATGTGTTCGGGCTGCCACTTCAGACGCTGTATTTATACATATTGATGATATCAGGAATCCTGACACTTGTTTTCGTCTTTTTCGGCGATGTATTTGATGGATTGTTTGAAGCGATTCCTGTTCCATTCCTTCAACCAACATTAATCCTCGCATTTCTTACCTTTTTCTCGGCTGGAGGGTTTATCTCTGAAAAAACAGCAATTGTAGGAAGTGGACTTGGCGCAGTCTTATCTGCCATCCTCGCAGTGGTTCTTGTGACCTGTTTGAATGTATTTGTCTTAGTCCCGCTTTCCTCTGCTGAAGAATCTCTCTCATATACGGAGGCCGACTTAAAAGGAAGAACTGGAGAGATCATTGTATCTGTTCCAAAAGACGGGTTTGGAGAAGTGCTGTTAATTAGTAATAGCGGGAAAATCTCAAAGCCTGCCGTCAGCTTCGACGAAGAGGAGATTCCATATGGAACTCGGGTACTGGTCGTCGAAGTGAACAAAGGCGTCTTATCAGTTATACCAAATGAAGAAATCTAGGAGGGAATGCTATGCCAGGAACAACCATTTTGATAATCATTGGAATTGTGCTTGTGATTCTGATTGCACTTATTGGTGTATTTGTTTCGAAATACCGGACTGCAGGTCCAGATGAAGCGTTAATCGTCACAGGAAGTTACCTCGGAAGTAAAAATGTCCACGTGGATGAAGGTGGAAACAAGATTAAGATTGTAAGAGGCGGAGGTACCTTTGTACTCCCTGTTTTTCAACAAGCAGAGCCGCTCAGCTTACTATCTAGCAAGCTAGATGTTTCAACACCTGAAGTCTATACTGAACAAGGTGTACCAGTCATGGCGGACGGAACAGCCATCATTAAAATCGGCGGATCGATTGAAGAAATTGCTACTGCTGCAGAGCAATTTTTAGGTAAAACAAAAGAAGACCGCGAAAACGAAGCGAGAGAAGTACTAGAAGGACACCTTCGCTCCATTTTAGGGTCAATGACAGTTGAAGAGATTTATAAAAACAGAGAGAAATTTTCTCAAGAAGTACAGCGTGTCGCTTCTCAAGATCTAGCGAAAATGGGTCTTGTCATTGTATCGTTTACCATCAAAGATGTCCGTGATAAAAATGGCTATTTAGAATCACTAGGTAAACCTAGAATTGCCCAAGTGAAACGCGATGCAGATATCGCAACAGCAGAAGCAGATAAAGAAACACGTATCAAACGTGCAGAAGCAGATAAAGATGCGAAGAAATCTGAGCTTGAGCGTGCCACTGAAATCGCTGAAGCAGAAAAGATCAATGAACTGAAAAGAGCAGAATTCAGACGTGAACAAGATACAGCAAAAGCAAGTGCCGACCAAGCGTACGATCTTGAAACAGCTCGTAATCGTCAGCACGTAACTGAACAAGAAATGCAAGTAAAAATCATTGAACGTCAGAAGCAAATTGAATTAGAAGAAAAAGAGATCCAGCGTCGTGAGCGTCAATACGATTCTGAAGTGAAAAAGAAAGCAGATGCGGACCGTTATGCGGTTGAGCAGTCAGCTGCAGCGGAAAAAGCGAAACGCCTCGCAGAAGCAGATGCCAAGAAATACAGCATTGAAGCAATGGCAAAAGCAGAAGCTGAGAAAGTCCGAATTGACGGGCTTGCTAAAGCGGAAGCTGATCGTGCAAAAGGGGAAACGGAAGCCGAAGTCATTAGACTGAAAGGACTTGCGGAAGCCGAAGCGAAAGAGAAAATCGCTGAAGCATTCGAACAGTATGGTCAGGCAGCGATCCTTGATATGATTGTGAAAATGCTTCCTGAATATGCGAAGCAAGTATCTGCACCACTTTCTAACATTGATAAAATTACGGTTGTGGATACGGGAGGTAACGGAGAAGGCAGCGGTGCCAATAAAGTCACTGGCTATGCTACAAACCTCATGTCTAGTCTGCAAGAAAGTCTGAAAGCATCCTCTGGAATTGATGTCAAAGAAATTATTGAGAACTTTTCCGGCAAAGGCAATGTGAAGCAAAGCATTCAGGAACTAACGAATGAAATCAAACAGCCAAGAAAAAAAGAGATCGCTGATACTCAAATAGAAGAATAAAATCAATTCAGCGTGATAGAAAACCTTTGAAGTCTAGGAAGGGTCGAGCACTGGCGCGGAGCGAATTGAACATTCGTGAGCACCAGCGCGCAGACCTGACAACGAATGCGAGGGTTTGTCTACACGCTGAGACACCTTCCATCAGAAGGTGTCTATTTGGCATGTGCCCGATATGGATTCCTTTTTACATATGAAGAAAGATTTACGAGAATACCAGCAGATATCATCATGAACACTAGGGAGGAGCCACCATAACTAATGAAAGGAAGCGGAATGCCTGTGATCGGAAGAAGACCAAAGACAGCGCCTAAATTAAAGACTGCTTGGAGCATGATTTGAAACGTAAGCCCAATCGTTAACAGTTTTCCAAAAGGGTCATGTAAAGCCTGCACAATTCGCATTGCGCGATACATGATGAATAGATATGCACCTATCACAATCAAAATCCCCATAATGCCCAGCTCTTCACTGATAATGGCCATAATAAAATCCGTATGCGCTTCGGGAAGAAAGCCTAGCTTTTGAATACTCCCGCCTAAGCCATTCCCTATCAGCCCGCCGGAATTCATTGCGAGATACGAATGAATCAGCTGATAGCCATCCCCATCTTCATACTGAAAAGGATCACGAAAAGAAGTCAGCCGCTTCAAACGGTAAGGAGCAGTCACTGCAAAAAAAGTGATACATGCTACGGCAGTCGATCCTAGCAAAATGAGATGGCGCGTTTTCAACCCAGCGCATAATAAAATGATGCCACAGCTTAATAAAATAGACACAGCTGTGCCTAAATCAGGCTGCTTTAAGATTAATAAAAAAACAAGACTTAAAAGGATGAGTGGCGGCAGTACGCCTTTTTTAAAAGATGTAATGTACGCCTGTTTATTCGCGTACACATAGGCAAAATAGATCACCATCACTAGTTTCACAGCTTCAGAAGGTTGGAGCATAAGAGAGCCCAGCTGAATCCACCGCTGTGAATTGTTTTTGACAACACCAATTCCAGGAATCAGGACTAGGATGAGACATAGCAATGACAGCATGACAAGCCATTTCATCCATTTACGATAAATCTGATAAGGGAAAAGAGCAGCAATGAAAAAAAAGAATCCCCCAATCAGGAGCCATTGCCATTGTTTGATAAAGAAATAGCTGCCCTTCTCATACTTCACTTCTCCTAAAGGATAACTTGCACTGTACACCATCAGTAAACCAAATAAGCAGAGGAACACAATTGTTCCAACAAGAACGAGGTCGACTCTTTTGAGATGAGATAGAAGAAATGCCACCATCCTCAATTCCAGTTGTCTCCAAACATATAGGATGATGACCTGATATTGACACTAAACACGAGACCAATGGCGATCATGTTAGTGAGTAGCGCACTGCCTCCATAGCTGATAAAAGGAAGCGCGAGTCCCGTTACAGGCATTAAACCGATTGTCATCCCTACGTTTTGGAAAACTTGAAACACGATCAGCCCAACGACTCCTGCACATATGTACAAACCATAAAGCGTATTAGCATGCATAGCCACATGAATGATTCGGTAAATCATCATTAAGTACAAACACATCAAAAGGGAGGCGCCGATAAAACCAAACTCCTCACCAATGACGGCAAAGATAAAATCCGTATGCGCTTCGGGGATATTACCGCCTTGTACTTGATGCCCCTTTGTAAAACCGCTTCCTGATAATTGACCTGATCCAATACCGAGCATCGATTGTTTCAGCTGATACCCGTATGTTGAATCAAATTCATCGGGGGAGAGCCAGCCATAAATGCGATCAAGCTGATGTGGCTTAATGATTTTTGTGAAATGCTCAAAGTGTTCGTTGTGTAAGTAGACCAAAAATGAAAGAAGTGCAAGAAAAGAAGCCATTAATGCGGTCATCATCTTGCTGGAAATTCCTGACACGAGCATCAGTGTAAAGGCGATAGATAATATCACGAGCGCTGTCCCTAAATCAGGCTGAATTAAGATGAGGAAAAAAGGGACAACGGTCCAGCAAACGACTTTACTTGTAGGAATGATGCTTTCTTTAAACGAAAATCGCTGATGCTTGTATTGGTTCAAGACAGCCGCTAGCAGCAGGATCACAAAAATTTTCATGAACTCTGATGGCTGAATTTTGATTGAACCGAAGCTGATCCATCTTTGGGATCCATTTTGACTCGTTCCGAAAAAGTGCACAAGAATAATGAGAAAAATACCACCTGTAAATAACCGAAAAGATAAACGCTCAAGAAGTTCATAATCAAAGTATGCAGCAGCAGCCATAAGACCGAAACCTACGATATACCAGAAAATTTGTCTTTTGACGAAATAAAACATATCCTGCGATTCATACTGTCCTGATCCGCTATATACAGCTATTAGGCTGATGACAAATAAACAAATCACAGTGAGTAAAAGTACGAAGTCAATGTTGTACTGTTTTTTCATAGCTTCTTGTCCTGTTACCTATTTGTCAGCTGGTCTATGACGATTTTCACAGCCGCAGCATCATCAATATAGCCGATCGGAAAAATAAAATCTGGTATTAAGTCAACAGGCATAATGAAATAAAGGAGTGCGCTCCCCATCATCATTAATTCTCGAGAAGTACCTCGTCCGGTCATAAATAAGCTGTACATGTCTTTCAAATGCTGAAGGAATGGCCCGGCGCCGTTTACCGCCTCCATCTTTTTCTCAAACTTTGCTGAGATCGTTTCTTTTCCCTCGTTTGTTTGGCTATAGGTCTCATATTCGTTTAGCTTTTGTTTCAATTTGGTCTGACTAAATGTACCGTCGTAGACCTTCTCATCTTTCAGTGTTTTTTCGATCTCTACGACCGTTTGTATGAACGTATCACTATGTACCTTTTCGTTTTTGATTGGAAACCCTGCAGCAGCTAATAGTTGATCTAATGATAGGTTCAGAGAATCTGAAAGCCGCTGCAGGTGATTCAAAGTTGGGTTTCTTTTTCCATTTATGATTCGAGACAGTGTCGCTTTATCAATTTCTGTGTATGTGCTGAGCTCTCTTAAAGATAAAGAACGTTGTTGCAATCTTTCCTTTAAGAGAGACCCAAGCTCAGTTGTTTTAGAATCCATTTTACGCCATCCTTTGTATGATGTATCAACTCTTCTATAGAAGAAGTCGTACCCAATATAAAGGTGTGTTGACAAAATGTCAACGAATATCCTTTATTGATTGAATTTTAGGAAATAGGAATTTATCATAATAAAGATAGGATGAAAACAGTGAGAAGGAGTGGCGCGGATGAAGGTGAGACATGCTGTACAAAAAGATATTCCTAAAATTGCCGAAATACATGTGAAGAGCTGGCAGACGACTTATCAAGGCATTATTAATCAGGATTATTTGGATGGTTTAAATATAGAAGATCGAGAAGAGAGCTGGAGAAGAAGGTCACTTGAAGGGACGTTTGTCGCAGAAGATGACGAGGGGGTATTTGGTTTTGCTTCTTTTGGAAAACAACGTGATGAGCGCTATCCAACATATGATGGAGAACTTTATGCGATCTATTTATTGCAAGAGAAACAGAAATCAGGAGCAGGTATCGCTTTAATTACAGAAGGAGTGAGCTATTTAATAGAGAAAGGGTATCAGAATATCATGCTGTGGGTATTTGAACAAAATTCGGCAAAGCATTTTTATCAAAAGCTTCAACCTCATTTTGTCGTTACCAGCCAGTTCGAGCTGGCTGGCGAGAAGCATGATGAAATAGGGTATGGGTGGGAGCTGCCTGTATTAAATGACCATCTACACCGAATTAAATCGTCAGCTTCCAATAATAATGAGAGAAAAAAGTGAAAAGCATAGCTAAAAGCATATAAGAGATAAGAGGAGAAGCTTCTACTTTTCCTTTTATTCCTGCTATCTTTAAAGCTTCATAGAAACCTGCCAAAAAATAAGCAAGACTGAGAATATAACAGCACAGCATAATGGAGTAAGGGTTCATTGGCGTACCTCCAACATGAAATCTTCTACTATTAATAGATTCCATAGAGCGGCAATTTATGCATAAAAAAATAACCAGCTGAAATCAGCCAGTTATTTTTTGTGAGGAAAAACCAAACGAGATGCACTTGGTATGAGTATGCAAAGAACGATACTGCAAATAATAAATGAAGGAACCATATATGTGCTGTTATAAATTAAAGAGTAAACCCAACCTGGAGTTCCTTTTGGTGCATAATGAGAAAAGAAAACAACACCAGAGATAAAGAACGTCAACAGTCTGAAGAAACTTGCAACAAATACGGATAGGATAATATAGAAGAATTGCTGCTTTCGCTTTTGGTCCTGAATGGCTTTTTTAATCAATCCAGAAAAGAGGCCGCTTAGGGAAATGACAACAGATGCGACGAAATAATCGAGAAATCCTTGAACTGGTGTAGCGATAATAGGGCCATTCATCAGCTGAAGGCCTGCAATAAGCACACCAATGATAAACCCGGTTGATATTCCCCATCTAATAGACATAAGAATGACGGGTATCATAATCAGCGCAAGAGATCCGCCGTTCGGCATTCTTAAAAAGAGACCTGATAAGTAATCTAATACTAGTGCAAGTGAAGTCATAATTGCGATTTCCATCAGTCGTACCAATTGATTTGATTGCTGCATAAAAAAATCTCCCTTTTCATGAATTGAGCAAGGAGAGACCGTGTAAGGATGAGTATGTTATTCATAGAAAAACATATCGAGTTGAATACACCACATGTATTCAATTGAATCCACATTCCTACTTCAGTATTAACTGACAGGTTCAAAGGGTCAGAACAACGAGTGTTCACTCTCAGCACAAAGCTCCCCCTGCGGTTATTTAGTTTTCTTCTATTATAAATATACTAAAGACCTTCAGGATCAACAATAGAGAATTCCTGTGACAATCAATTTTTGTATGGTTATATAGGAAGAGATAAGAAAAAATAAATTATTTAGAAAAAATACTTGTTTCCTCTCTCAAAAGGTGTTATATTTGTATTCGCCGCTAAAACAGCGCGGTTATTAAATAACATAAAGAAAAAAGTTATTGACTTTATCTTGATAGAATGTTATATTAATAAAGTCGCCTCTGAGAGACGACGAAGATGATCTTTGAAAACTAAACAAGACAAAACGTACCTGTTAATTCGAGTTTTTATAAAAAAATCCTATGAAACATCATAGGTAGTCAGTCAAACGCTGACGAGGCAGGAAATGATCACATGCTAAGTTCGCTACATCGTGTAGCAACGCATGTGTGATATGCATCCTGCATACCTCGGAGAGTTTGATCCTGGCTCAGGACGAACGCTGGCGGCGTGCCTAATACATGCAAGTCGAGCGGACAGAAGGGAGCTTGCTCCCGGATGTTAGCGGCGGACGGGTGAGTAACACGTGGGTAACCTGCCTGTAAGACTGGGATAACTCCGGGAAACCGGAGCTAATACCGGATAGTTCCTTGAACCGCATGGTTCAAGGATGAAAGACGGTTTCGGCTGTCACTTACAGATGGACCCGCGGCGCATTAGCTAGTTGGTGGGGTAATGGCTCACCAAGGCGACGATGCGTAGCCGACCTGAGAGGGTGATCGGCCACACTGGGACTGAGACACGGCCCAGACTCCTACGGGAGGCAGCAGTAGGGAATCTTCCGCAATGGACGAAAGTCTGACGGAGCAACGCCGCGTGAGTGATGAAGGTTTTCGGATCGTAAAGCTCTGTTGTTAGGGAAGAACAAGTGCGAGAGTAACTGCTCGCACCTTGACGGTACCTAACCAGAAAGCCACGGCTAACTACGTGCCAGCAGCCGCGGTAATACGTAGGTGGCAAGCGTTGTCCGGAATTATTGGGCGTAAAGGGCTCGCAGGCGGTTTCTTAAGTCTGATGTGAAAGCCCCCGGCTCAACCGGGGAGGGTCATTGGAAACTGGGAAACTTGAGTGCAGAAGAGGAGAGTGGAATTCCACGTGTAGCGGTGAAATGCGTAGAGATGTGGAGGAACACCAGTGGCGAAGGCGACTCTCTGGTCTGTAACTGACGCTGAGGAGCGAAAGCGTGGGGAGCGAACAGGATTAGATACCCTGGTAGTCCACGCCGTAAACGATGAGTGCTAAGTGTTAGGGGGTTTCCGCCCCTTAGTGCTGCAGCTAACGCATTAAGCACTCCGCCTGGGGAGTACGGTCGCAAGACTGAAACTCAAAGGAATTGACGGGGGCCCGCACAAGCGGTGGAGCATGTGGTTTAATTCGAAGCAACGCGAAGAACCTTACCAGGTCTTGACATCCTCTGACAACCCTAGAGATAGGGCTTTCCCTTCGGGGACAGAGTGACAGGTGGTGCATGGTTGTCGTCAGCTCGTGTCGTGAGATGTTGGGTTAAGTCCCGCAACGAGCGCAACCCTTGATCTTAGTTGCCAGCATTTAGTTGGGCACTCTAAGGTGACTGCCGGTGACAAACCGGAGGAAGGTGGGGATGACGTCAAATCATCATGCCCCTTATGACCTGGGCTACACACGTGCTACAATGGACAGAACAAAGGGCTGCGAGACCGCAAGGTTTAGCCAATCCCATAAATCTGTTCTCAGTTCGGATCGCAGTCTGCAACTCGACTGCGTGAAGCTGGAATCGCTAGTAATCGCGGATCAGCATGCCGCGGTGAATACGTTCCCGGGCCTTGTACACACCGCCCGTCACACCACGAGAGTTTGCAACACCCGAAGTCGGTGAGGTAACCTTTATGGAGCCAGCCGCCGAAGGTGGGGCAGATGATTGGGGTGAAGTCGTAACAAGGTAGCCGTATCGGAAGGTGCGGCTGGATCACCTCCTTTCTAAGGATATATGGAGCAGCGTGCGTTTTCGTCTTGTTTAGTTTTGAAGGATCATTCCTTCAAGACATGTCTCTAGCGAGACAGGATTGTTCTTTGAAAACTAGATAACAATAAGTAATACATTCACATTGAATGCAATGCAAAGTTCATCACACATAGTGATTCTTTCTAAAGTAAGAAATGGTTAAGTTAGAAAGGGCGCACGGTGGATGCCTTGGCACTAGGAGCCGATGAAGGACGGGACGAACACCGATATGCTTCGGGGAGCTGTAAGCAAGCTTTGATCCGGAGATTTCCGAATGGGGAAACCCACTGCTCGTAATGGAGTAGTATCCATACTTGAATACATAGAGTATGAGAAGGCATACCCGGGGAACTGAAACATCTAAGTACCCGGAGGAAGAGAAAGCAAATGCGATTCCCTGAGTAGCGGCGAGCGAAACGGGAACAGCCCAAACCAAGAGGCTTGCCTCTTGGGGTTGTAGGACACTCTATACGGAGTTACAAAGGAACGATATAAGCGAAGAGGTCTGGAAAGGCCCGCCAAAGAAGGTAACAGCCCTGTAACTGAAATGTTGTTCTCTCCAGAGTGGATCCTGAGTACGGCGGAACACGTGAAATTCCGTCGGAATCCGGGAGGACCATCTCCCAAGGCTAAATACTCCCTAGTGACCGATAGTGAACCAGTACCGTGAGGGAAAGGTGAAAAGCACCCCGGAAGGGGAGTGAAATAGATCCTGAAACCGTGTGCCTACAAGTAGTCAGAGCCCGTTAAAGGGTGATGGCGTGCCTTTTGTAGAATGAACCGGCGAGTTACGATCCCGTGCAAGGTTAAGCAGAAGATGCGGAGCCGCAGCGAAAGCGAGTCTGAATAGGGCGCATGAGTACGTGGTCGTAGACCCGAAACCAGGTGATCTACCCATGTCCAGGGTGAAGTTCAGGTAACACTGAATGGAGGCCCGAACCCACGCACGTTGAAAAGTGCGGGGATGAGGTGTGGGTAGGGGTGAAATGCCAATCGAACCTGGAGATAGCTGGTTCTCTCCGAAATAGCTTTAGGGCTAGCCTCAAGGTAAGAGTCTCGGAGGTAGAGCACTGATTGGACTAGGGGCCCCTACCGGGTTACCGAATTCAGTCAAACTCCGAATGCCGATGACTTATCCTTGGGAGTCAGACTGCGAGTGATAAGATCCGTAGTCGAAAGGGAAACAGCCCAGACCGCCAGCTAAGGTCCCAAAGTATACGTTAAGTGGAAAAGGATGTGGAGTTGCTTAGACAACCAGGATGTTGGCTTAGAAGCAGCCACCATTTAAAGAGTGCGTAATAGCTCACTGGTCGAGTGACTCTGCGCCGAAAATGTACCGGGGCTAAACGTATCACCGAAGCTGCGGACTGTTCTTACGAACAGTGGTAGGAGAGCGTTCTAAGTGCTGTGAAGTCAGACCGGAAGGACTGGTGGAGCGCTTAGAAGTGAGAATGCCGGTATGAGTAGCGAAAGACGGGTGAGAATCCCGTCCACCGAATGCCTAAGGTTTCCTGAGGAAGGCTCGTCCGCTCAGGGTTAGTCGGGACCTAAGCCGAGGCCGAAAGGCGTAGGCGATGGACAACAGGTTGATATTCCTGTACCACCTCCTCACCATTTGAGCAATGGGGGGACGCAGGAGGATAGGGTAAGCGCGGTATTGGATATCCGCGTCCAAGCAGTTAGGCTGGGAAATAGGCAAATCCGTTTCCCGTGAAGGCTGAGCTGTGATGGCGAGCGAAATTTAGTAGCGAAGTTCCTGATTCCACACTGCCAAGAAAAGCCTCTAGCGAGGTGAGAGGTGCCCGTACCGCAAACCGACACAGGTAGGCGAGGAGAGAATCCTAAGGTGATCGAGAGAACTCTCGTTAAGGAACTCGGCAAAATGACCCCGTAACTTCGGGAGAAGGGGTGCTTCTTAGGGTGTTAAAGCCCCGAGAAGCCGCAGTGAATAGGCCCAGGCGACTGTTTAGCAAAAACACAGGTCTCTGCGAAGCCGTAAGGCGAAGTATAGGGGCTGACGCCTGCCCGGTGCTGGAAGGTTAAGAGGAGCGCTTAGCGTAAGCGAAGGTGCGAATTGAAGCCCCAGTAAACGGCGGCCGTAACTATAACGGTCCTAAGGTAGCGAAATTCCTTGTCGGGTAAGTTCCGACCCGCACGAAAGGCGCAACGATCTGGGCACTGTCTCAACGAGAGACTCGGTGAAATTATAGTACCTGTGAAGATGCAGGTTACCCGCGACAGGACGGAAAGACCCCGTGGAGCTTTACTGCAGCCTGATATTGAATGTTGGTACAGCTTGTACAGGATAGGTAGGAGCCTTGGAAACCGGAGCGCTAGCTTCGGTGGAGGCATCGGTGGGATACTACCCTGGCTGTATTGACCTTCTAACCCGCTGCCCTTATCGGGCAGGGAGACAGTGTCAGGTGGGCAGTTTGACTGGGGCGGTCGCCTCCTAAAATGTAACGGAGGCGCCCAAAGGTTCCCTCAGAATGGTTGGAAATCATTCGCAGAGTGTAAAGGCACAAGGGAGCTTGACTGCGAGACCTACAAGTCGAGCAGGGACGAAAGTCGGGCTTAGTGATCCGGTGGTTCCGCATGGAAGGGCCATCGCTCAACGGATAAAAGCTACCCCGGGGATAACAGGCTTATCTCCCCCAAGAGTCCACATCGACGGGGAGGTTTGGCACCTCGATGTCGGCTCATCGCATCCTGGGGCTGTAGTCGGTCCCAAGGGTTGGGCTGTTCGCCCATTAAAGCGGTACGCGAGCTGGGTTCAGAACGTCGTGAGACAGTTCGGTCCCTATCCGTCGCGGGCGCAGGAAATTTGAGAGGAGCTGTCCTTAGTACGAGAGGACCGGGATGGACGCACCGCTGGTGTACCAGTTGTTCTGCCAAGGGCATCGCTGGGTAGCTATGTGCGGACGGGATAAGTGCTGAAAGCATCTAAGCATGAAGCCCCCCTCAAGATGAGATTTCCCATTCCGCAAGGAAGTAAGATCCCTGAAAGATGATCAGGTTGATAGGTCTGAGGTGGAAGCGTGGTGACACGTGGAGCTGACAGATACTAATAGATCGAGGACTTAACCTATATTCTAATGTGAAGTTTGAACATTGTTATCTAGTTTTGAGAGAACATTCTCTCCATCAGGTTTGGTGGCGATAGCGAAGAGGTCACACCCGTTCCCATACCGAACACGGAAGTTAAGCTCTTCAGCGCCGATGGTAGTTGGGGGTCTCCCCCTGTGAGAGTAGGACGCCGCCAAGCTTTTCTAAGGATCAGTTCCATACGGAGCTGGTCTTTTTTGTGCTTCTTGAGAAAATATGCTGCTGATTGCACTTGTTTGATGAACGTTTCGACACTCTAACTCATTTACAAGCATGTGAAACACATTAAAACAAAAGAGATCGAGCGTTTCAGTTAAACCAGTAGAGAGTTAGATTAATAAATGATAGAAGAGCTCTATATCGTTATTAGTAGATAATTCCATTTCGGACATACTGTATCTAATGTGAGATGTTCATATTTATAAAGGAATTGTCCGTTTTTAAAGAGAATATAGAGTGGAGAAGTTTAAGTGATGAACGTTAGATCACGCTGTTTGAATAGAGGAAATAAAGGTCATTTGTTAAAAGAAATACGTAATGAAAATTGAAATAAAATTTTTTTAATATAGCCTTTACAAATGATGAAAACCTGTATATAATAATCTTTGTCGGATCGAGAGATTCCTACATAGTGGAGGATTAGCTCAGCTGGGAGAGCATCTGCCTTACAAGCAGAGGGTCGGCGGTTCGAGCCCGTCATCCTCCACCATATTTATTCTTACATAATGTTAGGATAGATAAAGCCGGTGTAGCTCAACTGGTAGAGCAACTGACTTGTAATCAGTAGGTTGGGGGTTCAAGTCCTCTTGCCGGCACCAGTTTCATATGGTAAGATAGACAAGTCGCTTTTAAAGCGAGCCATTAGCTCAGTTGGTAGAGCATCTGACTTTTAATCAGAGGGTCGAAGGTTCGAGTCCTTCATGGCTCACCATGTTTCATGCGGGTGTGGCGGAATTGGCAGACGCGCTAGACTTAGGATCTAGTGTCTTTATGACGTGGGGGTTCAAGTCCCTTCACCCGCATTGCCAAATAAAATAAAGAAATCCTGTAATGCGGAAGTAGTTCAGTGGTAGAACACCACCTTGCCAAGGTGGGGGTCGCGGGTTCGAATCCCGTCTTCCGCTTATACCATCCACGCCGGGGTGGTGGAATTGGCAGACACACAGGACTTAAAATCCTGCGGTAGGTGACTACCGTGCCGGTTCAAGTCCGGCCCTCGGCATTATACAATAAGCGCCCGTAGCTCAATTGGATAGAGCGTTTGACTACGGATCAAAAGGTTAGGGGTTCGACTCCTCTCGGGCGCGCCATTAAGATCGGGAAGTAGCTCAGCTTGGTAGAGCACTTGGTTTGGGACCAAGGGGTCGCAGGTTCGAATCCTGTCTTCCCGACCATCTTTTATGGGGCCTTAGCTCAGCTGGGAGAGCGCCTGCCTTGCACGCAGGAGGTCAGCGGTTCGATCCCGCTAGGCTCCACTTTTAAAAGATTATTTTGATCATGGCGGTGTAGCTCAGCTGGCTAGAGCGTACGGTTCATACCCGTGAGGTCGGGGGTTCGATCCCCTCCGCCGCTATAAAGGACCTTTAGCTCAGTTGGTTAGAGCAGACGGCTCATAACCGTCCGGTCGTAGGTTCGAGTCCTACAAGGTCCACCATCTATACGGAGGAATACCCAAGTCCGGCTGAAGGGATCGGTCTTGAAAACCGACAGGGGTGTCAAAGCCCGCGGGGGTTCGAATCCCTCTTCCTCCGCCATATTTTTCGAAAACTTATATCATCGCGGGGTGGAGCAGTTCGGTAGCTCGTCGGGCTCATAACCCGAAGGTCGCAGGTTCAAATCCTGCCCCCGCAACCAAATTATTTTATATACCAATGGTGAGTGCTCAATGAGTGCAACCAAAATGGTCCGGTAGTTCAGTTGGTTAGAATGCCTGCCTGTCACGCAGGAGGTCGCGGGTTCGAGTCCCGTCCGGACCGCCATTTTTAAAATGAAAACTTGGCTCGGTAGCTCAGTTGGTAGAGCAACGGACTGAAAATCCGTGTGTCGGCGGTTCGATTCCGTCCCGAGCCACTTTTATAAAAAAATATTGATAGTATGGCGGTTGTGGCGAAGTGGTTAACGCACCAGATTGTGGCTCTGGCACTCGTGGGTTCGATTCCCATCAATCGCCCCATACATATATTTGCGGGTGTAGTTTAGTGGTAAAACCTCAGCCTTCCAAGCTGATGTCGTGGGTTCGATTCCCATCACCCGCTCCATTTGTATATCCAATCATGGGCCTGTAGCTCAGCTGGTTAGAGCGCACGCCTGATAAGCGTGAGGTCGGTGGTTCGAGTCCACTCAGGCCCACCATGATATTCCGCAGTAGCTCAGTGGTAGAGCTATCGGCTGTTAACCGATCGGTCGTAGGTTCGAGTCCTACCTGCGGAGCCAAATGGAGAAGTACTCAAGTGGCTGAAGAGGCGCCCCTGCTAAGGGTGTAGGTCGCGCGAGCGGCGCGAGGGTTCAAATCCCTCCTTCTCCGCCATTTATCTGGCCCGTTGGTCAAGCGGTTAAGACACCGCCCTTTCACGGCGGTAACACGGGTTCGAATCCCGTACGGGTCATATTTAAAAGAGGTCTTGTCAAAGATCTCTTTTTTATTTTCTTCAAAAAAGAAAGACCGCCATTATAGCGGTCTTTTTTTACATGTTCATGGAATAGATCGTATAAGACAAGTATGTTGCAAAGAAGCCCCATAAGACATAAGGAATTAGTAAAATTGGAACGACTTTGCTTAGTTTACGCGAGACGATGACAAGAGCAAGTGCTGTCAGTGCTACAAGAAGGCAATCGATCGTAGCGGCAAATAGATCTTTTTGTGTAAATTGAAAAAAACTAAAGGCTTGATTAAATACGTAATTTAAAAGAAAAAGAATCCAAAAGGGTAAAGTGATTTTTTGAAATCCATATTTTCCATAAATGATCGCTGCGGACAACGAGATGAGAGCAAATAAGACAGCCCACACAGCGCCAATTACTCCACCACTCGGTGTCCATTCCGGTTTATTTAATGCATCATACCACTCTCTGTCAATCGGAAACAAGAATCCGGCAATAGAGAATAATGCGTATGTAATAAAGAAGACAACCACTGCCCAAATGATACTTTTTCTCGCCATTAAGAATCTCCTCCAATCAAATTCACTCTTAAAGTGATTTCCCAATCATTACATGATATAAACATTAAGCCCCCATTATGAGGGGACTAATGATTTTCTTCTGTATAAGGTTCTTCTTCGTACGGCTTCAAGTCACCAAATACGGTCATGACGCCTTCGTCATCCAATGCCTCTTCATAGGCTTCGTGGGCTTTATTTGGATATACTTTGCTTGCTTTGCCCTCAATATCAGCAGCTGCGAATCCTTCATAGTCTTCGACATAATCTTCATCTTCTGATTGTGTATACACATCATCGTATGTCAATGGAGGAATTTCCATATCGGACGGAGTATCAGAGTTTCCGTAGCGTTCTACGTCTTGATATGCATCCTCTCCATCATAGGCTACACTTTCTTCATTTTCGAATTGCCCTGATGGCGGACTTAATAAATCCTCTTCAATCGGACGGTTTTGTGAAACGGTTTGTTCTTTTGAATGCTCTGTGCATGTGACGGCACTAGGTAAGGCCTCTAAGCGTTCCTTTGGGATAGGGGATTTACAGACCTTGCATAGCCCATAAGAGCCGTCTGTGATGGCTTGAAGTGCTTCATTAACGTCTAACAGATGTTCATGTTCCAAACTGTTTAACGCAATATCTTTCCCGCGTTCGAACAGCTCTGTCCCTTGATCACCTGGGTGATTATCATAGGCTGACAGGTCTCCGACCGAATCATAAGGAAATGATACTTTTTGTTCATCGTCATGGCTTTTGGCTTCGAGTTCGTGCTTTTCATCGAGAAGTCGCTGCTTCAAATGATGTAATTCGTCTTTAGACAACAAAGCGATCATCCTTTCATATTAAACATAATATTAGTATGAGCAATTTTGTCTGTAAGACTAGTTCCAAATTGAAGCAATTCCTCATGAAAAAACGCCTGCGGCTGCAGGCGTTCTTTGTTACGCGATATAGTATTGTAAGATCAAAGCGATTGTCAGCAGGAAACCGAAAAATGTATTGGTTTGAGCTGTAGATTTCATGGCATTCATTAATTCAATTGGTTTTTCTTTTTGCTTAAATTCTTTGATAGCTGTATATGCTTTTGGGACACTGAGTAAAACAAGAAGACTCCAAAGGCCGACAATATCTGTGAAGATATAAACAAAAATAAGTACATAAGAGATCAAAAACATGGAAAGTAAAATGTTCACAGCAGCCTTTCGCCCAGCAAGAATAGCAAGTGTTTTTCGTCCATTTTCTTTATCGCCGTCTAAATCGCGGATATTGTTCGATAGTAAGATGGCACCAACTAAAATAGAAATTGGTAATGAGACGAGAACAGCTTTAGACGTCAGTGTGCCTGTTTGAATATAGAAACTGATCAGGATGATTCCTAGTCCCATAAAAGCACCTGACACAACTTCTCCAAACGGTGTATATGCAATAGGAACAGGACCGCCTGTATAGAAATAGCCTGCTGCCATACATATGAGTCCTATCAGTGCAATCCACCAGCTAGACATCATGCAAATGTACACCCCTAGTAGTAAAGAAAGCGCAAATAGTGCATAAGCAAGGCTGAGAACGGTTTTAGGTTTCACACCATTTCTGACAATGGCGCCGCCGATGCCGACAGATTTCTCGTTGTCCAATCCGCGAACATAATCAAAGTACTCATTAAACATGTTCGTTGCGATTTGGATAAACATAGATGCAAACAGCATAGCTAAAAATAGCCCAACATGTATTTGACCACTTGGAAGTGCGAGAACAGTTCCTAAAGTAACGGGAATAAATGCTGCTGTTAATGTATGCGGTCGTAGTAAATTCCACCAAATCCGCCAGTTCTTATCAGGCTTAATCGGTGAAAGCTGATCTGATATCGATTGATGCTGCATAAAATATACTCCTTTAAATAAAAAAATACGTGCACGTCCAAATTCCAGTTTAGCAAAGTTCAAAAAGGTGTCAATATATTGATGCGATGAAACCTGAAAAAGATGTTTGCTAATCGTTGCCATATCGAGAGAAAGCTTGATCTTAGAACAAGATTTTCCATTTTTCTTATAGATGCTCTCGTTTCAAGAAGCAGGAGCGAAAAAATCTAGAAAGCGTGATATAATAAGGATTCGAGGTTTAAAAAGCTGTTTTCTTTACTAAGTTCATCTGTTAAGGTTTATAATAGAAAAGCAGGTCATTCGACATACTCGAATGTTCACGTATTTGTTCATTATGGTTTTATTTTTTTATGTTATTTCATGGATTTTGGAGGAATGTATCATGGTGACAACAGTGCAAAGTACTTTCCGGCAGGAAGCGCTTGCGACATTAGAAGAAGCGAATAACGTCAACCATGCTGTTTTGATAAGCTACTCCAGAAGAGTTGACGATCTGGATCCTCTTGCCTTTTTCCAAAGCGGCGAAGCGGATTTTTTAGGCGAGCGGTTTTTTTGGTCTGATCCAGAAAGCCAAATGATATTTTCTGGACTTGGCAGAGCGGCCGTTATTAAATCATCTGAGCAAGGCAAGGAACGATTTGATACAGTCCATCAAGAATGGGAACAGCTGAAGCAGCACATGTTCCATTTTCATGATGAGAAGGAGTTAAGGCAAGCGGCTGTTGGTCCGCTTTTATTTGGAGGATTCTCATTTGATCCGTATGAAGAGAAGGCGCGTCACTGGGAAGCTTTTGGCGAGGCTCATTTTTTTGTGCCATCGATGATGCTCACTGTCTCGAAAGAAGGCACGTTTCTGACGATCAATGAATGGAAGCAGGTGGACGGTAATGTTCATCAGCTCATTCAAGAATTAGAACAAAAAGCCTCTCATTACGCAACATTACCGCTCAGACATGGTGGACAAGCTGAACTTGTTCATATGGAAGAACGAGATGTGAAGGAATGGATGAAGGCGATCCAAGAAGCGACAGACCACATTCGTGCAAACGAATATGAAAAGGTTGTTTTAGCAAGAGAAGTCTTGCTTCACTATAAAAATCAAATTGAACTCGCTCCACTGTTATCAGAATTATTAAAGCATCAAACAACGAGTTATGTATTTGCGGTTGAACAGGGGAAACAAGCATTTGTCGGAGCTACGCCGGAACGCTTAGTGAAAAAAAGCGGCGGAGAGGTCTTTTCATCTTGTTTAGCAGGTTCGATTGTTCGTGGAAAAGATGAAGCGGAAGATCGAGCATTAGGCGAGGAACTGCTGCATGATGAAAAGAATTTGATTGAACATCAAATTGTTGTCAATATGATTGAGCAAGCATTTGAGGCTAATTGCCTTCGCGTGCATAAACCAAATCAACCTAGTCTTTATAAAACAAAAAACATTCAGCATTTGTTTACACCGATTGTAGGAGAAATTAAAAGCAGCTGTTCTCTCTTTTCATTAATTGAACAGCTCCATCCGACGCCAGCATTAGGCGGATATCCGAAGGAAAAGGCGGTTGAGGTCATTCGTGAAATCGAACCGTTGAAACGTGGCTGGTACGCAGCGCCGGTAGGGTGGATTGACTCTCAGGATAATGGAGAATTTGCTGTCGCCATTCGGTCAGGTCTTATTGAGGAAGACTATGTTCGTTTGTTCGCTGGCTGCGGCATTGTAGAGGATTCCCTTGCAAAGCAGGAGTACGAGGAAACGCAAGTGAAATTAAGACCAATGCTATCTGCCCTTGGAGGTCGTCCTATTGAATAATCAAATCATGACAACATATATTGGCAGATTGATGGATGAATTTGTCCAAGGTGGCGTACAAGAGGCAGTTGTCTGTCCAGGTTCTCGTTCGACCCCGCTTGCAATGCTGGCTCTAGCCCACCAAGACATCAATGTCCATGTATTAGTGGATGAACGGTCTGCTGCTTTTTATGCGCTTGGTCTTGCAAAAGCAAGTCAAACACCAGTGCTGCTTATTTGTACGTCAGGTACAGCAGCAGCTAACTTTTACCCAGCCATTGTAGAGGCACATTATTCCCGTGTCCCACTTATTGTTTTAACTGCTGATCGGCCGCACGAATTGAGGGAAGTTGGAGCACCTCAAGCGATTGATCAGCAATTCTTATTCGGTAAGTTTGTTAAATGGTTCACAGACTTAGCATTGCCAGAAGAAAGTCAGACGATGTTACGCTATGTTCAGACGGCTGCGGCAAGAGCAAATCATATGTCGATGCAAGAGCCGAAGGGACCTGTACAAATCAATGTCCCTCTGAGAGAACCATTGCTTCCTGATTTGTCTATTGATCCTTTCGAGCGAGAAGAAACAGACCTGAAAAAGGTATTAGCTACAGGACAGGCTTTCCCAAATGATGATGCGATATCTGAAATTGTGACGGTTATGAACCGTTCCAAAAAGGGACTTATTGTGTGTGGCGAGCTTCATACGGAGGAAGAGATAGAGGCAGTATTACGTCTTTCAAAAGCCTTGCATATGCCGATTTTAGCGGACCCGCTTTCTCATTTACGAAATGGTCATGAGCATGCAGATCTTATTATTGATGCGTATGATTCTTTATTGAAAGATGAAGCATTGCAGCTGCACCTATTGCCGGATATGGTCATTCGTTTTGGACCAATGCCTGTGTCTAAGCCTTTATTCAAGTGGCTGGAAAAACATGCGGAAGTGAATCAGATTGTTGTTGATGCTGCCGGAGGTTTTCGAGATCCTGGGCTGAGTGCTTCATATGTCTTTGAAAGTGATGTGGCAGCTTTTGTAGATGAAGTAGTCAATAGATCGGATCAACGTGAGGATACAAGTTTTCTAAAGCGCTGGCAGGATGCAAATTCATCATTCAGAACGCATGCTTCCCATTATTCTGATGAGGATCTGTCATTTGAGGGGAATGTGTACCGTCAGCTTCAGCATCTTTTGCCGAAGGAGAGTGTCCTTTTTATCGGGAATAGTATGCCGATTCGTGATGTGGATACATTTTTTGAAGCGCAATCGAAGCCTTTTCGAATGATGGCGAATCGAGGAGCAAATGGTATTGATGGTGTTGTGTCTACAGCACTTGGCACGTATGCAGCTTTGAAACAGCCGGTCACCTTAGTGATTGGAGATTTATCATTTTACCATGATATGAATGGTCTCCTTGCAGCGAAGTTGATGGACATTCCACTGACGGTTGTGTTGTTAAACAATGATGGAGGAGGCATCTTTTCTTTCCTTCCACAGGCGTCTGAGGAACCGTATTATGAAAAACTCTTTGGTACACCGACTGGACTGAATTTTGAGTATGCTTCGAAGTTGTATGGGGGAACCTATTCGAAACCGTCAACGAAACAAGAATTACATGATGTCTACAAGGCGCATATAGAAGAGCCTGGACTTCATTTAATTGAAATTGAAACAGATCGGCATTCTCGTGTAAGCAAGCATCGTCAAATGATGGATGACATATTGGAAGAAGTGAAAAAAGAATGTCTTCTTTCATAATACGGATGCGTGATGGTGTGGCGTACGAGGTGGTGGATCAGAATCCATCAGGTGAGAATGCCACGCTATGCTTACACGGCTTCACTGGAAGCGCGGCTTCTTGGACATTCTTGAATGCTTATATGGGAAATACAAGATTGATTCAAGTCAGCCTGCTTGGACATGGCCGCACGGACTCACCAGAAAGTATAAGAAGATATGCGATGTCGCATCAGCTAGCAGATCTTGCAGAGATTTTAAACCAATTAAAGCTTCACAAAGTGAATATTCTCGGATATTCTATGGGAGGACGTATTGCTTTATCATTTGCCTCTCGTTATTCAGAGCGAGTCAACAAGTTGATTCTAGAGAGTACCTCTCCAGGGCTTCGCACGTTTAAAGAGCGGATGGCAAGACTCAAACATGATCATCAGCTGGCTCAGAAAATGAGACATGAAGGTTTAGTGAAGTTTGTGGATTTTTGGGAGAGTATTCCACTGTTTGCTTCTCAGAAAACTTTATCAGCTGACACGCAGGCTCAACTACGAGAGGAAAGGCTAAAAGCCAATCCACTTGGACTGGCTCGCAGCTTAGAAGGCATAGGAACAGGTTCGCAGCCCTCTGTTTGGAAGGGGTTAAAGCATATGAATTTACCTGTTTTGTTGATGTGCGGAGCGCTTGATGAAAAGTTCTGCAAGATCGCCACACGTATGCAGCAGGAGCTTGAAGGCAGTCAATTCATATTGGCTGAGCAGGCTGGGCATACAGTTCATGTGGAACAACCACATTTTTTTGGTAAAATAGTAAGTGAGTTTATTACGCAAGATTAGAGGAGGAACTATTGATGGCTATTGAATGGCAAACTGAGCGTCAATATGACGAAATTTTATATGAAACATGCAATGGAATTGCAAAGATCACGATTAATCGTCCACATGTACATAACGCGTTTACACCAAAGACTGTGAGTGAATTGATTGATGCATTTTCACGTGCTCGTGATAATTCGAATGTTGGTGTGATCGTACTTGCAGGTGCTGGCGGCAAAGCATTCTGTTCTGGTGGAGATCAAAAAGTACGCGGTCATGGCGGTTATGTAGGAGACGATCAAATTCCGCGTCTAAATGTACTCGACTTACAGCGTTTAATTCGTGTGATTCCAAAACCTGTTGTTGCGATGGTTGCTGGTTATGCAATCGGCGGCGGACACGTTCTTCATATTGTATGTGACCTGACAATTGCAGCAGATAATGCGATTTTTGGACAAACTGGTCCAAAAGTAGGCAGCTTTGATGCTGGTTATGGCTCAGGCTACCTTGCACGTATTGTTGGTCATAAGAAAGCGAGAGAAATCTGGTACTTATGCCGTCAATACAATGCACAAGAAGCGCTTGATATGGGACTTGTTAATACTGTTGTACCATTAGAGCAGCTTGAAGAGGAAACAGTGAAGTGGTGCGAGGAGATGCTAGAAAAGAGCCCGACTGCTTTACGATTCTTGAAGGCTGCATTTAATGCAGATACGGATGGATTAGCTGGAATTCAACAATTTGCAGGAGATGCGACACTTCTTTATTACACAACAGATGAAGCAAAAGAAGGACGCGATTCCTTTAAGGAAAAACGCAAGCCGGACTTCGGTCAGTTCCCGCGTTTCCCTTGATTCAATCATAGCGATGAAAAACAGCTTAGTGCATCAGACTAAGCTGTTTTCTTTTACAAAAAGGAGGTGTCATGATGAAGCAACCGAATTGGCTGCTGCACCGTGCTTATTTAACACCAGAAAGAGTCGCACTCATTTATCAGGATAAACAGTGGACATTTCGCGATTTAGCTGATGAAGTCAATGAGCTTTCAAATAGATTTGCACAAGCATCATTAAAAAAAGGGGAAACGGTCGGGCTTTTGATGAACAACCAGCCTCAAATGGTGATGCTTGTTCATGCTTGTTTTTCATTAGGATTCAAAATCGTGCTATTGAACAATAAGTTAACAAAAGCTGAAAGGCGCTATCAACTTGAAGATGCAAAAGCAGCCGCTTTATTTACTGAACCTGTTTATGCAAGTGATCATAAGGGTGATCTACCCGTTTATACAATGGAGACTTTACCAGAAGCAGGTCACGACAATGGAAAGAAAATCGAAAGCGAATTTGATTTGAATGAAACAGCAACGATCATGTATACGTCTGGCACAACAGGACAACCAAAAGGGGTCGAGCAAACGTTTGGTAATCATTTTTATAGTGCTGTTTCCTCTGCACTCAATATGGGCCTCAGAGAGGATGACCGCTGGCTTATTGCACTGCCTCTTTTTCATATTAGCGGGTTATCCGCTTTATTTAAGTCTGTGATTTATGGGATGACTGTCGTACTTCATCAAAAGTTTGATGTCGATGAAGTAAAGGGTTCGATTGAACAGCATCGTGTGACGATGATATCTGTTGTTCAAACGATGTTATCCCGTTTATTAAGCAGGCTGGAAGAATGTCCGTCTTCTTTGCGCTGTCTGTTATTAGGCGGAGGACCTGCGCCTTTTGCGATGCTTCAAGAAAGCAAAGAGAAAGGCTTCCCTGTGTTTCAATCGTACGGCATGACAGAAACCTGTTCACAAATTGTGACCCTTGCGCCTGAATTTAGTGTAGAGAAGCTTGGATCAGCGGGAAAACCCCTTTTTGGATGTGAGCTGAAAATTCAAGATGGTACATCCATTTGTCGTCCTTTTGAGCATGGCGAAATTATGGTGAAAGGGGCAAATGTCATGAAAGGGTACCTTTACCGCGAAGAGGCGACCGCGGCTGCTTTTGATCAAGGCTGGCTGAAAACGGGTGATATCGGCTATGTGGATGAGGAAGGATTTTTATTTGTGCTTGACCGCCGTTCAGATTTAATTATTTCTGGCGGTGAGAATATTTATCCTGCTGAAATTGAAGCGATCCTGTTAACACATCCGCATGTAAAGGAAGCCGGAGTGACGGGTATGTATGATGATAGATGGGGAGAGGTACCAGCTGCCTTTCTTGTCACAGACCATAAAATACCGGAGAACGAGCTCTATGCTTTATGTGAGTCGCATCTAGCAAAATATAAATGGCCTGCCGCTTTTCACTTTGTGGACCAGCTGCCAAGAAATGCGTCAAATAAATTGCAGAGGCACAGACTCAAGTCAAAGGGGTTTTTAGATGATTCAAATTGAACGAGTGATTTTATATCATGTCACGATGAAGCTCAAGCAGCCATTTACCACAAGTCTTGGGACCATCTCAGAGCGTGAGTTTATTATTGTCGAGGTAAAAGATCAAACGGGATTGACTGGATGGGGAGAGGTGTCAGCCTTTTCTTCTCCTTGGTATACAGAAGAAACCATTGAGACTTGTTACCATATGCTGAGAGCTTTTTTTATACCAAATGTGCTGACACGCACCTTTACACACCCTTCAGAAATACCAGACAGCCTGTACCAATTTAAAGGTAATAGGATGGCGAAAGCGGGAATTGAAGCGGCTGTTTGGGATATTTATGCGAAGCGTGAGAATAAGTCGTTACGAGATGTATTAGGCGGCACCAAGGATAGAATACCTTCTGGTGTTGTGGCGGGGTTAGGACCCATTGATGACATGCTGAAGCAAATACAGCAATTTGTGGACCAAGGTTATCAGCGGGTGAAGGTGAAAATTAAGCCGGGGCAGGATATCGGACTCCTTAAAAAAATTAGAGAGTCTTTCCCTCACCTTCCACTAATGGCGGATGCAAACTCTGCTTATGAATTAAAGGATATTAGCAAGCTCAAACAGCTCGATGACATTCGTTTATTAATGATTGAACAGCCATTAGCTGCAGATGATATCGTCGATCATCGCCATTTGCAAAAGCATTTAAAAACACCGATATGTTTGGATGAAAGTATTTGTTCCTTAGATGATGCTAGAAAAGCTGTAGAGCTTGGCAGCTGTCAAATTATTAATGTGAAGCCTTCACGAGTTGGAGGGCTGACAGAAGCCCTCAAAATCCATACATTCAGTAAGGAGCATCAAATTCCGTTATGGTGCGGAGGAATGATTGAAACAGGCATTTCCCGCGCGCAGAACGTGGCACTTGCTTCGCTTCCGCAATTTACAATTCCAGGTGATATTTCCGCTTCGTCAAAATATTGGGAGCAGGATATCATTTATCCTGAAATCAAGGTTGAAAATGGTTTTATTGAGGTGCCTCGTTCCCCAGGAATGGGCGTAGAAGTGGATTATCAAGCGCTTCGTTCCTTTTCAGATAAAATTGACGTCTTTACAAAACATGATTTTGTGATGTGAAAATGAAGTATTCACCTTTTGCATATCCAATAAAATCTATATATAGTGAGTGAAAGTTTTTCCTTCCTGTCTCAACTAAAAAGAAAGAGCGGTGACCCGCTCTTTCTTACTCTTCTACCAGTTCGCTGTCATAAGCAAGCTGTCCAATATAGTGATTCATTTCACTGGGCATGTCTGCTGCATGGCCATATTCATAATCCCAAAGGTTTAAAAAGGAGTGAGCAGCCTGATAAAATGCGGCTTCGTCCGCGTCGTGAATTTCATAAAAAAACGTTTGAAGCAGCCGATCGTGTTTCAATGCGAAGCGCCTCCTTAAATGAGACTTAAAGATCTTGTGGTTTAAACGTTTTACAATCCGTTTCTTCACTTTTTTCAGCCGTATTTCCTGTGTGGCTGACGACATAGATTGCATCTGCCCCACAGCGGTTTCCAGCATTCCAATAGGAACAGTTATTGACTTCACAAAGGATTTTTTGACTCATACAGATGACCTCCTTTTGAGTATGTCTTTCTTCTATAATGTAACCGAAATGAACCTCATCCATTCACGTTAATCTTCCTGGCGAATATAGCGCTTATCCTTCATAAACAATTTCCAGAAGAAATAGAACCCAGGGAATAAGATGATAAAACCTACAATATACGTGATAAATAATGCTCTAAATGTCACAGGGTCTGTAAATCCAGACATGATTGTAATATCCGGATAGGCCATATAAGGCAAATGGGCACGTCCGTACACATAGCTTGCTAAAAAATATTGAATGGTAATCGCAATGACAGCTAAACGAGGCCGGCCTTTTCTATGCTTAAACCGACTATTTGGTAAAAATAGAGCCAGCCCTGCTAGCAAAAACATCAGGAGTGATACAAGAAGAATAGGGATGTTCTGCATCATTTTTGTGAACAGCCAATTTGCCTCGCTTCTTAATGTCAGCATGATGAAAAAGGCCATCATGAGTGAAAGCGGACCCGTAATGAGCGCTCCTCTTCTATAAATGCTGTAAGCTTCATCTTCATCAGCCACATTCGAGAAATCAGCTAAAAGCAATGACGAAAGAAAAAGGGTGCTGAAAATGGCAAAGCCGACAAAAGAATAGACATTTGCACTCGTAAAGACCAGTCCAAGATCTAATGAGTAGTTGTTGTTCTCCTCAAAGATAAATCCACCATGAGTAATCGGAAGAACCATGATCAGGATCGATGGAATGATAAAGCCGCTAATCCCTGAAATGTAAGTCACTGCTTTTCTGTATTTTTTAGGAAGAGAATGAGAAAACACGAGAAACCCGCTTCGCAGTGCAAGAAGCAATAATATAATGCTGCCGGGTATTAATAAAACAGTACCAAGGACAAAGGTCGCACCTGGAAACATACTAAACAATGCGACAACAATTGCCACAATGAATACGTTAGTTACTTCCCATGTTGGAGAAAGGTACTTATTTGCGATATTAGCGGCCTTTGTTTGTTCTTTATTCATATAAATCATGGACCAAAATCCTGCGCCGAAATCCATTGATGCCATCACTGCATAGATAAAAACGAACCCCCATAAGATGGTGATTGCAATGAGTGCATCAGTTGTCACATCCATTTGCATCTTGATCGCTCCTTTTTAAGATTCTGTTAACCGTAGGTCTTCTTCAATCGAATGTTTTCTAAAGTAGTACGTCAGCACAATCACAGTTGCTATGCCTAAGATGAGATAGACAATGGCAAAAAGGATAAAGAGCGTACCGATCGAGCCTGATGATGTGACGACCTCTGAGGTTTTGAGCATTCGATAAATGACCCATGGCTGACGGCCTGTACATGCAAAGATCCAGCCGAACTCAATGGCCAAAAGACTAAGGGGCCCGCCGAATAAGTAAAGAAAAAGGAGCCACTTCGGATAATGCTCGCGTTTTAAAATTTTACGGTAAAGCAGTGCTAACACCGCAAACAAAATGAGAACTGAGCCAATAATGACCATGCCGTTAAATAACGTGTGAATAAATAAAGGCGGCCACTCGTCACGAGGGAAATCATTTAATCCTTTGACCACCGTATCAAAGCTATTTCCTGCCAGAAAGCTAAGCGCCCAAGGGATTTCAATTGCTCCTTTAATTTCCTTTGAATCAGCATCAGTAAAACCACCTATTGCGAGCGGTGCATGTGATTGTGTTTCAAATAAACCTTCAGCACCAGCTAATTTTTCTGGCTGATATTCATACAGAAGCTGAGCAGACTCATGACCATTTATGGCCGTAAGAAATGAGAAGAGGCCGCCTACAATAAGTCCAAGAAAAAGGGCTTTTCGATGAAACGTATAGAGTTTCTCATTCTTTCTTGTTTTAAGCATTTTAAAAGCTGCCACTGATGCAATCACAAAAGCACCTGTTGTAAAAGCAGACAGCACGACATGTGTCGCAGTTACGACAAAGCTTGGATTGAAAAAGGCCTTCCAGGGCTCGATATTCGTAATTTCTCCATTGACCATTTGAAAGCCAGCAGGAGTACCTTCAAACGCATGTACGTTTGTGATCAGAATCGCTGAAGCGGCTGCACCAATCACGACAAAAATAACAGTAATGATGCGCATAGCAGGTGATAGGCGATCCGCTGCGTACACATAAATAGACATAAATAATGCTTCAATAAAGAACGCATAAATTTCAATCTGAAATGGCAGTGACATGACCTTTCCGATGACCTCCATAAAACCTGGCCATAGAAGAGCGAGCTGGGTACCAGCAATCGTGCCTGTTGGAATGGCGACACCTAACAAGACAGCCTGCGCTTTCGTCCACCGTTTCGCCATGACAGCATAGTGAGGGTCCTTCGTTTTTTGGAAGATGAGTTCAGCTAACAAAATCATTAGCGGGATGCCGACACCAAGCGAGGCATAAATAATGTGAAAGCCCATGGTTGTGCCGAACAGGCTTCTAGCTAAAACGAGATCAGTCAATTTTTTTCTCCGCCTTTCTTATCGCTTCTCTTTTTCATGATGTTATTATTCTCCACCATTTTTAGATTATTCTTCCTGACTAAGAAAGCTTGATTTTTGACAAGTTGTAAGAGAGGGAGTAGAATATAAATATAAAACGTAATAATTACGTTTTGATAACGAAAGGAGTTTTGACATTGAAAAGAGATATTCATCCAACCTCACATGAAGTTGTATTTATGGACGTAAACAGCGGTTACCGCTTTTTGAGTAAATCGACAAAGTCATCCAATGAGACAGTAGAATGGGAAGATGGGAAAACGTATCCTGTCATTAAAGTAGAAACAAGCTCTGATACGCATCCTTTTTATACAGGACGCCAAAAGTTCGGAGAAAAAGGCGGAAGAGCCGAGTTGTTTAAGAAAAAGTATCAAATGTAATATAAAAAGCACACCCTACAATGGTGTGCTTTTTTTACAGCAAAAAACCCCGAATAATCATCCGGGATTTTAACAATTAATCATTTAAAGCGGTTTTTAAGGTCTTTAGATTTTGTTTCATTAAGCTGACGTAGCTTTCTCCATTTTTGGCATCATCTTCAGTAATAGATTCTAGATTTTTAAGTGTGAGGCTTTTTGCCCCAATTTCACTGCGGATCGTATCTGAGACTTTGCTGCTGACGTTGTTTTCAAAAATCACATATTGAATGTGATGCTTTTCAGCTTTTTGTACAATGCTTTCGAGCTGCTTTTGTGAAGGCTCTTCAGAAGCGGATAACCCTAATACACTGATTTGTTCAATGCCGTAGCGCTTTTCCCAATAACCGTAGGCTGCGTGGGAAACAAGGATTTCTTTATGTTTTGCTTTAGATAACGTTGTGTTGAACTCTTGATCTAGCGATTGCAAATCCTTTTTTAGTTTTTCATAGTTTTTTGTGTATTCGTCTTTATGATCTGGATCTAATGAAACGAGTGTATCTTTAATGTTTTTTGCCATTTGCTGTGCATAAACAGGGTCTAACCATGCATGAGGATCTTTATCTCCGTGATCGTGTCCATCATGGTCATGATCTTCCCCTTCATGATCGTGATCATGGTCTTCGCCTTCTTCATGTGAATGCTCTTCTTTTGTCGATAACAATTTGATGCCTTCGGCTGCTTTGACTGTTTTCACGCCTTGGTCTTTTAACGTAGAAGCGGTTTTGTCAGCGAATGCTTCAGCGCCTGTGCCGCTGTAGATGAAGGCGTCTCCTTCAGCCATTTCAACCATCGTTTTTGAACTTGGTTCAAAGCTGTGTGCATCTGCATTGGCAGGGTACACGCTTTGCGCATGAACATGAGAACCACCAATTTTTTCAGTGAAATCTTGAATCGGGAAAATTGTGGTGTAAACGGTTAGTTTTCCGTCTGCTTTCCCTTTTGAAGCATTTGTCCCCGCACTGCTTGAGCAAGCGGCAAGACCGATCGCAAATAAAGCAGCTGTTAACATATAAAAGATTTTTTTCATGTGAAAAATGTCTCCTCTCAATCTATTAGATAGAAATGATTACGATTTAATGTCCTGAGTTATTGTATCGTAATAATTACGATTTGAAAAGAGGAAAATAAAAAATTTTCAACAGCAGATGTTTCCTTTTAAAAAAATGCGCTGCAAAACGTGACGAAATTTCTCACATTGTGCTATATTTATTTTTAAAAAAAGATAAAGGAATGGACAACGTATGAAACTTTTAGAAGAAATCATCGAATATAATCAACAATTTATTGAAGAAAAGAAATACGAAGAATTTACAACAACGAAGTTTCCACAGAAAAAATCTGTCATTCTGTCATGTATGGATACAAGACTTGTCGAGTTGCTTCCACGTGCAATGAACATGAGAAATGGAGATATCAAGATCGTTAAAAGTGCTGGTGCTCTTGTGTCTCATCCATTTGGAAGTATTATGCGAAGCATTTTAGTGGCTGTTTATGAATTAAATGCTGACGAGGTTTATGTCATTGGGCATCATGATTGCGGTATGAGCAAAATAGACAGCCAAACACTTTTAAACAAAGCCATTGAGCGTGGTATCCCAGAAAAACGTATTGAAGTACTGGAATACTCAGGAATCGATTTTAAACAGTGGCTCAAAAGCTTTAGTTCGGTTGAAGAGAGCGTGAAGGACAGTGTGTCCGTTGTCAAAAATCACCCGCTTCTCCCATCAAATGTGCCTGTGCACGGTCTTGTCATTGATCCAGGAACTGGCAAGCTTGACGTAGTCGTCAACGGATATGAAGAAAAATAATTTATTTTTCCTTTTTCGGCGGGACAGGATCGATGCCGCCAGGATGGAGCGGATGACATTTTAAAATCCGTTTGATGGTGAGCCAGCCGCCTTTTAAAGCGCCATGCGTTTTGATCGCTTCTAGCCCGTAGTTTGAGCATGTTGGGTAAAACCGGCAGCTAGGCGGTGTAAGAGGGGAAATACACTTTTGATAAAAGCGTATGATGCCGATAAAAATTTGTTTCATAGAAGTTCCTCCTTGTCTGTCTTCCACAGTATAAGAAAAAAGGACAAGGAAGGAAAGTTTTATAAACTAAACTGGTCGGAGAAATATGTTATAATATAGGAAATTGCAATTATAGGAGTGGTGATTATGCCTTCAGTTGAAAGCTTTGAACTTGATCATAATGCTGTAAAAGCGCCATACGTTCGTCATTGTGGCGTTCATAAAGTGGGATCAGATGGAGAAGTCAATAAATTTGATATTCGTTTTTGTCAGCCAAACAAACAAGCAATGAAACCTGATACGATTCATACATTAGAGCATTTACTTGCGTTTAACATTAGAACACACTCAGAGAAATACGACCATTTTGATATCATTGATATTTCTCCAATGGGCTGCCAGACAGGCTACTATTTAGTGGTCAGTGGTGCACCAACTCCAAAAGAAATCGTTGAACTTCTTGATGCAACATTCAAGGATGCAGTTGAGGTAACAGAGATTCCTGCTGCAAACGAAGAGCAATGCGGTCAAGCGAAGCTTCATGACCTTGAAGGGGCAAAACGTTTGATGCGTTTCTGGCTTTCTCAAGATCAAGAAGAGCTTCTAAAAGTATTTGGTTAATCGATCATAAACCGGACATGATGATGTCCGGTTTTTTTGTATTCGATCATGAGATGTCAAAATAGGGGATATTTGTTAAAATGGACATGTCAGTAAAAGAAGGGGGAACTCGGGATGCGAAAAATGTTGGGAATGATATTGATGCTCTTGTTACTAAGTGCATGTGGGAACTCTGCAGCAAATAGTGGCAAAGGGGAGGTACCTGAGCTATTAGAAGTGAAGCTTACAGGACCTGAACAAGTGGAGAAAAATGAAAGCGTTATAGTAAAAGCAGCTGTCACATATGGTGATACGCCTGTTGATGATGCAGACGAAGTTCAATTTGAAGTGTGGAAAGATGGCGATAAGGATAACAGCAAGATGATTCAGCCAAAGAAAGAGAACAAAGGTGTATATGAATTGCATACAGCCTTTAAAAAAGATGGCCTTTATATCATACAAGTCCATGTGACAGCTAAACAGCAGCATAATATGCCAAAGACAAATATCCATGTAGGTGATGTGAAAAAAGAGAGTTCATCTACTGAAGAAGAAACCTCACATCATTAAGTGTCATTTTATTTCGGGTTAGGACGTTGGTTTGGTTCAGCATCCTGTGGTGAATCGACTTTATGCTTATATTCATAAGCCTTCGATGTTGTCCATAGTGATAAAAAGACAACGATTGAGATAATGATAAAGCTGATAATCCCAAGTAGCAGCATCTAACTCCCTCCTTATTTCCATATTAACATATATTTCATGCAGTCAAAATAGAAGAAATTCATGGCAGGTTTCAGTATAATAGGAAAAGGGTATTCTCATACTAAACGCAATTACATAAGGAGGAATAAACATGTCTGAAAAATTATTAAACGTCGTTAATAAACAAGTAGCTGATTGGACTGTGCTTTACGTAAAATTACATAACTATCACTGGTACGTAAAGGGAAAAGACTTCTTTACACTCCATGAGAAATTTGAGGAACTTTATACAGAAACAGCGACGTACATTGATGATTTGGCTGAGCGTATGCTTGCGTTAAATGGACAGCCTGTTGCGACAATGAAAGAATGCTTAGAAATTTCTAGCATTCAAGAAGCTGAAGGTAATGAATCAGCGGAGCAAATGGTGAAAAATCTATATGATGATTTCTCCAATATCGCTGAGGAATTAAAGCAAGGAATGGAGCTGGCTGGAGAAGTTGGCGATGAAACAACAGGTGATATGCTGCTTGCGATTCATCAATCTATTGAGAAACACAACTGGATGCTTAAAGCATTTTTAGGATAATACGTATGTGGAAGGAATGTCGATCATGAAGAGATCGACATTCCTTTTTTGTTGGAATCGGGACAGACAGCCCATTGAAATCATAGGGCTTTCAGCCGAAGAGAAAAGAGAAGGGAGGGGAGAAGATGTCTTCTATTGCAGGAATGATGAGTCAGCAAGTCGCGAGCATTCAAAAAACACTTAATATTAGTTTGTTGAATTCACAGCTTGCTACGAATACAGCACAAGCCATGGTCATGCTGGATCAAGTTCAGCAGCAGCCTCAAGCTGTTCAACCAAAGGATTCAGACGCTCGCTTTATTGATGTGAGAGTCTAAAGATGGAAGCCGCCGCACAAGGCGGCTTTTTTTCTTGTCATCACTCTCTCTGATTTAAAAGGCGACGCCTTTATTTTTTGTCGTCCAAGCTATTGCGAGGAGCTGGCATATACTATTGAGGTAAGGAGTTCCACTCTGAAAGGATGTTGATGCCAAGTGAGCAAAGATTTAGGCATCTTTTCGTTGTTTACAGTCAGTTTGTCAGCGATGGGCTTTCTGTTTGGTGGAGCAGGATATTTACTGATGATATTAGTAACACTCATGGCCATTGAATTAATTTGTTCAAGCCTAAGAGAATCTTTGACAGGACAGCTCACAATGAAACGTTTTTCTACACGGCTTGTTCGAAAGATTGTGACGGTCTCCTTAATATCCATGGCGCATTTCTTCGATGTCATGCTGAAGACAAATGGGATGATTAAGGATTTAGCGATCATCTTCTATATTATTTATGAATCTTACCAAATCGTCTCGACAGCCAATGCCCTCGGAATTCCCATTCCACAGTTGTTTATTGATGTGTTGGACATGTTAAAAAATAAATTGCGCAAAAAGCCGTAATTTCTTCATATCTGGTCATACTAAAGGAAAAAGGATGAATCAGATGACGAGACACACATATTATGTATCCGTACAGGATGGGTCGATATCTCAGCATAGAGATGCGGCGGCTTGGCAATTTCAAATAGAAGCAGACGATGATCAAATTTTGCAGCTGAGAGACTATTTCGATGAACAGTATATGACAGATTGGAAAGGCTTCTTTCGAGCGCATGTTCCGTATCTTGAATATCATTATGACAGTCCGAATGATGAAATGGATCGAAAAAGAAAAGAGATATACTCAATGATTTTCGAGCTCGGGAATGAAGAGACAAAGAACTTTATTGAAACAAATGGATTAATGAATTGAAAAAGCATGTAGAGATTTTCTACATGCTTTTATTTTCGCGGTTGTAAGATGCCTCCGATCAGATCACTAAGCCCGCCTCTATTCTCTTGCTGAGATGTCTGTGAATTAGTGAATTCATGGGAGGAGTTCTGGCTCTGAGGCTTATAACGGTTATCATCTAAACCAACCCGTAAGCCGGATGTACGCTCAGATGGCTGGATAATGACAATTTGGTCTTGTTCTTGGAACTCAAATAAGTAGGATTCACCAGATGTTTGTCCGATGAGGGTCTTCCAGTTCACATCTAATTTGACCTTCGGTGCTTTACCTGTCCAAGCGACGATGGCGTCAGGGTCTACACGGCAAGGGGCTTTTAAAATGAGCGGGTTTCCATTTGTTTTAATGGCGACCTGCGCCCCGTGGCCTTGATAGGAGAGCTTTGATGTAAACAGTCCTTTCTGTGATAAAATCCCTACGCCTACTGGTGTCACGCCGTAATGACATTCCTCAGTAAAGGCAAGTAAATCCTCACTTTCTACACTTACATGCTGCCAAGGACCGCTCGGCTCAAGGTTAATCACTGTCACGTGCTCGCTGGAATCAGCCAAATAACAAGTACCTTGTCCACTTACTTCCATCACCTCAAGGTTTTCACCTGTCAATTTTCTGCTGATATGGTTAAATACTTGACTGACCATATTTCCTTTGTTCGTACCGAGTAGTCGTTTGCGGTATTGAAACGTACCTTGATCGGCAATCATTGCGCCTTTTTTCGCAAAAAAGATTCCGCTGCCTTCTGCTTGTAAAGTGAGTTCTTCTATTGTGTTGAATTGAAATCCCATTGGTGCCGGCTCCTTTCCTGCGTCAAGATGTGAATCCATAGATGCGGCATAAATCATTTAAATCTAGCGTAGTTCCTTGTCCGGTGGCGATAATTTTCCATTCTTCCTCATCTCTTATGAGTTGGGCGCAAATGATGGAGGTACAATACGAATAATCTTCTGTTAATTGAAAGGTACAAATCTCTTGTTGTGATATTTGATCAGTCAGATGCACATAAGCGTTCGTCACTTGTCCAAAATGATGCTTGTGCTCGTGTGCATCATGTATCGTGGCTGTTACAACGATTTTATGAATATCAGGAGAGACTCTGCTTAATTGCATAATGATCATTTCATTGTCTCGATTTCCGCCGCCAACTTGATGATCACCAAGATGGCGAACAGCTCCGTCTAAGCTCTGCTGCTGATGATAATAGATCAGATGGCTTGGAGACAACAGTTTGTCCTCTTCATTTAAGAGAAACACTTGCGTATCTAAATCAATTGGCTGGCCAGCCAAATCCCAGCCAAGCCCGATTTGAATTTGGTCGATATTTGGATTGTCTTTAGTTAAATCTAGCTTTTGCCCTTTGATGAGGTGTTTCTTGATCACCTCATGAGGGGCGTCATCTTTTTCAATTTTACTGGGCGTAAGCGATTGATCTTTTTCTTGTTTTGACCCATTTGTTATCCTCATGCTGTTTTCCTCCTTGTCGTAATAGGACAAACACTAATTGATTTACGTCATCAAGGGATAAAAGGTTTCATGATTAAAATAGGGTGAAGTTGGGGATGATAAAAAGGTTTTAGCAACTAGACCTCATTTTAAATACAGACGAAATGAAACCACTCGTTTGTTTCACTTTTGATAAAAATTCTTCAGAGAAATGTGATCTGTGGTATGATGTTTTACAAGAAGCAAGGACAGGATATGAGGGATTTCACATGCATGTATTTAAAGACTATTATCATAATACGGTCAAGCTCTCCTTTGAAGAGAAGCCTTTTTCAAGTCATCCAAAGCATGTTTGGGCTATCTGCCGTTACCAGGGGAAATGGCTGCTCACTGAACATGAGGATCGGGGCTATGAGTTTCCAGGAGGGAAAGTTGAGCCAAATGAAGAAGCAGACCAAGCCGCTATACGTGAGATTCAAGAAGAGACGGGTGCTGTTGTTCGTGAATTAACGTATATTGGTCAGTATCAGGTGCTAGGCAGAGAAAAGGTCATCGTAAAAAATATTTATTTCGCTGATATTGAAAGGCTAGTGAAGCAAGACACGTATTTTGAAACGAAAGGACCTGTTCTTTTCGCAGACTTGCCAAGATCCATCGCAAAAAATAAGAATTTCAGTTTTATTATGAAAGATGATGTGTTAAGACAAAGTCTTGCTTATTTAGAAAAGAACGGTTTGATTCGTTAAAAAAAGCGCAGGGAGATCTCCCTGTGCTTTTTATTTTTGGAGAAAACGGCGTTCGAGCCATTCCACAAGCTGGTACATGATGGTCGCAAACACAGCAATAATGAAAAGACTTAAGAACACGAGTGTAAAGTTGAAGACTTGAAAGCCGTAAATGATCATGTAGCCGAGCCCTTTTGAGGATACAAGAAATTCCCCTACAATGACCCCAACCCAAGAAAGACCAACATTCACTTTGATGGCAGAAATCATCGTTGGAATACTAGCTGGCAAAATGACCTCACGAAAGACGACGCTTTTTTTTGCGCCAAAGGTTTTCATCACCTTTAAATAATTCTCATCGACCTCTTGAAAGGCAGTGTAAATGACGATCGTCGTAATGATCACACTAATGATCGCACCCATGGCGACGATGCTGATCATACCAGGTCCAAGGGCAACAATTAAAATGGGGGCGAGGGCAACTTTCGGCATGGCATTTAAAATGACTAAATAAGGATCAAGAACGTTTGCTAATCGGGTGGACCACCATAAGGCGGCAGCGAGCAAAATGCCGCAAAAGGTACCAAGTAGAAAACCGAGCACCGTTTCAAATAATGTAATACTCATATGATTCATTAGAGAACCATCTTGAATTTTTTGCACAAACAATTGGCAGACCGCAGAGGGTGAACTGAAAATAAGCGGATCAATGAACCTGAAATGACTGGCAAGCTCCCAAAGCGAAAAGAAGCTGGCGAATATGATGAGCTGATAGATACGTGTGATCCGTTTTTCCATTCGGTATTTTTTGCGATAGGCTTCATGTAAAAGGTCACTGTGTTTCAACTGTTTTCAGCTCCTTCCAAATCGTTTGAAAGAGCTCTTGGAAATGCGGGGTCTGTCTCGCTTCAAAAGGAGAGAGAGCCCTTATGTCGTCTGGAACGGTAAAGATTCGCTGGATAGAGCCTGGATGCTTTGAGAATAAGAAAATGCGGTCACTCATCGCAATGGCTTCGCCAATGTCATGTGTCACAAGAACCGCTGTTTTTTGATAGTCTTTTAATGTGTGAAAGACGAGATCTTCTAATGTGAGTTTGGTTTGGTAGTCTAGCGCTGAAAATGGCTCATCTAGTAAAAGCAGACCGGGATCAACTGCAAGCGTTCGGGCGAGAGCCGCACGCTGCCTCATTCCGCCAGACAGCTCCTTCGGATATTTTTCCTCTACTTCAGGCAGTCCAAACTTTGGCAGTAAATCAAGGGCAGCTGAGACGGACTCATGTGAATCTTGTTTCGCAATTTTTAACCCGAGAATGACATTTTCCTTGATGGTCTTCCAAGGAAACAAATAATCTTGCTGGAGCATATAGCCGATTTGATGCTCCTGTTGATTTGGTTCTTTTCCTTCGATTAAAATTCGACCTTCAGAGGGCGGCGTAATTCCTGCGATGATAGACAGCAAGGTGGTTTTTCCGCAGCCGCTGGGACCAATAAATGAGATGAATTCACCTTGGTCTATCTCCATATTGATGTGCTGTATAGCTGTTGTTTTTTCTTTTAAAGAGAAGTACGTATGGGTCACATGGTCAATTTGAAGGAAAGACATGTGCTACCTCCTATTCTATTTGTGATCTGTGACCTTCTTTGCAATGGATGAATCGACAAGTTGTTTGTACGGAATAAATTCCGGCAATTCACCGCTCTCCTTCATGATTTCCTGCAATTTGTTCCATTCTTCTTCATTTAGAAGGGGATCTGTTGCATAGGAATCTTGCTGTTTGTAGCGTTTGATGGCAGTTGATAAGACATCAAGGTCTGTATCAGGAAAATGAGCTTGAATGGCCTTTGCAATCTCCTCAGGCTGCTTGGCTTCTACCCATTTCTGCGCTTTGTAAATGGCTCGGGTGAAGGCTTCAGCGGTCTCTTTGTTTTCCTCTAAGTAACTCTTCTTTGCCATGAAGGTGGTATATGGCACCTTGCCAGAAGCTTCTCCAAAGGAGGCGGTAATGTACCCTTTACCTTCTTTTTCGAGTAAGGAAGCGGTCGGTTCGAATAACTGTACAAAATCGCCAGTTCCAGAGGAGAACGCACCTGAAATGTTGGCAAAATCAATATTTTGAATCATACGAAGATCCTTTTTTACATCAATGCCTTCTTTTTTCAAGACATATTCACCGACCATTTGCGGCATGCCGCCTTTCCGCTGTCCTAAGAAATCTTTACCTTTTAATTGATCCCAAGAGAATTGGTTTACTTTCTCCCTTGAAACAAGAAATGTGCCGTCTGTTTGCGTCAGCTGTGCAAAGTTTATGACAGAATCCTTTGTGTCTTGAGCCTCTACATAGATAGAGGATTCAGACCCGGTCAGTGCGATATCAGCACCGCCTGATAAGAGAGCTGTCATCGTTTTATCGCCGCCCCAAGTGGTTTTTAGTTCAACCTCCAGGCCTTCTTCTTTGAAGAAATCCTCTGATAAGGCGACATATAGCGGAGCATAAAAGACCGAATGGGTCACCTCGGCTACTTGTACGGTCTGCTCCTGTTCTTTTTTACAGGCGACAAATGGAATAAAGAGCAGGACGACGACGATGAATGCCAGTCTGACTTTGATGGAACGATTCAAGAGTAATTCGCCTCCTTTGTTCTAGATCACTATTAAAGTATGTGAAAAGGGATTTTTGGTGAGTGCCTAGATGAAAATAAGAAGCGCATTGTTTATTTATAGAACGCGTCTTTTTTTCTATACTAGAGGCATGAAGGCTTTCTTGAATTTGGCAGAAATAAAGGAGCGGTTTCGTGTATAGATTGAGTTTGGTATTTATTGGATGGTATTTAGTAGGTCTGATCTTAATGGTCTTTTTTGAAGTGCCAGCATGGCTTCAGTTTGCAAACGGAATCTTTCTTGTGCTGTATGCTTGCTGCGTCATAGAGATTGGGCGACAGATTTATGGCTCATGGGGATTTGTCATCAAAAGGGCAGTCATTGTCGGGGTGCTTACATTTACGGTGGAGTGGGTAGGGATCACAACGGGGTTCCCATTTGGGGCCTATGACTATTATCCGACGCTAGGTTTTCTAGTGGCGGGGGTGCCGTTAACCATTGCATTTGCTTGGGTTGGCGTGTTTTTAAACAGCCTTTTTTTATCCAATCAGCAGTCAAAGTGGAGACGAGCCGTCGAAACGGGGATATGGATTGTGTTGCTTGACCTCATATTAGATCCAGTAGCAGCTGAGCGGAAGTTTTGGGTGTGGTATGACGGCGGTGGGTTTTATGGTATTCCTTTTGAGAATTTTGTGAGCTGGGGTATGATTGGAGCAGGACTTTCATTTCTTTTCCCGCTTGTCTCAATTGATCAAAAGGCACTCAGCTGGACGAGTCGTATTTATCAGGCGATGGTGTTCTTTTTTGGTCTTTTGGCATTAAAGGGTGGACTCGATGTCATTTTTTATTTAGCACTGATCATTGTCATTTTGTGTGAAGGAAGGGTTCGATTTGAAAGAAAGCGACAAAAGCCGATCGTTTAGACGTCTATTTTCACTTTATCTAGAGCGATATTTGCTCCATAAGCATTTCCGCTGTGTGATGATGAAAGGCTCGGTGGACCCGAAGGAAAACCTGCCTGTTCTTTATCTCGCCAATCATAGCTCATGGTGGGATGGACTGATCATTTTTCTTTTAACAGAAAAAGCGTCTGAACTTGATCACTACATGATGATGGAAGAGAAGCAGCTGAAGCAATATGCTTTTTTCCGTAAGCTTGGGGCGTTTCCGGTTCATAAAGAGAACCTGAGAAGCGTGAAACAAGCTTTAATGACAGCAAAAGAGAACATGCAGGACGGCGGAGCGGTATGGCTTTTTCCACAGGGGAAAATTATGCATCAGGATGTGCGGCCGCTTGAACTGGAAGGCGGGGCTTCTTTTTTAGTGAGGCAATTTGAGCAAGTCGTGGTGAAGCCTGTAACCTTGCAGTATACATTTAATCAATATCAAAAGCCGATAGTTTCTGTTGTGTTCGGTGATGATGCCATCGTATCTGGAAGCTCCCTGCGAAGCAAGGATATGACGCGTATGCTTGGCGATCTGCTTGAAACGCAGTTAAACAGGCATCAAGCACAGGTCATTGCGGATCCTGATTTTTCAATAAACGAAGAATTTAAACAGATCACAAGGACAAGTCAGTCAACAAGTGATGCGTTTGATTCTTTTAAAAAGTGGGTGAGAACATGGCGCTCTTCTTAACCGTAATCAGTGTGCTGCTGCTTTGCCAGTTTCTATTCACCATATGGAATATGAAGCAGTTTCCCGTGTTAAAGCCCGCTTCCTTTTCATCAGATGAACCCATTTCGTTATCGATACTGATTCCGGCTAGAAATGAGGAGAAACGGATAGAAGCCTGTCTTCAGTCGATCGTTAATCAGCGTCTTTATCCGAAAGAGGTGATTGTACTTGATGATCATTCGACCGATCAGACAAGAGCGATTGTGGAGCGCTTCTCACAAACATATCCATGGATTCGTGTGCAGTCAGGTCAGGTATTAAAGCCAGGATGGCTAGGAAAATCATACGCCTGTTCTCAGCTCGCTGAGGTGGCGGCTTCTGATTGGCTGCTTTTTTTAGATGCGGATGTCCGGTTGAAACGGGGAGCAATTGAAGCTGTGTACGAGCAGTTATGCGCGCAAAAAACGGGCATGCTGTCAGGCTTCCCCGAACAAAAAACAGGTACATTCTTTGAGCATCTTGTCGTTCCCATGATGATGTTTACGATTGGCTGTCATCTGCCTGTGAAGTGGGTTAGAAAATCAAAGAATCCGGCTTTTGCCGCCGCGCATGGAGGCTTTATTGCCATTGAAAAGAGTTGCTATCACAATATCGGCGGGCATGAAGCGATTAAGGATTCGCTAGTGGATGATATGGCATTGGCTAGACGGGTGAAGGAACAAGGCTTACCGTTCACACTAGCAAGCATTCATTCATTTGTGTATATGAGAATGTATGAGAGTGGACAAGAGGTTTGGAAAGGCTACCGGAAAAATTTGTTTCCAGGTGTGAATCGAAGCATTGCTTTGTTAAGCAGTGTCTTTTGTTTATACACCCTGCTTTATTTGGCTCCTGTCATTTGCTTGATGATGGCTTTGCTGCAGCTGAATGTGCTCAGTATATGCTTAGCCATTCTTTGCTACGGACTGGGTGTGTCGATCAAAGCGGCAATTGATATTGAGAACGGAAGAACATCTGCAATGGCCTTTTTATTACCGATCAGCATTTTAAGTCTGATCGCCATTGGCCTTGCTTCTATGAAAATCGGGCTGAAAAAAGAAGGGTATGAATGGAAAGGGAGAAGGTACGAATGAAAAAAGTGATCATCATCGGCGGCGGTCTTGGCGGATTATCAGCAGCGATCCGCTTACAGTCACGCGGAGTTCAGGTCACCATATTAGAAAAAGAAGCGGCTTTAGGCGGGAAATTGCAGCGTCATCAGGGGGCTGGCTACTCTTTTGATCTAGGACCGAGTACCATTACAATGAAGTCATACTTTGAGGAAGTATTTGCTTCCTGTCATAGACGGATGGAGGATTACGTCACATTTTATCCGATTTCTCCTCTGACCAAAAATGTTTTTTCAGATGGACATACGGTCGAATTTACGCCGAATATTGAGCAGATGGAATCACAAATTGCAGCATTCAGTCCTGAAGATGCGAAGCAATACCGTGCATTTTTACAGGAATCAAAGATGCTTTTTCAAAAGGCTGAGGATCAGTTTTTAAATCGTTTGTTATTGACGTGGAAGGATAAGGCGGATGTAAAGCTCGTGAAAGCCCTTCTCTCTGTCAAACCGTTTACAACCGTTCAACGCTTGCTGCGTCAATATTTCCGTCATCCGCATACATTGGCGATGTTTGGACGGTATGCTACATACATCGGCTCTTCTCCCTATGAGGCTCCGGCTATTTTTAATATGATGGCGTATTTAGAAGGGGAGAAAGGGATATATGGCATAAAGGGCGGTACATATCGTTTAGTTGAAGCATTTGAGACTTTGGCAAAGGAATTAGGCGTACAGATTCACCTGAATGAACAAGTCAACAAGATTCATGTGAAGGACCGGCGAATCAAAGGAGTAGAAACGGCTCACCAGATGTATGAAGCAGATCAAGTCATTGCCGGAGCGGACGCGCTGACTGTCTACCGCCATCTGATTGATGAAAAAGACCGCCCAAGCTTTTTAAATCAAAAGCTTACTGCCATTGAACCGTCACTATCTGGCTTTGTTCTCTTATTAGGTGTACCTAAAGTCTATGAACAGCTGTCCCATCACAATGTGTTTTTCCCAGAGAATTATGAGCAAGAATTCAAGGATATTTTTCAGAAAAAACAACTGCCTCAGGATCCAACGCTTTACATCTGTTATTCAGGTCATTCAGAACCAGCTTTAAGCGGAGGACCGGGAAGAAGCAACTTGTTTGTACTGGCGAATGCGCCTTATGTGACAAATGAGCACGATTGGGACATGCTAAAGGAGACATACCCGCAGCATATGAAAACAAAATTAAAGAAAAAGGGTCTCTTTGATCTGGATAAGGTGGCCGAATATGAAGCGGTTCAAACTCCGCTTGATCTGCAGCAGAAAACGGGCGCATATCATGGAGCCATTTATGGTATGTCTTCCAACTCGTTCAAGCAGGCGTTCTTCCGCATCAATAATCAGTCAAAGGACATTGAAGGGCTATGGTTTGTTGGAGGAACGAGTCATCCAGGCGGCGGCACGCCGATGGTGACTAAATCAGGCCAGCTCGTTGCAGAAGCGATCATCAAGCATTTGACGTAAGAACAGATGAAAAGGAGAGAAATCAAGTGATTGTGGAAAAAAGAAGGTTTCCGTCCCCCCATCCGCATATTCACTTATTTACAGTGACCTATGAGGCAGATGGACTTCGGATCAAAGGGCTGCTCGCAGAACCGGCCGGAGAAGGTTTCTATGACGGCTTTTTGTATTTAAGAGGCGGCATAAAAAATGTGGGAATGGTCAGACCAGGCCGGATTGTGCAATTTGCCGCGCAGGGATTTGTTGTATTTGCGCCCTTTTACCGAGGAAATCAGGGAGGCGAAGGGAACGAAGACTTTGCCGGAGAGGACCGGAAAGATGCTTTTGCTGCCTTTCAATTGTTAAAGCATCATAAAAAGGTGAAGCAGGAGCGTATTCATATCTTTGGTTTTTCGCGCGGAGGTATTATGGGCATTTGGACCGCTGTTGAAATGAAACAGGAGGCCGCTTCCTTTGTGACATGGGGAGGCGTCAGTGATATGAAGCTCACCTATGAAGAGCGTGTGGATATGAGAAGGATGATGAAACGTGTGATTGGCGGTCCCCCGCACAAAGTGCCAGAGGCCTATGAGGATAGAACGCCTTTAAATGATGTAGACAAAATTGAAGCGCCTGTTCTCATCATCCACGGAGAAGAGGATCAGAATGTATCCATTGAGCATGCGTATTTATTAGAAGATGCGCTGCGCCAGCACGGAAAGTCAGTGGAGACTTGGTATTTCCATGGATACAACCATTATTTTCCGCCGCAGCATAATCGGGAAATTGTCAGAAGGCTGACGACGTGGATGCACAGCCGGAAAAGCGGAAATGTGGTAAAATAAGCAGTATAACGAATTTTAGAAAGTAGGGGGATTTTCAATATGGGAATGCCTGTTGAATTTAATACAATGATTGTCACGAAGGGAAAAGAGACAAGAATTGAAGAGAATGTATTTGAACTCATGAAGGAAGGGTACCGCATTTATCCATTAAATATTCCGCTTGAGGTGCGTAAAACGAAAGACGGAGAAAAAACAGGGACAGCACACGTTGAAAAGCTAGAGCTTACAGACAATGTGACAAAGGTCACTTACCGTCTCGTCTCATTACATTCAACGAACTAACAAAAAAAGCTGAGGGAATGATTCCCCTCAGCTTTTGTCATTTGATTATACGAGTGGTCCGCCTTTGGCTTCAATGTCACTTGCTGCGTGGCTGAATTTTTGGAAGTTCTTTTTAAATTCATTGGCAAGGAAGTGTGCTTTTTCTTGATAAGCCTCTTGGTCATCCCATGTTTTAGAAGGTTGAAGCACTTCATCTGGAACGCCAGGAATATGAAGCGGGATGTGTAATCCAAAGATGTCATCAGTGATCATTTCGGCGTTGTCGAGGTCGCCTTCGATCGCTGCTTGCACCATTGCTCTTGTATGCGCTAGGTTCATACGTTTGCCTGTACCATAGCCTCCGCCAGTCCAACCTGTATTCACAAGGAATACTTTTGCGCCGTGCTCATCAATTTTCTTGCCAAGCATTTCAGCATAGACGTGAGCTGGAAGCGGCAAGAATGGTGAACCGAAGCAAGTAGAGAATGTCGTTTCTGGTGATGTGACACCGCGCTCAGTTCCTGCTAATTTACTTGTGTAACCGCTCAAGAAATGGTACATCGCCTGTTCTTTTGTTAAACGGCTGATTGGAGGTAAAACGCCAAATGCATCAGCTGTTAAGAAGACAATGGCAGATGGGTGTCCTGCGATACTTGGCGTCACGATGTTATCAATCATTTCGATTGGGTAAGCAGCGCGTGTGTTTTCAGTAAAGAACGTGTCATCATAATCCGCTTCACGTGTTTCTTCATCAAGCACAACATTTTCAAGAACTGATCCGAAGCTGATGGCTTTGTAGATTTGCGGTTCTTTTTCTTCGCTTAAGTTCACACATTTCGCATAGCATCCGCCCTCAATATTGAAGACTCCTGAGCCAGACCAGCCGTGTTCATCGTCACCGATCAGCTTGCGGCTTGCGCTTGCAGAAAGCGTAGTTTTCCCTGTACCTGAAAGGCCGAAGAATAGTGCGACATCGCCTTCTTGACCGACGTTTGCTGAGCAGTGCATGGATAAAATATCTTGCTCAGGAAGCAGGTAGTTCATGACAGAGAAGATGGACTTTTTCATCTCTCCTGCATACTCTGTTCCACCGATCAGAATGGTACGTTTTTCAAAAGAAACGATAATAAACGTTTCAGAGTTTGTGCCATCTGTTTCAGGATCTGCTTTAAAATGCGGTGCAGATAAGATGGTAAACGGTTTTTCGTTTGAAGAAGGTGTTGATCCGTCAGGTCTGATGAATAGCTGCTTTGCAAAGAGATTGTGCCATGCAAATTCGTTTACCACTGTAATTGGCATACGGTATCTTTCATCTGCACCGGCAAATCCTTCAAAGACGAATAGTTCATCACGTTCTTTTAAGTATGACACAACCTTTGTATATAAACGGTCAAATGCTTCTTTAGAAATCGGCTGGTTGACTTGACCCCAATCAATTTTATGTTCAGAGCTTTCTTCTTTCACGATAAATTTATCTTTAGGCGAACGTCCTGTGTAGGCACCCGTTGTAGCACGGACAGCTCCTGTTGATGTTAAAACGCCTTCATCACGTGCCAAAATCTTTTCAACAAGTTTCGGAACAGATAAATTTTGGTGCGTATTTTCTAATGAGAGCAATGACTGCAAATCTTCTTTTAAATCCACTGAGTTCATAAAAAAACCCTTCCTTTACCGTTGAATTTGTTTTGTTTCGATTAGTATAACACATTCGTAATAATAGTCTATACTATTTAAATATTTTTGTGTGTGTTTTTTCATTTCTGCTATGAAAATATGCTTTTTGGTGATGCTAATAACGTGGTGAAAAAAAGGGAAGATAATTCTGATGAAGCATTGACATGATGCAAGTATTTAAGATAAGATATCTTATTGAACGGATACTCTTATCCCGAGTTGGTGGAGGGACAGGCCCGATGAAGCCCAGCAACCGGTTTCTTATGAAAAGGCATGAATATGCTGAGAAACCAAGGTGCTAACCTGATGCAAGGTACAAGAACACCTTGAGCGATAAGAGTGAAAGGCATGCGATCTCAGACCCTTTCCTCGCAATGAAGGAAATGGTTTTTTTATTTTTGGGATATCATATGAACAAATTGCCAATAACATCTCTAATAGAAACGTTTTCAAATATAAGAGGGAACGAGTTCCGTATCATATTGGAGACCTCATCTTGGGATGATGTGGTCTTGTACAGGAGGAAATAGCCATTATGAGTCAAAATCGTCGTTTATTTACTTCAGAATCAGTGACGGAAGGACATCCGGATAAAATCTGTGATCAAATTTCAGACAGCATTTTGGATGAAATTTTAAAGAAAGATCCAAATGCACGTGTTGCCTGTGAAACTTCTGTTACAACGGGTCTCGTATTAGTAAGCGGAGAAATTACAACGTCTACTTATGTCGATATTCCAAAGACGGTGCGTGACACGATTAAGGAAATTGGCTACACGCGTGCGAAATATGGTTTTGATGCGGAAACATGTGCAGTGCTCACATCTATTGATGAACAGTCTGCTGATATTGCGCAAGGTGTAGACAAAGCGCTTGAAGCACGTGAAGGCACAATGACTGAAGAAGAACTTGATGCGATTGGTGCAGGTGACCAAGGATTGATGTTTGGTTTTGCCAACAACGAAACCGAAGAACTTATGCCGCTGCCGATTTCACTAGCGCATAAATTATCTCTCCGTTTAACTGAAGTACGCAAGGATCAAACACTTGCTTATCTACGTCCAGATGGAAAAACACAAGTAACAGTAGAATATGATGACCAAAATAAACCTGTTCGTATTGATACAGTGGTTATTTCAACGCAGCATGCACCAGAAGTAACGCTTGAACAAATTCAAAGCGACTTAAAAGAGCATGTCATCCGCCCTGTCGTTCCAAGTGAACTAATTGATGAACAGACAAAATACTTTATTAACCCAACTGGCCGTTTCGTGATCGGTGGACCTCAAGGGGATGCTGGTTTAACTGGACGTAAAATCATCGTTGATACGTATGGCGGATACGCTCGTCATGGCGGCGGTGCTTTCTCTGGGAAGGACGCAACAAAGGTTGACCGTTCTGCGGCATACGCTGCTCGTTACGTAGCGAAAAACATCGTAGCTGCTGGCCTTGCAGATTCTTGTGAAGTACAGCTTGCTTATGCAATTGGTGTTGCACAGCCTGTATCGATTTCAATTGATACTTTCGGAACAGGAAAAGCTTCTGAAGAAAAATTAATTGAAGTGGTTCGTGCGAACTTCGATCTTCGTCCAGCTGGCATTATTAAAATGCTTGACCTGCGTCGTCCGATCTACAAACAAACAGCTGCATACGGACATTTCGGCCGTCATGATTTAGATCTTCCGTGGGAAAAAACGGATAAAGCCGATACGCTTCGCAAGGAAGCATTAGGACAATAACAACATATAAAACCGCTTATTTTAAGCGGTTTTCCTTTTGATTAAAAAAAATTCTACAAAAAGCGAAAAAATGTGAAACAAAATCGGACAAATAACTGTCTAATTATAGGTCTACTTTTAAGAAATAACATAACGTGGAGGCAATAATATGTGTGGGTTTGTTGGTGTGTTTAATCACCGTCCATTGTCCGAAACTACTGAGCAGGAAGAGTTAATTAAACAAATGAATCGTCTCATCGTTCACCGTGGTCCGGATGATGAGGGGTACTTTCATGATGAGCATGTAGGATTTGGATTTAGACGTTTAAGTATTATAGATGTTGAACACGGAAAGCAGCCGCTTTCTTATGAAGATGAAAAGTACTGGATTATTTTTAACGGGGAAATTTATAACTATGTGGAGCTGAAGGAAGAGCTTGTGAAAAAGGGCTATACGTTCAGCACAGATTCTGATACGGAAGTACTGCTTGCCACATACCGTCATTATAAAGAAGAAGCGGCTTCTAAGCTTCGCGGCATGTTTGCATTTTTAATTTGGGATAAAGAAGCGCAGCAATTATATGGCGCAAGAGATCCTTTTGGCATCAAACCGCTTTATTTCACACAAATGGATGAGCAAGTGTACTTTGCGTCTGAGCGCAAAAGCTTGATGGCTGTGAACGAGAACATTTTATTTGATGAGACTTCATTGCAGCAGTACATGTCGTTCCAATTCGTTCCTGAGCCAAATACGCTTGATCAAAAGGTGCATAAAGTTGAGCCTGGTCATCAGTTTATTTTACGCCCAGGACAGGAGATCGAATTTAAGACATACTGGAAAGTTCAATTTAAGCCTGAGCAAACACAAGAACAGAAGCTGATTGAAGAAGTACGCGATGCAATCTATGATTCTGTGAAAGTTCACATGAGAAGTGATGTACCTGTTGGTTCATTCCTATCAGGTGGTATTGATTCTTCCTTCATCGTGTCTGTCGCAAAGGAATTACACCCTGAGCTAAAGACATTCTCTGTTGGCTTCCAGCAGGATGGCTTTAGTGAAGTCGATGTCGCGAAGGAAACAGCTGACAAGCTAGGCTTACAAAACTTCAGCGCCGTCATTTCTCCAGAGGAATATATGAACGAGCTTCCGAAGATTGTCTGGCATTTAGACGATCCTTTAGCTGATCCGGCAGCAATTCCATTGTATTTCGTGGCAAAAGAAGCGAAGAAACAAGTGACGGTTGTTCTTTCAGGTGAAGGAGCGGACGAGCTGTTCGGTGGATATAATATTTACCGTGAGCCTCTTTCTCTTAAACCATTTGAATCTGTACCATCTATGCTGAAAAAGCTTCTTCTTCGTCTGGCTCGTTTAATGCCAGAAGGAATGAAAGGGAAGAGCTTTATCGTTCGCGGCTGTACGCCATTAGAGGAACGTTATATCGGTAATGCGAAAATCTTTGAAGAGCCAGTGAAGAAAAATCTCCTCAAACATTATGATCCAAGCATCACATATCGTGACATAACGAAGACATACTTCGAGGAAAGCGCAGGCTACAGTGATATTAACAAAATGCAATATGTTGATATCCATACGTGGATGCGCGGAGACATCTTATTGAAAGCAGACAAGATGACGATGGCGAATTCTCTTGAGCTTCGTGTTCCATTCCTTGATAAGGTCGTTTTTGAAGCGGCTTCTAAAATTCCAGAAGAGCTGAAAACAAAAGATGGCACAACGAAATATTTATTGCGTAAAGCAGCAGAAGGCATTGTGCCTGACCATGTGTTAAACCGTAAAAAGCTTGGTTTCCCTGTGCCAATTCGTCATTGGTTGAAAAATGAGATGAATGCTTGGGCAAAAGACATCATCAAAAACAGTCAAACAGATGAATACATTAACAAAGAGTATGTGCTTGATTTATTAAATGAGCATTGTGCTGGTAAAGCAGATCATAGCCGTAAGATTTGGACCGTCCTTATCTTTATGATTTGGCACAGCATTTATGTGGAGCGCAGCATTGATCCAGAGCAGTTGAATCATCAACCGAAAGAAGTTATCTTTAGTTAATGAAAAAAGGTTTTCAGCACAAAGCTGAAAACCTTTTTTGTTATGATAGAAAGTGGCGGAAAAGGGTAAAATAACAAGCGGTTCATAGTTATTGCTTAATATCCTGAAAAAAACATGATAAAGTGAAGATAACGCGTATGATGTTAACGGGGTATAAGGGAACGATAGTATTGTCCTTTTTCTACATATTCTCTACGGATTCTGTCCATGTCTTGGATATCTTCATCTGTTAACTGCCGGACGACCTTGGCTGGACGGCCGTAAGCGAGTGATCCTTTTGGAATGATCTTTCCTTGAGGGACAAGACTACCTGCACCGATAAAGGCACCTTCGCCAATTTCTGCACCATCGAGAATGATAGACCCCATACCAATGAGGGCATTTTTTCGAATGATTGAGCTATGTAATGTGACTTGGTGTCCAATGGTAGCACCATCTTCTATTAGAAGTGTTTTTCCAGGACTTTGATGCAGACAGGATAAATCTTGAATATTGACGTTTTTTCCAATTCTCACAGGAGCGACATCGCCTCTTATGACGGTTTGGAACCACACGCTCGAATATTCTCCAATCGTGACATCTCCTGTAATGGTGGCGTTATCTGCGACAAAGACCGATTCATGAATCTCAGGTGTAAACTGATGATATGGATAAATCACTTTTTCGACTTCCTTTCTTAATACAACATTTGTGAGGTGTTTACTTTGTGGACTTGGCATGCTGAAAGACCAGTTGGTACAATTGTGATAGTACATGGTGCGAGTGAATATCACGGCCGATATAAATGGCTGATCGAAATGTGGCGAAATGCCGGCTATCACGTCGTCATGGGTGACCTGCCTGGGCAAGGGACGTCGACACGTGCGCGCGGCCACATTCGTTCGTTTCAAGAATACATTGATACAGTAGATGAATGGATCGAACATGCGAAATCATTCAGGCTTCCTACTTTTTTACTTGGACACAGTATGGGCGGACTCATTTCAATTGAGTGGGTCAAGCAGTATACCCATACGAAGATTGATGGCCTTATTTTATCATCACCTTGTTTAGGTCTGCAATTTAAACCGAAGAAGCTAATGGATTTTGCATCAAAAGGTCTAAATGTGCTGGCACCGTCCTTTAAAGTCGAGTCAGGGCTGTCGATTGAACTAGCCACACGAAATCAGGCTGTGATTGAGGCAGACTCAAATGATTCCCTTTACGTAACAAAAGTGTCGGTTCGCTGGTACCGAGAGCTGATCAAAAATATTGATGCGGCCATGCAGCCTACGAATGTCTTTAAATCGATTCCGCTCCTTTTAATGCAGGCGGGCGATGATAAGATCGTCGATAAAACGAGGGTGATCAAATGGTTCAATGGCATTGAATCAACCAATAAATCATATCGTGAATGGGAAGAGCTGTATCACGAAATTTTTAATGAACCGGAAAGAGAAGATGTGTTTAAGGCAGCAAGAGCCTTTACAGATCAATATATTTGATGGTGAGCTTTAAGTTAGGGGTGGATTGATTTGTCAGTACCAGAGCGTCCTTTTGCACTGATGACAAAGGTGTATAAAGATATTTTTCCGCTTGTTCATCAGGAGCTAAAAAAGTGGCGGGCTCATGCAGAAATGATTGAAAATGAAGAACTGCGTACGCAGGCGTTAGCGAGCATATCGAGTAAAACCTTCCACTGCGAAGGTGGAGGTATCTTATCTCTTCTAGCAGGTGAGGCGAAAGAAACGTGTATTGAATTCATTGTGGCGTATCAAACCATCAGTGATTACTTAGATAACCTGTGTGACCGCAGTACGTCGCTTGATCCAAAAGATTTTCATATGTTGCATCAAGCGATGAGAGATGCGCTTGATATTCATGCTGAGCTCAAGCCTTACTACCAATTCCGTGATGATCAAGAGGATCATGGGTATTTACACTCGCTTGTCCGCACATGCCAAGACGTGCTGTCGCGTCTTAAGCATTATCCGATCATTCAGCCATATTTACACACGCTGTGCGATTACTACAGTGATTTGCAAGTACATAAACACGTCGTTCCTCATGAGCGGGTTCCGCGGCTAGAATCGTGGTTCCGCCAATATGAAAAGGATTTGCCTAAGATGGAATGGTATGAATTTTCAGCTTGTGCAGGATCAACGTTAGGAATTTTCTGTCTTGTGGCGTATGCGTTGCAGCCGGACTTTACAGAAAAGCAGGCGAAGCAAATATACGAAAGCTATTTCCCTTATATTCAAGGTCTGCACATTTTACTTGATTATTTAATTGACCAAGAAGAAGACCGGCTTGGGGGAGATCTGAACTTTTGCTCCTACTATGCCTCTCATCATGAGATGATGGATAGACTTCAGCATTTTATTGAAAAAGCGGATGAGCAGCTGAAAGGCATTCCGCACGAAAACTTTCACAAATTAATTAACAGAGGATTATTGGCAGTCTATTTGTCCGATGAAAAAGTGACAGCCCAAAAAGAGATGAATAAGCTGGCAAAACGGCTGATCAAATCAAGCGGGAAAACATCGTTCTTTTTCTATATCAACGGAAGAGCTTACCGGACCTATCAGAAAATGCCTTGGATGAAATCCTCATAAAAAAGCTCAAATCCATTAGGATTTGAGCTTTAGCTTTTTTTCAATGGCGACCACAAAAGGCGGGTCGTTTTGAATATTCATGTATTGATATGATAAAACTTGTACCTCTTCATGAGGAAGTGATCTGCAATAGTCGAGAAGCACTTCTTTTTCTTTTTTCCCTTCGGGGTGTCCATGATAAATCACAAGGACGATCAGACCTCCGGGTTTAAGCCAGTCGAGGAGCTGCTCAATGGCTTCAATGGTTGTATCGGCCTGAGTAGTGACGGCTTTATCGCCTCCGGGCAAGTACCCAAGGTTAAACACCGCGCCAGAGATATGTCCATAAACATCCCTTGGCAGGTGTTGAGCCAGTTTTTCATGACCATCGTGAATGAGATGAACATATGGATATCCCTCACCAAGTCTTTTACGCGTCTGCTGTATGGCTTCTTCTTGTACGTCGAATGCGAAAACTTGTCCATCATGACCAACAAGATCAGCTAAATAGAGTGTATCGTGGCCATTTCCCATCGTTGCATCAATGACGATGTCGCCTTTTTGACAAGCCCGTTCTAACAGCTCTTTACTAAAAGGGAGCATGCGTTTCAAGATCATTTTGCTGCTTCTTCCAATCTGACGAAACGTTTGCCTTGGTAGCTGTTACGTCTTTCAAGCTCAGCATTAATGGCATTTAATACTTCCCATTTGTTTACACTCCACATTGGACCAACCATTAATTCAATCGGGCCATCGCCTGTAATACGATGAATAATCATTTCTGGCGGCAGGATCTCCAGCTGATCACAAACAAGCTGGACATATTCTTCCTGGCTTAGAAACTCCAATTTGCCTTTTTCATATTGCTTGACCATTGGGGTTCCTTTTAAAAGGTGAAGCAAATGAATTTTAATTCCTTGCACATCTAAATCAGCAACAGCTTTTGCTGTCTCCATCATCATGTCCCGGTTTTCAAGAGGCAAGCCGTTGATGATATGCGAGCAGACACGAATGCCGTGTTTTCGCAGTTTTTCTACACCTTCTACGTAGCATTCATAATCATGGGCACGGTTAATGAGCATCGCTGTCCGTTCATGAACCGTTTGAAGACCAAGCTCTACCCAGAGATAAGTGCGCTCATTTAATTCAGCTAAATACTCCACCACGTCATCTGGCAGGCAGTCAGGTCTTGTCGCAATAGATAAACCAACTACACCATCCAAATTCATCACGGTTTCAAATTTTTCCTTTAAAACAGGAAGCGGGGCGTGTGTGTTTGTATACGCCTGAAAATACGCCATATATTTTCCGTCTTTCCATTTTGTATGCATCCGGTCTTTGATTTCGTTAAATTGAGTGACGAGATCATCCGCCCGGTTTCCTGCAAAGTCACCAGATCCTGCGGCACTGCAAAATGTACAGCCTCCATGGGCTACAGTACCATCACGGTTTGGGCAGTCAAAGCCACCGTCTAAGGCCACTTTAAAAACTTTATGACCAAAGTGCTCTCGCAAATGATAGTTCCATGTGTGATAGCGTTTTTCGCTGTTTGAATATAAAAAAGGGTTATGCTGATCCAAGTCAGTAACCTCCTTGCGTAATAATAGGCATCCTTAAAGTTTAACAAAAATCATGAAGGAGGACAATTGAATCTGTCCAACATTTTCTTTAGTGAAAAAGCTTTACGTGGGCAAAATAGGCGGGAGCAATGATGAAATGGAGGGAATGCAAGATGGCAACAAGGCAGTCAATCGATGAATTTATCCAAAAAAGTACTGAAACCCTTGAGTTTGCAAATGAGCAATTTGATTTGAACTTACGCCAAGAGCATTATAATGAGGACGAATTTTCTAAGGCACAGCTTATGCTTGAAGATGCGGTGAACGAATTAGAAAAATTAAAAGATGTCGCCAATGACCAGCAAAGAGAGCGGTTAGACAGGGCACGTGTTCAAATGCAAAGCTTGCAAAATCAAATGATTTTAGGCATTTCTTACGACAACGAATGATGAACAGATCCTTTTTTAAAGGGTCTGTTTTTTATTTTTTGAAAGGCTATTGACTTTTTATTTAAGTGTCTATATTGTATTAAGTGTACTACATCAACTAATACACTAAAGACACTTAAAAAGTGAAGAAAGGTGTTTAACCATGAAAAAAGAAAAAAAACCAATCAATTTGAAGTGGATGGTGCTGGCTGTTGTGTTAGCATGTACATTTTTTTTCGTTCTCGTTTTCATTGGTTTTGAAGTTCAAAAAGATTTGATACTTAATTCAATCCCTTTAATGCAAGGGCATGAACAAGCAATAGGACTGCAAAAGCATGAATGAGGAAAGAGGGAGCCATCATGATTCAAATAGATCCACGAAGCGCTGCGCCAATATATGAACAAATCATTGAGCAACTCAAAATTTTATGTCTAAAAGGTGTAATGAAACCTGGTGACAAACTGCCCTCTGTCAGAGAGCTCGCCACTATTATCATCGCCAATCCAAACACCGTCAGTAAAGCATATAAGGAGCTTGAGCGGGAAGGGATTATTGAAACACTAAGAGGGCGCGGTACGTATGTAACAGAAGAGGCTCGGTTAAAGCTGAATGAAGGGAAGGTATTGGAGATGAAGGAGCAATTAAGACAACTCATTATAGAAGCTCATTATGCCGGTATTGATATTCAACAACTGAAGGAATGGATAGAAGAGATTGGCTCAAGTCTCGAGGGAGGAAATAAAGTTGATTGAGGTTAGAAATGTATCGAAGACATTAAATGGACGTGAAGTACTCAGTAACGTTTCCTTCAAAATAGGCGAAGGTGAGATCTTTGGTTTGCTTGGCAGGAATGGCTCTGGTAAAACAACACTTCTCCGCTTGATTCAGCAAATTCTTCTTCCAGATGAAGGAGAGATTTATTTTAAAGACGTGCTTGTGAAAGACCACCCGTTAGTAAAGCAAAATATTGTGTATATGCCAGTCGTCAATCCCTACTTTGACAGATACAATTACGGGCAGCTTGTCCAGCTGTTAAAGCATATTTACCCGAAGTTTGACGTGACATATGCCAATGAGCTTGTGAATCGCTATGAAATTCCGGAAAAAGTGAAATATCGTGAACTATCGACAGGGTTAAAAAAACAGCTCTCATTAATTTTAAGCTTTGCGATCAAGCCAGCCGTGATTCTGTTAGATGAACCAACAGATGGTATTGATGCCGTCACAAGAAATGATGTTCTTCAGCTCATGATCGACGAGGTAGCGGAACGTGAAACGTCGATTCTCATCACATCGCACCGATTAGAGGATATTGAGCGTATGTGTAACCGAATCGGGTTTTTAGAAGGAAATCAACTCACAAGTGTCATGGATCTAGATGAATTAAAGAATGATTATGTCAAAATCCAGATGGCTTTTGAAGAAGATATGAACTTGAGTATACGAAAAAATGGCGTTGCTATATTAGATCAAGCGGGCATTTTTTATACAGCACTTATTCTTAAAACCGATGTAGAGGCCAAAGAGTACTTGAAGTCGCTGCAGCCAAAAGTATGGCATGAACTGCCTGTGAATTTAGAAGAAGTATTCATTGCAAAGTTTGGAGGGAAACGGAGATGGTAAAGCGGCAATTATTATATAAGGAATGGAAGCAATCAGAGCTGACATTTATTTTAGTGATGCTGGTTGCAGTCTTTACGACGCCATTATCCTTTTTACTGGGATACTCGTCCTTTCAAACTTGTGTAAACGACCCCACATGTACAATCGGAGATCAATACTTTTATTATAATTTCAGTTCTGATATTTTTATCGCCCTTTCATGGCTTATGGGCTTGCTTTTTGCGATTATCCAGCTGGGATATGAAAGAAATAAAGGACAAATTGATTTTACTTTATCCTTGCCGTTTAGCAGAAGTACCATTTATCATACAAAGTTTTTCTTAGGTGCCGGAATCATAACGCTTGTTCATGTGTTGTCATATGCTTTCACTTACTTACTCATATTAGGCACTCAACCAAAAGAGACGTTTGACTTTAATAGTGGTTACTTCATTGCACTCGTATCAACCTTAATGATATATAGTTTGTGTCTTGCAGCAGGTGCGTTAACAGGAAGCGCAATTAGTCAAGCCATTGTTACATTCAGTACAGCGATATTGCCATATTTATTAATTTGGCTTCCGATGTTTCATTTGGATTTTATTTTAAGAACGAATAGGCATTGGGTCGATGTCAGTTATGACTACTTTATTATGCCTATCGCCCCAATTACTTATATAACAGACCGTTTTCAATTTCGAGATATAGATAAATATCCACTTTGGTTCACTGGTGAAGAATTCATCATACCTATTGTGATGATGATTGTATTCTATCTTATTGGTTTGTTTAGCTTTATGAAGCATCCTATTGAACGAAATGGCCGTTTCTTCCTTTACTCAAAAATGGATAGACCGATTCAGATTTTGGTCATTGTCTTCGGTGTTCTAGGATTTGGATGGGTTGGATTTTCTTCTGACACTTCCATATTGGGTTATATTGTGGGCATGATCATCGGCGGCGTTGTAGGTGCACTAACAAGTTATTTCTTAATATATCGAAAAAGATAAACAGAGAGTAGGGGAGTAGAGATGATTCAAGTTCAAGCGTTAGATCATGTGTTTACAATTGGTAAAAAAGGCAGAGAGAATGAGATTCCTGTGCTGAAAGGGATTGACCTATCCATCAAAAGAGGCGATATTGCTTGTATAGTGGGGCGAAGTGGTTCGGGGAAATCTACCCTATTGAACTTAATTTCAGGATATATTACGCCAACGAGCGGACAAATTGTCATTGATGGTACCGATGTGACTGGGTTTAATGAAAAAGAATGGGCGGATTTCCGCTTAGATCACTTTGGTTTTATCTTTCAAAGCTTTCAATTGATCGGGAGCTTAACGACGTATGAAAATGTTGAACTTCCGCTCACTTTAAAAGGTGTGAAGCCGTCTGAACGAAAGGCGAAAGTAGAAGAAATGCTGAAACGAGTAGGTTTAGAACATCATGCAGGGCATTACCCGAATGAGTTGTCAGGCGGGCAGCAGCAGCGTGTGAGTATTGCAAGAGCCTTGATTTTAAATCCATCTATTATTTTAGCGGATGAACCAACAGGCAGTCTAGATTCAGAAACCGAAGGAGAAATCTTAGCCTTTATCCAGCAGCTTAATCGTGAAAAAGGAATCACGTTTGTCATTATTACACATGACGATGAAGTCGCTTCAATCGCAGATACAACGTTCCAGCTTCATGATGGTGTATTAAAGAAAGGGGAACAATCCATTGAAATTTAGAGATCAGGTCAAATTTATTAGAAGAAACATGAAGAAAAATAGATTGCGTGTGTTTATGACCATTCTTGCGACGACAATGGCATGCTCTTTCTTAATCGTTTTAGCATCTGTCGGTTTTGGTCTGCAAAAATCGGCGCAAGATGAAATCATGAAACAGCAAATCATCACAGAAGTGAAAGTGTTAGGCAAGGAAAAAGGTGACGTCAAGACAGATGATTTAAAGAAATATGATCATGTGAAATCTGTCGTCTCAAGAACGGCGCTCATTCCATTGGTAAACGTCGAGCTCGATGATCGCTCAGGTGAAACGCAGGCTGCTCTAACCGATATGAAAGAAGAAAAAGAAGCAGGGCTTGAGCTAGACCGAGGAAAAGTCCCAACATCAGCGAACGAAATTGTGGTCGGGTATCATATGGCTGAACAACTGTGGACAAAAAAAGAACGCCAAGCCTATGAAAAAAAATTAAATCAGACATCAAATGGTGAAGAAACACCAAAAGAGCCTAAGGGCTACACGAAAGATATTTTAAATAAAGTGATTCAAGTCAAAGTACCAAAACTCAACGAAGAAAATGAAGTCGTCAAAGAAAAAACATTTGATTTCCGTGTAGTAGGTGTGTTGAAAAAGCCGAATCTGGAGTGGCAAGAGGATCATAAAATTTTTATTCCGAATGCGTATGAAAAGGAATTTGGTCAAATACTCGATCTATCTCCTGAAGCAGGAAATGTCGAGAAAATGACTTCTGTTTATGCAGATAAATTCGACAACGTCGGTGCACTCACGAATAAGCTGACAGATGAGGGCTATCAAGTCATCTCTGTGACGAATCAGCTCGAAGGAATGGATATGTTCTTTACAGTCTTCAAAATTGGACTTATTTTTGTTGGATGTATTGCGGTCATTATTTCTGCGATCGGGATTTTCAATACGATGACAATGGCTGTAACAGAGCGGACACAAGAAATTGGGATTATGAAAGCCATTGGCGCGAATCCATCGATTATTAAGCGAATGTTCCTCATGGAAAGTGCTTATATTGGGGTGATTGGGTCGATCATCGGAATTATCATCTCATATATCATTAGTTTCGCGGTCAATTTAATCATTCCAGCTATTTTGGCGTCCATGTCAGAGGGAGGGTCAAGTGATCAATTCTCGATCACCTTCTCCTATATTCCGCTCAGCCTTGTGATTACAGCAACAGTGATTAGCGCAGGGGTAGCAATCCTTTCAGGGCTTAACCCAGCACGTAAAGCAACAAAAACGAATGTATTAGCAGCATTAAGAAGAGAAATCTAAAAAAAGAACCTCCTAAGGCACCCAATTGGGCTGACAGGAGGTTCTTTTTTCGTGATACATAGCTATTGCTTAGGTGCCCGGTACCCTGCACGCTCTGCCTCTTCTACAGAGCAGAATAGCTTGGTTACATTCTTTGTTCTAGAGTAGTATCTGCTGCTTGGTGTGTGATAAATACCGTTGACACTTCCTTTGATGTTACAGGCTGCAGATTCTTTTTTTGTTTCCTTCTGTGACTCATGACCGCCTGTGCTTTTTCCTTCATCTTTAGGAGCGGACCGCTGAACGGTAGAAGACTCCGTATCGCTGCTGCTTTTCTTGTTCTCTTTTTTGAGTGTTTCGTTGCTTGAGGCAAGCTTGTCTATTTTCTCTTCAAGCGCTTGAATGGTCTTTTCTTGCTTTTTGATTGTTTCTTTTTCTGAGGTGATGGTTTCTAGCTTTTTCGCTAGTTTTTCTTTATCCTTTGTTGCGTCCTCTAAAGAAGCGGTAAGCTCCTCTTTATCAGCTTTTAAGCGCGTTATGTCAGATGTGAGCTGCTTTTGATCCTTTAACAGCTGTTCTGAAGATGGATCTGCTTGTGCCTTCGGTGCATCTGTGGCAGCAAACGGTAATGACATAATGGAAAAGATGAGACCCAAGATCAAGAAAGGATAAAATAGTTTCTTTGAAAAGATCTGCGCATTCTGGTGTTTGAGTAATAAGAAATTGACGGCATATCCTATGGCAAAACAAACACATAAAAGACCTATGATGAGTAACATCATCATCTAGTAGCCCCCCTACATCCTTTATTACACCTATCATACCTCATTTTCCCATTTTTAGGGGGCGTTTCAACTAAAAAAACCCTGTTTTATACAGGGCTTTCAGCTAATGGTAATCCTTTGATTGCTTCCTTAACCGTCAAATAAGTGATTGTATCCTGAAAATCTGTATCCAAGTCTTTCATTTTCATTGCAAGCTGCGGTTTGATCCCTGTGATGATCAGTTCGGTTCCGGTTAGATTAAGAAGACGATGCAGCTTGAAAATGCGTGCTGCAACGGAATCATCGACATCGATTAAACCAGAAAGATCGACAATTAAATAATCATCCTTTGAATCATCTAATATACAAGTTAACTTCGCGACAATGGCATCAAAGCGTTCTTCAGATAGTTTTCCAATGAGTGGCAGAGCAGATACACCATTTTTGATTGGGACGATTGGCGTCGAAAGAGAGGTGACTTCCTGTAAGGAATCTTCTAGGAGCTGTTCATATTCTTTCTGTTTCGTAATATCCTTTTGAAAGCCAATGAAAAATGTTTTATCATCTTGTTCAATGTATAGAGGATCTATATTGAGTTCATTCCAAAAAAAAGTACCGTCTTTTTTATAATTTTTTAGCTGTGTGGTAATAGGTGTTTTATTCTGTATTCCATGACGTATTAAATCAAGCTGCTTTTGATCTGTGTCTTTCCCTTGAAGGAATCGACAGTTACGCCCAAGAATCTCATCTGGTTTGTATCCAGTCATGTGTGTAAAGCCATGATTCACATAAACGATAGGGTTATCCTCTAAAGAAGGGTCTGTAATGACAACACCGATCCGCGCATGATCTAGCGCTTTTTTTATGAGTTCAAGCTGTTTTTGTAAGCCGAAGATGTTCGAGCTGACCATATTACCCTCCTTTGTTGCTGCTATCAGACATATCAAATGGTTGTCTTTTCAACCAAAGGTATTCCTTACTAACGTAACATAACATATGTTCTGTTTCAACGATTGCAATGGCTTTGTTAAATTTGTCATCATAGTTTGTCCTCCATTAGAATATAGTAAGTAAGGAGACTTTTCTTTAGAAAAAGAAGGAATCAATTGCTCATAATTCATAAAATGACAAAAATAGTCAATATGGATTAGGTAAAAATGATTCCAATGCATCAAGATTGTTTTGGGTCATTCACATATAATGGAAGAAACAAGCTTTTTTTCTTCGTTAGAGAGAATAGACCTTTTACATGGATTATGACGGAACAGCAGAATGGCATTACAGGGGGCTGGACAGCCTGAAGTCGCTTTACTATTCTAAGGGCTTTAGGAAGGTGATGAAAATGCTGCAACAAGTCATTATTGCTTGCGCCATTGGAGGGGTCATGGGCATTCTCGGTCACGTAAAGAAAAAAGGCAGGCTAGAGAAGCCCAGAATGACAAAAAAGTTTATTTATTTAGGGTTTATTGAAGATTGGCTCGTTGGGATGATTGCCGCTACACTGCTTGTCTTATCCTCAAATCCCGATTCTAGTCTGCACTTGGTCATCTTATCAATTATTTCAGGTTACGGAGGAGAAGCAGTTCTGCGAAGCTTTGATTTTGTAAGAGAACAGCATTCACAGAATGCAGACTCCAACCGTCATAACCGATCTCCACACGAATAATATCCTCTACTTTACCCTGATCTAGGGTACATTCCCATTGTATACAAACCTGCTTGCACTTATGATCATAATTCTATAAAATACTACTTAGATGACGGTTACGATAAGAACAGTGAAGAGGAGTAGTAGGAAAGCAGTATTTGTCTTTAGAGAATTGACGGCTGGTGAAAGTCAATCAAATCTGCTTCTGAACTCGCCTCAGAGTTGCAGTTGCGTTAAAGCTTCTGTCGCATGTCTGCGTTAAAGATATTAAGTGAGCGTACAAACAGAAAGTTACGCTAACAAGGGTGGTACCGCGGGAACCAAAAAATCTCTCGTCCCTTTCCAGGGATGAGGGTTTTTTGTTGATTTTAGAAAAATCTGAATTCTCGCAGTGGTCATCTGAGCAGATACAGCCGTACATATTAAAGGAGGTTTTCACATTGAGTTTTCAGCATCGGGAAATTGAAAAGAAGTGGCAGGATTATTGGCTGACACATAAAACATTCGCCACATCTGACTCGGAAGATAAACCAAAGTTCTATGCACTTGATATGTTTCCATATCCATCAGGAGCAGGACTTCATGTCGGGCACCCTGAGGGCTACACAGCAACGGATATTTTATCACGCATGAAACGTATGCAGGGATATGATGTTCTTCATCCAATGGGATGGGACGCATTTGGTCTTCCAGCAGAACAGTATGCGCTAGATACAGGGAATGATCCGGCGGTCTTTACAGAAGAGAACATCAATAACTTCCGCCGCCAAATTCAATCACTAGGGTTCTCATATGATTGGGATCGAGAAATCAACACGACTGATCCAAATTATTATAAATGGACACAATGGATTTTCTTGAAATTGTACGAAAAGGGATTGGCGTATATCGATGAAGTACCAGTGAACTGGTGCCCAGCGCTTGGCACAGTCCTTGCAAACGAAGAAGTCATTGATGGAAAAAGTGAACGCGGAGGGCATCCGGTTGAAAGACGTCCGATGAAGCAATGGATGCTAAAGATTACGGCATATGCGGACAGGCTGTTAGAAGATTTAGAAGACATTGATTGGCCTGAAAGCATTAAAGATATGCAGCGTAACTGGATCGGACGTTCAGAAGGTGCACATGTTCATTTCGAAGTAGAAGGACATGATGAACAGTTTACTGTTTTCACAACGCGTCCTGATACATTGTTTGGGGCAACCTATGCGGTACTTGCACCAGAACATGCACTTGTTGAAAAAATGACAACAGCTGCTCAAAAAGAAGCAGTCGAAGCATATATGAAAGAAATTCAATCTAAGAGCGACTTAGAGCGGACAGATCTTGCAAAAACGAAGACGGGTATTTTCACAGGCGCTTATGCCATCAATCCATTAAATGGTGAAAAGATGCCGATCTGGATTGCAGATTACGTGCTGGCTACTTATGGAACAGGCGCGATTATGGCGGTACCTGCCCATGATGAGCGTGACTATGAATTTGCCAAAACATTTGATCTTCCAATCAAGGAAGTTGTTGAAGGCGGAGACATTGAAAAAGAAGCTTACACAGGTGATGGAAAACACATTAACTCTGATTTCCTCGATGGATTAGGAAAAGAAGAAGCGATTGAAAAAGTCATTGCATGGCTGGAAGAACATCAAAAAGGCGAAAAGAAAGTCACTTACCGTTTAAGAGACTGGCTATTTAGCCGCCAGCGTTATTGGGGTGAGCCAATTCCAATTATTCATTGGGAGGACGGAACGTCTTCAGCTGTTTCAGAGGAAGAGCTTCCACTCATTTTGCCTAAAACGACTGAGATCAAGCCAAGTGGCACAGGTGAATCACCTTTAGCCAATATTAAAGATTGGGTTGAGGTTGTCGATCCTGTCACAGGTAAAAAAGGACGCCGTGAAACCAATACAATGCCGCAATGGGCAGGCAGCTGCTGGTATTTCTTACGTTATATTGACCCGCATAACTCAGAAGAGCTTGCATCTCCTGAAAAGCTGAAGAAATGGCTTCCTGTTGATGTATATATTGGCGGAGCAGAACATGCTGTACTTCATCTTCTATATGCGCGCTTCTGGCATAAGTTCTTGTATGATATCGGCGTTGTTCCGACAAAAGAACCTTTCATGAAATTGTTCAACCAAGGAATGATTCTTGGGGAAAATAATGAAAAAATGAGTAAATCAAAAGGAAATGTTGTCAATCCAGATGATATCGTAGAATCTCATGGTGCGGATACATTGCGCCTTTATGAAATGTTCATGGGACCTTTAGATGCATCAATCGCTTGGTCTGAAACAGGACTTGATGGTGCTCGCCGCTTCCTTGATCGTGTATGGCGTCTATTCACAAACGAAGATGGCACAATCAGTGATAAAATAACAGAGCAAACTGGAGGCGCATTAGAACGCAGCTATCATGAAACCGTGATGAAGGTAACAGACCATTATGAAGGTCTGCGCTTCAATACAGGGATTTCACAATTAATGGTGTTTATCAATGATGCCTACAAGGCTGATACACTGCCGAAAGAATATGCAGAAGGCTTTGTGAAACTACTTTCTCCAATTGCACCGCATGTAGCGGAAGAGCTTTGGAATAAACTTGGTCATGAAGGGTCTATCTCTTATGAAGCATGGCCGCAATATGACGAGTCAAAGCTTGTCGACGATGAAGTAGAAATTGTCGTACAATTGAATGGGAAAGTGAAAGCAAAATTAACTGTTCCTGCTGATGCAACTAAAGAACAGTTAGAAGAGCTTGCAAAAAATGATGCACGTGTAAAAGAACAGCTTGAAGGGAAAACCATTCGCAAAGTGATTGCGGTTCCTGGGAAGCTTGTCAATATTGTTGCGAATTAATGATGACACCCATCGGTATGAACCGGTGGGTGTTCTTTATTTCCCGGGACATAATTTTGTCGAAAACAAGGTGATTGCACGATCGATCTCGTATGTTAACAGATGATCAACAAAAGGAGGAGTGACATCAATGGAAAAGGAAAGCAAACGTGAACAACTGCTCAGTCTGTTAGGAGAAATGCCAGAACGCCATCGCGTGGAGGCATATACGTTAAAGGTCGAGGATCGTGAATCGTACGTCATCGAAACACTCATTCTTTCAATCCATGGTGTGGAGGAAGTGCCCGCTTATTTTGTGAAGCCGAAGGATACGGTGAAAAAAAGACCCGTTGTGCTCTTTCAGCACTCTCATGGCGGGAACTACGTCGATGGGAAGGAAGAGCTCATCAAGGGTGCTCATTATTTGCAAGCGCCTTCATATGCGAAAGAGTTCACCTCAAAAGGCTATAGTGTTCTGGCTATTGATCATGCAGGATTTGGTGAGAGAAGAGGAAGAACCGAAAGTGAAATTTTTAAGGAAATGCTTTTAACAGGGAAAGTGATGTGGGGCATGATGCTGTATGAAAGCATGTGTGCAATTGATTATGTGCTGTCTCGACCTGATGTGCTGCCGGACCGGTTAGCTATTTTTGGAATGTCAATGGGCGGGCTTCTTTCCTGGTGGACGGCTGCGCTTGATGAGAGGGTCAGTGTGTGTATTGATCTTTGCGCACAGGTCGATCACCACACATTAATTGAAACGAACAATTTAGACAGGCATGGCTTTTATTACTATGTACCAAGCTTAGCAAAGCACTTTACGGCAGCTGATATTCAGGAAATGATTTTTCCAAGGCCGCATTTAAGCTTAGTTGGAAAACTTGATCCACTCACGCCTGCTGAAGGCGTCGCTCGCATTCAAAAGGGATTGAGCCAAACTTATCAAGCGGCTTCATTGAAAGAACGGTATCAGCTTGTTGGTCTTCATGCAGGTCATTTTGAAACAGCCGCTATGCGTCACGAGGCCACTCGATTCTTAAAAAAATGGCTGTAATCTATAAAGGCTTGGACATACTACGTCATTAGAAAGGAGGAGACACATGAAGAAGATCACGATCATTGGCGGGTGCGGTGTGATTGGCCGTATTTTAACAAAAACGCTCTCTTCTGAGTATGAGATCACCATTATTGATCAAACGGGCTGTGTAAAAGGAGACATTTTAGCAGATGCAACGAATGAACAGGAATTATATGAGGCGATTCCGCGAGATACAGATGTCATCATACACCTTTTAAACATGGAGATGACGCATGATGTGATGAATCATGAGGAGTTTGAAAAAATGAATGATATTTTTTGGAGGAGCTCTTATTCTATGTTTCGATCAGCTGCAAGCCTCGGCATACGAAAAGTCATTTTTGCAAGCAGCAATCACGTGACCGATCGTTATGAAAAAGATGGACGCTCCTTACTAGGGAGACATATTACAACAAACGATGTACCTGCGACTCAAAATGTCTATGGCATTTTAAAATTTGCTTCTGAACAGCTAGGCCGTTTGTTCCACGATCAAACGGGAATGTCTGTTATCAATTTACGGATTGGAACGGTTGTGACAGATGAGATGGAGGCATTACACGAGAAAGAACGGACGAAACGAACACTTCTTTCACACGAGGATCTAGCATGGATGATAAAGGCAGCGATTGAAACGACCGTTCCCTTTGGGACATATTATGCCGTATCAGAAAACGAAGAAAAGCCTTGGTCTACGGAAAACACGAAGCAGGAGTTAGGCTATAGACCCGATGTGAATACGACGGAAATCCTTGAAGAAAACGATCAGGCATAGGGCATAATCATGTCATTAGCTGATGATCTTATTCTTTTGTTTCATGAGCATAAAAGCACGACTGACAGGATCGACCCAGTTGGACTGTCAAGATGATTATAGACGCTTTCTTCCCCCATTTGTTACATTTTAATCACGATATCGTCACAGGCTGCAGCTTATTTTCGGATAAAATGATAACGCTTACAAAGAAAGGGCGTGATGAACATAGATCGTTCTATTAAAGGCCGATTGTTCAACTTATTTAATTACTCTTTTCTACTCATGTTCGCATTAATATGTGTGCTTCCGTTCATCCATGTCATTGCAGCCTCTTTTGCTACAGTAGAAGAGGTCATCACGAAGAAGTTTATCTTGTTCCCGACCACGTTTTCTTTAGAGGCCTATCGGTATATTTTCTCTACGGATATTGTGTACCGCAGCCTTATCGTGTCCATTCTTGTGACACTCGTTGGAACAGCTGTCAGCATGTTTTTGTCCTCACTCATGGCATATGGGCTGTCTCGTCAGGAGTTAAAAGGCCGGAGAACATTGATGTTTCTCGTTGTCTTCACGATGCTATTTAGCGGAGGTATGATTCCGACGTTTATTGTGGTGAAAACACTTGGTCTACTTGATACCTATTGGTCACTAATTCTACCGGTTGCGATCAATGCGTTCAATTTGATCATCTTGAAAAACTTCTTTCAAAACATTCCCGCAAGCCTTGAGGAATCAGCGAAGATGGATGGCTGTAACGATTTAGGGATTTTCTTTAAAATTGTGCTGCCACTTTCTTTGCCAGCTATTGCGACCATTTCACTTTTTTATGCCGTGACGTATTGGAATACGTACATGACCGCCATCCTGTATTTAAATGATTCAGTGAAATGGCCGATTCAGGTACTTCTAAGGCAGATTGTCATTGTTTCGAGCGGAATGCAGGGAGATATGTCGGATATGGGATCATCCACACCACCGCCAGACCAAACGATTAAAATGGCTGTCATTGTGGTAGCCACCATTCCCGTTCTGCTTGTCTATCCATTTATTCAAAAGCATTTCAACAAAGGGGCATTACTAGGTTCTGTAAAAGGTTAAAAAGAAGGAACAACGGAGGGATCTTATGGGGAGAAAGAAATTATGGTTGATTGCGTTTGTTCTGTTATTTGCAGCAAGCGGTATTTTATCCGCATGTTCAAGCAAAGGAAGTTCATCGAATGAAAAGGTTGATTTAGACAAAAAAGTGAAGCTGACATGGATGGCGATTTTGTATCATCAGCAGCCGCCGAAAGATTCGGTTTTAAAAGAGATTGAGAAGCTCACAAATACAGAACTTGATATTACGTGGGTGCCTGATGCTGTGAAGGAAGACCGGTTAAATTCTGCCCTTGCAGCTGGGAATCTGCCGCAGATTGTGACGATTCAAGACATTAAGAATTCGTCTGCTATTAATGCATTCAGATCAGGTATGTTCTGGGAAGTCGGTCCGTATTTAAAGGATTATCCAAATTTAAGTAAGATGAACGAACTGATCAATAAAAACGCCTCTATAGACGGTAAGCTTTATGGCATTTATAGAGAGAGACCACTTTCAAGACAAGGAATTGTCATTCGAAAGGATTGGCTTGAAAATTTAAATTTGGATACACCAAAAACGTTGGATGATCTTTATGAGGTAGCGAAAGCCTTTACTGAAAAAGATCCGAATCAAAACGGAAAAGCGGATACAATGGGCTTTACGGATCGGAACGATTTGATTTATGGGGCATTTAAAACACTTGGTTCATATGAGGGAATGCCAACAGACTGGAAAGAAGAAAACGGCAAATTCACACCAGACTTTATGACAGATGAGTACATGAATACGATGAAGTACATGAAGAAACTGCGTGATAATGGCTATATCAACAAAGACTTCCCTGTGACAAGCAAAACACAGCAGCAGGAATTATTCTCACAAGGAAAAGCAGGAATCTATGTTGGAAATATGGTAGATGCTGTGAACTTGAGAGATGACGCGACAGATAAAAACATGAAAGTCGATATCTTGAACCGAATCAAAGGTCCAGATGGCAAAGAACGGGTGTGGGCATCAGGTGGTCATAATGGCATCTTCGCATTCCCTAAAACAAGCGTGAAATCAGAGGCAGAATTAAAGCGAATTTTGGCCTTCTTTGATCGCATTGCAGAAGAAGATGTCTATGGTCTCATGACGTACGGTATAGATGGTGAGCATTATAAGAAAGAAGAAGGGAATACATTTGTCAGGGAAGAAAGCCAAGTGAAAAGCTGGCAGACAGATGTACAGCCGCTTGTCAGTCTAGTAGGCATTGATAAACGCTACTTGAAAAATAAAGGGGATGCGGTTCGTACAAAATATGAAGAGCTGGAAGAAGACAATCAAAAGATCATCGTCGCCAACCCTGCTGAAAGCCTGTATTCAGAAACAGCCTCAGAACGAGGAAATGAATTGAAAAAAATCATCGATGATGCGACCTATAAGTTCATTCTTGGAGACATCAGTGAAGATCAATTTAAGAAAGATGTAGAGAAGTGGAAATCAAATGGTGGCAATAAAATCATAGAAGAATATGAAGCTTCCTTTAAAAAATCAAAATAATCAACATCAACACCCCCGCCTAGTTAAAGAGCGGGGGTGTTTCTATTAAAAGTCAAAGTTGTCTGGGTCTGGACCGATCCGTTTGTTTTCATTTAAATCAGACAGGCGTTTCATATCCTCATCAGATAAAGCAAAATCAAATATATCTGCATTTTCTTTTAAACGATGCGCTTTCGTTGATTTTGGAATGGTGATGACGCCTTTTTGCACATCCCAGCGCAAAATAATTTGAGCAGGTGTTTTGCCGTATGTGTCCGAGAGTTCTTTGATCACCGGATGATGAAGCAGTTCCCCCTGCATGAGCGGTGACCATGCTTCCATTTGAATGCCATGTGTGTTCAAATACGTATAGAGTGCTTCCTGCGTTAGTTTTGGGTGAAACTCGACTTGATTGATAGCTGGTATGATGTCTGCATCTTTTAATAGTTCGTCTAGATGATGCGGCTGGAAGTTGCTCACACCGATTGCTCTCACCTTTCCTTCACGATACAAGGTTTCAAGCGCACGCCAAGCGTCTTTATATTTGCCCTCAACCGGCCAATGGATTAAATATAGATCCAAGTAGTCAAGCTGAAGTTTTTTCAAGCTTTCCTCATATGCTTGTAGAGTGGATTCATATCCTAAATCGGCATTCCACACTTTTGATGTCACAAAGAGGTCTTCGCGGCACAGTCCTGTTTCTGCAAGACCAAGTTGTATGCCTCGTCCAACCCCTTCCTCATTGCCATAAATAGCCGCTGTATCAATACTGCGATAGCCTATTTGAATGGCTGTTTTGACGGCGTCTATTAATTCTGCACCATCTTCAACCTTGAATACACCGAGACCAAATCCTGGCATGTGGACTCCATTGTTTAATGTTTTTGTACTTTGTAAATGATTCATATTGAACACTCCTTAGATGGTTTGATTTTGTTCTTGTTGTTCGATTCGAAAACTAATCATCGTGAGAATCGCAGCGATGAGGACCATGATACCGCCGACCCAGCCTGTATGCACAAGCCCAAGAGTATCTGTCACGATGCCGCCTAAAAATGAGCCGATGGCGATACCAGCATTAAAGGCAGCGATATTCATAGCGGAAGCGACGTCGACTGCTCCTGGTGTGTATCTTTCTGCAAAATCAACGACAGCTACTTGAAGCCCTGGGACATTCATGAAAGCAAACAGTCCCATCAGCATGACGGTTGCGATGCCTAGCACCGTAAATCCAGCAGTCAAGCTAAGGATAAACAAAATGATGCTTTGGATGATAAACATGTAAATGAGTGCTTTCATTGGCTTCTCATTTGCAGCCTTTCCGCCAATGACATTTCCAGCTGCGATCGTGATCCCGTATAAAAGCAGGATCAATGCCACCGCCCCAGGCGCAAGACCTGTCACATGCTGTAAGAGAGGGGATAAATACGTAAAGACGACAAAGGTTCCTCCGTATCCTGTTGCTGTAATGACAAATAGAAGCAAGATTCTTTTTGTTTTTAATAAAACAGCTTGATCCTTAAATGATGTTTTCACGCCTTGCTTTAATTGAGATGGAACAAGAAAATAGTTAGATATTAGTGCGATCAGACCAATAATGACAATCACACCGAATGATGTCCGCCAGCCGAACTCATGGCCAAGAAATGTCCCAAAAGGCACGCCCGTCACAGTCGCTACTGTTAAACCAGTGAACATAAAAGCAATCGCGCTTGCCCGTTTTTCTTTCACTACAAGGCTTGCAGCGATCGTAGAGCCGATGGACATAAAGATTCCATGGGATAAGGCTGAAATGACCCGGCCGATTAATAGCACTGAAAAGGTCGGAGCCATCGTGGCGAGTGTATTTCCAATCAAAAAGACGAGCATAATGAGCAAAAGCAATGTTTTTCTTTTCATCGCTGAAGTCAGAGAAGTCAAAATAGGGGCGCCGAATGTCACACCAAGTGCATATAAAGAGACGGTCCAGCCCGCCTGGCTGACGCTCACTCCAAAGTCCTCTGAAATCATCGGCAAAAGACCGACACTAATAAACTCAGTGGTTCCTATAGCAAAAGCACTAATAGCTAGTGCGAGAAGGGCAAATTGGTTTTGTTTTTTCTTCATGAATCAGTTCACATCCTTCTGAGATGACATTTTGATAGACGAAGCCGATCGGCAAGAGTTATTATCTAACATGGATGACGAAAAAAAAAGTACGTACTTTTTTGTAATATAGGTACTAAAAAGTGCCTGTTCGTATAATGAGGAGTGAGGATTTAATGGAAAAGAAAAAATATAATATCTCCGTGGAAGCGACCCTTGAGGTCATTGGCGGGAAGTGGAAGTGCGTGATTTTATGTCATTTAACACATGGAAAAAAACGCACAAGTGAATTGAAGAGACTCATGCCAAACATCACACAAAAAATGCTCACGCAGCAGCTGAGAGAGCTTGAAAGTGATGGGGTGATTAACCGGATTGTGTATGAGCAAGTACCGCCTAAAGTGGAATATGAATTAAGTGAATACGGTCAGTCGCTCGAAAGAATTCTGAATGCGCTATGTGATTGGGGAGCAGCTCATATTGAACGTGTGTACGGAGAGCCGCTTTCAGTGCTAGAAGACAGCATTTTAAATGAACAATTTAAATAAAAAAGTCCCGCTTCCTCCTATGAGAGCGGGACTTTTTGTCTTATATGCCTTTTTTCTGGTCGCGGTATTTGCCAGGGGTCGTGCCTTCTAGTTTTTTGAAGGAACGGATGAAGTTTTGCGGGTTTTTATATTTCAGTTTTTCCGAAATTTCTTTGACGGACATATCGGTCTCCACGAGCCAGTTTTTGGCGACATGGTGTCTGTAGGATGAGAGATATTCACTAAAGGAGATATCCATTTCCTTTCTAAAGATACTGCTTAAATAATTTGGGTTGTAATGCAGGCGTGTGGAAATTTCATCCAATGTGAGATCTGAGTCGAATTCTTGATGAATGATATGGATGATCTTTTCTGAGATGTTTTTGTATTGTGATTCCTCGCGTGCACCTAGCTGGTCAATAATCGGCCGAATGATCTCATGTTTCAGCCATGCTTCGGTATCTTCAAACGTTTTAAATTCAAAAATCGTATCATACAGCATTTTATTGTCTTCGACCTCAAATAATTCAATGCCAAGCAAATGCATCAGCTCAATCAAATTGTTTAAAAAACGGGCGAGGGCGATATGGTACTCGTGCGGTCCTGCATTTTTAGAGAAAATGGATTGAAGGAGCACATGTAAATAGTGATCTGCCTTGCCTTGATCACCTGCTTTCATCGCATCAAATAAATCATGTTGAAGCTGCTTTGGAAAATGAGTTTTAAACGTTTTTCCTTGCTGGATATGTTCATATAAGATAATGGACTTTTTCTCTGCTTTGAGTCTGTATTTTAAGGCCTCTTTTCCTTCAATGTAAGCCTGTTTTGCCATCGTGAGCTCCTGAAACTGACGGCTGATTCCGATGCTGATCGATAAACCAAGCTCTTCCTCGATACGCAGCTGAGTCGTTTCCGCTAATTGGTTTAAATATTCAGTAAACTCTTCATCTGACTTTGAGTGATTTAGGATAATCGTCGTTTGATGCTGATTGACAACTGTTGGCTGAAGGTGCTCCTCTTGCGGAATAATCTGCTCAATGAGTCCATTGATCGCAAATAAAAGTAAGTCAGCATCCTTTTTTTCATAAGGTGTTCCTTTTAGCGTATCAATTTGGGTCACAAGCATGGATAAGTGAGACCAGTCCTGAGGGAATCCTAAACTTTGGAACCGGTTGTTAATTTCTTCTTCTGTCAGCTTTCCGAGCAATAGCCGCACCATAAAGTATTGCTGGAGGTGCGTGACTTGCTGCTCAATACGTTCCTCTAAATCATTGTTTTGATCCTTCATTTGTTTAATACTCGACTCAATCAACTCAAATTCATTTTGAAAAGGCTGCTTTTGCAAAAAGGATTCATTGCGTGCAAAGGACTCGTATAACAAGCGGATTGGTTTATAAAAATGTCTGGACCCAAACCATGAAAATAACAATGAAAGCGCTAACAAAATAAAGCAGATAATAAAGGTGATCCACCCAATTGATTTCGTTTGTGCCTTGAGTTCTGGTATGGAAACAAAGGATAGGTACGTCCATTCGTTATAGTCTGATTTTTGAAACGTAATTTGATAGTTTAGTTCCTCGATCTTCATGTTAAATTGACCTGATCGTTTTTCACGCGATAGGACATGCTTGACGAACTCTTGATTTTTCAAGGATTCACCAATTTGTTCTTTGCGGTTATGTAACAGCACTTTTCCGTTAGTATCAATGACAAACATACTGTCAGATTGAGAGAAGTCAGGCATATTGTCAGCAATCGTGCAGCTGGGAATGCTGGCGACAGCGATCCCTTTTTTCTGGACACTGTTCATAGGGAGTTGTTTGATTAAGTTCACATTGTATTTGCAAAAGGAGGCCTTTCCTTCCTTTGTCGCAACAAGTGCATTATTCTCTTCAAGTGCCCAGCTGGAATGACTCGGAATATTGAGGTAAGAGGTGAGCGCTTTCTCTTGGTCCCTGCTTGTGACATGATAAAGCCCCGAATTGTTCATGTACCAGTCTTCCATTTTACTGACGAGCGTAATATTGGAAAGATCGGTGTCAAAGGTTTGCAGGTAGTTCAGTTCCTGCTGTACTTGATTATAAAGCTGGAATTGGTCTGGATTTAAAGGTTCTGCCAGTGTTTGAAGGAGAGGCGGCGAACTGACATAGTGAGTGAGAGAGTGATCAACTGTCTTTAAAATATGCTCAATATTGGATTGCGTTTGTTTAACGCTGTCCAGCTTTTCATTTGAGATATTTTCGAGTGCTGTTTTTTGTGAATGCTGATAAGAAAAAATACCGACAATGATGACAGGAATCGTACTAAGCATGAAAAAAAACGTGACGAGCTTGTAATAAAATTTATATTGCCTTCTTTTCATAAAACCCCCCATTTCAAACGGAACAATCTTTTCCTCTTTATTTATTAATCCAAAAATTTGGTAGGTTTGTCAATAATCATTTTCTGAGATTAGGATCATTTTCTCATGTTTTATGTAACGTTTTGAGTAGCTTCCCCTAAGTAAATATGATCTGATGATATGATTGTAGACGGATTTTTCATCCTTAAGATACAGTTAACACATGCATCAGCATGAGGGGAGGCTTTATCTATGAAAACAGAGGATGTCACTGCCAAGGGTGTGCCTGCGGCAGCTTTGAAAAAAGAAAGAAGAAAGCGCTTACTTAATCAAATGCTTAGTCAAAAGTTTTTGTATGTCATGATTTTGCCAGGGCTCATTTATTTTCTTGTCTTTAAATATGTGCCGATGTGGGGGCTGATCATTGCCTTTCAAGATTACCAGCCGTTTCTCGGTATTCTCGGCAGTGAGTGGGTTGGCTTCAAACACTTTATTCGATTGTTTACAGAACCAACATTTTTCATCTTATTAAAAAATACACTGATTTTATTTGCCATGAATGTCGTGATTTTCTTTCCAATTCCGATCTTATTGGCCCTGCTTTTAAACGAGGTCAGATTGGCATTGTTTAAGAAATTTGTGCAGACGATGATATACATTCCTCACTTCATGTCATGGGTGATTGTCGTGTCCTTATCCTTTGTTTTGTTAACAGTAGATGGTGGGTTAATCAATGAATTAATTGCTTTCTTTGGAGGGGAAAAGATTAACTTCCTTCTTAGTCAGGAATGGTTCAGGCCGATGTACATTTTACAAGTAATCTGGCGGGAAGCAGGCTGGTCGACGATCATTTACCTTGCGGCGATTACAGCGGTAGATCCGCAGCTATATGAAGCAGCGAAAATGGATGGAGCCGGCAGACTGAGACAAATGTGGCACATTACGCTCCCTGCCATTAAAAGTGTGATTGTCGTTCTGCTTATTTTAAAAATTGGTGACACATTAGAGCTTGGCTTTGAGCATGTCTATTTATTACTCAATGCAACGAACCGGGAAGTAGCAGAAATCTTTGATACGTACGTTTATACAGCTGGTCTTAAGCAAGGGCAATTCAGCTATAGTACCGCTGTTGGTCTATTTAAAGCAGCCGTTGGACTCATTTTGGTTATGCTGGCGAACCGTTTAGCGAAGAAATTTGGGGAAGAAGGTATTTACTAAAAAGGGAGATGAAAAAGAATGACATTATCGACTAAAAAGGGATCACCACTTGAGCATGCAGAGAAATTAGCACAAACAATTATGAAAGCGCATACACCAATCGAGCTACCTCCAGCTGGAAGATGGCATTATCATCAAGGCGTTTTTCTTTGCGGTGTGATGAAGCTATATGAGTCAACGGGGAACGAGACGTATTTCAATTATGTGAAAAGCTACGCAGATTCGCTCATTGATGAGTATGGAAACCTGTTATTTCGAAGAGATGAGCTTGATGCGATCCAAGCTGGGCTCATTTTATTCCCTCTTTATGAACGAACAGGAGAGAAGCGGTATGTGCTGGCAGCGGAGAAGCTCCGCGGGCTTTATCGCACATTGAATCGCACATCTGAGGGCGGATTTTGGCATAAAGACAATTATGCTTATCAAATGTGGCTGGATGGTCTCTACATGGGCGGACCTTTTGCCTTAAAGTTTGCAAAGCTGAAAGATGAAGAGGAACTGGTGGATATGGTGATCCAGCAAGAGCATCTCATGAGAAAGCATACAAAAGATGAAAAAACAGGTCTGTATTATCACGCGTGGGACGAACGAAAAGTGATGCCATGGGCTGATCAAAAGACAGGCTGTTCTCCCGAGTTTTGGGCAAGGTCATTTGGCTGGTATGTCCTTGCATTAGCAGATATGATCGAGGATCTGCCAGAGCAGCATGAAGGGCGAAAGATGTGGAAGGAAACGCTGACAGACATGCTGGAGAGTGTAGCTAGGTACCAGGATCAAGACACAGGTCTCTGGCATCAAATCATTGATAAAGGTACTCATAGCGACAATTGGCTTGAAAGCTCTGGATCGTGTTTATTCATGTACGCCATGGCAAAAGCCATGAACGAAGGGTATGTCAGCCCCCGCTACACAGATCATGTGGTGAAAGCTTACCAAGGCTTAATTCAGCATAAGACGGCTGTGACAGAAAACGGTGATCTTACCATCAATGATATATGTATCGGAACATCCGCTGGATTTTATGATTACTACGTCGGTAGAGAAAGAAGCACAAATGATTTACACGGGGCAGGCGCTTTTATTATGGCGTTAACTGAGCTAGAGAAGCTGCCTGTTTTTCAAAAGGCATGAAGAGGCAAAAAAGGGCTACAGCATGGCTCCTCAGCTTTATCGCTGCCTTTTGTTTGTCAGCCTGTCATGGGAAAACAAACGGTATCGATGTTCTGATTTTTTCTGACATGTCAAAGGGGATGAAGGATCAATTAGTCGAGAAGGCTTTTCAAACGGAACAAGAAACGTATAGCGTCCACATCTTCCCGGCGATTCCCGAAAAGCTTCTTGTTGAAATTACCGCCAAAGAGGGGGACATCATGCTTGTCCCGGAAGAAATGTTTCGAACATATGATGATCCTGAAAGCTTTCAGCTGCTTGAAGAGATGGGTATTGATGATCAAGCGGCAGGGCCATATACGATCGAGGATCAAAGGACAGGTGAAACGGTTGATTATGCGGTTCAAGTTAGTAAAGGCACGAAGAAGCTAAACGGCTATACCTTTCGATTACATCGAGATATGGTCGCTTTTATTCCCGTGTATGCAGACAAGTCCAAAGAGGCGCTGTCTCTCATGAAACAGCTTCGTGAAAATCGATAGAAATAGGGGTGGGGACTGTGAAACGGGTCGTAATTTGCGGACTCAGTCATCGTGCGTTCAATATGTTTATTAAACCGCTCACAGAGGATTTCAATGAGCATTACAGGATTACAGGGCTTTTAGATATAGATCATCATCGGTATACACTTTGTCAGGAGCGTTTTCCATCACTGCGGGGCGTCTCGTTTTTTCATGAAGAGGCATTTGACCAAATGGTGAAGGAAGCAAAGCCAGATATCGTCATTGTGGCAGGCAGGGATGACACACATGTCACCTATATTTTGCAAGCACTTGGCCATGATCTCGATGTCATCACTGAAAAGCCAATGGTCACAACAGCAAAAGACGCCAAAAAAGTAATGGAAAAAGAAAAGGAAAGTAAAGGAAAGGTCACAGTCACTTTCAATTATCGCTACAATCCATTTCATCGAAAGATCAAAGAACTCATTTTAGAAGGAAAGATTGGTAGGGTCACATCTGTTGAACTGAGCTGGCTCATTGATACGTATCATGGCGCTAGTTATTTCAAAAGGTGGAACCGCACGCGGCAATTCTCTGGCGGACTATCCATTCATAAATCGACGCATCATTTTGATTTGGTCAATTGGTGGATCAATCAAAAGCCGAAGCAAGTATTTGCCTACGGGGCGCTGAACTATTACGGAGATAAAAGTCCTTGGAATCCTTTGCAGGGGGAAGAAAACAGGTATTGCGGAACATGTCATGTGAAGGATACATGTCATTATGAAGCAAGGTGGAATCCGAGGGTAGTACGCTCAAATGTCGAGGACGATCATATTGAATCCGGTCAGGAGCAAACGCAGCAATACACCAATTATCGCCCAGACGCCTGTATTTTTGATGAGGAAATTGACATTGAGGATACATATGTGGCATCAGTGGCGTATGACCAAGGGGCTCTCTTCAGCTATTCGATTCAATTCTCAGCACCCTACGAAGGATACCGGCTTGCTATAAATGGGACGAAGGGGCGTATTGAAACAAATGAGTTTCATGTGCCATCCAGAATTCCTTTTCAATTCCCAGAACAGACGATTTCTTATTATCCGATGTTTGGGGCAAAAGAGACGATTGAAGTCGTGAAGCAGCCAGGAGGACATGGCGGCGGAGATCCTCTGCTTTTGGCCGATTTATTTATCGGGAAAGATCCTTTAATTCACTATGACATATCAGCAGGGGCAGAGGCTGGTGCTTATTCAATTGCACTTGGGGAAGGCATGTGGCGGTCTGTTGCAGAGAAGCGCCCAATTGACATAGAAGAGTTGCTTCAGAAAGAGACGGTGTCATAAAAAAGAGAGGAGGGGAAAGAGATGGATCATGATGGTTCAATGAGCAGAATGCTTCGAATGTGTGAGTGGGTGATGCGACTCGCCTATACAAATTTGCTATGGTTGCTGTTCACCATGCTGGGACTTGGGATCTTTGGATTGATGCCTGCGACCACTGCGTTATTTTCGGTGATGAGAAAGTGGATACAAGGGCATGAGCAAGTGAGCGTTTTCCGGACTTTTTGGAAGGTGTACCGTGAGGAGTTTGTACGCTCTAACTTGATTGGATTGGCGCTATTGATCATAGGAACGATTATATATGTAGACCTTGCGTATATTTATCCAACGAGCTGGTTTTTGCATGTGCTTCGTTTTGCCATTTATATCTTTGGATTTCTCTTTGTTGTGAGCTTGTTTTATATTTTTCCGCTGCTGGCTCATTATGATTGGAAAAAACGTCTCTATCTGAAATTCTCTCTTTTGCTTGGTATCTCATATTTGCAATATACACTCTGTATGCTCGTTTTCTCGGCTCTGCTGTTTGTTCTCTTTGCTTATTTGCCGGGAGTTGTGCCGTTCTTTAGTGTGAGTATACTCGCCTATGGTCATATGTGGCTCGCCTATCAAGTATTCAAAAAAGTAGAGTTTGAAAGTGAGCAGCAGACAGCCGAAGTAAAGAAACGCCTGCCGTCTTTCCTGCAATCGAAGCGGGTGAATACACAGTAATGGGGTTCATTTGCTATAATGGTGTCACTGTGATTAAAAGGAGAGATGAGCGTCGTGTCAGTAAAAGAAATCTCAATAGAAGAATTAAAACAAAAGCTAGAGCAAGAAGAAGCCATTCAGCTTGTTGATGTGCGTGAGGACGAGGAAGTAGCAGAAGGAATGATTCCAGAAGCTGTCCACATCCGAATGGGAGATATCCCTGAGAAACTGGATGCATTCGATCAAACGCAGGAGTATTATATTATTTGCCGCTCTGGTAAACGTAGTGAAAATGTCTGCTATTTCCTAGAAGACCAAGGCTATCAAGCGACCAATGTCGTTGGCGGAATGCTTGCTTGGACAGGAGAAACAAAACCGAAGCTGTAAACAGAAGTCCTTTCATCTCATAGATGAAAGGCTTTTTTTGTTCATATGTCCGCCCTCATGTGCATAAAGATAGAGTAGCGAGAGAAGGGAGAGTGGCATATGTGCTAAAGGTAGCTGTATTTGATGAAGAGCACGAAAAAGATTTGCAGAGCGAAATCAATCTTTTTTTAAAAGGAATGGATGACGACCAAATCATTGACATCAAGTACAATGTAGCAGTGATCTGTGAGCAAGGAGGAGAACAGCTCTACTGTTTTTCTGCCCTCATTTTATATAAAAAATAGGACCTATTTGAAGGGTCCTTTTACTTTGTTTAACTAGCGTCAATATATAAACGATGCTTGTTGCAGTGAACACATTGAAAGAGATAGCCTTGCAGATCTCCGCCGTTGACGAGCCATTGTTTTAGGTTTTCTTTCGTTAATCCTCCGCCGCTGCAAATGTCTTCGATATCTTCTGTGAGCTCTTCCTCTAAATGTTCTATCTCTTTCCAACCGACATACTGGACGATCGCGCAAAAATCTCCGCAATGGCTTAACCAATATTCCTGCTGCCAGCCGCGATAACCTGGCGTTCTAAAGATCAGTTCATCTATATATTCCTCTTGCTCAACGTCATCACAACTTGCATCGTCTTGAAAGGTGCCATCGTATTTTTTAGCGGCTGAACCATCTTTAATGCACCAAGGACAAATTCCTTTCACATCTTCAACAGAATAAAATGGACCATGATACACATATTCTCTTTCTTTTTCACAAACAGGACATGTCGTAGGCTCTTTTTTGATCACGTTTAACGAAACTGGATCTGGGTTGTACTTGAATGTAGGCAGCGTCATATAAACCTCCATTGTAGAAATGATTTCATTATTATTTTACAGGAATCCTCCTGCTTGCAACAATCTTAAATTGTCTATATAGAAAAAAGCCGTTCTTATGAGGAACGGCTTTCAGCGTGTAGACAAACCCTCGCATTCGGTGTCAGTCCTGCGCGTCGGTACTCACGAATGTTAAATTCGCTCCGTTCCGGTGCTCGTCCTTCCTAGACTGCAAAGGTTTTCTATCACGCTGAAAAGGAGACAAAGGGCTAAAATAAACATCATTTTAGCCCTTTGTCAACAATCTGAAAGCCGTTCTTATGAGGAACGGCTTTTTTCGCTTGAGATTATGCTTTTTTTACTCTTGGACTTCGTGGTTTACTGACTTTATTGGCTTGCTTGATGGCTCTTCGTTCATCATTCAATGACTTGTACAGTGAGACAATCATCAAAATAATGACAACGGAGAACGGCAAGGCTGCGAGCTTGGCTGTATTTTGCAGGGCTTCAAGTCCCCCTGAAAATAAAAGTACGGCAGCAACAGAAGATTGGATAATACCCCAGCTAACTTTGACACTGCCAGAAGGGTTCAATGATCCATAGGTTGTCTGCATTCCAAGCACAAATGTAGCTGAATCAGCCGATGTAATAAAGAATATAGCGATTAAAATAAGTGCTAGAATCGATGTGATCATCGCCAGCGGATATTCATTTAGTACACCGAAGAGCATTGTTTCTGTTGATAGACCCGCAACATCGACAATATTCTTTTGCTGTAAATCCATCGCAGATACACCGAAAATCGAGAACCATAGAAATACTAGGATAGAAGGAGCCACTAAGACACCTACTAAAAATTCTCGAATCGTTCGTCCGCGTGACACCCTTGCGATAAAGATTCCGACAAATGGTGCCCAAGAAATCCACCATGCCCAATAAAAGATTGTCCATCCATTAATCCATTCTCTCTTCTCAGGATCATTTGGAGATAGACGGAAGCTCATTTGAACGATGTTGGATAAGTATTGCCCAATTGAGTCAGTAAATGAATTTAAGATAAAAACAGTTGGACCTACCAAAAGTAAGAAAAACATCAGAACAGCTGCTAATACCATGTTGATATTACTTAAATATTTAATGCCTTTTCCAATTCCGCTTAGAGCAGATGCAAGGAAAAGCACCGTCACAATCATGATAATGATCAATTGTGTGCTAAAAGCATTCGGAATGTGAAACAGGTAATTCAATCCACCGTTTATTTGTGCTGCGCCTAATCCTAGGCTTGTCGCAACACCAACTACAGTTGCAAATACCGCAATACAATCGATGGTTTTTCCGATCCATCCATTCGTTTTATTTCCTAAAACCGGCTGCAACGTTGCACTGATTAAGCCAGGTGCATCTTTTCTAAATTTAAAGTAAGCAATACAAAGTGCAACAATGGCATAAATAGCCCATGCATGAAGCCCCCAATGGAAAAAAGTATATCGAAGGGAATCTCGGAATGCCTGCGCCGTTTCAGTATCACCCGTTGGTGACTGGATGGCATAGTGGCTGATCGGTTCAGCTGCTCCGTAAAAAACAAGACCAATTCCCATACCGGCACTAAATAGCATCGCAAACCAAGAAAATAAGCCGAATTCAGGCTCTTCCCCAGGTTTTCCTAGCGTAATCTTACCGATTGGGCTAAAAATAAAGAATAGACAAAAGCCGACGAGTAGTGACACCACTAACAAGTAATACCAGCCAAAGTCATTTGTAATGTATGTTTGAATTTGATCTGTGACATTTTGCAGTGTTTCTGGAGAAAAAGCTCCCCATATGACGGCAACAAATGTGATCGCAATCACAATCCAAAATACACTTGATACGTTTTTCACACCATCTCACTCTCCTGTTGTTCTACACGTTTAAGCAGAGGATTTACTTAATATCCCCTAACTCAACTAATTTCAAACAAAAAGAGGCGAGCTTCTCACTCGACCTCTACTTTACCGTAACATGTTTTGCTTCCATTAATCAACTATCGATATGTGAAGATGATTTTTCTTCAATACGTTTACGAAGACGGTAGACGTATTCTTTTAAACAAACAGCGAAGATGGTAAATGCCAACACAATGGCAACTTTTAATGGGGTAATGGACAGCTTTAAGAAAACAGCGGCTGTCAAACTAATCACAACTGCTAGGATAATCGGAAGTGCACGTCTTATCATGAAAATCTCTCCTTTGCTTCGAGTGCAGCATTCATGCCGGCAAGCCTGCCAGTCACAAGTGCTGACGTGATATTGTATCCGCCTGTATAACCATGAATGTCTAGAATTTCTCCGCAGAAATAAAGACCGGGCATTTTTTTAGACGCCATTTTCTTCGGTTCAATTTCTTTCACAGAAACGCCGCCTCCTGTAACAAACGCTTTGTCCAAGGAGAGCGTACCATTGGCATGAACGATAAAATGTTTGCAATCATGGGCGAATGCGCGCAGTTTGTCTTTAGCAAGACCAGAAAAAGTGTCTTGCGGATCTATACCGTTCCTCTCTAACAAAAACAATAAATAGCGTTCTTGCATCCAAGACTTTAGGACATTTTTAATGGCTTTTTTTGGTTCATCTTTTAGGTCTCGATGAAGCTTTTGGAAAAGCTCTTCGTCATTAAGCTTCGGATATAAGTCTATTTGCAGACGGACGACCTGCTGCTTTTTCAATTCTTTCACCACAAATCCGCTGCATCTAAGAACAGCTGGGCCGGATAAGCCAAAGTGTGTAAAGATCATATCCATGACATGTGTGACGACGGGTTTTCCTTTTTTATTTAAAACACTGACAGCCACACTTCTTAAAGAAAGCCCTTGGAGCACTTTTTCTTTTATAAAACGTTCATCCGATGTGACCGGTACTTCTGTTGGGAAGAGCTCTGTAATCGTATGACCAGCGGCTTCTGCCCATGCGTAGCCGTCACCAGTAGAACCAGTATGCGGCACACTTTTTCCGCCAACAGCAATCACAACGGATTTACTTGAAATTTTTTCATCATTATTTGTAACAATTCCGGCTGCTTGTCCGTCTTGATACAGAACTGTTTTAATCTTCTCATTCGTTCGAATGGTCACATTGAGGTTACGGAGCCTGTCTAAAAGGGCATCCACAACAGATTGTGCTTTGTTTGAGACAGGGAACATACGTCCATGGTCTTCTTCTTTAAGTTCAATGCCGAGGTTTTCAAAAAACGAAATAATATCCTCGTTATTGAACTCAGAAAATGCACTATATAAAAAACGGCCGTTTCCGGGAATATGCTTGATGATTTCTTCTACTGGAAGGCGATTGGTGACGTTACAGCGTCCACCGCCAGAAATGGCGAGCTTTCTGCCAAGCTTGGTTCCTTTGTCAATTAACAGAACAGTTGCACCGTGCTCTGCTGATGCAATAGCGGCCATCAGTCCAGAAGGTCCACCGCCAATGACAATGACATCATAATGTTTCATGTTACATTCCTCTTTCTACTTTCAGTCATTTATCTATTATAACGAAAATTGGGGAAGGCTGAAATATGAATTGATTGGTTTTGTGCCTTCTGTATTGGATTTGTTACCTGTGCGTCGAAATGATGTGGTAAAATAGTTGAGTTGAATATTCATTAGAAAAATGGTGGTTAAGCGCATGTCTAATAAACTGCTTCGTGGTACGTTGGTTTTAACGATAGGGACTTATCTCTCTCGTATTCTTGGTATGATTTATTTAATTCCATTTAGCGCAATGGTTGGAGCTACTGGTGGAGCGCTATTTCAATATGGATACAATCAGTATACGATCTTTTTAAGTATTGCTACGCTTGGTTTTCCAACAGCGGTATCAAAATTTGTTTCTAAATATAATGCAATTGGCGATTATGAGACAACGAGAAAAATGTTCAGGGCGGGTATGTCGGTCATGCTTGTCACCGGGATTATCGCTTTTTCTCTTTTATATTTGAGTGCACCAATTTTCGCCAAGATTCAGCTTGGCGGATCAAATGAAACAGGCGGTTTGACCGTCGACCAAGTGGTATATGTGATTCGGATGGTCAGTTTAGGTCTTTTGGTTGTACCAATTATGAGTCTCGTGCGAGGGTTCTTCCAAGGACACTCTATGATGGGACCGACAGCTGTTTCCCAAGTCATCGAGCAGCTTGTCAGAATCATCTTCCTATTAACAGCAACGTTTATTATTTTAAAAGTGCTTGACGGCGGTCTTGTCATCGCTGTCGGATATGCTACATTTGCAGCACTTATCGGCGCATTTGGCGGCTTATTCACGCTTTATTTATATTGGCTGAAGCGCAAGGATCGGCTCTTATCCATGCAGCCGAATACAGGTGCTTCCTCTGACTTATCTTATAAGCAAATGTTTACAGAGCTATTTAGCTATGCCGCACCGTATGTGTTTGTTGGACTGGCGATTCCAATTTATTCTTATATAGATACAAACACGATTAACAGAGCCATGATTGCATCAGGCCATCAGGATATTAGTACAGCGGTATTGTCTATTGTGACGTTATATTTACCGAAGCTCGTGATGATTCCTGTGTCCCTTGCAACAGCGTTTGGCTTAACCTTGATTCCAACGATTACGGAATCATTTACAGCTCGTAACTACAAGCTGCTCAATAGACAAATTGATCAGACGATGCAGGTCATATTATTTTTCGTGCTGCCTGCTTCATTTGGTATCTCGGCATTAGCTGGACCGGTTTATTGGTTTTTCTATCCGTCTGTTCATCCTGAGATTGGGATGTCAATTTTGTTCTGGTATGCACCTGTTGCGTTATTGTTTTCTTTATTCACCATTAATGCAGCGATTTTGCAGGGAATTAACAAACAAAAATTTGCCATCGTCAGTCTGTTGTTAGGGATCATCATTAAAACGGTTCTGAACATTCCGCTAATCAGCTGGCTGCAAGGAAATGGTTCTGTGCTTGCGACTGCGTTAGGCTATAGTGCGTCCATCTTGTATATGTTTATCATGATTAAGCGCCATGCCGGCTATTCGTTCCGCAGGATTTTCAAACGATTTATTCTCATTGGTATTTTGACTGCGATTATGGCTGTAGTGGCGTATACGACATGTCAGCTTGTGAGCCAAGTGATTTCGTATGAAGGTGGAATTATTAACGCGGGTATCGTCATTTTGATTTCAATGATCACTGGCGGCGGTGTGTATCTGTTCTTGTCATATAAGGTAGGATTACTTGAGCGTGTACTCGGCAGCCGTATGCCGAAATTTTTAAGAAAAAAGAGTTAAGAAGAGGTGGAGTTTCATGAGGCTTGATAAATTGCTTGCTAGCAGCGGCTTTGGTTCAAGAAAAGATGTAAAGAAGCTGGTCAAGGCACGGGCAGTCACCGTGAATGGAGAACTGGCGAAGCAGGTGAAAGATCATGTTGATCCATCGAATGATGAAGTGCTCGTACACGGAGAGCGTGTAGAATATAAAGAATTCATTTACTTAATGATGAACAAACCGGATGGGGTCATCTCAGCTACTGAAGATTTGCGGGATGAAACGGTCGTCGATTTACTTGAGCCGGAGGATATCGCAAGGGAGCCATTTCCTGTCGGGAGACTAGACAAGGATACAGTCGGTCTTCTCCTCCTCACAAATGATGGACAGCTTGCTCATCAATTACTTTCTCCAAAAAAGCATGTGCCAAAAACGTACGAGGTTCATTTGAAATATCCATTAGGAGATCAAGACATCAAGCGTCTTGAAGAGGGTGTTGTCATTTTAGATGATTACCGCACGAAGCCGGCAAAGGTTGAAGTAGATGCGAATGAAAGTGAAGATACACGCATCCGTTTAACAATTACTGAAGGAAAGTACCATCAAGTGAAGCTGATGGCGCAAGCAGTGGGAAATGAAGTCATCTTTTTAAAAAGACGCTCGATGGGAGCTATCTCTTTAGATGAAGATCTAGCGCCAGGGGAGTACCGTGAATTGACGGACGAAGAATTAGACAGCTTAATCAATCGACCATAAATGTAGAACAAAAGAAAAGAAGACAAAAGAAAAGAACCGGCATGTCGCCGGTTCTTTTTGTTATATGGACAGTTCATTATACGCTTAAGATGATATTTTTACTTTTTTTCTCGTTGTTTCCCATTTGCCTCTGCTTGGACTATGAACAAGATCGTTATAGGCAAGCACGTTTAAGTCTCTTTGAATGGTTCTAGGTGTGATCCCGAATTCATCAACCAGCTCTTGTGTCGTCACAAGACCTTTCTCTTGAATGAACATATAGACTGATTTTATTCGAGTCATCATACGGTTTGTTGAAGGTTTCAAAAAACCACTCCCTATCAATAAGATCGGATGGACTTGACTAACCACAACTTACTACACTAAAACTGCGAAATAAGGACATGCAACAATGGTAAATGTTCGTGTTTCTTAATGTTTTATTCTATTATACACGTTATTATGCATCTAGTTCCACCAAAAAGTCAACTTTACATGTTATTTAACTTGTCTTCATGAATCGAAACATGGTATATACCATGTTTTGAATTCGGTTACAACCCAATGGGCGTAAGGCGTATGGAGAATACTGTCACATTCAAACGTCCAAAAATGAAACACAGAAAATTTACAAAATAAAAAATTCACTCATCTTAAAAAGACACATCCCTTGTTAGAATGTGCCTTTATTGTTTCTGTTATCCTTCTAAGAAAAAGAGCTGAATGAAAAATAAAATGGCAAAGATGAGAACAAGTACATGTACTTCTCTCCATTTCCCTTTTGCCAGTTTCACAAGTGGATATGAAATAAATCCAAGTGAAATTCCGGTTGAAATACTAGATGTCAGCGGCATGGAAAGGATCACTAGAAAAGCAGGGAATGCTTCGTCTAGCTCGTTCCAGCGAATGCGTGACACGGAGTTCATCATCAAGCACCCGACAATGATGAGAACAGGTGATGTGATGGATGGTAAAGAAGAAATGGCCTGAACGAGCGGACCGAAAAACAATGCCACAATAAACAGTGCAGCGACCGTTAAAGAAGTGAGTCCAGTTCTTCCGCCAGCAGCAACCCCAGATGATGATTCAATATAAGCTGTCGTTGGGCTTGTTCCAAACATAGAACCGATCGTCGTTGCAGCAGAGTCAGCGAGCAGGGCTCTGCGTACCTTTGGCAGCTGCCCATTTTTCATGAGTCCTGCTTGTTCGGCCACTCCGATCATTGTGCCCGTTGTATCAAAAATCGTCACTAGTAAGAAGGAGAAGACGACAGCGTATAAATGATGAGAGAATACATCGCCGAAGGCAGCGAATGGGTTTGTAATCAGCATGCCTTCTGGTAGTGCAGGGATGTCCATCAGCATTTTCGGAAAATGAAGCTGGCCTGTTACGACCGCAATCAGTGTCGTCGCTAACATGCCGATAAACAGAGCGCCATTTACTTGAAGTACCATTAAAATAACAGAGATCATTAAGCCGACAAGCGTTAAAATGACAACAGGCGAGCTTAAGTTGCCAAGCTTCACTAAATTTTCCGGGTCAGCTGCGATAATCCCAGACTGACGGAGGCCGATAAATGCAATAAAAAGCCCGATTCCGGCTGTAATGCCGTATTTTAAATTATCTGGAATGGCTTGAATCAGTTGTTTTCTAAGGGATGTTAACGATAAAATAATAAAGAGTATTCCAGCAACAAATACCGCACTGAACGCTGTTTGATAGCTGATGCCGCCACCACCGACAACTGTAAAGGTGAAATAGACATTCAGCCCCATGCCTGGTGCAATCGCAATCGGATAGTTTGCAAATAGTGCCATCCAGAGCGTACCGACGACAGCAGCGATAATTGTTGCAGTAAAGACTTGGTCAAAAGGAATGCCTGCTTTTGAAAGAATTCCTGGGTTAACGGCAACAATATATACCATAGTAAAGAATGTCGTCATACCAGCGATTAATTCTCTCTTTATGTTGGTTTGGTTTTCTTTTAACTGAAACATAAAATCCTCCATTTACGAACATTATTACAAAACAATTAATATAATATTCGTTTTAAGGGTGGATTGCAACCTTTTTTCAAGGAGGAATGGAAAAATGAATTGGGAAGCTGAAGTCATACGAAAAAAAGACGATTTGATTGAGGACACACAATCTTTTTTACAAATTGAAAGTGTCCTTGATGAAGAAGGTGGAAAAGAAGGAAAGCCATTTGGTGAAAAAGTCGATCAGGCCCTTCAGTATATGCTGAAAAAAGGGGAAGACGAAGGATTCACAGTCAAGAATGTGGATGGCTATGCTGGTCATATTGAATATGGAGAAGGCGAAGACATTGTAGGTGTGCTATGCCATGTGGACGTTGTGCCTGCTGGTGACGGCTGGACAACCCCGCCATTTTCAGCGGACATAAGAGAAAATAAAATATTTGCACGAGGCGCCATTGATGATAAAGGGCCAACCATGGCGGCTTTCTACGCACTGAAGATGTTAAAAGATACAGGGATGAAGCTGTCAAAAAAGATTCGAATGATCATTGGAACAGATGAAGAAAGTGATTGGCGCTGTGTGGACCATTATTTCAAGCACGAGGCGATGCCGCAAATTGGATTTGCACCAGATGCTGATTTTCCGATTATTCATGCTGAAAAAGGGATCATTGATGCCATTGTGTCATTTACATATCAACATACAGAACAACATCAGCGCTATACGCTCAAGCAATTCACATCGGGTATGCGGCTGAATATGGTGCCGGATGAGGCAACTGCCACTGTGACAGCGGCACAAGAACACGATGCTGAATCATTAAAAACAACTTTTGAAGCTTATCTTGCTGACAATCAATTATCAGGTGAGGTAAAGAATGTAGCGGATGGACTGCATTTCACATTAAAAGGTGAATCAGTTCATGCTATGGAGCCGGCGCATGGCATCAATGCGGGCATTCATATGGCCAATTTCCTATGTGGACAAGAATTAGATGAAGACGGGCTTGCTTTTACCTCTCAAATCAATGCTTTATTTGATCAGGATACAAGAGGGAAAAAGCTGGGGATTGCTTGCAAAGATGACATTAGCGGAGATTTGACCTTGAATGTTGGCACGATCCGCTATACACAAAGCGAGGAAGCGAAGCTAGGATTAAATGTCCGCTATCCAGTGACAGCAGACGGCAAGGACGTTAAAAAAGGGATCGAAGGCATCAAAGGGGCTACCCTTCTAAAATTTGATGACAGCCCCCCGCATCACGTCTCAAAAGATCACCCACTTGTCAAAACATTGCAGCGGGTATATGAGGAACAAACGGGAGATCCAGCTCACCTGATTGCCATTGGTGGAGGAACGTATGCGAGATCTTTAGAAGCAGGCGTTGCCTTTGGTCCTCTCTTCCCTGGCAGACCAGATTGCGCACACCAGAAGGATGAATATATCGAAATCGATGATCTACTAAGAGCAACCGCTCTATATGCACAAGCCATGTATGAATTGGCAAAATAGAAAAAGAGAAGAGGGATTCACAGTGAAAAAAATGTTCTTATGCTCTTCATTCAAAGACAGCTATTCTCTCTTATCTGACTTTACGGGTGAATCATTAAAAGGAAAACGTGTGACATTTTTTCCAACAGCAAGTGCTGTGGAAGAAGTCACTCACTATGTGGAGGCAGCGAAAGAAGCCTTTCATCAACTCGGTATGCAGCTAGAAATCGTTCAAATAGCTGAGCAGTCTGCCGAAGAAATCATAAAGATGATAAAACAAAATGATGTGGTGTACGTATCAGGAGGCAACACCTTCTATTTGCTGCAGGAATTGAGAAATCACGGTCTCGATGACGTGCTAAAAGAAGAAATCAATAAAGGCAAGTTGTACATTGGCGAATCCGCAGGGAGTATCATCATGGCGCCAAGCATTGAATATATCTCCGTGATGGATGATCGGCAGAAGGCACCAGAGCTTTCATCTTATCAAGGATTCAATGAGATAAGCTACTGTCCGGTACCGCATATGTACAATACCTATTTAGGCGAGGCTGCGCAGCAAATCATGGAGCAGTATGAGCAGACGCTCGATTTATGCCCGCTTACTGATGAGCAGGCTTTACTCATCACAGGGGAGCAGGCTGAGGTGAAGTCCGACAAATCGTCCTAACCTTGAAACAGCATGTAGACAAACCCTCGCATTCGGTGTCAGTCCTGCGCACCGGTACTCACGAATGTCAAATTCGCTCCGTTCCGGTGCTCGTCCTTCCTAGGGCTGCAAAGGTTTTCTATCACGCTGAAAAGAAGACAAAGGGCTAAAATCAAGATCATTTTAGCCCTTTGTCAACAATCTGAAAGGAACAGGGATTCATGACCCTGTTCCTTTTTTAATCTTGAAAAACATCACTTGATAAGTATCGTTCGCCTGTATCTGCTGTCATACAGATCACAATTTGATCTACCGGCAATTGCTTGGCTGTTTCAATCGCAGCATAGCAGGCTGCTCCAGAGGATGGACCAACTAAAATTCCTTCAAGACGGGCAAGCTGACGTGTGATATTGTACGCATCTTCATCGCTTACTTGCACGATCTCATCATAGACATGCTCGTTTAAAATTTTGGGAATAAATCCTGGGCTTGTGCCAACAAGTTTATGTTTGCCAGGTGTCCCGCCAGATAAGACTGGAGATCCCTTCGGCTCTGCCACACGTATGGTCATATGAGGGAAAGCCTTCTTTAATTCCTCTCCAGTGCCTGTAATGGTTCCGCCAGTTCCTGCTGTTGCGACAAAGGCTCCAAGGGGCTTTCCAAGTTGTTTGACAGCTTCCATGATTTCAACAGCCGTTGTGCCTCTATGGGCATCTGGATTCGCTCTATTATCAAATTGCATCGGGATAAAGCTATGAGGAATTTGAGCTGCCAGCTCCTCTGCCTTGCGAATACAGCCTGGCATTTTTTCTTCTCCTGGGGTTAAAACGACCTGCGCCCCGTAAGCCTTCAAAATATTGATTCGTTCCTTTGTCATCGTATCAGGCATCACAAGGATGGCTTGATACCCTCTAGCTGCTGCATTCATAGCTAAACCAATCCCTGTATTCCCACTCGTCGGTTCAATAATGGTCGCTCCTTTTGTAAGCTTCCCTTGCCTTTCAGCCTCGACGATCATATTGTAAGCAGCGCGGTCCTTCACACTGCCGCTAGGATTAAACGATTCCAGCTTTAAATAAACAGCTGCCGCATTGTCTGGCTGAAGCCGCTGTAATTGAACAAGTGGTGTATCGCCAATCAGCTCCGCTATATTTTGTGCAACCTTCATCATGTGACACCCTTTCTTCTCATTCCGCATTTCTTTAGTTATACTATCATCAATGGGGATTCGTAAAGTTTGTTATAAAAGGACAGGTGATATTGTGTTAGAAAACCGTCATTATTTTATTGGGGTTCACATCCCTGAACAACTTGCGCATCAAATCAAAAAAGACATTGATCAAAGAAGCGGACTGTCTTTTCAAAAGTGGACAGCACCACATGATTATCATGTGACCTTGATCTTTTTAGGTGCCATTCCAGATGAGCGCTTAAAGAAGATCATCGAGCTGCTTGAGATCCTCTCAAAGGAAGCCACTGCATTTTCACTAGAGCTGAATGAGGTCGGACAGTTTGGCACGAAGGAACGCCCGAGAGTCTTTTTTGCAAAACCTGATGAAAGTGAACCACTCATGCAATTAAGAGAAAAGGTGAGAGAAGCCGTATTGTCAACAGGACATCCTGTTGAAAAGAGACCGTTTCATCCGCATATGACGATTGCGCGCAAATGGAACGCGGACCACTCTTTTGCAGAACAAGCGCCTTTACGCAAAGAGCCATACGTGATAGAGGTTTCTTGTATGACTCTATATGAAATACGCCCGAGAGAAACCCCGCGTTATCACGCAATCAAACAATTTGCACTACATAAATGATTCTAAAAGTTGGAGTGAGCAGCAGATGGCGCAAATTATCAAAATTCAAGATTATATATCACGATATGAACAAGACCCGCATCACTACATCAATCAATTCATTCGATTGAAAAAGCAAAGGTGGGACGAGTTAAAAAAAGCTTCAAAAGAGAAGACGCAGCATTCATTTGACCAAATCTCTGAACAAGCGCCTGAACAAGAGGAGGAAAAGAGAAAGAAATTCTCCTTAAAGAGAAAGCAAAAAGAAGCCGATATGAAGAAGGAACGGGACCTGAGTCTTTTTAACGAGCCGACAGATATAGAGCAAGGTGTCTTTACAAACGTTCCTACAGATGAAACGAAGCTCATTCATTTTTTTAAGGATCATCTATATGATGTTCAATTAAAATGGGCGAGCTCGACGATTTCCAACATTTCGACCGTTTCCCACCACATTCGGTATGACGAAAAGCTGCGCATGCTTGCTAGGCAGCTTCCGGATTCATATTTTGTGATGTACAAACCGGTGCTGCTCATTCAAAAAGCAGAGATGGAATTATGTCCAGTCCTCATTACGCCGCTGGAAGTGATTTGTTTATCCTTCTTAGAGGCAGAGCCTGACAGTGTATATATCGGAACGAAGGAACGTTTTTGGGAAAAGCGGGCGAATGGGAAAGCGGTTCAGTCCGTTTTGAATCCTTGCGCAAGCCTTCTACGCTCTGGCACCGTCGTGTCAAAAATCTTACAGCAAAGCGGTGTCCATCTTCCTGTGAAAAAAATCCTGATCAGCCGTACCTCTTATATTGACTTACCGGAAGTTCCATACGGGATGGAGGTTGTCGATAAGAAGAAGGCGGAAGATTGGTTTGAAAAGCAGCGGAAAAATACTGCGCCGACAAAGCATCAGCAATTTAAGGCGACAAAAGCATTGCTTGCTTATGGTGAATCAGACAGCAAAAGAAGGCAGGAATGGCTCGATTAAAGGCATAATGGAAGGTCACGAAAAATGAGACCTGAGTGGAGCTAATATATGAATGAATGGTACTTTATCGTTAATCCAGCAGCAGGACATGGAAAAGGACTTCGTACATGGAAGAGTATAGAGAAAGAACTACAAAGGATGGAGATCTCATATCGATCGTTTCTCACCCAGCATGAAGGTCATGCAGAAGTATTGGCAAGACAAATTAGCGCCATGCAAGATGACAGGCTAAAGCGCCTGATTGTCATTGGCGGTGACGGAACCATTCATGAAGTCCTAAATGGCTTAAAGGAAATGGATCATGTGCAGCTAAGCTTTGTCCCCGCCGGTCATTGGAATGATGCGGCGAAGGGCCTTGGCATCCATCGTCAAGATGTCCTAAAAGAAGTGAGAAAGCAAAAAAGAATGCTCACCAAAACATTTTCACTCGGCTCCTTTCAAGATCACGCAGAAAGCGCACAATCCGTTCTCTTTATCAATCATATCGGTGCTGGGTTTGATGCGCATGTGCTAAGGAAAACAGTGCATTTCAGAGGAAAAAAGTGGCTGAAACGACTGGGGCTTGGGTTTATCATCTACCCGCTGTCATTTCTCCATTCTTTATGGTCCTTTAAGCCGTTCGACCTTGCACTGTTTATTGAAAACGAGAAGAAGGTCTTTCGCCAAGTGTGGTTTGTGATTGTTTGTAATCAACCCTATTACGGAGGTGGGCTGGAAGCAGCGCCAGAAGTAAGCGCAAGGCAGCCAGGCTTTCAAACACTCGTTGTCACAGATTTGAATCCATTTAAAGTGCTCTTGTTTCTAAGTGCGATGGTGTTTCGCAAGCACCTTGGAATGAAGGGCGTTACCCTGTTTCAGCACGAAGAAGCGTACTTGGAGGCAGATGGAAAAATCTTATTTCATGCAGATGGAGAAGTGATCGGCGCAACGCCTGTTTTTGTGAAGGCGAGTGAATACTCCTTAAAATTACGTGCTTAAATCACTTATCGTGAATGTCTTAGTCAAAGAACCATGAAAAAAGCCTTTCTTTTCATAAGGTTCTTGTCCTGATTTTCTAGTTTTGCTTGACGAGTATAAGAAGGTAACGATAAAATCTATAGGACGGCTATTGTTTAGCATCTCATTCTCAATAGCTGTCCTTTTTGTTTTTATGATCATATAAATAAAAAAAGAAACAGCCTATTGACCTTCAATCGGCTGAATTTTGTCGACTAAAAAAGCACGATTTAAAATATTTTAAGAAATGATGGGTTGAAAATTGATATGAACTGGTTGGGACAAATATTAGGTAGCGAATGGCACATCTCTCCTGCTGGAGGCGCTACGGGAGATGCGTACTTCGCAACACACAATGACCAAAAGCTATTTTTAAAACGCAATACGTCACCGTTTCTTGCGGTTTTGTCAGCTGAAGGCATTGTGCCGAAGCTTGTCTGGACAAAACGGATGGAAAATGGGGATGTCATCACTGCGCAGCACTGGCTGAGCGGCAGAGAGCTGAAGCCAAAGGACATGAATGACCGTCCTGTCGCAGAGCAGCTAAGAAAAATTCATACATCGAAAGAATTGCTTGATATGCTGAAACGATTAGAGAAGCACTCTCTAGACCCAGCATCCATTCTGAAGCATTTAAAACAGTCCATATTTAAAGAGCAAATTGATTCGCGCGACGTCACACGTGCTATCCAGTACTTAGAGAAGCATGTGGAGGCAGTTCAATTTGAAGACAAGGTCGTGTGTCATTGTGACCTGAATCATAATAATTGGCTGCTGACAGATGAAAACCAGCTTTACTTGATCGATTGGGATGGGGCGATGATTGCTGACCCAGCCATTGATCTTGGACCACTTTTATACCATTATGTTGAAGAAGAGAACTGGGAAAGCTGGCTCTCAATGTACGGTGCCCAGCTGACGGACAATTTGCGAAAACGCATGGCTTGGTACGTCCTCGCTGAAACCGTATCGTTTGTCGTGTGGCATAAAAGAAAAGGGAATGAAAAAGCGCAGCAAGAAGTGCAAGCGGAGCTGTGCGCACTCTTACAGCGGTTAAATATTCATTAAGACAGAGGAATATTCTCGACCCACTCTGACAAATGCGATTGATGCGCCTCAATATGTGCATCGATTGAACTGACAGAAGTGCCCTTTTGGCTGTAATCATAAATATCAGTTAATAATTGACGAATGTCGGCATCAAGGTCTTCTTTTGCCAGCATGAATTGAATCACGCGTCCCACCTGTTCATATTCTGCAACAGTCCCGCAGCAATCCAACTGGTGATCGGTTAAAATATCTTTGATTAATTGAAGCTGATGTTGACGGTTTAATCCCATACGTATGCTCCTTTTCTGCGTGTCATTTATGTGGTTAAACTGTGCATTCAGCACCCAATTTATACATGCGGCAGACCAGCTCAAGCGAAGGGCTGGTCTTTTTCATATGCGCATAAAGATGCTGTCTTGCGGGTCTTTATGTTTCATGGTATCTTGATAAAATGTAAAGAAAATAGAGGTGTATCAAATTGAGAATGCGACATAAACCATGGGCTGATGATTACTTAGCTGAAAATGCTCATATTGCCTTAGCTAACCCAGAGCAATATAAAGGGAAATGGCATGAGCTGTTTGGAAATGATCATCCAATCCATATTGAAGTTGGCACAGGAAAAGGGAGCTTTATCGCTGGAATGGGCAAGCTTCATCCTGATACCAACTATATTGGCATTGAATTATTTAAAAGTGTCATTGTGACAGCAGTAGATAAAATCAAAGAGACAGATGTTGAAAATGTAAAGCTCTTGAACATTAATGCGGAAACGCTGACAGATGTGTTTGCGGAAAATGAGATTGACCGAGTGTATTTGAATTTCTCTGATCCGTGGCCAAAAGCAAGACATGAAAAGCGCAGATTGACGTTTAAGGCCTTTTTAGAGCGATATGAACATATTCTCCGTCCAGGCGGTGAATTGCATTTCAAAACAGATAACCGCGGGTTATTTGAATATTCCTTAAAGAGCTTTTCTGCATATGGCCTTCTTTTAACGTATGTAAGCTTAGATTTACATAAGGACGGACTAGAAGGAAATGTGATGACGGAATACGAAGAGAAATTCTCGTCTATGGGACAACCTATCTATCGATCAGAAGTGAAATTTTCAGAATAACAAGTGACATCAAGCTGGCTGCAAAAAGAATTGCAGTCAGCTTTTTTCATGAAAAGATTGATGCATGCGATTTTCAGCTGTATTTGCTACGATAGAAAAAGGAGGGATGACAGCAATGGAGACAATGAACATAGGTGACATGGAACTTTTCTGGTTAAACGGGGGAGATACACACATGGACGGCGGTGCGATGTTTGGTGTGGTGCCAAAGCCGTTATGGTCAAAAAAATACCCGGTGAACGATCGCAATCAAATTGAACTGCGGTGTGACCCAATCCTCATACGGTGGAATGGTCTCCATTTTTTAGTGGATTCTGGCATCGGATCAGGGAAGCTGACGGATAAACAAAAACGCAATTACGGCGTAACAGAAGAGACAAAATTGGAAGAGTCACTCGCGGCACTCGGCCTGCAAACAGCAGATATTGATTACGTCTTAATGACGCATCTTCACTTTGATCATGCAAGCGGATTAACAAAACTCGAAGGAGAAAAGCTCGTGTCTGTTTTTCCGCAAGCAAAAATCATCACATCCAAAATCGAATGGGATGAAATGAGGGCGCCTAACATCCGCTCAAGAAATACATATTGGAAAGAAAACTGGGAGCCTGTAGCAGATCAAGTGGTGCCATTTGAAAAAAGCATCGAAGTAATAGAAGGCATTGAGCTGCATCATACAGGCGGTCATAGCAATGGTCATAGCATCTTAACGCTCACAAGTCAGGGTGAAACAGCGATTCATTTAGCTGACATTATGCCAACGCACGCTCATAAAAATCCATTATGGGTCTTGGCATATGATGATTATCCAATGACCTCAATTCCAGCTAAGCAAAAATGGCAGGCATTTGCAGAAGAAAAAAATGCGTGGTACTTGTTTTATCATGATGCGATTTACCGCGCTGTTAAGTGGGATGAAGATGGGCAAATCACACATGAAGTCAAAAGAGAAACAGGAAGATAAAAGATCATCTGCATGTTTTTTCGCCTTTCACACAAAATAACGACAAAATGAACTTGTGAAAGGAAGAGTGCAGGTGAACCAATTTTATCGTGTACATGGTGATGTCATTGAAACACCATTAAGAGGGATGGAAGTCATGTCCGTCCCTTATTTAAACAAAGGGGTTGCATTTACGAAGGAAGAGCGGGAAGAGCTTGGTTTAAAGGGCTTTCTACCACCTAAGGTTTTAACATTAGAGGATCAGGCAAAGCGTGCATATGAGCAGTTCAAGGCACAGCCAGATGAACTGGGGAAAAATGTGTATTTAACATCACTTCATGACAGAAACGAAGTGCTTTTTTACAAATTACTAAATGAGCACTTGGCAGAGATGCTGCCGATTGTCTATACACCGACGGTTGGAACAGCCATTCAGCGTTATAGCCACGAGTATCGAAAGCCAAGGGGGCTTTATTTATCAATTGATGACTTGGAAGGCATGGAAGAGATCTTTGCCTCTTACGGTGTGGATGAATCCATTGACTTAATCGTTGCGACAGATGCAGAAGGTATTTTAGGTATTGGAGACTGGGGTGTTGGCGGTATTGCCATTTCAGTCGGGAAACTTGCTGTTTATACAGCCGCAGCAGGCATTGATCCTAGCCGCGTGCTGGCCGTAGTACTTGATGCGGGGACGAACCAAGAAAGTCTCTTGAATGATCCGCTTTATGTTGGAAATCAGCATTCTCGCGTTCGAGGCGAGCGTTATGATCAGTTTATCGATCAATATGTAGAGCTTGCCCGCGCAACCTTTCCAAATGCCCTCCTTCACTGGGAAGACTTTGGGACAAAAAATGCACGAGCCATATTGGAAAAATATAAGGAACGGATTTGTACATTTAATGATGACATTCAAGGGACTGGAGCTGTTTCACTTGCTGCGGTTATGGCATGTGCAAAAGCTTCGAAGGTTCCGCTGAAAGATCACCGAATCGTCATTTTCGGAGCGGGTACGGCAGGGATTGGCATAGCGGAGCAGATCCGTGATGCGATTGTCAGAGACGGAGTCAAAGAAGAGGAATCATATGATCATTTCTGGTGTATTGATAAAACAGGTTTACTTACAGATGATTCGCCTGACATTCAGCCATTTCAAAAGCCATATGCAAGACGTTCTGACGAAGTAAAGGATTATGCCCGTAATGGTCCTAGGCATTCCATTGATTTATTAGAGGTCGTCAAACAGGCTAAACCAACCATCTTAATTGGCACCTCGACAGTAGGAGGAGCATTTACAGAGGAAATTGTGAAAGAAATGGCGTCACACGTAGAGCGCCCAGCGATTTTACCGATGTCGAACCCGACACCTCTTTCAGAAGCAAAGCCTGAAGATCTCATTGAGTGGACAGAAGGACGCGCCCTCGTGACAACAGGAAGCCCATTTGATCCTGTCGAATATGGCGGCGTCACATATGAAATTGGGCAAGCAAATAATGCTCTTGTGTTCCCAGGGCTTGGCCTTGGAACGATTGTGTCTAAAGCACGCCTCATGACAGACAGCATGTTTGTTGCGAGTGCTGAAGCGATTGCCAGCATGGTCAATGTCGGAAAGCCGGGTGCAGCGATGCTGCCAAGTGTTGATCAGCTTCGAACCGTTTCAGCAACAGTAGCTGTTCGTGTGGCGCAAGCAGCGATCGATGAAGGAATTGCAGAGGAAACGCCTGAGGACCTTATTCAGGCTGTACAGGACGCTATGTGGCATCCTGTGTACAAAAAAATCAAAGCCATATAAAAAAGAAGCTTCGCAAGGACACAACTTTGCGAAGCTTTCTTTATCAAGCCACAGAATCAATGACATCCACAATCATGCCTGTTTTGGCATCAATCATGACTTCGTACTGTTCAAGCTCGCCAAAGGCTGAGCGAGTAATGCCAGATTTGTACACATCAATCGTTTCACCATTTACGGTATACGGTTCTGGTACAGTATAAATCCAAGAGCCATCAATCGGGCCGCGCTGTTTAAAAGCGGATTTCACAATTTTTAATGCTTTTTCAGACGAGATATACGTAGGGAAAAATACTTTCTTTGCAACAATTGCAGCGGCTACGCCAATACTCGCACCAATCAGAACATGTTTTAACTTCAACGTGCTGCACCTCCGTATTGCTGTTTTTTCCATTATACAAAACTTGTCCATTGATGTTAAGGAATCCGAATAGTTGAAAGCATATTCAAAATTTCTGGAGAGATACTTGGAAAACCGAAAGAATTCTTATAGTATAAAGTGAGTGTTATTTTTATAGGAATATATATGGTCATTACATAGAAACGAGGTAAATCGTAGAATGAATGAAGAAACATTGTCGCTTTTCCGAAATTTAACAGAATTACAAGGCACCCCAGGTAATGAACACCATGTGCGTGCTTTTATGAAAAAGGAACTTGAGAAATATTCTGACGAACTCATTCAGGATCGTCTTGGCGGTGTGTTTGGGGTACGCAAGGGACCAGAGAACGCACCTAAAATCATGGTGGCTGGTCATATGGATGAAGTGGGATTCATGGTTTCATCCATTACGAAAAACGGGATGATCCGCTTCCAAACACTCGGCGGCTGGTGGAGTCAAGTCATGCTGGCGCAGCGTGTCGATGTTCATACCGATCACGGGCCAATTCCTGGTGTCGTCTCTAGTACACCACCTCATCTTCTAACACCAGAACAAAAAAGCAAACCTGTTAAACCATCAGACATGCTCATTGATATTGGGGCAGACAGTGAAGAAGAGGCAAAAGAGCTTGGCATTCGTCCAGGACAGCAAATCGTGCCTGCAACAGTCTTTACCCCAATGGCGAATCCTAAAAAGATTTTAGCGAAGGCTTGGGATAACCGCTATGGCTGCGGACTTGCGATTGAATTATTAAAAGAAATAAAAGACGAACCACTTTCATGTCATCTGTATTCTGGTGCAACGGTTCAGGAAGAAGTAGGTCTTAGAGGGGCAGAAGTAGCTGCGAATATGATTCAGCCAGATCTGTTCTTTGCTTTAGATGCAAGCCCTGCAAACGATGTGACAGGTGACAAAACCCAATTCGGCCAGCTAGGAAAAGGTGCACTTCTGCGTATTTTTGATCGAACCATGATTACGCACCGCGGCATGAGAGATTTTGTGCTCGATACAGCTGAGTCAAACAGTATTCCATACCAATACTTCGTATCACCAGGTGGTACGGACGCTGGACGTGTGCATATTTCAAACCAAGGCGTGCCTTCTGCTGTCATTGGAGTGTGTGCTCGCTACATTCACACAAGTCATTCAGTATTGCATGTGGATGACTATGCAGCGGCAAAAGAATTAATCGTCCGTCTTGTGAAAAGCTGTGATCAAAGTACAGTGGATTCTATTTATCAACAGGTGTAAATGTAAACAAAAGGCTGCCTCTTTCAAGAGAGCAGCCTTTTTTTATTGCTGTTCAAACACGTAAGATAACGCTTTGATCGCTTGGTTTACGGTTTCCACAGTGATATTCGCTTTGTTTGATAGCTCCTTTAACGGATGGTGCAGTTCTTTTGGGCGGATCAAAATGAGAGGTTTCCCTTTAGCGATGGCAGCAGATGCATCCATTGCCGTGTTCCACTGTTTATATTTCTCACCAAAGCGGGCAATGACGACGTCTGCTTTGTTTAATAGGATCTCAGTACGGAAATTATTCAAATCAGAAGCAGCATCATCTTTGAAAATGGCATTTGGCTGCTCACCTAAAATGTCCTCACCAATGTGATCGGAGCGGTCATGATTCTCCATTGGACCAACAAATGTTACTGGCAGTTTCAATGATTGGCTTTTCTCCTTGATTTCATCGCGCCACTGGCTATGAATTTCTCCTGCTAAATAGACGGTTAGTTGCATAACAATCTCCTCCTTTTGTACAAACTTAGTAAAGGTTTGCCCTGTTTCTTTTCATGTTACACAAGAAGTGCTTGATAAAGCAAAAAAAATATGATTATGATATTCATGGTAGAGACTATTTTTCATCGTAAGAATACTACATATAATGGGAAGGACAGGCCTCTTCGTCTTTCCTATGAGAAAGCAGGAAGACGACGTTGATGACTTATTTGAAAAGAAAGGGAATCTCCCTTTCGCCAAAAGTGTACTTCATTGATGCACTCTCTTATATGGCTTTAGGTCTATTTGCTACACTAGTAGTAGGTCTGATTTTAAAAACAGCAGGCGGTCTGTTATCACTTCCGCTCATCATCAAAATGGGAACACTCGCCATGGGGCTCATGGGACCAGCGATCGGTGTAGCCGTTGCGTACCGGTTACAGGCATCTCCTTTGATCATTTTTGCAAGTGTTGTCTCAGGTGCTGCAGGAGCAGAGCTTGGTGGACCTGCTGGAAGCTTTGCCGCAGCATTAATTGGTGTGGAAATCGGTAAGCTGGTCAGTGGTGAGACAAAAATTGATATCATTTTGACACCGCTTGTTACTATCATCACTGGTTTTTCCACCGCCGCTTTGATCGGTCCTGGGATTGAAGCCATGATGACAGGGCTTGGCAGGCTCATTATGTGGGGGACTGACCAAAGTCCGCTCATCATGGGCATGCTAGTAGCAACCATTGTTGGACTTGCTCTCAGCTCACCGATTTCAAGTGCTGCGCTTGCGCTCATGCTTGACTTAAGCGGAACAGCTGCTGGTGCTGCAACGATTGGCTGCTGCGCTCAAATGGTCGGTTTTGCCGCTGCAGGCTTTAGAGAAAATCGTTTTGGCGGACTTGCCGCTGTCGGTATTGGCACGTCAAAATTGCAGCTGCCGAACATTGTGAAAAATCCCCTTATCCTTATTCCGCCGACGATAGCGGGCCTCATTCTCGCGCCAATTGGTATTATTGGCTTTGGGATGGTCAATAATGCGGCAGGGGCAGGAATGGGAACGAGTGGCCTTGTTGGACAGCTCATGACACTGACCGTTATGGGATTTCATCCATCCGTTTTTCTGGCGATTGCTCTTTTGCATATCGTTGGCCCGGCAGTGATTAGTTTGGTAGTATCAGAATGGATGAGAAAGAAAGGCTATATACAATTCGGAGATTTAACCATACAAACTGGAGGAATGAAACATGAAAAAAATTGAATCTAACGAAGAATTACAAAAAGTAATTCAAGAAGACTTAACAGTATTGCTATTTTCAGCGGACTGGTGCCCGGACTGCACCTTTATCGAACCATTCTTACCAGAGCTTGAAGCAAACTACCCAGAATTTGAGTACTTCTATGTGGATAGAGATCAATTTATTGACACTTGCGCAGAGTGGGAAATTTACGGCATTCCAAGCTTTTTAGTTTTTAAAAATGGGCAAGAGATTAACCGCTTTGTCAGCAAGGATCGTAAAACGAAGGAAGAGATTGAAGCATTTTTAACAGATTCTCTTTCTAAATAATGAAAGGAGAGTCTAAATCATGGCAAAAATGACATCAAGACAGCTTGCGAACGAACTCAAAAGCCGTCTGACAAATGACAGCTGGTCACACCAGTTTGACCGAGAAAAAGATACGCTTCGTATTGAAGATAAACAAACAGGCAAAGGGATCACACTAGAGCTCCCGCCAATCATTGCAAAGTGGGAAGTAAAGCCTGATGAAACATTGGATGAGATCGTTTATTATGTGAAAGAGGCGCTAAGTGCTATGAAAGGCGAAGCGCAGCACATCTCAGGAAAAGAAAAGCAAATTTATCCGGTCATTCGATCCACTTCCTTTCCTAAGACATCAAGTGACGAGATTCCGCTTGTTTTTGATGAGCATACAGCTGAAACGAGAATCTACTATGCACTTGACCTTGGAAGCACCTACAGATTAATTGATGAAAAGATGCTTCAAAAGGAAAACTGGACAAAAGAACGAATCAGGGAAACTGCAAGCTTCAATGTCCGCTCACTTGAAACTGTAGTGAAAATGGATGAAGTGGCAGGCAACCGGTTTTATTTCTTCCGTGCAAATGACGGATATGATGCCAGCAGACTTTTAAATGAATCGATTTTACAAGAATACGCGCAAAAAATAGAAGGACAGATGGCCATCTCTGTCCCCCATCAAGATGTATTCATCATTGCAGATGTTCGCAATGAATCAGGCTATGATATTTTAGGACAGATGTCGATGAGCTTCTTCGCCAGCGGCACGGTTCCGATTACCGCATTGTCATTTTTATATGATGAAGGCAAGCTTGAACCGATCTTTATTCTTGCTAAAAGCAGACCAAAACAGCAGTAGAAGGGAATTTTGAAGAATGAACGTTTTTTATAATGCAGAAGGTGTAGGCGACACACTCCTTATTTCATTGAAAGATGTGACGAGAGAAGAAGTAGGTCATGAGACGTTTGGAGATGTCGTAAGAATCTTCAATCAAGAAACAAAAGAAACAACAGGCTTTAATATCTTCAACGCATCCACTTACATGAAAATTGAAGAAAACGGATCTGTACCGCTTTCTGAAACACTTGTTCAAGATATGAACGAAATTTTAAACCGCAACGGTGTCAGTGAAACGTTGACTGTCGATCTATCACCAAAATTTGTTGTCGGTTATGTAAAGGAAAAAGAAAAGCATCCGAATGCAGATAAATTAAACATTTGCCAAGTGGATGTTGGCGATGAAACATTACAAATCGTGTGCGGTGCACCAAATGTTGATCAAGGGCAATATGTCGTGGTTGCGAAGGTTGGGGCAGTGATGCCAAGCGGTTTAATCATCAAAGATGCTGAGCTAAGAGGTGTTCCATCAAGCGGAATGATTTGTTCAGCAAAAGAACTAGATCTTCCAGACGCGCCTGCTGAAAAAGGGATTCTTGTTCTAGAAGGAAGCCATCAAGCTGGCGAAGCCTTTCAAGCATAACCTCCCATAAACGGGCACATCAGAGCGAAGATTGTGTTATACCAAAAGTCACTAAGTACGTACTTAGTGACTTTTTTTCATCTACAGACAGCACAAATAGCAAAGAGCGGCACTTTTCTCGCTTTTCTGCATGAAAAAGCAATGGTATACTAAAAATCGCCCAAGAAAACGTAAGGGGAGTTAAAGTGAGTGATAAATGATGAGTTGGTTAGATAAATTTTTTAGTGTATTTTTAGGAGAAGAAAAGAAAGAAGAAAAAGCTGTGAGACCTGAGGAAGGTCCAGTTGCACCAAAGCAGCCAGTTTTTGAACAGCATAAAGAATATAAAAAAATTGAAGATACAAAAGTCTATTATGAATATCCGACAGGCAACTTCCGCTTTCCGCTCGTTCCAGATGAACCTCAGCGTGACGGAGTAAAGCAGGAAAGAAGACGCCCGAAGCAAGGCCAGCCAAAGGCTAAGCAGAAGACCTATGAGTCAAAACAAACGGTTCAGCCTGACATTCATAAAAAGCCATTCAAACCAGAGCAAATTCCATCACCGATCTATGGCTATCATCAGGATATGCGTCCGAAACGAACAGAGTCGAAAGAAGAATCATCTTCTGTTCAAATGAAAGCAGCAGAAACAGCGCAGCGCGTCACCCTGTTATCAGAAGAGGCAGAGCGTGAACGAAATGTCAGACAGCAAATGAACATTCCATCAATACGGAAAGAAAATCGTATGGAAGAAACAGTTTCAGCGCCAGCAGAAGAAAGAGTGGACATGCAAACAGACGTGACCCCGCTTACTTTGCAAGAGGAGCTCGCTTATCACGATCACGTTCAATCAACGATGGAGCGTTTAAATGACGAGCCTTTCATTCAAACAGAGGAAAAAGAGCCAGCCTTTTCTGAGCCTCAAGACCATATTGAAGCTGACTTACATCATCAGCAAGCCGAAGTATATCACAAGCCGCCGGTAGAGTCTGAGCCTGTACCTGTACAGGATGTTTCCAGTGAAAACGAAGAAATACAGGACGAGCCGGTAGAACAGTTTGTAGATCATACGAAGGAAATAGAACCGTTGACATTCGAAACAGCGGAAGACACGCATTTCGCAATTGAAATGGAAGTAGACATGCCGGCAGAAGAAGTAGAGGTACTAGACGTCATCTCAGCAGAACCAGTCGAGGAAATAGAAGCTGATTCCTTAGAAGACCATCAAGAAGAAGAGCCAGCGGCGGCAGCATTAGAAGAAACAGAGCCAGTTGCCGAGCTTGATCTGCAAGAAGAGCAATCGATAGAAGAAGCGGAAATAGTAGAAGATCAAGTGATGCCAATAGAACAAGTAGCAGACGAACAGACCGCTACTGAACGAGTAGAACCTGTCATAGAGCAGCAAGAAAAGCAAGAACAAGTGCATGAAGTGATCGAAGAAAAACCGAAACAGGTATCTCCTCAGCCACAACGTGCAAGTGGACAAACCTCAACGGTTCCTTTTAACGTCATGATGTTAAAAAGTGATCAGCGCGTGCAAGGACAAAAGAAAGCAGCAGATGCCCAAGGATATGTGTTTCCAAGCCTCGCCCTTTTAGACGTACCTCCAGCTCAAAAAGAAGAGGACGGGACATGGGTGAAAGAGCGAGCAGAGCTACTCAATGCCACGCTGAAAAATTTCAATGTCAGAGCAAGTGTGGTTCATGTCACGCAAGGCCCTTCTGTGACAAGGTTTGAAGTACATCCAGAACCAGGGGTCAAAGTGAACAAAATCACGAACCTGTCAGATGATATTAAACTTAGTTTGTCCGCAAAGGATATTCGAATTGAAGCACCGATACCAGGAAAGAACACGATCGGGATCGAAGTGCCGAACCTTCACAGCAAAATGGTTTTCTTACGAGAGATGATCAGAAGCAGTGCATTTAGAGATAATCCATCTCCTTTAACAGCAGCACTCGGATTAGATATCTCAGGACAACCTGTTGTCGTTGATTTGCAAAAAATGCCGCATGGCTTAATTGCTGGAGCAACAGGTTCAGGAAAAAGTGTCTGCATCAATACCATTTTAGTGAGCTTAATGTTTAAAGCATCACCAGATGAAGTGAAAATGCTTTTAATCGACCCTAAAATGGTCGAATTAGCGCCGTATAATCATATTCCGCATCTCGTGAGTCCTGTTATTACCGATGCGAAGACAGCGACAGCTGCTCTGAAATGGGTAGTGGATGAAATGGAAAGACGCTACGAGCTGTTTGCGCACTCTGGTGTGAGAGAAATCAAACGATTCAATGAGCTTGTCAAAGAAAAACAAATGGGTGAAAAACTACCTTATCTTGTCGTGGTGATCGATGAGCTTGCTGATTTAATGATGGTCGCACCAAATGAAGTCGAAGAAAGCATTTGCCGAATCGCGCAAAAAGCAAGAGCGTGCGGCATTCACTTATTGATTGCCACACAAAGACCTTCTGTTGATGTCATCACAGGTCTGATTAAAGCCAATATTCCAACAAGAATTGCATTCTCTGTCTCAAGTCAGGTAGATTCTAGAACGATCATCGACATGGCAGGTGCAGAAAAGCTTCTCGGAAAAGGAGACATGCTTTTCTTAGAAAATGGCTCCGGCAAGCCGACGAGGCTGCAAGGGAACTTTGTATCAGACCGCGAGATCGATCAAGTGGTGGCACATGTTAGAAAACAGCGTAAGCCGGTGTTCCTTTTCGAACAGGAGGAATTAATGCTCCAAGGCTCTGCGATTACAGATGAAGACGAATTGTTTATGGATGCCTGCCGTTTTGCCATTGAGCAGAATAGCGCTAGTACATCAAGTTTGCAGAGAAGATTTAGAATTGGCTACAATCGTGCAGCCAGATTGATCGACATGATGGAACGCGAGGGCATGATCTCTGGTGCAAAAGGCAGTAAGCCAAGGGAAGTCCTCATGACACTGAGTGACTTAGAACAGCTGATCTAAACAAACCACTTCATTTTTTTCATAAACATGGTATGATAGCACATAGGTGCAATTTTGGAATTGGACGCTTTTCGCATGCCTGTCAGAACGCTTTTTTATGTAAAATGAGCGAAAGCAGGTGTTAGAAATAGGAAAGTTGTCGGATACTAATCATAGTTAATATTGATTAGAATAGGAAGATCGGAAAAAATCTTTATTTGGAGCTGCGATCTGTGAGCCGCTAGAGGCGAAAATCACAAGTTGCAAATTGAAATGAGCGTCATATACTGTAAGTCAGATAGACGTTTGTTGGAGGTACAATTATGACTGTTTATCATTTTGTTGGAATAAAAGGGACAGGTATGAGTCCACTGGCCCAAATTCTTCATGATACTGGGTATACTGTCCAAGGATCGGATATCGAAAAACATATCTTTACACAAAAAGCATTAGAAGAACGAAATATTAAAATTCTTCCATTTGACCCAGATAATATTCAGCCAGGGATGACCGTCATTGCAGGTAATGCATTTCCTGATACACACCCTGAGATTGAACGTGCCCTTTCTGAAGGGATTCCTGTCATTCGTTACCATAAATTCCTTGGAGAATACATGGATACATTCACAAACGTTGCGATTACTGGTGCTCATGGTAAAACGTCAACAACAGGACTGCTTGCCCATGTGATGCAATCAGCGAAACCAACTTCATACTTAATCGGTGATGGATCTGGTATGGGGAAAGAAAACAGCGAGTATTTTGTATTTGAAGCATGCGAATACCGCAGACACTTCCTCAGCTATCATCCAGACTATGCGATCATGACCAATATTGATTTTGATCATCCTGATTACTTCTCGGATATTGACGACGTGTTTGATGCGTTTCAAAACATGGCGCTACAAGTGAAAAAGGCCATTATCGCTTGCGGTGATGACGAGCATCTGCCTAAAATTCAAGCGAAGGTACCTGTTGTATACTACGGTTTCAATGAAGAAAATGATTTCCAAGCACGCAATGTTGTGAAGAACACGGAAGGCACTACATTTGATGTATTTGTACGTAATACGTTTTATGATACCTTCTACATTCCTGCCTACGGAAATCACAATGTCCTTAATTCATTAGCTGTGATTGCATTATGTCACTATGAAGCCATTGATGTAGAGCTCATCAAAGGGGCACTAACGACATTTGGTGGAGTCAAACGCCGCTTTAATGAAAAAGTAGTCGGTGAGCAGGTTTTAATTGACGACTATGCCCATCACCCAACGGAGATTGAAGTCACAATTGAAGCAGCACGCCAAAAGTATCCAGACCGTGAGATTGTCGCTGTCTTCCAGCCGCATACCTTCACACGTACACAGCAATTCTTAAGTGAATTTGCTGACAGTTTGAAAAAAGCGGACTATGTATACCTATGTGATATTTTCGGTTCAGCCCGTGAAAACATCGGGAAGCTGAGTATCGAAGACTTACGAGAAAAAATCCCGCAGGCCCAATTGATTGCAGAAGAAGATACATCTGTGCTGAAAGCGCACAAAGATGGGATTCTGGTCTTTATGGGAGCAGGAGACATTCAAAAATATTTGCGTGCTTATGAAAAAGTCGCTGTATAAATACTTAAACGAAAAGTGCCGTTTTGATCGGCACTTTTTTTATTTTGAATAAAATGTGACAAAGCGGCTAATTGTGTCAACATCTTCCGCTTTTTTTCGTTCGCTGTGGACAGGAATCAGCGAATAAGTGTAGAATTATTATTCAATCGGTCATTCTACGCGATGTTTGAATGATACAACGAGAGGGTAATGAATTGAATATGCCCGCAGCAAAGGAGGTATCAGATGATTATTATTCTATATCTAAGCGTTGCACTGATTGCAATTGCTTTCCTCATTCTTGTCATCTACTTGTCCAAAACATTAAAATCCTTACAGCTGACATTAAAGAATGTCGCATCAACTTTAGAAGGTCTTGAAGGTCAGATGCAGGGGATCACCACAGAGACAGCACAGTTGCTACATAAGACGAATCAGCTTGCTGAAGATATTCAAGACAAATCGGCAAAACTCAACACAGTTGTGGATGCGGTGCAGGGAATTGGCGGCTCGATCAACCAATTTAATACAAGCATAAAGCAGGCAGCTGGTGCGGTTTCTTCATCCGTTGAACGAAATCAAGAAAAAGTCACGGATGTGGTAAGCTGGAGTAACGCAGCACTTGAAATTTATAAAAAATGGAAACAACGAAAACACCAAAAATAAACCATTTTCGCATAGGAGGAATAATCATGAGCAAAGACGGAATCAATAGCAAAGACTTTTTGATCGGAACACTTATTGGTGGAATTGTGGGTGCAACAACAGCTTTATTTTTAGCACCGAAGTCAGGGAAAGAGCTTCGCGATGATTTGAACACCCAAGCGAATGTTTTAAAAGAAAAAACAGATCGACTCACAACAGATGCAAAAGAAAGAGGCACTGAATATGTGACGATTGCGAAAGATAAAACGTCTGAATTGTCTCAAATGGTGGCAGAACAGTCAAACCAAATTTTAGACAAAGTGAAAGACATAAAAGAACGTGCAGCTGGAAAAGCTAATCATGTGAAAAGTGAAGCAGAAGATGCGGCAGCTGACATAGCAAGTGAAGCATCAGATGTAGCGGATGAAGCCAAAGTACGAGCACAAGAAGCGAAATCAGAAATTGAAGATGGCATTAAAGATGTCAAAGAAAAAGTAGAACAATCGACTAAAGGCTAACTCTTACTGCACAGAGTGAAGAAGGAGAACATCATGTCAAAACAACTCATTGAAACAGAAGAACAGTTTGATCAACTAACGAATCAAGATGGGACCTTTGTCTTTTTTAAGCACAGTTTGACATGTCCGATCAGTCAAGCGGCTTTTCAAGAGTTTGAAGCATTTGCGTCTGCACATGAAGACGTGCCAACTTATTTCTTGCAAATTCAAAACACAAGAGAGCTTTCATCCTATGTGACAGAAAAGTCAGGGGTAAAGCACGAAAGTCCCCAGGCACTCGTCTTTAGCGGTGGAAAAGTAAAATGGCATGCATCCCACTCAAGCATTACAAAAGAAGCGCTTGAACATAATGTGTAAAAGAAACGTCAGCAACTGCTGACGTTTCAGCGTGTAGACAAACCCTCGCATTCTTTGTCAGGACTGTGCTCCGGTGCTCACGAATGTCAAATTCGCTCCGCTCCTGTGCTCGCCCTTCCTAGACTGCAAAGGTTTTCTATCACGCTGAAAAGAAGACAAAGGGCTAAAATAAAGATCATTTTAGCCCTTTGTCAACAATCTGAACGTCAGCAACTGCTGACGTTTTTTTTATAAAAAAGGTTTACTTCAATCAAAACTATGCTATAATCTTACACATAATACTTTATCGCTTAAAAGCGTTTGGGTAATAAAGAAAATTTTCGTGACAATTCCGAAATCTTTGTTTATAATAAACCCTATCATGAGAGAATGAAAAAAAAAGCGAGAACAGGCAGAGGAAAGGATGACAAAAATGAGCAACAATGAACTAGAACAATTGAGACAGCAGGCAGATGAACTAAATCTTCAAATCTTAAAACTGATCAATGAAAGAGGAAGCATTGTAAAAGAAATTGGAAAGGCGAAAGAAGCGCAAGGTGTCAACCGTTATGATCCTGTCAGAGAGCGCACAATGCTGAACCAAATTCTTGAAGCAAATGATGGACCATTCGAAAACTCAACAATTCAGCATATTTTCAAAGAGATTTTCAAAGCAGGCCTAGAGCTTCAAGAAGATGACCACAGCAAAGCACTTCTTGTTTCTCGTAAGAAAAAATCGGAAAATACAATCGTGAACATCAATGGAGAAGCGATCGGTGATGGGAAACAGCGCTTCATCGTTGGACCATGTGCTGTTGAAAGCTACGAGCAAGTCGCAGAAGTGGCGGCAGCAGCGAAACAGCAAGGACTAAAACTACTTCGCGGAGGTGCATTTAAACCTCGCACAAGTCCATACGATTTCCAAGGACTCGGTGTAGACGGTCTTAAAATTCTAAAGCGTGTAGCGGATGAATACGGTCTTGCTGTCATTAGTGAAATCGTCAATCCTGCTCATATTGAAGAAGCGATTGAGCATATCGATGTCATCCAAATTGGTGCACGGAACATGCAAAACTTCGAGCTATTAAAAGCAGCCGGATCTGTGAAGAAACCAGTTCTTTTAAAACGTGGTCTTGCAGCGACTATTTCAGAATTCATCAATGCAGCTGAATACATCATCGCCCAAGGAAATGACCAAATCATCCTTTGCGAGCGCGGTATCCGCACATATGAAACAGCGACAAGAAATACACTAGATATTTCTGCTGTGCCAATCTTGAAACAAGAAACACATTTACCAGTCTTTGTTGATGTGACGCACTCAACTGGACGTAGAGATCTTCTCCTTCCAACAGCGAAAGCAGCTCTTGCGATTGGAGCAGACGGTGTCATGGCAGAAGTGCATCCAGATCCATCTGTTGCTCTATCTGACTCAGCGCAGCAAATGGACATTCCTCAATTCGAAAAATGGTTAGATGCGTTAAGACCACTTGTTAACATTCACGCGTAATCATAGATAGAAAGCCGCCGGATGACTGCCCGGCGGTTTTTCTATGGATAAAACATGATGGATATTGGGAATGAAAGGAAAAGAGCACATTGCAAGCTTTAAAAGTGCTTGTTCACAATGTTTTCATTTTTAAAATTCAATAGAATCTGCTAAGATCATTGTCATAGCTGACGTTCTCGACGGTTTTTCATGAAATATGATTCAATTTACAGGTAACAAGCTCATTAAAGTTTGTTTAATTTAGTTATAAAAAGAAAGGGAACGTTTTCATATGGTGAAAAAACGTGTATAATTTCATAAAAGAATGTCATTTTGATGTAGATTGAAAAATTATGTGTCTCTTTTCATCGTTTTAATGACAAATAGGATATTATTTTCCTCGTATCTGACATGTCTCTATCCAATTGGTGAATGCTATAGATATGAAGTGTATTTGAAGGAGTGATTTATGTGAATAATGTTACAATATATGATGTAGCAAGAGAAGCAAATGTAAGTATGGCAACGGTATCACGCGTAGTGAATGGGAATCCGAATGTAAAACCAACAACAAGAAAAAAGGTACTTGAAGCGATTGATCGCCTTGGCTATCGCCCGAATGCTGTGGCACGAGGCCTTGCAAGTAAAAAAACAACGACGGTTGGGGTTATCATCCCTGATATTTCGAGTATCTTCTATTCAGAGCTTGCTCGCGGAATTGAAGATATCGCCACGATGTATAAGTACAACATCATTTTGAGCAACTCAGATCAAAATACCGATAAAGAGCTTCATCTTTTAAATACAATGCTAGGTAAACAAGTAGATGGGATTGTCTTTATGGGTGGAAATATCACAGATGTGCTTGTTGAAGAATTTAAGCGCTCTCCTGTGCCAATTGTTCTTGCTGCATCTGTTGAAGAGCAAGCTCAAACACCGTCTGTCAACATCAACTACGAGCAAGCGATTTATGATTCAGTTCAGCTTTTAGTTGAAAAAGGACATAAGCGAATTGCCTTCGTATCTGGCCCAATGTCAGAACCGATTAACTCTATGAGAAAGCTTGCAGGCTATAAGCGTGCGCTCGAAGAAGCGGGCATCGCATTTGACGATGCGCTCGTCGCTGAAGGCGATTATTCGTATGATTCTGGAATTGAATCACTTGCTCACTTGCTTGAGCAGTCTGACAAGCCGACAGCTGTTATTGCGGCTACGGATGAAATGGCGCTAGGTGTCATTCATGGAGCACAAGATAGAGGCGTATCCATTCCTGATGATTTAGAAGTGATTGGCTTTGATAACACGAGACTTTCTCTCATGGTGCGTCCTCAGCTGACAACTGTTGTTCAGCCGACGTATGATATTGGTGCTGTCGCAATGAGACTGCTGACAAAGCTGATGAACAAAGAACAAGTAGATGACCAAATTGTGGAACTTCCACACAGAATTGAAGAAAGACAATCAACAAAATAAAACGAAAAAGCAGGCTTACACATCAGTGAATGCCTGCTTTTCTTATGCATTTTTCTTTTCTCTTCTAACGGGCATCAGTGCTTTTTCTACAGTTTGAGCATTTTTTTCTGTGATTTCTGCTTTTCTTGGGATCGGTGGATATAAATCGTCAGGGTCTCTCCATGTGGATGGCAGGGTGACAGGAGATTGTTTATGCCAAGCCTGAACCCAGTCCTGAGGCAGTTCATTAGGCGGTGTAATACCTTTCATTTCAAGCCAAATTCGGCTCCACGCCCTTGGCACGACACGCCAAATATCATATCCTCCTCCGCCGACAGCGATCCATTTGCCATCACAATATTGATGCGCTAATTCATGGGCAAGTCTAGGAATTTCCTCATATATTTTCATGGTGGCAGATAAATGGGTTAACGGATCATAGTAGTGTGCGTCTGCGCCGTTTTGCGTCAAAATCACATCTGGTTTAAAAAAAGCAGCAATTTCCGTCACTGCTGTTCGGTATGCTTCAAGGAACGATTCGTCTTCTGTAAATGCATCAAGCGGAATATTGTAGGCGTAGCCATAGCCTTTATCATGACCTCTTTCCTGTACTTGTCCAGTTCCAGGGAACAAATAGCGTCCCGTTTCATGAATCGAGACCGTACATACCTCAGGGTCGTCATAGAAGCTGAATTGTACACCATCTCCATGATGGGCATCCGTATCAATATATAAAATTCTTGCACCATATGTCTTTTGAATATATTGAATCGCCACTGAGCTGTCATTATAAATACAGAAGCCAGATGCACGCCCTTTAAACCCGTGATGAAGTCCACCGCCAAGATTCAGTGCATGCTGCGAGTGTCCCATCATTACTTGGTCAACGGCTGTGAGTGTCCCGCCAACAAGGAGAGAAGCTGCCTCATGCATACCTGCAAACATCGGTGTATCCTCCGTGCCAAGACCGTAGCGTTCCCCCTCTGCTGTAGAGAGCTTTCCTTGACTAGCCCGCTGCACAGCTTGAATATAATCGGCTGTATGGACGAGCTTTAATTCCTCGAGGGTCGCCATACGCGGTGCGACGATCTCATCATCTGTTAACGCCTTCATTTTTTGAAGCAGGTCATATGTTAAGTAGACACGAAGCTGATTGAAGGGATGGTCTTGGTGAAACTGGTACGTTTGAAAAGAGGGTGAAAAAACAAAGGTCGCTTCCTTCATTTGATCGTCTGCTCCATAGGCCACAGCACCTTATAGCCTTTTGCACGAATCAGCTTCGTCACATGATCTGCATGCATGGTTTGAAGGCGGAAGACGAGCACTTTAGACGATTCATTTGCATGCGGATACACAAGCACACTCAGCATTTGAATATGCTGCTCTTTTAAAATGGTCGTAATGTCTGCAAGACCTTCTGTCATTTGGTCCACTTCAACCTCTAAGTGTGACCCAGGCTGATCTGCACCTGTCAGTCTGACAAACGTACGAAGCAAATCAGTCTTTGTGATAATGCCTACAAGCTTGCCGCGTCTCACCACTGGAAGGCAGCCAATTCCGTGTTCAAAAAAGACACTAGAAATCTCTTCAACGAAATCAAGCGGATGAGCAGTAATCGTCTCTAATACCATGATCTCTTCAACAGGCCGCTGAATAAAGAGCTTCCTTTTTTCTGTTTCAAATATACTTGGACTGGCATTTTTAATATCTCGATCTGTCACCATCCCAATGACAGAATCTTGATCAGATACGATTGGAATATGCCGAATGTGATGTGCACTCATTTTTTTTATGGCTTCTTCAATCGTATCGGTTTTTCGCAGCGTGATCACATCACGCTCCATAATTTGTTCAATCATCATTGTTTACCAATCCCCTTTGCCAAAAAAACGAATTGAACGTTAATACATAAAGCGTTGATGGAAGCGAAGACGATCGAAACGCTCAATCGAATCAGGACTCACGTTTTTCCCGATTCTGGCCATTAAACAATTGGCTGGATGTGAGCTGATCTCTGGCTCGTCTGTTGCAAACCAAACAAGACCGCCTGCGTTCATCATTTTCTCCATCATCTTGCGGTACTCCCACACGTTTTTCTTTGTCCCCTTTAAATCCCAATGCCAGTAATATTCAGTTGTAATGACGATATAATTCTCCATTTGCTCATCCATCATGCTCACATCAAGTAAATGCTTACCAAGTGAGCAGCCTCTAAATGGAGGAGCGACCTCAATCGCGCCAAGCTCGATTAAATTGTCCATGTTGCCCTCTGACCAGCGCTCAAGCGGATCAGGATACAAATACGTGACATAGCCGACAACAAGCTCATCCACTCTTGCAATGATAATACGTCCTTCTGGAAGGTCTGCTATTTCAACAAGTGCTTGTTTCTGTTCCTCTGGCGTGCGAAATGCCGTTAGGCCTTCATGAAACGTATAGTTCGCAAGCTCTGATGCAGGTACCGGACCTTCAATCAGGATGGTACCTGTTTCTCGCTTAATGGTTTTTGAATAATAAGTTTTAGGATGCTCCACGTATCCACCGCCTCAAATTCTAGTGAGTCGTCTCTATTTTATCTTAAAACTTGCAAGAATTAAAACGGTTTCACTATAAGTTTTTTAAAAATTGAGAAAAAAAGTCATCTATACTATAATGGTCATTGTAAACGTATGCAAAGGGGGACTGTTTGATGAAAGTGGAAACGCTACCATCAGTAAAAGGGGACTATCATTTAAATGATTATGAGCAGGCATACAAAGAATTTTCATGGGAAGAAGCAAGAAAAAACTTCTCATGGTATGAAACAGGAAACATAAATGCAGCCTATGAAGCGATTGACAGACATGCGGACTCGTTTCGTAAGAACAAGGTGGCGCTTCACTACAAAGATTCACAGCGGGATGAAAAATATACGTTCAGAGATATGAAAATCAACACAAATAAAGCGGGAAATCTATTCAGAGAAAATGCGAATGTGCAAAAAGGGGATCGCGTATTTATCTTTATGCCAAGATCACCTGAGCTCTATTTTCTTCTGCTTGGCGCAGTCAAAATTGGTGCGATCGTTGGCCCGTTATTTGAGGCATTTATGGAAGGTGCGGTCAAAGACCGTTTAGAAAATAGCGAGGCGAAGGTCATTGTGACAACGCCGGATCTGCTTGAACGAATTCCATTTGCAGAGCTTCCGAAACTTGAATCTGTCATCATTGTCGGCGGTGAAAAGGAAGACGTCGATGGCGTTCGGACAATCCATTATGAAGAGGCTTTTGCGCAGGCGGCGAAGGACCTTGAAATCGAATGGATGGATGAAAAAGACGGCTTTCTGCTTCATTACACGTCAGGGTCGACAGGTACGCCAAAAGGTGTGCTGCATGTCCATGGCGCAATGGTTCAGCAAGACCAGACTGGTAAATGGGTGCTTGATCTGAAAGAAGACGATGTCTACTGGTGTACAGCTGACCCAGGCTGGGTAACAGGCACAGTGTACGGCATTTTTTCACCGTGGTTAAATGGGGCGACGAATGTCATTTTAGGCGGCAGATTTAACCCTGATACGTGGTATGAAACGATTGAATCACTAGGTGTGACCGTTTGGTACAGTGCACCGACCGCCTTTAGAATGCTAATGGGGGCAGGAGATGACCTCATTCAAAAATATGATCTCAGATCGCTCCGTCATGTGTTAAGTGTAGGTGAGCCTCTTAATCCAGAAGTCATCCGCTGGGGAGACGCTGTATTTGGCAAACGAATTCATGATACTTGGTGGATGACGGAAACCGGTGCACAGCTGATTTGTAATTATCCATGCATGGACATTAAACCAGGTTCAATGGGGAAACCGATTCCAGGCGTAGAAGCTGCGATTGTGGATAATGCCGGAAATGAACTTCCGCCATATCGGATGGGCAACCTCGCCATCAAAAAAGGCTGGCCGTCTATGATGCATACGATCTGGAACAATCCTGAAAAATATGAATCTTACTTTATGCCGGGAGATTGGTATGTTTCAGGAGATTCAGCTTATATGGACGAAGACGGATACTTTTGGTTCCAGGGACGTGTCGATGATGTGATCATGACATCAGGAGAGCGGGTTGGTCCTTTTGAGGTGGAAAGCAAACTGGTCGAACATCCGGCCATTGCAGAGGCTGGTGTCATTGGAAAACCAGATCCGGTCCGCGGCGAAATTATTAAAGCATTCATTGCGCTTAGAAGTGGATATGAGCCGACAGATGAGCTGAAAGAAGAGATCCGTACGTTTGTGAAAAAAGGACTCGCTGCACATGCGGCACCGAGAGAAATCGAGTTTAAGGACAAACTGCCTAAGACGCGAAGCGGAAAAATTATGAGACGTGTGCTAAAGGCGTGGGAGCTGAATTTACCGGCTGGCGACCTATCGACAATGGAAGATTAATTTTTTCATCAGTTGACTTGATATCAAAAATATGTTTAAAATGACATTAGTTGAATATGTAAAGGTTTTGACTGAGATTCAGTAGAATCATCTTTCCCTGTCCAAGAGAGCTGACGGCTGGTGCGAGTCAGTACAAAGAGATATTCGAATTACCCTCACGAACCGCTTTTACGAAAAGGAGCATGTATGCTGTCCTGATTAGTGAAAGAACGGATCTATCCGTTATCAGTGTAAGTGAAAAGGCGTGATTTATTGTCTTTTAAGCAGGGTGGTACCGCGATATATATCGTCCCTTCGTTCATTCGAAGGGGCGTTTTTTATGTTGAATTGTAAAAAAAGGAGAATTGGATATGAGTCAATTGATGGAAGAGTTATCGTTCAGAGGATTAATTCAGCAGCAAACAGATGAAGAAGGTTTAACAAAATTATTATCGGAAGAAAAAATCAAGCTTTACTCCGGTTTTGACCCAACAGCGGACAGCTTACACATTGGTCACCTATTGCCAATTTTAACATTACGCAGATTCCAGGAAGCAGGCCATCATCCGATTGCTCTTGTTGGCGGCGCAACTGGACTAATCGGCGACCCTAGCTTCAAAAAAGCAGAACGTTCACTAAACCCAGCAGAAATCGTCGAACAGTGGTCAGATAAAATCAAAGGACAGCTCTCTCAATTTCTTGATTTTGAAGCAGGCGAGAATCCAGCCGTTATCGTGAATAACTACGACTGGATCAGCCAAATGAATGTCATCACGTTCCTTCGTGATATTGGAAAGAATTTCGGTGTGAACTTCATGCTGGCAAAAGATATCGTCAGCTCACGGATTGAGACAGGCATTTCGTACACAGAGTTTAGCTACGTCATCCTGCAATCTTTAGACTTCTTAAATCTTTACAGAAATGAAAACTGTAAGCTGCAAATTGGCGGAAGCGACCAGTGGGGAAATATCACATCTGGACTTGAACTGATCCGTAAGTCTGAAGCAGAAGGGGCAAAAGCATTCGGTTTAACGATGCCGCTCGTCACGAAAGCAGACGGTACGAAATTTGGTAAAACAGAAGGCGGCGCCATCTGGTTAGATAAAGAAAAAACATCTCCATATGAGTTCTACCAATTCTGGATCAACACAGATGACCGTGACGTCGTGAAATACTTAAAATACTTTACGTTCTTATCAAAAGAAGAGATCGCATCGTACGAAGAAAAAGTGCAAACAGCACCTGAAAAACGTGAAGCACAGCGCCGTCTAGCAGAGGAAGTGACGACACTTGTACATGGCCGTGAATCACTAGAACAGGCGGTCAACATCTCAAATGCGCTATTCAAAGGCGAGATTAAATCTCTTTCAGCAGAAGAAGTCAAAGTAGGCTTTAAAGATGTTCCATCAATGGAGAAAAGCAGCACAGAAGAGTTAACACTTGTCGATGTCCTTGTGGAATCAAAGCTGTCACCATCAAAACGTCAAGCGCGTGAAGACATCACAAATGGTGCAGTTTCCATCAACGGAGAGAGACAAACCGATAAAGACTATGTTCTGTCAACTGAAGACCGAATTGAAAACCAATTTACTGTCTTAAGAAGAGGGAAAAAGAAATACTTCCTCGTCACGTATAAATAAATCTTAAAGAAACAGCAAGTGCACCTCAAATGTTAGGATACATTGAGGTGCTTTTCTTTTTGAGAAGTAGGAATCAACATGAAGACTACTGCAAGTTCTTTGACTTCTTCATCCATATCACTCATCACGAGAAAGATGATGCTGGCTGATTCAATAAAAGAGGCTCACCATTTTACAGGGGCGTTTTCTCTCATTCGCTTGCTTCTTGTTCAAGGAGTGAATCTTCGTTTGTATAAGCATGTTCTACTTTGCAAATTCGGGTGGTATAGGCTTCATACCAATCTGCTTTCCCCTTTTTTTGAACACGCTGATGTGCTGTATGTGCTTTCCATTCTTTGATTGCTGTTAATGAATCCCAGTAAGATACAGTGATCCCAACACCGTGTTCATCTCGTACACTTTCGATTCCAAGAAACCCGTCTAGATCTTTTGCTAATTCGTCCATTTTTTGAGCAGCAGCAGCGTATTCTTTCTGCTCGATATTTGTTCGTTTTGATGTAAAAATCACGGCATAGTAGGGTGGAGCAGGTGTTTGCGTCAATAGCATCTAGTAGAACCTCCTTTTGTCTATTCATATTATATATGAAAGAAAATAGATCTCGTAGTCTTTTAGTTTTGATTTACAAGAGACCAAGGTGCTTTTTGATTATTTATAGGGCTGTGAAATCATCTCATAAACATTACCTTGTTCACTTTTCTGACATATTTTTCTTGTATAAAATAGAGTTGTATAAGATGAATAAGGGGGAATGAAAGTGATTCTTTTTAAGAAAAGGAGTTTGCAAATTCTCGTTGCGCTTGCATTGGTGATTGGTTCAATGGCTTTTATCCAGCCGAAAGAGGTGAAGGCGGCTGAGCATAATCCGGTTGTGATGGTGCATGGCATTGGCGGTGCCTCTTATAACTTTGCTTCAATTAAAAGTTACTTGGTCACACAAGGCTGGGATCGAAACCAATTATATGCTATCGATTTCATAGACAAAACAGGTAATAACCGCAACAATGGTCCACGTCTATCCAGATTTGTCCAAGATGTGTTAGACAAAACGGGTGCCAAAAAAGTAGATATTGTAGGTCATAGTATGGGCGGGGCGAACACGTTATACTATATTAAGAATCTTGATGGCGGAGATAAAATTGAAAACGTTGTCACGATTGGTGGAGCAAACGGACTCGTTTCAAGCAGAGCATTACCAGGCACAGATCCAAATCAAAAAATTCTTTACACATCCGTCTACAGCTCAGCCGATCTCATTGTCGTCAACAGCCTCTCTCGTTTAATTGGTGCAAGAAACGTCCTGATCCATGGTGTTGGCCATATCGGTCTATTAACCTCAAGCCAAGTGAAAGGCTATATTAAAGAAGGGCTGAACGGCGGAGGACAGAATACGAATTAAAAAATGAAAAAAGGCAGCAGGTATATGCTGTCTTTTTTGATGTCACGCGATATATGACAGCTGCTAGATGAAGATGATCAAATCAGTTCAAATAGGCGAGGTGCTGTCTAACTGTACATCGATTATTGGTATCTATTACATCATGACCAGTGTGTGATTTGTCTTTTTGATGCAAAAACAGACAAAACATTGTGCATAGCCGAATAAAAACATGTACAAAACGAATACCATTCCTTACACTACATGTAGTGAGTAAGAATTTTTGGAGGTGGGCGTTTGTGCAAACGAACCAAAAGGCTTTGATCATTGTTGATGTACAAAAGGCGTTTGAGCATGAAAAATGGGGAGAACGGAATAATCTAGAGGCAGAGAAGAATATCAACCGCCTATTAACATGTTGGAGAGAAGAAGGCTGGAAAGTGATTCATATTCAGCATACAGCTGACAATCCGGACTCTGTATTTCATCCGGCAAATGAAGGGCATCTTTTCAAAGAGATTGCCAGACCGCTAGAGGAAGAAACGGTCATCCAAAAGAAAGTCAACAGCAGCTTTATAGGCACAAACTTAGAGGAACAACTAAGATCAAACGAGATCGACACTGTTGTGATCGCAGGACTTACAACACCGCACTGCGTATCTACAACAACAAGAATGAGCGGAAACCTTGGCTTTGATACGTACCTAGTCTCAGATGCAACAGCCGCCTTTGGACTAACAGATCAAACCGGTACATATTTTGACCCAGAAACGATCCATCGGCTCTCACTTGCAACACTGCACGATGAATTTGCGACTGTCCTGACAACAGAGCAGTTGATTAGTGATTTGATGGAAAAATAAAAAATCACACTTGAGAGAAACATGGAACAAAAGATCCTCTAGAATTCTAGGGGATTTTTTTTATGATAGATTTTATGGATTTGAACAGTTTCTAGTCATCATGAAAAAAATAGACAAATTTAGCGCAAAATTCAATCAAATTTTCATAAAAGGCTTTTGTCTGAGTCTAGCAAATTATGTTTATTCTACGCTTATCTTTATTCTTTGGATATTTAACTTATCTGCACGTATTTATAGATGTAACATATCTATAATGATAAAGGAGATGAATAACTGATGGGTTGTGATAAGTATAAAAAATGCCCTAAATGTAAACAGAAACTATCAAAATCAAATTGTTGCATCATTTGTGAAACAAAAGTAATTGTAGGACGAAGAGGATTACGGGGATTACGAGGGGTTCGAGGAGCCACAGGAGCGACCGGTCCAACAGGTGCAACAGGCACGGGCACAGGAGCAACGGGAGCAACGGGTGCCGCAGGAGCTACAGGAGCCACAGGTCCAACAGGTGCAACGGGAGCCACAGGAGCGACCGGTGCAACAGGAGCAACGGGTGCCGCAGGAGCTACAGGTCCAACAGGTGTAACAGGAGATACGGGAGCCACAGGAGCAACCGGTCCAACGGGTGCAACAGGAGATACGGGAGCCACAGGAGCGACCGGTGCAACAGGAGCAACGGGTGCCGCAGGAGCTACAGGAGCCACAGGTCCAACAGGTGTAACAGGAGATACGGGAGCCACAGGAGCAACCGGTCCAACGGGTGCAACAGGAGATACGGGAGCCACAGGAGCGACCGGTGCAACAGGAGCAACGGGTGCCGCAGGAGCTATAGGAGCGACCGGTCCAACGGGTGCAACAGGAGATACGGGAGCCACAGGAGCAACCGGTGCAACCGGTGCCGCAGGAGCAACAGGCGCAACCGGTGCAACAGGAGCAAGGGGAGATACGGGAGCAACAGGAGCGACCGGTGCAACAGGAGCAACGGGTGCCGCAGGAGCTACAGGAGCCACAGGTCCAACAGGTGTAACAGGAGATACGGGAGCCACAGGAGCAACCGGTCCAACAGGTGTAACAGGAGATACGGGAGCTACAGGAGCAACCGGTCCAACGGGTGCAACAGGAGATACGGGAGCCACAGGAGCGACCGGTGCAACAGGAGCAACGGGTGCCGCAGGAGCCACAGGTCCAACAGGTGTAACAGGAGATACGGGAGCTACAGGAGCAACGGGTGCCGCAGGAGCTACAGGAGCCACAGGTCCAACAGGTGTAACAGGAGATACGGGAGCCACAGGAGCAACCGGTCCAACAGGTGTAACAGGAGATACGGGAGCCACAGGAGCGACCGGTGCAACAGGAGCAACGGGTGCCACGGGAGCCACAGGAGCAACCGGTCCAACGGGTGCAACAGGAGATACGGGAGCCACAGGAGCGACCGGTGCAACAGGTGCAACAGGAGCAACGGGTGCCGTAGGAGCCACAGGTCCAACAGGTGCAACAGGAGATACGGGAGCTACAGGAGCAACGGGTGCCGCAGGAGCAACAGGCGCAACCGGTCCAACAGGTGTAACAGGAGATACGGGAGCAACAGGCGCAACCGGTGCAACGGGTGCAACAGGAGATACGGGAGCTACAGGAGCGACCGGTGCAACGGGTGCCGCAGGAGCAACAGGCGCAACCGGTCCAACAGGTGTAACAGGAGATACGGGAGCAACAGGCGCAACCGGTGCAACGGGTGCAACAGGAGATACGGGAGCTACAGGAGCGACCGGTGCAACGGGTGCCGCAGGAGCAACAGGCGCAACCGGTCCAACAGGAGATACGGGGGCTACAGGAGCGACCGGTGCAACAGGTGCAACAGGAGCAACGGGTGCCGCAGGAGCAACAGGCGCAACCGGTCCAACAGGTGCAACAGGAGATACGGGAGCTACAGGAGCGACCGGTGCAACGGGCCGCAGGAGCAACAGGCGCAACCGGTCCAACAGGTGTAACAGGAGATACGGGAGCAACAGGAGTAACCGGTCCAACAGGTGCAACAGGTGCAACGGGAGCAACAGGAGCAGGGCTAGCTGAATTTGCATATGTATACAATCTAAGTGCTGAAACAGTAGCTTTAGAGGCCCCGGTGATTTTTGACTCTACTGGAATTATTACTTCTGGTATTACACATGCCCCTGGAACTTCTCAAATTATAGTCACCAATCCAGGAAACTACGAGGTTACTTTTTCAGTTTCTGGCGTAGAGCCAAATCAATTTACCCTATTTGTAAATGGAGGTCCTGTGACGAACACAGTTTATGGGTCAGGAGCTGGTACTCAACAGAATAACGGTCAGGCAATCCTCGCTCTAGCAGCGGGTGACACGCTTACTCTTGTAAACCATACTTCCGCAGCAGCAGTTACTCTTCAAACCCTAGCAGGAGGGACTCAAACAAACGTGAATGCTTCTATTATTATTAAAAAATTAGACTAACTTCAATGTGTAGAAATGCTTTTAGAAGTTTTGTCTGGTGCTCGTCTTGTGTATAGTCTGTTTTCTATATATGTTTTAAATTCATTTGTTCATAGGAGAATGCAAACAAAAAACCCTAGACCACCTTGAACAATCAAGGGATCTAGGGTTTGTTTGACCTCTCTTTGGAGAGTCATGAAATTAACGAGAGTAGAACTCAACGATTAGTTGTTCGCTGATTTCAGGCGCTAATTCAGAACGCTCTGGAAGACGAGTGAAAGTTCCTTCAAGCTTTTCAGCATCGAAAGTAAGGTATTCAGGAACGAAGCTGTTCACTTCAACTGATTCTTTCACAACTGCAAGGTTTTGAGATTTCTCACGAAGAGCTATCGTTTGACCTGGTTTCACAGAGAAAGATGGGATGTCTACACGGCTTCCATCAACAAGGATGTGACCATGGTTGACTAGCTGACGAGCTTGGCGGCGAGTACGAGCAAGGCCAAGACGGTATACTAGGTTGTCAAGGCGAGTTTCAAGAAGGATCATGAAGTTTTCACCTTGTTTACCAGGAAGTTTATCAGCTTTGTCAAATAGTGTACGGAATTGACGTTCGTTGACACCGTACATGTGACGAAGCTTTTGCTTCTCTTGTAATTGTAAACCGTATTCAGATAGTTTTTTGCGTTGTCCTGGACCATGTGGGCCTGGAGCATAAGGGCGTTTTTCAAGTTCCTTACCTGTTCCGCTTAATGAAATGCCTAAACGGCGGGAAATCTTCCAACTTGGACCTGTATAGCGAGCCATAATGTGACTCCTCCTTATTTGTTTTTATTTGTGAAAAATAAAAACCGTCTGTTCTTTGTCTTTTCCGTCATTATGTTTTCATGCATCCTCGCTCCAGCAGCAGGGAGTTACAAGATGCACCTTCATATAGAAGGAACAAAATGATACAAAAAAGCCGAACAAAAAGGCTGCCATATTTCACACAAATTCTATTATATGACGCTGGATAGGAGAAGTCAACCTATTTAGAGGCAATGGCGATGCTTCGCGTCTGCGAAGAAAAATAAAAAAGCAGACAATTTGCCTGCTTTTTTGTAAGGTTACGCATTTGTAGAAGCGGATAATGCCTTTTGGAGTACCTCGGTAAATTGAATTAAGTAGGTTTCATCTACTTCACTGAAACGGTCTTTCACGGGGCTGTCAATGTCGAGCACCCCAATGATCTCTCCATTTACTTTGAGCGGCACGACAATTTCAGATTGTGATGCTGCATCACATGCGATATGTCCAGGGAATGCGTGCACATCAGCGATACGCTGGACGTCACCTGTTGCAAACGCAGTACCGCAAACGCCTTTTCCAGATGGGATACGCACACATGCAGGCAGTCCGTTAAACGGTCCGAGCACAAGCTCGCCGCCTTTAGCCAAATAAAACCCTGCCCAATTGACCTCTGGGAGTGAATGATACAATAGCGCCGCCGCATTTGCTAGGTTGGCAATTAGATCAGGCTCACCATCTGTAATGGCTTCGACCTGTTTAACGAGCAATTGATAGTTTTTTGATGGATCGCCAGACTGTTTTTCGACATGAAACATGAAAATCTCCTACTTTCTATCTCAAAAATACATAACTTGCGTCTCACATGTGGGATTTGTCGAGCAATTGTAAAAGGAACTTCCGCCTTCATCTTGAAGTATGTACACATGAAGAGGGGTGAGCGGATGAAAGCATCAACAACCGTGCAAACAAAAGACCGTATTATTGAAGCTGCCATCAGACTTTTTAACCAAAAAGGATTTTCTGGAACCTCTGTCCGTGAGATTGCGAAGGAAGCAAACGTCAACGTTGCCCACATTTCTTATTACTTTCAAGGAAAAGGAGGGCTGCTTGAGCAGCTCGTATCCGATTTTTATGAAGGCTATATTCACATGATTGAATCACATATCCATCACATGGAAACTCGTCATGCAAAAGAATGCTTACTACATGTGGTTTTTGATATTTTATCTTATCAGCACAAGCACCGTCAATTAACCCGTTTCGTTTATCGAGAGGTGACGATTGATTCGACGCTCATTAGAGAAATTATGTCGACCTATTTAACGAAAGAAAAATATTTGTTTCAGCTCATCATTGAAAAAGGAAAAAGCACCCATGTGATTTGTGAGCAGCTCTCCATCTCCTCTTTTATGATTCAGCTAAAATCACTACTCATGATGCCCTATTTACAGCCGCAATATTTAATGGAGGTGCTTTATTTAAATCCAAATGAGCCTTATTTCTATCAAATGTATTTTAAGGAACTGAGCCGCTCGCTTCATCATTTACTAGAACCCAAAAAGCCGGCATTAGATTCTCATTTAAAACTCATGATGTCTTCGAATTGATCATAAGCATATCCGAGATCTTCCGCTTGATGGGCATCAGACCCAAAAATGAGCGGAATTTTTTTCTGTTTTGCAAGATCAATCATCCATTGATCTAAATAGATACTTCTGGCATATGTTTTACGAAGACCTGATGTATTAAAATCTAAGGACATGCCTTTTTTTGCCGTTTCTTCAAGACAAAGGGTGATCTTTTGACAAAGTGCAGATGTCATCTCAAATGGGAAAAGCTGTTTGAATTTCTGCACAAGGGTGATATGACCGATTCTATTTGGCTTATAGCGACCTAAAGATGATAGAATAGAAGAATGAATTTGGTCATAGTAGCTTTGATAGACCTTTTCGATGCTGCCATAGAGGCTTATTAGCTGCTGGAAGGCATGCTCGTCAAAATCAAGGCAAATATAATCATCTCCAGCAGGAAGAAAGTGAACAGATAAAATGCTATCGTCTAGTTCTGGACCATAGCAGTCTAAAAAGGCACTTGTTTCCTCTTCATACTCTTTGATATAGTCAACCTCAAGCCCAGTTTTTACTATTAATTGGCCTTTGTATTCCTGTTTCAACTGATCCAATTTCGTTATATACGAGTCAAGTTCTTGGAGCTTCATGGCACTATCCTGCTCTGGTGTTGGATCTTGAAACGATGGAGGCAGAGGGGCATGCTCGGTAAAGGTTATGGAATCAAATCCCTTTTTGATGGCTTTTTCAATATAAGAATGAAAAGAATCAAGCGAGCCGTGCGGGCAAAACGGTGTATGTAGATGTGCATCTTGCTTCAGCATGTCGTCACCTCTTGTCGATATTTTGAAAAACGTCATGTTTATCAGCGAAAATAATGAAAAATCATGACCAAAAATGCTGGTTACATGGTATCATAATAACAATGAAAACGACAGCTTCCGCATACATAAAAGCAGGTCACATGGATACGTGTGATCAAATGATAGAAAGCGATCAAATACTTTCTTGAAAAACATACATACAACCGTGAATGGATGGTATTGGAAAACATACGATCCTGTTTATAAAAAGACAAATGCAAAGCGGACACGAAAGGGTTCTCAGGTCTACTCGGGACACTTTTACCCTGACATCACTTAGATCACAACAAGGGGGCTCATTATGGAGTTTATCATCGGTTTAATTGTCATTTTGCTTGCTTTGTTTTCAGTCGGTTATTTCCTCAGAAAAAATATATATAAAGAGATTGACCGATTGGAAGCATGGAAAATTGAAATTTTAAACAGATCAATTGTAGAAGAAATTTCAAAAATCAAACACTTAAAAATGACCGGAGAAACAGAGCAGTTTTTTGAAAGATGGCGTGCAGAGTGGGACGATATCGTCACAGCCCATCTTCCAAAGGTAGAGGAGCTATTATATGACGCAGAAGAGTATTCTGATAAATATCGATTCTCCAAAGCCAAGCAGGTTCTAACGCACATTGAGGACTTGCTGAGTGCTGCTGATTCGAACATTGAAGACATTTTAAAAGAAATTGCAGACCTTGTCACAAGCGAGGAGCAAAATCGCAAGGACATTGAAAAGGTCAAGGAGCAATATCAAACGGTTCGAAAAAATCTGCTTGCGTACAGCCATTTATATGGCACCCTCTATGACAAAATGGAGCAGGACTTAGATGAGGCCTGGGAAGGGATTAAGCAGTACGAGGAAGAAACAGAAAACGGAAACTACATGAAAGCAAGAAAGATTTTGCTTGAGCAAGACCGCAGACTCGACCAGCTTCAACTATATATCAATGATGTACCAAAGCTTATTGCAGACTGCAAACAAACCGTACCAGGTCAGCTGACGAAGCTGAAAGACGGATATCAAGAAATGTCGGAAAAAGGCTACAAGCTGGAGCACATCCAGATCACGAAAGAGCTGGAGACTTTAAACAAACAGCTTGCGAGAGCGGAAAAATTGCTCATTGATGAACTCAATTTAGAAGAGGCATCAAGCATTCTGCAAATGATTGATGATGCGATTGAGACGCTGTATGATCAGCTAGAGGCGGAAGTAGAGGCAGGTCAGGAAATTAAAAGCAGAATGCCTGAGCTCACAGAAGCATTCGAAAAGCTCGAGCAAGATCACACACAAACAAAGGCAGAAACGGCTCTTGTGAAAGAAAGCTACAAGCTGACAGCAGGAGAACTCGATCAACAGAAGGCATTTGAAAAACGTTTAGAAGAGATTGAAAAGCTGATGAAACAAATCCGTGAGAAGCTTGATCGTGATCACGTGGCATATTCATTATTAATGGATGAAATCAATCAGCTGGACACCTTTATCGAGGATGCAAAAGCATTGCATGACACATTTAAAGGTCATCTCCAATCGTTAAGAAAAGAAGAATTACAAGCGAGAGAAACACTGACTGACCTCAAAACCATGCTGACAGATACAGTACGCCAGCTGCATAAAAGCAATATTCCAGGTGTACCTGCTGAGATGAAAGAGCGGGCTGAAAAAGCGCAGGAGATGATTCATCAAGTGCACGAGCAGCTGGAAAACCTGCCACTCAACATGCCGGCAGTAAATCAGCAATTAAAAGATGCTTCTGACACAGTCAAAAATGTTGTGGATGAGACAGAAGAAATACTTGGTAAAGTGGATCAAATTGAACGAATCATTCAATATGGCAATCGCTTTAGAAGTCAAAACCACATTCTTTCAGAACAATTGAAAGAGGCTGAACGAAGATTTTACGCCTATGATTACAACGGATCATTTGATATAGCAGCAGCGGCTGTTGAAAAAGCATCACCCGGAGCTGTTCAAAAGCTGTTAGCTCAGCAAGAAAAAGAGTATCAGCATCAATAAAAAAGCTGAAGTCCTATCAATGGACTTCAGCTTTTTTTATATTATGACGCTTGTTTTTGACGCTCTTCTGAAGCAGAAGAAGTGAAAAGAGAGATTACAAATCCGATCACGATTCCAAGTATTGCAGGGACAATCCAGCCTATGCCAAGGTCATATAAAGGCAGTATTGATTGGAAGACGTCTTTTATTGGATCGATTGGAAGTTTCGCTGCTGCTAAGCCGTCAAATAAGCTAACGCAGCCTGTTAAAATTAAAGAGAGAGCATATACAGGTCTTCTATGTCCAAGCCACTTATCAGCAAGTGACAAAACAATGATCACAATCGCTAGCGGATAAATCGCAGTTAAAACTGGTACAGAGAAAGCGATAATATGAGCAAGTCCAAAATTCGAAATGATAAAACTGAATAATGTCACGAGTGTAACGACCATTTTATACGAAAGCTTAGGTAGTAACTTCGAGAAATACTCTCCGCATGATGTAACGAGGCCGATACTTGTTGTTAAACAAGCAACCGTAATCGCAGCACCCAACACAATATTTCCTAAACTGCCAAATAGGAATTGAGAAGACTGAGCCAAGATTTTACTGCCATCTCCAACAAAACCAATGGCGTGTGTACTTGAAGCGCCTAAATAAGCAAGAGATAGATAAACAAACGTTAATCCGCAAGCTGCAATCAGACCTGCTTTGATACAAGCAGAGGTCAGTGCCTTTTTACTTGTCACACCGCGTCCTTTAATGGCGTTGATGACAACAACCCCAAACACTATAGAAGCAAGAGCATCCATGGTTTTATAGCCCTCTAAAAATCCTTTGAAAAATGATCCGTTGCTATAGGATACATCAGGTGTGCCAATGACGCCCATAGGCGTTAAAATGGCTTTGACAATAATAATAAGAATGATCGTAAATTTAATCGGTGTTAACACTTTCCCTACACGATCTACAATCTTCGTTGGATTTAGAGCAAGATAATACGTAATACCAAAAAAGACAAGTGTGAATAAAAGAAGGGAGAGCCAAGCTGGTACACCTGCTAAAAAGGGTAATGCACCAATTTCATATGAAACCGTTCCTGTACGAGGAATAGCGAAAAGCGGCCCAATAGATAAATATAAAATGACGGTAAACGCTGTTCCAAAAGCTGGGTGAGCTTTATCAGCTAATCCTTTCGCATCTCGACCTGTTAAAGCGATCGCAATAATCCCTAGAAGAGGTAAACCGACACCTGTTAATAAAAATCCGCCCATTGCTTTCCATACATTTGTGCCAGCATATTGCCCAAGTTCTGGTGGATAAATCATATTTCCGGCGCCGAAGAATAGAGCAAATAACATAAAACCGATAATAACTGTATCTTTCGTCGACAATGTTGCCTTCATTGAATATAAAGCCTCCAATATTATGTTGAAATATTCTGTTAATTAGTTGCTAGGTAACCGTTCATCATTAACAATCACTAATTATAAAGGATGTGCGTCTGATGTCAACATGTGTTTTCGTACAAAAGTCATGAATTTTTCTATTTTAGTATATGGAGGACAATAAAAAAACATCCCCTTCATCTTTGGAAGGGGATGTTTGAAGCATGATTATGATGCGAGCTGTTTAGGCGGGCTAGTCAACATAGAGATGAGTACGCCAATACCTGCGCCGATAATTGCTGGTACGACCCATCCAATGCCCAAATCGTAAAATGGAATGAATGCATCTAAGAAGGCAGGCAACCCACCGAGATTGATTTTGGCAGCTAATAATCCATCAATGATGGCAAAGAAACCAGTAAAGATGAGGGATACTACATAAATCACTCGTCTACCGTTAATCCAGCGGTCAAGGAATGACAATAAAATAATGACAATTGCCAGTGGATATATCGCTACGAGTACAGGGACCGATAGAGAGATGATTTGTGCCAGTCCAAGGTTTGCAACCAATGTGCTAAATAAAGAAACAATGAGTACGACTGTGCGATAAGAAAGTGCTGGGAAAAGCTTTGAAAAATATTCGCCGCATGATGAGACAAGCCCAACACTTGTTGTGAGACAAGCAAATAAAATGGCTACACCAAGGACAATGTTACCAGCAGAACCAAATAAAAAGTTTGCTGATAGTGAAAGCAGTTTGCCGCCTTCATTTGCCCCAACCATTCCGGTTGTATCAGGACTTGAAGCACCGACATAAGCAAGCGAGATATACACTAGTGCTAGTCCAGCTGCTGCAACAAGGCCAGCTTTTATACAGGCCGCCGCAAGAGATTTGCGCTCTGTGATGCCTCTTTCTTTAACAGCTGTCACAACAACGATTCCAAATACGAGAGAAGCGAGAGCATCCATTGTTTTATAGCCCTCTAAAAACCCAGTGAAGAGAGGGTTTGCTTTATAAGTCGCATCAGGCGCACCGATTATTCCCATCGGTGTAGCTATGGCTTTAAATACAATAATTGCAATGACCGTTAATAAGATAGGTGTCAACACTTTGCCGATTCGATCAACAAGCTTTGAAGGGTTCAAAGCGAGCAGATACGTAATCGTGAAAAACACAAGGGTGAATAAGAAAAGCGGTACCCATGAAGAGGTTTGTGTTTCAGACAGAAACGGTGCTAAACCAATCTCGTAAGAAACCGTACCTGTTCGCGGGATAGCAAAAAATGGTCCTATGGATAAATACAGAATGACAGTGAAAATGGTTCCAAATATAGGATGGGCTTTATCCGCAAGGCCTTTTGCACCGGTACCTGTAAGGGCAATAGCAATAACTCCTAGAAGCGGAAGACCAACTCCTGTGAGTAAAAATCCACCGATAGCAAGCCAAACATTCTCACCTGCATATTGTCCAAGGACAGGCGGGAAAATCATATTTCCTGCGCCAAAGAATAATGCAAAAAGCATTAAACCAATGGCTAATGTCTCTTTTATACTTAAACTATTTTTCAAAATAGTTCCTCCTTATCCAATGTAATGTGCTAAATTTAAATATTCTGACAATTTAGGTGTTTATGTGCCAATTGCACTATGCATGATATAGTGAAAATGAAAAGTTGTCAACTGCCATTTTCAGAAAATTCTCTGTCTGACTTCATTATGGTAACATATAAATGCATTTATTTTTAAAGCTTTTTGTAAGGAGTCCAAGTATGATTTATCTCGATAATAGTGCAACAACAAAACCGTACCCTGAGGTTTTACAAGTATATCAGCAAGTGAGTGAACGTTTTTTTGGGAATCCGTCTTCGCTACATCAGCTTGGAATTGATGCGAGCCGCTTGCTAAGTGAAACGAGAAAACAAATCCTTCACTATACAGGTTTGAAACAATATGAGGTTATTTTTACTTCTGGTGCAACAGAAGCAAATAACATCGCCATTAAAGGAGCAGCTCTCGCCAAAATGAATCGGGGGAAACATATTGTGACAACAGTAATTGAACACCCGTCTGTCATCGAATCGTTTGAACAGCTGAAGGCTTTATTTGGTTTTGACATCTCCTATATTCAAGTAAATGAGCATGGCCATGCAGATATGAATCATTTAAAAGAAGTGCTTCGCCCTGATACAGTGCTTATCAGCATGATGCACGTCAATAACGAAACGGGTGCCACCCAGCCAATTGAAGAAGCTGCTGGCATGATTCGTGAGCATGCTGAAAATGCCCTATTTCATGTCGACGGGGTGCAGGGAATGTGCAGAGTAGCACTTAATAAACAACTGGATGTGGATCTTTTGACGATATCTGGCCATAAAATTCATGGCTTAAAAGGCACAGGAGCGCTCTTTTTAAAGAAAGGTGTAGTGCTTGCCCCTTTTATCACAGGAGGAGAGCAGGAATTAGGCCTACGTTCAGGTACCGAAAACCCTGCTGGTGCTGTCAGCTTAGCAAAAGCCATGAAACAATCATTCGAGCTGCAAAAAAAACATCATGATGAAATGCTAAACTTAAAAACGCAGCTGCAAAAGCAGCTTGGAGAAATAGAAGGTATTGTCATCAACACACCGCTAACCCAAAGTGCGCCGCATATTGTGAATTTTTCAGTACCAGGTATTCAAATTGAGGTCCTTCTTCATATGCTTGAAAAAGAAGGCATGTATGTTTCGACAACATCTGCCTGTTCAGCCAAGAAAAAAGAACCAAGCCAAGTTCTTTTAGCGATGGGGAGGCCGGAAGAAGTGGCAAAAAGCAGTATGAGAATCAGTTTGACGTATGGACAAGGACCCGAACTAGCGCCGCAAATCATCACATCGATCGCACAAAGTGTGAAAAAATTAAAAGGAATGAGATAACAGCATGAAATATGATCATATTTTAGTCCGTTTTGGTGAAATTTCAACAAAAGGAAAAAATAGAAAGAAATTTATTGAAAAACTAAGGCAGCATATCCGGTTTGTATTAAAAGACTTTGAAGCATTAAAGTATGCATCTGACAGAGACCGCATCACGATCATGCTGAACGGGGAAGACCCTGAACCGATTTCAGAACAGCTTAAAGGTGTATTTGGCATTCAGAGCTTTAGTCTGGCAGTGAAATGTGAGACAAACCTCGATGCCATCAAAGAAGCGGCACTCACAGCGGTACAGGAAGTATATGAACAAGGAGATACATTTAAGGTCTCAACGAAACGCTCTTATAAGCAATTTGAACTTGATTCAAATGAAATGAACCGGGAAATTGGCGGACATGTGCTGAAGAATACGGAAAACTTAACGGTCAATGTCAAACAGCCGGATGTACATTTGCGCATTGAAATAAGAGAACATGCGACATACATTACATTTAAAGATGTCAAGGGTGCAGGCGGACTGCCAGTGGGTTCAAGCGGAAGAGCGATGCTCATGCTTTCAGGCGGCTTTGACAGCCCAGTTGCCGGCTACCAAGCGATGAAACGCGGAATTCAAATTGAGGCCGTCCATTTCTTTAGTCCCCCATATACAAGTGAACGTGCCAAACAAAAGGTCATTGATCTTACAGAATGCTTAGCTGCATATGGGGGCGAAGTGAAGCTTCACATCGTACCTTTCACAAAAATTCAAGAGCTGATTCACAAACAAGTACCTGAAAACTATACGATGACATCAACAAGAAGAATGATGCTGAAAATCGCAGATAAAATAAGAGAGAAGCGTGATGCTCTTGCGATTATTACCGGTGAAAGCCTTGGACAAGTCGCAAGTCAGACACTTGAAAGCATGTATGCCATTAACCATGTAACCAATACACCAATCATTCGCCCGCTTATTGCGGTTGATAAGAATGACATTATTAAAGAAGCGAGACGAATTGGCACATACGATACAAGTATTCAACCTTTCGAGGATTGCTGTACGATCTTTACGCCGCCGTCTCCTAAAACAAAACCAAAGCTTGAGAAAGTAGAACGCTACGAAAGCTTTGCTGATTTCGAGCCAATGCTTGATGAGGCAGTGGATCAAATCGAAACGATTATCGTCACAAATGAGAAGAAAGCGGCTGACGAATTCGCTGATTTATTCTAAAATAAAAATTTCATAATAATTACCATAAAATCGATCGCATGAAGTCATGTGTTTCTACACATTCTATATTCACAAGGAGGTGAGAACACATGGCTCAACAAAACAGACAAAGCAGTTCTAATCAATTAGTCGTTCCAGGCGCTGCACAAGCGATCGACCAAATGAAGTATGAAATCGCTTCAGAATTTGGTGTAAACCTTGGACCAGAAACAACAGCTCGCGCTAACGGATCAGTTGGTGGAGAAATCACTAAACGTCTTGTATCTTACGCTCAACAACATATGGGTGGTGGATCTTTCTAAGACACACAATTAAAAAGCTATGGCTTAGGAGCGGGATCATTCCCGCTCTTTTCTTTTTGTACATAAAAATAGTTTGAATATTTACAAAAAAGAAGACGGAATGAAAAAATCATGGCATAATACTAGGAGTAGGTCCTAATTCAAGCATTTTTCAGTTATGAATGTTAGAATAGGTAAATTGAAACATGTTTCGTTTCATAGAAAGAGGCTAAAAGGAGCTGTACCATGAAAAGAGAAGACTTAATTGCACCAGAACAATATAACTTAGTCAGTGAGATTGAAGCGTTCAGTCATGACAAGGAGAAAAAGGCCCTGCACTGGCAGGATGGAAATGGCTACGAAGCACATGTGACGTATGCATCTTTAGTGGAAGAAGCAAATAAAATTGGTCATGTATTATTAAATGCAGGCTTTAAAAAAGGCGATAAAATCATTGTGATGGTGCCGCGCATGCTAGAGGCATACAGCATTTATTTAGCGATCTTGAAAACAGGAATGGTCGTCATTCCTTGTTCAGAAATGCTGCGTGCAAAAGATTTAGATTACCGAATTGAACATGCAGAAGCAAAGGGCGCGATCGTTTACTCTTCATTCATTCAATCGTTCGACGGAACCAATCAGCCAAACGATTTTAAAACATTCTCAATCGGTGAAAACGATCATGGCTGGACAAATATTCTTGCGGAAAAGGATCACCAATCAAGCGAGCTTCCAATGGCTCCAACAACACGCACAGACATGGCGTTCTTATCCTATACATCTGGTACAACAGGCAACCCAAAAGGGGTTGTTCATACACATGGCTGGGCATATGCACATTTACGCACCGCTGCCAAAGCATGGCTCTCCATTAATGAAGGAGATAAAGTATGGGCGACAGCAGGACCAGGCTGGCAAAAATGGGTGTGGAGCCCACTCTTATCTGTGTTAGGAAGTGGCGCAGAAGGCTTTGTATACGGAGGAAAATTCAATCCAAATACGTACTTAGAGCTGCTTCAAAAAAATGAAATCAATGTCCTATGCTGTACGCCGACAGAATACCGATTTATGGCGAAAGTAGATGACTTAAGTCAGTACGAGCTGCCAAAATTGCATAGTGCCGTTTCTGCGGGAGAGCCACTGAACCGTGAAGTCATTGATACATTCAAAAAGCATTTCGATATAGAAGTACGAGATGGCTATGGCCAAACAGAAAGCACACTGCTCGTAGGGGTTCTAAAAGGAATGGACATCAAGCCAGGCAGTATGGGAAAACCAACACCTGGAAACGAAGTCGAGATCATTGATGAGGACGGCAGCGTATGCGCTCCTGGAGAAATTGGTGATATTGCGGTTCATCTTGAAACGCCGGCTTTATTTAAGGAATACTACAAAGATGAAGAGCGTACAAAGGCGCAGCGCCGCGGGAATTACTTTATTACGGGTGACCGCGCGAAAAAAGACGAAGATGGGTACTTCTGGTTTGAAAGCCGTAGAGATGATATCATCGTCAGCTCAGGCTATACCATTGGACCGTTTGAAGTAGAAGATGCACTGATCAAACACGCAGCAGTCAAAGAATGTGCGGTCGTGGCTAGCCCTGATGAAATCAGAGGATCAATCGTCAAAGCATATGTCGTCCTACGTGATGGAACTGCACAAAGTGACGAGCTAATCAAAGAGCTGCAAACGCATGTGAAAAACACAACAGCACCTTACAAATACCCAAGAGAAATCGAATTCATCGACGAGCTGCCAAAAACACCGTCAGCGAAAATTCGCCGTGTCGAGCTGAGAGAAAGAGAACTTGCACGAAAAGGATCTTGATGAATAAACGAAAAGCGTTTGGATGAAAGCATCCAGCGCTTTTTTTATGGAAAATCAAATCTGCTGGAAGCGATCATGATGTTTTATGTTAAAATGTGAAGAAATTGCTGGAAAAGGAGAATGTTAGAAGATGTTCATTGCCATCATTCATGGAATCGTGCTTGCTTTTGGCCTCATCTTACCATTGGGCGCACAAAATGTATTTGTGTTTCAGCAAGGAGCGCTTCAGCCGCGATTATATCAGGCTTTACCTGTCGTTATCACTGCTGCTCTTTGTGATACACTATTAATTGCATTAGCTGTCATTGGTGTTTCTGTTGTGGTGTTCACCATTCCTGTACTGCAAATCGGTCTTTATATCATTGGGTTTTGTTTTTTAGTTTATATGGGATGGTCCGTGTGGAACACAAGCTCATCAACAGATGCTAAAGAGAAGCAGGAATTCATGCCTGCGAGAAAACAAATTGTCTTTGCCTGTTCAGTTTCACTTTTAAATCCCCACGCCATTCTCGATACCATTGGTGTGATTGGAACAAATTCGCTTCAATATAACGGGGCAGAAAAATGGGCATTTACACTCGCTTGTATCATCGTGTCCTGGTTATGGTTTATTGGGCTCGCTCTTTTAGGGAAAATGCTAGGGAAGTTAGATACAAACGGTAAGTGGATGAACCGTATCAATAAAGCTTCAGCGGTCATGATCTGGCTTGTCGCGTTATACATTGCCTATCAATTGATTGTATAAAAGTACATAGAGAAAAAAGCGAGAAGCGTTTGGGTAGATGAGAGCCCGCGCTTTTTTGTATTTTGACGTTTAGCCACCTTTGCATGAGCGTATCGCTCATGCCTTTTTAGGTTATTTTTTGAAAATCGTTTGATTTAAAAGACGGAAAGCTTGTACGATATCATCCATTTGTTCTATATCCGAGGAAGTTAGGCTGTCTAATACCATCCCTTCGATATGCTGAAAGGCTTCGTTCATACAGGCACGGCCTTTGTCAGACAGCATAATGACATGTTTTCGTTTGTCATCACGGTCTTCTTCTCTATCAATGAATTGTTTCTCGTGCAGTTTTTTAAGTTCTCTGCTGACATTCGGAAGAGACATGTGCTGACAGTCGGCAATTTCACTAGGCGTAAGCGGCTCGCTGACAGCTAGTTGCTCTAGTATTAAGTATTGTAAGGTCGTTAAGTTAGCTGGTTTGACTTTGTTCATCAGGTCATGTTTTAGTTCTGAAAAAGTAGAAGCAAATGTTACGAATTCCTTGAAGAAATGGGGATGTTTCATGTTTATCACCTCCTACGTAACATACCAAAATTATTATCAAAAAACAATTATCATTTGACAACTATTTAACGGAGGTATATCATTTTGTTATCAAATGATAATAAAAGGAGATCATACATGAATGTACTCATTATTTATACTCACCCCCATCACAATAGTTTAAATGGTGCTTTTTTAAAAGAAATCATGAAAGGCAGTGAAGAAAATCCACTAGTTCATGAAGTGAAAATCATCGATTTATACAAAGAAGAATTTGATCCTGTGCTGATTTTTAATAAAGAGAAAAAAAGGCGTGACATGCATAAAGACCCTGACATTCGGATGTATCAGGAGAAGATCAAATGGGCGGACAAAATCGTGTTCGTATATCCTATTTGGTGGGGAAGACCTCCAGCCATGCTGCTTGGCTTTATTGACCGCATGTTTGCTGCGAATTTTGCTTATCGTCAAACAGGCGGGCTGTTTCCAGAAGGACTGTTAAAAGGAAAAAGTGCTGTTTGTGTATCGACGATGCAAGGGCCAACCAACTACCCTTTGTTCTTTTTGCAAAATGCACACAAGATCTTAATGAAACGAGCCCTTTTACACTATGTCGGAATCAAACCTGTGAAGTTCTTTGAGTTCGGCATGATGGAAAGCCCAAAAGGAAAACATGACGTCAAATTAAAACGTATCTACAACTATTTCAGAAAAATCAGCTCATAAAATAGTTAGCGAAGTCACTTTTCTTCTAATTCAATCCTTTTATGTTTTAAAATAACAGTGAGGGTGGGAGAACTCTTCCTCGTCATTTGAAAAGGGGGATATGGATGAAGAAAACATTGTTTAAAGATGCAGCGCTTTTAACACTTGATCCAACTTTAGGTTTTTTAGAAAAAGGAGATTTATTAATTGAAGGGACACACATTTTAGAGGTCGGACCTTTCATTGAAGCAAATGATGCTGACACCGTCGATGCGTCCGATATGGTGATCATGCCAGGGCTTGTGGATACACATCGTCATGTGTGGCAGTCTGTTATCAGAGGCATAGGCACAGATTGGTCGTTGCAGACATATTTGAGCAAAATCTATTATGGAAACTATGGTGCGATGAGACGCCCATCCGATGATCGAATCGCAAATTATTTAGGGGCATTAGAGGCATTAGATGCCGGAGTGACCACATTTCTAGACTGGACGATGATCAATTCAATGGATCATACAGAAGAACTCATCAGAGGTTTGAAAGATGCGGGCATTCGAGCTGTTTTTGCTTTCGGTTCCTCTGGAGATGCTGAGTATTGGGATAGGGAGAGCACGCTCACCAATATGGAGGACGCAGCACGCGTGAAAAAAGCGCATTTTCAATCATCAGATCAGCTTTTGACGATGGGGCTTGCGATTCGTGGACCAGAGTTTTCTTCATGGGAAACTTCAGTATTTGAAATTGAAACAGCCCGGTCTCTAGATGCTTTATGCAGTATGCATATTGGCTTTGGGAACTGGGGAGCGGAGGATCGTTCAATTGAGCGACTTCACAAAGCGGGATTACTTGGACCTGATCTCAACATGGTGCATATCAATGCAATCGATGCGGATCAAATGAAGATGCTGGCAGACAGCGGAAGCTCCATATCCATTACACCTGAAATTGAGATGATGATGGGTCACGGTTATCCTGTCACAGGACTTGCGATCGAACAAGGTGTTCTTCCAACACTCGGTGTAGACGTGGTCACAGCGACAGGCGGTGATTTGTTTGCTCAAATGAAATTTGGACTTCAGGCAGAGCGCGCGCTCCAAAATCAATCATTGCTGATGGAGGGCATTATGCCAGGACCTGAACTTGGGATTTCTGCTCATCAAATGCTTGAAGCTGCGACGATCAATGGAGCTCGTGCATTACAGCTTGATCATAAAATTGGCTCGCTCACACCTGGAAAAGAAGCTGATTTCATCCTGATCGACCGGACAAGCATGAATCTTCTGCCGATGACAGATCCGGCTGGAGCAGTTGTCCAAACGGCACATCCTTCAAATGTTGATTCTGTCTATGTGGCTGGAAAAGCAGTGAAACGAAACGGAAAGCTTGTCGGTGTGAACCTAGAAGAGGTCAAACGGAAAGCTTATGCGGCAAGAGATCATATTCTATCGCATAAGTTTGAATCAACTCCATCATAAACAAACATATCCCCATAGGCAGCGGCCTATGGGGAATAAATTACAAGGATTCTTTAATGACCTTTTTGTAATACTGGACAGATAGGAATCCGAAGATAGAATATAACACCGTATAAATCGACATGACGATGAGCATTGGTGTCCACAGTTCACCGCCGAATAAAAACCAGCCTGACTGTACGGCAAAGTAGCTGTGCAGCAATCCGATGATGAGCGGAATCCCAAAGTTAAATAGCTGTTTGAGTCGTATGCCTTTTAATAGATCTTTCTCTGTAAAGCCAAGCTTACGTAAGATCGTGTACGAGCTTTGTTCTTCTTCACTTTCATTCATCTGTTTGAAGTATAAAATACAGCCTGATGTGACAAGGAAGCTTAAACCTAAAAATCCAACCACAAACATCATCAGTCCCATTGTTTGCTTTTGCTGCTGAGCTGAAGCTAATTGAGACATGCTGTTGTCACTTAGTTTTAAAGATGTAAACACATCATTGGCTTGTTCAAGATTTTGATCATCTTTTATATTGATTGCGTTATATTGGTTATTCTCAAGCTGCAGTTTAGGATCTTTCTGCTGGTCAAGCTGCTCAAAAACACTTTGACTTACGACGGCAACAGGCAGACCGCCAAAAGTGAACTTGTAAGAGATGATGTAATCTTTCTTCATATCAATGACTTTTAAATCAAGCGGTTTCTTGATAAGAAGTTTCACATCACCTGAGCTTTGAATCGGCATGAATTTCTTCAATATATCACTGTAGCCGCTTAAAATGACTTCGTTGTTCTCCACATGAATATTAGGTGCATTTTTCTCACTGATCACAGACAGTGTCAAGACTCCTGGATCCTTCTTCAAACTATCTAATTCCGAATCCATGATCTTCTTTGCGTCAAAATCCGCTTGAATGACCTTGAACTGCTTTTTTTCATATGCAATATGTTTGTCAGAAAGTGCACGAGCGAAGGTATTGGCTTCTTTCTCTGAGCCCATGACAAAATGTGATGGAATCTGTTGTTCAGCCGTTTTTTCTGCTGAGTAATAGGAAATGTAGCTTAAAGATAACAACCCGATGGCAAGAGCAGATACGGTTGTAATAATCGTTAAAAGCAGTGCATTTGATTTTAATCGGAACATAATAGATGACAAAGACAGGACTTCATGAATGGCGAGATAGCCATTTTTTCTTTTACGTACAATATTGGCAATGAAAGAAACAGAGCCTTTATAAAAAAGAAAGGTACCGATAATGACAGAGGCTAGAATATAAATCATGGCTAAAAATAATTCAAGTATAGACGTATATGAGCCGCTAAAAAGCTGAGAAGAAATATAATAGCCTGAGCTGATCAAGGCAATACCGAAAACCCCAATGATGATTTCAAACACAGAGATCTTTTTCACACGCTGCTCTGTAGAAGACGTGGTTCGAAACAAAGATAAAATTGTCTGTTTACTAATAAACCGTCTATTTCTTAGCATAATTAATCCATAGATGATGAAAAAGACGATAAGTGTCTGCAAAAGGGCCATGCCTGAAAAATGCAGGTTGGCGATGGCGTTCACGCCGGTTACTTTAAATAACACCATCAGCATGAGCTTTGAACCAATAAATCCAGCTATGATGCCAACAGCCATTGAGAACACGTAGAGGATAAAATTTTCTGCATTGAGCAGTTTGGCAATTTTTTGTTTCGTCATGCCAATGAGTTGCAGGAGACCTATTTCTTTCCCTCGGCGTTTAATAAAAATGCTGTTCGCATATAACAGGAAGATCCCAACGATGGCAATGAGCAGCACCGAAGCGGCTTTAATCGACGCACCGCCTTTAATGGACCCTTTTACATCATCAAGTGCTGGTGAGTACTGCAAGGTGACAAAAGAAAAATAGAGCGCCACACTAAACACGAGAGCAAACACATATAAATAGTAATTCTTCAAATTTTTCTTCAGGTTACGGAGAATGAGCTGATTAATGTTCATGCTTCACACCGCCTAAAACACCTTGCGTTTTCATAATATCCTCGAAAAACATCTTTCTCTCTAAAGCACCTTTATTCAACTGAGTATAAATTTGTCCGTCCTTGATAAAAATGACGCGTCTTGAATAGCTGGCTGCAACAGGATCATGTGTCACCATAACAATGGTCGCTTTTCGTTTTCGATTGAAATCTTGCAGTTTATTGAGTAAATCAGATGCAGATTTGGAATCAAGCGCTCCAGTAGGTTCATCTGCGAAAATCAGACTTGGCTCATGAATGAAGGCACGAACCGCTGAAGTCCGCTGCTTTTGTCCACCAGAGAGTTCATTCGGATATTTGTCTCTTAGTTCATAGATGCCCATGTCCTCCGCAAGCTGTTGAAAACGTTCGAAAGCTTCTTTCTTCGGCGTTTTGGAGATGGATAATGGCAAGAGGATGTTCTCTTTGACCGTGAGTGTATCAAGTAAGTTATAATCCTGAAAAACAAAGCCAAGCTGCTTTTTTCTGAATTCTGCGAGCTGCTGATCTTTCATTTGTGTCATCTCAACATCTGCGATACGAATTGATCCGCTGGACACATGATCAATAGAGGACAATACGTTCAGAAGGGTTGTTTTCCCCGAGCCTGATGGCCCCATAATACTGACAAATTCTCCGGCTTCAATGGTCAAATCAATGCCACTCAGCACCTCTTGTTTGTTGAATTTATTTCCGTAGCTTTTATATATTTTGCGAGCTTCTAAAATGTTCATTTGTCGATCCCCTTTTCTATTTAATTGATAACTCTAGTATAAAAAGAAGCCCGCCGGACTTCCTTCGATTTGGCGAACAAAACAGACGAGCATGTGACATTGTTGTCACATGCTTGTTTTTTTAAACGGTTCATATGTTTTGTTTAAGTTTGTTTCTGATCATCACACATTCATTTTATCTGTTTTTCATTCTTATGTATCAATCTTCTTGGATTTTTCTTGGTATTATGACGTTTTGGAGCTTTACATGGTCATTTTATTCATGTAAGATATGCATATCAAATATATGCATAGTAAATCTATGTATTGGGAGTGATCAGGAATGAAAGTAAGTAAAGAGCTTTTAAAGGGAAGTACAGCTACCCTGATTTTAAGTTTGTTAAATGAAAAGCCAATGTATGGATATGAAATGATCAAAGCATTGGAGGAGAAGTCTGAAGGTATTTTCAGCTTTAAAGAAGGAACAATCTATCCGATTTTGCACAACTTGGAGGGGAAAGAATTCATTATCTCTTACTGGGGCGAAGGGAATGGCAATCGGAAAAGAAAATATTACAAAATAAATGAACAAGGAAAAGCATTTATGCAAGAAAAGAAAGAAGAATGGGATGTTTTCAAAAATGCAGTCGATGGCGTGTTGAACGGAGTGAAAATCGCATGGGATTAGAAAAAAAGTTTGAAAAATATATGAAGAATGTATGTAAACGAGTCAAAAATAAAGATGTCCATTTGGAAATCAAGCTTGAACTTATGGATCATCTATACACGCTAAAAGAGGAAGCGATGAATGCTGGGATGTCTGAAGAAGAGGCGGTGGATCAAGCGCTAGAGCAAATTGGGGATGCGACCATTCTTGGAGCGCAGCTTCATGAAACACATAAAACCGAAATGGATCTTAAAATGTTTCTTCTTGTATTAGCCGCTTGTTCTTTTGGACTGCTTATCATGTACTTTTTGCAGTTTCATTCGGAGTTTACAAATCTACAAGACATGAATATTTTTTATAAAAGTCTCGCCTTTTATTTAGTTGGACTAGTGCTTATGTTTGTTTTATTTTCCTTCGATTATCGGCGCTTATTGAAATACTCCTGGCATTTATATATAGGGACGCTTGGAATGGTGCTTCTGACGATGATTTTTGGCATAAGAGTAAACGGTGTTCTGTTTTTAAGATTAAGCGATATCTCAATCAATTTGACGGAGGTCGTACCATTTCTTGTGGCTGTTTCTTTAGCAGGTATCTTTCACTCTTGGAATTGGGAGAATGGTCTCAAAGCTTAGCTTGGAGTAGGGATTATGGTTTTACCAGTTATTCTAATCAGTGCGATTGGTTTTCTTCCTGCGACCGTTATCTGTTTTGTCATGTGTTTAACGATGATGTGTGTGTCTAGTGCTAGTTTAAGGCAAATCATTCCGCTGGCAGCAGCAGGCGGTATATATCTAATGTTTGAAATGTTTTCTCTTTTTCAAGCAGGTAGACAACTTTACACAGTCCATCAATTTAGTTCAAACGGACTTCAAATCATTCCTTCTGCAATGTCCGAGGTTCACACTGATTGGATGTTTACATATATCATTTTTTCATTTGGCTGGCTAGCAGGAGTCGTTGTACTTATGTTGTTTGTCATTTTTATTTACCGAATCTTTCATACAACAAAACGCGTAAAAATGGCTTATGGAAAAATGCTGATGACAGGTTTTGCAGCTGTGTTTGCAGCAAAATTGATTTTAAGCATTGTTACTAATTTCGGCTTTCTGCCTTTTTCTGGATTGTCCATGCCTTTCATGAGCTATGGCGGTTCTCATATTCTGCTTGAATTGATGGCTGTTGGGATGATTTTAAGTATTTATAGACGTAGAAAGATGGGAGATATTGTGCGTCAAGAGGCAGAGAGCATTTCTTAAATAAAAGAATGAAATCTCTTCGCACTAGCTTGCAGCCGTATGCGAAGAGATTTTGATTCGTCTGTTTTGTTACATGCTCGCAATATGCACAAAATCATTCTTTTTCGGAAAGATGAAGGTGAAGGTTGTGCCTTGATCTATCGTGGAGTTGACCTCGATCTTGATATGAAGAGCGTCTGCTCCTTTTTTTGTTAAATAGAGTCCCATTCCTGTTGAGGCTGTGTCATTGTGATGTCTAGTTGAGGTAAAGCCTTTTTCAAAAATACGTGGAAGGTCTCTTGGGTCAATTCCTCTGCCTTGATCTGTAATCGTCAGCATCACTTGGTCATCCATTTTCTTGCTTTCAATGGCAATATCGGACGATTGGCTGTACTTGACTGCATTTGTGAGTACCTGTCTGATCATAAAGGATAACCATTTTGTATCACTTAATACGTGACGTTCTTCTAGCGTGAGTTCAAAGCCGATCCCTTTTTGCATGCACCATGATTGGAGCGCTTTGATTTCCTTCGCTATGATGCTTTGCAGGTCCAGCTGTTCAATAAATAAATCATTTTCGATATGACGTATTCTGCTTTGATGCAGCTGGGCATCGAGTAATAAATGAATTCTGAGCCATTCGTACGTCATATTTGATTTTAGCGGCTGCTCTGTTAAGCGGTCAATCATCAAGTGCATCGCTGTGAGAGGTGTCTTCACTTCATGTATCCATGAGAGTAATTCATCCTTCTCTTCTTCAAGGGCAATTTGCTGTTCTGCTGCCATTTTTCGGTAGCGGGCAATTTGCTCAGACGTCGCATCATGTACAAGCTGTTCAAATGGGGAAGATGGCGTGAGCCGCATTTGATGATCAATATGATCATCCCATTCTTTCAGCCGCTCATAATACGCCGTTTCTTTACGGTATCGGAAAAAGAGAAAGACGATCATGAAAAACGTAGATAATAACACAATATAAAAAAGAGATGCCATTGGAATGGTCGTATCCAAATAAGCAACAAACAGAATGAGGAGCTGCAAACTAAGAAAGAACAGAATCCAGCTTCTTCGTTCTTTTAAAAATGCGTGCAGCATCATTGATCATCCTTTTCCTTTGCAAGATAGCCTTGGCCCACTTTTGTTTCAATGTAGGTGCCAAGGGAGATCTCATCTAGTTTTTTTCTAAGGCGATTGACGTTCACAGTAAGTGTATTGTCACTGACAAACCGTTCATCCTCCCACAGTGCTTGAATGAGTGATTCCCGGCTGACAATATGATTTTTATGCTGAATCAATTCCTTGAGAATAAATAACTCATTTTTCGTTAATTCAACTTCACCGTGATCATTTGTGACGGTGTTTTTTTCTAGATCAATCGTAGCGCCGCACCATAACTTTAAGCTAGCCGGTTCTGCATTATAATCATGCACGCGGCGAAGGACAGCACTGACTTTGGCAATAAGCACGTCAAAGTGAAAGGGCTTTTGTACAAAATCATCGGCACCGAGCTGCATTGACATGACCATATCAGCAGGGTGGTCACGTGAGGAGAGGAAGATGATTGGTACATTTGAATGATGCCGAATCATCCGGCACCAATGAAAGCCATCGTATTTTGGGAGCTGTATATCGATAATGACGAGATCAGGCTGAACAGAAGTGAATTCCTGCATCACCTGTTGAAAATCGTGAATCCCATAAACATCATAGGACCAGTTGACTAAACGTTCTTTGATTTCTTGGAAGAGGGTTGTATCATCCTCAATGAGTAAAATTTTAAACAAAACCAGCACCACACTTTTTGTATTCGCTTGTATGTCATTGTAGCGGAAAAAAGATGCTGCCGCTAGAAGCATATAAGAAAAAAGCAAGGGAAGGGCTCCCTTGCTTCAGTTTATTTACCTAAAAAGTGCTTTTTAAAGAATGATAGTTGATACTCAAGTGTGAGCGGATCATTAAAATAGAATTCTTCTGCATTTGCCACATACACACGATGTTTTTTCACAGCTGGGATGGACTTGTAAATTTCACTGTTTTGATAGGAATTGTCCATTTCGCTGTTTTTACTAATGATCATATAGTCTCCAGCAAATTCAGGAATAACTTCTTGTGAAACCGCATAGTAGCCAGCCTTTAATGCTTTTTCTTTCACTTTTTCAGGCATTTTTAGTTTCATTGCTTGGTAAAGAATTTCTGTGCCCCGGCCCCATGCATCTCCGAACACGTAAAGATCTTTTGTGCCACTTTCAAACACAGAAACCGTCGCATCCTCGCCGATTTTTGCTTTAATTTCTTTTCCAGCTTCAGCTGCGCGTTCTTTAAAATCTTTTACCCATGCTTTGGCTTCTTTTTCTTTGTTTAATACTTTTCCAATTTCAATATGCTGCTGTAGGTAATCGACTTTGTTATACGTAAACAAGACGGTTGGTGCAATTTTTTTTAGTTTTTCTACATTTTTTGTATTGCTTAAGCCAATGATGACATCAGGCTTTAACTTCATGATTTTTTCGACATTGGCATCCGACACTTCTTCCACATTTTTTAATTCCTTTTGGAAGCGAGGGTTCTTTTTTGACCAAGAGTCGACGCCGACCAGGTTCACACCAAGTGACATAACATTACCAGTGTAAGAACCAAGTACAACGACACGTTTTGGGTGCGCTGGCAGCTTCACAGGGCCATTTTCAGATTCATATGTAATTTTGTCTGATGCTGTTGATTGATTTCCTTTATTTGAGGAAGAGCTGCTGCTATTGCCACATGCGCTCAATGCAAGTACAAAGATGAGCATCAGAGGGAACAATATTTTCTTCATGAATGTAGACTCCTTTGAAATCGGCACATTAGCCGGGTATTTGATTGTATGAGTGATAATGATAATTATTATCACTTGGATATCATATCATAGAAGTGCGGTCTGTTGTCAATTACATTTTGATAGTTGGTGATAAAAAATAGGAGAGGAGATTTTTGGTAGAAAAAAAAGATCAAGGCAGCATGTGTCCTGATCTTTTTTCTTATTTAAACCAGCCTTTTTCTTTTGAGCGTGTAATGGCTTCAATGCGGTTTTTCACTTCTAGCTTATCTAAAATAATGGAAATGTAGTTTCGGACAGTGCCGCTTTTAATGCTGAGCTCCTTCGCAATTTCTTTTGTGTTTTTGCCGTCGGCAACGAGTTCAAGGACTGATTTCTCTCGATCTGTTAAAGGGTTTTCGTCACTATATAAGTCTTCCATTAATTCAGGGGCGTACACCTTTTTCCCTTTCATCACACTGCGAATGGCACTTGCCAGATCTTCACTTGGACTATCTTTCAGCATATAGCCGCTGACGCCAGCTTTGAGCGCCCTTTGGAAATAACCAGAGCGGGCAAAGGTCGTTAAAATGATGATTTTTACATTTGTTCCTTTGAGCTCTTCCGCTGCATCAAGTCCCGTTTTTCCTGGCATTTCAATATCCATTAAGCAAATATCAACAGGGTGTTTTTTGGCAAAATCGATGGCGTCCTGACCGTTCGTACCTTTTCCAACAACCGTCATATCGTCTTCTAAATCAAGAAGTGAACCGAGCGCACCGAGCAGCATTTGCTGATCTTCTGCGATAAAGATGTTGATCATTTCATCCCCTCCTTGTCTTTTGCTGCTGAATCATTTGGAATGCTCATGATCAGCTTTGTTCCGTCCTTTGTCTCAATACGCAGGCGCCCATTTGCAAATTCCAATCTTTCTCTAATTCCTAAAAGGCCATGCCCCTTCATTGGAGAGAGTGGATCATCGCCTTTAAATGTCCCGTCATCCTCAACGGTGATGATAGCTTCCTTTGATTTTTGATGAATGGTGACTTTGCAAACGGTCGCATCACTATGTTTGACGACATTTGTCACGGCCTCTTTGATGCACATGCTTACAATGTTTTCGTTAAGAAGAGAGATGTGTTTTGGCGCTTCCTTTTCATCATAAATCAATTCAATCCCCGCTGCTTCGAGAATTTGCTCGATGTTCGACATTTCATCCTTGATCCGAATACCTTTCATGGAGGAAACAATTTTCCGCACTTCATTGAGAGACGTTCTGGCTGTTTGCTGGATGCTTTTCAGTTCGGCGCGTGCCTGCTCTGGGTCTTTATAAACCAGTTTTCGGGCAAGATCACTCTTTAAACCGATGAGGGAAAGCTTTTGTCCAAGGGTATCATGCAGATCACGTGCAATGCGCTGCCTTTCTTCAATTTTTACAAGGTCAGCGATCCGTTCATTGGCATCTTCTAATTTCTCTTCGAGCCGTTCACGTTCCTTCCTGCTTCGAATGCTGAGAGGGAGGAGAATGGCACTAATGAGTGTAATGAGAACCAAGGGGATTTGCGTGAGAAACCAGCCCTTTTTTAAGATCAGACTGAAGTTTACAGCAATGGCGGCGCTCCCGACATGAATATAGTATAAGATATAGAAAGGTACTTTTCTTTTAATATGCCCATTGAAATAGGCGATGCAAAAAGCGAAATAAATGTAGCTGTAGAGCATGACATAGCCAGTAGAAATCGCAATCAAGAGAAGGCCTAATACATATAAAGACCAGCCTTTTGCGATAAAGGCAAAACGATAGACAGCGAAAAAGACAACGTTCAAAATAATGCCGATTACAATGCCTAAAGTCGAAGGAGCCTTAATGATAAAATAAAAGGGAAGGATGAAAAAAATGGCCCATATATAGGGAGAAATCCCATGTAATTTTTGAATTTTTAACTGTTTTTTCATCCGTGTGCCACCTTTTCCGTTTTCGTTCTTTTTCCTTACTTTATCAAATTCAACTTATGGTTGCATCCTGTAAATGACAACAAGCTCCTTCTAGTGTAAGAAAGAGCTTGCACCAATTATGCATTTTTCTTTAGAATGTCTCCTTTAATGACAGGTGCGGGCATCTTCTTAGATTGCCGTGCTTCTTTAAAGGTAACGAATGCTTTCGTTTCTTCATCCCAAAGTCTAAATTTCATTGATTCGATACTTGTTTTTAAAGTGATGGTTGGAACATTTTGAAGCGGCTCACTATGATCATGTGCATGTTCCAAGTGATAATTCGGTACCCTCGGACTTAAATGATGAACATGGTGATAGCCGATATTGCCTGTTAACCACTGAAGAAGCTTTGGCAATTTGTAAAAAGAACTGCCTTCTACTGCCGCCTGCACATAATTCCAATGTTCATCTTCTTCAAAGTAAGAATCCTCAAATGTATGCTGCACATAAAACAGCCATACACCGATTGATCCTGAGATCAGGAAGATTGGACCTTGGACAAGCAGGAACTCCTGCCAGCCAAAAAGTAGACACGTTGCAGCTGCTAGCGCAATGATGCTCACATTTGTGAAATACGTGTTCCAGCGCTCTTTTTTACGAGCATTTTTGACGTTGAAACGGTTTTTTAAGAGAAAAACAAAGATCGGTCCTAAAATAAACATCACAAAAGGATTACGATAAAATCTGTAGCGGAATTTCGTCCATGCAGATGCTTCTTGATATTCTTTGACTGTCAGGAGCCAAATGTCACCAGTACCTCGTTTGTCTAAATTACTGCTTGTGGCATGGTGAATTGAATGATCTCTTTGCCATTGAAGATAAGGGAAAAGGGTGAGTACACCCGTTATGAAACCAAACAGGTGATTCAGCGGCTTCTGTTTAAAAAAGGATTGGTGGCAGCAGTCGTGAAAAATAATAAAGACACGTACTAAAAAACCAGCTGCAATAACCGCAAAGAAGAGGGTTAAAAGGTAGGAGATGTTCAGGCTATAATAGGCAAGAAACCAAAGCCCCAAAAATGGAATAAATGTATTAATGAGTTGCATGATACTTTTTTTTGAATCAGCACCAGAGAATTGGCCAACTTGTTTTCTTAAAGTGGCTTGCTGCTGTGTGTTTGTTGAAGTCGTCATGAACGTTCAAGTCCTTTCCGTTTCTTTCTACTTCAAAGTATAGAAGGAAAGGTGTCATGCTCATAGTAGCACCCATCATGTATTTAATATGACATTTGTCATGTTGATTGCAGGAAAGGCTGACGGTATCAGGGTTTGTAAGCTTATTTTATTTTAAATAAAAAAGTAAAGGCGCTTAGCCTTCACTTTTTATGAACGTGCTTCATGAACTTTTAACTGCTTGCCTTTAATGGTTGTGTGGCGCATAGCATTTAGCACAAGAGGGCCTTTGCCGTTTAAAATATCGACATATGTTTTCGTATCTTGAATGGTAATAATCCCAATGTCATCAAAGGCAACGCCTTCTATTTTGGCAATGGTCCCAACGAAATCAACGGCCCGCAGCTTTTTTTTCTTCCCGCCGTTAAAATAAAGCTTCATAATATCTTTCTCAACGCCCGCCTGTTTATTTTCCTTTTGAATTGGCGTTTCAATCTTTTCTTCAAAGCCTTCTACATGCTGCTCTGCATCTTCCTTTGTTGGATAAGGCTGCGTTTTGAAATCAATACCTGCTTCCTCTTTTAATTCATCAATCAGAGGTTTTGCATTTTTCGTCATAAACGCAATGGTTTTTCCGCTTTTTCCCGCTCTGCCTGTTCTTCCTGTTCGGTGAATATAGCGCTCTTTTTCATAGGGGAGGTCATAATGAATCACATGTGTCATGTCACTGACATCAATGCCCCGGGCTGCTATATCGGTTGCGATCAAATAACGGAATTCCCCGTTTTTGAATTCATCCATAACAGCGAAACGGTCTTCCTGTCTCATGCCTCCATGAATTTTGTCACAAGGCACATCCCAATCATCCAGCTTCATCGTGAGTTCATTGACTCGATCCTGTGTATTACAGAAAATAATGCAGCTATCTGGATTTTCAATGACGATCGTACGCTGAAGAAGAGAGAATTTCGCTTCTTCTTCCGTTTCAATCACGGTGTGGGTGATTTGTGGTACAGACGTTTCCGCGCGTGCAATTTCAATTACTTTTGGTGATTGTAAAAACTGTTCACTTAATTTCTTCATCTCATCAGACATGGTCGCTGAAAAGAGCATTGACATGCGCTTTGGCGGCAGATACTCAATAATAGAAGAAACTTGCTCAATAAATCCCATGTTCAGCATTTCATCCGCTTCATCTAACACGAAAAATTTAAGGTTTTCTAAGGAAAGAGTACCTTTCTCAAGGTGATCCAAGACTCGTCCTGGTGTTCCGCACACAATGTGGTTTTTTTGTGCAAGCTCTACTTTTTGGGCTTGAAAAGGGGCTTTTCCATAAATGGCTGCGGCTTTAATTCGTTTCAATCGTCCAAGGCTTGTAAGGTCCTGTTTTACCTGCATGGCGAGTTCTCGCGTTGGAACGAGGATGAGGGCTTGAGGTTTATTTTCAGCCCAATCGACCATTTCACAAATCGGCAGACCATAGGCTGCGGTCTTGCCACTGCCAGTCTGAGATTTGACGATCAGATCCTGCCTTGAAAAAGCAACGGATAATGTCTCGTGCTGAACAGGTGTAGGTGTATGGAAGTGAAGTGCTTTTAGCGCTTGTTTTAAATCATCGCTTAATGGATATTGATCAAATTGTTGTAATGTCATCGTGTTCTCCTTTTCGTACATTCATACTTGTGACATCATACCATAATCATGACCGTGAATGAAAAGACATGAAAAAAAGCCCCATAAAGGAGCTTTTTGATTAAAGGAATCTGCGTTTTACTTTTTCCCAGTAGGAGTTGTCTTTTAATTTTACCGTTTTAATGACTTTTCCTGAAAGGCCGATGTCGATTTGTTTGACGTGTTTTGTGCCAAGCGCTTCGTTATCAAGCCCGATAATCGGATGGTCGTTTCCGTCCTGCACAACCTTCAGCGTTAGCTTGCGGTCACTGCTTAAGATGAAAGGAGCGCCCAGTGTACGGTACGAGTTGTTGTTTAGCGATGCAAGCTCTGTGACTTGCATACAAGGGAGCATCGGATCAACCACGGCGCCGTTTACCGATTTATTGTAGGCTGTTGAGCCAGTCGGAGTAGAAATAATCATTCCGTCTCCTCTAAATGTTTCAAAGTGGAAATCATCTATATACACATCGATCACAAATGTTTTAATAATGCTTGAGCGGATCGACAGTTCATTTAAGCAATGAAATTGATTGGTACTGTCAACGCTTACATCAATGATCGGATATTTTCTCACTTCAATCTGTTCAGTGTTCATGGCATCAATCATTTTATCAAAATGTTCTAATGAAAAATCGCAGTATAGATGCGAATTCTCTGTTTTTGATACCCCTACATATAAGCAGTCATCCCGGAAGTTCGTTTTGCGGACTGCTTGAAGAAATGTGCCATCTCCGCCAATTGAAGCAATAATATGGGCATCCTCTGCACGCTTGACGACTTGAAAGCCTTGATCAGTAGCGAGCTTCTCCAGAGAAGAAATGTGTCCATCCAATTCATGATCTTTTTTGTAAAAGAAAAATACATTGCGACGATTGTCTGTCATTGACGTTCTCCCCTTCGTTGTCAAAAGTAGATTTAGAGTAATAAAGGGCTTACATATGAAGCCTTGCTCACATTTTACACTTTTTTCATATGAAAGTAAAAACATTAGAAAAACCTTCATGATGGTGGCATTCATTTTTAGAAATGAGTCAATGTAAGGGATTTGAAAAGGGCAGAATTTGAGCATAATTGAATAGCTGTTTTCTTATGAAAGAGTGGATTAGGTGTTTTGTTGTGGTGAAGACCTAGCCTAATAGGTGCAGAGAGAGGATAAAAAAGCCAATTTTTCGTCACACGTATCTCTTGGCAGACGATGTAAAGTTGATCGTGAAAGAAGAGAGGTGCTATCATATGATGAAATGAAATGTAAAAAAACCACAATTCCTGTGAAACATTTCATGTGAATATTCGTATCAATGAAGAGAGACAAAAAGGAGGAGAAAAAGATGAATGCGAAAAGATGGGTAGCGTTAATCATTGCACTTGGAGTTTTCGGATTTTCAATTGTGATTAGTGTCACGACGGCTTTGTATGAAAGCTTCAATGACAATAAAATGAGCTATCAATTTGGGGATGAAATAGAAGAAAAGGTACTAGAGGATGGAAGCGGTGCTGGAAAAATAGCGGTTCTTGAGATTAATGGAACCATCCAAGATAATGGCGGCGCATCGAGTCTATTAGGCGGAGAAGGTTACGATCATCGTGCATTCCTCAAGGAACTAGAAAAAGCGAAAGATGATGCTTCAGTAAAAGGTGTACTGCTACGCGTCAACTCTCCTGGCGGCGGTGTCTATGAAAGTGCAGAAATACATAAAAAATTAGAAGAAGTGAAAAAAGCGAAGAAGCCGATTTACGTCTCCATGGGCTCTATGGCAGCTTCTGGCGGCTACTACGTATCAACTCCAGCCAAAAAAATCTTTGCTTCACCTGAAACATTAACAGGATCGTTAGGTGTGATCATGCAAAGCTTGAACTATTCAAAGCTGGCAGATAATTTAGGTATTAAATACGAAACAATTAAGAGCGGAAAATTCAAAGACATCATGTCGCCAAATCGTGACATGACAAAAGATGAGCGCGACATCATGCAAAGCATGGTGGATAACTCGTATGAAGGATTTGTCAAAGTCATCTCTGAAGGACGCGGCATGTCAAAACAAGACGTGAAGAAAATTGCTGACGGCCGGGTCTATGACGGAACACAGGCGAAATCGAACGGATTAGTCGATGAGCTTGGATATTATGAAGATGCAATCAAAGCAATGAAGAAAAATGAAAAAGGGTTAAAAGGAGCGACAGTGATCAGCTATTCTCAAAGTTTTGGCTGGAACTCTCTCTTCAATATGAGCGCAAGCAAACTCTTTAAAAGTGAAATTGATTTTCTCAATCTAAAAGAAACACTGGCTGGCTCAAATGGGTCTAAACCGATGTATCTCTATTCAAAATAAAGGAGGGATCATAGATGGATTCTACATTCGATGAAGTAACCGAAAGCCGTAGCCAAGAAGAATCGAATCCGGCTCTTGCGAAACATGCAGTGATTGAAGCACAGGCGTTTGCAGGCTTTTGGATTAGGTTTTGGGCGTTTATTCTTGATTGGCTCGTCGTCTGGGGTGTCAACCATTTGACGGTTTCTCCAATCTTTAGTCTGTTCGGCTGGTCCAAAGGAGGAGGATGGTTTTCTCCATTCTCCGTCACAACGACGATTGTATTCCTGCTTTATTTCGCCATCATGACGAAATTCTTTCAGCAAACACTTGGGAAAATGGTGTTTGGAATCAAAGTGGTCTCACTTCAGCCTGAGAAGAAGCTGGCATGGGATGTCATTTTCTTTAGAGAGATTGTAGGACGCTATATCAATACGCTCTTTGTTCTCTATGCTGTTGTTGGATTCACACCGAAAAAGCAAGGGGTTCATGATTACTTTGCTGATACGGTGGTCGTCCATGAACACCTATATGAAAAAACAGAAGCAAACGTATAATCAGAGGAGTTTGGCCGGGTACCGGTCAAACTCTTTTTTTTATGATTGGGTATAAAATCCAGAATGAGAGCCATAATCGTAGAGGAAGCATCATTTGTTATGAAGGAAGTGAGCACAGTGCTTTACGTTTGGATCGCAGCTTTTTTGTTCCTTGGAATCTTATTAATCTTCATGAAAGTGACCATTTCACTGGATTATTCACATGCAAATGACGATGATCATCTTGCACTGAAGATCATCACCTTATATGGAATCATCAGACTCAAAAAAGACATTCCGATGGTGAGGGTCAATCCAGAGGATCAAACGATTGATATACGTGAAAAGAAAATGGCGAGCGCCAAAACCCCTAGTCACGAAAAAGAATCCATACATAAAAAAGTGGGAAAACGTGATATGAAGCAGATCCTTCATCAAATGGAGCGCATCACAAAAGAGATCGTCGATTTAAACCGGATCATGCGTAAATTCTTCATTCGCATGAGAATTGTCTCGTTTCACTGGTCAACATGGATCGGCTTTCATGACGCTGCTTTGACAGGTGTAGCAGCCGGCGGTGTATGGTCAGTGAAAGGAGCACTACTTGCCTTTATGCAGGAGCATCTCACCTTTAAGCATAAACCGGTATATGAAGTCATTCCTGCCTTTCAGCACAATGTGTCACAGACCCAGTTTACATGTATAGCTTATTTTCGTATTGGACATGCTATGCTTGCAGCCATTCGTTTACTTGTTCATTGGTTAAAAGGAAGAAAGGCGAGAAAAAGTGCCTCTCTTCAAGCAACGAAGAATGAATCATCTGTTTAAGGAGGAACCCGAAAATGGCAGATCATCCAATCCAAGGTCTTATGAAGACAGCGATGGAAAACTTAAAAGAAATGATAGATGTGAATACGATCATCGGCGATCCAGTCGAAACCCCTGACGGCAGTGTCATCCTTACTGTGTCGAAGGTTGGTTTTGGATTTGCAGCCGGCGGCAGTGAATTTAACGGAAACCAAAAGAAAGAAAAACGTTCTGATGATCAAGAACGAAAAGAACCGCGACTCCCATTTGGCGGAGGAAGCGGCGGAGGTGTGTCTATTACACCAATCGCCTTCTTAATTGTCGGAACAAACGGCGTTCGAATGCTTCATTTGGATGAACATACACATCTGCTTGATAAAATATTGGATTCTGCTCCTCAAGCAATTGAACGTCTTCAGCACATGTTTAAGAAGGATGAACGGGAGAACCGTCATAAAGAACGAAAACTAGATGACATAGACCTTTAAAAAGTTAGCTGCGCTGCAGTTAACTTTTTTTTCAAAAGCGAAGATTAGGCTTTGCAGTTTTTTGCTTTCTCTACTATGATAGAACCATACATTTGATAAGGGAGGAATTGTTTTGGCATCGATCACATTTAAAGGGAGTTCTGTCACGCTTGTAGGAAATGAAGTAAAAGTAGGCGAGCAGGCTCCGGATTTCACGGTATTAACGAACTCACTAGGGGAAGTTTCACTTTCTGATTTAACAGGAAAAGTGACGATCATCTCAGTGATTCCTTCTATTGATACAGGTGTGTGTGACGCACAAACAAGACGTTTCAATGAAGAGGCAGCCGGTTTAGGTCCGGTCAATATCTATACAATTAGTGCAGACCTTCCATTTGCACAAGCACGCTGGTGCGGAGCAAACGGAATTGAAAATGTCGAAACATTATCTGATCACAGAGATATGTCATTTGGTGAAGCATTCGGTGTGTATATGAAAGAATTGCGTTTATTGGCGCGTGCAGTTTTCGTATTAGACCCTAATGGGAAAGTGGTTTACACTGAATACGTAAGCGAAGCAACGAATCACCCAAATTATGAAAAAGCCATTGAAGCTGCAAAATCACTGTTATAAAAGCAGCATCGACAAGAGCTCCGGCTTCATACTGGGGCTCTTTTCAATGAGAACATATAGCTTTTAACAAAGCGAGGAGAGAAAAGCATTGCAGAAAGATCAAGTAAGTACGATTTTCGAGCTGCTCGATACAGCTTCTATTCGATTAAAAAAGGACCAAAGCATTTCCTATATTGAGGCATTAGCTGAAGCAGGAGAAGCCTTTTTCCAAGCAAATGATCGAGACGGTTTACTAAAGGATTTAATAGAGAAAGCAGATTTTGCCTCTTATGATCATGAGCAGATTCGTAAAGCGTTTCAGCTCGCCGTATTGAAAGGACAAAAGGATATTTCCCATCCAAATCGTCAGATGACACCAGATACGATCGGGCTGTTTGTCAGCTACTTGGTGAATAAATTTTTAGAAGGACAAAAAGAGCTAGTTGTCTTTGATCCAGCAGCAGGAACAGGGAACTTACTGCTTGCTGTCTTAAATAATCTGACTGCAGAAACAAAGCGCGGCTTTGCGTCTGAAATTGATGATGTCCTCATTAAAATTGCATGGGCACAGGCGAACTTGGAAGAGAAGGAAGTCGAGCTTTTCCATCAAGACAGTCTTGAGCCGCTTTTGATCTCTCCAGTAGATGTCACTGTATGCAGTCTGCCAGTTGGTTATTATCCAAATGATGAGCGTGCAGCAGACTATGAATTAAAGGCAAAAGAAGGACATGCCTTTGCGCATTATTTATTTATTGAACAAAGCCTTCGTTATACAAAAGAAGGCGGCTTCTTGTTCTTCATCATTCCAAACGATTTGTTTGAAGGAAAAGAAAGCGTGCAATTAAAGGACTTTATCAAAGATCATGCATATATGAATGCATTAATTCAGCTGCCGGTCTCCATGTTCAAGGACAAAAAGCACGCCAAAAGCTTGTTTGTGATGCAAAAGAAAAAGGAAGGGCTCGAAGCACCAAAACGGATGCTGTTTGCCAATCTACCGTCTTTCTCACAAAAAGAATCAATGTTGGGTGTAATGAGAAAATTAGACCAATGGTTTATAGAAGAAAAAGAAACGAAAGAATAGCCAGAGTGATGTCTGGCTTTTTTATTATTCAGAAAATATCGACTTATCGATGTAAGCGATAACAGTTCGAAGGTGCACTTGAAATGCAAAGTTTTCAATGTTTAAATGAAAAAGTCAGATATTTTTCGGACTTATCGTTAAACTATAAAAGACCCGTCATACAGGTTGAATATAGCACCGGAAAAAACGTGAAACCTTATATAACAACTGAGTAAAAGGAGCGACAAGAATGTCTAAAATTATTGCAATCAACGCAGGAAGCTCATCTCTTAAATTCCAATTGTTCGACATGCCAGAAGAAACCGTTTTAACAAAAGGTCTTGTTGAAAGAATCGGAATGGACAACAGTATCTTCACGATTTCTGTAGATGGAGAAAAGAAAACAGAAGTCACAGATATTCCAGATCATGCAGTAGCGGTTAAAATGCTACTTGAAAAACTAATTGAATTTAACATCATCAAAGACTTTAATGAAATTGATGGCGTAGGACACCGTGTTGTTCACGGTGGAGAGAAATTCAGCGACTCTGTTCTTTTAACTGATGAAGTCATCAATGACATTGATCAGCTTTCAGAGCTAGCACCACTGCACAACCCTGCAAACGTTGTAGGAATCAAAGCATTCAAACAAATTCTGCCTGACGTACCAGCGATTGCTGTGTTCGATACAGCTTTCCACCAAACAATGCCAGAGCAGTCTTACCTATACAGCCTTCCGTACGACTACTACAAAAACTTTGGTATTCGTAAATACGGATTCCACGGGACAAGCCATAAGTTCGTAACAGAGCGTGCATCAGAGCTATTAGGCCGTCCTCTTGAAGAGCTTCGTCTGATCTCTTGTCACCTTGGAAATGGTGCGAGTATCGCAGCAGTTGAAGGCGGAAGATCAATCGATACTTCAATGGGCTTCACGCCGCTTGCGGGTGTTGCAATGGGAACACGTTCAGGTAACATTGACCCTGCCCTTATTCCATTTATTATGGAGAAAACAGGACATACAGCTGAAGAAGTACTTTCAACTTTGAATAAGAAGAGTGGTCTTTTAGGTGTGTCTGGTCTATCAAGTGACCTTCGTGATATTGAAGAAGCAACAGAAGAAGGAAACGACCGTGCAGAAGTAGCTCTTGATATTTTTGCAAGCCGTATTCATAAATATATCGGTTCTTATGCAGCGAGAATGAATGGCGTAGATGCGATCATCTTCACAGCTGGAATCGGTGAAAACAGTTCAGAAGTAAGAGCACGTGTCCTTCGTGGTCTAGAATTCATGGGCGTTTACTGGGATCCTTCTCTTAACAACATGAGAGGCGAAGAAGCATTCATCAGCTACCCGCACTCTCCTGTAAAAGTGATCGTTATTCCAACGAACGAAGAAGTCATGATTGCAAGAGACGTTATGCGCTTAGCGTAATCAAAATGAAGAAGCTCTTTTCCAATAAGGAAAAGAGCTTTTTTCTGTTAAAAGCAGCATGCTATAATGTTGTCCAATACGAAGCAAAAGGGAGCGGTGCGAAAATGGGCGTGACAGAACATAAACGTGAGGCGAAAGCGAGGCTTTATGTGAAAGTCATTACGGTCAGTGATACAAGAATGAAAGAAACAGATAAAAGCGGCCGTCTGATGATTGATTTGCTTAAAGAACAGGGACATCTCATTCTTGCATATGATATTGTAAAAGATGACATTGGAGCGATCCAAGACGCTGTGCTAGAGGGAACAAGCGAACCAAAAATAGATGCCGTCTTGTTAAACGGAGGCACAGGAATTGCCGCAAGGGATGTCACCATTGAAGCGATCACCCCGCTTTTCTCCAAGGAGCTGCCTGGCTTTGGCGAAATTTTCCGCATGCTAAGCTATACAGAAGACATCGGTTCAGCCGCTATGTTGTCCCGGGCAGCGGCAGGGGTCGTCAATCAAAAAGCCGTCTTTGCCACACCAGGCTCTACTGGAGCTGTTCGTTTAGCCATGACAAAACTCATCATTCCAGAGCTTCCTCACGTCTTACGAGAGCTTGAAAAGGATCAAAAATAGCCCAAAATGACTCTGCCAAGAAAATTTGGCGGAGTTTTTTTCATAAAGGGGTTGAAAAAACAATTTTTCCTTGTTACAGTGTATACATACTAAATGCATGTTTATAAATTAAAACTTATTTTTATGCAAAAAACATTCGCAGAATCAAAACAAGTGAGAGGAGCTTTTCAATCATGTCACAAAATAAAAAAGTCGTATTAGCATATTCCGGAGGTCTTGATACCTCTGTTGCAGTTAAATGGTTACAAGAGCAAGGATACGAAGTCGTCGCTTGCTGCCTAGACGTAGGTGAAGGAAAAGACTTAGCATTCGTTCAACAAAAAGCACTTCAAGTCGGAGCGGTTCAGTCTTACATGATTGACGCAAAAGATGAATTCGCAGAGGAATTTGCACTAACTGCCTTACAAGCACACACGATGTATGAAGGGAAATATCCGCTTGTATCTGCATTATCTCGTCCACTTATTGCAAAAAAACTAGTGGAAGTCGCAGAGAAAGAAAATGCAGTAGCGGTTGCGCACGGATGTACTGGAAAAGGAAACGACCAAGTCCGTTTTGAAGTATCCATTAAAGCATTGAATCCAGACCTAGAAGTTCTTGCACCAGTGCGTGAGTGGAAATGGTCTCGCGATGAAGAAATCGATTATGCACAAAAACATGGTATTCCAATTCCGATTAACTTAGACAGCCCATATTCAATCGACCAAAACCTTTGGGGCAGAAGTAACGAGTGCGGCATTTTAGAAGATCCTTGGGCTGCACCGCCAGAAGGAGCGTATGATTTAACGACGCCACTTGAAAAAACACCTGACACACCTGAAATCATTGAAATCACGTTTGAAAAAGGAAAACCAACAGCTATTGATGGTATTCAGTATTCCTTATCAGATCTTATTCTTCATTTAAATGAAGTCGCTGGTCAGCATGGGGTTGGCAGAATCGACCACGTTGAAAACCGTCTTGTAGGCATTAAATCTCGTGAAGTGTACGAATGCCCAGGTGCTGTCACACTTCTAAAAGCACATAAAGAGCTTGAAGACTTAACGCTAGTGAAGGAAGTCGCACACTTTAAGCCAATCGTTGAACAAAAAATGGCTGAATTAATATACAACGGATTATGGTTCTCACCTCTTAAAGGAGCACTAGATGCTTTCTTACAAGAAACACAACAGAACGTAACAGGTGTCGTACGTGTAAAACTATTTAAAGGCCATGCCATTGTTGAAGGACGTAAATCACCATATTCACTTTATGATGAAAATTTAGCAACTTACACAAAAGCAGATGAATTCGATCATGATGCAGCGGTAGGATTTATTAACCTTTGGGGCTTACCAACAAAAGTGAACAGCATCGTGAATAAAAAGGAGCAGGTTAAAGCATGAAAAAGCTTTGGGGAGGCCGATTTCAAAAAACACCAGAAAAATGGGTCGATGAGTTTGGCGCGTCCATTCATTTCGACAAACAATTAGTCAAAGAAGATCTGACCGGCTCCCTTGCTCATGCAAGTATGCTGAATACATGCGGTATCCTGGGCGATGACGAGGCCGCTGCCATTAAAGATGGATTGAATACGCTCATGAAAAAGGCAGAGGCAAATGAACTCGAATTCTCAGTGGATTATGAGGACATCCATTTAAACCTTGAAAAAATGCTCATTGATGAGATTGGTCCGCTTGGCGGCAAATTGCATACAGCGAGAAGCCGGAATGATCAGGTTGCCACTGATATGCATTTATATTTGAATAACCAAGTAGAGCATATCATTGAACTGATCTCTTCCTTTCAAACAGTGCTTGTGGAAAAAGCAGAACAGCACGTTGAAACAATCTTTCCAGGTTATACGCACTTACAGCGTGCACAGCCTATTTCCTTTGCGCATCATATGCTCGCCTATTTCTGGATGCTAGAGCGTGACAAAGCGCGTTTTCAAGATTCTTTGAAACGAATTAACGTGTCTCCACTTGGATGCGGGGCGTTAGCAGGAACGACATTCCCAATTGATCGTGAATATACAGCGGAGCTGCTTGGTTTTGATCATATTTACGAAAACAGCCTTGATGGCGTAAGTGATCGGGATTTCATTTTAGAGTTCTTGTCTAACAGCAGCCTTGTCATGATGCACCTCTCGCGTCTTTGTGAGGAAATCATTTTATGGTGCTCTCAAGAATTCAAATTCATTGAGCTTGATGACACATATGCAACAGGGAGCAGCATGATGCCGCAAAAGAAAAACCCGGATATGGCAGAATTGATCCGCGGGAAAACAGGCCGTGTGTATGGCAACCTGATGGGGCTTCTCACCATTATGAAAGGCTTGCCGCTTACGTATAACAAAGACCTGCAAGAAGATAAAGAAGGCATGTTTGATACAGTCAAAACCATCGCCGGCAGCCTGCAAATCTTCACAGGCATGATTCAAACAATGACAGTGAACGAAGATGTCATGAAAAAAGCAACGAAAGAAGATTTCTCAAATGCGACCGAAGTGGCAGACTACCTTGCGAAAAAAGGCATGCCATTCCGTGAAGCACACGAAATCGTTGGCAAGCTCGTGTATACATGCATTCAAAAAGGCATCTACTTAAGTGATCTTCCGTTTGAGACATTTACAGAAGCGAGCGATCTTTTTGAAGAAGACATTTACACCGTTCTTGATCCTTATGTTGCTGTTGAAAAAAGAACAAGCGCAGGTGGAACTGGATTTAAACAAATTCAGCTCGCTTTAGAAAAAGCAAAAGCCTGCCTAGCATAACTGACCAAAACCATTCGTTTATACGGATGGTTTTTTGTAATGGAACAAGGAAATTGATCATCATTAGAGAAGTTGAAAGCATACCAGTGCCAAGCTAAAGAGGGAATGACAGCAGTTCATGAAGAAAACGCTTCAGGCTTTGTTTGACCAGCCCATCGTCTCAGTTAAGACGTTAGGAGAACAGTACGACGGACGGGCCAATGATGTGTGGCTGATCTCCTTACAAGACAAAACGGAATATGTGGTGAAATCTCCTAAAATGACAAAAGCAGAAAGTGAATTTGTATATGGGATCAACATGATCTATGGGGTCAATGCCGATATGGGACAAGAGCATCTCGATCAAATCAATGAAAAGCTGGCTCTGACGAATTCCTTTCATATTCCGGAAGTTGTTCGTAAAGTGAAGATGGCGGGGAGACATTATGATGTCATGGAAAAAGTAGAAGGAACACCTTTAACATCTTTTAAGGGACGTTCATCAGATTTCTATATGGATTACGGGAGGAAACTAGCACATCTTCATTCACATCGAACTCACTCCTTCGGTACTATATACGGAGCAGAAAAGAGACATTTGAGTGAATTCCATGCTCTTTTAAAAAGGGCTGTGCCTAAACTTATAAGCCGCTATTACGCTGATCAGCCTGAATTTCAGTGCTATGGAGAAATGGTGCAGCAAAAGCTAGACCACCTCAGTCCTCCTGATTCAGCCAGTCTCATTTTAATTGATTTAGATCCGTCGCAATATATTGAAAAGTATGATCAAGTGACGAGTCTAGTTGATACGGAATACGTCGTATTTGGACCAGCTGCGTTTGATTTTATTGCATTGGAATACCTTTTGACGAAAGAAGCTGCACACGATGTTCAGTTGGGCTATGAAGAGATTTGCCCGCTTCCTCGCCAGCTTTATGAGGTGAGAGAATGCTACCGTTTTGTTTCGCTGCTTCTTGATATTCATGGCTCGTGGGATATCCAAAAGTGGATGAATCATCCTTCATTTTTTCATTCTAAATAGAAATAGCAGAAAGGGTTCATAAGTGCGCCAGATGCTGGTTTATAGTAAAGTAAAGATAACAAAAGAAACACATGAACTTGCAACCTTTGTTTTAGGAGGAGATTGTGTGCGACACGCATTAATAACAGCGGGTTCTAAGGGACTTGGCAGGAAAGTCACCGAGTCTTTACTGAATATGGGGTATTCTGTGACAGTAAATTATCGAAGTGATGATGAAGCTGTGCGCCAGATGAAAGAAGAATTGCAGCAATATGAAGAGAAGCTTCAATTTGTCCAAGGTGACGTGACAAACAAAGAAGATTTAAAAAATATGGTCGAGCTGGCAGCCGAGCGATTTGGGCGGATCGATGCCTTGATTAACAATGCCGGACCTTATATTTTTGAACGAAAAAAACTAGCGGATTATTCCGAAGATGAATGGTATCAAATGATGGAAGGCAACCTATCTGCTGTGTTCCATTTGTTCCGTATGGTCATCCCAATGATGAGAAAGCAAAGCTTCGGCCGAATTGTCACATATGGCTTTCAAGGCGCAGACCATGCGCCGGGATGGATGCACAGATCAGCCTTCGGAGCAGCAAAAGTGGGGCTGGCGTCACTGACGAAAACCATTGCGATTGAAGAAGCCGAAAATGGCATCACAGCCAATATGGTTTGTCCAGGCAAAATCGTTGGAGACATGAAAGAATCGACAATAGAAGAAGCGCGCCAGATGAAAGACGATGAAACGCCGATTGGCAGGTCTGGTACTGGAGAAGATATCGGGCGCATCATTTCCTTTTTATGCGATGACCGCTCTGATCTGATTACAGGAACCGTTATTGAAGCAACAGGTGGTCTTAACGTCATTCACAGACATTAAGTTTTTCAGTTTTTTATACAGGGAATAGATGAAATGAGATCAAATTCGAAAGGTGGATATACTCACATGAAAGCTACATATCACGGACATTCAGTCGTACACATTGAAACAAACGGATACCATATTTGGATTGATCCATTTTTAAATGGAAATAAGCACACAGATATCAAACCGCAAGATGTCAAAGCGGATGTCATTTTGCTCACGCACGGGCATGGAGATCACGTCGGTGACACCATTGAAATCGCTAAAAACAATGATGCGCTCGTTATTGCGCCATTCGAGCTTGCCACTTATTTAAGCTGGCAGGGGGTGAAAACGCACCCGCTTTCGATTGGAGGCGGACGTGAGTTTGAATTTGGTAAAGTGAAGCTCACTCAAGCGTTCCATGGTTCTGCTATCATTGATGAAGATGCCAAAACGATTACGTATACAGGCATGCCATCAGGTATTCTATTTACCGCAGAGGGCAAAACGATTTATCATGCCGGAGACACTGCACTCTTTTCAGATATGAAGCTGATCGGTGAGCTGAATCATATTGAGCTTGCATTCCTTCCGATCGGTGATAACTTCACGATGGGACCGGACGATGCAAGAATCGCAGCCGAATGGCTTCGGGCGAAGCAAGTCGTGCCAATTCACTACAGCACATTCCCGCCGATTGAGCAGGACCCACATGCATTTGCAGACAGCCTCCATGGCGGCGTCGGTCATGTGTTAAACAGCGGAGAATCGATAGAGATTTAATCAACATAGCAAAAGGTCGGCACTCAAATGCCGGCTTTCAGCGTGTAGACAAACCCTCGCATTCATTGTCAGTCCTGCGTGCTGGTGCTCACGAATGTCAAATTCGCTCCGCGCCAGTACTCGTCCTTCCTAGACTGCAAAGGTTTTCTATCACGCTGAAAAGAAGACAAAGGGCTAAAATAAAAATCATTTTAGCCCTTTGTCAACAATCTGAAAGCCGGCACTCAAATGCCGGCTTTTTTGTTTACATGTATCGCGCTGAAAAAAGACAAATTGCTATTAAAAGCCTCCTGCCCTTATAATGAAAGTTAGATGAAAACGCTGAAAACAAAAAGGGTGAACGGGATTGGCGACAAAGCATGAACAAATTTTATCGTATATTGATTCATTAGAAGTCGGAGAGAAAATTTCTGTCCGGCGTATTGCGAAAGAAATGAAAGTGAGTGAAGGGACCGCTTACCGGGCCATCAAGGATGCTGAAAATAAAGGATTCGTCAGTACCATTGAACGAGTTGGTACCATTCGAATTGAACAGAAGAAAAAAGAAAATATTGAAAAACTGACATATGCAGAAGTGGTCAATGTGATTGACGGACAGGTGCTTGGAGGACGAGCGGGCTTACATAAAACATTAAACAAATTTGTCATCGGAGCGATGGAGCTTGATGCGATGATGCGCTATACGGCAGCTGGAAACCTGCTAATTGTCGGAAACCGGATCAATGCCCACAGACAAGCATTAGAGGCAGGAGCAGCTGTGCTGGTCACGGGCGGCTTCTCAACAGATGATGAAATCATTCAGCTCGCAGATGAGCTTGAGCTGCCGATCTTATCGACAAGCTACGATACATTTACCGTAGCAGCTCTCATTAACCGGGCCATTTATGACCAACTCATAAAAAAAGAGATTGTGCTTGTGGAAGATATTTTAACGCCGATAGAACGAACAGTGTATTTATCACCAGAGGATAAGCTTGAAAAATGGTATGAAAAGAACTATGAAACTGGCCACGGACGCTTTCCGGTCGCAGACGACCAAATGAAAATTCACGGCATTCTCACCTCAAAGGATATCGCGGGGCATGACCGCTCCACACCGATTGAAAAGGTCATGACGAAAAACCCACTGACAGTCATTGGCAAAACCTCTGTCGCTTCTGCTGCTCAAATGATGGTATGGGAAGGCATTGAGGTGCTGCCTGTTGTAGATGATTATGCGAAACTGATTGGAATGATCAGTCGTCAGGACGTGCTGAAGGCGCTTCAAATGATTCAAAAGCAGCCGCAGGTCGGAGAAAAACTGGATGATGTTGTCTCAAGAGGGTTTAAAGAGACCGATACAGAAAAACCAAAGGCAGATGCCGTGTATCAATATGAGGTCACACCACAAATGACAAACCAGCTCGGAAACATTTCATATGGCGTGTTCACGCAAATTTTAATTGAATCCGCCAACCGCTTCTTGAAGTCTCATAAAAAAGGGGAGCTGATTGTCGAAAGTCTCTCTGTCTACTTCTTAAAACCGGTTCAAATGGAATCCACGATACAGATCAAGCCAAATATTTTAGAAGTAGGACGCAAGTTTGGAAAGCTGGAAGTGGAAGTTTATCATCAATCGAATATCGTCGGTAAAGCCATGCTGATGGTGCAGCTCATGGAGAGAGGATAATCTGCTGAAAAAGACAAAGGGCTAAAATAAACATCATTTTAGCCCTTCTCTCTTATTATGCGTGATCTTTTTCGCCTTCCTTTAAAAAGAGCGGAAGGTAATGCTTGTAGGCTTTATATCCAGCCCACGTACTGCCGATACCGACAGCAACAAAAATAAATCCAATGACAAATGCGAGTGACGAGCGGTTTAAAAATAATTGATTCACACCGAAGAGCAGGACAAAGCAGCCAAGTGCCATACTGGATTTCGCCGACCAGAATTTCTTTTCGACTGGGCGGTTCGTACGTACATTCTTTGCTTTGTAGTATAAATAAAACATGGCAGAACAAATAATAAACACAATCAAAACAAGCATGTGCCAAGCCTCCATTGTAAGTGGTTACAACCCTATTTTAAACGTAAATAGGCTTGCTTACTAGAATAAATTGTCTATTCCACACTTTTCCGTCAGGATAGATTATGATTTAATAATAAAAAGAGTATCGGATAAGAAGGAGTTTTTATGAAAAAAGAACTGATTAGAACCATATCATTATATGACACCATCATCATTCATAGACATGTAAGACCAGATCCTGATGCGTATGGATCGCAGTGCGGCCTTACGGAAATCTTGCGTGCCACCTATCCAGAAAAAAATATTTATGCAACAGGAACCCCGGAGCCAACCCTTTCATTTTTGTATGAACTTGATGAAGTGCCGGATGACGTGTACAAAGATGCCCTTGTCATTGTCTGTGATACAGCCAATCAAGCAAGAATTGACGATCAGCGCTATTCAATGGGCGACAAGCTGATGAAAATTGATCATCATCCAAATGAAGATCCTTATGGTGATTTGCTTTGGGTAGATACAGAGGCAAGCTCTGTGAGCGAGATGATTTATGAATTGTATTTAGAGGGGAAAGAAGAAGGATATCAGCTGAATACAAAGGCGGCAGAGCTCATTTATGCCGGCATTGTAGGAGACACAGGCCGCTTCCTTTTCCCAAACACGACGAAAAAGACGCTCAAATATGCTGGTGAACTGATCGAATATCCATTTTCATCTTCAGACCTTTTCAATCAATTGTATGAGACGGATCTGAATGTCGTGAAATTAAATGGCTATATTTTTCAACATATTTCTTTGTCAGAGAATGGAGTCGCTTCTGTTTTCATTAAGCAGGATATTTTGGAATCGTTCCAAACGACAGCCCAGCAAGCCTCACAGCTTGTTGGAACACTTGGAAATATTGCAGGGATTAAGGCATGGGTCTTTTTTGTGGAAGAAAATGATCAGATTCGTGTTAGATTCCGTTCGAAAGGCGTCGTCATTAATACCATTGCGAAAAAATATCATGGCGGCGGCCACCCGCTTGCAGCTGGTGCGTCTATTTATGATTGGGCCGTGGCAGATGAGATTTTGCGTGATTTAGAAGAAGTATGTAAATCATCATCATGAGAGAGGGGGGCTTCAAGTCCCCTCTCTCTTTTTTTGTCATGGAGAAGAGGGTTACTTGCATACAGGGATAAACCAGCAGCCGATGTCAGTTGAATCTTCATAGGCTTGGAGATTTTGATGCTTTAATTCTTTTTTAATTAAATGAGCCATCATTTCTGTCTCAGCATAAGCACACATGCCGTCCTTGATCCGGCTTGCTTTGTCTCGTGCCATTTGACGATAGCTATAAACCTCCATTGTCCTCACCTCTTTCTGTTTTAGATCTCGTTCTACTTTTAGTGTATAAAAATTAAGGGGGAAAAGCGATCATTGAGGGCAGAAATTCATAAAAATTCCACATGATCACTTATTCAGCAAATGAAATGCGCACTTCAAGTGAAAGCTTTGTATAAATTGTCAGCTCTGTCACTTTGGCGCGGTAAGCCTTTTCCCGAATGGTATATTCTTTGTTTTCGACCGTGCGTTTTAATAATTCCTTTGTTTTATAGACACTTTCAATATCCTTTGTAATAACCTCTGAGATATCCTCCTTGACCTGATCTTCAAATTTTAGCGTATCTGGCTCTGGGATTTTATATTGCTCACGATTGACGAGATGGACATCTACGCTTTGGATCAGCAGCCGCTTCTTATTATCCTCATTTAACTTATGCAAATCTTCCCGATAGAGTGTGATTTGTTCTTTCAGACTGTCCATATGGTGCTGCTGGCTTCTCAGCAGTGTCACCTGCTTTTCCTGAAAGGTTCCGTATGTAAAGAGGAAAATGAGCCAGCTCACAATCGCGCCAAACATCATCCCCGCAAAAAAACGCTGCCAGCCTGGACGTTTGTACAGCTCCGGCACCCTCATGATGACACATGCTCCTGTGTGAGCCACGTGATAATAAGATAACCCGTTTGCGCACCGCCCATGGCAGAGACAATTAATAAAATCTGCTTGAAAATATCACGCGTGTTCCCTTCAAAAATACCTCGTTCAAAGCTATAAACAGCATCAAACGTTCCGCCGATAGCTGCGACAAGCGCCCAAATCTTTAAACGGTTGGCAAGACTCGTAATAATGGATAAAGGCGGCTGACCAGACAAATAAGCACCAACACCGCCTATAATGGCACCACCCAAAATGACCCCAAGTGCAATAAAATAACAGCTAATAAAATTTGGAATAAAAGCTTCCTTCACATCCATTTTGTCCACCTCACTCTATTCAATATATGGTGCGTGCGGGACAAGTATGAACGGACAGAAAAGAAAGAACATTTGTTTCTCATCGCATCGCGTTTTATAATGAAAGAATGACTTTAGACGAAAGGAGTGGATTAAGCATGTCTTATGTTCATCTTCAGGTCCACAGTGGATACAGCTTATTAAGCAGCGCAGCAAAAGTAAAGGAGCTTGTGCTGAAAGCAAAAGAACTTGGCTGCAAGGCGCTCGCTCTTACCGATGACCATGTGATGTATGGAACGGTTGAATTTTATAAGGAATGTAAAAAACATGGCATCAAGCCGGTCATCGGTTTAACAGCTTCTGTCTTCATAGATGAACAAGAGACAGAGGCTTATCCCTTGGTGCTCCTTGCCAAAAACAATGAAGGCTACCAAAACTTGATCAAAATCAGCAGTGTGCTGAAATCAAAATCAAAAGCTGGACTGAAAGAGAAATGGCTGAAAAGCTACCACCGCGGGCTCATTGCCATCACACCAGGCGTTTCTGGTTACATTGAAACGCTGCTTCAGCATGATCAGCTAGAAGAAGCGCATGATGCGGCGAAACAATTGAAACATATTTTCGGTGAGGGACATGTATACATCGCACTTCAGCCATTTCAGCAAGACGAATCGCTTGCCGGTAAACTGAGGGACGTCTCAAAAAGTGCCGACATTCCTCTTGTTGCGACAGGAGATGTCCACTACATCAACCTGGAAGACAAAACGGCCTATATGTGTTTAAAGGCCATTAAGGCAGGGCAGCAGTTGTCCGAAATTGAGGAAGACCGAGCAGAAAAGCATTTCAGAACCTTTGAAGAAATGAAGGAATGGTATACGCAGGATACGGAGCTGCTATCTAGAACGGTGGAGATCGCAGACCGCTGTGAAGTCGATTTAAATCTTGGGCAGACAAAACTCCCATCCTATCCGACCCCTGATCAATCAACAGCAGATCAGTTTTTACGCAAAGTGTGTGTAGAAGGGATGAAGCAAAGAAAGATTGCTTCAAATGACGCGTATGTGAAAAGACTTGAGTACGAACTGAGCATTATCCAAAAAATGAATTTCAGTGATTATTTTCTCATCGTGTGGGATTTTATGAAGTATGCCCATGACCAAGGCATTGTCACAGGGCCGGGCCGGGGATCGGCAGCAGGCTCACTTGTTGCCTATGTACTGTTTATTACGGATGTTGATCCGCTCCGTCACGGTTTGTTATTTGAACGTTTCTTAAATCCTGAGCGAATCAGTATGCCTGATATTGATATAGATTTCCCCGATACGAGAAGAGATGAAATCATTTCTTATGTAAAAGACAAATACGGAGACATGCATGTGGCGCAAATTGTCACGTTTGGAACCCTTGCAGCAAAAGCAGCCTTAAGAGATGTCGGACGTGTGATGGGGATTGATTCAAAGGCAGCGGACCGTCTCGCAAAGCTGATTCCATCAAAGCCAGGAACGACGCTGAAAGAAGCGCTAGCTGCATCTCCTGAATTAAAAACAATGCTCCAGCAGTCCGAAGAGCTCAGGCAAGTCTTTCAAACTGCTTTAAAGGTAGAAGGCTTGCCAAGACATACCTCGACACATGCAGCCGGCGTTGTGCTGAGCGAGGAGCCGCTGACAGAGATTGTTCCTATTCAAGACGGCCATGATGGTGTGTATTTAACGCAGTATGCGATGAATTATTTAGAAGATCTCGGGCTTTTAAAGATGGATTTCTTAGGACTAAGGAACTTAACCTTAATTGAATCCATTAAAAACCAGATTGAAAGACAGGAAAACGTCCACATTAACTTTAGTGACATTTCATATGAAGATCAGAAAACATTTGAATTGTTATCAGCGGGAGATACAACTGGGATTTTCCAGCTTGAATCACAAGGGATGCGTCAGGTGCTGAGACGCCTTAAGCCCTCTAGTTTAGAAGACATCGTGGCAGTCAATGCCCTCTATCGCCCAGGTCCAATGGAGAATATCCCGCTTTTTATCGATCGAAAGCACGGCAGAGTCAAGGTCTCTTACCCGCATCCTGATTTGTATGACATTTTAAAAGACACATATGGGGTCATCGTCTATCAGGAGCAAATTATGCTGATTGCAGCGAAGATGGCAGGCTTTCAGCTTGGCGAGGCAGATCTATTAAGAAGAGCTGTTTCGAAGAAGGATAAAAAGGTCCTTGATGAAGAGCGGAGCCATTTTGTTGAAGGATGCCTAAAAAAGGAGTATCCTGTTAACATTGCAAATGACGTTTATGACTTAATCGTCAAATTTGCAAACTATGGTTTTAATAGAAGCCATGCTGTTGCATATAGCATGATTGGCTTTCAGCTTGCTTACTTAAAAGCGCATTATCCGTTATATTTTATGTGCGGACTTTTAACGAGTGTGATTGGAAATGAAGACAAAGTCGCTCAATATTTCTATGAGGCAAAGGAAAAAGGGATATCTGTGTTGAAGCCTTCTATTAATAAGAGTGAATTTCCATTTACGGTTGAAAAAGGGGAGATCCGCTACAGCTTAAGAGCGATCAAAAATGTCGGAGTGTCAGCTGTAAAGGATATATACAGGGCAAGACAGGAAAAGCCGTTTGAAGATTTATTTGATTTTTGCGCAAGAGTATCAGCAAAGAGTGTCAACCGAAAAACGATTGAAGCGCTCATTTTTTCAGGGGCGATGGATGAGCTTTATCCAAATCGTGCTTCGTTATTGGCATCAATAGATATTGCATTAGACCACGTGTCATTTTTAAATCCAGATGATCAGCTCGACTTTCTGGGGGATACAACCTTCTCCATTAAGCCAAAATATGCGGAGATAGAAGAATTGCCGCTTGTCGATCTCCTGCAATTTGAAAAAGAGGCACTTGGACTATATTTATCAAATCATCCTGTACAAGCGTACCGAGATCGCTTAAGAGAGAATGGTGCAGTGGACATCATCAGACTTTCTTCCTATATAAAGCGAAAGGTCTCAATGGGTGGTCTTTTGACAAAAGTGAAATCGATTCGAACAAAAAATGGACAATCGATGGCATTTATCACATTTGGGGATGAAACGGGAGAAATGGAAGGCGTCGTCTTTCCAGAGCAATTTAGAAAGCTGTCCCCCTTACTTGAGGAGGGCGCCATGCTTTATGTTGAAGGCAGAATAGATGTCAGAAATGACAGCAGCCAGATCATCGTGCAAGAAGCCGTTCTGCTTGAAGAGATGGGCACACAAAGAAAAGAGTCTGTCTACATTCGAGTGAAAGAAGAAAATCATACGCAGGAGCTGCTAGAGCAAGTAAAGCGGGTGATCTCGATGCACAGCGGAGAAGCAGATGTCTATTTGTATTATGAGAAGCAAAAAAAGACAGTGAGACTTCCAGATGCATACAAAGTTCATGCAGATCATGCTGTCATTTTCCAGTTAAAAGAGCTGCTCGGTGAACAAAACGTTGTGATTAAATGATGACAAATCGCCTGAATATGTTTTACAAATTCACCTATTGTGTTATCATTTTAAAGATTCTGTGTATTTAAAACTGCCAGTATGTGCTTATCAACTTAGCAATTCATTAAATCATTTTCCACTTGAAGGAGTGTTCATCACATGTCATTAAGAGAAGAAGCATTACATATGCACAAAGAGAATCAAGGCAAACTTGAATCAAAATCAAAAGTACAAGTGAAAAATGCGAAAGACTTGAGCTTGGCTTACTCACCTGGTGTTGCAGAACCATGTAAAGATATTTATGACGACACAAGCAAAGTGTATGATTATACAATGAAAGGCAACATGGTCGCTGTTGTCACAGACGGAAGTGCTGTTTTAGGGCTTGGAAATATTGGTGCAGAAGCATCTCTTCCAGTCATGGAAGGAAAAGCTGTATTATTCAAAAGCTTCGCTGGCGTTGATGCCTTCCCAATCGCGCTTGCGACAAACGATGTAGACAAAATCGTTGAAACAGTAAAGCTTCTTGAGCCAACGTTTGGCGGTGTCAACCTTGAAGATATTGCAGCTCCAAACTGCTTCATTATCGAAGAGCGCTTGAAAAAAGAGACAAACATTCCAGTGTTCCACGATGATCAGCACGGAACAGCGATTGTGACAGTAGCTGGACTTGTAAATGCACTGAAACTGTCTGGAAAATCAATGTCCTCTATCAAAGTGGTGGCAAACGGCGCTGGAGCAGCGGGAATTGCGATTATCAAGCTTCTATATCATTTCGGTGTACGTGATATCATCATGTGTGATACAAAAGGCGCAATTTACGAAGGCCGCCCGAACGGTATGAATGCAGTGAAAAACGAAGTGGCTAAATTCACGAACCAAGACCGTAAAGAAGGTTCATTAGAAGAAGTGATTGAAGGCGCTGACGTCTTCATTGGGGTTTCAGCAGCAGGCGCTCTAACAAAAGAAATGGTTGGCAAAATGGCAAAAGATCCTGTCATCTTCGCAATGGCGAATCCTAATCCAGAGATCATGCCAGAAGATGCACATGCAGCAGGCGCAAGTGTTGTAGGAACTGGCCGTTCTGACTTCCCGAACCAAGTAAACAACGTACTGGCATTCCCAGGAATTTTCCGCGGAGCATTAGATGTACGAGCAACTCACATTAACGAAGAAATGAAAATTGCAGCCGTTGAAGCAATTGCTTCTCTTGTTTCAGATGATAAATTGTCAGCTGAATACGTCATCCCTGAACCATTTGATGCACGTGTAGCACCAGCGGTAGCAAAAGCAGTAGCAAAAGCAGCAATGGAAACTGGTGTTGCAAGAATCAAAGTCGACCCAGAAGAAGTCGCTGAAAAAACAAGAAAATTAACGATTATCGGCGAATAATCAATTGGAAAAGTGTGCACGTTCTTTCTGAAATTGGAGGAAAGACGTGCACCATTTCCTCTCATACGCGAAAATTTTTTCATCCGGAATGATATTTTTTTGTAGACGTTCACAATTCACATATATCAACTGCTCAGCGCCCCAAACACATACTCATTTCTCATCAATTCCCCACTGAAAAAATTGAATGAAGGATGACAGCGTTTGACAAAAAAAGTACAATAGTTTCGGTACAGTTATGACATGTCCTATAATAGTGGATGTGCGTGTAAAGAAAAAACCCTTCAAAAAGGGAGGTAGTCATTTGTCAATCAAAAATATTTTCAGTAAAAAGAAAAAATATGCATCTGTACCCTCTGAACAGGCAAGTCAAGATGTGCCTGAAGGCATCATGACCAAATGTCCGCAATGTAAAAAAATAATGCTCACCAAAGAACTAGATAAAAATTTACGTGTTTGCATGAATTGCGGTAGACATTTGCAAATGAATGCAAAACAGCGTATTGACAGCCTTGTTGACGAAGGCACATTTGAAGAATTTAACGGGCACCTGATCTCAGAAAACCCGCTCGGATTCCCAGGCTACGAAGAAAAGCTTGAGAAAGACAGAGAAAAAACGTCTTTGAATGAAGCCATTGTCACAGGTCAAGGTGAAATTGAAGGCCAGCGTGCTGTGATCGCTGTCATGGATGCCACATTCCGTATGGGCAGCATGGGCTCAGTTGTTGGTGAAAAGATCACACTTGCGATCGAGAAAGCAAAAGCGGACAAGGTGCCATTTATCATCTTTACTGCATCAGGCGGAGCGAGAATGCAAGAGGGGATCCTCAGTCTTATGCAGATGGCAAAAACAAGCTCAGCATTAAAGCTGTTCAGCGAGGATCAAGGTTTGATTATCTCTGTGATGACGAACCCAACAACTGGCGGTGTATCAGCTAGTTTCGCGTCTCTTGGTGATTACAACTTTGCAGAACCTGGTGCTTTAATTGGGTTTGCAGGTCGTAGAATCATTGAACAAACCATTCGTGAAGACCTGCCAGAGGACTTCCAAACGGCTGAATTTTTAATGAAGCATGGTCAATTGGATGCTGTCATTCATCGTGCAGAGATGAAAGAAACACTAGGCCGAATCTTAGCATTACACAGCACAGGAGGTGAACGAGAGTGGCTGGAGAACTAGAATTTGAAAAACCTGTCATTGAACTTCGAGCGAAAATTGATGAACTGAAAAAGTTCACACAAAACTCAGAAATGGATTTAAGTGCAGAAATTGAGCGTCTTGAAACACGTCTGAGCAAACTTGAAGCAGACATTTATACAAATTTAAAACCATGGGACAGAGTACAGATTGCTCGTCATGCGATGCGCCCAACAACTCTCGATTACATTCAAGAGCTGTTTGACAACTTTTTCGAGTGTCACGGTGACCGTTTTTATGGCGATGATGAAGCGATCGTTGGAGGAATTGCCACGTTTAAAGGGCTTCCTGTCACGGTGATTGGCCATCAGCGCGGTAAAGATACAAAAGAAAACTTGCGCCGTAATTTCGGAATGCCTCATCCAGAAGGCTACCGTAAAGCGCTGCGCTTGATGAAACAAGCAGATAAATTTAATCGCCCGATCATTTGCTTTATTGATACAAAAGGAGCTTATCCTGGTAAAGCAGCTGAAGAACGCGGGCAAAGTGAAGCAATTGCGAAAAACCTATTCGAAATGGCAGGACTTCGTGTACCGGTTGTCTGTATTGTCATTGGAGAAGGCGGAAGTGGCGGCGCACTAGGCTTAGGCGTAGGAAACCACCTATACATGCTAGAGAATTCAACGTATTCAGTGATTTCACCTGAAGGTGCAGCAGCACTGCTCTGGAAGGACTCATCACTTGCGAAAAAAGCTGCAGAATCAATGAAAATTACGGCTCCAGACCTAAAAGAATTAGATATTATAGATGATGTTATTAAAGAAGTGCAAGGTGGAGCACACCGAGACGTGAAACAACAAGCAGCCTACATTGAAAAAACATTAAAACAGTCACTTACATCTTTGCTCAAACTAACACCTGAAGAACTAGTCGAACAAAGATATCAAAAATACAAAGCAATCGGGAAAGTATCGGTTGAAAATCAATATATTGGGGTAAACTAAATAAACGTACAGCCTTTTTGGCTGGCGTTTATTTTTTTTCATCCTTTTTCATGAAAACCGACCTCATGTAAGCGCTATTTGAAAATAATTTTCTTTTGTTTTCATAAAGTTTGAAACGTCTGAAAACCCTGATACGGTGGGCTTTAGAAGGCTGGATCTTCCTCGCTTTTGAAAGAATTGCTTTCATGACTTTCTTAACTTTTGTTTAAAAACGGTTTATTTAATTGTATAATAAGTACGGTTTTAGAAATACGTATTGAAAACATCTGGTTTTGCTCATGATTGTTTTCAAGCAGTGGAAATGGTATGTTTAATTCATATATGGTCTCTGAGGTGAAAAAGATGAAGCGTATAGGAGTTTTAACGAGCGGTGGGGATTCCCCAGGAATGAATGCAGCTGTGCGCGCAGTTGTAAGGAAAGCGATTTACCATAATGTTGAAGTTTACGGTATTTATAATGGATATTCAGGTCTAATTAACGGTAAAATTGAGAAACTTGAAATAGGTTCAGTTGGCGATATCATTCATCGTGGAGGAACAAAACTTTACACGGCAAGATGCCCTGAATTCAAGACAGTTGAAGGTCGTGAAAAAGGCATTGAGAACTTAAAAAAATTCGGTATTGAAGGACTTGTTGTGATTGGCGGAGACGGTTCATTCATGGGAGCGAAGAAATTAACTGAGCTCGGTTTTCCATGTGTAGGTGTCCCGGGTACAATCGACAACGATATCCCAGGTACTGATTTCACTATTGGCTTTGATACAGCACTGAATACAGTCATTGACGCCATTGATAAAATTCGTGATACAGCCACATCTCATGAACGTACATACGTAGTGGAAGTAATGGGAAGACATGCTGGTGATATTGCTCTTTGGTCAGGTCTTGCAGGCGGAGCCGAATCTATTTTGATTCCTGAAGCAGACTATGACATGGATGAAATTATCGCGAGATTAAGAAGAGGGCACGAGCGCGGCAAGAAGCACAGTATCATCATCGTCGCAGAAGGCGTAGGCAGCGGTGTTGAATTTGGTAAGCGGATTGAAGAGGAGACAAGCCTTGAAACCCGTGTATCTGTCTTAGGACATATTCAGCGCGGAGGTTCTCCAAGCGCATTTGACCGAGTACTCGCAAGCCGTTTAGGAGCATACGCAGTAGAACTTCTTCTTGAAGGAAAAGGCGGACGCTGTGTGGGCATTCAAAGCAACGAACTCGTTCACCACGATATTTTAGATATCTTAGATAAAAAACATACAGTCGATCAAAATATGTACCGACTTTCACAAGAGCTCTCTATATAATACGAGAAGACCTTAGGAGGAACAGTAATGAGAAAGACAAAAATCGTTTGTACAATCGGTCCAGCAAGTGAAACTATTGAAAAGCTGACTGAATTGATTGAAGCAGGAATGAATGTAGCCAGACTAAACTTCTCTCATGGAGATTTTGAAGAGCATGGTGCACGCATTGAAAACATTCGTAAAGCAGGTAAAACATTAGGCAAGGACATTGCGATCCTTCTTGATACAAAAGGTCCAGAGATCCGTACACGCACAGTTGAAAACGGCTCAATTGAGCTAGTCGCTGGTGCAGATCTTATCGTAAGTATGGAAGACATTGTTGGAAATACGGAAAAAATTAGTGTGACGTATGAAGAGTTAATTCATGATGTAGAAGTAGGCTCAACGATTCTATTAGATGATGGTCTTATTGGTTTAGAAGTGAAAGAAATTAACATGGACCGCAAAGAAATCGTCACAAAGGTCATGAATACAGGCACGCTCAAAAACAAAAAAGGTGTAAACGTACCAGGTGTAAGTGTGAACCTGCCAGGTATTACAGAAAAGGATGCCAATGATATTCTGTTCGGAGTTGAACAAGGCGTCGATTTCATCGCAGCTTCTTTTGTGAGACGAGCTTCTGATGTTCTTGAAATTCGTGAGCTTCTTGAAAAGAATAACGCGGCTGACATTCAAATCATTCCTAAGATTGAAAACCAAGAGGGTGTTGATAACATCGATGAAATCCTTGAGGTATCAGACGGTTTGATGGTTGCACGTGGAGATCTTGGTGTAGAGATCCCGGCAGAAGAAGTACCACTTGTTCAAAAAATGCTGATCAAAAAATGCAATCGCTTAGGCAAACCAGTCATCACAGCGACCCAAATGCTTGATAGCATGCAGCGTAATCCTCGTCCAACTCGTGCGGAAGCAAGTGACGTGGCAAATGCCATTTTTGATGGCACAGATGCGATTATGCTTTCTGGTGAAACAGCAGCAGGAACATATCCAGTAGAAGCTGTACAAACGATGCATAACATTGCATCACGTTCAGAAGATGCACTCAACTATAAAGCCATTCTTTCTCGCAGAAGCGAAGAAGTAGATGTCAGCATTACAGATGCCATCGGTCAATCTGTTGCACATACAGCGATGAAGCTTGACGTTGCAGCGATTGTGACACCTACGGAAAGCGGTCATACAGCGAGAATGATTTCAAAATATAGACCAAAAGCACCAATCGTAGCAGTTACAGCAAACGAATCAGTTGCGAGAAAGCTATCTCTTGTATTCGGTGTATTTGCAAAGAGCGGCTCAAAAACGACGTCTACTGATGAAATGCTTGAGAATGCAGTCGAGAAATCGATTGAAACAGGCTACGTGAGACATGGCGATTTAATCGTTATTACAGCTGGTGTGCCAGTTGGTGAAACAGGTACAACAAACTTAATGAAAGTTTATGTTGTCGGTGACATCATTGCGAAAGGTCAAGGAATTGGCCGTAAATCTGCATTTGGACCGGTTGTCATTGCGCAAAGCGGAAAAGAAGCAGAGGAAAAAATGTATGATGGTGCAATTCTTGTTGCAAACTGTACAGACCGTGATATGATGGGTGCTTTAGAAAAAGCATCTGCCCTGATCACTGAAGAAGGCGGACTAACAAGCCATGCAGCAGTCGTTGGACTTAGCCTTGGCATTCCAGTGATTGTAGGTCTTGACAGCGCAACAACACTGCTAAAAGAAGGCGAAGAGATTACAGTAGATCCGGCACGCGGAGCGATCTACAAAGGCCGTGCAAGCGTCCTTTAATTGATACACACGAGGGGAGTTGTCTGACTCCTCTCTTTTTTTATGTTACACTAAAAAAGTAAAACAGCTTTCGGGTGAAAGATACCCCATGAGGTGATATGGCTTGAAAAAATATTTGCTACTATTATTGATCCTGTTCCCTGCCGTGGAAATCAGTTTATTTTTAATATCAAGTAAAATCATTGGCATTTTGCCAACGATGCTGATGATCGTACTCACGAGTGCATTAGGTGCTTATTTTGCAAGAAAACAAGGAATCGAAGCTTTTCAAAAAGTGCAAAGAGATTTACAATATGGCAAAATGCCAGGGGTAGCGATTGTCGATGGTTTTTGCATTCTAATCGGCGGTCTGCTGCTACTCATTCCCGGCTTCTTATCAGATATCATCGGTGCGCTGCTGCTCATTCCGATGACGAGAAAGCAAATCAAGCCGCTTTTTGAACGCTGGCTTAGAAACATGTCTAATCGCAGTCGCTATACAATTATTCGCTAAAGAGACCTTGAGCTGAAGGTCTCTTTTACTTTTGCATGCCGTACCGAATGTACTGATAGATATCCCTGAAAACACCTGCATTACGAAATGCTTGCCACACGACAAGGGAAGCAGGGCCAATGACGAGTCCGAGGAAACCCAACCATTTTAACCCGACAAATAGCGCCACAAGCGTGGCTAAAGGATTAAGCCCAATGGATTTGCTTAAGACTTTTGGCTCTGATATTTGTCTTTGAATGAGCACGACAATATACAAAATGCCGAGCCCGATGGCGAGTGAAAGGTTTCCTGTCATGGCGGAGTAAATGATCCACGGCAGAAAAACGGTGCCGCTCCCGATATAAGGAAGTAAATCGACAAACCCAATACATAAAGCAATGACAAGGGCGTGCTCGACTTTTAAGATGATCAGTCCAATGATGACGAGGCCGATGGTCATCGCAACAAGCAAAAGCTGCGCCTTCATAAAACCGGTAATGGCTTTTTTGATTTCAGATAAAATGGCTCGTGTATGCTGCATCCATTTTGCGGGAAAGATACGAGAGCCATATTTTTTTAATGTAAACCAATCTTTCGTGATAAAAAAAGTCGCCAGTGCAGAAAACAAAAGGGTTGCGGCTGCATCAGGCAAAAGACCTAAAAAAGCCGGGATGAGCTCGAGTGTTTTTGAAAGAAAAGTCCCTATTTTTGCGGCAGCTTCATCGCCTAGCGCTTGGATTTGTCCCAAAATCGATTCCTTTTGACCAGCTTGAAGTGTATTAAATTGGGCGGTTACATCATGGTACAAAGGCAGGATCTTATCTGTAAAAAACTGTTCCACAATCCCAATCATGCGATCAAGGTGACCAGGCAGAACCTTTGCCAAATAAGCACTTCCTGAAATGATTTCTGCTACTAAGAGTGTGATGAAACCGGCTGCTACTACTAAAAAGAGCAGTAGTACAATGACGACAACAAATCCTCTCGGCATTCCGGTGATCTCTTCTATTTTGCATACAGCAGGGTGAATCAGGCAGGATACAATAAGTGCAATCCAAAAAGGATATAAAAAAGGAAAAGACTGATATAAAAAGACAACCGCAAATACAGCAATGCTGATCATCATCAAACTTCGTAGAAAAATGGCCATATAGGTGTGATTCACACAATCCCCTCCAAAAAACAAGCATGTCCGATACTTCATTTTATTCAAAAAGATTAGTAATATGAAAAGGTCGCAATAAAAAGAAAGGAAGGGGCGGCGTATGTTTACTCAAGCAAATTTATTTTTGGTTCTTTTACTCGTTATTGCACTTATTGCAAAAAACAATTCATTAATTTTAGCGGTTTCTGTGCTCATTGGGATTAAGCTGATTGGTTTGGATCAAAAAATTTTCCCAGTTCTTCAATCGAAGGGCATCAATTGGGGCGTCACCGTCATTACAATTGCTGTGCTTGTTCCTATTGCAACAGGTGACATTGGATTTAAGCAGCTTGGAGAAGCCATGAAATCTTCTTATGCTTGGATTGCACTTGGAGCGGGTATATTAGTAGCATTAATCGCAAAAAATGGTATTGTGCTACTCGAAAATGATCCGCATATCACAGCAGCGCTTGTGTTCGGGACGATTTTGGCAGTCAGCTTATTTAAAGGGGTAGCTGTCGGTCCGCTGATCGGAGCAGGAATTGCTTATTTGGCGATGCAGGCTGTGAAATTTTTCAGCGGTTGAAAAGAGAGTGGTTCATGCCACTTTCTTTTTTATTTTTTTCTTGCGTGAGCTTTTGCAAAAAAACATAATTAAATATAATAAAAGAAGCAAAATCCCTTTATTCCATGCCTGATATGGAAGACTGGAAAAAAAAATATCAAAAAAAATTATAGTTAAACATTTAACAAATGTCTGATTATTGTTTATAATGGGAATAGGCTTAATTTTGAACTCATTGATCACACAAGAGATATGAGGCTAAAAGCGCTCTAACCGTATAGGTAAATGTAAGCATTTTCTTTTTTGAACCTGCCGACTTATTCGGATTGGATAGCGCTTTCAAAAAGCGAGAATTCTGCAACGAAGGGGAATCTTTTTAAAAAGGGGAGATTGAACATGACAGCAACAAGAGGTCTTGAAGGTATCGTGGCAACAACTTCATCCGTAAGCTCAATTATTGATGATACTCTTACTTATGTAGGGTACAATATCGATGATTTAACTGAAAAAGCTACATTCGAAGAAATTGTCTACCTGTTATGGCACTTAAAGCTGCCGAATGAGCAAGAGCTGAGTGAGTTAAAACAGCAGCTCAACGAAAATGCTCACATTCCGCAAGAAATCATTGAGCACTTTAAATCGTATTCGCTGGATGGGGTTCATCCAATGTCTGCGATTCGTACAGCGGTATCCTTACTAGGATTACTTGATGACGAATCAGAGATTATGGACAAAGAAGCAAATTACAGAAAAGCCATTCGCTTACAGGCGAAAATTTCTGGACTAGTCGCTGCGTTTTCACGCATTCGTAAGGGACTTGAGCCTGTACAGCCAAAAGAAGAATACAGCTATGCTGCGAACTTCTTGTATATGCTAAATGGCGAAGAGCCGTCACCAGTAGAAATTGAGGCAATTGATAAGGCACTCATTCTACATGCGGATCATGAATTAAACGCATCGACATTTACAGCGCGTGTATGTGTTGCTACACTATCAGATATCTACTCTGGTGTAACAGCGGCTATCGGTGCGCTGAAAGGACCACTTCATGGCGGAGCCAACGAAGGCGTGATGAAGATGCTTTCAGAAATTGGCGAAGTTGAAAACGTAGATTCCTATATTCATGGTAAGCTAGAGAAGAAAGAAAAAATTATGGGCTTTGGCCACCGCGTATACCGTCAAGGTGACCCGCGTGCAAAGCATCTTAAAGAAATGAGCCAGCGTTTAACAAACCTGACTGGCGAGCCGAAATGGTATGAAATGTCTGTTCGCGCAGAGGAAATCGTGACATCAGAGAAAAATCTTCCACCAAATGTTGATTTTTATTCTGCATCTGTATATCACAGTCTTGGGATTGATCATGACTTGTTTACACCAATTTTCGTGATCAGCCGATTCTCTGGATGGATTGCTCACATTTTAGAGCAGTATGACAACAATCGTCTCATCCGTCCAAGAGCTGACTACATTGGACCTGATCTTCAAACGTTTGTTCCGATCAGTGAAAGAGACTAATGTTTATAGAATAAGCGGGGGCTGATCCTCACGAAGGCCAATCAGCCTCTAGATCAACAAAAAACGAATCACGTGAAAAACTTCTTCGCTTGCAGACATCAAGCCAAGAAGTTTCAAATATTCACTACATAACCTGGGAGGTAATATCATTGTCACAAGGCGAAAAAATTACAGTTACTGGCGGCGTATTGAATGTACCAAATAATCCAATCATCCCGTTTATCGAAGGGGACGGAATCGGTCCTGACATTTGGAAAGCAGCATCAAGAGTACTTGAAGCCGCTGTAGAAAAAGCATATAAAGGTGAAAAGCAAATCACTTGGAAAGAAGTATATGCCGGTGAGAAAGCTTACAATAAAACTGGAGAATGGCTTCCTGAGCAAACACTTGAAGACATTCGTGAATACTTAATCGCAATCAAAGGACCACTGACAACACCAATCGGCGGAGGAATCCGTTCATTAAACGTGGCACTTAGACAAGAGCTTGATCTATTCACATGCTTACGTCCAGTTCGCTGGTTCAAAGGCGTACCGTCTCCTGTGAAACGTCCAGAAGACACAGATATGGTCATCTTCCGTGAGAATACAGAAGATATCTATGCTGGTATCGAGTATGCACAAGGATCAGACGAAGTGAAGAAGTTAATTGACTTCTTGAAAAACGAATTAGGTGTAAACAAAATCCGTTTCCCAGAAACATCAGGTATCGGAATCAAGCCAGTTTCTGAAGAAGGAACTTCTCGCCTTGTCAGAGCGGCTATCCAATATGCAATCGACCAAGGCCGTAAGTCTGTGACACTTGTTCACAAAGGAAACATCATGAAATTCACAGAAGGTGCCTTCAAAAACTGGGGCTACGAAGTGGCTGAAAAAGAGTTTGGCGACAAGGTCTTTACATGGGCACAATATGATCGTATTGTAGAACAAGATGGAAAAGATGCGGCAAATAAAGCGCAAAGTGAAGCAGAAGCTGCTGGCAAAATTATTGTCAAAGACAGCATTGCAGATATTTTCCTTCAACAAATCCTAACTCGTCCAGCTGAGTTCGATGTTGTGGCAACAATGAACTTAAACGGAGATTACATCTCTGATGCTCTTGCAGCACAAGTAGGTGGAATTGGTATCGCACCAGGTGCGAACATCAACTACGAAACAGGACACGCTATTTTTGAAGCGACTCACGGAACAGCACCAAAATATGCTGGTCTTGATAAAGTGAACCCATCTTCTGTTCTTCTATCAGGCGTGCTTTTACTTGAGCACCTTGGCTGGCAGGAAGCAGCTGATCTAGTGATTCAATCTGTTGAAAATACAATTGCATCAAAAGTCGTCACTTACGATTTTGCTAGATTAATGGATGGCGCAACAGAAGTGAAATGTTCTGAGTTTGCTGACGAGCTCATCAAAAACTTGTCTTGATTCTTAAACTTTAAAGTTAAAGGGGAAAAAGGAAATGGCAAACAAGCGTAAAAAAGTATCTGTTATCGGAGCAGGCTTTACTGGAGCAACTACAGCATTTCTAACGGCTCAAAAAGAATTAGCGGACGTCGTATTAGTCGATATCCCGCAGCTTGAGAACCCAACAAAAGGGAAAGCACTTGATATGCTGGAAGCAAGTCCTGTTCAAGGCTTCGATGCAAACATTACAGGAACTTCTAACTACGAAGATACAGCCGGTTCTGATGTCGTGGTCATTACGGCGGGAATTGCAAGAAAGCCGGGAATGAGCCGTGACGATCTCGTGTCAACAAATGAAAAAATCATGCGCAGTGTGACACGCGAAATCGTTAAATATTCTCCAGAAACAATCATTGTTGTATTAACAAACCCTGTTGATGCAATGACGTATGCAGTTTATAAAGAATCAGGATTACCAAAAGAAAAAGTCATTGGACAATCGGGCATTCTTGATACAGCACGTTTCCGTACGTTCGTTGCTCAAGAATTAAACCTATCTGTTAAAGACGTGACGGGCTTTGTGCTTGGTGGACATGGCGATGACATGGTTCCTCTTGTTCGTTACTCTTATGCAGGCGGTATCCCGCTTGAAACTTTGATTCCTAAAGAGCGAATTGATGCAATTGTTGAAAGAACAAGAAAAGGCGGCGGCGAAATCGTGAACCTATTAGGTAACGGTAGTGCATATTATGCTCCTGCTGCTTCACTAGTTGAAATGGTTGAGGCGATCCTTAAAGATCAGCGCCGCGTCATGCCGACGATTGCTTACCTTGAAGGTGAATATGGCTACGAAGGCATTTACCTAGGTGTACCAACAATCGTAGGTGGAAACGGCCTTGAGCAGATCATCGAGCTTGAGCTGACAGAAGAAGAAAGAAGTCAGCTTGACCGTTCTGTTGAATCTGTTAAGAATGTCATGAAAGTATTGTCTTAATATGAATAAAAAAGAAGGCTTCTCTGATGAGGAGTCTTCTTTTTGTTTACAAAACAAATCTTGTCGAAATTTTAAATTGTTCTCTTGTTAAGCTTTAGTTAAAATGAAAGAGAAAGCATGACTTCTCGCTTTTCACATAAGATACAAAAAAACGGATGCAGGGGAAATCACTAATTGGAGGCACAACATGAATAAAAAAATATTAGTTGTGGATGATGAAGAATCGATTGTAACACTTCTAAGCTATAACCTCGAAAGAGCGGGCTATGATGTCGTCACAGCAAGAGACGGGGAAGAAGCACTTGAAAAAGCAGCAAGTGAACAGCCTGATCTCATTGTATTAGATTTAATGCTTCCGAAGATGGACGGCATTGAAGTGTGCAAACAACTGAGAATTCAAAAAATGATGTTCCCTATTTTAATGCTGACAGCAAAGGACGATGAATTTGATAAGGTGCTAGGTCTTGAGCTTGGGGCCGATGATTACATGACAAAGCCATTCAGTCCTAGAGAAGTGGGTGCTCGGGTAAAAGCCATCTTGAGAAGAGCACAGCAATCTCAGCCTACCCCCACGCAAGAGGAGAAGGAAGAGATCATTGCAGATCAAATCAAAATTGGTGAACTGCGTATTTTACCAGAACACTACGAAGTCTATTTCCAGGAAGAACGTCTAGAGCTGACGCCAAAAGAATTTGAACTGCTGCTTTATTTGGCGAAGCATAAAGGACGTGTCCTCACGCGTGATTTATTGCTAAGTGCCGTTTGGAATTATGACTTTGCAGGTGACACTCGTATTGTGGATGTCCATATTAGCCACTTGCGGGACAAAATTGAAAAGAACACGAAAAAACCAACATACATTAAAACGATTCGCGGCTTAGGCTACAAATTGGAGGAGCCAAAGTCAAATGAGTAAAATTAGAACCCGTCTGTTTTCGGGACTCATTTTTCTCCTTTTTATTGTGTTTGTGGCACTTGGTCTTTTCCTGGATCACATGTTCCATGTTTTCTATGAAACAAAATTAACGGAACGAATGGAAAAGGAATCGAGCTTTCTCCTGTCTTCTATGAATGGTGATGATTTAAAGGCGAAGCAAAACAAAGAGGTCCTCAATCAGGCAAAGCAGCATTTTGATATGAATGCGTCGATTGTGGATTTAAAGGGGAAGATCATACATACAACGGGTCAAGCAGAACAAAAGGCCGTCATTCAAAACACACTAAACAATGAACGTCTCCAAACAAAAGGGGTCGTTATTGACGATGAGAAGGATGCGCTGTTCCATTATGCTGTCCCGATCTTAAAACAAAACGAACCGGCGGGTTATTTATTTCTCCATGCGTCATACGAGCCTTTAAATGAAATTGACGGCCAGCTTTGGCTTGCCTTAGCCTTTTGTCTTGGCTCGGCGATTATCATTATCGTTTTCTTTGGGTACCGCATGTCGATGAAATATGTGAAACCAATTGATTATGCGACAAAGGTAGCTAAACAGCTAGAACGCGGGAACTATGATACGAATAATTATGAAGAGCTGATGATTGAAACAAGTGAACTGAATACTTCCATGAAGCGTTTGGCAGAAAGTCTTCAAGAAATGACAAGTGCTGGTGAAATGCAGAGAGACCGGCTGCAAACGGTCATTGAAAATATTGGAGCGGGGATTATATTGATTGATAAGATGGGGTATATCCACCTCGTCAATCGAACCTTCCGCAAGCAGTTTAAGGTGCAAAAGCACATTTACATGCACAAGCTGTATCACGAAGCGTTTACCCATGAAGAGATTATCGAATTAATTGACGAAATTTTCATGACAGAAACGAAGGTGCGGAAGTTTTTACGTCTAGCCGTTGACATTGAACGACGCTACTTCCAAGTGGATGGTGTACCCATTTTAAGTACAGACGATGAATGGAAAGGAATTGTCCTCGTGTTTCATGACGTGACAGAAACGAAGCAACTGGAGCAGATGCGAAAAGACTTTGTTGCCAATGTGTCTCATGAGTTAAAAACACCGATTACGTCGATTAAAGGATTTTCTGAAACCCTTCTTGATGGCGCGATTGATGACAAAGAAGCACTGACAGAATTCCTTTCTATCATTTTAAAAGAGAGTGTCCGTCTAGAAACATTGATTCAAGACTTACTTGATCTTTCTAAAATTGAGCAGCAGCAATTCAAGCTGAATATTCAAGAAGCCAATGCGACAGAAATCATCCAAGAGATTCAAGTGCTGTTAAAACAAAAGGCTACAGAAAAAGGCATTCAATTACACGTGCGTGTCCCGAAAGAACCGGTCTATGTCATGGCAGACCCGCTAAGGTTAAAGCAAATCTTCCTCAATCTCGTTAATAATGCCCTGACCTATACACCAGAGGGAGGAAGTGTCACCATCTCAGCAAGACCGAGAAAAGGTGCCTATGAATTTGATGTAGCAGATACAGGGATCGGTATGAAGAAAAGTGAGATTCCAAGAATATTTGAGAGATTTTATCGAATTGATAAAGATAGAAGCAGGAATTCAGGCGGTACAGGTCTTGGCCTTGCCATTGTCAAACACCTTGTGGAAGCGCATGAAGGAACAATTTCTGTCCGCAGCAAACAAGGTAAAGGAACGACTTTTACAGTGAGCCTGAAATCGACATAGAGAAAAAAGGAAAGTCACGTTAAAATTTACATGATCTTTACAATGAATTCATGTTTTGTTAAACATTCATTGATAGGATGAATAGGAACCCCTTCATCCAAGGAGCCAATTTTGGAAGGACGAAAACACTTGTTGTTTTCGTCCCTTTTTTATGCAGGCTCGACTATTTTCTTTTCAAAATAAACTTTGATAAAATGAAGATACAATGTGTGAAAGAGACGGCTGAGATGGCTCAGCCGATGGAGGATTAAAACATGACAGACAAAAAGAAATTAGTGTTAGTGGATGGAAACAGCCTCGCATATCGAGCCTTCTTTGCTTTGCCGCTATTATCAAATGATAAAGGCGTACATACAAATGCTATTTATGGCTTTGCGATGATTTTAATGAAAATGCTGGAGGACGAGAAGCCAACCCATATGCTCGTCGCATTTGATGCGGGAAAAACAACCTTCCGCCACGAGACATTTAAAGAATATAAAGGCGGAAGACAAAAAACCCCGCCAGAGCTATCAGAACAAATGCCATTCATCCGTGAACTATTAGATGCCTATCAGGTGAAAAGGTACGAGCTTCCTCAATATGAGGCAGATGATATTATCGGTACATTGGCTGTCGAGGCAGAAAAAAACGGCTTTGAAGTCAAAATTTTCTCAGGAGATAAAGACTTAACCCAGCTCTCAACAGATCATACGACAGTGGCTATTACGAAAAAAGGCATCACAGAAGTAGAATACTACACACCTGCTCATATTGAAGAGAAATATGGCCTGCGACCAGATCAAATCATTGATATGAAAGGGCTGATGGGAGATTCCTCAGATAATATCCCAGGCGTCCCAGGTGTAGGGGAAAAAACAGCCATTAAATTGTTAAAGCAGTTTGAAACAGTTGAGAACCTGCTTGAACATATTGATGAAGTGAGCGGGAAAAAGCTCAAAGAAAAGCTTGAAGAATATAAAGAACAAGCAGTCATGAGTAAAGAGCTGGCGACCATTCTCGTAGAAGCACCTATTGATGTGTCGAGCAAAGATCTTGCCTACGAAGGTCCACACATGGATCAAGTGATCTCTCTTTATAAAGAACTAGGCTTTCAAACCCTGCTAGAGCGTCTAGGAGAAGCACCAGAAACAGATGAACAGGTTGAAGTAGACGCATTAGAAGTGAAAAAAATGACAGCTGCAGGAGGCGACATGCTGACAGATCATGCAGCCCTTGTGGTAGAACAGCTTGGAGATAATTATCACGAAGCAGATTTGATCGGTTTTGCGATCCATAATGAAAATGGTGCGTTTTTTATGACGAAAGAAGATGCGCTTCAATCAGATGCATTTAAAGAATGGGTACAGGATGAAACGAAGAAAAAATGGGTCTTTGATTCAAAAAGAGCAGTTGTCGCTCTCAGATGGCATGATGTCGACCTAAAAGGTGTCGACAATGATGTTCTGCTCGCTTCCTACGTCGTCAACCCGCAGAAATCATACGAAGACGTCGCAAGTGTAGCGAAGGAATATGGTCTGAATATCGCTCTTTCTGATGAAAAAGTATACGGAAAAGGAGCAAAACAGGCGATTCCACCTGAAGATGAACTGAAAGGACATCTCGGACGAAAAGCAGCGGCGATCTCAGCCTTGCATGATTTAACACTAGAAGCATTAGAAAAAAATGATCAGCATGAACTATATGAAGATTTAGAGCTGCCGCTAGCACTCATCTTAGGCGAAATGGAATCTCTTGGAGTAAAGGTAGATATAAAGCGCCTAGAGAAAATGGGTGAAGAATTAACGAAAAAGCTCAAAGAATATGAAGAAACCATTCACCGCTTAGCAGGAGAAACGTTTAACATCAATTCTCCTAAACAGCTTGGTGTCATCCTTTTTGAAAAATTGGGTCTCCCGATTATCAAGAAGACAAAAACAGGCTATTCAACGTCTGCAGATGTGCTCGAAAAGCTTGAAGATAAGCATGAAATCATTCGATCCATTCTGCACTACAGACAAATTGGAAAGCTGCAATCGACCTATGTAGAAGGGTTAATGAAAGTAACGCGCAAGGATACCCATAAAGTGCATACAAGATTTAATCAAGCACTCACCCAAACAGGAAGATTAAGCTCAACAGATCCAAACCTTCAAAACATCCCGATTCGTTTAGAAGAAGGACGGAAAATTCGTCAAGCATTCGTTCCTTCAAAAGAAGGCTGGCTCATGTTTGCAGCTGACTATTCACAAATCGAGCTGCGTGTACTCGCTCATATTTCACAAGATGAGAATTTGATCGAAGCATTTACGAGGGACATGGACATTCACACGAAAACAGCGATGGATGTGTTCCATGTCTCAGAAGAAGAAGTGACTTCCGCTATGAGAAGACAAGCCAAGGCGGTAAATTTCGGTATTGTATACGGAATCAGCGACTATGGACTTTCTCAAAACCTTGGGATCACAAGAAAAGAAGCCGCCGCATTTATCGAGCGCTATTTAACAAGCTTTAAAGGCGTGAAAACCTATATGGAAGAAATCGTTCAGGAAGCGAAACAAAAAGGCTACGTCACGACGCTTCTTAAACGCAGACGGTATATCCCAGATATCACAAGCCGAAATTTTAATATCAAAAGCTTTGCAGAACGAACAGCCATGAACACACCGATCCAAGGCAGCGCAGCCGATATTATTAAAAAAGCGATGATTGATATGGCGCGAAGGCTCAAAGAAGAAAACCTGCAGACAAATCTTTTATTACAGGTGCACGATGAATTGATCTTTGAAGCGCCGAAAGAAGAAATCGCCATTCTTGAAAAGATTGTTCCTGAAGTCATGGAAAATGCACTTCAGCTTGATGTGCCGCTAAAAGTTGATTTTGCTTCAGGTCCATCTTGGTACGATGCGAAATAAATAATAGAGAGAAAAAGGAGCGAGGAGCATGCCGGAATTACCAGAAGTTGAAACCGTCCGGCGCACTCTCAAGCGGTTAGTCGAAGGAAAGACGATTGAAACGGTCGATATCAAATGGCCAAACATCATCAAACGTCCTGGGGAGCCGGAAGAGTTCGCAAGAAGATTGGTTGGAGAAACCATACAAACCATTGAAAGAAGAGGAAAGTTCCTCCTCTTTCATTTAGACCATTATGTGATGGTCTCCCATTTAAGGATGGAAGGGAAATATCGTGTACATGAAGCGCATGAGCCTTATGATAAACACGTACACGTCGTCTTTACGTTTACAGATGGGACGGAGCTTCGGTACCATGATGTGCGTAAATTTGGCACGATGCATTTATTTCAGCCGGGTGAAGAGGAAAGGGAACTCCCGCTATCACAGCTGGGATATGAACCATTCGATGAACAGTTTACTCCTGAGTATTTATGGGAGCAATTGAAAAAAACAACCCGCGTGGTCAAAACAGCACTGCTTGATCAAAAGATTGTCGTAGGACTTGGTAACATTTACGTAGATGAGGTCCTGTTTAAATCAGGGATTCATCCAGAAACGAAAGCGAATCAGCTCAGCCTGGAATCTTGCAAAGTGCTTCACAAACAGATCATCGATACGCTTCAGGTGGCGGTAGATGCGGGAGGAAGTACAATTCGTTCTTATATCAACTCACAAGGAGATATTGGCACATTTCAATTGCAGCTTCTTGTATATGACCGGCGGGGAGAGCCTTGCCAAACATGCGGAAGCATCATTGAGAAAACAGTAGTCGGAGGGCGCGGTACACACTTTTGTGTGACCTGCCAAAAACGTCCTCAATAAAGCTTAGCCATGAGCATGCTTCCTTTTTGCAATGCATACGATAAAAAACATTCATTTTTCAGCAAGGTGTAGACTGACACACAGCCCACCTGCTCTTCATATAGTGAAGAAGAGTCTAAGAACGCCTAGAGACTCTTGATCATCGTTGCATGAACAGAAAGGAAGAGTTCAGGTATGATTTCGATTTCGCTCCTGTTTTTAGCTATTGCAGTCAGCATCGACAGCTTTTCTGTAGGCTTTACGTATGGTCTCCGCAAAATGAGGATCCCATTTAAAGCCATCGTCATTATTGCATGCTGCTCAGGGATTGTGCTGCTCATTTCTATGCTGATTGGCAGCTTGCTGACGACATTTCTCCCTGTCTCAGTGACCGATAAACTGGGGGGAGGCATCTTAATTGCCATTGGCCTTTGGGTCCTGTATCAATTTTACAAACCAGCGAAAGAGCGTGATTTGCTTCTTCATGAAAAGACATTGCTCAATGTGGAAGTGAAATCACTTGGGCTTGTCATTCACATTTTAAGAAAGCCGACAAGTGCAGATATAGACCGATCTGGGACGATTAATGGAATAGAAGCGGTACTTCTTGGAATTGCTTTATCCATTGATGCATTTGGCGCAGGGATTGGCGCAGCGATACTAGGCTTTTCTCCAATTGTCATGAGTATCACGGTCGCAGTGATGAGCTCACTTTTTGTATGTATCGGTCTGCGTGCCGGTCATTACTTGGCAAATTGGCGCTGGATCGATAAACTCGCATGCTTACCAGGGCTTCTGCTCATATTAATTGGGGTTTGGAAGCTGTAAAAGGAGGAAATCAATTGACGCTTGTCATTGGATTAACCGGCGGGATTGCTAGCGGAAAAAGCACAGTCTCGCAGATGATAAAAGAGCAGGGCATCCGGGTTGTGGACGCAGATGTGATTGCAAAAGAAGCGGTCGCCAAAGGAACACCCGCCCTTCATCATATCGTTCAAACCTTTGGTGAGGGTGTCCTCCTGCCAAATGGAGAGCTAGACCGGCAGCAGCTGGGAGCCATTATTTTTTCTAATGAAGAGAAAAGAAAGCAGCTAAATGCGATCGTTCACCCAGAAGTGCGAAAGGAAATGCTCAGGCAGCGAGATGAAGGAATCGACAGCCGAGAAACATTCGTTGTCCTGGATATCCCGCTTTTATTTGAGAGTCAGCTGGAAAGTCTCGTCGACCGCATTATTGTGGTGTATACAACACCAGAATTACAGCTATCACGACTCATGAATCGAAACGACCTTAGCGCGGAAGAAGCGCTGAATCGGATTCACTCTCAGCAGCCTCTTGAGGAAAAATGTAAGAAAGCAGACCGGGTGATAGAAAATACACAAGATCTTGCTTTTATTAGAAAGCAATTGCAGAACATATTAAATGAATGGGAACATACTGATAAGTAAGAGTACATACACGTACTCTTCTTTTTTTATGCTTTTATATTTCTCATGAAAAGAACAGCCCTTTTTAGAAAATATACGTTTATATACTGGCAATTACAATCTAATGTGATATACTAATTTCATAAATAAATTTATTGAGTATAACACATAATAGAGGAGTGACCTGTTCATGAAGGTAAAAGCAGCGATCAATGGGTTTGGCAGAATTGGACGCATGGTCTTCAGAAAAGCAATGCTTGATGATCAAATTCAAATTGTAGCGGTGAACGCAAGCTATCCTGCCGAAACGCTAGCACATTTAATTAAATATGATACAAATCATGGACGTTACGAATGCGATGTGATAGCAGAAGATGACGCACTGATTGTAAATGGGAAAAGAGTGCTTTTGCTCAATAACAGAGACCCAAAGCAGCTTCCGTGGGGAGAGCTTGGGATTGATATCGTCATAGAAGCAACCGGAAAATTTAATTCAAAAGATCAAGCGATGGGCCATATAGATGCCGGAGCGAAAAAGGTCGTACTTACAGCTCCAGGTAAAAATGAAGACATTACAATTGTGATGGGTGTCAATGAGGATGATCTTGATCCTGAAAAGCACGTCGTTATTTCAAACGCATCTTGTACAACAAACTGTTTAGCACCAGTTGTCAAATTGTTAGATGATGAATTTGGCATCGACAACGGTTTAATGACAACGGTTCATGCGTATACAAATGATCAAAAAAATATCGATAACCCGCATAAGGATTTGCGCCGGGCAAGAGCATGTGCCCAGTCCATTATTCCAACGACGACGGGTGCCGCTAAAGCGCTTTCTTTAGTGCTGCCGCACATGAAAGGGAAATTGCATGGACTTGCACTTCGCGTGCCAGTTTCCAATGTATCGATGGTTGATCTTGTTGTCGACTTGAAAAAAGATGTCACAGCAGAAGAAGTCAATGCAGCCTTCTCAAATGCATCAAAAACTTCTCTTTCCGGTATTTTAGATTACACGGATGAGCCGCTTGTTTCTACAGACTTTAATACGAACCCTTATTCAGCTGTCGTAGATGGACTGACAACGATGGTGATGGGGGATAGAAAAGTAAAAGTTCTTGCATGGTATGACAATGAATGGGGTTATTCATGCAGAGTGGTGGATCTTGTGAAGTTTGTCGGATCGCAGATGAAAGAGCTTTCTGCTGTTTGAAATGAAGAAGACGAACGTCCCTTTTCAAGGAATGAGAGAAAATCCCATTGAAAACACAGCTTGCAAAATGGGTCTAAACAAAGTATACTATTTTTCGTGAACTTCTTGTTCGCAGACTCATTCGGGTATACTTAAAGGGTTAGGACCTCTTTGGACTAACTTTCCCCCGTGGTATATGTCCGGTCCGGCTGCTTAGAACTTCACTCTTTCATTCTTGTTTAAGGGGGGTCCATGATGGAAACAATCGGACGTCACGTTATCTCCGAGCTATGGGGATGCGACTGTGATAAACTGAACGACATGGATTTTATTGAAAAAACGTTTGTAAATGCAGCTTTGAAATCAGGAGCTGAAGTAAGAGAGGTTGCTTTTCACAAATTTGCACCTCAAGGAGTAAGTGGAGTTGTCATTATTTCTGAATCTCATCTGACAATTCACAGCTTTCCTGAACATGGTTATGCGAGCATAGATGTTTATACTTGCGGCGACCTAGATCCGAATATCGCAGCAGATCATATCGGAGATGAATTAGGTGCTGAAACAAGAGAAAACATTGAAATTCCTCGAGGCATGGGACCTGTACAAGTGAAACAGGCGCAAGCCAAAGCACTGTAAACATAAAAAAAGATCGCAATGGGAGCTGGCCAAAAGCATTGAAATGCCTTTGTGTTATGCTCCTTTTTATATTTGTTTGATAGAGAAAATCCAACATTCCCCAACTCGCCTATACTTTTGTTCTAGGAAAACAAAGGTTTTTTTTATAAAATAAAGAAGAGGCATTATGGCAAAGGGGATACGTAGATGATTTTAGGACAAAAGTTCAAACGGTTCATGTCAAACCATACAGAAACATCTGACGAGCATCCAGTGTCAGAACTGAAAAGCCATTACTACAAATCGACGAATGCGCAAGTTTTTCAAGCGGTGGAAGCCATGCTTTCTGGGCACGCTTCCTATCAAGTGACATCTGTTTCAGCAGAACGAGGTGAAATCAGCGCAAACATCAGTATGCCGAAAAAAGCCTTTCTCGTAGCGACTGTCATTTCAATTCGTCCTTTTGAAACAGCTGTCGATTTTAATGTGACAACAGAAACAGCCTTGCCAACAGATTTTGGCTATAGTGAGAAAACGGTTTTTTCCCTTTATGATGAACTAGACAAACAACTTCCAAGAATAGATCGGAGCTGATGAAATGAAATGTCCCACATGTCAGCACCTTGGCACAAGGGTGCTTGATTCAAGACCAGTAGATGAAGGGAAATCCATCCGTCGTAGAAGAGAGTGCGAAAGCTGCCAATATCGCTTTACGACGTTTGAGAAATTAGAAGAATTACCACTGATTGTGGTGAAAAAAGAAGGAATTCGAGAAGAATTCAGCCGCGAAAAGATGCTGAGAGGACTCATAAAAGCATGTGAAAAGCGACCTGTTGCTTTAAAGCAGCTGGAGGATGTCTGCTTTAATATTGAAAAAGAACTGCGTAATCAAGGTATGTCAGAAGTGAAAAGTGAGCTTGTAGGTGAAATGGTGATGGACGAGCTGGCAAAAATTGATGAAGTGTCTTACGTCAGGTTTGCCTCCGTTTACCGGCAGTTTAAAGATATCAACGTCTTTATTGATGAATTAAAAGATTTATTAAAGAAAGAACGCTAAAAAAGAGCTGAAGATACTTCATGCTCTTTTTCCTGCGTAAAGCGTAAAACGCAAAAAGGGTGTACAATAGAAACAATTGCAATTCATGGGGAGGATCAGCATATGACAGAGCATTGGAAGGAAGTGCTAGCCGTCGATCCGTATGTCGTCAAAAGCGCTTCATTGCTCGGTGACATCGATAGACAGCTCATCACTCTTTTATATCAGCCGCTTATAGGCATGTCCGCTTTCAGCTTATATATGACGCTGTGGGGAGAGCTGGAACAAAATCGTATGTGGGGGAAACCCGCACCTCATCGGCAGCTCATGGTCATGCTGCAAACGAATTTGAATGATATTTTTGAGGAACGTTTAAAGCTTGAAGCGATTGGTTTACTCCGCACATATGAACAGGAAACGGAAGAAGGCAGACTGTTTACATATGAGCTTGTGCCGCCGTTAAGACCAGATGAGTTTTTCCAAGATGGTATGCTGAATGTTCTGCTGTACCATCGTGTAGAGAAAGCGAAATATATGCAGCTTCGTGATTATTTCTCATATCCCGGTGTTCCGGCAGAGGCAAAGAACATCTCGCGGTCGTTTGAAGAAGTTTTTCACGTATTGCAGCCAGGTGAACGCAGGATGACAGAAGAAATCAATCAGGCGTCATCACTTGATCAGGGCTATGAATATGTGACCGTTGGATCGAGTCAGCCGGCTCCTCTCTCAGACGAATCCTTTGATTTCGATTTATTGTTAGCAGGCATGTCTGATATGATGATTCCAAGAAAGGCTTTGACAAAGCAGGTGAAAGAAACCATTAAGAAGTTAGCCGTTGTATACGGCATCACCCCGCTTCAAATGCAAAATATTGTAGCAGGCGCCTGTGGTTCGGATCAAATGATCTCAACAGAAGAGCTGAGAAAAGCGGCAAGAGACTGGTACCAAATTGAATACAGAGGCGAGCAGCCAAAACTCATTGATCAAAAACAGCCGAGACACTTGCGTCAAGATGCTTCAAAAGCGCCAGTGGCAGATACGCCGGATGCCAAATTGATTGAAAAGCTTGATCATATTTCGCCTAGGGAACTGCTAAAAGATATGGCTGACGGCATTGAGCCAACATATGCCGACTTAAGAATTGTCGAAGATATTATGCTTGAGCAGCAGCTAGAGCCAGGTGTCATGAACGTTTTGATCTACTATACATTACTGAAAACAGATATGAAGCTGTCGAAAACATATATGCAAAAAATCGCCGCTCATTGGGTGAGAAAGAAAATTAAAACCGTAGCGGCGGCCATGAAAATGGCCAAAGAAGAGAACAGGCAAATGACAGAGTGGGCGCAGCAGAAAAAGCAGCGTAGCACATACGGATCAGGGAAAGTTGTCCGTGAAGAGAAGCTTCCTGACTGGATGAAAGAAACCGAAACGAAAGAACAGCCTGCAAAAGAACAAACAGACAGCCTGTCGACAGAAGACCTCGAACGAGAAAAAGAAAAACTGTTAGATCAGTTTAAAAATATGAAAAAGTACAATGCACATTAAGATGAGGTGAGATGAGGATGAAACCGATCGGTCGTTCATTTGAACAGCTAAAAGGGCGCGTAGATTTTCGTGTGAGATACAATCAGATTAAAGAGAGTGTGTTATCTGATGAAGATGTAAAAGCCTTTTTACAGGAGCACCAAGAAGACATACACGAAGACATGATCAATCGCAGCTTGAACCGGCTTTTTGAATATGTGCAGCAGTCGAAGGGCTGTTCATATTGCTTAGATGAAGAGAACGTCAATGCGATTTTAGACGGTTATCACCCGAAGCTTGTGATCAAAGGTCAGAGTATTGATATTGAATATTCCCCTTGTCCAGTCAAGCTGCGGCTCGATAGACAGAAAAAACAGCAAGAGCTCATGAAAAGCATGTACATTCCGCAAAATGTTCTTCAAGCGACGTTCGCTGATTTGAACGTTGTGGGAAGACAGGAAGTCATTCAAAAAGTAGGGCAATTCCTGCAAAGCTATGATGAGACGGGCAAAGGGAAGGGCTTATATTTACACGGAAAGTTTGGAGTAGGAAAAACGTATATTCTGGCAGCCATTGCGCAGCAGTTAGCGGAGAAGGAATACCCATCTCTCCTTGTGTACGTGCCTGAATTTGTGAGAGAGCTAAAAAATTCGTTAGCCGATCATACACTAGAATCAAAACTGAACATGGTCAAATCCACCCCTATTTTAATGCTTGATGATATTGGGGCAGAGTCGATGACAAGCTGGGTTCGAGATGAACTACTCGGAACGATTTTACAATACCGTATGGCAGAGCAGCTGCCGACTTTCTTCTCTTCTAATTTCTCACCAAGTGAACTGAAGCATCACTTTACGTACTCACAGCGCGGGGAAAAAGAAGAGGTCAAAGCCGCTCGTTTAATGGAACGGATTCTCTATTTAGCAGAGGCAGTCTTGCTCGAAGGAGAAAACCGCCGTCATTTATAAAAGCGTCTATCACCTGAAGGAGGAGCAAATGAAATGAACAAAAGAAAATGGCTGCTTTTTCTCGTGATTGCAGGTCTCGCTGTTTTACTTTGGTGGCTGAACAAACAGCATCTTCAGCTGGCGCCAAAAGATGTGAAAAATTGGGTGCTTCAATTTGGGATGCTGGCACCCTTTGTTTTTCTTTTCTTATCTCTTTTTCGCCCGTTTGTTCTCGTCCCTATTACGGTTTTTTCGCTGGCAGCAGGTTTGGCATTTGGCAGTGTTCTTGGGACGATTTATGCCCTCGTTGGTGCTACCGCCGGAGCAACATGCTCCTTCCTGCTTACCACAACCTTTCGTGCAAAAAAGAAGGAAACACAATCAAGCAGCCGGAAGCTGAAAGCGGTGACGTCCCGCATTCAGGAGCATGGGTTTCTTTACATTTTGTTATTGCGAATTGCCCCAATCCATTTTGACTTTGTCAGCTATGCGGCAGCAGCTTCACGTGCAAATTATCGTGCATTTACGGCAGCTACCTTTTTAGGCTTAATACCGGGTACAGTTGCATTAAATGTCCTTGGCTCAAGCTTTGTCAGCGGCAATTATGCCGCTTTAGCAATCGTTTGTTTGATTTATCTAATCTTTATCTCAGTTCCGCTCATTTTAAAAAGAAAGATGCCTGATTTATTTTAGGCGTCTATTTTTTATGTTCTCCCCATATATATGTAACAGATGTCGTTAGGGGGGACAAACATGCTTGAAATAATCTTTGAAGATGAATATGATACCGCCGCTTTTTTACATCTTGCTGAACACTTGGACAGTCGGCATCACATGTCAATTCAACAAGGGAAAGACCGGCTTCTCATAGAGGCGAAGGAATCAAAGGAAGGACTTGAGTCCATTGTGCGGCCATTACTGGTTCACTTTTTTTTGGAATGCAAAGAAAATGAGCGCATGCGCAGCATTCTTGAAAACACGTATTTATTTAAAGATCCTGAAGAGCAGCACCAAATTCTTTCAATTGCCCACAGCATCATGAACGGGGATTTAGATGATATTCCCGGCATTCATCAAGAACCGTCAAGAGAAGCCCTGTTAACAAAGGAGCTCGAGACGATTTCTTTACAGCAAGGTATTTTTTCAATTGGTTCATTTATGACATTCAGACTGTCAGAGTATGACAGGAGGCTGAAGAACTATGTTGAAGTCTCCATTGAAGAATACAAAATGGAACAAGAATATCAAAACTTCATTCAATCGCTTCGAGACTATGTGATGGCAAAAGAACCGAAGCTCGAAAAAGTACATGTTGTGCATCAGGATCGCCTGATGATTTGGGAATTTCGGTACGCTTCTGAGCGTGATCAAAAACAATACATAGACAGACAGTTTGTAAGAGAGCATCCAATGTATATTGATTCGCAGCTGATTGCACCACTCGTATCCATAGCGCCCAAAAAGATTGACCTGTTTACAAATGATACAGGTCACTCGATGGTACAGACCATTCAAAATATTTTTCAAGAAAGGGTCGAGGTATTCCCGGCTCATTCATTTCAAGAACACAATGTTCAATTTGTCCATGACCATTTGGAACAGAAAAGTGAAAAGCTTTCTTGATTTTCACGAAAAAACGTTTTATAATACGGTGTAACTTCATACAAAGACCGTATTGATAAGGACATGAACAAATGAACACCCGCTTAAAGAGAGGGAAGCCGCGGCTGAAAGCTTCCTAGCAGAGGACCATTTGCTTTACCACCTTTGAACATCAGCTGTGAACGTTTTAGTAATGGCTGACGGGAATTCCCGTTATCGAACCACAAGCCGTGTTTGCTTATGAAAAAGTAAGCTGCAAATACGGGAAAAAGGGTGGAACCACGATTCCGTTTTATTCAACCTCGTCCCTTTCCAGGGGGCGGGGTTTTTATATTGCCAAAAAAAGGAGTGACCAGAGATGTCAGAACAAATTCAACTTACATTTCCAGATGGAGCAGTCAAGGAGTTTGACAACACAGCTACAACAGAAGACATCGCGGCATCAATTAGCCCAGGCCTAAAGAAAAAAGCGCTTGCCGGTAAATTGAACGGCAAAGAAATAGATCTGCGTACGCCGCTACTAGAAAGTGGAACAATTGAGATCATCACAGATAAAAGTGATGAAGCACTCGACATTATGCGCCACAGCACAGCTCATTTGCTAGCACAGGCAATCAAACGCCTGTATGGAAAAGAGCATCACGTTCAGTTTGGCGTAGGTCCTGTGATTGAAAATGGCTTCTACTACGATGTGGACATCGATGTTGCCATCACACCGGAAGATTTACCAAAGATTGAAAAAGAAATGAAAAAAATCATTAACAGCAATCTGCCAATCGAGCGAATTGAAGTATCAAGAGAAGAAGCGAAAAAACGCTTTGAAGCGATTGGTGATCAATTAAAGCTTGAGCTGTTAGAGGCGATTCCAGAAGGTGAAGCTGTCACGATTTATGAGCAGGGTGAATTCTTTGACCTCTGCCGCGGCATTCACTTGCCATCAACAGGGAAAATCAAAGAGTTTAAGCTGTTAAGCCTTGCAGGTGCATACTGGAGAGGTGACAGCAACAATCAAATGCTTCAGCGTATTTACGGTACAGCTTTCTTCAGCAAAGATGATCTAAATGAGCATCTACGCCTGCTTGAAGAAGCGAAAGAACGCGATCACCGTAAACTAGGAAAAGAGCTGAAACTGTTTGCGAACTCTCAAAAGGTAGGTCAAGGTCTACCGCTTTGGCTGCCAAAAGGCGCAACGATCCGCCGCGTTATTGAGCGTTACATTGTCGATAAAGAAGTACGCCTTGGTTATGAGCATGTGTATACACCAGTTCTTGCAAATGTTGAATTGTATAAAACATCAGGGCACTGGGCGCATTATCAAGAAGACATGTTCCCTGTGATGGAAATGGACAATGAAGATCTTGTTCTTCGTCCGATGAACTGTCCTCACCATATGATGATTTACAAAAACGAGCCGCATAGCTATCGCGAATTGCCAATTCGTATTGCAGAGCTTGGTACAATGCACCGTTATGAAATGTCAGGTGCTTTATCCGGCCTTCAGCGTGTTCGCGGTATGACATTAAACGATGCCCATATCTTTGTACGTCCAGATCAAATCAAAGACGAATTCATTCGTACAGTTCGCCTAATTGAAGAAGTGTATCAAGACTTTGGCTTGAATGACTACACATTCCGCTTATCTTACCGTGATCCAGAAGATACTGAGAAGTATTTCGACGATGATGCCATGTGGAATAAAGCGCAATCGATGCTAAAGGATGCAATGGACGAGCTTGGTCATGACTATTATGAGGCAGAAGGCGAAGCGGCATTTTATGGTCCGAAGCTTGACGTTCAAGTGAAGACAGCTCTTGGAAAAGAAGAGACACTGTCTACTGTACAGCTTGATTTCTTACTTCCAGAGCGCTTCGATCTCACATATATCGGAGAAGATGGCAAGCACCATCGTCCAGTCGTGATTCATAGAGGTGTTGTTTCTACAATGGAGCGTTTTGTTGCCTTCTTAATTGAAGAATACAAAGGAGCCCTACCAACTTGGCTGGCACCTGTACAATTCCAAGTCATCCCGGTTTCACCTTCTGTCCATTTAGACTATGCGAAAAAAGTACAAGAACGTTTGCAGCTTGAAGGTCTTCGTGTAGAGCTTGACAGCCGTGATGAAAAAATCGGATACAAAATTAGAGAAGCGCAAATGCAAAAGATTCCGTACATGCTAGTCGTCGGAGATCAAGAAGCAGAAAATGGCGCAGTCAATGTAAGAAAATACGGAGAGCAAGATTCAGAAACAATGGATCTTGAAGCCTTTGTGAAACATGCAGTAGCAGAAGCGAAAAAATAATCTTTTTCAAGCGAAGCAGTCAGTGATCTTTCTCCTTAGATCACTGGCTTTTTCTTTTTGGGAAAAATTCTCCACTAGTGATCCAGTCCCTTGAATGATACGTTTAGATAGTATGAAAGTATGGGTAAGTATGTACTATTGGTTCGAGTTAAATTGGGGGTATGAAAGCGATGATGAAAACAACAAACACTTTATCATCACAAGTATTGGAGCGATCAGCAGTACTTCGTGCATTGGAACACTCACTGGCGATGATTGAATTTGATGTGACAGGTGAAGTGCTATGGGTCAATGATATTTTTGCAAAAGCCATGGGATATTCAAAGCAAGAGATGATTGGTTTAAAACATAGACAGTTTTGTCCTCCTCATATTGCAGAACACGCAAGCTATCAAATGTTTTGGAAGCGTTTGAAAGAGGGGCAAGTCTTTCAGGAAAAGGTGCAGCGGAAGACGAAGAATGGTGACAGTTTATGGCTTGAAGCGACATATACACCTGTCCGCAATGAAGAGGAACGCGTAGTGGGTGTTGTGAAAGTCGCAACAGACATAACAGAAAGAGAAAGCACGATGAAACAGGTCGTAGGCGATTTAAAGGACATGTCTGCGAAATTAATGGAGCGAGCAGAAGTGGGCATCCAGCATAGTCAAAGAGTCAATGTCTCCTTTGATCATATAGCAAACGAAACAGATCAAAATATGAGCTTACTAGAAGGATTAACAGAGCAGGTAGAGTCCATCAGCTCCATCACTACAACGATTAACAGCATTTCCTCACAAACCCAGCTCCTTGCATTAAATGCGGCGATCGAAGCAGCCCATGCAGGTTCCTATGGAAATGGCTTTAGTGTAGTGGCGGCAGAAATTCGAAAGCTTGCAACTGATGCAAAAGAAGCGATCGTCAAAGTAGATCAATATGTAAAGGCGATTCATGCGGAAGTAGAGAAGGTCAGTAGCGGAACGAGCCGGGCCAAGACAACGGTGTTTACAAATCGCGATCTTGTAAAGCAGGCAAGCGAGGAATTTATGAATGTAGGAGAAGCAGCCCGCAGCTTAGACAAGCAAGCGCAAAGTCTAGCGGGAATTGTGTAGTTTGAGCACACAAAAAACACCCAATCTCGTTAGGAGAAGGGTGTTTTCTCGTTTGTTCTATTTTAATATATCAAACAATTCATGTAAGTCTTTGATTTCATAATCTGGCGTTACATCTGTTTCGTTCTTTTTGCCATGTCGATTGATCCAAACGGTTTGAATCCCGGCTCGAGATGCCCCAAGAATATCTGTTTTTGGATTATCTCCCACCATGATCACATCGTCTTTTGTTAGATTTAACAGCTGAAGGCAGTGCTCAAAGATGCCAGGGTCAGGTTTGCCTTTCCCGTAATCTCCTGAAATGACAATTTCATTAAAATAAGGTGCAAGCTCAGGAACACCTGCCAGTTTTTCTTTTTGAAGACTAGGATCTCCGTTTGTTAAAAGGAGCAATTCATAGCTGCCTTTCAGACGGTCTAAAACAGGGTACGTTTCTTCATAGACAAATGGGCGTTTTCTCCGCTCTGCTGCAAAGAAATCAGCCAAATATTGTCCAAATGCCTTATCGTCAATTCCTGCTTCTTTTAAGCCATTGGTCCAAGCGTTCTTGCGATACTCTGGTGCAAGGGCATTCAATTTTTGAAAGCCTTCGCTAATCGGTTCACTAAAATTGGACCACAGTCCTTCGAAAGGATTAATTCCGATCATGACAGTATAATCATATGTTTCATAGGACGAATACAGCTTTCTTGCTTCTTCACGTACAATCTGTTCAAATGTTTCTGGATTCAGTCCATATTTCTTTTCCGCTTCGCGGCATGTTTCCTGAAAAGTGGTGTGAATGCTTTTTTCATCCCAAAGCAAAGTATCATCTAAATCGAAAAATACGGCTTTCATGATCTTCTCCCTTGTTATGTATGTGTTACCTTCAATTGCAAGTGACGGCTCAAGTTCATTTTACAATAGAAGATGAGGGCAATAAAGAAAAGATTTGAGAGATATTTGAACATTGACCGCACATGATAGAATAGAAAGACAGTAAATAATACATACATCAATTGAGGTGGCAGGTTTGCTTCATTTAATTATTATGATGATCGAGCGTGTTGGGATCATCGTTATTTTAGGGTTTGTGCTTGCCCATGTGAAGGGCTTTCGCAATCTATTGCTTCATAATGAAGGGTTTCGAAAAAAGGCAGTCCTTGTCTTTATTTTTGCTTCTTTTAGTATTATCAGCAATTACACAGGAATTGAAATCCAGCAGCAGATGGTCATGAATCATGAGTTTTCCTATCATCTCGGCTCGTCAAGCTCAATTGCCAATACGAGAATCATGGGAATCGAAATGGGCGGATTAATAGGAGGGCCGTTTGTTGGCATTGGCGCAGGGCTTCTAGCTGGGATTCATCGCTATTCATTAGGAGGAAGCACGGCACTCAGCTGTGCGATTTCTTCGATTTTAGCCGGTGTGATTGCAGGCTATGTCGGCAGCAGGTTTAAGCGGAAGAATCGAATGGTGACACCTCGCCAAGCCGCACTTTTTGGTGTGGCAATGGAGTCCTTGCAGATGATCATTATCCTTCTATTTGCAAAGCCATTTGCTGATGCTTGGGGGCTTGTGAGTATTATTGCCCTGCCGATGATTTTTGTGAATGGAATTGGCAGCTTTATCTTTTTATCGATTTTACAGTCAGTCATTCGGCAAGAAGAGCAGGCAAAGGCGATGCAGACACACCGTGTATTTTCAATCGCCGATCAAACGCTGCCTTTCTTCCGCCAAGGGTTAAATGAACAGTCATGTAAAAGCGTGGCGAAGATCATTCATCGATTAACAGAAACAGATGCGGTCTCCTTAACCGATACAGAAAAGATTTTAGCGCATGTTGGAGATGGGACAGATCATCATATTCCATCGAAAAGCCTCATTACAGGACTGTCGAAACAAGTATTGATGAGCGGCAAAATTATGAAGGCACATTCGAAAGATGAAATCAATTGTTCAGTCACCCATTGCCCGCTTCAAGCGGCGATTGTGCTGCCCCTCACCTCCAATGGTCAAACGATCGGAACGTTAAAAATGTATTTCAATTCTCCGGTCGGATTAAGCAGGGTAGAGGAGGAGCTTGCAGAAGGCTTGGCGATGCTGTTTTCCACACAGCTTGAGCTTGGGGAGGCAGAAACCCAAAGCCGTCTGCTAAAAGATGCAGAGATCAAAGCGCTTCAAGCGCAAGTGAATCCGCACTTTTTATTTAACGCCATTAATACCATCTCTGTCTTGTGCAGAACGAACGTAGAGATGGCTAGAAAGCTGCTGCTTCAGCTGAGTATATATTTTCGATCCAATTTGCAAGGCGCCCGCCAGCTGCTCATTCCACTTCATAAAGAAATTCAGCATGTAGAAGCCTATTTGTCACTTGAACAAGCAAGGTTTCCAAATAAATACCACGTGACCTTTCAAATTGAAAAGGAGCTAGAGCAGGTGATGATTCCGCCATTTGTGCTTCAGGTGCTTGTTGAAAATGCAGTGAGACACGCATTTCCTAAACATCAAACGAGCTGTGAAGTCATCGTATCTGCTGTGATGAAAGATGGGCATGTCAATATGAAAGTGACTGATAATGGACAGGGAATCGAGAATGACAAGATGGCTCAGTTATTAAAAGCGCCTGTTGAATCCAAAGAAGGAACAGGTACGGCTCTTTTTAATTTAGATCAGCGGTTAAGAGGGATTTTTGGCAGACAAGCCGCTCTATCTATTCATAGCGGCCAAGGCACTGACATCTCATTTCGCATTCCAATGGACTATGTAAAAGAGGATGATTTTCGTTGATAAATGTATTAATCGTAGATGATGAAGTGTTAGCAAGAGACGAATTAAAATACTTATTACGCAGAACGAAAGAGGATGTTCAAATAGAGGAAGCAGAAAATATAGAATCAGCTTTTGACCGGATGGTGGATCATAAGCCGGACCTGCTCTTTTTAGACATTGATTTATCTGGTGAAAATGGATTTGATATTGCCAAAAGGCTCAACCGGATGTCTGATCCGCCAGCGATTGTATTTGCGACAGCCTTTGATCAGTATGCGCTGAAGGCATTTGAGGTAAGTGCGCTTGATTACTTAACAAAACCATTCGATGAAGAGCGGCTTTTCCAAACGATCCAAAAGTTTAAAAAGTGGAAATCTGTTGAGACGCAAGACCACCAGCTATCAGATGAGAAAATCCCCCATCAGCAAAAATTAGCCATCTCAGTCGATGATTCAATTGTCATTCTGCAAGTAGAAGAGATCATGTATGTAGGGCTTAGTGAGGGGAAAAAGGTTGTAAAAACAAAGGATCACATGTATGAGGTCACAGAACCGCTTGTGGTCATTGAAAAGAAACTCCCTGAGGCTTATTTTATGAGGGTTCATCGAAGCTATATCGTGAACACCTCTCATATGAAAGAAGTACAGCCGTGGTTTAATTCGACGTATAATCTGCATATGACAGACGGGTCGATTATTCCTGTCAGCCGCACTTACGCCAAAGAACTAAAGAAGTCGCTCCTGCTAGATTAGGACGGCTTTTTTTATTTGTATTTCAATACTCGTTTTCTGCATTTCATTCATTGAATCCGGCGAGTTTGATTGTAAACGCTTCATTCATTTATTTCATGCCATATACTGAGGGCAGTCGAAGAAAGAGGTGAAGGGGCATGAGTGCCACTAAAGTATATGGATTTCTATCTCAAGCATTTATCTTTGCAACCGTAATGTTCGTTTCTAATCTCATTTCAATGTATTTACCAATTCCGATGCCTGCATCTGTGATCGGTCTGGTTCTATTATTTGTTTTGCTGACAACGAAAATCGTCAAACTGGAGCAAGTGGAGCAATTAGGTACATCATTGACAGGGCTCATTAGCTTTCTATTTGTTCCCTCTGGTATCTCGGTTATTCAATCACTAGGTGTCATGCAAGAAGTAGGTGTGCAAGTCGTCGGTGTCATTATCATTGCAACGATTATGTTACTTGCAGCGACAGGGCTATTCACGCAGCTTCTCATGCAATTATCAGACAAACCACAGAAACGTAAAGAGACAAAGGAGAGCAAATCGGCTCCTTCTCATTCTAATAAACCAGCTTCAAGCACGCATTAAAGGAGGGATGCAGGATGGGTACAAGTACGATGAGTCCTTATTTTGGTATAGTCGTCTCATTGGTCGCCTTTGGAATCGGTACATTCTTATTTAAAAAATCAAAAGGCTTCTTCTTATTTACACCACTTTTTGTCGCCATGGTGTTAGGTATTTTATTTTTGAAAATTGGCGGTTTTTCCTATGCAGATTATAATGAGGGCGGCAAGATTATCAAGTTTTTCTTAGAGCCTGCGACGATTGCTTTCGCTATTCCGCTTTATAAGCAGCGCGCATTGCTTAAAAAATATTGGTGGCAGATTTTATCCGCTATTTTTGTAGGATCACTTTGCTCCATTACAATTGTGTATGTCGTAGCAAAAGGCATTCATCTTGATGCGGCTGTAATGAAAAGTATGCTCCCGCAGGCAGCGACGACAGCGATTGCTCTTCCGATTGCAAAGGATATTGGCGGAATTGCAGATATCACAGCCTTTGCGGTCATATTTAATGCAGTCATTGTGTATGCACTAGGTGCTTTCTTCTTAAAATGGTTTCGAATTAAAAATCCAGTGGCAAAAGGGCTTGCACTCGGTACATCAGGACATGCACTTGGCGTCTCTGTTGGGATTGAGATGGGTGAAGTGGAAGCGGCCATGGCAAGTATTGCTGTTGTGGTCGTAGGAGTTGTGACTGTCATTGTCATCCCAATCTTTATGCAATTCATTCTTTGATGACGTGATTGTTTTGAAAAAGCCTTGCCCAATTCGTTTAATCATGCTAAAATGAAAAAGTTGTTTCAAGAGTTCGGTTACTTGACGGACAAATGAAAATTGTGTAGAATAATTAACGAATTGAATAGATATCACAAGCAGAAGCACCCGCTTCTCACCTGATTGACACGTGTTTGTAGTTGACAGGTTGACCGTACATTTATTTTTTCATGCAAATGTTCGCAGTGTGGGTGTTTTATATGCCCACACTTTTTGTTTGCCTGTAAAACATACAACGAAATGGTCAAAATGAATTGTGAACTCAATTCAAAATCTCATGGAGGTGGCTCACTATTAGCAAAGATCAATTAGTTAATGAAGGTATTCGTGCGCGTGAAGTTCGTTTGATCGGACAAAATGGCGATCAGCTGGGGATTAAAACCCGCCAGGAAGCTCTGGAAATTGCTACGAAAGCCAATCTTGACCTTGTGTTAGTTGCTGCAAATGCAAAACCACCTGTTTGCCGAATCATGGACTATGGTAAGTTCCGATTCGAACAGCAGAAGAAGGATAAAGAGGCACGTAAGAATCAAAAAATCATTAGCTTAAAAGAAGTTCGGTTGAGCCCGACAATTGATGAACATGATTTTAACACGAAGCTCCGTAATGCAATCAAATTCCTTGAAAAGGGCGATAAAGTGAAAGCTTCTATCCGCTTTAAAGGGCGTGCGATTACGCATAAAGAAATCGGACAGCGCGTGTTAGACCGTTTCTCTGAAGCTTGCGCTGAAGTAGCAACAGTAGAAACAAAACCTAAGATGGACGGACGTAGCATGTTCCTCATGCTTGCACCAAAAGTCGAAAAGTAAAGTAACAGAGGGAGGAAATATCCAATGCCAAAAATGAAAACTCACCGCGGATCTGCTAAACGTTTCAAAAAAACAGGTTCTGGTAAACTTAAACGTTCTCATGCGTACACAAGTCACCTGTTCGCTAACAAATCTACAAAGCAAAAACGTAAATTGCGTAAGAGCGCAATCGTAAGTGCTGGAGATTTCAAACGTATCAAACAACAACTTGCAAACATCAAGTAATTTGGAATAGGAATCATAGGAGGGAATTACAATGCCAAGAGTAAAAGGCGGAACTGTGTCGCGTCAGCGTCGTAAAAAGGTTCTTAAATTAGCAAAAGGTTATTTCGGTTCAAAACATAGATTATACAAAGTAGCAAACCAACAGGTGATGAAATCTGGAAACTACGCTTTCCGTGACCGTCGTCAGAAAAAACGTGACTTCCGTAAACTATGGATCACTCGTATCAATGCTGCAGCTCGTATGAACGGTCTTTCTTACAGCCGTTTAATGCATGGCCTAAAGCTTTCTGGTATCGAAGTAAACCGCAAAATGCTTGCTGACCTTGCTGTGAATGACCTAAGTGCATTCAATCAGCTTGCTGATGCTGCAAAAGCACAACTAGACAAGTAAGTCATATGAAAGATCATTCCGTCGAGGGGTGATCTTTTTTGCTCATCATGTGAGGTGAAATGAATGAATATCGCGTTGATTGTGCTGCTGATCTTGGTAAATGGCTATGGTTTCTTTCTCATGGGAGAGGACAAGCGCCGGGCAAAAGCGCATAAATGGAGAATTTCAGAGGCGCACTTATGGAGTGCTGCCGTGCTTTTTGGGGCTGCTGGATCGTATCTAGGGATGCAGTATTTCCGTCATAAAACAAAGCATCCTGCCTTTCAAATTGGCATGCCAGTGTTAATCATGGTGCAGTTGATCATATTAGGATATATCAAGTTCATCTGAAAAAGGAGCAGACGCCATCAAGACGGCGTGTCTGCTCCTTTTTTTTGTTTGATTTTTTTAATGGGCTGATCCCAATCAATTTTTGTTTGAGGATAACGTTCGATAATGTTTTCCTCCAATTTTTCAAAGTCTTCTAATGTAAATTCACTTAGCTTCTCAGGTGACTCCGTCCAAACGTAAATGGAGTGGACAAATAGAGGATGATCCTTAGAAGGAACATGCTTCTCCCCTTCAAACAAGACACCTTTATAGACGAAATTAAAATTTTTACGTGCATTTTGTTGTTCGTCCATAAAATAAAAGCCTTCTTTTAATTGTGCTTGTTTCAGCTTTCTTCTCGGATTTGAGAAGAATTTTACCGCCATGTAGAAGATGTAGACAAGCAGTGCAACAAGAGCTAGTCTAATGAGGATTACAAACATGACAGGATGCACCTCCAATACCGTTATCTGATGTACTACGAATGAAAAGGCCAAAAGGTTTCAACTTTTTTTAAAAAAATATTTCGGAAAACGAAAAAATATTCATAAAAAGATCGTATTGAACGAAAAAGGTTTTGTATAATAAGAATGCACCATGAAGATAAAGGAGGATATATGGAATGACAAAGCTAGATCAAACATTAACTATGCTGAAAGACCTAACGGATGCAAAAGGGATTCCAGGAAATGAACGTGATGTCAAAAAAGTCATGCAGACATACATAGAATCATATGCAGATGAAGTCTCTAGTGACCGCCTTGGCAGCTTAATTGCTAAGAAGGAAGGAAACGCAAACGGACCTAAAATTATGCTTGCTGGTCACTTAGATGAAGTAGGATTCATGGTGACAAAAATTGATGACAAAGGCTACATTCGCTTCCAAACTGTCGGCGGATGGTGGTCGCAGGTCATGCTCGCGCAGCGTGTGACGATTGTAACGAAAAAGGGAGACATAACAGGTGTGATTGGCTCAAAGCCGCCGCACGTCTTGTCACCTGAAGCTCGAAAAAAATCGATTGAGATTACAGATATGTTTATTGATATCGGTGCATCAAGCAAAGAACAGGCAATGGAGTGGGGCGTTCTGCCTGGAGATCAAATCGTCCCTTATTTTGAGTTTACAGTGATGAATGATGAAAAAATGCTCCTTGCAAAAGCATGGGACAACCGTATCGGCTGTGCAGTTGCGATTGATGTCATGAAGAACTTACACAATACTCAGCATGAGAATATTGCTTACAGTGTTGCAACTGTACAAGAGGAAGTTGGCCTGCGTGGTGCCAAAACAGCAGCGGCTACAATCCAGCCTGATATTGGATTTGCCATTGATGTTGGTGTAGCAGGAGACACACCGGGCATTACTGAAAAAGAAGCAACAAGCAAACTTGGCAAAGGACCAACGATTGTTGTATTTGATGCTTCTATGGTATCTCATAAAGGGCTTCGGGATTTTGTTGTCCAAACAGCGGATGAATTGAACATTCCGTACCAATATGACTCTATGCCTGGCGGCGGGACAGATGCTGGCGGTATCCATTTAACAGGTCATGGTGTGCCATCACTATCGATCGGGATACCAAGTAGATATATTCATACCCATGCAGCGATGATTCACCGAGATGATTATGAAAATGCAGTGAAGCTTTTAACAGAAGTGATCAAAAGACTTGATCAAAAAACGGTTGAGCAGATCACGTACGGTTCTTAAGTAAGAAAGCCTTTCCTCAGTATAGGGGAAGGGCTTTTTTTATTTCATTGAATTTCCCAGGAAATGAACTGTCATTTTAAGTTACGCCAAAAGAACTGTTTTTGAGAGAAGAAGAAAAAATATTCTAGTGAATAAGGCACATGTGATCTGGCTTTTATTTTTGTAAGATGAAAGCAATAAAAAGGACAGAGCCTAAAGAATGCCCTGTCAAAAGAGAGTTTATGGAAGTAGGTGAAGCTACCTTAAGAATAAACACATTATTCTTATTTGTCAACTTGGTTTTAAAGGAAAGAAAAATCAATCAATTTATGTTATATTTGTAACAAATTGTTTGTACAAAGGGGATGGTTAAATGAATGCGGTTACAATTGTCATAGCATCTATGTGTATTTTAGCGATTGCCTATCGTCTTTATGGCACATTTATGATGGTCAAAGTCTTAAAGGTGACAGACGATCATCCTACACCGGCTCACACATTAGAGGACGGGAAGGATTATGTGCCAACCAATAAATGGGTCACATTTGGGCATCACTTTGCTGCGATTGCAGCTGCAGGTCCGTTAGTGGGTCCGATTTTAGCCGCACAATTTGGGTATTTACCGGGTCTTCTTTGGCTGTTAATTGGCGCAGTGATAGGCGGAGCTGTACATGATCTTGTCGTCTTATTTGCGTCGATGCGAAAAAAGGGGAAATCGTTATCAGAGGTAGCGAAGGAAGAGCTAGGACCTGTCGCAGGATTTTGTACAGGGCTTGCGATGCTGTTTATCATTACGATCACAATGGCAGGACTGTCTATGGTTGTGCTTCATGCGTTAGAACGTAACCCTTGGGGGACATTTGCAGTCGGAATCACGATTCCAATTGCGATGGGGGTTGGTCTTTATTATAAAAAGACAGGCAATTTAAAACTGGCGACAACTGCGGGATTTATTTTGCTGATGGTTGGTGTATTCCTTGGGCCGAATATTCAAGGAACGGCACTTGGCGATCTTTTAACACTTGATACAAAAACACTTGCTCTTGCCTTGCCGATCTATGCTTTTTTTGCTGCGGCATTGCCGGTTTGGCTGCTGCTCGCACCGAGGGACTATTTAAGCAGCTTTATGAAAATAGGTGTTTTTATCGCATTGATTGCTGGAATCTTTGTCGTCAATCCAACGATTCAATTCCCAGCCTTTACGGAGTTTGTGAATGGAGGAGGTCCTGTTTTAGCTGGTCCTGTCTGGCCTTTTATTTCAATAACCATTGCTTGCGGTGCCATATCTGGTTTCCACGCATTTGTTGGATCTGGGACAACGCCTAAAATGCTTGACCGCTGGAGTGATATGAAGCCTGTCGCTTTTGGCGCAATGCTAGTAGAATGTCTAGTTGGAATTATGGCGTTAATTGCCGCTACCGCTCTTCATCCAGGCGATTATTTTGCAATAAACAGTACGCCAGAAGTGTTCAGAACACTCGGGATGAGTGTCGAGAACCTTCCGCAGCTGAGTAAGGAAATTGGTCTTGATTTAGAAGGAAGAACGGGTGGAGCTGTGACATTAGCTGTAGGGATGGCGTATATCTTTACGGGAATTCCGTTCTTTGGTCATTTGGCGTCTTATTTTTTCCAATTCGTCATTATGTTTGAGGCCGTCTTTATTTTAACCGCTATTGATGCAGGGACACGTGTGGCACGATATTTGATTCAAGACTTCTTTGGCGAAGCTTATAAACCGCTTAAACGAAATGATTGGGTCCCTGGGTCGGTGTTCGCAAGTGCGCTTGCTTGTTTTATGTGGGGGTACTTGCTTTACTCTGGAGACATCGGGTCCATTTGGGCACTATTTGGGGTATCAAACCAGTTAATGGCATCGGTCGGTCTCATCATAGGAGCAACCGTTGTCTTAAAAATTGCAGATAAAAGGCGATATATGCTGACTTGTTTAATTCCACTTGCTTACTTATATGTGACAGTGAATTATGCGGGCTATTGGATGGTAGCAAATGTATACCTTAATCCCGAGGCAGCAGGTTACAGCGTGCTGAATGCTGTGCTGTCAATCATTATGCTGATCTTAGGATTTGTGATTATTGTGTTTGCGATTAAAAAATGGGTCGACATTTGGCGTGATCCAGCGCTTCGGATGGAAACACCGATCACTGGCTAAATGAAAAAGCCGGTTTGCTATGATAAGCAAACCGGCTTCTTTTATTGCTGCTGATGAGGCTTTAAGCCTTGCTCTAATGTTTCAAGAATCTCGTTTTTCTCGTTTTCTGATGCTTCTTGCCATAGCACTTCGAACAACACGCCAAGGCCTGGCAGCATTTTTTCCTCACCGCTTTGAATGGCATCTAAAATCGTATGCTCAAGCTGCTCTTGATTATGGCCAGTGATGTTTTGAATGACTGCGCCTCTTAAATTAAAATCCATTGCCCACACTCCTTTTTTGATGGTAATAGCCCTATTCTGTCTCAAAGACAGGTTTATTATGTAGTGTGCATGAGATATAATAAATTCATGATATTTAAAGGAGTTAAAGTCGCTTGAAATATATAGAATCAGCTAAAAACACAAACATTAAACAGTGGAAAAAGCTCCATACGAAAAAAGAACGAACGAAAACGGGGCTGTTTCTCGTGGAGGGAATCCACTTAGTGGAAGAAGCATTGAAGAGCGGAGTTGTGAAAGAATTAATGGTCACATCGCCTGATAAGCTTCCTTCTCATATTGATCCGGACATTGAACTTTATGAACTGAGCGAGGAAGCCTTTTTTGCCATGACCGAAACGGAAACGCCTCAGCACATCGCGGCAGTTTGTACAGTTCCTGTATTTGAAGAAAAGAAGTATGAACGACTTCTTCTATTAGATGCAGTGCAGGACCCAGGGAATCTAGGCACACTCATTCGGACAGCAGATGCTGCTGGACTTGATGCTGTGATCTTAGGCGATGGAACAGTGGATGCGTTTAACGGAAAAACGCTCCGTTCCGCACAAGGGTCACATTTCCACCTGCCCATTTTAAAGCAAAGCCTTCAGCAGACCATACCAGCATGTAAGGAGCAAGGCATTCCTGTATACGGAAGTGCTTTAAATAAGGCGAAAGCGTATAGAAGCGTAACGGCAGAAGGTTCGTTTGCATTAATTGTGGGCAATGAAGGCGCGGGTATAAACCCAGAGATTCTGCAAATGACAGACCATAATTTATATGTGCCAATGTATGGACAGGCAGAATCATTAAATGTGGCTGTTGCAGCAGCTGTTCTTGTCTATCATTTGCGTGGATAGTGTTGCAACATGCGCTTATTTTCACTATAATGAAACTAATATTTTAAAAACCATGATAGAGGAAGATTGTTTCAAGGAGCGGCCTTATAGGGAGAATGCATCGTAGACTGAAAGTGCATTTAAGGAATGCTGAAACAGGAATTCACCTCTGGAGTTGTCACCGGGACCGCAAGCTTTGCGTAAAGGTGAACCGGATTCGTTTGATTCCGTTATGTCAATGAAGCTTATTCGCACATGTATTTGTGCTTAACAAGGGTGGTACCGCGACCACAACTCGTCCCTTCTTTTCTAGAGGAGACGGGTTTTTTTATTGTCTTCAAACGATCAAACAGCCGTTTATCCAGACGGTTTTGTATATCAAAAGGAGGATTACACTCATGCAAGAAACGTTAAAACAGCTTGAATTAGAAGCGATAGCGAAGGTTGAAGCAGCTAGCTCGCTCAAAGAAGTCAATGACATTCGTGTTCAATATTTAGGGAAAAAAGGGCCGATCACAGAGGTGCTTCGCGGAATGGGCAAGCTTTCCGCAGAAGAAAGACCAAAAATGGGCGCACTCGCAAACGAAGTGAGAGAGCAGATTGCTGGTGCTATTGCTGAAAAAAATGAACAGCTAGAAAAAGAAGAAGTGAAGAAGAAACTTGCGTCACAAACGATCGATGTTACATTGCCAGCAAGCCCAATCAAAATGGGGGCAAGACATCCATTAACGATTGTTGTCGAAGATATTGAAGATTTATTTATTGGTATGGGCTATACCGTTGAGGAAGGTCCTGAGGTAGAAACGGATTATTATAACTTTGAAGCGCTGAATCTTCCAAAGGAGCATCCGGCACGTGATATGCAGGACAGCTTCTATATTACCGAGGATACACTGCTTAGAACACAAACGTCACCAGTTCAAGCACGTACACTCGAAAAATATAAAGGACAAGGTCCTGTGAAGATCATCTGCCCTGGAAAAGTATATAGACGTGATAGTGATGACGCGACTCATTCACATCAATTTATGCAGATTGAAGGGCTTGTTGTCGATCACAATATTAGCATGAGTGATTTAAAAGGTACGCTTGAGACAGTCGCAAGAAAAATGTTTGGTGAAGATCGTGAAATTAGACTGCGTCCAAGCTTTTTCCCATTCACAGAACCATCTGTCGAAGTGGATGTGTCTTGCTTTAAATGCGGAGGAAAAGGCTGTTCTGTATGTAAAGGAACAGGCTGGATTGAGATTTTAGGAGCTGGGATGGTTCATCCAAATGTCCTGAAAATGAGCGGATTTGATCCAGAAACTTACCAAGGCTTTGCTTTTGGAATGGGTGTTGAACGGATTGCGATGCTCAAATACGGCATTGATGATATTCGCCATTTCTACACAAATGATATTAGATTCACAAAGCAATTCAAGCAGGACTAAGAGGAGGAAATCAACATGTTTGTTTCATATAAATGGTTAGAAGACTATGTCGATTTAGAAGGCATTCAGCCGGATGAATTAGCAGAAAAAATCACAAGAAGCGGAATTGAAGTGGAAGCCGTTGAATATAAAGGTGAAGGCATTAAAGGAGTTGTCGTTGGACACGTCGTGGAGCGAGAACAGCACCCAAATGCCGACAAATTAAACAAATGTCTCGTAGATATCGGAGAAGACGAACCGGTTCAAATTATTTGCGGAGCTCCGAATGTGGATAAAGGACAATATGTGGCTGTCGCAACGGTTGGCGCAGTCCTTCCTGGGAATTTTAAAATTAAAAAAGCAAAGCTGCGCGGCGAAGAGTCTCATGGCATGATTTGTTCTCTGCAAGAATTAGGTGTAGAAAGCAAACTCGTACCAAAGGAATATGCAGAAGGTATTTTTGTTTTCCCAAATGACGTCAAGCCCGGAGATGATGCCCTTCAGGCACTTCAATTAGACGATGCGGTACTTGAGCTTGGCTTAACGCCAAACCGTGCGGATGCCCTGAATATGCTAGGTGTCGCCTATGAGGTTGCAGCCATTTTAGGGAAGGATATCAAACTTCCTGATACAGCACATGACACGTCTTCAGAAAAAGCAGCAGACTATATTTCAGTGAAAATTGAGGATCAAGAAGCGAATCCACTTTATGCTGCGAAGATCATTAAACATGTAAAGATTGGACCAGCACCGCTTTGGATTCAAACAAGATTGATGAATGCAGGCATTCGCCCAATTAACAACGTCGTCGATATTACGAACTTTGTACTGCTTGAATACGGTCAGCCGCTTCATGCATTTGATTATGACCGCTTTGGTTCAAAGCAAGTGGTCGTACGTAAAGCGACTGATAGCGAAAGCATTCAAACACTTGATGAGCAAGAGCGTACACTTTCATCAAAGCATCTTGTGATCACTAATGGGACGAAAGCGCACGCTGTCGCAGGCGTCATGGGCGGTCTTGAATCAGAGGTGCGTGATGAAACGACAACAATTCTTTTAGAAGCGGCATATTTCAACGGTCAAACAGTCCGTCAAGCATCTAGAGACTTGGGGCTTCGCAGTGAATCAAGTACACGATTTGAAAAAGGACTTGATCCGCAGCGTACGAAATCAGCAGCCGAAAGAGCAGCGCAACTGATCAGCATCTATGCAGGTGGTGAAGTGCTAAGCGGGACTGTGGAGGAAAACCACCTTGAAACAAGTATGAATGTCATCCAAGTATCTACTGAGCGTGTGAACAAGGTGCTTGGCATGAGCATTTCAAAAGAAGATATGATTCAAATTTTCAACAAATTGGGCTTTACAGTAGGCGAATCAAATGACGTTCTTGTTGTAACGGTTCCTTCTCGTAGAATGGATATCACGATTGAAGAAGACCTCACTGAAGAAGTTGCGAGATTATATGGCTACGATAATATCCCGTCTACACTGCCTGCGACAGCTGGTACAGTTGGCGGTCTCACGCCATATCAAGTGAAGCGCAGAAAGGTGAGACGCTTCTTAGAAGGCGCAGGTCTTTCTCAAGCGATCACGTATTCATTGACAAATCAGCATAAGTCTACAGCTTTTGCATTGAATCCAGCTTATAAAACGAGACTTTCCCTGCCAATGAGTGAAGAACGAAGTGTGCTTAGACAAAGTCTTCTGCCAAACTTACTTGATTCTGTTGCATATAACTTGGCAAGACAAGCTGATTCATTTGGTTTTTATGAAACGGGTTCTGTGTTCTTAGCAGGAGCTGAAGGAGCAAAACCGGTGGAAAAAGAGCATGTCGCTGGTGCGCTGACAGGCTTATGGCATAAAAATCTTTGGCAGGGCGAGAAAAAAGCTGTCGATTTTTATGTAGCGAAAGGAATTGCAGAAGGTCTATTTGAAAAGCTTGGTGTATCAGACCAAATCACATATGTTCAAGCAGAGCGTGAGGGTCTTCACCCAGGTCGTACAGCAGATGTTCATTTAAATGGAAAAGTCATTGGGTTTGTTGCTGCACTTCATCCAGTTATTGAAAAGGAATTAGATTTAAAAGAAACATATGTCTTCGAGTTTGATTTAACAGATGTGATGACGTCTGAATCGAAGGATATGAAATATACAGCAATTCCGAGATTCCCTGCTGTGACAAGAGATATTGCACTTGTTGTAGATCAGCATATCTCAAGCGGACAGCTGGAGCGCGTCATCTATGAGGCAGGCGGGGATTTACTGACTGATCTATCCGTCTTTGACGTGTATGAAGGTGAACATATGGAAGAAGGCAAAAAATCTGTTGCATTCTCTCTCCAATATTTAAATCCGGAACAAACATTGACAGAGGAAGAAGTCACGGCTGTTCATACAAAAGTATTGAAAGCATTAGAAGATACGTATCAAGCCGTCTTGCGCGGTTAAAGAAAAAAGAGCTAAGGCCATATGGGCCTAGCTCTTTTTTATAACCATTTTTTCGCTTTTTGTGTGTTGGCAAAATGCAGCTTTGTAAATTGACGTAAAGCCTCTTCGCCGTGCAGCTTGATGAGCTTTGCAGCCGCCTTGTCTACATGAGGACCGGCTCCTTTTGGAATGTCAAACCCTGCTGCTTTAGATAACTTATCCATTTCAATTAAAAAAGAGTACCTTGCAATAATGGATGCGGCAGCAACTGACAAATGAATGCCTTCTGCTTTTGTGCTAAAGTACGTCCGTTCCCGAATAATTTTTTTTCCAGCAAGATGCTTGAAATAAATACCCGGTTCTGCAAATTGGTCAATTAAAATAGCTTCAGGCTGTTTCCCATCTAATTTCTCCAGCACAGAGGTGATGACTTGGTTGTGAAGGAGCGCCTTCATTTTTCCTTGGCTCATGCCCTTTTCCTGCATCGCATTGTACTTTTCATTTCGGAGTACGAGCAGGCTGAACGGAATGGTTTTGATGAGATCTTTGGCAATGTTGATAATTTGCGGGTCTTTTAGGCCTTTTGAGTCTTTTACGCCAAGCTCTTTCATGAGAGCAAGCTTGCTTGAATCGACATAGGCGGCACAGACCGTTATCGGTCCAAAATAATCACCTGTTCCTACTTCATCTGAACCGATGACGGACATAGAAGCAATCCCTGACGGCGGACTGTATTTTGTGACAGCAGGTGCTTTTGGGCTTTTCGTATCAGCTGCTTTTAAATGGCTGAATTGACTGGCTTCAGCTTCAGCCTTTTGTCCTTGAAATAGCACTTTTCCAGATCGATAGGCTGTAATTGTACAGCCAGGAACCTTTGCTTGAAAAAGGGCGCCTGATGGTAACGTATCAGTTAAGTGGTGCGCATACGCGCTCTTCATTTTTTTAAGGTCTTCTGATGTTGCTTTTAAGACGGATTGGGGCACAGTGGATAACTCCTTTTTACCTTGATATCATTGATTTCTAAAGTGTACCATAACAGGGAAGGGCTCGTCTTTCCATTCAATGTCTAAACATGTTATGATAGAGACTAGGATTCTCGTGGAATGGAGGAGAAACGTTGTCTGACGGCGGTAAAACGAAAACAACAGTTGAGATTTACGGACAGTCCTATACGATCATCGGTCAAGAAACGAAGATGCATATGCGACACGTTGCTTCAATTGTTGATGATAAAATGAGAGAAATAAATGAAAAAAACCCATACCTTGATATAAACAAATTAGCTGTACTGACAGCAGTCAATGTCGTCCACGACTACTTGAAATTAAAAGAGCAATACGAAAAACTAGAGATTCAGCTTAAAGAAAAGGAATGAAATTACCGTGATCGATATCATCATTTTGTTTTTGCTTCTTATGGGAACGCTTGTCGGTCTAAAACGCGGGTTTATTCTTCAATTTATTAAATTGATCAGCTTTGTTGTTTCTATCTTAGTGGCTTCCATGTTTTATCAGTCACTTGCACCACAGCTTACGTGGATTCCAGCACCTAATTTTAGCGGCGGTCAAGCGCAGCTCGCTTTCTTTAGTGGGAATCTAGAAACAGCTTATTATAATACCATTGCGTTTATCATTCTGTTTATCTTGACCAAAATCCTGCTCGCCATCATTGGCGGATTGCTCACAACCATTGCAAGTATACCTGTGATTAAACAGGTCAACAAACTGCTTGGCGGTGTTTTAGGATTTCTTGAAACCTATCTATTTGTATTTATTCTCTTGTTTGTCGCTGCATTACTTCCAGTCGATGCACTGCAAACAATGTTGAGCAAATCCATATTAGCAGATGCGATCGTAAGCAACACCCCTTATCTGTCCGGTCTTGTTAAAGACTTATGGACGACGTATGGAGTTTAAAAACTTCTCCTTTCTTGGAGAAGTTTTTTCTCATTCCATGACAGAAAGTTGTAGGATGAAGGAAAAGTTTGTATATTTATAAAGGAAGATGCCAAAGCGGCTGGAGGATGAGAGATGAATAAAAAAGATATTATCAAACTTCTTGAAACAATTGCAGTATATATGGAGCTAAAAGGAGATAATCCTTTTAAGATTTCTGCCTTTCGTAAAGCAGCAGCGGCACTGGAGCAAGATGACCGCAGCCTTTCTCAAATAGATGATCTACTAGCATTACCCGGCATTGGAAAAGGAACCTTTGCTGTGATCACTGAGTATATCGAAAAAGGACAATCAGAAACACTCGAACAATTAAAAAAGGAAGTGCCTGAAGGACTTGTCCCGCTTTTGAAATTGCCAGGACTCGGCGGCAAAAAGATCGCTAAGCTTTACCAAGAGCTTGGCGTCCATGATGCACAGTCTCTAAAAGAAGCATGCGAAGCGGAAAAGGTACAAGCGCTTGCTGGTTTCGGCAAAAAAACAGAAGAAAAGATTCTCGCAGCTCTTGAGGAAGCAGGAAAGCAGCCGGAACGACTACCAATTGGCTTTGCATTAGATGTGGCAGAGCGGATTGATTATGCGCTTGAAGAGATGAAAGGTATCATCCGTTTTTCAAGAGCCGGCAGTTTAAGACGTGCACGCGAAACCGTCAAAGATTTAGATTATATCATTGCAACAGACAATCCTGAGCAAGTCAGAGAGCAGCTTGTTGCACTTGATGATGTGAAAGATGTCATCGCAAGCGGTGATACGAAGGTATCTGTTGTGCTTGCCCTTGATTTTGAGATCAGTGTCGACTTCCGGCTTGTGACAGTAGACCAATTCGCAACTACACTGCACCATTTCACTGGCTCAAAAGATCACAATATTCGAATGCGTCAGCTTGCGAAGGAACGCGGAGAGCGCATTAGCGAATATGGTGTGGAAACAATTGAAACTGGAGAAGTAAAAACGTTTGAAGACGAGAGCGCTTTTTATGCACATTTTCAACTTCCGCTCATTCCGCCAGAAATTCGTGAAACCGGAGCGGAGATTGATACGTATAAAGAAAGTATGCAGTTTGTAGAACTGAAAGATATCAAAGGCGACCTACATATGCACTCGACATGGAGTGACGGAGCCTTCTCTATTCGTGAAATGGTGGAAGCATGTATCGCAAAAGGCTATGAATACATGGCGATTACAGATCACTCGCAATATTTAAAAGTAGCCAACGGCTTAACAAAAGAACGTTTGCGTCTGCAAGCAAAAGAAATTGACAAGCTTAATCAGGAATTCGAGCATTTTCACATTTTCAAAGGGGTCGAAATGGATATCCTGCCGGATGGATCGTTAGATTATGATGATGACTTTTTAAAAGACATGGATTTTGTCATTGCGTCTATTCATTCTAGCTTCTCTCAGCCGGAAGAAGTCATTATGGAACGCCTTGAAAATGCCTTGCGTAATCAGCATGTCGATTTAATTGCACATCCAACAGGCCGTTTGATCGGCAGACGGGATGGCTATGCCTTAAATATAGATCAACTCATAGAGCTTGCGAAGAAAACGGGCACTGCACTTGAGCTCAACAGCAATCCGTCAAGACTTGATTTAAAAACAGAGCATTTAATCAAAGCAAATGAAGCGGGTGTGCACATCATGATCAATACAGATGCGCACAACATCGCCATGCTGGAACATATGGAAGTCGGTGTAACAGCTGCAAGAAAGGGCTGGACACCAAAAGCAAATGTCGTGAATACTTTTACTCTAAACGAGATCAAAAAGTTTTTAACGCGTGACAGGTAGTCGTTAGGAGGCTGGACCATGCTGCAACAAAAAGTGTTAGCATCATTAGAATTTCATAAAGTAAAAGAAAAAGTGATGTCCTATACCGCATCCACATTAGGAAAAGAAAGAGCGCAGGATTTAACACCTCTGACGGATATAGAAACCATTCAGCATTTGCTGGAAGAGGTAGCAGAAGCGCAAGATGTGATCCGCTTAAAGGGATCAGCGCCATTTGGCGGGTTAACAGATATTAGACGCGCAGTGAAACGGGCAGAAATCGGCAGTACATTAAGCCCTTCTGAGCTGATGGAAATCGCAGGGCTATTATATGCGGTGAAAAATATGAAGCACTTTCTCACGTCCATGTATGAAGATGGAGTAGATATACCGCGCCTTCAGACATATGCTGAGACACTGATATTACTGCCTGAAATCAGAAAAGAAATCGAAAGCTGTATTGGTGATAATGGAGAAGTGCTTGATCATGCAACTCCTGCCCTTCGTTCATTACGCATTCAATTACGCTCACTAGAATCAAAGGTCCGCGATAAATTAGAATCGATGATTCGTTCACAATCGGCTTCGAAAATGCTGTCAGACACAATTGTCACCATTCGTAATGACCGGTTTGTTATTCCGGTGAAACAAGAGTACCGCTCGAATTACGGCGGAATTGTTCATGACCAGTCTTCATCAGGGGCGACCCTTTTTATTGAGCCGCAAGTGGTCGTGGATGTAAATAACACCTTGCAGCAAACCCGTTTAAAAGAGAAGCAAGAGGTTGAAAAGATCCTGCAAATGCTGACAGAGAGCGTGTCAGAGCACATTGGGGAACTGCTTCACAATGTAAAGGAACTGCAGACGCTAGATTTTATTTTTGCTAAAGCTAAATATGCAAAGACAGAAAAAGCCACAAAACCTGCTGTGAATGATCAAGGAGAAATCTATTTAAAACGAGCAAGACATCCTCTATTGCCCCGGGATCAAGTTGTCGCAAATGATATTGAGCTCGGTAAAGATTTTTCAACGATCGTGATCACTGGACCAAATACAGGGGGAAAGACCGTTACTTTAAAAACGCTAGGTCTTCTGACGCTGATGACACAGGCGGGCCTCCATATTCCAGTTGAAGAAGGCTCTGAAGTGGCTGTGTTCGACCAAGTCTTTGCTGATATTGGAGACGAACAATCCATTGAACAAAGCTTGAGTACGTTCTCATCTCATATGGTCAATATTGTCGATATCTTAAAGCATTTGACTTCTAATTCTCTCGTCTTATTTGATGAATTAGGGGCAGGAACAGACCCAGCTGAAGGTGCGGCACTTGCGATGAGCATATTAGATGAAGTGCATCAAACGAATGCACGTGTCATCGCAACGACTCATTACCCCGAGCTGAAGGCATATGGGTATAACCGGGAAGGCGTCACAAATGCAAGCGTGGAGTTTGATATTGAAACCTTATCACCAACGTACCGCCTGCTCATCGGTGTGCCTGGACGAAGCAACGCATTTGAAATTTCAAAGCGTCTTGGTTTGCCAGATCACCTTATAGACCGGGCAAAAGCAGATATGCATGCAGAGCATAATGAAGTAGACCAAATGATCGCTTCATTAGAAGATAGCAAGAAACAAGCAGAAGAAGAACTGCATGAGACAGAAGTCTATAGAAAAGAAGCAGAAAAGCTTCATAAAGAATTGCAAAGACAAATTCTTGAATGGAATGAGCAAAAGGACAAACTGCTTGAAGAAGCTGAACAGAAAGCGAAAGAGAAAATTGAACAAGCATCAAAAGAAGCAGAAGATATCATTCAAGAGCTCCGTTCAATAAAAAGTGAGCACCGCTCATTCAAAGAGCATGAACTCATCGATGCGCGAAAGCGTCTTGAAGAAGCTGTTCCTGAGTTTGACAGGAAAAAGAAGCCAGAGCCAGCGAAAAAAGCAGTAAGACAGCTGAAGGCAGGCGACGAAGTCAAAGTGCTTACCTTCGGGCAAAAAGGAACGTTGCTTGAACAAACAGGCGACAAAGAATGGAGTGTCCAAATGGGCATTCTGAAAATGAAGGTAAAAGAAAAAGACATGGAATTTATCAAATCAGCACCTGAATTTAAGCAAGAAAAAGCCATCACGGCAGTCAAAGGGAAAGATTATCATGTCTCGCTGGAACTCGATTTAAGAGGCGAGCGTTATGAAAATGCCTTAAGCAGAGTCGAAAAATATTTAGATGATGCTGTATTAGCTGGTTATCCGCGCGTGTCTATTATTCACGGTAAAGGAACTGGCGCCCTTAGAAAAGGGGTTCAGGAATTATTGAAACAGCATCGAAGTGTGAAAAATGCTCGTTTTGGCGAACAAGGTGAGGGAGGATCAGGCGTCACCATCGTCGAATTAAAGTAAAAAGGAGAAAACGCATGAAAGCCTTTTGGGAAAATGAACTTGTGGAAATTGCCGCCTATTATAGCGTGGCCGTCCTGTGTCTCGTCTTATTTCTAACCATTTTTGAACTCGTCACCTCCTATAAGAATTGGGAAGAGATTCAGCGGGGGAACTTAGCCGTTGCCATGGCAACAGGCGGGAAAATCTTTGGGATTGCGAATGTATTTCAACATTCAATCGCACAGCACAATTCCCTTCTTCAAATGATTGGATGGGGCGTATACGGCTTTGTGATGCTGCTTGTCAGCTATTTCATTTTTGAATTTTTAACACCACGTTTTAAAGTAGACAAAGAGATTGAAAATGATAATAGAGCGGTCGGGTTTATTTCACTCATCATTTCAGTTGGGCTGTCTTACGTAGTAGCAGCCGGCATTTAAGGAGACGACATGGAAAAGCTAGCAAAAGTATTAATCGTAGTTGCCTGCACTTTTGCGGTCATTGGTGCCGTTTATCTGTTCCTGTGAAATGAAAAAAACAGGCGTTAGAAAGCTGTCAGGGAATCCCTTGGCAGCTTTTATCTCATCAAAGGCGGCGAATGACATGAAGCACATTCTGCAAAAAGACGAACTAATCAAGCGCATTGATACTTGTCTTCAAATGACATCCCTTCCAAGAGACATATACAAACCGTATATTGCACGTCCATTTCAAACGTCAGGATTTTTTGATGATTTGAGTCCCTATATTCAAATCGATTCGAGTGGTTATATCCTCATTCAATATGAACGAGGCATTCAAATGCTGCATAAAAGAACAAAAGTGGCGGATGAAGTCATTTACTGGATTTTAGAAGACACGATTTTTCTCACGGTTTATATCGACATGATGAGGAAGTATCAAGTCGACAACATCCAGACGCATTTACCGAATGACCCTAGTATCCATCAACAGATCGTAGAAAGAGTCAACGACTCATTTCGTGCAATCGGTGGATTATATAAACAGTGGCATCATGAAGGAAAAAGAGCCTCTATCGAAACACCGGCGAAAAAGTAAACATATGCAATTGAACCAAGCCCTATTAGAAAAAAGCAAACTGCCCTAAGGAAAAGTTTGCTATAATATAATAGTACGAAAGTTCAGGAAGGAGGGTTTTTATGCAGTCAGATAAACGTTGGCTTCTGCATTACCCGAATCAAATTCCCCACGAACTCACCATCCCAAATGAAACATTACAATCTTACTTATTCAGCTCCGCAGAGGCTGCACCTGAGCATACAGCCATTCATTTTCTAGGAAAGAACATCACCTATGAACAGCTGCAAGAAGACGTATTGAAACTAGCCAGTCATCTGCTGAAAATTGGCGTGAAAAAAGGCGACAGAGTAGCGATCATGCTGCCGAACTGTCCTCAATCGGTCATTTCTTATTATGCTGTTTTAATAGCAGGCGGCATCGTTGTTCAAACAAACCCGCTTTATACGGAGAAAGAACTGGAATATCAAATAGAAGACAGCGGCGCCAAAGTGCTGATCACGCTAGATTTGTTGTATCCAAAGGCTTATAAAATGAAAGCGCTGACAAGTATGGAGCACTTAATCGTCACCAAACTACAAGATTATTTACCATTCCCGAAAAACATACTGTTTCCTATTGTGCAAAGAAGAAAAAATAAAATGGTCATCCAAGTGGAGAAAAATGACACCATTCATCACTTCGCGCAGATTATGAAAGAATCGGAAGGTGAACAGCAGATACCCGCACTTGCCTTTGATCCGAAAGAGGATATCGCTGTTTTGCAATATACTGGCGGAACGACCGGGTTACCAAAAGGCGTCATGCTCACACATGAAAATATTTTAGCGAATACTGAAATGTGCGCTTCCTGGATGTATAAAACGACCAGGGGGAAAGAACGCATCCTCGGCATCATTCCGTTTTTTCATGTCTACGGAATGACGACCGTCTTAAATCTTGCTGTCAAAGAAGGGCATTCAATGATTCTACTTCCGCGATTTGACGCAGCTGATACCCTCAAAACGATTGAAAAACAGAAGCCGACGCTCTTTCCAGGTGCACCAACTATGTATATCGCCTTGCTGCATCATCCGAACATTGAAAAGTATGATCTATCGTCCATCACTGCATGTCTAAGCGGCTCAGCGGCACTTCCTGTTGAAGTCAAACAAAGCTTTGAAAAATTAACAGGAGGACGCTTAGTGGAGGGGTACGGACTTTCAGAAACCTCACCCGTCACTCATTCTAACTTTTTATGGGGAGCGAACAAAACAGGCAGCATTGGCTGTCCGTGGCCTAATACAGATGCCGGTATTTATTGCGAGGAAACCGGAGGCCTCAAAGAACCATATGAGCATGGAGAAATCATTGTTAAAGGCCCTCAGATCATGAAAGGATACTGGAATCAGCCAGAGGAGACAGAGGCTGTATTACGAGATGGCTGGTTTTTCACCGGAGATATAGGGTATATGGATGAGGACGGTTTTTTCTATATCGTCGACCGGAAAAAAGATGTCATCATTGCGAGCGGCTATAATATTTACCCAAGAGAAGTCGAAGAAGCCCTTTATGAGCATGAGCTTGTACAAGAAGTCGTCGTCGCAGGTATTCCAGATCCGTACAGAGGAGAAACAGTGAAAGCATTTATTGTAACAAAAAAGGATGCCTACTTAACAGAGGACGAACTTGATCGCTTTGTCAGGACGAGAATTGCCTCATTTAAAGTACCGCGCGTGTATGAATTTAAAGAGTCACTGCCTAAAACAGCCGTCGGGAAGATTTTGCGCAGAGTATTAATTGAAGAAGAAAAAAGAAAGCACGCTTCTTCATCTGAAACGCCTGCCGATCAACCGAAAACATAACGGCTTCATCATCCGGTCCATCGGCCGGATGATTTGAATGTTGACCGCCTCCTCTGGTATGCTAAAGGTGGAAAAGAAAGAAGAAGATCACTTGACAAATCGCCCGTTTCTTTTTAACATAAAGTTATGAATGAATACTCATTCAATCCAGAAAGGGACGAAGCACATTGAAGCAGAAAAGACCGAAGTACATGCAAATTATTGATGCAGCAGTTGTGGTGATTGCAGAGAACGGCTATCACCAATCACAAGTTTCAAAAATTGCGAAACAAGCAGGGGTAGCAGACGGAACCATTTATCTTTATTTCAAAAATAAAGAGGATATTTTGATCTCATTGTTCAAAGAAAAAATGGGACAATTCATCGAACGAATGGAAACAGATATTCAAAAGAAACCGTCGGCGAAAGAAAAGCTTCTACTGCTTATTGAGGAGCATTTTCGTATGCTTGCGCAAAATCATCATTTGGCTCTTGTGACACAGCTTGAACTCAGGCAGTCAAACCTTGAGCTGCGGCAAAAAATCAATGAGGTGCTGAAAGGGTATTTAAATATGCTCGAGTCGATATTAGCAGAAGGAAAGAAAACAGGAGAATTCAGACAAAATCTAGATGTCCGCTTAGCGAGACAAATGGTATTTGGGACGATTGATGAAACCGCTACAACATGGGTCATGAATGATCAAAAATATGATCTTCCTGCACTCGCAGAAAACGTACGTGATCTACTCTTAAACGGAATACATCAATCTTAAAGACATTTTGAAAAAGGATGATTGACATGGAAAAGATACTCACCTTACATCATGAAGGACAGACAGCACTTATCACGATTCAGCATCCACCAGCAAACGCCTTATCTTCTCAGCTGCTCACCGAGCTTAATGACATGTTTGACCAGCTCGAACAAAATGAAGAAGTAAGAGCCATTGTGATCCACGGGGAAGGAAGATTTTTCTCAGCAGGAGCTGATATTAAGGAATTTACGACGTTACAGGAAGAGTCTGACTATTCAAGCCTTGCAGACAGAGGGCAGCAGGTCTTTGAACGGATTGAACAATGTCCAAAACCGGTCATTGCCTCAATTCACGGAGCGGCATTAGGCGGGGGCCTTGAGCTTGCCATGTCTTGTGATATCCGAATCGCAACAAAGGATGCGAAGCTTGGATTGCCGGAACTAAACCTCGGCATCATTCCGGGATTCGGCGGTACGCAGCGCCTGCCGCGCTATGTTGGTTCTGCTAAAGCGCTGGAAATGATGGGTACAGCTGAACCGATTACAGGTGAAGAAGCATTTGCCTGCGGACTTGTTTCAAAGCTGGCAGAAACAGAGGAAGAGGCGCTCGAAGCAGCCAAAACACTTGCGTCAAAATTTGCAACGAAAAGTCCAAAATCACTCGAGTATGTGCTGGATTTATTGAACGCAACAAAATTGTATTCATATGATGGCGGAATGAAGCTAGAAGCCAAAAAGTTCGGTGAGATTTTCCAATCGAATGACGCCAAAGAAGGCATCCAAGCCTTTATCGAAAAGCGCAAACCGAATTTTAAAGGGGAATAAAGGATTCAAACGAAACAAGGGGGAGAAATGGATGAATATATTTGTTTTGATGAAGCGTACGTTTGACACGGAAGAGAAGATTTCCATTCAGTCTGGTGCAATTCAAGAAGATGGAGCAGAGTTCATTATTAATCCTTATGACGAGTACGCCATAGAAGAAGCCATCCAGCTTCGCGACGAGCACGGGGGAGAAGTGACCGTTGTGACAGTTGGCAGTGAGGATGCGGAAAAGCAGCTGAGAACAGCGCTTGCTATGGGCTGCGATCAAGCCGTTTTATTAAATGTGGAAGACGACTTAGAAGAGTGGGATCAATATTCAGCTTCTACGATTCTTTACCATTATTTAAAAGACAAAGAGGCTTCCTTGATCTTAGCAGGGAATGTGGCGATTGACGGTGGCTCTGGACAGGTTGCCCCGCGTCTTGCTGAATTACTTGGGTTTTCATATGTCACAACGATTACAAGTATTCAAATTGACGGCGGCTCTGCTTCGATTGAACGAGATGCAGAAGGTGATGTGGAAGTCATTTCTGCTGAGCTCCCGCTTGTCGTCACTGCGCAGCAAGGTCTCAACGAGCCTCGCTATCCATCATTACCAGGCATTATGAAGGCAAAGAAAAAGCCTTTAGAAGAATTGGAACTGGATGATTTAGATCTGGATGAAGACGATGTGCCATATAAAATCAAAACAATTGAACGTTTCTTACCGGAGAAAAAAGAGGGTGGCAAGGTGCTGAGCGGTGAGCTTCAGGATCAAGTCAAAGAACTGACAGATTTATTAAGAAATGAAGCAAAGGTCATCTAAACATCCACTTTTCGATATCACGAGAACAAGGGGGAACTTGAAAGATGAGTAAAAAAGTTGTTGTACTTGGAGAAAGTCGTGACGGTAAATTAAGAAATGTGACATTTGAAGCGATTGCTGCCGCTCATCAAGTGGCAGATGGCGGTGAAGTCATTGGCGTGTTAATAGGGGATGACGTCAAAGACCAAGCGAATGAACTGCTATACTATGGAGCGGATCATGTCATGATTGTGGAGCATCCGCACCTTTCATATTATACGTCAGATGGTTTTGCGCAGGCACTTCAAGCCATATTAGATCAGGTTGACCCAGATGCCGTCCTCTTTGGCCATACGTCTATCGGAAAAGACTTGTCGCCGAAAATAGCTGCACGCTTGCAGACTGGTTTAATTTCAGATGCGATTGATGTAAGCGTTACCGGAGAACATCTTGTTTTCACAAGACCGATTTACTCTGGAAAAGCCTTCGAAAAAGTGATTTCAACAGATCGTCTGCTTTTGGCCACCATACGCCCGAACAACGTGGCACCTCTTGAGCGGGATGCCTCACGAAGCGGTGACATTACACCGGTTTCTGTCGATATTCAGAACCTGCGAACGATCGTGAAGGAAGTCATTAAAAAAACGTCAGAAGGTGTAGATTTATCTGAAGCAAAAGTTATCGTCGCCGGGGGACGCGGGGTCAAGAGTAAGGAAGGGTTTGAACCGCTGAATGAACTCGCTGAGACGCTGGGCGCAGCAGTCGGTGCCTCGCGTGGTGCCTGTGACGCAGACTACTGTGATTATGCCCTGCAAATTGGGCAAACAGGCAAGGTCGTCACACCTGATCTCTATATTGCGTGCGGGATATCAGGAGCGATTCAGCATTTAGCCGGGATGTCTAACAGTAAAGTCATTGTGGCGATTAACAAAGACCCAGAAGCTGAGATCTTCAAAATTGCCGATTACGGAATCGTCGGTGACTTGTTTGAAGTGGTACCGCTTTTGAATGAAGAGTTAAAAAAGATGAATATCCACTCGTAACGCTCATACACTCAGAATGCCTAGGTATTCTGGGTTTTTTTGTATGTAATCAATACACAAAGGAGCGGTTGATAAGTGAAGGGAACAGTAAAAGTGAATGACGTGATCGGACGTATTTCTAAACACATCTATGGACATTTTCAAGAGCATTTAGGAAGAGGGATTTATGATGGGATTTGGGTCGGAAAAGATTCAGAGATCGATCATATTGAGGGGATTCGTACGGATGTGCTAAAAGCCCTTCAAGCATTACATATTCCGGTGCTTAGGTGGCCGGGCGGCTGCTTTGCAGACGAGTATCATTGGGCAAATGGTGTAGGTGATCTCAGCGAACGAAAGCCGATGGTGAACACTCATTGGGGTGGTACGGTTGAATCCAATGAATTTGGTACACATGAGTTTATGAAATTGTGTGAGCTGCTTGAATGTGAGCCTTATATTTGCGGAAATGTGGGAAGTGGGACTGTTCAAGAATTAGCAGACTGGGTCGAGTACATCACCTTTCCAAAGGGAACACCTATGTCTGATTGGCGCATTCAAAATGGAAAACAAGAACCTTGGGATTTGACCTATGTTGGTGTAGGAAACGAAAGCTGGGGCTGCGGCGGGAATATGACGCCTGAATACTATGCCGATTTATATAAACGATATCAAACGTATGTGAGAGAGTTTGCAGGTCAATCCATATACAAAATTGCGTGCGGAGCCAATTCAAATGATGTGAATTGGACAAAAGTATTAATGGAGCGCGCCGCACCTTGGATGGATGGACTCAGTTTGCATTACTACACTGTACCTGGTACGTGGGAGAAGAAAGGGTCAGCGACTGAATTTGATGAAGATGAATGGTTTATTACGTTGAAAAAAGCCTATGAGATGGAACGGCTTGTCGTGGATCATGGAGAGATCATGGATCGTTATGATCCAGACAAGCGAATCGGGATGATCATTGATGAATGGGGGACATGGTATGACCCAGAACCAGGAACAAATCCAGGGTTTTTGTATCAGCAAAACACACTAAGAGACGCACTTGTTTGTGCCCTTCATTTTCATATCTTTCATCGTCATTGCCAGCGGATTCATATGGCGAATATTGCCCAGACGGTCAATGTTCTGCAAGCAATGGTGTTAACGGAAGACGAAAAGATGCTTCTGACACCTACGTATCATGTGTTTCACATGTTTCAAGTGCATCAAGAGGAAGAAGCACTTGAAGTGGAATTCGTGTCAACGCCTTATGAACGCAGAGGAGAAAAAATACCTCAGGTTAGCGTGTCAGCTTCGCGTTCGTCAGATAAGATGCATATTAGCTTCTGTCACCTGAATCCGCATGAACAAAACGAAGTATCCCTTGCCATTGAAGGTGTGGATGCAGAAACGAAAGTCACGGGCCGCGTGCTGACAGCAAACCGCATGAATGCGCACAACACATTTGATGATCCTCATGCTGTCCAGCCAGCAGAGTTTCAGCAATTTGCTGTAAAACCCGGTGAGTTGAGCATAGAGCTGCCGCCAATGTCTGTGGTGATGATTACGATTGATCTCGCTTGATCGCATATTTAGATGTTTGATGAGCAGGATGTTGGGGCATCATACATTGTAAACGAAGCGGAAAGGGAGTTATTTATATGCTTAGAACGATTCTCATGATTATCGGTGCAATTGTTGTCATTGGTGCGATTGTACGGTTTGTTTTTTAATTCATTTCATAAAAAATGATTCGTAAGCATTTCATTCGCAAGTCACATTGGTAGATGCTATACTAAAAAGCATAATTTACATTGGAGGAATGAATAATGGCAATCGTAAAAGCTACTGACGCAACATTTTCACAAGAAACTGCAGAAGGTGTTGTTATTGCGGACTTTTGGGCACCATGGTGCGGACCTTGTAAAATGATTGCTCCAGTTCTTGAAGAACTTGATCAAGAAATGGGCGATAAAATGAAAATTGTAAAAATTGATGTAGACGATAACCAAGAAACTGCTGGTAAATACGGCGTGATGAGTATCCCAACACTTCTTGTTTTAAAAGACGGTGAAGTGGTAGAAACTTCTGTTGGTTTCAAACCAAAAGAAGCACTTGCTGAGCTTGTTAACAAACATCTATAAACCTGTCTATGCCCAATCGGCATACTCACTAAAGCGGTTCTCGTAAAGACGAGAGCCGCTTTTCTTTCAACATGGTATAAAACAAATGTTCGTGATACACTAGAAGGAGTGAAAGAGGAAAACAAGGACGGATGAAAAGATGAACAAACTGATCAAAGAAAAGCTATCGGTCTTGCCAGATCAACCAGGCTGCTATTTAATGAAAGATCGGCAAAATACAGTCATTTATGTGGGGAAGGCAAAGGTCTTAAAAAATAGAGTACGCTCTTATTTCACTGGATCTCATGACGCCAAAACGCAGCGGCTTGTCAGTGAAATTGAGGACTTTGAATACATTGTCACCTCTTCTAATATCGAGGCACTCATTTTAGAGCTGAATTTAATCAAAAAATACGACCCAAAATACAATGTCATGCTCAAGGATGACAAAACGTATCCTTTTATTAAAATTACGAATGAACGGCATCCTAAGCTGATCGTCACACGCAATGTGAAGAAGGATAAAGGGAAATATTTCGGTCCATACCCGAACGTACAGGCAGCAAGAGAAACGAAAAAGCTGCTCGACCGTTTATATCCTCTCAGAAAATGTAGCACCCTCCCTGACCGTGTCTGTCTCTATTATCATCTTGGACAATGTCTCGCGCCATGTGTGTATGACATTTCTGAAGAAACGAATAAGCAGCTCGTGGACGAAATCATAAGGTTTCTAAACGGAGGACATCAGCAAATCAAAAAAGAACTCACCGAAAAGATGCAGGAAGCCGCCGAACAATTAGAGTTCGAACGGGCAAAAGAACTGAGAGACCAAATCGCTTACATCGACTCAACGATGGAAAAGCAGAAAATGACGATGAGCGATTTATCAGATCGAGATGTTTTTGCATATGCCTATGACAAGGGCTGGATGTGTGTCCAGGTCTTCTTCATTAGGCAAGGGAAATTGATTGAACGCGATGTCAGCCTGTTTCCTATGTATCAAGACCCTGAGGAAGAGTTTCTCACATTTATGGGACAATTTTATGCAAAGAACAACCACTTTCTGCCGAAGGAAATTTTGGTGCCAGATAGCGTAGATCAAGAGATGATTGAACAATTGCTTGAGACGAACGTTCATCAGCCGAAAAAAGGAAAGAAAAAGGATTTGCTTTTACTTGCCCATCAAAATGCCAAAATTGCCTTAAAAGAAAAATTTTCGCTCATTGAGCGTGATGAAGAGCGGTCCATTGGTGCAGTGAAGCAGCTTGGAGATGCACTAAATATTTATATGCCTTACCGGATTGAGGCATTTGATAACTCGAATATTCAAGGTGCAGACCCGGTTTCTGCCATGGTCGTCTTTCAGGACGGGAAGCCGTATAAAAAGGAATACCGAAAATACAAAATTAAAACCGTCACAGGTCCAGATGATTATGCATCGATGCGTGAAGTCATTAGAAGGCGATATACCCGCGTGTTAAAGGATGAGCTCCCGCTACCAGATTTGATTTTAATTGACGGGGGAAAGGGACAGATCAATGCAGCGATAGATGTGCTTGAAAATGAATTGAATCTGTCTGTTCCAGTAGCAGGTCTAGTCAAAGATGAAAAGCACCGGACATCCAATTTGATGATGGGCGATACACTGGAAATTGTTGCACTAGAGCGAAATAGCCAGGCCTTCTATTTATTGCAGCGCATTCAAGATGAAGTGCACCGGTTCGCGATTAGCTTTCACCGGCAGCTGCGCGGAAAAAATGCATTTCAATCTATTTTAGACGATGTGCCAGGTATCGGAGAAAAGCGTAAAAAACAGCTTCTTAAACATTTTGGCTCTGTGAAAAAGATGAAAGAAGCCTCTATCCAAGACTTTCAGGAGGCTGGTATCCCGAAACAAACGGCCGAGCTTTTAATGGAAGCTTTAAAAAAATAGATTGTACTTTTTCCAAAAGTCTGTTAAGATTGTGACTAAATTTAATAAATGAACGTGTTGTTTGTTGAAGATAGAGGTGCGAACTTCAAGAGTAAGCCTTCAGAGATCGATGGGATCTAGGAAGAGGGCTAAAAGGGGAGCGTCGCCGAAGTGAATAAAATCCACTCATTTTATTCGCTGGCTGTACATTGAAGAAATGTAGGGCTGTCAAGAATGTATTTCTTGGAGGGCTATCTCATTGTTTGCATCGTTTGATGATGATTATAAAGCAATGGGAGATCTGTTCTCTCATTGCTTTTTTTATTTGCAGTGAGCAGGCAGTCTCCAAAGCCGCTTCTTGCCTCTTCTCTCACACGTGATCTTTTGAAAAAGGGTGGTAGACATGGGACTAATTGTACAAAAATTTGGCGGAACGTCTGTTGGATCGACAGAAAAAATTCGCAATGCTGCAGAAAGGGTCATCGCTGAACGCGAGGCCGGACATGATGTGGTTGTGGTTGTGTCGGCAATGGGTAAATCAACGGATGTTCTAGTAGACCTAGCGAAAGAACTCACAGATCATCCGAGCAAAAGAGAAATGGATATGCTGCTCGCAACTGGAGAGCAAGTGACCATTTCCTTATTAACGATGGCGCTGCAAGCAAAAGGTTATGATGCGATTTCCTTTACAGGCTGGCAGGCTGGTATGAAAACAGAGCAGGTACACGGTAACGCAAGAATCGTGGACATCGATGAATCAAGAATAAAAGAGGAATTAAGTGCTGGGAAAGTCGTTGTTGTGGCAGGATTCCAAGGAATTGCAGATGACCTGCATATCACAACACTTGGACGCGGTGGATCAGATACGACGGCTGTAGCACTTGCTGCCGCACTAAAAGCGGATAAATGTGATATTTACACAGATGTACCAGGAGTATTTACGACAGATCCGCGCTATGTACCGGCCGCGCGGAAGCTTGCAGGTATTTCATACGATGAGATGCTCGAACTGGCTAATTTAGGAGCTGGTGTCTTGCATCCGAGAGCTGTCGAATTTGCGAAAAATTATCAAGTCCCACTAGAAGTCCGTTCTAGTATTGAAAATGAATCGGGTACGTTAATTGAGGAGGAATCATCCATGGAACAAAATTTAGTCGTCAGAGGCATTGCATTTGAGGATCAGATTACACGCGTGACGGTGTGCGGTCTTTCAAGCGGTCTCACCACATTATCGACCATTTTTACGACACTTGCGAAACAAAATATCAATGTGGATATCATCATTCAGTCCGTCACAAGCACCAATCAGACGTCGATCTCTTTCTCTGTGAAAACGGATGATTTGTCTAAAACAGTTGAAGTGTTAGAAGAATATAAAGGAGCACTTGGCTACGAACAGATCGAGACAGAAAGCAAATTAGCCAAAGTATCTATCGTTGGATCTGGTATGGTCTCAAATCCAGGCGTAGCCGCTGAAATGTTCGCTGTGTTAGCGGAAAAAGACATACAAGTGAAAATGGTCAGTACGTCTGAAATCAAAGTCTCAACAGTGGTTGGCCGTGACGATATGGTCAAAGCCGTTGAAGCACTGCATGATGCGTTTGATTTATCAAAGGTAGCTGCCCATTCTTAAACAGGCAGGGAGGTGTATCTCTTAAAAGAGTGCACCTCTTTTTTATATCCGAAACCCCCATACTAGAAAGGAAAACGTACGTAAACCCATTCACTAAGTATGCTATGATAGAAGAAGGCAAACAAAAAAGGCGTGACCTAAAGTCCGCGCCTTTCATAAAGAGTGTTAGCTAGGGTCTCTTAAATCCCATTTAACGGTTAAAATGACTTTATCAGCACGCTTTTTCACTTGTTCATAAGATTCAGCCACGTGCTCGTTGAGAAGCTGGATTTGTTCAGCAATAAAACCTGCTTCCATCTGAAAGCATGGCTCCTTTTGATAGGTAAGTCGATTTGATACTAGTGGACCTTCGAGCTCAAACTCAATTTCCTGTTTTTTCGAATGGACCATCGTGAGAGTTCCCCATCCGGCATCATGGAAAAATTCGGGGATTTTCTCCCATGACTCTTGAGGGAATTTACGAGCAAGCAGCTTACCCGCAAAATACATCATAGATGAATGATCCTGACCCAAAATATCAGGCAGCAGAACTTCGCGTATCAGCTCGTAGGCAAATCCATTGACTTCAATTTCTTTTAGCTGTTCTAAGTTAGATTCGAATTTATTCATTGTACGGCTCCCCTCTTTCAACAATTTATTATAGCTTATGTGAGCATATGATGACAGAGTTTTCCCTGAAGTCTAAGAAATTCTTATTGTAGTAAAACGAATTTTGATTTAAAACTTTTAAATTTCGGAAAATTTTAATTTATGTACGCGGTTTCTTGACGCTTTTTTGACATAGGAGTAAAATGAAATTGTCAATAAATTTGAATAAAGTGCTTACAATTGAAAGAAGCGGGGGTAAGACAATTTTCAGCAATTGCACTTTTTACTAGGGGGTAAAGTAATGTCGGGGAACAAAGAATTTTTTTATCGGAGATTGCATTCTTTGCTTGGCGTCATTCCGGTCGGTCTATTTTTAATTCAGCACTTAGTGATTAACCACTTTGCGACGAATGGACCAGAGGCGTTTAACAAAGCTGCACACTTTATGGAACAGCTTCCATTCAGATATGCACTTGAGCTGTTCGTGATTTTCTTACCACTGATCTATCATGCTGTTTATGGGGTGTACATAGCCTTTACGGCACAAAACAATACGTCTCGCTTCAGTTACTTAAGAAACTGGTTGTTCAGACTGCAAAGGGTTTCAGGTATCATCACATTGATTTTTGTGACTTGGCATGTATGGGAAACACGAATTCAAGCTCAGCTTGGAGCTGAAGTGAACTATGACATGATGGCGAATATTTTAAGCTCTCCATTTATGCTAGGCTTCTATATTGTCGGCGTTTTATCTACTATTTTCCACTTTGCTAATGGCTTGTGGTCATTTGCTGTCAGCTGGGGAATTACTGTTTCACCACGCTCACAAAGAATCTCCACATATGTGACATTAGGTATATTTATAGCGCTTTCATATGTAGGGCTAAGAGCAATTTTCGCTTTTGTTTAAGAGGAAATAGATTAGTAGAAGAGGGAGAGGGGCTACAATGAGTAATTCTAGCATCATCGTTGTCGGAGGCGGCTTAGCTGGTCTCATGGCAACTATTAAAGCAGCAGAAGCGGGAACAGCTGTTAAACTATTTTCAATCGTACCTGTAAAACGTTCGCATTCTGTATGTGCACAGGGCGGAATCAACGGAGCGGTGAATACAAAAGGTGAAGGGGATTCACCTTATGAGCATTTTGACGACACGGTGTATGGCGGAGACTTCTTAGCCAACCAGCCGCCAGTTAAGGCAATGTGTGAAGCAGCGCCGTCCATTATCCATTTACTTGATCGGATGGGTGTGATGTTTAACAGAACACCAGAGGGATTATTGGACTTCCGCCGCTTCGGGGGAACACAGCACCACCGTACAGCATTTGCTGGAGCTACAACAGGCCAGCAGCTATTATATGCACTTGATGAGCAGGTTCGCCGCTATGAAGTAGCAGGACTTGTCACGAAATATGAAGGCTGGGAATTCCTTGGCGCTGTGTTAGATGACGAGGAAGTATGCCGGGGCATTGTCGCGCAGAACTTAACAACAATGGAAATTGAATCCTTCCGTTCAGATGCAGTGATCATGGCAACAGGCGGTCCTGGAATCGTGTTCGGAAAATCAACGAACTCCATGATTAACACTGGATCTGCTGCATCTATCGTCTATCAGCAAGGGGCTCATTATGCAAATGGAGAATTCATTCAAATTCATCCAACAGCGATCCCTGGAGATGACAAGCTTCGTCTCATGAGTGAATCGGCTCGTGGTGAAGGCGGACGTGTTTGGACATATAAAGACGGGAAGCCTTGGTACTTCCTGGAAGAAAAATATCCAGCATACGGAAACCTTGTACCGCGTGATATCGCAACACGTGAGATCTTTGACGTATGTGTCGAGCAAAAGCTTGGCATCAACGGAGAGAACATGGTATATCTCGATCTTTCTCATAAAGATCCAAAAGAACTTGATATTAAACTTGGCGGCATCATTGAAATCTATGAAAAATTCATGGGTGATGACCCGCGTAAACTTCCAATGAAAATTTTCCCTGCTGTTCATTACTCAATGGGCGGATTATGGGTTGATTATGATCAAATGACGAATATCAAAGGTCTATTTGCTGCCGGAGAATGTGATTACTCTATGCACGGCGGAAACAGACTTGGTGCAAACTCACTGCTTTCAGCCATTTACGGCGGAATGGTCGCTGGACCAAATGCTGTGAAGTACATTAGTGGTCTTGAAAAGTCTGCGGAAGACCTATCTTCTGCAACATTTGACAGCGCCGTGAAGAAAGAGCAGGAGAAATGGGACAACATCCTCGGCATGGACGGAACAGAAAATGCGTACGTGCTTCATAAAGAGCTTGGAGAATGGATGACGGATAACGTCACAGTTGTTCGTTACAATGACAAACTCTTAAAAACAGATCAGAAAATCGAAGAACTAATGGAGCGCTACAAGCAGATCAACATCAACGATACAGCTTCATGGAGCAACCAAGGCGCTGCCTTCACACGTCAGCTTGACAACATGCTTCAGCTGGCAAGAGTCATTACGATCGGGGCTTACAACAGGAATGAAAGCCGAGGCGCACACTACAAACCAGACTTCCCAGAGAGAAACGATGAAGAGTTCCTAAAAACAACGATGGCTACGTTCAAAGGAAAAAATCAAAAGCCTGCATTCCACTATGAGGACGTCGATGTATCGTTAATTGCACCTCGTAAACGAGATTACTCGAAGAAAAAGGTGGAGAAATAAGATGAGTGAAAAAAACACGATTCAATTCATAATCACACGTCAAGATACAGCAGATGGAAAGCCTTATGATGAAGAATTCGAAATCCCTTACCGCCCAAATATGAACGTCATTTCCGCACTCATGGAAATTAGACGGAACCCGGTCAATAAACAAGGGAAAAAAACAACGGCGATCAACTGGGATATGAACTGTCTTGAAGAGGTGTGCGGAGCTTGTTCTATGGTCATTAATGGAAAGCCGCGCCAATCATGTACAGCCTTGATTGACAAGTTAGACCAGCCGATTCGTCTTCAGCCGATGAAGACATTCCCGGTTGTGAGAGATTTGCAGGTTGATAGAAGCCGGATGTTCAATTCCTTGAAAAAGGTGAAAGCATGGGTACCGATCGATGGCACGTATGACCTTGGTCCTGGACCAAGAATGCCTGAGAAAAAACGTCAATGGGCTTATGAGCTTTCGAAATGTATGACATGTGGTGTCTGCCTTGAAGCTTGTCCAAACGTGAATGATAAATCTTCCTTTATGGGACCTGCACCGCTTTCGCAAGTTCGTTTATTTAACGCACATCCGACAGGTGCGATGAATAAGTCTGACCGTCTAGAAGAAATTATGGGAGACGGTGGTCTTGCGAACTGCGGGAACTCCCAAAACTGTGTGCAGTCTTGTCCGAAAGGAATCCCGCTGACAACGTCAATTGCTGCACTTAACCGAGATACAACTTTACAAGCATTCCGTAACTTCTTCGGAAGCGATCACGCAGAATAACATCACATTCAGTCCTCTTTGCCAATCATGATGAGTGTTTAAGAGGCTGGATGCAACATATAAACAAATGCCTCTTCCAATACGGGAGAGGCGTTTTGTTTCCAAATAAGGAGATGATCAAGTGAGATTGCCGTCATATATTGAAGAGCCGTTTGAAGAGTGGAGGGCATCCTTTCGATTTTATGTCGAAACCACTGTTCGTTTTTCAGAAACGGATATGTTTGGCCATATGAACAATGTCACCCCTTTTGTGTATTTTGAAGAGGCGCGCATTGCCTTTTTTCAAAAAACAGGAATTGTTGATAAACGGATGAAACGTGTGAGAGAGACCATGACAGTCGTCGCTAATCTGCAATGTGATTACATCAAGCAGGTAGAGATTGGAGAGAGGCTTCGTGTGTATGTCAAGCCGGAAAAGGTAGGATCAAGCTCACTCATTCTTCATTACTTAGGAGAAAATGAGCAGCAGGAACCATGCTTTACAGGGTCAGTCACGATGGTGCAAATTAGTAAAGATGCAGGCACATCTGTCCCATTTACTGAAGAAGAAAAAAAGACATTTCAGGCGCAGCGAAATGAGTAGCATGATGCCTTATCAACGTGCACACTTCATTTTGTTATAATAAAAGCATCATATCAAGAAGAAACAAGAGGAGAACACATGAAGATTTTTCAATATGACACCATTGATAGTACAAATAATGAAGCGAAAAGGCTCATGCAGCAAGGAGAAAAGCCCTCATTTGCTGTCTATGCACGCCAGCAGACAGCAGGAAGAGGCAGACTCGGGAGGCCATGGGAAACGCCTGTAGGGAATGTGGCGGTAACCATGACAGTCATGCCGCCAGAAGAACTCTCCACTCAATCAACGATCGCTCCGCTGACAGCACTAGCAATCTATGATGTGCTGAAACCACTCATGAGAGCGGACGATCAGCTGGCGATCAAATGGCCGAATGATATTCTCATTAATGAAGCAAAGGTATCCGGCACATTAATAGAAGCAGACCGCAGCGCCATTTATATTGGTGTCGGTATCAATGTAGAAACGAAGCCGGAGCATGTCCCGTACAAAACCATTTGCCTATCTGAACTGACAGAGCTAAAAGCCGATCAGCTTGTGAAGGACCTTGCCACGGCTTTTGAAAAATATCATACACGCTGGAAGAATGAAGGGTTTGAAGCACTCACTGCCCTCTATAACAAACGGTTATATCGACTCAACAAGCCGCTTCGCATTTCGTTAGATCGTGAAAAACAAACATGGGAAGAAGGCATTTGCAGCGGTGTTAACCGCTTTGGTCATCTTCAGCTAAAAGATGATAAAGGACAGATCAAAGCTCATTCTGCGGGAGATATTGATGCCCCGCTTCAACATTAAAAAAAGCAGACGATGTTCTCGTCTGCTTCAGGCTTCTCTTTTTATACGAGGCTGCACAATATAATCTTGTTTCGTAAAGACAACCCCGTCTAGGATTTCTCTTGCGGTTCGAATGACTTTGACTCTGTTTTGAGACACGTCAATGTCCGTTTGCATAATTCCGGCAGGATGCCCGATTCGAAGCGTATCATGTTGTCCATCATAAAGCTGTGCAGGAAGTGTTTGTTCCATAAAACAGCTGGCTGACACACAGACAGAGCCGGTAATGGCAAGCGCTTGGTGTGGTCTTTGCATTGATAGCATGCGTACGATGATGTCCATATCGGCTGCTCGTCTCATCACTCCATTTGTATCGACATAATCAGCAGGTTCGCTAATAATCGCAAGCTTCGGAACCGCTGGTGACTGTAATGTTGCCATGTCTTTTGGCGCAAAGTGACACATTTCAGCAGCGATGGAACGAATCTCTTCTAAATCATCCAGTAATGCGTCTGAAAATTCCTCAGGCAATTCGGTTCCTTTTAAATGAAGATCCTTCGCACGGACAAAGGCAATGGGATTTGCGATGTCAACGATCGAGATCGGAATCTCCCCGAATTTTGTCTGAATCATATCCATGCGGTTCCCTGTCGGAAAGGTTTTACCTGTTACAGCGCCTTCAGGTTTTTCAAATGATAGATAGATGGGAGATCCTGTCCCTTTTACTCCTGGAATTTCTACATCTCCCTCAAATTTCACTTCGCCGTTTTCAACCTCAACCTCTGCTACAATGACTTTATTGGTGTTGGTATTGAGGATACGTACAGTCGTAATGGGCTCAACCGCTTGAACAAGTCCTTTAATGATGGCGTATGGTCCAACCGCTGATGAGATATTCCCGCAGTTTCCTTTAAAGTCGACATATCTCTCATTGATGCTGACTTGTGCAAACGTATAGTTCACATCCACATCTGGACGTGTGGCTTTATCGATAATGGCCACTTTGCTTGTTAAAGAATTACCGCCGCCGATTCCATCGACCTGCAACCGGTCAGGGCTGCCCATAATGTCTAGTAGAAATGCCTCGAGCTCATCGTGTTCAAATGGTGAATTGTTTGCTTGAATGAATACCCCTTTACTTGTACCGCCTCGCATCATTGTGATTGGAACTTTTCTCATTGCTCTCACCCTCAATTTTTAATGAACTGTTTATCTAATCAAAATGGTAAAGTATAATAAGAAATAAGTTAAATACATTATTTTAAGAGGAATCAATAAAATTTTTTTATAACTAGTGAAAAAGGAGGGCACACCATGGATGAGAAAGACTGGCGGTTTTTAAAGGTGCTCTATGAAGAAAAGAACATCACAAAAGCGGCGGAAAAATTATTTGTCTCTCAGCCTGCCTTAAGCTATCGGTTGAAGCAGCTTGAAGAGGAGTTTGATATGAAGCTTTTCTTTAAAAGAAAACGAGGCATTGAATTTACGTCAGAAGGCGAGTACTTGGCTGCATATGCAAATGACATGCTCAAACAGCTTCAGCAAACAAAAGATGGCATGCTCAACATGCAAAAAAAGGTCAAAGGGACAATCCGGTTAGGGGTCTCAAGTAACTTTGCTCAGTATAAGCTGCCGGAAATTTTAAGAGAATTTTCTAAGCAGTATCCACATGTTCAATTCATGGTGAATACAGGCTGGAGCACGAAAGTCATGGATTTATTAGGCACATCAAGTGTCCATTTAGGGATTTTAAGAGGGGATTACGATTGGAATGGAGAGCGGTTTTTGCTTGATAAAGAGCGGCTTTGTATCATTTCAAAATCAGAAATCCAGCTAAAGGACCTCCCAAAGCTTCCGCTCATTGACTATCATACAGATAGTTCATTAAAACGATTGATTAACAGATGGTGGCAGGAAACGTTTACTATGCCTCCGCTTGTGACGATGGAGACAGACCGCCAGGATACATCAAAAGAGATGGTTAAGCACGGTTTAGGCTACGCCATTGTCCCGGAAATTTGCCTCAGACCAAGTGATGAGCTATTTGTAAAAGGTCTTTCGTATAAAGATGGACAGCCTGTTTTAAGAGATACATGGCTTATGTACCAGCCTGACTCCCTTCATTTATCTGTTGTGAAAGCATTCATCGAATTTTTAAGAAGCCAGCAAGGCTGATTATAAAAAGAATTTATAGAAGATACGAAAAAATCAATATTTTCATTATGAAAAAAGCTATTATATCCTTGAAATAGAAAGCGCTAACATTCAGATCACAAGTGCAAAGGGGCGCTTGCTGATCGTGTAAAGAAGAGGATGGAGGGATATATAGTGCTAGCTATTTTAGGGCTCTTAATGGTCGTGACTTTTACATTTCTTATTATGACAAAACGTATGCATCCGGTGGTGGCGTTAACCGTAGTACCGATCATCTTTGCATTGATTGGTGGGTTTTACAGTGGGTTAGGGGATATGATGCTCGATGGACTCAAAACGGTTGCGCCATCTGCTGCTTTATTGTTATTTGCCATTTTATTCTTCGGTGTCATGCTGGATGCTGGGCTGTTTGATCCACTGATTAAACTCATTTTACGTATTGTGAAAGGGGATCCTGTCAAAATTGCGTTTGGGGTAGCGATTTTGTCTATGCTTGTTGCATTAGATGGTGATGGGACGACAACTTACATGATTACCGTATCCGCTTTGCTGCCGCTTTTCTTAAGAATTGGGATGAACCCGTTGATTTTAGGAACGATTTCATTATTATCATTAGGTATTATGAGCGGTATGACCCCGTGGGGTGGTCCAGCTACTCGTGCAATTGCGGCGCTTGGCTTGGATGCAGCTGAATTTTTTATTCCATTAATTCCAACGATGGTAGCTGGCGGTCTATTCATCCTTTTTACTGCTTATGTGCTTGGGAAAAAAGAGCGGAAGCGAATTGGGGTTGCAGAAATTCAGTACAAAGAAGAGGTCTCGATCTCCCCTGAACTGGCAGCGTCAATCGAAGATGGCGTAGAAGATATAAAGAGACCGAATCTCATTTGGGTGAACTTCTTCTTGACGATTGCGGTGATGGCGACACTTGTTTTAGATATCGTACCGATTCCAGTTCTCTTCTTAATTGGATTTGTCATCGCTCTCATGATCAACTATCCAAAGGTTGAAGATCAGCGCGAGAGAATCTTATCGCATGCGGGAAATGCCTTAACGGTCATTACCCTTGTGTTTGCAGCAGGAATTTTCACAGGAATCTTTTCGGGGACAAAAATGGTGGAGTCGATTGCCAACTTGGTGATTTACTTAATTCCGGATTCTTACAGTTCATTTTTTCCGCTCATTGTGGCTTTAACGAGTATGCCATTTACATTTGTTCTTTCAAATGATGCTTATTATTTCGGGGTGCTGCCAATCTTGGCAGAAGCCGGCGCAGCTTACGGAATTGATCCAGTGGAAATTGCACGCGCCTCTATTATAGGACAGCCTGTTCATCTGCTGAGCCCTCTTGTGGCTTCAACGCTACTTCTTGTCAGTATGCTGAACAAAGATATTGGCGATTTGCAAAAATACGCATTGCTGTGGACCGTGTTAACTGCCCTTTTTACAACGCTTATTGCTTTGTTAACAGGAGCCATTTCTATCTTTTAAATACGTGTATGAAAAGGACGACGTCTCGGGTAGGAAACTCGTCCTTTTTTGTGCGGATAAAACCGTACAAAATGGACGCTCATATGCAGGAATTCTCGATTTTAACGTCACCTACCTCGGGCAGCCGGCATATGATATCTCGACTATACAGAATCCCATTCTATAGAGACTAGAGCTCTCACCTTAGCAAGGAGGGTTACAATACTTGAAGGAGAAAGAGTTTCAATCCAAGCCGCTATTAACCAAAAGAGAAAGAGAAGTATTCGAATTGCTCGTCCAAGATAAAACAACAAAAGAAATTGCAAGCGAGCTTTTTATTAGCGAAAAGACTGTTCGAAATCATATTTCGAATGCCATGCAAAAGCTAGGAGTCAAAGGTCGTTCACAGGCCGTAGTCGAGCTTCTGCGTATGGGTGAGCTAGAGCTCTAAAGTCAGCCGGTTTTCCTTCCACTCTAGGAAGGAACCGGTTATTTCTATATGGTTTCCATGAGTCTCTTCTTGCATTTTCTCTGAAAAACGAGGAAAATAGGAATGTACGTTTTAATCAAAGTGAGATGCTATAGTGAGGTATCAATGAAATGGAAACGAATGAGTTCGACCATGTAGCAGAGATTGAAAAATCATTGCGCCATATTGCTGCAATTATTAAGCAAAAAGGCAGAGAAATCCTGAACCAATATACGATTACACCTCCTCAATTTGTAGGGCTTCAGTGGCTTTATGAATTCGGAGATATGACAATAGGTGAGCTATCACAAAAGATGTATTTGGCTTGCAGTACAACCACCGACTTAATTGATCGAATGGAAAAAAGTGAACTTGTCGAACGAGTAAAAGATCCTTCTGACCGCCGCGTGGTTCGCATTCATTTATTGCCTGAAGGCGAGCGGATCATTCAAGAAGTGATTGTTAAACGCCAAGAATACGTCAGTGAACTTCTAGGGGCTTTCTCAGAAGAAGAAGCCATCGTTTTCAATCAATCCTTAACGAAACTACAGCAGCAAATGAAAAGAAAATGAGGCGATTTTGTTGGATCAACCAATCGGCGTCATTGATTCCGGCGTCGGCGGTTTAACCGTTGCAAAGGAAATCATGAGACAACTGCCAAAAGAAAAAATCATTTACGTAGGCGATACAAAACGGTGCCCGTATGGCCCTCGGAAAGAAGAAGAGGTTCTTCAATATACTTGGGAAATGGCACACTACTTATTAAGACATCATCATATTAAAATGCTCGTCATCGCATGCAACACAGCGACGGCGATCGCACTAGATGAAATCAAAGGAACGCTTGATATTCCGGTCATTGGCGTGATTCAGCCCGGCGCCCGCACAGCCATCAAGGTGACAAACAATCAGCAGATTGGTGTCATTGGTACAGCCAATACGATCAAAAGCGAGGCATACAAAGAAGCTTTGCTATCCCTAAAAGCAGGACTAGCGGTTCAAAGCCTGGCATGTCCGTTGCTTGTTCCCTTTGTGGAAAGCGGGACGTTTTTAGATCAGACAGCAGATGAAGTGGTGAAAGATTCCCTTGAACCGATGAAAGAAACAGGAATTGATACACTCATTCTTGGCTGTACACACTATCCAATTTTAAAAGAGTCGATTCAGCGCTTTATGGGCAGTGATGTGAGCATCATTTCATCAGGGGACGAGACAGCGAGAGAAGCAAGTACGATTCTTTCCTATAAAGGGCTGTTAAATACCTCTAAAGAAGCGCCTGTTCATACATTTTATACAACAGGGCAGCAGCAAAATTTTGAAAACATCGCTCGTGACTGGTTTGGCTACCTGCCAGGGAGGGTCGAAACCGTATCACTCGAACACGTCTATCAGCAATAACCCCCTTCTATTTGAAGTGGGTTATTTTTTTATGAAAAGGGTCTAATCCGCAGGAGGAGCTCGTATACATAGTAGTACAAACTACTAGAGGAGGGTGAAGTATGCTGAAAAAAGGATCTACAGCAGCTGTGACGTGTATCGCGTCAGCCATGCTTTTGTCAGGATGCGGATTGTTTCAAACAGACCAAGCGAAAACAGAGATTGACCCGCCACAAAACGTCACATATGTGAAAGAAAATAAAGAAGAGAAACAAACAGCGAAAGAAGGAAAAGAAGAGAAGAAGGCAGATACAGTCATGAGAGAATTATATTTAATTGATAAAAACGGGTATGTCGTTTCTCAATCCATTCCACTGCCGAAAAATGAGGGGAGTGCCAAACAAACCTTAGAATACCTCGTGGACGGAGGACCGATTTCTAACCTCATGCCAAATGGATTCCGGGCTGTTTTGCCGGCCGACACGAGTGTATCTGTCGACATTAAAGACGGAACGGCCGTAGTAGATTTTTCAAATGAATTCAAAAACTATAAAAAAGAAGACGAACAGCGCATCCTGCAATCGGTCACTTGGACGTTAACGCAGTTTGATTCTGTCGCCAAAGTCAAATTGAAAATGAATGGTCATGAACTAAAAGAAATGCCTGTGAACGGCACACCGATTTCAGATGATTTAAGCAGAGAAGACGGTATTAATATTCAGCACGAGGCTGCCGCTGATATGACATCGACAAAGCCAGTGACAGTTTATTACTTAGCTGAATCTGATGAACAGACGTACTATGTTCCTGTGACCAAAAGGGCGCCAAAAGATGAGGATGATCAAATTACAGCAGCCATTGATGAGCTCGTCTCTGGACCAAGCAAAAAAAGCCATTTGCTCACAGACTTTGATCAAGATGTAAAGCTGAATGATATCCCGAAAGTAAAAGACGGACATGTGACACTTGATTTCAACGAATCCATTTTCGGCAGCGCAGATGAAAAGAAAAAGGTGATTTCACAAAAAGTTCTTGATAGCATCGTGCTCACATTAACAGAGCTGCCGGACGTCAAAAGCGTATCCGTTAAGGTAAACGGCAAGGCTGAGCTTGTGAACGAAAAAGGAGCAGAGCTGACAAAGCCGGTTTCAAGACCAGAACAAGTGAATACAGGTAGTTTTTAACGGCACACATTGATATAATGGAGAAAAAGAGGCATGCATATTCGCTGCCTCTTTTTTATTCCAAGCGATTAGAACGAGCCGAGGTTGTCAAAGTTAGTAGGAGAACCCCGCTGGCATCCGCGCGGAATGTATTTTGTAACGGAGGTAAATCATGAGATTAGATGAAAGACACTATGACGAATTAAGAAAAATTGAAATAGAGGCAGGCTACATTACGCATCCAGAAGGCTCTGTCTTAATCTCAGCGGGCAATACGAAGGTGATTTGTAACGCATCCATCGAAGACCGCGTACCTCCTTTTTTAAGAGGGCAAGGAAAAGGCTGGATTACAGCAGAATATAGCATGCTTCCAAGAGCAACCGCTCAAAGAACCATTAGAGAATCATCTAAAGGAAAAGTGACAGGACGTACAATGGAAATTCAGCGATTAATTGGACGAGCACTCCGTGCAGTCGTTGATTTAGAAAAACTTGGCGAACGCACGATTTGGATTGACTGTGATGTCATTCAAGCAGACGGGGGCACACGCACAGCATCTATTACCGGTGCTTTTGTCGCCATGACGCTTGCGATTCAAAAGCTTCGAGCAGAAGGTGTCATCAAACAAAACCCGATCACTGATTATTTAGCGGCGATATCCGTCGGAATTGATTCTCAGCAAGGTCTTCTGTTAGATTTAAATTATGAAGAAGATTCTTCAGCTGAAGTAGATATGAATGTCATCATGACAGGCGCTGGACGCTTTGTTGAACTTCAAGGCACAGGCGAAGAAGCGACATTCTCAAGAGAACAGCTAAACGGACTGCTTGATTTAGCCGAAAAGGGCATCAAAGAATTAATCGAAAAGCAAAAAGCAGTGACAGGAGAAGTCATCGTAAAGAGAAGGGTTTGATCAGGATGAAAACAGCCATCATTGCAACGCACAATGCGGGTAAAGCGAAAGAATTCAAAGCCATTCTTGAGCCAAAAGGATTCACGGTCAAAACACTAGCAGACATCGGCTTTACTGAAGAGATTGAAGAAACAGGACAAACCTTCGAAGAAAATGCCATTATCAAAGCCGAGGCGATTCAAGCCAAAGCAGGTGAAATGGTCATTGCAGACGATTCCGGTTTGTCGATTGACTATCTTGGCGGAAAACCTGGCGTATATTCAGCGAGATACGCTGGTGAACATAAAAACGATGCTGAGAATGTAGAAAAAGTGCTGAGCGAGCTTCAAGGCATTGAAAAAGAAGACCGTACAGCTAGATTCAGATGTGCCCTTGCTGTCAGCATACCGGGTAAAGAAACAAAGACGGTAGAAGGATCAGTAGAAGGTTTCATCGCAGAGGAACCAATCGGCGAAAACGGCTTCGGATACGACCCAATTTTCATCGTCAAAGACAAAGATCAGACGATGGCCGAGTTATCACCAGAGGAGAAAAACAAGATTAGCCATCGAGCGGTCGCGCTTCAAAAGCTTTCATCACTGCTAGACGCAAATGAATAAGGGGGAATGAAGCCATGAAGATACTCATCATTAGTGACAGTCATGGACTCACAGACGAACTTCAAACCATTGCCAAACGGCATGCGGCTGAAGTCGACATGATGATTCACTGCGGAGATTCAGAACTCGAAACGAACCACCCAGCTCTCGAAGGATACAAGGTCGTCAAAGGAAATTGTGACTTTATGGGCGATTTTGAAGAAGAGCTCCTGCTTTCACTTGATGGAGGCGGAAAACTATTTCTCACTCACGGACATCTGCATGGCATCAAACAATCCTTGCTTCAAGTCTACTACCGTGCAGAAGAGCTAGGCGCAGACATCATCTGCTTTGGCCACTCGCACATCCCAGGCAGTGAGCTGCTAAGAGGAAAACTGCTCATTAACCCAGGCAGCGTGCACCTGCCAAGAGTGCGTAAAGAGCGCAGCTACGCTATACTGACACTAGATGGAAGCGAAGCGAACGTACAGTTTTTCACAGACGAAGGTCAAGCCATACAAGACCTCGAAAACACTGTCACATTGGAAGGTATTTCATAAGGGTGCAGCATTTGCCCCTTATGAAAAAACTTTCGAAAAACCGTTGACTTTAAAGAACAATAGTAATATAATAAATCTTGTCGGTGAGGTACTCACCAAAAAAACACTACATAACAACATGTCCCAGTAGCTCAGCTGGATAGAGCAACGCCCTTCTAAGGCGTCGGTCGGGAGTTCGAATCTCTCCTGGGACGTACTAATGTAAAAGCTTGAAATCCTTGATATGAAAGGATTTCAGGCTTTTTTGTTTCTTGGAATATAAGTTCGTTTATCGCTTCAAATTAGGGTTTTGGGAGCGGGTTGGGGGCGAATTTGTTTTTAAGTATTTCCGTCCTATTTTTGTATCAAAGAAGCTATCAAGATGGGTGGCTGATTTCTGATTAGCTTCTTCAATGACTATGAACGTAAATGGCTCAAAATCAAAAATGTATAAATTGAAAATGGGCTTATATGTAGGGTTGCTACTAAATATATTGAGGTAAAGCAAAAACAAACGAAAAGCCCTTCCAATTTGGAGGGGCCTTCCTTTGTTAATTATCACTGTCCAATTCCCATAATTTTTGACCGTCTGCTAAATATACTGCATTTGGTGTATCTTTATAAAGTGAAATTTCAATTAAGGAACTTTTTTCTTGCTTTAACCAATCGTATATATCACAGTCGTTATTAGCGGGGGGCGATAAGATGTTATTAACTTGAAATGCGACTGCGTCATACTCTGTATAATTGACATCATCATCTTCCAATCCGTTATCTGTTTCATAAAGTGTGTCAGATTCCCCAATAACTTTTAAACCGTTTTTCCATTCTAAAATCAAATCGTTATTTTTATATTTTCGTAATGCTGAAATTAATGGATCATATCCCATTCGAATCCTCCTTAATTTATGGTTTTAAAGGCTCTGATGGTACTATATGAGCGCCGTTTTTGCTGTAGTGTATTAAGCCTCTAAGTCTCCACATACTTACCGGTATCTTTATCATAGTATTTTCCAATCACTTGGCCAAAGTCTACTCTTTCTTTGTGCTCACCTATTTTTGTACCTTTCCCAGCGAACTTATCTAGCAATTCTTGTGCTGTTTTATTATCTCCATTGAAAATGCTTTTATTTGGACGGCCATTCGCAACTTCTTGCTTATAGTTAGGTGCATCAGGAATATGTTTCTCTTGAGCTCCTGGTTTTACCTTTGCAGGGAAACCATTTACTTCACGATACGGACCTTTTGGTACGGAGTGTTTGCCGAAGGAAGGTGTTTTAACAATCTTCTTGGCTACTTTCTCTCCTTTCATTATTTTAAATACGTATTTTCCAACTTTAGCGATTTTAGCTCATGGTATCATGTACAAGCTTGATACTAGACGGTCCATGTCAGCGACTTTGTCACCTGTTACAGGGTCTCTCCCTGTGATGACTCGAATGGCATCATTTATTCCTGTAAATTCAACCGCTGTATTTAAGATGTTTGAGGTTTGTTTCAAGTCGGAAATCTTTGTGATGCTTTCAATATTCACTTTGTTTTGATCCGATATTCGTAACCGATACAGCATTCCATCTCGAATAACTTCAACTGTTTTGGCATTTGCGAAGTCAATCTTTTCATTTGTATTATATACTTTTCTATTTACGATCACGGCGTTTTGATTGATTTTATTAGATGGTTTCTTCTTCACAACCGTATCCACATTCGATCGCTCTTTTTCATTCAGCTTCTTGAGCATGATCATCATTGGGTTTTCTTTAGGGTTGTCTATTTTTTCATTCAATCCGTTGATGGTGCTCTTGATTTTTTCTTCTGTTCCATCTTTGAAAATAGAGCCCTTTTGATAACTGGTCATCTCAATTTTCGGGCCAGTGAACATCGTACTTAAAGTGTCTATGTATTGCTTCATTGTGTGAAGGGAACTTTTTGTTTCATTTAGTGCACTTGTTTGTTCTCTGTCAAAAACATGAAGTAGTCCAATGGTTTTGGACGTCTCAAGCCATGCTTTTTGATAGCTTTGTTGGAAAGTAGATTCGTTTACATGAGGCAAATGCACAATATGGTTTACTCTGCAAATGGCTTGATTCACATCTGATACGATATCAGAAATGGCCCGTTCGGCTTTTTTTAACCCTTGGTCAAGCTCGTGTTCAATGAATGATTGAGAGATAAAACCATTCGGGTTTGATTCAAAAGCATGAAGTGCCTGTTTTGTCTTTTTTAGCGCACCACTGTATTCTTCAATGATGATCTGAAAGAATTGCAAAAAGGGAATGTGACACTCCAAATAAAAAGCTTTTATCGCTTGTCCAGCTTCTCCCTTTAATGCGTCATCCAAGGAGATGATTTGATTGATTTGTTTTTCTAGGGACTTAACATTATGTGATTGCTGCTTCAACTTGTTCAGCGTTTGGTCAATTCCATTCTTCAACTCAAAGACCTCAAGGGTTTTCATACCATTCTCCTTTAATTTCTCTACTCATTTACTTCCCTCTTTTTAATTCTAGTTGTTTTGCTTTAATGTAGAACTTTGAGAGTGTTCACATAAAGAAAGGGAGCTGCATAGACGACAGCTTCCTAGATGAAGAGTTCAACTATTCTTTTTTCTGTAGTCTTTCACTAAGCTTGAAACCACTAAACCCATAACACTAAAAGCCACAATATAAAATAAAACATTTGTTACAGGTGTATCAATTTTCCCTAAGACCATCACAAGGGCGATAATAGCGCCGGGTAAAGTAATTAATAACATTTTGGATGGTTTGCTTTGCTGTGTCACTGAATGACCTCCTGATTGATCCATTATCTAGATATTTTAGTTAATTTTAGCATATAGAGATTATATCAACAATATAAGGGAGGGAAGCAACCCTCTTATAGAGCGAAACAAAGGAAACCCACTTCTGCTTGTGGTCGAAATCAATCTAGACTTGCGTATATCTGATTTTGTGGAAATTATTTCAATAGAACCTTTTGTGTAATAAAATGTATATGATATACAAAGGGGTGATATGGCGGTGAAGCATTTTTTAACGGCAATCGTAGTGGCTATCATTGTGGGGATCATTGTTTATGCTGCAGATGATCGTTTAAGTATGTTTCCGTTGATGCTGATTTTAGCGGTTACGATCTATATCGTAAGCAGGATTAGCGAAACATTTATTAAGAGATATTCAAAATAAAATAGTTAATAACACAGCCCCTCCATTGGAAGGGCGTTTTTTAATGAACCTTCCATTTATTTTTAACTAATGAAAAAGACATCGCAAAGGGATAAATGTTCAAAAGAGGAGAATATTCATTTTCCAACTAAAAAAATTAAAGTGTATAGTAGAAGGAGAACCCTTTCATAGAACTGTTTGGAGAAAAGTTATGAGGATACAAGAAGCTGGTTAGTCACGCGCTTTCAGGAGAAAGTTGATTTAGCGATCTTTTCTACTCGTTTTGGTGATGGCGTATACCCAACCTTTTGGGGGATGGACGAGAATGGAGATGAAACTTGTCTCGTTACAGATTTTTTATTGACGGAATAAATGGGGAAAAAGCACATAATCCCAAACGCCCTAGAAAAACAATGAAAGGAATGGTCACTTGTACAACATCAATCCAACAAACCTACTATATGAAAATGGAGAGAAATCAAGCAGCTCAGAAGGTGATCAATTATTCGCCAAACAGTTAGGCCATATCGAGATCACTAGCGGTCATATCGTTGCATGTGATCCTTTTGTTTCTGAAGGAGACCAATCGTTTACGAGGAAGGTTGCTCTAGGAAAATATCCTATTCTACTTATAGTTAAGCGGTTGCAAAGCGGTGACGAACGCGTTGCCTATGCAATGATCAAGTTCACAAACGAGCAAGCAACAGAATGGGAGCTTGCCACAAGAGCAGGGCAAGAACTCAATCAATTGAAAGAAGACGAGTTCTTCGGCTACGGTGTAAATACGGGAATGGGTTGTTTCATGGATGCGGAAGCAGCACGATATTTACAAGCTTATGAGGATAAACGGTATAAAGAGGACAATGATTTCTATCTTTATGAAGAATTTGCAGAAGCGCTTGAGCAAAACTACAAGCACACATGGGACTGGCTCGTCGCCCGTTTTCATGACAAAGTGGACATTGCCATGTTTACAACAGGCTTCGGCGACGGGATGTATCCAAGCTTTTGGGGGCTAGATCAAAACGGAGAGCCCGCTTGCCTTGTGACGGATTTTTTAATAATGGACTGAGAAGAAACCCATGAATCATGGGTTTTTTTGATGGAGATATAGAAAAATATGAGTAACGCCTGCAATTAATTAACATAAATATGAAATAATTCTAATGCGGAAGTCTAATTTTAGAAATTTATAGGCGCATTGGGGAGACGGTAAGTAAATAAATATATATAAGTAACAAAAACATGGAAAAAATAAATAACTATCCGATATTTGTTATGTAAACAAATTGAAGGAGTGTGTTTATCTTGAAAAAATGGTTTTTTATTTTCATTTTATTAATTTCTGCATTAATTTATCCATTACAATCAATAAAAGCAGAAAAGGCAGATATTCTTGAATGGGAAAAACGAGCAGAATTGCCAGCTGCAAGAGTAGGAGCTGTAAGCGAAGTATATGATGGGAAAATCTATGTAATAGGTGGAATAGGTTCAGGTAAAGCCAATTCTAATACTACTTATGTATATGATCCGAAGTTAGATAAATGGTCAGAAAAAGCTAGTATGAAAACAGGCCGTATGGGTGCTGCTAGTGTTATTGTAGGGGATCATATATATGTAATGGGTGGGAGAACAGATCAAGGGTTTTCAAATAGCGTAGAAGTTTATAACATCAAAATGGATAAATGGGAAGAGGCAGAAGACCTCCCATTTGAATTGAAAATATCTGCTTTCGATTTATACGCAGGTGCTATAGATAATAAAATCTATGTTTTGGGTTATAATAAACCGTTAAAGCACGAGAATTACAGCAGTAACACGTATAGTTACGATATAAAAACAAAAGAATGGACAAAGAAGAAAAAATTTGAAAAAGACGCTCCTGCTGGAAATGCTGTAGTTATAAAAAATAAACTCTATGTTTTATCTGGACAAGCAACGTTTGAATATGATCCATCAATAGATCAGTGGACAAGTGTAGGGTCTGGGGGAATTGGGCGTTATTATAGTGCATTCAATTTTGAAGATTATATTATAAGAACAGGTGGAGTTTCTAAAGTTACACTCTATGATAAGCAAACTAAGACATCAAGAACTGTCCCTAATTCTTCTGCTCCTTATCGTATGGGGCATGTATCCGCCATTATTGATGATACACTTTATGTAATTGGAGGTATTCCACAGAGTAATGATGCTCCTAACTACGCTAGGGACGATTTCAAATCTAATTTATCTATTTCATTAAAAAGTCTTAAAAACAGTGACACTACAGCTCCTCCAGGTGACAAAGACCCGGATCCAGCAACACCACCAAAAGACGGTGCAACCGATGAAGACGGAGATGCTCTCCTCATCATCACTATGGTCAATGGTTTGCAAAAAGAGTATGACCTCTCCATGAAAGAGGTCAACGCCTTCCTATCCTGGTACAAAAAGCGTGATGCCGGGGAAGGACCAGGGTTTTATGAGATTGACGAGCATGACAACAATAAAGGTCCCTTTGAAAGTAAAAAGGATTATGTGGTGTTCAAAAATATTCTCATGTTCGAAGTCAATAAATATAAGAAGTAATTAAAATCAAAGCCAGCTAGGTAAACTAGGTGGCTTTTGTGTTTATTCGACAGCTTTCAGCAATTTTAAGGCAAATTTAAGCTCGGATTTTATTTCAAATGTATTAAATCTTTGTTACAATGAGACAGCTTTGCTCAAAAGAGACGTTCCAAGGTTCGACATCTTTTTCATGATTTCTTAAAATTTTTATGTTTTGATATGAAACTCTTTTAATGATTCATGCGTCTCTATAAGTGTCAAAAGAAAAGAGGTTATCAATATGCTATTCAAAAAGCTATCAGAAAATAAGTCTGTAAAATGGATAGGATATACGAGCTTTTACTTACTTATTTTGCTATTATTGTTCTTTATTTACGGATTCCACACAGCTAATACGGGATCATTCATTTACAACGATTTTTAATTGGAGATTAAACTATGAAACTATTACACACGATTCAAGAATACCAACAAACGAAACCAACACAGCCAGCATTTGTTTCTCAACATGCTTCGATCACATATGATGAGCTTTGGCATCTATCAGACCAAATGGCTGGTGCGATCGATGCAGTCGCTACAGATAGTGCACCTGTCATTGTATACGGTCATATGGAGCCAGAGATGCTCATTTCTTTCTTAGGCAGTGTGAAATCAGGTAGACCATACATTCCGGTCGACATCTCAATCCCTGCCGAGCGTATCGTCTCAATTATTGAAAGCTCAAAAGCCAGTCTGTTGATTTGTGCAAATGAGCTGAATGTACTAGATGTAGAAGAACACATTGAAGTGAAAAGTGCGGCATCTCTTTTAGCTCTTGAAAAAGAAGCACCACCATCCTCGCAGTGGGTTCAACAGGATGATGTTTTTTACATCATTTATACGTCTGGCAGTACCGGAAAACCGAAAGGCGTTCAGGTAACAGCCAATAATTTAGAAAGCTTTACAGAGTGGATGTGCCGTGACTTCCCAATTGGCGAGGGACGCATGTTCTTAAATCAAGCACCATTTTCTTTTGACTTATCAGTGATGGATTTGTATCCAGCGCTTCAATCAGGCGGCACGCTTTACTGTTTAGTAAAAGATCTAGTGAATAAGCCGAAGGATATGTTTGCAGCACTTGGTCAATCTGACGTTGAAGTGTGGACATCAACACCTTCCTTTGTGCAAATGTGCTTAATGGACCCTTCCTTTACAGGGGAGCTTTTACCAGAGTTGAAAGTTTTCTTGTTCTGCGGAGAGGCACTTCCTGTAACTGTAGCAAGTGCACTCCTTGAGCGTTTTCCAAAAGCGCAGGTCTTTAATACGTATGGTCCGACTGAAGCAACTGTTGCGATCACATCGATTGAAGTCACGCAGGCCATTCTTGATCAGCACGATTCTTTACCAGTCGGCTATGCCAAACCGGATACAGATATCGTCATTTTAGATGAAGAAGGCAATGCACTTCCTGATGGTGAAAAAGGGGAAATTATCATCGTGGGGCCAAGCGTCACGAGAGGCTACTTAGGTGAACAAGCCTTAACAGATAAAGTGTTCTTTGAATACGAAGGGCGCCCTGCTTACCGTACAGGTGACGCAGGTGTGACGCAGGATGGTTTGATTACATGCCACGGCCGTCTGGACTATCAAATTAAGCTGCATGGATACCGAATGGAGCTTGAAGAAATTGAATATCATGTGAGCGAGACAACGTATGTCAATGCTTGTGTGATTGTGCCGTTCCAGCCAAACGGTCATGTGGAGTATTTGATTGCAGCCATTGTCCCAGCAGCGCATTCATTTGAAAAAGAATATCAGCTGACAAGTGCGATTAAGAAAGAAATGGCGGATTCACTGCCAGCGTACATGATTCCAAGAAAGTTTGTCTATCTTGAGCAGCTATACATGACGCCAAACGGGAAGGTTGACCGTAAAAGAATCGCGAAAGAGGTTCTTCTATGATTCCGTTTAGTTCATTCTTTTTCTTCATTCTAATTGGTGTTCTTCTTTTGCCGACGATCATTCTTGGTCTTCGCGGCAAAAGAATGCAGGGCTACAACATGTTTGCAACGGTTGTGGCACTCGCCCTTATTTTCTCTAAGGATGCACATGGCGCGCTGCTACTCTTCTTGTTTACAGTGTGGCAAGTCTTGATCATCCGCCTGTACCTTTCGTACCGGTTGAAAGCGAATCAAGCGTCTGTTTTCTATATGGCAGTGGTGGCATCGATTTTGCCGCTTGTGCTATCAAAGGTTTTACCGTTCTTTTTAACTCATCAGCCGCATCAACCGCCGCCAATGAACTGGCTGAGCTTTTTAGGGATCTCGTACTTAACATTTAAAGGTGTTCAGTTAATTATCGAGACAAGAGACGGCTTGATTAAGAAGAAAATGCCGATTCATCGTTTGGTCTATTTCATTGTCTTTTTCCCGACGATTTCATCAGGTCCGATTGATCGTTACCGCCGGTTTGAAAAGGATATGGATACGCCGCCTGAAAAGGAAGCGTACAGTGATCTTCTATACGCCGGTATTCATAAAATTTTTATCGGCTTCTTATACAAGTTCATTATTGGTTATCTGATTCACACGTATATTCTCATGAATATTCATCACATTAGCAGCAGTCACTTTGTTCAACAGTTAACATATATGTATGCGTACAGTATGTATTTGTTCTTTGACTTTGCTGGTTATACAGCATTTGCTGTTGGTGTGAGTTATATGATGGGCATTAAATCACCAGAAAACTTTAACAAACCGTTTATCAGCCGGAACATTAAAGACTTCTGGAATCGCTGGCACATGTCCCTGTCCTTCTGGTTCAGAGACTACGTGTTTATGAGATTTGTGTTCTTTATGACAAAAAAGAAGTGGATCAAGAACCGTATGGCTGTATCAAATATTGGGTACTTTGTCCTCTTTCTATTGATGGGTGCTTGGCATGGTCTAGCCCTTCAATATATTATTTACGGACTATATCACGCAGTTGTGATGTCCGGTTACAATTTATTCGAGAAATGGAATAAAAAACACAAGTGGTGGCCGGATAATAAGGTCACAATGGTTGTGTCGATCATTATTACATTCCATGTGATTTGTTTCGGATTTTATATTTTTTCAGGAAAACCATTTCATCATTAATGATTAAGGGAGTAGAAAATTATGGAATTTAAAAATCAAGTATACGGTATTATTGCAGAGGTTTGTCAGGATGACGTTGTGAAAGAAAATCCAGAGATTGCAATTTTTGACGAAGGTCTTCTAGATTCATTTGGTACAGTAGAACTGCTTATGGCAATCGAAAGTCAACTTGGAATTACTGTTCCGATTACAGAGTTCGATCGTGATGTGTGGGATACACCGAATCACATTGCTGAGCAGCTGGCAGAGATGAAGTAATGAAAAAGCGTTTTTTTGGGCCGCTTATTTTAGCGGCTGTTCTATTCATTGGTGTTCTTCTTGTACCAAATGCATGGCTCTCACATCTGATCCCAAAAGACAAATTACAAAAGTCAGCCACAGAATTAGATCCGGGGATGTTCCAAGGGCTTTATTTACAAGACGAAATGCTAAAAGATCCAACTTATTTGCCGATCTATGGATCTTCTGAACTATCACGTTTTGATCCATATCACCCTTCGAATTTCTTTCATGAGAATCCTCAAGGGTTTACACCTTACCTTATTGGAAAAGGTGGATCGCAATCATTAATTCATGCGATGAACTTTGCAGCGCATATGGATGAATTAAAAGGGAAGAAGCTTGTATTTATCGTGTCCCCGCAGTGGTTTGTAAAATGGGGATCTGACGAAAATCACTTTGCACCGAACTATTCAGCGCTTCAAGCACTGAATCTCGCTTATAATAAAGAAATTGATCCAGCTGTGAAAAAAGAACTGATCAAGAGAATCATGACGTTTAAAGCAGTAAAGAACGACATGGTCATCACAGAGCTTTTTAAAGCAGAGCTTTCTGGGAACAAATTCGCTTATGGCGCGATTTCTCCTATTGCAAAAATGTATTATGGCATGCTTCAAAAGAAAGACATGTACTATACAATTGGATCGGGACATGAACGTAAGCTTCAACCGTCTCCATCAGTCAAAGGAAAAACATGGACTGAGCTTGAAAAAGAAGCAAGTGTCTTAGGTGCGGAAAAAGCAGGGAACAACCCGTTTTATATTAATCAAAAACTGTTTGACCGCAAGCTGAAACCGATCATGAAAAAGATGAAAGATTCCCGTGTAGGTCATTCTTATGCGGAATCACCAGAATACAAAGATTTTCAAATCATGCTGGATATTTTAAAACAGGCAGGGGCAAAGCCTTTGTTTGTGACGATTCCTGTTAACGGAAAATGGTATGATTATACCGGTTTTCCGAAAGAGGGACGTACAGAGTATTATGAGAAAATCAATCGTCAAATACGCGATAACGGGTATGAAGTCGCAGATTTGACTAAGCATGAGTACGATCCTTATTTCTTTAAAGATACGATTCATGTGTCTTATAAAGGATGGGTGTACATCGATAAGGCAATCGAAAAGTTTTACAAAGAGCAGTAGAATGCAGCAGCTTTCTGCTGCTTTTTGTTTGTCGAATTGGCGAATATCTTGTATAACGAAGGGAAAAGGTCTATGCTGTAAATGGAGGCGATATGATGAATCGTTCTGAGAAAAAAGAACTATTGAAGCGTTCAAAGAAGCATTTTAATGATCATGCCTTTTGGGAAAAGTTAAAAAAGACGGCACAAAAAGCCGGTGTCTCTCTTGTCTATGCTGTGCTATTACTTTACTATACATTGCAAAAACCTGAAGTACCTGTCAAAGCAAAAACCCTTATTATTGGGGCACTCGGATACTTTATCCTTCCAATTGACCTCATTCCCGATACATTGATTGGTGTAGGCTATACAGATGATTTAGGAGCGATCACATTTGCTCTGATTCAAGTAGCGGTCTACATTGATGATGATGTGAAAGGAAAAGCGCAGGACAGGCTGTCAAAATGGTTCGGTGAAAAAACCGATACGTCTCTGATTGATCAAAAGCTTGAAGATGGCGGGATGCCGTCTACACGCTGAAAAGAAGACAAAGGGCTAAAATCAAGATCATTTTAGCCCTTTGTCAACAATATGAAGCCTCCACAGTTGGAGGCTTTTTTTCATTATCCTAAAAATTTCACGCAAACTGGATGAGGGACTGAGATGTCTGATTGTAAGACAGTGAGTCGTCCTGTTTCTTTGTCGCGTTTGTATAACACTAGGTTGCTAGACTCTTGGTTTGAACCGACGAGGAATTCTTCAGTTGGATCAAGCACAAAGTCTCTAGGCCAGTTTCCTTCAGAAGAAGCAATCTCGACAAGACTTAATTGGCCGTCAGCGTCTGCTTTAAAAATCGCAATGCTGTCATGTCCGCGATTTCCTGCATAAACAAATTGGCCGTCTGAAGAGACGTGAATGGCACTGCCTTGATTGTTCTCTGTAAAGTCGCTTGGAATGGTTGCGATCGTTTGAATCTCTTCGAAATGACCATCTTCAAAGTAACGAAGCACAATCACCTCTGAGCTTAGCTCTGTCATCACATATGCCACAGGTTTCGTTGGATGGAATGTAATATGGCGAGGCCCTGTGCCTGGTTTTGTTTCAAATGTATGAGCAAGCTCGAGTTTGCCGTTTTCTTTCTTATACGTATAAATGCCATCTGTCCCAAGGTCAACAGCCACTGCAAATTGTTCATCTGGTGTCAGACCCATAAAGTGAGTGTGCGGTTTTTCCTGACGATCTTCGTTAGGGCCAGTTCCTTCATGCTGCGCCTGTGACAGCGTGCGAATCACTGAGCCATTTTCAGCATCGATTTCATACATCTCTGCTGTTCCTTTATGATAGTTTGCTGTAAAAGCTGTTTTTGTTTGACTGTCCACGCTGACGTGACAAGGAGAAGCGCCTTCGGCAAGTTCTTGGTTGATGAAACGAAGTGTGCCGGTTTCAGCATCGATTTGATAAGCAGCCACGCCGCCCTGTGATCCTTCTTTCACAACAGCATACACAAATTTTTGAGAATCTGAGACGGTTAAATATGTAGGATTTTCAAGTTCAGCAGCCACTTCTACTTGTTCGATCTGCTGCTTGTCCGTATTTAATGTAAAAGTATAAATGCCTTTACTGTCTCCCTTTGTATACGTTCCGATATAACCTCTGATGTTAGCCATGTATTGCCCTCCTTCTATAAGATGCTCTCATTCTATCATAAATTCATAGGAAAACGCTTTAGAAAGGCATACCGAAAGAAAATCAAAAGCGCTGGAATCTACCAGTCTTCATTCAAAACAATGTGAAAAAATATGACAAACGTTTTCTCAAATGAAAAGCGTTCAGGTAAAGTAAATCAATTGAAGAAAAAATACAAAAAATTTTAAGTTTTTTTCATTCCTTGTCTAGCAAAGGTGTAAGCGTATACATTTAATTTTGATTAGTCTAAATTGTCTAATAATTTTAAAAATGCTGTTGACACTGTATGGAAAGCGGCGTAAGATGGGTTCAACAAAAGCTAAACAAACACGCAGAGCAAGCGTGAGGCGCTTTAATATAAAGTGTCTGAAAATTCAACTACTTTTTGTTTGAAAGAGAGGGTGCTCACTGAAAATGGAAGACCAAAAGGAACAGTGGATCTTTTTAAACGATGAACTCGTGAAAAAAGAGGATGCGAAAATTTCAGTTTATGATCATGGCTTCTTATACGGTGACGGTGTGTTCGAAGGGATACGCGTGTATAACGGAAATATCTTTCGAATGAAAGAACATTTAGACCGCCTGTATGATTCCGCCAGATCGATTATGCTGAACATTCCATATTCACTTGAGGAACTCACGGAAAAAATGATTCATACAGTTGAAAGGAACGGACTGAAGGATGCCTATATCCGTCTTGTTGTCTCAAGAGGAGCTGGTGATCTTGGTTTAGATCCAAACAACTGCGGGAGAGCCAACACAGTGATCATTGTAGAGCCGCTGGCCATCTTTCCAAAGCACCTATATGAAACAGGTATTGATATTGTGACGGTACCGACGAGGCGAAATCGTCCAGATGTACTGAGTCCAAAAGTGAAATCATTAAATTATTTGAATAACATCCTTGTCCGAATCGAAGCCCATATGGCCGGTGTGAGTGAAGCACTGATGCTGAACGATCAAGGGTACGTGGCAGAAGGTTCTGCAGACAATGTGTTTATTTATAAAAAAGGTAAGCTCTATACACCGCCAGGTTATATCGGCGCTCTTGAAGGCATCACAAGAAATGCCATCATGGAGATTGCAGAAGACTTAGGCTATGAAGTGAAAGAAGAACCATTCACAAGGCACGATGTGTATACAGCAGAAGAAGTTTTTCTAACTGGAACCGCAGCCGAAGTGATTGCCGTTGTAAAGGTTGACGGCCGTACAATCGGTGAAGGGAAACCTGGGGTTCACACAAACAAACTTCTTGAACAATTCCGCAAGCGAGTCGTTGAAGAAGGAGAAAAAGTCGTTTTTACAGATGAAAACATTCACGCAAGCTAAATAGATATCGATAAACGTTGAAGAGGACTAGTAGTTTTAGAGTCAGTATCTACAGAGAGCCGGTGGTAGCTGGAAACCGGTGTTACTTTCTAAAGTGAACTCACCTCTGAGTGTCTGCTTGAAATGATAGTAGGGCAGACCGAGTGACATTGCTCACTCGTTACCAAAATGGATGAAAGATGTCCATGAGACGGCAGCAAATGTTGCCGTGAACAAGGGTGGTACCGCGAAAAACAAAGCTTTTTCGCCCCTTTGACCTAGTGAAAAGTAGTGTCATTGTGGGGTGAGAAGGCTTTTTTATATGGTTAAAATCTCGATCTTGAATAGAAAAGGGTGAAAAAACTTGACTGAAGCAAGACAAAGAGGAGGAAATCAAATGGGGACAAATGTACAAGTGGAGACGGAAACATCTAAAGCACCACAAATGATGAACGGTGCACTCATGCTAATTGAGGCACTCAAAAGAGAAAAAGTAGAAGTCATTTTCGGATATCCAGGCGGAGCGGTTTTACCGATCTACGATAAAATTTATGATTCTGGTTTATTTCATGTCCTGCCAAGGCATGAGCAGGGAGCGATTCATGCGGCAGAAGGATACGCTAGAGTATCTGGTAAACCGGGTGTTGTCATTGCTACATCAGGACCAGGAGCGACAAACCTAGTCACAGGAATTGCAGATGCGATGATTGATTCACTTCCTCTTGTCGTCTTCACAGGACAGGTGGCAACCTCAGTTATTGGTTCAGACGCTTTCCAGGAAGCAGACGTGCTCGGCATCACAATGCCTATCACAAAGCACAGCTATCAGGTGAGAAATCCAGAGGAATTACCGGGTGTCATTAAAGAAGCATTCCACATCGCAACGACAGGGAGACCTGGCCCAGTCTTGATTGATATTCCAAAAGATGTGGCAGGCATTGAAGGAACGTTTGAATACGATCAGCCAATCGATTTACCTGGTTATCAGCCAAAAGTAGAGCCAAACTATTTGCAAATTCGCAAATTAGTAGAAGCTGTCAGTAGAGCGAAGAAACCGGTCATTCTAGCAGGAGCTGGCGTTCTTCATGGCAAAGCATCTGAAGAGTTAAGGCAGTATGTAGAGCAGCAGCAAATTCCAGTCGCTCATACACTGCTAGGACTTGGCGGCTTCCCGGCAAAGCATCCTCTTTTCCTAGGGATGGCTGGTATGCATGGCACATATGCAGCGAACATGGCTCTTCATCAATGTGATTTGCTCATTTCAATTGGTGCGAGATTCGATGACAGGGTAACTGGCAATCTCAATCACTTTGCGAAACATGCGAAGGTCGCTCATATTGACATCGACCCAGCGGAAATCGGCAAGAACATTCATACCCATATCCCGGTTGTTGGAGACAGTAAGCTAGTCCTTGAAGAGCTGATTAAGCAAGACGGGAAGCAAGGAGATGCTGACGAATGGAAAAACCAATTAGATCAGTGGAAGGAAGAATATCCACTCTGGTACGTCGAAAACGAAGCTGAAGGCTTTAAGCCTCAAAAGCTGATTGAATACATTCATCAATTTACAAAAGGTGAAGCCATTGTCGCAACTGATGTGGGACAGCATCAAATGTGGGCAGCACAGTTCTATCCATTTGAAAATGCAGATAAGTGGGTAACATCTGGAGGCCTTGGCACAATGGGCTTCGGATTACCAGCAGCCATCGGCGCTCAGCTAGCTGATCAAGAGGCAACCGTTGTAGCGATTTTAGGAGACGGAGGTTTCCAAATGACCTTGCAAGAACTTGCCGTTATCCGTGAGCTGAACCTTCCAGTGAAAGTGATTGTTCTAAATAATCACAGCCTTGGAATGGTAAGACAATGGCAAGAAATTTTCTACGAAGAACGCTACTCATATTCTAAATTTTCAGAGCAGCCAGACTTCGTTAAATTATCTGAAGCTTATGGCATTAAAGGAATCAGAATCTCAACAGACGAAGAGGCGAAAGAAAAGCTTGAAGAAGCGCTAACCTCTAGAGAGCCTGTTTTCATCGATGTCAATGTAGCGAGAGATGAAAAAGTATTCCCGATGGTAGCACCGGGGAAAGGACTTCATGAGATGGTGGGGGTGAAACCTTGAAAAGAATTATTGTGTTGACTGTATTAAATCGATCAGGTGTACTGAACCGAATCACTGGCCTTTTTACTAAACGACATTACAACATTGAAAGCATTACGGTCGGCCATTCTGAGATTCAAGATGTATCACGCATCACGTTCGTCGTCCATGTAGACCAAGAGAAAGACATCGAACAGCTAACAAAACAGCTGAACAAACAAATTGATGTTCTCAAAGTAACAGACATTACAAACCAATCAATCGTCCAGCGAGAGCTGGCTTTGATAAAAGTCGTTTCTGCACCAGCATCTAGAATGGAGATCACAGGGGTCATTGAACCATTTAGAGCTTCTATTGTAGATGTGAGCAGAGAGAGTGTCGTCATTCAGGTGACAGGTGAGTCTTCAAAAATTGAAGCACTCATTGAATTACTTAAGCCATACGGCATTAAAGAAGTCGCCAGAACTGGCACCACGGCCTTTGCGAGAGATAATCAGCAAAAGCCGCAACAAAATAAAACAATTTCAATTGTCTAAACAAAAGGAGAGAGTCAAATGGTAAAAGTATATTATAACGGTGATATTCAAGAAAACGTATTAAATGGTCAAAAGGTTGCCATCATTGGATATGGATCACAAGGTCATGCACATGCATTGAACTTAAAAGAAAGCGGCGTAGATGTCATCGTCGGCGTGAGAAAAGGCGGATCTTATACAAAAGCACAAGAAGACGGCCATCAAGTATTCACAGTAAAAGAAGCGGCAGCACAAGCAGACATCGTCATGGTACTACTTCCAGATGAGCAGCAAAAGAAAGTATATGACGAAGAAATCAAAGATCAATTAGAAGCAGGCAACTCACTTGTATTCGCACACGGATTCAACGTTCATTTCCATCAAATCGTTCCTCCAAGTGACGTAGATGTGTATCTTGTGGCTCCAAAAGGTCCAGGACATCTTGTGAGAAGAACATATGAGCAAGGCGCTGGTGTACCTGCACTATTTGCCATCTATCAAGATGTATCTGGTCAAGCGAAAGATAAAGCACTTGCTTATGCAAAAGCAATTGGTGGAGCAAGAGCGGGCGTTCTTGAAACAACATTTAAAGAAGAAACGGAAACGGATCTATTCGGTGAGCAAGCAGTCCTTTGCGGGGGTCTTACTTCACTAGTGAAAGCAGGATTTGAAACATTAACAGAAGCAGGTTATCAGCCAGAGCTTGCATACTTCGAGTGTCTACATGAACTGAAACTGATCGTTGACCTTATGTACGAAGAAGGATTAGAAGGCATGAGATATTCAATCTCTGATACAGCACAATGGGGTGACTTCGTATCAGGACCACGCGTTGTGGATGCAAACGTAAAAGAATCGATGAAAGCCGTCTTGACTGATATCCAAAACGGAACATTTGCAAAAGAATGGATTGTTGAAAACCAAGTGAATCGTCCACGTTTCAATGCGATCAATGCTAATGAAAATGAGCACCAAATTGAAATCGTTGGAAGAAAGCTTCGTGAAATGATGCCTTTCGTCAAACAAGGAAAGAAAAAGGAAGCGGTGAGCGTCGGTGCGGAAAATTAATTTTTTTGACACAACACTTCGAGATGGAGAGCAATCACCAGGAGTGAACTTAAATGCACAAGAAAAGCTAATCATTGCAAAGCAGCTTGAGCGCCTTGGGGTTAATATCATTGAAGCGGGTTTTCCCGCTTCATCCCGAGGGGATTTCTTAGGCGTACAAGAAATTGCTAGAACGATCAAAAACTGTTCAGTTGCTGGTCTTGCGAGATGTGTAAAAGGTGATATTGATGCTGCATGGGAAGCGTTAAAAGATGGAGTGGAACCAAGAATTCATATCTTTATCGCTACTTCTGATATTCACTTGGAGCATAAACTAAAGAAAACACGTGAAGAGGTCGTAGAACAGGCTGTCTCCATGGTGAAATACGCGAAGGAACGTTTTCCAGTTGTCCAGTGGTCAGCAGAAGATGCATGTCGTACAGATCTTGCTTTCTTAGCAGAAATTGTAGAGAAGGTCATTGACGCTGGAGCGAGTGTCATTAACTTGCCAGATACAGTTGGATACTTAGCGCCAAAAGAGTATGGCAATATCTTTAAATATATGAAGGAACATGTTCCAAATATCGACCGTGTCAACTTGTCTGCTCACTGTCATGATGATCTAGGGATGGCTGTAGCAAACTCACTTGCAGCCATTGAAAATGGAGCAAATCAAATTGAAACGGCTGTTAACGGAATTGGAGAACGTGCAGGAAATGCTGCTCTAGAAGAAATTGCAGTCGCTCTTCATATTCGAAAAGACTTCTACCAGGTCGAATCAACGATTCAATTGAATGAAATTAAGCGTACAAGTGATGTAGTGAGCAAATACTCAGGCATGATTGTACCGCGCAATAAAGCTGTCGTTGGTAACAACGCTTTTGCACATGAATCAGGTATTCACCAAGACGGTTTCCTCAAAGAAAAAACAACCTATGAAATCATTTCTCCAGAGCTTGTCGGTGTGACAACAGACGTACTTGTCCTTGGGAAACACTCCGGAAGACACGCGTTTAAAGACCGCATGAAAACGTTAGGTTTTAAACTAACAGAAGAAGAAATCAATAAGTTCTTCGAAACCTTCAAGAATTTGACGGAGAAGAAAAAAGAAATCACAGATGATGATTTGATTTCTATTATATTGGAAGAAAAAGTAGCAGACCGAAAAATTGGCTACGAATTTGAAAGTCTTCAAGTGCATTATGGAACAGAACAGATGCCGACAGCAACGGTCTCTCTGAAAAATCAAGAAACGCAAGAAGTTATTCAAGAAGCAGCTACAGGTGCAGGCAGTGTAGAAGCTGTGTACAACACACTGGAGCGCTGTATGGAGGAAAGAATTCATTTGCTAGACTACCGTATTCAATCAAATGGAAAAGGCAGAGATGCACTAGCGGAAGTATATGTGAATGTTTCAATAGAAGGAAAAGAAACAGCTGGACGCGGTGTAGCGCAAGATGTGCTGGAAGCATCGGCGAAAGCCTACGTCAATGCAGTAAACAGGCATTTAATCTTTAAATCAAATCTCATTGAAATTGAGAAACATCACGCGATCTCATAGGAAAGGAGGTAGGTCCTCATGAAAAAGAAAATTGCACTTTTGCCCGGCGATGGAATCGGACCGGAAGTTGTGACATCAGCGGTCGCTGTCCTCAAAGAGACAGCGGCTCAATTTAGGCACGAATTCGAATTCGAAACGGCGCTCATTGGTGGTATCGCAATAGATGAAAAAAACAATCCGCTCCCAAAAGAAACGGTTGATGTCTGCAAGAGCGCGGATGCGATTTTATTAGGAGCAGTCGGCGGACCAAAATGGGATCAAAACCCACCAGAGCTTCGTCCGGAAAAAGGCTTGCTCGCCATTCGTAAACAATTGGACTTATTTGCTAATATTCGTCCTGTCAAAGTGTTCGATAGCTTAAGCGAGGCGTCACCGTTAAAACAGGATCACATTAACGGAGTCGATTTTGTCATCGTTCGTGAATTAACAGGTGGTCTCTATTTTGGTGAACCAAGCGAGCGCTATACAGATGAAGAAGGAAAAGAAGCTGCGGTTGATACGCTTCTTTATACAAAGGAAGAGATTGTCCGTGTACTAAAAGAAGCATTCGACATGGCGTTAACGAGACGGAAAAAAGTAACGTCTGTGGATAAAGCGAATGTTCTGGCTTCTAGTAAACTATGGCGGGATGCGGTAGAAGAAGTGGCTTCTCAATATCCAGACGTTGAATTTGAGCACATGCTCGTTGATAATGCCGCCATGCAGCTGATTTATAAGCCTGCACAATTTGATGTCATTGTGACAGAGAATATGTTTGGTGACATCTTAAGTGACGAGGCTTCAATGATTACTGGATCACTCGGTATGCTGCCATCTGCTAGTCTATCAAGCACCGGCCTTCATTTATATGAGCCGATTCATGGATCAGCACCCGATATTGCGGGGCAAAACGTCGCAAACCCTCTGGCAACTATTTTGTCGGCAGCAAGCTTGCTTAGAACATCCTTTGCATTAGAAGATGAAGCGGCTGCCATAGAAGAAGCTGTGGAGGCTGTTCTTGCCTCTGGCAAAAGAACAAAGGATTTATCTGCAAAAGAGGGAACGTATCAAACAACTGAAGACATCACTCATGCAGTTGTAGACGCACTCAAGCAGCGCGCGAAAACAATTGTATAAATAGAATCTTGTGGAATTAGGTAGAGGGAGGAAAAGGGTTATGCCTCGAACAATCATCGAAAAAATATGGGATCAGCACGTTGTCAAAAGCGGCGAGGGGAAACCAGACCTTTTATATATTGATCTGCACTTGGTGCATGAAGTGACATCGCCTCAAGCGTTTGAAGGATTAAGACAAAAAGGGCGCAAGGTGAGAAGACCTCAAAATACGTTTGCGACGATGGATCACAACATCCCGACTGTGAATCGATTTGTGATCAAAGATGAGGTTGCTAAAAAACAAGTGAGTGCTCTAGAGCGCAACTGTGCTGAATTTGGTGTCCGTCTAGCTGACCTTCACAGTGTAGACCAAGGAATCGTCCATGTCGTTGGACCAGAGCTTGGTTTGACACTTCCGGGAAAAACAATCGTTTGCGGAGATAGTCATACATCCACTCATGGCGCATTTGGCGCACTTGCTTTTGGCATCGGTACAAGTGAGGTTGAACATGTACTATCCACACAAACACTTTGGCAGCAGCGTCCGAAAACATTAGAAATTAGAGTAGACGGAAAGCTGCAAAAAGGGGTAACGGCCAAAGATGTCATTTTAGCAGTCATTGGTGCGCATGGCGTGAAGTTCGGCTCAGGTTATGTCATTGAATACACTGGGGAAGTATTCAGAAACATGACGATGGATGAACGTATGACCGTTTGTAATATGTCGATTGAAGCAGGCGCAAGAGCAGGGTTGATTGCACCTGATGAAGTCACCTTTGAATATTGCCGTGGCCGCAAATATGCACCGCAGGGAGAAGACTTCGAAGCAGCGATTAAAGAATGGGAAGAACTTAAAACAGACCCGGGTGCAACCTATGATAAAACGATTGTTTTAGATGGGAATGAGATTTCACCAATGGTCACATGGGGAATTAACCCAGGAATGGTACTGCCTGTAGATGCATCCATCCCAGGACCTGAAGATTTTGCGCAAGAGGATGACCAAAAAGAAGCGATTCGTGCGTACGAATACATGGGGGTTCATCCGCATCAGCGTATTGAAGATATTACGATTGAGCATGTGTTTATTGGCTCATGTACGAACTCAAGAATGACTGATTTACGCCAAGCAGCTTCTATGATAGAAGGACAAAAGGTAGCTGATCATGTCAGAGCGATTGTCGTGCCTGGCTCTCAAAGCGTCAAATTGCAAGCAGAAGAAGAAGGTCTTCATGAAATCTTCCTTGAAGCAGGATTTGAATGGAGAGAATCTGGCTGCAGTATGTGTCTAAGCATGAATAACGATGTGGTACCAGAAGGCGAACGCTGCGCATCCACATCAAACCGTAACTTTGAGGGTCGTCAAGGAAAAGGTGCGAGAACGCATCTTGTCAGCCCGGCAATGGCCGCAATGGCTGCAATACATGGCCGATTTGTCGATGTCAGGAAGTTTAATCAAGAGAAAACAGTCGTGTAAGGAGTTGTCATAGATGGAGCCTTTAGTCACACACAAAGGAAAAGCCGCTGTGCTTAACCGTATCAACGTAGATACAGATCAAATTATTCCGAAGCAATTTTTGAAAAGAATTGAACGAACAGGATATGGCCGGTTTGCCTTTTTCGACTGGCGGTATTTAGCCGATGGCAGCCCAAATCCTGATTTCGAACTGAATCAGCCGATTTATGAAGGTTCATCCATTTTGATCGCAGGAGAAAACTTTGGCTGCGGATCATCAAGGGAACATGCTCCTTGGGCACTTGATGATTATGGTTTCAAAATTGTCATCGCACCATCATTCGCAGATATTTTTCACCAAAACTGTTTTAAAAATGGGATGCTTCCGATTCGTCTTGATTATGATGTGTGGAAAACATTCGCTGCGTCATATGAGAACAAAGGGTATGAGATGACGGTTGATCTTGAAAAACAGCAAATAGAAGATCACGAAGGGAATATCACTCCTTTTGATGTGGATTCTCACTGGAGAGAAATGCTCCTGAATGGCTATGATGAGATCTCATTAACTTTACTACTAGAAGATGACATTCAAGCATTTGAAGATAAGCGCAGCAGCTGGCTGCGTGCGTAAACAACAAGAAGCCGTCCGCCCGAGGTGTGACGGCTTCTTTTTTGCATGAAAACCTCTCGTTACTTGTGTTTACTAACCTTCGTTGGTAAACTGATAAAAAATATGCGCCCGAAAGGAACGTAAGCATGAAACATGACAAGAAGAAAGATAATGTCATTTTGTTTCCTGGTCTGAAAGAAAGACTGATTGAAAAAGGAATGGCAGCATTAAAAGATAAACAGTATCAAGAGGCACTTCACTTGTTTTCAGAAGCAAAATCTTATGATGACGATGAAGAATCCGATATTCATCTCGGTATGGCGATTTGTTTTCTGGAGCTGGGCGAGCTGCAGGATGCAAAGCGTGTGTGTGAAAAGATGCTGCATGAAGGATATGGTCATTACTTCACCGTGCTTCAAGTGTATATGACAATCTTAATTCAGCTGAAAGAATATGAAGAAGTGAAGCAGACAATTGAAGCAGTACTTGAGGAAAACCACCTTCCAGCAGAAAGCGCGGAGCATTTTTACAAGCTGCTCGAATTTAGTAGAAAAATGATCGAATCGCCTGAACAGATTTTAGATGAAGATGAAGAGGACGGCAGTGAAATCAATATAGATGATCTGCTCGAGCGTCCAGAGGAGCAGGTGCAGTTCATCCATTCGCTGAAAGACCGAAACATCACGCCGCACATGGGTCTATTAAATACGATCCTACAAAAGCCTGATGGAAACCCTTTGGTCAAATCATTGATTCTGCAGCTTCTGTCAGATCATGATGTGGCAAAGCCGGTTCATGTGACGAAGTTCGGTGATTCTTTAACGCTTGTTCCTTCTGAGGCTGTTAAACCAGAGCAAATGCCGCTGCTTCAGCAAGTCCTTCGAAAGCTCGATGACACACTCGGCAACGAGAACCCAACCCTTTACCAAGGCGTGGAAGAGTTATGGCGCCGGCACTTATTTGTACTATATCCATTTCTTCCTAAATACACAGATCCGAATCTTTGGGCAGCAGCACTTCATAAAGTCGGCTATGAAATGCATGGGATCGAGATTGACCTCGAAGAATTGCATCTATTGTATGAATTTGATGAACGAGAGCTGAGAGAAGCTTGCACAATGCTGAAAGATATTGAAGAAATTTCTTATTTGTAATTTGTCGATTTAGTTGAAAGACGGACTTGTTATGTTATAATATAATGGTTGTATTTGTGCATATATCGTGCAGTTGTCGATTCCAATGGTTGAAAGACGATATGTATAATCAAGTCAAATGTTGTATACATAATACCGCTTCTTTAGCGGCGTGCGTGGTTTTTAATTGGACGAAGTCTTTATGATGCTTTAGAATGTAACAACGCACAATCTGAATAGATTTTTGGAGGGAAACACACATGTCAGTAAAATGGGAAAAACAAGAAGGTAACGAAGGCATCTTAACGGTAGAAGTTGATGCTGAAACATTTAACAAAGCACTTGATGATGCGTTTAAGAAAGTTGTTAAGCAAGTATCGATCCCTGGATTCCGTAAAGGGAAAGTACCACGTGGTCTTTTCGAACAGCGTTTTGGTGTAGAATCTCTTTATCAAGATGCATTAGATATTCTTCTTCCAGTTGAGTATCCAAAAGCAATCGACGAAGCTGGTATCGAGCCAGTTGACCGCCCTGAAATCGATGTTGAGAAAATCGAAAAAGGCGAAAGCTTAATCTTCACTGCAAAAGTAACAGTGAAGCCTGAAGTGAAACTTGGTGACTACAAAGGTCTTAACGTAGAAAAAGACGACGCTACTGTCACTGATGAAGATGTACAAGAAGAGTTAAAAGGCATGCAAAACCGTCAAGCTGAGCTTGTTGTCAAAGAAGAAGGCGCAATCGAAAACGGCGATACAGTTGTTCTTGATTTCGAAGGATTCGTTGATGGAGAAGCATTCGAAGGCGGAAAAGCTGAGAACTACTCTCTTGAAGTAGGTTCTAATTCATTCATCCCTGGTTTTGAAGAGCAGTTAGTTGGTCTTGAAACTGGAGCTGAAAAAGACGTAGAAGTCACTTTCCCAGAAGAATACCATGCTGAAGACCTTGCAGGTAAACCAGCTGTATTCAAAGTGAAAATTCACGAAATCAAAGCAAAAGAACTTCCAGCACTTGACGATGAGTTCGCGAAAGATGTTGATGAAGAAGTAGAAACTCTTGCTGAACTAACTGAAAAAACAAAGAAACGTCTTGAAGAAGCGAAAGAAAACGAAGCAGAAGGTAAACTTCGTGAAGAGCTAGTTGAGAAAGCTTCTGAAAATGCGGAAGTTGACATCCCACAAGCGATGGTTGACACAGAGCTAGACCGTATGATGAAAGAATTCGAACAACGCCTTCAAATGCAAGGAATGAACCTTGAGCTTTACTTCCAATTCTCAGGACAAGATGAAAATGCGCTGAAAGAGCAAATGAAAGAAGATGCTGCTAAACGCGTAAAATCTAACCTAACACTTGAAGCAATTGCTGCTGCAGAAAACGTACAAGTGTCTGATGAAGAAGTAGAAGAAGAGCTTTCAAAAATGGCTGAAGCATACAACATGCCAATTGAAAATATTAAACAAGCGATCGGATCTACTGACGCAATGAAAGAAGATCTAAAAGTTCGTAAAGCAATTGATTTTCTTGTAGAAAACCGTTAATATGGTGCATAATAATAAAACAGGGCGCGAGTGACTCGTGCCTTGTTTTGTACAATTTTTGACTTATCATCGCTTCTTTTGGAAACGATAGTGTAAGTCGCATCTTTCTGTTATACATATCTCGATGTGCAGTGTTAGAAACACATCATTACCGTCTTTTAGGAAAGTATGGTAAAATGCATACATACTGGACCCAGAAAGGTAGCTGACTGTTAGCTACAGGCAAGTGAAGAAGAATAAGGGGTGAAAGAATGTTTAAATTCAACGAGGAAAAAGGTCAATTAAAATGCTCGTTTTGCGGAAAAACGCAAGATCAAGTGCGTAAACTGGTCGCAGGACCTGGCGTATATATATGTGATGAATGTATCGAGCTTTGCACGGAAATAGTTGAAGAAGAGCTCGGCACTGAGGAAGAAGTTGAATTCAAGGATGTTCCGAAGCCTCATGAAATTCGGGAGATTCTTGATGAATATGTCATCGGCCAAGAAAATGCGAAGAAATCCTTAGCTGTAGCGGTTTATAATCACTACAAACGGATCAATTCCAACAGCAAGATTGATGATGTTGAGCTTTCGAAAAGTAATATCTCTATGATTGGGCCAACAGGAAGCGGTAAAACATTACTTGCTCAAACGCTTGCTCGTATTTTAAATGTGCCATTTGCGATTGCAGATGCAACATCTTTAACTGAAGCAGGTTATGTTGGTGAAGACGTAGAGAATATTTTACTAAAGCTGATCCAAGCAGCCGATTATGATGTAGAAAAAGCAGAAAAAGGTATTATCTACATCGATGAAATCGATAAAGTAGCAAGAAAATCAGAAAACCCTTCTATCACTCGTGATGTATCTGGGGAAGGTGTTCAGCAAGCACTATTGAAAATTCTTGAAGGAACTGTCGCTAGTGTACCGCCTCAAGGTGGACGTAAGCATCCTCATCAAGAATTCATTCAAATCGATACAACAAATATCCTCTTTATTTGTGGTGGAGCCTTTGACGGCATTGAGCAAATCATCAAACGCCGCTTAGGTCAAAAAGTCATTGGATTCGGTGCGGAAAATAAAATCGAAGATCTTGAAAAAGAAGTTCTTTTATCAAAAGTACTCCCAGAAGACTTGCTTCGCTTCGGTTTAATCCCAGAATTCATCGGCCGCTTGCCGGTTATTGCAAGCCTAGAGCCGTTAGATGAAAAAGCACTTGTAGAGATCTTGACGAAGCCTAAAAATGCACTCGTTAAGCAGTATACAAAAATGCTTGAGCTTGATGATGTAGAGCTAGAATTTGAAGAAGATGCTCTTAGCGAAATTGCGAAAAAAGCAATTGAGCGTAAAACAGGAGCTCGTGGTCTACGTTCAATCATTGAAGGCATCATGCTTGATGTGATGTTTGACCTTCCATCACGTGATGATATTGAAAAATGTGTCATCACTGGTGCAACAGTTGCTGATGGCGTGTCGCCGCGTCTTGTGTTAAAGGACGGCACAGTCGTTAATAAAGATACGAAAACATCTGCATAAGAGTAGTCTCACTCCTGAATCCTTTTGATTCAGGAGTTTTTTATTTATCGTGGAAGTTGTGTTTATTCCGTCCAGCTCTAGGAAATACTAGCAGACAGAAACCAATACATACGATAGATGAAGGAGGGAGCACCGATTGAGCTGGACAGGAATCGTTTTATTCATACAACTGTTCTTTGGTATCGTCATCGGGCTGTACTTTTGGAACTTACTGCGAAATCAGCGCACACAAAAGGTGACGATAGACAAAGAGTCAAAGAAAGAAATGGAGGCACTCAGAAAGATGCGGTCAATCAAGCTGAGTGAACCTTTATCAGAGAGAGTCCGGCCAAAGGGGTTTCAGGATATTGTAGGGCAGGAAGACGGCATTCGTGCACTAAAAGCGGCACTATGCGGGCCGAACCCACAGCATGTCATCGTCTACGGACCACCGGGAGTCGGTAAAACAGCCGCTGCCCGTCTTGTGATGGAAGAAGCGAAGCGTCACGCTGATTCTCCTTTTAAAAAAGATGCGGTCTTTGTAGAGCTCGATGCCACAACCGCGAGATTCGATGAACGAGGCATTGCAGATCCGCTTATTGGTTCCGTGCATGACCCAATTTACCAAGGGGCTGGAGCAATGGGGCAAGCAGGCATTCCGCAGCCAAAACAAGGAGCCGTCACACATGCTCATGGCGGGGTTCTGTTTATCGATGAAATTGGCGAACTGCATCCGATCCAAATGAACAAAATGCTCAAAGTGCTGGAAGATCGGAAAGTCTTTTTAGACAGTGCCTACTACAGTGAAGAAAATACCCAAATCCCGAATCACATTCATGATATTTTCCAAAATGGACTTCCGGCCGATTTTCGATTGATAGGTGCCACGACAAGAACACCTGACGAAATTCCACCAGCGATCCGGTCAAGATGTCTCGAAATTTTCTTTAAAGACCTTGACCAGCATGAACTGAAAATCGTCGCTGCCAAGGCTGTGCAAAAAATTCAAAAGGAATTAAGTGATGAAGGGCTGAACCTGTTAACCTCCTATGTGAAAAATGGACGTGAAGCCGTCAACATGGTGCAGATTGCCGCTGGCATGGCGGTCACGGAAAATCGAAAAGACATCACGATCGAAGATGTAGAATGGGTTATTCATTCGAGCCAGCTGACACCAAGATATGAACAAAAAGTACCGGAAAAGCCAAAAGTGGGGGTAGTCAATGGACTGGCTGTTTATGGACCAAACAGCGGTGCCCTGCTTGAGATTGAAGTGAACATCTGTAAGGCGCTTGAAAAAGGCAGTATCAATATTACAGGGATTGCAGAAGAAGAAAGCATTGGCAATCAATCGAAATCCATTAGACGAAAAAGTATGGCCAAAGGGTCAGTTGAAAATGTATTAACGGTACTTCGAAATTTAGGCATTCGGACAAATGAATATGACATCCATATTAATTTTCCAGGCGGTGCCCCTATTGATGGGCCGTCTGCTGGGATTGCCATGGCGACCGCAATCTTCTCAGCCATACATCAAATCCCGATTGATCATCTGACAGCCATGACGGGTGAAATCGGATTGCAAGGTCAGGTGAAGCCGATCGGTGGTGTGATACCGAAGATAAAGGCAGCGAAGCAGGCTGGTGCCACAACCGTCATTATTCCTTATGACAACCAGCAGTCGATCTTAAAAGAGATTGAAGGGGTCACCATTGTGCCTGTGAAGCACTTCCAAGAAGTGCTGGATCAGTGTTTGGTTAACCCGCCAGACGAGAAGAAAGATGGACTAGAAGAAGAAATGAAAAGAAAATCTGTTTAATCCCCATCACATATGGGGATTTTTTAGTGAAATAGATCTTTTTTTCTTTTTCAAGATAAAAAGAAAGGGTATACTACGGTAAGATCAACATTTCTCAAGTCTTTTACATTGTACAAGACTGAAACAGGTATATTATAATGATTCATACTAGTGACGGAGGTGTCAATCAACATGGCAGATGAAATCAAAAAGAATGTTCCGCTCCTTCCATTGCGAGGTTTGCTTGTTTATCCAACAATGGTCTTGCATTTGGACGTTGGACGCGAAAAGTCTGTTCAAGCATTAGAACAGGCGATGATGAACGATCATATGATTTTTCTAGCTACACAGCGGGAAATTTCAATAGATGAACCAGGTGAAGAGGAAATTTTCAAAGTCGGCACCTACACAAAAATTAAACAAATGCTGAAGCTGCCAAATGGAACGATTCGTGTACTCGTTGAAGGCCTAAATCGAGCGCAGATCGAATCATATGTCGAGCTGGAGGACTATACGTCCGTCGACATTAAAGAATTGACAGAAGAAGAATTAAAGGACGCAGAAGCAGAAGCCCTCATGCGTACATTGTTAGATCACTTTGATCAATACATAAAAATTTCAAAAAAAATCTCAGCTGAAACATATGCAACAGTGACGGACATTGAAGAACCGGGGAGAATGGCAGATATCGTTGCTTCTCACCTGCCGCTTAAATTAAAGGACAAACAAGAAGTACTGGAAACAGTAGATGTCAAAAAACGGCTGAATCGGGTCATCAGCTTAATTCACAATGAAAAAGAAGTGCTCGAGATTGAAAAGAAAATCGGGCAGCGCGTGAAACGTTCAATGGAACGAACGCAAAAAGAATATTATTTACGTGAACAAATGAAAGCCATTCAAAAAGAGCTTGGAGACAAAGAAGGGAAAACGGGCGAAGTCAGTTCTTTAATGTCTAAAATCGAAGAGTCGAGCATGCCGGATTCTGTTCGTGAAACGGCGCTAAAAGAATTGAATCGTTATGAAAAAATTCCTTCAAGCTCTGCTGAGAGCTCTGTGATTCGAAATTATATTGATTGGCTGATCGGCCTCCCGTGGGGCATCTATACAGAAGATCGTCTCGATTTAAAGCTTGCAAGTGAAATTTTAGATGATGAGCATCACGGGCTGGAAAAGGTCAAAGAACGGGTGCTTGAATATCTTGCTGTACAGAAGCTGACCAATTCATTAAAAGGACCGATTCTTTGCTTAGCAGGACCTCCTGGCGTAGGGAAAACGTCACTTGCCAAATCGATTGCCAAATCACTTGACCGAAAGTTTATCCGTATCTCCCTTGGCGGTGTGCGTGATGAGTCTGAGATTCGTGGACATAGAAGAACGTATGTAGGTGCGATGCCAGGCCGTATCATTCGCGGAATGAGCAAGGCAGGAACGATGAATCCGGTCTTCCTTTTAGATGAAATTGATAAAATGTCCTCTGATTTTAGAGGCGATCCATCTTCTGCGATGCTCGAAGTCTTAGATCCAGAGCAAAATCATAACTTCAGCGATCACTATATTGAAGAAACATTTGATTTGTCTCAGGTGCTATTTATTGCCACTGCCAACAATTTAGCAACCATTCCAGGTCCACTTCGTGATAGAATGGAGATTATCACGATTGCAGGGTATACAGAGGTTGAAAAAGCAGAAATTGTGAAAGATCACCTTCTGCCGAAGCAGCTAAAGGAGCACGGATTAAAGAAAGGGAACTTGCAGCTCCGTGAAGCAGCGATTTATGATACGATTCGCTATTACACAAGAGAAGCGGGTGTTCGTGGATTAGAGCGTCAGCTTGCGGCGATATGCCGTAAAGCGGCAAGAGCGATTGTGGCTGAAGACCGCAAACGCATCACGGTGACAGAAAAGAACTTATCTGAATTTCTCGGAAAAAGACTTTACCGTTATGGTCAGGCTGAAACGACAGACCAAGTGGGAGTTGTCACAGGACTTGCGTATACCACTGTTGGCGGAGACACCTTGTCAATTGAGGTATCACTTTCTCCGGGTAAAGGCAAGCTGTTGTTAACAGGTAAGCTTGGTGATGTCATGAGAGAATCTGCACAGGCGGCATTCAGTTATATTCGTTCGAAAGCAGATGAACTGAACATTGATCCTAATTTTAATGAAAAGCATGATATTCATATCCATGTTCCAGAGGGTGCGGTTCCAAAGGACGGGCCATCAGCTGGTATCACCATTGCGACGGCTCTTGTATCAGCCCTCACAGGACGACCTGTGTCAAAAGAGGTTGGTATGACAGGAGAGATCACGTTAAGAGGAAGAGTGCTTCCAATTGGCGGACTAAAAGAAAAAGCATTAGGCGCACATCGTGCAGGACTGAAAACCATTATTCTTCCAAAGGACAATGAGAAGGATATTGATGATATTCCTGAAAGTGTGAGAGAAGGACTAACCTTTATTCCGGTCTCGCATTTAGATGAGGTGCTTGAGAAAGCGTTGGTAGGAGAGGGAAGATGAAAGTAACAAAATCAGATATCGTCATTAGTGCGGTAAAACCAGAGCAGTACCCGAGCGGGGGACTGCCTGAAATCGCTCTTGCTGGACGATCAAATGTTGGGAAGTCCTCGTTCATCAACTCATTGATTAATCGTAAAAATTTAGCACGTACGTCTTCTAAACCAGGTAAGACTCAAACGCTTAATTTCTACATTATTAATGATATGCTCCATTTTGTGGACGTTCCAGGTTACGGCTTTGCTAAAGTATCAAAGACAGAGCGTGAAGCCTGGGGTAGAATGATCGAAACGTATATTACAATGCGTGAAGAATTAAAAGCAGTTGTCCAAATTGTGGACCTGCGTCATAAGCCATCAGTAGATGATGTGAACATGTATGAATTCCTGAAATATTACGGCGTTCCTGTGATCGTCATCGCAACAAAGGCGGACAAAATTCCAAAAGGCAAATGGGAAAAACATGCGAAAGTTGTCAAACAGACACTCGACATTGCCCCATCAGATGAACTAGTCCTATTCTCTTCTGAAACAAAAAAGGGAAAAGACGAAGCCTGGAATGCCATCCTTGCGAAGATTAATAACTAAAAAAAGGCATCTGTCATGAGCAGATGCCTTTTTATTGTATAAGTTATTTCCTTTTTAAAAATAATAAGAGGAGACTGACAGCAATCAGTACATAAGGCCAGTACAATTCAAAACCGGAAGTAGGGATCGAAAGGGAACTTAGCTGCTTTGTAATTTGCTGAAAGAAATAAAGGAACAGACCTAGTGCAATAAGAACAACACTTTCAATACGATATTCTTTTTTCTGAGATGATTTCACAAAAAGAGCAAGTCCAACGATGAATACGATCATCGTAAATGTGTCTGGCCAGTAGTCCAATTTCGGCTGAAGAATAAAGTGTAGCGAAAGGCCCGTCATCAGCATACCGATAAACACATGAGCGCGTTCTTGCTCCTTCTTTCCTTGATATAAGAAAGCAAGGCCAAAAAGCAGTACGAGTGTATACCATTTCTCTTGATCCTTCCAAATGTCAAATTGACCTCCTGAGAGAATGGCATATAGCGCTACAGCCAGCAAAGTGAGCGGTAGCAAAATGGATTTCTTCTTCAAAGATGTCACCTTCTTTTAAGCAGATCATTTGTCCGCACGCGCCAAATCTGGTAAATTGCTTGAAGTGATGATATGGCATAATGGGTGTCGAACATTTTTCTACTATATCACAACATTTTTGAAATCTGTTCACAATTTTCATCCAGTTAAAAATGAATATATGTTATAATCACTATAAATAATAAATTCTATATTGTAATTATTATAAATTAGACAGGGCGTTGGGGGTGCAAGCTGAAGTTATGCATATTCTTGTTGTGGGTTTAGATTATAAAACAGCCCCTGTTGAGATACGGGAACAGCTGAGCTTTGAACCGAGCGAGCTCGGAACAGCGATGTCCAAGCTTAAAGAAGAAAAAAGCATTCTAGAGAATATCGTCATCTCAACATGTAATCGAACAGAGATCTACGCAGTGGTAGATCAGCTTCATACTGGACGGTTTTATATAAAAAGATTTTTAGCTGATTGGTTCGGTTTAGAAAAGGAAGATGTCTCGCCGTATTTGAAGTTCTATGAAAATGATGGAGCGGTCGAGCATTTATTCCGTGTGGCCTGTGGACTTGATTCCATGGTGATTGGCGAAACACAAATACTTGGTCAAGTGCGCTCTAGCTTTAAAGTAGCTCAAGAGGAGAAGACCATTGGTACCGTTTTCAATTATTTATTCAAACAGGCGGTCACCGTTGCAAAACGGTCTCATGCGGAAACAGACATTGCGTCTAATGCCGTGTCTGTCAGCTATGCTGCTGTCGAGCTTGCGAAAAAAATCTTTGGACGTCTTTCTGATAAACATGTCCTGATTCTTGGTGCGGGTAAAATGGGCGAACTAGCGGCTCAAAACCTTCAAGGTCAAGGGATTGGTCAAGTAACGGTTATCAATCGAACGTATGAGAAAGCAAAAGAATTGGCGGGCCGTTTTTCAGGAGAGCCTAAAAGCTTAAACCAATTGGAAAAAACATTATCCGAAGCGGACATTTTAATTAGTTCCACTGGTGCGAAACAATTTGTCATTACAAAAGAAATGGTCGAAAGTGCGAATAAAAAGCGGAAAGGCAGACCTCTATTTATGGTGGATATTGCTGTGCCCCGTGATTTAGATCCAGCCATTTCTGAAGTAGAAGGTGCTTTTTTGTATGACATTGATGATCTTGAGGGCATCGTGGCAGCTAACTTAAAAGAGCGTCGTGCGGTGGCTGAGCAGGTTGAGCTTCTCATTGAAGCAGAAATTGTGGAATTTAAGCAATGGCTGAATACGCTTGGTGTGGTTCCTGTCATTTCTGCACTTAGAGAAAAGGCGCTGACGATTCAAGCGGATACGATGCAGAGTATTGAGCGAAAGCTTCCGAATCTCACACATCGTGAAATGAAGCTATTAAATAAACATACGAAAAGCATTATCAATCAAATGCTGAAAGATCCTATCTTAAAGGCAAAAGAAATTGCCGCGGAGCCGAATGCAGAGGAAAAACTTTTACTCTTCAAAGAAATCTTTGATTTACAGGTTGAAGATGAAGAGCAAAGGGCGGAGCCGATGCAGGTGGAGCAAGGGTCATTTCAGCTGTTTAAACCAAATATGGCACAAGGCCTTGCTACAGTTGCCAGTGAGTGATTAAGCGATGATGGAATCCATTGTAGCGAGACTAGGCGAAGCGACGACCTTGATCTATGCACTAAGTGTCTTGTTCTATTTCATAGATTTTCTTCAACACAACCGGAAGGCTGGAAAAATGGCTTTCTGGTTGCTTTCTATTGTCTGGCTGCTGCAAACAGTCTACATGTTCTATATTATGATGGAAACAGACCGATTCCCTGTGTTGAATGTAGCAGAGGGGTTATATTTTTATACGTGGGTGCTTGTGACACTTTCACTTGTTCTCACAAAAGTACTGCGTGTTGAATTTATCGTCTTTTTTACAAATGTCATCGGTTTTTCCTTGATGGCGATTCACACCTTTACACCATCGGATCTCCACTCAGCAGAACTAACGGGGAAGCTGACGAGTGAATTGCTAGTGATCCATATTACGATGGCGATTTTATCATACGGTGCCTTTTCACTTTCATTTGCTTTCTCTCTTCTCTATCTCTTTCAATATCGTTTGCTGAAAAAGAAAAAATGGGGAAAATGGCTTCTAAGAATTGAAGATTTATCGAAGCTTGATCATATGGCATACGTATTAAACATTATTGGCGTGCCGATGCTCTTACTTAGTTTGATTCTTGGCATCATTTGGGCATATATTTCGTATGATACGTTGTACTGGACAGATACAAAGGTGCTTGGTTCGTTTATTATGCTGTTTTTATATGGTGTTTACTTATATATCAGATTGGTGAGAAATATGCAGGGCAAAGTCGTGGCACTGTGGAATGTCGGTTCATTCCTTGTGCTGATGATCAATTATTTTCTGCTTGGTAGCTTATCAACCTTTCATTGGTTTCAATAAATAATGATGAGTCTTAAGGGCATTGTCGGGAGGAAGACGAATTGCGTACAATTAAAGTAGGTTCTAGAAGAAGTAAGCTTGCAATTACACAAACAAAATGGGTCATTCAAAAGCTGTCTGAACTAAACCCTTCTTATTCTTTTGAAATAAAAGAGATTGTGACAAAGGGTGATCAAATTTTAGATGTGACCTTATCAAAGGTTGGCGGAAAAGGACTGTTTGTCAAAGAAATTGAACAGGCGATGCTGAATCACGACATCGATATGGCAGTTCACAGTATGAAGGATATGCCGGCTGCTCTTCCTGAAGGATTAGTCATTGGCTGTATTCCTGAGCGTGAAGATGTAAGGGACGCTCTTATATCGAAGGATCATCTGCGTCTTCATGAGCTGCCGAAAAGTGCTATTGTGGGAACGAGCAGCTTACGGCGAAGTGCCCAGCTTCTTCAGGAAAGACCAGATCTGAACATTAAATGGATTCGAGGAAACATTGATACACGATTGGAAAAGCTGAAAAATGAAGAATATGATGCCATTATTCTAGCGGCTGCCGGTCTGTCCAGAATGGGCTGGAGCAAAGAGGTCGTGTCTGAATTTTTATCTCCTGAGACTTGTCTGCCCGCAGTTGGCCAAGGCGCTTTGTCAATTGAGTGCCGCGGAGATGATGAAGAGCTATTGCAGCTCCTCACTCAATTTACGAATGAATACACAAAGAAAACGGTTCTCGCTGAACGAGCCTTCCTCAAACAAATGGATGGCAGCTGTCAGGTACCGATCGCTGGCTATGCAACGATAAATGAGCGCGATGAAATTGAACTGACGGGTCTTGTGGCATCTGCTGACGGACACACGATTATTCGAGAAACTGTATCAGGCTATGACCCTGAGGCAATTGGAACAGCATGTGCGAAGCAGATGGCTGATAAGGGAGCAAAGGATTTAATCGACAAGGTGAAAAAGGATCTGTCCTCCCAATGACCATAGGCCAATCGCTTCACGGACAGACGGTGCTTGTCACTCGAAATGAACGTCAAGCGGGTGTGTTTCAGCAGAAGATTGAAGAGCTGAACGGCCATGCTGTTTTAACCTCTCTTATTCGGTTTGAGCCTACGCTCACAAATGAAAAAGCGCAGGCCTTTTTAAAGGACTTAGAAAATAGCCAATGGCTTGTTTTCACGAGTGTAAATGGGGCGTCTTTTTTTCTGAGCTACATAGAAGACCATCATTTACATAAGAGTTTATCCCATTTGAAAGTGGCTGCGGTAGGTGAGAAAACCTCTGCCTATCTTGAGCAGCACGGCTTGAAGGTGGATGTCGTACCAGAACGATTCATAGCGGAAGAGCTCGCAGATGCGCTGCTTGACCATGTGCGTCCGGGAGAGCGTGTGTTTGTAGCAAAAGGACACCTGTCTCGAGATGTCGTGAAGAAAACGCTTGTTCCACTTGGCATAGAAGTAAAGGAATGGATTTTATATGAAACGGTCAAGGATGAGGAAGGAATTGCCGCTCTCAAAACGGCAATGACGAAGCAATCATTTGATTTTATTACATTTACGAGTTCATCCACTGTCCATTCATTTATGCATGCCATGGAGGCAGATGCAGCGAAGCTAGCTGCTTCTGACACCTGTTTTGTGACGATCGGTCCTCTGACAAAAGAGGCGCTGCTTCAATACGGGATTTCTTCTGAAACCCCAGATACTTATACGATAGACGGAATGCTTGAATTGATGTGCCGTTTATCTGAAAGGAAGTTGAACCAATGATGAAATTTAACAGACACCGCAGACTGCGGACAAGTGCAGGAATGAGAGAATTAGTCAGAGAAACCTTTTTAAGACCATCTGATTTCATTTATCCGATCTTTTTTGTAGAGGGAGAAAATGTCCGAAAAGAAGTCCCTTCAATGCCGGGTGTTTATCACATTTCAGTGGACCTTGTAAAAGAAGAAGTCCAAGAGCTTGTCGATCTAGGCATCAAATCAATTATTGTATTTGGTGTTCCAGATCATAAAGACCATGTGGGCAGTGAGGCGTATCACGATCATGGCATTGTTCAAAGAGCAACGCTTGAGATCAAAAAGCATTTCCCAGAGCTTGTGGTCATTGCAGACACTTGCTTATGCCAATATACAGATCACGGACACTGCGGAATCGTTGAAGATGGAGAAATTTTAAATGATGAATCTCTTCAGCTATTAGCGAAAACTGCTGTTAGCCAAGCGCGCGCAGGTGCAGATATCATTGCTCCTTCTAATATGATGGATGGATTTGTTATTGCCATTCGTGAGGCGCTTGATGAAGCTGGCTTTATTCATGTACCTGTCATGTCATATGCTGTGAAATATGCAAGTGCGTTTTACGGTCCGTTTCGTGACGCGGCGCATAGCACACCGCAGTTTGGAGATCGTAAAACATACCAAATGGACCCTGCAAACCGTTTAGAGGCACTAAGAGAAGCGCAATCTGACGTAGAAGAGGGAGCTGACTTCCTCATTGTGAAACCATCTCTTTCTTATTTAGACATTATGCGTGATGTGAAAAATGAATTTACACTCCCTATTGTTGCTTACAATGTGAGCGGAGAATATGCAATGGTCAAAGCCGCTGCTCAAAATGGGTGGATTTCTGAAAAAGAGCTTGTTCTTGAAATGCTGACAAGCATGAAACGTGCAGGAGCAGAACTCATCATTACGTATCATGCAAAAGATGCAGCAAAATGGCTCTCAGAATAAAGAACGGATAGACAGGAGGACGTTGAAATGGGACGTAGCTATGAAAAATCAAAGCAAGCATTTGAAGAAGCGCAGCATTTAATGCCTGGTGGTGTCAACAGCCCTGTACGTGCATTTAAATCAGTGAACACAGATCCGATTTTTATGGAACGAGGCAAAGGCGCCAAAATCTATGATATTGATGGAAATGAATACATCGATTATGTCTTATCGTGGGGACCGCTTATTTTAGGTCATACGAATGACCGTGTGGTTGAAAGCATTCAGCGAGTGGCAGAAAAGGGGACAAGCTTTGGTGCTTCGACATTAGTTGAAAATGAATTAGCTAAGCTTGTATCAGAGCGGGTTCCTTCTATCGAAGTCATTCGTATGGTCAGCTCTGGTACAGAGGCAACCATGAGTGCACTTCGTCTGGCTCGAGGCTTTACAGGCAGAAATAAAATTGTGAAATTTGAAGGCTGCTATCATGGCCACGGTGATTCTTTGCTCATTAAAGCAGGTTCAGGTGTCGCAACGCTAGGGCTTCCAGATAGCCCAGGGGTACCTGAAGGAACTGCAAGCAACACGATCACAGTGCCCTACAATGATTTAGAAAGCATTCAAGTTGCCTTTCAGGAATTTGGAGACGATATTGCAGGTGTCATTGTCGAGCCGGTTGCAGGAAATATGGGGGTTGTCCCTCCGCAAGACGGTTTCTTACAAGGGCTGAGAGACATCACAGAGCAATACGGAGCTTTACTCATTTTTGATGAGGTCATGACCGGCTTTCGTGTGGATTATCACTGCGCGCAAGGCTACTTTGGCATCACACCTGATCTGACGTGTCTTGGTAAAGTGATCGGAGGCGGTCTTCCGGTCGGCGCTTATGGCGGAAGAGCGGATATTATGAGACAAATTGCGCCAAGCGGTCCAATTTATCAAGCAGGAACGTTATCTGGTAACCCACTTGCGATGACAGCAGGCTTAGAAACCTTAAAACAGCTGACACCTGAGTCTTATGAAGAGTTTAGACGAAAAGGAGACCGGCTGGAAGAAGGCATTTCAAATGCGGCGAAAGCACATGGAATTCCATTAACGTTTAACCGTGCGGGTTCGATGATTGGATTCTTCTTTACAAATGAAGAAGTGGTTAATTATGACAAAGCCAAAACAGCTGATCTCGCTTTATTTGCTGAATTTTACAAGGAAATGGCCGACCACGGCATCTTCCTTCCCCCTTCTCAATTCGAAGGACTATTCCTGTCAACAGCTCACACAGATGAAGACATCGAATATACGATTGAGACAGTGGAAAAAGTATTTCAAAAACTACGTCGATAAACGAAAGCCGATATGGAGACATATCGGCTTTTTTGTGTTGCTGAAAACCAATCATATTTTCACTGCCCCTCACATACATCTGTATTGACATCTAATTTTATTTTGAAGGATTAGATGAAAGGAGGACACCGACTTGTCTCAAAACAATCGATTACAGTTTTCAGTAGAAGAATCCATCTATTTCAAAAGCGGACAGGAAGTCAGTGAGCTGCTGTCTATTTCTCTCGATCCTGACATTCTCGTTCAAGAAGTGAATGATTATGTTTCGATTAGAGGTTCACTCGAGCTAACAGGAGAATACAACATAAATCAAGAGGAGCTATTGGGTGAATTGAGTTCCTATGCATCATACAGAGAAGCTGATGAGGTGAAGGTCAGAGAAGACGGGACGGCGGAGCTTCTGCATCAATTCCCAGTCGATATCACGATTCCTAAAAACAAAATCAGTCATTTAAATGATGTGTTTGTGTTTATTGATGCGTTTGATTACCAGCTGACAGAAAATCGTTTGCTCACCATTCAAGCTGATCTGGCGATTGAGGGTCTATTAGACGAGGAAATGCCCCAAGCGCCTGTAGAGGATCCGTATGAATTTGTTCATCGTTCTGAAGAAGAATATGGCGACGTGACCTACGATTATCAGCTGCAGCCAGAAGATGAAGAGCAAGAAGAGCTACAAAACTATGAACGTGAGATTGATGAGGATCAGGCTGTATTACAGCATGACACGCGCGCCGAAGAAGAAAAGCAGGAAGAAGAAATTGAGATAGAGCTGGTGAGTAGGGAAGAAGAAACCGAAGAACTGGAAGAATCGGAGAGCCAAGAAGAAGTGGCGCTTGGTTATCGCTCCTTACCAGAAGCTCAGGTGCAAGAACCACCATTTTTTGAACCGCCTAAGCTCTTAGAAGAAGAGAAACGGGAGGATACATTCTTTGAGGTGGAAGTGAGAAAAGATCCCGAAGCAGCTGAAGAGCTGGAAGAAACGGTTCAGCCGTATCCAGTATTTGAATCACCGGCTTATCACGTGGAAGAGGAGCAAGAGGCGCAGGATGACACGTACCAGCTCGGACGGTTATATGAACGAGAAGCGCCAAAAGTATATGAGTCAGCTCAAGAAGAAGAGGCGTTTGAAGAAGATGTGAGAGAAACGTCTGGCAGTGAAAACTCTCTTTATTTAACAAAGCTGTTTGCTAAGCAGGAGGAGGAAGATTTTTCTCGCATGAAAATATGTATAGTTCAGCAAGAAGATACGGTCGATCGTATTTGTGAGCGATATCAGTTGAATGTGCAGCAGCTTCTTCGCACAAACTCATTATCGGTGGATGCGGAGCTTGAAGAAGGGCAGATTCTTTATATTCCTGAATATCAAAAAAGCAATGCCTAACAAGAGATGACCGATCGAGAAAATGTGGTGAGTGAACGTGGATGAGATCCAATCTGTCCTATACGAATACGGGCTTGAGGCGGAATACGTTGAACCTGTCAGTCCTGCTGTCGTCAAAGTATATACAAAGCAGGGCGTATTTGCCTTAAAGCGAGTAAAAGCCAACAGGCATATGCAGTTTACAGAGCAAATGCTTGAACTAGAATCAAAGGGCTATCGCTCTTTTGTGCCGATTTATCGGACGAAGAGCGGTTCTTTTTTCTCAAGTCATCGTGAAAGCCAGTACGCATACTATCTCATGCCTTGGCTGACGAATGAAAAGAGAGAAGAGCAGGACGATAAACATGAATATTTATTTCAAGAGATTGCAAGACTTCATAAGCGGACTGAAGTGATGATGGATATCACAGAGCAAGAGATCGAAGCGCACTACACACAAATCAAGACCAAATGGGAAACAGAGAAAGACATGTATGAACGATTCATAGAGCGGGCAGAGCAAACTTGGTATATGTCGCCATTTGAACTGGCTGCTGCGATGTATTTTTCAGAGGCGATGTCTGCCAGCGAATTTGCCCTTGAACGACTAGAAGATTGGCATGAAGAAATGAAAGATAAAGAAACAACTCGTGTTGTGTTAAATCATGGGCAGCTGTCGATTCATCACTTTTTGTATAATGATGTGGGTACAGGACATTTCACCAATTTTGAGCGGTCTAAAAAAGCCGCCCCCATTTATGACCTTCTGACCTTTTACTATCGGACATTCAAAACCTATCCCACGTCTTGTCCTGAATGCACTTCCTTGTTTTATACGTACCAAAAAGGAAATCCTCTTCGGGAGGAAGAGCTTCATTTGTTTCTTAGTTACCTTGCTTATCCGCAAGGTCTGTTTGATACAGTTAAAACCTATGAAGCAGGCGGGCAGGATGAGATGGAAAGCTGTCAACAGCTGTTAAGAGCGTATTGGCAGATGAAAAATTCAGAGCCGACCGTCATGAAGATTCACGAGATTGAGCAGGCTAGACGGCTTGAAGAAGAACAAAGTGCCTCGTCATCAGCGGAATGACGAGGTTATTTTGTGTGTACATAAGCGCGAGTCTTTAAAACCAATCAAGGTGAAAGGCGCAGGCGAGAAAAATGAGAATACCTAGGATGAGGACGTCAAATGTTGTGGGGAAAATGATCGTACGAAACCCTTGAAATATCGCAATCGGGAGAACGACTTGGGAGGCCACTGCCCGAATTTGTCTCAGCCAGGGGGGAAGTGTGTAAGGATTGATCTTTTTCAAAGCAAACGCCCTCCTTCTTCATTTTGTTATTATCATATGAGCAAAGAGGAAAAGGGTGCTTGCCCAATTTGTATAAAGAAGAAGAAAAGCGGAAAAGATGATTGACGAAAACAAAAGGCATTTAGTAATATAAATAAAAGATGAGTATGTGCTGATGAACGTGATATATCGTAAGCGTGGATCAGGAAGAGTACAAGCAAGACCCTAAAGAGAGGGAGACCATGAGCTGAAAGGTTTCCTAGGATGCACTTGTTTGGAAGGTCGCCTGTGAGCTTAATTTCTTGAATGAACAAGTAGAGAAATTCGGGAGAACCCCGTTATCCTTTAGAGTGTATGGGACACGTCTATGTGTTCCATGAAAAAAGGTGGTACCGCGAAAAAGCTTTTTCGTCCTTTTATAAGGATGAAAAGGCTTTTTTATGTTTCATCAGCCGAAAAAATGTGGAGGTTACATAAATGGAAACAAATAATCAAGAAATGCCAACAAAGTACGACCCAAATGCGATTGAAAAAGACCGCTATACGTACTGGCTTGAAGGAAAATTCTTTGAAGCACAAAATGACAAAACGAAAGATCCATATACAGTCGTCATTCCTCCACCAAACGTGACAGGAAAACTGCACCTTGGGCATGCGTGGGATTCTACACTTCAAGACATCGTGACACGTATGAAGCGGATGCAGGGCTATGACGTTCTATGGCTTCCAGGAATGGATCATGCCGGTATTGCGACCCAAGCAAAGGTTGAGGCAAAGCTTCGCGAAGAAGGCGTAAGCCGTTATGACCTTGGCCGGGAGAAATTTGTGGAAGAAACGTGGAAATGGAAAGAAGAATATGCGGACTTTATTCGCAGTCAGTGGGCGAAAATGGGGCTTGGTCTTGATTACTCACGTGAACGTTTTACATTAGATGAAGGTCTGAATAAAGCGGTACGCCAAGTGTTTGTTCAATTGTATGAAAAAGGGCTGATCTATCGCGGAGAGTACATCATTAACTGGGATCCAGCGACGAAAACGGCACTTTCTGATATTGAAGTCATTTATAAAGATGTTCAAGGCGCGTTTTATCACTTAAGATACCCACTTTCAGATGGCACGGGTTCAATTGAAATTGCGACGACAAGACCTGAAACAATGCTCGGAGATACAGCCGTTGCCGTGCATCCTGATGACGAACGTTATCAGCATTTAATTGGAAAAACAGTGGTCTTGCCAATTACAGGACGCGAGATTCCAATCGTTGCTGATGACTATGTCGATATAGAGTTTGGCTCAGGAGCTGTGAAAATTACACCTGCTCATGACCCGAATGACTTTGAGCTTGGAAACCGCCATGACCTAGAGCGTATTCTTGTCATGAATGAAGATGGCACAATGAATGCAAATGCACTGCAATACAAAGGAATGGACCGCTTTGAATGCCGTAAACAGCTTGTAAAAGACTTGCAAGAAGAGGGTATTTTGTTCAAAATTGAGGACCATATGCATTCAGTTGGTCATAGTGAGAGAAGCGGAGCTGTCGTTGAACCTTATTTATCTACTCAATGGTTTGTAAAAATGCAGCCGTTGGCAGACGAAGCCATTAACCTTCAAAATGGGGACGACCAAGTTCAATTTGTTCCAGACCGCTTTGAAAAGACGTATTTACACTGGATGGAAAATATCCGTGACTGGTGTATTTCTCGTCAGCTATGGTGGGGACACCGCATTCCAGCTTGGTATCATAAAGAAACGAAAGAAGTATACGTTGGACTGGAAGCACCAGAAGATATAGAAAACTGGGAACAGGATAACGATGTGCTTGATACATGGTTTAGTTCAGCGCTTTGGCCTTTCTCGACAATGGGCTGGCCGGATGCAGATAGTGAAGACTTCAAGCGCTACTATCCAACAAACCTGCTTGTTACAGGCTATGACATCATTTTCTTCTGGGTCTCTCGCATGATCTTCCAAGGTCTTGAATTCACAGGAGAAAAACCGTTCAAAGACGTTCTGATTCATGGGCTGATCCGTGACGAACAAGGACGTAAAATGAGTAAGTCGCTAGGTAACGGAATTGATCCAATGGAGGTCATCGACAAGTACGGTGCAGATTCATTAAGATATTTCTTAGCAACTGGAAGCTCACCAGGTCAGGATCTTCGCTTTAGCTTTGAAAAGGTTGAATCCACTTGGAACTTTGCGAACAAAATTTGGAACGCATCACGTTTTGCTTTAATGAACATGGATGGCTTAACGTATGATGAGCTTGATTTGACTGGAGAAAAATCAGTCGCTGACCAATGGATTTTAACCCGCTTAAATGAAACGATTGAAAGTGTCACACAGCTAGCTGACAAGTATGAATTCGGTGAAGTGGGCAGACATTTATACAACTTCATTTGGGATGATTTCTGTGATTGGTACATTGAGATGGCGAAGCTTCCGCTTTATGGAGAAGATGAAGCAGCGAAGAAAACGACTCGTTCGATCCTTGCGTACGTATTAGATCAGACGATGAGACTTCTTCATCCGTTCATGCCATTCTTAACAGAAGAAATCTGGCAGCATCTTCCGCACGAAGGTGAATCGATTACTGTAGCGGCTTGGCCTGAGGTGAAGCCAGAGCTTTCAAACGAACAAGCGTCTGCTGATATGAAGCTGCTTGTGGAACTCATCCGTTCTGTTCGTAACATCCGCAGTGAAGTGAATACGCCAATGAGCAAACAGGTGGAGCTTTACATTAAAGCTTCTACATCTGATGTGCAGGAACGCTTAGAGAAAAACCGTTCATATATTGAGCGTTTTACGAACCCAAGTGTACTTGAAATTGGCACAGATGTCCCAGCTAGTGATAAAGCGATGACGGCTGTTATTTCTGGAGCAGAGCTCATTCTGCCGCTTGAAGGCTTAATCAACTTAGATGAGGAAATCGCTCGTCTGCAAAAAGAGCTTGATAAGTTGACAAAAGAAGTAGAGCGCGTCCAGAAAAAGCTTGGCAACGAAGGCTTTATGAAAAAAGCGCCTGAAAGTGTCGTAGAAGAAGAGCGTGCGAAAGAACGTGACTATGTCGCAAAACGCGAAGCTGTTCAAAAGCGTATTGAAGAGCTGAAAGCATAAGGTTGAAAAGACGGCTCCTAACAAAATGGAGTCGTCTTTTTTGAAAATTTCGGATGAAATGAGAGATGACATTGTTTACAACCTATCATGAAGCCATTGAGTGGATTCACAGTAGACTGGCCTTTGGTGTAAAACCGGGTCTTGAAAGAATGAAGTGGCTGATGAACAAACTAAGCCATCCGGAACAACGCATAAAAGCGGTACATGTTGCAGGTACAAATGGAAAAGGTTCAACGATTGCGTTTACTCGTTCCGTTTTACAGGCAGCAGGCTATTCAGTCGGCACCTTCACCTCCCCGTTTATTTTAACGTTCAATGAACGAATCAGCGTGAACGGAGCACCTATACAGGATGAAGAATGGCTGAGTTTGGTGAATAAAATCAAGCCTTTTGTTGATGAGTTAGATCAAACAGAGCTTGGCGCAGCAACAGAGTTTGAAATCATTACCGCATGTACATTTGCTTATTTTGCCGATGTGCAGCAAGTAGACTTTGTCCTATTAGAGACAGGGCTTGGCGGAAGACTTGATTCAACAAATGTTGCCGTACCTATCTTAACAGCGATTACATCGATTGGTCATGATCATATGGCGATTCTAGGTGATACACTTGAACAAATTGCATCTGAAAAAGCGGGCATTATCAAAGAGGGTATTCCGATGATCACCGCAGTTCATCAACCGGAAGCACTTGCGGTCATTCAAAATATCGCAAAAGAAAAGAAGACGGAATGCATTTCATTACAGGATACTTGTACCTTCAGTCATCAGCAGCCAACAGAAACAGGAGAACGATTTACGTTAAGCACATCAAAAAGGCAGTATCCGCAGCTTGAAACAGGGTTAATCGGAACGCATCAACAGCAAAATGCTTCCCTTGCTGTTCTACTCATTGAATGGCTGGAGCAAGAAGGCTATATTAGCGTGACAGAAGAGCAGGTATATGAAGGTATTCGGCATGCAGTTTGGGCTGGAAGATTTGAAAAAGTCAAAGGCCATCCACCAGTTTATTTAGACGGCGCTCATAATGAAGAAGGGATCGACCGTTTAATTGAAACGGTACAAGCTCATTTTTCTAGTAAACAAGTGCATGTCTGTTTTAGTGCTTTAAAAGATAAGCCGTACAAGCAAATGATTCAAAAACTTGAAGCCATTAGTTCCTCTATCCATTTTGTTTCATTTGATTTTCCAAGAGCTGAATCAGCGGAAAAGCTTTATGCATGCAGTCAGTTAGAGGCAACATCGTATGACGATGACCCTCGTACAGTGCTTGAGTTCATTCAGAAAAAAAGTGATGATCCTTCAGCGGTGATCCTTGTGACAGGCTCTCTTTATTTTATTTCAGATATACGAAATCGTATGATTGGGTAACGAAAAGACGCAAATGGCTTTGATGCCTCCTGCGTCTTTTTCTTTTTATATGTAGAAGAGGGGAAAAATCATATTTTCACTAGATGCTTTGGTGGATAGGGTCATGGTAAAATCCGGTCTATCTTATTACCGGAAGGAGCACCACGTATGATTGAGATTTTTCTGTTTCTTGCAGGCATCACGATGGGATCGTTCTTACATCTCGCTGGCGAAAGGCTGCCAGTGAAGCGGTCTATTCTCTTCCCTCGCTCTCACTGCACAGCCTGTAAACAGCCGCTATCCCTGCATGAGATGATCCCGCTCGTTTCTTATGCTGTATGGAAGGGGTCTTGTAAACATTGCGGCATTCGGCTGTCTTGGCTTTATCCAACGATTGAAATGCTGTCAGGCGGTCTTTTTTTGCTCATTTATAGGATCGCTGGTTTTTCGTTTGAAAGTCTTTTCCTTGTGATTCTTTGTAGTTTATTCGTGATTGCTGTCGTGAGTGATTTTCTCTATATGAGGGTGCCGAACGAGCTGTTTCTCTTCTTTTTCCCTCTTTTCGTCATATACCGCACGTTGGAACCGCTTCTTATCTGGTGGGAAGGGGCGGCTTCTCTGATTTTTTGCATTCTTTTGTTTTCTAGTTTAGATTATTTTAAGCCGAATAGTCTGGGCGGAGCTGATATGAAGCTGTTCAGTGTGCTTGCGTTTTGCTTTGGCTTCAAGCCGTTCCTTCTCATGCTTTTTCTCTCATGTATCGCTGGAATGGTTTATGCAAAGGTCTTTTCCTTTCGAGTAAACGAGCCATTCCCTTTTGTTCCTTCGATCGCTATTTCTTTTTTGCTGTATCTCTGTGGTGCTCCTGTCTTGTTTCTATTTGGATAGTCGAAGGGGTGAAAAAATTGGCGAACACTTTTTTGTCCTGCCGACAAAAGTCTTGTTCTTTTTTTTTACTGCTATGGTAAAGTGTGAAACAGAAAGAAGGACGGGTTAAATTCGCACTGATTCATTGGACAGAAAGGTCTTTCTTACAAACATGTCAGAAAGCGGGGAATGACAGTGAAAAAAAGGCAGGCAAAAAAACAAGGGCTAAAGGTCAATATTAATGGCAAGGAAGAAATGGTGCATGAAGATGATCATCAGCCGCCAAAACAGCAAGAGGATCAAGTGACGTTTTCGAATTGGGAGGAAAAGAGACATTCGGAACAGGAGACAGCGGCTTCTCAGGAAGATTCGTCTAAACCGAAAGAAGAGGATTTCCAGTGGGATGATGCTGCTGATCATATTTATCATTCTGATCCAAAAGTCGTCACACCTTATCAAAAGAAAAAAAGCTCCTTTGATCAGAAGTTCGGTAAAAATCGTGGTCCCTTCAAGAGAGTGATGACAACGATTGTGTTTGCGGTCGTTCTTGGGACAGGCCTTGGGGTGTTTGCGCTTAGTTTAAGTCAAGATGGTACATCAAATCCTTCAGGTGGAGATATCAGTGTCTCGGCATCTGGTTCTGCAAATCAATCATCGATGAAAGCTGGCGGGGATGCGCCGAATGCAGGTACTACAGATGAATCAAAAGAGAACAAAGATGAAAAAAGTGCCTCTGGCAGTTTATCAACCTTTGTTGTACAGGCTGGGAAATTCTCTTCTGAAAAAGGAGCAGATGACTTAGTTGGCAGTTTAAAAGATGCAGGATATGCTGGGAAAAAGGTTTCCATGGATGATGGATATTATGTCATTGCCGGTCTTGCGACAGAGCAGGGGATGACAAGCGCTGTAGGGAAGAAATTGATTGATCAGCACTTTGAGGCGTGGGGAGGAAAGGAGCTCTCATTTCAAGTGCCGGATGAGCTGACTAGTTTAATAGAAAAGGCATCTGTATTATCATCCAAAGTGATTGCAGGCGATGAAGTGGATCAAAAGGAAGTCACGCAGCTAATTTCTGAGCTTGAAAGTGCCAAAACAGAGGATGCACCGGCTAAAAGCAGTTTGCTAAAAGCTGTGCAGCTCTTAAATGACCCAACTGCTGAAAATGGATGGAAATCTCAGCAGGCATTGCTTGATCAATTAAATACGTAAAATCATTTTTTAAGAAACGAAACTAGTCAAAAAATGACTAGTTTTTTTCTTTTGCATCCAACATAATGATGAAGGTACATGAAAAATGAATTTTCGTAAATTGTCGGTAAGATGTACATTTGCTAGGATGAATGGGTATCTTACTTCTTAGGCTAAACCCTGAAAGGATGAACAAACATGAACCAATTGATTCTCGCATCGCAATCACCTAGAAGAAAAGAATTGCTTGATCTAGCAGGGTTTTCTTATGACATTCAAGCAAGTCATTTAAAAGAAGAAATAAATCGAAACCTTTCCCCTGCTGAGAACGTCCAATGGTTGGCAGAACAAAAAGCAAATGATATTCAAAGATTAAATCCCAAAGCTGTGGTCATTGGTGCAGATACAATTGTTGCAATTGACGGCAAATGTCTTGGGAAACCAAAAGATAAGAAAGAAGCGGCTTTTATGCTTCAATTATTATCAGGAAAGACACATCAAGTCTTGACGGGTGTCACGGTTCAGTCAGAGAATAGAAAAGAAACATTTTATGAACAGACAGAAGTGACATTTTGGACGCTTACTCAAAATGAAATAGACCGCTATATCGATACGGGCGAACCCCTTGATAAAGCGGGAAGCTATGGCATTCAAGGGAAAGGCGCACTGTTTGTTCAAAAAATAGATGGTGATTATTTTTCCGTTGTCGGTCTACCTATTGCGAAAACAGTCAGAGTGCTTGAAACCTTTGGAATCACCCCTTTTTGAAGACAGGAAGGAATTCTAAAAGGAGTGGTCATCCTGAACGATTTCCCTATGCTGCTAAAGCATCTCCCTCATGATGAAAAACCGAGAGAACGATTTATCAAATACGGGCCCAGCAGTTTGTCAAATCATGAACTTGTTGCGATCCTTCTAAGAACAGGCACGAAAAAAGAATCAGTTCTCCAAATTTCCGCAAGACTTCTGCAAACATTTGGCGGTCTTCGCTCTGTAAAAGAAGCCTCAATTGAAGAAATGTCGAAGATTAGAGGAGTTGGAAAGGCGAAGGCGATTTCTCTTTTAGCTGCTTTAGAACTCGGCACTAGATTACACCATCAAACGACGGATAACCGCTATGTGATCCGCACACCAGAAGACGGAGCGAACTTTGTGATGGAAGATATGAGATTTTTGACACAGGAAAATTTCGTTTGTCTTTATCTCAATACAAAAAATCAAGTTCTTCATAAACATACCGTGTTTATTGGAAGCCTGAATTCATCGATCGTTCACCCGCGTGAAATTTTCAAAGAAGCCTTTAAACGATCGGCCGCTTCATTTATATGTGTGCATAACCATCCATCTGGAGATCCGACGCCCAGCAGGGAAGATATTGAAGTTACACAGCGACTTTTTGAATGTGGAAAGCTGATTGGAATACAGCTGCTTGATCATCTGGTCATAGGTGATCAAAAATTTGTGAGTTTGAAGGAAAAAGGGTATTTGTAACACTTTTTTTTTCAATGTTTTACGATATAATAGAGTTTATGAGTTTTTCCCTAAAGGGAATTTTGGTTTAAGAAAGGAAGATACATACATATGTTTGGAATTGGTACAAAAGACCTTGGAATAGATCTTGGAACAGCGAACACGCTTGTTTTTATTAAAGGAAAAGGCATTGTTGTAAGAGAACCTTCGGTCGTAGCTTTGGAAACTGATACGAAGTCTATAGTGGCGGTTGGAAATGACGCGAGAAACATGATTGGCCGTACACCTGGTAATATTGTGGCACTTCGCCCAATGAAAGACGGAGTCATTGCAGATTACGAGACGACAGCAACAATGATGAAATATTACATTAATCAAGCATTAAAAGGCAAAGGGCTTTTTGCTCGTAAACCTTACGTGATGGTATGTGTACCATCTGGTATTACAGCTGTAGAAGAGCGTGCAGTTATTGATGCAACAAGACAAGCTGGTGCACGTGACGCATACCCGATTGAAGAGCCATTTGCTGCGGCGATCGGTGCTAACCTGCCTGTATGGGAGCCAACAGGAAGTATGGTTGTTGACATTGGCGGCGGTACAACAGAGGTAGCCATTATTTCTCTTGGCGGTATTGTGACATCACAATCAATCCGCGTGGCAGGAGATGAAATGGATGATGCGATCAGCAGCTACATCCGTAAAACGTATAACCTGATGATCGGTGATCGTACGTCAGAAGCTATTAAAATGGAAATTGGTTCTGCGCAGCCTGATGTGCATGATGAAATGGATATTCGGGGCCGTGACCTTTTAACTGGTCTGCCAAAAACAATCTCGATTACAGCAGATGAGATTGCAAAAGCGCTTCGTGATACAGTGGAAACAATTGTTGATGCGGTGAAAATGACACTTGAAAAAACTCCGCCTGAGCTGGCAGCAGATATTATGGACCGTGGAATCGTCTTAACTGGCGGCGGTGCATTGCTTCGTAATCTTGACAAAGTTATTAGTGATGAAACGAAGATGCCAGTTATTATTGCTGAAGATCCGCTTGACTGTGTGGCGATCGGGACAGGAAAAGCACTAGAGCATATTCATTTGTTCAAAGGAAAATCAAAAGATAATCGATAATCGGGCGTAAATAAAGAGGTGTAAGACATGCCGCAGTTTTTTATGAATAAAAGATTAATGTTGCTCCTTGTCTGTGTCATCGTACTGGTGGCCATGATTGGTTTTTCAGTGAAAAGCGGCAGAGGTGCTTCATGGCCGGAAAAATTAGTGGGGGATACGACAGGCTTTTTTCAAGGTGTCTTTCATAAACCATCACAATTTATTGCCGGTATTTATGGGAATGTACAAGATTTAAAGAACACATACGATGAAAACGAACGTCTTCGAAAAAAACTTGATGGACAAACCCAATATGAGGCGAAACTACAAGAACTAGAAGATGAAAACAAAAAGCTACGCAAGCAGCTCGGTTATGTGAACTCTATTCGTGATTATACGCCAATTCTATCAACGGTTATCGCGAGAAACCCGTCCCTTTGGGATAGCTTTATCATGATTGATAAAGGGAAAAAACAAGGCGTTGACAAAGATATGGCGGTCACAAATGAGAGTGGTGCGTTAATTGGGAAAATTGAAAGTGATAAGCTCAACAATTTTACTTCGACTGTAAGGTTGCTAAGCTCTACTGACCAAAATAATAGAATTTCAACGAAAATTTTTGCGAAAAAGGGCAAAGAAGAACTCAACGGAATTATTAACGGCTATGACAGTAAGAAAAAAATGCTGACAATGAATATTCTGAAATCTGATGCAGATGGAGATGTCAAAAAAGGAGATCTTGTTGAAACATCTGGAGCAGGGGGCGTATTCCCTCAAGGCTTGACGATTGGTAAGGTGAGTGAAATCGAGCCAGATCATTACGGCCTGACAAAAATCATTTATGTAGAACCAGCGGCTGAACTTAACAATTTAGACCGTGTGATTGTGGTGAATCGCAGCTCAAGTACGGCAGATGCATCTGAATTGACGAAGGAGGAAGGCTCGTGAGACGTGTCCTTCTTGCTTTCGTCATGTTGTTTATCTTCGTATTTGACAGTATTTTTGTCGATCTAGTGAAGCTCCCATTTGTTTCAGACAATCAAATTTTAGCTCCTCATTTCATCTTACTCGCACTTGTATTTATGACGGCGTTTGTGAATCAAAAATATGGTGTGATTTTCGGTTTTATCTTTGGACTTTTATATGATATTTCGTATACAGGCATACTTGGTGTTCATATGTTTGGCTTTGGAGCGCTCTGCTATTTGCTAGCGAAAGCCTTTAAAGTTTTGCAAACGAATATGTTAGTGGTCGTCTTTCTGTCGATTATTGCTGTTTCCGTGATGGAGTTTTATGTGTACGGCGTTCAAGCGACAATTCAACCAGGGATTATGCCGTTTAATACGTATGTCATCGAACGCTTTATTCCAACAATTCTTTTAAATACTGCTGCGTCTCTCATACTTGTTGTGCCGCTTAGGCTCTTTTTCATCAACATGAAACAAGGACTGATCGACGAATAAAAGCAGGAGTTTGTCCAAATACGGCGAAATGAGTATGTTGTTGAGGTGAGCATCTTGAAAACTCAAAAACAGCAATATGTGACAATAAAAGGTACAAAAAACGGATTAACATTACAGTTAAATGATGACTGTTCGTTTGATGACCTTCTTTCTGGCTTGCGAGAGGTTCTTTTACTTGAGCAATATACAGATGGAAGAGAAGGTCATAAGGTTAATGTGCATATTAAGCTTGGTTTTCGGTATTTAACAGAGGATCAGGAAATGCGTTTGACTGAAGCAGTCTCTGAAAATGAACATCTCGTCATTCACTCTATTGAAAGTGACGTCATGTCAACTGAAGAGGCGAGACGATTAAAAGCAGAGGCTGACATTACCTCTGTAGCGAAAATTGTGCGCTCTGGACAGGTGCTGTATGTCGAAGGAGATCTTTTATTAATAGGAGATGTCAATCCTGGCGGAACGATTCGTGCAGGGGGAAATATTTTTGTGCTCGGTGCTTTAAAAGGCGTGGCACATGCTGGATGTAATGGGAATAAACAAGCTGTCATTGCGGCATCTCGTATGATTCCAACACAGCTTCGCATCGCACAAGTGTTTAACCGTGCACCAGATCAAAAAGAAGATGGAAATGAAATGGAATGTGCTTATTTAGATATAGATGGCAACATGATCATTGAACGCCTGCAGCAATTGGCTCATATAAGACCTAATCTGACAAGGCTTGAGGGAGGAATGTGAAATTGGGCGAGGCTATTGTGATTACCTCAGGAAAAGGCGGCGTTGGCAAAACAACAACATCTGCAAACTTAGGCACAGCACTAGCAATTCAAGGGAAAAAGGTGTGTCTAGTTGATACCGATATTGGCCTTCGGAATTTAGATGTCGTGATGGGGCTTGAGAACCGCATTATTTATGATCTAGTCGATGTAGTAGAAGGAAGATGTAAAATTCACCAAGCGCTTGTAAAAGATAAGCGTTTCGAGGATCTTTTGTATCTTTTACCCGCTGCTCAAACAAGCGATAAAACGGCTGTAGAACCAGAGCAGATCAAAGAATTAATTCAATCATTGAAACAAGACTTTGATTATGTCGTCATTGATTGCCCTGCTGGAATTGAGCAAGGCTTTAAAAATGCTGTATCTGGTGCAGATAAGGCAATTGTCGTGACGACGCCTGAGATCTCAGCTGTAAGAGATGCCGACCGTATCATCGGCTTGTTAGAACAAGAAGATATCGAACCACCTCGTTTGATTGTCAACCGTATTCGTACACACATGGCGAAAAGTGGCGATTCAATGGATGTGGATGAAGTTGTCCATCACTTATCGATTGATCTTCTTGGCATTGTCGCTGATGATGATGACGTGATTAAGGCTTCAAACAATGGTGAACCGATTGTCATGGATGCTAAAAATAAAGTCTCGATTGCGTATCGTAATATCGCCCGCCGCGTACTAGGCGAATCTGTTCCGCTTCAATCATTTGAAGATGAAAACAAAGGAATGTTTGCTAAGCTGAAAGCATTTTTTGGTGTAAGAGCTTAATAAGCATTCAGGTAAGATGAGACCGATTCGATCAGAATCGGTCTTTTTGTTGCATATCAGATGAGGTCACCACATAAAATGTACAAACTGTTTGTATGTAAAGGGTGATCTCATGAAAAGAGTGGACGAGTACCGAAAGAAAATCGCGCAGCGCCGCAAAACGAAGCAGTTAGCTGCTCCATCTAAGAAGACGACTTTTAAGAAAAAAGAGGATATCCCTCCATGGGTCATGCTGACAGAGGAAGAAAAGCATTCAGGGTCGTCTTCCTTTGAATCGTCGTCTCATCAGCCGAAGAAATATCAGCATCCGCTATTTAATCCCAATGCCTTTGTGCTGAAATGTTTATTATCTGCGTCTCTTGTGTTATTTGCAGCCATTTCATTTAAAGGTCAGGCAGGGCCGTTTCAGCAGCTGAAGCCAATCATTACGCAGACCTTTGAGCAAGATTTTCAATTTGCTGCTGCCAATCGCTGGTTTGAGAAAACAGTTGGAAACCCCCTTGCCTTTTTAACAGACAAAAAGGAAGACCAAAAAGATGTACAAGCGAACCAAGAACTGGCCGTACCTGCTTCTGGAAAAGTACAGGAATCCTTTACGCAAAACGGAGCAGGTGTCAAAATCGAAACAGCGGCTGAAGCGATTGACAGTATGAAGGAAGGCTATGTAGTAGAAGTGAAAAAGAAAAGTGACACAGGGCTGACAGTGGTCGTGCAGCATGCGGATAACAGCTATAGCTGGTACGGTCAATTAAAGGAAGCCAATGTGGCCTTATACGATTTTGTCGACAAGGGTGAGAAAATTGGCCAGATCTCACTTGATGATCAAGGAAAGGGCACATATTACTTTGCCATTAAGCAAAATGAACAGTTTATCGATCCTATTCAGGTGATGACCTTTGAATAGATGGCTGGTCATGCTGACGAAAATTCACATTCATCCGCTGCTGTGGATTGTGATGGCGTTTGCGATCCTCTCTGGTCAAATCAAGCCGCTGCTTTGTCTGCTCATTATCGTCTTTGTCCATGAGCTTGGACATGCAGCGGCTGCTTGCTATTATCATTGGCGCATTCGGCGGATTTTTCTACTCCCGTTTGGCGGAGCGGTAGAAGTAGAAGAGCATGGGAACCGCCCGCTAAAGGAAGAGCTGGCGGTCATTTTATGCGGGCCACTCCAGCATGTACCGCTCCAGCTAATGGCGTGGTTTTTCATGGAAGCTTCTCTTATTTCACACGACATTTTTACGATGTTCACTTTTTATAATATGGCGATTTTCCTTGTGAATCTTTTGCCGATTTGGCCGCTAGATGGCGGGAAATTATTCTTTTTGCTCTTATCAGCATATTACCCTTTCCAACGTGCACATGCCCTTGCCATAAAAGGCTCCCTTGTTTTTTTTAGTCTGTTGACAGGCGGATTACTTTTGTTTGCGCCGCTTCAATTCAACGGCTGGGTGCTGCTCACCTTTTTAGCCTATTCACTCGTGATGGAGTACCGGCAGCGGCATTATGTCAGGGTTCGTTTTTTACTAGAACGTTATTACGGTAAAAAAGAGCAAAAGGTAGAAAAGCTGATTCCGCTGAGAGCGAGCGCTGAGGAAAAAGTATATGAAGTCATGGCGCGATTCCAAAGAGGCTGTAAGCATCCGATTATTATTGAAAGAGATGGCGTGAAAATGAGCCAGCTTGACGAAAATGAACTGCTTCATGCGTATTTTTCAGATCGAAGAACCACCTCCTCAATGGAAGAGCTTCTTTTGCCGTACTAGTGATGAAAATACATTGACATTCTGCGTCTAATTTGATATATTTTTTAATGTTATGGATATGTAGCACCCGTGCTACAACCGCGCGAAGCAGGTGTAAAGAGCCTAAGGCCCCCTGTATTCGGCGAGTCTGAGTTTATTAGGAGGTGCAGAGATGTACGCAATTATCGAAACTGGTGGTAAACAAGTAAAAGTTGAAGAAGGTCAAACTGTTTATGTTGAAAAACTAGCTGCTGAAGCAGGTGAAACAGTAACTTTTGAAAACGTATTGTTTGTCGGCGGAGACACTGTCAAAGTGGGTAACCCTTCAGTTGCTGGAGCAACAGTAACGGCTAAAGTTGAAAAACAAGGTCGCGGTAAGAAAATTACTGTGTTCAAGTACAAACCGAAGAAAAACAACCACAAGAAACAAGGTCATCGTCAACCTTACACTAAAGTTGTTATCGAAAAAATCAACGCTTAAGGCGTGTGAGTGATATGATCAAAGCAACCATTACTCGGTCGGCAGCAGATGAAAGCATTACGTCTTTTCAGATGACTGGACATGCCGAGTTTGCTGAAAAAGGTCAGGATCTCGTTTGTGCAGGAGTATCTGCTGTTGTTTTCGGTTCAGTCAATTCAATTATTGCACTGACAGGATTGGACCCTCTGCTTGATATTGGCGAGGAAGGCGGCTATTTCTCTTTTGAATTGCCGGCTGATACAGATCCAGTATCCTTTGAAAAAGCCCAGCTGCTTTTAGAAAGCATGGTCGTTTCCTTAGAAACAATCGAACGAGATTATCACGATTATGTGAGAATATCTACAAAAAAATAGGAGGTGAACTTCATGCTTAGATTAGATCTTCAATTTTTCGCATCTAAAAAAGGGGTAGGTTCTACAAAGAACGGACGTGACTCTGAGTCTAAACGTTTAGGCGCTAAACGTGCTGATGGTCAATTCGTAACTGGTGGTTCTATCCTTTATCGTCAACGTGGAACGAAAATCTATCCAGGTGAAAACGTTGGACGCGGAGGCGACGACACTCTTTTCGCTAAAATCGACGGAACAGTTAAATTCGAACGTTTCGGTCGTGACCGTAAAAAAGTGAGCGTATATCCTGCGGCACAATAATTGCTAAAAACTCCGGTCATTGACTGGAGTTTTTTTCACTTTTTACAAGTAGTATCGAAGATGAAAAAGAGATGCACTCCATCAATATCAAAGAACGTTTGCTGACTTTGCCTCATTTTCTCCTATAGATTAGAAAAAACAACCTTTCCTCACATAACTAGTGTTTTTCTATGCTGTCTTCTCTGTTATAATTCAGGGAGACATATTGATGATAAGACTCCTAAAAGAGAGACCAAACGATTGGGAGTGCGATAATGGAAGAGATATCAAGTAAACAAAACGAAAAATTAACTCACGTTGCATTAACAAATGAATTGATCTATCTGCTCAGTCGTTCAAGACATGACTGGATGAATAAATTGCAGCTGATCAAGGGCAACTTGACATTAGAAAAATATGACCGTGTGTTTGAAATTATAGAAGAAATGGTCATTGAAGCACAGCATGAATCCAAACTCTCAAATTTAAAAATTCCCCAATTGGCCTATTACTTTCTAACATTTAATTGGGAGTCGCATTTTATCACCTTAGAATACGAAGTGCTTGGTGAAACCCGAGACTTATCAGCATATGAATCGCAGCTGCTAACGGTATCACAGGAGTTGTTTTCGATATTCGATCAATCAGTTTGCCAGAAAACTGAAAATCATTTAACGGTCACGTTCCAAACAGATCATGAAGAGAATGATGTGATCTTATATTTTGATTTCAAAGGAAAATTAACAAGTTTGGATGCGTTAAATGCGTTTCATGACGCAAACTATCCATGTATGAGTGTAGTTCAATTTCATGTGACAAGTCATGAGTCCATGATCGAGCTTTGTTTGAGGCAAGAATGAGATATGTGATGCAGAGAAACGGAGGAAGTTATGTTTGTAGATCAGGTTAAAGTGTATGTTAAAGGCGGTGACGGCGGAAACGGTATGGTGGCGTTTCGTCGTGAAAAATATGTGCCAAAAGGCGGACCGGCTGGCGGCGATGGTGGAAATGGTGCAGATGTTGTATTTGAAGTAGACGAAGGACTCAGAACATTGATGGACTTTCGTTATAAGCGCCATTTTAAGGCGGATCGCGGCGAGCACGGAATGAGTAAAAACCAGCACGGCCGAAATGCGGAAGAAATGGTTGTCAAAGTTCCGCCCGGTACGGTTGTGACGGATGCAGAGACAGAACAAGTACTCGCAGACTTAACAGAGCATGGACAGCGGGCAGTCATTGCAAAAGGCGGACGAGGCGGACGTGGAAATTCACGTTTCGCAACACCGGCAAACCCTGCACCACAGCTTTCTGAAAATGGCGAACCAGGTAAAGAGCGTGACGTCATCTTAGAATTAAAAGTACTTGCAGATGTTGGACTTGTTGGTTTCCCAAGTGTCGGGAAGTCGACACTGCTTTCAATTGTCTCTTCTGCGAAACCGAAAATTGCAGATTATCATTTCACAACGCTTGTGCCGAACCTAGGAGTTGTCGAAACAGATGATAACCGAAGCTTCGTCATGGCGGATCTGCCAGGACTGATCGAAGGCGCGCACGAAGGTGTTGGCTTAGGTCATCAATTTTTACGCCACATTGAGCGGACACGCGTCATTGTCCATGTCATTGATATGTCAGCACTTGAAGGACGTGATCCGTACGAAGATTATGTGACGATTAATGAAGAGCTTGAGCAATACAATATGAGATTGACTGAGCGTCCACAAATCATTGTAGCGAACAAAATGGACATGCCAGATGCTGCTGACAATCTAGCGGCATTTAAAGAAAAATTAACGGATGACTATAAAGTGTTCCCAATTAGTGCGATCACAAGAGAAGGGCTTCGTGAGCTTTTATTTGAAATCGCCAATCAGCTTGAAACAACACCGGAATTCCCGCTTTATAATGAAGAGGAACTGTCTGATAACCGCGTAATGTACAGGTTTGATGAGGGAGATGCACCATTTGAGATCACAAGAGATCCTGACGGTACATTTGTCATAACGGGTAAAGCACTTGAGCGACTGTTTAAGATGACAGATTTCTCAAGAGATGAGTCCGTGAAACGATTCTCTAGACAATTGCGCGGAATGGGTGTCGATGATGCCTTGCGTGAGCGTGGTGCACAAGACGGCGACATCATTCGTCTGCTTGAATTTGAATTTGAATTTATTGATTGATCAAAAGGAGGGTCCAGTCCATGGGCTCTCCCGTTTTTAAAAGGGGAGAAAACAGGTGAAAGAAGAAACGTTCTATTTAGTAAGAGAGGATGTCCTTCCAGATGCGATGCGAAAAACGCTTGAAGTCAAAAAGCTTCTCGATCGCAAAAAAGCGGATTCAGTTGCCGATGCTGTACAACATGCGGATTTAAGCCGCAGTGCTTTTTATAAATACAGAGATGCTGTTTTTCCATTTTATACGATGGTGAAAGAGCAGATCATCACATTGTTTTTCCACCTTGAGGATCGGTCTGGGGCTCTGTCAAGACTGCTGCAAATTGTGGCTGACTCTGGCTGTAATGTGTTATCCATTCACCAAACGATTCCGCTGCAAGGAAGAGCGAATGTCACCCTATCCATTAGCACGGCTGGTATGGCAGATGATATCAATACAGTCATGAATCAATTAAGAAAACTTGAATTTGTCGAAAAAGTTGAAATTCTAGGTTCTGGGGCGTAAAAGGAGAGATCATAGCAGATGAAGCAATTAACTGTAGGTTATTTTGGACCAGAGGCAACATTTACTCATTTGGCCGTATGCTCTTGCTTTCCAGCAGATGCAATGCAGCGTGCCTATGCAACGATTCCGCAATGTATGGATGCTGTGTCAAAAGGCGAAGTCGATTTGGCGGTCGTTCCACTTGAAAATGCACTCGAAGGATCTGTGAACTTAACGATTGATTATTTAATTCATGAAGAAGCGCTGTCCATTGTTGGTGAAATGACAGCACCGATTCGGCAGCATTTGCTTGTCCACCCATCAAGAGCGGAAAGCTGGGAGACATTAGATGTGATCCAATCACATCCGCACGCGATTGCCCAGTGTCATCAATTTCTGAAAAAGCAGTACCCAGATATTCCGCATCGTCCAGTTGAATCAACAGGTTATGCAGCGAAATATATCAGTGAGCATCCGGATGAGGCTGCTGGGGCCATTGCGAATGAAATTGCCGCACAAACGTATGGTTTAACAATTGCAAAAAAAGACATTCATGATTATCCGCACAATCATACACGCTTTGTTATTTTACATAAAGATCCTAAAGCATCGTTCCCAATGAATGCAGGGTTCTCATCGAAGCCAAAAACGACCATTGTCGTCAGTCTGCCAAAGGATGACCAATCAGGTGCATTGCACCGCGTGTTATCTGCCTTTTCTTGGCGAAATCTCAACTTGTCAAAAATTGAATCTCGTCCAACAAAAACTGGTCTTGGACACTATTTATTTATTATAGATATAGAAAAAGAAATGGATGATGTCCTTGTCCCTGGTGCGATTCAGGAATTAGAAGCAATTGGCTGTGAAGTCAAATTGCTCGGCAGCTACCAAACATATGAACTAACGAATGAAAAATAGTGTCCCTTATAGGACACTATTTTTTTAGTCTTTAATTAAAAAGCCAGCATCATCGAGCGCTTGGATGGCTTGGTCAAGATGCTTTTGACTGTAAGAAGTGAGTGTATGTAAATGCACACCGTCTGTTAGTTCTGACAAGTAGGAGGCGCCCGTGTTAGAAATATGATGAACGAAATCAGCTACTTGCTTGCGAGTGCTGACGCGAATCGAGGCCGTTAGTTCACCGTAAACAGGGTGCTCTATAATCACATCTTTTACCGTCACCCCAAAATCTACAATTAAGGTCAGTTCCTCTTCTGTACGAACAGGATCATGCTTGCAGGCGATGATTTGTTCAATTTCTCTTTCTGGCGCATGCTGAGATGCCATATACACATAGCCTTGACTTGTGGCAATAATGGGTTCGTTTTTTGCTTTCAATAGTGAGATATCTTGTACAATGACTTGTCGAGAGACAGCCGCCTTTTTAGCCAAAAAGCTCCCGGTGAGCGGTGAATCTGTTTCTTTCAGCCACTCTAAAATGGCGTTTCTTCTCTCTTCGCCAATGAGTTTCCTCTCTTGCTCCACGTCTTATGCTCCTTTCTTCTCCTTTTGCAATTGTTCAAATGTATGCAAAAGCTGATCGATGTCCTCTTTTGACGACTTCGATCCAAATGATAGTCGAATGAATTGAAGAGCATCACGGTCTGATACGTGCAATGCCTTCACAGCCGGGGAAGGATGATGATAACCAGAAGCACATGCGCTTCCAGTCGATATACAAATCCCATGCCGGTTACATGCTAACATTACATATTGTCCTTCAAACCCTTCAAAAAAACAACCAATAATATGAGGCAGCATAAGGCGATTGCCATTGTTCTGAAGTGTACGAACAGGAAGCTGTCTCATTTTCAGCTGCTGAAGAAAATAATCACGAAGCTGCTCATTTTGCCGTTTTTGCTCATCTAGCTTAAGCATTAATTGTTCGCTCGCAGCAGCAAAAGCACCGATGCATGGAACGTTCACTGTTCCAGGGCGGAAGCCATTTTCCTGAACTGCACCTGAATATAAAGGCTTCCAAGGAACGTGAGCGCCCATATAGACAGCACCAGCGCCCTTAGGTGCATACACTTTATGGCTAGAGATGGATACGGCATCAACCCCAAGCTCCTTGATGGACACACGAACCTTTCCGAATGTTTGCACGGCATCTGTATGAAAAAGAATGTGCCTTTCTTTTAAAATGGTTGCTAATTCAGCGAGCGGCTGGATAATCCCTGTTTCTGAATTAGCATGCTGGATAGATACTAATCCTGTTTCAGGCAATAATGCATCTTTGAGAATGTCCTGAGTGATGATCCCATCTTGATTCGGTTCAATGATCGTAACCTTCGCGCCAAGACGCTCTAAGCTCTTAACCGCATGATGAACAGAAGGATGCTCTACAGAAGTTGTGATGACATGCTGCCTGTCTGCTGGCAGACCATTTGCCATCGATTGAATCGCAAGAAGATTGGATTCCGTTCCGCCGCTTGTAAAGTAGATGCCCTCTGGTTCGCCCTCAAGAATGGCAGCGATTGATTGTCTGCTGTAAGTCAGTATGTCATTTGCTCTTCCGCCTGCATCATGTAGACTGCTTGCATTCCCGTAGCAATCTTTACTTAGCTGATGAAAAACATGCAGTGCCTCCTCCGAAACAGGTGTAGTAGCTGCGTAATCTAAATAAACCAATCCATCCATCTCCTATGAGAAAATTTTTTCTTGTATTTATTGTAGTGTTGTGTAATGATATGTGTCAAGACAGGTGTAAATGACAGGAGGGGCGATGGTGTCATCAATCAAAAAAATCATTGTGGTGGGATCAGGCATTGCAGCGCTTTCCTTTGCAAAAACCATTTCAGCAAGCTGCGAAGTCATCATGATGACAAAAAAACAATTTTCCTCTAGTAATTCCATGCTTGCACAAGGAGGAATCGCTGCTGCCTTTTCAGCACAGGATTCTGTTCATCAGCATGTACAAGACACATTAGCCGCCGGCTGTGATCACAATGATGAAAGGGCGGTACAAGAGATCGTACGTCTTGGAAAGCATATGGTGGAGCAGCTCGTAGAAGAAGGCTGTCCATTTGATCAAACGGAGACGGGCGTGCCGCAATTAGGTAAAGAGGGGGCGCATACGACTCATCGCATTTTGCATGCAGGAGGAGACCAAACAGGTAAAACCCTCGTGCAGTATTTAAAAAATCAGCTTGGCTCACATATTCATTTATATGAAAATTCCCATGTCGTTGATCTGCTCGTTCACGAAGGAACCTGCATAGGAGTGGTCTGGAAAGATGAGAAAGATCGCGTACATACCATGACCGCAGATGCCGTTGTTTTATCCACGGGCGGCTGCGGCTCCCTATATGAAACAAACACAAATGACCCTTCTGTAACAGGAGACGGACTGATGATGGCTTATCGAGCCGGAGCACAATTAGCTGATCTCGAATTTGTTCAATTCCATCCCACCCTCTTGACGATCGCTGGAAAAGCAGTCGGTCTCGTTTCAGAGGCAGTCCGAGGAGAGGGAGCCTATTTAGAAGATGAAACACGCAGGAGGATCATGAAAGGCATTCACCCACAAGCTGATTTAGCGCCTAGAGATATTGTCGCTAGAGCTATTTTTCATGAACAGCAATTAGGTCATGATCTGTATCTCAATATCAGCGAAATTCCACATTTCTCAGTTCGTTTTCCAGCCATTGCTGCAATGTGTGAGCGTGCAGGTGTCGATATAGCAAGCGGCAGGCTCCCAGTTTCCCCTGGTATGCATTTTTTAATGGGCGGAATCTGCGTGAATGAATATGGAGAAACGACGGTTCCATCTCTTTTTGCTATCGGAGAAGCGGCCTGTACAGGCTTACACGGAGCGAACCGATTGGCGAGTAATTCTCTCTTGGAAGGTCTCGTTTTAGGAAACAAAGCGGCACGGAGAATTGAACAAGTACCTAAACAGAAAAAAACAATCCCCTCTTTCTCAATTCAAGAAATATGGTCCGTGCCAGAGATTTCAGAGAATCAGTTGAGACAATGGATGACGACATATGCCGCAATTGTAAGAGACGAAAAAGGGCTAAAGACCTTACTGCAAACATTACAGCAAGTCCCTTATCAGCAAATGAATGTGAAGGATATCACAAGTGAACAGATCGAATTAAGCAATCAATGGGCATTAGCGATTTGCCTTGTGAAGTCTGCATTACTTCGTACAGAAAGTAGAGGTGGTCATTATCGATTGGATTATCCAAATCGGAATGATGCATTATGGCGGGGCGTGCAAATTGTCCATGAAAAAGGCCACATTCACATGATGAAAAATGAAAGGATCGGTGTCAAATGGAACGTTTACAGTTAAAACAAATGCTGACTCATTTTTTCACAGAAGATATTGGTTTTGGAGATGTATCAGCTGATGGCATTTTTGGAGAAAAGAAAGGAACAGCCTATATCATCGCAAAACAATCGGGTGTATTGGCAGGTTCTCAAGTCATTGACATAGGGTACCGCCTGCTGAATGAACAGATTCAGACTGAGTTGTTCTTTGAAGAAGGTGATTGGATTCATTCAGGGGCAGTGCTGGCGAAAATAAAGGGACCAGTCAGCGACTTATTAAAAGGAGAACGGGTCATTTTAAATGTCTTGCAGCGCATGACAGGTATCGCCACTTTAACACATGAAGCAGTGCAGCGATTAGCGGACCCGTCGATTACGATTTGTGATACGAGAAAAACGACGCCCGGCTTGCGTATGTTAGAGAAATACGCTGTGAAGACAGGTGGGGGAAAGAATCATCGCTTCGGCTTATCAGATGGGGTGATGATTAAAGATAATCATATTGCCGCATGCGGATCTATTCGTGAAGCAGTAGAGAAGGCAAGAGCATATGCCGGTCATATGGTGAAAATTGAAGTGGAAATTGAATCAGAAACGCAGCTAAAGGAAGCCATTGATGCAAAAGCCGATGTCATCATGTTTGACAACTGCTCTCCAGACGAAGTCAAACGTTTTAAACAAATGACGCCTGAGACAATTTTGACAGAGGCTTCAGGAGGCATCACGCTAGAGACATTGCCAAGTTACAGAGGGACAGGTGTCGACCTTATTTCACTTGGTTTTCTGACACATTCTGCTCCAGCATTTGATTTTAGTATGAATATGGAATTCAGTCATAAAGGGGGAACAACTCATGTCACTGCTTGATGTACTTGCGAATCAACATGCAGCCATGATGCCAGAAGAATATAAACACCGATCAGTTGATGATATGAAGCAGCGTGTGTTAGACATTAAACGAGCCTTTGGATCAAAGCTTTTTATACCAGGGCATCATTATCAAAAGGATGAAGTCATCCAATTCGCAGATGCAACAGGGGATTCATTGCAGCTCGCACAAATAGCCGCGGACAACAAGGAAGCGGAGTACATTGTGTTCTGCGGTGTTCACTTCATGGCTGAAACGGCAGATATGCTGTCAAACAAGAATCAAAAGGTTCTATTGCCAGATATGAGAGCAGGCTGTTCAATGGCAGATATGGCAAACATGAAACAAACGGATAGAGCATGGGAGCAGCTCACTAATCTGTTTGGGGAGACAATTCTTCCACTTACGTATGTCAACTCAACAGCTGATATTAAAGCATTTGTCGGAAAGCATGGCGGGGCCACTGTGACATCATCAAACGCTAAAAAAGTGCTGGAGTGGGCGCTCACACAAAAAGAGCGCATTCTGTTTCTCCCTGATCAGCATTTAGGGCGTAATACGGCCTTTGATTTAGGCATTTCACTTGAAGAAATGGCTGTCTGGGATCAAATAGAAGAAAGGCTCATCACCGATCAGCCTCTTTCCCGCATCAAGATGATTTTATGGAAAGGCCATTGCTCTGTCCATGAGAAATTTACGGTGCGGAATATTGAAGAAACAAGAAAAAGAGACCGTGACATTCAAATTCTTGTCCATCCAGAGTGCACGCATGAAGTCGTCACGGCGTCTGATCTTGCCGGTTCAACGAAATTTATTATTGATACGATCAAGGAAGCAGCAGCAGGAAGCAAGTGGGCGATTGGAACAGAGATGAATTTGGTCAAGCGAATCATAGATCAGCATCCAGATAAACAAATCGAATCCCTCAATCCGGATATGTGTCCATGTTTGACGATGAATCGGATCGATCTCCCTCATTTGTTATGGTCACTAGAAAGCATAGAGAAAGGTGATCCGGTCGGTTTGATTCAAGTCAATGAAGACACGACAAAAGACGCTTTACTTGCACTGAATAAAATGCTCGCCATTAAATAATGAATCAGCCCCTCCTATCAGAAAACAAGTTTTTATCATATCGGCTTGTAAATAGGCATAAATTTATGGTGAAACATATTGTACTTCTGACATAACCGTTACGTTCACGTTTTGCATAGGAGGGGAAAACGTTGAAAATTCATATTGTGCAAAAAGGAGACTCCCTTTGGAAAATTTCAAAGAAATACGGAGTCGACTTTCAAGAATTGAAAAAACTAAATTCACAGCTCAGTAACCCAGATTTGATCATGCCGGGTATGAAGATCAAGATTCCATCTAGTGGTGTTCCTGTAAAAACAGATCATCAGAAAGCAAAAGAAATGCCAAAGCCGAAAGAACATCCGTATGTGAAAGAAAAGCCAAAAGATGTCGTGCAAGTGCAAGATACGAAGCCGAAAGAAAAGCCAAACGAACCTGTACCTTATGTACCGCCAGTGCCAAAGATCGAGCAGCCAGCTTTTCCACAAGTCGATGTGAACTATTATCAGACCAATCTCTACCAGCCATTCACGCCTCCTCCCAAAAAAGAACATCATGAGAAAAAAGATCACGTTCATGAAAAGAAAGATCATGTTCATGACAAAAAGGATCATAAAGATCATGTTCATTATGAGAATAAGGAGCATAAAGACAACAAGGACCATTTCCATCATGAAAATAAAGGTCATTTAAAAGATGAAGTGGCAAAGGGGTATGATCCGTTTATTCATATTCCGCATCAAAAGGAGGAGGGAAAAGATATGGAGCACAGCAATTACCCAAACCTTCCTAATTTCCCGCAAATGCCGAATGTAGGAGGCGCAGCGGTAGGGGGAATGGCTGAGAATAAGGAACATCATCACCATCACCAGCATCATGACGCATATGATCCTTATTATGGTCATGGTCATTACATGCCGGCAATGTATCCATATCCGCAGCAAATGGTGCCAGCATCGCCAATTTTACCAGGGTCAGGTCTTTGCTATCCTGTCCAGCCATATTATCACCATCACATGATGCCATATCCATACCCAGCGCAGCCGTATTATCCTGCGTATCAAGCGCCAGCTTATTACGGAGAACATTATGAACATCATGCAAACGATGGTCATCACTGGCACCACCATATGCATCCAAATGCCAATGCCAACGCCAATGTCAATGCGAACGTGAATCAAGGCTTTTATCCAAATGTTTCAAATGAAGCTTATGGCAAGGAAGACTGCGGATGTGATGATGGCATGAAGCAGCATCAGCCGTGGCCAGGACATTACCCGAATCCTGTACCTTATGGCCAAATGGGGGCTTATCCAGCTCAGCCTTATATGCAGCCATATCCAGGTCAATCTGTTTTTGCAAGACCAGAGGAAGACGAAGAAGAGTAATAACAGAAGGAGCGATCTCAATCGTTCCTTTCAGCGTGTAGACAAACCCTCGCATTCTTTGTCAGGGCTGTGCTCCGGTGCTCACGAATGTCAAATTCGCTCCGCTCCTGTGCTCACCCTTCCTAGACTGCAAAGGTTTTCTATCACGCTGAAAAGAAGAAAAAGGGCTAAAATATAGATCATTTTAGCAAACTGGAGGGAACGATCTCAATCGTTCCTTTTTTTGTTTATAACTGACAGCTTGATTTTTCCCAAAACTGTACATGCTAAAACAGAGCCTGTTTCGCGCTCATGAGATTGAATTTGTACAGGGGGTTTTTCGTTTGAGACAAAAATGGCAAAAAACGATCGCATTAGTGCTTCTTCCTATTGGGTTAACGGCATGTGGTACAAATGACAATGCAGGTGTAGATACACGTCATAATCAATCAGGTCAGCCAGTCGGATATCATTCGAATAACCGTGCGGATGACAATAACCAAGATCATCAAGGGCCAGTTTCTGAACTCATGGAGGGAATGAACGGTGGGAATACAACGAATGTTGATTATCGCACCCGCCCTCAAGCAGATGATCGAACGCCTCTCGCAGGTGGTGATGGACGCTACAGTCATGGAGATATGAACTATCATAACCAAATGTCGTTCTCTGGCTACGATAAACAAGAGAATGTGCAGCGTTCAAGAAAAATTGCCAATCGCGTCAATAAAATGAACCACGTTGCAGACTCACAGGTGATGGTAACAGATGAAAATGTGTATATTGCCATTAAATCAGATGGACGTCTGACGTCAGAGGGCGTATCACAAGTGGAAGAAGCAGCGACTCGTTATGCGGATGGAAGAGCTGTCCAAGTCATTAAAGACGAGGGAGCTTTCACACGCTTTAGAGATATGAGAAGAACACAATTTGAAACAGGTCAAACAGGCATGACTCGATAAGTAAAAAAGGCTAAAGTTCCTCAAGAACTTTAGCCTTTTCTTAAAAATAAACCTTAATGCCTATATAGAATTCGTAAAAGAAATAACAGCCAAATCCAAGTAATAAAATACCAGCAATAATGGATGTCCATTTGATCATCGTTCGATTCATCACTTTTCTTGTTAAGGATACAAGGGTGAGAAGACTGATGTCATGAAGGAGAATCCCTGCCAAAATACCGCCTGATGCCAGCATAAATTCAGATGAATCTGTTTTTGTATATGCATCTGCCAGTACAGCTCCGAATACAGAAACCCAGAACACAAGGTTTCCAGGAGACACCGCGACAAGCAAGCCGTTTCTGTACGTCTTTGCGAAAGATTTATTGACTTTTTCGCCAGCTAAATGGATGTCTTGATCCGCATGTTTAATGGAATCGTATGCGAGCATCATTAAGAAGATAGCTCCGATCAGCCAGAGCGGGATTTGGACAAATGGCAGTGATAAAAACTGAGCAAATCCAGCATACAAAGCCAAGATTAGTAAGAGATCAATGGTCATGCCGCCTGCTCCTACAGTTAAACCATGAAAGAAGCCGTTTTTTAATCCTTGTTTTGTCATTTCAACCGTGATCGCTCCAACTGGTAGAGCAATTGAGAATCCTATGACGATAAATGTGAGAAATGTTTGCAATCGACTAGAACTTCCTTTAAAAAAATCTGTATAAAAATTCTCCGTTTAGATTAATTATACATAATAGGAGAAAAGGATCAATGATTATTTCAGATTTTATCTAAATGTTTGAGGAGGATGATGTATATAAAGGTGTATATCAAGCTGGCTTTATCTCTTTTGTAGTGAAAAGGAACTATTTTCCTAAAACTTCTTTTTTTCATGGCATCTCTATGCTACACTGTTGTGGAAATGAATAAATGTGACTAGGGGTGCCCGCGGCTGGGCTGAGAGAGAAGTGTATGCTTCTTAACCCTTTGGACCTGATCTGGCTCGTACCAGCGTGGGGAAGTTGAAGATGATACATGTGTCTTATAAATGAGATTCATGTTTATTTCTAACGACGAAACCAGGTTCTGTTCATAGAGCCTGGTTTTTTTGCTGGTGCTGATTCCATCCTGTCCGGTGACAAGAAGAGAAGGAGAGAACAGCAAATGAAAGAAAAGAAAAATACCCTAACAACTCAATCGTTATTATCAAGCTTTGATGGCAGCCGAAAGGTGTATGAGAAAGGGTCAAGACCTGACATTTTAGTGCCAAAAAGAGAGATTGCCCTCTCACAAACGGTGACGCAGGCAGGAAACATTCAAAATGAACCGATTCGTGTGTACGATACGAGTGGACCTTACACCGATGAGCGTGCCCATATCGATGTTACAAAGGGGCTTCATCGTCTGAGAGCGGCATGGATCGAAGAAAGAGGGGATACAGAAAGCTATGAAGGACGTCATGTAAAACCTGAAGATAACGGATATCGCTCCAAAGAGAAATCGTCACATCAGCATGTTCTTACTGATTTTCATCATGAGCCGCTTCGCGCAAAACAAGGTACCTGTGTGACGCAAATGCATTATGCAAAAAAAGGTATTGTGACGCCTGAAATGGAGTTCATCGCGTTAAGAGAAGGGTTAAGTCCTGAGTTCGTGAGAGAGGAAGTAGCCAGCGGAAGAGCCGTCATTCCAGCGAATATTAACCATCCTGAAAGTGAACCGATGATTATCGGAAGGCATTTTCATGTCAAAATCAATGCGAACATTGGCAATTCAGCTGTGACATCATCCATTGATGAAGAAGTTGAAAAAATGACTTGGGCAATCAGATGGGGTGCAGACACTATGATGGATCTGTCTACAGGAAAGGACATTCATACAACGAGAGAATGGATCATACGCAATTGCCCAGTCCCAGTAGGCACCGTTCCCATTTATCAGGCGCTTGAAAAAGTGAATGGCGTGGCAGAAGATTTGACGTGGGACGTGTACAGAGACACGTTAATTGAACAAGCAGAGCAAGGAGTAGACTACTTCACGATACATGCGGGCGTGCGGTTAAGGTATATTCCGCTGACAGTCGATCGGGTAACCGGAATTGTTTCAAGAGGCGGTGCCATTATGGCAAGATGGTGTCTTGCTCATCATCAAGAGAATTTCCTTTATACCCACTTCGAAGATATTTGTGAGATTATGAAAACGTATGATATTGCCTTTTCACTTGGAGATGGGCTTAGACCAGGATCAATAGCTGATGCCAATGATGAAGCGCAGTTTGCAGAGCTGGAAACGTTAGGTGAATTGACAGAGATCGCTTGGAAACATGATGTTCAGGTGATGATTGAAGGACCTGGGCATGTTCCAATGGATAAAATCAAAGAGAATGTAGACAAACAAATGGAGATTTGCAAAGAGGCACCATTTTATACATTAGGACCTCTTACAACAGATATTGCACCGGGATATGATCATATTACATCTGCCATCGGCGCAGCTATGATCGGCTGGTATGGAACAGCGATGCTATGCTATGTAACGCCAAAAGAGCATTTAGGGCTGCCGAACAAAGAAGATGTAAGAGAAGGTGTGATCGCCTATAAAATTGCTGCACATGCTGCTGATCTAGCAAAAGGACATCCTGCTGCTCAAAAGCGCGATGATGCTTTATCGAAAGCAAGGTTTGAATTTAGATGGCGGGACCAATTCAACCTGTCACTTGATCCAGAAAGAGCGATGGCGTTCCATGATGAAACATTGCCTGCCGAAGGCGCTAAGACTGCCCATTTTTGCTCAATGTGCGGACCGAAGTTTTGCAGCATGAAAATTTCCCATGATATTCGCAATCAATCAGAAGAAGTAAAAAAAGAGATGGAGAAGAAGGCGAAGGAGTTTATCAGCCAAGGAAGTCAAATATATTCATCCTAAAAAAGAACCTCGCACGCATGTTGTGCGGGGTTTTATCAGATCGCGGATAAGGCTTTTCTTAAGAGGTGGAAAAATGCCTTTAATGCAACCCCTATCATGTCCAGACTCGGAATGAGGGCATCTGTTAAATGAAACACGACTGTTTGTCTTTCAGGAGATGTTCGTTTCTTTTTCCGTTTCATAAAGAAAACCTCCTTTTTAAAATACTATACTTCTTTGCAAAGAAGAGGGATAGAGATATTGTTTGAATTTAAACAAAATTTAAACTTCTTGTGTTTGAAAGGAAAGAAGGAGGGGAAACGAGTTGAGTAGAGAATGAATGAAAAGAGCCGATCTATTTGGCCAGCTAACAAGAGAGAGTGGAAGGTGATCTTATGATGAAAGTATTTAAGGTAACATTTCATATGAACAATGGGGAAGTGCTTGATTTCGAGCTAAAACGTCCAGCTACCTATGATGTGTATAAGAAAATTGAAGAAGCCAATCATTGGTTTAAGCTGAATAATGAAATCATTAACTTATTAAATGTGAATAGCATCCATGTTGAAACAGATTGACACAGAAAAGCCGCTCAGTGAGAGCGGCTTTCATTATGCAGAGAAATCATTCCGATTATTAAGCTGACCGCGAGACAGCCAGTTCTTTTTATACAAATAAGCAATCACTTCAAGCCAAAGACGCGGTGCTTTTTTCGGGAAGAAAGGTTTTTGATAATAAGCGTAAGCGGCTTTTAAGTCATCCCATTGGTGGCATGCTTTTGTTTGTGTGAAACGGGCAACGTCGATGACCCTGACCTGTCCTTCCTTCGTTAAGATCAGATTCCTTAGGTGGATATCAGAAGGGTTCAATCCTTTCTCGCGTGCTTCTTCTAGCGCATCATCGACTTGTTCAATCATTTGTTTTTTAATAGGAATCCCCTTTGTGAGGCATTCATAGAATGTATATCCTTTAATATATTCCATTAAAATATACTGATCCCCAGATTCATAAATCTCAGGGTAGTAAGACGAACCAGAAAGTTTTTCATAAATGGCGGCTTCCTTGCGGGCAATATGCTGATAAGAAGGGAAAAAGACTTTTAACGCCATTTTCTTGCCGTTTTTTTTGTATGAAAAGACATAGGCACTTCTTCCTTTGCCGCACAGCTCAAGCTCTGCCGGTTTAAAGGCAAGCTTATGAAGACGTTTATCCTCATGATACTGAATCGATTCGGCTAATCTTTTGACTTCTGACATTGACTTCACCTTCTTTGGTTTCAGTTTATGCGGCTGAAAAACGAATGATGAAAAAACCGAGCATTCGATAAAGCAATGGATTGTATAAAACATACCATTTACGAATGAAGGATACAACGAAAGACTCTTCCCATATATTCATGTCATCGATTTGGTTAATGTTTAGAAAAATGGGTCAAACTACATATGTCATGCATCGATCTCATGTTTTAAAGAGGTGTAAATAGTGAAAGTGAAGATGAAATGTTTCGTTACAGGACTTATCATGACAAGTGTGCTTTTTTTCGCTACGGATATGGAAGGAAAAGAACACTTGCAAATGCAGTCAAACTCGATCACCGTACAGCTTGAAAAAGTTTATCTAGACGGAGATGTGAGTATTGAAAGACACCGGGCATCATTAGAAGACAAAGACACATTCTGGTCGCAGTATAAAGGCTGGACGCTAGTAGAGCAGAAAGAGGATTTTGCGCTTTTTAGAAAGCAAATTGATGATATCTCTCCATTAAGTAAAGCAAATGGATATATCGGATTATCAGAGGACGGTGTGATTTCTACGTTTCATGGAAGGCCTGACGGCTGGGCGGAGCCCATTCATCTCTTTTTTCAAATTGATACGTCCCGTTTAGAAAGTCATGTGGAGGAGCAGCTTGAGCAAGGCATTCCTTTTCGAACAAAGGATGAATTTGAGCATGTGCTTGAAGTCATGAAGCCTTACCGAAATGAAATATCGTTTTAAAGCGTATAACAGCTTGCTGGTGTGAAGGCCGCAAGCTGTTTTTCGTAGTGTCATCGTAAAAATGCATTGAGCGAACGTATGTTAACTTTTATTGCGGTTTTCTTCTCGATTTATGTTACAATGAAGAACAGTCAAAGAGGTGAAAACGGTGATAGAGTTTGTAAAAGGGACCATTGATTATGTGTGCCCGCAATATGTTGTCATAGAAAACGGCGGAGTGGGATATCAAGTCTATAGCCCAAACCCGTTTATCTATCAAATCAATAAACAAGAAACGATTTATACGTATCATTACATAAAGGAAGACGCTTTTTCGTTATATGGATTTCAAACACGAGAAGAAAAAGCGCTGTTCACAAAACTGTTAAATGTCACAGGGATTGGGCCGAAGGGGGCTCTAGCGATTCTTGCTTCAGGAGATCCTGGCGCTGTCATTTCAGCGATAGAACGTGAAGATGAAGCGTTCCTGATTAAATTCCCTGGTGTTGGCAAAAAGACAGCTCGCCAAATCATTCTCGACCTAAAAGGAAAGCTAGCTGATGTTGTGCCTGAAATGATTGGCAATCTATTTAATCACGAGGACCATATTCAGGTCGAAACGCAGCAAACGGCATTAGACGAAGCGCTTGAAGCCTTAAGTGTTCTCGGATACGGTGATCGCGAAATTAAAAAGGTTCTTCCATTGTTAAAAGAAGAAAAGAATCTCACAACCGATCAATATGTGAAAAAAGCTTTACAAAAAATGTTGAAATAGGGTGATGTCTCATGGATGAACGGCTCGTCTCAACTGAAGCAGACAACCATGAATCAGCCATTGAGCAAAGTCTGCGGCCACAGACACTTAGCCAATATATCGGTCAGCAAAAAGTAAAGGATAACCTCAGCGTGTTTATTGAAGCTGCCCGTATGAGGCAGGAAACGCTCGATCACGTCCTTTTATACGGACCGCCCGGACTCGGGAAAACAACGCTTGCGTCGATTATTGCCAATGAAATGAATGTTCAGCTGCGGACGACATCTGGACCAGCGATTGAACGTCCTGGTGATTTGGCGGCGATTTTAACGTCTCTTGAGCCAGGTGATGTGCTGTTTATAGATGAAATTCATCGCTTACAGCGCTCAATTGAGGAAGTGCTTTATCCGGCGATGGAGGATTTTTGTTTAGATATCGTCATTGGCAAAGGAGATACAGCGCGCTCTGTACGGCTTGATTTACCGCCATTTACACTTGTAGGTGCTACGACCCGCGTCGGGCTTTTAACAGCGCCGCTTCGTGACAGGTTTGGGGTACATGCAAGATTGGAATACTATGAGCAAAGAGATTTGGCTCACATTGTTTCAAGAACAGCCGAGCTGTTCGAGATTGGGATCGATCTTCGCTCAGCCGAAGAGATCGCAAGACGTTCCCGCGGTACGCCGAGGGTTGCCAATCGTCTGCTCAGAAGAGTAAGAGATTTTGCGCAGGTGCTTGGGAATCACGCGATTACCGAGGACATTGCGGAAGATGCCCTTGAGCGCCTTCAAGTCGATAAGCTTGGTCTTGATCATATCGATCACAAGCTGCTTTTAAGTATGATCGAAAAATTTAGAGGCGGACCTGTTGGGCTTGATACGATCTCAGCGACAATTGGAGAAGAATCACATACGATTGAAGATGTGTACGAACCGTATTTACTGCAAATTGGTTTCCTGCAAAGAACACCAAGAGGACGGGTCGTCACAAGAGAAGCGTATGAACATTTTCAAATGGAGGTTCCGATTCGTGACTGAATTCCCTAAAATATTGATGATTTTAGGTGGTGTCCTTTTTGCCGCAGGATTAGTATTTCAATTGGTTGGTAAGCTGCCAGGTGATATTTTTGTGAAAAAAGGAAATGTGACGTTCTTTTTCCCTGTAATCACATGCATTGTCATTAGCATCGTGCTCACGATATTACTGAATATCTTTGGACGGATGAAATAACGTTAACTAGTTAACTACAGAATAGGTGAAGGAAATGAAGTTAGAACTATTTGATTTTGATTTACCAGAAAGATTGATTGCACAAGTACCGCTTGAAAAACGAGACGCATCAAGACTGATGGTCTTAAATAAACAAACGGGTGCAATCAAACACGATACATTCTCACAAATCACCGATTATTTTCAAACGGGTGATTGTCTCGTTTTAAATAATACGCGCGTTCTGCCGGCACGTTTGTTTGGAATGAAAGAGGATACAGGTGCAAAAGTTGAACTTCTTCTCTTAAAACAAGAGGAAGGCGACAAATGGGAGACACTTGTAAAGCCAGCCAAACGGGTGAAAAAAGGAACAGTGATCACATTTGGTGATGGAAGGCTTCAAGCGGTATGTACAGAAGAATTAGATCATGGCGGCAGAAAAGTTGAGTTTCAGTATACCGGCATTTTTTATGAAGTACTTGAATCCCTTGGTGAAATGCCGCTGCCTCCTTATATTAAAGAGCAGCTTGACGATCGTGAACGCTATCAAACGGTGTATTCGAAAGAGGTCGGCTCCGCTGCTGCTCCAACTGCTGGTCTTCACTTTACAAACGAGCTGCTGGATGCGCTGAAAGAAAAGGGTGTGCACATCGCATTCATTACACTGCACGTGGGGCTTGGTACTTTTCGTCCGGTCAGTGCAGATCGTATTGAAGAACACGAAATGCACGCGGAATTTTACGAAATGAATGAAGAAACAGCGGCAGAGCTTAATCGCGTTCGCAAAGAAGGCGGGCGGATTATTTCAGTGGGGACAACGTCAACGAGAACGCTAGAAACCATTGCAAGTGCGCATGACGGTGAATTCAAAGCGTCAAGCGGCTGGACGTCAATCTTTATTTACCCCGGCTACACATTCAAGGCAATTGATGGCATGATCACGAATTTCCATCTGCCAAAATCCTCGTTAATCATGCTTGTCAGCGCATTAGCTGGACGAGAGCATGTCCTAAAAGCGTACAATGAGGCTGTAAAAGAGGAATACCGATTCTTCAGCTTTGGCGATGCCATGCTGATTCAATAACATCATACAACAAAGACAGGAGGGCTCATTTTTGTCGCAATTACCGATACGTTATGAGTTCATTAAATCATGCAAACAAACAGGTGCACGACTAGGACGTGTTCATACACCGCACGGCTCCTTTGACACACCTGTATTTATGCCGGTAGGTACACTGGCTACAGTCAAAACGATGGCGCCTGAAGAACTAAAGGCAATGGAAGCAGGCATCATCTTAAGCAATACGTACCACCTATGGCTCCGTCCGGGTCATGACATTGTGAAAGAAGCAGGCGGCCTGCATAAATTTATGAACTGGGATCGAGCGATTTTGACCGACTCAGGCGGATTCCAAGTCTTCTCTTTGAGTGAATTTAGAAAAATTGAAGAAGAAGGCGTCCACTTCCGTAATCACTTAAATGGAGATAAGTTGTTCCTTTCTCCTGAGAAGGCCATGGACATTCAAAATGCGCTTGGCTCTGATATTATGATGGCATTTGATGAATGCCCGCCATATCCAGCAGAATACGATTACATGAAACGTTCTGTAGAGCGGACAAGCAGATGGGCAGAACGCTGTCTAGAAGCACATCAGCGTCCAGAGGATCAAGGGCTGTTTGGAATCATCCAAGGCGGAGAATACGAAGAGCTTCGTAAACAAAGTGCAAAAGATCTCGTGTCACTTGATTTCCCAGGCTACGCCATCGGAGGCTTATCTGTTGGGGAACCAAAAGATGTGATGAACCGTGTACTCGAGTTCACAACGCCATTGTTACCAGCAGACAAGCCAAGGTACTTAATGGGTGTCGGCTCACCAGATTCCTTAATTGACGGCGCCATTCGCGGTGTAGATATGTTTGACTGCGTGCTGCCAACACGAATTGCTAGAAACGGTACGTTGATGACAAGCGAAGGACGTCTAGTTGTGAAAAATGCAAAATATGAGCGTGATTTCAGACCAATCGATGAAAATTGTGACTGCTACACATGTAAAAACTACACACGCGCTTATATTAGACATTTGATCAAAACAAATGAAACGTTCGGAATTCGATTAACAACTTATCATAATCTTCATTTTCTGTTAAAATTAATGGAGCAAGTGAGAGAAGCTATCCGTGAGGATCGTTTAGGTGATTTTAAAGAAGAGTTTTTTGAGCGTTACGGCTTTAACGAACCGAATGCGAAAAACTTTTAACGCATAAACGAAAAGGCTTTACAATGCTTTAGAAAGGGGTGAAATAGAATGGATGGTGGTATGGGTTCAATCATTATGATTGTTGTCATGTTTGCTGTGCTTTACTTCTTATTAATCCGTCCACAGCAAAAGCAACAAAAAGCTGTGCGTCAGATGCAGCAATCTTTATCAAAAGGCGATAAAATCGTCACAATCGGTGGTTTACACGGTGAAATCGACTACATTGATGAATCAAAAGTGGTCATCAAAACAAGCGAAAACAACCGTTTAACTTTCGATCGTCGTGCTATTAGAGAATTAGCTGACAAAGGCTAATCCTCCGATACATAGCCATAAAAAAAAGAGCGATATAGATCCGCTCTTTTTTTATTTGCCTCGAAGATTGACGCCAATCATTCCACCGAGCATACAAATCCCTAGAAATGCCCCATGATAGATGAACTGCTCTGGTGAAAAGGTTTCTCCAAACCCTAAATATTGAAACAAAAATACAGTGAGGGAAAAGATCAGCGAAGTAATCGCACCAATGAACCAGCCGCGCTCCTTTGCCTTTCCTCCAGAAATGATCCCCCCTAATAAAAGTGCCACAAAGGACAAAATCATAATCATCCATTTAAACGATGATTCCTGCATACTTGTGAAGGTAAGCATGAGCGATACAAGTAAGCTTGTGACAATCATGACGATAAAAATGGCCATTAAGCCGGATAAAATCCCTTTTCCGATTTGTTTCGTTTCCTGCATGTGATTCGTCTCCTCTCCAATTGACCGAAGCTTGTCTTTTACTAAAATGTATTCACATAGAAGAAAAAATAGACATGTTTCTCACGATAAAAACAGAGGCTTTCTTTTCTACATAAATAAAGGGTTTTGACACAAGCTATGGTGGAGAAGGAGGGTTTACATCACATGCAGGACATCTTGATTATCTCCATGAGAACAATCATTTTATATTTTCTTATTTGGTTTATTTTTCGGTTAATGGGCAAGAGAGAAATTGGCGAATTGAGTATTTTAGATCTTGTCATTTTTATGATGATCGCAGAAATTGCGGTTCTCGCTATAGAAGAAGTCGAGGATCACATGTTACATACGGTATGGCCGATCCTGCTGTTAACCTTCATTCAAATCACACTTGCCTATCTCTCATTGAAATTCCAAGGTGTCCGGCGCTTTCTTGACGGCAAACCGGTCCTGCTCATCATTAATGGGAAAATTGACGAGGGTGCGATGAGAAAACAGCGATACAATTTTGATGACCTGCTCATTCAATTAAGAGAAAACAACATCGATAGCATTCAGGATGTGTCTTACGCCATTTTAGAGCCATCCGGAAAGCTTGCGGTTGTCGAAAAAGAAAACAAGCACACACACGGAGCGCTTGAGCTGCCACTTATTGCTGATGGCGTTGTACAGCACGATCATTTGAAGCAAATTAATCAAAATGAACAGTGGCTGAAAGATGAGCTTGCCAAAAGAGGCTATCATGAAATTGATCAGATTTCCTACTGCAGCTTTAATCAAAAGACATTTTATATTGATTTGAAAGATGAAGTGATCAAGAAGAAATGAGCTAAAGCAGTTTCCCTATAAACGGGATACGGCGAAGCTCTTCACGCTTCACTAGCCCTAGACAGATTAATAGAATGACATACATTACGCACGTAACAAAGATCAGCATCACAAGCTCAATCGGGGCAGAAAAGAGCCCGTTTACTTGAGATTTCAGCCAAAGGCTCACGGCCCCAGTGCCGATGATCACAAGAACGCATATCCCATATTCCTTCATTGGTAAATGAATAGGCAGTACTTTACCAACAGTTGCCGCATGAAGCAGCGTGACAAGGACGATGCCGATTAATATTGCAAGTGCTGCCCCCATAATGCCAAAGCCCGGCTGTGAAGCAAGAACAAAGATCATTCCTGTTTTCACAACAGCACCTATCAGACTATTCGTCATCGCCGCACCAGCTAAATTGAGTGCTTGCAAGACGGCTTGAAGCGGCCCTTGAAAATAATATAGAAGAAAAAATGGTGCCATGAATTTTACATAAATAGCCGCATGCGATGAACCATACATAAAGAGCGTTAAATCTTCTGCGTAAACGAAAAGAATAATACAGGAAATACCTCCGCTGAGTAGACAAAGACGCATCGCCTGCTTCAGCCTGTATTCGACCGTTTTGCGTCTGTTCTGCTCCATTCCTTCACTGATTGCTGGGACCAGTGCAGTGGAGAGAGAATACGTAATAAAGCTAGGCAGTGTCAAAAGGGTCAGCGCAAGACCAGTCAATTCCCCGTATTGTCTTGTCGCCTCGACGGCCGCATATCCAGCAATGGCAAGACTTTGCGCGACAACTATCGGCTCTAAAAACCATGAAATATTCCCGATAAAACGGCTGCCTGTTGTTGGCAGGGCAATACTCATCAGCTGCTTAAACGTGTCCTTACCGTCATGAATCGCCTTAAAAAATCGTTTTCGAATACGAATGGTCTTTTTATAACGAAAGGCAATCAGTAAATAAGCAAGTGAAATCATCTCTCCAATAACAGATGAAATCATCGCACCTGCTGCCGCATATTCAATCCCATAAGGAAGGAAAGCCGTTGTACATACTGCCACTAGAGAAATTCTTGCAACCTGTTCCAGTACTTGAGATATGGCAAGCGGGCTCATTTGCTGTCTGCCTTGAAAATACCCTCTTAGCACACTGGAAATGGCGATGACTGGGACAACGGGCGTAATGGCAAGCAGTGGATAGACCGTTCTAGGATCTGTCAGCATATTTTCTGCCATGATGGGTGCAAACCATAAAAAGAGCGGCGTGAATATCAGGCTGAGAGTCCCTGTTATCGCAAGAGACATGACAAGAATTCGTTTTGTTTTCTGTTTGTCACCCCGGGCTTCTGCTTCTGCGACAAGCTTGCTAATAGCGACAGGCAGTCCGAATTGTGTCAGCGTCACAGCGAGAAAAAAAGTAGGAGCAGCCATCATATAAAGCCCGACTCCTTCTTCGCCAATGAACCTTGCAATGACAATTCGATTGACAAAACCCAATATTCTCGTGATAAAACCTGCTAAAATTAAAATAATCGTGCCCTTTAAAAACGTTTGCTTCGTCAAATCAAAGATCACCTGCCTTCTCAAACGACATAGAATCATATACAATAAGATATGCGTGTATATCGTCCAAGCATGACAAGTCTCTCGATAAAAACTGAAAAGGGGGAGCGTCCCATTGACACAACATCCGGCTGCAATTTACAAAGACCATTTAAAGCCTTTTCTGTTCAGTAAGCTTGAAGAATTCATCGTTTTGGGCTATAAAGATGTAGATTTAGAGGAATTATGGTCATACTTAGAGAATAAGAAGTGGAAGAAAAAACAAGAGTATCCGATTCATGAAATGGTTGCAGATATTTTATCTGTGAAAATTGGCGAATTTATGAACTATGCAACCGTTCAGTCGTTTAAAACGTCTGCTTTTTTGGACAGTGAAGATGGCAAGAATATGCTAGATGAACTGTTGAAATAAGCCATCTTAATGGATTCAGGTGTTTAAGGAGGAAATACATAATGAAAAAAGGGCGCATTCTTGCGTTTTTCTTAGTGGTTCTGTTAATCGGAACTGGCGTAGGCTTACTAACAAAGCCTGTTGCGAAAGATATGACGCTAGGGCTGGATTTACAGGGTGGATTTGAGGTCCTGTATGATGTACATCCAGTGAAAAAAGAGGATAAAATCACAAATAGTGTCCTCGTCAGTACAGTGGAGGCTTTAAACCGAAGAGCCAATGTGCTAGGTGTAAGTGAGCCGAACATCTCGATTGAAGGCAACAATCGTATCCGTGTGCAGCTTGCGGGAGTAAAAGATCAAAACAGAGCTAGGGAGATTCTTTCCACTGAAGCACAGCTATCCTTCAGAGATACGAATGATAAAGAACTTCTTAACGGGGCTGACCTGGTCGAAAACAGTGCAAAACAAACATTCAGTCAAACGAATGAGCCAATTGTGACGGTTAAACTAAAGGATGCGAAAAAATTTGGTGACGTCACAAGAAAAGTAGCGGCGATGGCGCCGAATAACCAGCTTGTCATTTGGCTTGATTACCACAAAGGAGATTCCTTCAAAAAAGAAGTCTCAAAATCAAACCATAAGTATGTCTCTGCGCCGAATGTGAATCAAGAAATTAACAGCAGTGACGTGCAAATTGAAGGGAAATTTACTGTCCAAGAGGCAAAGGACCTTGCAAGTATTTTAAATGCCGGGGCATTGCCAGTGAAATTAACAGAAAAATATTCAACATCTGTGAGTGCACAGTTTGGTGAACAAGCACTGGACGAAACAGTGTTCGCAGGAATTGTAGGAATCGCATTTATCTTCTTATTCATGCTGCTTTATTACCGATTACCTGGTCTTATCGCTGTCATCACACTTTCAGCTTATATTTACATTACGCTTCAAGTGTTTGATTGGATGGGTGCAGTCATGACGCTGCCTGGAATTGCGGCATTGATTCTAGGGGTAGGGATGGCTGTTGATGCCAACATTATTACTTATGAGCGGATCAAAGAAGAGCTCAAGCTCGGCAAATCAGTCCGTTCTGCTTTCAGATCAGGGAACCGCCGATCATTTGCAACCATCTTTGATGCAAACTTAACAAGTATTATTGCCGGCGGCGTGCTGTTCTTCTTCGGGACAAGCTCGGTAAAAGGATTTGCAACGATGCTCATCCTATCGATTTTAACTAGCTTTATCACAGCTGTCTTCCTATCAAGATTCCTTCTTGGTCTTCTTGTTGAAAGCCGCTATCTTGACCGGAGAAAAGGCTGGTTTGGTGTTCGTCAAAAAGACATTATGAACATTCATGAAACAACAGAAACCACCGAGCCAAAAACACCGTTTGATAAGTGGGATTTCGTCAGCAAACGTAAAGGATTTATGATTTTCTCAGCTACTATCACCATTGCGGGAATCATCGTTCTTTCCATCTTCAAGCTGAATGCGGGAATTGACTTTACAAGTGGAACTAGAATTGATATCCAAAGTGATCACAAGCTGTCAACTGAACAAGTCGAGCAAGACTTTAAAAAGCTGGACCTTGAGACAGACAGTGTCGTGTTATCGGGTCAAAAAGAAAATCAGGCAGCAGCGAGATTTGTCGGTGTGCCGAACAAAGAAAAGATTGCTGAAGTGAAAGATTACTTCAAAGATAAATACGGAACGGAGCCGAACGTAAGTACAGTGTCTCCGACTGTTGGGAAAGAACTTGCCCGAAATGCATTATATGCTGTCATCATTGCTTCAATCGGGATCATTTTATATGTCTCCGTTCGATTTGAATATAAAATGGCCATTGCAGCGATTATTTCACTGCTGTATGACGCGTTCTTTATCGTGGCCTTCTTTAGTATTACGCGTTTAGAGGTGGATGTCACCTTCATTGCGGCGATCCTCACAGTCATCGGATATTCGATCAACGACACGATCGTCACCTTTGACAGGGTTCGTGAACAAATGAAGAAGCGCAAACCAAAAACCATTGAAGATCTATCGTACATTGTGAACTTAAGTTTACAGCAAACCTTTACGCGATCTGTCAACACGGTATTAACCGTACTTGTCGTTGTAATCGCACTGCTTATCTTTGGATCAGCGTCAATTACGAACTTCTCCATCGCCTTACTTGTCGGTCTGTTAACAGGGGTGTACTCATCTCTATATATCGCAGCGCAAATTTGGCTCATGTGGAAGGGCCGTGAGATGAAAAAACCGGCGAAGATTGATACTGAGCAAGATATTTAATTGAGTGAGACTGCCTGAATGGCAGTCTTTTTTCTTTAGTTTTTCCGAAAATAAGACGATTCGAAAAAACATTTCTGGTATCATTGATCTTGAAATGGTCTTTTGCTATAATGACATACGTTTAGACAAGTATAGAAAGCAAGTGTCCGTTTGAGGCATTTGGCTTTGGAGGGGCTGTTATGAAGGTTCGGGAAACTGAACTGCCAGGTACCGGTCACAAAGCCGAAATGATCACAAGAAATAATGAGAAGCTTGCCATCATTACACACGATGACGGCAGGAGAGAAATGTATCATTTTCAAGAGGACGATCACGAAGAATCTATTTCTGATATCTTGCTAAACGATGAAGAAGCAAGACAAATTGCAGCAATCTTAGGCGGCATGGTATATAAGCCGAAAGCGCTTGAAACTGTAGAAGTAGCCATTGATAAACTGATGATTGAATGGTTTAAGATTGAAAAGAATGCACCAGCTGTTCAGCAAACAATCGGTGACCTGAGTGTCCGCCAATATGATCAAGTAACAGTCATCGCTATCGTGAGAAAATCATATGAGAAAATGTTAAATCCAAAACCTGAAACGGTCATTGAAGAAGGGGATACCCTTGTTATTTCTGGAGAAAGACAAGAAATAAAGAATCTCATTTTAAAAAAACTCAGCAGCTAATTCATGCCCATGCTGTTAGATTTTGAATTCCGCGCTTTTCTTTCTGTGTTTAAAAAGGACTATGAAAAGGGAAGAATAAAAGAAAAAGCTTGGGGGATATGTAGATGAACAAACAACAATGGACCATCATACTCGCATTTATTTTCGTGTTAATTGTCTCAGTATTTGCCGTAATCAATGTGCGGCCGGTGCAAGTTGACTACTTATTTGGATCGGCTGAATGGCCGCTGATCCTTGTCATTATTGGTTCTGTGCTCATGGGCGGACTCATTGTGGCTTTTGCAGGGATTTTCCAAATTATGAAACTAAAACGTGAACTAAAGGCATTAAAAGCTGAGCGTGCAGCCGCACCTGCACCTGCTGTTTCGAATAAAAAGATCGACAAAGACGTTCAAAAGAAACCGAATGTGACGCCTTTAAAAGAACAGCCAGCATCATTTAACCGGAAGGAAAAATAATCTTCCAGCACAATTTCATAAAATAAAAATTGAAACCCCTCAGGCCACTCTAGTATAATAGTGTGGTTGAGGGGTGAATTTATGTTATTATCCAAAATGCGCTGGGAATATGAACATCCAAGCGAAGAAAAAGTGAAATCACTCTCTGAAAATCTGAATATTTCAGCGCTGACTGCATCGCTTCTTGTAAAAAGAGGACTTGAAGAAGTAGAAGAAGCGAGGTCTTTTTTATTTGATCAAAAAGCCGAATTTCATGATCCATTTCTATTAAAAGGAATGAAAGAGGCAGTAGAGCGCATCAACAAAGCGATCGAAGAGCAGGAATCGATTGTGATCTTCGGAGACTATGATGCGGATGGTGTGACAAGTACGTCTGTGCTTTTACATACATTAAAAGAGTTGTCTGCGAAAGTAGACTTTTATATTCCAGATCGATTTAAAGAAGGCTATGGGCCTAATGAACAGGCTTTCCGATATATCAAAGAGCAAGGCGCATCGCTTGTCATCACCGTCGATACAGGTATTGCAGCTGTAAATGAAGCACGTATTGCAAAAGAAATAGGGTTAGACCTGATCATTACAGATCACCATGAACCAAGTGAGGAGCTGCCTGAGGCACTTGCGATTGTTCATCCTAAGCAGCCAGGCTGTGAGTATCCCTTTAAAGAACTTGCCGGTGTAGGCGTAGCATTTAAAGTGGCGCATGCACTTCTTGGAAAGCTGCCAACTCAGCTGTTAGATCTTGCGGCAATTGGGACAATAGCGGATCTTGTGCCGCTTCATGATGAGAATAGATGGCTCGCTAAAAAAGGGCTTATGCAGCTTATGCAGTCGAATAGACCAGGGCTGAAGGCGTTATTGAAAGAAGCAGGTGCTACTCTTGAAGAAGCAAATGAGGAAACGGTCGGCTTTCAAATTGCGCCAAGGCTGAATGCTGTAGGACGAATTGAACAGGCCGATCCAGCTGTTCATCTTCTCATGACAGAGGATAAGGATGAAGCAGAAGAACTCGCTCGTTTTGTACAAGAACTGAATAAAGAACGTCAAAAAATTGTGAGTACGATCACAGAAGAAGCCATTCAAATGGTGGAAGAGACAGGTGATGACCAGTCTGCAATCGTTGTAGCGAAAGCTGGCTGGAATCCGGGTGTTGTCGGAATTGTTGCCTCTAAATTGACGGATAAATTTTCTCGTCCGGCGATTGTGCTTGGAATAGATGAAGAGACGCAAATGGCAAAAGGATCAGCGCGGAGTATTCCTGGCTTCGATCTATTTTTCCATTTAAGCAAATGCCGTGACATTCTGCCGCATTTCGGCGGGCACCCGATGGCTGCGGGTATGACACTTCGGGCGGATGATGTTCCTTTACTAAGGGAAAGATTAAATCAATATGCGAATGAAACGTTGACAGAAGAAGATTTTATTCCGATTCAGCGGGTTGATGCTGTATGCAAGGTAGACGAATTGACGGTTGAAGCAATTGAAGAAGTGGGGATGCTGTCACCATTTGGCATGCAGAATCCAAAGCCGTTCATCATGATTGAAGATGTGAGACTTGAAGAAATCCGAACAATTGGAGCAAATCAGAATCATATTAAAATGTCTCTGAAAGACGAAGACCAGCTGCTTGACTGTGTCGGTTTTCATCAAGGTCAATTAAAAGAAGAAGTTGTCACAGGTAGCCGCATTTCCGTCATTGGTGAAATGTCCATCAATGAATGGAATAACCGGAAGAAACCACAGCTCATGCTAAAAGATGCCCGAGTAGATGAGTGGCAGCTGTTTGATTTGCGCGGCAAAAAAGATTGGGAAAAGACAATCTCCACGCTTGACCCAGAAAAATATGTGGTGGTCTGTTTTGACGAAGAAACAAAACAGGAAGTCAAAATCCCGATTCATCATGTCCATGCAGAAAATGTTTCAACATTCGATGTAGAAGGCAAGTATGTTGTCTTTGCAGATGTTCCAGCAGATGAACACTTACTAAGGCAGCTGTTAGAAAACCAAAAGCCAGCTAGAGTTTATACGGTTTTCCAAAGAAAAGAAGATCATTTCATGTCCTCTTTCCCTAGCCGTGATCAATTCAAATGGTTTTATGGATTCTTGTTAAAGCGAGGAAGTTTCCCTCTCAAGGAGCAAGGAATGGAGCTTGCGAAACATAGAGGCTGGACAAAAGATACAATGATTTTTATGACAAAGGTGTTTTTTGAACTCGGTTTTGTTAAAATAGAGAATGGTGTGCTGTCAATAGTACGTGATGCCCCTAAAAAAGATTTAACGGCATCAGCATCCTATACAGCAAAACAACGATTGATGGAACTCGATCAAACACTAACATATTCCTCAGCCAAAGAGCTGAAGGAATGGCTGAATAGCATGATGAGCGAAGTCTCACCTGTGCTTTGACGTACGAGGAGGAAAAGGAAAAGATGGATTTAAAACAATATGTGACAGTTGTACCTGACTACCCAAAGGAAGGTGTACAATTTAAAGATATTACAACGTTAATGGATAAAGGCGAAGTGTACCGTTATGCAACGGATCAAATCGTTGAATACGCGAAGGAAAGAGACATTGATCTCATTGTTGGACCTGAAGCGCGTGGATTCATTATTGGCTGCCCTGTAGCTTACGCACTTGGTGTAGGTTTTGCACCGGTTCGTAAAGAAGGAAAGCTTCCTCGTGAAGTCGTTAAAGTCGAATACGGCTTAGAATATGGGAAAGATGTATTAACGATTCATAAAGATGCGATTCGTCCTGGTCAACGTGTATTGATTACAGATGACTTACTTGCGACTGGTGGAACAATTGAAGCGTCCATCAAGCTTGTAGAGGAATTGGGCGGCGTTGTGGCAGGAATTGCATTCTTGATTGAGCTGACGTATCTGGACGGCAGAAAGAAGCTTGACGGTTACGATATCTTGACGTTAATGCAATACTAATGGAGTTTTACGAAAAAAGCACTCGGTAAGAAGGGTGCTTTTTTCCTATCAAAAATCTTTTAGCGGACTTCTTCTCTTTACATCTATCGAATTTTTCTTGATAATAAACTACAATACAGTTTTCATTTAAAAAGGTGATTCCATGGCGAACGAACAAGTTTTAACGGCGCAGCAGGTCATTGACAAGGCAAGAGAATACCTGTCCGCTGAACATATTCAATTTATAGAGCGAGCATATGAATATGCTGAAAATGCACATAAGGAGCAATACCGGAAGTCTGGTGAGCCTTATATTATCCATCCAATTCAAGTGGCGGGGATTCTTGTTGACCTTGAAATGGACCCATCGACCATTGCAGGAGGTTTCCTGCACGATGTTGTCGAGGATACAGATGTGACATTACAGGATTTAAAAGAGCATTTTAACGAAGAAGTTGCGATGCTTGTTGATGGTGTAACAAAGCTCGGGAAGATTAAATATAAATCACAAGAAGAACAGCAGGCCGAAAACCATCGAAAAATGTTTGTGGCAATGGCGCAGGATATACGCGTCATCTTGATTAAACTGGCAGACCGTCTGCACAATATGAGAACGCTCAAACACCTTCCTCAGGAAAAGCAGCGTAGAATTTCAAATGAAACCCTTGAAATCTTTGCACCGCTTGCGCACAGATTAGGGATTTCAAAGATTAAGTGGGAGCTTGAAGATACAGCGCTCCGTTACTTAAATCCGCAGCAATATTACCGGATCGTGAATCTCATGAAGCGTAAACGAGCGGAACGTGAGGAATACTTGGACGAGGTTGTCAATGAAGTAAAAGATCGGGTGTCAGAGGTAAACATCAAGGCTGAATTTTCCGGAAGACCAAAGCATATTTATAGTATTTATCGCAAAATGGTCCTGCAAAATAAGCAGTTTAATGAAATTTATGATCTGCTGGCCGTTCGTATTTTGGTTGACAGCATTAAAGACTGCTATGCTGTGCTCGGGATTATCCATACATGCTGGAAGCCGATGCCAGGCAGGTTTAAGGATTATATTGCAATGCCAAAGCCGAACATGTACCAATCGCTTCATACGACAGTGATTGGGCCAAAAGGTGACCCGCTTGAAGTTCAAATCCGAACAGTGGAAATGCATGAAATTGCAGAGTACGGAATTGCTGCGCACTGGGCATACAAAGAAGGAAAAGAGTCAGCAGAATCAACGGAGGAAGCTGTCTTCCAGAAGAAGCTCTCTTGGTTTAGAGAAATCCTTGAATTCCAAAATGAATCGACAGATGCAGAAGAATTTATGGAATCGTTAAAAATCGATCTCTTCTCTGATATGGTGTTTGTCTTTACACCAAAAGGAGACGTCATTGAACTGCCATCGGGTTCCGTGCCGATTGACTTCTCTTACCGGATTCACTCGGAAATTGGGAACAAAACGATCGGTGCGAAGGTCAACGGAAAGATGGTCACGCTCGATCATAAATTGAAAACAGGTGACATTATTGAAATTCTGACATCAAAGCACAGCTATGGACCAAGTCAGGATTGGGTCAAACTTGCCCAAACCTCCCAAGCCAAGCACAAGATCAGACAGTTTTTCAAAAAACAGCGCCGTGAAGAAAATGTCGAAAAAGGCCGAGAACTCGTGGAGAAAGAAATCAAAAACCTTGAGTTTGATGTCAAAGACATCCTGACAGCTGAAAACCTGCAAAAAGTGGCTGACAAATTTAATTTCTCAAACGAAGAGGACATGTATGCAGCGGTTGGTTATAACGGAATTACTGCACTCCAAGTCGCCAATCGTTTAACTGAAAAAGAAAGAAAACAAAGAGATCAAGAAGAACAAGAAAAAACAGTTCAAGAAGTGACTGTAGAGCCAAAGACGTATCACGGGAAGAAACGAGAAGCAGGTGTAAGAGTCAAAGGGATAGATAACCTGCTTGTCCGCTTATCTAAGTGCTGTAATCCTGTTCCAGGTGATAGCATTGTTGGTTTTATTACGAAAGGCCGAGGCGTATCTGTTCACCGTGATGACTGTCCGAACGTGAAGACAGGAGAAGCGCAGGAACGGTTAATCCCGGTTGAGTGGGAGCATGAACAGCCTGCTCGAAACCGTAAAGAATACAATGTGGAAATTGAAATATTAGGATATGACAGACGCGGCTTACTCAATGAGGTGCTTCAAGCAGTCAACGAAACCAAAACGAACATCTCGTCGGTTTCTGGTAAGTCTGATCGTAACAAAGTGGCGACGATCCATATGGCGATCTTTATCCAAAATATTAACCATTTGCACAAAGTGGTAGAACGCATTAAACAAATCAAAGACATTTACTCTGTTCGCCGATTCATGAATTAGAAAGGAAGTATATCGTCTATGAGGCTTGTTGTGCAGCGTGTGACAAGTGCATCTGTGAAGGTAGAAGAAGAGATCACAGGTGCCATCAATGAAGGATATATGGTACTCGTTGGTGTCACACACGAAGATACAGAAGAAGATGTGCATTATTTAGCTGATAAGCTTGCACATTTACGTATTTTTGAGGATGAAAACGGGAAAATGAATCATTCGTTATTGGATGTAAAAGGAAGCGTGCTGTCTGTGTCTCAGTTTACCCTTTATGGTGATACGAGAAAGGGCAGAAGGCCAAATTTTATGAAAGCAGCCAAGCCAGATGCGGCGAACGCCCTTTACGAATGTTTCAATAAAGCCCTTAGAGAAAAAGGCATTCATGTAGAAACTGGCCGTTTTGGCGCGATGATGGATGTGTCATTGACCAATTCAGGACCCGTCACCATCTGGATGGATAGCAAAGAATAGATTTACTTTAGACTGTAGATAAACTCATGCAGGAGTTTGTTTAGAGTCTTTTTCTTTTGCGACCAAACAAAAAAGAGGCGCAGTGGCCTCTTTTTTCTAGCGGAAATATTGTTTTAATCCTTCTGTCATTCCTTCTGTGACTCGTTCTTGGTAAGAGGCGCTATAAATGATGGCTTCCTCTTGAGGATTGCTTAAATAGCCGAGTTCATATAAAAGAGAAGGACGTTTGTTTTCTCTTAACACAAAATAATCTCCGAATTTGACACCCTTATCAGGGATTTGAGAGCGTTTAGCGACTTCTGTATGAACGTTTGTCGCTAATTGCTGGTCTTTTGCTGCTTGATAATAATATGCCGTACTTCCTCTGACACTTGGGTCCATAAAACTATCATAATGAAGACTAATAAATGCATCTGCATTTCTGTAATGAGATGTCGCGACCCTCGATTGAAGGCTGATAAAAGTATCTTCACTTCTAGTTAAATAAACATTTGCTCCAGAAGCCCTTAATTTGCCTGCCAGTAAATTAGCGGTTTTGATGGTAATGTTCTTCTCAAACGCACCATCTGCGCCAATCGTACCGCTGTCTTTTCCGCCATGACCTGGATCAAGAACAATCGTTTTTCCTTTTAAAGAACCAGTTCCTGACGATGAATCCTGCTGTGGTCTTGGTGCCTCGCTGCTATTTTTATTCGTTTGAACGACCCAGCTTGCCACATAACCAGTTCCGCCGTTTGATAATGTCACCTCGTACCAGTCACCTTGCGTGCGAACAATTTGATAGGCAGCACCTTTTGTGGCTCTTTCTGCAATCTGAGCAGAGGTAGAAGCACTTTTTCGAATGTTGGTGCCATCGTAAACAATGTACGCTTTCTTTTGGGAAGCCGATGAAGATGAGTTCTTTTCACCCTCCGAACTCGCTCCATTGCTTGTGACGATGTAATAGCTTGCTGCCCAGCCTTTCACGCCTTTTGCCTCAATTTCATACCAGCCGTTCTGCTCGCGCAAAATGGTGATCTGTGTGTTGCGGGCAAGTGAAGCGACGACTTGTGCATTTGGTGCCGCCGATTGCCTTACATTCAAGCTCGATACGCCAACTGTGCCTGTCTGTTTAGAGCGAGAGGACTCGCCAGCGTTTGATTGAGAAGCTTTTTGGCCGCCTGACACATAATCAGAGTGAACCCAGCCTACTGCTTGTTTATACGAAATTTTTGTCCATTCGCCGCTTGTCTGCAGCTTTTTAGCCGAAGCGCCTTGCGGGAAAGTTCCGACGACTTGATAGGAAGTCCCTGGGCCCGTCCGTATGCGAAGATCAGAGGCTGTCGATGTAATGGAACTGCTCTCTGCTGAGCTTTGATTTTGTGTCTTCGGCTTAGCAGACTTTTGGCTGCCAGATGATGTTGTAATCAGCCATGAGACGACCCAGCCTTTTTGACCGTTCGATAGCCCGATCTGCACCCATTCTCCTTGTTTCGTGAGAATGGGATAGCTTTCTCCGCGCTTCACAACAGCTGCGATTCCATAGCTTAAACCAGGACCCGTTCTCACATTGATTTCATCTGTAGCGACCACAGCTTGATCTGTTTGTGCTGTAGCATGTGCCATAGGCAAAGTACTTGCGATAAGAACAAAACAGGTAAGAAGCATCATCATTTGATTGTGTTTTTTTAGATTCAAAACGGTGTTTTCCCCTCCCTTATAAAACCGATGAATGTAAATTCGTTATGTAATGGACTAATTCCTTGCAGTTTCCCTAATAAAATTGAATCAATCTGTTTATACTAAATAAAAACGTGATAAAAGGATGTACAAACATGAGATTAAGCAGAAAATTAGGACGAGTGCAATATAATGGACATCGTGATATCGATCGCTGGCAGCACGACGAAATGGATCAACCAGGCTTCCTTGAAGAAACCGCATCTGAATACGGATGTACGTCAAAAGAAGAGCTGGAAAAGAAAAAGAGGCACGGCAAGGGTTGACAGAGTGGCAGCACCGACCTTATTATAATATAAATCAACACACTTGAAAATTTAAAATGTGGAACTGATGATAGAGAATAGTAGGGTAAATTGCGTGAGCAGAGAGGAATCGCCTTAGGCTGAAAGCGAATCCGCATGGCATTTATCACGAAAGAACACTCTGTAGGTTTCCTGCTGAACGCTCTAAAAATGAGTCAATAGGCGGAGAACGTGAATCTGCGTTAAGGATTTGAGCGGGAACATGGCTAGATCATGTTCCAACTAGGGTGGCACCACGGGTATAACTCTCGTCCCTACTATACACATAGTAGAGGCGGGGGTTTTTTATATGTCCACATAAAAAAATGAATGATGGTCGTAGGAGGACGAAAAATGAGTTTTAATATTCCAAGAGGCACACAGGATATTTTACCTGGAGAGTCAGAACGCTGGCAGTATGTTGAACAAATTGCAAGAGATACATGTGCGGCCTTTCAATACAAAGAAATCCGCACACCGATTTTTGAGCATACAGAGCTGTTTGCACGGGGAGTAGGCGAATCAACCGATATCGTTCAAAAAGAGATGTATACATTTGAAGATAAAAAGGGACGCAGCATCACCCTTCGTCCAGAGGGAACGGCATCAACCGTACGTTCTTATGTTGAAAATAAATTATTTGCACAGCCGGCGCAGCCAACAAAGCTGTATTACATCGGACCAATGTTCCGCTATGAACGTCCGCAAACGGGAAGATATCGTCAATTTTATCAGTTTGGGATTGAAGCGATCGGTTCAAAGGACCCAGCCATTGATGCAGAAGTTATTTCCCTTGCGATGAGTGTTTATGAGAAAGCAGGTCTTTCAAACTTAAAGCTCGTCATTAACAGCCTTGGTGACAAAGAGAGCCGTGCAGACTACCGCAAGGCACTTGTTGAGCACTTTGAGCCAAGAATCGATGAATTCTGTCATGACTGTCAAACCCGTTTACATCAAAATCCGCTGCGAATTCTTGATTGCAAAAAGGATCGTGACCACGAATTGATGGCAACGGCTCCATCCATTCAAGATTACTTAAATGATGAATCACGGTCTTATTTTGAAAAGGTCAAACAATACTTAACAGATATAGGCGTTGAATATGTCGTCGATCCGAACTTAGTGCGCGGCCTTGATTACTACAATCACACGGCATTTGAGATCATGAGTAATGCTGAAGGCTTTGGTGCGATTACCACATTAGCCGGCGGAGGCCGATATGATGGACTTGTTGAAGGAATTGGCGGTCCTGAATCACCAGGAATCGGTTTTGCTATGAGTATTGAGCGCTTCCTATCAGCAATCGATGCTGAAGGGATTGATCTTCCATTGCAAGATGGCATTGATCTATACATTGCTGCACTCGGTGATGATGCGAAAGATTACGCTGTTTCTTTATTAAATCGTCTAAGAAAAGAAGGCATTTCAAGTGAAATGGACTATACAGGGAAGAAATTAAAAGGACAATTTAAAGCGGCTGATCGATTAAAAGCCAAGTTTATTGCTGTCCTTGGTGAAGATGAGCTGGCGCAGCACATTGTGAATGTAAAAGATACGACAACGGGTGAACAAATTGAAGTGAAGCTTGATGAGCTGATTCAAATGATGAAGGCCCACAAGAAGGCGTAAAGAAGGAGTGGAATGTTTGTGTTTGGTAGAACTTTTTATTGTGGAGAAGTAACAGAAGACCAAATCGGTCAAACCGTTGTATTAAAAGGATGGGTTCAAAAAAGACGTGACCTTGGCGGATTAATCTTTATTGATCTGCGTGACCGTACAGGAATTGTACAAGCTGTCTTCAATCCAGACCTTTCAAAAGAGGCACTTGAGACAGCAGAATCGATTCGTAATGAATATGTCCTTGATATTAAAGGAACGGTTGTCGCAAGAGAAGAAGCAACAATTAATTCAAATCTAAAAACAGGGAAAATTGAAATACAAGTCGAAACGGTCAGCGTGTTAAATGAAGCGAAGACCCCTCCTTTTGTGATTTCAGATCAAGCGGACGAGGTATCAGAAGATGTGCGCCTTAAATACCGTTACTTAGACCTTCGCCGTCCTGCTATGTTTGAAACGATGAAAATGCGACACGAGGTCACAAGAGCATTCCGCCATTTCTTAGATGACAACGGCTTTCTAGATATTGAAACACCGATTTTAACAAAAAGTACGCCAGAGGGTGCACGTGACTATCTTGTTCCAAGCCGTGTACACGAAGGAGAGTTCTATGCCTTGCCTCAGTCCCCGCAATTATTTAAACAATTGCTGATGGTCTCAGGAATGGATCGTTACTATCAAATTGCCCGCTGCTTTAGGGATGAAGACTTGCGTGCTGACCGTCAGCCGGAATTCACACAAGTCGATATCGAAATGTCCTTTATGAGTCAAGAGGACATTATGACGCTTGCTGAAGAGATGATGGCAAAGGTGATGAAAGATGTCAAAGGCGTAGAGCTGACATTGCCATTACCTCGTATGACTTATGATGAAGCGATGAATTCTTATGGTTCTGATAAACCAGATACACGTTTTGAGATGAAGCTTGTCAACATTTCAGACACGGTAAAAGACTCTGATTTCAAAGTCTTTAGCGGAGCTGTAAAAAATGGTGGAGCTGTGAAAGCCATCAATGTCAAAGGGGCTGCAGCGAATTACTCAAGAAAAGACATTGATGCCCTTGGTGCATTTGCTGCGAACTACGGTGCAAAAGGTCTAGCTTGGCTTAAAGCAGAAGGCACAGAATTAAAAGGGCCGATTGCTAAATTCTTTGACGAAGCAAAGCAAGCAGAATTAAAAGAGCAGCTTCAAGTCGAAGAAGGCGACCTTTTACTCTTTGTTGCAGATAAGACGTCTGTTGTCCATGACGCACTTGGTGCCCTTCGCTTAAAACTCGGCAAAGAGCTTGAACTCATCGATGAGTCTGTATTCAACTTCTTATGGGTCGTTGATTGGCCGCTGCTTGAAAAAGATGAAGAAGAAGGACGCTTCTATGCTGCCCATCATCCTTTCACAATGCCAGTACGCGACGATCTTGAATTAATTGAGACAAGCCCAGAGGACATGAAGGCACAGGCATACGATCTTGTCCTGAATGGCTATGAGCTTGGCGGAGGTTCGATTCGTATTTTCGAAAAGGACATTCAAGAAAAAATGTTTAGCTTACTTGGGTTTTCAAAAGAAGAGGCTTATGAACAATTCGGCTTCCTTCTAGATGCTTTTGAGCACGGTGTTCCTCCGCACGGCGGAATTGCGCTTGGTCTTGACCGCTTAGTGATGCTGCTTGCCGGCCGCTCTAACCTAAGAGACACGATTGCATTCCCGAAAACGGCAAGTGCGAGCTGCGTGCTAACAGATGCTCCAGGTCATGTGAGCGAAGCGCAGCTGGATGAGTTAAGTTTAGCCATTAAAACAAAAGCAAAACAGTAAAATAGACGCATGGATATAGGCATGTAAACGCTTGAAAAAGCGGCATGCCTATGATATGCTTTCTTCAATCAATAAATAAAGTCCTGATACGTACGGTGGTTACCTAGTTTTGACCGAACATTTTTTTATACGGGAGCTTGCCTTTCCTTTCTGCATAAATGCCTCTTTAGAGGACTTATAAAGTCAGGAAGAAAGCACCCACCTGCATGGTGCGGGGTTCAAAACGAAGGAAAAGCTGGCGGCGTTGTCGGGACTTTTTTGTGTTTTTTTCTTTTTCAGAAGGATGACGAAGAAGGTTGAATATGATATGATTCTTTCGATTCATTTTAAATAAAGGTGGAGTGAGGCACTTGTTACATCAGTTTTCAAGAAACGAGCTTGCCATTGGCAAGGAAGGCTTAGATATATTAAAAAACAGTACAGTTGCAGTGCTTGGTGTGGGCGGCGTTGGTTCATTTGCAGTTGAGGCACTCGCTCGTTCAGGCGTTGGCCGTATTGTTCTTGTTGATAAAGATGATATTGATATTACAAATGTAAATCGTCAGCTGCCAGCATTGCTTTCAACAGTTGGTCAGCCAAAGGTTGACTTAATGCAGGCGAGAATCGCTGATATTAATCCAGAATGTGAAGTTGTTGCACTCAAGATGTTTTATACAGAGGAAACATATGAGCAATTTTTTGAATATCCACTTGATTATGTCATCGATGCGTCAGATACGATTCACTATAAAATTCATTTAATGAAAGAGTGTCTGAAACGCAATGTGAACATCATTTCGAGTATGGGAGCTGCAAACAAAACAGATCCGACCCGCTTCAAAATTGATGACATTTCAAAAACACATACCGACCCAATTGCAAAAGTCGTGAGAACGCGTCTACGCAAAGAAGGGATTCGTAAAGGAATTGAAGTCATTTTCTCTGATGAAAGTCCGATTGTCATCCGCGAAGATGTCAGAAAAGAAGTTGGAAATGATGAAGCGAAGATTCGCAAGGCACAAATGCCGCCATCATCCAACGCATTCGTCCCATCTGTTGCAGGACTGATCATGGGTGGTCATGTCATTATGCAGCTTTTAAAAGATATTCCAATTACACGTGTGAAGGATAAATAAACAGCCCACCTGCTAATTAGGCAGGGGGCTTTTTTTATTTTTGGCGTTTTAAATTCTCATATACCTGTTTTAGTGCGCCTTCAAATTTACCTGTTTGCTTTGGTTCATAGTATTGCTTGTTTTTCAGCGGATCAGGTAAGTATTGCTGCTTCACCCAGCCGTTTTCATAATCGTGTGGGTATAAGTAATCGACGCCTCTGCCAAGTGCTGTGGCTCCTTTGTAGTGAGCATCCTTTAAATGAACAGGGATTTCACCAATTTTCCCTGAACGAATGTCACCAAGTGCCGCATCGATCGCCTTATATGCTGAGTTGGACTTAGGAGAAAGACACAGTTCAATGACTGCGTTAGCCAGCGGAATTCGTGCTTCCGGGAAGCCGACTCTTTCTGCTGTTTGAACAGCGCTTAACACACGAGGGCCTGCCTGCGGACTAGCTAAGCCAATATCTTCGTAAGCCATCACGAGTAATCTCCTTGAAATGCTTTCGAGGTCCCCTGCTTCAATCAGTCTGGCAAGGTAATGCAGCGCCGCATCTGCGTCAGAGCCTCTAATGGATTTTTGAAAAGCCGAGAGGACATCGTAATGAGCATCACCATTCTTATCATGTGAGAAGCTCTTTTTTTGTAAACATTCTTCTGCTGCGGCAAGAGTGATCATAATATGCCCAGCATCATCTGCTTTTGTCGATAAAACAGCTAGTTCTAACGCATTTAAAGCAGAGCGTACGTCCCCGCCGCATCCATTGGCAAAATGATTCATCGCTTCATCGTCCACTGTCACCTCATAACCGCCAAGTCCGCGATGTTCATCCTGTAACGCTCTTGTTAATGCAGCCTTGATTTGCTCTGTTTCAAGCGGTTTTAGCTCAAATATTTGTGTCCGGCTTCGGATGGCAGGGTTGATCGCATGATAGGGGTTAGCTGTCGTTGCGCCAATTAAAATGATCATGCCATTTTCTAAATAAGGAAGAAGAAAATCCTGCTTTCCTTTATCAAGCCTGTGAACCTCGTCTAAAATGAGGATGACCTGGCCGCTCATTTTCGCTTCAGCGGCGACAGCTTCCATATCCTTTTTGTTATGAATGACCGCATTCAACGTCCGAAACGCAATGCTTGTACTGCCAGCGATCGCCGTCGCAATCGATGTTTTCCCGATGCCCGGCGGTCCGTATAAAATCATCGAGGATAAATGTTTTGCCTCGACCATTCGTCTAATAATTTGACCTTCTCCAACGAGATGCTCCTGCCCAATGATGTCTTCAATATGACTTGGGCGCATCCGGTACGCTAAAGGTTTCATGATTATCTCTCCTAAAGCAATGTCTTGTTTGTATAGAGTACCGAAATTTCTTCAAATAGAAAAGGGATGCGTCCTCTTATAGCGCTCAGAACCGGCAAATGAAAGTTGGCTAAAAGTATGATATAATTGCTTTTGGTCTATATAAGCGTATATGAAATCAGAAAAATAATTGATGACATAGAAATAGAAAACGCAGAGGTGTTTAACTTGAAAATTTCTACTAAAGGCAGATATGGTCTGACGATCATGATCGAATTAGCCAAAAAACATGGCGAAGGCCCTACATCATTAAAATCAATCGCTCAAAACAATAATTTGTCTGAGCATTATTTAGAGCAGCTTGTATCACCACTTCGGAATGCCCGTCTTGTGAAAAGTATTCGCGGTGCATACGGCGGCTATGTTCTTGCACATGAACCAAACGAGATCACAGCCGGTGATATTATTCGTGTATTAGAAGGACCGATTAGTCCTGTCGAAGTCATTGAAAACGAAGAACCAGCAAAGCGTGCACTTTGGATTCGAATTCGTGATGCAGTAAAAGACGTACTGGACAATACAACTCTTGAAGACTTGGCAAGCTATAAAGATGACGAGGATCAAGAGGCGTATATGTTCTATATTTAGATCAGAGGTGTACCGGGAATGGAACGTATCTATTTAGATCATGCAGCCACAACGCCGATGGATCAGCGTATTGTGGACAAGATGATGCCTTACTTTACAGAGATATTTGGCAATCCCTCTAGCATTCATTCATATGGGCGCGAGGCAAGAAAGTGGCTCGATGAAGCAAGAGAAGTGATTGCAGGAGAATTACACTGTAAACCACAGGAGATCATCCTCACAAGTGGAGGAACAGAGGCGGACAACCTGGCGATTACAGGTGTGGCCATGGCAAGACAGCATGAAGGAAAACATATCATCACAGCAAAAACAGAGCATCATGCGGTGCTGCACACATGTGAACGCCTAGAGAAGCTAGGATTTGACGTGACATATTTAGATGTGGATGAAACTGGATTGATTCATCTTGAACAACTAAAACAAGCACTAAGAGGTGATACGATTCTTGTGACCATCATGTACGGCAATAATGAAACAGGTGTGATTCAGCCAATCAAAGACATTGGTGAGCTTTTACACAATCACACTGCTCATTTTCATACAGACGCCGTGCAGGCGTTTGGAACAATGCCAATCGATGTAGCAGACCTTCATATTGATCTCTTATCTGCTTCTGGCCATAAGCTAAATGGTCCAATGGGAACGGGCTTTTTATATGTAAACGAAGGCGTGAAACTTTCTCCGCAAATTTTCGGAGGAGAACAAGAAAGAAAACGCCGTGCTGGCACTGAAAATGTGGCAGGGATCGTCGGACTTGCAGAAGCTGTTCAATTAACGAAGCAAAATAGAAGAGAAAAAGCCATGCATTATGGTAAGCTCAAAGAAATCATGCTACAAGTATTCGAAGAGGAATCACTCGATTTCTCTATCAATGGGCACCCGGAAGAGACATTGCCGCACATTTTAAATGTTCATTTCCCGGGCGTTTCTATTGAATCGTTACTTGTGAATTTAGATATGGAAGGAATTGCTGTTTCAAGTGGGTCTGCATGTACGGCTGGATCCGTCCTTCCTTCACACGTGTTAAGCGCCATGTATGGCGAAGAAGCAGACAAGCTGACGTCCTCAGTCAGAATAAGCTTCGGTCTTGGGAATGAAGAGGATCATGTGAAGCAGGCGGCGCGCAAGATAGTAGCTGTTGTCAAACGCTTAGCCAAATAAACGTTCCTCTTTTGTTCGTGTGTGAAAAATGAAACAGCCAGGCACCTGAAGAACGAAACGCACATGCTGTTTCATTGAAAATGGAGTTGATGAAGATGACAAAAAGACCAGAAGACACAAGAGTTGTGGTCGGTATGTCCGGAGGAGTCGATTCATCAGTTGCTGCTCTTATGTTAAAGGAGCAAGGCTATGATGTAATCGGCATATTTATGAAAAACTGGGATGACACAGATGAAAATGGTGTATGTACAGCAACGGAGGACTATGAGGATGTCATCCGCGTATGTAACCAAATTGGAATCCCTTATTATGCAGTGAATTTCGAGAAGCAATATTGGGACAAAGTGTTTCAATATTTCCTTGATGAATATAAAGCGGGCAGAACGCCAAACCCAGATGTCATGTGCAACAAAGAAATTAAGTTCAAAGCGTTCCTTGAGCACGCATTGTCACTCGGTGCGGATTATTTAGCAACAGGTCACTATGCGCGCGTCGACAGAACTGGCGATGAAGTCAAAATGCTAAGAGGTCTTGATGCCAACAAAGACCAAACGTATTTCTTAAATCAGCTGACTCAGGAACAGCTTGATAAAGTCATGTTTCCAATCGGTGATCTAGAGAAAAAAAGGGTTCGTGAATTGGCAAAAGAAGCAGAGCTCGCAACAGCAACGAAAAAAGATTCAACGGGTATTTGCTTTATTGGAGAAAGAAACTTTAAAACGTTCCTTAGTCAATATTTGCCTGCACAGCCTGGCGCGATGCAGACGATGGATGGAGAAGTCAAAGGGGAGCACGATGGACTGATGTATTACACGATCGGTCAGCGCCAAGGTCTTGGCATTGGAGGCAGCGGTGATCCTTGGTTTGTCGTTGGAAAAGACTTGGAACAAAATATCCTGTTTGTCGAACAAGGTTTCCACAATCCACTTTTATATTCTGAAAGCATTTCAGCCGTCAATATTAGCTGGACTCGTCCTCATATTGTCGGTGAAAACGGTGAATTAATCTGCACGGCTAAATTCAGATACCGTCAAGAAGATCACCATGTGAAGGTGAAAATGACAGGTGAGCAAGAAGCGATGGTCATCTTTGATGAACCTGTTCGTGCTGTCACACCAGGACAAGCGGTTGTCTTTTATGATGGCGACGAATGTCTCGGTGGCGGAACAATTGACGATGTCTTTAAGGACGGCCAAAAGCTGTCGTATGTTTAACATGTTTTCAAAACCTCAACGTCGCTGTTGAGGTTTTTTAATGAAAGGATGAGAGAGCGAATGAATCATAACGAAATCGGAATAGAAGCCTTAAATCAAGGGAACATCGAAAAAGCAGCAGAAGCTTTTACGAAAGCCATTGAAGAAAGCCCGAAAGACCCGGTTCCATATATTAACTTTGCGAACTTGCTTTCAAGCATCAATGAATTTGAACGTGCGTTAAACTTCTTTCAAAAAGCAATAGAACTTGATCACGCCGCAGCTGCAGCCTATTACGGGGCAGGAAATGTCTACACATTAAAAGAAGACTTTATGAAAGCAAAAGACTATTTTGAACAAGCACTTCAAGCTGGGATGGAAAATAGTGATTTATTTTATATGCTGGGGCAAACGCTCATCAAATTAGAGCAGCCGAAGCTTGCGATGCCTTATCTTCAGCGTGCCATCGAACTGAATGAAGATGATAATGAAGCAAGGTTCCAATTTGGCATGTGCTTAGCCAATGAACAATTGCTGGAAGAAGCGGTGACGACCTTTACCGAGGTGATCGCGCGTGATCCGCAGCATGCAGATGCCTTTTATAATTTAGGGGTTGCGTATGCATACTTAGAGAAAAAAGACGAAGCACTTGAGATGCTAGGAAAAGCGATTGACGTACAGCCAGACCATATGCTGGCACTACATGCGCAAAAGCTAATTCAAGAGGCAGAATAGACGGAAGGAGGGAAGACCTGTGCAGGAACATCCAGATCAAATGAAGCTTGAGGACGAACCATTTTTAAAGGGGACAGTTCAAGCCGTTATTTTCCATAATGAAAGTAATTTATACTCGGTGTTAAAGGTGAAAGTCATTGAAACATCGGAAAACTTAGAGGAAAAAACAGCATCTGTCACAGGCTACTTCCCAGCACTTCATGAGGAAGAAACTTACACCTTCTATGGCAAAGTCACAAGCCACCCGAAATTTGGTGAACAGTTTCAGGCGACTCATTTTCAAAAGGAAGTACCGACAACAAAGCAAGGAATCATTCATTATCTCTCAAGTGATTTATTTGAAGGGATAGGGAAAAAGACGGCGGAAGAAATTGTGGGGCAGCTTGGCAGTCAGACGCTTCATAAAATTATGCGTGACCCAGCTGTTTTGTATGACGTTCCGCGCTTATCAAAAAAGAAGGCAGATAAGCTGGCCGCAGCGCTCCAGGAGCATCAAGGATTGGAACAAATCATGATCAGCCTGAATCAATATGGCTTTGGTCCACAGCTCAGCATGAAGATATATCAAGTGTACGAGAGTGAGACGCTGCAGAAGATTGAAGAAAACCCTTATCAGCTCGTCAAGGATGTCGAAGGAATCGGATTTATTAAGGCGGATGAACTTGGCGCTAGAACCGGTATCTCAGGAAATGACCCAGAGCGAATCCGTGCAGCCTTGCTTTATACAGTGGAGACAGCCAGCCTTCAGGACGGTCATACGTACATACAAACAAAGGATTTGATCGTCGAAACCCGAAAACTGCTCAATCAGACAGGCAATGAGTACAAAGTGACGGAAATGGACGTCGCCAATCAGATCATTGCACTTGGCGAAGGGAAAGAGATGATCATTGAAGATGAGCGCTGCTATCATCCGTCCTTATTTTATGCCGAGCAAAGTGTCGCCAAACGGATACAAAAAATCGTCTCCCAAACGGAATATGCAGACCAATTCCCTGAATCAGAATTCCTTCTAGCCCTTGGTGAGCTAGAGGAACGGCTGGGCGTCCAGTATGCACCGACACAAAAAGAAGCGATTCAAAAGGCGCTCATGTCCCCAATGCTGCTTTTAACAGGCGGACCTGGGACTGGGAAGACAACAGTCATTAAAGGGATTGTTGAGCTTTACAGCGATCTTCACGGTGTATCTCTTGATCCGAGTGATTACAAAAAAGATGAATCCTTTCCATTTGTGCTTGCGGCGCCAACTGGACGAGCAGCTAAACGAATGACAGAATCAACAGGGCTTCCAGCTGTGACGATTCACCGGCTGCTTGGTTGGAATGGGTCAGAGGGATTCTCGCATGATGAAGAACAGCCGATTGAAGGAAAGCTTGTCATTATTGATGAATCAAGTATGCTAGATATTTGGCTTGCGAATCACTTGTTTAAGGCCATTCCTGACCATATCCAAGTGATCATGGTGGGAGATGAACATCAGCTTCCGTCTGTCGGACCAGGCCAAGTGTTAAGAGATTTGCTTGCATCACAAGCCGTACCAGCTGTTACCCTCACAGATATTTACCGGCAGGCAGACGGCTCCAGCATTGTTGAACTTGCACATGATATGAAAAATGGCGTCCTGCCAAAGGATATTACCGCACGTTCAAAAGACCGATCCTTCATAAAATGCTCAGCTGATCAAATGAAAGAAGTCATTGAGAAAGTCGTCAGCAATGCTGCTCAAAAAGGCTATTCAGCTAAAGACATTCAGGTGCTTGCGCCCATGTATAAAGGAAAAGCAGGCATTAATGAGCTCAATAAAATGCTGCAGCATATTTTGAATCCTAAAAAACCAAAGGGCAGAGAAATCCCGTTTGGTGATGTGGTGTACCGGACCGGTGATAAAGTGCTTCAGCTTGTGAATCAGCCGGAGAACAATATTTTTAACGGTGATATTGGAGAAATTGTCTCGATTTTTTATGCGAAAGAAAACACGGAAAAAGAAGATATGGCTGTGATCTCCTTTGATGGGAATGAAATCACTTTTACTAAAAAGGATTTTCATCAATTTACACATGCCTATTGCTGCTCCATCCATAAATCACAAGGTAGTGAATTTCCCATTGTTGTACTGCCAGTCGTGAGAAGCTACTACAGAATGCTTCGGCGAAATCTGCTGTACACAGCCATTACACGAAGTAAAAAGTTTTTAATCCTGTGCGGCGAGGAATCAGCACTGGAGTGGGGCGTGAAAAACAATGAGGATTCGCTCAGACAAACGTCCTTAACGATGCGGCTCGTGCAAACAGGAGAGGTCATGGATGCGGAGCTTGCAGCTCTTCAAAAAGAACTGCCGTTTAGCGTGCATGATGCAAATATTGGTATGGAGGGAATCACTCCATTTGATTTTATGAATGAATAAAAGGCTTCCAGATGGAAGCCTTTTTAGCATGAAAAGAAATTCACATATTTCGTTCATGGAAGCCATTTCTTCGTATGAGTCTTGAAGCAAACGCACACGATAAGACTGTTCCGCAAAAGGTGGTTGAGCACATTTTGAGAACATGTCGAGAGCTTGAAGGAATGTCAATCTATACAGGTGAAACGTCTCATTCACTTGGTTCGATAAAAGATATTTGCTTATTAGCCGGAGGCAGCTGCGGAGGATATGTGTTAGATGGGAAAAAGAAAGACTGTGCACTCGTTCCATTCTCGGCTGGGGATCAGCTGACAGACAAAGGCTTATATGTGAACTGCCAGGAGGGAGTAGGCATGGATTCCTCCGCCCCATCCCTCTTATTTTCTAAATTAAAAAAGAAAATGATGCAGTCGCCTGACGGTGAAAATTTAGGCATTTTGGAAGATGTATACTTTTGCACAAATTCGGGCACAATCGTAGCATATGAACTCTCGGACGGCTTCTTTACAGAGCTATCAGGGATTCGAAAACAGCTTCAGGCTGCCGGAACCTTGATCAACGTTCAAAAGGAAGCACTTGTTCTAAACCGAACGTAAAGAGGTGCTGATTATGCTCATTTGCCCAAATTGCAAATGTAAAGACATCGGAAAAATTGGGGTCAATCAATATTATTGCTGGGGCTGTTTTATTGAATTGACGCTGTCAAAAGGCAAAATATCTACACACCAAGTGGAAGAAGACGGAACACTAAGCAGCTTAGATGATCTGTTTAGTGATGATGAACGTTCAATTCAACTATAAGTGTTAAGGGGGAATTTCGAATGGGCAAAATGACTTCTTCACTATTAACGCTTGGTGCAGGTGCACTCGCATATCACTTTGCAAGCCGATATGATATGCCATCAAAGCGGGATATGAAAAAGCTAAGAAAACGCGTTATGAGAATGATGTAAGCAAATAATTGTTGGCAAAGGGCTAAAATGACCTTCATTTTAGCCCTTTGTTTTCATTTTCAGCGTGATAGAAAACCTTTGCAGAGCGAATTTGACATTCGTGAGCACTGGAGCGCAGACCTGACACCGAATGCGAGGGTTTGCCTACACGCTGAGACATCCGCCAAAAGCGGATGTCCTTTTTTATGCCTGCCTATATTCTAATCGGCGCGCGAGTAATGATAAGCTGAAATTGACGACAAAATACATCATCGCTGCTAATAGGAAAATGGGCAGTAAGTAAGATTGGCTCTGACCGTTTAATATTTGAGCGTGATGCAATAGCTCTGGAAGGGCAATGACAACAGCTAGTGACGTATCTTTTAAAAGAGAGATGAACTGACTAACAATTGGCGGTACCATACGGCGTAAAGCCTGCGGCATAATAATCATTTTTAACGTTTGGATATAGGTTAAACCAGAAGACCTAGCTGCTTCGATCTGCCCCTTATCAATTGATTTTAAACCGCTTCGAATAATTTCTGACAGCATCGCTGATTCAAATACGGTTAAAGCTGCAATAGCCGAGGCTGTAATGCTCAGCTTAATGCCGATTTCGGGCAGTGCAAAATAAGTGAAAAAGATGATCAATAAGAGCGGCAGGTTTCGAATGGTTTCGACGACGACTGCAAGTATCTTTGATAAAACCGGAATCTGAGCGAACCGCAATGTGCCAATGACTAATCCAATGAGAAAGCTCAAAATGATGGAGATAAAAGCCACTTTTAAGGTGACAGCAAATCCTTCAAGTAAAAAGGCGAGATGATCAGGCTGGTAGGCACCTAGAAAATCCATGATGTTTCCTCCTTTCTAGTGGCTTCTTGCTAATCTTTTTTCTAAATAACCAACGCCTAAACTGAGCGGAATCGTTAATAATAGATAGAACATGGCAACAAAGATGTAGACATCAAATGTCACAAATGTTCTAGAAGCGATGAGGTCTCCTTGATACATGAGATCAAACCCTGCAATGACACCTAAAATAGAGGAGTTTTTGACAAGATTAATAAATTGATTCCCAAGAGGGGGAATGACAATTTTAATCGCTTGCGGCAGAATGATATACCGCATCGTCCCGCCATAGGATAGACCTGAAGCACGCGCTGCTTCCATTTGTCCAAGCGGTACAGCTTGTATCCCTGCGCGAATGGCTTCAGCAATAAAGGCAGAGGTATAAATGGCAAGGGCAATTGTGCCAGCGGTGAAGCCATCTGCTACAATGCCAAGCACGGGTAATCCAAAGAAGAAGACAAATGTAATCAATAATAACGGAATATTCCGAACAAACTCCACGTAAGCCGTTCCTAACCAGTTGAGCGGCCTAAGTGGCGCAATTCTCATAATGGCAATGAGTGTACCGATCAAAAAGCTTCCAATCAAAGCAATGACACTTGCACCAATGGTATATTTAAAGCCTTCTATATAAAGCTGAAAATTTTCAATAAGAATGGAAAACCGTAGCAATCAGTTCACTTCCTTCCTGATCAACAGGTGAGCCAATGAGCGGCTCACCCTGAGAGAATCATTCTTCACACGTCAAACGGTCATTCTTTGATCCATTTTTGATGAATCTTGTCATACTCTCCATTGTCTTTTAAGGTTTTTAGGGCTTTATTGATCGCAGCTGTTAATTTCTGATCACCTTTTTTCACAGCAATACCATAAGGCTCATCTGTAAAGGTGCCGCCGACGACTTCGTAATTTGAATCCTCATCTGCCATACCAAATAAGATCGCATTATCGGTTGTCAGCACTTGCCCTTGGTTTGATTTTAAAGCTGTAAAAGCCTCCTGATAGTTCTCAAATTCTAATACAGACGCTTCAGGTGCTTTTTCGCGGATATTTTGAGAAGAAGTAGATCCTTTCACTGCAAGCACTTTCGTCCCTTTTTTAAGATCATCAATCGATTGAATGTCGCTTCCTTTTTTCACAAGCAATGATTGTCCTGCTTCAAAGTAAACATCTGAGAAATTGACTTCTTTTTTACGCTCTTCGGTAATCGTCATAGTTGCGACGATCGCATGAATATCTCCTTTTTGCAGTAGAGGAATTCTCGTTTTTGATGTCACTTCTTTGAATTCTGCTTTTCCTTCATCGCCGAGCATTTCCTTTGCGATGGCTTTTGCAATATCGATATCAAACCCTTCGATATCTCCGTTGCTAGGATTTTTTAGACCGAAGAGACGTGTATCATTCTTGACCCCGAATATGATTTTTTTGTCTTTTTGAATGGCTTCTAAAGAGCTTCCTTTTTTTGCATCAGTCGAGCCTTTTTCAGCAGATCCGCAAGCAGCCAATGCAGCAATACAGCAAGTCATAAAGAGTAGTAGGCCAAAGCGTTTCATTTTTTTCATCAAATCATTCCCCCTAGTGATTTAAAATACGGCTTAAAAAGAGCTGAGCGCGTTTCTCACGCGGTTTCTCATAAAATGCAGCCGGTGTTGACTCTTCAAGAACTCTGCCTTCATCAATAAAGACAATACGGTCGGCGACCTCTCTGGCAAATCCCATCTCATGTGTGACGACAACCATGGTCATTCCTTCTCGGGCGAGCTGCTTCATCACATCTAGTACCTCTCCGATCATCTCTGGGTCAAGAGCCGATGTCGGTTCGTCGAACAGCATGACCTCTGGCTTCATCGCAAGCCCTCTTGCAATCGCAACACGCTGCTGCTGTCCGCCTGAGAGTCTTGAAGGGTAGGCGTCAGCTTTATCAGGAATGCCAACTTTATGTAAATAAAATTCGGCTGTTTCCCTCGCTTCTTCCTTGCTCACCTTTTTCACCTTCATTGGGGCAAGCATAATGTTTTCAAGCACCGTCTTATGCGGGTAGAGGTGAAAATGCTGAAACACCATCCCAATATTTTGCCTGACAAGATTGATGTTGGTCTTCGGATGCTGAACAGGCACTTCGTTGACGAGTACCTTTCCCTCATCAATGCTTTCAAGACGATTGATGCATCTGAGCATCGTGCTTTTACCTGATCCTGAAGGACCGATGATCACGACAACCTCACCTTTTTGAATATGTAGGTTAATGTTCTTAAGTACATGGAACTGGCCATAATGCTTGTTGACTTCTTCGAATGTGATCATGAAGAACCTCCTCTTGTACATGATGGAATATTCAGTGTAGACATTTTAGTGACTTTGGATGGAGCTGTATGTTTCATGTGTATTCATTTTTAACAAAGTTAGGACAAATTTTATTTACATGGATAATTACAGAAGATGGATAAACAATAAGAAAAGAGGTGAAAAAGGTGAAGAAACGTCCGGTCCAATTTCTGATATATGCTGCAGGGGTCCTGCTTGTCCTTGCATCCTTGCTCATTTTACTGCAGCTCGACGAGTTATGGATGCCTATTTTTTTGTTGTTAAAGGCGGTTCTAATTCCGCTGCTCATTGCCATTTTTATTTCTTATCTGCTTTATCCGATAGTGGAAAAATTGCACGCGGGGGGCTTGCCAAGGACTGTTAGTCTCTTATTGATTTATGTACTGTTTTTTGGCGGGATTGGGCTTGCGGTTTATAAAGGAGCGCCTGTCATGATCAAGCAGTTAAATGAGCTGTCAGAACAAATTCCTGTACTTGCGGAAACGTATAATGGCGCTTTATCACATATTCATCATCATACAAGCCATTGGCCCGACGGACTTCACGACCGCTTGGATCGCTTAATTGTTCAATCGGAGACATATGCAGCTAACGGCGCGGAGCGAATGATTCTTAGCTGTAAAGTATTACTTGATTACGCATTAGTTGCAGCGCTCATTCCTTTTCTTGTTTTTTATATGGTGAAGGACATGAATACGATGAAGCGGGCTGCATGGTATTTGACGCCGCCATCATTTCGGAAGAGGGGACATGCGTTTGTGAAGGCAGTTGATGAATCGCTTGGTAATTATATTAGAGGGCAGCTGCTTGTCTGTTCATTAATTGGAGGTGCAGCAGCCATTGTGCTTTGGCTGTTTCATATCCCGTATCCGCTTGTCCTAGGTATGCTGATTGGCGCAACGAATGTCATTCCGTATTTTGGACCGATTATCGGTGCGGTTCCCGCTGTCTTTATTGCGTTTACCATCTCGGTTAAATCGGTTATGATTGTGCTGATTACAGTAGCGGTGCTGCAATTTTTAGAAAGCAACGTCCTTAGCCCGATCATCGTAGGAAGAAGTCTTCATATGCATCCTGTCGTCATTATGCTTGTCTTGCTAGCAGGAGGAGAGTTATTTGGTTTAATAGGCATGATTTTAGCCGTACCAACTGCCGCTATCATCAGAGTGATCATTGTGCAATATATCCTCATGAGACGAAGCGTTTATTGACAAGAGAAGCCGAGTTGTCTATAATAATTTCGATTCATACTACATACTGAATTCAATGACGGACCCGAGTACGTTAAAAAGCTGTTGCAGAGAGAGGCTTTATTTTGCTGAGAAAAGCCTTATCAGACCTTTAACGGAAGCTAGTCCCGAGTGCAGATAAACACTGCCGCTCTCTTCCGGCGTTATCGGATGTGAAGGTGATAGACGGAATAGGTCTATAATCAGGGTGGTACCGCGAGAGCATCTCGTCCCTGTGTAAGTCGTTTTGTGCTTGCATAGGGCGGGATGTTTTTTCGTTTGTGTGGAGATTGATGAATGATAAGGGAGGATTTTTTGAATGAAAACTTTAACTTCAGCTCAAGTACGCCAAATGTTTTTAGACTTTTTTAAAGAAAAAGGACATGCTGTAGAACCGAGTGCATCACTCGTACCGCATGATGATCCGACACTTTTGTGGATCAACAGCGGCGTGGCAACATTAAAGAAATACTTTGATGGCCGCGTCGTACCTGAAAATCCGCGTATTTGCAACGCGCAAAAATCGATTCGTACAAATGATATTGAAAACGTAGGAAAAACGGCACGCCATCATACGTTCTTTGAAATGCTCGGCAACTTCTCTATTGGTGATTATTTTAAAGAAGAAGCGATCGAATGGGCGTGGGAATTCCTCACAAGTGACGAGTGGATTGGTTTTGACCCGAATTTGTTATCTGTCACTGTCCATCCAGAGGACGAAGAAGCGTATGTTCTATGGAGAGATAAAATCGGTGTACCTGAAGAACGTATTATTCGCCTTGAAGGCAACTTCTGGGATATTGGCGAGGGCCCAAGTGGACCGAATACAGAAATTTTCTATGACCGTGGTGAATCGTACGGTGACGACATGAACGATCCAGAATTATATCCTGGTGGAGAAAATGAGCGTTATCTAGAAGTGTGGAACCTAGTGTTCTCTGAATTTAACCATAATCCAGATGGGTCATACACGCCGCTGCCGAAGAAAAACATTGATACAGGGATGGGTCTTGAACGAATGGTATCTGTCATTCAAAACGTGCCAACGAATTTTGATACAGATCTATTCATGCCAATTATTCGTGCAGTTGAGACCATTTCTGGAGAAAGCTATGGCGAGACAAATGAAAAGGATACAGCATTCAAAGTCATTGCGGACCACATCCGAACGGTTGCCTTTGCTGTAAGTGATGGAGCGCTTCCTTCCAATGAAGGCCGCGGGTATGTGTTAAGACGTTTGCTTCGCCGTGCAGTGCGTTATGCAAAAACCATTCACATCCATCGCCCGTTTATGTTTGACCTAGTTCCAGTTGTGGCGGAAATCATGAAGGATTTCTACCCAGATGTACAAGCGAAAGAAGAATTTATTGCGAAAGTCATCAAGAATGAAGAAGAACGCTTCCATGAAACACTGAACGAAGGCTTAGCTATTTTGTCAGAAGTCATCAAAAAAGAAAGAGACAAAGGCAGCACGCAGATTTCAGGTGAAGATGTATTTAAGCTGTATGACACGTATGGATTCCCTGTCGAGCTCACAGAAGAATACGCAGAAGATGAGAACATGACAGTGGATCGAGAAGGCTTTCAGGCTGAGATGGAGAAGCAGCGTGAACGTGCTAGAAATGCGAGACAAGATGTCGGCAGTATGCAGGTTCAAGGTGGCGCTTTAGGAGATATTAAAGTAGAAAGCACATTTGTTGGCTACGAAAATCTAACGGCAGATGCCCATATTGTCGAATTGCTTCAAAATGGTGAAATTGTTACAGAAGCACATGAAGGCGATATAGTACAAATTTTGTTAGATGAAACACCTTTCTATGCGGAAAGCGGCGGACAAGTGGCTGATAAAGGGACATTGAAAAGCGCTGAAGTGAACATTGACATCAAAGATGTGAAAAAGGCGCCAAATGGTCAGCATGTTCATGAAGGAGTAGTCGTAAGCGGTACAGCCAAAAAAGGACTTGAAGTCACTGCGGAAGTGGAATCAGCTCTTCGAAAAGGCATTGTGAAAAACCATACAGCGACACATCTTTTGCATCAGGCGCTAAAAGACGTTTTGGGCAGCCACGTGAACCAGGCAGGATCATTGGTGAATGAAAATAGACTTCGCTTTGACTTCTCTCACTTTGGACAAGTCACAAAAGAAGAATTGTCACAGATTGAAAAAATCGTGAACGAAAAGATCTGGGAAGGCATCTCTGTTGCTATTGACCTGAAGCCGATTGCTGAAGCAAAAGAAATGGGTGCAATGGCGCTCTTTGGCGAGAAGTATGGTGATATTGTCCGAGTTGTCCAAGTAGGCGATTACAGCATCGAGCTATGCGGCGGCTGTCATGTGCAAAATACTGCGGAAATCGGGTTGTTTAAAATTGCATCTGAATCGGGTATTGGTGCTGGAACACGCCGGATTGAGGCGGTGACTGGTAAAGGGGCATACGAAGAATTAAATGACCAGCTGGCGATTTTAGAGCAGGCAGCGAGTGAGCTGAAGTCAAATACGAAGGATGTACCAAAACGTATCGCTTCATTGCAAGCAGATTTAAAAGAGGTTCAAAGAGAAAACGAATCTCTTCTTGCAAAATTAAGCCAGGCTGAAGCAGGCTCTATTTTAGAAAAAGTGACAGAAATCGGCGGAGTAAAAGTGTTAACTGAAAAAGTAAACGCGAAAGACATGAACCATTTAAGAACAATGGTTGATGACTTAAAAGCCAAATTAGGCTCAGCTGTCATTGTGCTCGGAGCCGTTCAAAACGGAAAAGTAAACATTTCAGCAGGAGTGACAAAAGACGTCATCGAAAAAGGTCTGCATGCAGGGAAACTTGTGAAACAGGCAGCTGAAATCTGCGGCGGAGGCGGAGGCGGACGCCCAGACATGGCACAAGCAGGCGGAAAACAACCGGAAAAGCTAGAAGAAGCACTGGCAATTGTCGAAGAATCTGTCAAATCCGTTTTATAATCAGGCGATGTAGTGTAGAATAATGGTATTAGATGAGCGGTTAGAAAAAAGCTTGCTAGTAGAATGTTGGAAGAGAGGTGCAAGAAGCAGTGAGTTCATTTGATAAGACAATGAAGTTTAACTTCTCTGATGATTCAGCTGAAACCAATGTGAATGAAGTGCTCATTAAAGTACATGACGCACTCCAAGAAAAAGGATACAACCCGATCAATCAAATTGTCGGATACTTGCTGTCAGGCGACCCTGCTTATATTCCAAGACATCAGGATGCTCGCAACCTAATTCGTAAACTAGAACGAGACGAATTAATTGAGGAATTGGTTAAATCGTACTTAGAGACACATAAAGAGGCGTAAAACATGAGAATTTTAGGCTTAGATTTAGGCACGAAAACCCTTGGTGTTGCGATCAGTGATGAAATGGGCTGGACAGCGCAAGGGATTGAAACAATTAAAATTGATGAAGCAGGCGGAGACTTCGGTCTCAGCCGCCTGTCCGAAATCGTCTCGCAATATGGAACGGATAAAATTGTACTTGGTTTTCCAAAAAATATGAACGGTACGGTCGGTCCTAGAGGCGAAGCCAGCCAATCATTTGCGAAAGTGTTAGAAAACACGTACAATGTTCCTGTTGTGCTTTGGGACGAGCGCCTGTCGACAATGGCAGCGGAAAAAATGCTCATCTCTGCAGATGTGAGCAGACAAAAGCGTAAAAAAGTCATTGATAAAATGGCGGCTGTTATGATCCTGCAAGGGTACTTAGACAGCTTAAATTAAAATGAGGTGAATCAAATGGAACACGGAGAAAAGCAAATTACAATCGTTGATGATAATGGAAATGAACAGCTTTGCGAAGTACTATTTACTTTTGAAAGCGACCATTTTAACAAATCATATGTTCTTTACTACCCAATTTCTGAGCAAGACAATGAAGAAATTGAAATTCATGCATCAAGCTTCACGCCGAACGAAAACGGTGAAGATGGCGAGCTAGAGCCTATTGAAACGGATGAAGAGTGGGACATGATTGAAGAAACGTTAAATACGTTCTTAGATCAAGAAGAAGACGAAGAATAGAACGAATAAAAGGCCTGTGAACGGATCTTAGTGATCTTTCTTCACAGGTCTTTTTTTACGATCAATATGTTAACTTTATTTTATTTTTTGTTGACATAATAAGTCGTACCTTTTACTCTATTTTTAACAATGAATTGAGTGAGGGGTATGAATATTGAAAATCCAAGACATGATGCAAATGGCGCTAATGACTGCGGTTATCGGGATGTTAGGATTGATCCCGCCGATTTTACTTACGTTTACACCTGTACCCATCACATTGCAAACGGCAGGTCTTTTGCTTGCTGGGGGTCTGTTAAAGCCAAAACATGCACTGATCAGTTTACTTCTGTTTCTTTTGGTTGTGGCAGCAGGCGCACCTCTTTTGTCAGGTGGGAGAGGCGGAATAGGGGTCTTTTTTGGTCCAAGCGGTGGATTTTTACTTGCCTATCCAGTAGCTGCCCTCATGATTAGTTTGTGGATCAACCGACTAAAAAAAGTGACCGCTCTGCGTCTTTTTATGATCTATGCGGTATGCAGTATCGGAATTTTGTATGTATGCGGCATTCCTTTTCAAGCGATGATGATGGATATCAAGGTCACTCAGGCAGCTCTTCTTAGTCTGATTTATATTCCAGGTGATTTCATCAAAGCGGGCATATGTGCCGTTCTCACGGTGAAAATCATTTCGGCCATGTCATATCGAAAAAGGGATGTGCGTAAAGGGAGGCGTGCAGTTTGAATAGAATAACGGAATGCTATGCATCACATGCAGAAATGAACCCAGATCATATCGCCATCATTGATGGACAAGAAAGGATCACTTATCAAGATTGGTATGAGCGTGTCCGGCTATCAGCGCAATGGTTACAACAAACGGCTCATGAGCAAAAAAGAGTCGCTTTTTTATTATCAAATGGTGCTTCTTTTCTCCAAATATTTGCTGGCGCTGCTTATGCAGGGTGGACAGCTATCCCGCTTGATCCGAGATGGAGCCATGAAGAATGTGTAGAAAAGCTTTTGTTAAGTGAGGCAGCTCTCGTCATTATCGAGGATCGATATTTAAATAGATTTGAAAAGTACAGCGAAGACATGCAGGTTCTTTCTTTATCTGAATGGAAGGAAAAAATGAGCCTCATCACACAAGGTCCATTTAACAAATGCGACAGCGAGATCGACCCTATCTTTTATATGGGATTTACGTCAGGATCAACGGGTTCGCCTAAGGCCTTTATCAGGCGTCAGCAGTCATGGATCGAAAGCTTTCGAACGACAGCCGGTACATTTGGAATCACTCATCAAGATCATGTTCTGATAGCAGGTACACTCTTATCCTCTCACTTTTTATATGGTGCCATCAGTACATTATACTTTGGCGGCACAGTGACGCTTTTAGAAAAATTTACGCCAGTGAAAGCGAAAAAAACCTTACAGACAGGAGACATTACTGTGATGTATACTGTCCCGACAATGACAGAATCGTTGCTGGAAATAGACGCTTTTGCGAGAGACAATTCGCTTCTTGTCATATCATCTGGAGCAGATTGGGGCATTCCTTCAAAGAAACAACTCGTGACCAACTATCCGCATGTGACATTTTTTGATTTTTACGGCACATCAGAGCTAAGCTTTGTTTCCTACTTATCTTCAAATGACTTTCTACAAAAGCCTTCTTCTGTCGGACGGCCTTTCTCTCCCATTCAAATTGAAGTGAGGCGAGCTGATCAAACTGTCTGCCAGCCAAATGAGACAGGAAGAATTTATGTGAAGAGCCCGATGTCTTTTGCAGGCTACTTACATGAGGTGAAACCGCCGGAAGAGTGGATAACCGTTTATGATATGGGCTGGCTGGATGAAGACGGCTATTTGTATATGAGCGGCCGTGAAAATGGCATGATCGTCTATGGAGGGCTGAATATTTTTCCAGAGGAAATTGAGCGTGTGCTAAATGAACAGCCAGAGGTGAAGCGATCGGTTGTAGTTGGCGTTCCTGACCCATATTGGGGTGAAATTCCTGTTGCCATTATTGAACAAGGACAGCACACAAAGACGGTTCGGCAAGCTGTCAAAGAAAAACTTGCGGCCTACAAGGTGCCTAAAAAATGGCTTGTCATTGATCAAATAATTGAAACATCCGGCGGAAAAATAGCACGTGCCAGCATGAAAAAGTGGGCGGAGGAACAATTGTCATGCAAGCAGTAATCGTACAAGCAAAACGGACACCCTTCGGTGATAAAAACGGGATGCTGAAGGATTATCGTCCAGAGCAATTAGCTGCGCCTCTTATTCAGTATTTGTCTAAAGGGATGACACCGGACGACATCATATTAGGAAATGTTGTAGGAGGCGGCGGAAATATGGCCCGTCTGTCCTCATTAGAAGCAGGGCTTTCTTTAGGAGTGCCCGGTATGACGGTTGATAGGCAGTGTGCCTCTGGTCTAGAAGCAATCCGAACAGCTTGCGTCATGGTTCGATCAGGGGAAGGCTCAATGTATATCGCTGGCGGGACTGAGAGCATATCCAGATCACCAATGAAAGAAAGAGCACGCTTTTCTCCGGAGTGGATAGGAGATCCGTCTATGGGAGAAGCAGCAGAGCTAACGGCTTCTAGATTTTCCGTCACAAGAAAAGAACAAGATGACTATGCACTTTTAAGCTGGGAAAGAAGTATAGACGCAATCAAACGTGGTACATATTCTGAAGAAATCGTTTCGATTGACGGACTGAGCATAGATGAAGCGGCCGCGAAAATAAGACCGATGGCGAAACTGATCCAGCGGGCAAAGCCTATATTTTCACCGGGAAAAGGATCTGTGACTGCCGCCAATAGCTGCAAAGAAGCAGATGGTGCAGCAGCGGTCGTTGTGATGGAAAGAGCGCTAGCGGAGGCGAATGGATTTCAGCCAATGCTGCGATATGCCGGAAGTGCTGTGGCGGCGATGCATCCCGATTTTCCAGCTGCTGCGCCGATTGATGCGATGAAGAAACTTCTAGATCAAGAGAAAATCAAGGCAGAGGATGTCGCACTGTTTGAAATCAATGAAGCTTTTGCTCTGAAAATAGCGCTGATTGCTCGTACGCTGGATATTCCTTATGACCGAATCAATAAAAGAGGCGGTGCACTTTGTCTTGGGCATCCATATAGCGCATCGGGCGCTGCGATGATGGTGAGACTATTTTATGAAGCGCGCACCTTACAGAATGGAAGCTATGTCATGGCTGCTATTGGGAGCGGTGGCGGCGTTGGTTTAGCCGTATTATGTCAAGTTCTGTCATGACATGCATGAGCAAGTAATTGCCGAACTCCGTCGAATCATGTACTATAAAAGCTAGATGTGAGGAGGGCCATGCATGTTTTCAGAACAAAAGAAACGACCATTTTTCAAAAGGAAAATGGGGATCGTCCTGTTATCTGTCCTTGCTGTCATCATCATTGCAGCATTATCAGGCTTTTTATATGTTAAATCAGCACTTGGACCGGTCGATCAAAAAAGCAAACAAACGATTAATATTCATATTCCTAATGGGACATCAGTCCGTGAGATTGCGGGCATTTTAAAAGAAAATGGGCTCATTTCGAATGACACGATTTTTACTTATTATGCAAAATACAAAAATGCGTCCGGCTTTAAAGCAGGATACTTTCATTTGAAACAAACGATGGACGCAGACACGCTGATTCAAAAGCTGACATCTGGAGGGACAGACTACGCCTTTCAGCTTGTGATTCCAGAAGGAAAACAGCTGTCTGATATTGCGGCAGTTATTGCAAACCAGACGAATTTTTCAGCGAAGGAAGTGGAAGCGAAGCTAGATGATCCAGCGTTTATTCAAACGTTAATGAAAAAATATCCGAAAACGGTGACTTCACAGGTAAATGGCAAACAGGTGAAACATCCGTTAGAAGGTTATTTATTCCCTGCGACGTATCCATTTTATCGTGAGGATGAATCACTCGAAACGATCATTGAAACAATGATTAAACAAACAGATCAATACGTGAAAACGTATGAAAAAGACATGAAAAAGAGAAACATGTCCATACATGATGTGTTAACGATGGCATCACTGATTGAAATGGAAGCAACGGAAAAGACGGATCGCGCAAAAATCTCCAGTGTTTTTTATAACCGGTTGAAAAAGGACATGCCGCTTCAAACCGATCCAACCGTTCTCTATGCACTAGGTGAGCATAAATCCCGTGTTTATTACAAAGACCTTAAGGTGAAATCGCCTTATAATACGTATAACAACAAGGGACTGCCGCCTGGACCTATTGCAAATGCTGGCGAATCTTCATGGAAAGCCGCACTGCATCCAGATAAAACAGATTATGTGTACTTCCTTGCGAAGAAAAATGGAGAAGTCGTCTTTACAAAAACGTTAAATGAGCACAACAAAGCGAAAGCCAAATACATCACAGGCAGCAATTAATGTACATGTGAATCGAAAAAGACTGTAGACAATACAAGATTGCCTGCAGTTTTTTTCGTTGGAATATCCATTTTATAGGTTCGCAATTACCACTTCTTTGTGGTAAAATATATCGGGTTGTTTTACTTAGATGAACGAAAGATTGACGAGAAAGAGAGCTGCAACAGGCAGGACTCTTCTTTTTCAGGTCATGAAGGAGCTAGACAAATAATGACTATCGAAGATGATCAAATGAATGATTATATTGAACATTTAATTCACCCAAGTCCTGATGCAATCGCTCAATTAGAGGCATATGCAAAAGAGCATCATGTGCCAATTATGGAAAAGGTGAGCATTGAACTTTTACTGCAGCTGCTGTCGATGAAGAAGCCGAAGAAAATTCTTGAGGTTGGGACAGCGATAGGCTACTCCGCCATTCGAATGGCGACAGCTCTACCAGCTGCTGAAATTTTTACGATTGAGCGAAATGCAAAACGCTATGAAGAAGCGACACGGAACATTGAGGAATTAAAGTTAAAAGAAAGAATACACGTGTTCTTTGGTGATGCCATGGAATCGGCTAAAACAGTCCAAACGATGGCGCCCTATGATGTGATCTTTATTGATGCCGCAAAAGGGCAGTACAAACGTTTTTTTGAGCTGTTTGAACCGATGCTTGCTCATGACGGAATGATTATTACAGACAACGTATTATTTAAAGGCTTAGTGGCAACGAACTATGAAGAAGAAATAGAAGATAAAAGAAAAAAACAATTAATTGGAAAAATTGATCGATACAATCAATGGCTTATGTCAAACCCCGATTTCCAAACGTGCATTATTCCAGTGGGAGACGGGATCGCCATTAGTACAAAAAGAGGTGACCAATCATGAAAAAACCAGAATTGCTTGTGACGCCAAGCAAGGTGTCAGATGTACTGCCATTAATCGAGGCGGGAGCTGATGCATTCTTAATAGGCGAACAAACATACGGTATTCGTCTTGCAGGCGAGTTTTCAAGAGAAGATGTGAAACAGACGGCTCTGCTTGCACATGCGCAGCACAAAAAAGTGTATGTGGCGATGAATGCGATTTTTCATAATGATCGTGTGCAGCTGCTTGGAGATTACTTAACCTTTCTCGACGCATTAAACGTAGACGGCGTCGTCTTTGGAGACCCAGCTGTGATCATGGCCGCCAAAGAAGCAGGGGTAAGCCTGAATCTCCACTGGAGTACAGAAACGACTGGGACAAACTACTACACTTGTAACTACTGGGGCAGAAAAGGTGCAACGCGTGCTGTTCTTGCCAAAGAACTGAATATGGACAGTGTCATAGACATCAAAGAAAATGCCGAGGTGGAAATCGAAATTCAAGTCCATGGCATGACATGTATGTTCCAATCAAAACGTACGCTCATTGGCAACTACTTTGAATATCAGGGCAAACAAATGGACGTCGAAGGCAGAAATATGGAGGAAGGACTATTCCTTCATGATCAAGAGCGTCAAAACAAATACCCTATTTTCGAGGATGCAAACGGCACTCATATTATGAGTCCAAATGATGTGTGTATGATTGATGAATTAGAGGAATTTGTTGATGTAGGCATTGACTCATTTAAAATTGACGGAATTTTAAAGTCACTTTCTTATATGACAGAGGTGACGTCTCTATATAGAAAAGCAATTGATTTATTAGCGACTGACAAAGACGCGTATGAAGATCAGAAAGAGGACTGGGTGAAGCGGATTGAAGAGATTCAGCCAGTGAATCGTTCAATTGATACAGGGTTCTTCTTTAAAGAAACGGTTTATTAATATAAGAGGAGGCAGAGGAAATGGCACTATTGAAAGATGGTATTTCTGAAATGATTGACGGGAAACGTGTCATTACAAAAAAACCAGAACTGCTTGCACCAGCAGGAAACTTGGAAAAGCTGAAAATTGCTGTACATTACGGAGCAGACGCTGTCTTTATAGGCGGAAAAGAATTTGGACTTCGTTCAAATGCCGATAACTTTTCAATTGAGGAAATGGCTGAAGGTGTTGCATTTGCAAAAAAATACGGTGCACGAATCTATGTGACAACGAATATCTTTGCCCACAACGAAAACATGGACGGGCTGGAGGAATACCTTCAAGGGATTGAAGGCGCTGGAGTAGCGGGCATTATTGTGGCTGACCCGCTGATCATTGAAACGTGTAAACGTGTCGCACCGAAGCTTGAAGTCCATTTAAGCACACAGCAATCTCTTTCGAACTGGAAAGCTGTTCAGTTTTGGAAAGAAGAAGGGCTTGAGCGTGTGGTGCTGGCTCGCGAGACAAGTGCGCTGGAAATTAGAGAAATGAAAGAAAAGGTCGATATTGAAATTGAAACGTTCATTCACGGTGCGATGTGTATTGCTTACTCTGGCCGCTGCGTGCTCAGTAACCATATGACGGCAAGAGATTCTAACCGCGGGGGCTGCTGCCAGTCCTGCCGCTGGGATTATGATCTTTATAAACTAGAAGGTTCTGAGGAAGCGCCATTATTTGGAGAGGAAGACGCATCATTTGCGATGAGTCCAAAAGACTTAAAGCTTGTCGAATCCATTCCTCAAATGATCGAAATGGGAATTGACAGCTTGAAAATCGAAGGGCGAATGAAATCAATTCATTATGTGGCAACTGTCGTGAGTGTGTATCGCAAAGTCATCGACGCCTATTGTGCGGACCCGGACAATTTTGTCATTGAGCAGGAATGGTTAGATGAATTAGATAAATGTGCAAACCGTGACACAGCACCAGCCTTTTTTGAAGGTGTACCAGGAACGGATGAGCAAATGTTTGGCATTCATGGAAAGAAAACGACTTTTGATTTCGCAGGTCTCGTTCTTCATTATGATGAAAAAGAACAAATCGTCACATTGCAGCAGCGTAACTTCTTTAAAGCTGGTGACGAAGTCGAATTTTTCGGACCAGAAATTGAGAATTTCACATGCAAAATTGAGACGATTTGGGATGAAAAAGGAAATGAACTAGATGCCGCTCGTCATCCGCTACAAATCGTCAAATTCAAGCTAGATCAAAAAGTATACCCAAGCAACATGATGAGAAAGGGGAAATAACAGGCACATGAGGAGTAAACCAGTTGTCATTGGGATTGCTGGCGGCTCAGGTTCAGGTAAAACGAGCGTCACCAATTCAATCTATGAAAAATTTAAAGGACATTCCATCCTCATGCTTCAGCAAGATTTATATTACAAAAATCAAAGTCATATGCCATTTGAAGAGCGTCTGCTTACGAACTATGATCATCCGCTCGCATTCGACAATGACCTGATGTTTGAGCATTTGGAACAGCTCTTAAGGTACGAATCCATTGAAAAACCAATATATGATTTCAAGCTCAACACACGTTCAGAAGAGACTGTCCATGTTGAACCAAAGGATGTTATCATCGTTGAAGGCATCTTTGCACTAGAAGACGAACGTCTAAGAGACTTAATGGATATTAAACTGTATGTCGATACAGATGCAGATCTTCGCATCATTCGCCGCATTTTACGCGATACGAAAGAAAGAGGCCGTTCAATCGATTCTGTGATTGAACAGTATGTATCTGTTGTCAGACCCATGCATAACCAATTCATTGAACCGACAAAGCGATACGCTGACATCATCATCCCAGAAGGCGGCCAAAACCATGTGGCGATTGACTTAATGGTGACAAAAATTCAAACGATTCTTCAAGATCGTTGATTTAATAGGGGGTAACCAAGTGAGCAAAGTGTATTTAGATGACTTTGCCCACTTTCTGCCCACAAATATTCTAAAAAATATCATTTGCTATTGCGTTAAACTGTATAACAGATTCTATTTTTGTTTCACGCATTACGTGCGAATAGACATCAAGAGTGGTTTTGGAGCTAGAGTGTCCCAAGCGCCTTTGTGCTTCTTTAAGATCTATTCCTGCTGCAAATAGCAAAGACGCATATGTGTGTCTAAGATTGTGGGGTGTTATTTTTGTAACACCCGCCTTTTTTATATAGGTGGCCATTCTATAATTGAAGTTTCGAGCCGGTTCAGGCATTCCAGAATTATCAGCAAAAACGAAATCTTCATCTTTGTATAGTTCGCCCACATCATTCTTTACTTGTTCCTGAACGTTCTTTAAAATCCTTAATTGCATTATGACTTGAGGTGGCACAGGTACATTTTGAATAGACGATTCAGTTTTGGGACTGAGTAATTCATAATTACTCTTTAAATCTTTTTCTCTAAAAAGAGTGTATCTCACTTTAATCTCCGATTTTTTAAAGTCTACTTTATCCCATGTCAATGCAACTGCTTCACCTATCCTCAAACCCGAATAAATGAGCAGGAGAAACATAGCTAAATCTCTGGGACGCCCTTTTCTGCTGACAACTTGAAGGAGCAGTTTTATTTCTTCTTTCTCCCAAAATTTCATATCCTTTAAATCTTCATCTAATTCCTCTACTTTTTTCTCTTTTGCCTTTTTCGGAAGATTCACGGCATGAATGGGGTTATCCTTAAAGTAAGAATCTCGCACAGCTTCACTGATCATCATATTAAAAACTTGATGAATATTAGTTCATGTGTTTTTAGCATACTCTGGTGCGATCTTATAAAACAAGCCCTAAAAAGGAAACGGCACCAAAAGGCGTTAAAATGACCGTAGTGAAGCCGAATGCTGACGGGTGACTATGGGTCTATGATAAGCCGAACTGGTCAGCAAAGCACAAAAAAATAAAGCCGGGTGAAGCATTTACGATTGATAAGTCCGTTACGGTCAACGGGTCAAAAATGTATAAACTGAAATCAGGTCTTTATATCACAGCTGCATCTAAATATATTGAAGTTAAACAGAAGTAAACAGAGAAGCCCTTCCTTATTGGAGGGGCTTTTTTGTCTTTATTCAGTTACCACAAGTTCACCCATATATTTTCGAAAACAAGCAGCAAAAGGAGGTTTTCACCTATTATGTGTCATGATTCTTATTGCTTATTTTTACATAAATATTGGAAAGTGAAAGGATATTTGCGATAATAAATTGAAATCACGTTGAATAGTGATTAAAAGTCAGCGTGTGGACTGTTTGATTTTTCTCTGAATTAGGAGGTGAACTATAATGAATGGCATAGATATATTGGAGAATGTCTCGAAAATTGGTCAATTAATACTGTTGTTATCTGGTTATGCTCTTCATCGGCGATTGTCGAAATTAAAAAAGGAACGTCCTCTTACAAAGTACGAGAGTTTTCTGAAAGTATTCGTAATGCTTGGTATATATGCTTGGGCGCTATCATTCTTCCTTCTATTTATGTGGGGTTAACACCCAACTATTATGTGTCACGATATGTCGATTTTTGTAATAAGAGATTAACTCTCTATTAAAACCCTTTATTTTCTAAAAATGTATGATAAAGTTATTTTGAAAACTTAAAGGGGGTTTTAATATGAAGAGATTATTATTTTTCATGTTAGCATTAGTTCTGGCTGTAACTGCATTTGCGCCAGCTGCTGCCGCAAAGACACAAAGCACAAAGGGATTAGAAGGTTTGACAGAAGAACAAATCGATAAGTCTTTAAAAGAAATTGAATACATTTTCACAAAGATTATCGTTTCTGAGAAAAAGGGCTTCGTTATTAATGACGAAGAGCTTGCAAAGTCACCTTACTCGGCTGAAGTGAAAGATGGAATGGTCGCTTTTGCAAAATACATGAATCAAGAAGTGACTACAAAAAGTAACACAGTAACTCGCTGTGTCGAGGATGCAATTGGTGTCGCTAAGGGCACATTAAAGCATCTGCAAAAATCAATTGAAAAGGGAGATTGGATATCTGTATTAGGCGCTCTTGCAGTTATGAATATAGCAATTAAGCCGCCTATATTATTCGCATTCATGCTAGTTTGTGGTGCACCAGTAGCTAAAATTGCTCCTGCTCAATATGAATAAGATTATTATGTGAAATTGGCCGTCCACCTGGGCGGCTTTTCTCTTTTATTTAAACCTCCATTCCTTCTTCTCTTTATCCCATTTTAATTTATTTCTTGATATAAGGTTCTTAACCGCCTTACGGATCGCCGGCTCTTTCCTCTTAAGGTCATCCATCGAGGGATTCTTTCTGAATCTGCTCATGTTATAGATGATTCGATAAAGTTTCCTTTCAAGATCGGTCACGGCGTACCTCTTGTAAAATGGAATATATGTTCGATTATAAGCGGAAATAAATAGCCCTTCAAGTCGAAGGACTATTTCAGAATGGTTGATTTGCTTTTAATTATCATGTTATCCCCTGATCGTTCGTAGGAGAATTTGGCTGCGCTCTTATCGCTTTTGTATGGCACTTTCCAGAATACGGATAACTGCGAAATTGAGTCATTATCCGATCCAATCTTAGCAGCTAGATCTTCACTAAACATTTCCGTCATATTATAAGAGGTTTGAGCAGAATTCTTTGCATCAAATGACAAGTGAACAAGAGCAATTAATTTATTTGGCTCACTCGATCCCATATCTTCATTAATTTCAATTTTTTCAATTGAGGCAGTAGTGTAATTATCTTCTACAATAGATTCAATTTCATATTCAGCATCACTTTTCAAAGATTCTAATTCATCTTCTTCACCTGCTACTTCTGACTCGTATACCTGTTCGGAATCTGTTTCATTGTGCTTTGTCAGCAAACCACTTTCAAATTTAGAACTTAGTCGATCATCTTCAAATATTAAGTCTGCCGAGGCATCATTTTCAATTCCTTTTTCCCCTTCATATTCCCAAATGAAATAATTATCTTCTTTTATTTCTTCTGATCTAGCGGAACCACCAACAATTTTCTTAACTTCTTTAGGAGTCATACCTTTCTTTAATTGATTATATTTTTCAGGAGTTATTGATGCTATTTCTGAGCTTTCATATTTCCAAATAAATGAATTCAAAAATGATATTGATAACAATATAAGAAGACAAGTAATAAAAACGCCTTTTCCTACTTTCCTTGATTTCGAGAAAATTAATAGAATAAGTCCTACACAAATTCCTATAATCATTAAACCGGCAAATATTGAAATGAAAATTCCCATTTTGTTCCCCCTAAGAATGGCGCTCTTTTAAGTAAATAACCATTATATAACAATAAAGGAATTTATGAATGGTTTTCAACGAAATCTTCAAATATGATGACCACTCTTCAAGATCAGTCATGATGAACTTCCTTAGATATCAAAACTTACTTCTTTTCCATAGACGATTGCATCAGGCTTGTTGTTGTCATTCTTTAATACATCTTCGGCTTTTATTCTAATAGCCCTCTCATTTTCATTTACAGGAATCCAGACCATGTTATTTTCCAATTTCGATTCTGGCAACATTTCTATAGATGATGGATTTGGTAATCCCATATATAAATTAAAATCTAAATTTACTTGGTGTTTTCCCTGAGTGACAGCAGTTCTAAATCCTCTCCAAGAGATTTGATCTTTACCTGTGTTTTCTGTTTCATAAAGGATTTGGGCATAAGTGAATTTATTTAGTTTCCCATCGAAATGTTCCTCCAATTCAGCTTTGAAATTATCAGTAAGATCGGTGACTGTAATAACTTTTATATTGTGGAAAACGATTTTCAAATCACCTATTCGTACCTTTTTATCACTTATATCTTTTACATTGTTTAAAGTGACTGTTCCGGTATCAGGGTCGTATAAACTGTCACCAACTTTATCTAATGTCTTTTTATTGCTCTTTTCTAAGTTGTTATTGGAATTATAGCTTTCACTCTCTGTGGTTGTTGTCCCGCTTTCTTTTGAAGTGGTGTTGCATCCACTTAACAATGTAATACATAATAATAGGAAGAAACACGATTTTATGTGATTCAATATAAACCCTCCATAACAATTATTTTCCATATTAGTTTACCATAATATCCATAAATTGAAGTTTAAAAACAAAGGGTTTTTGAAGAGTATGAATCTAAAAACAGTATTCAAAAAGATTTCTGTTGCAAAATTTGTCTCTGCCCACAGATTGCCCACAAAAAAATATAATTGATCTAAAAATAATGAAAATAACAACATAGTGGAACAGGGAGAAACTCTGAAAGCATTGGGTTTTAGTTGATTTCGTTATCAATAAATAACATATCAAGACCATTGACTTAATGGTGACAAAAATTCAAACGATTCTTCAAAACCGAGCAGAGTAAATGGTGGAGGAGAAAAAAACCTTTACTTGTAAAGTCTTTTCAGCATCATAATAAAGAGAATAAATACCATATTTCACTTGTTTCTAAAAGTAGAAGCTGCTTAAATATTTTAAGAAGTAACACTTTGAATGAAAGATTTGATATGATAGGAAAACAATGATGTGAAATAGATGTAGAAAAATGTCGTTTTCAAGCTGAATATTGAAGTGGTTTCGATTTTGTAAAAGTATATTAAAAAAACGACAAACAAATCATCACAAATTTTCAAACAATTCTTGATCAAAAAGCAATTATGTAATAATATAGCATAGACATATCGTACACTGACCATATTATGTATTGGGAAGATGGAGAATGGATAAGCTATTCTTCTACATATGATCGAAATGGCGAACGAGGTACAGGAGCTTCCTGTGCCTTTCCACAGTTTGTGCGATAAGATAGATCATCTTTTGACCGCTGCGGATGGTCCTATCTGAGAAAAGGCATAATAGTTGCATCTAAAAGGGACGCCATGTAAGATGGACTTTTACAAATATGGGACAGAAGGAATGAGGGCATGAAGAAGTCCTCATTCTTGTATATTTCAGTCGTCACTCACGTGCAGAAAGTATGTATGATGAGGATTAATAGAAGGAGTGAATGATTCATGGCACAAGAGAAAGTATTTCCAATGACAGAAGAAGGAAAACGTAAATTAGAAGAAGAGCTTGAACATTTGAAAACGGTTAAACGTAAAGAGGTTGTAGAGCGTATTAAAATTGCTAGAAGCTTTGGAGACCTCTCTGAAAACTCGGAATATGATTCTGCTAAAGAAGAGCAAGCGTTTGTAGAAGGGCGTATCACTACGCTTGATAATATGATTCGCAATGCCAAAATTATCGAAGATGAAGGAAACTCAAATATTGTCTCACTTGGTAAAACAGTCACTTTTGTTGAATTACCAGACGGAGAAGAAGAGTCTTACACAATCGTCGGAAGTGCAGAAGCTGATCCGTTCGAAGGAAAGATTTCAAACGATTCACCAATTGCAAAAAGCCTATTAGGCAAACAAGTAGACGACAAAGTAACCGTTCAAACACCTGGCGGAGAAATGTTCGTCCAAATTGTAAAAATTTCATAATCACGTTTATACGATAAACACCTCGTCCACAATAGGGACGAGGTGTTTTTATGCGCAAAAAACGTAGAATTCAATGGACAGGTGCTATTATATTTATACTGCTGCTTGGTCTTCTCATCAGACTGGCAGAAATTCAACTGTTTTTCACAGAATCTTTTTCAAAGCTTGATATCAATTTAATACAAGAAAGTGTCAAACAGCGTACAGAAGAAGTGGTCATTTCAGATGGCCGCGGTGAATTTTTAGATCGAAACGGCGAGGCGCTTCTCACAAAAGAACAGCCTGCGGTGATCTTATTTCCTTTTCTGCAATATGATCTTCCTCATTTAAAACAAACCGCCTCTATTCTTGAGATGGAAGAAGATGAACTCAAAAAACAGCTGACAGAAACCAAAAAACCTCTGATTCTCAAAGATGACATCACGAAAAAAAAGCTGAAAGACATCAATGATATGAAATATTCAGGTGTGTACGGCGTATATATGAAAGAGAAGGACAAAAAAAGACTTGCCCTCCACACATTAGGCTTCACGAGCGAGAATCCAGAATTGCTCAGAAAGCGTTATCCTGACAAAAAAGAGCTTTCCATCCGTACAGAAATCGGCACTTTTGGGCTGGAAAGTACCTTTGACGAATTTTTATTACCCGAGCAAGACACAAAATTGTTATATCATGTGGACGGAAGGGGAAACCCTTTGTTTGGGATGGACGTCAAATATACAGCAGAGGCTCATTCATTTTATCCTCTTCAAGTTCAAACAACAATTGATGAAAACATGCAAGCTGAAATGGAGAAGGTACTGAAAGACCAGGGCGTCGAAAAAGGCGGGGCCGTTCTGCTCGACATTGAAAGCAGCAGTGTGCTGGCGATGGCAAGTATGCCAAACGTCACAAGCAAAAACCGGCATGAAGCAAGAAATTACATGCTGACTGCCATGGCACCAGGCTCTGTCTTTAAAACCGCTGTACTTGCCGCAGCAATCGAAAAAAACCTCGACCAGCCACAAACGATGTATGACTGTCGAAAGAATTTATATGGAGAGCCAGAAGGAACGCAGGAAGTGCTGAATCTGTCTGAGAGCTTTTCGCAGAGCTGTAATTATACCTTTGCAACACTTGCTGACAAGCTGATCCAAACAGATGATCAAATCATTGAAAAGACGGCTGCAAAGCTTGGACTCATTGATCGAGCTGGCTGGGAAGGGGATGTCTATCATAAGCAGCATTTCAAACAGTTTGATCGTGAAGAAACCGGCAATGTGTGGGGGGATAAAAGAGACAAGCATGTTAAAAAGGCTATTGCCCAAACCGCAATAGGGCAAAAAAATGTCAAAACGACTCCTTTGCAAATGGCCAATATGATGGCGTCGATTGCAAGAGGCGGAGAACGAAAAGAAGTGAAAATCGCTGAAAAAGTGCTGTATCAAAACGGAACAACGATGCTAACCTTTCAAAACAAACGACCAGAAGGGGGCAGTATTGACCGCTATACAGCACAAAAACTGCAAAAGTACTTAAGGCAGGTGGTGACGTCTGACAAAGGAACAGGAAGAAGGTTTCGAGACCTTCCATTTGATGTGGCGGGGAAATCAGGCACTGCCCAAACTGGCAGTAAAGATAAAAAGGGGAATCCGCTTTATCATAAGTGGTTTGCTGGATACTTTCCGGTGGAAAAACCAAAATATGCTCTTGTCGTTGTTCACCTTGATGAGACAAGTGGGCGGGCTAAGACAAATGATGCGTTTTATGATATTGTAAAAAAGGTCAACGAAATTGAAAAGAAACAGACATAGAACATCCCTTCATGTCATGTTAAAATAGTAACGACTTAGGGAACAGAGGCAAAGGAGTGCAGAGATTTTGAGTAGAAATTCTCGATTTGAACATCGTGATAAGCGCAGAAAGGCCAATATGGTGCTTAACATATTAATTGGTATCGTTGTGGTGCTTATTTTGGTGGTCGCAACGAGTTTATTAATTTTTAATAAACCGAAAGACACAGATGTAGCGAAAGAACCATCTAAAACAGCGCCTGCAACAAGTGAAAATAAACAAAAATCAGATGAAGATGTGAAAGATCAAAAGAAAGACACATCCGATGATTCAGATGCAAAAAAAGATGACTCATCTGATCAAGACGACGATGCGAAGAAGTCAGATGATGAAAAAGAGCCTAATAAAGATGCGTTAAAAGACGCCAAAGAAACAGATGGCGGCAAAACGAGTGACGTAGACAAAACATACGAAAGCGATGACTGGGAGCCTGTAGGAACAGAGCAATCCGGTTCACATACAGCAACCTATGATTCTAACTCAAAAGACTGGAAAGAAATGATGAAAGCCATGTCCTATGCAACGGGAATTTCAGAAGATCAAATGACAGTTCTTTGGTTAGGAAATAACGGAGGCCCTCAAGATGCAAAGGGAACCATCCGTGACAAATCAACAGGCGAACGCTACCGCGTGGAAATCACATGGGTAGATGAAAAAGGCTGGAAACCTGTAAAGGTTGAAAAATTAAAATAAACATGAAAAAAAGATAGCAGCCATGCTATCTTTTTTTAGATATTCGCCTTAAAATGAACAACCGCTGTATACAAAATTCGGTCATCGATCACAGTCGTTTGATGACTGACAGAATGAACGGTCAGCAAGATTGCCTGATTATGTTCAATTTGTTTTTGGATCTTTTGTTCAAGTTCTTTTAAAGACGATGCTTCAAAGAATTCAATTTTATCCTTTAGAAAATCCAACTGGAAATCCATTTGATTCACCTCTCCATACTCTTCATTCATCTTAATCTCTCTCCTCTAAAAGAGCAAATATTTTTCTACCCCTCCCAGTATTTTTTAGTAGGAAAGAAACTGAACATGTGGTAGGATAGGAACTGTTCGACGGATTAAAACATACTATACGCATAGGAATAAATAGATAAAGTGGAGGAAAAGAAAATGGGACGTGAGTTTCTTTCTTTATTTGATCATTGGGCTGACTCTTATGACGACACGGTAAGTGGTCATGATGAGCAGTATGAAGAAGTGTTTCGCCGGTATCCGGTTATTTTAAAAGAAATTGTTCTGCGTGCAGGTCAAGATGTTCTTGAGTTTGGAAGCGGCACGGGGAATTTAACAGCGGCACTGCTCGCAGCAGATAAGAACGTATTTGGCGTTGAACCATCAGACGCCATGAAGAAAGCGGCTCTTCAAAAGGGAATACCCGATGTGTTTCATGATGGGGATTTTTTATCATTTCCAGCGCCGCCATTTGAGCCGGATACAATCGTCAGTTCATATGCTTTCCACCATTTAACGGACGAAGAAAAAAAACAAGCCATTCACACCTATAGCAACATCCTTCACTCAGATGGTAAAATAGTCTTTGCTGATACAATGTTTCAAAATCAAGCAGCACATCAAGCTGAAATTGACAAAGCGAAAGCGGCAGGGTTTGATCAGCTTGCTGAAGATTTAGAAACGGAATATTATCCATCCATCGATGTGCTAAAGCAAATCTTTGAAGAAGAAGGTTTTAGTACGTCCTTTCATCAAATGAATGATTTTGTTTGGATCGTAGAAGCGAAGAAAAGGGAATGAAAGGATGTTTTTGATTTGAAAATCGCAGTCATAGGTGCAATGGAAGAAGAAGTGACGATATTAAGAGATCAACTAAAGAATGCTACACAAGAAAACATCGCTGGGTGTGAATTCACAACAGGTGTTTATGAAGATAAAGAAGTGATTTTATTAAAATCAGGGATTGGAAAAGTGAATGCAGCGGTCAGCACAACACTTCTGCTTGACCGCTTTCAGCCGGATTATGTGATCAATACAGGATCAGCTGGCGGTTTCCATCACACATTAAATGTAGGGGATATTGTCATCTCTACTGATGTTAGACATCATGATGTGGATGTCACGATCTTTAATTACGAATACGGACAAGTACCAGGATTGCCAGCTGCTTTTGTTGCAGACGAAAAGCTTGTGAAGCTGGCAGAGGAATCGGCTTTAGAGATCGATCATATCCAAGTGGCAAAAGGAACGATTGCAACCGGAGATTCATTTATGAATGATCCGGATCGTGTAGCGTTTGTGAGAGAGAAGTTTCCAGAGCTATATGCGGTGGAAATGGAAGCCGCAGCCGTTGCACAAGTTTGCCAGCTCTTTGGAACGCCATTTGTTGTCGTTCGAGCGCTATCTGATATTGCAGGGAAAGAATCCAATGTCTCATTTGATCAATTTCTTGAACAAGCAGCGATTCACTCAACCGACCTTGTCTTGCGTATGATAAAGCAAACTCAATAAAAGAAGGGGATTCCCCCTTCTTTTCCATACAAAGGAAGGGAATCATATGGCTGTCATAAAGGATATTACAGAATTAATTGGCCGCACACCGCTTTTAAAACTGTCAGGAATCGGCATCCCGGAAGGTGTAGAGGTATATGCAAAGCTTGAGATGATGAATCCGGGTGGAAGTATTAAAGATCGTTTAGGTGATATGCTCATAAGAGAAGCATTAGCATCTGGCAAATTGCGCCCTGGTGGAACCATCATTGAAGCAACTGCTGGAAACACAGGAATTGGGCTTGCCCTCAGTGCAAGAAAGCATCAATTGCGGACCATTTTTTGCGTACCAGAACATTTTAGTCAAGAAAAACAACAGCTCATGAAAGCGCTCGGTGCAGAGATTATTCATACACCAAGAAAAGAGGGCATGCAGGGTGCGATTGATCGAGCCCTTGAACTAGAGGCAAGCCTTGACAATGCCTATTGCGTTTTACAATTTAAAAACCAAGTAAATCCATTGACTTACTATAAAACACTTGGCCCAGAATTATGGTCCGATTTGCAAGGAAATATCGATGTATTCGTGGCAGGAGCGGGATCTGGCGGGACTTTTCAAGGGTGTGCTGCCTATTTAAAAGAGCAGCATCCTGCGTTAAAAACAGTTGTTGTCGAACCTGAAGGATCGATTTTAAATGGAGGAGATCCGGGTCCGCATAGAACGGAAGGAATCGGCCTTGAATTTATCCCAGATTATATGGAATCTGCTTTATTCGATGAGATATATACCGTCAGTGATGATGATGCTTTCCAAATGGTGAAAGTAGCTGCTGAAAAAGAAGGCGTTCTCATCGGGAGTTCTTCGGGTGCAGCGTTATTTACCGCTTTAGAAGAAGCGAAGAAGGCAGCACCTGGGACAGTCATCGTCACCATTTTTCCTGACAGCAGTGAACGGTATTTAAGTAAAGGAATTTATGAGGGAGGAAAATAAAATGAAACGAAAAACAATGATGATACACAGCGGAACAACTGGTGATGAAAAAACGGGCGCTGTGTCTGTGCCGATATATCAAGTGAGCACATATAAGCAGCCGAAAGCAGGCGAACATACAGGATATGAATATTCAAGAACTGCGAATCCAACAAGAACGGCACTAGAAACCGTCATTCGTGACCTTGAAGGAGGAGCAAACGGCTACGCATTTGGTTCAGGAATGGCTGCCATTACGGCAGTGATGATGCTGTTTAACAGCGGAGATCATATTGTCCTGACAGATGACGTATACGGCGGAACGTACCGCGTCATCACAAAGGTACTCAACCGTATTGGCATTCAAGCGACCTTTGTTGACACAAGTGATCCTGAAGCAGTGAAAAAGGCGATTTTACCTGAAACAAAAGCGGTTTACATTGAATCACCAACCAATCCTTTACTGAAAATGACTGATCTCAAAGCGATCGGCCAATTGACAAAAGAAGCCAACATCTTAATGATTGTTGATAATACATTTTTCACACCTTATTTCCAAAGGCCGATTGAATATGGGGCGGACATTGTCCTGCATAGTGCCACTAAATATTTAGGCGGCCACAGTGATGTCGTAGGCGGGCTAGTTGTAACAGCGACGGAAGAGCTTGGGGAAGAACTGCATTTTGTTCAAAATTCTACTGGTGGAATTCTTGGACCGCAGGATTCATGGCTTCTCATGAGAGGAATCAAAACGCTTGGACTAAGAATGGAAGCACATCAGCAAAATGCACAGAAAATCGCTGAGTTTTTAGAACAACATCCAGCAGTCACACGTGTTTATTACCCAGGCCTTGATGCTCACCCTGGACATGAACTTGCAAAAACGCAAGCATCAGGCTACGGCGGCATGATCTCTTTTGACATTGGAAAAGAAGAACATGTCGATGTGTTTTTAAGTCAGCTTAAGCTGTTTACGATCGCAGAAAGCCTTGGAGCGGTTGAAAGCTTAATCTCTGTTCCTGCTCGAATGACTCATGCGTCCATTCCAAAAGACCGCCGCGAGGAGCTTGGCATCACTGATGGGCTAATTCGTATATCCGTCGGGATTGAAGATGTGGATGATTTACTGAATGATATGAAGCAGGGACTAAACGCACTAGTGAATGGATAGATTTACATGCTACTACCTTTCTTTTACTATGTTAAGCTATCAATAGACATGTTAAACAGGAAGGTGATTCAAGTGAAGAAAAAGTGGAGTGGTTTAGTGACAGATTACAAGCAGTACGCTTTTATTTTGCTTGCTGTCAGCACCTTTTTATATATTGGTACGATCATACCAAGCCAACACATCGAAGCATCTCCAAAAATGCTGATGATGGGAATTGATTGTATTTTCTTATTAGCAGCTTTTCTTTGTGTGAGACGTGCGATCTTTTTTCAAAAGAAACTGCAAGAACTAGATGAAGATTAATTCGAAAAGTCTCCTCATATACGTGAGGGGGCTTTTTTGATTGTATTGGACAATCGGACAAGAATAAATGTAGAAATTTAGTCAAACACACAAAAATCATCTATTTTACTAAAAACAGGTTTACAAAATGGTGCTTGCTGGATATACTAACAAAGTAATTAAAAACGTAAAGGAGGCTGAAGAATATGTTATTCGTATCTACTTGTGAACAATTCAACCAACAATTTCATCATGTCATCAGCCTGTGGAAGAGCTCGTGTCCTTCCTTTACCTTATACGGTGCACACGCTTCAAAACTGTTAAAGTAAACGAGGATTTTACGTATCATCCATTGCAGGTTGGAAGACACTGTCTTTTGATCTGCATTTTTGTGTGCCCACAGGTCAACTGACAAAGAAGATCTGCGGGCTATTTCGCGTGCTGCGAACTGAAGGGAGGTGAGCGTATATGACAATCCATTTATTTTTTATCACATTGACGATCCGACGAAAATACAAAGACATTGAAACAGTTCTTTATGAACAACAAGTCGAAACATTTTATGAAGAAATGAAGCAGAAACAACTAAAGTACATGAACTAAAATACGAAAAGAAAAATGCGAAAAGGAGGAGATTGACATGTTTATGATGCTTGCAATACTTGATTGTTATACTATGGAGAAGGACCAGGTTTAGACACGCTCCACATTGATCATCTGCACATATGATATCCGTAAAAGGAGATTGTGAGGTGATCAACGAATGTCGATGTCACCATATATGAGGTTTCCGTCAGTGGGGCACGGATATGCATCCATTCCGCATTCCTTAAAGCATGGATACGGTAATCCGTACCGAATGCAAAGAGAGCAAGAGGAAATGCTCAGACAATATATGTATCAGTATCGAGCTTATTGGTATTAAAGAAAAGGAGCAGGAAACGTTATCGTTTCCTGCTCCTTTTACATTAGCAAATCCAGCTTGCACCGATGATGATCAACAAAATGAACAGTACAACAAGCAATGCGAATCCGCCTGCAAAGCCGCCACCGTAACCACCGCAGCCTCCAGCATAACCTCCACCAAAGCCCATAATCTAGCACCACCTTTATCTAATCAAGATACATTCATAAAATATGCAGCTCATGCAGAAAACGAAATCAATCTGAGCACAATTAATGAAAACGCCTATTCGGATTAAATTTTTTGAAGTTCTGCGAAACATTTTCTGAAAAGATGCCGTCTAATCAATAACAAATGATTAGGACTAGGTCTTAAACTTTGTTAGGTGTGAGCCGATATGAAAAGTAAGAAAATTCGTAAATAGTTTTATTTACTGGTGCAAAGCAGGTGTTAACATTGATTCAAAGCTGGATTGGAAAACAAATGAGGGAACCAAAAGGCTTGTTCTCAAAATGGGTTGCCCGCTATATGGAAAAAAATCATCATAATATCAATGAATGGACGATTCAACTCTTAAATATACAAGAAAATGACCGGATTTTAGAAATCGGTACTGGAAGAGGCATGACATTATCGAAGGTAGCAGAGAAACTTGATCGCGGTAAAGTATATGGAGTGGATGCCTCTCGTCATATGATCAAATATGCAAAAAGAAAACATAAGAAGCTTGTGGAACAGGATAAAGCCGTTGTGACTCTTGGTAAAGCCGAGCATTTACCTTTTGAAGACAGATCATTCAATAAATTATTTACGGTGCAGACCATTTATTACTTGAAGGATATTGAGCAAGTCATGAAGGAAGTGTACCGCGTTCTTCAAGTGGATGGAGAAGTATTCTTATCATTCCAACAGCAGGAACTGATGAAGGAACAAAAGCGGTCACATTCTTTTTCATCGTATAGTGAACAAGAGATCAGCCGCCTATTTTCAGCGTATCACTTTAGAGAAGTTTCGGTTTATCACTATGATACATACATCTGTATCAAAGCGTTAAAATGATGAAAATATTTCCCAGGTAATGAACAAGCATTCTAAAAGAGGCTCTTCGTGAGAGGAGCTTCTTTGCGTGTCATTGAATCATGTTTGAGCGAATTAAAAAAAGTCTCTTCATCGAAGAGACTTCAGCGTGTAGACAAACCCTCGCATTCGTTGTCAGGTCTGCGCGCGGGTGCTCACGAATGTTAAATTCGCTCTGCGCCAGTGCTCGCCCTTCCTAGACTTCAAAGGTTTTCTATCACGCTGAAAAGAAGACAAAGGGCTAAAATCAAGATCATTTTAGCCCTTTGTCAACAATCTGAAGTCTCTTCATCGAAGAGACTTTTGTATATGATGTAGGCGCCAGCCAGGTGTGTAAGGAATGATAGTATATATAAGGAATTTGTTTGTCGATTAAGGATACCTGTCTGGCTTATTTATTATATCGACACCGTTCTTCAAAAGTTTAGCTTTTTTTTCAATATTTTCTTTTTTATTTGACTGGAAGATACATTTTTCTCTCCGTGATAGACATTTTTCGCTTTTTTTTTATCAATTGTGCCATTTGGAGCAGGGAATTGCTTCAGAAGTAGAGAAAATTGTAGAGACTTCATTTTTAAACAAAAAGGGAGGAATGAAAATATGTCGGGAAACAAAGGTGTCGTTTATAAAGGAGCAGGAAATGTAGCAGTTGAGGATATTGGATACCCTGATTTGATTTTAAGAGATGGCCCGGGTGTACCGAAAGCCAATGTGGGGCGCAAATGTGAGCATGGCGTCATTTTAAAAGTAGTGACGACGAATATTTGCGGAAGTGACCAGCACATGGTGAGAGGTCGTACCACTGCGCCTGCAGGACTAGTCCTTGGTCATGAAATTACAGGTGAAGTCGTTGAGGTTGGACGAGATGTGGAGTTTATTCAAAAAGGAGACCTTGTGTCCGTTCCCTTTAATATTGCTTGTGGACGATGCGTCATGTGTAAGGAACAAAAAACCCATGTGTGCTTAAATGTAAACCCGGACCGTCCAGGCTCTGCCTATGGATATGTCGATATGGGCGGATGGGTTGGCGGCCAATCCGAGTACGTCATGGTGCCGTATGCAGATTTCCAGCTGCTGAAATTTCCAGACAAAGATCAAGCGATGGAAAAAATACTTGATCTGACGATGCTTTCCGATATTTTCCCGACAGGTTTTCACGGTGCATATTCGGCTGGAGTAAAGCCTGGTTCAACCGTATATATTGCCGGTGCAGGGCCAGTAGGTCTTGCCGCAGCGCATTCCGCTCAGCTTCTTGGCGCTTCTACGGTCATTGTCGGTGATTTGAATGAACAAAGGCTGGAGCAGGCCAGAAGCTTTGGCTGTGAGACGATCAATTTAAGAAAACATGATCGAATCGGCGAACAAATCACCAATATCTTAGGAGAGCCAGAAGTAGACTGTGCCGTCGATTGTGTTGGCTTTGAGGCTTCAGGTCATGGAGATCAAGGAGAAGCGCCTGCAACCGTTTTAAATACAATTATGGATATTACCAAAGTTGGCGGTAAACTCGGAATCCCAGGGCTTTACGTCACAGAAGACCCAGGTGCAGTGGATGCTGATGCAAAAGTTGGATCACTGAAAGTGCGAATTGGACTCGGCTGGGCAAAAGCCCATACCTTTGTGACAGGCCAAACCCCTGTCATGCAATATCACCGCAGTCTAATGAAATCCATTTTAAGCGGAAGAGCACAAATCGCCAAAGCGGTGAATGCGACCGTCATTAACCTTGATCAAGCCCCTCAAGGATACAGCGACTTTGATTCGGGTGTGGCGAAAAAATTTGTCATTGACCCGCATGGGTTGATTTCTAAATAATGAATCAATGAGAATAATCGAAAAAACTTACGGGAGATTATATCCTGTAAGTTTTTTTATGTTCTATTTTAAAATGACCTGTACTATTCTCCTGCAATACATCTCATGTTAAAATATATGAATTGGAAAAATTATTCTACAGTTGAAGTTCATACCAGATAATTTAATTGATATTAAATGACTAGGGAGAGGTATTGATTGCTAAACGTACACAACATCAAGAAATATTATGAAGATAAACAGGTATTAAAAGGGATAACCTTTCACTTGAAAAAAGGAGAATCTTTTGGACTATTAGGTCCGAATGGTGCGGGGAAATCCACATTGATTGGCATCTTGACAGGGCTGATTCATGCCACAAGCGGCACCATAACGATTGAAGGTATAGATGTAAAAAAAGAAACAAAAAAGGCGCAGCAAATGATAGGAATTGTTCCGCAAGAGATCGCTTTATATTTACATTTGACAGCAAAAGAAAATTTAATGTTTTGGGGGAGAATGTATGGACTCAAAGGAAAAGAGTTGAAAAGCAGAGTACAAGAAACACTTGAGCTAATTGGTCTTAAAGATAGAGCAAATGATCAAGTGAAAGTATTCTCTGGAGGAATGAAAAGAAGAGTAAATATCGGTTGCGCGATATTACATCAACCAAAACTATTAATCATGGATGAGCCTACTGTAGGCATAGATCCCCAATCTAGAAGTCATATATTAGAAACAGTTAAGACATTAAATGGAGAAGGAATGACCATTATATATACTAGTCATTACATGGAAGAAGTTGAATTTTTATGTGAAAGAATGGCCATTATGGATCATGGGTCTATCATCGCTTTAGGGGATCAGCATGAATTAAGTGAGCTTGTCGGAAATCAAAGAGAAATTGTTTTGACCATAAAATGTGAACATGGACAAAATGATATAGATCGAGTGCGTCAATTCATACATGAAGTCGACCCTTTAAAGGAAATCGACGTTCAAGGAAATCAAATGAAAATATTTGATCAACATCCTCAGCAATTATTAAGTCATCTCATTCAAGGTGTGACCGCATTAAATATTCAAATTATTTCAGCAGAAATCGTAGAACCAAATTTAGAAAATGTCTTTTTGTATTTAACTAGTAAAAATTTGAGGGATTAGACTGTTTAGAGGTGAACACATGAGCATCTGGGTTGTACTAAAAGATCTATTATTGTTTTTTAGAGATAAGAAAAGCTTTTTTACACTTTTTTTTATGCCTATTATATTGATTGCTATTTTAGGTGCAGCATTTGGAGAGAATATGAAGCAAGAAAGTGAAGTCAGCATCAATTCATTTCGTGTAGGAGTTACAGATCAAGATAAGTCCGCTACAAGTAAAATGTTTCTATCGACATTGTCTAAGAATGAACTCAGTGACATCATTGATGTAAGGGTCATCTCCAAAGATCAGCTAGAGAAAGATTTAAATAATAGAGAAATCAAAGTGGGCATCATCATCAAGCCAAATTTTGAAAAAAGCCTATTAAATCACGATCATGTGCAATTGAATATTTTGAAAGGGCCTAATTCAGCCTTACAAGAAATGGTCTTAGAAAATGTGGTTCTACAATTCTTTCAAAATTATCATATGAATCGTATTCTGATGCCGTTAAATCAAGGTGAAGAAGTGGAGATCGTGTCTGATCAACTGAAAAAAGAACTGGTGAACGAGAGGAATATTCATATCAACAGCCAGCCGATTACGTCTTTCCAGTACTATGCAGGCGGGATGGGTGTTCTCTTTTTATTAATGACTGTTGTTTTCTTAGTTGGAAGTATGATAGAGGAAAGAGAGGAAGAGGTTTATAAAAGGTTAGTTGTATCAAAATTAAGCAATACTAGCTACATCGTTGGGAAGTTATTGGGTATTGTTTTGACGAGTATGATTCAACTTGCGGTCATTATTTTATTTACTAGCTTTGTCTTTAAGGTGAACTGGGGAGAGCCTTTTACTGTTGTTATGATCGGATGTAGTTTTATATTAAATGCTGCAGGTTTCGGAGTGTTGATTGGTTCTTTTATCAATAGAGAAAAAACGTTTAACAGTGTGGGGATTTTAGGAACTCAAGTGTTAGCTGCTTTAGGTGGGAGTATGGTGCCCTTATACTTATTCCCAAAATGGGTGATTGATATCAGCTATTTTTTACCTAATTCTCTTGCACTTCAAATGTTTTTGAAAAGTATGGCAGGTGCTGATTTTAGTGAAATTCAAAGTGGATTATTACTTAGCTGTGGGATGGGACTTGCTTTCTTCATCATTGCTTTATTAAGAATGTCTTTTGAAAGGAAGCATCGTTATGCATAAAATATTAGCCATTATAACGTTAAAGTTAAAAGAAACATTAAAGTCTCCATTGACCCTCATTTTTTTATTTGTTATGCCAATCGTATTTAGTTTTATTTTTGGAAGTATGGCATCTGATACAAAGAAACCTATAGTTGCTTTTATTCAAGAGCATAGTGATGGTAAACTGAATCAAGAAATTTTTCATATCCTTGAAAAGAACACTAAATTTCATTGGATAAAGACGACTGAAAGCGAAGCAAAAGATTTAGTTTATGATGAAAAGGCAGTTGCGTCAGTTAAAGTCGCAAGCCAATTAAAGAGCCAATTAAAAGAAAATAAAGAGATTTTTGATGTGACAGTTTATAAGAAAACTGAGGAATATGCAATCTTATCTCCCTATTTAAAAGAGACAGCGGCCATTATTTATCAGTTAAATCGAGGTGTAAAGGAGCAGAAAAGTGTTTCTCTTATCAGTGCACTCAACGAATTAAATGAATCTGGCAGCATGTCTTTAATTGAAAAAAAAGGTGGTCAAGCAAGCCAGCATCCAAATTTAATACCGCTTGGCTTTACCATCATGTTTATGATGTTTGCGATCTCAAGCTCGGCATCCTCTATTCATCTGGAATATAAAGATTATACATGGCAAAGATTGCTTTCAAGTCCCATCCAGAAAATATCTGTGCTATTGGGGTATTTCATAACTTATTTTCTTCTTGGATGGATACAACTGGGTGTCCTTCTGACCATCTTATCAATATTCTTTAATGTATACTTAGGAAACTTTATGCTTATTTTAGTTTTTGGATCATTTATTATAGGGCTGGTTGTGAGTTTAGGTTTTATGATTGCAACCTTATCTCATACAAAAAAGCAAGCTGAAGTATTTAGTGCAATAATCATTGTAGGAACTTGCATGCTAGGCGGTATTTATTGGCCATTAGATATCGTTCCAGACATGATGAAGAAGATCTCGTTGGCTATACCGCAAACATGGATGATGTCTGGTTTTGGTGAGATGATGAGCGGTACTGTCAATTACTCAATCTTATTATTAGACATCACAGTTTTAGCTGCTTTTACGATTGTTTTTATGGTGATTGGTTTGAAAAATATCCGATCCTATTAATCTCTTTCCATGAAATTACTGTTATCTTTTAGAAAGCTTAAGCCCTCTATATAGCTATAGAGGGTTTTTATATACAATAACTCTTCAGTATTTTGGAGGCGGGGCAATGAAAGAAATAGAAAAATGCTCATATTACCCGTTTAGAAGGATATAATCCTCTGTTAAATCCACAAATGCTTTTAAAGCAGGGGACATCCATTTGTTTTTATGCCAAAATAGTTGGATTTTCGTCGTGAAACTGGGTTCCACCCATTTGATTTTGATGATATTGCCTTCTGCAATTTCTCTTTTTACTGAAATTTCGGGAAGTACAGCAATTCCTAAGCCAGCCATTACACATTTTTTTATGGCTTCTACATCTGCTAATTCTAGTTTACTTCTCGGTTTTGCTCCCGCTTGTGTTAATGAATGTTCAAAGGCGTAGCGATAATCACAGTCTTCAGTTAACAACAATCTTTGCTCGTTCAAATCAATTGGATATACTTTTTGTTTTTTGCTCAAAGGATTTGTTGGGCAGCATACAATGGCCATCGGTTCATCTTTTAATTCTTTTACAAGTAAATGTGAGGATACTACAGGATTCATGGATAATAAAGCGACATCAATTTGTCCTTCTAATAATAGATTTAGAACATCCTTTTCCGCTATTCCTGGGCGGAAGATCAGTTCGACTTTTGGATACTTTGTTTGAAAGTCCGTTAAAATGTGAGGAAGCCGGTAGGTGCATTGTGTTTCAGATGCACATATTCTCAAAATGCCGCTTGGCTCATTCATTCCGCCAACAGCCTCTAATGCTTCCCCAGTTAAGCCTAAAATTTTATCCGTATAATGTTGAAATTGTTTGCCAGCTTCTGTTAAGATCACCCTTTTTCCAAGCCTTTCAAATAGAGGGGTTCCTAGCTCTTCTTCTAATGCAACAATATTTGCTGTGATGCTAGATTGAGCATAACCAAGCATTTGTGCAGTTTTTGTAAAGTTTAATACTTTTGATGCTGTTTGGAACATCATCAGTTGTTTGATCTCCAACTTCAAGCCTCCCTAAATCGGACGAGCCGATTGATATCATCAGAAAACCTCTATAGATTGATCATAACATTTTTACTATCATAAAAGTAAGCGCTTGCAAGTTGTGTTATTTCAAATATTCAGATTTGCAAAGGGGAGATGGCTTTGTTTGAAATGATTGTCAATTCAGTGAATGATTTTTTATGGACATATATTTTAGTAGTCATGTTAATCGGCATAGGAATCTACTTTACAGTGAGAATGAAATTTATGCAAATTGTCTTACTAAAAGAGATTTTCCGTTCTATTTTTGAAAAAGCGCCCAAAACCAAAAAGGGAAGTCATGAAATTTCATCTATGCAAGCTTTTTTTATTGGAGCTGCTACAAGAATTGGTACTGGAAATATGGCAGGCGTTGCGATTGCCATCACAGTGGGCGGTCCAGGAGCTATTTTCTGGATGTGGTTTGCGGCCGTTTTAGGGGGAGCTTCTGCGTTTGTTGAAAGTACACTAGCTCAAATTTATAAAATTAGAACAAATGATGGATTTAAAGGGGGACCAGGCTACTATATTCAAAAGCAATTCGGAATGAAGTGGCCAAGCAGGGTTTTTGCCTTTTCTGTTATTCTTAGTTTCGGCTTAATTTTTAACGCTGTACAAACGAATACAATTACAAATGCCTTTCAATATTCATTTGGGATCAGCCCAATTGCCATGGGGCTATTTGTCACAATTTTTACTGCTTGCATCATTTTTGGTGGTGTCAAGCGAATCGCTAATTTTACACAAATCATTGTGCCAATTATGTCGGCATTTTATATCATTTTAGCACTTTATGTGATTGTCACAAATATCGGTGCTGTACCCGCGGCATTAACAAGTATTATGAAAAGTGCGTTTGGGTTAGAGCAAATCGTTGGGGGCGGGATTGGTGCTGCGATAATGAACGGTGTAAAACGTGGGCTCTTTTCCAATGAAGCAGGAATGGGAAGTGCTCCAAATGCCGCTGCTGCCGCTAATGTTTCGCATCCAGTAAAACAAGGGTTTGTTCAATTATTAGGTGTATTTTTTGATACATTAGTTGTTTGTAGCTGTACTGCCTTTATTATTATGCTATCGACAGTAGAAACAGCTGGTGAATTATCTGGTATCGAAATTACACAAGCAGCAATGGCACAGCATTTTGGATCTTGGGCTAGTATTTTCTTAGCATTTGCTATATTTACTTTTGCTTTTAGTTCTATTGTAGGTGGCTACTATTATGGTGAAGCCAATATCGGTTTTATCCATAAAAGTGTAACAGCGCTATTGATGTATCGAATTATGGTATTAATGATGATCATGTTTGGGGCTGTGGCCAACATACAAATCGTTTGGACGTTGGCCGACTTGTCGATGGCCATTATGGCAATTGTCAACTTGATTGCGATTGCAATTCTAGGCAAGTTCGCTTTTGCCGCTTTGGATGATTACATTCAACAAAGATTGTTAGGCAAAGATCCTGTCTTTTATGCATCTAGCATACCAGGTTTAAAAGAAATAGAATGGTGGGGAGCAGAAAAACAAACTGCTAACTCCATAAACACAAATGAAGGAGTAGAAAAATCATGATGAATTTTGAATATCATTGCCAAACAAAAATGATGATGGGGACTGGTCAATCAAAAGAAATCGGATCTATAGTAGAAGATATTGTATTGCCGGGTGCCACAGTTATGCTGGTGACGGACTCTGGTGTGAAGAGCGCAGGGCTCGTTCAGCCTATTGAAGCGTATTTGCAGGAAGCTGGTTATTCTGTCGTTGTATTTGATCAAGTATCTCCAAATCCTAGAGATAGTGAATGTCTAGCTGGTGCAGAGCTCTTTAGAAAAGAACAAGCATCAGCGGTCATTGCGATTGGTGGCGGAAGTCCAATGGATACGGCGAAAGCGATTGCTTTATTAGGTCCAAATGGCGGCATTCCTGAAGATTATATATCAGGGAAGAAGGCGTATGCTAATCTATCTCCATTAATTTGTATCCCAACAACGGCTGGTACTGGTTCTGAGGTGACCCGTTCATCTGTCATTACGTTAGCTGCTTCACATAAAAAAATCACATTAAAGCATGGCTTGCTTCGGCCAACCATTGCGATTTTAGATCCTGCTCTTACATTGACGGTGCCAAAAGGCATAACAGCCGCAACAGGCGTGGATGCATTGGTACATGCTATTGAAGGCTATTCATGTAAAGTAACAAATCCTATTTCCAAAGCAATGGGTTCAAGTGCAATGGAGACAATTGTAAAATACTTACCCAAGGCATATGAAAATGGATCTGATCTAGAAGCGAGATATAAAATGCAGGAAGGGAGCTTACTTGCTGGCTTATGCTTCGGTTCAGCCGATGTCGCAGCCGTTCATTGCTTAGCAGAAGCACTTGGTAGTCTTTATGATACACCTCATGGTATCGCAAACGCGGTATTTTTGCCTTATGTTATGCAATTCAATGCAGTCGAAAATAAGGTATTACACGCAGAGCTTGCCAAAATAATGAGCTTTGCAGATAAAACGGATTCAGATGATGTGGCGATTCAAAAATTAATTGATGGCATGTATACATTCACAAAAAAATTAGGTATTCCAGCACTAAAAGATTTATCTTATGTAAAAGAAGAGGATTTTGAAAAAATGGCTGAATTAGCAGAACAAAACGGCTCTACATCAAGTAATGTTCGTACTGTTACGAAAGCCGACTACTTAGATATTTTAAAGGCTGCTTTTTAAAATCACCATATAGAAAAATAGAATCAATGAATTCCAAAGAAACACCCTCTTCATGACACGATCACTTGGAGGGTGTTCTTTTATGTTTCATGTGGCTAGGTATCGTCTATATATGAGTGGTATGATAGACGACAACATCTGATGGAGAAAGGGTTGGATAAACGATGAAATTTCACAATAAAACCGTTATCATCACAGGCGCAGCCAATGGAATTGGTGAAATGATCGCCTGGGGCTATGCAAAAGAAGGAGCACGAGTGGTGCTTGCGGATATAGATGAAGAAAAGGGTAAGCGCTTGGAGGAAGAGCTAAAAAAAGAATCATTAGAAGCTTATTTTAAGAAAACGGATGTGAGGCAAGAAAAGGAGATTCAGCAGTTCATGTCGTTTGCGGCGGAGCGCTGTAAAACGATTGATATTCTCATTAATAATGCTGGTGTCATGTGCACAGTATCGCCTTATGAATTAACGCTTGACGAGTGGGATCGTGTGTTACAGACGAACCTAAGAGGGACTTTTTTATGTGCAAGAGAAGCAGCACGTTATATAAAAGAGAATCCAAAAGGCGGTTCTATTGTGAACATTTCATCCACCCGCGCGACCATGTCAGAGCCTCATACAGAAGCATATGCCGCATCAAAAGGCGGAATATCTGCGCTGACTCATGCCTTAGCGGCTTCTTTTAGTTCGGATCATATCACGGTGAATAGCATTTCACCTGGATGGATTGAAACGAAGGATGAGGAGAATCTTCGAGAGATCGATCACCAGCAGCATCTTTCCAATCGAGTCGGCACGCCAAAGGATATTGTGAAGGCCTGCTTTTATTTAACCGATGAGGAGAATCAATTTGTGACCGGCACAGATTTAGTCGTTGATGGCGGCATGACCAGAAAGATGATCTATGCTGATTAACTTGAAAAAACATTGACGCTTTGATCAAGGCGCAGTACAATATGTAACAATTCAGCTGAAGATCGTGATGAAATAAAGACATAGCGCAAATAGAGAAGAGTACATCATGAGCTGTCCCGCACAGAGAACTCCGTGAAGCTGAGAAGGAGCTGGGCAGCATGATGGAACCAAGCCTCTTAGCTCTGCACCGGATTCCTTCGGATGGTGGTGCAGCGATATTCTCCCGTTACAGAGATGGGTTCATGATGACCTGCTAAGGTTCATCTGGCAACAGATGAATAAACTGAGGTGGCAACGCGGAGTAAATCCCGTCCTCAAGACAGAAATGTCTTGGGGGCGGGATTTTTTTATGACAAATAGGGGGAAAAGTGATGAAAAAACATTGGCGGGATATGAGTTTGCTGCTTGGAGCCATCGGAATTGCGAACATAGGAGAATGGATTTATATGATTGCTCTCCATCTGCTCATTTTTCAAGAAACGGGCTCTGTGCTGGCTGTAACAGCCGTCTATATGCTGAGACCGGCTGCGGCTCTTTTGACAAACAGCTGGTCTGGCAGTTTGATTGACAGGCTGAATCAGCGGAAAGTGATGATCAGCTTAGATATCAGCCGGGCAATCCTAATCGCATGTATACCCTTTGCGTTATTTTCAGGACATCTCCTTATCCTTTATGTGCTAGTGCTTCTCATTCAAATGGCACAAGCGATGTTTCATCCAGCGTCGATGGTCTATATGACAGGATTGATCCCGGCGAATAACCGAAAACGGTTTAATGCCATTCGCTCATTATTACAATCGGGTGGGTTTTTACTTGGCCCCGCTGCAGCAGGTCTGCTTTTTTTAGTCGGTACACCTGTTTTTTCAATTTATATAAATGCGATCTGCTTGTTGGTATCTGCTCTGTTAACAATGTGTTTACCGAATTTGCTCAAACAAGATGCTGGCCAAAAGGGTTTTACCCTTTCAATGTTAAAAGAGGATGCGAGGCTTGTTCTTCGATTTAGTTTGACATCACGCCAAATTATGGCGGTGTATTTATTATTTAGTGCCGCTATCACGGTACTTCCTACTGCCATTGACTCTCTTGAAACAGCCTTTGCAAAAGAAGTGCTTCTGCTAACTGATACACAATATGGTCTTCTTGTGAGTATAGCTGGGGCAGGCATTATCGCAGGCGCAGGTCTCAATTCGGTGATTGTGGAGAGGCTGCCTGTTTCGATCATGCTTGGGATTGGCAGTTTGTTGGTGGCATGTGGCTATCTCATTTATGCTTTTTCCAGCACATTGTTTATAGCCGCTGTTGGATTTTTTATATTAGCATTCTTTTTAGCATTTGCGAACACAGGTTTTATGACTTTCTATCAAACGAATATCCCGATAGAGGTGATGGGGAGGGTAGCCAGTTTTTATGCTTTAGTTGAAGCCATTCTGACGATCATGCTGACAGGTGTCTCTGGTGGGCTTGCACATGTTTTATCAATCCGAACCTCCGTTGTCACCGGGAGTCTATGTATGCTTCTTGTCTGTTTATTGCTATGTTTTGTCATCTTTCGTCCATTGACTGGCAAAAAGATAGTGCATCCTACTTAGAAAATTAAAAAAATTATGTTATGATTATTTAAGTAAGTTAATTAAATTGATGAGAAAAGGAGTCTTACACATGAAAGCACTACGCTGGCACGATCAAAAGGACATTCGACTAGAGGAAATTGATGAACCAAAAGTTGCTCCAGGAAAAGTGAAACTTAAAGTGAAATGGTGCGGCATTTGTGGTAGTGATTTACATGAATATCTAGGAGGACCTATCTTCATTCCAGTGAATGAACCTCATCCACTGACAAAAGAAAAAGCACCTATTACACTGGGGCATGAATTTTCTGGTGAGGTTGTTGAAGTAGGAGAAGACGTCAGCAATTACAAAGTAGGCGACCGAGTGGTTGTTGAGCCTATTTTTGCAACTCACGGACATCAAGGTGCTTACAACTTAGATGAAAACATGGGCTTTTTAGGACTTGCCGGAGGCGGCGGTGGATTCTCTGAATATGTATCTGTCGATGAAGAATTACTTCATTTATTACCAGACGAAATTTCATATGAGCAAGGGGCACTTGTAGAGCCTTCAGCAGTTGCTTTATATGCGGTTCGTTCTAGTAAAGTACAAGCTGGGGATACAGCGGCTGTGTTTGGTTGCGGACCGATTGGCTTGCTTGTTATTGAAGCATTAAAAGCAGCTGGTGCTACTGATATTTACGCAGTAGAATTATCTAAAGAACGCCAAGAAAAAGCGAAAGAGCTTGGAGCGATCATTGTTGATCCTTCTCAATATGAAGATGTTGTTCAAGAAATTGCACGCCGTACAAACGGTGGCGTCGATGTTTCTTTTGAAGTGACAGGTGTACCTGTTGTATTGAAGCAAGCAATCCAATCAACTAGAATTTCAGGTGAAACAGTCATTGTAAGCATTTGGGAAAAAGGCGCAGAAATTATGCCAAATGACATCGTCATTAAAGAACGTACAGTTAAAGGGATCATCGGCTATAGAGACGTATTCCCATCTGTATTAAACTTAATGAGAAAAGGCTATTTCTCTGCTGATACACTCGTTACGAAAAAAATCAAGCTTGACGATGTAATCGAGGATGGCTTCAATGCATTAATCAATGAAAAAGATCAAGTGAAAATTTTAGTTAGTGCTGAATAGTAAGACAACGAAGGGGAATGGCAAAAGCCATTCTCTTTTCTATTCATAGTGATCAATCAATGGAAAGAGCAGGACAATTTCCTTTAACACACTTAAAAAAAGGTGAATAAATGGATCAAAAAAAGTCGATCAGGTTCTCGTGCCTGATCGACTTTTTTATCGTCCAAGAGATCTTCCGTACACGCTGACTCGTTTCTCTAACAAGGCAAAAGCGAGTTCAAAGAAAATGCTCAGCAGCCAATAGATCAAAGCAGAGACGAGATACGTTTCTAAAAACTGATAGCCGTCGTTCGCAATGATTCGGGAAATCCCCATGATCTCAAGTACTCCAATCGTAAACGAAAGAGAGGTGGCTTTTAATAGCTGAATGAGCTGATTGCCTAAGTTTGGCAGGGCTACCACAAATGCCTGCGGCAAAATAATGCGCATCATCGCTTGGCGTGTCGTCATCCCCACAATTTTTGCCGCTTCAAGCTGTCCTTTGTCTACCGCAAGAAGTGCACTCCGAACGACCTCTGTTAAATGGGCGGCTGAATGAAGGCTGAATGTAATAAGGGCAACAGCTAATGGAGAGACCATATCTGGATGAAAGGTCAGCCCGAATGTACCGCTCACTTTGGTTAGAACAAAAGGAAGTCCATAAAAGAAAGCGAACAACTGAACAATAAGAGGCGTTCCTCTAAAAAAGGAGACATAGAGCGTCACAAGCTGCCTGAGTACAGGAATGCGGAAGAGACGAATGAAAGCAAAAACAGATCCAATCATCAGGCTTACAGCCATGGAAACGAGTGCAATCAATAAGGTAAAAGGAACGCCTTTTAGAATATGAGGTACTTGGTCAATCGCAAATTGAATATCAATGGTTTGCATCAAATCGCCTCCTTAACGTGACAGGCTGGTGCGGCCTTTTACAAATTTCCTTTCAAGCAGCATGGTGATCAGTTCAATACTCATGCAAATAAGCCAATACACAATCGCAATGATCACATACACCTCAAACAGACCGATTCCGTAGTTATTTCCTAAAATGATCTTCACCTGCCCCATGATATCAATGAGTCCGATTGTAAAGGCAATTGCCGTGTCTTTGACGAGATCAATGGTGTAATTTCCGAGGTTCGGCAGTGCAATGAGGAAGGCCTGCGGGATAATGATCCTAATCAACGCTTGTGTATCTGTCATCCCAACAATGTAGGCGGCCTCCAGCTGATCCTTCCCGACAGATGAATACGCACTGCGAAAAACTTCAGATAAATAAGCGCCCGTATGTAAAGAAAACGTCATCATCACAAATAGCACACGATCCCAATGATTGATTTGAATCCCTGCCACAAGCAAAAGCTGAGGCAGTCCAAAATAAATCAAGAAAAGCTGAACAATTAAAGGTGTACTCCGTGTAAAAGATAAATAAATAACAGCCAATTGCTTCAGTACTGGGATTTGCTTGATACGAATACATGCAAATAGCAAGCCGATGATGATGGCAAAAAACAATGACACGATAATAATGAGAAAAGTGAGTGGCAGGCGTTCAAGCACCTGTAAAAAAATGCGCAGCCAATCTCCAGCTGTAAACGTCATGACGCTTCATTCCTTCCTTCATTTTGATCGCCTTGCTCTGAGATGTCATCAATATCTTGAAAGAAATCAATCCCAAACCACTTTTTCGCCAGCTTAGGCAGTGTTCCATCATCAATCATCTCTTGTGTGATCCGGTCCAAATCTTTTGCAAGCTTCTTCTCGCTTGGCTGTAAGACAAGATAGATAGGCTCCTTTGACACAATGCCGCCAACTTTGACCTTTAGGTTTAAATGCTTTTGAATGGTATCAAAGGTTGAAATGTTCATAAATGCTGCATCTGACCGTCCACTTTCAACGCGCTTTAAGTTAAGCTCATTTGAAGGGCTCTCAATAGTCGTCAGCGGAATATCCGGATCATGCTCTTGATTATATTGATTTAATATCGAACGCAAGCCTCCGCTAGGGCTGACAGGAGCCAGCTTTTTAGATGTCATATCATCAAGCGATCGAATCTCTTTGTCTGATTCATTCACAATTAAACCTGTCATCGAATAACCATACGGAACCTTAGGGTAAAGGAAACGCTTTTCACGTTCAGGATTACTAAAAAACCAATTAGCCGCCATTTCAAACTTCCCTGCGCCTACACCAATTAAATTCGATTCTTCCTCGCCAAAAATGTAATCAAAATGTACGTGAGGAAGTCTTTTTTCCACTTCATTTAAATAATCAATGTTATAGCCAATCGGTTCGTTTCGTTCATTTGTTGCTAAAAAGGGTGGATTGACCTCTGCACTCAGTGCGACTTTTACAATTTTTCTACCATCATCGGTCGTGGTTTTCACACTGCTGCAGCCCATCAGAGAAAGAAAAAGCAGAAGGACACCGGACATCATGAATGCTGTCTTTTGTTTCATTTGTCTTTCTCCGATTCTTGCCACATGCCGCGATGAATTCTTGATAAAAATTGTTTCGTTCGTTCATGCTGTGGCTTCAATAGGACGTCTTCTGGTGAGCCTTTTTCAACGATTTCGCCATCTGCCATAAAGATCACCGTATCCGCCACGTCCTTTGCAAAAGAAATTTCATGCGTCACAATGACCATCGTCATGCCTTGACTTGCAATATCTTTGATCATTTCTAGAATTTCTCCTACCATCTCTGGGTCCAGTGCCGACGTAGGTTCATCAAACAAAAGCACTGAAGGGTTCATCGCAAGAGCGCGGGCTATGCCAATTCGCTGCTGCTGACCGCCGGACAATTCACTCGGAAATGCATCCTTTTTATGAAGCAGTCCAATCCGCGTTAAAAATTGCTCCCCTACCTTTTCAGCTTCTTTTTTAGACATGTTTTGAGACACGATCAATCCTTCTGTAATATTTTCAAGTGCTCGTTTATTCTGAAACAAGTGATAATGCTGAAACACCATGGAGGATTGCTGCCTGAGTTTTAGCAGATCTTTTTTATGATATCGTTCAAATTGAATCGTGGCTTCACCAACCGTCAGCTCACCTTTGTCTGGAATATCGAGGCTGTTTAAGCTGCGAAGAAGTGTTGTTTTTCCTGACCCGCTCGGTCCAATAATGGCGACCACTTCACCTTCTTGTACGGTGAAATCAATGCCTTTTAACACATGGGTCTGCCCATAAGATTTATGTAGATTAGTAGCTGAAATCATAAAAGCATCACGTTCCTTTGACATATGTACTTAATATTGATAAAATTTAACACATTAAATCCTATAAGTAAAGTGTGTTTTATTTATTCCGATTGGAAAAATCAGATATGATAGATTGTGAGATATAGAGGAGTTGGATACGTTTTGTCTAAAGCATTATTTGTCGATACCGATTTTCAAAAAACATGGCTCAATCAACTAGAATCTCTTCGTGAAACGATCGAACAAACAGCAAAAGAACATGATGAAGGCGCTTATTTTCCTGAAAAAAATATTGAATCATTAGTAGAGATGGGCTATACAACGTTGTCTCTTCCTGCTGAATACGGAGGCGGAGGTCAATCTGTGAAGGATATGGTTCTGTTTCAAGAGACGCTCGGCAGTATGGACGGAGCGACTGCCTTATCAATCGGCTGGCACCAAGGGGTTGTAGGCGAAATTTACGAAAAGAAACAATGGAATGAGCAGCAGCTGCAATTCTTTGCGGAAGAAGTGAAGAAGGGCGCCCTTGTCAACCGTGCCGTGAGCGAGGCGCAGACAGGCAGTCCAACAAGAGGCGGGAAGCCTGGGACAACAGCCACTAGATCAGGTAATGAGTGGATCATCAATGGACGTAAAATTTTCACAACGATGTCACCGGCACTTACATACTTTTTAGTCGGAGTATGGATCGAAGAAAAAGAGGCCATGGGCTTCTTCTTAATTCATCGTGAGACAGAAGGTGTTTCAATAGAAGAAACGTGGAATGTTGTGGGCATGAGAGGAACTGAAAGTCATGATTTAATCTTAGATCAGGTGAAGGTTTCAGATGACATGCTTGTGGAGGTGCAAAAAGGGCCGCGGGGTGTTACGCTAAATCCTTGGATTGCACATATTCCTTCCTGCTATTTAGGGATTGCGCAAGCGGCAAGAGACTATGCTGTTCAGTATGCCATCACCCACTCACCGAACAGCATCAGCGGAACGATTAGTGATCTGCCAAATGTCCAAACACTGATTGGCGAAATCGACTTACTATTAAAGCAAGCACGCCACGTCATCTACTCAACGACCACTTTGTATGAAAAGCCAGAGAAAAGAGAGCTGTTAATCAATGAATTTGGTGCTGTAAAGCATACCGTCGTTAATCACAGTTTGCAAGTTGTCGATAAAGCTATGCGTTTAGTGGGTGCGAAAAGCTTAAGCCTAGACTGTCCACTGCAGCGCTACTATCGAGATATTCGTGCCGGGCTCCATAACCCACCAATGGACGATATGACGATATCAAAAATGGCGAAACAGGCCATTCAAGAGAAAAAAGAGAGCTAATATACAGTAAAAAGCCGGATAAATCGGCTTTTTTTTATTTGAAAGAAAAGAGGACAAGCGTACCTTATATCCCATCGCTTAAACATGCTACAATCATGGCAATCATGGGAAAAGGAGCGGTTGTCTTGAAGAAAAAGTATATAAAATGGCTGTTTTCTAGCATCATGCTGATGGCACTTTGTATCAGCCAGCCTTCATCAACTGTAGCAAGATCACCAGCGTGGTCAGTAGATGAATTCTTTAAAAATCGGGAAGGCACGTTTGTGATTCAAGAAGTAAAAGAAAAGTCTCCTTGGGTGTATAACAAAAATAGAGCGAAAGAGCGCTTTGCACCTCAATCGACATTTAAGGTAGCAAATGCTTTAATCGGACTCCAAACGGGCGCAGTGAGAGATGAATACGACATCAAATATTGGGATGGCGTAAAAAGAGAGATTGACAGCTGGAATAGGGATCATACATTAGGATCTGGGATGAGAGATTCAGTCGTCTGGTACTATCAAGCCATGGCGCGTGACATTGGAGAAGAACGCATGAATCATTGGGTGAAAGCCATTCATTATGGGAACAAAGACATATCTGGCGGAATCGATCAATTTTGGTTAAGCAGTACCCTGCGAATTTCTCCAATCGAACAAGTTCGTTTCCTCAAACAGCTATATGAAGAGACTCTTCCATTTGACCTAACTGTCATAAGAACAGTCAAACGAATGATGGTACAAGAAGAAGAGAAACACGCCAACCTATACGGAAAAACAGGCTCTGGATCAGGTATCGGCTGGTACGTAGGCTTCATCAAACATGAAAATAAAACCTACATTTTCGCCACAAATATCGAAGGCACCGGCATAGAAGCAAAAGACATCACCTATCGCATTTTGAAAAAATATCATTTGATTGAAGCATCCGTTTAGGGTGCTTTTTTTATGTGAAAAAGGGGATTTATTGATAAGTTGATGATATATGGTTTAGTTTGAAAGAATGATATATTTATTGAAATATATTGAAGTATCATTTCAAATGTATTATTATATATGGCGTAATGTTACAAATGTTACAAATATATGATAAGGAGATTAATATGAATCTAAAAAGAAAAGTAAATTGGAAAAAGAATATTGCAGCACTACTATCGTTTGTGATGCTTTTATCAATGTTTCCTTCTGATATTTTTGCAGAAGAACATGACGAAAATACAAAACCAAGTCATAACAGCTTAGAAGAATTAGATAATTCAAAAGCCCTAGAAATGGCAGGTATTGACGAAGATGAAATTGGAAAAGACGGAGAAATTCTTTCAGAAAGAACAGAAAACAGCAAGCTTTTTTATGAAGGAGAGGGTGTATTTACACAAGAGGTATATCCTGATCCAATTCATATAAAAGAGACCCCAGATGCTGAGTGGGAGGATATCTCTCCTGAATTAAAGACGAGCTCGAAAAAAGAAATAGAAACAGAAAATGCAAGATTAGAATCAACTTTTCAAAAGCAAATGAAACAAGGGCTATATGCCACATTTGAACACAAGAAGCATCAAATTGAATTTTCAATTTTAAAAGCTTCAGGGAAAAATAAATCAGAAATCGATTCCAAAGATTCATCTGCACAATTTAAAGAGAACACCAACGAGCTTACATATGAAGAGGTATTTCCAAATATAGATTTACGTTCATTTACCTTTAATGAAAATATCAAAGAAGATATTGTACTCAATCGATATGATGGCTACAATTCATTTACATTTAAAATAAAGACTGATCTAACTGGGGAAATCGAGGAAGACGGTTCTATCACATTTTATGATCAGAAGAAACGGACCATTTTTCAAGTCCCAAAACCGTTTATGACTGATTCTAATTTAGATGAAAAGTCAGGTGAAGTGGCTCGCTCAGAAGATGTGAGCTTTAAATTAGAAAAAGAAGATGATGGCTATTTACTTCGTGTGACAGCAGATGAAAAATGGCTAAAAGATCCTGAACGAGTTTATCCTGTGTCTATCGATCCTTCGACTTCTTTATCTGTGTCAGCAGACACATTTATCATGAGTAAATACCCAACAACAAATTATTCATCCTCTACGCAAAAATGGGATGCTAAACTTAAAAGTTATGTACTGAAAACAGGTTATTATGATAAAACAACTGGTACAAACTATGCGTTTATGAAGTTTAATTCATTCAAGCCGATTCAAAATATGAATGTAACGAAAGCGACGCTCAAAACGTATGTTGCTCATTCATATTACGGGACGAAGGCTACTGGTCTTTGGCTGGATACAGTGAATGCCAACTATGATCATACAAAACTAACATGGAATAATAAACCAAGCTCCAAAAATATCGGCAAAGCCAATGTATATAAAGGACAATGGGCGAGCTATGATGTGACATCGACCATCAAAGCTTGGAATAGCGGAACAGCTAACTATGGATTTAAATTACATGCAAATGGAAATGGGCAAGACCATTGGAAAAAAATAATCTCATCAACAAACTCTACCAATAAACCAGTCATTGAAGTAACGTATACCATTCCGCAGGCAAATGCACCAACTGTAAAAGGTTTTAGTAATGGAAATGGGACAGGCTACTTCAATTTAAGTTGGAAAAAGGTGTCTGGCGCAAAAGGCTACAAAGTATGGCTGTACAACGGAAAAGAGTATGAAGCCATTTCAGTTGGAAATGTGGCATCATGGAGTACAAAAGGAAAGAATATATGGCCAACAGCAAGCGAAATTGCAGTAAAAAAATACAAACTCCATTTAGATGGAAAAGGCGGGACTGAATTAGCAGTTGATCCTTCCCCGGTTTACAAAAACTCAGGCGGCAATTATGCGGCAAGTAAAAATTATTGGGTAGCTGTAAGTGCGATTTTTGACCAAGGTGAAGGCGCAATGTCCGCAAAAGTAAAACCTGTCGTGCCGAATGTGGCTAGAGCGAAAGCACCTAGTACAAAAGGATTCAATAATAATAACGCAACAGGTTACTTTGATCTCTCTTGGAATTCAGTATCCGGTGCGACTGGTTATAAAATACAAATGTTTAATGGGAAAAGCTATGAGACATTGGATCTTGGGAATCAAACATCATGGTCAACAAAAGGGAAAAAAGTATGGCCGACAGCTGCTGAGATCAAAGCAGGTAAATATGCATTGCACCTCCAAGATGGAAAAGGTGCTGAGCTTCCAATTCATCCTGGTGCGACTTACAAAAATGCTGGAGGAGATGGGGCTCAAAAACATTATTCCTTCAGAGTGATTGCCTATAATAAAGATGGAGAAGCCATTGCTTCACCGCCAGCTGGACCAACTTTACCTGATTTATCTAGACCGAAAGCTTTATCTGGATATGCTTATACCAATACAAAAGAGAGCCAAACAGGTTATATCAATTTACATTGGGACAAAGTGAAAAATGCAAAAGGGTATAAAATTAACATCTATAATGGTAAGGCATATCAAACATTTGATGTTGGTGATGTCGATCATTGGACTACACAAAACAAGAACATTTGGCCGACTCCTACTGAAGTTAAAAGTGGGAAATATGTGCTTCATACAGATGGTAAAGGCGGGGAATTAGCGCTAGACCCATCACCAGTATATGAAAATGCGAATGGAAATTATAAAGGACGCAAGAACTACTCCTTTACTCTTTCCGCCTACGATGCAAATGGAGAAACCATTCCGACACCAGCCTTTAACCCGACATTCCATGAAGGGGCTGAATTCCTTGGAACAGAGGATTACTGGTCGATTATTGATATACCAGACGGCCAGCTAAATGGTGCGACTGGTAATGTGATTGTCAGTGAAGAAGAAATGTCGATTGATGGAAGAGGACCGGGACTTGGAATTGGTCGCACATACAACAGTTTAGATGCAGCTGACCACCTGTTTGGTCAAGGGTGGTACGCAGATGTAGAAACGAGTATCACGCCAACAAAAGAAGGTGCCATCTATCTTGATGAAGATGCCACAACTCATGTTTTTACAAAAAAAACAGATGGTACGTATCAACCACCAACAGGTATTTTCCTTGAATTAACGGAATCAAAAGATGAATACATGTTAAAAACGAAGGATCAAACCTTTGCACACTTTAGTAAAAATGGTGGGAAAATCACCAAGGTTGTAGATGGACATAAAAATACAACGACATACAAATATAACGAAAACAATCAGCTCACATCAATAGAAGATGCATCTGGTCGAAAAATAACAATGGAATATGATGAAGATGGTCATATCATCTCGGTTCAAGGACCAAAAGGAAAAAAGCTTTCATATGAGTATGATGCAGGCTTCCTAATGAAAATCATTGATTCAGATGGAACGAGCATCTCGTATGAATACGACAAAGATGGCAAACTGATTAAACAATTCTCTCAAAACAGCACAGAAGATCAGCCTGTTTTTACAGAATACCAATATGAAAATCATCGTTTAGTCAAGGCAATCAATGCAAAAAAAGAAACCTTTGAGTACGCATATGATTTATCTAAAAAGACACTCATGCTGACGCAGCCAAACGGTCGGAAAATACAGTATACGTATAACGAAGCAGCCAATCCAATTCAATTTGTAGATGATGCGGAAGGGCTTAAAATTACCACTAATACGAAATATGAAGGCAACCAAATCGTAGAAGAAACTGACCCAAATGATGTAGAAAAAGGAAAAGCTACAGAAAGCTATTCGTATGACAAAAATGGCAACGTCATTCAGGCGAAAGATGCTTATGGCACAGAAACCTACGAGTATAACAAAAACAATGATGTCACTAAAGTGAAAGATACAGAAGGAGATATCACAGATATCGCCTATGATGGATTAGATGCTGTATCTGAGACAGATCAAAGCGGAAATATGTCTTCAGCAAGTATTTATGATTCTTACGGGAATTTGGTACAAACGAGTAAAGAACTTGCTTCAGGTGCGAGTATATTAAAAAATGGCAGTTTTGAAAATACGCTAACTGGCTGGAAGCTTACCTCATCTAAGGATGACGGGAAACTAGCACAAATAGCTGGGAAAAGTGGTGCGTTATCTGGCGGCCGAGTATTAGAGATCAGTTCACAATCGACAACTGAAGGAACAGAACTTGGCTATTCTTCTGCTACTCAAGAAGTAATACTAGAGCCAAATACGACGTATACACTTAGTGGAAAAATAAAGACAGAGCTAACGAAAGCAAGAGCATTTTTTAACATCGATTTAAGAGATACAAATAACAAACGAATTCAATGGATCAGCAACGGCTACAGCACATTATTAGGCAAAAACGATTGGACAAAACGCCAAGTCACGTTTACGACGCCATCTCATGCAGGCAAAGCTGTAATCTATATGGAAGTGGATCATCGAGATAAGGCTGGAAAAGGAAAAGCCTGGTTCGATGAGATTCAGCTAGAAAAAGGAGAAGTTTCATCAAGTTATAATCCAGTCAAAAATAATTCCTTTACGGATAAAACAACAAGCTGGAGCGGAACAGGTGGTTCATTAGATAATGAAGAAGGCTTTAACGATGACGTTTCGTTAAAAATGACAAGAACCTCTACAACTCAAGCAAATGCCATCTATAAACAACCTGTACCGATTGAACAAAGTGTGAATGATCAATCTGTGTATGTCACATTGACTGGGATGTCTAAGGCTGAAAATGTCAAAGCCTCAAATGAGAATGATTACTCACTTCAAGCGTCCGTTACGTATACAGATGGCACAACAGGAACGTTTAATGCGAAATTCCCAACCGGTACACAAGAGTGGAACCGAGCGGCGGTTGTCATACCAAAAACAAAACCATTGAAAAAAGTCGACGTTCAGATTGTTTTCCAAAAAAGCGCGACTGGAACGGCTTGGTTTGATGATATCCGTCTAGTAGAAGGTAGTCTGTTAACGAAAACCACTTACGATGAGAAAGGGAACTATGCTGTTAAAGAAGAGGATGAACTTGGTTACTCATCTCAATCTGCCTACGACGAAACGGGCAAAAAGCTTTCTGAAACAGATGCGAAAGGCGAAAAAACAACATTCGAATATGACCAGGCTGATCAGCTGAAGAAAATCACTTTATCTAACGGGACATCCATTGTGAGAACGTATGATAAAGAGGGCAATGAACAGTCGAAAACGATTCGTGCAGAGTCAGATCAGACGTATCAATTTGAATACGACCTGATGGGCAAATTGACGAAAACCATTGATCCTTTAGGAAATGTGTTAAAAAGTGAATATGATGCGAATAGCAACTTAATCAAAACCATTTCTGCTAATGGACATGAAGTGTCTCTCACGTATGATGGAACAGACCGAGTGAAATCAAAGTCGTATAATGGAACAGAAAAATATCACTTTAGCTATGATAAAAACGGAAACGAAACAACGGTTGTCAACAAAGAACAAAACACAACCAAAAATCGCACGTTTGACCAACAAAATCGCATCACAAAGTTAACAGAGCGTGGCAGCAGCCAAACTTGGACGTATCCAGCCGATTCAGATAAACTGAAATCCTTTGAGTGGACACACGGAAATCAAAAAGGGAAGAACCAATTTAGTTACAATAAGCTTGATCAAATGACGCAGATGAAGGATTCGAGTTCTACGTATTCGTTTGATTATGATGAAAATGGAAATGTTCAGTCCTTTATTACAGGTAACGGCAGTGGTGCTAGCTTTGCTTATGATGAGCGCAACTTAATCAATGATTTGCACATTGGAACAAGCCAAGGCACGACGATCTTAAACGAAGCTTACGAATATGGTCAAAATGGAAACAGAATAACGGTTGATCAAGGAAGCAACGGGAAGATTCGTTATGAATATGGAAAATTAGATCAATTGATCAAAGAAAGTCATCCAGATGGCACGGTCATTGAGTACACATATGATGGGTTTGGAAACAGAAAAACAGTTACGACTGAAAAAAATGGCACTAAAAAAACAATCAACGCATCATTCAACATCATGAACCAACTGACAAAGGTAAATGATGAGACTTTAACTTATGACAAAAATGGCAACCGAACGTCTGACGGACAATTCCTTTATGAATGGGATGCAGAAGATAACATAACGGCCATCACGAAAAAAGGCGAAGACAAGCCATTTGTCACTTACAAATATGATGAGCGTGGATACAGAATTCAAAAAACAGTGAATGGAAAAGTCACCAATTACTTTTATGACGGCGACAGCCTGAATGTTTTATACGAAACAGATGGAGACAACGAAGTCACAAAAGCATACACATACGGTGACAGTGGACAACTCCTTGCATTCACGCAAAATGGAAACAAATATTTCTATCACTACAATGCACACGGTGATGTCATGGCCATCACAAATAGTGCAGGAAAAATCGTTGCTGAGTACGAATACGATACATGGGGCGTTCCAACAAAGGTAAAAGAAGATGAAGAAGTAAAAGGCAACCCATATCGCTATGCTGGTTACCGCTTCGACGAAGAAACAGGACTGTACTATTTAATCGCACGCTACTATGAACCAAGAAACGGCGTATTCCTATCACTTGACCCAGATCCAGGAAGCGATGGAGATTCACTAGATCAAAACGGATATACCTATGGAAACAACAACCCAGTCATGAATGTAGACCCAGACGGCCATTGGGTATGGTTTGTTGTCAATGCAGGATTTGCAGTATATGATGGATACAAAGCTTATAAATCGGGCAAGGGCTGGAAAGGCGCAGCTTTAGCAGCAGCATCGAATTTTGGACCTGGGAAGGTATTCAAGGTGTTAAAAGTAGTAAAGCGTGCTAAACGATCTTCAAATATTGCCCACAATGCTGCTAGGCATAGCAAATTAAAAGAACATTATAAGCAATCACAAAAATATGGCAAGGCAAAAGTTAGGCATTTATCTGGGGGACGTTACCGTTACTATGGCCACGTAACACCGGCTAAGAAAAAAGGGGAAATGGCGGGCAGAAGAGTAGTAAGAGAATGGAATTATAAAACAGGAAAAAAGAGAACATGGCATGAAACTATTGATCATCGTGGTAAAGTAAGACAAGTAAGACCACAAAATGGTAAAGTTAAAGTGCATTACCGCTTTAACAGTAAAGGTCAGTATATAGGGAAGTGGTAATTTATGGTCGAACCAGAAATGATAGACTGTATAAATAAAATACAAAAAGTCTTAAATGGGACTATGACTAGAGAAGAAGTTTCTGATTGGGCTGAGATTTATGTTAGTGCAGATGATCCTGAAGTCGATGATGAAAAAGTTTGGGATATGCTGATTCTTCTAAGTGGAATTGATTTGAAAGATGCTCCCAATTCCTATTTCCACACAGAAGAGGATTTGGAAGAATGGATAAGAAAATATAAATAGCTTTAGTAGAAATGTGCCTTTTAGTATGTTATTCACTATAAGGCGCATTTTTTGTTATTTATTTGTTGCCCAAATTTTAAACATGAGAAGATATGCCAAAAGGGTATATAGTTTTATGAAACCTTATAAACTTTTACGAAAGTTAAAGTAAGTGTATTGTTATAGAGGTAATACAAAAGAAGTCCAAGAATTAAAAATTATTCTACAAATATAAGTAAAAAGTAATTCAAGAGAATAATTGAAAATAAAATAATCAAAATTACAAAATGTCACTCATCATGAAATACGATTTATAAATGTGGTAAGGTAATTCTAGATTTGAAGAATTAATAACAGAAGGGGTAAAATAGAAAATTTTAAATCTGTCTTTCATCTTTATGATACAGGGAACTTGAACAATGAACTACTTGAAGAATTTGAAGCAAATGCAAATTTTCTATTTAACATCAATGGGATGTTACTCGCAATAGAATCGAAAAACGTATGTTTCGATTCACAAGAATTTATCTGCAGTGTATAGGAAGATCTCATTAGCGTCTAAATAAGAATTTAAAACAATGAGAGATTGGGGAAAGGTCCATGAAAATCAGCCGTGATAAACAAGATTTATTCGATGATTTAAAACAACGTTATCAATACTTATTAGATTCAGCTTATCCAGATGAAATCGTCTCTTTTGAGGAAGAAACTGGTATATGTTCAGATGATTTTTATATGTTTTTTTCACTTGTTGCAGGCAGCTTAAGTTATGTGATCGATCATAAACGAATACCGAAAAAACAGTTAAACGTGCTACGTCAGTCATTTGAAGAGCAATATCCCCAAATCAAATCGTATCAACAGATCCTTGAATCGTATCCTTTATTGCATTCCTATGTTCAATACCATGAAGAAACAAGAAAACGAATGATTGCACTTATACAATAACCTTTTAGAGGACAAACGATGACATGGTTTTTAGATAAAAAAATCCAGAAACAAATCCCTGATTTCAATATCAACCATCTAAAGCAAATCAATGAATTTCACTACTTTAAAGAGTATAATGAACATTACGACTTGATCAACTGTATTGTAATGCACATCCCATATGTATCCCCGAATCTACAAGCAGACATTCATCTGAAATTCACCAATGTCGCTTCTGTTCAAATCAAAAATTTGGAGTTAACAAACGATGACCATATTTTATTGGACATTCAGTTTTTGGATAGAGGCTGGGAAAATTTGAATTACTTTGTCGAAGACTTTGAAGAACAGTATTTTTCTTTTTATTGTCAAACGGTACAAGTCATACAAGTCGTATCAAATGAATCGGGCTAGTCTCTCTACATATGTGCGAATGATACTTCCCCATCCCAACATAGAAAGGTGCAATGACATTGAATCGAATGATGAAATGGCTTTTATTTGCGGCAGTCATCGCTGGCTTATTGGTATGCGCATTCTTTGTGTTCCGTTTAAACCAGCCTAAGCCGACGACGAACATCCATTATGCAGACACACAAAACAAACAGCAAACACTCGATATGTACATGCCAAAGGGAAAAGATGAAGACAAAAAGAAGAAGCATCCAGTCATGATCTATCTCCATGGCGGCGGCTGGACAGGCGGCGATAAGAATAGAGTCGCTTCAAAGGCTGATTATTTTACCGGTCAAGGGTATGTGTTTGTTTCGATGAATTATAGGCTTCACCCTGATGCCAACTATGAGCAGATGGCAGATGATACGGCAAACGCCATTAAATGGGTCAAGGATCATGCAGATGAGTATCAAATTGATTCATCAAAAATCAATGTCATGGGTCACTCAGCGGGCGGTCATTTAACGGCACTGGTAGCCACAGATTCGACTTACTTAAAACGTGTGGGGCTGTCGCCAAAAACGATCAATTCTATCGTGATTTTAGATGGTCCGTTAAACATCAATCAATTTATCCAAGCCATTCCATCGTATAAAAAAGTATTTGGTAAACAGGAGAAGAACTGGACAAAGGCATCACCTGTCACTTATATGAATCAAGCGAATGTACCGCCTGTTTATTTGGTCACGGGGTGGGAAAATCCTGAGGTGTATCGATTTGCAGAAAAACTGAACCATGATAAAGGTTCTAAGTTTGTGTTTCGGGTCCATTCGCTGAGCCACAGTGATTTAAATAAATGGTTTGGATCAGACAGGGCGCCAAAAGAAGCGCAAAAAATGACAGAGTCTGTTATGACATTTGTGAACAAACAAAATCAATAACAAAGACTGTATGCTCGACAATCCATTTTGCCGCAGTATATGATAAAACGTAAATGGTTTGTACCAAAGGAGTGTATGTTGTTGTCATCACGTATGGAAAATAAAGTGTTCAATTGCGAAAAAGAGCTGACGCTAAATATTATCGGCGGTAAGTGGAAAATGCTGATTTTATGGCACCTGGGCAGAGAAGGGACAAAACGATTTGGTGAGCTAAAGTCGTTAATGCCTGGGATTACGCAAAGAATGCTTGTCAATCAGCTAAGAGAATTAGAGGAAGATCACATTGTGCATCGGGAGGTTTATCCTGTCGTTCCGCCAAAGGTTGAGTATTCCCTGACAGAACTAGGAGAAAGCTTAATGCCGATTTTAGAGTCGATGTATGATTGGGGAAGACAGTATCTCGACAGCAATTTTTTAAAGGATGATAAATAGTAATACATGCAAAAGATACTGGTCGAAAGACAGTGTCTTTTTTGTAACCATATGCGAAAAAGTATAGTATGTAAAAAAAAAGTGCGTACTTGGATTGCTCCCATCCTGTTGTTATACTCATTTCATCGTGCAAGAAGCCCTATTCACAGAGCTCTTGAAGATGAGATGAAAAAACGGGAGTGAACATTCATGAAATTACAATTAGCATTAGATTTAGTGAATATACCAGAAGCGATTGAGCTGATCAAAGAAGTAGAAGGATCTATTGATGTAGTCGAAATTGGAACACCTGTTGTGATCAACGAAGGCTTGCGTGCCGTCAAAGAAGTCAAACAGGCATTTCCAAACTTACGTGTACTCGCTGATCTGAAAATTATGGATGCGGCCGGCTATGAAGTGCAGCAGGCATCCGAAGCTGGAGCAGATATCGTGACCATTCTTGCAGCGGCAGAAGATATGTCCATTCAAGGAGCGGTGAAAGAAGCGAAAGCAAGAGGGAAACAGATTTTAGTTGATATGATTGGTATCAAAGATATCGCTGGCCGGGCAAAAGAGCTGGATGAGCTAGGAGTCGATTATATTTGTGTGCACACAGGCTATGACCTGCAAGCGGTTGGACAAAACTCATTTGCTGACCTTATGACCATTAAACAAGTCGTCAAACAAGCGAAAACAGCCATTGCAGGCGGAATTAAGCTTGATACGTTACCTGAAGTCGTGAAATTAAACCCTGATTTGATCATTGTCGGTGGCGGTATCGCAAGCCAGGATAATAAAGCAGAAGTGGCCGCACAAATGAAGCAGCTGATCGCACAATCATGAAGACCAGTGACTATGTGAAAGCCATTTTGAATGAGCTTTCTGAGCACTCGCCCGCTATTCAAGACGAACAAGCAGAGCGGCTTGTCTCAAGCCTTTTAACTGCAAGAAAGGTCTTTGTGGCAGGTGCTGGCAGGTCTGGTTTGATGGGAAAATCATTTGCCATGAGACTCTCGCATATTGGAGTCAAGGCTTATGTGGTCGGTGAGACCAATACACCTTCCTTTACTGAAGAAGATCTCTTGATTGTGGGGAGCGGATCTGGCCGAACAGAGACTTTGCTTGTCCTTGCAAAAAAGGCGAAAGCAATTGGCGGAAAAGTGGCAGCTTTCACGCTTTCTGCTGAGTCACCTCTAGCTGATCTATCGGATAAAGTCATCTTACTGTCAGGTGCACCAAAGGATCAACAGGAAGGAAGCCATCATACCATTCAGCCAATGGGCTCGCTATTTGAGCAAGCGCTACTTCTGACATACGATGCGGTCATTTTACGTTTAATGGAAATAAAAGAACTCGACACTCATAAAATGTACGGTCACCATGCCAATTTAGAATAGTCATTTTCAAAGCCTTTCCTTTCTTAAAAGGAGAGGTTTTTTTCATTTCAATCAAGATCAGAATCTTGACATAACCGATTTGATGTAACTATAATTGTTACATCGTTGAAGAAAAAGCGTAAACACGAAAGGAAGATGAACATGAAAGTACAAATCTGGTCAGATATCGCCTGTCCTTTTTGTTATATAGGAAAAAAACAACTAGAAACAGCGCTTGAACAATTCCCTCAAAAGGAACAGGTAGAAATCGAGTTTAAAAGCTTTGAGCTTGATCCACATGCACCTGCTCAGGTCGATTATGATGTCCATGATATGCTCGTTAAAAAATATGGGATGAGCCGCAGCCAGGCCATGGCGATGAATGAGCAGGTGAAGCAGGCCGGCAAAGAGAAAGGAATCGATTTTCAATTTGATCCACTTGTGTTGACAAACACCTTTGATGCCCACCAGCTGGCGCAATATGCTGGTCAAATGGGAAAAGGCGATTTCGTCATGGGAGAGCTGTTTCAAGCTTATTTCACAGATGGAAAGCATGTTGGTGATCGTCAAACCCTTTTAGATATTGCAGAAAAAGCAGGTCTTGATTTGCAGGAAGTACATCAAGTTCTAGGCGGCGAAGAGTTTGCAGATCATGTCCGAAAAGACGAACAAGAAGCGAGACAGCTTGGTATCAATGCTGTTCCGTTTTTCTTGATCAATGGCAAATATTCAGTGGCAGGTGCACAGCCAGCCGATACCTTCCTGCGTGCACTTGAAACGGCTTGGACAGAAGAAGCAGCTCAAGCTGAGAAAGAGGCTGCCAATTCATTTGAAGCAGCATGTGCAGATGGCGTATGCGCAGTGCCTGCCCCTAAAGAAGAGATCTAACCATATAAAAAATGAGCCTTCTCCAAAAAGGGCTCATTTTTTTCTTGCATTCATTTGTTTGATCGTTTCTCCTGGAACCAATTCAGGTTCGTAAAAGGTTTGATGAGGGAGATTCTTCTTCCCTTGCACCTTTTTAATCATCCAGTCTGCTGCATCCCGGCCCATTTGCTCCTGAGGGTGCGTGAGTGTTGTCAGCTTCACATGGGCATTTTTCTGGGCAATATATGAATTATCCTGTCCAATAATGGAAAGGTCCTCTGGAATGGACAGACCGATGTCACTGCATACATTGGCAACTTCTAATCCAACCTCATCGTTATAGCAAACAAGGGCAGTCAGCTCATGCTGATGCTTTAATAAGAAAGTTTTAATATCATCCCCCAAATGCTGCTTCGATTCTGTATCGAAAAAGAGTACGTGCTCAGGCAGGAAATTAAGCTTGGCTTCACCGAGCGCTTGAATATAGCCCTTCATTCGGTACTTTCCCTGTAAATCATCTGTTTTTGAGATCAGGCCGATTTGCTGATGTCCCGAGGTGATCAGCTCTTTTGTGGCTAAATAGCTGGACTTCACATCATCCAAACAGAGAAAAGGAACCTCTAACTGCTCATAATAGGCATTGATCATAATGAGCGGTACATCCTGTTCTTTAAAAGATAGGTAGTACGAGATGTTCGGGTTGTATAAATTGCTTTTCGTCGGCTCTACAATGAGTCCGTCCACACCAAAGGACAGCATCATTTCGAGCGCTTTTTTCTCCTGTTCTACATCATTATTCGTACTCGCCAGTAACAAAGAATAGTTCTCTTCGTTTAATCGGCTTTCAATGCCTCGAATGATGGAAGGGAAAATGTAATCGGATATGTATGTCGTGATAACCCCAATCGTTCTCATATGCGTATGTCCAGCAGGCTTTGTTTGATATTGATTGGTCACAAATGTGCCTGAACCCTTTTCACTTCGCAAAAACCCTTCACTCGACAATTCTAAGATGGCCTTTCGAACCGTATGCCTGCTCACTTGATACATCTCCTGCAGGCTTGATTCAGTTGGAATACGTTCCCCGATCCGGTAATCCCCTGTGAGTATTTTGCTTTTTATATCATCGATAATGATCTGGTACTTCTTTTTCATCGTTTCACTTCTTTCTCAGTTGATCATCTACTCGGATTGAGAAGAAATTGTATGGACATATTTTAACATGGTTGGCGAATCAAAAACAGGCGCTTCCCCTTTCTGTCGTACCAGCTTTAGAAAAGTGCAGGTTTTTGTCATATTGTGTATGTACAACTATATTTATTATTGACATATGTACGTACAAATATTATATTGTGAATGTGCACAGAGAATCAATGAATCTAGAAAACGAAAATTGAAACCGCTATCAATCATGGAGGTGAACGCAGAATGAATCATGAAGAGACGACCAAAGCCTTAAAAGAAGGACGGACATCTTTAGGGATTGAATTTGGTTCAACACGAATTAAAGCCATTTTAATAGATGAAGCGTTTCAGCCAATTGCCCAAGGTGCATTTGAGTGGGAAAGTTCTCTCCAGGAAGGAATTTGGACGTACAACTTAATTGATATCATTACAGGTCTTCAAGTAGCGTACCGAGAGATGAAAGAGCAAGTCGAGCAAAGGTATGGCGTGACCATTCAAACCATTGGCTCAATTGGGGTATCAGCTATGATGCATGGCTATGTGGCATGTGATCATACAGGAGAGGTCCTCGTTCCGTTTCGCACATGGCGGAATGCAACAACCATTGAGGCGAGTCAAAAACTGACGGATGTCTTCCAATTTCATATTCCAGAAAGATGGAGCATTGCCCATTTGTATCAAGCCATATTAGAAGAGGAAAAACACCTTTCCCGTTTAGAATATATAACCACTCTATCAGGATACATTCACTGGCTGTTAACAGGAAAGCAGGCCATTGGCATTGGGGATGCGTCAGGCATGTTCCCAATTGATGAACAAACGAAAGATTACAATGAAGAAATGCTCCATCAATTTGAAGACTTGATCGCAGAAAAAGGCTATCCGTGGAAGCTACGTCACCTTCTGCCGCGTGTTTATTTAGCAGGCGAGGAGGCTGGCGTGTTAACGGCAGCAGGAGCAGCCATTTTAGATCAAGGCAAACATTTGCGGCCAGGCATTCCATTTTGCCCCCCGGAAGGTGACGCCGGAACGGGCATGGTGGCAACAAACAGTGTAGAAAAACGGACAGGGAACATTTCAGTTGGGACATCTGTTTTTGCCATGATTGTGCTAGAGCAGGAGCTAAAGGGTGTGTATCCAGAAGTGGATATGGTCACAACGCCGGACGGACTGCCAGTCGCAATGGTTCATGCGAACAACTGTACAAGTGACTTAAATGCTTGGATGAATATCTTCAGAGAGGCATTTGACGCACTAGGCGTGCAAGTGTCGTCAGGAAAGGTATACGAAGCCTTATTGCAGCAGGCGTTAGAAGCAGATCGAGATGGCGGCGGACTCTTAAGCTATGGCTATTATTCTGGTGAAAATATTACAAGACTGCCAGAAGGAAGACCTCTTTTTGTCAGATCAGCTGAAAGCCGCTTTAATCTGGCTAACTTCATGCGTACCCATCTTTTTTCTGCTTTTGGCGCAATGAAAATAGGGATGGATCGCTTAAAAGAACAAGAACAGGTTGTGATTGATCGTTTATTAGCACATGGAGGGTTATTTAAAACACCGCTCGTTGGTCAAAAAATGGTGGCAGCAGCGCTTGATACACCTGTATCAGTCGTTTCCACTGCGGGAGAAGGCGGTGCGTTTGGAATGGCTGTCCTTGCTTCCTATATGGTCCATCATCAAAAGCAAACATTGGCTGAATTTCTCACGCATCAAGTGTTTGCCCATACATCAGAAGAACTGATAGAACCCGATCCGCTTGATGTCAAAGGCTTTGGCGAATTTTTAAAGCGCTATCAAGACGGCCTTCCGATTGAAGAGGCGGCAGTAGCACATCTGATGCCAAAGAAAGGAGTGATAACCGTATGCTAGAACGCTTAAAAGAAGAAGTATACGAAGCCAATTTAGATTTACCGAAATATGGACTTGTGAAATTCACATGGGGCAATGTCAGTGCGTGTGATCGTGACAGCGGTCTATTCGTTATTAAGCCTAGCGGTATAGCGTATGACCAATTATCAGCTAAAGACATGGTTGTGGTCGACTTTGACGGTGAAGTAGTGGAAGGGGAATACAGCCCTTCATCAGATACAGCAACACATGCTGTCCTTTACAAACATTTTGAGGAAATTGGCGGTATTTCACATAGCCATTCCATGTGGGCAACCGTTTGGGCGCAGGCAGGTCTCGATTTACAGGCAATGGGCACAACACATGCCGATACATTTTACGGCGCTGTTCCGTGTGCTCGATTTCTGACAGAAGATGAAGTGAATCGTGGTTATGAGGTAGAGACGGGCCGGCTGATCATCGAAACGTTTGAGAAAAGAAACCTAGATGTGATGGCGGTGCCGGGTGTATTGCTTCAAGGTCACGGTCCATTTACGTGGGGGAAAGATGCAAAAAGTGCGGTCACAAACAGTGTGATTTTAGATGAAGTTGCCAAAATGAATTTGTTCGCAAAGCAATTAAATGAATACGCAGAACCTCTTCCGCAGCGAATTTTAGATAAACATTACTTAAGAAAACACGGCGAACATGCGTATTACGGACAAAAACCTTCAAGATAAAGAAAAGAGGGATATCTATGTTAACAAGTCAACATAAAGAATGCTGGTTTATTGTTGGATCACAGCATTTATACGGAGATGAAGCACTGCAGAAAGTAAAAGCAGATGCACAAAAAATGACGGATGCCTTAAATGAGAGCGGTTTACTTCCTTATCCAGTGATCTTGCAGGAGCTAGCTGTCAGCGCGGATCAAATCACAAAGCTGATGAAAGAGGTCAATTATCGTGATGAAGTTGTCGGCGTCATGACGTGGATGCATACATTTTCACCGGCAAAAATGTGGATACGCGGGACCAATCTTTTGCAGAAGCCTCTTTTGCATCTTGTCACACAGTATTATGAAAAGATTCCGTGGGACACGATCGACATGGACTATATGAATCTTCATCAATCTGCCCATGGAGACAGAGAATATGGCTATATCAATGCACGTTTAAATAAACAAAATCAAATTGTTACCGGTCATTGGTCTAAGCCGGATGTGCAGCAGCAAATCGCTGAATGGATGGACGTGGCAGCTGCCTATCATGAAAGCTTTCAGATCAAAGTGGCTAGGTTTGGTGACAACATGCGCCACGTGGCTGTAACAGAAGGTGATAAAATCGAAGCCCAGATTCAACTAGGGTGGACCGTTGATTACTTTGGCATAGGCGATCTCGTCGAATATGTGAGTGCAGTAGAAGAAGCAGAGGTAGATGCATTATTTGCAGAGTATTTAACGCAATATGATGTGGATTATGGAACGTATTCAGTTGAAGATTGGGAAAAAAGTGTTAAGGTGCAAGCGCGCTATGAAATCGCTATCAAACGCTTTTTAGATGAAGGCGGGTACAATGCCTTTACGACAAACTTTGAAGATTTACATGGAATGAAGCAGCTGCCAGGACTTGCGGTACAGCGGCTAATGGCAAAGGGATATGGCTTTGCGGGGGAAGGCGATTGGAAAACGGCTGCGCTGGACCGGTTATTAAAAGTGATGAGTCATCATCAATCCACTGGTTTTATGGAGGACTACACGTATGAAATGACCTCTGGACAGGAAGCAGTGCTGCAATCTCATATGTTAGAAGTAGATCCAGCGCTCGCCCATACGAAACCTGTCATTGTCGTATCTCCACTTGGAATCGGAAACAGGGAAGATCCAGCTCGCCTTGTGTTTGATGGAAAAGCAGGGGAAGGTGTTGTTGTTTCTATTGCTGACTTTGGAACTCATTTCAAATGGCTCATACAAGAAGTCGAAGCCTTTGAGCCGGAGGAAGCAGCACCTCATTTACCGGTTGCACGTGTGCTCTGGAAAATCAAGCCGAATTTTCAGGACGGCGTCAAAGCATGGATTAAGCAAGGTGGGGGTCATCACACAGTTGTATCGCTCAATTTAACGGTTGATCAAATTGTTCATTTTGCAAAGCTTGTCAATGCAGAATATGTGGTTTTATAGAAGGGTGAAAGGTCTTCTACTGAGTGCAGTAGAAGCACGGGATGAAATGAAAGCGGTTAATTAAGTGAGGGGGTCATCCACTTGGAGAAAAAAGTGTCAAGCAAATTTATTTTCTTTTTCGGATCCTTTGCAGGCATCTTATTCGGATATGATATTGGTATTATTGCAGGGGCAGAAGGACATATTCAGCAAGAATTTCAGCTCAGCCCATTATGGCTTGGAATTGTCGTCTCTTCATTAATGGGCGGGGCGATTATCGGCTCCATTTTAAGCGGTCTGTTAGGGGATAAATTTGGCCGTAGAAAGCTTATTTTGGTCTCATCCGTTATCTTTTTTGTCGGAGCGATCGGATCAGCTATCGCACCAGAAGAGATTTCATTAACCATTGCACGTATCTTTTTAGGAACAGCCGTAGGAACTGCCTCATCTTTGGTGCCTGCATACATGTCTGAAATTGCTCCTGCTAAAATTCGCGGGAAATTGTCTGGGCTCAATCAGCTCATGATCGTGAGCGGACTATTGCTGAGCTATATTGTTGCATTTGTGTTTGAACCTGTTCCAGACAGCTGGCGCTGGATGCTCGGTAGTGCCGCTTTATTTGCCATCGTACTTTATATTGGGATGCTGAAACTTCCTGAATCTCCGAGATATTTAATTAAGCACGGAATGCCTCATAAAGCACGAGAGGTATTAGGATCACTACGCTCTTCTCGTGAAGAAATCGAAGCAGAGATGCAGGAAATTTTAGAAGTCGCAAAAGAAGAACGCTCTGGTATTCGTGAATTGTTCCAAAAGAAATTTAGAATGGCTCTTTTCATAGGGGTTGGGATGGCGACCCTTCAGCAAATACAAGGCGCGAACTCCATAGTGTATTATGCAACGAGTATTGCTCGGAATGTAGGCCTTGCACCTCAGGTTGCCGCAGGTTTTACAGTCATTGTCGGTGTCATTTTTGTCGTCACCACCGTGATCTTTTTACAATTTGTCGACCGGTTCGACCGCCGAACGATTCTCACCGTAGGGGGAACGGGCATGGCCCTTTCTTTCTTTGCACCAGCCGCATTAGGTGCACTTGGTGTGAGTGAAGGGATTTTAAACTGGGTGACATTGATTTCACTTTGCTGCTTTATCTTGTGCTACGCCTTCTCATGGGCACCGATCACGTGGATCATCATCGGCGAAATCTTCCCGCTTTCTGTCAGAGGTATCGGCGCAGGTATTTCATCTGCCTTTAACTGGACGGGATCGTTAGCCGTCGGACTCGTGTTCCCTATCCTGGCAGATAAATTCAGCTTTGGGGTTATTTTCTCCTCATTTGGTGTCATCTGCTTAATCGGACTATTGTTCACCCGCTTTGTACTAGTTGAAACAAAAGGAAGAAGCTTAGAGCAAATCGAAACCGATATGGCAGCACGAGTATAAAGAAAACCCTCTATCCCATGTGGATAGAGGGTTTTTTACTCAAGCGTCTGTTTTAGCTCATCTGGCAATAAATCAATCAATTGATCATAAGAAGATAAATCCAGCACTTCAAGCAGCGCATAATATTTTGCATAAACCTCACTCAGCTGATCAGGATGATTCGTTTCATATCGATTCAAATGCAATTGAGTCAGTTCAAGTGCAATGTCCAGCTTGTTTCGTTCGATTGGTTGTGTCGTATTGATCATATCGTTCACCTCGTGTTTGATGATGAGTGGGAAGGTTATGGGGCGGTACCGCAGCTAACCTTATATTCATTTTTCTCGACCTTTTTCGAATAGCAGACAGAAGGTGTCATCCCTGTTTCACTTTTCCAAGCCTGCCAGTAAACATCATAAAGCTGGCCATACTCAGGATCTTTGTACTTCGTTTTTTTCAAAATAGCAAAATAGCTTTGGTAAGGGTATCCTTCTTGGTAAATTGATTTCCGGATAGCGCCTTTTTCGGTTGAATTTGTGAAGATCATAGGTGATAGCATTGGAAGAGCAATGATGATGACAATAAATGTCATGAATAAAAAGAGTTTATGTTTTGTTTTCATAGATGTCCTTTCTGCGCAATATATCATTTGTATAATATGTTAAAAATGACCTTTTGTAAAGAAAGAGAAAACGAGATGAATAGTGGATTTTTTAAAAAATAGACAAGCATCTAATCATAAATGACGTCTCTTACATACGATAGAGTGTAAGTGAAAGACAAATTGAAGGGGTGTTGAGATGAGCCGGAATCGATTAGATGATTTTTTCTTTGGACCTCGCAGAGGAAACCATGGAGAAGATGAAACGGTTGTTTTCCCCACACGTCAAATTGTCAACACAAGAACGAATGAACAAACCATCAGAAAAATTCATCCAACGCATATCACAAACGTCAATAAAAATATCAAAAGAATTGAAAACTACTATCCTGTCACTGAGTCGACTCATAACGAGTATATCGTGAAAGAATACGATTGCGGCAGTGATATCAAAAACCCTTGCTGCCGTCCAGTGAAACGCTGTAAGTGGTAATGAAGGGGGCATCCTTTTATGGGATGCCTTTTTATTTTCAGAAGAAAAATTTTGATCAAAATCTCCTTTCAAGATAAAATTGGAAGTATGAATCATTCTGTTGGGGGCGATGTTCTAAATATTCGATTGTTAATTCCAGATGATGCTGAAGAATATGCCGCGTTGAGACTAGAAGCACTACGATGACATCCAGAGGGCTTTGCGATGAGTTATGAAGAAGAGCAAATCGGTACAATAGAAAAATACGCAGCTCGTTTTGCTTCGGTACAATTGATGTGGACCTTTGGCGCCTTTGATCAAGGGAAGCTTGTGGGCATGGTCACGCTCATCCAAGAAAACTTACAGAAATTAAAGCACCGAGCGAATGTGGCAGCGATGTATGTTACAGCGGGTGCCCGCGGAAAAGGAGTAGGCAAGACCTTGATGACAGAAGTTCTTTCATTCGCCGGAGAACGACACGACATCGAGCAAATGTATTTATCAGTCGTGACGACCAATCACTCAGCCAAACGCCTGTATCGCTCTATTGGATTTGAGTCATACGCGCTTGAAGAAAAAGCACTAAAATGGTCAGATCATACATATGCAGATGAGGAAAAAATGGTTTTATTTTTATCATAGTCTGGAGGAGATAGAAGTGGATCAACAAGCCATGTGCATCACATTAGTAGCAGGACCCAATAGTGAGCTGGAATCTTTTGCACTGCGTGCAGCACTTGAAAACTTCGGCGCGAAAGTCGATATGCATTGGATTGGAAGACCGAATGACCTGATTCATGTGTTATCTGGTAGAAATAGAAGAGAAATAGATTACCTTCTTTTATCGTTTCACGGTGAAGAAGGAGCGTTGATCTTGCCTGAATTAGGGGAAGATGTATACGAAGATAAGGAGCCTAGAGGCGCTGCTTTTGGAGCGGATGAAATCAAGCAGTATGCTTCATTAAAGGGGATTCACGTCATTTCTACAGGCTGCACACTAGGTGAGAAAAAATTAGCAGATGCCTTCTTAGCAGCAGGTGCCCTGTCCTATATAGCGCCGGATGATTACATTGATGGAGATGCGGCATTTATCTTTGTATTGACCATGCTTTATGAGCGCTTGAACAATACAAAGACGGTCAGAGCGGCTTTTGATCGAGCGAGTTCGATTGATGAAGAAACGAGATTATTTCAACTATATATGCAAAAATAATGATAGGGCTGAGAAATCAAGCCCTTTTTCTATTCCTCTTTTAAAATGTGTCTAAAGTGTGACGATTATGTTTTTTGAAAACTAAATTAGGTTCGCACAAAGTCTATCCTACAAACACACGTCATCAAGGCATGACGCCATCACGAGAGGGGAATTATTGTGTCAATGAAATGGAAAATCAGTCTCGTCCTATGCGGACTTGCAATCATCATCGGAATTGCTGCATTTTATCATAATCAGCAGGCAAGTGGGACGGAGAAGAAGAAGGTAGAACCAGATGCGAGCTATAAAGAAGTTGAGATAGTCACCCTCGTGAATGACGGGAGATACATGAGATATGCTGTCAACTATCCGGTGTTTCATCAAGAAAAGCTAGATCAAGAGATGAAAAGATATGCAGAAACAGCGCTAGACAAATTCAAAACATCATTTAGCGAAGCGAGCGATGTCGATGAAGAGAATCGATACGAATTAAATATAGATTACGAGATTATTCATTATGCCAAGCAAACTGCTGCGATTAAATTCAATACATATGAATTGAAAGGCGGAGTAAAAGGCGCACATCAAACGAAGATATTCAATTTTGATTTCAAGAAACAGCATTTTTTATCAATAGATGATTTATTTTTATCAAAGAAAGAAGATCTGCAAAAACTGTCTCAAATGACATTTGAGGAGTTAAAGAAAGATCGTTCTCTTGCTGAAAATGAGCATTTACTCAAGCAAGGAACGTCTCCTGCGGCAGAGCATTATCAGTATTTTGCCATCAAGGATCGTTTTATTGAATTCTACTTTCCAGCAGGGCAAATCGCACCAAGCGAACAAGGCCCTCAAGTGCTGGCGATTAAAAAAACCCTGCTTAAAGGAATGTTAAAGCCTGAATATATTAATAAAGAAAAGAACAAAAATGAGAAAAAAGAACCGATTCCAAAAAGAAAAATCGTAAAACTGCCAAAACAGGCGGTATTCAACCCAAACCAAAAAGCCATTGCCCTGACATTTGATGATGGACCAAATCCATCAACGACTTCAAAAATTTTAACAGCTTTAAAAGAAAACAAAGGACATGCGACATTTTTTGTATTAGGCAGCAGGGTTCAATATTATCCCGATATGCTAAGTAAAATCAGAAAGGGTGGGAATGAAATCGGAAATCATTCCTATAGCCATCCTTTACTCACAAGACTGCCATTAAAACAAGCCGTCAAACAGGTAGAAGAGACCCAGCAAATCATTGAAAAAGCGAGCGGTTTTACACCGACTCACTTTAGACCGCCATATGGAGGAACAAATGGGCAAATCAACGCGGCTGTCAATATGAAAGTCACGCTTTGGGACGTAGATCCTGAAGACTGGAAATATCGCAACAGCCAGTACGTTGCTAACTACATTCTCACACATGCGTCTAGCGGAGAAACCGTCTTAATGCACGACATCTATGACACCTCGGCAAATGCAGCTGTCACGATTATCAAGGAATTAACCAAACAAGGATATCAATTATTAACAGTTTCAGAGCTTGAGCAGTGGAAGGAAGCGCGGGCGAAGAAAGGTGAATTGAATACGTAATGATCATGCGAATCTTAGTGGATTCACATCTTTTTTTAAAGCCAATTATGAAAATAAAGGGAAATGATGTTAAAATGAGTGTGGAAAGGGAGGGCTTCGGATGGTATTGATGAGGTTGATCAGCCTATATATGCTGACAGCGTTTTGTTTGGGTTTTATCGTCAACTATGTACCTGGTTTGATGCTGCCCATTTATATTCTTGCGATGATCGGGCTCATTTTATGTCTCGTTCATATTGCGCTGCATTATATTCATAAAATCAGATATATGTTGCTTCATGAGAAACGGTAAGAATTCTCCAATTGCTTTTTCTAAAAAAACTTCCCTCTAAATGAGAGAAGTTTTTATTTTTTCGGTTTTTGATGTTCTAACAGTTGTATGATTTTCTCGTTTGACTTTTTCATTTGTCTTAATAAGGAAACGATATTCCCAGTAAACCCAATGAGGACAATAAGTAAAATGATGATGATCCACATGCTGTGGCCTCCAATCTGCTCACGAATGCTGTTTTGCTTCCTTAACCATTACCTTGTATCAAGGATACCGTATAATGAATGTATTGAAATGAACAGTTCGTGCTATTTATTCGACAATTGATGTGAACAGAGAATGATTGAGGGGGATTCATTTGAAACGAGTAGACGTAGTATCAGCTATTATTTATGATGAGGAAGAAAATATGTTAATGGTCAAAAATGTAAAGGGATATTGGGGACTTCCTGGTGGTGCTGTAGAAAAAGGCGAACACCTGAAGCAGGCCGTGGTCCGCGAGGTGAAAGAAGAGACAGGGTATGTTTGCAAAGTAAATGAACTTCATTCGGTTCGAGAAGCATACTTTCAAGACAAAAAGCATCATGCGCTGATGATCACCTTCTTTGCTGAAATCACCGGAGGACAAATGAGTATTCTCGATCCGGATCATGATATTGAAGAAGTAAAATGGGTCAGTAAGCAAACCGTTCAAAAGCTAAACCCCAAGCTATATAACTGGCTAAAATTAAACGAAGAACCACAAGCTTTTTATCAATTTGAAGGAAATAGAACAGTTGGTTAACAAGTTGATATAGGTATGAAGGAGAGATATGGATGTTTTTATACTACGGCCCCACAGGAGCTCCATTAGAAAATCCAGAAGAAGAATTCTTGAAAAGAATCTTCTTTCAGGAGGGTGCAGAGTATTGGAAACAGGGAAATGGGGAATCTTCCATTGAGATTGAGGGAGATTGGGAATGTGAAAGTCTAGTTTTCTTTTATACGGAACCGTATGGTTTCTTGATCATGAGGTATCCGAATTTTTTGGTTCCTTTTAAAAAGGGAGAAAATATTGAAACCATCGAACATTTGGTCGCAGGATCCCCATTGTATGTGCCGTCGTGTAGCTACATCAAGCGGGATCAAGCATATCAAATCGTTCATCATTTTTTGACGACAAAAACGTTTCCTGATTTTGTTGAATGGGTCGAGTTGAGAGATATTGATTTTCAGGAGGATATGGAAAGCTAGGGGTGCCGGATGAAAGTGAGTACAGAAGAAAAATTACATAGCTTAGATGAAACTATGCATTTACATGTAGGGTATTATGAACATGGTTTAGATTATGAAGGCGTGTTTTTTAAGAGTTTAGAAACAGGAAGATGGCTCTTGTTTTTTGATCAAAAAAGTTATGGAGTAACACTTTTGAAGGAATATGAGAAGTGGAATGATCTAGGGTTATTGATTGGAGAATCTCTGATTGAAGATGACCAAATTGAGGAGGAAGGTCATAAGCTTTTTGAGCGTTACTTAAAAGAAAACAGCATAGTGAAATAAATGGGGATAAAACATGACATAGTTTTCTTTTGTGTATGTGGGCTATATTGTGATGTTCAAATAAAAACAGACCCAACAAGGTCTGTTTTTTTAATAGGAGTTGGGAAAAGTTTGTTTTCACTTCCCCTTCTCCCGCTTCCGCTTCTCCTTCTCCGCCCGGTAAAACTCATGAAACATCTTCATCAGTGCCCGCTTCTCAATACGAGACACATAGCTCCGCGATATCCCGAGCTCCTTTGCTATTTCCCGCTGCGTTTTTTCTTTCTTTAAATCAAGGCCGAACCGGCCGACGATCACTTCTTTTTCCCGGCCGTCGAGAATGTCGATATACTCCTTTACTTTTTCAAGCTCCATGTTGAGCTGAATCGTATCAATCACATCTTCATTTTCGGATTTTAAGACATCAATTAAAGAAATTTCATTGCCTTCTTTATCCTGACCAATGGGGTCATGTAAGGAGACGTCTTTTTTTGTCTTTTTTAGCGCGCGTAAATGCATCAGAATTTCATTTTCAATACACCGCGCCGCATACGTTGCCAGCTTTGTTCCTTTTCCAGAGGAATAGCTTTCGATGGCTTTAATGAGTCCGATCGTCCCGATGGAGATGAGGTCTTCAGCGTCTTCCCCGGTATTTTCAAATTTCTTGACAATATGGGCGACGAGCCGAAGGTTATGTTCAATCAGCATATTTCTTGCGTGTTCATCGCCCTGTGCCATAAGGGCTAAGTATTTTTTTTCATCATCTCCCGAAAGGGGCTGTGGAAAGGCATTGTTTTTGACATAGGACACTAAGAACACCAATTCTTTGACCATCAATCCCATCGCTGTAAATACTCCTGCCACGATTTTCACCTCCACCATGTTTAGGCCACTGCCTATATCCTCAAATGTATGTGAAGGGGGGATTGTCTGTGTCTGTACGATGAAAAAATCATCTTTTTCGAAAAAAACGGGCTTCTGTTCGTCTGTTTTTGCTGCCCTTCTCATATGTTTGCGGTTTCTTTGCGGTGCTTGGCGGTCAAGAAGCGTGATAAAATATGTAATATTAGACCGAAAAGGAAGGGGTTTTTTCGGAACATGGGGAAGGTTCTATCTTCACATGTAGGTATGAAAATTAATGAATGGTATCGAATGATACGGCAGTTCAGTGTTCCAGATGCGGAAATCCTGAAAGCAGAAGTAGAAGCAGAAATTGAACGGATGGAAGAGGACCAGCATTTACTGATTTATTATCAGCTCATGTGTTTTCGGCACCAGATCATGCTTGACTATATACACCCTTCAAAATATCAACCTTTCTCAGTATCTAATCTTGTCGATAAAATCGAAAACTCCAATCATGAGTTATCTGATATGCTGCATTATTACCATGCATTTTTTCGTGGCATGCATGAGTTTAGTCAAAAAGAATATTTAGAAGCCGTCAAATATTACCGAGTGGCAGAAAAACAGCTGTCTATGGTATTTGATGATATTGAGCAGGCTGAGTTTCATTTTAAAGTAGCAGAAGCCTACTATATTATGAAGCAAACGCATGTCTCGATGCATCATATTTTAAAGGCGCTAGAAATATACGATCAGCATGATGCCTATACTATTCGCATCATTCAGTGCCTGTTCGTGATCTCAGGAAACTACCAAGATTTAAAACGAAAAGATCGGGCACTGCCTCATTTAAAAAAGGCAAAACAGCTCGCATCACAAATTGATCACCCACGGATATACAGTTCAGCGCTTTATAATTTAGGAAAATGTTACGGGGAGCTGTGCTACCTTGAGGAAGCAGAACGCTATTTAACGGAATCGGCTGATATTGCCTGTAAAGAGAAGCTTCCCACGCTTCCACATACACTCTATACGCTCGCAAAACTGCTTTTTAGACAAAATGAACAAGTAGCAGCACGCCGCATATTAGAAGATGGAAAATTAGCTGCAAAGAAGCATGAAGACCAGCTGTTCTGTCATATGTTTGAGTATCTGGATGCTTTATATGTTCAAGGAATAAATGAAGAACAACTGCAAAAAACCATTGATTATTTGGAAAAACTTAGCCTATACTCTTATATAGAGGATATCTCACTAGAAATTGCGACAGCCTTAGAAGCCTCTCAACAATACCAGAAGTCCAACCAGTATTATCAGAAATTATTATGGGCTCAAAATCAAATCCAAGAAGGAGAGTGTCTGTATGAATTCTAAGCAACGTTCGACAGTTGAAGAGAGAAACCAAACGTGAAACAAAAAGCGGGCCTGATGGGCCGGCTTTTTTTATGTGAAAAAAGAAGTCAGATATGCGGATCGTGACCATGAATGCTGAATGATTCATCAAAAAGCGGGCAATTTAATCTGTAAGAATGTTCTGTGGAGGCGGTCAAATGAGAGGGTTGCATGTCTTGATGTGTATATTGCTGCTATGTGCTTTTGTTCCTAATGAAGTAGAGGCACATACATTAAAACGAGTCGATCTCGAAAAAACGGGACGTGCCTTCTGGGACATGAGAGCGGAACGGAAAAAGATTGCGATCACCTTTGATGATGGACCTCATCCAGTTTACACGAATCAAATATTGGATGTGCTGAAGCAGCATCAAGTAAATGCCAGCTTTTTTGTCGTAGGAAGCCGGGTTCACGCATATCCAAAGATCGCAGAACGGATTGTGGACGAAGGAAATGAGCTTGGCAACCACACGATGAATCATACGTATTTTGACCTGTTATCATCAAAGGAGATCAAGCAGGAGCTAAAAGAATCAGCGGCTCATATCGCTTCACTCCAGCCTGGTGGGCCCTTATTATTTCGTCCTCCTGGCGGCCGCTTGACGATGAAATCTTTCCGCATTTTGTCAAAGCAAGGATATGATGTGGTCATGTGGTCCTTTACGCAAGATCCGAAGGACTGGTCAAGACCAGGCGCACATAAAATTGCGAGCCGTATTATTGATCATATTCAAGGCGGCGATATCATTCTTTTGCATGATGGCGGGGGAAACCGGAAGCAGACGGTCGAAGCACTGAAACAAGTGATACCTGAATTAAAGGATCGAGGATATGAATTTGTCAAAGTGAGCGAACTGCTGCATCATGACAAAGCGTATGTACCTGTTCAACTGCAATAGGAAGTATTCGTCAAAAACAGTCATTCATTGAAACCAAAAGTCTTGTCGTTTACTATATGAAGAGGGCTTTTGGAGGTGAATGTTGTGAAGAAATATGTTGTCCTTTTCATCCTGCTTTGTGTCGCTGCTGGGTGCTCAAAGCCAGAACAAGAAAGTGTCATTGCATTTGGCGACAGCAATACAAAGGGATCAAACTGGGACTTCCGAGATTATCCAACATCTGAAAAATGGGTGAATCTCATGAAAAACGTCGAGCGCGGTCAAATTCAAGTGAAGAACGCAGGGATTGGCGGGCAGACGACTGAAGATGCGAAGCTTCGCTTTGAGCAGGATATTTTAAAGCAGAAACCAACTTACGTCCTTATCATGTTCGGTACGAATGATGCGGCGATTTTAGACGGGAAACATCCCCGAGTGACGAAAAAAAGATTTAAAGAAAATGTAACCTACTTCATTTCTGAAAGTAGAAAAGCAGGCATTACCCCGGTTCTCATGACTTGTGTACCTGTTGTAGAAGGCGGAAAAAAAGGCTTGTATTATTACTCTAGGTATAAGTCATCTTATTTTGCTGAGAGAGGCGGGGCAAGAGCTTGGCAAAATTCCTATAATGACATCACGAGAGAAATAGCCAAGGATCAGCAAGTACCGCTTGTCGACAACTGGAAAGCGTTCATCCGAGAAGCTGGTGAAGATAGTGACAATGCGTTGATTCAATCAGGTTTGATCGACCCTTCTGGCAATCATATGACGCCAAAAGGGGCAAGAATCATTTATAACGAAATCAAAGAGCGTGATGTCATCAAACATTTTTAAATGATGGCCATCTGCCTAAACAAGATCATCCATTTAGCATAGTCTAACAGTATATATTCCTAGAAGGAGGTAACTGATATGTGGGGATGCCCTTATCCTTACCCTGCGTGTTCGCCTTATCCAGCTCAAGGAGCAGGAATCGGTTACGCTTTTCTTGTTGTATTCCTTGTGGTTATTTTGGTCGTAGGTGGAGGGTTATGGTTTTGGAATGAACAGCCTTGCAAATAAGACACCTCTTCTTTACTTGAGAAGGGGTGTTTTTTACGGAAAATAGTAGTAAGCCTATAGCGCAAGTGATATAATATCAGTCACCTGAGTTTAAAAAAGAGAATGCTCGGGAGGCATGGTTCCTGTGATATGGAATTAAGAGGAAACAGAGAGCATATGCCCGAGCGAACGTCTTTTCATTTCTGTCTCAATTAATTCAATGAAGTCGCGATTTAAGTTCATTTCATTTGCTTTATAATACGATTCTATAAGTAAATCATCTGACAGCTTTTTCATACTAGAAACCCATATGATGGGAAAAACACCTCCCCTGAAAAAGTTGGCATAAAACTTGAGGAAAAGACATATCATCATAGGTTGATCGAATGTCTCTGAAGTACCTTTAATCTACCATGAATGGGAAACAAGAACAATCGTTCTGTTATCCACATGGTGAAGTGGATAACTTGTGGGTAGAGTGTTTATAATTGAATGAAAGCGTGATGAAATATAGGTGGATAATGTGTGTAAAATTATCCACAACTGTTGAAGGTCCTCGTCATATGTCGAAAACTTTTTCATTGTATTCGATAGACAGACAAATTGTGATTTGATTCGACACTATCGCTGAAAAACCAATGGAAGAAAGGGTGCAAATTGTGCTAAAGAAGTATTTCTTACCGGATGAATTTGTGAAAAGCATTTTCCACATTTCACCGCAAAAACTAAAAGAACGAAATGTAAAAGGAATTATTACCGATTTAGATAACACACTAGTAGAATGGGATCGTCCAAGTGCGACGCCCCGCTTAATTGAATGGTTTCAAGAAATGAAGGATCACGGGATACAAGTGACGATTGTATCGAACAATAATGAAAAAAGGGTCAAGCTTTTTTCTGAACCAGTTCATATTCCGTTTATTTATAAAGCGAAAAAGCCGATGGGAAGAGCTTTTAATAAGGCCGTCGCTGATATGCAATTGAAAAAAGAAGATGTGGTTGTCATTGGGGATCAGCTCATGACCGATGTTCTAGGCGGGAATCGTCACGGCTTCCATACGATTTTGGTCGTCCCTGTTGCTGCCTCAGACGGATTTATCACTAAGTTTAACAGGCAGATTGAACGCAGAATTTTAGGAGCCTTAAAGCGTAAGGGCCACATTCAGTGGGAGGAAGAGTAATAATGGAAAAGGTTGTTTGTATTGGCTGCGGTGTAGCCATTCAGACGGAAGATAAAGATCAATTAGGATATGCGCCGGCAGCATCTCTATTGAAAGAAGATGTGATCTGTCAGCGCTGTTTTAGGTTAAAGAACTACAATGAAATACAAGATGTTTCTTTAACAGAAGACGACTTTTTAAATATATTGCACAGTATCGGAGAGACAGATTCTCTGATTGTCAAGGTCGTTGATATTTTTGACTTTAACGGAAGCTGGATTAATGGGCTGAGTCGTATTGTCGGTGGTAACCCGATTTTACTCGTCGGCAACAAAGTAGATATTTTACCGAAATCCGTGAAAAAAGATCGTTTAATTCATTGGATGAAACGGGAAGCGAAAGAAAACGGATTGAACCCGATCGATGTTTTCTTAATCAGTGCAAGCAGAGGTCAGGGCGTACCTGAGGTGATGGAAGCGATCGATCATTACCGCGAAGGAAGAAATGTCTACGTCGTCGGCTGTACGAATGTTGGGAAATCCACATTTATCAATCGAATCATCAAAGAAGTATCTGGTGAAGAGAACGTGATCACCACATCCCAATATCCAGGTACAACACTTGATGCCATTGAGATCCCGCTTGATGACGGATCTGCTCTATTTGATACGCCGGGCATTATCAACCGTCATCAAATGGCGCACTATGTCAGTAAAAATGACTTGAAGATCTTAACGCCGAAAAAAGAATTGAAACCGAGAACGTTCCAATTAAATGAAGCTCAAACGCTTTATTTTGGCGGGCTTGCTCGATTTGATTATGTAAAAGGCGGCAGAACGTCATTTGTCTGCTATATGCCAAATGAGCTGAACATACACAGAACAAAGTTAGAGAACGCAGATGATTTATATGAAAAACATGCCGGTGAACTGCTATCACCGCCATCAAAAGAGGGGATGGAAGATTTTCCTCCACTCGTTCCACATACCTTTACCATTGATCAGCCGAAAATGGATATCGTCTTCTCAGGCTTAGGGTGGATCACGGCAAATGATGCAGGTAAGCAAATCAAAGTCTATGCGCCAAAAGGCGTGCATGTGTTTATGAGACGTTCGTTAATTTAAATGTTCAGAGGGGGAGAGACCTTGAAACCTTTATACGGAGTAATCGGTAACCCTGTTGGCCATTCAATGTCTCCGGATATTCATAATGCAGCATTAAAGGATGCTGGAATTGATGGACATTATCATGGCTTTCAAGTAGAAAATGATGACCTGAAAGATGCCATTAGCGGTATGAAAGCCTTAGGAATCAGCGGCTTTAACGTCACTGTTCCGCACAAGGTAGACATCATGCAGTACCTGGACAAAATTGATGTGACAGCTGAACGCCTGCGTGCAGTCAATACGGTGCGGTTCGAAGGAGGTCAGCTCGTCGGGTACAACACAGATGGGGAGGGCTTTCTTCATTCATTGCTTGAAGCCTTGGATCAGCCTTTATCAGAGCTGTCATTTCTAATGATTGGTGCTGGCGGAGCGGCAAATGCGATTTATACGACAATCGCTGACTATGCACCGAAAAGCTTTGATATCACCAATCGTACCATTGAAAAAGCGGAGGCTTTAATTGAAAGTGCAAATGGGAACTTCACTTCTAGTGCCATTACATTAAAGACGGCGGAAGAGCAGCTTGGGGAATATGATGTCATCATCCATACAACCTCAATTGGTATGCACCCGAATGTTGAAGAAACCCCGATTTCTTTAGCAAACGCAAAAAAAACAGCGGTTGTTTGTGATATTGTGTATAATCCAATAGAAACAAAACTGCTCAGAGAAGCAGCCGGGTTAGGTTTGAAAACAGTAGATGGTGTCGGCATGTTTGTTGGACAAGCAGCTAGAGCCTTTGAACTGTGGACAGGCATCACGCCTGACGCAAGAAAAATGAAGTCAATTGTGATACAGAAATTAGGAGGAACACCATGTTAAAAGGGAAACAAAAACGTTTTTTACGTGCAAAAGCACATCATTTATCACCTATTTTTCAAGTAGGAAAAGGCGGGGTAAATGACAATATGATCAAGCAAATTTCCGAGGCGCTTGAAGTAAGAGAATTGTTAAAGGTCAGCATATTACAAAACTGCGACGAGGACAAAACGGAAGTTGCGAAAGCACTTGTCAAAGGTGCAAAAGCTGAACTTGTTCAAACGATCGGAAATGTGATTGTCCTTTATAAAGAATCAAAGGAAAATAAACAAATTAAGCTGCCGTAAAGGTGGATGTGATATGAAAAAAATAGGGTTGTTTGGCGGTACGTTTGATCCTCCTCATAATGGGCATTTGCTGATGGCAAATGAGGTGCGTTTTCAAGTAGGGCTTGATGAAATTTGGTTTATCCCAAATCACAAGCCTCCTCATAAAACAGACCGGAAGCGAGCAGATAGTCGTCACCGGGTGAAAATGGTGGATGCGGCGATCCAGTCAAATCCACATTTTCGATTGGAGCTCATTGAAATGGAGCGAGAGGGTCCATCTTATACAGTAGATACGGTGGAGCTTTTAAAGAAGCATCATCCTGAAGATGAGTTCTTTTTTATGATTGGAGCGGACATGGTCGAGTATTTGCCAAAATGGCATCGGATAGATGATTTGCTTCAGATGATTACTTTTATTGGGATGAAAAGACCGGGTTATACCCGAAATACGACATATCCTCTTTTATTTGCAGATGTTCCAGCTTTTGATGTATCATCGACATTGATTAGGCAGCGAATCATGCAGGAAAAACCTGTCGATTATTTGATACCGAAAGCTGTTGAGCGTTATATAAAGGAGCATCACTTATATGAATCGTGAAGAAGCATTAAGCTGTGTCAAAGAGCAGTTAACAGAGCATAGATATACACATACACTCGGGGTTATGGAGACAGCTATTTCTTTAGCGGAACGGTTCGGTGCAGATGTGAAAAAAGCAGAGATCGCCGCTATTTTTCATGATTATGCGAAATTTAGACCAAAGGATGAAATGAAGGGGATTATCCAGCAGGAACAGATGAACCCTCTATTGCTGGAATATTCGCCCGAGCTTTGGCATGCCCCGGTTGGTGCCTATTTGGTTAAAAAGGAAGCAGCTATTAACGACCAAGATATTTTAACGGCCATTGAATTTCATACATCAGGCAGACCAAACATGACATTACTTGAAAAGGTCATTTATGTCGCTGATTATATCGAACCAGGACGTCATTTCCCTGGTGTTGAAGAAGTAAGAGAGTTAGCAGAGCAAGATTTAGATAGCGCACTGATTCAGTCACTAAAAAACACGATCAGCTTTTTATTGAAAAAGAACCAGCCAGTCTATCCAGATACGCTTGCGACTTACAACTCACTTGTGCATAAGAACAATTAAGGAGGAATTTGGATGGATTCATCATCAATTTTAAACGTCGCGGCAGGAGCATGCGATGATAAACGGGCTGAGGATATTATTGCCCTTAATATGCAAGGAATCTCACTTGTTGCCGATTATTTTCTCATTTGTCACGGGAACTCTGATAAACAAGTGCAGGCCATTGCAAGAGAAGTAAAACATCTTGCAGAGGAAAGCGGAATCGAAGTGAAGAAGATGGAGGGCTTTGATGAAGCAAGATGGGTATTGATTGATCTTGGTGATGTCATTGCTCATGTGTTCCACAAAGAAGAAAGAGGATACTACAACCTAGAGAAGCTATGGGGAGATGCGCCGAGAGAAACGCTTTCACTTGGCATTAACTCATGATTTATCAAGGGTTTGCAGGTGTGTATGACGAGCTCATGACACATGCACCTTATGATGAATGGGTTCAGTGGATCCAGCAGAATATCAAACCGAATGCTGCCATTATTGATGTTGGCTGTGGAACTGGAGAGATTTCTCTTCGGTTAGCTGAAAAGGGTCACGCAGTCACAGGAATTGACCTCAGTGAAGAAATGCTGGTTTTCGCGCAGCAAAAAGCACAGGCGAAAAAGCAGTCCATTCAATTTTTACATCAAGATATGAGAGAGCTGACGGGTTTTGAGCAAGTCTTTCAAGCGGCGGTTATATGCTGTGATTCCTTGAATTACTTAAAAAACGAAAATGACGTCAAAAAAACCTTTAAAAACATGTTTCAGCTTTTAGAGGCAGATGGGGTTTTACTCTTTGATGTTCATACTCCTTATAAAATGGAAGAGGTATTCCCAGGTTCGACTTATGCCGATCAAGATGAAGAGATCAGCTATATTTGGCAGAGTGATAAAGGGGATGACATGTATTCGGTCATTCACGATTTAAGCTTTTTTGTAAAGGACGGAGACGTGTATCAGCGTTATGATGAGACACATGAACAGCGTACATTTCCATTTGAGACCTATGCGGCGTTCCTTGAGTCCGCTGGCTTTGAACAAATAGAAGTGACCGCTGATTTTACAAATGAAGCGCCTGGGGAATTCGCCGAAAGATATTTCATTTCAGCTAAGAAGCCAAAAACCATCGTTTAATGGAACGATGGTTTTTTAAAACCCTTTTTTCGCTTGTTGCAGAGTTGATTAATTTCTGCGATCATCAGTAAACACACTTGGCGGATATTGATGCGCAACCGCTTCAAGATCTTCATCGAATTTTTCATGGGTGTTTTGAAAAAGGCGGTGGAACATATCTTGAACACCTGCTTCAAGTGCTTTAATCCCTTCACCCGTAACGCCGCCTTTTACACACACTTTGTCTTGTAGTGTCGGAAGGGTATAGACTCTTTTTTCAATCAAACGGCCAAGCCCTACAAGCATATCTTCTGATAAGATGGTGGCTTCTTCTTTAGAAATATCTGTTTCTTCAACGGCTGCTTCAATCATTTTCTGAACGAGGAAGCTGATAAAGGCAGGACCGCAGCTGACGATATCTGACGCCGCTCTTGTAATCGAATGATGAATTTCAATAGGTGTTGAAATGCAGGAAGCTAATTGTCTTAACGCTGTTTTCGTCGCGACATTACATGACGATCCAAATGTTAAAAGTGACGCACCTGATAAAGCGCGGTTCGTAATGCTTGGAATCAGCCTGGCTGTTTGACAAGGAACGATATCCTGAAGCTGTTCAGGATGAACCGGACTTGTAATGATGACAATGGTTTGGTGCTCTTTTAAAAGAGGGCTCAGCTCTTTTAAAAGAGGATAAATATCAAGCGGCTTGACACAAACAAAGATGAAATCTTTATCCATGACAGCTCCTGTAAGCTGTTTTGTTACTTCAAGCTCTGGGTGGTTCTTTTTTATATTGAACGCTTTTTCTATGGTCCGGTTTGTAATGGTGATGGATGAGGGATTGACTGCCTTTGATTCAATAAATGCCTCAGTAAGTATGGTACCCATGTTTCCTGTACCGATTATCCCGATATTCAAACGTTCTCCCTCCTTAGGCGCATAGGATCTGTTATCTTCTAAACAGTATGTTGAGCAATAGAAAAATATGATTGAAAGAAGCGTGAGCACGTGAAGCGACTCATTCCATTGAAAAAATACAGTCTTTATATCGGAGCTGGGCTCATGGGCACGATCATCATCACTTTCTTCCTTTTGGCAGGAAATAAGGAGAGCTCTAGAGAGCCAAGTGTATTGAAGAAGGGCGATCAAGACATACAAGTCACATTAGAAGACAAACAAGAAAAGACCGATAATGAATCATCCTCCATTTTTGTGGAGGTCAAAGGGGCTGTAAAAAAGCCAGGTGTTTATACGTTTCAATCTGATGCACGGGTAGAAGAAGCCATTCGAAGAGCAGGAGGTTTTACTAGTAAAGCAGACACGATTGAAATTAATCAAGCAGCAAAATTAGAAGACAGTATGATGATTTATGTCCGGAAGCAGGGAGAAGCAGAGAGAGAGGCACAAACAGCAGGTGCAGACGCTCCATCGGGTAATGAAAAGAGTCAAGGTGTCAATGTGAATCAGGCTGATGCAGCGGAATTGCAAACCATTAATGGAATAGGGCCAGCTAAAGCAGAAGCCATCATTACGTACAGAGAGGAGCACGGAGAATTTCAACAAATTGAAGATTTGCGGAACATTTCAGGTTTTGGGGAGAAGACCATTGAACGGCTGAAAAATGAATTGACCGTTAAGTAGAATTGACGGTATAGAAGGAAGGCATGTACACTTAATACCAACCATCATTCTGGAGGGATCAGCTCGTGGAAAGAATTTCATGGAATCAATATTTTATGGCGCAAAGCCATTTGCTTGCTCTGCGAAGCACCTGTGAGCGGTTAGCTGTTGGGGCGACCATCGTCAGAGACAAGCGTATCATTGCAGGGGGATATAATGGCTCAATTGCTGGTGATGTCCATTGTGCAGATGTGGGATGCTATGTCATTGATCATCACTGCGTTCGCACCATCCATGCGGAAATGAACGCTATTTTACAATGTGCCAAATTTGGTGCACCTACAGCCGATGCTGAAATATATGTCACACATTTTCCTTGTTTGCAGTGCTGTAAAGCCATTATTCAAGCAGGTATTCGAACCGTTTACTATGCAAAGGATTATAAAAATCACCCATATGCCATTGATTTATTTGAGCAGGCAGGTGTTCAAACGGAACAAGTTGAACTCGATGAAATGATCATCGACTTAAAAAATCAAGAAAAATTAGCCTTTGTTGCAGATCTAATTGGCAAACTAAGTGAATCAGGACTTAGTGAATCAGAAATTCGCAATATGCATGAGAAGGCGAATCAATTATTTACTTCCTATGTTTAATTATTTGCCGTTTGGGGCAATTTCAGCAGCTGTTGGAATTGCTCTGGCTGCATATCATCTTCATATGTACTTCCTTCTCTTTCTTCTCATCATCTTCCTTCTCAGCCTACTGAAAAAAATCCCCAAACTCTTTCTCATGATCAGCCTATGTGGAGCCGTCTATACTCTTATTTTTATGGTTCATGAGTTTTTTGAAACGGAGCAACCTGTTCAAGAAAAATTCTTTTCCGGCTCTGTTGTGATTGAAACGATTCCGAAAATAGATGGCAATCGTTTTTCGGCAACTGTGTCAACAGAAGATGACCGGCTAGCCGCTTTCTATACCATTCAAACAGAGCGTGAAAAAGAGACGTTAAAAGACGTAGAGCCAGGTATGAGCTGTCATATGACAGGTGATATTCGACCGCCTAAACACGCAACCATTCCTAACGGGTTTCAATACGATCAATTTCTACAATCAAAAGGCATTCGCGCTATTTTCTTACCGCAGTCAATCAAAGGCTGTACAAAAAATGATCGTCCTTCCTATTATCTTCAAAAGATGAGGCAAAAGGGCTTAAAATTCTTAGAAGATCATGTGCCGAAAAACTCTGTAGGTATTGTACAGGCTCTTATTTTTGGAGACCGTGATTTGATTGATCCTGATACGCTAAGAGACTATCAAATGCTCGGTATTATTCATCTGTTAGCGATCTCAGGACTGCATGTGCAAACGCTTCTTGCCTGTTTATTTTGGTGTCTGCTTCGTGCCGGTGTGACAAGAGAGACAGCGCGTCTTCTTCTATTATGCTTTCTTCCTGTTTATGCTTGTTTGACAGGTGCTGCACCATCAGTTTTAAGAGCTTGCCTTATGGCAGGAATCTATTTAGTGATGACAAGCCTGCCAAAAGAAATGAAACAGCCTTCTGCTGTCGTATTAAGCGCAACGTTTTTATTCTTATTAGCGATTCATCCTCTATATCTATTCGAGATCGGATTTCAGCTTTCATTCGTGGTTACGTTTTTTATTTTGTTATCGACCAGAATCTTATCGCAAGCGAAAAGCGCCGTGATGCAGTTGTTCCTTGTCTCATTTGTTGCACAGCTTGCCTCGCTTCCTGTTCTTTTATATCATTTTCAGCAATTTTCTTTGCTGAGCATCCCATTGAATATGATATTTGTCCCTTTTTATACAACAGTTGTCCTGCCTCTATCCTTACTCTTTTTTCTTTTGTCTATCATTTATCTTCCGCTTGGACAAGTGTTGTTCCAGTTGCTTGATTCGGTCATGCAGCTAAGTCATCAGTTGTCAGCACATATGGCAGTTTTTGATGGGTTCAACCTGATTTTTATGAAATCGACTTGGTGGCATATTCTGCTTGAAGTGAGCGCCATTGTTTTTTTGCTGTTTGTGATGGAGTGCAAAATGTCCGTGAAATCCTATGCCGTGCCGATTATATTACTCATCGGTGTCTTGAGTGCACACTATTTCACCCCGAATTTTCTCCAAAAAGGGGAGGTCACGATGCTGGATGTCGGCCAAGGGGATAGTTTGTTTATTCAGCTCCCTTACCGAAAGGGACATCTACTTGTGGACACAGGTGGCAGACTTTCTTTTGATGATGAACCATGGAAAAAAAGACGTAAAGTGTCTACGATCGGTGAACAAACACTAATCCCGTTTTTGCATTCTAAAGGTATAGCAAAACTTGATGTGCTGATTCTCACGCATGCAGATCAAGACCACATGGGAGAAGCAGTTCGTTTAATCAAGCGAAATAAAGTAAAGCGGCTAGCCATACCAAAAGGTTTTGCCCGAAGTCCAGAAGATGCAAAGCTGCTAAAAGAAGCAGCTGAAAAAGGGATTATGATTGATGAATTAGAAAGAGGAGATCAGCTCCAAGTTGGAGAGCACATATTTGAGGTTCTTCACCCTTCGCAAGACCGGGTGACAAGTAAGAACAATGATTCACTTGTTCTAACTTTTAATCTTGGCGGGAAACGGTTTCTGTTCACTGGAGATCTTGAACATGAAGGGGAACGAGATATTATAGAAGCCTATCCTCACCTGCAAGCAGATGTCTTAAAGGTTGGGCATCATGGGAGCAAAGGGTCAACAAGTGATGAGTGGATTCGGCATCTGGAGCCGTCGCACGCACTCATTTCGGCTGGTGAACGCAATCGTTATCAGCATCCTCATCAGGAAGTCTTGAAAAAACTAAAGGATCATCAAACGAAGGTGTACCGCACAGATCAAGACGGAAGTGTGACCTATGGATTTCTTGAGAAGGAAGGAACGTTTTACACGCATCCTCCATATGATATCTTACAAAAACAATAAAAAAACTGCCAAAACGGCAGTCATGTAGCAATCATGAAGTTAAGATCCAACGAGGTGTATAATGGTTGCCAAAATAAACATTGAGGCGAAAAATCCGAATGTGACGATAAAACCAACAGCTGAGTCGATCGCATCATTTCGCTTGCTTTGAACATTTTTTTCAAATTCATTCATTTTCATCCCTCCTGGCTAATTTTAGTATACTTGAACTCATTTGGAATTGCTAGAAGGTAAAGTAACCGTTTTCCATTTTCATGATCATTTTATGAATATCGTCTGAAGCAAGCTGACCCGGGAGCTTGCACCAGACGTTTACTATAAATGAGGAGGCGGTACTTTCAGCTTCCTCTTTACTAATGTCTTCGCACACTTTAGGATAGAGGAGGAAGTGAAAGAGAGGGATTCAATTTATGGTCTTTGAGGTTTGGAACAATTTAAAAAGAGGGGATATCCATCCCGTTTATTGCTTATATGGAAAAGAAACGTATTTACTGCAAGAAACAGCAGCTAAATTAAGACAAGCTGTAGTAGACGAAGAGACAAAGGATTTTAATTTCTCAGTCTTTGATATGGAAGAGGTGCCGCTTGAACAGGCTGTGACAGATGCAGAAACCTTTCCGTTCATGGGAGAAAGGCGTCTCGTTGTGATCAAGAACCCTTATTTTCTTACAGCGGAAAAGAAAAAAGAGAAGATTGAGCATGAGCTTTCTCTGTTAGAAGCTTATTTAGAAAAGCCGGCGCCTTATACCATTCTCGTCTTATTGGCACCATATGAAAAGCTGGATGAACGGAAGAAAATCACCAAATTGCTAAAAAAGAAAGCGGCTATGGTTGAGGCAAAAGAGTTAAACCCAAAAGAAACAACGGATTTCACCATTACGCTGGTGAAAACAGAAGGAAAGGCGATGACATCTGAAGCGGCTGAGCAGCTTGTGATGCTGTGCGGCGGAAGCCTATCCTCATTGTTTCAAGAGGTCAGGAAGCTGAGTACATATATTGGAGAGCGAGAAGAAATTGAATTAGCGGATGTCAATCAGCTCGTTGCAAGAAGCTTAGAGCAGAATATTTTCGAATTAATTAACCAAATTGTCAACAGACGCCGCTCTCAGGCCATGCAGATGTTTTATGATTTGCTGAAACAAAATGAGGAACCCATTAAAATATTAGCGCTTATATCCACTCAATTTCGTTTGATTTTACAGACGAAGTATTTCGCTCAGCAAGGATATGGGCAAAAACAAATTGCTTCAAATCTAAAAGTCCACCCATTCCGCGTGAAACTTGCTATGGATCAGGCAAGGCTGTTTTCAGAAGAAGAGCTGAAGCAGATTGTCAAAGAGCTATCAACGATCGATTATGAAATGAAAACCGGTAAAAAGGACAAGCAGCTATTGCTAGAATTGTTTCTGCTTCGCCTATTAGGCGCTTGAACATAAAAAAACGACCTTCTAAAAAGAGGGTCGTTTTTGTTTAGATGTATAATTGTCAGTCTGTCCTAATGGCTGAGCCGGTCAGGACGGACGTACAGTTAAACAGTTGCCTCATTACTGAGGCGTTGCAAGCATTATGCAGAAAGTCCGTTTACTTGTTTAGCAAGTCTTGACTTGTAACGCGCAGCTGCGTTTTTGTGTACAAGACCAGTTTTAACGGCTTTGTCAATGCGTTTTGCAGCAGAAGAAAGAGCAGCTTTTGCTTGCTCAGCATCGTTGTTAGCTACAGAAACTTCAACTTGTTTAATCGCAGTACGCATCGCAGACTTGATTGTCACGTTGTGTGCACGGCGTTCGTTATTCGTTTTTGTACGTTTGATCGCTGATTTAATATTTGGCATGTGTTTCACCTCCTAAGATACAACCTAAACACAATTGTCTTAAGGTTAAATCTTCACAATAGAACAAGTTGTATTCTATCAAACACACCTTTAGAATGCAATATAAATGTAAAGTATTTTTCATTGATGAAGCGCTCGAATGTTTCTTTCAAGAGATGGAAAGACTACTGTTAATTACTTGGTGGAAGGAGTCTTTTTATGGAGAAACAGAAACTTGATTTAAGTGCTTATCAAATTCGGACAGACTTGGCTGTTGAAACAAAAGAGATACTAGAACAAGAGAACGATCCGAATGTTGTCAAAAAGGATGGAATTCAAGGGATTGTCGAAAAGGAAAAAGAAGAGCATGGCATCCGTATACGCACGGTGGAGATTACGAAAGAAGGGGAGGCGCTGACCAGCAAAAAGGCAGGAACATACTTGACACTTGAGGCGCAGGGCATTCGGGAGAAAGATTCTGAGATGCAGGAAAAAGTTGTCGAAGTCTTTGCCCATCATTTTGCTCAGTTTTTAAAAGATCGAGGCATTCAGACTGATGCGAGCTGTCTTGTAGTAGGACTAGGAAACTGGAATGTCACGCCAGATGCGCTAGGTCCGCTCACGGTTGAAAGTCTGCTTGTGACCCGGCATCTTTTTGAATTACAGCCGGAAAATGTACAGGAAGGCTACCGCCCAGTGTCCTCTTTATCACCGGGAGTGATGGGACTGACTGGTATTGAAACAAGCGACATTATACAAGGCGTGATCGAGAGGTCCAAACCCGATTTTGTCATTGCAATCGATGCCCTTGCTGCTCGTGCAGTGGAACGGGTGAATACGACGATTCAAATCTCTGATACAGGTATCCATCCCGGTTCAGGTGTAGGGAATAAGCGAAAAGAATTAAGCAAAGAAACGTTGGGAATTCCAGTGATTGCGATTGGCGTTCCGACAGTGGTAGATGCAGTCACCATTGCAAGTGACACAATTGATTATGTCTTAAAGCATTTTGGTAGAGAACTGAAAGATGACAGGCCGTCCCGCTCTCTTGTGCCGGCTGGTTTGACGTTTGGGAAGAAAAAAGTTCTAAACGAAGAAGACTTACCAGATGAAGAAACGCGTCAATCATTCTTAGGTATCGTAGGAACTCTTCCAGAAGAAGAGAAACGGCAGCTGATCCATGAAGTGCTTGCGCCGCTAGGGCAAAATCTCATGGTCACGCCTAAGGAAGTGGATACATTCATTGATGATATGGCAAACGTGCTCGCCAATGGATTAAACACAGCGCTTCATCAAAAAATCTCTCAAGATAACATGGGTTCTTATAATCATTAATCGGTTCTACTTTCTCTAGCTCGCTCATAGTGTAATTACTAGAAAGCGTGCTGGAGGGAGTAAATCATGAAAAAAAGACCCCGCCGTCCTCGACAGTTGGTCGTTGCGATTAATGGAACAAAAGTAGTCAAAAGCATTTTCTTATTTATAGCCTCGCTTGTTGTAGTGTTTGTGATGTCAGGGGCGTTGACATCTTTAAAACCTGAGCTGAGGCCACAAGCCTCCCTATATGGTGTAGCAGATGAGCTTTCCGGGGCGTTTTTCGCCACATTAATGGGCATGGAAAACCAATATTTCGCCTCAGCCGTCCCGAAAGATCAAAAAGGGTTTCATTTCTCTGGACTGTCACTCAAGCTTGCGACCAGTATCAATTTAGAAGACCCGCGTAGTTTTCTAGGTAGAGAACTTCCAGGCTTTGAACATTTTGATACAAAAATCATCTTAGCAGGTGAAGGAACAGACTATACCAACATGCCAATGGAATCGCCGCCGCCAAGTGAAGTCATTCAAGATGAAAAAGAAGCAAATTTAGCAGAGCTGGACAAGCTCGACAAAGATGTGCCGAAAAAGCCTGCGAAAGAGCCGGACCGGTCGACAGGAAAACGAAAAGCTGTGTACATTTACCATACACATAATACGGAATCATATTTACCATTTTTAAAAGGAGAAACGAATCCAAACAATGCACGGCACTCAAAAGTGAATGTCACCCTTGTCGGTGACATGTTCGGAAAGGCGCTTGATCAGCAAGGAATCGGGAATACGGTCGACAAAACAGAAGTTGAAAAACGGCTTCTGCAAAAAGGACTAAAGTATCCCCAGTCTTATAATGAATCAAGACTGGTCGTAAAAGAAGCCTTAGCGAAAAATGATGATCTCGAATATTTAATCGATATCCACCGTGACTCAAGAAGAAAGAAAGACACTACTGCCGAGATCAAAGGGAAAAAATATGCGAGAATTGCGTTTGTTGTGGGAAAGAAGAATCAAAGCTATGAGAAAAACCTCAAGCTTGCGACGGAGTTCCACCATTTGATGGAGAAAAAATATAAAGGACTCAGTGTCGGTGTGTTTGCCAAAGGCGAAATTGGTGATAATGGAATTTATAATCAAGATTTATCCGACAAAGCCCTTCTTTTAGAATTTGGCGGAGTGGATAATAATATGGAAGAATTGAAAAATGCATCCAATGCAGCAGCTGATGTCTTCAGCGACATTTTCTGGGATGCGGAAAAAGTAAACGGCAAAGCAAAGGATGAGAAAAAACGCTCTTAAGGTGGTGACGGTGCATGGGATCATTTATGGGAAAAACCATTATTTTAGGACTGGTCTTGCTATTTGGCGTCTTTTTAGGAATGCAGCAGGCAAATAATGGCATGCTGCAAATGAAGGGTTACCATGACCCGCAATTAAAAGGCGCTTTCTCCATCCAAATGAACGACGAAGAAGAACGAGAAGCCTCTATCTTAGGAACGGCTGTTACAGAAAAGGATCTTGCCGAAAAGCAAAAGCAGCTTGAGGAAATAGAGAGCTTTAATGCTTTCTCCAAAGCAGGAAAGGTGTTGTCTGATGGCATGACACATGCAGCTCGTTCTCTTTATGATTGGGTAAATGGGAAATAAATAAATCTACACCTTATGACTAAAGCCGCTAATCAATGAGCGGCTTTTCTTGATTTCGATTGAATCTTTACAGCCCTATTGATATAATCTAACCTAGCGCAACCCGCGTTTTATAGTAGGAGTGATAGATTGTGACAGATAAAGAAAAACGATTAGAACGGCAATCAAGAATTCGAAATTTCTCCATTATCGCCCATATTGACCACGGGAAATCCACATTGGCCGACCGTATTTTAGAAAAAACAGCGGCGATTACGCAGCGAGAAATGAAAGAACAATTACTTGATTCCATGGACTTAGAGCGTGAACGCGGCATAACGATTAAATTAAACTCTGTCCAGCTGAAATATAAGGCGAAGGATGGAGAAGAATATATTATGCACCTGATTGATACACCAGGGCATGTCGACTTCACCTATGAGGTATCTCGAAGCCTTGCTGCCTGTGAAGGTGCGATTCTCGTAGTAGATGCAGCACAAGGAATTGAAGCACAGACACTTGCGAATGTTTATTTAGCTCTTGATAACAACTTAGAAATTCTTCCGATTATCAATAAAATCGATCTGCCAAGTGCAGAGCCTGAGCGTGTAAGAGGAGAAATTGAAGATGTCATCGGGTTGGATGCGTCTGAAGCTGTTCTCACCTCTGCTAAGGCTGGTATTGGGATCGAAGATATTTTAGAACAAATCGTCGAAAAGGTGCCAGCACCTGCTGGGGACCCAGAAGCACCGCTTCAAGCTCTTATATTTGATTCTCTCTACGATGCGTATCGCGGCGTTATTGCGTACATACGAATTGTGGAAGGAACGGTCAAACCAGGTCAGAAAATCAAAATGATGGCGACGGGCAAAGAATTTGAAGTACTTGAAGTCGGCGTATTCACACCAAAAGCCATGCCGACAGATGAACTCACTGTTGGAGATGTTGGCTACTTAACAGCAGCAATTAAAAATGTCGGCGATACACGTGTGGGGGATACGATCACAAGTGCGGTGAACCCAGCGAAAGAAGCGCTGCCAGGATACAGAAAGCTGAACCCAATGGTTTACTGCGGTCTTTATCCGATTGATACAGCGAAATATAACGATTTACGTGAAGCACTAGAAAAGCTTGAATTAAATGATTCTTCACTTCAATATGAGGCAGAGACGTCCCAAGCACTTGGCTTCGGTTTCCGCTGCGGCTTTCTTGGAATGCTTCATATGGAAATCATCCAAGAACGGATTGAGCGTGAATTTAAAATCGATCTCATTACGACAGCACCAAGTGTTATTTACGATGTGTATATGACAGACGGAGAAAAAATCATCGTCGATAACCCGTCCAATCTGCCTGATCCGCAAAAGATTGAGAAAATTGAAGAACCATACGTGAAAGCAACAATGATGGTGCCGAATGACTATGTAGGCTCTGTCATGGAGCTTTGTCAAGGAAAGCGCGGGCATTTCATTGATATGCAATACCTTGATGCAAACCGAGTGAGCATTGTGTACGAAATTCCTTTGGCGGAGATCGTGTATGAATTCTTTGATATGCTCAAGTCCAACACAAAAGGCTATGCGTCCTTTGACTATGAGCTGATTGGCTATCGTCCATCTACTCTAGTGAAAATGGACATCATGCTGAATGGTGAAAAAATCGATGCCCTTTCCTTTATTGTTCACCGCGATTACGCCTATGAACGAGGCAAGATCATCGTAGAAAAGCTGAAAGAACTCATTCCACGCCAGCATTTTGAAGTACCAGTTCAAGCGGCGATTGGACAAAAAATTGTGGCTCGTTCTACCATTAAAGCGATGCGTAAAAACGTACTTGCTAAATGTTATGGTGGAGACATTTCCCGGAAAAGAAAGCTTCTTGAGAAGCAAAAAGAAGGGAAAAAGCGCATGAAACAAGTGGGCTCTGTTGAAGTCCCGCAAGAAGCATTTATGGCTGTGCTGAAGATGGACGACAGCACACCGAAAAAATAACATCCTCCTCAAGGCAACCTGCTTTACAATGTCAGCCTTGGCGTTTATAGTCGAAAACAAACAAAGGTGCCGCAGCGATAAACTGCGGCTCTTTACCTGTAAAGAAGGTGTCATCAAATGAAAGCAGCATACATTCACATTCCATTTTGTGAGCACATTTGCCACTATTGTGATTTCAATAAATTTTTCATTAAAACGCAGCCAGTCGATGAATACTTAGCGGCTCTTGAAAAAGAGATGCAGCACACGATCGAGCAAAAGGGTGAGCAAGAACTCAAGACGATCTTTATTGGCGGGGGAACTCCGACATCATTGACCGTTAGCCAGCTAGACCAGCTTATGAACAGCATTCACCGTGTGTTAAAGCCGGCAAAAAACCTGGTTGAATTTGCAGTTGAAGCGAATCCAGATGAATTATCACTCGAGAAGCTGCATGTGTTAAAAGAAGCCGGTGTCAATCGGCTAAGCTTTGGCGTCCAAACCTTTGAAGATGATTTGCTCAAAAAAATCGGACGAGTTCATCAAAAGAAAGATGTTCTCACGTCCTTTGAGAGAGCTAGAGCGGTAGGATTTGACAACATTAGCCTTGACCTCATGTTTGGCTTGCCGCATCAAGAAAAGCATCATGTTATGAATTCACTTGAGACAGCTTTCTCTTTAGGAGCAGAGCATTATTCTGTCTACTCACTGATTGTGGAGCCGAAAACGGTGTTTTACAACTTAATGCAAAAAGGAAAACTGCATTTACCGCCGCAAGAACGTGAGGCTGAAATGTATGAACTTGTGATGGATGAAATGGAGCGCCATGGATTACATCAATACGAAATCAGCAATTACGCCAAACCTGGCTTTGAAAGCCAGCATAACCTGACCTATTGGAGCAATGAAGATTACTTCGGTTTCGGTGCAGGGGCACACGGGTATGTAGATGGCATCCGAAATGTGAACGCAGGACCAGTGAAGCATTACTTGGAACTGGTTGAGCAAACTGGGTTCCCGTATAAAGAAACTCATCAAGTCACAAAAGCAGAGCAGATAGAAGAAGAAATGTTTTTAGGCCTTCGAAAAATCGAAGGGGTGAAAAGTGCCGACTTCCAAGCCAAATATGGTGCTTCACCAGAAGCTCTTTTTCCCTCAGTTCTTGAAGAATTAGAAGAAAAAGGTCTCATTGTAAAAGATGACATTGGAATTCGTTTGACAAGAAAAGGGAAATTGTTAGGAAATGAAGTATTTCAAGCGTTTCTCGGTGAGTTATAATTGACATTTTAATTTGAGTTTGGTAATTTTGTTTATACAATTAGCACTCGTTGAAAGAGAGTGCTAACAGGGGTGATGATGATGTTAACAAATCGTCAGCTTTTGATTCTGCAAGTCATCATTAATGACTTTATTCGTTCGGCGCAGCCAGTTGGATCAAGGACTCTTTCTAAAAAAGAGGACATCACATTCAGCTCTGCGACGATTAGAAACGAAATGGCTGATTTGGAGGAACTTGGTTTTATCGAAAAGACCCATTCTTCATCAGGAAGAATTCCTTCAGAAAAAGGATATCGTTATTATGTAGATCATTTGCTCTCTCCGCGAAAACTGTCGTCTAAAGATCTTGTGCTTATCCAGTCGGCTTTTCAGGAGAAAATTTTTGAGCTGGAAAAAACAGTTCAAAAATCGGCGGAAATTTTATCAGATCTCACAAACTATACATCGATCGTGCTTGGTCCAAAGCTGAGTGAAAATCGATTAAAGCAAATTCAGCTTGTCCCCGTTCAGCCAAATAAAGCCGTAGCAATCATGATTACAGACAGCGGACATGTTGAAAACAAAACCATTACCTTCTCTGAGCATCTCGATGTCTCCGATATTGAGAAGCTGATGAATATTTTGAATAGCCGCTTAGCTGGCGTTCCAATGGACCAGTTGAAGGACAGGATGTATAAAGAAGTAGTCATGCTTCTGCGCACACATTTAAAAGATTATGATCACATTTTAGATGCGCTTGGCAACACATTTACATCGACACAAAATGAATCAAAACTTTTCTTTGGCGGGAAGATTAATATGTTGAATCAGCCTGAATTTCATGACATCGACCGCATTCGCTCACTCATGATGCTGATTGAGCAAAAGAATGATGTCATGCAGCTGTTTCATCCAAATCAGCAAGGTATCACCATTAAAATCGGTTCAGAAAACAATTTGGAAGCAATGGAGAACTGTAGTTTGATCACAGCGACTTATTCGATTGATCAAAAATCACTTGGCTCCATTGCCGTCATCGGACCAACCCGCATGGATTACGGGCGAGTCGTTAGTCTTTTGCATCATGTATCAAAAGACTTGTCAAACGCACTTTCCAATTTGTATGATGAGTAGGGTGATAAAAAGATAGGGGCACTGCCCCTTCGTATTCTTGAATCTTTTGAGGGAGGTGAACACAATGTCAGAAGAAAAACAGACACCTGAGCAAGAAGCAGAGGTTGAAGCACAAGAAGAAGCAGTTCAAGCAGATACTGAGGAAGCAAAGCATGATGAACAGTCTGCCTTCCAAGAGAAAATCGATGAATTGAAGCAGCTTCTAGATGAAAAAGAAAACAAGATTCTGCGTGTTCAAGCAGATTTTGAAAACTATAAACGCCGTGCTCGAACTGAAGTGGAGACCGTGCAAAAATATCGTTCTCAACATGTTGTCAGCGATCTTCTCCCAGCTCTTGACAACTTTGAAAGAGCCCTTGGAATTGATCCAGACAATGAGCAGGCGAAAAGTTTGTTAGAAGGAATGCAAATGGTTTACCGCCAGCTGGTAGAAGCGTTGAAAAATGAAGGCGTTGAACCAATTGAAGCTGTCGGCAAAGAGTTCGATCCAAACCTTCATCAAGCCGTCATGCAAGTTGAAGATGAAAACTTTGATTCAAATATCGTAGTAGAAGAATTGCAAAAGGGCTATAAACTCAAAGACCGAGTTATTCGTCCATCAATGGTAAAAGTAAATCAATAACTACATAATGGGAGGTCATCGATTATGAGTAAAATCATTGGGATTGACTTAGGAACAACAAACTCATGTGTTGCAGTACTTGAAGGCGGAGAGCCAAAAGTCATTGCAAACGCTGAAGGAGCACGTACAACACCATCTGTTGTCGCTTTTAAAAATGGAGAGCGCCAAGTTGGTGAAGTAGCGAAACGCCAATCAATTACAAACCCGAACACAATCATGTCTGTTAAAAGACATATGGGTACAGACTATAAAGTAGAAGTTGAAGGCAAGAACTATACACCGCAGGAAATCTCTGCAATCATTCTTCAACACCTTAAATCTTACGCTGAAGGCTACCTTGGCGAAGAAGTAACAAAAGCTGTTATCACAGTTCCTGCTTACTTCAACGATGCAGAACGTCAAGCTACAAAAGATGCTGGTAAAATTGCTGGTCTTGAAGTAGAACGTATCATCAACGAACCAACAGCAGCTGCGCTTGCTTATGGTTTAGATAAAACAGATGAAGATCAAACGATCCTTGTATACGACCTTGGCGGCGGTACATTTGACGTATCAGTCCTTGAGCTTGGAGACGGCGTCTTTGAAGTACGCTCAACTGCTGGGGACAACCGTCTAGGTGGAGACGATTTTGACCAAGTGATCATTGATCACTTAGTAGCTGAATTCAAAAAAGAAAATGGCATTGACCTTTCAAAAGATAAAATGGCGCTTCAGCGTTTAAAAGATGCTGCTGAAAAAGCGAAAAAAGATCTTTCTGGTGTATCTTCTACACAAATCTCACTGCCATTTATCACAGCTGGAGATGCAGGTCCTCTTCACCTTGAATTAACGCTAACACGTGCTAAATTCGAAGAGCTTTCTGCAGATCTTGTAGAGCGTACAATGACACCTGTACGTCAATCATTGAAAGATGCTGGTTTATCTGCTAGCGAGATTGATAAAGTCATCCTTGTTGGTGGATCAACTCGTATTCCTGCAGTTCAAGAAGCAATCAAAAAAGAAACAGGCAAAGAGCCTCATAAAGGTGTAAACCCTGATGAAGTGGTTGCTCTTGGTGCGGCGATTCAAGGTGGAGTCATCACAGGAGATGTCAAAGACGTTGTTCTTCTTGATGTAACACCACTTTCTTTAGGAATTGAAACAATGGGCGGCGTATTCACAAAGCTGATTGAACGTAATACAACAATTCCAACAAGTAAATCTCAAGTATTCTCAACGGCTGCTGACAACCAAACAGCGGTAGACATCCATGTTCTGCAAGGTGAGCGCCCAATGGCAGCAGACAACAAAACATTAGGTCGTTTCCAATTGACTGACATTCCGCCAGCACCACGCGGCGTACCACAAATCGAAGTATCTTTTGATATCGATAAAAACGGTATTGTCAACGTACGTGCGAAAGATATGGGTACAGGCAAAGAGCAAAACATCACCATCAAATCTTCTTCAGGTCTTTCTGATGATGAGATCGAAAAAATGGTCAAAGAAGCAGAAGAAAATGCTGAAGCAGATGCGAAGAAAAAAGAAGAAATCGAAGTGCGCAATGAAGCAGATCAATTAGTGTTTACAACAGAAAAAACATTAAAAGATCTAGAAGGCAAAATCGATGAAGAGCAAGTGAAAAAAGCAAACGACGCGAAAGATGCACTAAAAGCTGCGATCGAAAAAGGCGAGTTTGAAGACATCAAAGCGAAAAAAGATGAGCTGCAAACAATCGTTCAAGAACTAACGACAAAGCTTTATGAAGAAGCTGCAAAACAAGCACAAGCTCAGCAAGAAGGCGCTGAAGGTGCTCAAAAAGCAGATGACAATGTAGTGGATGCAGAATACGAAGAAGTAAACGACGATCAAGAGAAAAAATAATCACCTTTACTTTTGAAAAAGACTGCTGAAACGTACTCGTCAGAAAGTCAAAGTCAGGATCTCTTGGCTTTGACTTTTTTTCTTTCCAACGATGAAAGCAATTGAAAAAGGTCAAATCAAAATGATACAATCGTACTTATGTGAGAAAATCGGGAGTGTGAAGAGATGAGTAAGCGTGATTACTATGAAGTGCTTGGCGTGAGTAAGAGCGCCTCAAAAGACGAGATCAAAAAGGCATACCGCAAGCTTTCAAAAAAGTATCACCCTGATATTAATAAAGAAGCTGGCTCAGATGAGAAATTCAAAGAAGTAAAAGAAGCCTATGAAACCCTTTCTGACGATCAAAAACGTTCGCAGTATGATCAGTTCGGTCATACCGATCCAAACCAAGGCTTTGGCGGCGGCGGTTTTGGCGGAGGAGGAGACTTTGGCGGCTTCGGCGGCTTTGATGACATCTTCTCTAGTATTTTTGGCGGTGGAGCCAGAAGAAGAGATCCAAATGCACCGCGTCAAGGAGCAGACTTGCAATATACAATGACGCTTTCATTTGAAGAAGCAGCATTTGGGAAAGAAGCAACGATTGAAATCCCTCGCGAGGAATCATGTGAAACGTGTCATGGATCAGGGGCAAAGCCTGGGACAGAAGCGAAGACTTGTTCACATTGCGGCGGCTCTGGTCAATTAAATGTTGAGCAGTCAACTCCGTTTGGTAAAGTGGTCAACCGCAGAGTATGTAACTACTGTAGCGGAACAGGAAAACAAATCGATCACAAATGTTCTACATGCGGCGGCTCTGGTAAAGTGCGTAAGCGTAAGAAAATCAATGTGACGATCCCAGCTGGTGTTGACGATGGTCAGCAGCTTAGAGTGTCTGGTCAAGGGGAGCCAGGTGTAAATGGAGGACCTCCAGGCGATCTATTTGTTGTGTTCCATGTGCGTTCTCATGAATTCTTCGAGCGTGACGGGGATGACATTTACTGCGAAATGCCGTTAACCTTTGCACAGGCTGCATTAGGTGACGAAATTGAAGTGCCGACATTACACGGTAAAGTGAAATTAAAAGTCCCTGCTGGCACGCAAACTGGCACAAAGTTTAGACTCAAAGGAAAAGGTGTGAAAAATGTACGCGGCTATGGCCAAGGCGATCAGCATATCGTTGTACGAGTCGTCACACCAACAAATTTAACGGACAATCAAAAAGATATCATTAGAAAATTTGCTGAAGTGAGCGGAAATAAACCGGACGAACAAGAAATGAGCTTCTTCGATAAGGTAAAACGCGCATTTAAAGGCGAGTAAGACGGATAAGGAGTTGGTAGTATTGAAGTGGTCAGAAATTAGCGTCCATACAACAAATGAAGCGGTGGAACCAATCACCAATATTTTGCATGAAGCAGGTGCGAGTGGTGTCGTGATTGAGGACCCGCTTGATTTAGTCAAGGAACGTGAAAATGTATACGGTGAGATCTACCAGCTCGATCCGAATGACTATCCTGAAGAAGGGGTCATCGTCAAAGCCTATCTTCCAATGAACAGCTTTTTAATGGAAACGGTAGATGAGATCAAAGAAGCCATCAACAATCTTCTTCTATACGATATTGACCTTGGACGAAATACGCTGTCCATTTGTGAAGTAAATGAAGAAGAATGGGCCACCGCATGGAAAAAATACTATCATCCTGTGAAAATCTCTGAAAAATTCACCATCGTTCCAACATGGGAAGAATATACTCCGGTTCATTCTGATGAACTGATTATTGAAATGGACCCAGGAATGGCATTTGGAACAGGGACACATCCAACAACCGTTCTTTGTATTCAGGCGCTTGAGCGCTATGTGAAGGAAAACGATACGGTGATTGATGTTGGAACAGGCTCTGGGATTTTAAGTGTGGCAGCAGCGATGGTTGGTGCAAAGGACATTCAAGCCTTTGATCTCGACACCGTTGCGGTTGAAAGTGCAAAGCAAAACATCGAGCTAAATGGTGTAAGCGAACAAGTGACGGTCAAGCAAAACAACTTACTTGATGGGATTTCAGGTGAACGTGATGTGATCGTCGCCAACATTCTCGCAGAAGTGATTTTGCGCTTTACAGATCAAGCCTATGACTTATTGAAGAAAGATGGCTATTTCATTACATCAGGCATCATTGGACAAAAGAAATTACAAGTCAAAACAGCATTAGAAGAAGCAGGTTTTGACATTGTTGAAGTGCTGTCAATGGAAGATTGGGTCAGCATTATAGCGAAAAAATAAAGCGAGTAGGTGTCAGGACACGTATGCAACGATATTTTATCGACCTCACGAAAGAAGAAGTGATCGCAAAGGGATCTATCGTCATCAATGGTGAAGATGTACATCACCTTTCCAACGTCATGCGCATGAAAGCAGGGCAGGAAATCCTTTGCTTAACGACAGACGGCTTTGAAGCGCTCAGTAAAATTGATACAATAACAAAGGAAGAAGTCATTTGTCACGTTGAAGGCTGGACAAATCAGGACAGAGAGCTTCCGGTAAGAGTAACAATTGCGAGCGGTCTCCCAAAGGGAGATAAGCTTGAGCTGATTATCCAAAAAGGCACAGAGCTTGGCGCAAGCGCATTTATCCCGTTTCAAGCGGCTCGTTCTATTACAAAAATTGACCAAAAGAAGTCACATAAAAAACGAGAGCGCTGGGAGAAAATCGCGAAAGAAGCAGCTGAACAGTCCTACCGGAATATCATTCCTCGTGTTGATCCAGTATCAACATTTAAAGAGCTGACTCAATTAGCTGGTGAATTCGATAAATGTGTCGTTGCATACGAAGAATCATCGAAAGAAGGAGAGCAAAGCCGCTTTCAAACTGTGCTCCAACAGATGAAAGGCGGACAAACCTTGCTAGTGGTTTTTGGCCCTGAAGGCGGTTTAGCAGAAAAGGAGATTGAAGCGCTTGAAACGCATGGTGCAGTCATTTGCGGGCTCGGACCACGCATTTTAAGAACAGAAACAGCTCCTCTTTACGCGCTTTCTGCTATATCTTATCAAACAGAGTTATTAAGAGGTGAATCATGATGGGAACAGTAGCGTTCCATACACTTGGCTGTAAGGTCAATCACTATGAAACAGAAGCGATCTGGCAGCTGTTTAAAGAAGCAGGCTATGAAAGAAAAGAGTACGAATCAAAAGCAGACGTATACGTCATTAATACATGTACGGTCACGAATACTGGCGATAAAAAAAGCCGCCAAGTCATTAGAAGAGCCATTCGTCATAACCCGGATGGTGTCATTTGTGTAACAGGCTGTTATGCGCAAACATCTCCAGCAGAAATCATGGCGATTCCTGGTGTTGATATTGTCGTGGGAACACAAGACAGACATAAATTACTCGGTTACATTGAAGAATATCGCAGAGAAAGACAGCCGATTAATGGGGTTGGCAATATTATGAAAGCACGTGTGTTTGAAGAACTCGATGTTCCTGCTTTTACAGACAGAACACGTGCGTCATTAAAAATCCAAGAAGGCTGTAACAATTTCTGTACATTCTGCATTATTCCTTGGGCTCGCGGACTTCTTCGTTCTCGTGATCCAGAAGAGGTCATCAACCAAGCGCAGCAGCTTGTGGATGCCGGCTATAAAGAAATTGTATTAACAGGTATTCACACAGGTGGATACGGAGAAGACTTAAAGGATTATAACTTTGCAAAGCTTCTGAAAGAATTAGATGAACGTGTCAACGGCTTAAAACGAATTCGTATTTCATCTATCGAAGCAAGTCAAATTACAGATGAAGTGATAGAAGTGCTTGATCAGTCAGATAAGATTGTCAGACACCTTCACATCCCGCTTCAATCTGGCTCTAATACAGTGCTGAAAAGAATGCGCCGTAAATATACGATGGAATTCTTTGCAGAGCGTTTAACAAAGCTGAAAAAAGCATTGCCAGGTCTTGCTGTCACCTCTGATGTGATTGTAGGATTCCCTGGAGAAACAGAAGAAGAGTTTTTGGAAACATACAACTTTGTCAAAGACCATCAATTTTCTGAACTGCACGTATTCCCTTACAGCAAACGTACAGGTACGCCAGCTGCAAGAATGGAAGATCAAGTGGATGAAAATGTGAAAAACGAACGTGTCCACCGCTTGATCGCTCTTTCTGATCAGCTTGCGAAAGAATACGCATCAGCTTATGAAGGAGATGTCCTAGAGATTATTCCGGAAGAATCCTTCAAAGAACAAGAAGGAAAGCACAATCTTTATGTGGGCTATACAGATAACTATATGAAGGTTGTTTTTGAAGGAACAGAGGACATGATCGGCCGTTTGGTCAAAGTGAAAATTACGAAAGCGGGTTATCCTTATAACGAAGGACAATTCGTTCGTATAAGCGATGAAGTACAAACAGACAAAGTGAGAATGACCTCATAATCAATCAAACACCGGTGCCAAAAGGGCAAGCCGGTGTTTTATTTTGATTGATTCGGTAAAAGGCATAAAATCAATGTGTGAAATGGACGGATGAACGGGAAGAAAAGCAAAGAGCTTGCCACATTAAACAGCAGGCTGAAGTGCGCAATTTGCTGTGCGGGAGCGTTTGCAAGAAGGGCGACGAATTCTGTCATCATGGCGAGAAATGGGAGACATAAAAGCACTCCGAGCACATTAAACAAAACGTGTGCATAAGCCGTTTGACGTGCTGCATAGCCGCCAGATATGGCAGCCATTACGGCTGTAATACATGTCCCAATATTGGACCCTAACACAAAGCTGATGCCTTCCTGAAGCCCAACCGTTCCTTCATTCATAAACCCCATTAAAATGCCGATACAGACGGAGCTTGAATGAACAATCGCTGTGAAGATAGTACCCGAAAGCAGCGCCGTCCAGTCAGAATGCTGCATCATTTCGAGAAAGCGCAATGTCTCAGGCTGACTTGTCATCATACCTGCAATTTTAGAAAAGCCTTGAATACAAAAAAAGATCATCCCGAGTCCAAATATACTTTTTCCTGCATGCCTAAAAGATTTTTTGCCTAACATCATGCATATCAGACCAGCTAGGATTAAAACCCACATGAAAACATCCATTTTAATGGCGATAAATTCTGTTGTAAACGTAGAGCCAATATTGGTACCAAGAATCATTGGAATGGATTTTTTAAAAGAGAGAATACCTGTACTGACAAAGCCAATCACGATGACCATAAACGCTGAACTGCTTTGAAGAATCCCTGTAAATACGATGCTGACTAAGAATGCTTTTACCGGATGATCTGTAAAGAGAAGAAGTGATTTCTCAATACGAGACGACGCAAGCGCCATTAATCCTTTTCTCAGCAAACCCATTGACCATAAAAAAATGAAAATAAGTGCACAAAAATAAATGATCGCCATCATAGAAAAGTCCTCCTCTTACCAATGAATATATGGACTTGTCTACCTGCTCATGACGAAAATATATTTCCAAATCACTTAGTTGACCTCACACTAGGCTTATATTATAATGTCTAGGTACATGTTTTGCATGTATATCTTTTTTTAATGCAGTCGATTGGTGTATTCGGAGGGAGGGAAAGAGAATGTCAAAAACGGTCGTTAGAAAAAACGAATCGCTTGAAGATGCTCTTCGTCGCTTTAAACGCAGTGTATCCAAAACTGGAACATTGCAAGAAGCAAGAAAGCGTGAATTTTATGAAAAGCCTAGCGTAAAGCGCAAGAAAAAGTCTGAAGCTGCTAGAAAACGTAAATTCTAAAGAGGGTGGATTTTATGAGTCTTCTTGAGCAATTAAATTCTGATATGAAGCTTTTTATGAAAAACCGTGAGAAAGACAAGCTTGTTGTCATTCGGATGGTTAAGGCTTCGCTCCAAAATGAAGCAATTAAGCTTAAGAAAGACAGTTTGACCGGCGATGAGGAACTAACCGTCCTTTCCCGCGAGATTAAGCAACGTAAAGACTCCCTCCATGAATTTTCGAAAGCTAATCGCTTAGATTTAGTAGATAAAGTTCAAAAAGAGATTGACATCTTAGACGTTTATTTACCTGAACAGCTTTCTGAAGAAGAACTGCAAACGATCGTGAAAGAAACGATTGCTGAAACAGGTGCTTCATCGAAGACTGATATGGGTAAAGTCATGAGCGCTATTATGCCAAAAGTAAAAGGTAAAGCTGATGGAGCTGTCATTAACAGACTTGTCAGCGAACAGCTGTCTCAATAAAAAAGTATCCTTCTATTGTTAGAAGGGTACTTTTTTTATACCTTCATCATTCTGTCATATAAAAATGAAACCTATGATACATTTGTAACGTATGTAAAGGAACAGTAAAATGGAAGATAGAGAGGAGGGATCACCAAATAGATGAAAAAAATAAAAATTTCTATTGCTCTCTTCAGTTGTTTTATAATATGCTTATTATTAGGGGTTCAATTGACCGCGAAATCAGTAGATCAGAAAGTTCATGTTATCCCTATTGAAGATACAGTAGAAAAAGGACTTTCTCAATTTATTGAACGATCATTTGAGCAGGCAAAGTCCGAACGAGCAAAACATATCATTCTAGACATCAATACACCAGGTGGTGCAGTCGATGCTGCGCTAGAGATCGCAGATGCCATTCGTGCGTCTGATATCCCTGTGACAGCGTTTGTGAATCATAGAGCGCTTTCAGCTGGGGCATTCCTTGCACTAAATGCCGATCAAATCTATATGACCCCAAATGGAAAGATGGGGGCTGCGGCGATCATTGATGGAGAAGGCAATGCTGCCGATCAAAAATCTGAATCGCTATGGCTTGCTGAAATGAGTGATGCTGCCGAAAAGCAGGGGCGTGATCCAAAGTATGCACTTGCAATGGCAGATGTAGATATAGACGCAAAAGAAGCTGGTGCACCAAAAGGAGAATTGCTCACCTTCAACACAGACCGTGCGCTTCAATTCGGTTATGCAGAAGGGGAAGCGAAAAATATGGATGACTTGCTTCAAAAGCTGAATTTAGCCGATGCTTCTGTTCAATACGATGAAGTGAGCTTTGCTGAAAAGGTTGCGCGCTTTCTCACGCACCCAATCGTCATTCCAATCCTTTTATCCATCGCAAGCTTAGGGTTAATTGTTGAGCTCTATTCTCCTGGCTTTGGGATTCCAGGCACCATGGGAGTGACAGCGCTTCTTTTATTCTTTTATGGTCATCTCGTGGCTGGTTTTGCAGGATATGAGACGTTGTTCCTGTTTATAGCAGGGATATTGCTCATGATTCTGGAATTGTTTTTGCCGGGGGGAATCGTAGGTGTCATTGGACTGATCTGTGTGGTTGTCAGCTTGTTTTTAGCAGCTGGAAGCTTTACAGAAATGGCGATTTCCATCTTGATTGCCACTGCTGTTTCAATCGTAGCAGTTATTTTATTGACAAAGGTGTTGGGGAAACGTATGAAATTTTTCAAAAAGTTCATTTTAACCGATTCAACCAATAAGGAAAGCGGTTATGTCTCAAATGAAACAAGAGAAGATCTTGTTGGGCAAATCGCGGTGACAGCAACCGCACTTCGTCCGTCAGGTACAATAGTATTTGGAGATGAGCGCATTGATGTTGTGTCAGAAGGTGCATTCATCGATAAGGATGAACAAGTAAAAATTGTGAAAGCGGAAGGCTCACGCATTGTCGTGAGGAAAGTATAGATAACTGATTTTATAGGAGGAATAAAATGGATCCATCTACTTTACTATTATTTGTGATTATCGCAGCAGGTCTGATCGTTCTATCGATCTTCTTCACCTTTGTACCGGTGATGCTGTGGATTTCTGCCCTAGCGGCTGGCGTAAAGGTAAGCATTTTTACACTTGTAGGAATGAGACTTCGCCGCGTTATTCCAAACCGAGTGGTCAACCCGCTTATTAAAGCACATAAAGCAGGTCTTGATGCGACGATTAACCAGTTAGAGAGCCACTATCTTGCAGGTGGTAACGTGGACCGAGTTGTGAACGCATTAATCGCAGCTCAACGCGCGAATATCGAATTGAACTTTGCACGCTGTGCAGCGATCGACCTAGCAGGCCGTGACGTACTTGAAGCAGTTCAAATGAGTGTAAACCCTAAAGTCATTGAAACACCATTTATCTCTGGTGTGGCGATGGACGGGATTGAAGTGAAAGCAAAAGCACGTATTACAGTTCGTGCAAACATCGACCGACTTGTTGGTGGTGCAGGGGAAGAAACGATTATTGCTCGTGTAGGTGAAGGGATTGTCTCTACAATCGGTTCATCAGATAATCATAAAAAGGTTCTTGAGAACCCTGATATGATTTCACAAACAGTTCTTGGTAAAGGATTAGATTCAGGTACTGCGTTTGAAATCCTCTCGATTGATATCGCAGATGTTGATATCGGTAAGAACATCGGGGCGATTCTGCAAACAGACCAAGCAGAAGCAGACAAAAACATTGCACAGGCAAAAGCGGAAGAACGCCGCGCAATGGCTGTTGCCCAGGAGCAAGAAATGCGTGCAAGAGTTGAAGAAATGCGCGCGAAAGTTGTAGAAGCAGAGGCTGAAGTACCACTTGCAATGGCTGAAGCATTACGTGAAGGTAATATTGGAGTCATGGACTACATGAATATTAAGAATATCGATGCTGATACGGACATGAGAGATTCATTTGGTAAAATGACAAAAGGTCCATCTGATAATGAAAACAAATAAGCATCCTCTCACGCTTTAAGGAGGGAGCCCAATGGACATTCTATTTGAAAATCCGTTACTAATTGCGATTATCATCGGTATCATCTCTGCTGTCTTTGGGAAAATCGGCAAACAAGAGGAGAACGAACAAAAGAATCAGCAAAACAAGCCAGCTCCTCAGCGTAAGCAGATGCCCCAAAAGCAAACAAAACAAACAAGTCCAGATCCAGTCGTGACGGATCAGATGGACGATTTCGGCGATGTACATGATCATGGCGGGATGAAGAAAAAAACATCTCAATCCTTACAGGACCGCTATACCGCTACACTTGCCGAAATGGAAGAAAGAAAAAGCGAGCTGAATAGAGAATTCCAATCGCTTGAAAGAGAACTGACAAGGCCAAAGGCTGCTTCTGCCGAAGTGAAGCCAAAGATCATTGAGAAGCTCAATCAAGATACAATTGTTCAGGGGATGATCCTTGGAGAAGTATTTGGAGAGCCGCGCGCGAAAAAGCCGCACAGAACGATGAAACGGCCATATAAAAGATAAACGAGAAAGTCCCTTTATATAAAGGGGCTTTTTTTTGTTTGACCTGATGGAGATTTCTCGCAGTAAAAATGCTGAAACGGCTGTTTTGCGGGATTCATTAGCATGATCTGAACCGCTGAGGAATAGGATGATATAGAGGCTTTCTCATCAGTCTCACCATCTTTCAGTTTGATCTCATACACATGGGGCGGGAAGGGGTTCTAATTGAATGGGAAAAAGAAAAAATCGACTTAAAGCATGGCTGACAAGAACACTTGAAATCCCTCCAGACGTCATGATGGATCTTCCCCGTATTACGATGGTTGGCAGACTCCACATTTACATAGAGAATCATAAAGGGCTTTTGCTTTTCAGTGATCAAGAGGTAAGGCTGATGCTCAAACAAGGACAATGCATTATTTCAGGGAAAGATTTTGTGATTAAAACGATTTTGCCAGAAGAGATCTTATTAGAAGGGAAAATCGATGAGGTCCGTTATATTGATTCTTAACTGACGGAGGGGAGAAGTGTGAAGAATAAATGGTTCGCCTATTTTATTGGCAGAGTGGAAGTGGAAATCAAGGGAAACGGCATTGAGCGGCTCATCAATGAGTGCACGAGACAGGGGATCACAATGTTTCAAGTGAGCCGCCGTCAAGACAGCGTGCGCTTATTTATTCGCTTATCAGATGTACATGCCTTTAGAAAAGTACAAAGACATCATGAGGTAACATGTTCATTTCATCAAAAGAAAGGATTTCCGTTCCTTCTCCTATGGTCAAGGAAGAATATTGGGTTTACCCTTGGGATTGTGTTTTTTCTAGTGACGATATTGGCACTTTCTAACATGGTGTGGAAAATTGATATTAAAGGGGCCAATCCAGAAACTGAACATCAGATGAGAAAGCATTTAGACGAGATTGGTGTGCAAAAAGGCCGTTTTCAGTTTCTAATGGGAACACCTGAAAAAATTCAAAAATCACTGACCGCCAATATTCAAAGCATTACATGGGTCGGCGTTGAACTAAACGGTACAACATTTCAAATGAAAGTTGTGGAAAAAAATGAGCCGGAAAAAGAGAAATATACGAGTCCTCAGCATATTGTGGCCAAGAAGAAGGCGGTCATCACGAGAATGTATGTGGAAAAAGGGGAGCCGCTTGCCGCAGTTGATGAACATGTGAAGAAAGGACAAATGCTCGTCTCTGGCCTCATCGGCAGCGAAGACCAGCAAAAAACGGTTGGTGCTAAAGCGAAAATTTATGGTGAAACGTGGTATCGTTCTGAAGTTTCTGTCCCTCTTCGAACATCTTTTGATGTCTTTACGGGTAAAATGAAGACAAAGCACAAGCTCTCCGCATTTGGAGGTTCAATGCCATTTTGGGGATTTTCCTTTAAAAAGGATGATTTTAAGCAGCCAAAAACAGAAACTGAAGTTCACCCACTCCATTTCTTAAACTTCCAGCTCCCATTTTCCTATGAAAAAGAAACGACACGGGAAAGCGAAAAAATAAACCGGACATACACAAATAAAGAAGCGGTTCAAGCAGGGATTAAAATGGGTAAAAAAGAATTAGAAGAGAAGCTAGGTCAAACAGGAGAGGTGAAAAGTGAAAAAGTTTTGCACGAGACAACAGGGAATGGTAAAGTTAAGTTAATCATCCTTTACCAAGTAATAGAAGATATTGTTCAACCAACACCTATTGTTCAGGGAGACTAGAGAATGACAGAACATTTACTTGAAATTCAACAAAAATTAGATAGCCCAAACGAAGCCATTGCTTTATTTGGAAATCAAGATGCTTATCTGAAACTGATGGAAAACGAGCTGAATGTCTCCATTATTACGCGCGGAGAAAAGGTGTATGTTTCTGGTCAGGAAGCATCAAGAGAAACAGCGAGCCGTCTGATGACATCTCTCTTACATCTCATCCGAAAAGGAATTGAGATTTCTGAACGGGATGTCGTATATGCCATCAAAATGGCGCAAAAAGACAAGCTCAATTATTTTGAAAATATGTATGAAGATGAAATTACGAAAAATGCTAAAGGAAAGTCAATCAGGGTAAAAACCATTGGCCAGCGGGAATATGCTGCGGCGATGAAAAAAGATGACCTGGTCTTTGGAATTGGACCAGCTGGTACAGGGAAGACGTATTTGGCAGTCGTCAACGCCGTTCATGCACTGAAAAATGGACATGTGAAACGGATTATCCTGACAAGACCAGCTGTTGAAGCAGGAGAAAGTCTTGGCTTTTTACCAGGTGATCTAAAGGAAAAAGTAGATCCTTATTTAAGACCACTATATGATGCCTTGCATGATGTGCTTGGCAGTGATCATACGGAACGTTTAATCGAGCGCGGTGTGATTGAAATAGCGCCTCTTGCCTATATGAGAGGACGGACACTCGATGATGCATTTGTTATTTTAGATGAAGCGCAGAATACAACGCCTGCCCAAATGAAAATGTTTTTGACGAGACTTGGGTTTGGCTCTAAAATGGTCATTACAGGAGATATTACACAGATTGACCTGCCGAAGGGCATGCAGTCTGGCCTTGCAGCTGCAAAGGACATGCTTGCAGAGATCAAGGGCATCTCATTTATTGAGCTAGACCAGACAGATGTGGTCAGACACCCGCTTGTGGCAAAGATCATCGGAGCATACGAAAAGCAAAAATGACCTTAGTGACCCGATCGTCTTCATCGGGTCATTTTGTTTCGATCGTGGTTTAAAGTAAAAAAGGAGGTACTTTCCTTGAGAAAGAATCAGAAAGACAGTAAGCGCAAAAGACTGCTGTCTAAAAAAGAACCTCAGAAAATGGAGCGCTCACGTTATTTAAATGTTTTGCTATACGCTGGTTTAGCAGCCATTCTATTCGTGGTGCTCTTCTTCCATGTAAAGCCTGAATCGCTCGACTTAGATTTATTTTCAGTGAGCGAACAGACCATCTATTCTCCATCAACCGTCGATGATCAAGAAGCGACAGAAGAAAAGAAGCAAGAAGCAACAGATCAAGTAGAGGATCAATATACACTCAAAAAAGCGTATTCTGACAATCGTGTTGACCTCATCTCCTCCCTTTTCGAAGCCATTAAAGAAGAGAAGAAAGCAGCTGATGAAAAAGAAAATCCGCCATCAGATAAAGAAATGGTCAAGCGTGTCAAAGAAAAACTCACATCAGATATGCAGGAGGCTGTTTCAGACCAATCCATCAAAGCACTGCTTCAGGCAAGTGACGAAAATCTCTCTTTTACTAAGGATTCCATCATCACAGTGGTGAATTCACTGATGAGTAAAGAAATCACAGCAGCGAAATTACAAGATGAGAAAAAACAAGTGAAAACAGAGCTTGAAAATAACTCAATTCCATCCAAATACTTAAATGCGGCGAAAGAAATCGGTGAATTTGCGATCATTCCAAACTATGTATTTGATCCAGTGGCGACAGAGAAGAAAAGGCAAGAAGCCGCTGATAATATACAGCCGGTTCAAATTAAGCAAGGGCAAATCTTAGTCGAAGAAGGAGAACTTATCGACCGAGAAGTGTATCGTAAATTAGAACTGACAGGGCTCTTAAATAGCTCCAATTTGATTAAACCTGTAAGCGGTCTTATGATCTTGATTGGTCTATTCTTAGCAGCGATTATTCATTCACTTGAATCGAGGAAAAAATCGCTTGTTCATAAGAATAAGTCGTTGCTTCTCTACTCGCTCATTTTCACCATTATTTTAGTTATCATGGAAGTATTCAGTCTCTTCCAGGAAACGAAGTATACGACGATAGGTTATGTGGTGCCAGTGGCACTTGGCACGATGCTGATCAAGCTGCTTATCAATGAGCGGCTAGCGATCTTCTCTGGCCTTGTATTTGCTCTTTGCGGCAGTATGATGTTTAATCAAGGAGTAACCGGCGTCTTTAACTATGTGATCTGCGCTTATTACCTTGTGAGCGGGATGGCGGGCATTTTATTTTTGAGAAAGCATAATGCACGTTCAAAAATATTGCAGGCAGGGCTTTCGGTCGCTTTGGTGAATGTCCTTGTGGTTCTATCCATTACGCTGATTCAAAACTCCTCACCATCAGGGCTTGAAATCGGTGTGAACCTTATGATGGCGATTGTGTCAGGGTTTGCATCATCTATTTTGGTCATTGGGCTAATGCCTGTGTTTGAGAGTATGTTCGGCATTCTTTCAACAATGAAGCTGATTGAACTATCAAACCCAAATCATCCGCTGCTTAAAAAGATTTTAACAGAGACACCAGGTACATATCATCATAGTGTCATGGTGGCAAATTTAGCGGATGCTGCATGTGAAGCAGTCGGAGCAAACGGTCTTTTAGCAAGGGTCGGCGCTTATTATCACGACATTGGGAAAACGAAAAGACCGCAATACTTTATCGAAAACCAAATGAATATTGATAATCCGCACGACAAGCTTTCTCCTCAGCTAAGTAAAAATATCATTATTGCCCATACGACAGATGGAGCTGATATGCTGAGAGAAAAGAAGTTTCCTGAAGAGCTTGTTGATATTGCCGAACAGCATCACGGGAAGTCGCTGTTAAAGTTCTTTTACTATAAGGCAAAAGAGCGTGATGATCAGGTGACAGAAGAAGAATTCCGTTATCCTGGGCCAAAACCGCAATCAAAAGAAGCGGCGATTATTTCTGTAGCGGACAGCGTGGAAGCGGCGGTACGATCGATGCATAATCCAAATCCAGAGCGGATCGAAAAGCTCGTCAAAGGCATTATTTCTGATAAAATGCAGGATGGGCAATTTAGTGAATGTGATCTGACATTTAAAGAGTTAAATATTATTAGTCAAACGATTTGTACAACATTAAAGGGGATTTTCCATTCTCGGATTGAATATCCAGATGCCCCAAAGCAGAAGGTGAAGTAAATGACATTGTTAATCGATTTAATAGATGAAACAGGACAAGTATCAAAAGAGCAGCTTGAAGAAGTGGAAAAGCTTCTTCAGTTCGCTGCTGATGCCCTTGAGGTCAAAGATCAAGCGGAGGTATCAGTGACGATCGTTTCAAATGAAGAGATTCATCAAATTAATAAAGAATACCGCGGAAAAGACGCACCAACGGATGTGATCTCCTTTGCACTCGAAGAAGAAGGAGAAGGGGAAATTGAAATTATTGGTGCTGATGATATTCCGCCTGTACTCGGTGACATCATCATTAGTGTGGACCGTACGAAAGAGCAGGCAGAGGAATATGGACATTCCTTTATGAGAGAGCTTGGATTTCTCACCATTCATGGGTTCCTGCATTTGCTCGGGTTTGATCATATGACAGAGGAAGATGAAAAAGAAATGTTCGCCAAACAGACAAAGATCTTGGATGATTATGGCCTTTCAAGATCTTCGTAAGAAAAGAAGGCCGCTTGCCCGTTTTTTTCGGAGCTTTTATTATGCATTTAGAGGAATATGGCGAACTTTCTTGAATGAACGGAATTTGCGATTTCATACTGTCGCAGCCATCATCGTGGTGATCTGCGGCTTTTGGTTTCACATTGAACCATTCGAATGGATGATCGTTTTGCTTTTATGCGGGGGGATGTTTGCCCTTGAACTTGTCAATACAGCCATTGAACATACAGTGGACCTTATGACAGAAGAGAGGCACCCGCTTGCTGAGAAAGCGAAAGACGCCGCAGCAGGCGCTGTTTGCGTTTACGCCGCGATTTCGGTTATGATTGGGTTGATGATCTTCTTACCGAAGATCATGCAATAGAACAATATTACTATTTATTAACATTTTTAGAAATGGGCGTGAAAATGTCACGTGAATTATGTAAAATATAAATGTGACAGTGGGTCCATTTCTTCTGAAAGTGGGAACTAGGAATGAACAAACAAGAGTTGATTTCAGAAGCAGTTAAAGCAAGAGATTTTGCATATGTACCCTATTCAAAATTCAAAGTCGGTGCAGCATTGTTGTCGAACGATGGAAAAGTGTATGGCGGCTGCAACATTGAAAATGCAGCATATGGTATGTGTAATTGTGCGGAAAGAACAGCACTTTTTAAAGCCTATTCAGAAGGCATCACATCGTTTCAAATGCTAGCGGTAGTGGCTGATACAGACCGGCCTGTTTCGCCGTGCGGCGCATGCAGACAGGTTATTTCAGAGCTATGTGCACCTGACATGCCAGTGATTCTAACGAACTTAAAAGGACAAATATACGAAACAACAGTAAACGAACTATTGCCAGGCGCATTTTCACCGGAGGATTTAAATGACTAACGAAAGCTTCAAATCAGGATTTGTATCCATTATTGGAAGACCAAATGTAGGAAAATCAACCTTTCTTAATCGTGTGATTGGACAAAAGATCGCCATCATGAGTGATAAGCCCCAAACGACACGAAACAAAGTGCAAGGTGTCTTAACAACAAATACGTCACAAACGATCTTTATCGATACACCAGGGATTCATAAACCTAAGCATAAGCTTGGTGATTTTATGATGAAAGTGGCTACAAATACACTGAAGGAAGTCGACCTGATCTTGTTTATGATCAATGCAAAGGAAGGCTATGGCAAGGGTGATGAATTCATCATTGAACGACTCAAGCAAACATCTACACCGGTATTCCTAGTCGTCAATAAAATCGACCAAATTCACCCAGATGAGCTGTTCCTTTTAATTGATGAATACCGCACACGTTATCCATTTAAGGAAATTGTGCCAATTTCAGCTCTTGAAGGAAACAACATTGACACGCTTCTTCAGCAGGTTGAAGGTTATCTTCCTGAGGGCCCGCAATTTTATCCAGCAGATCAAGTAACAGATCACCCAGAGCGGTTTATTATTTCTGAATTAATTCGCGAAAAAGTGCTGCATTTAACAAGAGAAGAGATCCCGCACAGCATTGCAGTGGCGATCGAATCCATTAAGCCAGATGAAAATGGCAAGATCCATGTGGCGGCGACCATTGTCGTAGAACGTGATTCACAAAAAGGGATTGTTATTGGAAAACGAGGCAGCTTATTAAAAGAAGTGGGACAAAAAGCGCGCAGAGATATTGAAGCACTTCTCGGTTCAAAAGTGTATCTGGAGCTTTGGGTAAAGGTTCAGAAGGACTGGCGTAATAAATCCACTCACCTTCGTGACTTCGGATTTAGAGACGACGAATATTAAAAATTTGCTGCTGTTGTCATAAAATCTGACAATGGTGCGGTTCGATTAGTAAAAATTGTTTATCATGAAATGGAGGTAGCCTGGTCAAGATATAATTAATATGTTGGATGTAGCGTTGCTGCTTCTAATAAAGAAAGGTGGGGTTTTTATGTTGAATTTTACATGGAACGTATTTTCACAAACAGGAAGCGTTGACACGTATCTGCTTTTCAAAGAGTTAGAAAAGGAGAACCTGGAAAGACCCGATGTACTTGAAGAAGAGATAGCACGATTTGATTTTCCAATCTTATAATTCTTGACCCCCTCCAATGCTCGGAGTGTAGACAAATGCTCATTAAAAGTGAAGGAATCGTCCTTAGAACAACAGATTATGGCGAAACAAACAAAATTGTCACGCTGCTCACTAGAGAACATGGGAAAATTGGTGTGATGGCAAGAGGCGCAAAAAAATCAAACAGCCGCCTGTCAGCCATAAGCCAGCCGTTTTTATACGGAACCTTCCTGATCCAATCATCAACAGGACTTGGAACGCTCCAGCAAGGCGAAATGATTGAAAGTATGCGAACCATTCGGGAGGATTTATTTTTGACCGCATATGCCGCATATATGACAGAGTTACTCGATAAAGGTACAGAAGAAAAAAAGCCAAACCCTTATTTGTTTGAGCTCCTGCTTCAATCTTTGCGTCATCTGAATGAAGGCACAGATGCTGATATTATCTTATTTATCGTAGAGGTCAAAATGTTATCAGTGATGGGAATGAAGCCCGAACTGGATCAATGTGTCCACTGTGGTCAAAAAGAAGGGCAGTTTCATTTCTCGATTAGAGACAACGGCTTTATTTGCCAAAATTGCTTTTCTAAAGATCCGTATAAACTGCCCTTATCTCCAGCAGCTGCAAGGCTGCTCCGTTTATTTCATTATTTTGATTTATCAAGGCTCGGTCAGGTTGATGTGAAACCGCAGACGAAACAAGAAATTCGTCAAGTGCTCGATCACTACTATGAAGAGTATTCAGGCCTTTATTTGAAATCAAAAAAATTCATGAATCAGATGGAATCCATGAAAAAGCTAATGGGTGGGGAAAACAAAAGTTGACATCTTCCATGACTTTTTGTAAGATCATCTAAGATAAAATATGTTGCATTGACAGAAAGAAGTACTTGCGCAAAATCCATAAAAGCGACCTTAGGGCGGTGTGAGCTAAGGATGGAGGCGTAACGAAAGGCATTCTTGAGCAACGTAAAACAAAGCGGCTGGATGCTACGATACCAGCAAATAGGGTGGAACCGCGGGAAAAACTCTCGTCCCTATGTTTGCAAGGAGCCTTGCGAGCATAGAGACGGGAGTTTTTGTGTTCTTTTGCGGGGTTCTAGACCCACCCGCCATACATAGCGGATGGTGTAGAAAAGATGGAGGTGCGATCATTGAATATTCAAGACATGATTTTGACGTTGCAAAAGCATTGGTCAAATGAAGGCTGCGTATTAATGCAGGCGTATGACACAGAAAAAGGTGCCGGAACGATGAGTCCATACACGTTCCTGCGAAGCATTGGTCCAGAGCCATGGAAGGTAGCGTATGTAGAGCCTTCAAGACGCCCGGCTGATGGCAGATATGGAGAAAACCCAAATAGATTGTATCAGCATCATCAATTCCAAGTAATCATTAAGCCGTCACCTGACAATATTCAAGAACTGTATCTTGAATCTTTGAAAGCGCTTGGTATTGACCCGCTGAAACATGATATTCGTTTTGTAGAAGACAACTGGGAAAACCCATCTCTTGGCTGTGCAGGGCTTGGTTGGGAAGTATGGCTTGATGGGATGGAAATCACCCAATTCACGTATTTCCAGCAAGTCGGCGGCTTAGAATGTAAGCCCGTTTCCGTTGAAATCACATACGGTATTGAACGTCTTGCTTCCTACATCCAAGACAAAGAAAATGTCTTCGATCTTGAATGGACTGACGGATTTACGGTGAGAGATTTATTCTTAATGGCTGAATATGAGCATTCTGTTTATACATTTGAAACATCTAATACTGACATGCTGTTTGATTTATTTACAACCTATGAGAAAGAAGCGCATAGCCAAATGGACAAAGGGCTTGTTCACCCGGCATACGATTATGTGCTCAAATGCTCTCATACGTTTAACCTGCTCGATGCAAAGGGCGCAATTTCTGTTACTGAGCGAACTGGATATATCGGAAGAGTGCGCCAGTTAGCAAGAAAAGTAGCCAAAACATATTATGAAGAACGAGAAAAATTGGGATTCCCTATGCTAAAAGAGGAGGCGGCTTCTCATGAATAAACAAGATGTATTACTCGAAATCGGCTTAGAAGAGATGCCGGCTCGTTTCATGCCAGAAAGCACAAAGCAGCTAGGCGAGAAAGTAAAAGTGTGGTTTGAAGAGCAAAACATTTCATTTGAAGATGTTGCTCTATTTAACTCACCAAGACGTCTTGCTGTACTTGTGAAAGGTGTCGCAGAAAAACAAGAAGACATCAAAGAAGAAGCAAAAGGTCCGGCTAAAAAGATCGCACAAGATGCGGAAGGCAATTGGACAAAAGCAGCGGAAGGCTTTGCCCGCGGACAAGGTGCTTCAACAGATGATCTCTATTTTAAAGAGATCAAAGGAGTAGATTATGTCCATGTCCAGAAGTTTCAAGAAGGAAAGCAAGTCAAAGACCTTCTGCCAGCATTAGGTGAGATCGCCGCTTCATTAAGTTTTCCAAAGAACATGAGATGGGGAAGCAAAGATTTACGCTACATCCGTCCGATTAAATGGATTGTTTGTTTATTTGGAGAGGAGATTGTACCTGCTCACATTGCTGGGGTGAAAAGCGGTCGCGAGACAAGAGGACACCGTTTCCTTGGTAAGGCAGCCACCATCGACTCGCCTGCTTCTTATGAGCAAACATTGCGCGATCAATTTGTCATTGCAGATTCAGATAAAAGAAAACAATCCATTACCGAGCAGCTAAATGCTCTATCTTCAGAAAAAGGCTGGGTGATACCTGTTGATCCTGAGCTTCTAGAAGAGGTCAACAATCTTGTGGAATACCCAACGGTACTATCTGGTTCCTTTGAAGAAGAATTCCTTGCATTGCCGGAAGAAGTATTGGTAACGACAATGAAAGAGCATCAGCGCTATTTCCCTGTGAAAAATGAGCAAGGTGAATTATTGCCTCACTTTATTACGGTGAGAAATGGAAACAGTGAGGCGCTTGAAAATGTCGCAAGAGGGAACGAAAAAGTACTTCGTGCACGTTTATCAGATGCTGCCTTCTTCTATAAAGAAGACGAAAAACTAGTCATTGAAGACAATATTAAAAAGCTTGATAAGGTTGTATTCCATGAGAAACTTGGCACAATTGGCGACAAGCTCAAGAGAGTGACAGACATTGCGACGCGTCTAGCAGCGCATGTCGGTGCAAATGACGAAACGACAGAGCGTGTGGCAAGAGCCGCAAGTATTTCGAAATTTGATCTTGTGACTCAAATGGTCTATGAATTCCCAGAATTACAAGGAATCATGGGCGAGAAATATGCAAAAGCACTTGGTGAACATGAAGAAGTGGCAAAGAGCATCAATGAGCACTATATGCCGCGCTTTGCCGGTGATGAGGCGCCTTCCACTTTAATTGGTGCGATTGTGGCAGTAGCCGATAAGCTGGATTCTATTTGTTCCTTCTTCTCAATTGATGTCATTCCAACGGGCTCTCAAGATCCTTATGGACTAAGAAGACAAGCGAGCGGTATCGTTCAAATTCTGCTTGATCGTCATTGGAACATTTCATTCAAAGAGCTTTTGGCACTTGCTCAAGTAGAAGCAGCACAAGAAACTGCTCTCATTGAATTTTTAACACACCGTTTAAAATATGTCCTCCAAGCAGAGCATATCCGTCATGATGTTGTCGATGCAGTACTGGATGTTGAAAATATTGAACCTTATGCAGTCGTGAAAAAAGCAGCTGTTCTTGAAGAGAGCGTGAAACAAGAAAGCTTCAAAGAAACAGCAGAAGCATTAGGACGCGTCATTTCAATCAGTAAAAAAGGGGAAGACGCAGAAATTCAGCCTGAGCTGTTTGAAAATGAGCATGAGCAAAAGCTATATGAGGCGTATCAGCAAGTAGAGACAGCTGTCAATGAACATGTAGCAGCAGGGCAATACAGCGCAGCACTTGAGGCGCTTGATACGCTAAAAACACCGATTGTTCATTATTTCGATCACACAATGGTTCATGCAGATGATGAAAAGCTGAAGCGAAATCGTTTGGCACAAATGGTGAAACTAGCAAAAGTCATTCAATCATTTGCGAATATGAACAATTTAATTGTAAAATAAATACCTAAGAACGGTTGCCTTTTTTGAAGGGCAATCGTTTTTTACTCATTTAATTCACGGTTTTTGAGTGGATTTTTGTTTCAATCGGACAAAGATGCGCTATAATATGATGAGTTATGAAAATGATATACATAAAGTAAAGATTCGCTCTCTCTATTTAAAGGTGGTGAGTACAATCGAGTTAAATAAACGGCAAGAGCAGATTTTACAGATTGTCAAAGAGAATGGTCCGATCACTGGAGAGCATATCGCCGATCGGCTGAACTTAACTAGGGCGACCCTCAGACCGGATTTAGCCATATTAACGATGTCAGGCTTTTTAGAAGCAAGACCAAGGGTCGGCTACTTTTTCACAGGAAAAACAGGTACGCAGCTTCTAGCAGATAAGTTGAAAAAACTTCAAGTGAAAGATTTTCAATCCATTCCAGTGGTGATACATGAGAATGTTTCAGTTTATGATGCGATTTGTACGATGTTTTTAGAAGATGTGGGCACATTATTCGTTGTGGACGATCACTCTATTTTAACAGGCGTGTTGTCAAGGAAAGACCTCCTTCGCGCAAGTATTGGAAAACAGGAGCTTCCATCTATTCCTGTCCATATTATTATGACAAGAATGCCGAACATTACCGTTTGCCGCAAGGAAGATTTCATTATGGGTGTGGCGAAGCACTTGATTGAAAAGCAGATAGACGCACTTCCTGTTATAAAAGATACGGATAAAGGCTTTGAAGTGGTCGGCAGAATTACGAAAACAAACATGACGAAAATACTTGTTAACTTATCGGAGAATGAAATAATCTAATTACAGAAGACTGCGAGGGGATGTTATGAGTAATCGCGTAATTTTTGTGGTATCAGATTCAGTAGGAGAAACGGCAGAGCTCGTAGTCAAAGCGGCACTTAGCCAATTTGATGGCGGCTCATCAGACCATTCAAATATCAGAAGAATCCCGTATGTAGAGGATGTCGGTACGATTAAAGAAGTCATTTCACTGGCGAAAGCAGATAACGGAATCGTCTGCTTTACTCTTGTTGTGCCAGAAATGCGCCAATTCTTAATTGAAGAGGCAGAAGCAAACGGAGTCGTTTATTATGACATCATCGGACCACTGATCGATAAAATGGAGACTGCTTATGGAAATGAAGCGAAACATGAGCCGGGGCGTGTACGTCAATTAGATGAGGATTATTTTAAAAAGGTTGAAGCCATTGAGTTCGCAGTGAAGTATGATGACGGCAGAGACCCAAGAGGCATTCTAAAGGCTGATATTGTGCTCATCGGTGTATCACGCACATCTAAGACACCACTATCTCAATACTTGGCGCATAAACGGCTGAAGGTAGCAAACGTTCCAATTGTTCCTGAAGTAGATCCGCCAGAGGAGTTATTTTCAGTTGATCCAAAGAAATGCATCGGTCTGAAAATCAGTCCAGACAAACTAAATCATATTCGTAAAGAGCGTTTGAAATCTCTAGGTTTAAATGATCGCGCGATTTATGCGAACATTGAACGGATTAAAGAAGAGCTAGAGTATTTTGAAAAAGTGGTGGACCGCATTAACTGTCAAGTTGTTGATGTATCGAATAAAGCAGTTGAAGAAACGGCAAATGTCATTCATCAAATGCTGACCAAAAGAGGTTCCGAATAAACTCAGGATGCTCCTCCTGGGTTTTTCCTATGGTGGGAAACGGGTAAACAAAAACAATGGCATATTTGCTGCATTTGTATTATAATAAAAAATTGTGATAAAATGATTGATTTTAGGTTTAAGTTAAGTCAAGAACGAATAAACTAATATTGGCAGAAGTCAAGTGATTCTGAACATAACTTTTCGACAAAATGAGTTTTACTGTTGTTTGCTATATGGGGGAAAAGTATGGTCTTTTTGCTTCTCTAAAGCAGGAATAAGGTGGAGGGATGGAGAATTAGTCACCTGAATGAACATAAACAAGAGAGGACGATTTATGTCGATGCAGATGCTTGTCCTGTAAAAGACGAAATCCTTTCTGTCGCATCTCAATTTCAAGTACCTGTGACGTTCATTGCTTCATATGAGCATTTTCAAACCAAAAGATCTCCACTTGAAGATTGGCGGTTTGTAGATACACATAAGGAAGCAGCGGATTTAGTCATTGCGAACTCAGCTTCAGCGCATGATATTGTCGTCACCCAAGACATTGGTCTTGCTTCCTTACTGCTTCCAAGACAGGTCATTGTACTGTCTGAAAGAGGACGGATGTACACAAACGAAACAATTGATTTTGATTTGGAACGCAGACATGTTTCCAGTAAACAGCGAAGAAAAGGTGTATATGGAAAAGGTCCCAAAAAGCTTTTAGAAGAGGATAAAAAGCGATTTATTACGCAACTACAAAAAATCCTGTCGAATCATGAAGGATTTTTGAATTAAAAGGCGAATAATGTACGACGGAGTGTTATTAGGATGAGCAAACGTATACCAGATGAACTTTTGGAGCAAATCCAAAAAAACGCAGACATTGTCGAAGTGATTGGAGAATACGTACAGCTTAGAAAGCAAGGTCGAAATTATTTCGGTCTTTGTCCATTCCATGGTGAAAATACTCCTTCATTCTCTGTTTCAGCAGATAAGCAAATCTTCCATTGTTTTGGCTGTGGTGCAGGAGGTAATGTATTTTCGTTCCTCAGACAAATGGAAGGCTACTCATTTATTGAAGCCGTTTCACATGTTGCTGATAAGTACCATATTGATTTGCCTGATCATGTAGCAAATGCTCAGATCAGCTCCTCACAGCAAGAGGACACTGCAGATCATAAAATGATTGAAGCGCATGAGCTTCTTAAGAAATTTTACCACCATTTGCTGGTAAATACAAAGGAAGGTCAAAACGCACTCGATTATTTACGGGCGAGAGGCTTTACAGATGAAACAATTGCCAAGTTTGAGATCGGATATGCTCTTGACTCTTGGGATTTCGTGACCAAGTTTTTAGAAAAGCGAGGGTTTGATCCTGCGATGATGGAGAAGGCCGGTCTTTTGATTCAACGTGAAAACGGAACAGGCTTTTTTGACCGCTTTAGGGATCGTGTGATGTTTCCCATTCATGATCATCACGGGACAGTCATCGCTTTTTCCGGAAGATCGCTTGGTGATCAGCAGCCTAAGTATATGAATAGTCCTGAAACGCCACTTTTTCATAAAAGTAAGCTGCTTTATCACTTTCATGACGCGCGTATGCATATTCGAAAACGCGAACGGGCGGTTCTTTTCGAAGGATTTGCTGACGTCATTTCAGCTGTCACATCAGGTGTCGGCGAAAGTGTTGCAACAATGGGTACGTCTCTAACAGAAGAGCACGTAAAACTTCTCAGACGGAACGTAGAAGAGATCATTCTTTGCTATGACTCTGACACGGCCGGTTATGAAGCCACCATGAAAGCATCAGATTTGCTTGGAAAAAGAGGATGTAAAGTTCGCGTTGCCATGATACCAGATGGACTTGATCCAGATGATTACATTCGTAAATATGGTGGCGAGAAATTTAGGAATGACATCATAGATGCAAGTGTGACATTAATGACTTTTAAGATGAACTTTTTCCGTAGGGGAAAGAATTTATCTGATGAAGGAGACCGGCTTACTTATATGAAGCAGGTACTCCGAGAAATTAGCCGATTAAACGGTTCCTTGGAACAAGAGATTTACATGAAACAGCTTGCTGGAGAGTTCTCGATCTCACTTGATTCATTAAAGGAACAACTGGAGCTGTTTGAAAAACAGCAGCGACAAGAAGACAAAAGCACGCAGGAAGAAAGCGGGCTTGAAAAACGGCGTGCACATCTGTCAACACAGGTACGAAGAAAGCGTCTGCGGCCAGCATATGAAAATGCAGAGCGAATGCTGCTTGCTCATATGTTAAAAAGCGATGACGTGATCCGAAAAGTACTTGACAGAGTAGGGATTGAATTTAATATAGATTCTCACAGGGCGCTGGCCACGTACATTTATGCTTTGTATGAAGAAGGCAAAGAACCAACGCCGCAGCACCTGATGAACCGTATAGAAGATGATATCATCAATCAGCTTCTGACGGATATATTCATGATTCAAGTTGGAGACGAACTAAGTGAAGCTGAATTAAGTGATTATGTAAAAAAAGTGTTGAATCATCGGAATTTGTCAATGATAAAGGAAAAAGAACTAGAACGTGCAGAAGCGGAGAGGCAAAAAGATTTCTTCAAAGCGGCAACACTTGCAAAAGAAATTGTTCAGTTGAACCGTTCGCTGAAGTAATACGTCTAATATTTATGACAAGACTTACGGCTGGCAATGAATCCTTTACGGGAGGAGCATAAGACCGCAAGCATCTTGCCTTCATCATTTTTTATTTTATTCCTATTTGCTCATCTGTTTGATAAAGAGAGAAAAGCAGAGCGGAAGCAAATCGCAAGTTACTTTAGAATTCGTTGCAAGCTTTGGAAGGAGGGATCCATAATGGCTGATAAACAAGCCCACGAAACCGAAACTGAATTAACCTTTGAACAGGTGAGAGATAAGCTCACTGAAACGGGTAAAAAACGGGGCGTTTTAACATACGAAGAAATTGCAGAGCGTATGTCTAGCTTTGAAATTGAATCAGACCAAATGGATGAATACTATGAATATTTAGGCGAACAGGGTGTAGAGCTCATTAGTGAAAACGAAGAGACAGAAGACCCAAATGTTCAGCAGCTGGCTAAAGCAGAAGAAGAATTTGACCTAAATGATTTAAGCGTACCACCAGGTGTCAAAATTAATGATCCTGTTCGTATGTACTTAAAAGAAATCGGACGCGTCAATTTGTTATCTGCTAAAGAAGAAATTACGTATGCTCAAAAGATCGAAGAAGGCGATGAGGAATCAAAAAGAAGATTAGCGGAAGCAAACCTTCGTCTCGTTGTCAGCATCGCGAAACGCTACGTCGGACGTGGTATGCTGTTCCTTGACTTGATTCAAGAAGGAAACATGGGTCTTATGAAGGCAGTTGAGAAGTTTGATTACCGCAAAGGATACAAATTCTCAACATATGCGACTTGGTGGATTAGACAGGCGATCACGCGTGCGATTGCCGATCAGGCAAGAACAATCAGGATCCCGGTTCATATGGTAGAAACCATTAATAAATTGATCCGTGTTCAAAGACAGCTTCTGCAAGACCTAGGCAGAGAACCAACGCCAGAGGAAATTGCTGAAGATATGGATTTAACGCCAGAAAAGGTTAGAGAAATTCTTAAAATTGCACAAGAGCCAGTATCTTTAGAAACACCTATTGGTGAAGAAGATGACTCGCACCTTGGTGATTTTATTGAAGACCAAGAGGCGACATCTCCATCTGACCATGCTGCATACGAATTGTTAAAAGAGCAGCTTGAAGATGTACTAGACACGCTAACGGACCGTGAAGAAAATGTACTGAGACTACGTTTCGGACTAGATGACGGAAGAACACGTACGTTAGAAGAGGTTGGAAAGGTGTTCGGCGTCACAAGAGAGCGTATCCGCCAAATTGAAGCGAAAGCTCTGCGTAAATTAAGACACCCAAGCAGAAGTAAACGATTAAAAGACTTCTTAGAGTAGAAACTGGACGGATCTTGAAAGAGATCCGTTCTTTCTTCATCAAAAATGAAAACGCTTTTTTCAATCTGATTATATTTTACTGAATAAATAATAAATTTGCAACGTTCTTAGAGAAAAGATGTATAAAAAATACATCAAAATGTGCTGAAGGCTTCATTTCTCATCTTTGCATCATTTTTGTCTAATCTGTGAACTTGACCAAAGTTTTGTATCATAATTCGTTTACTTTTTGTAAAATTAAAGTAGAATTAGAATTGTTTGTATAGTCTTAAAGGGGTTTTCACAAAGGGGAGGATGAAAGAAATGAAACGGAATCCACTTATACCATTTTTATTGATTGCCATTTTAGGTATTGGACTCACTTTTTTCTTATCAATGAAGGGGCTGAAAGATGAAGAAAAAATCGCCTCTGGAGGCGAGGAGCAAAAGCAAGAAGAAACAGCGAATGCGACGCCGGAAGAATTGTATAAGCAAAACTGTCTGAGTTGTCACGGGGAAAACTATGAAGGCGGTGCAGGTCCTGCATTAAAAGGTGTTGGAGACAAGCTTGAAGTAGCAGACATCAAGAAGAAAATTCAAGAAGGCGGCAACGGGATGCCAGGCGGGCTAATCCCGAATGAAAAGCTCGATGAAATGTCAGAATGGGTATCCAAAATTAAATAATGTTACGCAAAAAGCTCTTTTTGATCAGAAGAGCTTTTTTCATTTGAAAACGACTTTTAAAAAGTCCATAATTTATATAAGATAGACAAGTATGAACATTAAAGAAAAGTAGTGATACGTATGAATGAAATGAATTTATCAAAACGACTAAAAAGAGTCGCAGACTTTTTACCACATGAGGCTGTCTTTGCTGATATCGGCTCAGATCATGCCTATTTGCCGTGCTATGCAATCCTGCATCAAAAAGCATTAAAAGCGGTTGCTGGTGAAATTACAGAAGGACCGCTTCAATCGGCGAAGCAGCAAGTACATAGACTTGAATTAGATGACCAGATCTCGGTCAGAAAAGGTAATGGTCTTGAAGTCATTGAAAAGGGCGAAGTGAATGCTGTAACGATTGCAGGTATGGGCGGAGCACTCATCGCAAGCATTTTAAATGACGGCAAGCATAAGCTCACAGGCCATGAAAGGCTTATTCTTCAGCCGAATATCCATGCTCACCACATTCGTTTATGGCTCTATCAAGAGGGGTATGAATTGATGGGTGAAGTCATTTTAGAAGAGGATGGCAAAATATACGAAATCATCATCGCCGAAAAAGGCGACAAAGATAAAGCCTATGAAGGGATGTCAATTGAAACAGGCATGCTAGTTGGTCCGTTTCTTGCGAAAGAGCAAAATGACGTCTTCCGGCGCAAGTGGATGCAAGAGCTCCAGCATATGGAGAAGATAGAAAGTCAAATTCAGCAGGCAGCGCGAACAGAAGAGAACAAGGAGCGTCTTGAAGAGCTGCATGTAAAAATAAAGATTCTAAAGGAGGTTTTGACTGTTGGCTAAAACAGTAAACGGACATGAAATCATCCAATTATTTGAACAATTTTCACCAAAGGCATATGCCATGGAAGGAGACAAAATCGGTCTCCAGATTGGGACGTTAAATAAAAAGGTAAACAATGTCATGATCACCTTAGATGTACTAGAGAATGTGGTAGATGAGGCGATCGAAAAAAATGTGGATCTCATGATTGCTCACCATCCGCCGATCTTCCGTCCGTTAAAACATGTAGCGACAGATCAGCCAGCTGGACGAATCATTGAGAAATGCATCAAACATGATATTGCAGTATATGTGGCACATACGAATTTAGATGTGGCTGATGGAGGAGTCAATGACTTGCTTGCGGAGGCTTTAGAGCTTGAAGAAACAAGTGTGTTAGTCCCGACATATGAAGATCAAATCAAACAGCTTGCCCTCTATGTCCCGCAGGAATTTGAAGAAGCCATCCGGACAGCTTTAGGAAATGCGGGCGCCGGCCATATTGGCAACTACAGCCATTGTGCGTTTTCAAATGAAGGGACAGGCAGCTTTTTGCCATCAGAAGATGCGGACCCGTTCATTGGTGAGACCGGTCAATTGGAATTTGTTAAAGAAGTACGGATTGAAACCATTTTCCCGGCAAGTATTGAAAAACAAGTCATTCGTGAAATGATCAAAGCACATCCTTATGAAGAAGTCGCTTATAGTGTACACACGACAGACCTTCCTCCTATTCAAAAAGGGCTTGGCCGTATAGGGGAGCTAAGAGAGCCTATGACCCTTGGAGACTTCGCGCGATTTGTGAAGACAAAGCTGGATGTAAATGGTGCTCGCTTTGTAGGTGATCAGGACGCTGTTGTGAAAAAAGTAGCTGTGCTTGGCGGAGACGGAAATAAATACATTCATCAAGCAAAAAGAATGGGTGCTGATGTGTATGTGACAGGGGATCTTTATTTCCATGTCGCCCATGATGCCATGATGCTCGGGCTGAACGTAGTGGACCCAGGGCATTATGCAGAAAAGATGATGAAAGAGGGCGTAAAGGCGAAGCTTCAATCGCTATGTTCAGAGAAAAAGTATGATGTACAGCTCTTTGTTTCTGAATCAAACACAAATCCATTTCAATTTATGTAAACAAAAAACGTCAGAGCATAGAAGCTCTGACGTTTATTTATTTCTTTGTTTTCACGCGCGGTAGTATTTTCGAAAGAGGAACCGATCGTTCAATCTTCCAAGTTGATTCATCATCCGGCTCGTAGTTTTCTAAGAAACGGATCACTTCTTTTGTAATAGGCGTTGGTGTAGAAGCGCCAGCAGTAATGGCAACGGTATTTACGCCTTGCAGCCACTCCAGCTTGAGCTCACTTAGGTCACCAATACGGTAAGCCTGCGTTCCAGCAATCTCCATTGACACTTGTGCCAGACGGTTGGAGTTATTACTTTTTGGATCGCCGACAACAATGGTAAGATCGGCTTGGCCAGCTTGCTGAGATACAGCTTCCTGACGTACTTGTGTCGCAAGACAAATTTCTTGATGGTACTCGACGTGAGGATATTTCTCTTTTATGAGCTCCATCAGATCGTGGACATCCCACTGAGACATCGTTGTCTGATTGGTGATAAGCAATTTATCTGATGTTAAATCGAGCGCCTCAATGTCCGCTTCTGATTCGACAAGATGCACCTTGTCAGGGGCTACTCCGACAGCTCCCTCTGGCTCAGGATGACCTTTTTTTCCGATATAAATAATGTCATACCCATCGGCTGTTTTCTCTGAAATGAGTTCATGTGTTTTCGTTACATCGGGACAGGTTGCATCAATGGCGACAAGACCTTTTTCTTCTGCAATTTGACGAACCTCAGGTGAAACGCCGTGAGCAGTGAAAATAACTGTTCCGCTTTCAACCTGCTTTAAAATGTCCAAGCGGTTTGGGCCGTCCAGTGTGTAGATCCCATCTTCTTCGAAGGCATCTGTCACGTGTTTGTTGTGCACAATCATACCTAATATATAAATTGGGCGTGGCAAGTTTTTATCAAGTGCGGCATTTTTAGCAATGACCATTGCATCTACAACGCCATAGCAATAGCCACGCGGCGAAATTTTAATTACATTCATTTATTCGTCCTCCTGTAGGGAAGTGCTGCTAGAGAAGAACAATATAAAAAGCCGTGGAAAAACGGCTTTTTATCATTCTCTAGCTTCCATTATAGCCAAAGTAAGCGTATATATCAAAGATTGTTATACGCAGGGGACACTTCGCCGTTAAAAGATCACTAGACATATAGTTTTGGAACAGAGCTGCCAGGTCTTTTTTTCGGTTTTGCTTCAGGAGCAGGTGATGTGTGAGGAGCTGCTTTTTTGACGAGGATGTCCTCTGGTTCTTCGTTTTCTTCTATTTCATCATCTCCTGATGCAACCTCTTTTTGCACTTCTGTTTCCTCGCCGATTTCTTTAGGTTCTTCATCTGTACTTGTTTCATCATCATCTGCACTGCCAAGCTGGCTGTACAGCTTAATCATCGCAGGCAAATTTCTGACTAAAGGACCGTATTGCTGAATCATTGGCGTAAATTGCTGCGCCATTCCGAGCACCTTTTGAACATTTCCCAACATGCTTGAGAGGGTTGCAGGATTTGCGAAGCTCTGGATTCCTTGTAATCCCGCACCACCTCCAGAAACCCCTGCTCCCCCTGCGCCAGGAAGAAATTTAGAGAGCAAGCCTTTCATTCCTGCTCCGCCGCCTAGTGCACGGCTTTCGCCTCCTGGAATTCCGCCCATTCCGCGTACACCGCCTCCCTGTACAGACGGGGAGCGAGGCATCATTTGCTGAAATTGATTGCCTTGCCCTTGAAAAGGCTGTTCGATAGGAGCCTGCTGCCTCCTTTGAAAAATTCCGGGCTGTCCGCCATTTCCAAGATGCCGGCGTGAGGGACGGTGCGGCTGAAAATCGCCCATAGGCCTTTGCCCTAACATACTTGTACCTCCCTTACTGCATTCTCTTTCTAATCATAGGTTATGCAAGGAAGCATCAATTGGTTTCCTGTAAGAAAAGCGGACATGGTTTTTTTGCTGAAAATCAGCTATAATGAGGAGATGAGCAAAAAGGCATTGCCTTAAGGAGTGAAAACATGAACGAAACAAAATTTACGACATATGAATTAAAGTCTTTTATAATAGATGCTATTCATGAACTGGGCTTTTATGAGCCAACTGATATTCAAAAAAGAATTATCCCTGCTGTGTTAAAAGGAGAAAGCGTGATTGGTCAATCACAAACAGGAACAGGGAAAACCCACGCGTACTTATTGCCGCTTATTCATTCAATTGATCCAAGCAAAGAGCACGTACAAGTCGTGATTACTGCACCTACAAGAGAATTAGCCAATCAAATTTTCAAAGAAGCCCAAACGATCTTAAAGAAGGCCTCTCCAGAAGAAGAAATTAAAGCAAAGCTTTACATTGGCGGAACGGACAAGCAGAAATCCATTCAAAAGCTAAAAAACCAGCCGCATTTGGTTGTCGGCACACCTGGACGTATTGCGGACCTCATTCATGAGCAGGCGCTGAACGTTTACAAAGCGACATCTCTTGTCATTGATGAAGCGGATTTAATGCTGGATATGGGCTTTTTAGAAGATGTGGACCGTATTGGTTCACAAATGCCAGAGCAGCTGCAAATGCTTGTGTTCTCAGCAACGATTCCAGAAAAACTAAAGCCATTCCTGAAAAAATATATGGACAATCCAAAATATGCCCATGTTGAACCAAAACGGATTACAGCTGAAAACATCCAGCATATTTTAGTCCCATCTAAACAGCGCGACAAGCTAAAATTGCTCCATGAAATGGTGACGAATGTACAGCCTTATTTAGGCATCATTTTTGCCAATACAAAAACAACCGTTGATGAAATCGCATCATTCCTACAAGAAAAAGGAATGAAAGTTGGAGTGCTTCATGGCGGATTAACGCCGCGCGAACGTAAAAAAGTGATGAAACAAATTGATGATTTAGAGTTCACTTATATTGTGGCATCTGACCTTGCAGCCCGCGGAATTGATATTAAAGGTGTCAGCCATGTGATCAACTATGAGCTTCCATCTGATCTTGATTTTTATGTTCACCGTGTTGGTCGAACGGCTCGAGCTGGTTCATCTGGAATTGCGATGACTATTTATGAGCTTGCTGATGAGGATGCACTCATTCAAATTGAGAAAATGGGCGTTGTGTTTGAAAACAAAACCATTGTTCATGGCGAATGGCGAGATGCAGATGACCGCTTGAAGCGTCAAAGACGTAAAAAAGCACCTAATGAAATTGAAGAAAAAGCAAAGCGTCTTGTGAGAAAACCGAAAGCCGTCAAACCTGGATATAAAAAGAAAATGACACGTGAGATGGACAAAATCAAAAGACAGGAACGTAGAAAGTCAAAGCGTAATGGAAAGTAGGGGGAAACATTGTTGAAGGTTGGTTCACATGTATCCATGAGCGGAAAACATATGCTTCTTGCAGCGAGTCAAGAAGCTGCCTCTTATGGTTCGAATACGTTTATGATTTATACAGGTGCACCGCAAAATACGCGCCGTAAAAAAATTGAAGACCTCAATATTGAAGCTGGACAAGCGCATATGAAAGAGCATGGTATGACAGATATCGTCGTGCATGCACCATATATTATTAATATTGGGAACACCGTCAATCCAGCGACGTTTGAGCTTGGTGTGGACTTCCTTCGCTCTGAGATTGAACGTACAGAAGCGCTAGGTGCGAGGCAGATTGTTCTCCACCCAGGTGCACATGTCGGAGCAGGACCAGAAGCAGGAATCCAAAAAATCATTGAAGGTTTAAACGAAGTCATCGTAAAAGGGCAAAAGGTTCAAATTGCACTTGAAACAATGGCTGGCAAAGGATCAGAGTGCGGGAGAAGCTTTGAAGAGCTTGCCCAAATTATCGACGGAGTGACACATAACGAAGCACTTTCTGTCTGCTTTGATACGTGTCACACACACGATGCTGGTTATCCGATTGTGACTGACTTTGATGGGGTGTTAGAAGAATTTGATCGAATCGTCGGTATTGACCGAATCAAGGTTCTTCATATTAATGACAGTAAAAACGTACAAGGCGCAAGAAAAGACCGACATGAAAATATCGGCTTTGGTGAAATTGGCTTCGATGCACTGAACAATATTGTGCATCATCCGCAGCTTCAAGATGTACCAAAAATCTTAGAAACGCCTTATGTAGGTGAAGATAAAAAGAACAAAAAGCCACCTTACAAATTCGAAATTGCAATGCTAAAAGAAAAGCAATTTGACGAAGGCTTACTAGATAAAATTAAGAATCAGTAAAAAAGCATATAACATCATGAGGTGCCGCTAAATGCGGCCCTTTTTTGTTTAACTTGTAAACTGATTAAACAGATCATTGACAGTCTGAGCTGTCTGTTTAGATGTAATCGCTTCTACTTGCTTAAGAAGCCGGCTACGCTCTGCATCATTAAAAATATTGATGTTCTTCCCATTCATGAGTTTGGCCACCTCAGCAGCTTGGTTTGACGTTAAACTGACACCATACTGCTTCGCATACCTTAACAGATCATTTGCTGTGATCTGATTGAGCCGTTGCAGGACAATTTTTTGAATTAAAATCAATTCCATTCCTCCCCTCTGTAACAATGTATGGGCGAAAACGGAAAATGTGCAAAAAATTTTATTTTACCCTGTGAAATGATAAAATAGTAAAGTGAATAAAATGTTCATTGAAAATTTAAGTTGTGTAGAGGGGAGAACGTATGGCAAATAGTAAACAGCATAGAAAGGAATCAGTGCCTCATTTTATATTTAGAATTTTCCTGATTCTAGTAGGAGCTACATGCGCAGCAGTCAGCATTGAATTATTTTTAGTGCCAAACAATATTATCGATGGAGGCATCATCGGCATTTCGCTTATTTTGGATTATCTCTTTACAGATAACCCATTCATCAATTTTGCGACGATTGTTGTCATTTTGAATATTCCATTTATGATATCAGGATACAAACATATTGGCAAAACCTTTCTGGTTTCCACAGTAATTGGGATTGTCAGCTTAGCCGTGATTGAATCTTCACTCCATCATGTAGAGGCATTTACAAATCAGCCAATCTTAGCCACTGTATTTGGCGGGCTATTACTTGGTTTTGGTGTGGGACTTGTCATTCGAAATGGAGGCTCAATGGATGGAACAGAGATCTTAGGCATTCTGCTAACGAAAAAAATTCCATTCTCCGTCGGTGAGTTTGTCATGATCGTCAATGTGTTCATTTTTATTTGGGCAGGCTTTGTCTTCGGACCAGAGCAGGCTATGTATTCTGTTATGACATATTATTTGGCAATGAAAACAATTGATGCTGTCATTCAAGGGCTTGATGAAACAAAAGCTGTCATTATCGTGTCAGATTATTATGATGAAATTTCAGATGCGATTCTTCATCGACTTGGCAGGGGAACGACAAAGCTGAGAGGGAAAGGCGGTTATACAGATGAAGAAAAAGATGTCATCTACGCCGTTGTCACAAGACTTGAAATCACAAAGCTAAAATCCATTGTATTTGAAATTGATAGTCAAGCATTTATTACGATTATGGATACGCATGAAACAAAAGGCGGTAAGTTCAAAACAGCCATTCATTAGCTTTTATTTTACTTTTTAATCTTTCTTTTATATAATGAAATGTATGTATGGACAGAGAAAATGGCAAAAGCCATTTTCTTTTTGTTGTATAAATCGTAATCATTCTTTTTATATTGATTAAAGGTGGAAAGATTCATGGCAAAGCCAATTATTGAAATGAAGGACATTTCGTACTCGTATGGACAGCGAAATGTCATAGATCACATTCATTTAACAGTCGAGGAAGGAAATTTTCTAGCACTTGTTGGACCGAATGGATCTGGTAAAACAACCTTATTAAAGTGCCTGCTTGGGCTCATTAAACCACAGCAAGGTGAATTAAAGCTATTTGGCACGCCTGCTTCAAAATTTAGAGACTGGGATCAAATTGGATTTGTTTCTCAAAAGGCGAATAGTTTTAATACAGGTTTCCCTGCTTCTGTTTACGAAGTCGTCGCAAGTGGATTGACGGCGAAAATAGGTTTATTCAAACGAATGAGCAAGCAGGACAAATGGCAAGTTGAGGAAGCCATTCGTTCAGTTGGGATACAAGATTTAAAGCACCAAAACATCGGGGAACTTTCAGGCGGTCAGCAGCAGCGTGCCTTTATTGCACGTGCGCTCGTCAGTCAGCCGAAGCTGCTCATTTTAGATGAACCGACGGTTGGGGTAGACCAGCGGACAGTAGAAGGCTTTTATCAGCTGCTCGAAACATTAAACAAAGAAAAAGGAATGTCTTTAATTCTCGTCACACACGACGTGGGCACCGTTTCTGATAAAGTCACCCATGTGGCTTGTTTAAATCAGACACTTCATTTCCACGGAGATGCAGCAACGTTTGATTCAATGGATGATCAGGCGTTATCTCAATTTTACGGACATGACATTCAAGTGATTCATCACGATCATCACCATCATGGGGGACATGAATAATGCTATTTCCATTTTTTCATTATGAATTTTTACAAAATGCGTTTATCGCAGGAATGCTGATCGGTTTTATTGCGCCCTTGCTTGGTGTATTTATCGTCGTGAGAAGGCTCTCGCTGATTGCAGATGCCCTCAGTCACGTATCACTTGCCGGTATTGCAGCTAGTTTATTTCTTGATAAAAAGTTTGGCCTCTTGACAGGGGTAAGCCCGCTGTACTTAGGGATGGCGTTTTCTGTTGCCGGTTCGTTATTTATTGAACGCCTGCGCTCTGTGTATAAGCATTATCAGGAGCTGGCGATACCTATTATTTTATCTGGCGGGATTGGGATTTCCGTCATCTTCATTTCACTAGCGAATGGCTTTAATACAGATTTGTTTAGTTATTTGTTCGGAAGTGTCAGTGCGGTGTCGAGATTAGATCTTTGGATTGTTGTTGGGATCTCACTCGTTGTGGTGTTAGTTGTCGTGCTTTTATATAAAGAATTATTTTTACTTTCTTTTGATGAAGAGCATGCAAAGGCTTCTGGTATTTCAGCGAAATGGATTCATTTTATTTTTATCTTAGTTGTCGCACTTGTCATTGCGGCATCGATGCGTATCGTAGGTACACTACTTGTCTCTGCGCTCATGACACTTCCTGTTGCGGCAAGTATCCGCATTGCCAAAGGGTTCAAACAGGCGATTTTCCTTTCGATCTTGTTCGGTGAATTGTCTGTATTGGCGGGATTGATCTTAAGCTATTATCTAGATTTAGCGCCAGGCGGAACCATTGTGATGCTGTCCATTTTGATTTTAATCGGATGTATTTTTATTGGAAAATTCAAAAGGGGGAATCATCATGAACGTACAAGAAGCGCTTGATTTATTAAAGGAAAAAGGCTACAAGTATACAAGCAAACGTGAAGACATGCTTCAACTGTTTTCTGATTCTGATAAATATTTGACTGCTAAAAATGTGCTGACGGCACTAAGTGAAGACTACCCGGGTCTTAGCTTTGATACGATTTACCGAAACCTGTCGCTATATGAAGACTTAGGTATATTAGAAACAACGGAATTGTCAGGTGAGAAGCTTTTTCGTTTTAAATGTTCCTTTTCTCATCACCACCATCATTTTATTTGTCTGACATGCGGTAAAACAAAGGAGATCGATGCCTGCCCTATGGACAAGTTAGACGCCGATCTAGAGGATTATCACATTAGCGGACATAAATTCGAAATATACGGAACGTGTCCTTCCTGCGAACCGAAGGAAGTTCACTCATAAAACAGCCAGCCGCAGAGCTGGCTTTTTCTCTTGTCTTTTTGAAAACGTTTTACAAAGGGCGGCTGTTTCATTAAAATGAGAACAAGGTACTGAAGAAATTTGTGTCTTTTGGAGTAAAGGGAGGGTCAAAAGTGGCGTATTATGTCGTGTTTGATGTAGGCGGGACGAGAACAAAACATGGATTAATGGATCGGGATGGGGGGCTGGTCACGAGCGGTGACTATGAAACGAATTGCCGTCAGCTTGAACCGTTTTTAGAAGCGATGGCGGATGTGGTCAAACAATATCAGAGAACGTCAGATGTTAGCGGAATCGCCATTAGTCTTCCGGGCTTTGTGGACAGTGAAACAGGTTATACAGAATTTGCAGGAGCCATCATTGCCTTAAATGGTCAAAATGTAAAAACTCTTTTAGAAGAGAAAACCTCTCTTCGTGTTGAAGTCGAAAATGATGCGAACTGTGCAGCTCTTGCAGAAAAATACAGTGGCCATGCGAAAGAGTGTGACAGTTTTATTTGTATGACGCTTGGCACAGGTGTTGGCGGTGGTATTTTCGCTGGCGGTCAGCTTGTACGCGGGGCTTCCTTCCGCGGCGGTGAATTTGGCATGATGCTGACAGAGACAGACAATGGACAATTTACAACACTCAACAGCAGTGCTTCAACAGCTGGTTTAATTCGCAGCTATAAAGAAAAGCAAGGAATTCCGCAAAGCACGCAAATAGACGGTCAAGACATTTTTGAAAAGGCAAAGCATGATCCGTCCATTGAAAAGCTAGTGGATCAGTGGTACAAGCGAATCGCCATTGGTATTTACAATGTAGCAACTGTCCTTAATCCTGAGAAAATCCTCATTGGTGGGGGCGTTAGTGCCAGACCAGATTTGCTATCAAATATTGAGAAACATTTACATACTCTGCCTGCGTGGAAGAACATTCAAGTGAAGGTGGAAACGTGCTATTACTTGAATCAGGCAGGCATGAAGGGAGCGCTGTACCATTTCCTCATGACAGAAGGGAAGCTTGCTCCATCAAAAAAGCCGATACATTAGAGTATCGGCTTTTCTGTATTAATAAGCAGTTTCCAAACGCTGCTCGTATTGTTTAATCCATTGAGATGCTTCCTGCCAGTTGTTGACACGTATAATCCTCTCGTCAATGGGCATTTGATTATATGGGGAGTTAAAAAGAATAACCGGGATGTCAGCCTCTTTTGCAATCATTGTGGCATTTCCATGATGATCCTCGAAAAACACATCAATTTTGTGCTTTTGAACAGCTTCGAGCTTATGATGACCGCCAACCAGCTCAATGTCATCATAGTGCACGTGATGTTTGTGAAACCACTCGTAGGTGATATCCGCATGATGCTGCCTTCTCGCTGTAATATAGATCAGCCTGTGTTGATGTTTCATTTGATCAAGCATCTCTTTTGCGTCCTTAGCAGGCTTTGCCTGTTTATATATAAGAGGCTCATGCTGATTCATCCAGCCCCAAAACTCTTCTTGAGAAATATTTAAAAGCTTCGTCAAATCATATTCTGTCATATCATCTAGTGTCATGGCACATTGGAACGACTCATTTAAATAGGGAACAAAGGTGTCCTGCGCCGTCACTGTGCCATCTATATCAATTCCTAAACGTAACATGCCCACACTCCTCATTTTTATACTCTTAAAGTGTAACATAATCAATTCACAATTCCAGCAAGTTTTAGCAAACATGAAACAGACATTTTTGCTCATACTAAAAAAGCTCCTTTCTATTAACCAAAAGGGGGAATTGATCATGGAAAGAGACGAAGATTTCAGAAGAAATGATCGTGAAATCGACACACACTTTAGTAATGATGATGGCTATCTAGAGGAAACAGCTGCTGAAATTGCAGAGCCATATCAGGCTTCAAGAGATCGAGTAGACAGACGAGAACGTGACCAAGTAGGTGACGATTCAGGCAGTAAGGGGATAGGCTATACAGCACTCGCGATTGCGATTATCTCGTTATTTGTCTTGCCGGTGCTATTAGGAGTAGCGGCAATCGTCGTTGGTTATATTGCAAGAAGAAAAGGAGCACATGCGCTTGGCGCATGGTCAATCGGGATCGGAATTGTTTCCGTCATCCTTGGCATATTTATCACCCCGTTCTTTTAACAAGAACAGAAAAACGCCTGACAGTGACGTCAGGCGTTTTTTGTTATGCGTTGGCTTTTGCTTTTTCAGCTTCCATTTTTGCATAATGCTCTTCAGCAATTTTATCGATTTCTTTTTTCAGTTCTTCGACCATTGTTTCTTCTGGCACTTTACGAACAATTTCACCTTTACGGAACAATAGGCCTTCTCCTCTAGCTCCGGCAATTCCGATATCAGCTTCACGCGCTTCACCTGGACCGTTTACAGCACAGCCAAGAACAGCTACTTTAATCGGTGCTTTAATCGTGGAGATATATTCTTCGACTTCATTTGCAATGCTAATGAGGTCAATTTCGATTCGTCCACAAGTTGGGCAAGAGATCAGTGTGGCTGCATTTGCTGCAAGACCAAATGATTTCAACAGTTCACGTGCTACTTTTACTTCCTCAACTGGATCAGCACTTAATGAGATGCGGAGTGTATTCCCAATCCCCATATTCAAGATAGCACCGAGACCAGCTGCACTTTTGACCGTACCTGCAAATAATGTACCTGATTCTGTAATTCCAAGGTGAAGAGGGTAGTCAAATGCTTTTGCAGCTTTTTCGTACGCCTCAATCGCTAGGTTGACATCAGATGCTTTCATGCTGACGATGATATCATGAAAATCTAGATCTTCAAGAATTTTAATGTGGTGCAGTGCACTTTCGACCATACCATCTGCTGTTGGGTAGCCGTATTTATCAAGAATTTTTTTCTCTAATGAACCAGCGTTTACCCCAATACGGATTGGAATGCCTTTTTCTTTTGCTGCTTTCACAACCGCTTCGACTTTTTCTCGTCTTCCGATGTTTCCTGGGTTGATTCGAATTTTGTCTGCACCTGCTTCAATCGCTTTCAGTGCAAGCTTGTAGTCAAAATGAATATCGACAACTAGCGGGATGTTGATCTGTTTTTTTATGTCTGCAATCGCATTTGCTGCACGCTCGTCTGGGCATGCGACACGCACAATTTGACAGCCAGCTTCTTCAAGACGCTTAATTTCAGCTACTGTCGCTTCGACATCATGTGTTTTGGTTGTTGCCATACTTTGAATGACAACCTCATTATTTCCACCTATAGTTAAAGGTCCCACTTTGACGGGACGTGTTTTAGTACGATGTGTGACTTCACTCACTTGTCAATCGCTCCTTAGTGTACAAGCAATTCTTTGCCATGTACGTCTTGTTTTACAGTTCATATTGTAACAGTCTCTTTGTATGAATGACAAGGAATTAACGTTTTATCTCTTATATACCGGAAACTTATATGTGCTGCCTGCCCGAATTTCGTTTGCTTTGACGCCTTGATTCAGCTCTTCAAAATCTTCAATGACTTCATCAAGAGGCTTACTTGTATGGACGATAGAGACGACGGTTTCACCTTGTTTCACTGTGACGTTCTTATATGCTTTTTTCTCAGGTGTTTGAAAGGCATTTGCAGGGACAGCTGGACCTTCTTCAACGGGAATGGTGCCATTTTTTAAATCAAAAAAGATAATAAAGAGGACAAACAAACTGATTAGCAAAAAAATAATACGCCGCATTTCACTCACCGCTTTTAAGAGTTTACTTCAGTCTATGCGTGTCCCGAAATGATAGAACCAATATGAGGAAAAAAGCTGGAAAGGGAGGTTCTAGTTCGTTCTAGTGTGTCTTGTATTGAATTTACGCTCGGCGGTGCTTTTTCAAGCTTCTATCACGATTATGATAAAATAAAAGCAGGGGGGAGAGTTTATGAAGAAAATCAGTCAGCATATATATGTGAGAGCGCTAACAGAAGAAGATGCACAATCACTACTCGCACTTGAACTTGAGAATCGCTCCTATTTTCAGCAATTTACACCTTTGGTCAAAGATGATTTTTTCACGTTATCTCGTCAAATTGAACGAATTCAGCGCAGTGTGGAAAGATGCGTACAGGATGAAGCCTACATGCACGGTATTTTCTTAAATGAAACAGATGCCTTAATTGGGACAATCTCATTAAATTCTGTCGTAAGAGGCCCGGTAGAAGGAGCTTGGCTGGGGTATGTACTTGATGAAAAGCATGGCGGGAAAGGGTATATGACAGAAGCCATTCGTTTAATCATCGATTATGCCTTTGATGAGCTGCACCTGCATCGTATTGAAGCTGGAGTAAAGCCGAGTAATATAGGTTCCATTCGTGTGCTTGAAAAGACAGGTTTTGAAAATGAGGGACTCAATCGTAAAAAAGTAAAGATTAATGGCGTGTGGGAAGATCATTATTTGTTTGCGATCATTCATCCGGATGAATCATAGAGAATGCACATACATAAAAAGCTCCTCCAAGTTGGGGGAGCTTTCATATACTAAATTAATTTTTGACAAGTGGTTTATGTTTAGCGGGTATTTCCTTTACAACAAGGTATAAAAAGATAAAGTTAATGACCCAATTTAATAAAAATGAATTCGCAACAGGCGTGTTTAATGCACTCATGATGGCGAAAAAGACTGTTGTTAATGTGAGTGAGTAAGCAGAGAGCTTCCATAGCATTTGGAAGGACAGCTCTTTTTGCTGCATGCGTTTAATAAATGTACCAAGCATCGCAAGGAAAGTTGCGCTAATGAACATGAGAGCCGCAGTTGATAGATATAGCAGCACACAGATGACTGGGATAATAATCGCTTGATTCTGATTTGTGACGCGGGCGAGTTCGTCTTTTGTCAGCGTCCCACCAAGCAGCTGATACGGGATATCTGTCATTTGCCCATCAATAGCAATCACAGCTTTTTCTTTTAATAATGCGATGGCCGTTTGCTTTGATTCAAGCTCACTTGCTTTTATTTTTTCAGCAGGATCAAAAATGATCGTAATGCCGTTTTCTTCTTTTTCTATCGGTTCACTTTGATCCGCTTGAAGCTTTCCTTTTTCGATTGAGAAATCAGGTAAATCTTTTTTGATCACATGCTGAAATCCTGACATCGCATTCGAGATCTCTTGACTCATATGATAGCCCTGTGGAACTGCTGCGATGATCGAAAGGATAAAAATGAATAAAATCGCTTTGCCAATCCCTGTAAACCGTGCTTTCGCAATATCTTTTGGTGAATAAATGCCTTTTAACAATAGTTTAAATACGTTCAATCAATTCACTTCCTACATTCTTTTCTATTTCTCATATTGTATCAATGTCTATCTAACAAGTACAAGTATGGCCTTCATTGCTGGTTAAGATAGAGGGAATGAGGCATAATGTATACAGCAAATAAAAAGGAGGCGGCTGTGACTTGGACGTGCTGTATTGGATTCTGATCATTTGTGCATTTATCATTGCATTTGTTGGACTTGTTTATCCAATTATCCCTAGTGTGGTTTTTATGGTTCTCGGATTTATTCTATATGGTTTCTTTTTCAGCTTCGAGCCGCTGACACTGACGTTTTGGCTCATTCAAGCCGTATTTACCGCGGTATTATTTGCGGCAGATTATGTCTCGAACCTGATTGGGGTCAAGCGTTTTGGCGGTAGCCGTGCAGCTATTTGGGGAAGCACCATTGGGTTATTAGTCGGTCCTTTTGTGATTCCGATTGCAGGAATTATCATTGGTCCATTTATCGGAAGTGTTATAGCAGAGCTCCTTGTTCATCAAAAAGATGTGAAGACAAGTGTGAAAGTAGGATTAGGCTCGTTAATCGGATTTATATCAGGTGTATTTGCCAAAGGATTGATTCAAGCGCTGATGCTGGGCATCTTTTTATTTTATGTCCTTCGATAAATAGAAAAAGGGCGTTTAAAACTCTTTCTAAAGGGTTAAATACAAAATAAACACTGAAATGTTTCAGATCATGAGCAATAACGTTGAAACAAGCCAATTCTTTTGATACTCTTTGAGTAGGGTGAATTGCTTGCTTACGACCTAAGGAAGCATTTCAGTACATACATTTCTAAGGAGGAATTTAACCATGGCTTTTAAACTTCCAGAATTACCATATGCTTACGATGCATTAGAACCACATATCGACAAGGAAACAATGACGATTCACCACACAAAACACCACAACACATATGTAACAAACTTAAACAAAGCAATCGAAGGTGTATCAGCTCTTGAAGATCAATCAATCGAAGAGCTAGTGGCTAACCTAAACTCTGTACCTGAAAACGTTCGTACAGCTGTACGTAACAATGGCGGAGGACATGCTAACCACTCATTATTCTGGACGCTTCTTTCACCAAACGGTGGCGGCGCACCAACTGGTGAACTTGCAGATGCAATCGAAAAAGAATTAGGCGGATTTGAAAAATTCAAATCTGATTTCGCTGCAGCAGCTGCAGGACGCTTTGGTTCTGGTTGGGCATGGCTTGTTGTGAACAATGGCAAACTTGAAATCACAAGCACGCCAAACCAAGATTCTCCTTTAACTGAAGGAAAAACACCAATTCTAGGACTTGACGTTTGGGAGCATGCTTACTACCTAAACTACCAAAACCGTCGTCCTGATTACATTTCAGCTTTCTGGAATGTTGTGAACTGGGATGAAGTGGCTCGCCTTTACAGCGAAGCTAAATAAACCATTTGATTTGAAAAGACCTGCTCTTTAGAGAAGCAGGTCTTTTTATATTTTCCCTCCTTTTTTTACATATCTGTCTTTTGATGAGACAGACTATTGTGTAGAAAAGGAGAATGAAATATATGAGCAGATTAAAGAAAATGTTCGGGGACATGGATGTTACAAGAGATTTAATGCTCCTCCTCACGATTGGCGGATTATACGCACTTGCCATTGCGCTTTCTAATACGTTTGTAAACGTGTATTTATGGAAACAGTCTGGGAAATTCACAGATCTTGCGATTTACAATCTGGCTATTGTTGTGCTTCAGCCCATTACATTTTTATTCGCAGGCCGGCTTGCTAAAAAAATAGACCGGGCGTTTGTCCTTCGTTTCGGCGTGATCTTCTTAGCCGCTTTTTACTTAATTGTCTTAATAGCAGGAGAGCACGCGGCCGCGCGGCTTGTTTTATTAGGGAGTGTCCTTGGGATCGGCTATGGTTTTTACTGGCTTGCTTTTAACGTACTTACCTTTGAGATCACTGAGCCTGAAACAAGAGATTTCTTTAATGGGTTTCTCGGAGTCCTCACCTCTACAGCTGGCATGATCGGTCCACTGATCGCGGGTATTGTCATTTCTCAATTAACAGATGATACGGGCTATACAGTGATTTTTACTTTATCGCTAATTTTGTTTTCATTAGCGGTTGTGATAAGCTTTTTCCTCAAGAGAAGGCAGTCCAAAGGAAAATTTATCATCAAGCAAATATGGAAAGAACGCCATGCCGACGAGAATTGGCGTAAGATTACAACAGCTCACTTTTTTCAAGGGCTTCGTGAAGGGGTCTTTGTCTTCTTAATCAGTGTCTTTGTGTTTATCGCAACAAACAGTGAGCTTGCTCTCGGGACATTTGGTTTGGTGAACTCAGGTGTTGCCTTTTTCGCTTATTTCTTCGCTACGCGTTTGATTAAGAAAAAATGGCGTAAGAAAGCCATTATGCTTGGCGGGCTGATTTTATACGGCGCCTTGTTCTTAATCGTCTTTCACTTGTCCTATGTATCACTTCTCATGTATGCGGTAGCCATCGCGATAGGATATCCGCTTCTGCTTGTTCCATATGTATCCTTAACATACGATGTCATCGGTCATGCAAGGTATGCAAGGAAAGCCCGAATTGAATATATTGTGGTCAGGGAGCTGTTTTTAAATGCTGGCCGTATTTGTTCCATTGTGTTGTTTCTTCTGTCTGTCACTTTACTTGGTGATGAGCTCGGGATACCTGCATCTCTTGTTGTGCTTGGAGCGGGACATACCCTCATTTATTTCTTTGTAAAAGATATTCATTTGAAAGAAAAAACTGCTGATATGAAAGAGGCAGACGGTCAAAAGCCAGTTTCTCAGACGAACCTTATTAAGGGAGAAAGGTAAAATTTCTTACCAATGGAACATCAAATTTCTAGATAAATAATAGAAAAACCGCTAAAATGATGATGGCACCTTTTATACACAAAAAGGGGTGCCATTTCTTTCTTGATAGAAAAGGTGATGTGATGAGAAACAAGAAAAACAAAAAAGACGCGAAGGAAGGGCGCAAAACACTTCCACTTCGGCTGAATTTATTATTTTTAGCTGCGTTTATTATTTTTACCGGTGTTGTTGTAAGACTCGGATTTGTACAAATTGTCAATGGAGAAGATTATAAAAAGCAGGCAGAAAAACAAGAGGATGTGAATGTCAGCTCATCTGCTCCGCGCGGAAAAATTTACGATCGAAACTATAATACGATTGTCAGCAATAAAGCGCTAAATGCCATTACATATACGAGAACCTCGACGACTTCACAAGAAGAGCGGCTCAAAGTGGCTACAAAATTAGCGGATATGATTCATGTGAGTACGAAAAAAATCACCGATCGTGACAAAAAAGATTTCTGGATTTTAACGCACCCGAATGAAGCGAAAAAGCTTGTTCAAAAGGAATCGGAATTAAAGGGTGACGATAAGGTCGCTGATGATAAATTATATGAGCTTCAGCTGAAACGCATCACGGACAAGGAATTAAATCAACTGACGAAAAAAGACTTACAAGTGCTTGCGATTAAAAGACAAATGGATGCAGGCTATGCACTTACGCCTCAATTCATTAAAAATGATGATGTGAAGCCAAGCGAAATTGCTTACGTCTCTGAGCATTTGGACGAGCTGCCAGGTGTGGATGTCACAACAGACTGGTCACGCAGCTATCCGTATAAAGGACTGCTTCGCAGTATGCTCGGCAGCGTGTCCTCAAGTGATGAAGGACTTCCGCAGTCACTTCTTGAACATTATTTATCGCTCGGCTACAGCCGAAATGACCGTGTAGGAAAAAGCTATCTAGAATATCAATATGAAGATGTCCTGCAAGGCCAAAAGGAAAAAGAGCAGAGTACAACTGATAAAGAGGGCAATGTGACAAGCTCTAAAGTGCTAACAGAAGGAAAGAGCGGGAAAGACCTAGTGCTCACCATTGATATTCAGCTGCAAAAAGCAGTAGAAAAAATCGTTGAAAAGAACTTAAGAAGTGCGAAACAAAGAGGCGGGACAGAGCTTCTTGATCGTGCGTTTGTTGTCATGATGGACCCTAGAAATGGAGAAGTTCTCTCCGTTGCGGGGAAACAGATTTCAAACAAAAACGGAAAATACAAATTTGATGACTACGCATTAGGAACGATGACTTCATCCTATGCGATGGGCTCAGCTGTAAAAGGGGCCACTGTACTGACGGGATATAAAACAGGCGTGATTCATATTGGAAGTACCCAGTACGATGAACCGCTGTATATCGCGCAGTCACCGCCTAAGAAATCCTATCAAAATATGGGACTCATTAATGATTTAACGGCACTCGAACGTTCATCTAACGTGTATATGTTTAAAACAGCGATTGCCGTTGGAAAAGGGGAGTATCGTAAGAACCAGCCGCTCCCAATCGATCCGAAAGCTTTTGATACATTCCGTTATAATTTCAGTAAATTTGGTCTTGGCGTCAAAACAGGGATTGACCTGCCAAACGAAGCGACAGGCTACCGGGGAACGTCTACACAATCTGGTCTCCTGCTTGACTATGCAATTGGACAGTATGATACGTTTACACCGCTGCAAATGGCGCAATACGTTTCAACGATTGCCAATGGCGGATATCGTTTACGTCCGCAGCTTGTTAAAGAAGTGAGAGAGCCAGATCCGCAGCGCGGCATTGGTGCTGTAACAGAATCCGTCAAACCGGACGTATTGAATAAGCTAGACATGACAGGTGATGAGATCAAGCGTGTTCAGCAAGGCTTCAAGCTTGTCATGCAGAACCCAAGAGGGACGGCCTACTCGAACTTTGGCAACAAAAAGTATAACCCAGCTGGCAAAACAGGAACCGCTCAATCATTCTATGACGGCCCAATTAAAAGCAAACGCGGCACACCAACATATAACACAACACTTGTTGCGTATGCGCCTGCTGATAATCCAGAAGTGGCCATTTCCGTCGTTGTACCATGGGTGTATCAAGACTACAATCAGCGCTATCCAATTACAAATGATATCGGTGAACAAGTATTAGACAAATACTTTGAGCTAAAATCAAAACAGGAAAGCAATGATACACAAGCGAAGAACAAAAATAAAATTGAAAATGAAGCAGAAACAAACGACTAGACCTTTTCTAGGTAAAAACGCTCACTTTTTGTGGGCGTTTTTTTACGTTTTCTTCAAAATTTTCGAGATAAATTGACAAAATACATAAAAAACATCGCAAGATCTCTACAAAACTTCGACATTTACAAAACCTTAACATTCCATTTAAACGAAATTAATAAAGAACCTTTAATGTATTACTCGTAGGACAAATTATTCAGGGGGTATTCTTGAAATGAAAAAGAACAAATTATGGCTGCTTACTTTCCTTACTATCGCATTGTTAGCATTCGTCACAGCATGCGGAAACAGCAGCTCAAGCGGAGATTCAAAAGACAGTAAAGGAAATGCTTCAAACAAAGATGAGGCATCAGGTTCCATTACCATCTCAGGATCATCTGCGATGCAGCCTTTAGTTCTTGCGGCAGCAGAAAAATTCATGGATAAACATCCAAAAGCCGATATTCAAGTACAAGCCGGCGGTTCAGGAACAGGACTTTCTCAAGTGTCAGAAGGATCTGTACAAATTGGTAACTCAGATGTATTCGCAGAAGAGAAAGACGGAATCGACGCAAAAGCTTTAACAGACCACAAAGTAGCAGTTGTTGGAATGGCCGCAGCTGTAAACCCTGAAGTGGGTGTCAAGGACATCACAAAGGACGAATTGAAAAAAATCTTCACTGGTAAAATCAAAAACTGGAAAGAGCTTGGCGGGAAAGACCAAAAAATCACTCTTGTCAACAGACCTGACTCTTCAGGAACTCGTGCAACATTTGTGAAATATGCACTTGATGGTGCAACACCTGCAGAAGGAATCACAGAAGATTCTTCAAACACAGTGAAAAAACTGATTGCAGAAACGCCAGGTGCGATTGGATACCTAGCATTCTCTTATTTAACAGATGACAAAATTACACCGCTTAGCATTGATGGTGTGAAACCGGAAGAAAGCAATGTAGAAAGCGGTAAATATACAATTTGGGCTTACGAGCATTCTTATACAAAAGGTGAGCCAGATGGTCTAGCAAAACAATTCTTAGATTACCTCATGAGTGATGAAGTACAAAAAGAAATCGTCAAAGACCAAGGCTACATCTCAGTTGCTAATATGAAAGTAGAAAGAGACGCAACAGGCAAACAAACAGATAAGTAAGAGGTCTTGAATTGCTGATGAAGGAAAAGTGGAGCTTTTCACTTTTCCTTTTATGACATTCATAGGAGTGTAGAAAAAGATGAAGCAGATAGAACATACAGAAGCGAGCGATCGACTGATCAGCTCGAAGAAAAATAGGCAAATGGATGAAGTAAGAGGAAGTATTTTGGTGAGATTTTGCGCATTCTTAATGATTGCTGTATCAATCGCCATCACCATCTTCCTTGGCATTAAGGGTTTACAATCTTTCATCGTAAATGGTGTAAGCCCAATTGAGTTCTTAACCAGTATCAATTGGAACCCAACAGCAGAAAACCCGCAGTACGGCGCATTTCCTTTTATTTTCGGATCAATCGCTGTCACGCTCCTATCGGCACTCATTGCAGCGCCACTAGGCATCGCAGGCGCAATCTTTATGACAGAAATTGCACCTGCTTGGGGACGTAAAATCCTCCAGCCAGTCATTGAATTGCTTGTAGGGATTCCATCCGTTGTTTACGGATTCATAGGTCTTACAGTATTGGTGCCGTTTATCGGACATTTTAAGTCAAGCGGCTCAGGGCATAGCGTGCTAGCAGGAACGATTGTCCTGTCTATTATGATCCTGCCAACCGTTACATCCATTGCGACTGATGCAATGGGTTCACTACCAAAAAGTTTACGTGAGGGATCGTACGCATTAGGCGCAACAAGATGGCAAACGATTAGACGTGTGCTTGTCCCAGCAGCTCTGCCAACATTAATGACAGCGGTCGTTCTTGGCATGGCTAGAGCATTTGGAGAAGCCCTTGCTGTACAGATGGTCATTGGAAACACGCGTAATTTACCAGAGAGCATTATGGATACAGCTGGTACATTAACAACCATTATTACGTTAAACATGGGTCACACAACGTATGGAAGTGTTGAGAACAATACACTTTGGTCAATGGGACTTGTCCTTCTAGTTGTATCATTTATGTTCATACTCATTATCAGATACTTGTCGTCTAGGAGGAAGATTTAATGAATAGCAAAATGACCGATCGTTTTGCCACATTTATATTTGGATTATGTGCTGCCATTATTACGGCGATTCTCGTTGGTTTGTTTTCTTATATCATTTTCAACGGTGCAAAAGAATTAAACTTCGACTTTTTAACAACCCGCTCAAGTGCGATTGGCTCTGGCGGCGGTATCAGGGATCAGCTCTTTAACTCGTTTTATATTTTGTTTATTACGATGCTGATTACAGTACCGCTTGGCGTCGGCGGCGGAGTGTATATGGCAGAGTACGCGCCTCAAAACAAAGTCACAGACTTTATTCGTACATGTATCGAAGTGTTGTCTTCACTTCCGTCTATCGTCATTGGTATGTTTGGTTTACTCATGTTTGTGAATTTAACAGGCTGGGGCTATACGATTATTGGAGGAGCTCTTGCGCTCACTGTGTTTAACCTGCCGGTGATGGTCAGGGTGACAGAAGATGCGCTGCGCTCTGTACCGAAGGATCAAAAGGAAGCATCACTAGCGCTTGGTGTAACGAAGTGGCATACAGTCAAAACGGTCCTTATTCCAGGTGCGCTTCCGTCTATTATCACTGGTGCGATTTTAGCATCAGGAAGAGTCTTTGGTGAGGCGGCTGCTCTTCTTTTTACAGCAGGTCTCTCCACACCGCGCCTTGATTTCACAAACTGGAGTCCTTTTTCTGATACGTCACCGCTGAATGTGTTTAGACCGGCAGAAACATTAGCCGTTCATATATGGAACGTCAATACACAAGGAATCATTCCAGATGCAGAGGCCATTGCAAATGGTGCATCAGCTGTACTTGTGCTTTCAGTTTTATTGTTCAACCTAGCTGCTAGATGGCTTGGTTCATTTATTCATAAAAAGCTTACGTCAAAATAATGTGAGAGAGGTGTGAAGGGGATATGGTTCAAATGCTAGCAGAAAAAAAAGAGATTGCAGCGAAAAAGGCTCCACTTCAGGCGGAACAGATTTTACAGGTGCAGGATTTAAGCATTTATTATGGTGAAAAAAGAGCGGTCAATCACATTTCATTCGAGATTGAGAAGAATGCAATCACCGCATTAATCGGCCCATCCGGCTGCGGGAAATCTACCTTTTTACGCAGCATTAACCGCATGAACGACTTAATTTCAGGTGCGAGAAGTGAAGGGGCGATCATGTACGAAGGATTAAATATTTTGGATGACCGTATTAATGTGGTGAATTTAAGAAGAGAAATCGGCATGGTCTTCCAAAAACCAAATCCATTTCCTAAATCGATCTACAATAACATCACCCATGCGTTAAAGTATGCCGGGGAAAAAAGAAAATCTGTGCTTGATGATGCGGTTGAGGAAAGCTTAACAAAGGCGGCGTTATGGGATGAGGTCAAAGATCGTCTGCACCGATCTGCTTTGTCATTGTCAGGCGGTCAGCAGCAGCGACTTTGTATTGCACGTACACTTGCGATGAAACCTAGTGTCTTATTATTAGATGAACCGGCTTCTGCCCTAGACCCTATCTCAAATGCGAAAATTGAAGAGCTATTAGGCGAATTAAAAAATGATTATTCAATCGTCATTGTGACACACAACATGCAGCAAGCGCTCCGTGTATCAGATCGTACGGCCTTTTTCTTAAACGGAGATCTAGTAGAATATGATGCCACAGAACGTATCTTTACACGTCCTGCACAGCAAAAAACAGAAGACTATATCAATGGTCGATTTGGATAAGGCGGGTGATTTGATGAATGCAGTAGCAACTAAAGCAGCAAAAAAAGAAGTGTTTCGTGTGAATGATATGAATCTTTGGTATGGACAGCATCATGCATTGAAGCATATTGACTTAGCGATTAGAGAGCATGAAGTCACAGCGATTATCGGCCCGTCTGGCTGCGGAAAATCAACGTTTATTAAAACGTTAAATCTTATGGTCAAAACAGTGCCAGGTGTGAAAATCACCGGGGATATGATGTATAAAGATGACAACATTTTAAAAGGTCGTGTCGATTTAGTCGAGCTGCGTAAAAATGTCGGGATGGTGTTTCAAAAAGGAAATCCATTCCCTCAGTCTATCTTTGATAATGTCGTATACGGACCAAGAATTCACGGAGTAAAGAGCAAGCAGCAATTAAAAGAAATCGCGGAAAAAGCGCTTCGAGATGTTGCACTTTGGGATGAAGTGAAAGATCGATTAAGTGCTCCCGCTCTAGGCCTTTCTGGCGGTCAGCAGCAGCGTCTTTGTATTGCAAGAGCCATTGCTACAAGCCCAGACATCTTATTAATGGATGAACCAACATCAGCGCTTGATCCTGTCTCAACATTAAAGATTGAAGAATTGATTATGAAATTGAAAGAGAAATATACGATTGCCATTGTGACGCATAACATGCAGCAAGCGGCTCGGGTATCAGACCGAACGGCATTCTTCTTAATGGGGGAGCTTGTTGAGGTCAATGATACGAATGTGATGTTTTCTGAGCCAAACGATCAAAGAACGAATGATTATATATCTGGTCGATTTGGATAAGAAAACCCCCCTGGAGGTCAGTGCCGCCAGGGGGGGTTTGTTGTTATTTTGTTAAGGCTTTGACAATCTGTTTGAATGTCATTCCTGTTTTTAAATTGAACTTGCCTGCACGAATTTCTTTATGGTAGCCGGCGTCAATTACGTAATCATTAAAATCTTTAGACGAGTTGATGATGCCGTCCTTTTCAAGCATGTCTGAAACATCACTTGTACTCATACCGTTTTTAATCACAAATTTGATCGATTTGCCTTTAGGCTTGTCCTCTTTTTGTTGATCACTTTTAGAATCTCCGTCTTCATTTGCCTTCAGCGCTTTTTCCTTATAGTCAAGAAGCTGCTGGTACGTTTCACGGCTGACAGTGACTTCTTTTTTGGAGTCTAAATAGTTTTTCACGTCAGTGTCTGTTACTTTCTGTGCGAGGGTTTCTTTTGTTGTTGTATCAGCTGCTGCCTCGTCTTTCCCAGTGAGGAAAAAGACAATCGCAAGAACCCCAGTTGCAAGAATCATACCTGCTGCAAACGTTTGGATGCTTTTTTTCGTCATACAAGCACCCTCTCGTTGTCTTTAATGATCATGTTGACATCTTCTACAGATACATGCTCAGCGCGCGCAATGGCCTCAGGAGACATGCCATTTTGGTGCTTTGAAATGATCTGTCTTGCGATGGATGGATCAATTTCTGAATGCTTGCGGACGACGATGTTTGTTTCAAGTAATTCTTCTTCAAGCACTTTCATTTTCTTTTTCAGTTTATAGATTTCTTGCATTGCAGATAGTTGAAGTGTTTCAAGTTCCTGCTCGACTTCTTTAATCGGTTCTCTTTGAAAATATGAGAATGCGATCAGTACAATACTGACAACAAGCAATCCGATAATTGCAATTTCCATGTTTCATCACCTTTTATTCATATTTTAATGCTGAAAGCCATAAAAGGCTTCCAAGATTGTTTCAGACAGTTTTCGACCCTTCTTTTTTATACCATAAAAAAGCTAGTTTCAAAAGGAATTGCTGAAGAAAATCACCTTTTTTTCATCTTTTTTCTTTTTATATGTAAAACGGGTATGAAAACCTTGCCTCGCTGTCAAAATAAATGAAAGCGGCGGGGAGAAGAGGGTCTCTCATGTATACAGTACGACAAAGGATCAGGTTTTATAGGGGAGCAGACGATTTTTCATGACATAAGCATGCGATATGTAAGTGGATGCACTCAAATTGAAATTGGTGAAAAAACATTCTAGCATTCCTAAGCTAGAAGTGGTATTATAGTTAGGTCTGAATGTGAATTGATTTTAGTTTGGAGGGAAAAATATGCGCGTAAATATTACTCTAGCTTGCACTGAATGCGGTGAGCGTAACTATATTACTAAAAAGAATAAGCGAAACAATCCAGATCGCGTTGAATTCAAAAAGTATTGCTCACGTGATAAAAAACAAACTGTACATCGTGAAACAAAGTAAGCAGCAGGGAATTTTCCTGCTGTTTTTTTATGATGGGAGATGATCTGTATGAAAAAGGAGCTTCGCCTTCAAACATTAGCCAAGCTTGATCAGATAAGCCCTGAAGAATTTGAGCGCAGCACGGCTTTACTTCATGAGCACTTATTGCAGCTGCCAGCATGGAAACAGGCGAAAACGATCGCTTTGACGATGTCTAGAGGAAAAGAGATACCGACAATGCCTCTAATTGAAAAAGCGTGGGAAGAAGGAAAAACAGTATGTATCCCTACCTGTTTTCCGAAAACAAAAGAGATGATGTTTTATGAATATACACCCGAAACAAAGATGACATCCAGCTACTTTGGGCTATTGGAACCAGACCCTCAAGTATCAACAGCTGTACATAAAGAAACCATTGATTTAATCATTGTGCCTGGGGTATGCTTCGATCAAAAAGGCTACCGGATTGGATTTGGGGGCGGCTATTATGACCGCTACTTAGCTGACTATCACGGGGGAACCATTGCACTTTGTCTGTCTTTACAGCAAATCAGGCATGTGCCGACTGAAGCGCACGACATACCGGTGTCTATGATTGTCAGTGAAAAAGGCACGTTATATCAAAAGTAAAAGTCCGCTGATTGTCCAAAGAACGGGCTTTTTGTTGTTTCATAAGGTCATGTCATGTGAGCTGATAGGAGGTCCGTTTTGAAAAAATTTCGTGGAAAGAAAAGATACTTCCGCAATATGTGGGAGGAAGTGAATACTTGTGATCTCAAACTTGATCAGGATTCATGGTTTTATTTTTGGCATACACACCTTGATTTTTTTGGGGTCGGGGAAAATAGCTTAATAATAAGAAGAGAGCATATCAAAGCCCATATCGCTTTATATCATAGGCTGTTAAAACAGCTTGAAGGCTTTGAAAAGCCATACCAAACATGGATTTGTATTCACGAACATGACCCTGGTTTAGACGCTGTATATGTTCATACACCAAATCCATACGACAGTTACTTCCCTCACAAGATGGAAGAGGTAGAGCAGAATTGTAAGCTGCCTCATACGTTCAAGGATTTAATCGATCTTCATCAATTTGACGTTTCTTATGATCAATCTGAGTGTGAAGAGGTCTATTATATTCAATCAAAAGAACAAGGGATTAGAGTGTGAAAACATATCGCATGGTAAGCGATAAAAATGATGGTTCATGCATAAACACATCCTATTTAAGCCACGATACGAACATAGGAGGGAATATGATGAATAAAATGATTTGGAGCATTGTGTTCACATTGTTTGCATTCGTTCTCGTGCAAAATCGTTACCGGCTGATGAATTTGATCTTAGGTCAAAATCAAGTGCGTCACTTTTTTATTAAGTGGCTGATGAAAATCCCATATTTTCGGACGAAATTTATTCGCCAAGCATTCTAATCCCGCAGACGCCGGGATTTTTTTGTTCAGAAATGCGGATCAGAACGATTCTTGTTATAATAATGTAAAAAATGGAGCGCGAATGAATGAATGTCATAGATAGTTTATTTTGGCGAGTTGTTGATGAATTAAGACAAAAAGGGTACGAGATGATTCAAAGTCCGTTTCCAGAAGATGAAATATTTTTTGAAGCACCACGAAACTCAGGGTATGATCTCATCCGTCTATATAGAAAAGATGTGAATTTTAAACAGGAGATCGTTCGAGATATCGAAGAACAGACGTATCGGATGGATCAGCTGAGAGAGGCCATGCGTAAACGTTCTCTGCATCTCTTACAGCTCCAATTTACAGCTGACGACCCTGTAGATGATTGGGAGGACCTAAACGGTCAACCGCAAAAAAAGCAAAAGGTGACGGTTACACCTGTATTACTGAATGCAGACACTCTTCAACACGACGTAAATGAGCTGCAAAAATGGCTCAATACATCGCTGACAGTGGATGTAGAAGAGGCAAAAAGAGACACAGCTGAAGATGTCATCCAGCTTAAAGTGAGCGTACTTCAAGCATTTGATGATCAGGAAAAGCAGCGTGAACGAGAACGGGCCGTTTTTCAAAATGGCAGACCGATTTTCACCTACCTGTTCATCGCTGTTCAAGTGGTGATGTTTCTTTTACTTGAACTATTTGGCGGAAGTACCAATACGGCAACTTTGACAGCGTTTGGTGCTAAAAATAATGGGCTGATCTTAGATGGAGAATGGTGGCGTCTGATTACACCAATGTTTTTGCATATTGGCTTGACACACTTACTCTTTAATACATTTGCTCTTTGGTCTGTCGGAGCGGCTGTTGAGAAAATTTATGGCTCATGGAGATTTTTGCTCATCTATTTCATTTCCGGCATTTTTGGTTCCATAGCGAGCTTTGTCTTTAATACGGCCATCGCAGCCGGTGCATCAGGCGCGATCTTTGGATGCTTAGGTGCACTATTATATTTGGCAATTTCTAACCGCAAGCTCTTCTTCCGGACGATGGGGACAAATATTATTGTGATCATCCTCATCAATTTAGGGATCGGCTTTACCGTATCAGGTATTGATAACGCAGGGCACCTTGGCGGTCTGGTTGGCGGTTTTTTAGCGGCTTTAGCTGTCCGGCTTCCTAAACAAGTGAAGCCTGTCAAAATGTTTCTTGCTAGTATTGTTCTACTGTTGATTGGTGGTTTTGGATTGTATACAGGGTTTCATTCAGACGATCAAAAGGAAGCGGCAGCAGTAAGTGAGGCAGCAAGTTTATTTGATGACAAGAACTATAACGAAGCAAGTAAACGTCTAGAGGAATATGTACATCAAAAGGATGCATCAGCTGAGGCTCTACATATATATGCACTATCGGAAGCCCAGCTCGGACACCTTGACAAAGCGATTGGATTTTTACAAAAGTCGCTTAAAAAAAATCCAGATGATCCAAATAAACTGTATCATTTATCGTTGTTGTACGTAGAAAAAGGAGAGACAGCGAAAGCAGAGGATCTAATAGAAAAAGGGTTAGACCAAGATCCAAAAAATGATCAATTTTTAAAGCTGAAACAATATATTGAAAACACGCAAACACATTGAATGACTTGACTGAAAGCGCATTTATGAATACGCTTATTCTATCTGTTGATGAGAAGAAATGGTGGAAACAATGAAAACGTTATATGATGTACAGCAGCTGCTCATGAGATTTGGAAATTATGTGTATTTCGGAGATCGTGAAGTGGAATTAGAATTTATGGCAGATGAACTGAAGGAAATGTATACATCGGGCATTATTGACCGGACAGAATGGTCAAACGCAATGACGATTCTTCAAATGGAACTAGCCAAATTAAATCGAAAAACAATGTGAAGGTGGAGGGCATATGATCGGGGATTGGTTTGTAGGAGTTGATCTTGGCGGTACGACAATTAAGCTTGCGTTCATTAATCTATATGGTGAAATTCAGCATAAGTGGGAGATTCCTACGGATAAATCAGGGCAGACGATCACAGTCGATATTGCCAAATCAATTGACCACAAACTAGTCGAAATCAGTATGCCCAAATCAGCGCTGATTGGGATTGGAATGGGTGCACCTGGGCCTGTAGATAAAGTATCTGGGATTGTCTATAAAACAACGAATCTCGGCTGGACAAACTATCCACTCAAAGATCACCTAGAGGCAGAGACCGGACTTCCATCTGTCATCGAAAATGATGCGAATATTGCTGCACTCGGTGAAATGTGGAAGGGTGCAGGCGATGGCGCAAAAAACATCCTGATGGTCACACTTGGCACAGGTGTTGGCGGCGGCATTATTGTAAATGGTGAAGTTGTTCAAGGTGAGACAGGGGCTGGCGGAGAAATTGGCCATATTTGTGCCGTTCCATTCCAAGGAGCACCTTGTAATTGCGGGAGAACAGGCTGTATTGAAACCATTGCATCTGCGACTGGCATCGTCCGGCTTGCAAAGGATAAATTAGTAACAGAGCAGCATACATCTTCACTTGGCACGCTCACTTCACTGACTGCAAAGGAAGTGTTTAAGGCCGCTGAAAGTGGAGATGATCTTGCCATGCGTGTCGTAGAAGAAGTGACGACTCATCTTGGGCTTGTGTTAGCGAATCTTGCCAGTGCGTTAAACCCAACAAAAATCGTGATTGGCGGCGGTGTTTCAAAAGCAGGTGAGCTCCTTCGCAGTAAAGTAGAGCGCGTTGTTAAGCATCACGCATTTCCGCCTTGCGCTGATGATGTCGAAGTCGTGATTGCCTCTCTCGGAAACGATGCAGGAGTCATCGGCGGTGCATGGATGGCAAAAAACAAATGGTTGTCTTAAACAAAAAAGTCATCATGATGTCATTTTTATTAAAAAAAGCGATAGATGGGCATGAAATGAAATGTTTAGCATATTCATAAGTTTGTCATGAGGAAAAAGACATTGATTTTCCAGCACATACAGGATAAGATATAGTTTAGTTATTTTTGAAGAAGCACCAATAATTAGGGTGTATCCCTAGCTTGAGTGCTCGCTTAGCATAAGGAGGTTACAATGCGAAAGAAAAGATTAAAGGCGATTTCATTTTTACTGATTGCGACATTGCTCATGTGGGTCAAAACCTATGTTATCTATAAATCTAGCTTCAATATTAAAATAGAAAATTTCATGCAGGAGTTCATCCTGTTTATTAATCCGCTTAGCTTTATCTTGTTTATCTTCGGAATCGGTTTATTTATGAAAGAAAAAAATCGCAATCGATATATCATCGTGACGAGCTTTATTCTGACATTTATTTTGTTAGCTAACATTGTGTTTTACCGATTCTATAGTGACTTTTTAACCATCCCCGTCCTATTTCAAACAAACAATATGGGTGACCTCGGGTCAAGTATTACCTCTTTAATTGAACCAGTCGATTTTCTAATGTTCGTTGATATTATCATTTTAATGTGGCTCTATAAAAAGCAGCCTTCCTTTAGAACGGATGTCACCATTTCACGAAAAGAACGAGCAGCCTATTATTTATTTGTGGCAGCGACTTTCTTCTTTAACCTTGGTTTGGCTGAAACAGAGAGACCAGAACTGCTCACTCGCTCATTTGACCGTGAGATGCTGGTAAAAAATATCAGCTTATATAATTTCCATATTTATGATGGAGTGCTGCAATCGAAGCAGTCTGCTCAACGAGCCCTTGCTGACAGCAATAGCTTAACAGAAATTGAAAACTATATAAGTGCAAATCAAACCGACCGTAATGAAAAGACGTTTGGTCAAGCAAAAGGACGAAATGTCATTCTTGTCTCACTTGAATCTACACAAAGTTTCGTGATCAATGAAAAACTAAACGGGAAAGAAATCACCCCGTTTTTAAACAAATTAATCAAGAAAAGCTACAACTTTACTAATTTCTATCATCAAACAGGTCAAGGGAAAACATCTGACTCAGAGTTTATTGTTGATAACTCTCTCTATCCACTTGGAAGAGGGGCTGTGTTCTTCACAAATCCAAGCAATGAGTTTACAGCCACACCTGAGCTGTTAAAGGATGAGGGGTACCATTCTTCTGTCATTCATGCGAATAACAAAAGTTTCTGGAACCGTGACCTGATCTACGATAGCTTTGGCTACGATAAGTTTTTTGATATTAAATCATTTGATGTAAATGAAGAAAATTCAGTTGGCTGGGGGCTGAAAGATGGTCCATTCTTCGAACAGTCAGCGGAATTGATGAAATCGATCCCGCAGCCTTTCTATACGAGATTGATTACATTAACGAATCACTTTCCGTTTGATCTAGATGAAGAAGATAAGCTCATTGATGAATATGATTCTAAGAGCAAAACGCTAAACAAATATTTCCCTACAGTGCGTTATCAAGATGAAGCACTTAAGCTTTTCTTTAAGAAGATGAAGGAAGCTGGGTTATACGATAACTCCATTTTTGTTTTGTATGGGGATCATTACGGAATTTCTGAAAACCATAACGAAGCCATGGGGCAATTTTTAAATAAAGAGATTACGCCATTTGAAGAAGTACAGCTTCAAAAAGTCCCGTTTGTTGTACACATTCCAGGGATCACAGACCAACATCCAAAAGAAATTGATACGGTAGGTGGTCAGGTCGATCTCCGCCCAACTGTACTCAATCTATTAGGAATTGATACAAGTAAACAAATTCAATTTGGCCATGATCTTTTATCGAAAGATACGAATAATTTTACCGTGCTTCGTGATGGCAGTTTTATTACGAAGGACAGTGTTTTCACAGATGGTGTTTGCTACAATAAAAAAACGGGTGAGCCAAGAGATGATGAGACTGTGTGTCAGTCTTATGAAGAGAAAGCAAAGCAAGAGCTCCAATTCTCTGATCAAATCATCTATGGGGATCTCCTTAGATTTTATGACCGGAATAGCCCGGACCATTCTCCATCCAAAAAAGAAGATGAAACTCAGCTAAAAAAGGCGTCCTAACATACGAGAAAACCTCTGTTATTTTTACATGCAGAGGTTTTCTTTTTTGGTCTGCCGGCTCATATAGTATGAGAGGAGGGATGTAAATGAAGACAACGTCGTTTGGGAAAATTGAATGGCACCTAGATGGAGAGGAAAAGGATCATGTAGCAAAGCAGTTAGGGATAGGGAATGCAGCTTTCCATTTATCCAATCAAATCAGCAATGAGTACCTCCTTTTACCGGGATACCGACTTCCGGAAGGCATCCATTCATTTTCTTCCATAGGTGAGCTGCAGAAATTTATTGCGCCTTACAGGCTGCAGCAATCCGATGATTGGATCAATGGAACCTTTGAATATGATAGTGCTCAATTAGAAGAAGAGCTGAGCTACTTGAAAGCCGCATTTCCTTTTCTTCAAATGAGCATCATAGGTCATTCAGTGCTTGATACACCTATTTATGAAATCCGAACAGAGCCTGTTCAGCATTTACATTCTATTCATTTGAATGCCTCTTTTCATGCAAATGAATGGATCACGACGTCTGTTTTAATAAAATGGCTGAAATCGCTGTGTTTGGCTGCATCTGACCCGGTGCAAGCAAGGCATCATGAAGCCGTTCATATTCTGCGAACCACAGCTCTCTCTATCGTACCATTGGTGAATCCAGATGGTGTGGACCTCGTACGAAATGGACCAGAGTCACTTGGTCTGAGCAGTGAAGAATTTACACCGCTACATGATGGATATGCTGACTATCAGGAGTGGAAAGCAAATATACGAGGGGTGGATTTGAACAATCAATTTCCTGCTTATTGGGAGATCGAATACTACCGTCATGAGACTAAGGCTCCGTCCAATCGAGGTTTTCCTGGGTATCAGCCGCTAACAGAACCAGAAGCGAAAGCGATGGCAAATCTAGCGTTACGAAAACGCTTTGACAGGCTTGTTGCTCTCCATACACAAGGAGAAGAGATATACTGGGGGTTTCTTGGTCATGAACCAGCCATCTCAAAAGAAACGGTCAAACGATTCGAACAAGTAAGCGGCTATAAACCGATTCAATATCTTGACAGCTATGCAGGCTATCGCGATTGGTTTATTTATCAATGTCACAATGAGGGGTATACAGTCGAGCTTGGCCTAGGAAAAAATCCTCTTTCCATGAATCAATTTGACACGATCTATGAGAAAACAAAGCGGTTGTTATGGGAAGCATGTAAGTGTTAAAAAGCACCTGTCAGGTGCTTTTTACATTTGAACATGAAGCAATTTCTTATTGTCAATAAAAATAATGTTAGGGCAATTGACGAAGGCCGAATTGTGAGCTATTGTGAAAGGTATGGATGTAAAAAAAAGGATATGTTTTAGGGAGATGTCGATCATTGAGTGCTCAAAGCCTGTGGAAAAGGAATTTCACTTACTTATTTATGTCTAAAATGTGCAAAATAACAGCTGATAGTTTATCTTTCAACACCATCTTGTGGCTTTTAGTACTAGGCGGAAAAGGGGCAATTGGAACAGCCTTTTTTATTGCGGTCAGCTTTGTTCCGCAAGCCATTGTTGGGCCGCTAATTACCCCAATGATGAAGCCGCATCAATTGAAATTTTGGATGTGTTTTGCTGATTTAACAAGAGGAGCGATAATTCTTGTGATTGTGGTCAGTTACTTTTATGGTTTCACGCCATTAGCACTTGTTATTGGGTGTATGCTGCTTCATTCGGCAACTGGTGGCTCCTACGAACCGGCGTCTGTATCAATTATTCCAAAGCTTGTCCATGAGGACCTAATACAAAAAGCGAATGCAACTATTCAATCAGCAAGTCATGTAGTCAGGCTTGTGACGGTCACGGTTTGTGGTGTCATGATTGCGTTTGTAGGGGTAGGATATACAATGCTTGTGATTATTCCTCTTTATCTCTTGTCCGCTTTACTTGTATTAATCATTACATATGAAACAGAAATCATCATTGATAAAGCCAAAAAAGGGGTATCATACGGCAAAAGATTGATTCGGGGATTTTCACTTGTGAGAAGGCATCATATTTTGTTCCCATTGGCGATTTTTTGTGTCTGCTCAAACTTTGCTGCCGCACCATGGGAAGCATTGTCTGTTATTTATTTAACAGAGGATTTACATAGTGGACCCGTGATCTATTCATTTATTAAAGTCACAACGGCACTAGGTGCATTCTTGATGGGGTTTGTTTTGACAAAGGTAAAAGTGAACCGGTATGGGCTGCTGTTTATAGGTGCCGGGATTGTTGATGGAATCTCGTTTTTCATCACAGGTATGAACGCATTTTTACCACTTGTGTTTATATCAGCTTTTGCATTAGGTGCCGCCATCAGTGCAGTCAACGTGCCTGAACATACAATGATTCAATTGTCAGTAAAAGCAGAGGATCAGCCGCAAGTGTATGCAATTATCAATATGATCTCCTTCTTCATGATCCCGTTAGGCGCTCTCATTGGCGGCTATATGGCGACATTATTTGGTTCCGGATATGTCATTGCGGCTGGAGGCATCATTGAAGCTGTATCAGGGATATGCCTGCTGATATTCACAAAAATTGGGAAGGTAGAGAGGGCGGATTTGACGATAGAACGGGACAAACCTTCTTTAAATGCAACGTGAGCATGGCATGATGGATTGCGAATAGGTTACAATGAGGACGAGAAAACATGAGGATTTGAGTGGAAAGGGGCAATAAACATGGCCATAGCAGATGTCACTATCATTCCAATAGGCACGGAAACACCAAGTGTCAGTGCTTATGTAGCAGATGTACAAAGAATTTTAGAAGGCTTTCAAAAAGAAGGGAAAATTAATTATCAACTAACACCAATGAATACATTAATTGAAGGTGAATTATCCGTTTTATTTGAAGTCATTCAGCACATTCATGAAGCACCTTTTGAAAAGGGACTGCACCGTGTAGCGACCAATATCCGCATTGATGACAGGCGGGATCAAACCACAACACTTACAAGTAAAATAGAAAGCGTGAATAAGCACTTGAATCAATAAAAAAAGCCTGCTAAATGCAGGCTTTCAGCGTGTAGACAAACCCTCGCATTCGGTGTCAGTCCTGCGTGCCGGTGCTCACGAATATCAAATTCGCTCCGCTCCGGTACTCGTCCTTCCTAGGCTGCAAAGGTTTTCTATCAAGCTGAAAAGAAGACAAAGGGCTAAAATCAAGATCATTTTAGCCCTTTGTCAATAATCTAAAAGCCTGCCATATGCAGGCTTTTTAATGTGCAGTTGGATAACCGCTATAGATGATGGTCATGACAGTAAACCAGCCAAAAACCAAAAATGTCGCGCCAGCAAAAGCGATGGCAAGTACGTTCATTTTTTTAAGTGAGCGATAGATCCCGAGTGCAGCTAAAATCGTGACTAGACCAAAAATAATGACGAGCATCATGTGAAAGTCCCCCTTTGTCATCAATCCCCTTGATTTCCTTTCTTTTCATTTTAACCGTTTTCATAAAGCTTGTCGAGTAGATTCCAGTTGACGATTGTTTGAATTTTTATTGTGTAGCCTTCATAATAAAAAAGAATGAATAAAGTAGGTGATGAAAATGAATTGGAGAAGAATGCCACTAGGCTATGTACAAGCGAATGCGTATATTTGGAAAAATGAGCACGGAGAATGTTTAATCTTTGATCCAGGCGGTGAAGCACAAAAGCTAATTTCCTATGTAAAAGAAAAACAGCTCACACCGCTTGCGGTCTTATTGACACATGCTCATTTTGATCATATCGGTGCCGCAGATGAAGTGCGCGCAGAGTGGGGAGTGCCACTCTATGTACACGAGAATGAAAAAGAATGGCTCACGAACGCTGAATTAAACGGTTCAGCTCGATTGATTGGAAATGGAATTACGGTCAAAGAAGCTGAAAAATTAATTACGTCAGAAGGAACTCTTCAAATTGGATCGTTTACATTAGAGATGTTCCACACTCCTGGGCATTCACCAGGCAGTGTGTCTTACTATTCGGCGGAAGAAGGATTTGTGATTTCTGGTGACACGCTATTTGAAGGCGGCATCGGGAGAACAGATTTAGTAGGGGGCAGTCAAGAAGTGCTGCTTCAATCAATTCATAACAAATTATTGTCTTTACCAGAATCAACTCTTGTTTTAAGTGGACATGGCGGAGAAACCACTGTACTCACGGAGCAGGAACAAAATCCATTTATCAATGGCTTTTCTCTTTAAACGTATGAAAAAAAGCATCTCTTTTTATAGAGATGCTCAGCGTGTAGACAAACCCTCGCATTCGTTGTCAGGTCTGCGCTCCGGTGCTCACGAATGTCAAATTCGCTCCGCTCCGATGCTCGTCCTTCCTAGACTTCAAAGGTTTTCTATCACGCTGAAAAGAAGACAAAGGGCTAAAATAAAATCATTTTAGCCCTTTGTCAACAATCTGAAGCATCTCTTTTTATAGAAATGCTTTTTTCAATTAATGTCCGGTACCGGGAACCATGATGAAAATCGAATAATATGTAAATCCGGCAAAGAAAATCGTCAAGTACGCTCCGAAAATGTAAATATACATTCTTTCGGATAAATTCAAGTAGGATAAAAATACAAAAAGAACGGTTTGACCGAAGAACAGCAACGATGCATCTTTCATATGCCCTAAATAGAACATGACAGCAAAAATACCCGTCCAAAAGCCAAGCACGCGGAACATGCGATTCATTTCTTTCCCTCCCCTTAAAAAAACCCCTTTGATTCATATTATAGCTGATCACCACTTGTTATGTAAACATTTACATTTTTGACAACGTGTGAACATTTATTTTACGAGTAGAAAAATTTTTTTGAAAAAGTGATCAAAACGTGTTTATGCTGAAATACATGAGGGTACTTACTCCATAAGAGAAAAGGTTAACGACCTAAGGAGGAAGACTAATGAGTGACATTACTTTTTATTCATACCCGAGCTGCACGTCTTGCCGCAAAACAAAACATTGGTTAAAGGCGAATCAAATTGATTTTAAAGAGCGTCACCTTTTCAGAGAAACGCCAACACTAGAAGAATTAAAAAAGATCCTTTCCTTAACAACAGAAGGAATGGATGAAATTTTAGCCACACGAAGTCAGGCTTTTAAAAGCTTAAATTTAAATATTAATGATTTAAAAGTAAACGAGGTTCTTCAGCTTCTCATTGAAAAACCAAAACTGCTCCGAAGACCAATTATCATTGATGGAAATAAATTAGTAGTAGGCTATAATCCAGGCGAACTCATGAAATTATCAAAAAAGAAAGCGATACATCAATCAGTTTCCTAATAAAAACGAAGATCAGCTGAAACATGCTTCAGCCGTCTTCGTTTTTGTGCTGAACTGGGCTAGCTGGGTTCGAACCAACGATCACGGAGTCAAAGTCCATTGCCTTACCACTTGGCTATAGCCCAATATCAAACGTGTAATGATATTGTTCACCATCTGCGGTCATTTATACATAAAAGTTGTATGTCACGAGTTTTAAGTGAAAAAGGAGCGGAAGAAGTAAATGAAAAATGAAAAATCGAAGCAATTATATGAATTTATCCTAAAAGAAGCCCCTGTCATGACCGAAGAATGGCTGAAAACAAGAACAGAAGAAGGCTCATTATATTCCAAACATGCTTCAGAGGAAACGGAAATGAAGTTGAAGGAACAGAACACAGCGTTTATTCAAACCATTGCAGCAACGCTTGTGACGCTGTCAGACAAAGTAGAAAATCATTTGAAAAAGTGGTCTGTTGATATCGCACGTGATCGAGCCGTTCACGAAGTGCCTTTATATGAAATCATTGGACAATTTAAGATATTTCGTCAGATTTTCTGTTCGAGAATCGAGAAATTCATACTAGAAACTGAGCTTGAAGTGACGCTCCAAGATGTATGCGGGTGGAATCAGCATTTTCATTCCACGTTTGATGATATGATCGAGCGTTTATCAGAAGAATACGACCGCGTGACACTGAGTCAGCTAAATGCACAAAGAGAGATGATTCAGGAACTGAGTGCTCCTGTTATTCCAGTTTCAAAGGAAATCGGAATTTTGCCGCTCATCGGAGAGATTGATACGTACCGGGCCAAAATTATTTTGGAATCCGTGCTAGAACAGGCTTCAAGACTGCGTCTAACGCATTTGTTTATTGATATATCAGGCGTACCGATCGTTGATACGATGGTTGCTTATCAGCTGTTTAAAGTGGTGGATAGTGCGAAGCTTCTAGGCATTGAGACGATTATTTCAGGCATCCGCCCAGAAATTGCTCAAACCGTTGTGAAACTCGGCATTGATTTCTCAAAAGTAAATACAGAACATAGCCTTGCAAAAGCCTTGGAAAAAAGAGGATTTCGTATTTTTGAAGAACAGCCGCAAGAAGCCACATGACTAAAAAACCTGTACTTGTAAAAGTCAGGTTTTTTTATATGCACTTTTTTAAAAAACCACGTTTTCCATCGCAAGCTGATGATTTTTTCGATTGATTAGGCATTAAAATGATAAATTGCTCTTTTGTCATACTGGTTCCTCTGACTTACAATATGGTCAGAGAAGGGAGTGGACCATTTGTATGGGATTGAATACTTGGGACAAGAGCTGCTAGAAGAAGCATGCCGCATGAGAGCATCTGATGTGCACATTGTTCCAAAGGAAAAGAAAGCGTCGGTATCTTTCCGCGTAGACTCAGATTTAATTCAGCAGCGAACCATTGATAAAAAAAGCGGCGAGCGGCTCATTGCTCATTTTAAATTTTTATCATCCATGGATATCGGAGAAAAACGGAGACCGCAAAATGGGTCATTAGCTGTGATGCTAAGAAGGGGTCAGGTGTTTATTCGGATGTCTACCCTACCAACTGTAAATGATGAGAGCTTAGTGATTAGAATATTGCCGCAGGATCATGTTCCAAAAATAAAACATCTGTCACTATTTCCGAAAGCATCCACCAGGTTATTATCATTTTTGAATCATTCGCATGGGCTCATTTTATTTACCGGTCCAACCAATTCAGGGAAAACAACAACCCTTTATTCATTGATCCAGTTTGCAAAAAAGAATTTCAACAGAAATATTATTACACTTGAAGATCCTGTGGAAACGAGAAATGAAGATGTGCTGCAGGTTCAAGTAAATGAAAAAGCCGGTATCACATATGCGGCAGGATTACGCGCTATTTTAAGACATGATCCAGATATGATTGTGCTAGGAGAAATAAGAGATGCTGAAACGGCTCGAACGGCAATTAGAGCAGCACTGACAGGCCATTTAGTGATGAGTACACTCCATGCGAAAAATGCAAAAGGAGCCCTTTATCGTATGCTTGAATTTGGTGTCACGATGAATGAACTCGAACAAACGATGGTGGCGATTGCTGCGCAGCGATTAATCGAGCTCACCTGTCCTTTTTGCGGAGAAACATGCCAGCTTTACTGTAAATTAAATCGACCGGTCAGACGAACAAATGTATTTGAACTGCTGTTCGGAAAGGAGCTTGGTGAGTGTATCAAGGAGGCTAAAGGAGAATATGCTCACTCGTCATATGAAACATTGCAAAGATTAATTCGTAAAGGAGTGGCACTAGGCTATTTATCGAAAAACACCTATCATCGCTGGGTTTATGAAGAAGCAAGCCTCTAAAGCATGGTCTAAAAAGGATCAAGCGGAATGTCTATCAAAACTTGCTCAATTGATTCAGGCTGGATATACACTGATTGAGGCATTAACGATGTTGAATATCCAGTTGTCGAACAAGCAGCAGCAACAATTAGCACCGGGCATTCAGTGGCTGCTCGAAGGGGAGCCTTTTTATGTGGTGCTAGAAAGACTCCATTTTCAGCGGGAAGTCATCGCTATTTTAAGCTTCTCCGAAAAGCATGGAAGTCTAGCAAAAGCACTTGAACAAAGCGCACGGTTTTTAGAGAAAAAAATTAAACAGGTAGATACGTTTAAACGCATATTACGTTACCCGATTTTCCTCATCTTTACAGTTTTGATCGTGCTCATACTCGTTCAGCAAATGATCATTCCTCAATTTTCTCTCTTGTACTCCTCGATGGATACCCGAATGTCATGGCTGATTCAAGGTATGTTTGGACTCTTTCAATTGCTGCATGTATCTCTCCTCCTCATCGGCTGTGTGTGTATCTGTCTGACTGGATACTATGCTTTCTTTTTTAGGAAAAAATCTACCCTTGAGAAGCTGAGGGTGATCAGCAGGTTTCCTTTTTTATATAAAGGAATGCGGCTGATGCATACGTATCTTTTCTCTCTACAGTTAAGCGGACTGCTTCAGGCTGGATTATCGATGTACGAGAGCTTGCTAGCTTTTAAGCAGCAAAGCTACTTACCCTTTCTTCAAGAAATATCAGAACAGATGATTAAAGAGTTAAGAAAAGGAGAGAGAATGGCACATCAAGTGAGCCTGTCTCCTTTTTTTGAAAAACGTTTTGCAGCCGTCATCGAGCATGGTGAAGCGAGCGGGATGCTTGCAAGAGAAATGTACACGTACAGTCAATTTCTATTAGAGAATGCAGAGCTGAAAATTGAAAAATGGATGTCGTGGCTGCAGCCGGTTATCTATGGACTGACGGCAATTCTTATACTCATTGTGTATTTATCTATTCTTTTACCAATGTATCAACTGATGGAGCAAGTGTAAGGAGGAGGGCAAAGACATGAATGATAAAGGATTTACTCTGTTAGAAATGTTAATTGTCATGCTTGTGATTTCGATTCTTTTACTTATTACCATTCCGAATATTACTCGTCACCACCAAACGATTCAAGCAAAGGGCTGTGAAGGGCTTAAATCAATGGTGAGCACTCAGGTGATGGCATATGAATTAGAGCACGATGGCAAGACACCATCTTTAGCTGAATTAGAAAAAGAAGGCTATGTTAAAAAGGGATTAACGTGTCCTAATGGAAAAGCGATTGTCATTCAAAACGGCCATGTGAAGCATGAATAAATTAATTTTTCATGAAAAGGGTTTTACCCTCATAGAACAGCTAATGATCTTACTGGTTCTATCGATTCTATTGTCGATCATAGGAGTAAAAATCCCAAATTTAATAGAAGACGCTGAAGCCAAAAAACAAGTGAACATCATGAAACAAGATTTTCAATTGGCTGCTAATACTGCATTTGTCAAAAAAACACGTGTATATGTTGAATTCCATCCGCCACAAGTATCGTATCAAGTAATCGATCAAAAGGATGGCGAAGTCATTGCTTCTTTTCAGCAACAAAAGGGAAGCATTCAGGCTTCTACATTTCCACAAGGTATCTATTTTAATGTAAACGGACATCCAAGCAGCGGCGGGTCTCTCATCATTCAATTTGGCAGTCAAACGTATAAGCTCACGATCTATTTAGGAAGCGGGCGAATCCATGTTCAAAAGCAATAGTGGGTTTAGTACGATAGAAGCGCTGTTTGCTTGTCATATCTTCCTATTTGCAGCCCTTGTGCTTATGCCGGCCTATGAAAAAATCATAATAGGGAAAAATGAAGTAAGAGCCAAACTTGAGGCTTATCAAATTTTGCATGAACAGATGAATGAATCGTTCATAGAGGGTACAAAATCTTCTGTCAAAAAGAAGCGAGGCGACATCACATATGTATTCAATTGGAGTAAAGAGAAGGGATGTGTATCATACAACATACAAAAAAAGCAGACCATATGCTTTCATCAGGTTGCTGAACGGTGAACAAGGTTTTACCTTTGTCCAGGCTTTATGGCAATTGCAGCTATTTTTGTTCCTTTCTTTTGGCTGTGTACTGATCTTTTCTACAGCTGAGAAAGCCCGTCCTTTTGAAGAGATTAACCGATTTTCGCAAATGGAGTGGAAACAGACTGTTCTGCAATTAGATGAGGAATTAAGCCGAGCAACGGCTGTTCGATCGGTGCAAGGAGGTAAAGCGTTAGAGTATGTATCTGATCAAGGGCGAGTCGTAACGATTGAGCCATATCAAGAGATGCTTCGGAAGCGAATGGATCAAGCAGGCCATCTCCCTTTATTGCAAAAGGTGAAAGAATTTCGCGTGAGAACAAATCAGCATAGAGCTATCCTTAAAGTCATAGATGAGTCTGGTAAGGTGTATGAAGCTGTTTTTTTCATATATAAAGGGGTGGTTCCTACATCGTGAAAAGGGAAGGAGGATTTATCTATCCGCATGTACTGGCTGCAATTCTATTTTTTCTCTTGATCCTAGGGGCGATGACGATAGGGTTTCAAAAAGAGCTGAGAAGTGCAGAGCTGACGATTTCGTTTTATAAAAAACAACAGCTTTTCAGGGTGGGTGCGAGTGAAGCTGCCCGTACATTCCATCGTTTGTGTGAACAGCAGCAAACTCATATTCACACTGAAGAAGGCCGCGTGACATTAAAGAAGATAACATGCGATCAAAAGAAAAAGCGTATCCACATGTTAGTCAGGGTGAAAACAAAAGATGGTTTATCAGATGAACGGGAACTCGTGCTGAATTGGAAGACCCGTGAAATCATGAAATGGGCAAACCGTGAATAGCCAGTGTATAAAATGATCCTCTTCCTGGTAACACTTGAAGAAAGAAGAGGTGAATGTGCTTGAAAACAAATGACTATGTAAAATATATGACACAGGAAATCATTAAATATATGAATACACCACGTGACGAACGGAAAGAACATAAACAAGAGAGAATGGAAACGAAACCGCCATTTTCACAGCGTTTATTTGGGGTTCTGCCGTTTGGGTTTTCAATGATGCTAAAAAAACGTAAGCGACATCGACAAAAGTAAAAAGCCGCCAGCAGGCGGTTTTTTTATGCCCCATTAGCTGTATTCTTCCACAACAATCACTTTATTGACCTTGTTTGAGTAAGGGTTATAAGAAATAGTGACAAATACCCCAAATTCTTTGGTGTGGTCTTTTAACGTAATATGATACTGTTTCACAGATTCCTTCTCACGATGACGGTCCCATACTTTTTGTTTGAATAAGACTTGCGTTAGCGGATATCGTTTCTTTGCTTCTTTGACTGCTCGCGTTTCCCATTGATCTGCGGCGGCAGTGAAACCTCTCGCATCCGCAGGATTGGCGTCTTGTATCATAGGAATCAACAGTAAACTGAGCATGATTATCATCTTTCCATATTTCACTTCACATCACCTCACCTGCTATTATTCTGACCAAATGCTGCACTTTTATGTAAATTTTTAAGAAGTACAAATGTCACACAAAAAAATATTGAATACGGCGAAAGAATGAGAAAATGGAAGAATTTTCTCGTAATCATTCTTGTTTAAGAACAAAATGGACTAATTTGACGTTTTGGGTTTTATAGGTATTTCCTTATACTGTATGTAATCGTTCTTATTAAAGAACAATCGTTCAAGGAGTTGGAGAATGAATGAAACAGTCGTTCTTTGTACTTTTTTGTGCCATTTGTTTGATTTTCACGTCACTCTTGATCTCAACAACGAACGCTTCTTTTAACGATATTGAGCACTCAAATTTTGTCATGAAAACATGCGAAAATTTTGAACAGACGGACCAGCATTGTCAGCCTTCCAAATGGGATAGAAGTCATTTGGAGCTCATTGATCAAACGATGATCAAAGGAACAGTCTGCGCGCCTCAAAGCTTGAGCATGACACTAAAAAATAGTGGACAACCTATTGCACACTCTGAATGGAAATGGGAATTACATAAAGTGAAAAGTGAGCAAAAGCCGTTACAAGATGGTCATATTCTTGAAAAAGGCTCTATACAGTCCCTTCTTTCTCAACAAACAACGACTGTCACGACAGATAAAGCAAAAACGAATGGAATCTATGTGTTTAAAATCTATTACCCTAAAGGTTTTGAAGGATCTGGAGAAGCATTTATATGGTCTAAACATATGCAGCTCGCAAAGTGTCAAGAAAAGGCATCCTAAATGGAGCTGTCTTCTAAATGAAACAATGATAGGCGAAGGGGAGAAGAGGTCATGAAAAAATGGATGAAAATGTCTGGAAGTATTCTTTATGTGGTGGTGTTCACGGTGATGATTGCATGTATTATTGTCGTATTGTCATCAAGAACTACAGGGGGAGATCCTCAAATTTTCGGTTATCAATTCAAGCAAGTATTATCTGGCTCAATGGAACCAGAATTTTCGACTGGCTCACTCATTGTCGTAAAAGAAGTGACTTCACCGGAGGCACTTAAAAAAGGGGATATTATCACATTTCAAACGAAGCAGGACCAGTCTTATGTGACCCACCGAATTGTTGGGGTGAAAGGAAAGGGAGCAAATAAAGCCTTTGAGACGAAAGGTGACCACAATATGTATCAGGACGGCACGCTAGTAAAAGCGGATCAGGTGGCTGCGCAGTATACGGGTGTGACCATTCCATATGCAGGAAAGCTTCTTTCGTATGCAGGGACTTCGGCTGGAACCGCGTTGCTGCTCATTATACCAGGTGTGATGCTGCTCGTTTATTCGACTCTTCATTTTGTAGGCGCTGCAAAACACCGAAGACACACGGCCGATTTACAGATGTCAGAGGAACAAGCTTAAATTTTCGTTTGTAACCTAATTAGGTTTCAATAAAACAATTTATTAGGGGGTTCATTCATGGCAAAGAAAAGATCAATTCGTTTAGGTGTATTATCAGGGGCTTTAGGCCTGGCATTAATTGGTGGGGGGACATGGGCGGCGTTTAACGATGTAGAAACGGCAAATGCGGTCTACTCGACAGGAGAGCTGGATTTATCTGCAAAAGAGAACTCCGGCGCCATCAACCTTTCAAACTTAAAACCTGGTGATCGCATCAAGAAAGAATTTAATTTTGAAAATAAAGGATCACTTGCGATCAATCAAGTGCTGATGAGTCTTGATTACAGCCAGTTTCAAGATGGAGCTTCCTCGAAAAATGGCGGTAAGAATACAGCTGAAGAATTTCTCAGTCAGTTTCAGGTGAGTGTTCTGACGGTTGGAGCCGAAGGTGGAAATGGTTATCCGAAAAATATTATCTTAGATGCTGCAAACCTGCTTGACTTGCATGAACTAACGGCAAAACAGGATCAGACTGCATTTGAAAAGCTTCGTCATGCCGTCGATGAGAAGTTTTTACATGAAAGTGGGAAGATTAATGTAGCAACTGTTGATGGAACAGTGGCTCCAGAGTATGACGGCATACCAAAGAACCCGTTTGATTACGATAAAATGGAAATGATCATTGAATTTGTCAATGACCAGACGAAGGATAAAGCTGGTCACTATATCCAAAATAAATACCAAGGCGATGCGATTCAAATTGATCTTTCCTTCGAAGCGACTCAGTGGAATGGTTTAACGATCAATCCCAAAAAGCATACGGATGAAAAAGGCTACGTGAAAGAAAACGAAAAAGCACACAGCGAAGATAAAAAATAAAGTCAGTCTTTAGACTGATATCAAGTTCTGCATAGCAATTGGAGGAGTATGCGCTAAAATGTGCGCTTTACTCCTCTTCTTGCTTTTTTCTCCAGATTTGATAATCTAAAAATTCACGAAATTGCTTTTTCGAAACCCCTGATGTCATTGCATCTCGAACTAGTTTTTCCCATTCACTATCTAATTGACCATCGTATTCGGTTTCATCTTTTTCGTGTAACAGTGTATGAACCGAGACGTCCAGAACAGCGGAGACTTTTTCAAGAAATTGAATGGAGGGGTTTGTTTGCAAGTTTCTTTCTATTGAGCTTAAATAAGACTTCGCTACCCCAGCCTTTTCGGCCAGTTCTGATAGTGAGTAGCCTTTTTCATTGCGGTATTGTTTAATACGCTGGCCAATCAATGTCATCACCTTCCTTTCGATATTATAGCACATTCAGAAAGGTTTGATAGAATGACTTCTTACCAGAGGGTGAGACTCAGAGGACTTTTCACTTGATTTGAGGAATTGACGGACTTCTTCTACTGTTAGCCCTGCTTTACGAGCTTCAAGTAATAATTGAACCCATTCACTGTCTAATATGTTCGTTTTCTTTTCCATACAAATACCCTCCTAAAATACTGAATCATGTATTTCAGGCACTTAACGCATGAAATGGAAAGACACAGGTGGTAAGACCTCATAGTTTGCTTGCGTCATTTTTCCGCCCAATACAAACAGACAAACGTTGCTTTTGGCTGATCGAAAATTGTACGTCACATGAAAGGGAGGGGACCTATAGGTCAACCTCCTCTTTTTTGCTGTAAGTAAAAAAGTCCGCCATTTTCAATCGTTAGACTGATTTTTGGTTCGTATAAAGTTTTGAGTGCTTGTCTTTCTATTTCATATTCTACAGACGTGTCTGAAGTCCCTTCATAAAATTGGTTTAAAAGTTCAGTGTCTTCTTTCCATTTTTGAACAGCTCTTACCGCCCAATCATCTGGTTCCTCATGGGCGTAATGCTCCATTAAACTGTAGAGCCGTTTGACGCCGCTTTCTGGCTTGATCATTGTACTCATCGTAAAGCAGTAATCGGGAATTTGAGATGACAGCTCACGGGTTTCCAGCTTTTCTTGAAATTGTTCAACGACTTCTCCGCGTATTAGATGAAGTCCTAGTGATAAAAGCTTATCCTTCTTTCGATCTGCCAGATAAGAAATTTTCACATTGAGACCAAGCCAGGGCTCGAGTGCGATCTGGCTGGCCATGAGCGGGGTGACTCGTTCATAGAGACGGATAAATCGGCTCTGCTGCTTGATGGCTTCAAAAATTTGAAATAAACGAGGGGAGCCGAAGTGGATAAATTCACCCTCAATGGTATCATCCACTTTTTTTTGATCGGTGATGAGGGTCAATTGCCGCGGCTCCGGAACACCACCAGTTTTTTCAAGCCAGTGCCAATAAAAAGGGCGGTTCATAATCAATTTATCCATATCGATGGTTAGTTGTACGGTCATATGTCCAGCACTTTCTTCTAGTATGTCGCATTGATTTGCCTGAAAGAAACGGAGAAGAAAGGTATGTATGTCACGCTGCTTCATTGATCAACTCTCCTTTATGAGCCTTGCTGTCTTTTTTCTAAAAGCGGTGTTTTTGCTTCTGTTAAATAGGAAGCAAACTGAGTTAATTTCTTTTTCATGTCACCGTCTGATTCGTGCTGAAAGAGAATCTGATGCAGTTCTGATTCGGCATCTTTGATATCGATTCGCGTTAAAATATCATCTAGATCGCCAATGACGTTTTCAAACAGCTGAATTTTTTCATATAAAAGCTTTAAGATGTGTTCCTCAACGGTACCGTTAGTTGCCATATTGTAAATGTGGACATCTCGCTCTTGTCCAAGGCGGTGGATTCGTCCAATCCGCTGTTCTAAACGCATCGGGTTCCACGGAAGATCGTAGTTGATGATTTGGTTACAAAACTGAAGGTTGATTCCTTCGCCGCCGGCTTCTGTAGCAATTAACACTTGCGCCCGTTCTCTAAATAAATCTTTCATCCAATCCTTTTTGCCCCGCTTAAAGCCGCCCCGAAAAGGAACGGAGCTGATGCCATTTTGCTGAAGAAACCATTGTAAATAAATTTGTGTCGCGCGGTATTCGGTGAAAATAATGACTTTTTCATTTAACTGTTGAATAAGCCTAACGACTTCAAGCGCCTTTGTGTTTTGCTGCACTTGATTGATTTTCTCCATAATTTGCGCTATAGCAGAGGATCCAAGGATATGTTTTTCATCTTCCTGCATTTTTTTAATTGTCATATAGACCGCCTCGCGACTTGAACAGCATTCTCGTTCCAAGGTCATGATGGAAAACATATGTTTAGTATAGGACGGGTTCTCTTTCAGCTTGCAGATTTCATCATATAATGCTTGTTCCGTCGGAGAGAAATCAATGGAAATCGTTTTGACATGCCGTTTTGTCCACTCGATGCCCGTGTCTTGCCTTCGGTTACGAATCATCACTTTATTCACAAGCTGTTTTAAACGATCATGGTCTTCTAGCTGTAAATCCTTTTTGGCAAAGACATCTTTAAACTGATGTTCATTCCCTAGGTGACCTGGCTTCAGAAGGGAGACAAGATTAAATATTTCTCCAATACGGTTTTGGATAGGCGTCGCTGTCAGCAGCAAGCAGAATTTCTTATTTAGATTTCTCACAAATTCATAGTTTTTCGTTTTATTGTTTTTCAGTTTGTGTGCTTCATCAATAATGACCATATCGTAGGCAATGGATAAAATAGTGTCTCGATGCGGCTGCCTTTTGGCTGTATCAATGGAGGAAACCACGACGTCACACTGCTCCCACACATAGCTCTTTTTTTGTTCGACAGCATCAATATAAAATTTCGTCCGCAGCTCCTGTACCCATTGAGATACGAGAGAGGCGGGGACGAGTATGAGAATTTTTTTGGCAAGTCCACGAATCATGTATTCTTTGATAATAAGTCCTGCTTCTACGGTTTTTCCAAGTCCCACTTCATCTGCTAAAATGGCTTTTCCGTTCATCTCTTCTACGACTCTTCTGGCTACTTCAAGCTGATGTTTTAAAGGCGTGAATGCAGGCAGATGGGCAGGAGCTTGCAGTCCTTCAAATGAATCAATGGCTGTGACTTTTTGGACCTGCGTCGCTAAACGGTACATTTCCCAGTTCGCCCAGGGGCCGTCTGCTGCAAGCCGCTGCTGAAATTCACTTGCCCATTCTTGATCAAAAATCGTTTGAATATTCAATGTGGTCGCCTGCCTTTCTAGTAGGTTGAGGATAAAATTGTTCTGTATTTAAACGCTTCATTTTTTAAGAGGTCTTGAAAAGACTAGATATTTGAATAAAAGCGAACGATAATGAATGGTTATTTAAAAAATGTTAATGATTTTTCTGTTGCTCTTCATCCGTTTCTAATGGTAGGATGTTGGTAAGTGATCTAGCAAATAAGTCACCCATTTTGATAGTATGTCCAATAAATGTGAAGAATATGAGCGGATGATGGTATGGGGAGAGACTTGGCGGTATTTAGCACTGGCAGGCGCCGAAGGAGCAAGCTGAATCGTTTCAGTGAATCTCTCAGGCAAAAGTACTCTTACCGGACGCAACTCTGGAGAGTGTTTGCTCATCGTTTTTTTAGCAAACCACCAAAGGGGAAAACGCACAATGATGTTGTGCTGTAAACTTTCAGGTGCAAGGACAGAGACTTCTTTTTGATAAAAGGGAGCGCTCTGTCCTTTTTTGCTGTGATTTTTTTCTGAAAATTCAGCTTGTGATCTGCACTGAAAGAAAAAAGGGGGAAACGATTGATGTTGAAACGAACACCGCTTTTTCATGCGTATGAAACGTTTGGCGCAAAAACCATTGACTTCGGGGGCTGGGAATTACCTGTCCAATTTTCTTCCATTAAAGAAGAGCACGAAGCTGTTCGAACAAAGGCAGGGCTTTTTGATGTGTCTCACATGGGTGAGGTGGAAATCAAAGGTCCAGATGCCCTTCCTTTTTTACAAAGGTTATTAACCAATGATGTGTCTAAGCTGACAGACGGCAAGGCACTATATACAGCCATGTGCTATGAAGATGGCGGGACAGTGGATGATCTGCTCGTCTACCAAAAAGAAAAGAACGATTATTTACTTGTCATTAATGCATCAAATATTGAAAAAGATGTGGAATGGCTACTTCAGCATCAAGGTGAGAACGACGTATTGATCCAAAATGTCTCTGATCAAATCGCTTTGCTAGCCCTTCAAGGACCTCTTGCCGCTGACATCATGAAAGATGTGGCGGATGAAGAAGTGACATCGCTCAAGCCGTTTACATTTTTATCAAAAGCTGTGGTTGCTCAAAAAGAGGTGCTTGTTTCAAGAACTGGCTACACAGGAGAAGATGGCTTTGAAATCTACTGCCAGTCAGAAGATGCGGTCCACATTTGGTCGGCTTTATTAAAAGCAGGCGCACCAAAAGGATTAATACCGTGCGGGCTCGGTGCACGTGACACCTTGAGATTTGAAGCAAGACTTCCGCTTTATGGGCAGGAGCTAACAAAGGATATCTCTCCATTAGAAGGCGGGATTGGCTTTGCTGTCAAAACGGATAAAGAAGCCAATTTTATTGGCAAAGAAGCGCTCAAGAAGCAAAAAGAAGAAGGGCCGAAGCGAAAGCTTGTCGGCATTGAAATGATAGATAAAGGGATTCCGCGCACAGACTACCCGGTCTTTTCAGGAGAAAAGCAGATTGGGGTAGTCACAACGGGCACACAGTCCCCAACATTAAAGAAAAATGTCGGGCTTGCTTTAATTGAATCTGCTCAGGCGCAGCTTGGAACAGAGATAGAAGTACAAGTTCGCAAAAAACGTCTAAAAGCGAAAATCGTCGCAACACCATTTTATAAAAGAGCCAAATAACGAGGGGGAATAGAGGATGAAGCATAGGTATTTGCCGCAAACCGAGCAAGATCAAAAAGAAATGCTGGATGTCATCGGCGTTCAGTCGATTGATGAGCTTTTTTCAGATATCCCAGAAAAAGTGAGATTTAAAGGAGCATACAACATTAAAGCAGCCGCATCTGAAACAGAGCTTGTAAGGGAATTATCCCGATTAGCTGCAAAGAATAAAGATACGGTCTCCTATGCATCGTTTCTTGGTGCCGGTGTATATGATCATTACCAGCCTGTCATTGTGGATCATGTCATCTCACGTTCTGAATTTTATACAGCATACACACCTTATCAGCCGGAGATTTCGCAAGGTGAACTACAAGCCATTTTTGAATTTCAAACAATGATTGCTGAGCTGACGGGTATGGATCTTGCTAACTCCTCGATGTATGATGGCGGGACAGCATTAGCTGAAGCGGCAATGCTAGCTGCTGGGCATACAAAAAAGAAAAAAGTGGTTGTTTCTGAAACGGTTCACCCTGAAGCAAGAGCCGTGCTAAAAACATATGCCAAAGGACAGCACATCGAAGTTGTTGAAGTGCCTGCGAAAAAAGGGCAGACGGACCTAGCAGCATTAGAAAAGGCTGTCTGCGAAGATACAGCAGCAGTTCTTGTGCAATATCCAAACTTTTTTGGTGTCGTCGAACCGTTAAAAGACATCGAACCTATTGCCCATCAAGGGAAAAGTCTGTTCGTTGTCTCTAGTAATCCACTTGCACTAGGGTTACTGACGCCGCCAGGAAAACTTGGAGCAGACATTGTCGTTGGTGATGCACAGCCGTTTGGTATTCCAGCAGCGTTTGGCGGGCCACATTGCGGATATTTTGCTGTGACGAAAAAGTTGATGCGAAAAGTGCCAGGTCGATTAGTCGGGCAGACAGAAGACGAAAATGGTGTTCGTGGGTTTGTACTAACCCTTCAAGCGCGTGAGCAGCATATTCGAAGAGATAAAGCGACGTCTAATATTTGTTCGAATCAGGCATTAAATGCATTAGCCGCTTCCGTTGCCATGACAGCACTCGGAAAAACAGGCATCAAAGACATCGCCTATCAAAACGTACAAAAAGCCCACTATGCGAAGACGCAGGCAAAAGCATATGGACTGCTTGCTGATGTAGAAGGGGCCCATTTCAATGAATTTGTAATCAAATTACAAGAACCTGTAAAAGAAGCCAATAAACGATTGCTTGAAAAAGGAATCATCGGCGGCTATGACTTAGGGAGAGACTTCCCAGAGCTCCAACATCACATGCTTGTCGCCGTGACAGAGCTAAGAACAAAAGAAGAAATTGATACGTTCATGAAGGAATTGGGGGATCGCCATGAATAAACAAGATCAGCCGCTTATTTTTGAATTATCCAAAGAAGGAAGAATTGGTTATAGCCTGCCTGATTTAGATGTACCTGAACAGGAAATCCCAGCTTTATTTGATGACACGTATATCCGTCATGATGATGCTGAGCTTCCTGAAGTATCTGAGCTTGATATTATGCGTCATTATACAGCATTATCAAGACGTAATCACGGGGTCGATTCCGGATTTTATCCTCTTGGCTCTTGTACAATGAAATATAATCCAAAGATTAATGAAAAGGTTGCACGCCTTGCAGGCTTCGCGCAAGTCCATCCACTACAAGAGGCAGACACTGTGCAGGGAGCATTAGAATTGCTGTATGATCTAGGTGATCATCTTGAAGAAATTACGGGGATGGACGCTGTGACATTACAGCCTGCGGCAGGAGCACACGGGGAATGGACAGGACTCATGATGATCCGTGCGTACCATGAAGCAAGAGGAGATCATAAACGAACAAAAGTCATTGTGCCGGATTCTGCTCATGGAACGAACCCAGCATCTGCGACAGTGGCTGGGTTTGAAACCATTACCGTCGCATCTGATGAGAATGGGCTTGTTGATTTAGAGGACCTGCGCCGTGTTGTCAATGAAGAAACTGCGGCTTTAATGCTGACGAATCCGAATACACTCGGCCTATTCGAAGAAAATATTTTAGAAATGGCTGAAGTCGTTCACGGAGCTGGTGGCAAGCTTTATTATGATGGAGCGAACTTGAATGCCGTTTTGAGCAGAGCAAGACCGGGGGATATGGGATTTGATGTCGTTCACTTAAATCTTCATAAAACCTTTACAGGTCCACATGGAGGCGGAGGCCCTGGTTCAGGTCCTGTAGGCGTAAAAAAGGATTTGATTCCGTACTTGCCAAAGCCGGTGCTTGTGAAGAAAGAAGGCCGCTTTTACTTCGATGATGATCGACCAGAATCAATTGGCCGAGTGAAGCCGTTCTATGGTAACTTCGGCATTAACGTCAGAGCATATGCGTATATTCGCTCTATGGGCCCAGACGGCTTAAAGGCTGTCACTGATAATGCCGTGTTAAATGCGAACTATATGATGCGCCGCTTAAGTACTCATTTCGATTTGCCATTTGACCGTCACTGTAAGCATGAATTTGTCCTTTCAGGTAAACGTCAGAAAAAATTAGGTGTACGCACACTGGATATTGCCAAGCGATTACTTGATTTTGGCTATCATCCGCCAACGATCTACTTCCCGCTCAATGTAGAGGAATGCATCATGATTGAACCAACTGAAACAGAATCAAAAGAAACACTTGATGCCTTTATCGAAGCGATGATTCAGATTGCAAAAGAAGCGGAAGAGAATCCAGAAGTCGTGCAGGAAGCGCCGCATACAACGGTCGTCAAACGAATGGACGAAACAAAGGCTGCCCGGAATCCAGTTCTCGTTTTTGAAAGATAAAGAAAAAAGACTCAGGGGGATCATGCTCCCAGAGTCTTTTTTGTTAGTTCTTCGTTTTAATGCGGCCGCCCCATTTTTTAAAGCCGCCTTTTAAATTATAAATCTCACGACAGCCGTTTTTACGTAACGTTTGCGCTGCTTTTCCGCTTCTCAAATTGTTTTGGCAATAAAGATAAACAGGCTTGTCAGGACGAATTTCATTTTTGCGCTGCTTTAGCTGGGAAAGGGGGATGTTTCTTGCCCCTAAAATATGTCCGCCATCAAACTCATTTGGCTCTCTCACATCAATGAGTTGAGCTTTGCGGTAACCTTTAATAAATTCTTCTTCCGTCAGCGTTTTCATAATACGCTGCTGATAAATGTAGCTGCCGACAGAATAAAGAACGAAAAGTCCACAAAGTGAGAGGACGATATAGTTGAACATTGACAATACAACTCGACTCCTTCTTGAGCATCAGCACAGTGGCCTGTCTGATGGTACGTTTTAGACAAATACTATTATAGTAAAGCAAAAGAAACTTGTCATCATAAATGGTAAGAATTATTTTAAATTCGTTCCCTATTTGATAGACTGATGGAGAGAGAATATCGGTGGTCTGACCATCATCTAATATAGACTACGTAAAAGAGAAGGGATTTTTATATGCAAAAAGAGAAATGGTGTTTCATTGATACAGGAAATCAAGACCCTGCCTTTAACATGGCAATGGATGAAGCCTTGCTTTATTGGCATAGTGAGAAGCTGATCCCGCCTGTCATCCGCTTTTATGGATGGAATCCTGCGACATTGTCTGTTGGGTATTTTCAGCATGTTGAAAAAGAAATTAACATGGAAGCAGTCGAGCGCTATGGCCTTGGGTTTGTCCGCAGACCAACTGGAGGGCGGGGGGTTCTTCATGATCAGGAGCTGACCTACAGCGTGATTGTGTCAGAGGAACATCCAGAAATGCCGGCGACGGTGACAGAGGCGTACCGCGTCATTTCAGAAGGCATTTTAGAGGGCTTTAAAGAACTGGGACTCGATGCGTATTTTGCCATTCCTCGAACAGATAAAGAAAAAGAAAGCTTAAAAAATCCAAGATCGTCTGTATGCTTTGATGCCCCTTCCTGGTACGAGCTTGTCGTAGAAGGCAGAAAGGTAGCAGGCAGTGCTCAAACGAGACAAAAAGGAGTGATCCTCCAGCACGGCTCCATCTTAATTGACCTTGATGAGGACAAACTGTTCGATTTATTTCTTTATCCAAACGACCGTGTGAGAGAGCGGATGCAGAGAAGCTTTAAAAACAAAGCGGTCGCCATCAATGAAATCTCAGACCGAACTTGTACAATAGACGATGCGCGTGTGGCGTTTAAACGAGGATTTGAAAAAGGATTAAATATTGAGCTTGTGCCTTATGAGCTGACAGATGAAGAGTTAGCATTTGTCCACCATCTTGCCAAAACGAAATATGCCTCAGACGAGTGGAATTACAAGCGTTAGGACAAAGGACACTCCTTGTTTTTTTAAGGGCGATGGTGTAGAATTGTTATGATTATTAAGTAAAGGTGCATTATGGAGGGGTTTTATGACTACACCTAGTATGGAAGATTACATTGAACAAATATATATGCTGATAGAAGAAAAAGGATATGCCAGAGTCTCTGATATTGCAGAAGCACTCGCTGTCCATCCCTCCTCTGTAACAAAAATGGTTCAGAAGCTAGATAAAGATGAATACCTCATTTATGAGAAGTATCGTGGTCTAATTTTAACCCCGAAAGGCAAAAAAATTGGAAAACGTCTCGTATACAGACATGAACTGCTAGAGCAATTTTTAAGAATCATTGGTGTAGACGAAGAGAAAATTTATGATGATGTAGAAGGCATTGAACATCATCTCAGCTGGAACAGCATTGACCGCATCGGCGATCTCGTTCAATTCTTTGAAGAAAACGACGAGCGATCTGTTCAGCTGAAAGCGATTCAAAAGAAAAACGAACAAACAAATCAAGAATCTTAAGAAAAAGGACACCCATGCAGAGGGTGTCCTTTTTGATTAAAGTTCTAATTGAAAGCATATGCTCTTACACTATTAATAGCGTGATATCAAAGGGGGCTCCTTGATGAAGATAGATGGTGTGTTCTCAGGTGGAGGCATTAAAGGGGCAGCACTTGCGGGTGCCTATGAAGCGCTTGAAGCAAGAGGATATCAATTTGTCCGCCTTGCTGGTACAAGTGCTGGAGCGATCATTGCTTCACTCATCGCAGCAGGCTTTACAAGTCAGGAGATTCGGGAGCTTTTAGATGAAATGGATGAACATCACTTGCTTGATAGGAGATGTCAATTCATTCCGTTTAAAATGCTTAGGTGGGTCTCCATTTACTGGCGCCTCGGTCTGTACAAAGGCGACCGGCTGGAAAAATGGCTGACAGATGTGTTGAAACGAAAGGGGGTCACCGTATTTGGGGATCTCAAAAAAGATTCGCTGAAAATTGTTGCCTCTGATTTAACAAATGGGAAAATCCTCGTTCTGCCAGACGACCTTCCTTCATACGGCTTAAATCCAGAGCGCTTTTCTGTTGCAAGGGCAATCCGGATGAGTTGCAGTCTGCCGTATTTTTTCGAGCCTGTCAAACTAAAGTCATCAAAAGGCATTTGTACCATTGTAGATGGAGGCGTGCTTAGCAATTTTCCAATTTGGTTGTTTGCCGAAGAGAAAAAAAGACCATTCGTCGGTGTCACATTAACTCCAAACGAAAAAGAACGCCCTCAACACTCCATCCGCAATGCGTTTGAACTGTTTGGCGCTCTTTTTGAAACGATGCGTGGTGCTCATGACGAAAGACACATTGCTACAAAACACGAACGTCATGTTATTTTTATTCCAGTAGAACACGTCATTGCCACTGATTTTCAGCTGATGACAGAAAAGAAAAAGGCGCTCGTCGATCTAGGCAGACAGAAGGCCGAGCAATTTTTAAAAAGCTGGACATTTTAAAACAAAGCGCGATTCTTCTTTTTGTTTTTCTTGCCTTCAATCACAGTTAACTGTGTTTGGCTTTTCTTTTTGAGAAGGACGGGCTTAGACTTGTGGTCAGTCGGCACGCTTCGCAAATGAGTGACCCGATTTTTCATCTGGCTTTTCGTTTTTGGTTTAGGCTGCTGGTAGCGACGTTTTGATTGTTTGACTGCTTTACGATAAAGATTGCCTTCTGTTCCAGTTCTTCGATTCATCAGCCATCTAAATAGGAAAAACATAACCGCTCCAATGATCACAACTGATAGCAGCATTGTAAAAAGTCTGCCTGGATTCGTTGTGAGTAAATACACAAATCCCAAAACACCTAAAGCGAAAATAATGGTAAAAGCAGGATGTACTCGGCGATTCATAACTGTCCACCTCCGAAGGAATTTACCGGATTTATAAGTTAGATCACTTGATGAGCAGAATCTGACGCTTGTTTCTCAGATGCTTCCTCTAAACGAAGAAGTTCATTAAAACTTGCAATGGCTACCTCGACTTGATCGTCAGAGGGTTCTTTTGTTGTGAGCAATTGCAGCCAAAGGCCAGGATAGCCAAGCGCTTTCAGCACAGGCACTTCTCGGAGTTTGTTCGTCAGCTGAAGCACTTCAAATGAAATGCCGAGAACAACCGGAATGAGCGCCAAGCGATTCAGAACTCTCACCCATAAAGGATCTGTCGGTACGAGTAAATAGACGAACATTCCGACAATGACAGTGAATAAAATAAAGCTGCTACCGCATCGATAATGAAGCCGTGATTGTTTTTGGACATTTTCCACTGTGATGTCAAGATTCTGTTCATAGCAGTTTATGACTTTATGTTCTGCGCCATGATATTGAAATACCCTTTTAATTAAAGGGGTCATGGAAATAAAGTAAATATAGCCTAATAACAGGACCAGTTTAAAGAATGTCTCCACTGCGATTTGTGCGAAATTCCCTGAAAAGACGGGCCGCACAAGTTCAGCTAAAAAGACAGGTACTAGGGTAAAGACAAATTTACTAAAGAGAAGAGAGAGAACTCCGATCACAGCAATGCCGAAAATCATAGATAATTTCGAGCTTTTTTGTTCTTTTTCAAGAGTATGATCTTCTGAAGGATCTAAGTCATAGCGCTCGCTGGAGAAGTTCAAGTGCTTACTGCCATTTGCGCTTGCTTCAACAAGTGCAGCAACACCCCTGACAAAGGGGATTTTCTTGAGAAAGGCGGTTCGTTTATTGGAGGTCCGGGGAAGCTTTAAAAACTCAATGGACTGATCCTTACGCCGAATCGCTGTCACATAGTTCTTTTTACCTCCGAACATGACACCTTCGACAACTGCCTGCCCTCCATATGCTGGAGGTTTTGTTTGATTGGACATATTTCATCAACCTGCCTGTTTCCTGTAATTTACATGCATTTCCTTATACCTTTATTGTACAGGAAATGAGGGGAAATCACTAGCGCACAGGTCGATTATCTACTAGAATTCTATCTACCTCTTTTTAGCCAGTATACCCTGTTATAAAAATTTTACACTCACGGATGGAAATCCTTTTTTTTATGACATTTTGGACATACTACTTGCTGGAGGTGTTCACAAATGAAACGTGATGAAAAGAAAAACCAAGAAGAAAAAAATCAGGCTGTACAAACGTCATCGCTATTGGCAAGAGCAGCTGCGACAGGCTTTGTTGGCGGTGTTTTTTGGGGCTTTATCGGGTTTCTGACCCATATGTTTCATTTCTCAGAGGTGAGTCCCAATATGCTCCTTCAGCCTTTTGTGCTCGGAGAGTGGAAAAAGGGCGGACTTGGTACTTTTATCAGCATTGTGCTTTTAGGGGTTTTATCGATCGGAGCAGCCTTTATTTATTATGGGCTTTTGAAACGGATCAAAGGCTATTGGATGGGGCTGATATATGGCGCGCTTTTATGGCTGCTCGTTTTTTACGTATTTAATCCCATTTTCCCAGATGTAAAGCAAGTCCAGGATTTGCAGCAAAGCACCATCGTCACGACATTTTGCCTATATATTTTATACGGTATGTTTGTCGGATACAGTATTTCGTTTGAATATAATGAATTAACGAGTCAAAAGCTTGCGAGGGCACTCGGGAAAAAGACAGAATAAAGTGTAAATCACCTATTCATATGATAAAATATTTTTGGAAACGAAAGGTTTCTAAGGAAAAAGAAACAGATCTCGATATAGATTGAATTAGGGTGAAGGAGTGGTTGTATGCCTCATTTTCTTGTACTGAATGGGCCCAATTTAAATAGGCTTGGCAAAAGAGAGCCGGCTGTTTACGGAAGTAAGACGCTGACAGATTTAGAGACAGATTTGTTCCAGTTTGCAGAAAGAGCCAATATCCAGTTAACGTTCTTTCAATCAAATCACGAAGGAGATTTGATTGATGCGCTCCACGAAGCAGAAGACCAGTACGATGGAGTCGTGTTTAACCCGGGGGCTTTTACACACTACAGCTATGCCCTGAGAGATGCCATTGCAAGTATTTCTTTATCCGTCGTTGAAGTACATATCTCAAATGTTCATAAGAGAGAGGAATTCCGCCATCATTCTGTACTTGCTCCAGTATGCCAAGGGCAAATCGTTGGTCTTGGTTTAGAAGGGTATAAATTGGCGATTCGTTATTTAGTGAGTGAAGGGGGAGCAGTATCATGAAACTTGAAAAGTTAAGAACACTTTTATCTGAATTAGAGATCGATGGTCTAGTCATTACGAGCAGCTTTAATTTACAGTACATGACCAGCTTTACTGGCTCAGCCGGTCTCGCCGTTGTTTCAAAGGACCGGGCAGCTTTTATCACGGATTTCCGTTATACAGAGCAAGCGAAGGACCAAGTAAAAGCCTTCGACATTATTGAACATAAAGGAAACATCGTAGAAACCGCAGCTCAAACGGCAAAGGAATTTGGGATCAAACGCCTTGGGTTTGAACAAAACCATATGACATTTGCCACTTACCAGCAGTATGCAGGTAAAGCAGGTGATATTGAGCTTGTTCCGGTCTCAGAATCAGTTGAAAAGTTGCGCTTGATTAAGTCTAGTGAAGAGATTAAGATATTAGAGGAAGCTGCGAAGATTGCAGATCACGCCTTTGATCATATTCTCACTTACATCAAGCCGGGCTTGACGGAAATTGCTGTCATGAACGAGCTTGAATTTTTCATGAGAAAAGAAGGCGCTGAAGGATCTTCATTCGATATGATTGTCGCCTCAGGTGTTCGTTCAAGCCTGCCGCACGGAAGAGCGAGTGAAAAGGTGATTGAATCTGGTGATTTAGTCACACTCGATTTCGGTGCTTACTATAAAGGATATTGCTCTGATATGACAAGAACGATCGCTGTTGGCACACCGAGCGATAAGCTAAAGGAAATTTATCATATCGTATTAGAAGCAGAAAACGCTGGTGTGGATAGAATCAAGCCTGGCTTAACAGGAAAAGAAGCTGATCGCATCACACGTGACATCATTGAAAAGTATGGCTATGGTCAATACTTCGGGCATTCAACTGGCCACGGGCTAGGGATGGAAGTGCATGAAGCGCCAGGCCTTTCCTCACGATCAGAGGTCGTCTTAGAAAAAGGAATGGTCGTGACAGTTGAGCCGGGAATTTACTTACCGGATGTCGGCGGCGTGAGAATTGAGGATGATATTGTCCTGACAGCTGACGGCAATAAACGATTGACCCACTCACCGAAAGAACTTATCATATTATGATGGTGAAATGTAGGAGGATGACAAAATGATTTCAGTAAACGATTTTCGTACAGGCCTGACAATTGAAGTGGACGGCGGTATTTGGCGTGTAGTGGATTTCCAACACGTAAAGCCAGGGAAAGGCGCAGCGTTTGTTCGTTCGAAACTGCGTAACCTGCGTACTGGTGCTATTCAAGAAAAAACATTCCGTGCAGGCGAAAAAGTAGCGAAAGCTCAAATCGAAACAAAAACAATGCAATACTTGTATGCAAATGGCGACCAGCATGTCTTCATGGATACAAGTTCTTATGAGCAGCTTGAACTAAGTGAAACACAAATTAAAGATGAGCTGAAATATTTGCTAGAAAATATGTCGGTTCATATTGTGATGTACGGTGCTGAAACACTTGGAGTAGAACTTCCAAACACGGTAGAACTAGAAGTAGTAGAAACAGAGCCTGGTATTAAAGGCGACACAACATCAGGCGGATCAAAACCTGCAAAAACAGAAACTGGTTTAATCGTCAACGTTCCTTTCTTTGTGAACCAAGGAGATAAACTAGTCATTAATACATCAGACGGTTCATACGTGTCAAGAGCGTAATGAACGAAGAAAGACTGTAAACCTCGTGTTTACAGTCTTTTTTTATTGTAAAACATGTAAGACTCCCCAAAAGGCAGGCCTTCTCTCAATTCTCTCATTCATCTCTTTTCCTTCCTGAAAAACAAGACTACTTCCAGCTAGACAAGCATATAGTGTAAAAAAAACTGGAGGTTCTATATGAAACAATTTCTCCCAGGTCTACATCCATCAGTCGCTGCGATGGCAGGCATGAGGTTTTTATCGGCAGCGATTGAACTGACGGCCGCCATCCTCATTTTAGTCACAAATGACGTTCGAAAAGCGGTTGTCATCAATAGTATATTGGCGATCATTGGGCCGCTCATTTTTATTATCACGATGACGATTGGAATCTATCAAATCGCAGGGCAGTTATCCTATGCCAAGCTCGTCTTTATTTTCATTGGTGTCGTATTTATTCTTGTTGGGATCTATAAGTAAAACGGCTTGGCATAATTAACGTCTCCCATCATACATTTTAGAGAAGAAAAAAAGGAGGGGAATTCGTTGCGGAGTTTGTTGGATATTCTCCCGCACTCGATTGGACAAGAACTTAGACTGCTAAAAGAAGCAGAATGGGATCAAATAGAAGAAATCCGCATTCGCACGGATCGTCCTATTGAATTAATGCAAAGAGGAAAACCGCGCTTTCTTTCTTATCGCACAACAGGAGAAGATGCGTCTCAGCTATTAGGCAGGCTGAGCAATTATAGTATGTACACACTTGAAGAAGAGCTAAAGCAAGGATACATCACCATTTCAGGCGGACACCGGGTGGGACTTGCAGGAAAGGTGATCGTTGAAAACGGCATTGTCAAAGGATTAAGAGATATCTCTTCATTTAATATCCGCATCGCAAAAGAAAAAGTCGGGATTGCGCTTCCCTTTCTTCCCTATTTATATGACGAGCACTGGTGCAATACACTGATCATCGGTCCACCGCAAACAGGGAAAACGACATTATTGCGCGATATAGCAAGACTGGCTAGTACAGGTACAAAAGCAATTCCTCCTAAAAAAACAGGCATTATAGATGAGCGTTCAGAAATCGCTGGGTGTATAAGAGGGGTGCCGCAGCACCAGTTTGGACACCGGGTTGACGTGCTCGATGCATGTCCAAAAGCTGAGGGCTTGATGATGATGATTCGGTCTATGAGTCCAGAGGTCATGATCGTCGATGAAATCGGAAAAAGCGAGGATGTGCAGGCACTTTTAGAAGCGATTCATGCTGGGGTCACCATTATCGTTTCCGTTCATGGCTATTCACTTGAAAATGTGTATAAACGTCCATCATTGAAGCCGTTATGGGAGCTTCGAGTGTTTGAACGTTATGTTGAATTAAATCGCAAGGACGGTCCCGGCACGATCGGGCGGATATATGACCAAGGCGGACAAGAGATGAAATGGAGGCGGGGAGTGGACGTATGTTAAAGCTCATTGGCGCTATCTTGATTGTCGCGGCTACGACTTGGGGAGGGTTCGAGTTTGCCAAACGATATAGCGACCGGCCGAAACAAATTCGGCAGCTCCGGTTTGCGCTCCAGTCTCTTGAAGCTGAAATTATGTATGGTCAAACACCGCTAGCGCGTGCAGCAGAGCAAATTGCGTCGCAAGTAGGTCCTCCTGTGAATCGGTTATTTGAACAATTTGCAGAAAAGCTGAAAGTCGGAACCTTTTCCGCGCGGTATGCATGGAATGAGAGTCTTGAGGATGTTTGGAAAAAAACCGTCTTAAAAAAAGGCGAATATGAGGCACTGAAGCACTTTGGAGAAACACTTGGCCAGCATGATGTCACGTCTCAGCAAAAATATATCAAGCTTGCTTTAGGTCATTTGGAATCGGAGGAGAAGGAAGCTGAAATCGCCCAAGCCAAAAATGAAAAAATGGTCAGAAGCCTCGGATTTTTAAGCGGATTACTACTGATTCTTTTATTGATGTGAGAGGAAGGGAGTCGAGAGCATGGGCGTTGATGTAAACGTCATTTTTCAAATTGCGGGAGTAGGCATCGTTGTGGCATTCCTCCATACGATTTTAGATCAAATGGGGAAAAAGGAGTACGCTCAGTGGGTCACGCTGCTTGGGTTTATCTACATTTTGTTTATGGTGGCAACCATTGTAGATGATTTGTTTAAAAAGATTAAAGCCGTATTTCTATTTCAAGGATAGGGGAGGGCTTACAAATCGACATCATACAAATTGTTGGACTTGGTTTAATCGCTACTTTTTTAGCCTTAATCGTCAAAGAACAAAAGCCAACCTTCGCCTTTATGCTTGTTGTATTTACAGGGTGTGTGATCTTTCTTTATTTAATAGATCAAATCTATGCCATTATCTCGATGATAGAAAAAATTGCGGCAAGTGCCGGCGTCAATATGAAGTATGTTGAAACCATTTTAAAAATTATCGGCATTGCCTATATTGCGGAATTCGGCGCCCAGCTGACAAAAGATGCTGGACAAGGCGCCATTGCATCAAAAATAGAGCTTGGCGGCAAAATTCTCATCTTGGTCATGGCAGTCCCCATTTTAACAGTCATCATTGAGACCATCTTAGGTATGATCCCGTCCATGACTTAATTGAAAAGAGGTGATGACAATGAAACGGGTGACAGCTGTTATGGGACTGATGCTTTTCTTCTGGCTGTTCGCTCCGCACGCAGGTGCAGAAGAAAAAGAGCCGTTATCAAATGAAGCACCAGCAGCAGAAGAAGTGGCGACTGGACAGGCTGATGCACTTGAGCTTCATTCCATTAGTGACTTTTGGGAAACCATATTGGACGAGTATGGCGGCTTTCTGCCAGAAAGCCAAAAAGGAACAGTGAAGGAAATGATTGATGGCGATAAAGAGCTGTCTCCCCAGACATGGCTGAAAGCCTTTGTTCATTATCTTTTTCACGAGGTCATCGCAAACGGAAAGCTCCTTGGTACACTGATTTTACTCACCATCTTTTGTTCGCTTTTACAGCTTTTGCAGAATGCATTTGAACAAAGCACTGTCAGTAAAGTCGCATACGCACTTGTTTATATGGTGCTGATCATTATTGCACTCAACAGCTTTCATGTGGCGATTTCTTATGCAACAGAAGCGATTCAAACGATGACCAGTTTTATTCTTGCTCTTATTCCTCTGTTATTAGCACTGATTGCTTCATCAGGCGGGCTTGTCTCAGCCGGATTCTTTCATCCTGTTATCTTATTTTTAATGAATACGAGCGGCGTTTTTATTCAATATGTCGTTCTTCCGCTTATTTTTTTATCAGCGATATTGAGCATTGTCAGTACGCTGACTGAACAATACAAGGTTACCCAGCTTGCCCAGCTGTTAAGAAATGTGGCGATAGGCGGGTTAGCCGTTTTTTTAACTGTCTTTCTTGGCGTCATTTCTGTGCAAGGTGCATCTGCTGCGGTTACGGATGGTATCGCACTTCGTACAGCCAAATTTATTACCGGAAATTTCATCCCCGTCCTTGGCAGAATGTTTACAGATGCGACGGATACCGTCATCAGTGCCTCTGTATTACTTAAAAATACGGTCGGACTTGTTGGCGTTGCTATTCTCATTTCAATTGCCGCTTTCCCTGCGATCAAAGTGCTCTCGCTAGCCCTTATATATAAGCTTGCCGCAGCCATTCTTCAGCCATTAGGAGGCGGACCGATTATCAGCTGCCTTGATGTCATTTCAAAAAGTGTGCTTTATATCTTTGCTGCACTTGCTGTCGTGTCGCTCATGTTCTTTTTAAGCATTACCGTCATTATCACTGCTGGCAACCTGACCATGATGATGAAGTAAGGAGGGGACACCTTTTGAGTTTTCTCACGGAATGGATCACAAGTATTATTCTCTTTATCTTATTTGCGATTGTCATTGATCTTCTGCTTCCCAATTCAAGCATGCAAAGATATGCCAAAATGGTCGTCAGCCTCCTGTTGATTGTGGTGATGCTCAATCCGATTTTTGCTTTATTTCGGGCAGACCCTGACCAAATTTTCTCAGAATTGATGAAGGGAAAGGAAGAAGCACAGTCAGAAGAAATAAAAAATCAGATGAATTTAGAAAAAAAAGAAATACAAGCCTCTCAGCGTGCATATATTTTAAAGCAAATGGCTGTCCAACTAGAAAAAAGCGCAAAGGAGCCACTGGAGAAGGAGAGCTACGAAATGAAACACGTAGAAGTGCTGGCAGATGAAGAGCAGCTGGATCAGAATATGGAGGCGGATCAATTTCGCATCAAAGCAGTTCTTTCCCCGCTCACAGGTGATGCTGTAGAAACGGTGGCAAAGGTGGACATTGATCTCTCCAGGAAAAAGGAGGAAAGCGCTGGATCTTCTAGCAAAGAGATCAAGAGGGTGAAAGAGACGCTTGCTGATGTTTGGAATACGAGTCCTGAGCACATTGCGCTGAACATTGAGGGAGGTGACGCAGCAGATCATGAATAACAAGGACTGGAAACAAAAGCTGAAATCATTCTTGCAGCCGCCTGAAAAAGGTGAAGGGAAACCAAAATTAACGAAGCACCATTACTTGCTGCTTGTATTCATCATCGGCGTATCTTTCATGTTAGTCAGTCAGATCTTGTCACCGCCATCAAGCAAAGAACAAGCTGCTGTTCCTGCTTCTAAAAAAACAACCTCACAAGAGCAGGAGGTATTCAAGCCGGCATCGTCAAGTAAATCAAAGAATTCGATTGAAGATGTGGAGCAAGAATACGAAAATCAGCTGAAAGAAATTTTAGAGACCATTATTGGCGTTGAGGATGTATCGATTGTGGTCAATGTAGACGCAACTTCTTTAAAAGTGTTTGAAAAAAACAAATCCAATAAAAGCACAACGACCGAAGAAACAGATAAAGAAGGCGGCGTGCGAAGTGTCACCGATCAAACAAAAGAAGAAGAAATCGTCATCATCAAAAATGGCAATGAAGAAACGCCAGTCGTGGTGCAAACGAAAAAACCAGATATTCGAGGTGTTCTCGTTGTTGCTCAAGGAGTAGACAACGTTCAAATAAAGAAAACCATCATTGAAGCGGTTACACGAGTGCTTGACGTACCGAGCCATAGAGTGGCTGTTGCCCCTAAAAAAATCAAGGAGGATTCGGAATGATGTTAAAAAAACAAACGGTTTGGCTATTAACGATGCTAAGTTTAGTTGTCGTCTTAAGTGTGTACTATATCATGTCTCCACAAGGTGAAAATGCAGTGACAGTAGAAGAGATGAAATCAAAAGGAACGGAAGAGAAAAAGACTGAACCAGAAAAAGGGATGGACAAAGGAACGGAAAAAGGCGCTGATGAGAAGTCCACTGACAAAGAAACAAATGGTAAACAAGAGGATATCGAAACAAGCGGTGAAGAAGGAAAGGCTGTGTCAGAGCAAACAGACGATGAGCTTTTTACAACATACAGATTAGAGCTTGAAGATAAACGAAGCAAACAGCGTGAAGAGTTCAACGAAATCGTATCCAGTGATGATGCAACAGCACAAGAAAAAAGCGAAGCTTATGACCAAATGACAGCGCTTAGTGAAGCAGAAGGAACGGAGCGTCAGCTCGAAACCTTAATTAAAACAAAAGGTTATAAAGATGCGCTAGTGAGTGCAGAGGGAGATAAAGTGAGCATCACAGTTCGTTCTGACAAAAAATCAAAGTCCCAAGCGGCCGATATTATTGATATGGTCACAAAAGAAATGAGAGGTCTTGATAACGTAGCGGTCACTTTTGAGCCCTCCAATGAATAAAAAATGAACAGGCGCCCTTTGCCGTAAAGGGCGTTTTTTGATGCGGTTTGGTGCCCTCTCCAAGGTGCTCTCACAAAGCGCTTCGCCACAATAGTAGTTGAATTCAATGAAATCCTCCTGTAAGATGGTTATAGTATGTACTTTTAGTACTAGCCTATAAAGAAAAAGATAAATCCATACATAGGGGTGCAAATCCATGTTAAAAATTGAAGAAATTCATGAACTGATTAAATTAATTGACGAATCAACAATTGATGAATTTACGTACGAAAACGAAGGTGCAAAAATCAAACTGAAGAAAAATAAAGAAGTCGTTCAGCAAGTAGCGGCACCAGTGGCTCCTGTCCAAGCAGCTCCAGCTCAACAAGCTCCTAAAGCACAAGCTCCAGCTCAGACCGAAGCCCCTGCACAAGAGGCAGCTGCGTCTGAAAATCTGCATAAAATCACATCCCCAATGGTTGGCACATTTTATGCTTCATCTTCACCAGAAGCAGATCCATATGTGACATCAGGTTCTAAGGTGAAGGAAAACACAGTTGTGTGCATCGTAGAAGCGATGAAACTGTTTAATGAAATCGAAGCAGAAGTAAAAGGTGAAATCGTCGAAGTATTAGCTGAGAACGGTCAGCTTGTAGAATTCGGACAACCCCTCTTTCTAGTGAAAGCAGAGTAAGGAGTACGATCATGATTAAAAAGCTATTAATTGCAAACAGAGGAGAAATCGCAGTTAGAATTATCCGCGCTTGTAAAGAGCTTGGAATTGAAACAGTTGCGGTATTTTCTGAAGCGGATCGCGATGCGCTTCATGTTCAAATGGCTGATGAAGCATATTGCATCGGACCGACTGCTTCAAAAGATAGTTATTTAAATGTCACGAATATTGTTAGTGTAGCCAAATTAACAGGGACAGATGCCATCCATCCAGGATACGGCTTCCTTGCTGAAAATGCAGACTTCGCAGAGCTTTGCGAGGAATGCAATGTCATCTTTGTTGGGCCAACTGCGTCAGCGATTTCCAAAATGGGAACGAAAGATGTCGCAAGGGAAACAATGAAAGATGCTGGCGTTCCGATTGTTCCTGGTTCTCAAGGAATTGTAAAAGATCTTGATGATGCTGTTTCAACAGCAGCAAGTATTGGGTATCCTGTGATTATAAAAGCAACTGCCGGCGGCGGTGGTAAAGGAATCCGTGTAGCTCGTACCGAAGAAGAGCTTATTAACGGTGTCACCATCACGCAGCAGGAAGCAGCGCAAAACTTTGGTAACCCTGGCGTCTATTTAGAAAAGTTCATTGAAGACTTTAGACACGTTGAAATCCAAGTGCTTGCAGATCAGCATGGCAATACCATTCATTTAGGAGAGCGTGATTGCTCGATTCAAAGAAGAATGCAAAAGCTTCTTGAAGAAACGCCATCACCAGCGCTGAATGCAGACATCCGTGAGCAAATGGGTGAAGCAGCCGTAAAAGCTGCAGAAGCTGTTGAATACACTGGTGCTGGAACAGTCGAATTCATTTATGATTATAATGAAGAGAAGTTCTACTTCATGGAAATGAATACCCGTATTCAAGTAGAGCATCCTGTAACAGAAATGGTCACAGGTGTTGACTTGATCAAAGAACAAATTAAAGTCGCATCAGGTGAGAAGCTTTCTCTTACACAAGAGGATGTCGTATATGAAGGATGGGCAATCGAATGCCGTATTAATGCAGAGAACCCAGAGAAAAATTTCATGCCTTCAGCTGGTGAAATTAAAATGTATCTTCCGCCAGGCGGTCTAGGAGTACGTGTTGATTCTGCCGCTTATCCGGGCTATGTGATTCCGCCATATTACGATAGTATGATTGCAAAGGTGATCACATATGGTAAGACGAGAGAAGAAGCGATTGCGAGAATGAAACGCTCGCTTCAAGAATTCGTCATTGAAGGAGTCTACACAACGATCCCATTCCATCTAAGATTGCTTGAGCATGAAACATTTGTGAGTGGTAATTTTAATACGAAGTTTTTAGAAACATACCAAATCATGAAATAATCACAGCTTTCGGAGGTGAATGATCGTGTCAGAAAACAATTTGCTTGAAATGAACCTTGATGAAGATCAATTGGGAAAAGTGCAAATTGCACCAGAAGTGATTGAGGTCATTGCTGGGATCGCCGCTTCAGAAGTCGAAGGCATTGCCGAAATGCGCGGCAATTTCGCTGCTGATGTAGCAGAACGCTTTGGTAAGAAAAATCACCGTAAAGGTGTGAAAGTAGATGTCTCTGATGAAGGCATCACAATCGATGTATATTGTGTGGTTGAATTTGGCCTATCCATTCCAAAGGTATCCACTGCTGTACAAGAAAATATCCGTCAAACTCTTTTGAACATGACTGCTTTAACGATTAATGAAATCAATATTCATGTCGTTGGTATTCAATTTGATACTAAAGCATCTGAGGCTGAAGTAGATCAAGAAATGTAAAAAAAGAGTTCAAGTGAAACCAAGGAGGCATTGCCTCTTTGGTTTTTTAAAGCCCATTTTTGGGTCATTTCCGAATAATAATGATCTCACACGTTGATTGATTCGTTTTTCGTCACAGCTCGCATGGATCTTGGTGCGACCACGGTCAAAATATGTTATGATCTCTGTATGGCTTAACGACAAGCGGATAAAGTGGTTAAAGGAGTAAATAATGAAAAGAAGAACTGCAAGAGAAAAGGCGCTACAAACATTATTTCAAATTGATGTGAGCAATATTGATCCGAAAGAGGCCATTACACATGCGCTGGATGAACAAGAATCAGATCCTTTTTTCGAGGAGCTGGTTTTCGGTGTGCTTGAACAAAAGGACAAGCTCGATGACATGATTTCACAGCATCTAGTGAATTGGAAACTCGATCGTATTGCAAACGTAGACAGAGCCATTTTAAGGCTGTCTGTGTACGAGATGGTGTATCAAGAAGATATCCCGGTTAGTGTCTCAATGAATGAAGCGATTGAACTGGCCAAATTATTCGGTGACGATAAAGCATCGAAATTTGTAAATGGAGTACTTTCAAACATTAAAAACGACCTAAAGCAGCAATAGGAGGATTCGACATGACAGCAACAATCATCGATGGGAAAGAAACAGCAAAAGAAAAGCGTGAGCAATTAGCAAAAGAAGTAGAAGAGCTAAAACAAAAAGGTGTCACACCTGGTCTTGCCGTTATTCTAATCGGTGATGATCCGGCTTCACTTTCTTACGTACGCGGGAAGAAAAAAGCAGCAGAAGCAATGGGGATGCATTTCCAGCTAGATCATTTAGATGCTTCTTTAACAGAAGAAGCATTGCTTCAGCTGATTGATCAGTACAATGCGAACGATCAATTCCACGGGATTCTTGTTCAGCTTCCACTGCCAAAACATATTTCTGAAAAAGCCGTGATTGAACGTATTTCGCCTGAAAAAGATGTTGATGGTTTCCATCCATTGAATATCGGGAAAATGCTCCTTGGGGAAGACACATTCCTTCCATGCACACCAGCAGGCATTGTTGAATTACTAAATAAAACGGGCGTCAGTCTTTCTGGAAAAGAAGTCGTTGTTGTCGGACGTAGCAATATTGTCGGTAAACCAGTAGGACAATTACTGTTAAACGAAAACGCAACGGTTACTTATTGCCATTCAAGAACAGCGAATATTTCAGAACATACGTTGAAAGCGGATATTTTAGTTGTTGCCGTCGGTCGAGCAAACTTTATTAAAGCTGACCAAATTAAAGAAGGCGCTATTGTGATCGATGTAGGAGTCAATCGGTTGGATAATGGAAAGCTTGTTGGAGATGTTGATTTTGAAGAGGCAAAAGAAAAAGCTTCTTATATCACACCAGTCCCTGGCGGAGTCGGTCCAATGACGATTACGATGCTTGCACATAATACGGTTAAATCAGCAAAACGTACATTAGCATAAGCTTTATCCATTCATCCACCTGCATGCTGCTGGTGGATGAATGTGCGTTTTTGAAGAGGAGGAATACGTCATGAGTGAAAAAGCCTTTGTGACGGTCACAGCCCTTACAAAATACATAAAAAGAAAATTTGATGTTGATCCGCATTTAGAAGATATTTGGATCAAAGGTGAGCTATCCAATGTCAAGATTCATTCAAGAGGACATGTGTACTTCACCTTAAAAGACGAAAACGCACGCATGCAAGCTGTCATGTTTCAGCGCTCTGCGGCGAAGCTGCCTTTTTCACCTAAGAGTGGAATGAAGGTGTTTGTACGCGGCGGAATTCAAGTCTATGAACCAAGCGGCAACTATCAATTATATGCAAAAGAAATGCAGCCTGATGGTGTTGGTGCTCTTCATCTCGCTTATGAAGAGCTGAAGAAAAAGCTAGCAAGTGAAGGCTTATTTGATGCGCGCTATAAAAAGCCAATCCCTGAATATCCAGAGGTTGTTGGTGTCATTACGTCTCCAACAGGAGCGGCTGTTCGAGATGTCATTACGACCATTAATCGGCGCTATCAGCAGGCGAAAATCATTGTGCTTCCGGCGCTCGTTCAAGGTGAGCATGCGACCCGTTCCATCGTAGAGCGGATTAAGGAAGCGAATGAAAAACAGCTCTGTGATGTCTTGATTGTCGGAAGAGGAGGCGGTTCGATTGAAGAGCTTTGGGCTTTTAATGAAGAAGCTGTCGCAAGAGCCATCTTCGCATCAGACATTCCAATCATATCTGCAGTTGGACACGAAACAGACTTTACGATCAGTGATTTCACTGCAGATATGAGAGCACCCACACCAACAGGAGCAGCCGAACTTGCTGTTCCAAGCACGACCGATTTAATTGAACGAATCAAATCAATCGATATACGGCTAACAAGAGCGGTAAAGAATCGAACCTCACAAGCGAAGGATCGTCTTGTGGCGCTGCAATCCTCTTATGCCTTCCGTTTTCCAAAACGATTACAGGAGCAAAAAGAGCAGCAATTCGATTTGGTATTTGACCGTTTTCAAAAACAGCTATCGAGGCAAATTGAGCTAAAACGCAGTCAGCTAGACCGCCAGACATACAGGCTGAAGCCGCTTCACCCTAAAGAGCAGCTGCTTCAAGCGAAAAAACGCCACGCCAATGAAACAGAACAGCTCATTCGCAGTATGAATGTGCAAATGAAAACAATTCATTCGCAGTTCCAATCGGTTCTTGGTAAACTAAATGCATTAAATCCACTTCAAGTGATGGAAAGAGGCTATAGCTTAGCCTATAAAGAAGATGAACTAATAAAAAGTGTGAACCAAGTAGAGACGCAGGATCAGCTGACCATCACGATGAAGGATGGACGTCTGATTTGTGAGGTTATTGAGAAGGAGGGGCAATCAACATGACAGAATCCAATAAACAAAAAGAAGAACAAATGACATTTGAAGAGGCGATGAAAGGTCTTGAGAAGATTGTGGGAAAGCTCGAAGAAGGAGATGTACCACTTGAGCAGGCCATTCATTATTTCCAAGAAGGGATGACCCTTTCGAAGCTTTGTCATGAAAAATTACAGCATGTTGAAAAGCAAATGGATTTCATTTTAAAAGAGGACGGTGAGCTAGCTCCCTTCTCAGTGAAGGAGGCCGATGCTGGTGACAAGTAATTTAAATGAATTTTTAACAACACGAAAACAGACCATTGAAGATTATTTATTTACATATGTTCAGGAATTGACGATTCCTGAAGACCTGAAATCTTCTATGCTCTATTCTCTTAAAGCGGGCGGGAAAAGGCTTCGACCTGTTCTCGTTCTTGCTCTTCTAAATGCCTACGGTAAAAACGAAGAAGACGGTATACCTGTCGGCTGTGCGGTTGAGATGATTCATACGTATTCATTGATACATGATGACCTTCCTTGCATGGACGACGATGACCTTCGCAGAGGAAAACCGACAAATCATAAAGTGTACGGAGAAGCAACAGCGGTTCTCGCAGGTGATGCCCTTTTAACAGAAAGCTTCCGCCTGATTACATCTCAGCTGTCTAGCAGCGTCTCTGCTGACAAAAAGCTCAGAATTGTGGATGAGCTTGTAAAGTCAGCAGGTGCTCTAGGAATGGTTGGCGGTCAATTTGACGACATGGAAGCAGAGCAAAAGCAAGTATCGCTTGCTGAACTAGAATCCATTCACGCCCGTAAAACAGGAAAACTCCTTACGTTCAGCGTCGCAGCAGGTGCAATGCTAGCAGGAGCATCAGATGACGATATCGAAAAGCTAAGGGAATTTAGCTATCATATTGGCATTGCGTTTCAAATCCGTGATGATATTTTAGATCTCGAAGGAAGCGAAGAAAAAATCGGAAAACGGGTCGGCTCTGATACAGCAAATGAAAAGTCGACATATCCTTCTTTATTAACGCTTTCAGGAGCAAAAGAAAAGCTGCATGAGCACATCACACGTGCAAAAGAAATTGTCTCAAATCTTCAATTAGAGCAGCAATTGTTGCATGATTTATGTGATCTAATTGCCTCAAGAGATCATTAAAAACAGCCTAGATTTGAGGGTCCTCGAGCAATTGTGGTAAACTGTAAACAGTTTATTATGATGAGACAACTCTTATTCCCTATTGGTTTTCAAAGGAATGAGGCATTATAGATGTATATAGAAATTTTGTTGAAAGCGAGTTGATCCTAATTGGATCTTTTATCAATAAAAAATCCAACGTTTCTAAAAGGAATGTCAAATGCAGAATTAGAGGAGCTTAGCGCTGACATTCGCATGTTTTTAATTGAGTCCTTAGCTAACTCTGGTGGGCATATCGGTCCGAACCTAGGAGTCGTTGAACTGACTGTTGCGCTTCATAAAGTATTTGACAGCCCAAAAGACAAATTCCTCTGGGATGTTGGACATCAGTCTTACGTTCATAAGCTGTTAACGGGAAGAGGGGCGGAGTTTGATACACTTCGTCAATATAAAGGGCTTTGCGGTTTTCCTAAACGAAATGAAAGCGAGCATGATGTGTGGGAGACAGGTCACAGTTCAACCTCGTTATCTGGCGCGATGGGTATGGCGGCAGCGCGTGATATCAAAGGGACAGATGAATATATCCTGCCGATAATCGGAGACGGTGCACTAACCGGAGGTATGGCGCTAGAAGCTTTGAATCATATCGGTGATGAAAAGAAAGATATGATTGTCATATTAAACGACAATGAAATGAGTATTGCACCAAACGTCGGTGCGATTCACACAATGCTTGGCAGATTACGTACAGCTGGCAAATACCAATGGGTAAAGGACGAGCTTGAATATTTATTCAAGCGCATTCCAGCTGTAGGTGGAAAGCTTGCTGCCACAGCAGAGCGTATCAAAGACAGCCTCAAATATCTACTTGTATCTGGCATGTTCTTTGAGGAAATGGGATTTACCTACTTAGGTCCTGTCGATGGACATTCGTATGAAGATCTTTTTGAAAATCTTGAATATGCAAAGAAAACAAAAGGTCCGGTTCTTCTGCATGTCATCACGAAAAAAGGAAAAGGCTATCAGCCGGCAGAATCCGATAAAATCGGGACTTGGCACGGTACAGGTCCATACAAAATTGATACAGGTGATTTTGTAAAACCGGCAGCAGCAGCTCCTTCTTGGAGTGGTCTCGTTAGTGAAACGGTCAGAAAGCTGGCGCGGGAAGATGAGCGGATTGTTGCGATCACGCCTGCGATGCCTGTTGGTTCAAAGCTTGAAGGCTTTGCGAAGGAATTTCCAGAGCGGATGTTTGATGTAGGAATTGCCGAGCAGCATGCAGCCACAATGGCAGCTGGGCTTGCGACGCAGGACATGAAGCCATTTTTAGCGATTTATTCAACGTTCCTGCAAAGAGCCTATGACCAAGTGCTACACGATATTTGCCGTCAGAACCTTAATGTATTTATTGGCATTGACCGTGCGGGACTTGTCGGTGCAGATGGAGAAACCCATCAAGGTGTGTTTGATATTGCCTTTATACGTCATATGCCGAATATGGTGCTCATGATGCCAAAAGATGAAAATGAAGGACAGCACATGGTCAATACAGCCATTCAGTATGATGACGGTCCTATTGCTATGCGCTTCCCGCGCGGTAATGGGCTAGGTGTCAAAATGGATGATCAGCTGAAAACCATTCCGATTGGGTCCTGGGAGGTTCTTCGTCCAGGGAAGGATGCTGTGATTTTAACATTTGGTACGACAATTAAAATGGCGCTCCAAGCTGCAGAAGAACTTCAAAAAGAAGGGAAATCGGTTCGTGTTGTCAATGCTCGTTTTATTAAGCCTCTTGATGAAGCGATGTTAAATGACATTTTTTCTGAAGGTATTCCAATTTTAACGATTGAAGAAGCTGTGCTCCAAGGCGGATTTGGCAGCAGCGTCTTAGAATATATACACGATAAGAAAGCATGTCATATAAAAGTAGAACGTATGGGCATTCCAGATGAATTTATTGAGCATGGAAGTGTTGATGCCCTGCTTGAAGAAATTGGTTTGACGAAAGCACAGGTTGCTGACACTTTACGTGACCTGCTTCCCGCAGCACCAAGAAAAGGAATTGGATCATGACATCAAAGAAAGAACGACTTGACGTTTTATTAGTCGAACAAGGACTAATGGAAACGAGAGAGAAAGCAAAGCGTGCCATTATGGCAGGGATCGTTTACTCAAATGAAAACCGTTTGGATAAACCAGGAGAGAAAATCGCTCGTGATACACCGCTCACTGTGAAAGGGAACCCTCTGAAATATGTGAGCCGCGGCGGATTAAAGCTGGAAAAAGCGCTAAAAGAATTCGACTTAACCGTTGAAGGGAAATTGCTAATTGATATTGGTTCATCAACAGGTGGATTTACAGATTGTGCGCTTCAAAATGGAGCAGTCAAATCATATGCTGTTGATGTTGGCTACAATCAGCTTGCGTGGAAATTAAGGCAGGATGACAGGGTAATCGTCATGGAGCGCACCAATTTCCGTCATTCCGTCCCAGCAGATTTTACTGAAGGATTGCCAGAAGTAGCGTCAATTGATGTCTCTTTTATTTCACTTAAACTCATCCTTCCGGCTTTAAAGCACATTCTTGTCCCGGGCGGAGACTGTATTGCACTCGTCAAGCCTCAATTTGAAGCAGGCAGAGAGCTTGTTGGGAAAAAAGGCATCGTGCGAGATCCATCGGTCCACCTTGGTGTACTCGAAGAGATGAATGAATTTGCTGCAAAAGAAGGCTATGATGTGAAGGATGTATCATTTTCGCCTATTACTGGCGGAGACGGGAATATTGAGTTCCTTCTCCATTTAGTGCTTCATCCCGATCAAGAAGAGAATGCGGCACTTCCGGTTTCAGAGCTTGAAAAGATCGTCAAGGAAGCCCATTCTGTATTGAAAGAAAAGAAAAACAGTCCTGAGCCGGCTGACACATGAGGTTGAAACAAAAGGAATAATAGCTCGCTATTATTCCTTTTTACATGGCCAAAAGATGAGAGTTGACCGTTTCTCACGTAACGCTTGTTTTTTGAACTGTGGTTCATATAACATAGAACGTAAAGACAAACTGAGATCAAACGCCTAGGGGGGTCAAAAATGAATAAAGGTCAAAGGCATATCAAGATTAGAGAAATCATCGCGAGCCAAGAGATTGAAACACAAGATGAACTAGTCGATATTTTAAAATCCGATGGATATAACATTACACAAGCGACCGTTTCAAGAGATATTAAAGAATTGCATTTAGTGAAAGTGCCAACGAACAATGGAACATATAAATACAGCCTTCCAGCGGATCAGCGGTTTAATCCGCTGTCTAAACTAAAGCGATCCTTAATGGATGCATTTATTAAAATGGATGCTGCCAGTCATTTAATCGTCCTCAAAACCATGCCGGGTAATGCACAGGCTATTGGGGCTTTAATGGATAATTTAGATTGGGAAGAAATCATGGGAACCATTTGCGGAGATGACACCATTTTGATCATTTGCCGCACTCCAGATGATACGGAAACAGTTTCAAGCAAAATTTTAGAGCTTCTATAAAGAATCAGGTTTACAAAAAGAGGTGTCAAATGAGTGTTAGCAGAACTAACCATTAAAAACTTTGCAATCATTGAAGAGTTAACAGTTTCATTTGAAAAAGGACTCACAGTCCTAACAGGGGAAACAGGTGCAGGGAAATCCATCATGATTGATGCTGTCTCACTTCTTGTGGGAGGTAGAGGGTCGTCTGAATTTGTTCGTTATGGTGAGAAAAAGGCTGAGTTGGAGGGGCTTTTTCTTGTACCAGCAGCTGACCACCCTGTATTTGCTTTATGCGAAGAGCATGGAATTGACGCAACGGATGAAATGATGATTCTTCGCCGTGATATGAACAATAACGGGAAAAGCATATGCCGCATTAATGGCAAGCTCGTTACAATCTCACTTTTACGCGAAGTAGGACGCCTTTTGCTCGATATACATGGACAGCACGATAACCAGTTATTGATGGAGGATGAAAATCATCTGCATTTACTCGATCAATTTGGAGCAGAAGAAATTGCACCTGCTCTGTCACAATATCAAGAAGCATATGAGCAATATACAAAGACAGCCCAAAAGCTAAAACAGCTCTCTGAGAATGAGCAGGAAATGGTGCACCGGTTAGATTTACTGCAATTTCAGCTAGAAGAGATTGAAGCGGCACAATTAGAGCCGGGAGAAGATGAGAAGCTTCAAGAAGAGCGCCATCAGATCAGCAACTACGAAAAAATCTTTTCCTCACTCCAAAACGCCTATAATGCCTTGCGCAATGAGCAGGGGGGACTTGATTGGGTTGGCATGTCATCGAGCGAGCTCGAGCAGGTTTCTGAGATCAACGACGATCTGAAAAAGCTATCAGAACAAGTGTCGAACTCTTACTATTTATTAGAGGATTCGACGTTCCAAATGCGAAGCATGCTGGATCAATTAGAGTTCGACCCAGCACGTCTTGATTTAATTGAGTCTAGGCTGAATGAAATGAAGCAGTTAAAACGAAAGTACGGGACAACGGTTGAGGAAATTTTGGAGTATGCGGCGAAGATTGAAGAAGAAATCGATCAAATTCAAAATCGAGACAGTCACCTGCAGACGCTTAAAAACAAACTGGATGCAATGAGCCGTGACGCCCTGCTTGAAGCACTTAACGTTTCGGAGCTTCGTAAAAAATGGGCCAAAAAGCTAGCGAAGCAAATTCAAACAGAACTAAAGGATTTGTATATGGAAAAATCAACGTTTGATACATCCTTTTCCATTCGGTATGCGCCTTTTAGCAGCACGGATAATCCGCTGCTAGATGGAAAGCCCGTCCAGCTTGGAAAAAACGGAATCGACCAAGCTCAATTTGTGATTTCTACTAATCCTGGCGAACCGATGAAATCTTTATCAAAAGTTGCCTCGGGTGGAGAAATTTCACGTGTTATGCTCGCCGTGAAAAGTATCTTCTCGGCCAAACAAGAAGTCACTTCCATTATTTTCGATGAGGTCGATACGGGCGTAAGCGGCAGAGTTGCACAGGCGATTGCCGAAAAAATTTACAAAGTGGCGGCTGGCTCACAAGTGCTCTGCATTACGCACCTCCCGCAAGTAGCAGCAATGGCTGACACGCACCTCTTCATTTCTAAACGCTCTAAAGCAGGCAGAACACTGACAAGCGTCAAACCATTAAGTCATGAAGAAAAAGTGAGTGAAATTGGCAGGATGATTGCGGGTGTGGAAGTCACTGAACTGACAAAACAGCACGCAAAAGAATTGCTGCATCAAGCAAATGATGTCAAAACAACAGGGTAGCTGAAAAACCAGCTGCCTTTTTTATATTGTGTCAAAATCGCTGTATATACGCACGAAATCGTCTTTTTCTTTTATCAATTTATCCAATCATTTTCTATAGCTGCCGGTTATAAATCAAAGCGAAGAAGGCAAAAGTAAAGATGTAGCCAAAACATGAGTGTTCTGGTGTGGGTAAGGAGCGAGGAGAGTGAAAAATGAATGCCCGAAAAGATGAGAAAAGCCATTGGTGTGATTCTCCTTGTTTCTTTAATAAGTACAGGGTTTATGAGCATAGTGAAGGAATACATCAGCATTCCAACAAATGTTGCTGTATTTGAAAAACAGAAGCACTCAATTGACACATCAATAGAAGCGTCAGCCAATGCTTCTTCACAAGCCTTTAGTCTTTCAGAGAAAAAGAATCAGCTTGAAGTAACAGGACAAAAGGCGGGAAAAGCCGAAATTGTTTATGATTTTAAAGGATTTCCTATTAAGAAAACAAAAGTCGACGTTCTCCCTGAATTAAAAGTCGTTCCTGGAGGACAATCCATTGGCGTCAAGCTCCACTCTGTAGGAGTTCTCGTTGTAGGTTTTCATCAAATCACAACAGTAGACGGCAAAAAATCACCAGGCGAAGCCGCAGGCATTCAATCAGGGGATATGATCATTGAAATCAATGGTCAAAAGATGGAGAAAATGAATGACCTCACCCCATTTATCCAGAAAGCAGGGAAAACAGGTGAAACGCTTCGTTTACTCTTAAAAAGAGACCATAAAACTTTTCAAACAACATTAACACCCGCAAAAGATGCAAGTGAAGGCACCTATCGAATTGGTCTTTACATTCGAGATTCCGCAGCAGGAATCGGCACGATGACCTTCTTTGAACCATCTTCTAAAAAATATGGTGCCCTAGGGCATGTCATTTCTGACATGGATACAAAAAAACCAATTGTTGTCGACAATGGTGAAATTGTCAGATCAACCGTAACATCGATTGAAAAAGGCACAGGAGGCAATCCTGGAGAAAAATTGGCAAGATTCTCTTCCGAACGAAAAACGATAGGGGATATATCCCGCAACAGCCCATTTGGTATCTTTGGTAAGTTAACCGAAAAGCTTGAAAATCATGTATCAGATAAACCGCTTCCAGTCGCTTTATCAAATGAAGTAAAAGAAGGTCCAGCAGAAATTTTAACCGTTGTGGATCATGATAAAGTGGAGAAGTTTGATATTAAAATCGTCAGCACGACTCCGCAGAAATTCCCGGCAACAAAAGGGATGGTATTGAAGGTAACAGATGAGCGTCTTTTAAGTAAAACGGGCGGTATCGTCCAAGGCATGAGCGGAAGCCCTATCATCCAAAACGGAAAAGTCATCGGGGCGGTCACACACGTTTTCGTCAATGACCCGACAAGCGGCTACGGCGTACACATTGAATGGATGTTGTCAGAAGCAGGCATCGATCTTTATCAAAAAAACAAAAAAGCAAGCTGATCATCAAACTGCCGCGAATCTTCCGGCAGTTTTTTTCTTCCCTTTCTTTCTCTGCCATCATGTTATAAAATAAGGAAAAAGAGATTTTTCGACAAAATGGAAAATGGTATGTTGTCAAATTGCAATAATCGTCGATTCGTTAAGAAAAACGTAGAAAAAGCTAGATAATGCTCTATTATTCGGAAAATTAAAGTTTTTTAAAGGGGATGGCATGGTTTTGTCGAATTGAACACTCAGAAGAGAAATGCAAAAGACTAAAGGAATCGACATTGGGGAGGAAAGAACGTGGAGAAAATTAAAGTGTGTGTAGCTGATGACAATCGAGAGCTTGTTGGCCTTTTGACAGAGTATATTGAGGGACAGGAAGATATGGAAGTACTTGGCGTGGCGTATAATGGTCAGGAATGTCTAACATTATTTAAAGATAAAGAGCCCGACGTTCTCCTCTTAGATATTATCATGCCTCATTTAGACGGTCTTGCTGTACTGGAACGCCTCCGTGAAAACAATGACATGACCAAACAGCCAAGTGTGATTATGCTAACGGCGTTTGGACAAGAAGATGTCACGAAAAAAGCAGTTGATCTAGGCGCATCTTATTTCATCTTAAAGCCATTTGATATGGAAAACCTAGTCGGTCATATTCGTCAAGTCAGTGGAAACGGCACACAAGTCACCCATCGATCTTCATCTATCCAAAACAGTGTCCTTCGAAACAAACCTGAACCGAAACGCAGAAACTTAGATGCGAGCATTACAACGATTATTCATGAGATTGGCGTCCCGGCTCATATTAAAGGTTACTTATACTTAAGAGAAGCCATTTCGATGGTGTACAATGACATCGAGCTTCTCGGAAGCATCACAAAAGTGTTGTATCCAGACATCGCGAAGAAATTTAACACGACCGCGAGCAGAGTAGAACGAGCGATTCGTCATGCGATTGAAGTGGCTTGGAGCAGAGGAAACATTGATTCCATTTCCTCACTCTTTGGTTATACAGTCAGCATGTCTAAAGCAAAACCAACCAATTCTGAATTTATCGCAATGGTGGCTGATCGTCTGCGCTTAGAGCATAGAGCAAGCTAGTTCATTTTCATAAAAAAACGTTTCTTCAAAGAGACGTTTTTTTATTTTGAAAAATATTGTCAAAAATTGGTTGTATTGATACAATCATCTTATTGTCTCATTTAAACAACTCAGCTTGATTTATTTTCAGAATAAAATGAACAATAAAGCATGAAAGAAATGGGTATGACATAAATTAGTGGTAATCAGCTACGCCAATCAATTGTTTGGTCTTCAAAATAGAAGAAAGAAACGCTCATTCTTAAGAAAAAAGATGAGAGGAAAAGGTCTGATGGATTTGGTAAATAAAGCAAATGAGATCGAAAGTTCTATTTCTATTGACCTGATTGGTTGGCGTTTTAAAGTCACTGGCTTCTTAGAGATTGTGCCATTTGAACTGAATATTCCCATTGTCGAATTTAATAATTTTCACATTCTTTTACTATGCTATAATAATGAAAAGAAGAGGGTGAGGTTATGGGAAAGCTGAAAATCCACTCTGCTGAGGTAGCGAACGAAATTAGCAAGTGGACGAGGGTCATTTCTCAAAATGACCTAGAAAAATCTGCTATCTATAAAGAGAAAATTCAGAATTTGCTAAAAAATACAGATGAAGACCGCGAAGTTCTCCTGTATTATCAGCTTGTGAATGGCCGACATGAAATGTTGCTTGGAAATATTGAAAAAGCCAATCACATTATGAAGAGTGTCGGAACGCTCGATGAGAAAGCAGATGACATTATTAATTTTTATTTTTACTTTTACAAAGGCCAATATGCTGCATATGTGAAAAAGTATGATGAAGCCATCAGCTTTTACAAAATTGCAGAACAGCGTCTAAAGCGTGTGAATGAGGACCTTGAAGTAGGGACTTTTCATCATAAGGTTGCTTCAATCTATTACGAACTGAAACAAAATTTCATATCCATTAATCATATTAAAAAAGCCATCGATACGTTCAAAGCGCATGAAGAATATACAGCGCAGGCGATTGACAGCTTGATTTTACATGCAAGTAATTGTATCGATTTGATCCAATTTGACGAAGCGGAGGAAAAATACCAAGAAGCACTTGAGAAAAGTAAGCGCATTAACAATGAAGTGCTGATTGGGAAATGCTATCATAATTTAGCCGTTCTTTATTATGCGAAGCATGATTACGAAAAAAGCGCACAATATGCCAAAAAAGGGATGGGCATTCAAATGCACCGTGACAATAGCCATTATTACATCCAATCTTTATATGTTCTGGCAAATGCCTTGGTTCATCTAGGAGATCAAGTGGCGAAAGAATATATTAAAGAGGGCATTCAGTATAGCTGCGATATCCAAAATAATGAATATATAGTAAAATTTGAAATTTTAGATTTAATGTGCGAAAATAGTGGAGCAGCAGACGTATTCTCTGAAAAATTAGACTACATAGAAAAAAATAGATTATATGTGGAGCTTGAGGATTTGTCTGAACAAATATCGAAATACTTCAAGGAACGAAATGATTATCAAAACGCCATTCGTTTTCTTGAAAAGAAATTCGATGCACAAATACTTCAAAAGAAAGTGGAGGTTATCTTATGAAAAAGTTGTTGTTAGGTTTAACCGTCGTTACAGCAGTCGCAGTTGTTTCTTCCCTTTTTGCTCTTGACGCAGAGACGACAGAGCAAGCCATCAGAGCGATTACGTGATCGAATTTATACAGAACCTCTTCGTACGAATCAGAAGAGGTTTTTTTATGTGCTTAAACTGGAAAAACGAAAAGAGACACGTCATAATGAAAGGAAGCATCATACTTAGAGGTGACCTATGACGAAAATTTTTGCACACAGAGGTTTTAAAGGAATCTACCCTGAAAATACCATGATAGCCTTTGAGCATGCACTCCATTCTGGAGCTGACGGAATTGAGCTGGATGTTCAGCTGACGAAAGATGGCAGGCTTGCTGTCATTCACGATGAGAAGCTGAATAGAACAACGAATATGAAAGGCTTAGTGAAAGACTATACATATGAAGAGTTAAAAGCAGGAGATGCGAGTCATTCTTTTTATGAAGAAACCGGTGCTGTATCCATTCCTCTTTTGGAGGAAGTATTGGAGCTCGTCACGCAGCAATCATCACTCATCATCAATATTGAACTGAAAAACTCTATTTATCGATATCCTGGTATTGAAGAGAAGGTAAAGGAGCAAATTGAACACTTTCAAATAGAAGATCGTGTACTTGTCTCATCGTTTCATCACGGCAGTTTAGCTCTTTTTCACAAGCTGATGCCGCAAGTTGAGCTTGCTGTTCTCACAATGGATGTCATTCATCAGCCAGAGATGTATATAAAAACAGTACCTGCAAGAGGTTATCACCCGAATATAAAGGGCGCAGGGGTAACAAAAGAAGTCGTATCGGCTCTCCATGCCGCCCAGCAAGTGATCAGACCATTTACAGTAAACAGTGAAAAGCAAATGAAAAGCATGTTTTCCTTAGGTGTCGACGGAATTTTCACTGATTTTCCTGATAGAGCCGTCAAAATAAGAGAAGAAATGAAATAAAGACCTGCGATCAACAGCGGGTCTTTTTTCATGTTTATCTCTGTTTAAAGCGGGTGGTCACTTTATTTCGTTTGCGGTCTCTATATAAAATAAAGCCAGCGACTACGTAAAGACCTCCTCCTAAAAAAAACAACCCTGCAATTCCTTGCAGCCATAAAAATGGAAATGGTGCAATGATGATACCGAAAACAGTGTCACGCAAAAGCTTAATCCCAAGTGCAGCAAGCGCCCCAGGTATTAAAATAATCACTAATGCAAGTATTCTCCCCATCAAATGTCCCCTTAAACGTCATTTACTTCCATTGTCTAATTCAAAAAATATTTTGTCAAGAAAGGAAAACGTGGTAATATAAGAGTTGTGCAATTTTTTGCAACGGAAAAATATGGTGTGCAAATTTTTTCATATAAAGGGGTAACGGGATGCAGAGAGTCTTGATTGTCGGTGCAGGACAGGGTGGATCAGCTTTGCTTGAAACATTGCTGAAAACAAATATGATTCAAATCGTTGCAATCGCCGACCTTGATCTTGAGGCACCGGGGATGGTAGAAGCGAAAAAGAATGGAATTGATACGACAACGGATTGGAAAGAATACATAAAAGATGACATTGATATCATCATTGAAACAACGGGCAGTTCAGCTGTGCTGAAAGAACTGATGGAAGAAAAAGCAGAGCAGTCTGTCATTGTTCCAAGTTCGATGGCATACGTCATATCAGAATTAATGTCAGAAAAGCATCAGCTTATACAAATATTAAAGGAACAAACCTATAAACATGACCGCATTTTTAATGCAACGAACGATGGCATGATTTTTATTAATATGGATGAAGAAGTCGTTCTGTTTAATCGATCGGCTGCCAAAATGGTTGGACGTTCGCAAAAAGATGCGATTGGCCGGCACATACGTGAAGTGATCCCGAATACAAAACTCCCCGATATTTTAAGATCGAGGGAGCCAGAATTTCATCAAAAACAATTTCTGAATCAGCAAATACAAATTGTCACAACGCGTTTACCGATTATTGATGACGCAGGAAGAATGCTAGGCGCTCTATCCATTTTTAAAGATATTACAGATGCAGTGGAGCTTGCGGAAGAAGTCACAAACCTGAAAGAAGTGCGCACAATGCTTGAGGCCATCATTCAATCATCAGATGAAGCGATATCCGTCGTAGATGAGCAAGGGAAAGGAATTTTAATCAACCGAGCTTACACGAAAATGACGGGGTTAACAGACAAAGAGGTTGTGGGCAAACCAGCAGGTGCGGATATTTCTGAAGGGGAAAGCATGCATTTGAAGGTGCTTGAAACAAGAAGGCCGGTTCGAGGCGTCAGAATGAAAGTCGGACCTAATAAGAAGGATGTGATCGTCAACGTAGCGCCAGTGATCGTTGATGGTATTTTAAAAGGCAGCGTCGGCGTCATTCATGACGTATCAGAAATTCAATCACTCACGAATGAATTAAATAAAGCAAGACAGCTCATCCGGACACTTGAAGCAAAGTACACTTTTGAAGACATTATTGGAGAAAGTGAGCAAATGCTTGTGGCGCTTGAGCAGGCAAAGCTAGGGGCTAAAACCCCAGCCACCATTTTACTCAGGGGAGAATCAGGTACTGGGAAAGAGCTATTTGCACACGCTATACACAATGAAAGTGACCGGAAATATAATCGCTTTGTAAGAGTCAACTGTGCTGCCTTATCAGAAACTCTTTTAGAGTCAGAGCTTTTTGGCTATGAGGAAGGCGCATTTTCTGGTGCGAGGCGCGGCGGGAAGAAAGGGCTGTTTGAAGAAGCGAATCACGGCAGCATCTTTTTAGATGAAATTGGTGAAATGACGCCAAGTACACAAGCGAAATTATTACGCGTGATGCAGGAGAAAGAAATTGTTAGAGTAGGCGGAACAAAAGCGATACCAGTTGATGTGCGTGTGATTACCGCAACAAATGTCAATATTGAAAAAGCGATGGCAGAAGGGAAGTTCAGAGAGGACTTATATTATCGGATGAACAGATATCCGATTTCGATTCCGCCACTAAGGCAGCGACTTGAAGATATTGACTCCTTAAGTAAACGCCTTATTCAGAAAATCAATTTAGACTATGGTCGAAATGTGAGCGGCTTAACGGAAGGGGCGCTCGATAGACTTCGATCCTACAGCTGGCCTGGGAACGTAAGAGAACTGGAAAATGTCCTTGGACGAGCCATGATCTTTTTGAATCCGCAAGAAGAATGGATCGATGAAGATCATATTTCCTTCATGGAATCAGAAGAGCAGGAAGAAAAAGAGCAGCAGGAACTGTCTGTCAGTCAATTTGAGGGAGAGACCCTTTCGGATGCTGTTGAAGCGTTTGAAGCGCAGCTCATTAAACAAACCCTTGAAAAGCATCAATTCAACCGCACGAAAACAGCGAAAACGTTAGGGATTAGCATTCGGAATCTTTACTATAAAATGGATAAATATCAACTTGCAAAAGATAGCATGCAATAAAATGCACGTTACCTGCAAAAAGCTGCATGTATTTCATGCGAAATGCCTTATTTCGCTGCGTTTCAAGCTGGCATAGAACTTGCATATAAAAACCATGAACCCGAGCATAAGGAAAGGTGGGCATATATGAAGCTTGACGATCTGATTATGAAAGCCGCCCAGTTGCAGAATAAAACTGCTGCTGTGGCTCATGCAGAAGACGAAGAAGTGCTTCATGCCATCAAGATGGCAATTGAACGAAAGGTCGCTCGCTTCCTGCTGGTTGGGAACAAGCGCAACCTGAAGGAGCTGGTGAAACAGCATGAGATCAATGAAGACTGGATAGATATTATTCATTCGGATTCTCCTGAAGAATCAGCCAAAATTGCCGTGCAGGCAGTGAGTGAGAAGCATGCAGATATATTGATGAAGGGGCATGTCACGACAGCCGTTCTATTAAAAGCGGTGCTGAATAAAGAGTACGGGCTGCGGACGGCGAGTGTACTATCACATGTCGCGGCATTCGAAGTGCCGGGCTTTGATCGGTTTATTTATGTCACAGATTCTGGGATGAACATCGCGCCCGATTTAAACATGTTCAAAGAGATTACGATCAATGCTGTTCAAGTAGCGCAAGCTGTTGGAAATGACATGCCAAAGGTGGCCGTGTTATCTGCGGTAGAGGTCGTGAACCCGGCAATGGATTCCACTTTGACAGCGGCAAGCCTGGCGCAAATGAATAAGCGAGGTCAAATTTCTGGCTGCCTCATTGACGGGCCTCTGGCATTAGACAATGCCATTTCTCAAACAGCAGCTTCTCATAAAAATATTACGAGTGATGTCGCCGGTCATGCAGATATTTTGCTTGTGCCAACGATTGAAGCAGGGAACATTCTTTATAAATCTCTCATCTACTTTGCACATGCAAAGGTGGGAGCTGTGGTGGCAGGAGCGAAGGCACCGATTGCTTTAACAAGCCGGTCGGATACAGCCGAAAGTAAGCTTTATTCAATTGCACTTGCCATCTGTACATCAAATTAAGCGAAAGTTATAGGAGGAATAAACAATGGAACTTTTTAAATATATGGAACGATACGATTATGAGCAGCTTGTATTTTGTCAGGATGAACAATCTGGCTTAAAAGCGATTATTGCCATTCATGATACAACACTTGGCCCAGCACTAGGCGGGACAAGAATGTGGACGTATGAAAACGAAGAAGCAGCAATCGAAGATGCACTTCGTCTAGCAAGAGGCATGACTTATAAAAACGCAGCAGCAGGCCTGAATCTTGGCGGCGGGAAAACAGTCATCATCGGTGACCCGAGAAAAGATAAAAATGAAGAAATGTTCCGTGCGTTTGGACGCTACATACAAGGATTAAATGGCCGCTATATCACAGCGGAGGATGTCGGTACAACGGTAGAAGACATGGATCTGATTCATGAAGAAACAGACTTTGTGACAGGTATTTCTCCTGCATTTGGTTCATCCGGAAACCCGTCTCCTGTTACGGCTTACGGTGTATATAAAGGGATGAAAGCTGCTGCCAAAGCTGCATTTGGAACCGACTCACTAGAAGGAAAAACGATTGCAGTCCAAGGTGTTGGGAATGTCGCCTACAATTTGTGTAAACATCTGCACGAAGAAGGCGCACAGCTAATTGTCACAGATATCAACAAAGACTCTGTAAAACGAGCTGTAGAAGACTTTGGTGCAAAAGCTGTAGATCCTGACGATATTTATGATCAAGCATGTGATATTTATGCCCCTTGTGCACTTGGTGCAACGATTAATGATGTAACGATTCCTAAGTTGAAAGCAAAGGTCATCGCAGGTGCAGCGAATAACCAGCTGAGAGAAACGCATCACGGCGATCTGATTCATGAAATGGGTATTGTGTATGCACCTGATTATGTGATCAATGCAGGCGGTGTGATTAACGTTGCTGATGAGCTTTATGGCTATAATGCAGATCGTGCGATGAAAAAGGTAGAAGGTATTTACCAAAATATTGAACGCGTGATTGAAATTTCAAACCGTGATGCCATTCCAACTTATAAAGCGGCAGACCGATTGGCGGAGGAGCGAATTGAAAGAATGCGCAAATCAAGAAGTCAATTCCTGCAAAATGGCCAACATATTTTAAGTCGTCGCTAATTTGAAGAATGAGTTGAAACGGAGGTTTTGTTTTTGCTGACAAAAGAATGGCGTATTCTCACAATTAATCCTGGCTCTACTTCAACAAAAATTGGTGTGTTTCACAATGAACGATCTATTTTTGAAACGACACTCAGACATACAGATGAGGAATTAAAGCAGTTTCCTCATATCATTGATCAGTTTTCATTTCGTCAAGAAACAATCCTGAAGACGCTGCATGAACAAGGGATGAACATCTCAAAGTTTGATGCAGTTTGTGCGCGCGGCGGTCTTCTTCGTCCGATTGAAGGTGGCACATATGAAGTCAATGAGCAAATGGTGCAAGACTTGAAAGAAGGATATGCTGGCCAGCATGCATCAAATCTGGGCGGTATCATTGCACGAGAAATTGCACTTGGTTTGAACATCCCAGCTTTTATTGTCGATCCAGTTGTAGTGGATGAGCTAAAGCCAATTGCTCGTATTTCAGGGCTGCCAACGATTGAAAGAAAAAGCATCTTCCATGCATTAAATCAAAAAGCAGTCGCAAGAAAAACAGCTGCATCCTTTGGGAAGCGCTACGAAGATTTGAATATGATTATTACACATATGGGCGGCGGCATCACCATTGGTGTCCATGAAAAAGGTAAAGTCATTGATGTCAATAACGGACTGCATGGCGAAGGACCTTTCAGTCCGGAGCGAGCGGGGACCCTGCCAACAGGTGACCTCGTCAATCTTTGCTTTTCTGGTCAGTACAGCCAAGAGGAAATGCTGAAACGCATTATTGGTGAAGGTGGTCTTGCGGGCTACCTTGGTACGACAGATGCTGTGAAAGTTGAGCGCATGATTGAAGCAGGCGATGAACGGGCGGCGCTGATTTATGAAGCGATGTGCTATCAAATTGCCAAGGAAATCGGTGCGGCTAGTGCTGTCTTAAAAGGCGCAGTTGACGTCATTGTGTTAACAGGCGGACTTGCGTACAGCAAACAAATTACATCAAGTATTAGAGGTCACATTGACTGGATTTCAGATGTTGTCGTGTATCCAGGCGAAAATGAACTGCAATCCTTAGCAGAAGGTGCACTTCGTATTTTAAAAGAAGAAGAATCTCCGAAAGAATACCCAAATGATCAACGGATGAAGAAAGGAGTGACTAGTCATGGCAACTGAATATGACCTCGTCATTCTTGGTGGAGGCACAGGCGGCTATGTAGCGGCCATTCGTGCCTCACAGCTTGGATTGAAAACAGCAGTTGTAGAAAAAGAAAAGCTTGGCGGAACTTGTCTGCATAAAGGATGCATTCCGTCTAAAGCGCTGCTTAGAAGTGCTGAAGTCTATCAAACCGTCAAACGTGCTGCTGATTTTGGTGTTGAGGCAAATGGCATCGCCTTGCAGTTTGCCATTGTGCAGAAAAGAAAAGCAGAGATTGTAGAGAAACTAGCAGGCGGCGTCAAACATTTAATGAAACAAGGGAAAATTGATGTTTATGAAGGGATCGGCCGTATTCTTGGTCCATCTATCTTTTCGCCAATGCCAGGAACCATCTCCGTAGAAATGGCAAATGGAGATGAAAATGAAATGCTTATTCCAAAGCAGGTTATCATTGCGACAGGTTCAAGACCGCGTGTGCTGCCTGGACTTGAAGCAGATGGGACGCATATTCTTACATCAGATGATGCACTTGAACTGCCAGAGCTTCCGCAGTCGATGCTCATTGTCGGCGGCGGGGTGATCGGAATCGAGTGGGCTTCCATGCTCAACGATTTCGGTGTGAAAGTGACTGTGATTGAATTTGCAGACCGCATATTGCCAACAGAGGATCATGACATTTCTAAAGAAATGGAAAAGCTTTTATCTAAAAAAGGCATCACCTTTGTGACAAATGCGAAAGTACTGCCAGATACCGTTAAAAAGCTGGAGAATCTCGTGACGATTCAAGCAGAAAAGGATGGAGACATTCAGACGTTTGAAGCGGAAAAACTTCTTCTATCAGTCGGCAGAGTACCAAATATTGAAGGCATTGGTCTTGAAAACACGGAGATCCAAACAGAAAAACAAGGCATTGTCGTGAATGAACATTATCAAACGAAAGAATCGCATATTTATGCAATAGGAGATGTCATTGGTGGGCTTCAGCTGGCACATGTGGCTTCACACGAAGGCATGATTGCTGTGGAGCATATGGCTGGTCAAGATCCAAAGCCGCTCGATGAAACACTCGTTTCTAAATGTGTTTACTCTCACCCGGAAACCGCGAGTGTTGGACTCACTGAACAGGCGGCAAAAGAGCAAGGCTTCGAGGTCAAAATGGGGAAATTCCCATTTATGGCGATCGGAAAAGCACTTGTGTACGGGGAGTCAGATGGATTCGTCAAAATCATTGCTGATCAAAAGACAGATGATATTTTAGGGATTCATATGATTGGTCCTCATGTCACAGATATGATATCTGAAGCTGGATTAGCCAAAGTACTTGATGCAACGCCGTGGGAAGTCGGGCAAACAATTCACCCGCACCCAACCTTATCAGAGGCGATTGGCGAGGCTGCCCTTGCTGTTGACGGGAAAGCGATCCATTTTTAATCAAGGAGGGAAATAAGATGAGTAACATGCGTCATCATGAATTAGGATTATCTGATGAACAAGCAATTGATATATATAGAACAATGCTTCTAGCAAGAAAAATTGATGAACGGATGTGGCTTTTAAACCGTTCAGGTAAAATTCCATTCGTCATTTCTTGTCAAGGGCAGGAAGCGCAGCAAGTCGGTGCTGCTTTCGCTCTCAATAGAGAAGAGGATTACGTCTTACCTTACTACCGTGATATGGGGGTTGTCCTCGCATTTGGAATGACAGCAAAAGATTTAATGATGTCAGGTTTCGCAAAACAAGACGATCCAAACTCAGGCGGAAGACAGATGCCAGGGCATTTTGGACAGAAATCAAATCGAATTGTGACAGGATCTTCACCTGTTACAACGCAGGTTCCTCATGCAGTGGGGATTGCACTTGCTGGACGACTAGATCAGAAAAACTTTGTCAGCTTTGTCACGTTCGGTGAGGGCTCTTCAAACCAAGGTGATTTCCACGAAGGCGCTAACTTTGCTGCTGTGCATAAGCTGCCTGTTATTTTCATGTGTGAAAACAATAAGTACGCGATTTCCGTGCCGTATGACAAACAAGTAGCATGTGAACGCATTTCAGATCGTGCGATTGGGTACGGAATGCCTGGTGTAACCGTTGATGGCAATGATCCGCTTGAAGTATATGCCGCTGTCAAAGAAGCGAGAGACCGTGCAGCAAGAGGCGAAGGACCAACGTTGATTGAAACGATCTCTTACCGTTTAACTGCGCATTCAAGTGATGACGATGATTCAAGCTATCGAGAAAAAGAAGAAGTGCTCGAAGCGAGAAAGAAAGATCCGCTCATCCAATATGAAACGTATTTAACCGAAGGAAACGTCATGACTTCAGAAATGAAAGAAGAGATGACAAAAGAAATCATGCAAATCGTAAACGAAGCTACTGATGAAGCGGAAAACGCTGCTTATGCTGATGCTGAAAGCGCACTTCGTTACGTGTATGCGGAGTAAGGGGGAAGAAAAATGCCTGTTATGTCATATATAGACGCCATTACACTGGCGATGAAAGAAGAAATGGAGCGAGATCCGAAAGTGTTTGTGCTCGGAGAGGATGTCGGGAAAAAGGGCGGCGTATTTAAAGCGACAGCGGGTCTCTATGAGCAATTCGGAGAAGCGCGCGTCATGGATACACCTCTTGCAGAATCAGCTATTGCTGGTGTAGGGATTGGAGCAGCGATGTATGGAATGCGCCCAATTGCTGAGATGCAATTTGCGGATTTTATCATGCCTGCTATTAACCAAATCATTTCAGAGGCTGCGAAAATTAGATACCGCTCAAATAACGATTGGAGCTGTCCAATGGTCATCCGCGCACCTTATGGGGGCGGAGTTCACGGGGCGCTTTATCATTCACAATCAGTTGAAGCGATTTTTGCCAACCAGCCTGGTTTGAAGATTGTCATGCCTTCTACGCCTTATGATGTAAAAGGTCTTTTAAAAGCTGCGGTGCGTGATCCAGATCCTGTATTGTTCTTTGAACACAAACGTGCCTACCGTCTCATTAAAGGAGAAGTACCTGAAGATGATTACACACTCCCTATTGGAAAAGCAGATGTGAAACGTGAAGGCGATGATATCACGGTCATTACATATGGCCTCTGCGTCCATTTTGCGTTGCAAGCAGCAGACCGCCTTGCAAAAGATGGCATTTCTGCGCATATTCTCGATTTGAGAACAGTGTACCCGCTTGATCAGGAAGCCATTATTGAAGCGGCATCAAAAACAGGCAAAGTGCTTCTTTTAACGGAAGATACAAAAGAGGGCAGCATCATGAGTGAGGTAGCGGCGATCATATCAGAGCATTGCTTATTTGATTTAGACGCACCAATCAAACGTCTAGCCGGACCAGAAATCCCGGCAATGCCTTATGCACCGACGATGGAAAAATTCTTCATGGTCAACCCAGATAAGGTTGAAGCTGAAATGAGAGAGCTAGCGGCGTTTTAAGAAAGAGGAGGGTTTCAAGTGGCAATTGAACAAATGAAAATGCCTCAGTTAGGTGAAAGTGTAACAGAAGGAACCATCAGCAAATGGCTCGTTTCACCTGGCGATCATGTGAATAAATACGATCCTATTGCGGAAGTTATGACGGATAAAGTGAACGCAGAAGTCCCGTCATCTTTTACAGGAACGATTACAAAGCTATCGGCTGAAGAAGGCGATACACTGCAAGTAGGAGAAGTGTTCTGTGAAATTGAAGTAGAAGGTAGCTCACAGCAGAGTGCGAAAGAAGAAGCGGCACCTGAGCAAAGTGAAGCACCTGAAGCAGATCAAACAAGAGAGAATCAAAGTCAAAAGAAACGCTACTCTCCAGCAGTCCTTCGGTTAGCAGATGAGCACAGCATTGATTTAGCGGCAGTGCAAGGAACGGGAGCAGGCGGACGAATCACAAGAAAAGATTTACTTCAGCTCATTGAAAACGGCGGCATGCAAGAGAAGACAGCACCTGGCAATGAACAGGCGGTCAAGCCAGAGCCTGTGCAGCCATCAAAACCAAAAGCGGCGCCTTCCATCTCTACAATGCCTGGTGATGTTGAAGTGCCAGTCACGCCAATCAGACAGGCGATTGCGGCAAATATGCTGAGAAGCAAACATGAAATTCCGCATGCATGGACGATGATGGAAGTTGATGTGACAAACCTTGTGACTAGAAGAAATCAGCTCAAGGACCAATTTAAAGCAAAAGAAGGCTTTAATTTGACGTTCTTTGCGTTCTTTGTCAAAGCAGTGGCTCAGAGCTTAAAGGAATTCCCAGAAATGAACAGCATGTGGGCTGGAGATAAAATTGTGCAAAAGAAAGCGATCAATGTCTCGATTGCTGTTGCGACTGATGACGCTCTTTTTGTTCCAGTTATTAAGGATGCAGATGAAAAAACGATTAAAGGCATCGCCAAGGAAATTCATGAGCTTGCTTCCAAGGTGAGACAAGGTACGCTGAAGCAAAGTGACATGGAAGGCGGCACCTTCACTGTAAACAACACGGGATCATTTGGTTCTGTACAATCTATGGGAATCATCAATTATCCGCAAGCGGCGATTTTACAAGTAGAATCGATCGTGAAGCGTCCGGTGATTGTAAATGGTATGATTGCAGCAAGAGACATGGTCAACCTTTGTCTCTCATTAGATCACAGAGTTCTTGATGGTCTTGTATGCGGCAGATTCCTTCAACGGATTAAACAAATCCTTGAAGGCATTGATGAGCAAACATCTGTTTACTAAAACAAGAATGTCCCCCTCCCGCTAAGGAGAGGGGGATTTCCACATGATGAGAAAGGAGCGATGGTATGTCTGGACTAGACTTTTTTGCGTTTTTAACGATTGGACTCATGTTTATCACAGCAATTGCGTTCGCTTTTCTTCGATATATTTCTAAATCACGCAATCATCCTGAAAGATTACTACTGATCATATCAATCGTTTCAATTATTCAAGTTTTGTATTGCTTGCTGATTGTCGGTGGATTTAAAGGAGCAGCGAATAGCCTCTTAGGAATTTCTCTTCTTGCCGGGACGCTGCTTGGCTATGCACTTGAATATTTATACAGACGCTATATCAAAAAAACGCCCGAAAAAGAATGATCTCGGGCGTTTTCTTTATTCTGCTGGAACAATAAAGGTCAAATGTTGTTTTAACACTTCTAAAGAAGCAGGGGCTGTCATGTACACTTCGCCATCTGTATCAGCATCCATTTCCTCTTTTGTGTGAATCTGAATATTGGATGCTTGAATGAGAGACAGATCGCCGGTGAAATCCTCCAGCTCTTCCCGGTTCATAGAAAAGATTTCTTTTAGAGCAGAGAAGCTCGTATTTCTGCAAATTAAGATTTCTGCTTTCCCATCATCAATCGCTGCACTCGGCAAATCAATTTTATTTGTCCCGATGAAATGTCCATTCATGACAAGAACGATGACAGCGTCCTCTTCCCAGCTTTCCTCCTCTGTTTCAATTCGTACGTGAAAAGGATCTGTTTGCTGTAAGGTGCGCAAGGCACTTGTGAAGTAGCTAATTTTGCCGAGTACAGCTTTTTCCTTGTCATTAATATTGTTGGATGTGTCTGCAATCAGCCCGATGCCCCAAAAGTTTAACAAGTATCGATCTCCTGCTTTGATTAAGTCGACTTTTTTTTCTACGCCGTCTACAATCATTTGAGCGGCTTTCTGCATTTGTTGCGGAATACCAAGCGTTCTAGAAAAGTCATTGCATGTCCCGCCTGGTAAAATCGCTACAGCTGGCCTTTTTTCTAAACCACCGATGCCATTCATGCATTCATGCACGGTTCCATCTCCGCCTAATATGATAAGCAATTCTATCGTCTCATCAATTGTGCGACAGAATTCATAAGCATGATTTGGCTGCTTTGTTGGTTTAAGAATGAGTTCATCAATATGTAGAGAAAGAAGAGGTACTGTTTGACCGAGAACTTTTTCCATGTTTTTTTGTCCAGCATTTCCATTATAAATGAGCATCGCTTTTTTGAATTGTGCCATCACGCAGTTCTCCCTTTCATCTCTTTATCATCACTTTTCCCCAATTTCGCGGCGTATAAACGATGTTCAGAAAAAGTGGGGAATGAAAAGACAACACATTTGCCCGCAGGCGTTTTCCTTGATATGATGTTGTTAAAATGGTTTTGGCATGCTAAAGGAGTGGACGGACAATGAATATTGATTTTAATTTATTTATGAATGATATTGTGAAACAAGCGAGAGAAGAGATCAAACAGGCTGGCTATAATGAGCTTACATCAGCTGAAGAAGTGGATGAAGCCCTGTCTAAAGAAGGCACGGCACTTGTGATGGTGAATTCAGTATGCGGATGTGCTGGTGGTATTGCAAGACCAGCTGCAGGCTATTCTGTTCATTACGATAAGCGTCCAGATCAATTGCTGACAGTGTTTGCTGGACAAGACAAAGAGGCAACCGCAAGAGCCCGTGAATACTTTGAAGGCTTCCCGCCATCTTCACCATCCTTTGCATTATTAAAAGATGGAAAAATCATTAAAATGGTCGAACGTCATGAAATTGAAGGGCACGAACCAATGGAAGTCGTGTCAAAGCTTCAAGCTGCATTCGATGAGCATTGCAAAGAAATTTAACATGTGACGTTTGAATGATGACATATAAAGCAGCCCGGTCTTTAGATCGGTCTGCTTTTTGTTATATAAGACCATTGAATCAAAATAATTTTAGCGAAATACTATTGCATCTTAAAAAGAAAGTGTTTAAAATACATTATAGTGAATAAATATTCAAAACAATACATGATTTTAAATACTAGGAGGCACTATCTTATGAAAAAGTGGTTATTATTACTTATGACAGCTGGTCTTGCAGCTGCACTCGCAGCTTGCGGAACTTCTTCTAATAATTCAAACGCATCAGGAGATGACAAAACACTCGTTATGGCGACATCAGCAGATTATCCGCCATTTGAATCAAAAGACGGAGATGAAATTGTCGGTTTTGATGTTGATCTTGCAACAGCACTAGCGAAAAAGAACGGCTACAAGCTAGAAATTCAAGATATGGATTTCGCAAGCCTTGTATCCGCCCTTAAAACAAACAAAGCTGATATTGTCCTAGCAGGCATGACCCCTACAGAAAAACGCAAAAAACAATTAGATTTCTCTGATGTTTATTACAATGCAAAAAACTTAGTTGTTTCAAAGAAATCTAACGGGATGAAAACAGAGAAAGACTTAAAAGATAAAACAGTCGGCGTTCAATTAGGTTCAATCCAGCAGGATGAAGCAAACGGTTTGCAAAAGAAATATAACTTAAAAGTGGAAGACCGTAATAAAATCTCAGATATCATTCAAGAAATCAAAGCAGGTCGTTTTGATGCAGCCATTATTGAAGATAAAGTAGCTGCTGGTTATTTGAAAAAAGAAAAAGACTTCCAAGCATTTGGATTGAATAGTTCAAATGAAGGTTCAGCCATTGCATTCAAGAAAAATAGCGACTTAACAGCTAAATTTAATAAATCATTAAAAGAAATGCAAGACAATGGCGAACTTGATAAATTAATTAAAAAATGGTTTGCTGATGAAAAATAAGTCAGGAAAAGGATCAGCGTCATTCACGAAAATTCAGTAGAAAGCGCTGAAAAGTTCAACTCATGTTGAACTTTTTTCCTGTTTTATTTTTTGATTTCGTATGAAGGCATAAAAAAGGAGACTGTCATGTTAGATTTTAAAGATGTAATACCTCAGATGCCCTTTATTTTAGAAGGGCTTAAGGTCACACTTTCTATTGTAGTGGTATCACTTTTTCTTGGATTTATTTTAGGGATTTTATTAACGCTTTGCAAAATTAGTGTATTTAAGCCGCTCATTTGGCTTGCAGATTTTTATACATCCATCTTCCGAGGCACACCGCTTGTGCTTCAATTGCTCATTATTTATTTCGGTCTGCCTCAGCTTCTTGGGTTTCAAATCGATCAATACTGGGCTGCTGTAGCGGCATTTTCACTAAACTCTGCGGCTTACGTATCTGAAATTATTCGCGCTGGTATTAATGCCATTGATAAAGGTCAAAAAGAAGCAGCCGTTGCTTTAGGCATCCCTTATGCTAAAATGATGAAGGACTTATTGCTTCCGCAGGCATTTAAAAATATTTCACCTGCACTTGTGAACGAAACGATTACACTGACAAAAGAATCTGCTATTGTGACAGTCATTGGACTGGGAGATGTCATGAGACGAGCCTATCAAGCAGGTGCCGTCACGTATAATTATCTTGAACCGCTTATTTTTGCGGGTCTCATCTATTATATCATCGTGCTTGTTCTCACCTTTGTCGGCAAGTCGGTGGAAAGGAAGTTAAAATCAAATGATTAACATAGAGAAACTCACAAAATCTTTTGGCAAAAATGAAGTATTAAAAGGGATCGACACCACCATTAAAGAAGGGGAAGTTGTCGCAGTCATTGGACCATCTGGTTCAGGAAAATCGACGTTTCTTCGCTGCATCAACTTGCTCGAAAAGCCGACTTCTGGTGTCATTACGATTCAGGATACCGAAATCACAAACCCAAAAACCAATGCACTCAAAGTGCGTGAGAACATCGGAATGGTGTTTCAGCATTTTCACCTGTTCCCGCATAAAACGGTGCTGGAAAATATCACATATGCGCCAATGAATGTGAAGAATCAATCGAAGGAAGACAGCATCAAACAAGCTGAAGATCTGCTGAAAAAAGTAGGGCTTTTAGAGAAAAAAGATGATTTTCCGAATCGCTTGTCAGGTGGTCAAAAGCAGCGTGTCGCAATTGCACGTGCGCTTGCAATGACACCAGACATCATGCTGTTTGACGAGCCAACGTCTGCACTAGATCCAGAAATGGTCAAGGAAGTGCTAGAGGTCATGAAAGAGCTGGCTCAATCTGGTATGACACTTGTGATCGTCACACATGAAATGGGCTTTGCAAAAGAAGTGGCTGACCGCGTGATCTTTATGGACGATGGGAAAATTGTAGAGGATGCAAACCCTGTGCAATTCTTTGAATCACCGTCATCACAGCGCGCGAAAGACTTCTTACAAAAAATATTATAAAGAAAAAAGAGAGGGAGACTTAACATCTCCTTCTTTTTTTGATTATAATGGGGAAAGTAAAAAAGTTCACCATTTCACAATAAGTGAATAGAAACAAGACAGAAAAGAGTGACTCATATCATGTTTAAAATCGGCTACCGAACGCTGAAAACAGCATTAGGAACAGCGATCGCCATTTATATTGCGCAACTGCTTGGCCTTCAAAATTATTCCGCTGCCGGGATTATTACGATTCTGTGTATTCAGGTGACAAAGAAACGGTCGCTTCTTGCATCAGGCGCCCGCTTTGCCGCATGCAGTCTTGCCATTTTATTTTCTTATCTATTTTTCGATCTGATTGGGTATCATCCTTTTGTGATTGGTCTGATGCTGCTTGTCTTTATTCCGACAACCGTATTGCTCCGCATTAAAGAAGGGATTGTCACAAGTTCAGTCATCATCCTCCATTTATACATGTCGGGCGGGATTACCCTTCACCTCATCTGGAATGAGCTGCTGCTGATTACGATTGGTGTTGGCGTGGCACTAATCATGAACCTGTATATGCCAAGTGTCGATAAAAAGCTCAAACGCTACAGCGAACAGATTGAAGACAACTTTGCAAAAATTTTTGAAGAAATCGAGCAATACTTAATGACAGGGAAACAAGACTGGACAGGCAAAGAAATACCAGAGACACATCAATTGATTAAAGAAGCGAAAGCTCTCGCATATCGTGATGTTGAAAACCATGTCTTAAGACATGAAAACCTGTATTATCATTATTTCAATATGAGGCAAAAGCAGTTCGAAATCATCGAGCGTGTGCTTCCGAAGATCACGTCCATTTCCATTACAACAGAGCATGGACAAATCATTGCAGAATACATTAGAGACTTACGCGAACATATTCACCCAGGGAACACGGCGCATAAGTTTTTAAGGCGCCTCATTGATATGAAAGAAGAGTTCGATAAGCTACCGCTGCCGCAAACAAGAGAAGAGTTTGAGGCAAGAGCTGCACTGTTTCATTTCCTCGGAGAAATGGAACAATATTTAGTATTGAAAAGCTATTTTAAAGGGATGAAAGAATAGAGACGCATGAGTTCCTCCTTCATTGGTCAATCTAATGAAAAAGGAGGAGCCTATGCGTCTTTTATTTTATACCGTATTGACCATGTCCCTTTCACCTATCTGGCCGCTCGGACAAAACCCGCTTCCAGGAGACCCTTATGTCATTATTAATAAACAAACAAATGAACTTGCCTATATTGATCAAGGACAAATCCAAAAAATATATCCTGCTTCTACAGGGAAAACGTCCGATTTAACGCCAGAAGGGGAATTTACCATTATGATCAAAGCGAAAGATCCCTATTACAGAAAAAAGAATATCGAAGGCGGTGCGAAGAATAACCCTCTTGGCAGAAGATGGATTGGATTTGATGCACGAGGAACAGATGGTAGAACATACGGAATTCATGGGACGAGTGACGAAACATCGATAGGGAAATTTATCACGGCAGGCTGTGTGAGACTTCATAATCAAGATGTAGAGCTTCTATTTGACCAGCTTTCGGTTGGGACAAAAGTGTGGATTACAACATCAACCGATTCATTTGAAAAGCTTGCCAAAGACAAACAGGCCATTCGTTGATTGAACGAATCACCTGCTTGTCTGCTTTTATTGAAACCTTATAAAAAGGTTGCGGCTCCTGCTAAAAGTGAAGATATTAGCAGCAGGCTAATCATGAGCAATACCATGAATTTCATCATTTTCTGAGACATATCGCACCCCTATAACCGAAGATTTTTTGCGACGAACGCACTTTTCTTTATTTTAGCTCGTTTTTTCAAATGCGACAAGTGATCAACAAAGGAAGTGAACGGATGAATCAAATCGACCATATTGCCATTGCGGTCTTTTCTATAAAAAACACATCTCGAATTCTTCAACAGCTGTTTAACTGGCATTTTTCAGACATACAAGAAATTCCTGAGCAGGAGATTAAAGCGTCCTTCGCTTCACTTGATCATGTGCACATTGAATTAATTGAACCGATGTCCGGTAGCAGCGAACTACATACCTTTTTAACAAAAAGAGGAGAGGGACTCCATCATATTGCGCTAAAGTCAGGTGACATACAGGCGGACCTTAACCGTCTTGATCATCTTGGCGTGGAGCTTCTCCAACAATCAGCACAGATAGGCGCGAGCGGGAAGCGGATTGCTTTTATTTCACCGAAAGAAACGTCCGGTGTGTTATTCGAATTGTGCGAGCCCTTGAAAGGAGAGGAACATTTGCAATGAATGAATCGTTCAATGACTTGGCTACATGGCGCGAAAAAGCATTCATGGGCGGCGGCGTGAAACGTGCAGCTGCGCACCGGAACAAAGGAAAACTAACGGTTCGTCAGCGGCTGCATGAACTTCTTGACGGGGGCAGTTTCATGGAAATTCAAGGATTTGCAACAGGCCGCATGTCAGAGCATGTCGGTGATGGTGTCGTCACTGGAACTGGACTCATTCATGGAAAGCCGGTATGTGTTTATGCACAAGATGCAACAGTGCATGGAGGGTCTTTAGGCGAAATACATGCCAAAAAAATTGCTTCTCTAATGGATCTCGCAGCTAAAAATCAGATGGCGGTCATCGGTCTAAAAGACTCAGGTGGTGCGAGAATTCAAGAGGGTGTGGTATCATTAGAAGGATACGGACAGATTTTTAAACGGAATGTGCTGTACTCTGGTCAAATCCCGCAAATATCCGTTATTTTAGGCTCTTGTGCTGGAGGAGCAGTCTATTCTCCTGCCTTGACTGATTTTGTGTTCATGACAGAACAGACAGCTCATATGTTTTTAACAGGTCCGAAAGTCATAGAAAAGGCAACAGGAGAAACGGTCTGTCCTGACCGTCTTGGCGGTGCAAGTGTTCAGCATCAGACAAGCGGGAATGTGCACTATACTGGCAAAGATGAGAAAGACGTGTTAAAAGCGGTTCGAACACTTTTAACGTACATACCAACGAAACAACAGACTGTCATGGACGCTGAAACGAGTAAGCAAGACGCAGCTGATCCAGGCAACATCTTGCCGAAGGATCCATCACGCACCTATGATGTCAAACAAGTGGTGACAGCGATCATCGATTCAGGCTCATTCTTTGAGACACAACCTTGTTTCTCAAAAAATATCGTCACAGGGTTTGCCAGATTACAAGGGGCTTCAATTGGTATAGTTGCCAATCAGCCAAAGGTGCTGGCAGGAAGCCTTGACCTTGATGCTGCTGATAAAGCGGCCAGGTTTATTCGATTTTGCGATGCGTTTCATATTCCGCTCTTAACACTTGTAGACGTCCCTGGTTTTTTACCAGGTGAGAAAGCCGAGCATGCGGGAATTATCCGTCACGGCGCAAAGCTTTTATATGCGTACGCTGAAGCGACCGTTCCAAAAATCACGGTGATTTTAAGAAAGGCGTATGGCGGTGCGTATGTCGCAATGAATAGCAAGGGATTAGGCGCTGACTTTGTTTATGCATGGCCAGCGGCAGAAATTGATGTCATGGGGAAAACGTTCGCTGACGAAATCGTTCATCCTGCTTCGCGCAAGGTTGAAACGGAGCCAAGTGTATTCAAAGCGGCTCAGGCAGGGCTGATAGACGATATTTTCATGCCGTCTGAAACGAGAGAACGATTGATTCGCTCATTTGATTTGCTACGCAGGAAGGAAGAAGATAGACCGTTAAAAAAGCATGGCAACATGCCGCTATAAGAGGAGGAGCATCATCATGATCAATGAAAAACGTTTACTAGACGAATTTTTAGAACTAGTTCAGATTGATTCGGAAACAAAACACGAAGAGAAAATTGTGGAAGTCTTAAAAGAAAAATTCTCGCAGCTTGGACTAAAAGTGGTGGAAGACGACTCAAAAGCGAAAACAGGCCACGGTGCAGGCAACCTCATCTGTACGCTGGAAGGCACTCAAGAGGCTGATACCATCTATTTCACGTCTCATATGGACACAGTTGTTCCGGGCAATGGCGTAAAACCAGTCATTGAAGACGGCTATGTGAAAACAGATGGAACAACCATTCTTGGTGCTGACGATAAGACAGGACTTGCGGCAATGTTTGAAGCGATCCGTGTGCTGAAAGAGAAGAATTTACCGCATGGAACGATTGAATTTGTCATCACAGCAGGTGAGGAATCAGGACTTGTCGGAGCAAAAGCGTTAGATCCGAAGTTGATGACAGCGGCATATGGCTATGCCCTTGATTCAGATGGCAAGGTCGGAACCATTATCGTTGCAGCGCCAACACAGGCAAAAGTACGCGCAACCATTTACGGGAAAACAGCTCACGCAGGTGTCGCGCCTGAAAAAGGTGTGTCTGCGATTACCATTGCATCAAAAGCCATTGCTAGTATGCCGCTTGGCCGAATTGATGAAGAAACAACGGCGAATATCGGTCGTTTTGAAGGCGGAACGCAAACGAATATTGTGTGCGATCAAGTCGATATCCTTGCGGAAGCACGCTCTTTAGAACCTGCAAAAATGGAAGCTCAAGTAGCGAAGATGAAAGAAGCCTTTGAAAAAACCGCTAAAGAAATGGGCGGAAGTGCCGATGTACACATTGACATCATGTATCCAGGCTTCAAATTCTCTCACGGCGATCAAGTCGTAGAAGTGGCGAAAAAAGCGGCTGCGAAAATTGGCCGTCCATCAGAACTACAGACGAGCGGCGGAGGCAGTGATGCAAACGTCATTGCAGGAAACGGCGTCCCAACTGTCAACCTAGCTGTTGGATATGAAGATATTCATACGAAAAATGAGAAAATGCCGATTGAAGAATTAGTCAAAACAGCTGAAATGGTTCTCGCCATTATCGAAGAAACGACAAATCCATCGTAAAGGCAGGAGACTCTGTGAGCACGCAAAAAATCATTATTTTCCAAGTGGGGCAAGAGGATTTTGGCATCAGTGTAGAGCATATTCGTTCGATTGAGAAGGTCCCTTATTTACAAGAAGTATCGAACCTTCCTAAAGAAATAAAAGGACTCATGTCTTTAAGGGGAGAGGTCATTCCTGTCAGTGACACAGGCGTGATGCTTCACGGAAAGCCTCTTGATGTGAACGAACAATCCAAGGTGTTGCTATTTGAATTAAACGGACAAATGGTAGGCTGTCTTGTCTCGGATGCAAAAGATATTATTGATATCGAGCTAAGCGAGATCAAGCCATTTCATATGAACACGAAAGCCTCTGAATATTTTTTCGGCGTTGTGGAGAGAGAGAACAAGATGATTTTACAAGTGGACCCGAATAAGTTCCTTGGGAGAATTGAGGATCTCGATCAATTGCCAGAACGGTTAAAAGAAGAATTGGCATAAAGATAATCCCCTTATCAAATGATAAGGGGATTATTTTTATTCAGCAGCTGGGCTAGCTTGGTCGTTTGCCTCAGCTTTTTTTGATTTTGATTTTTGGTACATGACATTTAAAATAATCGTTTGGATTGTGAGTAATAATCCGCTTGTCATCCAGTATAAAGGAAGGGCAGCGGGTGCATTGATTGAAATAAACAGCATCATGATTGGGAAAATCATGCCCATCACTTTGGCTTGCTTCAGCGCAGCCTCTGTCTGGGTGCCTGATTGCTTCGCAAACCTTTGCGTAACATAAAATTGCAAGAAATACATAGCGCCTGCAAAGATCGCGACCAATAGATCGGTTTGTCCTAAGTTAAACCATAGGAACGAATGTGTTGCGATCTCAGGTGTTGAGCGGATCGCTGAGTAAAAGCCAAGAACAATTGGAATTTGAATCAGCATAGGCAGACAGCCCATTGCCAGCGGGTTCACATTGTTCTCTTTGTATACTTTCATCATTTCCATTTGTAGTTCTTTTTGTTTTTCAGGTTCTTTCGTTTTCTTCAATTTGTTTTGAATTTCGTCAATTTGAGGCTTCACTAGTGCCATTTTCTCCTGCATGACTCTTTGCTTCTTAAATTGGTTCGCAAAAAGAGGGAAAATCAGTAGGCGGACGATCAAGGTCACGAACATAATCGATAAACCATAATCATCATGGAAGAAGTTCGCAAGCCAAATGATCAGCTCAGAAAAAGGCTGGACAAAATAATGATGGAAAAACCCATCAGAGCTCGTATTCGTTTGCCCACTCGCTGCAAAAGCAGGTGAGGCAATCATCATTAAACATAAAGTCGTACAAATCGTTAATAAACGTTTCAATTCGTTTCCTCCTCATTTTTAAAAAAATTAATTAGAGAGAGGAAGCGAATGGTCTTCATCATCGTTTGATGATCGTTTCATTCGAATGACTTTACTAATCCAAGTTGTAATGCGATCATATATGATAAACAGAAAGTCTGTTCGATTCAATAAAGATGCGTCCAACTCTTCCAAACGATGTCCACCGAGGTGTTCGTTCATACGGCAGTCTTTTAATAAAAAAGCAATGCCGATGGCCGTCAGCGCTGGAAGAATAATCGTAAAGAATTCAACAAGGAAAAAGACTTCATTGAATGTATCAATAATCATGATTATCACATCCATTTCATTACTCACAGTGTACTATACACCATATGAAATGTCTATTGGAACAAACATCAAGTCGATAGATTTAGGAGGCAGGCAAATGGCTGATTCTCAAAGGAAGGGTCGAATCATTTTTCATATTGATATGAATAGTTTTTATGCATCAGTCGAGATGGCGTATGATCCTTCTTTGAGAGGGAAACCTTTAGCCATTAGCGGAAATGCGAAAGAGCGTAAAGGGATTGTGGTCACGTGCAGCTACGAGGCAAGAGCGCTAGGTGTAAAGCCCCCGATGCCGTTATGGGAAGCGAAGCGGCTTTGTCCGGGGCTGATTGTCCGTACACCAAACTTTGACCGGTACCGAAGCTCCTCACAAGAGATGTTTACGATACTAAGAGAATACAGCGATTTAGTCGAACCCGTATCCATTGACGAGGGCTATATTGATTTAACGCATACGCCATATGCCGAGCATGCGGTGAAAACGGCTCATGATATTCAAACGAGGCTTGTAGAGGAGCTCATGCTTCCTTCAAGTATTGGCATTGCACCGAATAAATTTTTAGCGAAAATGGCGTCTAATTGGAAAAAACCAATGGGCATCACCATTTTGCGTAAACGAGATGTACCCCAAATGCTATGGCCGCTGCCAGCGGGTGACATGCACGGAGTTGGACAAAAAACGGCTGATAAATTGAAAACGATTGGCATTCATACCATTAAAGACTTAGCGAAAGCAAATGAGTATACACTAAAGGAATTACTGGGTATCAATGGACCGAGATTAAAGCAAAAGGCGAATGGTGAACATGACGGCATCGTGGACCCAGAAAGGATATACGAATTTAAATCCGTCGGTAATTCATCAACCCTTCCTCATGATTCTGACGATCCAGATGAACTTGTCGCGTTAATTGATAAGCTGTCACAATCTGTGAGTGCAAGGTTAAGGAGAAAAGAAGTGATGGCCAATCGGCTGCTCATCATGATTCGGTACGCAAGCTGGAAAAATATCACGCGAAGTGTCACCCTCACGAATCCGACCGATCGGAAGGAAGACTTATTTGAGGCAGCAAGGCAGTTATTCCTTAAACATTGGAATGATCAGCCTGTGAGACTCTTAGGTGTGACGGGGACAGACCTTGTAGAACGAAAAGCAGCCGTTAAACAGCTTGATTTATTTTCCTATACAGAAGATGCAAAAGAAGAGCCTCTTCAAACCATTTTAGAAGGACTGAAAGAAAAGTATGGAAAATCACTCGTTCAAAGAGGGATGACCATCAAGGAAAAAGAGAGTAAAACAAGTGGAACAAGTTTTAATAAAGACTTTTTTCAGGACGAAAAAGGAAATGACTAGCCTGAAAACTTGATAAAAGAGGTGGTGTTGTGGTAATTTCAAAGGGTACATCATTTCAGCAGTAATCAATATAGTGTGTTAGAAGGGACGTCAGAATTATGTCAAAACAACAAATCGGTGTGGTTGGACTAGCCGTTATGGGGAAAAACCTTGCCCTTAATATTGAAAGCCGCGGGTTCTCCGTGTCCGTTTATAACAGATCTAGCAGCAAAACGGAAGAATTTCTTCAAGAATCAAAAGGGAAAAACGTTGTAGGCACATACAGCATCGAAGAATTTGTTCAGTCGCTTGAAACACCGCGTAAAATTCTTTTAATGGTAAAAGCTGGTGCAGCAACGGATGCAACCATTCAATCATTACTTCCTCACCTAGAGAAAGGTGACATCTTAATTGATGGTGGAAATACATATTACAAGGATACGCAAAGACGTAATCAAGAGCTTGCGGAAAGTGGTATCCACTTCATTGGTACAGGTGTTTCTGGCGGTGAAGAAGGTGCACTAAAAGGTCCATCGATCATGCCTGGCGGTCAAAAAGAAGCGCATGAGCTAGTGAAACCAATTTTAGAAGCGATCTCTGCGAAAGTAGATGGCGAGCCATGTACAACGTATATCGGCCCAGATGGAGCAGGACATTATGTCAAAATGGTCCATAACGGCATCGAGTACGGAGACATGCAATTGATTTCTGAATCATACTTTATCTTGAAGCATGTGGCTGGATTGTCAGCAGAGGAGCTTCATGAAGTATTCTCAGAATGGAATAAAGGCGAGCTTGACAGCTATTTAATCGAAATTACAGCTGATATTTTCACAAAAGTGGATGAAGAAACAAACCAGCCGCTTGTGGATGTCATCTTAGATAAAGCTGGGCAAAAAGGAACTGGAAAATGGACGAGCCAAAGTTCTCTTGATCTAGGTGTTCCGCTTCCAATCATTACTGAGTCTGTTTTCGCGCGCTACATTTCAGCAATGAAAGATGAGCGTGTTGAAGCAAGCCAATTAATCGAAGGTCCTAAGCCAGCGCAATCAGCAGAGAATAAAAAAGAGCTGATCGAAGCGGTTAGAAAAGCCCTATTCATGAGTAAAATTTGCTCATATGCACAAGGTTTTGCGCAAATGAAAGCAGCATCTGATGAGTATAACTGGGATTTAAAATATGGTGAAATTGCAATGATCTTCCGTGGTGGATGTATCATTCGTGCAGCCTTCTTACAACAAATTAAAGAAGCATATGACCGTAACCCAGAACTGAAAAACCTATTGCTTGATCCTTACTTTAAGGATATTGCTCAAAGCTATCAATCATCTCTTCGTAAAGTCATTTCACTTGCAGTGGAGCAAGGAGTTCCTGTTCCTTCATTGTCAAGTGCACTTGCTTACTTCGATAGCTATCGCACAGCCGTCCTGCCAGCGAACTTAATTCAAGCGCAGCGTGACTATTTCGGTGCACATACGTATGAGCGCACAGATAAAGAAGGCATCTTCCATACAGAATGGATGAAATAAATATAGAACGACTGAAAAGAAGACAAAAGGCTAAAATTAAGAACACTTTAGCCCTTTGTCAACAATCTGAAACCTTACCCTTTGGTAAGGTTTTTTTGTGTTTGCATCTTTTCGGCTAAAAATGCGAAAAAGAGGGATGCTATGTAAAAAAGAAAAGAAAGTAGGGGTCGAAGTGGGCATTTTATATGCACTTCTCCCAGCGATATTTTGGGGAAGTATTGTTCTCATCAGTGTCAAACTTGGCGGGAATGCATACCAGCAAACCCTCGGTATAACGCTTGGCGCATTTCTCTTTTCAATTGCAGCCTTCTTTATCAAAATGCCAGAGCTGACACCGCTTATTTTTGCGGTTTCTGTCATTTCAGGCATCTTTTGGAGCATTGGACAAATGAATCAGCTTTCAAGTGTTGCGTTTCTCGGAGTCTCGAAGGCGGTTCCTTTATCAACGGGCATGCAGCTTGTGAGCACTACTTTATTTGGCGTCATAGTCTTCAAAGAATGGCAAACGATGACGGTCATACTCATTGGTTCTTGTGCCATTTTACTGATTATTGCAGGTGTTGTGCTGACATCGCTCGGTCAAAAAAAGAATGGCGGCGGGAACGGTGGAGGCAATTTCAAAAAAGGGATCATGATTCTGCTCATCTCAACCGTTGGCTATGTCGGATATGTTGTTATTTTGAGATGGTTTCATATTGATGGCTGGTCTGCCCTCGTTCCGCAATCGGTCGGCATGCTGCTTTCATCCTTGGCGATTAGTCTCAAGCAGCACCCGTTTAGTAAATATACGTTTAGAAATATCATTGCCGGCCTTGTTTGGTCGACAGGAAATCTCGGACTTCTTTTAGCTATTCCGCTCATTGGTGTCGCCGTAAGTTTTTCGATGTCGCAGACAGGGATCGTTATCTCGACATTAGGCGGCATTTACTTATTAAAAGAGAAAGCATCCAGAACAAGCTTTGTCATTGCAGGCTGCTTGATGATCATTGCAGGCGGAGTGCTGCTAGGTTTTACAAAATAGGAGGGTAAACGAATGTATCCAGATTTAGAAGGGAAAACAGTCCTGATTACAGGAGCTGGTACAGGAATAGGTCAAGCGATGGCGCGCCGGTTTGGACAAGAAAAAGCCAATGTGGTGATCAATTATTTCTCAGATCAAGAAAGTCCAGATGAGACCATTGCGGATATTCAAAAAAATGGCGGACAGGCTGTGAAAATCAAGGGAGATGTCTCAAAGGAAGAGGATATGCAGGCGATGATTGATAAAGCCGTTGATACATTTGGCAGTCTTGATGTCATGATCAATAACGCAGGCATTGAAAATGAAGTGCCTTCTACCGAAATGACGCTAGATAATTGGAACAAAGTCATGTCGACCAATTTAACAGGTATGTTTCTCGGCTGCCGCGATGCACTGAAGTATATGACAGATCACGGAATAGAAGGATCAATCATCAATATGTCGTCTGTTCACCAGCAAATCCCTTGGCCTCATTTCGTGCATTATGCAGCAAGTAAAGGAGGCGCCAAGCTGCTGACAGAAACACTGGCACTAGAATATGCCCCTAAAAAAATTCGTGTAAACAGTATTGCACCAGGCGCCATCGATACCCCGATCAATGCGGAAAAATTCGATGATCCCGCATTGAAAAAAGGTGTGATCGAGCTGATCCCCATTGGTTATATTGGAAAGCCTGAAGAAGTGGCAGCATGTGCTGTCTGGCTGGCGTCAAAAGAGGCAAGCTACGTCACAGGCTTGACACTCTATGTGGACGGCGGCATGACAAAATATCCTGGCTTCCAAGCAGGAAAAGGATAAGAAGAAACAAAAAGAGCGTACACACACATACGCTCTTTTTTATATAAAATACAGACAAATGATTCTAAATGTCTAGACATTTAAAAATAAAAATATATAATATTAACTGGAAGCGCTTTTATTACAACAATGGGGTGAGAGAAATGAAACGTATTTTATTAGCATGCAGTTCAGGAATGTCTACGAGTTTACTAGTTACAAAGATGAAGGCTCATGCCGACTCAATAGGGGACGAGGCAGAAATTTGGGCAGTTGGGCAAGATCAAGCGAGAAAAGAAATGGCGAATGCGGATGTTGTGTTAATTGGACCGCAAATGAGCTTTTTAAAAGGGGATCTTCAAAAAGAAGCAACAAAATACGGGATTGCAGTAGAGGTCATCGATATGCAGGCGTACGGGCTTGCCGATGGACAAAAAGCGTATGAACAAGCCGTTACATTGATGGAGGAATCGTAAAGAATGGAAAAGAAAACACTTGAAGGGCTCACGGAGGAACAAGTCAGTTTTCAATTGATCTTACACAGCGGTAATGCACGCAGCAAATTGCTTCAATCTCTTAAACAATTTCGAGAAGGTCAAGAAGATGAGGCATTTGGTCTTATGAAAGAAGCAGAAGAAGATTTACGTCATGCACATGGCATCCATTTTCAACTCGTGCAGCAAGAGGCAGGCGGGGAGAAAACACCTTTCTCCTTATTGCTCATGCATGCCGAAGACCACTTAATGTCGACTATGACGATCAAGGAGCTTGTGGGAGAGCTCCTGCCGATTTTCCAATCACTTAAACAATAAAGGGTGTAAACAAGGGGGGAAACCAATGTTTGATAAAATAAGTGCTATTTTGGTTCCAATTGCTGGGAGACTGAACAACAACCGCTATTTAGGTGTATTACGGGATGCCTTTATGCTTGCGTTCCCGCTTACTATTTTTGGTTCCATTATGGTTGTGCTAATGAATTTGCCATTTTTAGATAAAATCATGAGTCAAACCGCACTGGAAGGCGTCCAGTCTGCACTGAATATCGCGCCAAGTGCGACCATCAGCATTATGAGTGTGTTTGTTGTATTTGGGATTGGCTACTATTTATCGAAAAGCTATGATGTGGAAGCAGTATTTGGCGGAGTGATTGCATTAGCCTCTTTCCTACTTCTGACACCATTTTTACTAGAACAAGAAGGCGGTGCATCTATTGCAGGCGTGATTCCAGTCGATCGTTTAGGAGCAAAGGGGATGTTCCTTGGCATGATCACAGGCTTTTTGTCTGCTGAAATTTATCGTTATTTTGTCCAAAAGAAATTTGTCATCAATATGCCGCAGGGGGTTCCGCCAGCTGTTGCTAAGTCTTTTGCTGCACTGATCCCGGCTACTTTGACACTCACAACCTTTTTACTGATCAATATCATCATTACACAAGGCTTCAAAACAAACATGCATGACCTGATTTATCATGCGATCCAGGCACCGCTTGTCGGACTTGGAAGCGGTATCATTCCGACCTTGATCGCTGTTTTCTTTATACAAATTCTTTGGTTCTTTGGGCTTCACGGCCAAATTATTATCAACTCTGTCATGGACCCCATTTGGAATACGTTGTCCATTCAAAACCTAGAGAGCTATACAAAAACTGGTGAGGTTCCAAATATCATCAGCAAGCAGTTTATCGAAATTTATACGGTTGGCATGGGCGGAACCGGTATGACGCTAGCTGTTGTGTTTACGATTTTAATTTTCCTGAAAAGTAAGCAATTAAAACAGGTAGCAAAGCTCGGCCTAGGACCAGGATTATTTAACGTCAATGAACCGATTATCTTCGGTTTACCGATTGTCATGAACCCGCTTATTCTCATTCCCTGGATTTTGGCACCAATGGTTATTACATGTATTTCTTATTTTGCGATGGCATCAGGCATTGTACCACCGCCGACTGGCGTGAATATTCCCTGGACCGTGCCGATCTTTATAAGCGGAATAATGGCAACCAATTCACTGGCGGGTGGTCTGCTTCAGCTGTTTAATCTGATGATCGTGTTTGTCATTTGGTTCCCGTTCCTGAAGTTTATTGACCGTATGAATGTGAAAAATGAAAAAATAACCACAACGGAAAAAACGAAGACAACCAACATCAAAGGTGAAGGAGACTCAATACATGTCGATGGAAAATAACAAGCAATCATATACATTCCCAGAAGGTTTCTGGTGGGGATCTTCTGCCTCTGCCACGCAAACAGAAGGCAGCGTCCCTGGTGATGGAAAAGGACCGAATATTTGGGATCATTGGTTTGAGCAAGAGCCGACTCGTTTTTTTGATGGCGTAGGACCGAACGTGACATCTCAATTTTACCGAAAATATAAAGAGGATATTCGTCTGATGAAAGAAATTGGGCACAATTCATTCCGGTTGTCCATTTCATGGTCACGTCTTTTGCCTGAAGGGACAGGTGCGGTCAATGAAGAAGCAGTATCTTTTTACAATGATGTAATCAATGAACTGATTGCACATGATATTGAGCCGTTTGTGAACCTGTACCATTTCGATATGCCAATGGCGCTGCAGGAAAAAGGCGGCTGGGTCAACAGACAGGTAGTAGATGATTATGTGAGCTATGCAGAATTGTGCTTTCAATTATTTGGCGACCGGGTGAAAAAATGGTTTACCCATAATGAACCGATCGTGCCTGTAGAGGGCGGGTATATGTATAGCTTCCATTATCCAAACGAAGTCGATTTCCAAAAGGCTGTGCAGGTCGGTTATCATGAACTTCTATCAAATGCAAAGGCGATTGCGGCTTATAAAAGCCTGCAGCAAGGCGGTAAGATTGGCATCATCCTCAATCTTACCCCATCTTATCCGAGAAGCCAGAATCCGCGCGATGTAGAAGCAGCTGAGATGGCGGATGCTTTCTTTAACCGGTCCTTCCTAGATCCTGCGGTGAAGGGACATTTCCCAGAGAAACTAGTAGAGGTCTTAAAGAAAGAAGGCTTTATGCCGAGTATGGAAGAAGGAGACCTTGAGCTCATTCGAGAGAATACCGTCGACCTCCTTGGAATCAACTATTATCAGCCAAGAAGAGTGAAGGCGAAAGAGCATATGCCGCATCCAAATGCCCCATTTATGCCAAATCATTATTTTGATGCGTTTGACATGCCGGGAAGAAAAATGAATGTGTATCGCGGCTGGGAAATCTATGAAAAAGGTATTTATGATATATTGAAAAAAGTCCAAACAGACTATGATAATATTGAATGCTTTATTTCTGAAAATGGAATGGGTGTCGAAGGAGAAGAGCGGTTTAAGGATGAAGAAGGAATGATTCATGACGATTACCGCATTGACTTTATCTCTGAGCATCTTAAATGGGTGCATCAAGCCATTCAAGAAGGAAGTAATGTAAAAGGCTATCATCTGTGGACGTTTATGGATAACTGGTCATGGTCGAATGCCTATAAGAATCGCTATGGATTTGTCTCAGTTGATCTTCAAGAAGACGGAAAACGTACAATTAAGAAAAGCGGATACTGGTTTCAATCGGTATCAGAAAATAACGGTTTTTAATCAAGATACTTGCTCTTTCCTTGAAAAGGGCAAGTATTTTTCTTATGTGACGGTAAGTGGATGAAACAAAAAGGGCTGGTACCTTTTAAGCTCACTAGGCTTAGTGTAGAATGAGAGGAAGCTATGAAAAAACAAGTCAGTTGGTGGTGTGAGATGAAAAAGTACGAACTCATTTCAGAAGAAATCAGAAAACGAATAGGAACAGCATATTATCCAGAAGATCAACCCATTCCAGATGAAAACTCGCTTGCCGCTGAATTTCAATGCAGCCGAATGACGATGAAGCGTGCGCTCGATCTTCTCGTAGCAGAAGGTCTGCTCTTTAGAAAAAGAGGTCACGGTACATTTATTGTGAAGGCAGCGCTCAATCAAGGGGCTATTAATGTATCAGGACATGAAAATAAAGGGTTCACAAAAGTCATGGCGGATAAAAACGTCACGACTCAAATCATTCACTTTGATGTCCATTTTCCAAGCAAAGAGGTGGCAGCCCACCTATCCATAGACTCCACCACACCCGTTTATGACATCATCCGTCTCCGTCTTGTGGACGAGGAGCCATACGTATTAGAAAAAACGTTTATGCCCGTCAATCTTATTAAGGGAATAGATGAAGAGGTTCTATTGGGATCAATCTATGGCTACATATCAAATGATTTGAATTTAAAAGTGGCAGGAGCGCATAAGAAAATTAGAGCGGCTAAATCAGATGAGCTTGACCAGCAATATTTAGGCTGTGACCCAACGGATCCTGTGCTAGAGGTCGAGCAGGTTGCTTATTTAAACACAGGCCGGCCGTTTGAGTACTCCTTTAGTCATCATCGCTATGATAAGTTCGACTTTTCAACGGTTGAAATTACGAAAACAGGACGTTAAAAAAAGAGCAGAACCCCCAAGGGAGACTGCTCTTTTTTATATTATTTTATATATTCCACCAATGATACCCATCTTTTTCTAGAAGCTGATCGGCTTCTTTCGGTCCCATAGAACCAGCAGGATAATTTGGTTTTAATGTTTTGTTTTCTGCCCATTTCTCAGAAATCGGATCCACAAAGTTCCAAGAAAGCGCCACTTCATCCCAGTGAGCAAAGTTCGTAGCATCGCCTAGCAAGCAGTCATGAATCAGCTTTTCATAGGCTTCTGGTGTGTTCATGATGTCGTTATAGTTTGTTTGGTAGTCGAGCTTAATCGGCTTTGCAAATGTACCGCCATCAAGCTTGCGAGCGTTCAGGTGAAGGGTAATGCCTTCATCTGGTTGAATGTGAATGACGAGTAAGTTTGGATGCATGGAATTTCCGTTACCATAGTACAGGTTCATTGGAATGTCTTTAAATTGAACAACAATTTGAGTAGATTTCTTTTCTAAACGTTTTCCAGTACGAATGTAAAATGGCACGCCGGCCCATCTAAAGTTATCAATGAGCAGCTTCCCTGCAACGAATGTTTCCGTGTTTGAGTTCGGGTCAACATTTTGCTCTTCAAGATATGAAGGAACCATGCCGCCATCAACCGTACCAGCATCATACTGTCCGCGGACAAAGAATTGATCGACCTCATCTTTAGAGAAAGGACGAAGAGCGCGTAATGCTTTCCGTTTTTCACTGCGGATTTCCTCGGTATTCAGCTTAATTGGCGGCTCCATTGCTAAAAGTGCAACCATTTGAAGCATATGGTTTTGGACCATGTCTCTTAGTGCACCTGAACTTTCGTAATAGCGGGCCCGGTCTTCAACCCCTAATGATTCACTAGATGTAATTTGAATGTTTGAGATATATCGGTTTGTCCAAAGTGGTTCAAAGATGGCATTTGCAAAACGGATAACCTCAATGTTTTGAACCATTTGTTTACCGAGATAGTGGTCAATACGATAAATTTGATCTTCAGAGAATGCATCTCGAATTTCTTCATTTAACTTTTTCGCACTTGGCAAGTCATGGCCAAATGGTTTTTCGATGACAAGTCTTGACCAGCCAGTTGTTTTTGATACACCTTCACTTTTTAGGAACTTTGCAATCGTTCCGAAGAATTCCGGTGCCATCGCTAAATAGAACATCCGGTTGTTTGGGATACTGTACGTATCTTCAAGGCCTGCTAGAAGTGTGTTAAGCGATTGATAGGAAGCAGGGCTTGATACGTCAAAGTCGTGATAATAAAAATGTGAACTGAATTCCTCTATTTTCGCTTCTGCATCATCAGAAGAAACAGATTCTTTCACCACAGCTCTTAGATCCTCATGAGACCACGGACGGCGTCCAACACCGACCACGGCGAATTGATCGCCAAGTTTTCCGCTATGATAAAGTCTATGTATAGAAGGGTAGAGCTTGCGTTTGGCAAGATCTCCTGTTGCGCCAAAAATGACAATGACTGCTTTTGGATTGTTAGTTTCTGTATTCACGAAAAGTACCTCACTTTATTCGTAGCATTGTTGTAAAAACCGAGAATGTATGTACATTTTCTTTATTTTAAAGGTTCATTGTTCGTAAAGCAAACATTTGATTCGACTTTTTCTGCTCTCGTTTGACTTTTTTCGAAAATTCCGCTGAATTCACATTTACCTTGTCTTCATGTATTCTATATGAATAAAGATATTGTATACCGGCTTTAGGAGGAAAAGTAATGGAACTGCTCTTTTTAGGAACTGGTGCAGGCATTCCTGCGAAAACTAGAAACGTCACTTGCACTGCGCTAAAGCTTTTAGAAGAAAGAAAAGCAGTGTGGCTTTTTGATTGCGGAGAAGCGACGCAGCATCAAATATTACATACAACGATTAAACCGAGAAAAATTGAGAAAATATTTATCACTCATATGCATGGTGATCATGTATACGGTCTCCCAGGACTGCTCGGCAGCAGATCCTTCCAAGGCGGAGAGGATGAACTAACGATCTATGGACCTAAGGGCATCAAAGCGTTTGTGAGCGCAACACTTTCAGCTACACAAACGCATTTGACATATCCGCTGCATATTATAGAGATAGATGAAGGGATCGTATTTGAAGATGATACCTTTCAAGTAGAAGCAAGACGAGTATCTCACGGTATTCCAGCTTACGGCTATCGGGTAGTGGAAAAAGATGTACCAGGTGCATTAAAAGCCGAAGACCTAAAAGAAATCGGTGTAAAACCTGGACCTTTGTATCAGAAGTTAAAAAATGGGGAAACCGTGACACTCGAAGATGGAAGAATCATTGATGGAACCGATTATTTGGAACCCCCTAAAAAAGGGAGAATCGTTGCATTTTCAGGAGATACCCGTTTATGCGAGAATATAACAAGGCTTGCCAAGGATGCGGATGTGTTAGTCCATGAAGCAACATTCGGTAAAGAAGATGCTGATCTAGCCTACAATTATTATCACAGCACAACAGAACAAGCAGCGAAAACAGCGCAGGAAGCAAGCGCAAAAAGATTAATTTTGACCCATATTAGTGCACGTTACCAAGGAGAAGAGGCACTAAAACAACTATTGAAAGAGGCCCGCGATATATTCCCGCTGACAGAAGCTGCGCAGGATTTCTCTTCTTATTCCATTGACCGCACCCTGTAAAAATTGGATGAATCGTCAAAAAAAGTTGTGTGATTTTTTTGATATTTATAATGACTCTCTTTTTCAGGTAGTGGTAAAATGGTGAAGAAAAAACAAATGACGAATGAAACTATGAAGAATACGGGAGGCACAATCAAAGATGAGCGGTTTTACAGCGTTAAGTGAAGCAGAATTAAATGACCTATATGCAGCACTACAAAATGAATACGAAACGTATAAAAGTAAAAACTTACACTTAGACATGTCTAGAGGAAAACCTTCACCAAAACAGCTCGATTTGTCTATGGGCATGCTCGATGTTGTGACATCAAAGGATGCGATGACGGCTGAAGATGGCACAGATGTGCGTAACTATGGCGGTTTGACAGGACTTCCTGAAACGAAGACATTTTTTGCAGATGTACTCAATCTGAAGCCAGAACAAATCATCATCGGCGGTAATTCCAGCCTTAATATGATGCATGATACCATTGCCCGTGCCATGACCCACGGCGTATATGACAGCAAAACACCTTGGGGAAAGCTGCCAAAGGTAAAATTCCTTGCACCAAGCCCAGGATATGATCGTCACTTTTCCATTTGTGAGCTATTTAACATAGAGATGCTCACGGTAGATATGAAAGCTGATGGACCTGATATGGATCAGGTCGAAAAATTGGTCGCAGAGGATGAAGCGATTAAAGGCATTTGGTGTGTACCAAAATATAGCAACCCAGATGGCATTACGTATTCAGATGAGGTGGTTGACCGCCTTGCTTCGATGAAAACAAAAGCAGACGACTTCCGCATTTTTTGGGATGATGCATACGCAGTCCATCACCTAACTGATACGCCTGATACGTTAAAAGATATTTTTCAAGCAGTAGAGGAAGCAGGGCATCCAAATCGTGTGTTTATGTTTGCGTCTACTTCTAAAATTACATTCCCAGGCTCAGGTATTGCACTCATGGCATCTAGCCCGGATAATGTGAGCTTTACTCAAAAACAATTATCGATTCAAACGATTGGACCAGACAAAATCAATCAATTAAGACACCTTCGTTTCTTCAAGAATCCAGAAGGCTTGAAGGAACATATGAGAAAACATGCTGCGATCATTAAGCCAAAGTTTGACCTCGTTCTTTCTATTCTTGATGAAACACTTGGCGGGAAGGACATTGCAGAATGGCACAAGCCAAATGGCGGATATTTTATTAGTTTAAATACGCTCGATCATTGTGCAAAAGCTGTTGTGCAAAAGGCAAAAGAAGCTGGTGTGACCATGACAGGTGCAGGCGCGACTTATCCTTATGGAAAAGACCCACTTGATCGTAACATTCGCATTGCGCCAACGTTCCCATCACTTGAAGAACTAGAGCAAGCGATTGACATCTTTACATTATGTGTTCAGCTTGTCAGCATTGAAAAGCTGCTGTCTAAAAAAAGTCAGTCAGCTCCAACGGCATAAAGAAAAAAACTCCTTGACGCAAAACTAGTCAAGGAGTTTTTGTTTTTAATTGGCTGTTTGATAATAGGAAACAGGTTGCTTCGCTGCGCACCATACATCATAGATTGCAAGCTGCACAATATGCGGTTCATCATGATGAATATAGTGCGAGCTGTTCTGCGCTTGAATCCATCCGCTTTGGGATGACAACGACAGCATCCGTTTATGAAGTCTGAGCCAAGCCTCGTGCGCTGGATGAAACAATCGGCTCTTACCTGATGAAATGACAAGAAGCGGCATCATCCCATAATGGGTTTGTTCCTCTTTTATTGTGCTGAGCATTTGCTGAAAGTCCTCATGCGTACATTCTGCTGTAAATTGCGCCATATATGAGGTGCGTTCTTCTTTTGATAAAAGAGGGAGGATGACCTGTTCTTGCTCCTCACTTGCCGGGTCTAACAGCACCATGCCAATGACCTCATCTCCTCTGCGGCTTGCCCATAACCGGCTGACAAGAGAGCCAAATGAGTGAGCCACAATGAGAAAGGGCGGCTGAATATTGGCTTCTTCTAGCAGTGCATCTAAATCATCTGCAAGATCATGCAATGTTCTTCCTTCACTACTGTCACTGCTTTTTCCATTTCCTAATCGATCATATAAGAAAACCCCAAGCTCAGGATCAATATCACGGGCCATATTCGACCACGTATCACCCGAAATGCCGTAGCCTGCTTCAAAGATAATGGTGGCTTGCCTTTTGCCCTGACGATGTTTTGTATAAAAATGATGTCCATCTATATGATACATTCTTTCAATCATTGCCGAGTTCATTCTTCCATCTCCTCTAAGTGGTTCTTTAGCTAAAAGACGGCACAAAAGGCAGATATGTTTCTCTTAAAAACAAAAAAGATGCCTATTTCAAAAAATAGACACCTTTTTCCTATGCATTTTTACCAAGCGCGGTCATATTGACGCGGGCCTTCGATGGATGTACGAAGCTCTTGGGCAGCTGTTTTTGGAAAGTATGGATCCCGTAAAAATTCTCTGCCTATAAAAATTAAGTCTGCACGCTGATTTCGTAAAATCTCCTCTGCCTGTACACCAGATGTGATCAGACCGACAGCACCTGTTTGGATACCGGCACCTGCTTTGATTTTTTCTGCGAAGGTGACTTGGTAGCCAGGGAATGTGCTGATTTTTGCCTGTACGACAGCGCCTGAGCTGACATCGATTAAGTCGACACCTTGTTCCTTCAGCCATGTAGCAATGCCAATGTAATCGGCAATATCAAGTCCTTTTGTCGTGTAGTCAGAGGCAGACACACGGACAAATAATGGTCCGTTCCATACTTCATTGACTGCATCGACGACTTCTCTTAAGAAACGATAACGGTTCTCTGGTGAACCGCCATAATCATCTGTTCGGTGATTTGCCAGCGGTGAAAGAAATTCATTAATCAAATAGCCATGCGCCCCATGAATTTCAATGATGTCAAAGCCGGCTTTTTTTGCCCGGACAGCTGCATCCTGAAACGCCTGAACGGTATCTTTGATTTGATCGACGGACATCTGGGTAGGGATTTTAGACTGTTCATCAAATGGAAGGCTAGATGGTGCCAGGATGTCACCATCTAGTTCAGCTTTACGTCCTGCATGAGCCAGCTGGATGGCTGTCTTGGTTCCGTATGCTTTGATTTGTTCGTTTAATGAAGCGAAGCCTTCAATGTGCTCATCACTCCAAATGCCGAGGTCTTGATCACTAATTCTTCCCTCGGGGGAAACGGCACTTGCCTCCACCATGATCAGGCCAGCTTGACCTTGGGCACGGGAAATATAATGTGTAAAGTGGAAAGGCTGTAATTTCCCATCACGATCATAGGATGAATACATACACATCGGGGACATTACGATGCGGTTTTTCAGCGTAACACCTTTTAATGTCCAAGGTGAAAAGAGTTTTGTTTCCAAATACCTTCGCCTCCTCATAGAATTGTATAGCCGATTATAACAGCCATTCAAACTTTCGTCATAAAAGGTGCTCAAAGAATATAGCTTTTATACACGTTTTTGTATAATGGAGAAATAGAGAAAGCAAAGGGGGAGAACGAATGAAATGGCAAACAGAGAGTGAACGAAAGGAACTGCTCACAGCTCTTATGCAGTATGAAAGCATATCGGGTACAACTGGAGAAGTGGCGTTAGCTGAATATTTATATTATTTACTGAGGGAGCGGCCTTATTACAAGCAGAATCCTGATCATTTGGCTTTGCATCCGATGAAAGATGGCCGGTATTATTTAACGGCGCTTGTAAAGCGCAGTTCGCTTTCTCGTACCGTTTTGCTGCTTAGTCATTTCGATGTCGTCGATACAGAAGATTACGGTGAATTTCAAAACATGGCATGCAAGCCTGAAGAGTTAATGGCATCATTTTCTCAAAAAAGTGCGCTTCTCCCAAAAAGAGCAAGAGAAGATCTAGCTTCAGGTGACTGGTTATTTGGAAGAGGTGCCATGGATATGAAGGCAGGTCTTACGGTACAGCTGTCCATGCTGGAAAGAGCGATGGCAGAGACATTTGATGGAAATGTCCTACTCGTCACAGTCCCGGATGAAGAAGTGAATTCTCAAGGAATGCTTGAAGCTGTTCCAAAACTAAAGGAGCTTAAGGAAAAGCATGACCTTGACTATACCGCGTGCTTAAACAGTGAGCCTATGTTTGAAAAGTATCCAGGTGATGAACATTATTATATGTATACAGGCAGTATAGGGAAGGTGCTGGCCGGATTTTTCTGCAAAGGAATTGAAACACATGTAGGAGAGCCGTTCTCAGGCTTAAATGCGAATTTTATGGTATCTGCATTAAATCGGCTGTTAGAGCTGAATAGTGATTATTGTGAGGAAGTAGATGGTGAAGTCACGCCGCCCCCAACCAACTTAATGCAAAAAGATCTAAAAGAAGCCTATTCCGTTCAAACACCTCACACAGCTGTTTCTTTATTTAATGTGCTGATGATGAATCGTTCAAGTGAAGTACTGCACGGACTTCTTTATGACACGGCGAAACAAGCAGCAGACCAAATCGAAGCTGATATTAAACAAAAAACAGCAGAATTTCAGCGCTTTAAACCTTTTACACCGATTGATACGAGGATTACCGTTCTCACGTATCATGAGCTGTATCAAAAAGCTGCTGAACGCTCAGGTAAACAGGAGGTTGAACGCATTGTAAACTATGCGTTCGCCAATCGAGGTGAGCTTGGAGATCGTGATTTTTCAACCAAAATCGTCTCTGAGCTGACGACGCTTTGTAAGGAAGATGGGCCGCTCATTGTTCTATTTTATAGTCCACCATTTTATCCAGCGGTTTCCTCAACGGAAGATCCGCATATCCAAGCAACCTTAAAGAGGATTCAAATAGAGGCAAAGAAGAGTTATGGACTTGAAATAGAAGAAGTGAAATATTTCCCGGGATTATCTGATTTAAGTTACTTACAGCTCGAAAAACAGGAAGTAGGTCATTACACGACCAATATGCCGCTTTACCAAAAAGGCTATTCTTTACCAGAAGGAGAAAAGGGAGCACTTTACGTTCCAGTTATTAACGTGGGTCCATTAGGAAAGGACCCGCACAAATGGACAGAGCGGCTGCACATCCCGTTCTCATTCGGCATTTTGCCAGAATTACTAGAATCAGCGATTCATGCTTTGTTAGAGAAAAAGTAAGTCTTGTTTATGTATGAGATCTCTAGAGCCTTTGAAAGCTTATGTGCTTTTGAGTCGAGGATGTAGAGTAAATGAAGGTTAATGAGGAAAGAAGAAGTGGAGAGAATGTTTCATTACTTTAAAATAGATAAAGGGAGCCATAGGCTCCCAATTAGGATTATACTCGTCTACCCTCATAATGAGCTGTCCAAGTTCCATCAGAATTTTTAGTGATGCCTTTTAGATACCATTTAATCCCATCTTGTTCGAACGAATTGGCAAAAATACCAGTATTGTTGGTAATATCCCATGTGTAAAGTTGAGCTTTAAAATCACTTGTAACGTGGACATCCTCTGCGTTAGAATGTGCACTTGTAGCAAATGCAGGTGCTGCGGAAAAAAGTAAAGCGAGTGACAATGCGGATCCAGTAAGAACCTTAACTAATTTCATTTAAAACACTCCTCTTCCTCATTTTGTGGTACATATAAGTAATTCTACATAAGGTAATATATTCCTTGTTAATATTTGTTAATTATTTGTGAAAAATCACTCATTAGATAAAAATAAAAAGCACCTGTCATCAAAACAGGTACTTTTCTCTATCATTTATACGTGCTTGCTGAAAACATTTCGTTTAATTCTGCTGCGCGTTTTGTTGCGGTTTTGACACAATCGACAACGGCTTCTTCAAATTGATAGGCAGCAAGTGTGTTCAGGCCGGCTTCTGTCGTTCCGCCTTCACTTGTGATTTCTTTGCGCAGTTCAGCAGGTTCTTTACCGCTGCTTTCAAGCATGTTTGCGGCGCCTGCAATCATTTGGCAGATGAGCAGCTTCGCTGTTGCTTGGTCCATCCCAAGTTCCGAAGCGCCTCGCTCCATTCCTTCAATCAAATGATAAATGAAGGCTGGACCGCTTCCTGCAATAGCTGTAACAGCATTTAGCTGTGATTCATCTAATACCGTCACATGACCGATCGTTTCAAACAGCTCGATTGCTTTATTCTTTTGATCCTCTGTCACTTCTTGACTGACGGCAATGCCTGTTGCTGATTGCTGAATGGCGGCTGATGTATTTGGCATCGCGCGAACCACCGCAGTCTTCTCGCCAGCATAGTGTTGAATCGTTTCAATAGAGATGCCCGCTAAAATCGAAATGATCAGCTGCCCTTGTAAATGAGGCCGAACTTCAGATATCCCGCTTTCAGCATCTTTCGGTTTTAAAGCAAATACGAGAATATCCGCTTCTTCATAAATAAAAGAACGAGAGAAATCCGTTTTGACCCCATAACGCACCTTTAATTCTTCTAGACGTTTTTCATTCGTTTTGTTTGTGACAATAATATCTTCGTTTGACATGATGCCGCTTTTTAATAAACCTTTCATCATCGACTCTGCCATTGAGCCTGCACCAATAAATCCAATTTTACTCATAAGCCGCTCCTCCTTGTAGAAAATAAAAAAACCTCTCGCCTGAAAAGGACGAAAGGTTTTTCGCGGTACCACCCTCAATTAGCATGCAAATATGCATACTCAGCTCTAGTCCCTTAACGCGGGAAACGTTTAGGTTTGCCTAACAGCTCAAAGGGCAGGTTCAGCAAATAAGAGGATGGTGAGGTCTTACAGCCGGCGGACCTCACTCTCTTGCATCATTATTTTGCTTACTAATCCTTGTCATCACGCATTTTATATTTGTTGTTCATTATGCAACGATGGACAAGTTTGTGTCAATAGGGACAGATAAAAAAATTGACCGCCTAAACCGCATGACAGTCTGCCCTTTGCAGGATACAATGAATAAAAAAGACGAAGTGACAATGAATCATGAGTCAAAAAGCAGGAGATGACATAAAAAAGTGAAAGAAGACATCATTCAATTATCCATCCCGACACCATTTGCTGTTGGGGATGTACATGCATATATTTTAAAAGGAGAAGCTGTGACCTTAGTGGACTGCGGGCCGATGACAGAAGAGGCGGAGCACGCCTTTGTCACGCAATTACATGAGCATCGTTTATCAATTGACAATATTGATCAAGTGGTGTTGACCCATCATCATGCAGATCATGTCGGTCTTTTAAATTTGATGAAACCTCATGTCCGTGTGATCGGACATGAGTTAAATGAGCCGTATATTAGCCAGGACCCTGTGTTTAAAGAGCGTCAAATTGCTTTTATGGAACGATTTTTTCAGCAGTTAGGTGTGCCGCTTCGCCGAGGTGAGTGTGAAAGAATCGTGAAGCAATCTTATACATATTCTTGTACTGCACATGTAGATGACGTCATCAAAGAAGGCGATCGATTGAAAGGGCATGAACACTTCTTTGTGATGGAAACACCGGGACATGCACAATCTCATCTTTCCTTTCTAGATGAAACAACGGGCCATTTCATTGGTGGAGACCTACTTTTGACGACCATTTCCTCAAACCCGTTAATGGAAGCGCCGTATGAAGGGGAGGAGCGCCAAAAATCGCTGCTTCAATATAAAGCATCACTCAATCGATTACTGCATCTGCCGATCAAGACGATTTATCCAGGACACGGGCTGCTCATCACGTCTCATCATGAATTAATCGAAGAAAGATTTAAGAAACAAGAAAAACGGGCAAATACGATGTATCAGCTACTCAAACGAAAAGAAATGACTGCCTTTCATCTTTGCCGCAAGCTATTTCCAGTGCTGTACGAAGAGGCCTTGTTTTTAACGATGTCAGAGACAGTAGGGCAGCTGGATGTCCTCTTAGAAGCTGGACAAATTGAAGAAGTGCAAAAAGATGGAATTCTCTATTACAGGGCAAACTAAGGAGTGAAACGCATGGGGCGATTAACAGGAAAGAGAATATGGATTACTGGCGCATCTGGTGGCATTGGTGAAAAAATGGCGTACTTGGCAGCAGCAGAAGGCGCAGAGATCATGATTTCAGCAAGACGAATTGAAAAGCTGACGGGTGTAAAAGAAAAGATTATGAGTGCTGGCGGAGTGTGTCACATCGTGGAGCTAGATGTCAGTCACCTTGAGGACATTGATCGCGCATATGAAGAAGTGGGGGCTGTTGATATTTTGGTGAACAATGCCGGTTTTGGTGCGTTTGATCTCGTTGAAGATGCGTCCATTGAGGAAATGGTGTCGATGTTTGAAGTAAACGTGTTTGGTTTAATCGCCTGCACGAAAAAGGTCATTCCAGAGATGAAACAAAGAGGACACGGACATATTATCAATATTGCCTCTCAGGCAGGAAAGATTGCCACCCCGAAATCAGCCATTTATTCTGCATCCAAGCATGCCGTCCTTGGTTTTTCAAACAGCCTCAGAATGGAGCTGTCAGACATCGGCATTCACGTCACCACAGTGAATCCAGGCCCGATTGCCACTGACTTCTTTACCATCGCCGATCGCAGCGGTGAATATGTGAAGAATGTTGAATTCATGATGCTTAGTGCGGACAAGGTGGCTGGGAAGGTCGTATCCGCTATGATGACGAAAAAAAGAGAGATTAATCTGCCTGGATGGATGAACGCTGGCAGTAAATTGTATCAATTATTCCCATTTTTATTTGAAAAAGTAGCACGCAAAGCGATGATGAAAAAATAACAAAAAAGAAACCGGTTGTGAACTGGTTTCTTTTTTTTGAAGTAAGCTGCCATTGTGACCGTCTTTTTATCTCCGCCTTGCTGCTTGCTGAAGCGGGTCCCACACACTGTTAAAAGGCGGTGCATAGCTAATATCTAAATCTTCAAGATCTGTTATGGTTAGCTGTTGGTAAAGAGCAGTTGCCATCACATCGATCCGTTTATCTACACCGTTTCTTCCGATGATTTGGGCACCGAGCAAGGTGTAGTCATCACTTCTGTAAATCAGTTTGATTTTCATTTTCTGCGCATCTGGATAATATCCAGCGTGATCCGTACTGTCAATGGTGATGGTGGAAAAAGGAATATCAGCTGCTTGTGCTTCCTTTTCAGATAAGCCCGTTCGTCCCGCTGTCATGCTCATAAATTTCATGACGGCAGTTCCAGTCACGCCTTGAAACGCCCGGTTTGTTCCCGTCATATGAAAACCAGCGATTCTTCCTTGTTTATTCGCCGTTGTACCGAGCGGAATATAATCGAGTGATTGTTTGATGCGGTGATAAGTGGCTGCGCAATCCCCGGCAGCATAGATGTCTTTTACATTGGTTTGCATGTATTCATTTACAACAATGGCGCCATTTGAAAGCCGTTTGATTTCTGTTTTGTCTAAAAAGGATGTTTGCGGGGTGACGCCGATGGCCATGATGACCATATCTGTTTTTATGGTTTGTTTGTCTGTTTGAACAGCTGTGACATGTGATTCGCCCTCTAATGTCTGCACGGTTTCCCCGAGTGTCACGTGAATGCCTTGGGCACCCGCCTCTTCTTTCAGGTGCTTTGCCATATCGGGGTCAAAGCCCGGACCAAGTGTTGAACCCCGCTGAATGATATGTACCTTTTTTCCCAGCGCTTTTAAATTTTCAGCCATCTCTAAGCCGATATATCCACCGCCAATGATCGTGACATGTGTGATATCTTGTTTTAAGTGGTCTAAAATGGACAGCGCATGCGGAATGGTTTTTAATACGTGTACGCCTTCTAGCGGCTGATTGTTTAAATCCAGTTTAACAGGGCTTGCTCCTGTCGCAATTAAGAGGCGGTCATAGCTTTCGGTAAAGGGTTCTTTTGTTTTCGTATGATGACCTGACACCGTTTTTTGCTTTGGATCAATGGAGGTCACTTCGTGTAAGCATCTAGCATCAATTCCGTATTTGTCGCGAAATGTTTCAGCGCTGCGTGCAATCAGCTTGTTGTGGTGATCAATGAGACCGCCGATCAAGTAGGGGAGGCCGCACTGTCCATATGAGAAAATCTCTCCTTTTTCAAAAGCGACAATATGTGCATCTGGACCCTCTCGATATATTTGCATAGCACAGCTCATTCCTGCTGCATCTCCGCCAATGATCACATATTTCATTTGGTGTGCTCCCTTCTATCTATCGAACTGAATACTCTTATTTACCCTCATTTTCCTTTTTTTAATGCTTTTTTTCGCAAAAGAAGCAAACTTTAGTGGAAAAATAAAGACAGCGCCTTCATTTTAAGCTACAATCGGATTATCGTCTTTTTGGTTACGAGTTTAGTGAAGATTGGTGGGAAAGACTTTGAGTGACACGCGACTAGATTTTAATACTTTATATACACGTCATACAAGAGAGGCTTGGTCTGCTCTTGGAGAATATATGCCGGTATCTGTTTCAGAAGAGGAAGCAAGAGCACTTCAAGGATTAAATGACTATTTATCGCTTGAAGAAGTTCAGGATATTTACATACCACTTATTCGTTTTCTGACATTGCATGTCTTTGCAGAAAAACAAAAAAATCAGCATGTGAATGCCTTTTTAAACTACCCACATCATGCGAAAATTCCTTTTTTAATTGGGATTGCTGGAAGTGTGGCTGTCGGGAAAAGCACAACGGCCCGTATCATCGAAACGCTTTTATCGAGGCTTGGAGATGGACTGAAAGTGAGTCTTGTGACAACCGATGGCTTTTTGTATCCTCAAAAAGAATTAAAGGATCGAGGACTCATGGAAAAGAAAGGCTTCCCAGAAAGCTACGATGTCAAAGCCTTGTTGTCTTTTTTAAACGAATTAAAATCAGGTAAACAAACTGTGCATGCCCCGGTATATTCGCATCTGACCTATGACCGGCTTGATGGTGTGTATGAAACGGTGGAGGATGCCGATATTGTTATTATTGAAGGAATCAATGTGCTGCAATCCCCAGCGCTGGATGATCTGAAGGATGAACCGCGTGTGTTTGTATCAGATTTCTTTGATTTTTCGATTTATGTAGATGCTGCTGAAACGCAAATTCAATCATGGTATAAAGAACGGTTCCGTTTGCTGAGGGAAACAGCTTTCCAAGATCCTGAATCCTTCTTTCATCAATACAAAGATTTGACGGATGAAGAGGCAGATCACATGGCAAGCACAATTTGGAATACCGTCAATCGCCCTAATTTATATCAAAATATTTTACCGACAAAATATCGAGCTGATCTCATTTTGAAAAAAGGTGATCAGCATAAGGTGGAAGAGATTGCTATCCGCCGAGTATAAAGAAAAACCGCTCAAACGAGAGCGGTTTTTTTAATGATCTCCACTGACTTTCACAGCGATGGCAGCTGCGGATCGCTTTTTCAGGCGGTAGTATCCAATGAGTAGGAACGGAACACCTGCGATGGTGATGATCGACAAGACTGAAAAAATGGAGAAGGGATGGGCTGCGCCAAAATAGTCAATGCACAGTCCGCCGACAAATGGTCCGATGACGCTGCCGAGCTGAGAAAATCCCATCGCGCCAAAGTACGACCCCTTTACTTCTGGCTTTGCCACATTGTCTACAAATAGATCCATCATCGCAAACAGCAGAACCTCTCCAATTGTAAACACGACAATGATGAAAGCAAGCATGCCGAGACTCTGTGAAAAAGCAATGGCAAACAAACTGCCCGCAAGAAGAATATTCCCAGTGGTGAGCGACAAAATGGTGGAGTAGCGTTTGGCGATCATGATGAGCGGATATTGTACGACAATGACAACAACTGCATTTAAAGATAAAAGGTATCCAAACAGTTTCGGACCATCCTCAATCATAGGCGAAGCGGATAAATATTGAGGCAGCGTTGAGCTCAAATGCGAATACCCGAACGAACATAAGGTAACGCCGATGAGGATAATGCTAAAGACTGTATCTTTTTGGATAATGGAAAGGGCTTTTTTGACCCCAATTTGTTTCGTGTTTTCTGGAGCAGCAACTGGATGTTTCTGAAATTGCCAGGCCAGCGTTAATCCGTATAACAAATAAATGAAGGCAGCGACGAGAAATGGAAAGGTTGTTTTCGATGACCCGAGATATAAGCCAAGCAGCGGACCGAAGATGACCCCTATGTTAATGGCTGTATATCGTAAATTAAACACAAACAACCGAATACTTGACGGGGTGACATCAGATAAGAGCGCCTTAGATGTTGGTTCAAACAGTGCCCGGCACAGTCCGTTTAAAGCGTTCATGATAAAGAAGACCCAAATGGCATCTGCAAATGCAAAGCCAACAAAGACAAGTGTCCAACCGAAGATTGATAGAAGCATGACCTTTTTTCTTCCGATACGATCAGAAATATATCCACCGTAAAAACTCGCAACGATCCCAATCAGAGAGCTAACGGCAATGATTAATCCAGCAGAAGAAGCTGAGGCGCCTTTGACTTGTGTTAAATAAACGGCCAAAAAAGGAATGCTCATGGACGTCGCCATTCGGCCAAATATGGTGCCGATGATGATCGTCCAACTAAGCGGATGTAGCGTACGTAAGTTATTTTTCATGCTGTTTCTCCCCTGAGTTTGTAAGATGTTCCAATCATACATGAAAAATTGTGCAAATTAAATACACAATTTGATGGAGGGGACATCCGCCATATGGCAGAGAAGTTTGATTGGCTCGTATTTGGAGACGCGTGCTTTTTTCTGCTGGTGCTTTTATGCCACTGATTCGCGCGGTCATTTGACCCCATTTAATCAAGGTCGATCGCGACGATTTGCTGCAAGGACAGGTTGAGAACATCTTCATCATTGACGATTTTTATGCGCTGCGTTTCATAATGAATGGCTTTGACCCAGCCCCAAAACTGCTCTTTTCTACCTGCTGCGGCATATGTCACGCAAATCGCTTGATCCTCAGTAATCGACTGTGTGATCAAAAAATTCATTTCTTCCAGTTGATCGGTGCTCAGCGGGGGAGGGGTGTATTTTTTTTTCTGCCGTTTTTGAGCAAGCAGCTGCTCCCGGTGCTCTGGAAGCATCATTCGGCTTGATTCCCACATGAGGTTGTATCCAGGTGTTAATTTATTGGGATTCATGGCTGTTCGCCTCCGTTATTTGTAATGTCCGCCAATTTTTTCGGCGCGGTGATACGCCTGCCCTGCGCTTGTCAGTGACGAAGCGTGCAGCAGGGCAGCAGGTCCATACTTTATGTGGATCGCATCAAATACTTTGCTGAGTTTGTCTTTTTGAACATGATGATCAAATAAAGTTAGCTGATACTGGCTGTCAGACTGCAGCTGTGAGAGAGTAATACCGACACTGCGAATGGGCTGACCATCCCAGTGCTGCTGGCATAGCTGAATGGCTGCCTCTGCAATATCTGTCCCGTACTGTGTAGGTGAATGAAGCTTGATTTGTCTATGAAATCCGGTCGGTTGAGAAAAATCAGCGCCTCTCACGCCAACAGACACTGTTTGCCCAAGATAATGCTTAAAGCGTGCACGTCTGGCCACCTCTTCGCTCAATTCAAGAAGAGCGACTTTGATATCCTCAAAAGACGCATAATCATGTGGGAGAGTCATATGATGTCCCACCGCTTTTTGCTCATTATGTGTGTGAACGGTGACCGGAGAGGGATCATGCCCTAAAGCTGTTCGCTGCAAAAGCTCTCCGTTGATTCCCCAGCGTTTTTTAAGCCGGTCTAACGGATAAGCAGCAAGCGTCCCAATGGTACTGATGCCCATTCGTTTTAAATGGTGCTCCATTCGTTTACCAACGCCAAATAATTTTCCAATCGGAAGCGGCCATAAATCAGCCGCAACACTGTCTGCGCGAAGTTCATAAATGCCAGATGTGTTTTTTTTAGCAAAATGGTCACAGGCCATTTTAGCGAGCACTTTATTAGGACCGATGCCAACACGTGCGTAAATACCCGTCTGGTTCATAATGGTTGTTTGTATATTTTGAGCGATCTCACGGGGAGAACCGAGTAGTGTCAGGCTGCCTGTAATATCGAGAAATTGTTCATCAATTGAATATGGTTCGACAAGATCTGTGTATTGTTCAAGCAGCTCTGTGATCATGACAGAGATATCAAGATAGCGCTGCATACGAGGGCGTACGACGACAGCTTCAGGGCATTTCTCCTGTGCTTCCCATAATCTGGATGCATTTTGAACGCCCCGTTTTTTAGCGAGCGGGCAGGCGGCAAGTACGACTCCGCTCCGCCGCTCAGGATCTCCAGAGACGATGAGCGGCACATCCTTCAAGTGGGGAGCCTCCACTTTTTCGACTGACGCATAAAACGATTGCATATCCACAAGCAGAATGGCTCGTTCATTCATTATTTTCACCTCTTAGAACGTATGTTCTGTTTCTATTTTAACCGTCAGGAGGCGAAATTGATACTGGTAAATCATTCAAAGAAAAGAGTATAAATCCATACAAAAAAAGACGAAGTGGAAGACACTTCGTCTCATTTGATGCAACATATTTTAAGCATGTGCCAAGTTGTGGGATGTTTGGAGGGGCTCAGAACGCAAACGATAGGCCATCAGTTTTTTCTTAGGCTTATGTGTAAACTGCCGCACCACATCCACGTGGTCATCGTAATGATACAGATAAAGGGTCACATCATGCTTGCCAAGCTTTGTTTGCATGGTAAGAGGCGCCGGCCCTTCCTGCGGATGAAGAAAGCGCTCTTCATCACCAGGATAAATATAATAGCGTTCAATAAAGATCGCATCATTAAAATGTTGAATAATTTCAGATGTTTGTTGATCATTGAGCGGACGATCTTCAAACATGATCGTTGTTTGATCACTTGTTACTTTTGCATGCACTGCATAACGACTAAAAAGGCGTTCCACAACACCAGAAGGCAGCGAAGTGACAAGAAGCTTTAAAAGACTAAACACAACAAGTGAAGTAACAATCCAAACCAATATCATCATCTCCAATAAACATTTGTTACATTTCCTATATGAACCATCTTAACATACCAAAAGAATGAAACTTTCGCACAAAAAGTGAACTTTTTGAAATAAGTGTGAAGATTTACAAGGAGATGACGGCGAAAGAACGAAATCAACAAAGCTGAAAGGAAAAAAGGCTGCCACGTAATCTTTACAAACAATAAATCGGACAGGTAGACTATTGAAACAACAGTTTTTTGTAAAAAAAGAGAGCGGTAAGCCAAAAATGAAAAGGGGCGAGGTCATCATGATACGTCAAGTGAAGCCGTCAGATTTTTACGCCGTCACATCCGTCATCCAAAGCTGGTGGGGAGGTAAAGATTTGCGCGCAACATTGCCGAAGCTATTTTTTGAACATTTTCAGCAAACAAGTTTTGTCGTCGTTGAAAAAGGTGAACTGATTGGCTTTTTAGTCGGTTTTTTATCGCAATCTCGTTCAGATGAAGCGTATATTCACTTTGTTGGGGTACATCCAGATCACCGGAAATTAAAGATCGGAAAAATGCTGTATCAAGCCTTTTATGATGTGGCAAAACAGGAAGGAAGAACAACCATTAAAGTGGTAACAGAACCTGTAAATAAAGTATCAATTGCCTATCATGCAAAATTGGGCTTTCAAATTGAAAAAGGGGATAAAACTGTAGAAGGAATCTCCGTGTTTTCAGAATATGAAGGAATAAATGAAGACCGTGTTTTATTTGTGAAAAAGTTAGAGGCGATGTCATGATTGTCAATTTAGATCAAACAATAGGAGATGTAGCAAAGCAGATCTTACATATTCAACTAGCTGCATACCAACAAGAAGCTGAACAAATTGGCTATGCCGATCTTCCGCCATTAAAAGAGACCTTTCAAGATGTAATGAAAGCAAAAGAGCAATTTATTGGTTTTGAGCAAAAGGGAATCTTACTAGGTGTTGCCTCTTATGAAGAGCAGAAAGATTATTTGATCATTAGTCGATTGGCTGTGCATCCCAAAGCGCTAAAGCAGGGTATTGGAACAAGACTTATGTCTACAATTATGGAGAAAAATGTCCCTATAGAACTGACCACTGGGCAAAAAAACACCCCTGCAAAAAGGCTATACGAAAAGTTAGGATTTGTTGAAACAAATGTGATTCATGTTGCAAAAGAGCTCACCTTATCAAAAATGAAATGGACACCGAGGCGAAAGGTTGCGGTTGTCGAATTCAAAAAAGAATGGCATGAAGAATTCCATCAAGAAAAGCAGCGACTCAAGCAAATCATTCAAAAGAGCTGGATAGAAGGACATCATATTGGTAGTACGTCAGTTGAAGGACTTGTTGCCAAACCCATTATTGATATCTTAATAGAAGTAAGTCATATAAAAGAGATCGATAGAAAAAGAGAGAGCTTTGAACATCTTGGATATCAAGCGCTCGGTGAAAATGGCATAAAAGGGAGACGTTTTTTTCAAAAGGGTGGCTTGAATCGTACGCATCATGTCCATATTTATGAGAGAAATCATCCTGATGTGAAAAGGCATTTATTGTTTCGAGATTACTTAAGGGCCCATCCAGAACGAGCTGTAGCGTATGCGTCTGTCAAGGAACAATTAGCAAATCAGTATCGGGAAGATATACAAAGCTATATGGCAGGAAAGAATGAAATCATAAAAGTAATAGAAAATGAGGCATATCGCTGGGATAGAGAAGGAGGAGAGGAAGCTCTTAAATAAGCTACCTCTTTTCCTCGTTAATTAGGAAGCTGAACATTGCCTTTTACAGTATAGGCCTGTGAAGCAGCAGTAGATGGAAGAGCGGGTAATTTATCCTTTACGATGACCCCGCGGATATCTGTGATTCGAACAGGAAGAGATTTAGACCCCATATTAAATCCAAGGAAATGGTTGTAGTCTGTCTTTTCCATGTTCACCCATTGTCCATCTTTGTAATATTCCATTTTCATAATCGGATATTTATGATTGCGCACTTGAATCGCAGCCCACCACTTACTGCTACCTTCTTTTATTCTGTAAACTACATTTCCGCTAATCGGTGCTTTTACAATTTTCCAACTAATTGGGATTTTCCCATCTGCCATATTGCCGATTTTGGCAAAGGCATTATGAGAAAGATCAAGAGCTCCTTTCGCTCCTTCTGGATATTTATCGGTTACATACACAACGGTTTTTCCTTTTGGACCCTTTACTTCAAGGTAAGCCCCTGCAAGTGCCGCATTTATCCCTTTATAGTTATAGTCATGGGGATTTAAAGCCGTAATTTTCATGTCAGATGGAATAGGATCTAATAATGCGGCGCCCCCTGAGTAACCAGATCCCGTATAAGTTGCATAGCTTTCTCGTACTTCATCAAGGACAGATGCCGCTTTCATGTTTGGCACAGCGAAACTCAACATCAATATCAGTGCCCCGATGAAGCAGAGAGATAATCTTTTTTTCACGATCTAAAACCTCCTGTTTATTCTTTAAAAATTGGTAGCGTCATAAGTATAATTCTAAAAAACAAGAAGCAAAAAGAGTCAATAGATAGATATAATCATAGTGAGAAGAGCGTGTATTTCAAAGAATATGACTTTCGGATTTAGTCGTGTGTCATGTTTTATGGTGTTTTATGTGTTACAATGTAAGCATCAATTTAAAAAGGATGTTCGCCATGTATATTCACATCACAGAACAGGCTAAAACATATATAGAAAAACAGCAAACAGGAAACGAAACTAAGGAATTACTGCTTCGCTACGATTCAGAAGGTTGTGGCTGTGCAGTGAGTGGCGTACCAATGCTTTGGTTAACAAGTGAAAGAACAGGTGAATGGGAACAACTTAAAAATAGCCAACATTTAAAACTATATATACACATTGCACAGAAGGTATTTTTTGATGAGGAAATGACCATCGATTTTAATGAAAAAGCCAATACATTGATGCTGAAAAGTCCTCAGCAAATACTCAGTCCAAGAATGGGCATACTTGTAAAGTAAGGTGGAAACGTAGTGGATCAGAAGCTTAGAGTGATACAAAACACGGCACAAAATAAAACATGGGTGTCGTTTTTAAATAACAATCATCCCTATACCCTTTTGCACTGGTCAATAGGTGGAATGGATTCGGTGAAAAAGGATGTTTGGCTTCTTCAGGATGAAGTCACATTTGAAACGGAAGAATTCCCAACGCTCGAATTAGCTGTCAATTGGATCAAAGAGAATATGGAACAGGTAACAGATGTATTATAAAAGCCCTTTTTGACAAAAGGGTTTTTTTCGTGCCTTCATCATCTCACCAAGCAGCTGGGAACGTCTAATCTGAAAAATGATCTTTTGCAACGCAAAAAAACTGTTTTATAACAACCAATTCGACAAAACAAGAAAAATAGACATGAAAAAATCTTGGATATAAATGCCGAAAAATAGGCAATGGAAGCGGTTATTGCGGGATACCGAAAACTTTGCGAAAAATGACATTTCATATTTCTTCCATTCGAGGAAATATGATAGAATACAACATGTATCGTATATGAGAAGGGAGGTGCTAAAGTGAATTGAAGCTCAAGCTGTCATCGCCTCAGGTTGGAATTAAAATAAACGAATGGTATAGGCAGATTTGCGGATTTCATGTCATGAAAGCAGAGAAGCTGAAGGCCGAGATCGAGCAGGAAATTCTGGAGATGGAGCAAGATCAAAACTTGTTGCTGTTTTACCAGCTGATGGATTTTCGCCATAAGGTGATGCTTGAATATTTTGAACCGGCAAAGAAAGCCTCAAATGATGAAGAAATTAAAAACCTGCTAGAAACGATCGAACATTCGCAAACGAAATTAACGGACATGCTTGAATACTATGTTCATTTTTTCACAGGAATGTTTGAGTTTGAACAGCAAAACTATTTAAGTGCCATTGCCTATTACCGTTCAGCAGAAAAAAAGCTCAATCTTATATCAGATGATATAGAAAGAGCAGAATTTTACTTTAAATTAGCTGAAATATACTACCACATGAAACAAACCCACTTTTCGATGCACTATGCCTTGCAAGCGTTAAATACGTACTCTGCCTACAGAACGTACACGCTGAGAATCATCCACTGTGAATTTGTCATCGGTGCAAACTATGATGATTTGAAATGCTATGAACATGCATTGCCCTACTTTAAAAATGCTCTAAATCGAGCACGATCGATTGGAAACCCTCGAGTCATAGGTTCGGCCCTTTTCAACTTAGGTAACTGTTATTACCAAATGAACGATCTTGCGGAAGCAAGCCGTTATCTGAAAGACTCTCTTGAAGTGTTTGAAAAGGAGAATTTAACCCATCTTAATCGCTCTCTAGACCCACTATTTATGCTCACCCAAATCCTGTTTAAACAAAAACAAATAGAAGAGTCGTTAACCCTCTATCAAAAAGGTATTATGAAAGCCTGTGAATTAGAAGATGAAATTTACATCTGCAAATTTCAGTTCTTAAAAGCATTATACGTTGATGCAGAAATAACGATCATAGACGATACATTAGACCTGCTCGAGGACAAGCGCTTATACCCAGACATTGAGGAATTGGCACTTGATGCGGCTCATTATTACAATGAGCTTGGACTGTATGAAGCATCGACACGGTTTTACGAACGGAAGATTCAAGCCATATCAAAAATTCAAAATGGGGGTCATTTATATGAAAACGAGTTTGATAGTTCTTTTATTGGCAGCAACTGCAGGATTATCGGTCATGAGTCAGCAGCAATCGGAAGAGAGTCATATGGAACTGGCGGGCAGACACCATACAACAGTAGTGACTATTGCATAAGTTAGCTCAAAAAGAGGAGACGAACCACTGTTCATTCTCCTCTTTTATCTTCATTTGATTCAAATGGTTGAAGGAATACTTGAACTTCTTGTTCGTAAGCTTCTTTATTTTCACTAAAAGACATCGCGTGTGCCCCGTGCGGCGCTATAAATAGTTGTTTATCACCTTTTTTTCGAGCATATAGCTGCTGACTCTGCTCGCATGGAATATAGTCATCATGAAGACTATGGATAAAAAGCACAGGTTCTCTCACCTGATCGATCACATCCAGCGGTGACACTTGCCGAATGCTGTATCCATCCCGCCATTTTAACACTCGATCACTTAGTGGAAGAATCCATTGACCTGAAAGACGAAAATCTGTTTTTAATCGATAGAGAAGCTGATCCTCAAAAGAAGCAAAAGGACAGTCAGCTATGTAAAAATTGGCGCTTGCTTCCGGCTTTGCGGCATATAACAAAGTCGTGACTGCCCCCATAGATTCTCCATGTATACCGATAATGGCATTTTCCCCAAGTTTTTGTCTAAGCCACTTCACGACCTTCGCTAAATCTTCTTTTTCGTAGTATCCATAACTCGTGGTTTTCCCGCCACTCATTCCATGTCGTCTATGATCATAAAGCATCACATTCCATCCAAGCTTTTGGAATAATTTCATATACTTAACGGAATTTATTAAACTGACTGTGACGCCATGACAAAGTACAATGGTGCGTGTTGTATGAGAATGCGGATGCGGCACAAAATAGCCATGAAGCTCATAACCAAATGCTGAAGGAATACACACTTTCTCTTTGTTAAGATGTTGAAACTCTTCATGATGATAATGCCCTTCATCTGATTCTCGTTTGATGAGCTCTTCATCTGTTAATTTTCGAATATACATCATTTTGTTGGTGAAAAAAATGCCGATTGCAACGAGCGGACATAATATGAAGGCAAGTATAGCGATCCATTTTTTCATCTAGCTGATTCTTCCTTTCCGAGGTTTTTCCTATGACGATCATACCACATGTTGGGAGATTGGCGTGACTCTTGCTCAGGAAATAAAACGGATGATACACTTAGAGGCAAAAGGAGAGAGGCACAATGAAAAAGAACAATGATCAAGCGAAATTAAAGGACGGCATAAACGAAAATCTCAAACAGCAGCTCCTTCAAATGAAGCAGAATCTGGCCGCCGAGACAGAAAAAAGAGAAGAACAAAAACGACAAGACCTCCTTCGGCAGCAGAAAGAAAAAGAAAAAAACAAAAGCTTCTCCGAGCTGCTAGATGAAAGTCATTTGGACTGGAGAAAATATAAAAGCTAAAAAAGGGAGCACTGATGCTTCTTTTTTTATGTCATCATTGAGGTTGATCAACACGCAAGTGCTTCCGGTTCCTTCGATTCCTCCTTCATTTAAATCCCTTTTTATAACAAATATAGTATTTAAGACCCTTTTGATAGAAGGTCGTACTACTTATAATGAAGGTGTATTACAATATTTGGGAACGGTGATGATTTACATGAAAATGAGAAAAACAATGGCTGGAGTCGCTTTATCTTTAGGATTGCTTTTACCTGTTTCGGGACAAGCTCTTGCTACAAATGATTTAACGAATGCAGATTTGCGTACAAAGGCTACTTCAATTGTAGATTGTTCTGTAACTCCTTTTAAAGGCGCAAGTAATCGATTATGTATGTATTCGGATAATGGTTCTTTTGCAAATAGTTTCAGTCGTTTTGGTACGACATTTTATCTTAAAGGCAAATCTGGAAATTATGCATATTACGAAAGTGCAAGATAAGACAACGGGGCCTTTAGCCCCTCCTTGCTTTTGCCTGTCGAATATGAAAAAGAGATCACATCAGATGATCTCTTTTTATCTCATTTAAACCGGTGCGCCTCGTACACAGATGGTTTTGTATAGTAAGTCAATGCTTTTACTTCTTGGTCACTTAAAGAACGTGCATTGGCCGCTGCCGCATTTTCTTTTAATTGTTCCACCGAGCTTGCGCCAAATACAACGGAACTGACCGCAGAATGCTGAAGCAAATATTGAATGGAGAGCTCTGTGAGTGATAGGTCATAAGCGACTTTCTTTAAAGAAGGAATGATCTGCTGTAGCTCGTCAAATGAATATTGAAGATATCCGTTTTTTTTAATCGCTGCACTTGCTTGTGAAAGTGGTTTTTCGGTTAAAAGCCCTTTTGCTAAAGGTCCTCTTGCCACAACACTAATGCCTTGTTCTTCAAGAAGAGAGAACCATTCCTCTGGACGGCGGTCGAGTAAACTATATTGCATCATGACGCTGACGATGTTTGATTTTTTGGCGTATTCTTTAATGACGTTTGGACGGATAGAAGAGATGCCATAATAGCGAATAACGCCTTCTTCCACTAATTCTTCAAAAGCCTCAATCGTCTCATCGATAGGGTCATCGATCGTGCCTCCGTGCAGTTGGTATAAATCAATATAATCTGTTTGCAGCCGCTTGAGGCTTTGTTTTACGGCTTCTTTTATGTATGCCTTTGAAGGGTCCCAGTCCCAGCCAGATTTGCCTTTTTCAAAGCGGTTGCCGCCTTTTGTGGCCAAAATTAAATCTTGCCGCCTGTTTTTAATCGCTTCCCCGACAATTTCCTCATTTGTCCCAAAATCATATAAATCGGCTGTATCCAAATAATTAATTCCAAGATCAATGGCTTCATCTAATAAAGAGAGCGCTTTTCCTTTTTCTGTTCCTAGGGACATACATCCTAGAGCCGCTTCGCTCACCAAAAGATCCGTTGTACCAATTCGTCTTTTTCTCAATTCCATCACACTCCTATTCCTTCACATTAAGTGAAAAAAATCTAGAATTCAAGCTAGGTGACTTCAAATGGCGCATTGAAGCAAGCGTCCGCATTTCGCTTCTCTTAAATCATCTATGTTAAAATGAATGAAGTAAAAAGTGAAAGTAGAACGAGGAGCTGACAAAATTGAAGGACTTTGAAGAAAAAACATTATCGACTAAAGAATTATACAACGGAAAAATCATTGATTTGGTTCTTGAAGATGTACAATTGCCAAATGGAAAACAAGGCAAACGCGAAATCATCAAACATCCTGGTGCAGTAGCCGTCATTGCTCGGACAGACGAAAATAAAATCATCTTGGTCAAGCAATACCGTAAAGCACTAGAGAGAGCCATCGTTGAAATTCCGGCTGGTAAATTAGAGCCAGGGGAAGAGCCGGCACATACAGCACTGCGAGAATTAGAAGAAGAAACAGGATACACCACTCAGAAGCTTCAAAAGCTGACAGCCTTTTATACATCACCAGGTTTTGCAGATGAAATCGTCCACATGTATCTTGCAGATCACCTAGTTCCGCTTGAAGAAAAAAGAGAGCTGGATGAAGATGAATTTGTTGAAGTGATGGAAGTTTCATTAGAAGAAGCCTTGCACCTCATTGAAAAGCAGCATATTTATGATGCAAAAACAGCCTATGCCATTCAGTACTTACAACTGCAAGAGGTACTTAAGTCAACAAAATGAGGGAGTTTTTTGCAGACATCCATATTCATATCGGCAGAACAAGAACAGGCAGAGCTGTTAAAATTACAGGTGCAAGATCACTGACCATTGACCAAATTCTCATTGAAGCAACGCAAAGTAAAGGGATGGGGATGATTGGTGTGATTGATGCACAATCTCCAGAAGTCCTAGAAGAATTAATAGAGGGTGTAGAAGAAGGCAAGTACACTGAACTAAGTGATGGCGGTCTATCATTTGAACAGACCGTGCTGCTTTTAGGCAGTGAATTAGAAATTAACGATAACCATTCAAAAGGTCCAATTCACGTGCTTGCATTTATGCCCACACTGCGCAAAATGACTGAGTTCTCCGCATGGCTCGCGCTACATATGAAAAATGTGCATTTAAGTTCACAGCGCCTCTATGTGGATGGGAAAACACTTCAGCATAAGGTCAAGGAGCTAGGAGGCTTATTTATTCCTGCTCATATTTTCACGCCGCATAAAAGCTTATTTGGCAAAGGAGTCAGCACGTCTTTAACGGAAGTATTCGATCCGGACCTCATTGATGCTGTTGAACTAGGACTTAGCTGCGATACGTCAATGGCGTCCCAGTTAAGCGAACTGAACCGTTATCCATTTTTAACGAATTCAGACGCTCATTCTTTAGGGAAAATCGCGCGAGAATATACAAAAATCCGCATGGACCATGCCTCTTTTGCCGAATTCAAACTAGCCCTTGAAGGGAAAGAGGGGAGAGCCATCATAGGAAATTATGGGCTCGCCCCGCGTCTTGGGAAGTACTATCATACAACCTGCGAGAAGTGCGGAGTAAGACCTCGCGCGCTAGATCAAGAAAAGTGCCAAGCATGCGGACATACCCGGATGACAAAAGGAGTGAGCGAGCGTTTAAAGGAGCTTGCTGACCAAGAAAGTGACAATGGAACAAGACCTCCTTATGTTCATCAGCTTCCACTTCAATTTATTCCGGGTGTTGGAGCCAAAACGCTGGAGAAGCTAAAAGCCGTGTTTCACACAGAGATGAATATCCTTCATCAAGCAACAGAACAAGAACTAAAAGCTGTCCTGCCAGAAAAAACAGCCAATTACATCATCAAAGCAAGAAAAGGTGAAGTCGAACTGATCGCTGGCGGGGGCGGAGTATACGGTAAGGTGGATATCAATCATGAATCAAGTTAACTGGACATGTGAAACGTTTGAACAATTGACAAAAGAGGATCTTTACCTGATTTTAATGGAAAGAGTCAATGTGTTTGTTGTTGAACAAACATGCCCTTACCCTGAAATTGATCACCGGGACCAAGAAGCGCTTCATCTGATGGCAAAAGAGAACGGCACGATTGTGGCTTATTGCCGAATTTTTCAAAGCGGAATCATGTACGAAGAGGCGTCCATTGGCCGCGTTCTTGTGACAGAGGCAGGTCGAAAAAAAGGCTATGGAAAAATGCTACTTAGCAAGGCTTTGGAAAAGCTGAGTGAATTAGGTGAAGCAAGTGTCAAAATTCAGGCGCAGGCCTACCTGAAGTCGTTTTACGAATCCTTTGGTTTTAAGGCCGTTTCAGATTGTTATGATGAAGATGGAATTCCCCATCTTGATATGGTGAAAACAGAAAGATAGGCGTGTATACGTCTATCTTTTTTATGTCACATCGTGTATCATAACGTCAACGAAAGGGGTTTTGCCAAATGGGAAAAAGCAATGCAAAGAAAAAACGAGAACATATTGAAAGGCAGCACAGCCGAAACCCGGAACTGTCGAGAGGAAACATGCCGCACTTTAGTACACATGAAAGAAAAACAAAAACAAAACAAGAAGCCTTGCAGCACATGATGAAAAAACATAAAAGAAGGAATGCTTATGATCACTATCAAGAGGATCATAAGCATTTTTATTTTGCTTTTTTGTGACAACCAATTCAAATAAATGGAAAAATTTTAAAAAATAGGACAAACGGTCGTTTCTTTTTGTCTAAAAATGTAGTTAAATGACAAAAAGATGAAAGGGAGAGTGAGTATTGTGAACATCAAGTCAATTGGAGCAGGGCTTTGTATGGCAAGTATGATGCTGGCATCGGTCACGTTCGGCGCCTCACATATTTCTGCAAAGGAGCAAGCGAAAAAAGAGTACATGATCGGCTTTTCTTCTTCCGTTCAAGATCATACACAAAAACAGCTTGTTGAAGAAGCTGGTGGACATGTAAAAGAATCCATAGAGCAGATAGATATGATGAAAGTTTCCTTGAATGAGGCATCGAAAAAGAAACTAAATCAGGCAAAAGAAGTGACCTTCATTGAGGAGGACCAAAAGGCAAAAACAAGCGGTCAAACGATCCCATATGGCATCAAAAGCATCAAAGCACAAAAGGTACATAAACGGGGATACGCTGGACAAAATGTCAAAGTAGCCGTTCTTGACAGCGGCATTGATGGCAAACATGAAGATCTACATGTCACCGGGGGAGTCAGCTTTGTTCCAACAGAGTCAGATCCGCTTGTTGACCCGCATGAACACGGGACGCATGTGGCGGGCACAATTGCAGCGTTAGATAATAAGGTAGGTGTCGTTGGTGTTGCGCCAAAAGCTTCAATCTATGCGGTCAAGGTGGCAGATGAAAATGGTGATGGCTACTATAGCTGGATCATTAAAGGAATTGAATGGGCCATTGAGAATGACATAGATGTCATCAATATTAGTATGGGAGGAGCAAGTGAATCTGAAGCGCTGAAAGAAGCGGTAGATCGAGCATATGACAAGGGTATTCTCATTGTGGCTTCTGCTGGGAATGCAGGAAGTTATGGCTCTCTCAACACAGTTGACTATCCAGCTAAATACAGCTCAGTGATAGCGGTTGCTTCTGTTGACCAAAGAAAACAAAGAGCTTTTGATTCATCTGTAGGCGAAGAAGTGGAAGTTTCAGCACCAGGCGTTTCAACGCTCAGTACCATTCCCCATAATGAATATGGCTACAAGAGCGGGACATCCATGGCATCACCGCATGTAGCAGGAGCTGCGGCTGTCATTCTATCAAAACATCCGAATCTGACAAACGATGAAGTGCGCGAGAGACTTTCAAAAACGGCTACACAGCTTGGAGATCCTTTTTACTATGGTGCCGGGCTTGTGAACGTACAAAAAGCGGCACGATAAATGAGAAGAGAGAGCAGTGTTTAGGCTGCTTTCTCTTTTTTCTTTCAATAAAACTGTCATGTTTCGTAATCTCTCTCATAGAATCTAGTAACCTTTACTATTTGGGAGGAAGACGCATGCGGAAAAAGTCTTGGAAGGAACATCTTCTTCAGCACGTAAAAGACCATCTATCGATTTATTTGTTTGTCTCTGTACTCTTTTTAATGGGCGTGATTTTTGGGGCCATCATCGTCAATAGTATGACAATTAGTCAGAAAGAGGATTTATTCTATTATTTAAATCAATTTTTTGGTCAGCTGACAAATGAGAAAGCAGCAGAATCAAAAGAAATGTTTTTGCAAAGCTTTTTGCATCATATGAAATATTTAGGTCTTATGTGGATACTAGGGATATCTATCATTGGCCTGCCGCTCATCTTTCTCATGATCTTTTTAAAGGGAATTGTCGTTGGGTTTACAGTTGGTTTTCTAGTAAATCAAATGGGGCTGAGTGGTTTTTTCCTTTCGTTCGTATCGGTTCTTCCGCAAAACATATTACTTATTCCAGCCTATTTAGTGATTGGGACATGTGCGATTGCGTTTTCCATCCGTCTCATTGGGCAGCTGTTCATGAAAAAAACCATCAGTCAAGCACCTGTTCAGTGGTTCGCCCGTTATGCATCTGTTCTACTGATGATTTTAGCGCTTGCTGCACTTTCGTCCTTTTTTGAATCGTACGTCTCCTTCATGCTCATGAAAAAGCTAGCAGGTGTTCTTTTCTCATAAATTTATAATTGTTATTAAATAATAATCAATTTATTTATCAATTTAAAATGATTATAGTTGGCTCCCAGCACATCATTTGATATAATGATCAAGTAATGTGGCGTAGGAGGGAAAGTCAATGGAAAATCGGATTGATCGAATTAAGAAACAGCTTCATTCTTCCAGCTATAAGCTCACGCCACAGCGTGAAGCAACAGTAAGAGTACTGCTTGAGAATGAAGAAGACCATTTAAGTGCAGAAGATGTATACCTCCTCGTAAAAGAGAAGTCTCCTGAAATTGGTCTTGCTACTGTTTATCGAACGTTAGAATTGCTAACTGAACTGAAAGTTGTTGATAAAATTAACTTTGGAGACGGCGTTTCGCGATATGATCTTCGCAAAGAAGGAGCCGCTCACTTCCATCATCATCTTGTCTGCATGGAATGCGGGACAGTCGATGAGATAGAAGATGATTTATTAGAAGACGTTGAAGAGATTATTGAACGTGACTGGAAATTTAAAATTAAGGATCATAGATTGACATTCCATGGTATTTGCCACCGGTGTCATGATGATGAATCCGGCAAATAATCCGAATTGGAACCTTTTCATTTAAGATGAAGAGGTTTTTTGCATTTTCGCTGTATATTCCTTGTCCCACCTGGCATATGCTGAAGTAATGAGAAGCTCGAGAAAGGACATGAGAATCATGCGAAAATGGCTCAAAACAACAGGTGAAGTGATGAAGGTATTTATCTTGTTCACTGGTTTTACCGTCCTGTTCTATTATGCTATGATATGGATAAATTCAGAATATGAAAGCTACCATCGTTATGATAAACCAGAGGGTGCAGCAATTAAAGTGATGGAAATGGATCAGCCGAATCAAGACAACTGGCAAGACCGATTGATTTATTTTTATCAAAACGGGGAGTAGAAATCATTGAACGATCAATTATCCGACTTTATTCATTTTATGACAGTAGAGAGAGGACTCTCTGAAAATACCATTGTTTCTTATAAACGAGATTTACAGAACTACTTGTCTTTTTTAATGACACATGAGCAGCTGACGGATATAAAAGATGTCACACGCCTGCATATCATTCATTATTTAAAAAAGCTAAAAGAGGAAGGGAAATCGAGCAAAACGTCAGTGCGGCATCTCTCCTCGATCCGGTCCTTCCACCAATTTCTGCTCCGGGAAAAAGTGACAACAGATGATCCGTCATGGAACATTGAAACGCAAAAAACAGAGCGGAAATTACCGAAAGTTCTCTCACTAGGGGAAGTTGAAAAGCTGCTTGATACACCAAATCAGCACACTCCATTTGACTACCGTGACAAAGCGATGCTCGAGCTCTTATATGCGACAGGCATTCGCGTCAGTGAAATGCTGGATCTGACCCTTGCCGATGTTCACCTCACAATGGGCTTTATCCGTTGTTTCGGTAAAGGAAGAAAAGAGCGGATTGTGCCAATTGGTGAAGCAGCTGCAAGTGCGATTGAAGAATATCTCGAAAAGGGAAGAAGCAAGCTGTTAAAAAAACAGCCGGCAGATGCCTTATTTCTCAATCATCACGGGAAAAAAATGTCGCGGCAAGGTTTCTGGAAGAATCTGAAAAAAAGAGCTCTCGAAGCAGGGATTCAAAAGGAACTCACACCCCATACACTCAGGCATTCATTTGCCACGCATCTGCTTGAAAACGGTGCAGACCTAAGAGCTGTGCAGGAGATGCTCGGACATGCCGATATCTCGACAACACAAATTTATACACATGTGACGAAAACAAGACTGAAAGATGTGTATCACAAATTCCATCCAAGGGCATAAGTAAAGCATGACACGGTGAACGTGTGTCATGCTTTTTCATGTTTGCACCGTTTATGGTTGTCAACCGGCTTGTAAACGGTTTATACTTGAGATGTCAGACCTCTCTTTTTGAAAGGTTAAAAGACAAGAATATTGAAGGAGGCGCTTTTTAATGCCTGATTATCAGTATAAACGCATTTTCCTCGTCGTAATGGATTCAGTAGGAATTGGGGAAGCACCTGATGCTGCTGAATTTAATGATGTAGGTGCAGATACACTAGGACATATTGCTGAAAAAATGAACGGGCTTCATATGCCGAATATGGCGAAGCTTGGGCTGAGTCATATTAAAGAAATCAAAGGAATTCCAGCGGATGAGAAGCCGCTTGCGTATTATGGAAAAATGCAAGAGGCATCAAATGGTAAAGATACAATGACAGGACACTGGGAAATCATGGGTCTTTACATAGACACACCGTTCAGAGTTTTTCCAGACGGATTCCCAGATGAACTATTAAATGAACTAAAAGAAAAAACAGGCAGAGGCATTATTGGAAATAAACCTGCGTCTGGTACTGAAATTTTAGACGAGCTTGGCGAAGAGCACATGAAAACAGGCGATCTAATCGTTTATACATCTGCGGATTCTGTGCTGCAAATTGCTGCGCACGAAGAAGTGGTGCCATTAGATGAACTTTACCGTATTTGTGAAATTGCACGTGAGCTCACATTAGATGAAAAATACATGGTTGGCCGCATTATCGCCCGTCCATTTGTCGGGGAGCCTGGTGCGTTTGTCAGAACACCAAACCGTCATGACTATGCTTTAAAACCATTTGACCGAACAGTGATGAATGAGCTGAAAGATGATGGGCTTGATGTGATTGCGATCGGCAAAATCTCTGATATTTATGATGGAGAAGGAATCACCTCTTCTCTCAGAACAAAGTCGAACATGGACGGAATGGACAAGCTGGTTGATACACTTAAAACAGACTTTACGGGACTCAGCTTTTTAAACCTTGTTGATTTTGACGCCCTTTACGGACATAGAAGAGATCCAGAGGGTTACGGAAAAGCACTAGAGGAATTTGACGCCCGTCTTCCTGAAGTGTTTGATCTGTTAAAAGAGGATGATCTTCTTGTCATTACAGCAGATCATGGAAATGACCCGGTTCATCACGGAACAGATCATACAAGAGAATACGTTCCGCTCATTGCTTACAGCAAAAAGCATCAAGGAGCAAATGAACTGCCAACTCCAAAAACCTTTGCTGATCTTGGAGCAACGGTCGCAGACAATTTCAAGACAACGATGCCAAAATACGGCACAAGCTTTTTATCTAAACTCAAATAGGGGGGAAATCTCGTGGGAGCACAGTTTTCAGAAGCGGCGGCATACATTAAACAAGCATCGACATACGTACCAACAGTTGGATTGATCTTAGGTTCAGGGCTTGGCATTTTAGCAGATGAGATTGAAAATCCAATCAAATTGAAATATGAAGATATTCCTGGATTCCCTGTGTCAACAGTAGAGGGTCATGCAGGACAGCTCGTCATCGGGACGCTGAAAGGCACTGTCGTATGTGCGATGCAAGGACGTTTTCACTTCTATGAAGGATATGATATGAAGCAAGTGACGTTTCCACTCCGTGTGATGAAAGAAATTGGCATTGAGACATGCATCGTGACAAATGCAGCCGGCGGTGTGAATACTTCATTCCATCCAGGCGATCTCATGCTGATTACAGATCATATCAATATGATGGGGACCAATCCATTAATTGGTCCAAATGACAGTCAAGGCGTTCGTTTCCCTGATATGTCTGCCCCATACGATAAAGATTTGCTGGCACTTGCAGAAGAAACAGCTCAGCGGTTAGGCATATCTGTACAGCAGGGTGTTTATGCAGGGATGACAGGTCCTTCATATGAAACACCGGCTGAAGTTCGTTTCCTTAGAACACTTGGCGCAGATGCTGTAGGCATGTCGACGGTCCCAGAGGTGATTGTTGCGCGTCATGCAGGAATCAAAGTGCTAGGTATTTCATGCATTTCTAATGCGGCATCAGGTATTTTAGATCAGCCGCTGTCTCATGATGAAGTCATTGAAGTAACCGAAAAAGTGAAAGCGAGTTTCCTTGATTTAGTAAAAGACATTGTCAAACAACTCTCATAGCATGTTTTAAGAAGCCTTCTGTTTATCGACAGAAGGCTTTTTTTATGGCAATCATACGATCTCTGTATAAAACAGCCTCGATGAGGAAAAAATAGAAAGGATTACGATAATGGAGGTCTGCCACTTGAAACGTCATATATGTGCATTGTTTATTTTAATGATCCTTATCTCAATGGTTTCACCATCAGCGATAGCAAAAGAAAAAATTGAAAAACCAGAAGAAAAACAAACATCAGAATTGGTGCACGAAGCCAAATCAGCCATCTTAATAGAACGTGACACGGGAAAAGTGCTTTACAACAAAAACAGCGATGAAAAGCTGGCACCCGCAAGTATGACCAAAATCATGACGATGCTTCTCATCATGGAAGCCATTGATCAAGGAAAGCTGAAAATGACTGACAAGGTAAGAACAAGCGACTATGCAGCTTCAATGGGAGGGTCACAAATCTTCCTTGAACCTGGAGAAGAAATGACCGTGAAAGAAATGCTGAAAGGCATTGCGATTGCGTCTGGAAATGATGCTTCAGTTGCCATGGCAGAGCATATTGCAGGATCTGAAGAACAGTTTGTGGAGCAAATGAACAAAAAGGCAAAAGAACTCGGCCTCACCTCTACGGTCTTTCAAAACCCAACAGGACTTCCTGAAAAAGACCATTACAGTTCAGCTCATGATATGGCAAAAATGGCAAAAGAGCTGTTGAAATATGAACAAATCACCAAATTCACAGGGGTCTACGAAGACTATCTCCGTCAAAACACCGATAAAAAATTCTGGCTTGTGAATACGAACCGATTGATTAAATTTTATCCAGGTGTCGATGGGTTGAAAACAGGTTTTACAGGCGAAGCCAAATACTGTTTGACCGCAACCGCTAAAAAAGGAAACATGCGCGTCATTGCAGTTGTCTTCGGCGCAAGTACACCGAAAGACAGAAACGCTCAAATGGTCAAAATGTTAGACTATGCATTTAGTCAATACACCACACACCCGCTTTACAAACGAGGACAAGATGTAGCTGAAATCAAGGTAAGCAAAGGGACAAAGAAAAAAATTCAGCTTGTCACCTCTGAACCAATCTCCCTTTTAACGAAAAAAGGCGAAAATGTGGATCAGATTAAAAAAGAAATCAAATTGTCTCAGGATGTTACGGCTCCATTCTCAAAAGGAACGGAACTTGGAACCATTGTCTTGAAAAAAGACGGAAAAGTGCTGCATGAAAGCCCTGTACAAGCCAAAGAAGGAATGGAAAAAGCGGGCGTTTGGACGTTCTTCAAACGAGCGATGGCTGAATTTGTGAAATGGAAATAAAAAGGAGAAGGCTGCTGAAACAGGCAGTCTTTTTGCTATGAGGAAGAAGAAAAGAACATCTAAATGTGACGAATGGTCACTAGTTTTGTCATGGTGAAGGATTTACTTGATAAAAAAGAGAAACAATCTTTATCCGAAAATTAGAGCAAGGAGGAATAAAAAGATGAGCCTTGATATTCATTTTCAAGTAAAAGAGAGCGTACTTTGCATTCGATTAACAGGAGAGCTCGATCATCACTCCGCAGAAACATTGAGACAAAAGGTGACGAATTATTTGGAAACAGAGGACATTCGCCACATTGTGCTGAATTTGGCTGATTTAACGTTTATGGACAGCTCAGGTCTCGGAGTGATTTTAGGAAGATATAAAGAAATTAAACAGCTTGGCGGAGAAATGGTCGTCTGTGCTATTTCGCCAGCAGTGAACCGGTTATTTGATATGTCTGGCTTATTTAAAATCATCCGTATGGAGCCTTCAGAGCAAACGGCATTGCAAACATTGGGGGTGGCATCATGAGGAATGAAATGAACCTGACCTTCTCTGCTTTAAGTCAAAATGAATCCTTTGCGAGGGTGACAGTCGCGGCGTTTATCGCCCAGCTTGATCCGACATTAGATGAATTAACAGAAATCAAAACCGTTGTGTCAGAGGCGGTGACAAATTCCATTATCCATGGCTATGATGGGAATCCAGATGGCAAGGTGCATATCGAAGTCACACTTGATGACCATGTTGTGTACCTCACCATCCGTGACGAAGGGATGGGCATTACAGATCTTGAGGAAGCAAGACAGCCGCTTTTCACGACAAAACCAGACTTAGAACGCTCTGGAATGGGCTTTACCATTATGGAGAATTTTATGGATGATGTCATGATAGACTCATCTCCAGAAATGGGCACAACCATCCGTTTAACAAAGCATCTATCAAAAAGCAAAGCGCTTTGTAATTAAAGGAGCTGCTCATATGGATGTGGAGGTAAAAAAGCAAGCAAAAAAAGCCCAGCTGTCAAATGATGAAGTCAAAGAGCTCATCAAAAAAAGCCAAGACGGTGATCAGCAAGCAAGAGACCTCCTCGTAGAAAAAAACATGCGTCTTGTTTGGTCCGTTGTTCAGCGCTTTTTAAATAGAGGATATGAACCAGATGATTTGTTTCAAATTGGCTGTATTGGACTGCTAAAATCTGTTGATAAATTTGATTTGTCATATGATGTGAAGTTTTCGACCTATGCTGTCCCAATGATCATTGGTGAAATCCAGCGATTCATTCGAGATGATGGAACAGTCAAAGTCAGCCGGTCACTAAAGGAACTTGGTAATAAAATCCGGCGGGCAAGAGATGAATTGTCTAAGTCTCACGGAAGAATGCCGACCGTCCAGGAAATAGCCGAATATCTTGATATAACACCAGAGGATGTCGTCCTCGCCCAAGAAGCGGTCCGAACGCCGTCGTCGATTCATGAAACGGTGTATGAAAATGACGGGGACCCGATTACATTACTTGATCAAATTGCCGATCATTCAGAAGAAAGATGGTTTGATAAAATCGCGCTGAAAGAAGCGATCAAGGAATTAGAAGAACGAGAAAAACTCATTGTGTACTTAAGATATTATAAAGACCAAACACAATCTGAGGTAGCGGAGAGACTCGGCATTTCACAAGTACAAGTCTCGCGGCTCGAAAAGAAAATTTTAAAACAAATCCAAATGCAAATGGATCAAAAAGAGAGCTAGCCAATTCGGCTGGCTTTTTTCGTGTGGTAATTACCGGTAAATCAAGTTCTCTCGGTATGAGAACCATTTTTCACCACATACTATTTTTAACCCATCGTATAGGAAGTGACTTGGATGGACGGACAAATCTTTCTTCGGCTGCGCCATCGCATTAAGACCGGTAATGATCAGCTCATTTATTTAGAAGATATCGCCCAAATCACTGGTGATGAGTTTGCTGTACAAAAGCTTAGCAAGATGCCGATATATCATGTCAGTAAAAAGGATCGTCACATCGCCGTTCTTGATATCATGCATGTGGTCAAAACGATCAAAAAAACATGGCCAGACATCGACATTCAAACCGTCGGAGGCGCTGAAGCCATTGTTGAAATTGATACAGGCAAACGCCAGCTTTCTCCGATTTTATTTGTGTTCGTGTGGCTCCTATTATTTGTCGGAGCGGCGCTTGCCATTATGAATTTCCACGAGGATGTCAGTATGCGGCTCGTTCATATCCGCCTATATGAAATGATCACAGGAAAAACGGTTGAGCATCCTTATTTATTGCAAATTCCATATAGCTTCGGACTAGGCTTTGGCATGATTTTATTTTTCAATCATGTATTTAAAAAGCGTTTAAATGAAGAACCAAGCCCGCTCGAAGTGGAGATGTTTAAATATCAGCTCGATCTCGATCATTATGTCGCCCTTAAAGAAAATAAAGAGACAATGAAAGATATCCATGATCGGTAAGTGGCTTTTTGTCGCGTTAGTTGGACTTGGCGGCGGTTTAACGGTAGGAGCAGGGTTTGTGGCATTTCTCACAGTGCTTGGCATCATCCCTCGTTTAATGCAATTAACGAAAACGCAGCGCTTCATACAAGGATACGAGGCAGCTGTCATCACCGGGGCGGTCGTTGGCGGCTGGGCAACCTTGAGCGAGGTGCATTTGCATTTATCCAAATGGCTGGTGCTCCCGATCGGTCTTTTAGCAGGCATTTTCGTCGGCATGCTTGCAGCTGCGCTGACTGAAGTATTAAATGTACTTCCTATATTAACGAAAAGAATTGGAATGGACGGGAAAATTGTTTTGCTTCTCATGGCCATTGTCTTAGGCAAAGTATTTGGTTCACTATTCCATTGGCTGATTTATATTTAAAAATTTGGAGGGAACAACCGTGTCGAGTTTAAAAGAGAACTATCCATCTAAGGTGAAAACGTATCAGCCTAAACCTCCTTATGTCCTCAACTGCATCAAGGCTTTTCTTGTTGGTGGATTGATCTGTGCCATAGGCGAGGGGCTGCAACATTTCTATATTCACTTTTTTGATTTTAATGAAAAAACAGCAGGGAACCCAACAGTGGCGACCCTCATTTTAATTTCTTCTATATTAACTGGTATCGGTATTTACGATAGAATCGGCCAGTTTGCCGGAGCGGGATCGGCTGTTCCGGTGACAGGATTTGCAAACAGTATGACAAGTGCTGCCCTTGAGCATAGAAGTGAAGGGCTTGTTTTAGGGGTTGCCACAAATATGTTTAAGCTCGCTGGGAACGTCATTGTATTTGGTGTCGTCTCGGCATATGTCGTAGGGATCATTCGATACGTCTTGGAAAAGATGTTTTCGTAGGAGGAATGAAACGTGAAACTAACAGGTAAACAATCTTGGGTTTTTGAGCACAAGCTTTACGTCAATGCAGAGGGAACAGCTGCAGGGCCGAAAGAAAAAGAAGGACCGATTGGTCATTTAATTGATAAAACGTATGACGAAATGCATTGTGATCAAAAGAACTGGGAAATGGCTGAAAGAAAACTGATGGAAGATGCGATATCCAGTGCTTTATCAAAAGCAAATTTGCAAAAAAGCGATATTGATCTATTGCTGGCAGGAGATTTACTTAATCAAAACGTCACAGCAAACTATGTGGCGAGAGAACTAAAAATCCCGTTTCTATGTTTGTTTGGGGCATGCTCAACCTCAATGGAATCGGTCGCCATTGCGTCTGCACTCATTGATGGCGGTTTTGCCAATAGAGCCATTGCAGCGACAAGCAGTCATAATGCAACGGCAGAACGCCAATTTCGTAATCCAACAGAATACGGCGGACAAAAGCCAGATACAGCCACAAGTACCGTCACTGGGAGCGGGGCCGTTATTATTAGCCAGGAGACCTCTCCAATTCAAATTACAAGCGCTACAGTAGGCAGGGTGATGGATCTTGGAATTACAGATCCATTTGACATGGGATCGGCCATGGCTCCGGCAGCGGCAGATACCATCAAGCAGCATTTAGAAGACCTCGGAAGAACGGTGGACGATTACGATCTGATTTTAACAGGGGATTTATCTGGTATTGGTTCACCAATCTTAAAGGATCTTCTGAAGGAAGAAGGCATTCAGCTTGGGAGAAAGCATGATGATTGCGGTTTAATCATCTATACACCCGATCAAAATGTATTCGCTGGTGGGAGCGGCTGTGCTTGTTCAGCTGTTGTGACATTTAGTCACATTTTTCAAGAAATGAAAGCAGGAAATCTGCAAAGAGTACTCGTTGTGGCAACCGGAGCGCTTCTAAGTCCAATGATGGTCCAGCAAAAAGAGACCATTCCAACCATTGCGCACGGTGTCGTATTTGAGCGTGCAGGAGGAGAGAGCTAATGGATTATCTTATCGCTTTTGTTGCAGGCGGACTTATTTGCGTCATTGGTCAGCTTTTACTAGACATACTCAAACTTACGCCTGCACATGTCATGACCACCTTTGTTGTGGCGGGCACCATCTTAGACGGATTCGGTATTTATGATAAATTTATTGAATTTGCGGGTGCGGGCGCAACCGTACCAATCGTCAGCTTTGGTCATAGCTTGCTTCATGGAGCGATGCATCAGGCAGATGTACACGGGTTCATCGGAATCGGGATCGGTATTTTTGAATTAACTTCTGCTGGAATTTCAGCTGCGATTTTATTCTCATTTATTATCGCTCTTATCTTTAAACCGAAAGGATAACCTAATATGGGGCAAAGACGAAAAGTCATTTTAGTGACAGACGGAGATATATATGCTGCCAAAACCATTGAGCTTGCTGCTAAAAATGTCGGTGGGCGATGTATTTCCAGCTCAAAAGGAAATCCAAGCAAACGAACAGGACCTGAACTTGTGCAGATGATTTTAAAAACGCCGAATGATCCAGTGTTTGTCATGTTTGATGATTCTGGCCTGACAGGTGAAGGAACAGGGGAGATAGCGATGAAGCATGTGGCGCGTCATCCTGAAATTGAAGTCATTGGGGCGATCGCCGTTGCATCCAAAACGCATCAAGCTGAATGGACAAAGGTTCATGTTTCCATTGACCGGGAGGGTGAACTGACAGAATACGGTGTCGACAAGCATGGTCTTCCCGAAATGGAGCCTCATAAAATGAGCGGAGATACCGTGTATTGTCTTGACTCGCTCGATCTGCCGTTTGTTGTTGGAATTGGAGATATTGGCAAAATGGGACGGAAAGATGATCTGAGCAAAGGATCTCCGATCACAATGAAAGCAGTTGAATTAATTTTAGAAAGGAGTGGTTTCCATGAAGAAAGACAAGGTAAACGTGTACCGAGATCCGAAGAAAAATGAAGATTACTTTAAAGAAAATGTCGGAATGGGTCTCAGCTTTGACCTTGGTGTGCGGAAAATTTATATACACGATCAGGAAATCCAACTTTACTATGTAAATGGACTGTGTGATACACAATATGTCATCTACTTATTAAAAGAGCTAGTTGAAATCAATGACAACGAACCTGAATCAGATGACATGGCTCGTGTGATTGAGAATCGTCTTGTCAATCAGCAGGTCTCAAAGGTTGAAACACTTGATGAAGCGGTAGACCAAGTGCTGTCGGGCCTTGTGGCAGTTGTAGTTGAAGGTGAAAACTACGCATTTATCATTGATGTCAGAAGCTATCCTGGCAGAATGCCAGAGGAGCCGGATACAGAAAAGGTTGTCCGGGGCGCAAGAGACGGTTTTGTTGAAAACATTATTGTCAATACAGCACTTATACGAAGACGGGTGCGAGATGAAAAACTGAGATACAAAATGCTCAAAGTAGGCGAACGTTCGAAAGCGGATGTATGTGTTTGCTACATTGAAGATATTGCGGACCCAGATCTTGTCGATATCATAGAGAAAGAAGTGTCAGGAATCAAAGTCGACGGGCTGACGATGTCTGATAAAACAATTGAAGAATTCATTATTAAACAAGGATACAATCCCTTTCCCCTTGTACGTTACACCGAGCGTCCAGATGTCGCTGCTAACCATATACTAGAAGGGCATGTCATCATTATTACGGATACATCTCCTAGTGTCATCATTACGCCAACCACCATTTTTCACCACGTTCAACATGCAGAAGAATACCGCCAAGCACCTGCAGTTGGTACGTTCCTAAGATGGGTACGCTTTTTAGGCATTTTATGTTCAACGTTTCTTTTACCAATTTGGTTTCTGTTTATCCTTGAACCAAGTCTTCTGCCAGATCATTTAAGCTATATTGGCTTTAACAAACCGTCCCATATTCCAGTGATTTTACAAGTATTTCTAGCTGATTTTGGGGTGGAATTTTTAAGGATGGCTGCAATTCATACGCCAACTGCATTGTCGACCGCCATGGGGCTGATTGCGGCTGTTTTAATTGGGCAAATTGCCATTGATGTCGGTTTATTTACACCAGAGGTCATCTTATACGTCTCACTAGCGGCAATCGGTACATTTACAACCCCAAGCTATGAGCTGAGTGTCGCCAATAAGATTGTACGACTCATCATATTAGCGCTCGTGGCGATCTTTAAGCTGAATGGACTCATCATTGGTTTTACGTTGTTACTCATCTACTTAACATCCATTCGTTCATTGCAGACGCCTTATATGTGGCCATTTCTTCCTTTTAACGGGAAGGCTTTGTGGCAAGTGCTGATTCGGACGTCTGTTCCTGGCTCAAAAGTAAGGCCAAGCATTGTTCACCCTCAAAACAGATCAAAAATTCCGCCAAATTCTTAACGCTCATTGAAAGTGGCTGAAGATTGTGATATTGTATTTTTAACTTTGAGAAACGGCAAAAAGGCAGCTCACGCAGCTGTCTTTTTTCAGCCGAGGCGGAGAAAGAGGGAATGACATTGTATTTACACGGCACTTGCAGACAAAATGAACTCGGTCATTTAGAAATTGGTGGTGTTGATGCCGTTTCTTTAGCTGAAACGTATGGGACACCACTTTATGTATATGATGTGGCTTTAATACGGGAGCGTGCAAAAAGCTTTCAAAAAGCATTTATAGAAGAAGAGTTAAAAGCGCAGGTAGCATATGCGAGTAAAGCATTTTCCTCCATCGCGATGTTTCAGCTTGCCAAGGAAGAAGGATTATCTCTTGATGTCGTATCAGGCGGGGAGCTTCACACAGCCATTTGCGCTGGGTTTCCGGTAGAAAAAATTCATTTCCATGGCAACAATAAAAGTAGAGATGAATTAAAAATGGCGTTAGAGCACGAGATCGGCTGTATCGTTGTAGATAATTTCTACGAAATGAAGCTCATTGAAGAGCTTGGTCAAGAGCTGTCAAAACAGGTGAAAGTGCTGCTCCGTATCACACCAGGTGTCGAAGCGCATACGCATGATTACATTACAACAGGCCAAGAGGATTCCAAATTTGGCTTTGACCTTCACAATGGACAAGCAGATGAAGCGGTGAAACAAGTGCTTGGATCAGAAGTGATCGAACTGTTAGGCGTTCATTGCCATATCGGATCACAAATATTTGATACAGCTGGTTTTGTCCTTGCAGCAGACAAGATCTTTTTGAAGCTGGATGAATGGAGAGAATCATTTGGTTTTATTTCGACCGTGTTAAACTTAGGCGGCGGCTTTGGCATCCGTTATACAGAAGAAGATGAACCACTTCCTGCGACAGAATACGTCGAGAAAATTATCCAAGCTGTAAAAGAGAACGTGACACGCTATGAGTTTGATATGCCGGAGATTTGGATTGAGCCAGGCCGCTCTCTTGTTGGTGACGCAGGAACAACGCTTTATACGATCGGCTCATCAAAACACGTACCTGGCATTCGCGATTATGTTGCGGTAGATGGGGGAATGAGTGACAACATTCGTCCAGCATTATATCAAGCGAAATATGAAGCGGCAAGTGCCAACAAAATGAGCCAATCGCACAATCAAACAGTTTCTATTGCAGGGAAATGCTGTGAAAGCGGAGATATGCTTATTTGGGATATCGATCTGCCAGAGTTATCACAAGGAGATTTATTAGCTGTCTTTTGTACCGGAGCTTACGGCTACAGTATGTCAAATAACTATAACCGCATCCCGCGCCCGGCTGTTGTATTTGTAGAAGACGGGGAAGCGCAGCTTGTGGTTGAACGTGAAACATATGCGGACATTGTCAAACTTGATTTACCTTATCAATCAAAAGTGAAATCATCTACGTAAAAAAGCTGCCTGTACATCAGGCAGCTTTTTATAATGACTTATTTACCTCCAGTAAATACAGAGACGATCGCGTTCCAAATGGAGACAAAGAAATCCCAAATCTTTTGAAGTAGGTTTTTCCCTTCATCTGATTCTATGAATTTCGTAATCTTGTCTTTTGCTTTATCGATTTGAGATCCTACCTGGTTCCAATCGATATTGATGTTCTTCATTTTATCGAATAGAGAAATAAGCTGATCCTTTTGATCTTGCGTTAGATTTAAGTTTAAATCAGAAGCAGCCTGATCCACTTTTTCTTCTACTTCTTTTGTTGTTTTAGGGACACCATTTTTCGCAATGTCATCCTTGATTTTTGCAATAAGGGCAGAAGCATTGTCTTTCCCGATGGAGTCACCCAATTTAGACGTTGTCACAAGCTCTTCGTTTGCTACCTGCTTCACATCTTCTGGAATGGCTTTGTCGCTAGACACTTCATAGGCTTTTAATAAACCTGTCAGTGCGGCTGTCCCAGAAACTTCAAACGGTGCAGTCACAACAACCTTGGCATCCTTGACACCGGCTGTCATTAAAGCATTTAAATACATCTCATCTGTAATGGTCTTGATGTTATGTGTATCCACAGTCAAACCAGTACCTGATTTTTCAATGGTGATAGATGAAGATGATAATGCTCTCGTCCCGATAGAAGAACGGGGGATATACTTTCCTAAATATTCATGCTCTTCTTTATTGGTTACTTCAATTTTTGTCGCATTTTCAGGTGGATTCAACTCGTCAAGCACCTTTTGGCGATCAGCCGGAGTTAAGTCTTGCCCAAGTGTGACGATGACATCGCCGACAGCTGCATCCGCTAAGCTGACTTTTGGCGCACCAATGAGGAAAAGGAGCGCTGCCATCATACTAAGCATTGATTTTTTAAACATGTTGACCTCCTTCAAGTCGAAAGGGTTCCTCTTTCAAGAGAAACTCATCTTTTGAGTACACGTAAAGAAATGTACTCCATCATATAGACGTAACAAATCGATTCGACGTTTCAATTTTCTTTTTAAGATGTTTTCCTTTTCCAATAAATAAAGACCTGTTGCTCATTCTGTCATCAATTTAATAGGAAAAAAGGATCAAGCTCTTCTATTGTATCAATCCTAAGAAAAGAGGTAAATCACAATCAAAGAGCAGGGGATGTTTAACATGACCGAAAATGTGCTATAATGAGCGTTGTTTAACCTGAAAGGAGAATGTGAAAAATGGCAAAAAAAGGATACATACAACTAACGAATGGTAAGAAACTTGAGTTTGAACTATACCCAGAGGCTGCTCCAGGTACAGTAGCAAACTTTGAAAAATTAGCGAATGAAGGCTTCTACGATGGATTGAAATTCCACCGTGTCATCCCAGGCTTCGTAAGCCAAGGTGGCGATCCAAACGGTAATGGAACAGGCGGTCCTGGTTACACAATTAAATGTGAAACAGAAGGGAATCCACATCAACACGAAAGAGGTTCATTATCAATGGCGCATGCTGGTAAAGACACGGGTGGCAGCCAATTCTTTATCGTCCATGACCCGCAGCCGCACTTAAACGGTGTTCACACTGTTTTTGGTAAAGTAACATCTGGTATCGAGGCTGTTCTAGATATGGAACAAGGCCAAGGAATGGAAAAAGTCGAAGTTTTCGATGCTTAATCCTTAATCCAAAACACCGCTTAAAACGCGGTGTTTTTTTATTTTAAATCTGATTTTACGGTTATTTGTTCCGTGAGGCGGTAGGTGATGAACCAATATAAAAGGGCAATAGCGCTAACAGAGGCGCCAAATAAACATACTCCGCTCCAGCCATTGTTTGCGTATATGCTAGTGGAAGCAATGGAACCAGTCGCACTGCCGATGGAGTAAAAAATCATATAAGCAGCAGTGAGCCGGCTTCTCGCCTCAGGCAGCACTGTGAAAATCATACTTTGGTTGGTCACATGTACGGCCTGCACAGATAGGTCAAGAATAATAATACCGATGATTAATAAAATGAGTGAATATTCAGTGAAAAAGATAAAAAACCATGAAACGAATAATAGGACAAGGGCTATACAAGTTGTTAATTGTCCTAAGCCTCGATCAGCAAGGCTTCCAGCCCGGGCAGCGCCTAATGCTCCGGCAACTCCAGCAAGACCAAATGCACCGATCGCTGTATGTGAAAGATTGTGTGGCGAGCTGCTGAGAGGCAGCACGAGCGAAGTCCACAACGTACCAAACACGATAAAGATCAGAAAACCCAGTATGCCTCGGATGCGCAGAATTTGTTCTTGTCTGAACAATGTAAACATTGAAGCAAGCAGCTTCATATAGGATATTGACGCTCTCTCGCTGTCAGCCCGCGGGAGATACCGGTATAACACGGCGGTTATGATGAGCATCATAACGGCAGACACGAGATAGACTGACCTCCAGCCGGCGAGATCGGTTAGTACACCAGCAAACGTTCGTGCGAGAAGAATACCAATCACAATGCCACTTTGAACCAAGCCCACGATACGGCCTCGTTCTTCAGGAGCAGCCCAGGTCGCTGCGAACGCTACGAGTACCTGAGTGACCACAGCAAGCATGCCGACGGCAGCCAGCCCTATAAACAGGACGGTGGCAGTAGGGGCGATGCCGACTAGAATCAGAGAAAACACGGATACTAGCATCTGAGCCATGATGAGCCGCCTTTGATTGAACAGATCACCAAGTGGTACGATCAGTAGCAGTCCTAGTGCATAACAAAGCTGAGTAATCGTAATGACGATACCAATGGATGAATAGGTGATGCCAAACTCGGATGCGAGGGAGTCTAATAACGGTTGTGCAAAGTATATGTTTGCAACTGCCATCCCGCAGGCTGACGCATAAAGCAGAGCCATATAGCGAGTCATCGCTTGCTTCGGTTTGTTTTGTAAATGAGCCGTTTCCAAATCAAGATGTTCTATGGAAGTGATTCTTTCTTTCACCATGCATGTCTTCGTCTCCTTTTGTACTAAAAAGTATAATATACTGATCGGTATATTATGATTCCTGTTAAGGATAACCAACAAAACATTTTAAAGTCAATACTTTCATCTTGAAAGAGGAAGGAAATTTGACAATCATACGTCGATAAAATAAAATTATAATGTACCGATTGGTAATCAAATAGACAATAATATCAAAAAATAGATACCTGACTTTGTGAAGAAATTTTAATGTTGAAATGAGGAATTGCTGATGGTTCGACAACGGGAATTTGACAAGGAAAAAGCGTTGGATGAGGCAATGGTGCTTTTTTGGGAAAAGGGGTATAGGGCCACTACATTAAGTGATTTGACTGAAAAAATGGGAATACAGCGGCCAAGTTTATACTCAGCGTTTGGAGATAAAGAGGAATTATTTGAGGCCGCATTACGCAAATACACAAAGCAGCATGCTGCCCATATTCGAACAAAACTTCAAAACAATCTTTCTGTCAAGGAAGCATTTCATACATTATTTGCAGATTTAGTAGAAGAGGAATATAGAGATGGTCCGAGTAAAGGGTGTTTTTGCATCAATACAATAGTGGAGCTTGCGCCACACGAAGAGAAATTTGAAATTCTGACAAGAGAGCATCAGATGTATCTTTCCGTCATTTTCGAAGAAAGAATTGTTCAAGGTATTCGCTCGGGTGAGCTCAAAAGTAGCCTGAATGCGAAAGCTTTAGCACAAACACTGGTCGTTTCTTTCATAGGACTGACCGTCCTCATGAAATCTCGTCCAGAACGTTCATTTGTAGATCATTCTGTAGCGACGATACTTTCCATATTAAAATAATGACAACATGCTATGGTATCCTCCTTCAATAAGAGTGATAGCGTATTTTGAACTAAATATCAAAATACGCTTTTTCTTTTAGGACAGTGGTGGACAAAATTCGATTTTGTGATATGATAAGAGAACAAACATTCGCATTTGTGGGTGTCGCCACATTGTCAGTACAAATCTAAAAAGCGTGGTCATGCTGAAAGAAAGCAGGAGATAATTTGAAACCATTAACAAAAGAAGAAAAAAATCAAATGATGATTGCCATTCAGCGTTACTTTGCCGAAGAACGAGAAGAAGAAATTGGTGAATTAGCAGCCATCAATATACTAGAATTTATCACAAAAAACCTTGGAAGCTACTATTATAATCAAGGGGTTCGTGACAGCCGGAACATCGCTGTTCAGAGATCGCAATTGTTAGAGGAAGATTTATTTGCACTCGAAAAAAGATGATCATCAATAATGTGCGCCTTGCTAACTGATAAAGAGGAAAGAGACCCCCTTAATAAAGAACGCATATTCGTATCATATGTAATGATGAAAAGGTGGAACCAAAGGTCCATCTCAATCGTTATATAAGTAACCATTAATGGAAATCAGCTTTTTTGGTTTTATTTCATCAAAAGAAGGAATAAAACATACAAATAGGCGAAGTGCAGATGATGGAGGTTCTAAATATGGGGAAAATTAAATTAAAAATGGCCATCTTATTTGTTTTACTGCTTTGTTTAGGCGCAGGTTATTTATACATGAATGGCATGAAAATTGAAGATGTGCCAACAGCCATTGGTGAAAGCTTAACAAATAATGATAAAGATTATACCATCTATGAATATACCATTACGAAAATTGACGGAGATGAATATTACGGTCAAGCAAAAAACGGCACAAAAATCATTTTTAGTGGAAAGAAGTTCGAAGATGATGTGGCCGACTTGAAGAAAGGTGATCGTATTAAAGCCTACTTTAGTAATGAAAAGAGAATAGATGGTCTTATAAAAGTAGTAAAAGTCGTTAATTAACAAGTCTCCTTTCCTATAAGGAGGCTTTTTTTTGTGAGAAATCTTGATTGTTGCATTTGACAACAAGGATCGCTATAATAGCCCCTAAGGACAGCTAAATATCGATTGTATCCTTCGGGGCAGGGTGAAAATCCCGACCGACGGTAATAAAGCAAATGCTTTACAGCCCGTGACCCGTTAATTTATTAACGGTTGATTCAGTGAAAAGCTGAAGCCGACAGTGAAAGTCTGGATGGGAGAAGGATAAAGAAAGCTATGAACGAAAAATATTTATCGATCATAGTTTTATTTCTGATGCAAAAAAGCCACAGCCCCGGAATTTTTTCCGGGGCTTTCTGTATGTTCATGTAGTGAATAGACCGGCATGCAGTGTTTATTAGGTGATCCCTCATCTACCTTGTATGGACCATAAAAAGCGACGAAGGTGCTCAATCGATCACATGTCCCTAACATCGCTTTTTTAAAAAGTGAGAAATACAAATGAAAAGAAAGGGAGGATCACATGTTTACGGGGATAATTGAAGAAGTAGGCGCAGTTCAGTCATTAAGGAAAAAGTCAGCAGATGCCATAGAAATTGTCATTCAGTGCAACCGTGTGCTAGAAGATGTTCACCTCGGAGACAGTATTGCGATCAATGGTGTATGTCTTACAGTCACAAGCTTTACAAAAGCACAGTTCGCAGCAGATGTGATGCCAGAAACGGTCAAAGCGACATCACTGGATCAGCTGACATCAGGCAGTCCAGTGAATTTAGAGCGGGCCATGTCCTCGAATGGACGATTCGGCGGTCATTTTGTCTCAGGCCATGTTGACGGGACGGCAGTCATTACCCGAATAGAAAAGAAAAGTAATGCCATTTACTATGATTTAGAGATGGACAAGACCCTCACAGATATGCTCGCGCAAAAGGGTTCGATCGCAATAGATGGTGTCAGCTTAACCATTTTCGATTTGCAAGATTCACACGTCACAGTCTCTATTATTCCTCATACGCTTGAAGGAACTATTTTCCCGACTAAATCTATGGGAGAGATCGTGAATATAGAGTGTGACATGATCGGTAAATACATCTATCGCTTTTTAACAAAAGAACAAGGCGAAAAGCAGCCATCCCGATTGACCCCATCATTTTTAAAAGAGCACGGATTCTAGGAGGCGATTGTATGTATCATTTAGTAGAAGAAGCAGTAAACGCTCTGAAAGAAGGAGAAATCATTATCGTAGTGGATGATGAAGACAGAGAAAACGAAGGAGATTTTGTGGCACTTGCTGAGCATGCCACGCCTGAAGTGATTAACTTTATGGCTTTACATGGAAGAGGTCTCATTTGTACACCGGTCCATGCGTCGATTGCCAAACACCTGAACCTGCATCCAATGGTAGAACAAAATACAGATGCACACCATACAGCTTTTACAGTGAGCATCGATCATGTGACAACGACGACTGGTATTAGTGCTTTTGAGCGCTCTACGACCATGCTTGCCATGTTAAATAAAGACGTAACACCAGAAGAATTTGCCCGCCCAGGTCATGTATTTCCGCTCATTGCAAAAGAAGGCGGCGTACTAGAAAGACCAGGTCATACTGAGGCGGCGGTAGATCTTGCGAAACTGGCAGGTTCAGAGCCAGCGGGTGTCATTTGTGAAATCATGAATGTAGATGGCTCAATGGCGCGTGTTCCAGAACTAAAAGAAATCCAAAAACAGCACGGTTTAAAGATGCTGACAATAGAAGCATTGCAAACCTATTTAAATAATAAAGAAACAGCAGCTATCGAAACAAAATAAAAAATCACAAAAAAGGATGATCAACATATGAATACAATACAAGGGCATGTAGTAGCAGAAGGACTAAAATTTGCAATTGTCGTCGCGAGATTTAATGACTTTATTACAAGTAAACTGCTTGACGGAGCAGAAGATACATTGCTCAGACACGGAGCAAACGGTGACGATATTGATGTCGTGTGGGTACCGGGTGCTTTTGAAATTCCGTACATGGCAAAAAAACTAGCTGAAACAGAGAAATATGATGCTGTCATTACACTTGGAACTGTAATCAGGGGCGCAACAACTCACTACGATTATGTTTGTAATGAAGCTGCTAAAGGAATTGCTCAAAGTGCCATGTCAACAGGGGTACCGATTATCTTTGGTGTACTAACAACAGAATCCATTGAACAAGCTATCGAAAGAGCCGGTACAAAAGCTGGAAATAAAGGCAGCGAATCGGCTGCAGCTGCCATTGAAATGGCGAATCTCAACCGTACCTTTCGTTAATTTAGTGAAAAAGAGTTTAAAAACGGTATAAAAATGTTTATAATGTGTGATGAGCAAATGATTCGTGAGACATTTGCTGGACATAAGGATAATTTGAATATTGAGGGGTATATATGTTAATTCGTTATAAGAGGTCTTTTGAAAAAATTGCCATGGGGCTACTCTCCTTCATGCCGGGTGAGAAAGACGTCAAACAGCTTCAGCAGACGATGAAGTCATATGAAATGGATGAAAATCGGCAGCTGTTCCTTTGGAAAGATGGCGAGGATATCGTAGGTGCTATTGGTGTGTTGAAAACAGACGACCAAGTACAAATCGAGCATATTAGTGTGAATCCATCCCATCGAGATCAAGGAATCGGCAAGGAAATGGTTTTAGCCGTGGAAGAGGTATTCAAAACCAAAACACTCATTCCAAATGAATTAACGCAAGGCTTCTTTCATAAGTGTCACAGCGAAACAAATTAAATATCACACATGTAAAAGCAGAGGCTATAGTCCTCTGCTTTTTTTACGTTCGATTTGCTTTTTTCGTTCAAGCAATACATCTGTCCGGTCACGCAGTCTATGTTTTTCGATCAAAAATGTGTGGGATAAGTTGCTCTCCTGGCCAAAGGTCAGTCCGTCTTTTTGAGCCATTTCTTGGCATAGAGACAGGAGCGCTTCATCTTTAATCGGGAGCATCACACTTTCGTATGACATGTCTTCAGCCATTTTCTTCTTCAGCGTTCTCAGAAGTTTGAGAAACGCCTCATCATCCAGACCGAGGTTCGATAATACGGGCCGGTTTGCTTCCAGCAAGTGAAGGCTATTTGAAATGAGCCGTTTTGCACCTTTTCCATTTCCCCGTCTTTGATGATACAAAGCAACGGCAAGCTGAATGAAGCCAACCCAATATTCTTTGCGCTGCTCAGGCGGGTCTTCCTTCCAATATTCCTCAAGAATTTCATGACACTCAAAATAATCTCTTGTCGTATGAAATTCATGTAAAAAAGCCACGTACGCTTCAGGATACACAGTGGTCATCTCCTTTTCCACTCTCAGTCTAACATATTGAAAAGAAAAGAAGAAAGAGCGCCCTTCGTGAAAGGACGCTCTGTTTCTTTAATAAACCCAAGCCGCGCCAACGATGATCAGCAAGATGAAAAGCACGACAATAAGCGCGAAACCTCCACCAAAGTTATAGCCATCTCCCATAATGATACGGCCTCCTTTTTCATCAGTTCTGTTTACAATGGTATTCTATGTATAAATGCCCTGAGTGGTATGGGCGAAACCACTGTTTTTCTTATTTTGCCTAGGACATCATGGTCGAAATTATATTGGACGAGAGCTTTATCCTGTCTTATACTAAAGGTTAGCCGGTGAAACGGTACTTAGAAGACAGTAGAAATGGTGAGAAAAAATGCTGGAATATCAGGTGAAAATAGATTCGTTTGAAGGTCCATTGGACTTACTTTTACATTTAATCAACCGGTTGGAAATTGATATTTATGATATTCCCGTTGCTAAAATTACGGAGCAGTATTTATTATATGTCCATACCATGAGGGAGCTTGAACTTGATGTGGCAAGTGAATATTTGGTGATGGCTGCAACCCTCCTGAGTATTAAAAGCAGAATGCTCCTTCCGAAACAAGAGGAAGAGCTATTTGATGAAGACCTGCTTGAAGAGGAAGAGGACCCTCGAGAAGAGCTGATTGGCAAACTGATTGAATACCGAAAGTATAAAGATGCAGCACAAGAACTGAAGGAACGCGAGGAAGAAAGGCAAAATGCCTTTACAAAACCTCCGAGTGATTTAAGCGAATTTGCAAAAGAATCGGAAGCGAAGGACACAAACCTGCATGTCACGGTGTATGATATGTTAGGTGCGTTCCAAAAGGTATTGAACCGAAAGAAAATAACGAAACCAGCACCATCTAGGATTACAAGACAAGAAATCCCGATTGAAGACAAAATGAATGAGATTATGAACCATTTAAGAAAAACGAAAAAGCGGACCAATTTCATGACTCTATTTCAACATGATCAAAAGGAGCACCTTGTCGTGACGTTTCTTGCTGTTCTTGAATTGATGAAAGGTCATCAAATCATGTTAGAGCAGGAAGGAAACTTTGAAGACATTTATATTATAGGGAGTGAAACGATTCATGACGCTTGATATCGTGAATTGGAAAGCCATCATAGAAGCGCTGCTTTATGCAGCAGGTGACGAAGGCTTAACAAAAAAACAGCTCATGTCTGTTCTTGAAGTAGAAGAGGCAGCGTTACTCGATATGATGTCTGCCGTAAAGGAAGAGTATCAAAAACAAGAACGAGGAATTGAGCTCATTGAATATGCAGATTCATATATGCTGCTGACGAAAAAGGAATACAGCATTTATTTGAAAAAATTAGTCGAGACCCCATCCAAAGGTTTGTCTCAGGCAGCGCTTGAAGTACTCGCAATCGTTTCTTATAAACAGCCGATCACACGCAGTGAGGTAGAAGAAATCAGAGGAGTCAAATCAGAGCGGGTGCTTCATAGTTTAGTAGCCAAAGCGCTGCTCTGTGAAGTTGGACGTGCCGATGGCCCTGGGCGAGCAATTCTTTATGGGACAACACCTACCTTTTTAGAGCAGTTTGGCTTAAAGGCATTGGATGAATTACCGCCACTTCCAGAGAATGTGGAAGCAGATGGTGTACAAGAAGAAGCTGATCTATTTTTTGAAAACTTCAATCAAACATTTGAAGAGATAAAATAGTTCAAAAGAATGAAAAATGTATGATAAAATATAAAAAAGATTTTAGGTCTAACATCTATTGATGTCAGATAAAATGGTCATAAAGCCATGAGGGGAAGGTAAACACAAAACAAATGGCACATATGAATGTAAAGGCTCAAGTTGATCAAGCAGGCGTCTTTTTATCAAAGGTTGCAACTGAAATGAATGGTTTTCTGAACGAAGCTACCTTATCAAGTATGAAACGATTAAACCCTGAAGCGGAAGCCTATTATTGTGACATATTGAATACATTACGGAAGCTTGCAGTGTACAGCGAGGATGCAGCGGCAGTTTGCAGGAAAATCAGCCAGCAGCAGACATTCCCGCAGCAAGCCGCGCAGCAGACGCTTCACCGTATTTATCATCAATGTATTGAAGAGTTTTTCACGCCGAAAAAGGATACATGGTATGAAGACAGCCGTTCCGCATATACAGGAAAGAGCAGCATTGTTTTCCACCATGAAGTATCCGCTGAGATCAAACGATTATTTTCTTCATTAGAAAAAGATTTTTTAGCGATGAGAGAAGAGCTAGAATATACGACATCTCATCAGCAAATGAAAATGGTATAAGCAAGAGGAAGGAGCGTCTCTACATATAGAGACGCTCAGCGTGTAGACAAACCCTCGCATTCGTTGTCAGTCCTGCGTGCTGGTGCTCACGAATGTCAAATTCGCTCCGCGCCAGTACTCGTCCTTCCTAGACTGCAAAGGTTTTCTATCACGCTGAAAAGAAGACAAAGGGCTAAAATAAGGTTCATTTTAGCCCTTTGTCGACAATCTGAGCGTCTCTACATATAGAGACGCTTTTTTTATGGACGAGGCATCATAACTTTTTCAGCCGCGCATACACTTGTACAAAACGGACAAGGACGTGAATGAACATGCCCTATTTAAAAATTGGAACAGCAGTCCTTCTTCTATTTACACTCTTACTGCCTTTTTCCTCACATGCCAAAGCAGATATGTCATTATCAGTGAGTGCAAGAAGCGCCATTTTAATAGATGGACAGTCAGGCAGAGTCCTATTTGGAAAGGACGAGCATGAAAAAAGAAGAATCGCCAGTATTACGAAAATTATGACGGCAGTATTAGCCATTGAATCAGGAAAAATGAAAGACACCGTCAAAGTATCAAAGCGCGCGATACAAGCAGAGGGCTCATCGATTTATTTAAAAGAAGGGCAGAAGGTGAGCCTAGAAGACTTGACATACGGGCTTATGCTGCGTTCTGGAAATGATGCAGCTGTTGCCATTGCAGAGCATGTGGGCGGCAGTTTAGAAGGATTTATTTTTATGATGAATCAAAAAGCGTCTGAACTAGGAATGGAGAATACGAATTTTCAAAATCCGCATGGACTCGATGATCATAAACATCATTATTCATCAGCCTATGACATGGCCATCTTAACAAAATACGCCATGGAGCATAAACAATATCAAAAAATTGCAGGCACGACTTTCTATAAAGCAAAAACGATGGAAGGCTATTGGAAAAATAAAAACAAGCTGGTCACCGGATTATACAAATATTCAACTGGTGGGAAAACGGGATATACGAAGCTTGCAAAACGCACACTTGTCTCTACAGCTGCCAAAGGGGATGCGGCACTGATCGCTGTGACCATTAATGCGCCAGATGATTGGAAGGATCATATCTCTATGTTTGAATATGCATTTGATCATTATAAAACGTACGTACTTGCTGAAAAAGGAAGACTCGCTTCATTAAAAGGAACCTTTTACGAAAAAAAAGCATTTATCAAACGTGATGTGGACTATTTTTTAAATGAAGATGAGAAAAAGCTAGTAGAAATTGAAACGGAAATGCTTACTCCTCAAAAGAAGTGGAAAAAAAACGCCGAAGCCATCCCTGATGTTGTAGGGAAAATGACGTTTTTATTAGATGGTCAGGTGATCGAGCAAGTACCGATTTTTTATGAAAATAAACGAAATCGAATGCCTCAAAAAAGCTTCCAAGAAATGTTTAAGTCTGTCTTTCAGACATCTATAGGCGGCTCTTCATGGTCAATCTAATTTGGGTATTCCTCACTGTCATCGGTCTTGTGTATGCGATGTTCAACGGAACGATGGAGGAAGTAAACGAAGCTGTATTTAAGGGATCAAAGGAAGCAGTGACCATTTCAATTGGTCTGATTAGTGTCCTCGTTTTTTGGCTCGGGCTGATGAAGATTGCAGAAGAGGCAGGCTTGTTACATTTCTTTAGTAAATTGTGCCGTCCCTTTATTTCAAAGCTATTTCCGGATATTCCGCCTAACCATCCTGCGATGGGATATATTTTGTCCAATCTGATGGCGAATTTCTTTGGTCTCGGGAATGCCGCTACACCGCTTGGGATTAAGGCAATGGAGCAGATGAAAGCATTAAACGGCGGGAAAAATGAAGCAAGCCGGTCCATGATTACATTTTTAGCGGTCAACACATCCTCTATCACACTCGTGCCAACAACCGTCATTGCGATTAGAATGACCTATGGTGCAGATCAGCCAACAGACATTGTAGGGCCAACCATTTTGGCGACACTCATTTCAGGCATTGGTGCCATTCTCATTGATCGCTATTTCCACTATCGCAGAAGCAGGCGGGGGTGATCTCGTGTCATTTATTAACTGGCTGTCACTTGCTTTGATCCCACTGATCATCGCAGGAATTTTAATTGCGGGAACCATTAAAAAGGTACCGACCTATGAAACATTTGTCGAGGGCGGGAAAGAAGGTATTCAAATTGCCTTTTCAATCATTCCTTATTTAGTCGGCATGCTCGTGGCCATTACGATATTCCGCGCGTCTGGTGCGCTTGATTTTGTCATGGGACTGTTAAAACCCGTGTTTACAGCGATCGGCTTCCCGGCAGAAGTAGTGCCGCTTGCGTTTATTCGTCCAATATCTGGCACAGCTGCACTCGGGATGACATCAGACCTCATTGCGACATATGGACCAGATTCTTTTATCGGACAGCTCGCAGCTGTCATGCAAGGGTCAACTGATACCACTCTCTACATTTTAACGGTCTATTTTGGGGCAGTCGGTATAAAAAAAATGGGAGATGCGCTGAAAGTAGGTCTGTTAGCGGACCTCATTGGCATCATTGCATCTGTCATCATCGTCAGTTTGTTATTTAGCGGCGCCTAATGAGGCGCTTTTTTGTCTTTCAATGGATGGAAAATTGCTTTTTAGCTGAAATTAAACAGACGAATCGCTTATTTTTCCACGAATGCTTGTTTGTTTTAAGTCAAGCAAGTAAGATAGTACATGAGGTGAAAGACAAAATGGAACGTTTACAGAAAGTAATTGCACATGCCGGCGTCGCTTCTAGACGAAAGGCAGAAGAATTAATTAAAGAAGGACGAGTTACCGTTAATGGTCAAACAGTGACAGAGCTCGGAGTAAAAGTGGGCTCTTCAGATAAAATTGAAGTCAACGGATTAAAGCTTGAAAGAGAAGAACCGGTTTACTTTATGCTTTATAAACCGCGCGGCGTCATTTCAGCTGCCGAGGATGATAAAGGACGTAAGGTTGTCACAGATTTCTTTGATGACGTCCCGCAGCGCCTTTATCCAATCGGCCGCTTAGATTATGATACGAGCGGTTTGATTTTAATTACAAATGACGGGGAATTTGCCCATAAGCTCATGCATCCGAAATACGAAATTGATAAAACATATGCAGCGAAGCTAAAAGGCATCCCATCAAAGGAATTGCTTAGAAAGCTAGAAAAAGGGATTATGTTAGATCATAAAAAGACTGCACGTGCTCGTGCCAAGATGCTTTCTATCGATAAACGAAAGCAGACATCTATCGTTCAATTAACCATTCATGAAGGCAGAAACAGACAAGTGCGCCGCATGTTTGAAGCGATCGGTCATGATGTGTTAAAGCTAAAAAGAGAGCAATATGCGTTCCTTCATATTGAAGGCATGAGACCAGGAGACCGCAGAGAATTAACACCGCATGAAGTAAAGCGCCTGAGAGCAATTGCAGATCACGGGAAAAGCGCTTTTTAATTTTCACATAAACTTCAAAAAATGAAGAAGCATCAAAAGAAGGAGAATGCTATAATTTACCTGAATGTCTATGGGGAAGGGGTACTTCAGATGAAAAAAAGACGGTTTTTCATACGGACGGGCATTCTCCTCGTGATGCTTGCTGCACTATGTTATACCATGTATAACTCAGTATTTGCCAAACAGGATCGGGTCAAAGAAGGATCTATTGCGCCAAACTTTGTCCTTCAATCTGTGGATGGGGAACGGATTGAATTAAAGGACTTAAAAGGCAAAGGTGTCTTTCTTAATTTTTGGGGGACCTGGTGTGGTCCATGTAAACAAGAATTCCCTTACATGGCAAATCAATATGAAGTGTTCAAGGATCGCGGTGTGGAAATTGTTGCAGTGAATGTTGGGGAATCCAATATTGCCGTGAAGAATTTTATGGGGTCCTATGGCGTGAATTTTCCTGTTGCCATGGACAAGGATCGTCAAGTGACAGAGGCATATGATATTACGCCGCTGCCAACCACATTTTTAATTAATCCTGAAGGCAAGGTAATCAAAGTCATAAAGGGAACCATGACAGAACGTAATGTCTATGATTATATGAATTTGATTAAACCAAAGGGGTCATAGAATGAAAGAGGTAAAATGCGAGTGTGGACATATTAATCCAATCGGTACTGTTTTATGTGAATCCTGCGGGAATCCTATTGCGGCTAAAGAGAAAAACTCTTCAAAGCTGCTTGATATGAGATATGACGGCAGTGCGAGACGCTCGCAAACATACAACAAAACGATTGTTGATAAAGTATGGAACTTTTTTTCTTCCGTTAAGGTGGGTGTGTGGCTGATTGTCATCACACTGCTTGCTTCCTCATTAGGAACGATTTTTCCGCAGGAGCGATTTATTCCGCCAGGTGCATCTGCTTCCACCTATTATGAAGAGCAATATGGGTCGTTTGGCAAGCTGTATTACACACTTGGATTCCATGATCTTTATAATTCTTGGTGGTTTTTAGCTTTAGTTGCATCCATCGGAATCTCCCTTGTCATTTGCAGTCTCGACCGGGTTATTCCTCTTTATCGAGCACTTAAAAACCAAGGGGTTATTAAAAAAGAAGGCTTTATGAGAAGACAGCGTCTGTTCAGTGAGACAGACAAAACGTTAGATCAGCATACATATGAAGGCATCAAGAAAGCAATGAAACAAAAGCGTTACCGCGTGAGAGAAGAAAACGGACATATTTTAGCGGAAAAAGGCCGCTTTTCACGCTGGGGCCCTTACGTCAATCACATTGGATTAATCATCTTTCTCATTGGATCAATGCTCCGGTTTGTCCCAGGCATGTATGTGGATGAAACGCTGTGGGTTAGAGAGGGTGAAACTGCCCCAATTCCAGGCACAGATGGTCAATATTTTTTGAAAAATAATGCGTTTTCAATTGACCGCTATGAAACTGGAAATGAAAAAGAAGTGTTTGAGAATGCGATTGAAAGAGCTGGCGACGGTCAAGTAGTGAAAAGTTATAAAACCGATGCCACTTTATACAAACGTGAAGGGGAAGTTGTGTTTGGTGAAAAGCCCAAGCTGAAGCAGGTATCAGAACATGATATTAAAGTGAACGAACCGCTCAAGTTTGATCATTTCTCATTATATCAAGTGGATTTTAAACAAAATGAACTCGATCAAATGGTCTTTCAGCTGATTCGTAAAGATACTGAAAAATCTTTCGGAACAGTGAAGATTAATCTGCTGGAGCCTAAGTCAGAATATGATCTTGGTAGCGGTTACAAAGTCAAAGTGATGAGCTATCTCCCTGATTTTTATTTTGACGATGATGGAACGCCGAGTACGAAAACAAGGAATCCGAATAATCCTGCTTTCGTGTTTGAAATGGTTTCTCCTGAAAAGCCTAAAGGTGAAAAAAGCTTTGTGGCGATTCAAGAGACAGTAGAGGGCTCTGATAATAACCTATATAAAATGAAGTTTGATCGAGTGGAAACGAAAAACGTCACGGGATTGACGGTGAGAAAAGATTTAACTCTTGGGGTGCTCATCGTAGGCGGGATCATCTTCATGATTGGTGTCGTGCAGGGGATGTATTGGCAGCATAGAAGAATTTGGCTGTCTGCAAAGGATGGAAAAGTATTTGTGGCAGGACACACAAACAAAAACTGGTTTGGGTTAAAGTCTGATCTTGGCGTGATCCTAAGTGACAGTGGCATCAAACAGCCAGTTGATCAAAAAGAACTGCCTGATACAACAAGTATCAGCAAAAGCAAGGGGGAAGGATTAGATGGCAGCAGTCAGTGAAAACCTGTTATTTGCAGCTTTTCTATTGTATTTAGCGGCAGTTCCTTTTTTTGGTGGTGCCATTAAAGGAAAAAAGAAAGTTGATGGACCGCGCAGAAATAAGGCGGCACTTATCGGTATTACGCTCACCATCATCGGTTTTTTAAGTCAATTTGGCTACTTTATTTCAAGGTGGATGGCGTCTGGTCATGCACCAGTCAGTAATTTGTTTGAATTCACAACGGCTTTCGGCATGATGCTTGTGCTCGCATTCATCATTTTATATTTTGTGTATCAAGTGTCTGTACTTGGTTTATTTACACTTCCAATCGCTTTATTGATTATTGCCTATGCAAGTATGTTCCCATCTGATATATCACCGCTAATTCCTTCATTACAAAGTAATTGGCTTTATATTCACGTGACAACAGCAGCACTAGGGCAAGCTATTTTAGCGATCAGCTTTGTGGCAGGTGTCATCTTCTTATTAAAACATGTCGATCAAACAAAACCAGGTAAGAAGACATTTGGTTTAGAGCTTGTCATGTTTATGATTGTTGTGACACTTGCATTTATCGCAGTCACGTCCATCTTTAGAATGACAGGATACGAAGCGAAATTTAATTGGGTCGATAAAAATAAAGAGGAAAGTGTGATGGTCTATGAGCTGCCAGCTCTAGTTGGACCTCATAAAGGAGAGCTTGTGACGCAAGATCGTTTGGAACCGTTTGTTGATTTGCCGCCTGTTTTTTCAGGAAGAAAGGTCAATACGGTGTTATGGTCATTCGGCACAGGGCTGATTTTGTATGGACTGATTCGCTTGATCATTCGCAAACGACTGAGTGCTCTGCTTCAACCGCTCGTGAAACAGGTGAACCTAGATTTAGTCGATGAAATTGGATACAGAGCTGTTTCCATTGGTTTCCCTGTATTTGCGTTAGGCGGGCTCATTTTTGCAATGATCTGGGCGCAAATTGCATGGACTCGGTTCTGGGGCTGGGACCCGAAGGAAGTATGGGCATTAATTACGTTTCTCTTTTATGCAGCCTACCTTCATCTTCGCTTATCCAGGGGCTGGCATGGCGAAAAGTCCGCTTGGTTAGCTGTCATCGGATTCGCCATCATTATGTTTAATCTCATCTTTGTCAATCTTGTGATTGCAGGGCTTCATTCTTACGCGTAATCACATGAAAAAGGCCAACTTTTTATGAATCGATTCGGCTTTTTGTTAAAATGAATGTAACAACGGAGAAAGCAGGAGGATTGTCTAATGGAACACACAACTCAAACGAAAATATTAGTCGTAGATGATGAGGCAAGAATTCGCCGCCTTTTAAAAATGTATTTAGAACGTGAAAATTATGAAATCGATGAAGCTGAAAATGGAGATGAGGCCATTCAAAAAGGACTCCAAACAGATTATGACCTCATTTTGCTCGATTTAATGATGCCTGGTACAGATGGGATCGAAGTGTGTAATCAAATTCGAGACAAAAAAGCGACCCCAATCATTATGCTGACGGCAAAAGGAGAAGAAGCCAACCGCGTGCAAGGGTTTGAAGCAGGTACGGATGACTACATCGTCAAACCTTTTAGCCCGCGTGAAGTTGTTTTACGTGTGAAAGCATTGCTCAGAAGATCTTCTCAAACGTCTTATCTCAATACTGGGACAACAACAAAAGACGTCCTTGTGTTTTCTCATCTTTCAATTGATCACGACGCGCATAGAGTGACAGCTGATGGCAAAGAAGTCAGTCTCACGCCGAAGGAATATGAGCTTTTATATTTCCTTGCGAAAACACCGGATAAGGTTTATGACAGAGAGAAGCTGTTAAAAGAAGTATGGCAGTATGAATTCTTTGGAGACTTGAGAACAGTCGATACCCACGTCAAACGACTTCGCGAAAAGCTGAATAAAGTGTCACCAGAAGCTGCGAAAAAAATCGTGACGGTATGGGGTGTCGGGTACAAATTTGAGGTCGGCGCTGAATGAAACTGTGGAAAAGTGTCGTTGGAAAGCTATGGTTAACCATTCTCTTCCTCGTCCTCATCGTTTTATCTATTTTAACCGTGCTTCTTTTAGAGTTCATTGAAAATTACCATGTAGAAGAAGCAAAGTCAGATTTAACGCAAATGGCAAATAAAGTGGCGGTCATTTTAGAAAGCCATGACGATCAATCACTCGCAAGGTCGATTACATCAGAGCTTGCTGACAAATTGACGAGTATTGCGATTATCCAAGAGGACGGGCTAGAGTGGTATTCGTCTGAAAAAGACGGGAAGCTTCCTGCGATTACAAAGAAACAAATTGAAGCAGACGGTGATTTGAATCAAGCACTAAAAGATCGTAAAAAAATCAGTAAACGTGCAGAACCAAATGCAGGCAATCATAAGGATGAACGAATTGTTGTCGGTGTTCCATTTGAGGCAAACGGAAAAAAAGGCATGGTCTTTCTTTCTCAATCATTACTTGCGGTAGAGCAAACAACAAAACATACGACGCGTTATATCTTCCTAGCAGCCGGAATTGCCATTGTTCTGACCACTATTTTCGCGTTCTTCTTATCAACACGTGTCACCTATCCTCTTAGAAAGATGAAAGAGGGAGCGCAGGATCTGGCGAAAGGGAAATTTGATACAAAGATTCCTATATTAACGCAAGACGAAATTGGAGAACTGGCCATCGCCTTTAACCAAATGGGCAAGCAGCTTAAATTTCATATCACAGCTTTAAATCAAGAAAAAGAGCATTTGTCCAATATTTTAAGCAGTATGGCTGATGGTGTCATCACCATCAATATTGATGGAACGATCCTCATGACGAATCCTCCTGCAGAACGATTCTTGCAGGCATGGTATTACGAGCAAAATATGAAGATCAAAGATGGAGATGAACTGCCTCCAGAAGCGCGAGAATTGTTTCATACAGCCGTCAGCACGGAAAAAGAGCAAATGATTGAAGTCACACTGCAAGGACGTACTTGGGTTCTTCTCATGTCTCCGCTTTATAATCAGCAGGACGTTAGGGGAGCAGTTGCGGTCCTTCGTGATATGACAGAGGAACGAAGACTTGATAAGCTGAGAAAAGACTTCATTGCCAATGTCAGTCATGAACTTCGTACTCCAATTGCTATGCTGCAAGGATATAGTGAGGCAATTGTAGATGATATTGCTGGCTCAGAAGAGGAAAAGAAAGAGATTGCGCAAATTATTTACGACGAATCACTTCGAATGGGGCGTCTTGTGAACGATCTTCTAGACCTAGCGAGAATGGAAGCTGGCCATATTACACTGAATCTTGAATCAACAGATACAGAAGAGCTGACCGAGAAGATTTACCGCAAGTTTCTTGGTATAGCAAAAGAAAAGCAAGTTGATCTCACATATGACATTCAAGTGGATGAACCGTACTTTGTACTCGATCCGGATAAGATTGAACAGGTGTTTACGAATCTTATTGATAACGCCATTCGTCATACACCAGAAGGCGGAGAGGTTCACTTCTCGGTTCAATCGGTGGAAAGCGGTCTGAAAATGGATGTGAAAGATTCAGGAAGCGGAATCCCTGAAGAGGATCTGCCATTTATTTTCGAACGTTTCTATAAAGCGGATAAGGCAAGAACAAGAGGGCGTTCTGGTACTGGACTTGGTCTTGCGATTGTGAAGAATATCGTAGAAGCACATCAAGGCTCCATTCATGCACATAGCAAAGCGGGTACTGGTACACACTTTACCTTTTATATTCCGAGAAAAAAGCAGGAACTCGTCTAATCCTGACGAAGAATCTTGTTACATGAGAAACACTTCTTTTCGAAAGAAAAAGAAGTGTCAGCGTGTAGACAAACCCTCGCATTCGTTGTCAGGTCTGCGCGCTGGTGCTCACGAATGTTCAATTCGCTCCGCGCCAGTGCTCGCCCTTCCTAGACTTCAAAGGTTTTCTATCACGCTGAAAAGAAGACAAAGTGCTAAAATAAACATCATTTTAGCACTTTGTCAACAATCTAACACTTCTTTTCGAAAGAAAAAGAAGTGTTTTTTTATTTTCATATTTTTAAGGAGAAGTTAAACAAAAAGCCCTTCCCAAATTGTCGAACTTGTAATATATTTGTCATAAAGTTGTAATGTAACGTTTTGTAAGAGTCACTCGACAAAAATAAGTGAACGGAGGGGTTTCCTATGCATGAAACCTTTCAAAAAATATATGATTCGTACCATCAAGATTTGTACCAGTTTTTATTTTATATGGTTAAAGATAAAAATCAGGCAGAGGATCTCGTTCAGGAGGTTTACATCCGGGTACTTCACTCATATAAAACTTTTGAAGGAAGAAGCAGCGAGAAAACATGGCTGTTTTCAATTGCGAGGCATGTGGCAATTGATTGGTTTCGCAAACAGCAAACCATTAGACAACGGGTACTCGGCACGTTTGATTGGGATAAGCAGGATGTAAAGGACCCAGACTTGCTCCCAGACGAACTGGCTGTACAGGATGAAAATGTGAAAGAAATCTATGCCGCACTTGATCAGTGCACGATTGATCAAAGAGCTGTCATCATTTTAAGATTTATCCAGGGCTACTCAATCATGGAGACGGCCAAGGCGCTAAAGTTCTCGGAAAGCAAAGTCAAAACAACGCAGCACCGAGGCCTGAAAGTGCTCCGAAAACATATGGAGCTTTTGAAGGAGGAGCTAGTGAATGAAAACGAACAGGTCCGATTGGAGCGAAGAACGAATCAAGGTGTTACTAAGTCAGCTTCCAAAGGTGGAGGACAACCGTTCATCTAAGCAGATATACCAGCAGATGCTGATGGCAAGCGGGCAGAAAAAGAAAAGTGCCAAATGGATCGGTCCAGCGGTCGCAACCGTTGTGGTTTTATTTATGGCGTTTTTAATTTCTCCTCATTTATTTCAGCCGGCTGCTCAAGATCATCATCAGCAAATGAAAATGGACTCAAGTGCTGACAAAAGTCAGGTAAACGCCACATTAGAGGCGGTCAAACAGACTAATGGCCCCTCACACGTTGTGTCTCGTAAGCAGCAGCAAAAGTTTATGACCATAGCATACATAGATGAATCGACCTCTCAAGTGGTTCCGATTAGCATTGAAAAAGAGGATGAGTATGATCATTTGCAGGATATGGTGAACACATATGAACAGGTGCAGCTGCCTGAAATGACAAAGCCTCTTCAATCTTATATGGATATGGTGGACCTTCGTGAAAAAGGAGATACACTTGTTTTTCAATTAAAAAGTGATTTGTCCCTTGATACGTTAAAAGAAGCCAGCAGGTTTAAAGATATGGTAAAAGAAACGCTAAAATGGAGCAAATATGAGCAGGTGCAAGTCAAGACAGCCAAAGGTTCTCACCTTCAACTAGGAGCAAATGGAAGCGTTGGAACAATATCGATTGAAAAACAAACAAAGCACGCTTATTATGTTTTAGAGAATAAGAGCGGGACTTTTTTGGTGCCTTCAAAAACGCATTATTCATCGTATGAAGATGCGGTAGAAGCTATGAAGCGTACAAGCGATGCAGGACTTAATCCATTAATTAAAGACGAACCGATTAAAGAAGTGACGTCTAAAGGAAAACATGTGACCATTACGTTTGGAGCATCAGCGCAATTATCGGACTCAAATGATCATATTTTACTCATTGAAGGTCTGCTGCTCTCAGCGAAAGATTTTGGTTTTACAGAGGTCACCATTCAACAGGCGGGAACAGATCAAGTTGGTCCGTATGAATTAGAAGAACCGATAGAGGTGCCGGCTCTGCCGAATCCAGTTGTCATAAAAGACCGTTAAAGGACGCAAGAAATTGCGTTCTTTTTTGATGTATAGAAAATAGCTTCCTTGCTGTATACTAAGCTGTCATAAAAAGAACCTCAAAGAAGGGGAGTCACTAATGAAAAGGTATTGCTTCATATGTGCCAGCTGTTTTTTGATGATCTTTTCACCTGTTGCTCATGCACAGGAAACAAGCGAATGGGTGGAGCCGATAAAAGGAGAAGTCACAGATTTGTTTGGGACAAGAGGCGGCTCGCACATGGGATTAGATATAGCTGCGCCAGAAGGAGAATCCATCTTTGCTGCAAGTGAAGGTGAGGTCTCGCGTTCGTATGTATCTGCTACATATGGCGAGGTTGTGTTTATCCAGCATCCAAATGGATATGAAACCGTCTATGCACATTTACACGAGCGTTTTGTTAAAAAGGGTGACCATATAGAAGCAGGACAGCCGATCGGCATTATCGGCAACACAGGGGCGTCTAGAGGCACTCATTTGCATTTTGAGGTGCACAGGGGGCATTGGTCAGTCAGCAAAGAAGATGCGGTAGATCCACTCACAATCATTGCAATGGATCGCTTCCAAGAGCCGGCTCTACATGTAAACGGACAAGAGAACAATACATATCTCATTAAACAAGGAGATACCCTTTGGTCGATTGCAAAGGCGCATGAGATGACTGTGGAACAATTGAAACAGATCAATGAGCTGACTACTCATCTCATCCGAACGGGAGATCGTTTAATGGTTTCAAAAAAATAAACCTCATGCATGTGCATGAGGTTTATCATGATTTTTTATAGGTCGATCAGACGGACAGAAAGTATATCGTGCACTTCGGTTAATTCTTTGACAATTTCGTCCTCAAGATGCTTGTCGAAAGAAAGCATCATGATGGCTTCGCCGCCTTTTTCTTTACGTCCTACCTGCATTGTCGCAATGTTGACATCGTGGTCGCCTAAAATTTGTCCAACCTTTCCAATTACACCAGGTGCATCAGTATGCTGGATGTAGACAAGGTGTCCATCTGGATAAAAATCAATATTAAATCCATTAATGGAAACAACGCGTTCTCCTAAATGCGGGATATAGGTTGCTTTTAGAGTAAAGGTTGAAAGGTCGCCTTTGACTTCAATAGAAATGCTGTTTTCGTAACCAGATTCACTGGAAGAAATCTTTTCACTAAAGCTAATGCCGCGTTCTTTTGCCACCATTCCAGCATTGACTTCATTTACAGTCGAATCAACACGCTCTTTTAAAAAGCCTGACAGAAGACTTTTTGTAATAAAGGATGTTTCGAGTTTTGAAATAGAGCCTTCGTAAGAGATGCCTACTTCTTTTACAGGTTCTCTCATTGATTGAGAGACAAGACGTCCGAGCTTTCCTGCAAACTGATGATAAGGCTGAATTTTTTTGAACTCGTCTTTTGTCATCGCTGGTAGGTTAATAGATGACATAACAGGGAGTCCTTTTGCAAATTGAAGTACTTCTTCAGATACTTGCGCCGCTACATTTAATTGTGCTTCCTTCGTCGATGCGCCAAGATGCGGAGTCGCAATGACGAGCGGATGGTCTACAAGCGGATTATCAGTAGGAGGTTCTACCTCAAATACATCGAGTGCAGCTCCTGCAACATGGCCGCTTTCAAGCGCTTCAAGAAGGTCACGCTCGTCAATAATACCACCGCGTGCACAGTTCACTAGGCGAACGCCTTTTTTCGTTTTTGCAATTGTTTCTTTATTGAGAAGTCCTCTTGTTTCTTTTGTTAACGGGGTATGTACAGTGATGATATCTGATACTTCGAGTACTTCATCAAGTGACTTGGCATTGACACCGATTTTTTCTGCGCGTTCCTTTGTCAGAAACGGGTCAAATACGTTGACTGTCATGCCAAATGCTCTTGCACGCTGGGCAATTTCGCTTCCGATTCTGCCAAGTCCAACAATCCCAAGAGATTTTCCATAAAGCTCTGCACCAACATAGGCACCTCTGTTCCATTCTTTTGATTTCACAGAAATGTTGGCTTGTGGAATATGACGCATGAGTGAAGAGATCATCGCAAATGTATGCTCAGCTGTGGAGATCGTATTACCGTTTGGTGCATTGATCACAATGACGCCATGCTTGGTTGCTTCATCAATATCAATATTGTCTACTCCCACACCGGCACGGCCGACAATTTTTAATGAAGTCATTTTTTCATAAAGCTCTTTGGTCACTTTCGTCGCACTTCTGACAAGTAAGGCATCAAATGTGTGTAATTCATCTTCTGCTTCTGTTACATTTTTTTGGACAATTTCAACAAAATCTGATTCTAAAAGTGGTAAAAGACCATCATTGCTCATCTTATCTGAGACTAATACTCGAAACATCGTAAGATTTCCTCCTAAAATAAACGTCATAAATATCTGATAATTTACCATATTCCTTTTCGCTGTGTCAATCAAATTAAAGCAGTAAAGCGAAAAAGAAAACACGAACATTTCTTAGTGTCTTTATAAAGAATGGACACCTTTAAACAAAAGATAACCAATTTTTTCGTATTTGTCATTATAATTTTTAAGTTTTTTGCGATTTCTTAAAACTGATGAAATTGCTCAGGATTTTTATCTGTACAAATGCTCATATATCATATATAATGATGTCGAATTGAATAATGATCAATCTTCGGGGCAGGGTGCAATTCCCTACCGGCGGTGATGAGCATAGTCTCTAAGCCCGCGAGCCTTTTTTGGCAGGATTCGGTGTGATTCCGAAGCCGACAGTATAGTCTGGATGGGAGAAGATGGAGGTTCGTAAACGTTGAAAACTTGGTTTTTCACACGTTTATTTGTCTAGCCTAAATTCCCCGCTCCTGTTTTCATGAGCGGTTTTTTTGTGGCTGAAATTGAACAATCCTCTTTTCGAAAGATTTGATCGAAAAGGAGAGAGAATATTGAATCAAAGTAAAGTAAAACGTTTAGTCGTCACCAGTATGCTTAGCAGTATTTCGTTCGTGTTAATTTTATTGGATTTCCCTTTCCCAGGGCTTCCAGCGTATTTGAAAATTGATTTCAGCGATATCCCAGCGATTATTGCGATTTTAATTTATGGGCCAGGTGCAGGAATTGCCGTTGAGGCATTAAAAAATGTTCTGCATTATCTCATTCAAGGCAGTATGTCCGGCGTTCCAGTTGGGCAAGTCGCGAACTTCATTGCAGGCACACTATTCATCTTACCAGTCGCCTTTATGTTCAAAAAAATTAAATCAGCAAAAGGAATGGCTTGGTCAATGATCATGGGTACATTACTTATGACTGTGATGATGAGCATTTTAAATTACTTCTTATTCCTACCAGCTTACACATGGTTTTTAAACGCACCTGAACTATCAGATCATGCGCTCAAGACGACCATTACAGCAGGGATTTTACCTTTTAACTTTATTAAAGGAATCATCATTACCATCGTATTTAGCTTCATTTTTGTGAAAATGCGTCCATGGTTTGAAAATAAACGCCGACTTCAAAATAGTTAATATAAAAAAAGCCCCTGCATAAGGGGCTTTTATACTATTCATGCTTAAGTGGGTCACCCTCGAAAGATTCGTCCGCAACTTTGATTGAGTCAGTTGGACATCCTTCAAATGCATCAAGCATATCTTCTTCAAGTACTTCTGGAACTTCTACAGTCCCTTGGTTGTCGTCAAGCGTAACAAATGCAATGCCTTCATCATCATAATCATAAATGTCTGGAGCAGCTGCACCGCATGCGCCGCAAGCAATACATGTGTCTTTGTCTACAATTGTATATTTTGCCATGTTAAAAAAATACCTCCCAAATAGTTCGATGGAACACATGGTTTAACCTTTTTAGTTTCACCGATAAAAAACAATTTCCTCAAACCTTATTGTAATGATTTTAAATTCACATTTCAACTGTAAAGTGATTGAGAATGCTTATCACATAAGGGTTTGTTCATAACTTTCCCCCATAAATTGAGTTTAAACATTTCTTCTTGTATGAAATCTGTTAAAATAAAGGGAGAAAATATTCGAATTTTGTCAGGAAGACAGGTGCTTTGATGAATGACTCTTCATTATTTGGATGTCATGTTAATGGACAGCGTATATAAATTGAACGGCGAACGCTCCATTAGTGCTGTCTACCATCTTTTTAAAGGAAAAAAATCATCTCAAACCATACAGGATGCCAGCTTGTTTGAGCTTTCCAGGTACTTCGGCTGTTACCCGGGGTTTACGAGGGATCAGCTGAATCGTTCTGCTTTAAAGCTTGAAGAGAAGCACTATATTAGAAAAAACGATGAGACACTGAGTATCACTGAAGCAGGGCAGCAAATGCTACACCAGCATTTCTCTGAAAAACCGATGCCTGCTTATTTTCATGGTGCCAAATACCACGATAAAGCAAAGATGCTATGGATGAGGCTCTCTTTACTTGTACAAGTGCTTTCTCACCATATGGCTGGATCACATCAATATGTTCCAATACAAAGAGATGTCTCAGTTCAAAGCTGGACGAAATCTTTTTTGAAACAGCATCAGCAGAAAAGCAAGCTTTCAGAAGAGCTGCATCATGAACTAGAAAAACTCCTAATGAACCTAAGTGATCAAGAGGCACTGATTTTTGTTTACTCATTGACCTCACATGAACGAATCGGGCGTACGTATCAGCAAATGGCGGAGTGGATGAAAGAAGATGTGTGGTATGTGTACTTGCTTTTTTGGAATGTACTCCATTACTTTATTCAAGCTGCCCAAAAAGGTGAGGCGCCGACTTTGCAGAAGCTCGTAGGTGACCTTGAATTTAAACGCGTGTTAACAACTTCTACTCACAAAACACTTGAGCTTGTCCAAAAAGGATTTGATATTGAACAAATTGCTCACATTCGTTCATTAAAAAAGGCAACGATTGAAGATCATATCGTGGAGCTGTCGATACATGAGCCAAGCTTTTCAATAGATCCCTATGTGAGTATAAAAGAGCAGCGGGAGATCCTTGCTGTAGCCAGAGAACTGCAAACAAATAAAATGAAGCTGATTAAAGAAAAACTCGAGCATCCATTTACTTATTTTCAAATACGATTGGCACTGACAAGGATGGTGAAAGCAAATGGATAAGCTTCATCAGACGCTCATGCGATACTTTGGCCACGATACATTTAAAGCAGGTCAAGAGGACATTATTCGAAGTGTACTGCATCAAAAAGATACGGTTGCCATGCTGCCTACTGGTGGAGGAAAGTCACTTTGCTATCAAATTCCCGGTTATATGACAGACGGGCTGGTTCTGATTATTTCGCCGCTTTTATCGCTTATGGAGGACCAAGTCGAACGAATGAAAATGCGCGGAGAAAAACGAGTGGCGGCGCTTAATAGCACATTGTCTTTTCAGGAGAGGCGACATATCATTCGGCATTTGCCATCATATAAATTTCTATTCGTCGCACCTGAGGCATTAATGTCAGAAGTGCTGCTTGAACAGCTCAAATCGATGCGTATTGGTCTGTTTGTCGTCGATGAAGCGCATTGTATATCAGAATGGGGGCATGATTTCCGTCCTGAATATTCGAAGCTCGGAGAATGGAGAGAAGCGTTAGGTCATCCTGTGGCTTTAGCTCTTACAGCCACAGCAACGAAACAAACGCTAAAAGATACTGTGCAAACGCTAAGGTTGCAGCATCCAGACTTTCATATTCATTCCGTCAACCGCCCGAACATTGCCTTAGTCAAAGAAGTGCACGAATCGAAAGAAGCAAAAGAGAAACGGGCCATTGAGCTTGCGGATTTTTTGCAAGGACCAGGCATTATTTATTGCCCAACCCGGCAAATGACAGAAGAGCTTGCTCTCTGTATGAAACAAAAAACCAATCAGCGTGTTGAGTTTTATCATGGCGGAATGGACGCAGGAGATCGTATGCTCATTCAGCAGCAATTTATTAGCGGTCAGCTTGATCTCATTTGCTGTACGAGTGCTTTTGGCATGGGAATTGATAAAGCAAATATCCGGTTTGTCATTCATATGAGCCCTCCGCAATCGATTGAAGCATTTATGCAAGAGATTGGAAGAGCGGGAAGGGACGGGAAAAACAGTGTGAGCATTCTTTTATATACAGAAGAGGATGCAGATATTCAGCTACACTTGATCCAAGCAGAAGGATTTGACGAACCAGAAATTGATTTCTACTTATCACAACTGACTCAAATGCAGACAAATGATGAAAAAAAATTACGTGAACGATTGATGGAAACAGGGCTTCAGGAGACGCGTGCAAGAATGCTGACGCACTATTACATGATGCATGAGTCCGAACAGCGCCCGGCAATTCTGATGAATCTAAAAGAAATATTGCAGGACAGACAAACAGAAAAGCTAAAAAAAGTGTGGCAATTTAAAGAGCGGATCATGGATCATGACTGCTTTAGACAATCTCTGTTATCATATTTTCACGAACAGCTTGATCAAACAGAGCGCGCGTCCTCTAAGCATTGCTGCTCTTCTTGCGGACTGAACCTGTCTGATTATGAAAAAAAAGAACAATCATTGGAGCTGAATGAAATGAAACACTGGAAGACTGTGCTGGATCGTATGTTTCATCTGACAAAAGAGGCGCAGCATTGATTGAACAACATCGCCGAATCATTGAAAAATTAACCGATCGACAAGTCGTAGAACAGCTGTATTTCACGCAGCTGCTCATGCTTATCGTTTCTTTTTTACTAGGCATATTTATGTTCGATCAATGGACGGATTTTACAGCCCTTTGGCAGATTCATGATATGCGCATTCTAACATATGGAATTGGCGGTGCATTGCTCGTCATTATTATAGATGCAATTGTCATGAAGGTGTTTCCTGCTCATATGTATGATGATGGTGGTTTAAATGAAAAGATGTTCAAAAACCGAAGCATCCCGCATATTGTTTGGTTAGCACTTCTCATTGCCTTTTCAGAGGAAATACTATTTCGCGGAATTGTTCAACAGCAATTTGGACTTGAGATTGCCAGCATCGTGTTTGCGCTTCTTCACTTTCGCTATTTATCAAAAATACTCTTGTTTATCCTCGTGGTTTCCATTAGTATTTTTTTAGGACTTTTATACGAGTGGACGGGGAATTTGTTTGTTCCTGTCATGACACATTTTGTCATTGACTTAGTCTTTGCTTGTCAAATTCGTTTGAAATATAAGGGGAGGGATGAACATGGAAGAAATGTCGAGAATGCAGAGAAAGAAGGAGCAGCTCACAAACAACCATGACGACAATGTAGAGGAAATTCTTGAAGAAAAAGTACATCCTTCTGATGACTCTCACTTTCCTACACGAGAAGACTTTCATGAATATAAGAAGCAGCGTACGAAAAAAGTGCGCAATCCTTTGTTTACGACATTGGCTATTATCTTTCCTATCATCGTCATCACTGTTTTCTTTCTATTGATCTACTACACTTCAAAGGAAATTAACGATAATAACAATCAAGGTGTCTACATTGATAAAACCTCAAGTGCTGACACAGACCCAGTTCCGTCAGCACTAGCCGAAACAAAAAATGACGCAAAAGCTGATAAAGCGGATGCGTCTGATGAAGAGAAGAAAAAGAAAGATGAAGAAAAAGAAAAGCAGCGATCAAAAGAAAAAGCAGAGCAAAAGAAAAAAGAAAAAGCTGCTAAAGAGAAAGAAGAGCGTGAAAAAGCCGCAGCTGCGAAAAAACGTGAGCAGCAGCAGCTAGCCCTCCAAAAACAGCAAGAAGAGAAAAAACGAAAAGAAGTCGAAGAGAAAAAGAAGCAGGAAGAAAAGCCAGTTCGTGTCGTCCAGCACACTGTTGGCCCAGAGGAAAACCTGTATCGAATCTCGATGAAATATTACAAAAGCCGATCAGGTGAAGAGAAAATAAAAGCCTACAATCATTTAAATGGGAACAGTGTATACAGTGGTCAAGTACTCAATATTCCATTGGAAAACTAATTACCTGACATGAACGAATGAAAAAGCACATACATATGTAGAAAAAAGGGACAGGGTGTATGTGATGACTTTGCACGCAATCAGCCGCTATATGGATCAGCCGACACAGAAAATGATGGAAACGTTGATCAAAAGAAAGCACAAATATGAGGGCTTTGCCAAGCAGTGTAGAAGGTGGCAATGGACAGCCCTTTTGTCACTGGCGATTCTTTTGTTTTATTTTGTGATAACGGCAAATAAGGGAGGCTCGCTTCAGCCGGAATCGATGATTGCAACGCTGCTCGGTCATGAGGTCTTTCTATTTTGGATAATGGCTGAGGTGTTTGCTTTTTATGCATCTTATTATTATAAGAAAAAAGAAGAAAAGGCTGAGGATGAATATCATCGCCTTAGATGTGAGATTATACAAAAAAGCACAGACTTATGGCCGCAATCAGACCAGTGGAAAGAGCGTGAAGCGGTTTTTCACTATATGCAGCAGCAATATGACATTAATCTCTATTATGAAAGTAAATAAATGTGTAAAAAGACGTTTTAATAGTTGAAACGTCTTTTTTCATTCAAGCGTCTTATGAACGACACATATGCAAGGGAGCCATTTATGATGAAATATGCCATCGGATTTACTGCCGCCATTGCGGCTGTTACAACAGGTGTGTGTGTAACGGCAAAAATGGTGAAAACGGCAAAACAAAACAACATCAAAAAGCATTACTTTACAATAGAAGCACTTCAATCAGATCGACCAGCAGTAATTTTCTTTATTTCTGATACACACCGGCGGCTGATTAGTGACTCATTATTAGCGGAAGTCACACAAGAAAAACCGGATGTCATTATGATAGGTGGGGACTTAGCAGAAAAAGGTGTACCCTACGCCAGAATTGAAGAAAATGTGAAACGTTTATCAAGAATTGCGCCCGTTTATTTTGTTTGGGGAAATAATGATCACGAGCTGCACCAGCAAAAGCTTAAAGAGATTCTTCATGCTTACGATGTGACGACCCTGCAAAATGAAACAGCTGTGTGGGATTTCGAAGGCCAGTCAATTAAAATTGGAGGCATCGATGATATTCGGCTTGAAAAGGCGGATTATGAAGCGATACGACCTGAGTTTGTGAAAGATGACGTAAATATTCTCTTATCACACAACCCAGATGTACATCATTTAATGAGTGAAGATGAGGGGATCGACCTTGTTTTGAGCGGTCATACACATGGAGGTCAGATTCGAATTGGGAAATTTGGTCCGTATGAAAAAGGAAGAACAGGTCAGGTCAAAGGCGCATTTTTTCTCATTAGTAATGGCTATGGAACAACAAAGATTCCAATGCGTCTCGGGGCAGAACCGGAAACGCATCTGATCTATTTAATGCCTGTAAAAACGCGATGACTGGCTGCGCCCTCAATATTTTCCATAAAAGTCACCGTAAGCATAGCTTCATGCTTGTCTTCCGTCTTGACACAGTGTAAACTGAATACAAAATTAAGAACCTATGACTCATCATCTCATATACTACAGTATGATGTGTGTTTAGAAGAGGCAGGAGGGAACGTTATGCGACTGGAGCGTCTGAATTATAATAAAATCAAAATTTTTCTCACACTAGATGACCTGACAGACCGGGGTCTTACGAAAGAAGACCTTTGGAAAGATTCGTTCAAAGTCCATCAGCTGTTTAAAGACATGATGAACGAAGCGAATCAGGAGCTCGGTTTTGAAGCGAGTGGACCGATTGCTGTTGAAGTATTTTCACTTCAGGCGCAGGGGATGGTCGTCATTGTCACAAAGAGTCAGCAGGATGATGCTGATGATGATGAGTTTGATGAAGATTACATTGAGATGCAAGTCAAGCTCGACGAGAGTCATCATGTGCTCTATCAATTTGCCTCGTTTGAAGATGTGATTCAACTGTCCCATAGTTTAAGTCGTATTGGACTTTTAGGGGGTACAGTTTACCATTATGAAGGTCAATATTTTCTCAGCCTAGATGATTTTGAAGAACTATCAGCTGATACCGTCATTTCCATTTTAGCGGAGTTCGGTTCACCAACGACATTAACGATCCATCGGCTAAAAGAATACGGAAAAGTGATCATGCAAGATGATGCAGTGAAAACGATTCAAATGTATTTTTAATCACTTTTTTCTATTATATTTAATACTGTTGTGATGAAACAACAGTATTTTTTTATATCCTTTTTATATTTATAAACGCTGATATTTTATTTTAATAAAAAACGTTTTTTACCTTTGCTTTACCAGTACGAAGGTGTATACTATTGCTTGAAAGGGAGCAGTAGATCATGAAAGATTTCTAGGGGGTTTATTTTAATGGCAGCCGATCAAAACGCCGCTCATAACGCAGAAGATAAGCTAGATGTTTTAAAGTCAACTCAAACCGTCATACATAAAGCGCTAGACAAATTAGGGTATCCGCAAGAAGTGTATGAATTGCTGAAGGAGCCAATTCGTCTATTAACTGTGAAAATTCCAGTACGAATGGATGATGGATCAGTGAAAATTTTCACTGGTTACCGCGCGCAGCACAATGATGCTGTTGGACCGACAAAAGGCGGTATTCGTTTCCACCCGAACGTTACTGAAAAAGAAGTAAAAGCGCTTTCAATTTGGATGAGTTTAAAATGTGGTATTGTGGATCTTCCTTATGGCGGAGGAAAAGGCGGTATTATCTGTGATCCAAGAGAAATGTCATTTAGAGAGCTTGAAAAACTAAGTCGCGGCTATGTTCGCGCAATCAGTCAAATCGTTGGTCCAACAAAAGATGTACCAGCTCCAGATGTGTTTACAAACTCTCAAATTATGGCATGGATGATGGACGAATATTCTAGAATGGATGAATTTAACTCGCCAGGATTTATTACCGGAAAACCAATTGTTCTTGGAGGATCACACGGACGTGATACTGCAACAGCAAAAGGTGTGACGATCTGCATCAAAGAAGCGGCGAAGAAAAAAGGAATTGACATTAACGGGGCACGTGTTGTCGTACAGGGATTCGGAAATGCAGGAAGCTACTTGGCTAAATTCATGTATGATGCCGGAGCGAAAATCGTAGGGATTTCAGATGCTTACGGCGGGTTATACGATGAAGATGGTCTTGATATTGACTACTTGCTTGACAGACGTGACAGCTTTGGAACCGTTACTAAATTATTTAACGATACCATCACAAACCAAGAGCTGCTTGAGCTTGATTGTGATATCTTAGTACCTGCAGCCATTGAGAACCAAATCACTGAAGATAATGCGGCAAACATTAAAGCTAAAATTGTCGTAGAAGCAGCGAATGGTCCAACGACACTTGAAGGAACAAAAATTCTTTCAGATCGTGGAGTACTGCTTGTCCCAGACGTACTTGCGAGTGCGGGTGGTGTAACGGTTTCTTACTTTGAATGGGTGCAGAATAACCAAGGGTTCTACTGGACTGAAGAGGAAGTCGAAACTCGTTTAGAAGATATGATGGTGAAATCATTTAATAATATTTATGAAATGGCGCAAAACCGCCGCATCGATATGCGTCTTGCTGCATATATGGTCGGCGTACGTAAAATGGCTGAAGCTTCTCGATTCAGAGGCTGGATTTAAGCGGCTTATTTGCATCGCGCCCAAAAATCTCCTATCCTTATATAGGAGATTTTTTTATGGAATGGGAACAAATCATCAACAGCTAGCAATTGTTATTGCATTGAAACGACAGGAGTGGAACAAATGAAACAAGAAAAAGCGATCATAATAGGAGGCGGCCCTTGCGGATTATCAGCTGCCATCGCATTCCAGCAAATCGGAATTGATGCACTAGTCATTGAAAAGGGGAATGTCGTTAACAGTATTTATCATTACCCAACACATCAAACCTTTTTCAGTACAAGTGAAAAGCTTGAGATTGGTGATGTCGCTTTTATTACTGAAAATCGCAAGCCCGTTCGTATCCAGGCGCTTTCTTATTACCGAGAAGTAGTCAGACGAAAAAACCTGCGTGTGCATGCCTTTGAAAAAGTAACCGCTGTGACGAAAAAAGATGGCCATTTTACCGTGAGCACATCAAAAGACGACTATTCATGTGATTATGTCGTGATTGCTACTGGCTACTATGACCATCCAAACTATATGAATGTCAAAGGGGAAGACCTTCCACATGTGTATCATTATTTTAAAGAAGGACACCCATACTTTGATAAAGATGTAACGGTGATCGGCGGGAAAAACTCAAGTGTCGATGCTGCGCTAGAACTTGTGAAATGCGGAAGCAGAGTCACTGTACTTTATCGAGGAACTGAATATTCATCTAGCATCAAACCTTGGATTTTGCCAGAGTTTGAAGCACTTGTGCGAAATGGAACGATTCGAATGGAGTTTGGAGCACAGGTGAAGGAAATTACAGAAGAAGAAGTGATTTTTACAAACCAGCAAGAGCAAACGGAGCGAGTGAAAAGTGATTATGTTTTTGCCATGACAGGCTATCATCCAGATCATTCTTTCTTAGAAAAAATGGGTGTGACAATTGATCAAGAATCAGGCCGTCCAGCATTTGATGAACAGACGATGGAGACAAACGTAGAAGGTATTTTCATCGCAGGAGTGATTGCAGCTGGAAATAATGCCAATGAAATTTTCATTGAAAATGGGAGATTTCATGGGGGGCTAATTGCAGAAGAAATCAACAAAAGAATGAACGCATAAAAAAAGAACTGGATCCTTCCAAGGGATTCGGTTCTTTTTGATATAAAATGGGATTATATAGAAAGTAATTTTCATAAAAATGGGCTCGAGTCATATAAAAAAAGGGTAAATCATGGTACGATAATGAAGGATAATGTAGGGAAAGAGGTCTGGTTATGATCGCAATCATCTCAGCAGGTTTAGCTCCCGGCATCGCACTTTTAAGTTATTTTTATTTGAAAGATCAGTACGACAATGAGCCGGTACACATGGTCATCAGATCTTTTATGCTAGGTGTTATACTTGTGTTTCCAACCATGTTTATTCAATATGTCCTTCAAGAGGAGCATATCGCAACGAACCCTATCTTGATTTCATTTGTGACGTCGGGCTTCTTAGAGGAATCTTTAAAATGGTTTATTTTAATGGTCAGCGTCTATGCGCATGCCCAATTTGACGAACACTATGATGGAATTGTATATGGAACGAGTGTCTCACTTGGTTTCGCAACACTTGAAAATATTCTTTATTTGGTCGGTCACGGGGTTGAATATGCATTCACCCGTGCTTTATTACCCGTCTCAAGTCATGCTTTATTCGGTGTTGTGATGGGATTTTATATCGGCAAAGCCCGCTTCTCTGATAAAAAGGAGCAGCGCAAATGGCTGATCCTTTCTCTAACGCTTCCTGTGCTTTTTCACGGCCTATATGATTTCATATTGTTAGGAATGAAAAATTGGGGATATATCATGCTGCCATTCATGATTTTTTTATGGTGGTTTGGCCTGCGAAAAGCAAAAAAAGCTCGTTCAGTGAAAATGGTGCAAAATTTAATGTAGAAAACGTCTTATCAGTTGATAGGGCGTTTTTTTGTCTTTTCATCCATTTCTCTCCTGTGATGAATGTATAAAAATAGGGATTGGAAGAAATATATATTCAAACATCAAAAGTACAGGAGGATCAAATATGGACAAAGCTCGTTTCGTGAAAAAAATCGTCCTTATCTTCTCAATCGTTCTACTCGCAACATCACTGATGACAACTGAAAAAAGTGAAGCCTTCACCAGTCAAGTCATCCAGCGAGGTGCGACAGGAGAAGATGTAGTCGAGCTGCAAGCACGGCTCCAATACAATGGCTTTTACAATGGCAAAATTGATGGTGTATATGGCTGGGGGACGTACTGGGCCGTTCGCAACTTTCAAAGCCAATATGGTGTAAAGAAGGTCGACGGACTTGTAGGTAAACAAACAAAAAGCCTATTAGTTCAAAAGACAAAATACTATAAAGACTTTGTTCAGCAGCAGCTGCAAAAGGGGAATGAGTTTACCCATTATGGCGGGAAACCTCTTGATCAGCAAACAAAAGCTCCTGCGAAAAGAAGCTCACAAAAAAAGACTGCTCAAGGTGCGAAAGAGAATCAAAAAAGTCAAAGCGGAGCACCTGGAAAGTCTGCGAAACAGTCAGGCAATCAGCAAGCAAATCAAACACCGAAACAAACGGCAGCCAACATGCCAGGTGGTTTTTCTAGTAATGATATTCAGCTCTTATCACAAGCGGTTTATAGTGAAGCAAGGGGCGAGCCGTATGAAGGACAGGTGGCGATCGCTGCCGTCATCTTAAACCGTTTGAACAACCCGACTTTTCCAAATACAATCGCAGGAGTTATTTTTGAACCGCTTGCGTTTACAGCTGTGGCGGATGGTCAATTTTATATGTCACCAAATGACACTGCAAAAAAGGCTGTGTTTGATGCCATTAACGGCTGGGACCCGTCTGAGAGCGCCGTCTATTACTTTAACCCTGATACAGCAACAAGTCCATGGATTTGGGGAAGACCACAAATTAAACGAATTGGGAAACATATTTTCTGCGAATAGAAAGAGGTGTAAATAAATGATCAGAGGAATATTGATTGCCATTTTAGGAATTGCTGTCATCTCAACAGGTTATTGGGGCTATAAAGAGCATCAAGAAAAAGACGCAGTGCTGCTGCACGCAGAGAACAACTATCAGAGGGCCTTCCACGATTTAACGTACCAAGTGGATCAGCTGCACGACAAACTTGGGGCAACGCTTGCGATGAACAGCCAATCGTCGATTTCACCGGCACTTGCAGATGTATGGAGAATGTCATCAGAAGCACATAACAATGTGAGTCAGCTTCCGCTCACATTAATGCCTTTTAACAAAACGGAAGAATTTTTGGCGAATGTCGGAGACTTTAGCTACAAATCATCAGTTAAATCCTTATCAGATGAACCATTAAACAAAAATACGCACAAAACCATTACGTCCTTATATCAGCAAGCATCTGATATCCAAAACGAACTGAGACAAGTGCAGCACCTCGTCCTCAATAAAAATTTAAAATGGATGGATGTTGAAATGGCACTTGCTGATGGTGACCGAAAAAATGATAACACCATCATTGACGGGTTGAAAACAGTCGAGAGAAATGCAGATGCATTTGCAGATGTCGATCTCGGACCGACAAATGTGTCCACAGAAGCAGAAACACGCGGCTACAATCATTTAAAGGGTAAAAAGATTTCAAAGAAAGAAGCGATACGCATTGCCCAGCAATTCGCACCTGATCATAATCAACATTTTAAGGTGAGAAAAAGCGGAAGCAAAACCAATCGAGATGTGTACAGCTTATCGATGTCAGATCCTGATAGTAAAGCGAATTTCTATTTAGACTTGACTGAAAAAGGAGGACATCCAGTCTACCTTCTTCAAAATCGAGACGTGAAAAAACAGAAAATCAGTTTAAACCAAGCATCAGAAAAAGCACTCAGCTTCTTAAAGAAGCAAGGATTTGATGCAGAGTCATTCCATTTAGATGAAAGTGCACAATTTGATAATATCGGTGTATTTACCTATGTACCTCTTCAAAAAAATGTACTGCTGTATCCAGATAGTATACGCATGAAGGTCGCATTAGACGATGGTGAAGTGGTTGGATTTTCAGCGAAAGACTATTTAACGAATCATAAAACAAGAGACATCAAAGCACCTAAAATCTCGCAAAAAGAAGCGAAGAAAACGCTCAATCAGCATGTGAAAATCGAAGATACTCATGTAGCGATTGTTCAAAACGATATGTCAGAGGAAGTTTTATGCTATGAGTTCCTAGGAACGATAAAAAATGATACGTACCGAATGTTCATTAATGCGGATACTGGAAAAGAAGAACGAGTAGATAAACTAAAAAACGCAGAACCTATATATAAAGACCTATAAAAAAGGAAACGAGGAAAAGGCGAATAAGCCTTTTCCTTTTGTTTTATACATGGTTTAATATAGGAGAGGATATGATTTCACAGATGAAAAGAGTGATGAGGAATGTTACAAATAGGGGATGCAATCACAATTGAATATGTCAATGAGAACAAAGAAGTGAAAACTGCAAAATCGAAAGTTTTGGAAAATAATAACGATGATATTTGCATTAATTATCCAGCTGATAAAGAAACGGGACGCACGATCTATTTAAATCAGCAAACAGAAATCACCGTTTTCTTTTTCGATGAAAATCAAATTCCATACAAATGCACAAGCGAAGTCATCGGCAAGAGGAAAGAAGATATTCCGATGATCGTCATTTCCATTCCGCCAAAAGAAGAAATGATTCGGCTTCAGCGTAGAGAATACCTGAGAGTCGATACAATGGTCAAAACCGCGATCACGCAAACGGGTGAAGAATCCTTTGACACGTTTATTGTCAATATGAGTGCTGGCGGCTTAGCAATTGCTGTTCCTGAAGGTGTCTCATTGAAAGAATACGGAGAAGTGATCACAGAGTTTGAACTTCCGCTGAAAGAGCCTGTTAAAATTAAAGCGGTTGCAGAGATGAGCCGAGTTTATCAAGATGAGCAGACTGGCAAAACAAGAGCGATCATGGAGTTTTCTGAGATCACAAATGATCAGCAGCAGCACATTATGAAGTACTGCTTCCAGCAGCAGCTTTTAACACGTGTGAAAAAAGCATAAGAATAAAGGATGTTAAAAGCTTCCATACTAGAGGTAATAGAATCTAGCGTGGAGGCTTTTTGTATGAAAACAATGGAAAGATGGTTATTTAAAGCGGTGCTCATTCAGCTTGTCTTATTATTAGCCATTCAGATCACACTTCATTTGACAAAAGGAGAACTATTTTTGTCAAAAGTCGTGCAATACGAGGGTGTAAATAACATGAGCATTGAAGATTGGATCGAGACGTTTAAGCAGAAGGATTGATAGAAAATTCCCCCGTTTGACCGGTGATCGTGTTACAATTCATAAGGGAGATTCAATCAAGGAGAGGTATTATGAAAAAGAAATTATCTATCGCAATTGACGGTCCTGCAGCAGCAGGAAAAAGCACTGTGGCAAAAATTGTCGCAGCAAAAAAATCATATATTTATATCGATACAGGTGCCATGTACCGCGCGATTACGCTTGCGGCACTTCACCATGGTGTAGATCTTGAAGACGAGCAGGCGCTTGATGCACTACTAAAGAAAACGGTGATTGAACTTGTCTCAACAGGCGAGGGTCAAAAAGTGCATCTAGACAATACCGATGTGACAGAAGAGATTCGCACAGACCGCGTGAGCAACCAAGTATCGGTTGTCGCAAAGCACAGAGCTGTTCGGGAAGAAATGGTCCGCAGGCAGCAAGAGCTTGGTAAAAAAGGCGGTGTCGTGATGGACGGAAGAGACATAGGTACTCACGTTCTTCCAGATGCCGAAGTGAAAATTTTCTTGCTTGCATCTGTAGAAGAAAGAGCAAAACGCCGCTTTGAAGAGAATCAGAAAAAAGGCTACGATGTCAATTACGATCAGCTGATCGAAGAGATTGCAAGACGTGACAAGCTTGACTCTGAGCGCGAAGTTTCACCGCTTAAGAAAGCGGATGACGCCATTGAGATTGACACAACTTCTCTTACCATTCAAGAGGTAGCAGGTAAAATTTTAGATGCAGCAGACCGTGTGGAGAAACTGTAAGAAATTTTAGAAAACTTTTATAAGTTAGAGGTTTATCTCTTGACAAACAAGGTCTTTTATTAGAAGTTTATACTAATACTATTTTTATTGATCATTCAAGCAATTCTGTTGATTTGAATGTTTCTATAATACATACTCGGCTGGCAATCATCATGCTTAAGACACATATTCACCCAGTCGTTTTAACTAAGCTGTGTAGGTTTGGACCAAGGAGGTTATCGAAATGACAGAGGAAATGAATCAAATCGATGTTCAGGTACCAGAGGTTGGAGATGTAGTGAAAGGGATTGTTTCTAAAGTTGAGGACAAGCATGTCAATGTAGATATCGTCAATGTGAAACAACCTGGGATCATCCCAATCAGTGAATTATCAAGTCTTCACGTTGAAAAAGCATCAGATGTCGTGAAAGATGGCGACGAATTAGAGCTTAAAGTAACAAAAGTCGAAGACGATGCTTTGATTTTATCGAAACGTGCTGTTGATGCAGACCGCGCTTGGGAAGACCTAGAGAAAAAGTTTGAAACAAAAGAAGTATTTGAAGCTGAAGTAAAAGACGTTGTAAAAGGTGGTCTTGTCGTAGACATTGGTGTGCGTGGATTTATTCCTGCATCTCTTGTAGAAGCGCACTATGTTGAGGACTTTTCAGACTACAAAGGTAAAACACTCTCACTTGTCGTGGTCGAACTTGACCGCGAAAAAAATCGTGTGATTCTCTCGCACCGTGCAGTAGTGGAGCAAGAGCAATTAGACAAAAAGCAAGACTTCTTGCAAAAACTTGAAGTAGGCAGTGTGATTGATGGTAAAGTGCAACGCCTTACTGATTTTGGTGCATTTGTAGACATTGGCGGCATTGATGGATTGGTTCACATTTCTCAACTATCCCATGCGCATGTTGAAAAGCCATCTGACGTAGTGGAAGAAGGCCAGGAAGTCCAGGTCAAAGTACTTGCTGTTGATCGTGATAACGAACGTATCTCACTATCTATTAAAGAAACATTACCAGGACCTTGGAGCCAGATTGGTGAAAAGGTAAAACAAGGTGATGTGCTTGAAGGAACTGTTCAACGTCTAGTAAGCTTTGGTGCATTTGTTGAAATTCTGCCAGGCGTCGAAGGACTTGTGCATATTTCTCAAATCTCTCATAAACATATCGGTACGCCGCATGAAGTCCTTGAAGAAGGGCAGACTGTGAAAGTAAAAGTGCTTGATGTGAATGAAGATGAAGAACGCATTTCACTAAGCATCCGTGATTTAGAAGAAAATCCTGAAAAACAAATCGAAGAGAATTATCGTCAATATCAGGCGAAAGAAGAAAACACAAGTGGATTCCAGCTTGGTGACCTGATCGGAGATAAGCTCAATAAATTAAAATAATTTGGTGATCAAAATTGACGCGAGCAGAAAGAAAGAAGCAGCATATTGAACATGCCTTGTCCACTGGACAGCATGCAGCAACAGGTTTAAAAGATGTTTCCTTCGTTCACGCCAGTTTACCAGATCTTGCAACATCACAAATTGATACACATTCAACAATTGGCGGACTGACTTTCGGTTCGCCAATTTTTATCAATGCAATGACTGGCGGAGGCGGAAAATCGACCTATGAGATTAATCGCTCTTTATCGATCGCAGCGAAGGAAACCAATATTCCGGTGGCAGTTGGATCGCAAATGGCTGCACTGAAAGATAAAGAAGAAAGACGTACGTATGAAGTTGTTCGTAAAGTGAATCCAGATGGAATTGTCTTTGCGAACTTAGGCAGTGAGGCAACGATGAAGCAAGCGAAGGAAGCCGTTGAGATGCTGGAGGCCAATATTCTCCAGATTCATTTAAATGTGATTCAAGAGATTGTCATGCCTGAAGGAGACCGTGATTTCAGGGGGGCACTTGAGCGCATCGCAGCCATCAATGAATCAGTTGGTGTGCCTGTTGTCGTAAAAGAAGTTGGATTTGGCATGAGCAAGGAAACGGCCAAAAAGTTATTTCATGCTGGGGTTGCGGCCGTTGATGTAGGCGGATTTGGTGGTACGAACTTTTCTAAGATCGAAAATCTTCGCCGCCAAAAAGCACTTCATTATTTTGATCAATGGGGGATTCCAACTGCAGCGAGTCTTGCTGAAGTACATACAAGTTTTCCAGATCAAACGATTTTAGCCTCGGGAGGTATACAAGACGCCCTTGATGTAACAAAATCAATCGCACTTGGCGCATCGGCTGCTGGTCTAGCTGGCTTTTTCTTAAAATCACTGACTGACGGAGGGGAGAGCGGTCTCATCGCGAATATCATAGATCTTCAAGAAGATGTGAAGATGATGATGACAGTTCTTGGCGTGAAGACCATTGAAGAGCTGAGACAAACCCAACTTGTCATTTCAGGTGAAACAAGTCATTGGCTCAAAGAAAGAGGCATCGACACAACGTACTATAGTTTAAGATCAAATAAGAAAAAGGACTAAAAGCAAGTTTAGCCCTTAAACATCTAAGGCATGTGGTCATCACATGCCTTTTTTTATTGATTTCTTTTTCGCGCACTATCTGGACCTTCTAATGCTGTTGCCCCTTTATAATGAATGGATTGATCACGGTCAGATTCCACTCTTTTTGATGCCTTTAAGCGTTTTTCCTGTCTATCTTTTCCCATCATACATCCCTCCTCAACCATTAGGGTGTCACCTCTTGTTTATTTCATACAATGCCCAAAGCGATCCCTTACGTTTAAAAATTGGGGATTTTCCCATAATGTAATTGAGGTGATGAGACGTTGGAGGCTTTGTACTATTATTGGTCCATATGGTTCGTTTGGATTATCGTGACATTTATTATGGAAAAAAGCTCATGGCGCAATGTGCTAGGCGTCTTTGTCCTTGTCCATATTATATGTAGTCATTTCATGATGTCCATATTTGATATGAGCCTGAATGCGGGGTACTTGATGACCTTTTTATATGCATGTGCGGGTTTCGTTATATTCCGGTCCGGGCATCAAATAATGAGAATCATACAATTAGGTTCTATGGTGAGCGCATATGCCTTTTTTATGATTTTTGCATTATATGATCCGGTTTGGTTCACGCTAATAAAAGTGGATTGGGTCGTATTTGCCTTGCTGATCTTGATGTCTTTGACATATGGACATCATTTTACAGAACGAGTCACCCTATGGATGATGGCTGTATGTCTTGGCGAAGCCCTTTATGCGCTCACAATTCACCGCCTGACATCATCGATTGTCATTGGAGATCTCTCTTTTCTGTCCCTTGTTGTTCAAGGGTCCATCTTCCTATTAGGTGTCGATCAGCTTGAAAAGCTCTTGAACGCCCGTTCATCAAGAAAACCAGTAAAAGGGGCTGCAAAATCAACATGACGGATTATACGTTTCCTGTGATTATTGGTGTCATCTTTGGGATGGCGGCCAGGCTTTATATGTTAAGAACAGATTACCGGCAATACCCTACGTATATTCATGGACAAGTGATTCACATTGCGCTTGGTTTTATCGCTTCAGGACTTGGTGCGATCATTATGCCTGCACTCATTCAGGAGGAATTTACGGCGATTACCTTTCTCACGCTGGCGGCCACGCAATTCCGAGATGTCCGCAATATGGAAAGAAATACGTTAACTCAAATGGATTCATATGAGCTAGTCTCAAGAGGCAGTACATATATAGAAGGCATTGCCATTGCCTTTGAAAGCCGAAATTATATTGCGATTCTCACGGCACTGATTACGACCACAGCCTGTATTTTCTTCTCGCTCGTTATTGGGACAGTGGTCGGTATTCTTTGTTTTTTCTTGGCAAAGCTATTAATGTCTGGCAGCCAATTAAAGGATATTGTCAACATACAAAAAGGAGAGCTTCGCTTTGATGGGGCAGGGCTCTATGTGAACGATATTTACATCATGAATATCGGACTGCCCGAAAAGCAAAAGCTCATATTAGAGCATGGGATGGGCTTTATTTTGACACCGAAAAATTTCAACGCAGCCACAACGATTGCCAACCTTGGGCAGCGGCAAGCCATTTTATTTGATTTATCCAATGTACTTGGTGTGTATCGCGACTCTGGTGAACCATCACTCTGTCCGCTCGCAAAGCGTGATTTGAATAACGGCACACTTGGCGTGTTCATTTTACCGCAATGGTATCGTGAAGATCTCGCTGTCCGTGTATTAGAAGAAGTACCCATTTTAGAAAATGCCATCAGAATGCCGACAGAGTTCATAAAAAAGAAAGTGAGGTAATAGGGCATGGCGAACACCATTGAACAATTTATACTCGCTGTGGCTACAACAAATAAAGAGCGGGTCATGGGCGGAACAGCCGTTTTTTTCTGTGAAAATAAAGAAGAACTCGACATGTACGCCATGAATTTAGAGGCCATTTTAGATGGAATTGCACACGGAATTGGAGAAGATCTTTACTTGATTGTCAAACATTTTTAAGTTATTCATTGTGGTCTGATTAAAAATTGATATAATATATAAGTTGAACCCTTCATGTTTGAAGGGTTTATTTCATAAAACTGAATGAAAATTTTAAATCCCGGTTGAAACATGATGATGAACATATTGAATCGCGGCTGGATTGAAAGGAAGGGTACTATGGGTAAACCTGTCGTAGCCATTGTTGGAAGGCCCAACGTTGGAAAATCTACAATTTTTAATCGAATCGCAGGCGAAAGAATATCGATTGTAGAAGACACACCTGGTGTAACAAGAGATCGTATTTATAGCTCTGCTGAATGGTTAAATTATGACTTTAACTTAATAGATACTGGTGGAATTGATATTGGAGATGAGCCATTTTTAGCGCAAATTCGCCATCAAGCAGAAATTGCAATGGATGAAGCGGATGTCATTATCTTTATGGTGAATGGCCGAGATGGTGTGACATCAGCGGATGAAGAAGTCGCAAAAATTTTATATCGCACGAAAAAGCCAGTTGTACTTGCTGTCAATAAACTGGACAACCCTGAAATGAGAAGTGACGTGTATGACTTTTATGCACTAGGGTTTGGCGAGCCATATCCGATTTCTGGAACGCACGGATTAGGTCTTGGTGATCTACTTGATGCTGTTGCAGAACACTTTAAGAACTTACCAGATACGCAGTATGACGAACAAGTTGTCCAGTTCTGCTTAATCGGTCGCCCGAATGTAGGGAAATCTTCTTTAGTGAATGCGATGCTCGGAGAAGACCGCGTCATTGTCAGCAACATCGCTGGTACAACAAGAGATGCTGTCGATACGATGTTTACGTACAATCAGCGTGATTTTGTCATTGTTGATACAGCAGGTATGAGAAAAAAAGGAAAAGTATACGAAACAACAGAGAAATACAGTGTGCTTCGTGCATTAAAAGCCATTGATCGTTCTGATGTTGTCGCTGTTGTTCTAGACGGTGAAGAAGGCATTATTGAGCAGGATAAACGTATTGCGGGCTATGCACACGAAGCTGGTAAAGCCGTTGTAATCGTTGTGAACAAATGGGACGCTGTTGAAAAAGATGAGCGTACGATGAAGGAATTTGAGCAAAACATTCGTGAGCATTTTCAATTCCTAGATTATGCTCCTGTCTTGTTTATGTCTGCTCTCACGAAAAAGAGAATTCATACGTTAATGCCGTCCATTATTACAGCTAGTGAAAATCATGCGATGCGCGTTCAAACGAATATTTTGAACGATATCATCATGGATGCAGTAGCAATGAATCCAACGCCGACTCATAATGGACAGCGCCTGAAAATTTACTATGCGACACAGGTGGCGATTAAGCCTCCGTCCTTTGTTGTATTTGTAAACGATCCAGAGCTTATGCACTTTTCTTATGAACGTTTCCTAGAAAATCGCATTCGAGATGCGTTTGGTTTTGAAGGAACACCGATTAAAATATTTGCGAGAGCGAGAAAATAAAAAGGGTGAGCAGAATGAAGAAAATTTCAGTACTTGGAGCAGGAAGCTGGGGAACAGCCCTTGCTCTTGTATTAGCTGATAATCATCATGATGTACACATGTGGGGACATAGACAAGAGCTCATTGACCAAATCAATGAGAAACATGAAAATCATGATTACTTGCCAAATGTCGCACTGCCGGTGTCTATTCAGGCGACGACAGACATGAAGCAGGCGTTAGAGGGGACAGACGCTATTATTGTCGCTGTGCCAACAAAGGCCATTCGTGAAGTGTTGAAGCAGGCAAATGAGCTGATTACGTCGAAAGTGCCGTTTGTCCATGTAAGTAAAGGAATTGAACCAGATACACTTCTGAGAATATCTCAAATGATTGAACAAGAAGTCCCGGATGAGAAAAGAGAAGCTGTCGTCGTCTTATCAGGACCGAGCCACGCCGAGGAAGTAGGCTTGCGTCACCCGACAACTGTCACTGTCTCATCAGAAAATATTGAAGCGGCTCAATTTGTTCAAGATTTGTTCATGAACAACAACTTTAGAGTTTATACAAACCCTGATGTGATTGGTGTAGAAATTGGCGGCGCACTGAAAAATATCATTGCTCTTGCGGCAGGGATCACAGACGGGCTTGGATATGGTGACAATGCAAAAGCGGCGCTCATCACTAGAGGACTCGCTGAAATCGCACGTCTCGGTACAAAAATGGGAGGGAATCCTCTGACATTTGCCGGTTTAACGGGCGTTGGAGATTTGATCGTGACATGTACAAGTGTTCATTCACGTAACTGGCGCTGCGGAAATCTGCTTGGTAAAGGGTATAAGCTTGAAGAAGTGCTTGAAAAAATGGGGATGGTCGTCGAAGGCGTCCGTACAACAAAAGGCGCTTATCAGCTCTCCAAAGAATACAAGGTCACCATGCCGATCACAGAGGCGCTTTACCACGTCCTGTTTGAAGGGAAAAAGGTCGACGATGCGGTCGAATCATTGATGGCACGTGTGAAAACACATGAAATGGAAGACCTTGTGAACATGTTTGAAAACCAAACAAAATAAATGGAAGACTGAACTTAGGCATGTAGAGGATGCAAGAAGGGGAAGACTTGCATAACATAGCAATGAAGTTTGAATAGAGCTTTGCCTCTACAGAATGAGGAAAAATAGTCGACCTAATGACTGAAGCGGAGTCCCCCTCTTTGCTTCAGTTTTTTTATGCGCTTTTTTCTGAATGATTGGAAAAATGATTGATATTTACCTTATTTTTGGTTTAGAATGAAATATAAACGCTTACAATTTGTTCGTTTTAAAGGGGGACAGGCACGATGAGTTTTGCTTTAATCAAGATGTGGTTTGCACTTGGTTCAATGGGGCTCATGTTTTTAGCTGTAGTAACCATTTATTTCAGTCGATTTAAGCTGAAGAGCCGGTTTCTTAAAATAACAGCCTCGACCGTCGCATACAGCTTGATGCTGATATCAGGTATCATTGTGTTTTTAGTTGTATTTAGCGGGCCGGTCAATGAATAAAGAAAAAGGAAGAATGTGATGATCAAAGCAAAAGTCAGTGTCACGTTGTTAGCACTTATTTTACTAACAGGATGTCTGTATCCAGAAAATCGCAAAACTGAAAACCGTGTGCCGTACGAAGAGCAACTGCAAAGCGTTCAGACAGCGATTGAGGAATTTCAAAAAGCAACAAATGGTCTTTTGCCGATTGAAACGAAAGAAGCAGACACGCCGGTTTATCAAAAGTACGTCATCGACTTTAAGCGCTTGTCACCAAGATATTTACACGATGTACCGTCTACATCCTTTGAAGGCGGAGGGGAATATATGTATGTCCTCACAGACGTCGAAAAAAACCCAACTGTGAAACTGCTTGATGTCAAAATGACGCAAACCATCAGTGAATTACGGCTTAGAATCAAAATATATCAAGATGAACATACATATCCGCCATACGGCAAAGTAGTATCAAACAATTTATATACGTTAAATGAAAAAAAGCTAGGCTTAAAATCGCCGCCTACGGTCATGAGCCCGGTGACAGGGAATTCCCTCCCATTACTGATTTCATCAAATGGCGAAATCTATGTGGATTACCGCAGTGATTTTGCTCATATTTTGAAGAATACGAAACGAAAGCTGAAACCAGGTGAAAACATTCAAGATGTCTATTGGCAGGAAACCCCGTTTGTACCCGCGTTTTCTGTCCCATATACCATCAACAAAAAAGGTGAGCCTGACTTTTTAGAAAAAAAGACGTCATAAACAAGAATGAACCTTTTTCCTCTGCATATAAATGAGGAGAAAGGTTTTTTTATGGCTAAACATACTCTCAAAACAAAAAAAGGTGTCATATTCAAATAGGACAACGTCATACACATATATTGTCCAGACACCTTTCAAGCAAGTTTGATTGAAGAATAGAGTATTTTATTTGAAAACGAGGATAGCAAGTCCGGGAGGGGATCACTTGGAAAAAGTCGATATTTTCAAGGATATCGCTGAACGAACAGGAGGCGATATATATTTAGGAGTCGTTGGCGCTGTTCGTACAGGGAAATCTACGTTTATTAAAAAGTTTATGGAGCTCGTGGTGCTCCCGAATATCAATAATGAGGCAGATCGTGCAAGAGCACAGGATGAATTGCCGCAAAGCGCAGCAGGAAAAACCATTATGACCACTGAGCCAAAATTTGTACCGAATCAAGCGGCATCGATTCATGTGAGTGACGGTCTTGATGTCAACATCAGGCTTGTCGATTGTGTAGGATACACAGTCCCTGGTGCGCGCGGGTATGAAGATGAAAATGGTCCAAGAATGATCAACACGCCGTGGTATGAAGAGCCAATTCCGTTCCATGAAGCAGCGGAAATTGGCACACGCAAGGTCATTCAAGAGCATTCAACCATCGGTGTTGTGATTACAACGGATGGTTCTATTGGAGAAATTCCAAGACATGATTATATTGAATCTGAAGAACGTGTGATTGATGAACTCAAAGAGGTAGGAAAGCCGTTTATTATGGTGATCAACTCTGTGAGACCCTATCATCCTGAAACAGAAGCGCTGCGGCAGGAACTGAGCCAAAAATATGATATTCCAGTACTCTCCATGAGTGTAGAAAGTATGAGAGAGCAAGACGTCCTTAGTGTGCTTCGTGAAGCATTATATGAATTCCCAGTCCTAGAGGTGAATGTGAACCTGCCAAGCTGGGTCATGGTGTTGAAAGAAGATCATTGGCTGAGAGAAAGCTATCAGGACTCAGTGAAGGAAACCGTAAAGGATATTAAAAGATTAAGAGATGTTGACCGTGTTGTTGGCCAGTTCAGTGAATTTGACTTTATTGAAAGAGCGGGCTTAGCAGGGATTGAAATGGGTCAAGGGATTGCGGAGATTGACCTGTACGCCCCAGATGATCTATATGATCATATTCTAAAAGAAGTGGTTGGTGTAGAAATTAGAGGGAAAGACCATCTTCTAGAGCTCATGCAAGATTTTGCGCATGCGAAGACAGAATATGATCAAGTATCAGATGCCTTAAAAATGGTGAAGCAGACGGGATACGGAATTGCGGCTCCGGCCTTGTCAGATATGAGTTTAGATGAGCCAGAAATCATTAGACAGGGCTCGAGATTCGGCGTAAGACTAAAGGCGGTTGCGCCATCTATTCATATGATTAAGGTAGATGTAGAAAGTGAATTTGCACCGATTATCGGAACAGAGAAACAAAGTGAAGAGCTCGTCCGCTACTTAATGCAAGACTTTGAAGATGATCCGCTTTCGATTTGGAATTCAGATATATTTGGGCGCTCACTCAGCTCCCTTGTCAGAGAAGGCATTCAAGCAAAGCTGTCACTGATGCCAGAAAATGCAAGATATAAACTGAAAGAAACACTTGAAAGAATTATCAACGAAGGATCAGGCGGTTTGATCGCGATTATTCTATAGCATGTGAGACCTCTCATTGACAGGGGTCTTTTTTTGCGTAAGGAATGAGTCATAAAAAGACAATTGTATAAAGATTAGTCAGATTCAGGCTGAAATTAGGAATATTCGTTCGTAAAAGTGCCCTTAATCCTTGACGAATAAGGATTCTTCCCTTTAAAATGCTTGATATGGTATTTCATATGTGTTAATCTACTTACAGAAAATCTTCACTTTGCTGGACAAACATTCCTTCAAAGAGTTGTTTTCTAATGAAAAGCCATGTATACCGCTTTCTAGACGCTCTTTTTTTCGAAAAAAGTGTATAGAAAGAAGATGAATTGTGAAGAAATGATAACAATCTACTGAATGCATATTTTTGGGAGGAGGTGAAAGGCATGAACAAGACAGAACTTATTAACGCGGTTGCTGAAGCAAGCGAGTTATCTAAAAAAGACGCGACAAAAGCAGTTGATTCTGTTTTTGATACAATTTTAGATGCACTTAAAAATGGTGACAAAATCCAACTTATCGGTTTTGGTAACTTTGAAGTACGTGAGCGTTCAGCTCGTAAAGGACGTAACCCACAAACTGGTGCAGAGATCGAAATCCCTGCAAGCAAAGTACCTGCTTTCAAACCAGGTAAAGCACTTAAAGACGCGGTGGCAGGTAAATAATCGTTATGTGTAATGATCCTATTGCAGGAGTTATACATATACAGTTTCACACTGGTCTAGAAAAGCCCCTTTCATAAGGGGCTTTTCCTTTTGAATCAAAAGGTTCGTTTAGAACGCTCTCCTTTGCTTTTAGGATCTGAAGTGTGCTAGAATCTGATTGAAATGTAATCGCCTTTGGAGGATATAATACATGAGTGAAATAAATAAAGAACTAATCGAACACGCAGTACGCGATATATTAAAAGCCATCGGAGAAGATCCAGATCGTGAAGGACTTCTTGATACCCCTAAACGAGTAGCAAAAATGTATGAAGAAGTGTTCTCGGGATTAAATGAAGATCCAAAAGAACATTTTAAAACCATTTTTGGTGAAGACCACGAAGAACTCGTTCTTGTAAAAGATATTGCTTTCCATTCAATGTGTGAACACCACCTTGTACCTTTTTACGGAAAAGCGCATGTCGCTTATATTCCGCGCGGCGGAAAAGTGACAGGACTTAGCAAACTTGCAAGAGCTGTAGAGGCTGTTGCCAAACGCCCGCAGCTTCAGGAACGCATCACATCAACCATTGCAGATAGTATGGTGGAAACACTCAATCCGCATGGCGTGATGATTGTCGTTGAAGCAGAGCATATGTGTATGACGATGCGCGGAGTGAAAAAGCCAGGCGCAAAAACAGTGACTTCAGCAGTACGCGGTACATTTGCAAATGATGCAGCGGCAAGAGCAGAAGTACTTTCCTTTATTAAAAACGACTAATTCAATAGATAGATGGAAGGTGAACAGATTGAGTGAAAATAAAGCATCTGATTTTGTAGTGATTAAAGCCAATGAAAATGGTGTAAATGTCATCGGCTTAACTAGAGGCTCTGATACAAGATTTCACCATTCCGAAAAGCTCGATAAAGGTGAAGTCATCATTGCACAATTTACTGAGCATACGTCAGCGATCAAAGTAAGAGGCGATGCTGTCATTCAAACAAGCTTCGGGGAAATTCAAAGCGAAGCAAAGAAATAAATACTTGAGTGCACTTGATAGCATAAAAGTGAGAGCTGATATGGTATAATAAATCTCTATACAATGTGCAGGGCTACATATGAAACTGTAATTTTTGGGACAAGGGTGATATCTTTGCAAGACATCTACGGAATTTTATCTAATCTAAATATAAAATTAAATAAAAAGCTTTCTCATCCTTATTTGGCGAAACATTTACGTGCGCCACTCATCGATGAAGATAAGCTCCTTCTTTTTCATGCAATGTTTGATGAAGCTCAAATTGATGCAGAGAAAAAAGAAAATTATATTTTAACGGCGATGCTTGTGCAAATTGCCCTTGATACCCATGACGAAGTCACAACTGCTGCAGCGATCAAACAAGACGAATTCAAAAATCGTCAGCTGACGATCCTGGCAGGAGACTATTTCAGCGGTCTCTATTATTCTCTTCTCTCTGACATGAAAGACATCTACATGATTCGCACGCTCGCAACGGCGATCAAAGAAATCAATGAACATAAAATTAGACTGTATGATCGATCCATTCAAGATGCGGCGCACTTTTACAAAAGTGTAGCAACGGTTGAGTCTGCGTTATTCCAAAGGGTTTCTGAGCATTTTCAATTAACGCATTGGAATGAGATTGCAAGTCGTTTCCTTGTTTATAAGCGTTTCATGAAACAAGCAGAAGATGACAAACATTTAAAACTTTTTTTGAACGATAGCTATACGGACGCCTATACATGTTTTGACAACTTTGAGAATGAAGGCTATGAAAAGGCCAAACGATCCATCAAGGAGCATCTTGTTTCATCTCCGGTCGTTCAAAAAGAGCTATTAAATCGCCTGGATCATATGAAAAATGAACCTGCGTATCATCAGAAAGTGGAAGAAGGGTAAGTCATGCAGCAATCAAAAGAACAGCGAGTACACGGTGTATTTGAAAAAATTTATAAAAACTATGATCAAATGAACTCCGTCATCAGCTTTAAGCAGCATAAAAAGTGGCGCGATAAAACAATGAAACTGATGAATGTTCAAAAAGGAGCCAAAGCATTAGACGTATGCTGCGGAACAGCCGATTGGACCATTGCGCTTGCTGATGCTGTTGGAGACAAAGGCGAAGTCAAAGGCCTTGATTTTAGTAAAAATATGCTGAGTGTTGGAGAAACGAAGGTGAAGACTGGGGGCTACAATCAAATTGAATTGCTTCACGGCAATGCGATGGAGCTTCCTTTTGAGGACAACACATTTGATTATGTCACCATCGGTTTTGGCCTACGGAATGTCCCTGATTACTTAACAGTGCTAAAAGAAATGACAAGAGTCGTGAAGCCTGGTGGAATGGTTGTCTGTCTAGAGACATCACAACCTGAAATGATTGGGTTTAAACAAGGCTACTATGTCTATTTCAAATACATCATGCCGCTCTTTGGTAAACTGTTTGCCAAAAGCTATCAGGAGTATTCATGGCTTCAAGAATCAGCCAAAGCGTTCCCTGGCATGAAAGAACTGGCGGCTCTTTTCGAAGAGGCGGGTCTGTCTGATGTCTCGTATCATCCATTTACAGGCGGTGTAGCAGCAACACATATCGGAAAGAAGCTTTGAATAAACGATATTTGGGTGAAAATAATGAAACTAAAAGCAATGATCTCTTTTTTAAATCATGATATCGATATTATTGAAAAAGAGCTTGAACAAACAGTTCGCTCTGATTATGCATTATTAAGTGAAGCGGGTCTTCATTTGCTGCAAGCGGGCGGAAAACGAATCCGCCCCGTTTTTGTTCTCCTTTCAGGCATGTTTGGCGACTATGACATTAATAAAATTAAATATGTTGCCGTTGCGCTTGAGCTCATTCATATGGCATCGCTCGTTCACGATGATGTTATTGATGATGCAGAGCTGAGAAGAGGCAAGCCAACGATTAAGGCAAAATGGGACAATCGAATTGCCATGTACACAGGAGATTATATGTTTGCAAGATCTCTTGAGTACATGACAAAGATCAATCACCCAATGGCGCATGAAATTTTGTCAAAGATGGTCGTCGAGCTCTGTCTTGGTGAAATCGAGCAAGTGAAAGACAAATACAATATGGATCAAAACCTACGTACATATTTAAGAAGAATCAAACGAAAAACAGCCTTGCTCATTGCAGGCAGCTGTCAGTTAGGTGCGATAGCAGCAGGTACAGATGAGAAAACACATAAAGCCCTTTACTGGTTTGGCTACTATGTCGGTATGTCCTATCAGATCATTGATGATGTGCTTGATTTCACATCAACTGAAGAAGAGCTTGGTAAGCCTGTTGGAGGAGACCTTTTACAAGGAAATGTCACACTCCCGGTCTTATATGCACTGAAGAATCCTACACTCGAAGGACAATTAAAGCTGATTAATAGTGAAACAACGGAAACCCAGCTAAAACCTGTGATTGAACACCTCAAACAAACAGATGCGATCGACCGCTCGATTCGAGTGAGTGAAATGTATTTGAAAAAGGCATTCGAACAGCTAGACAAACTTCCTCGAGGACGAGCGAAAACGTCACTCGCTTCCATTGCCAAATATATTGGAAAACGAAAATTCTAATCAACATATTGTTGATTGGTTTTTTTGTGAAATTTTTTGTCAAAAATTGATTATTATATAAAAAAATGATACGATCACTTTGTAACAATGTAAGCCTATACATACATAAACGACGGGGTGGAGAACGTATATGGACAAAACATTTCTTATGGTCAAACCTGATGGTGTGGAAAGACAATTAATCGGTGAAATTGTGTCAAGATTCGAAAAAAAAGGGCTTCAGCTTGTTGGTGCAAAACTAATGAGCATTCCAAAAGAAGTAGCAGAAACACATTACGGAGAGCATAAAGAAAAACCATTCTTCGGGGAATTGGTTGACTTTATTACGTCAGGACCAGTATTTGCAATGGTATGGCAAGGTGAGCAGGTAGTAGATGTCACAAGACAGATTATCGGCAAAACAAACCCGAAGGAAGCGCTTCCGGGTACAATAAGAGGAGACTATGGATTGACGGTTGGAAAAAACATTATCCATGGCTCAGACTCACCAGAAAGTGCTGAAAGAGAAATCAACTTATTCTTCAAACAAGAAGAACTCACAAACTGGGATCAAACCATCTCAAGCTGGATTTATTAAAATTCAAGCCAAGGTGTTCATCAAATGAGCACCTTGGCTTTTTTATATGAATATTTCTACACGAAATTTCGCATGAGAAGATACAAATTTTCGATAAAAACAGCTATACTAGGACAAAGATAGATGAGACAGGAGAGGACTTTGATGGATCAATATCAAGTGTTTGTCGGAAAATGGAAAAAACTAACCGGGGTGGATCTGAATTTATATAAAGAAGCACAAATGAAACGAAGATTAACGTCACTATATGATAAAAAAGGATATAGAGATTTTGAAGCGTTCGCGTCTGCCCTTGAAAAGGATAGAGCACTATTAGACGAGACGATGGATCGAATGACGATCAATGTGTCAGAATTTTACCGAAACTATCAGCGCTGGGAAGTGCTTGATCAAAAAATTCTTCCGCTGCTTTTGAAAAACAGCGGGACCCTAAAAATATGGAGTGCAGCATGTTCGACAGGAGAGGAGCCGTATACACTCTCAATGCTGCTATCAAGCCATCCGCTTGTGAAGGACTTCCAAATTATTGCAACTGATATTGATGATAAAGTGCTGCAATCAGCTCAAAAAGGAAAATATCATGAACGATCACTGCAAGAGGTACCAGATCAAATCAAGCAAAAATATTTCACAAAAGAAGATTCTTCATTTTACACTGTGAAGGATGAGGTGCGAAAGCACATTCAATTTAAAAAACACAACCTTTTAGCAGACCCTTATGAAAAACAGCTTGATCTTATCGTGTGCCGAAATGTCCTTATCTACTTTACAGAAGAGGCAAAAGAAGAGATTTACAGGAAAATGAGCAGCAGTTTAAAACCAAATGGCGTATTATTTGTTGGTTCAACTGAACAAATTTTTCATCCAGAAAAGTTTGGACTCACATCAGCTGATACTTTCTTTTATCAAAAGAAGGGGTTGTAGCTGACTTTTTAGTAGTAAGTGTGTTATCATAGTTTTACTTAAAAGCGTTAATGCGATGAAGGGAGATCAAGTCATGAGATACTTAACAGCAGGTGAATCACATGGTCCACAATTGACCACAATTATTGAAGGCGTTCCAGCGGGACTTTACATAGAGCAGGATGACATCAACTATGAATTGGCTAGAAGACAAAAAGGTCACGGCCGCGGCAGAAGAATGCAGATTGAAAAAGACCAAGCGAAAGTGTTAAGTGGTGTTCGTCACGGGAAAACATTAGGTTCTCCTATTGCACTTGTCGTTGAAAACAACGACTGGAAGCATTGGACAAAAGTGATGGGGGCAGAGCCGATCACAGAAGAAGAAGAGAGTGAAATGAAGCGTCAAATTTCACGCCCTAGACCAGGACATGCGGATTTAAATGGTGCGATTAAATATGGACATCGTGATATGCGAAATGTATTAGAGCGTTCATCAGCCCGTGAGACAACCGTGCGCGTAGCAGCAGGCGCAGTCGCTAAACAAATCTTGGCTCATTTAGGAATCAAGGTAGCTGGCCACGTTCTTGAAATTGGCGGAGTGAAAGCAGCTCAAACGGCATATGAATCAATTGAAGATTTGCAAAAGGTAACGGAAGAGTCACCTGTTCGCTGCTACGACAGTGAAGCAGGTCAAAAAATGATGGATGCCATTGATGAAGCGAAGAAAAACGGTGATTCAATTGGCGGAATTGTGGAAGTCATCGTTGAAGGAATGCCGGTTGGAGTCGGAAGCTATGTTCACTATGACCGCAAATTAGACAGCAAGCTTGCAGGTGCTGTTCTGAGTATCAATGCTTTTAAAGGGGTCGAATTTGGTATCGGCTTCGAGGCGGCTTCTAAAAATGGTAGTGAGGTCCATGATGAAATCATCTGGGATGAAGAAAAAGGCTATACGAGAAAAACAAATCGCTTAGGTGGTCTTGAAGGCGGAATGTCAACTGGTATGCCAATTGTCGTAAGAGGGGTCATGAAACCAATCCCAACGCTTTACAAACCGCTTCAAAGCGTTGACATTGAAACAAAAGAACCTTTCTCTGCAAGCATTGAGCGTTCTGACAGCTGTGCTGTTCCTGCCGCAAGTGTTGTCGCAGAAGCAGTCGTGGCTTGGGAAATCGCCAATGCTGTAGTGGAGCAGTTTGGCCTTGATCAAATTGACCGCATTAAAGAAAATGTTGACAAAATGCGCCAGCTTCAGAGGGAATTTTAATGAAAACACTGGAAGTTAAGACGTCTTCAGCCACTTATCCTGTATACATCGGTGATGGGATTAAACGCAATATCGTCGACTTGATGACTTCCACGGGGCATTCCTATACGAAGCTCTTAATCGTGACAGATACAGCGGTTGATGCCATTTACGGTGATGAAATGGTTCGATTACTTAAGCAGAAGTGGTCTGTGCATAAAGTGGTTGTGCCAAGCGGAGAGCAGTCGAAATCTTTTGCTGAGTTTGAGCATATTCATACGAAGGCCATTCAGTTTCAGCTGGATCGCTCCTCGTGCATCATTGCGCTTGGAGGCGGCGTAATTGGCGATTTGGCTGGCTTTGTTGCTGCTAGTTATATGAGAGGCATTGATTTTATTCAAGTTCCGACGACACTACTGGCACATGACAGTGCAGTTGGCGGGAAAACGGGGATTAACCACCCGCTCGGTAAAAATTTAATTGGTGCCTTTCATCAGCCGAAAGCCGTGATCTATGATACGAGCATGCTTGAGACACTATCTCAAACTGAAATGAGGTCAGGCTTTGCTGAGGTCATCAAACATGCCCTCATTTCAAGTGAAGACTTTTTATCAGAACTGATGTCTATTCGTTCTTTGGCGGAATGTTCAAAGAGCGAGCTGGCACATATACTGTATCAAGGGATTAAGGTCAAAGCGTCGATTGTTCAAAAAGACGAAAGAGAACAAGGCGTGCGTGCATTTTTGAATTTAGGTCATACACTTGGGCATGCCATTGAAGCAGAGTATGGATACGGCGTTATTACGCACGGAGATGCTATTGCAATCGGCATGCAGTTTGCGCTATATGTGAGCGAAAAGAAGCTGGGACTCAGCCTCAATCGGACGGAACTAAAAGAGTGGATGAAAGAACTCGGATTTCCGGTACAAGTCACTCAAGATATTTCCACGAAAACATTTGTTGACCGGATGATTGGTGATAAAAAGGCAAGAGGTGGAACCGTTCAATTTGTTTTATTAAAACAGGTTGGAGATGCTGTCTTGCAGTCTTTCACAAAAAATGATCTGCATCAATGGCTCGAAGAATGGAAACGGGAGGAGGGATGTCTATGATGTTTCGCGGGATACGTGGGGCTACAACAGTGAAAGAAGATACAGAAACAGAAGTATTAAACAAAACGAAACAGCTGCTAGAAGCGATTATTTCAAGAAATCAAGTAGATCCAGAACGTGTCGTGCAGATCTTAATTTCAGCTACACAAGATATTCACTCCGTTTTTCCGGCAAAAGCCCTTCGTCAGTTTGAAGGGTGGACGTATGTGCCTGTTACTTGTATGCAGGAGCTGGACATTCAAGGCGGTTTAAAACATTGTATTCGTGTGTTAATGACGGTCCAAACAGACACAAAGCAGGAAGATGTGCAGCATGTGTACTTAGAAGAAGCTGTGACGCTTCGCCCTGATTTACAGTTGACAAAAAACAAGGAATTATAATACGATATGAACAGCCGAAGTTTACACACAGGTGTAAACGGCATTGCAAGTTTAGAGAAGATGAGAATGAGACTAGGGTAGTTGAGATGAGTAGAGTTGAGCAGAGATACGATACGTCTATTTCATCATACTGCCTAAAAGAGCACCCCTCTTTTAGGCTTATTTCGTATACTCATACAAACCCTCTATATGTCCCCTCATTCTCCTTAATCCCATTTAAGGAGTGTGCTTATGAATTCCCAATCAAATTTGACCCGATTTTTAAGGGACAGCGAGTCCCACAAAACGATCCCGATTGTTGAAACCATTACAGTTGATACGCTCTCACCGATTCAAATTGTCGAAAAACTCAAGGCAGATATTGTGTATCTACTAGAAAGCAAAGATGAGTCTTCTAGCTGGTCGAGATATTCCTTCATCGGATTACATCCTTTTTTAACCTTACATGATGATCAAAACGAATATATTGCACGTGACGCGGCAGGGCAAGAGGTCATGAAAAAGCAAGAACTGAAAGACTTATTAGACTGGATGAAAGAGCAATATCAAATCAAGACACCAGACGTTGACATCCCGTTTACAGGCGGGGCAGTTGGGTACTTAAGTTACGATCTTATTCCAAGCATTGAACCATCTGTCAGACCGCATCTAAGCGCACCAACGACAGACAATTGTACTCTATTTGTCTGCCAAACGATGATTGCCTTTGATCATGAAACGAATCATGTTCATTTTATCCAATACACCCAGCTAACCGGAAATGAAACAGAAGACGAAAAAATACGAGCTTACAAAGAAAATCAAAAGCGGCTTGAACAGATGATTCACAAGCTCCACACAAAGATTGATATGAAAGAACTGATTTTATCAGGGAATATGAACGAATCACCGTCCTTTGAACATGTGACATCAACCTATGAAAAAACACAATTTCTAAAGGACGTAGAAAAAATCAAAGAATACATTCGAGCGGGTGATATTTTTCAAGGCGTACTCTCACAGCGCTTTGATATCCCAGTGTCAGTGAGTTCATTTGAATTATACCGTGTGCTTCGCATTGTGAATCCATCTCCATACATGTATTTTATGAAATTAAAAGACCGTGATTTAGTCGGAAGCTCACCAGAACGATTAATTCATGCCAAAAATAGGCACCTAGAAATTCATCCTATTGCAGGCACTAGAAAAAGAGGAGCAACAAAAGAAGAGGACGCCGCACTGGCAAGAGAGCTGCTAGAAGATGAGAAAGAAAAAGCAGAACATTACATGTTAGTAGATCTAGCCAGAAATGATGTTGGCCGCGTAGCAGAATACGGCAGCGTGTCCGTACCGACCTTTACAAAAGTTGTGAACTTTTCACATGTCATGCACATCATCTCCATTGTGACAGGGAAGCTAAAGCAGGATACACACCCAGTTGATGCACTCATGTCCGCGTTTCCAGCAGGCACATTAACAGGGGCACCGAAAATAAGAGCGATGCAATTATTAAATGAAATGGAGCCTGAGCCAAGGGAAACGTATGGCGGCTGTATTGCCTATATTGGGTTCGACGGCAATATCGACTCTTGTATTACCATTCGTACCATGAGCGTCAAAAATCAGATCGCTTCCATACAAGCAGGCGCTGGCATTGTCGCAGATTCTGTGCCAGAAAATGAATGGGAAGAGACATGTAACAAGGCAGGAGCGCTTCTGAGGGCCATTCAGCTTGCTGAACATATTTTTTCAGAAAAGGAGAGTGTGCAGGATGAATCAGCGACTATCAGCTCTTGTTAACGGAGGCTTCCTATCAGAAAATGAAGCACATAGACTAATGCATGATATGATGAGCGGCTCTTTAACAGATGCTGAAGTCGCTGCAAGTCTATCGATTTTAGCGCATAGAGGAGAAACCGCTGAAGAAATGACAGGCTTCGTGAGGGCCATGCGGCAAAAAGCAGAACCAGCGGAAAGATCGCTTGATGTCGTTGACACATGCGGCACAGGAGGCGATGGACTCTCCACATTTAATATATCAACTGCAGCTGCTATTGTAGCTTCCGCCGCTGGTGCTAAAATCGCAAAACACGGAAATCGCTCAGTCTCTTCAAAAAGCGGAAGTGCCGACGTGCTAGAGTGTCTTGGGATTCACATTCAATCTACTCCAGAAGAAACAAGAAGACAAATACAAGAGAAAAACATGGGCTTTTTATTTGCACCACTGTACCATTCATCTATGAAACAAGTAGCAGCAGTCCGCAAGCAGCTAGGCTTCCGGACGGTATTTAATCTATTAGGACCGCTTTGCCACCCGATGCAAGCCAAAAAGCAAATCATCGGTGTGTATGCAAAGGAAAAGGCAAAATTAATGGCGGAAGCCCTTGCCCCATTAGAGCCGGAGCATGTCCTGTTTGTATGCGGTGAAGACGGGCTGGATGAACTAACGATTACAGCCAATTCATATGTGATTGAACTCAAAAAAGGTGCCATGACAGAATATACGCTAAACCCAGAAGACTTTGGACTGGAAAAAGGATACTTATCAGATATTCAGGTCCAATCACCGGAAGAGAGCGCGAAATTGATTCAGAATATATTGAATCATCAAACAGGAGGGGCGCCGCTTCATATTACAGCTCTGAATGCCGGGGCGGCTTTATATGTCGCGGGCAAGTCAGAAAGCCTCATGGCAGGAACATTAAAAGCATTAGAAACGATTAAAAACGGAGCAGCCAAAGAACAATTGGCTCGTTTAAAACAAAAAACGAAAGAGGAAGAGATCTATGCTTAATCAAATCATTGCACGTAAAAAAGAACATATCCAAACGTTGCAGTTACCTGTGGATGGACACTTTGAAAGACGATCATTTAAAGAAGCACTCATGAACCCTCACCGCTCGATTGGGCTGATTGCTGAGGTGAAAAAGGCTTCTCCTTCCAAAGGAATCATTCAGCCAAATTTTGATCCTCTGCAAACAGCAAAAGCCTACGAAAAATCGAATGCTGATTGCTTATCAGTCTTAACAGATGAACCATTTTTTCAAGGGAAGAACGAGTATCTTTCCTTAATTAAAGAAAAAGTCGCACGTCCAATTTTAAGAAAAGACTTTATCATCGATTCCATACAAATAGAAGAGTCAAGACGTATCGGTGCAGATGCCATTTTATTAATTGGAGAAGTACTTGAACCGCAACAGCTTCATGAATTCTATGCTGAAGCGAAGGAAAAAGGACTAGATATTCTTGTCGAAGTTCATGCAGCAGATACACTGGAACATATCTTAAACCTATTCACCCCCGAAATCATTGGCGTGAATAACCGAAATTTAAAGACATTTAAAACAACAGTTGAGCAAACTAAAGAGATTGCACCACTTGTTCCAAAGGATGTCTTACTAGTAAGTGAAAGCGGTATTCAGACATTTGATGATCTGACCTTTGTCAAAAAACATGGAGCGAGTGCTGTCCTTGTAGGTGAATCATTAATGAGAGAACCTTCACAAGAAAAAGCCGTTCAGACGTTATTTGGAGAATGAGCACGATGAAGCCTTTTTTAAAATATTGCGGGGCAGTCTCACTAGAAGATGTAGAATGCATTGCGCAATCTCAAGCAGATGCGATCGGATTTATTTTTGCTCCAAGTAAAAGGCAAGTCGATCCAGATCAAGTGAAACAATGGCTCACCGATTCGCAGTGCAGGAAAAAGATTACTGGTGTATTTGTAAATGAAAAAATCCAAAAAGTGTGTGACATCACAAAGCATATTCCTTTAGATATTGTGCAGCTACATGGAGATGAAACAAGAGAGGATGCAAAAAAAATAAAACAACAAACAGGGGCGATAGTGTGGAAAGTCTTTCATCACGATCCCGATATAAAAGAAACACTTGATCAGATGACGGCATTTGCGCCGTTTGTCGATGGTTTTCTCATTGATGCGAAAGTAAAAGGGATGAGAGGCGGTTCTGGCACAGCTTTTACATGGGAAGCGGTACCTGTATACATTCAGCAGGCAAAACGACTGGAGAAAACATGCATCATTGCAGGTGGAATTACACCAGAAACGCTGCCAGAGCTTCTTGCCTATAGCCCAAAAGCGATTGATCTTTCAAGCGGCATAGAAGAAAACGGGAAGAAAAGCAGCGCTAAGATCAAAGCGCTCGAAGAAAGGATGTTAAACGAATGTACGCATATCCAAATGAGCTTGGCAGATATGGAGAATTCGGAGGGAAATTTGTTCCCGAGACGCTCATGCAGCCACTCAAAGAAATAGAACAAGCATTTAACGAATTAAAAGAAGACCCAGCCTTTAAGCAAGAATATCTTTCTCTATTGCAAAACTATTCAGGCAGACCGACTGCGCTGACATATGCTGATCAGTTATCTGCATACCTCGGCGGCGCAAAAATCTATTTAAAAAGAGAAGATTTAAACCATACAGGTGCTCATAAGATCAACAATGCACTTGGTCAGGCACTGCTTGCAAAAAAAATGGGGAAATCAAACATCATCGCAGAAACAGGCGCTGGACAGCACGGAGTAGCAGCTGCAACGGTGGCCGCCAAGTTTGGATTATCGTGCACGGTATTTATGGGAAAAGAGGATGTGGAGAGACAATCTCTCAATGTATTCCGAATGAAGCTCCTTGGCGCTGAAGTCATACCTGTCACAAGCGGAAACGGCACATTAAAAGATGCAACGACCGAAGCGATTCGTTACTGGGTCCAGCACTGTAGTGATCATTTCTATATGATCGGTTCAGTTGTAGGACCTCATCCATATCCCCAAATCGTCAGTGAGTTCCAGCGGATGATTGGTGATGAAGCAAAAGAGCAGATGCTGAAAAAAGAAGGCAGGCTCCCTCATAAAGTCATTGCTTGTGTCGGCGGCGGAAGTAATGCTATTGGATTGTACCGAGCGTTTTTGGATGATGAGATTGATTTGATTGGTGTAGAAGCGGCTGGAAAAGGAATCGATACGCCGCTTCATGCAGCAACCATTACGAAGGGGACAAAAGGGGTCATTCATGGATCTTTGACCTATTTAATCCAAGACGAATTTGGCCAGATTATTGAGCCCTATTCCATTTCAGCTGGTCTAGATTATCCCGGGATCGGACCAGAGCACGCATATTTACATGCGAGCGGACGCGTTCAATATGTGAGTGCTACAGATCAAGAAGCACTGGATGCACTAAAACTGCTGACAGAAAAGGAAGGAATTCTGCCAGCGATTGAATCAGCACACGCTTTAGCCAAGGCGTTTGAGATGAGCAGGACGATGAGTGAAGATGAAATCATCCTTGTCTGCCTGTCAGGAAGAGGAGATAAGGATGTGCATACATTAATGAATGTGCTTGAAAGTGAGGGCAAAACCAAATGATCACATTTCAATTAGAGGAAGACGAGAAATTATTCATCCCATTTATTACAGCAGGGGATCCGTCAGAAGAAATCACGATCGATTTAGCTTTGTCCCTTCAAGCAGCCGGTGCACATGCGATTGAGCTAGGTGTTCCTTATTCCGATCCGCTAGCAGACGGTCCTGTCATTCAAAGAGCCTCCAAAAGAGCTCTAAATCATGGCATGAATATCGTAAAAGCGATAGAATTAGCAGGGAAGATGAAAAAAAACGGTGTAAAAATTCCTGTAATTCTATTTACGTATTATAATCCTGTGTTACAATTAGACACAGAATACTTTTTCGCTTTACTGCGCAAAAATCATATTTCGGGACTCTTAACACCCGACTTGCCTTTTGAAGAAAGCAGTGAGCTGCAAAAGAACTGTCAAACATATGACATTTCATATATTTCGCTCGTTGCACCAACCAGTAAGGAACGATTAGTAAATATAGTAGAGCAGGCAGAAGGTTTTGTGTATTGTGTTTCATCTCTTGGTGTAACAGGTGTCAGACAAACCTTTGACGAATCGATTACTGATTTTATTCAACAAGTGAAACAGCTGAGTCACATACCGGTTGCGGTCGGTTTTGGTATCTCAACAAGAGAGCAGGTAGACGCAATGAATAAACTGAGTGACGGCGTCGTTGTAGGCAGTGCACTTGTAAAAAAAATTGAAGAACTTCAGGATCAATTGTTAGCAAGTGATACTCGTCAAGACGCTTTAAGAGAGTTTGAAACCTATGCAAAAACATTTAGTCCCCTCTATTCATTCAAATGAGGTGAAACTTTTGCAAATCAAAGATCAATTAAAACAACTAAAACCGTATCAACCTGGGAAACCAATTGAAGAGGTCAAAAAAGAATATCAATTAGACAAAATTGTGAAATTGGCTTCAAATGAAAACCCTTTTGGATGTTCCGCTCATGCAAGAGAGGCGATACAAGCTGAGCTTGAACATTTAGCGATCTATCCAGATGGATACAGCGCAAGTTTAAGAACAGAGCTCGCTGAGTTTCTTCAAGTAAATGAAAAACAATTAATATTCGGGAATGGCTCAGATGAACTTGTGCAAATTATTGCTAGGGCATTCCTTGACCAACATACAAATACCGTCATCCCAGCTCCGTCTTTTCCGCAATATCGTCACAATGCGATCATTGAGCGGGCAGAGATTCGAGAGGTGCCGCTTTTAGATGGAGGAGCTCACGATCTGAAGGGCATGCTGGATGCGATTGATGAGAACACGAAGGTCGTCTGGGTATGCAACCCGAATAACCCGACGGGAAATCATTTGTCAGAATCTGAGCTTGTGGCGTTTTTAGATCAAGTACCAGCTCATGTGCTTGTAGTACTAGATGAAGCATATGTCGAATACGTTCGTGCGGAAGACTTTCCGAACAGCTTATCTTTATTACACAACTATCAAAATGTTATCGTACTCCGTACGTTTTCTAAAGCGTATGGACTGGCCGCGCTTCGAGTAGGCTATGGCATTGCATCAGAAGAGTTGATTACTGCGATTGAACCAGCGAGAGAGCCGTTTAATACGAGTCGTATCGCTCAGGCAGCAGCTCGTGCAGCGATAAAAGATCAGGACTTCATTCAATCATGCAGACAAAAAAATGAAGCAGGTCTCAAGCAATATCAAGAATTTGCTGACCGTTTTGGACTATTTATTTATCCGTCTCAAACAAACTTCGTGCTGATTGATTTTAAAAGAGATGCAGATGAATTATTCAATGCATTATTGAAAAAAGGCTACATTGTTCGTTCTGGTAAAGCACTTGGTTTTCCAACGTCTTTACGTATTACGGTCGGAACAATGGAGCAAAATGCAGAAATTCTAAGTACACTTGCTGATTTAATGCAAGGCATTCGAGCGTAGCATAACCATAAAGTCATATCCTTTTACAGGATATGGCTTTCATTGTACCAACCTCATACATATAAGCTGTTGAAATGGCTTTTTTAATTTTCGCGAAAAAACAGGTGATGAACATGAATGATGCAAATGAAACAATATTAATCGCTGGACTTGGTTTAATTGGAGGTTCCATCGCACTGTCGATTAAAAAAGAGTATCCTCATAAAAAAATTGTTGGATACGATGTGTCCAAAGAACAAATGGTTGCAGCAACAAAGCTGGGTATCATTGATTTAGCAGCTGATTCATTTGCGGCAGGTTTGGCTGAATCTGCGACTATTATTTTGGCAACACCAGTTCAGCAAACAGTCAAGATGCTTCGTGATATTGCAAACTCTGGAATTGAGAGAGAGCTTACAATTACCGATGTTGGCAGCACAAAGCAAAAGGTTGTCCATTTTGCTGAAAAAACGCTTCCTAAGCACTATCAATTTATTGGTGGACATCCAATGGCAGGCTCTCACAAGTCAGGTGTTATAGCAGCGAAAGACTTTTTATTTGAAAATGCGTTCTACATTTTAACGCCGGCAAAGGAAACAAACCGCGAGGCTGTTGATCGTTTGAAGGACTTGTTAAAAGGTACAAATGCTCATTTTATTGAGATGACCCCAGAAGAACATGATGGTGTAACAAGTGTGATTAGTCATTTCCCTCATATTGTTGCAGCCAGCCTTGTGCATCAAGCACATCATTTTGAAGAACAATTCCCACTTGTCAAACGGTTTGCTGCTGGAGGCTTTCGTGACATTACACGTATTGCGTCAAGCAACCCTGCAATGTGGCGAGATATCCTTCTGCACAACAAAAACAAGATTTTAGACCGGTTCCATGAATGGAAAAAAGAGATCGATCGCATTGAGACCTTTGTACAGCAAGAAGACGCTGAAGGCTTGTTCTCTTATTTTCAAGAGGCAAAGGAATATCGTGATGGACTTCCTCTGAGGAAAAAAGGTGCCATTCCTGCTTTTTATGACCTTTATGTGGATGTTCCAGATCACCCTGGAGTCATTTCGGAGATTACAGGACATTTAGCAAATGAGAGCATCAGTATTACGAATATCCGTATTATTGAAACGCGGGAAGACATTAATGGGATTTTACGCATTAGTTTTCAAACAGAAGACGACCGTAAACGTGCAGAGATCTGTATAAAAAATAGAGCGAATTACGATACATTTTATGCTGACTGAGGTGACAAATATGAAAATTCATAAACATGCTCCTATGAATGGAGTCATTCATATTCCAGGTGATAAATCCATTTCTCATAGATCAGTGATGTTTGGTGCAATTGCTGATGGGACGACAGTGGTGAAAAACTTTCTCCCTGGAGCCGATTGTTTAAGTACGATTGATTGTTTTAGAAAAATGGGCGTTGAAATTGAACAAAAAGGGACAGATGTTGTGATCCGTGGGAAGGGACTGAAAGAGCTCAAGGAGCCGTCTGACGTCCTCGATGTCGGGAATTCTGGTACAACCATTCGATTAATGATGGGAATATTAGCTGGTTGTGAGTTTCACAGTACACTGATCGGTGATGAGAGTATTGCTAAAAGACCAATGCAGCGAGTAACAGGTCCACTTAAACAACTAGGAGCGAAAATAGATGGCAGAGCAAACGGCGAGTATACGCCGCTTTCTATTCGTGGCGGCCATTTAAAAGGTGTCTCATATGAGTCTCCGGTGGCAAGCGCCCAAATTAAGTCCGCTGTCCTTTTAGCAGGTCTTCAAGCAGAAGGAACAACAACATTAACTGAACCGCATAAATCAAGAGATCATACAGAAAGAATGCTCTCTATGTTTGGTGTGAAACTAGACGAAGATGAACAAAGTGTTTCTATTGAAGGTGGTCAAACATTAAAAGCAACAGATATATTTGTTCCTGGAGACATCTCCTCAGCTGCATTTTTCCTTGTTGCTGGATCTATTGTTCCTAACAGCCAAATTGTTTTAAAAAATGTCGGGCTAAACAAAACAAGAACGGGTATTATTGATGTTCTGAAACAAATGGGTGCGAATCTTGAGATCAATGAAGTAGATGCAAAAGGCGGAGAGCCATATGGAGATTTAACGATCTCTACCTCTTCATTAAAAGGCATCGAAATTTCTGGTGATATGATTTCAAGACTTATCGACGAGATTCCAATTATAGCGCTTCTAGCGACACAAGCAGAGGGAACAACGATCATTAAAGATGCTGCTGAGTTAAAAGTAAAAGAGACCAATCGAATTGATACAGTCGTGTCAGAACTTAAAAAACTCGGTGCTGATATTGAAGCAACAGATGATGGTATGAAGATTCATGGTAAAACCACGCTTCAAGGCGGCGCAGCCGTGTCAAGCTACGGAGATCACCGAATTGGTATGATGCTAGGGATTGCTGCTTGCATCACAAAGCAAGCGGTTGAGATTGAAGATACAGATGCTGTACGCGTCTCATACCCGAATTTCTTTGAACACATTGAATACTTAACCAAAACAGTCTGAGGATGTCCTCAGGCTTTTTCTTTCCTTATGCATATTTGTAAGGAATATAGCATAGCTTGTCTCAAGATGAAACCTGGAAAAAAATCATTTTATCTGATCAAAAAATGAATTTCAGGTGTTTTCAGTTTACAAAACTTCCGTTTCGTAAAGGATAAAATGAAAACCAGTCTTTAAAACACAAAAATGGGTTCATTTTAAAAGTGCAACATATTTGCTGGATGAGTACCTGTCGATTATGATATGAAGTAACAATAGTTTAGGTTTTTGGAAAACAGAAAGGAACGGTTTGATTTGAATAGTTCATTACAAGAAGCCATAAAATTAGTTGAGGCGGGTGAGACTGAAAAAGGACTTCAAACACTTGCTCAGGCAGAAAAGCATTTGCATGATGAAGAAAAGGCGCAGGCAGCTCAGTTATATTATGATTGGGGAGATATCGATAAAGCGAGAAATCTCATCAGTGATTTACATGATTTATATCCAGAGGAAACGGGGTTAACATGTTTTTATGCAGAACTGCTGATTGACTCTGATGAAGAAGAAAAGGCGATTTCGGTATTAGAGACGATTCCTGAGGATGATGATGCCTATCCAGAGAGCCTACTGTTAATGGCAGATTTGTATCAAATGCAAGGACTATTTGAAGTCAGTGAACAAAAGCTCTTAAAAGCAAAAGAGCTGCTGCCAAATGAAGCCATTATTGATTTTGCGTTAGGTGAATTGTATTTTTCGCAAGGTCTTTCAAAGAAAGCGGCCGACTATTTCTACAAGGTCGCAGATCAACAACATGAGGTTGGCGGCGTCAATGTTTATCAGAGGCTCGCTGAATCACTCAGCACAGCTGGAGAATTCGAAGATGCGCTTGAATGGTACGAAAAGGCAGTGAAAGATCAAACAGATCCGAATACACTTTTTGGCTACGGATTTACAGCGATGAGGGCTGGACGAACGAAAACAGCCATTCAGCAGCTTTCAGAACTAAAAGATATTGATCCATCTTATTCGTCTCTATATATGCCTTTAGCGAAAAGTTATGAGGAAGAAGGACTATATCACGAGGCTTTAGAGGTAGTAAAAGAGGGTATTAAAATTGATGAGTATAACAAAGAATTATATTTATATGGTGCAAAGATTGACTTGAAAAATGGGGATTCAGAAGATGCGAAAAAGCTGCTTCAAGAAGCACTTGCTCTTGATCCGGGATATATTGAAGCGGTCCAAACATTGCTCGCGATCTATTTAAATGAAGAGCTTTTTGATGAAATTCTGGATGTCATAAAAGAGGTTAAAAGCTTTGGGGAAGATGATCCAAAATGGAATTGGTATGCTGCATCTGCATCTGTTGGACGAGAAGAATACAAAGAAGCAGCTGAGTACTTCAAGCTGGCTCTGCCTGATTTTGATGAGGAACGTGACTTTTTATATGAATACGCATCGTTCCTTTTAGAAGAAGGCAGACAAAAAGAAGCATTGCCGCTATTACGTAAAGTTCTTCAGAAAGATGGCACGAATGAAGAAATCGAAGAAACGATTTTAAGAATTGAAGACGAAATTTCCTTATAGTTTGCAGGAATGAAGAACTGGTTTGTTGAATAATTCATGTATAGCAATTTAATTTACGATAGAGGAGGGAATAACATGCAGACCCCTGTTTCTGTCAATGAAAAGAAGGAATTCATCCGGTGGTTTTTAAACCATTATCAGTTAAAGCGAAGAGAGTGCGTTTGGATATTAAATTATTTAATGAGTCACGACTCTTTGATGGAAAAGGTTCATTTTGTAGAGCAAGCAGAATTTTGCCCAAGGGGAATCATTATGTCAACACACTGTGTGGATGAAGTTCCCTTTAGATTTTATAAAGAGAATATCATGACGACAGATGCTGAAAAGTCATTTCATGATATTCGTTTGAATAAACAGCAAGATTTGTTTATTCAATTGAATTTCCGTTCTGCTTATCGTTCGCCGGAATATGCAGCTGTGCTTGAAACAAATCCTCATATTCCAAAGGATCTTTATGAGAATGAAAAAGATAAGGATCTTGCAGAGAAAGTGCTTGAACACTCGATCGCAACTTTCCAAAAAGAACGGCTTATGAAAGAGATAGATGAAGCACTTGACCGTCATGATCAAGAAACATTTAATAAGTTAGCAAGAGAATTAAGCCTATTGTCATAAACTGAACGAATAAGCCTTGCCCTATCCAGGCAGGGCTTATGTCATGAAAGAGGGGAAATTGATGAAGTTTCAAGCGGAGGATGCAGATCGCTTTTTGCAATCTAGAGATTACATTGATACCGCTATCATTCCATTAGTTGGAATAGATGTGAATCAAATCAAACAAACCGTATCTTTAGGGGAGTTTACCATTCTTGTAACAGAGGAACTTGAAAGACAGCTGAAAGGGCGGGTCTTTCTTTTTCCACCACATACATATGTAGAAGCCAATGACCGAAAACTAGAAGACATCTTCACGATGAAGCAGTCGCTAGAAGATCATTTTCAGCATGTTGTGTTGATCTCATCTGATCACCAATGGAAAGAGCATGCGGCGGTTAGTGAATCACTATTTTTGTTAAAGCCGGTTCCGCTCGAGCATTTAAAGGTAGAATTAAAGCAAAAAATTGTTCAAGACAGTGTAGAACAAATTTTGAACTTTTTGTTACAAAAGTGGAACCCTTCATAAAAACCCTTACATTTGCATTGTACATAGCTTTTTAGGATGTTGACCTTGTGAATAGATTGATATATTATGAGGGTGTCCTAGTTTTATGAAATTTTTTCTAATTCAGTTATAAAGTAGCTGACGACCTGAGGGGGGGAGAAAAAAATGAGCGAGAAGAGACATGGAGTGTCCAGGCGTCAATTTTTGAATTACACGTTGACCGGCGTGGGGGGATTTATGGCCGCTGGAATGCTCATGCCTATGGTTCGCTTTGCGCTTGACCCTGTGCTAAAAGGAACAGAGGATCAGGATATGGTTCAAGTTGTCAGTGTAGATGAACTGACGAAGGAACCGAAGCGCTTTGACTTTAAAATTGATCAAGTAGATGCATGGTATGAGTCAAAGGAATCTAGGTCAGCATGGGTGTACAAAGAAGGGGATGAAATTGTCGCTTTATCGCCTATCTGTAAACATTTAGGCTGTACAGTGAACTGGAACAGTGATCCGAAAAATCCAAACAAATTTTTCTGTCCATGCCACTATGGGCTGTACGACAAGGATGGTACAAACGTACCCGGAACTCCGCCACTTGCACCGCTTGATCATTATAAGCAGCAAGTGAAGGACGGATACCTCTATCTTGGAAAAGCTGTGCCGAAAGGGGAAGGGTAACGATGCTTAACAAGATTTATGATTGGGTAGATGAGCGGCTAGACATTACACCAATATGGAGAGATATTGCGGATCATGAGGTGCCAGAGCATGTCAATCCAGCACATCATTTCTCCGCTTTTGTGTACTGTTTTGGCGGTTTAACGTTTTTTGTGACAGTCATTCAAGTCCTTTCGGGCATGTTTTTAACGATGTATTACGTGCCGGATATTAAAAACGCCTGGGAATCTGTCTATTATTTACAAAATGAAGTGGCATTTGGTCAGATTGTCAGAGGGATGCACCACTGGGGTGCGAGTTTAGTTATTGTCATGATGTTTTTACATACGCTAAGGGTCTTTTTCCAAGGGGCGTATAAAAAGCCTAGAGAGCTCAACTGGATTGTTGGTGTGCTCATTTTCTTTGTGATGCTTGGACTTGGTTTTACAGGTTATCTCTTGCCATGGGATATGAAGGCGCTATTTGCAACGAAGGTTGGTCTTCAAATTGCAGAAGCGACGCCTTTCATTGGTAAAGAGATCAAAACGCTGCTTGCAGGTCATCCTGACATTGTAGGGGCACAAACGCTGACGAGATTTTTCGCTATCCATGTCTTTTTCTTGCCAGCGGCATTATTTGGGCTGATGGCTGCCCACTTTATTATGATTCGTAAGCAAGGAATTTCTGGACCGCTATAAAAAATTTGCGTTTGATGAATGTTCAATGAGGAGGGGATGACTTTGCATAGGGGAAAAGGGATGAAGTTTGTCGGAGACTCTAGAATTCCGGCAGAAAGAAAACCTAACATACCTAAAGACTATTCCGAATATCCGGGAAAAACAGAAGCCTTTTGGCCGAACTTTCTTTTAAAGGAATGGCTTGTAGGTGCCGTTTTTTTAATTGGATTTCTTGTCCTAACTGTGGTTCATGCACCTCCGCTTGAGCGGATGGCTGATCCAACAGATACCGGCTATATTCCGCTGCCAGACTGGTATTTCTTATTCTTGTACCAGTTATTAAAATATGAATTTGCTGCAGGTGGCTATACGGTAGTTGGTGCGATGATTATGCCCGGGATTGCGTTTGGTGCACTGTTGCTCGCACCATTTCTTGATTCTGGTCCTGAACGCAGACCGTATAGAAGACCGGTTGCAGTGGGGATGATGATCCTTGCAGTCGGCGCAGCAACATATTTAACGTGGGAGTCTGTTGCTACTCATGATTGGGAAGCAGCGGCAAAGCAAGGTGAAATTAAGAAAGAAGCAGAGATTGATACCTCAGCGGAAGAGTATAAAATTTATCAGGAGCAGACATGTATCTCCTGTCATGGGGATAACATGCAGGGCGGAGCAGCCGGACCGTCACTTGTTGACAATGGTCTTGCACCTGAGGAGATTGCTAAAATCGCTGTTGAAGGTAAAGGCAACATGCCTAAGGGTATCTTTAAAGGCAGCGATGAAGAACTTGAAAAGCTGTCTAAATATTTATCTGAGGTCAAATCTAAATAATTCAGTTGTTTAAATGCAAGTACAAGGATATACTCAAAAGAGAAAAAGCTGGCGCTGTCAGCTTTTTTCTGATTTTAATAGATCGTGAGTGAAGAGACGTATGAGATGGATTCAATATCTGCTAGCCACGCGCTATATGCTTGTGCTAGTCTTGATGATCAATTTCCTTGGCACTGTGTACGGCTACTATTGGTATATTCCACAGCTTGTAGAGACGCCGGCTATCTTTTTAGCTTTTGTTCCAGACAGTCCAACGGCAAGCTTTTTCTTTTTATTTGTTCTACTTGCGTTTTTGATGAAACGAAACGCTCCTTATTTTGAAGCACTTGCCCTCGTGACCTTAATGAAGTACGGGTTATGGGCTGTAGGAATGAATATCTTTGTCCTTTTATCTGTGGATGATTTTCCGTGGGAAGGGTACATGCTGATTGGGTCCCACTTTGCGATGGCGGTTCAAGCCGTATTGTTTGCACCGTATTATCGTTTTAAAATGCGTCATTTGGTGGTAGCTGGCATATGGATTTTACATAATGATGTGATTGATTATGTATTTGGTATGATGCCGCGTTATTCTATGCTGTCTGCCTATACAAACGAGATCGGCTACGTCACGTTTTGGTTAAGCATTGCCGTTCTTCTTGTTTCGTATTATTTCGTCCTATCGAAAAAATCGGTCAAGCTCGAACTCCCTTAACAATATTGGTCTAACCTTGTCCTTTTCTTCATACGCTGTATGGAGAAGGGCTAGGAGGGACTTGCATGAAACGAAAGCCAATCGCGATGATTCTATTATTTTTTCTCGTATTACAGCCATCTGTTGCCAAAGGCGAGGAAACAGCCGCTAGTGTGCTGCAAGAATTAACGGAACTATCAGATTCAATCTTTCAATTAACGAGACAAGCTAAATATGATGAGGCGTTACAGGTCGCATTGTATGTTGAAAAGACATTTAAAGCTGAGAATTGGCGCGGAACGCTGACAAATACGCAGATTCGGCAAATTACAGTTGGCTATCAAGATATCATAAAAGGGCTGCCGCAGGAAGAATTGAATGAGCGCGAAAAGCTTCGTTATGCCTCTCAGTTTAGAATGCTGCTCGATGCGATCCAGTCAGACTCTGAGCCACTTTGGGGTTCGCTGGAGAAGCCCATTATGGGGTCTTTTCCTACGTTGAAAAAAGAAGTGAAGGATCCGGAATCAACAACGTTTTATGAAACTTGGAATGAGCTGGTTTCTTTATACGATATGATCTATCCGAGTTTAACCATTGATGTTTCGCCTGAAAAGCTGCAAACGATTAAGCAGCATATGGAAGTGATTGAGCAAGGTGAATTTTTAAAAGCATCAAGTGGGACAAAGCTTGAGCGCCTCACGAAGCTTGAAGAGGATTTATCGAGTGTATTTTCCCTCGTTGATCAAGATGAGGCTGACCCATCGCTTTTATGGGTCATTTTAACAACGGGAAGCATCATTTTATTAACGTTAACGTATGTTGGATTTCGGAAATACCGTGCTGAAAAAGAGAAGAAGCAAAAGCGACAAGCTGATTATCCGAAATCATAAAAAAGAAGCACCATTTTTGGGCTTCTTTTTTTAATGCGGATTGAGCGGCTTTTTGTGTTCATCTAATGTGAAGCCTTCACCAAGCACATCATGCACGTCACTGACGGATACAAACGCATGAGGATCGACTGAGGTCACGACGCTTTTGAGATGGACAAGCTCGTTTTTTGGGACGACGCAATAAAGAACGTTGCGCTCCTGTTTTGTATAGGAACCGACCCCTTTTAAAATGGTCACACCCCGCTCCATTTCCTCTGTGATTTTCTTTTGAATGATGTCATCTTTTTCAGATATGATCATGGCACCTTTGGCTGCGTAAGCGCCTTCTTGCATGAAGTCAATGACCTTCGCAGCAACAAATACTGCGACGAGTGTATACATGGCTTCTTTGTAATTTAAATAAGTAAGAGAAATCGTAATGACGCAAGCGTCGAAGATGAACATTGTTCGTCCCATAGCCACCTGATAATGCTTGTTGATGAGTCTTGCGATGATGTCCACACCGCCGGTAGTACCGCCGAACTTAAAGATGATCCCGAGGCCTGTTCCGATAAACACACCTGCAAAGAGTGCGGCTAGGGCCAAATCGTGCTGGAGAGGCATATGTATTTGAAAGCGCTGGAAGATGGCGAGAAAGACAGAAAGACTGACAGTACCTACAATTGTATAAGTAAACATCGTTCTGCCGAGCATTTTCCAGCCGATAAAAAAGATCGGAATGTTTAAGACAAGGTTTGAAATGGATGGGTCAATGTGGAATAGAAAATATAAAAGCAGTGTAATACCTGTAAATCCGCCTTCCGCCAAATTGTTCTGCATATTAAAATGAACAAGACCGAAAGAAAAAATCGCAGATCCTATTAAAATAAAGACGATATTTTTAAGACGAATTTCTTTTAGCAAGAGACCACTCCTTTTTTTGCTTAGACAGCGATAATATTATATGGTATGGGAGAGAAACAAGCAAACTGAGTTTTAAACATTTGTCAAATATTTATGATTTCGCTAACATGTAAGAGATGGATAGGAGGATGAGCTTGATGACGAAAGAAAAAACGCTGCGTCACGTGCAGCAAGAAGTAGATGATTACATAGGACAATTTAAAGAAGGCTATTTCAGCCCGCTTGCCATGATGGCCCGTCTGACAGAAGAATTAGGCGAGCTGGCAAGAGAGGTTAACCATTACTATGGAGAAAAGCCGAAAAAAACAACGGAAACAGAAAAAAGCATGGAAGAAGAAATTGGCGATGTTTTGTTTGTGTTAACATGTCTCGCTAATTCACTAGATATATCACTAGAGGAAGCACATGATCGTGTGATGCATAAATTCAATACAAGAGACAAAGACCGCTGGACGAAAAAAGAAGGGAAGTAGAGACGATGACGAACCAAACCATCAAAGTAGTAATCGCTGGAGCAAGAGGAAGAATGGGGATAGAAGCTGTGAAGCTGGCAGAAGAAACGAGCCATTTTGAGCTTGTGGCAGCCCTTGATCACGCGCACGAAGGAAAAAAATTATCTGATGTGATTCATACGACATCTGAGGCGCCGATTTATACAGATATTGATGTGTGTCTTTCAGAGACAGCACCTGATGTATTAATTGATTTGACGACACCAGAAATCGGGAAAGTACATACAAAAAAGGCGCTTGAACATGGCGTGCGTCCAGTCGTCGGAACTACTGGTTTTTCTGAAGCTGACCTGAAAGAGCTCCAGCAATTAACAGAAGAAAAGGGCATAGGCTGTATTATTGCGCCAAACTTTGCTGTCGGTGCGGTCTTAATGATGAAGTTTGCCAAAATGGCAGCGAATTACTTTCCTGACGTTGAAATCATTGAGCTTCATCATGATAAAAAACTTGATGCTCCGAGCGGTACTGGGCTTAAAACAGCTGAAATGATTGCAGAAGTCAGAGAAAGCAAAAAGCAAGGACATCCAGAAGAGAAAGAATTAATCGAAGGTGCACGAGGCGCAGATTATGACGGTATCCGTCTGCACAGCGTAAGACTTCCGGGTATGATCGCACATCAAGAAGTACTGTTTGGAATGGACGGACAGACGCTCACCATTCGTCATGATTCTTATAACCGTGCCTCATTTATGTCAGGTGTAAAGCTTTCAGTTGAACAGGTTATGCACATTGATCAGCTTGTCTATGGTTTAGAAAATATCATCGACTAATAAGGAGTGGATTCCTGATGAACATTGCTTTAATCGCTCACGATAAGAAAAAAAGTGACATGATCCAATTTGCCATTGCGTACCGTGATATATTGGCAAATCATACACTTTACGCAACAGGGACAACAGGTTTGAGAGTGAAAGAAGCGACGGGGCTTCCCATTCATCGTTTTCAGTCAGGACCACTTGGAGGAGATCAGCAGATTGGTGCTTTAATTGCTGATAATGCAATGGATCTTGTGCTCTTTTTTAGAGACCCGCTTACCGCGCAGCCGCATGAACCGGATGTATCTGCACTTATTCGGCTATGCGATGTGTATACCATTCCACTTGCCACCAATATGGGGACCGCAGAGATTTTAGTCAGGAATTTAAATAAAGGTACGTTTGATTTTCGAGATGTAGCAAAAAACGGAGGAACAAATGAAACGACTTGATATCCTTGCATTCGGAGCCCATAGCGATGATGTAGAGATCGGTATGGGCGGAACGATTGCAAAATACGTAAAAAAAGGGGCGCGTGTCGGAATTTGCGACTTGACTCAGGCTGAATTATCCTCGAATGGAACGGTAGAGAGCCGTAAAGAGGAAGCGAAAGCGGCTGCCGCCATTTTAGGCGTGTCAACGCGAATCCAGCTCACGCTGCCAGACAGAGGTCTTTATTTGAATGACGAAGCAATGAAGGACATTGCGGGCGTGATTCGTACATACAAACCGAAGCTAATTTTTGCTCCGCATCACCAAGATCGGCATCCAGATCATGGTCATGCGGGTTCACTTGTAGAAGAGGCTGCTTTTTCGGCAGGTATACATAAATTTGAAGATTCATACAAGCAGCCAGCGCATAAAATAAGTCAGATGTATTATTACATGATTAACGGCCATCATCGTCCAGATTTTGTGATTGATATTTCTGAGGAAATGCACCAAAAGATTGATAGCTTGCATGCGTATCAAAGCCAATTTGTAAAATCGGCGCATTCAGTGGAGACACCTCTTGTGAACGGGTATATTGATTTTGTGAAAATGAGAGAGTCTATGTATGGAAGAGAAGTCAATAAAGCTTATGCAGAAGGGTTTATCACAAAGAAACCACTTTTGATCGATGACGACTTACTTGGGGGGTAATTATGAAAAAACTAAAGGTCGGAATCACTTGTTATCCAAGTGTCGGCGGATCGGGCATTATTGCGACGGAACTTGGAAAACGTTTAGCTGAAAAAGGGCACGATGTTCATTTCATTACCTCAAGTATTCCGTTTAGGCTCAATAAAGTGTATCCGAATATTTATTTTCATGAGGTGGATGTCAATCAATATGCTGTTTTTCAATATCCACCTTATGACCTTGCACTAGCTAGTAAATTGGCGGAAGTCGCAAAACGAGAGAAGCTCGATATTATTCACGCGCATTATGCGGTCCCTCACGCCGTCTGTGCGTTCTTAGCGAAGCAAATGACGGGACACACAGTGAAAGTCGTTACCACGCTTCACGGGACGGATATTACGGTTTTAGGCTATGATCCATCTTTAAAGGAAGTGATTCGGTTTGCCATCGAATCATCAGACCGGGTAACAGCTGTGTCGCATTCATTAGCTGCACAGACGTATGATCTGATTAAACCGGATAAAAAAATCGATACGATCCATAATTTCGTCGATGAGCGTGTGTATTTGCGTGAAGATCATGAAGTGCTGAAGAAACATTATGGTCTCATGCAGGACGAAAAGGTCATCATCCATGTATCGAACTTCCGAAAGGTAAAGCGCGTGCATGACGTGATTCATGTCTTTAAAAAGATTTCTGACCAGGTGCATGCAAAGCTGCTGCTGATTGGTGATGGTCCTGAAAAGTCGGTTGTATGCGATCTTGTGAAAAAGCTGGAACTAACTGATCGTGTGTTGTTTTTAGGAAAGCAAGAGAAGGTAGAGGAGCTTTATTCAATTAGTGATTTGAAGCTGCTGCTTTCTGAGAAGGAGAGCTTTGGGCTTGTACTTCTTGAAGCAATGGCCTGCGGTGTCCCTTGTATTGCAACAGATGTTGGCGGAATACCAGAGGTCATTGAACATGGAGAGACAGGTTTCCTTGTCCCGCTCGGCGATATAGAAGCGGCAGCTAAACACGCAGTCTCAATACTCAAAAACAAAGCGCTTCATGAGCAAGTGTCAGCGGCGGCCCAGTCTAGCGTTCAAGCCCATTTCTCTTCTGAAAAAATAGTGAGTGAATATGAAGAGCTTTACCTAGAATTGATCGAAGGTGATGATGAAGATGAATGAACCATTCACACATGCGATCCCTATTTTACATACACTGCACGAACATGGGCATCAGGCTTACTTTGTCGGCGGAGCAGTGAGAGATGTCCTGTTAGGCAGGGAAATCGGTGATATTGATATAGCAACCGATGCAACGCCTGATACGGTCGAGTCTTTATTTGAAAAAACAGTTGATGTTGGCAAGGAGCATGGCACTGTCATTGTGTTACATGATGGGGTCAGCTATGAGGTGACGACGTTTCGAACTGAATCAGAATATGAAGATTTTCGCAGACCGAAAGAAGTGGCGTTTATCACATCCTTGAAGGAAGATCTTTTAAGAAGAGATTTAACAATCAATGCGATGGCTATGGATATACATGGGGAGATTATTGACCATGTAGAGGGAAAAAAGGATATTGAGCGGAAACGAATTCAAACCGTAGGAGATCCTGCGTGCCGCTTTCAGGAAGATGCGCTTCGTATGATGAGAGCGGTCCGTTTTTTAAGCCAGCTTGGCTTTGAGCTCGCTCCTGAGACGGCTGAAGCGATGAAAAAAGATAAGCGCCTGCTTGCCAACATATCCGTTGAACGCAAAAAGATTGAAATGGAAAAGCTTTTAAAAGGTCGTTATTGTGAGCGGGCGATCAAGGTGCTCATTTCTACCAAATTGTATGAAGAATTGCCGGGTCTCAAAAAGGATCGTCTGCAAGAATCCTTTCAGTCATTTCCGTATTACTTACTGGATGGACTGGAAGAGGTATGGGGGGCTGTTATCCATTTGCTTGGCTTCGATGAAGCGGAGGCTGTGCTCTTCTTAAAAGAATGGAAGCTGTCAACAAAGCTTTTGAAAGACGCTGTGGCTATTAGTCAATACGTCGATTGTGACTGGGATGCGGAGAAGATGTTTGAGGCTGGTGAACACGTGCTCTTATCTAGCTTGAAGATCTCACAGCTAAAACACGAGCGCCGCATTTTCTTTGACGAGCTGGAGGCAGCAAAGCGTTCTTATGATGCACTGCCGATTAAAACACTTCAAGACCTCGCTGTTTCAGGAAAAGATTTAATGGCCTTTCGGCAAAAGACATCAGGAAAATGGATCGCAGAAGAGCTTGATTTGGTAAAAAAAGCCGTTCTGCACAATCATTTAGAAAACCGAAAAGAAGCCATAGAGGAGTGGCTTACAGCATGCGATCAGCAATTAGAAAACGATTAATCGAACTATTTACAGCATCTAGCCAGGATTTTGTCTCAAGTCAGCAAATTTGTGATGAGCTTGGCTGTTCTCGAACGGCTGTCTGGAAGCATATAGAGGACCTCAGAAAAGAGGGCTATGAGGTAGAAGCCGTCAGAAGAAAGGGATATCGCCTGCTGCGTAAACCGGACAAAATTAGTGAGGACGAAATTCTGTTTGGTCTCGACACAGAGAGCTTTGGCAGGCACATTTATTTTCAGAAAGAAGTCGCCTCCACCCAGCTGATTGCCCATGATCTTGTAAATGAAGGTGCGCCCCACGGTACGCTCGTTGTCAGTGATCATCAGACAAACGGGAAAGGCCGCCTTCAAAGGATGTGGCATTCACCAAATGGGACAGGCATCTGGATGAGTCTCATTCTACGGCCTGAAATTCCGCTGCACAAAGCGCCGCAGATGACGCTTTTAGCATCTGTAGCCATCGCAGAAGCCATTGCAGAGCAAACAGGACTCAGTCCATCCATTAAATGGCCAAATGATATTTTGTTAAACGGGAAAAAAGTCGTTGGCATTCTGACTGAATTAAAAGCAGAGGCGGACCAGGTTCATGCGGTGATTATTGGCCCGGGCATTAATGTGAACCAAACGGCTGATGACTTTCCGGATGAACTAAAGGATGTCGCCACGAGCCTGCGAATGGAATTGAATGAAAAAGTGGACCGTGCTGCGCTCATCCAACAGATCATGTCCACCTTTGAAAAAAGGTATGCTGATTATATGAAGCAAGGATTTGCGCCCATTAAACAATTATGGGAATCGTTTGCGATGACGATCGGGCAGCATATTGTGGCCCGCACCGTCAATGGGCAATACACTGGAAAAGCGCTCGGAATCAATGAAGAAGGTGTTTTATTGCTTGAAACGGAGGAAGGGATCCAAAAAATCTACTCCGCAGACATCGAGATCAAGTCAACTTAAGTGGAACACCCGGCACATTTTTGATATACTTCGTGTGGGCAGTATCTGAAAAGAGCTGTACCTGTTAGAAACAAAAATTTGATAAATTTCTGCCTTGATCCTAAGGGACTTGGACAGAGGGATGATTCGCCGCGCATGAGAGATCAAAACATGTGATGTGAGGCAAGCCATCTCCTCTCCAGAATGAGGAGGAACAAATGAAGACAAAGCTAGATTTTTTCAAAATGAAAGAACAAAATGAACCAATTGTAATGCTGACAGCATACGACTATCCATCTGCAAAGCAAGCAGAAAAAGCGGAAGTTGACATGATCTTAGTCGGTGATTCACTTGGGATGGTTGTACTTGGACTCGATTCGACAGTACAAGTCACGATCGATGACATGATTCATCACACAAAAGCAGTGAAAAGAGGCGCAAAAGACACATTTATTGTGACGGATATGCCATTTATGTCTTACCATTATTCATTAGCAGAAACATTGAAAAACGCAGCACGCATCATGCAAGAAAGCGGTGCGGATGCCTTAAAGCTAGAAGGCGGAGATGGCGTATTTGAATCCATTCAAGCTCTCACAAGAGGCGGGATTCCTGTCGTCAGTCATTTAGGCCTCACACCTCAGTCAGTTGGAGTACTTGGCGGGTATAAAGTGCAAGGAAAAGACCACGAAAGTGCGCAGAAATTGATTGAAGACAGCTTAAAATGTGAGGAAGCTGGTGCGATTGCACTTGTGCTTGAATGCGTACCTGGCGAACTGACAAAACGAATTACCGACATGCTGAAAATTCCTGTGATCGGGATTGGTGCAGGGGCTGAGGCAGACGGACAAGTTCTCGTTTACCATGATGTGGTAGGATACGGGGTGTCTAGAACACCTAAGTTTGTGAAACAATACGCGCAAATTGATACTGTATTAGAAGAAGCGCTTATTCAATATACGAAAGAAGTAAAAGGACACACATTTCCAGAAGACAAGCATACATTTCATATCAAAGAAGAAGTCCTTGATGGTTTATATGGGGGGATCAAAAAATGAACGTTGTCACCCATATTCACGAGTTGAAGGAATTGATCAAACTGCATCAAGAAAAACAGCATTCCATCGGCTTTGTTCCAACGATGGGCTTTCTTCATGAAGGACATCTGACGCTTGCGAAAGAAGCAAGGGATCAAAATGACATTGTGGTAATGAGCATCTTTGTCAATCCTTTGCAGTTTGGACCGAACGAAGACTTTGAATCCTATCCAAGGGATATGGAAAGAGATCAGCGCCTTGCAGAAGAAGCAGGGGTAGATATTTTATTTACACCTGATGTGAAAGAAATGTATCCAAATGAACCATCGATCACGATGACGGTTCAAAAGCGGACTGAAGTCTTATGCGGGAAAAAACGACCAGGACATTTCGACGGCGTTGTGACTGTGCTGACAAAGCTATTTCATCTTGTAGCACCAACAAATGTATACTTTGGTTTAAAGGATGCACAGCAAGTCGCTGTGATCGATGCGATGATCAAGGATTTCTTCTTTGATCTTCATCTTGTCTCAGTGCCGACAGTTAGGGAAGAAGACGGTTTAGCGAAAAGTTCAAGAAATGTGTACTTGTCTGATAAAGAAAGACAAGATGCTCCTGCTTTGTACCGCGCATTGAAAAAAGGACAGTCAGCGGTTGAAAAAGGTGAACGTGACGTCAGTCGCATTTATCAGTTGGTAGAAGAAGAAATTCTTCAAACGAGCGGGGAAATTGATTATATTGAGATTTACTCCTATCCAGAGCTTGAGCCGCTTCAGCAGTTAGCAGGCCAGGTCATCATTGCGATTGCGGTGAAATTCTCACGGGCAAGACTGATTGATAATGTGATAATCCATGTTCCTGAAAGCGGTGAAAAGCATGTATAGAACCTTTATGACTTCTAAACTTCATAAAGCGACAGTAACAGAAGCAAACTTACATTATGTAGGAAGCATCACCATTGACGAAGATTTACTTGATGCGGCAGGTATGATGGCAAATGAGAAAGTACAGATTGTCAATAATCATAATGGCGCGAGACTTGAAACATATATTATTCCCGGTGAAAGAAAGAGCGGTGTCATTTGTCTAAATGGCGCAGCAGCAAGATTGGTTCAGCCGGGTGATGAAGTGATTATTATTGCTTATGGGATGCTTTCAGAAGAAGAAGCAAAGACACATACACCAAAAGTGGTCGTGTTAAATAAAGAAAATCAAATTGAACAAATGATTGGGCAAGAGCCTGCGAGAACGATTTTATAACGCATGCTGCAATGAAACAGAACAGTTTAAGAAAAGGAGCTGTTCTGTTTCAGCTATTTTTGCCCAGAGCGTGTTTCACTTCGAGTGGAACGAGGAATTGAGGTGTCCATTTTATGGCCGATCAAAGGTTTGTTGTCGTTGATATTGAAACCACCGGAAATTCACCTAAAAAGGGTGATAAAATCATTCAAATTGCTGCGGTGGTCATTGAAAATGGACAAATTGTCGAACGGTATTCAAAATATGTGAACCCGGGAAAAGTGATCCCTGGATTTATTGAACAGCTGACAGGCATTCAGCAGCATATGGTAGACGATGCAGTGTTTTTTGAGGACATTGCCCAAGAGGTGTATGATCTCATTCAAGGCGCTTATTTTGTTGCGCACAATGTTCATTTTGACTTGAATTTTTTAAATGATGAACTAAAAGCATGCGGGAAAAATGAGCTGGATGTGCTAGCGATTGATACAGTTGAAATTTCTAGAATTCTTTATCCAGAGCTTGAAGGCTATAAGCTCACTGAATTAAGCGAAGAGCTCATGCTTCCACATGACCACCCGCACAGGGCGGATAGTGATGCGGAAGTTACTGCCATGTTATTTTTAACCTTACTCCATCAATTAACACATACACCGCCAAATGTGCTAAAGCAGCTGCGCAGATTATCCTCTTATCTCTTAAGTGATATAGGACTTTTAATCCAGCAGCTTGAAACGAGTGATGCTAGCCGCGAAGATTCTTTGGTAGAAGTCGGCTCTTTTGCTGTTAAAGATGTCACCAATTCTGAAAAGGATACGACAGATTCAGTAGGGGAAGACGATGAACAGCTATTTGAGGAGATCAAAAAGAAGCTTCCCCACACAGTGGAAGGCTATGAAGTAAGAGAAGGCCAGCTCAAGATGATGAATAAAGTGAGAGATGTGTTTCATGAAAGAGCTTATGCTTTAATTGAAGCGGCACCAGGTATTGGAAAAACGCTCGCATACCTCATACCAGCTGCATTAGAAGCAAAGAAATCAGGAAAACCTGTCATTATTAGTACATATTCCATTCTTTTGCAGCAGCAAATGCTTCAGCGTGATGTGCCTATTTTAAATCAATTGCTTCCATTTGAGCCAGCAGCCTGTGTATTCAAAGGTCGGGCGCATTATATTTGCTTAGATAAGTTTGAGCATGTGCTGCATGAGGAAGATGATAATTATGATGTGGTCTTAACGAAGGCGCAAATATTAATGTGGCTCCTTGTGACAGAAACGGGTGATTTATCTGAACTAAATTTACCGTCGGGAGCTGCCAATATAAAAGACCGGATTTCGTGTGTGCACATGCCGTTTACATCGAAAAAGCGCCGCTTTAAAGAATACTGCTTTTATGAGCGTGCGAAAAGAAGGGCCAAAACAGCTGATTTAATTTTAACGAATCATCGCCTGCTCTTATCACAAACGGAAGCATCATCTATCTTTCAGCATGCTGACGTATATGTGATTGACGAGGCTCACCAATTTGAGAAAACAGCCAATGAAACGCTAGGGGATAGTGCGTCGTATATTCAGCTTCATGCGAAATTAACGCAGCTTGGCTCCATGCAGGGCGGTCTGTTAAAGAAGCTCAAAAAGAGATTTCACGGTGCCGGCTTACAGACGGACACCTTTATCGAAATGGATGAGTATCTTCATCAGCTTCAAATGGAAAGTGACGCCTTCTTTAGTACCGTTCATTCTTTTGTCAAAAGGACAAAACCAAAAGCAGACATCAATCGTCTCATTCATAGAGTCCGTCATCATTCGAAGCATGCGCAGTGGAAACGGATTAAAGAGACGGCAAGTAAGCTTTGTTCTTTGTTAATTGCTTGTGAAAAGCTGTATGAGCAGCAAAAAAGCGAGCTTCTTCAAAAAAGTGATCAGTTGACAGAGCACTTTGCGTTTGAAGCAGAGGAATACGATCAAGTGATGTCGTTTATGCACACATTTTGCAGTACGCTGTACCGATTCATTTTTGAACCGAAAAACGATGAAACGGTTTGGATTGAGATTGATGCAAAGGGTGCCAAAAATGCTGTCTTTATGCATGCACAGCCGCTAGATACAGGAGAGCTTTTGGCGGATCGATTTTTTATGAACAAAAAAAGTGTTGTCCTCACATCAGGGACACTCACAATCAATGGGCGCTTTGATTATTGCTTAGAACGATTTGGTCTGCAGGATTTTTATCCGCATCTTGTACAGATTGAGTCACCGTTTGAACTTGAAAAACAGCTCAAGGTTATCGTACCAGCTGATATGCCGCCGATTACGAACCGTGATGAGCGCGACTATGTAAAGCAATCAGTACGGTACATTAAGATGATGGAAAAGCAGCATCAAGCGAAAATATTGGTGTTATTTAATTCACATGAGATGTTAAAAGCAGTGTATGATGAACTGAAAACAGAAGGGATGCAAGCCGCCCTTTTTGCTCAAGGTCTGACGGGCGGTAGCCCTGTTAAATTAACGAAGATGTTCAAATTAGCAAAACATGCGATTTTACTTGGTACGGGTAGTTTTTGGGAAGGTGTCGATTTTCCTGGATCAGAGCTGACAACAGTCATTATGGCACGCCTCCCGTTTCGGCCGCCTGATTCACCGCTCATTGAAGCAAAATGTGATGCCGCTAAAAAACAGGGGAAGAACCCGTTTAAAGCCGTTGCTCTCCCAGAAGCTGTGTTAACCTTTAAACAAGGTGCAGGACGCTTGCTGCGCTCTGAAAAAGACATAGGGACATTGCTCATTTTAGACCGCCGAGTGAAAACCGCGTCATATGGAAAACTATTTTTAGAATCACTCCCTCATGCGCCGGTCCACGAGATGTCAAAAGAATCACTTGAGGCGTATATAGAGAAACTCAACAACGAAAAGCCGCTGTCATAAGCGGCCTTTAGCTGGTGTGGGTTTGGAGTTAATTTATCGTAACGGCTTTTTGTGTTCCGTTGTAAAAATAGTATCGGTTCCTGCGCCGAAAAGTATGACTAACAATATTTACGTACCGAGGAGGAATTAGAAGTGGAAAGTAAAATAGAGGTACTTTCAACTGTTCACATTAAGCATTCAGAGGACCTGTATAAAATTGTTGACTTATTGAACAGAACGCTTAAAAGAGAAGATCTCATGTTTGGATTGGCATTAGATCAAGAAGATCAAAATCAAGCGATATTTACAATATATCGCACATAGGGGAAGCTTGACATGAAAAAAATAGTTTGGATCATCTCATCCGTTGTGGCTCTCGTTTTGCTCATTGGCATCATCAGCTTTACGTGGATTTATCAGATTGCCATGGGGCAAAAGGAACAAGGTCATGAGGCGGCGATTGAACGAGCAAAAAAACAAGCAAACATCGTACAAGTGGAGCAAGTAGAAACCTTTGTCGGAAAAGAAAAACAATTTATTGTTGAAGGGAAAAACAAACAAAACGAAACAACCTATGTTTGGGTACCTGCCAGCAAAAAAGAAAAAGTGATTGCAAAAAAAGCAAAAGACGGTATTACCTCAAATCAAGCAGTACAAGCTGTTCAAAAGGAGAACACAGTCTCTAAGCTAAAGGACGTTCAATTAGCAAGAGAAGGTGACGTACTCCTTTGGGAAGTGACGTACTTAAATGAAAACAATCAATACAGCTTTAGCTATGTCGACTTCTCAACAGGACATGTGGAAAAAAATGTAACACCATAGTTTCTCCTGTCTTGCGTTGACCATGCTGATTTAGAACGGTTATAATAAAATGTATGAAAAAAGAATCACACCTATCGAAAAGGTGAGTTTCTTTCTGGCTTTGGAGGGAATTATGTTGAAAACAACGATTAATCAAGTGTTCAAACATGTCGATGAAGATGTAACCATCGGCGCATGGATTGCCAATAAACGTTCAAGCGGTAAAATTGCATTCTTGCAGCTGCGTGACGGGACAGGCTTTATTCAAGGAGTCGTAGTAAAAGCAGAAGTGGAAGAGGAAGTCTTTAAGCTTGCGAAATCGGTCACTCAAGAAACATCTGTCTATGTGACAGGACAAGTAACAAAAGACGAGCGTTCACCTCTTGGTTTTGAATTGCAAGTGAAATCCATTGAAGTGATTCACGAAGCAACTGACTACCCGATTACACCAAAAGAGCATGGAACAGAATTCTTAATGGATCACCGTCATTTATGGCTTCGTTCTAAAAAGCAGCATGCCATTATGAAAATTCGTAACGAAATCATTCGTGCTACATATGAGTTCTTCCATCAAGAAGGCTTCGTGAAAGTAGATCCGCCAATTTTAACTGGAAGTGCACCTGAGGGCACAACGGAGCTGTTTGCGACGAAATATTTTGATGAAGATGCGTACCTTTCTCAAAGTGGACAGCTTTACATGGAAGCTGCGGCAATGGCACTCGGAAAAGTATTCTCATTCGGTCCAACATTTAGAGCTGAAAAATCTAAAACTAAACGTCATTTAATTGAGTTTTGGATGATCGAGCCTGAGATGGCTTTTGTCGAATTTAATGAAAACCTTGAGTACCAAGAAAATTATGTGACTCATGTGGTTCAAAGTGTACTTGAAAACTGTAAAGTGGAACTGCATACACTTGGCCGTGATACAGCAAAATTAGAAAACATCAAAGCACCATTCCCGCGCATCACTTACGATGAAGCAATTAAATTCTTGCAAGAAAAAGGCTTTGACGATATTGAATGGGGAGATGACTTCGGCGCACCTCACGAAACAGCGATCGCTGAAAGCTACGATAAACCAGTGTTTATCACTCATTATCCAACATCATTAAAACCATTTTACATGCAGCCTGCACCAGATCGTGATGATGTTGTTCTTTGTGCAGACTTGATTGCACCAGAAGGCTACGGAGAGATCATTGGCGGTTCTGAGCGTGTCCATGATCTAGAGCTGCTTGAAGCAAGATTGAAAGAACATGGGCTAGATCAAGAAACATACAAATGGTACACAGAATTAAGACAATATGGTTCTGTACCGCATTCAGGTTTTGGTCTTGGACTTGAACGTACTGTTGCTTGGATTAGTGGAGCGCCGCATGTGCGTGAAACCATTCCTTTCCCAAGATTATTAAACCGTTTATATCCTTAAGACGTGAAAGCCTCCAACATATGGAGGCTTTTTCAAACGTTTTTTGAAGGGGCACGTGAAATAAAACGTGATATACTTAAAGTGAAGAGGTGTATCCGATGAATAGGCAGCAATTTATTAATATGCAGCAAATGGGTTCGACCAGTTTGCCTAATTTGCTGATTGCTCATTATGAGCAGTTAGGACTGAATGAATCACAAATGATGGTGATGCTTAAGATTAAAATGAATGAAGAACAAGGTGTGTTCTTTCAAACATTTGAAGAGCTATCCCATGGCATGACCATTTCAGCTGAAGAGTGTGCGTATATGGTTCAGCATTTAATTCAAAAAGGATTTATTTCGATTCAGCCGTTTGAAGACGGGTCTGGTATTCAGCATGACCGTTACTCAGTTGAGCCTTTATGGGGCGTGCTGTATGACTTTTTAGAGGCAAAACAAGCGAAGGAAGGTCAAAAACTTCACGTACAGGCTGAAAAGTCTTTATATGCTTTATTTGAAGATGAATTTGGCAGACCGCTCTCTCCTCTTGAAGGAGAAACACTCTCGATCTGGATGGATCAAGACCATCATGATGCTGAAATGATTCGCCTAGCATTAAGAGAAGCGGTTTTATCAGGAAAATTAAATTTCCGTTATATCGACCGAATTCTGTTTGAGTGGAAAAAGAAAGGGCTAAAAACAGCGGAAGAAGCAAAAGAGCATAGCCAGCATTTCCGTTCTCAGCAAAAAGCGCCACCATCAAAAGAAGAGACGTCAACATATAAGCGACAAGTTCCTTTTTATAATTGGCTGGAACAATAACCAATGAAGGAGAAGTCATGTTATCAAAAAAACAAATCAATGAATGTTTAGATATTATAGGAGATATGTTTCCAGAGGCCGAGTGTGAGCTTGTTCATTCGAATCCATTTGAACTTGTGATCGCTGTAGCACTCTCTGCGCAGTGTACCGACGTGCTTGTCAACAAAGTGACCAAAACGTTATTTCAAAAATATAAAACACCAGAAGACTATTTAAGTGTACCGCTTGAAGAATTGCAGCAAGATATTCGTTCGATTGGCCTTTATCGAAATAAAGCCAAAAACATTCAAAAGTTGAGCAAAATGCTGATTGAAGAATATGGCGGCGAAGTGCCAAAGGATCGGGACGAGCTTGTGAAGCTTCCTGGGGTGGGCCGGAAAACAGCAAATGTCGTTGTTTCGGTCGCTTTTGGGGTGCCGGCAATTGCAGTGGATACACATGTAGAACGTGTTAGCAAGAGACTGGGAATCTGCCGCTGGAAGGATTCTGTTCTCGAAGTAGAACAAACCTTAATGAAAAAAGTGCCAGAAGAAGATTGGTCTGTGACGCATCACCGCCTGATCTTTTTTGGCAGATATCACTGCAAAGCGCAACGTCCGCAGTGCGAATCTTGTCCGCTTCTTGATATGTGTAGAGAAGGGCAGAAGAGGCTGAAAAAAGGATTGGTGAAGCTGGCATGAGCGGGGCAGTTGTTTTTTTCTCATATGTCGAAAAACTAAAAGGGAAAAAGGTAGAGATGAAAGGCGATCGAGTAGACATCCTTAGAGAGCATCCACTCGCATATGATCTATCTTCAGAACCTTTAAGAGATGAACTTCCATGGCAGAAAACAGAAGAATTTGTTCCTGTGATGTTCGAACTGTGGAATGAATTAAAAGGAAAAATGCTTCCTCGTTTTCAAACAAGAAAGTCCCGGTGTGAAGAAGATGATATGCTTCAAGGGATTGTCAGTATGATTGCGATGTTTTACTGGATCAAAGGGGAGAGACTGCAAACGCTTGATTGGGAACATATTAAGCAAGAGACATTTCCTGTTGCTCCTATTAATTGGACAGAACGTTTAGAGTTCATATTGGTAAAACCGACTCAATATCACTGCTTCATTCAACTAGACGAGCTATACACAGAACTAAAAAAGCAGTATGGAAAATATGAAGCACTTAAAAAAATCAGACAAAACCGTTAAAAAAGCACTTGCCATATAGGCAAGTGCTTTTTCATTATTCATTTTCTTTTCGATTAGGAGAAGTTGATTGCGAACTTGAGTTTTGAGAGTTCGTTTTCGCATCATCTTTCTTTTTATCTTTATTGTCAGTTTGTGAATTGCCGTTCCCATTTGTATTGTCTGAGCCATCATCCGAAGAACCATTATTTCCGTTTTCCGTATTTCCGCCTTGATCCTGATCTTTATCTTTGTCTTGATCTTTTTTATCATCTGGCTTTTGCTCATCAGTGCCTGGGGGTTGATTTTTGTTATCGTCAGTCTGGTCTGTCTGCTCGTCGTCAGGCTGCTGCGGTTCTTCTTCTTCTTTGTTCTCATCATCTGCTTTTTCTTCCTTATCTTCATCATCCTTGATGGTGAGGAAGGTAGAAGCTGCTTTACTTGTGACATCCTCTACAGTGGCTGTCACTTGGAATTTATAAGTAGAGCCAGGCTTTACATCAGAGATGACCGCTTCTTTAGCAGAACTGTTTTGAATTTCTTTATAGCCGCCGTTATCTACCGCTTGTTTTACATTAAATGTAGCATCTGCGTCGTTATCATAGCCCCAAGTCAGTGTGATGGATTTTTTCTCTTCATCATACACTGCTTTTAAATCAGAAGGCTTATCAGCTTCTTTTTTCTCATATGTGTCAGACACTTTTGTCGGAACCGTACCTTTTACAAAGTATTCTGTTGTCTTCTTCTCACTAGGTGTATTTGGTCCGGCCAATTTCGCTGGATCCGATCCTTTTTCAACCGTAGCTTCTACGACACTGTCTGGTTTTTCAAATGAGCCGCTTCCATCATCAATTTGAGAAATTAATCGCTGGAAGACGAGTTTGGCAACACGCTGCTCATAATCTGTGAGCCACATTTTGCCGTCCGCATCTTTTGAGTTACCGATTCCAGTCCAAACGGCTGCTGTATATTGCGGCGTATAACCAACAAACCACGAATCTTTCGCACCGCCAGAAGGAATATTGTATTTATTGATATCATCTTGTGTAAAGTTCGTTGTACCTGTTTTACCAGCTACTTGAACGTTCGGTACTTGTGCAAGTGTCCCAGTTCCAGATTGGACAGCAGTTTTCAGCATATCTGTGACCATAAAGGCTGTGTAATCACTCATAGCCGCTTTGGAATCTGGCGTTAGGTCAAGCTTTGTACCGTCATTAAATTCAACAGACTTGACAGCATGCGGTTCGTTATAATATCCATTATTACCGAATGCACTAAAGGCCCCAGCCATTTTTAGAGAGGACACGCCATCGTCAAATCCACCGATTGAGTAAGACTCAGGAATGTCAGACGGTAAGTCCATACCTAAATTATTGGCGAATTGAACGGCATTGTCTGTGCCAGCTTCTTGGAAAGCTTTTAGGGCAGGGATGTTTCGTGATTGTGCCAAAGCACTTCTCATCGACATTTTCCCTAAATGTCTTCTGTCAAAGTTATTAATTGGTGTACCGTTTGAGTACGTATACGGCGCATCATCAATTTGCTGGTACGTTGACCATTTTTTGTTTTCAATGACTGGACCGTAATCTAAAATTGGTTTGATTGTTGAACCTGGCTGACGTTTTGCATCAGTCGCATAGTTAAAGCCGCCGGCTGGTACATCACGTCCACCGCCAATAGCGCGAATTTCACCATTTTTCGTATCAAGCAGAGTAACACCTGCCTGCATACCTTTCGTAAATCCAACTGAATCTCCATTGATAATATCATCTAGGTGATCCTGAGCTTTTCGATCAAGTGATGTATAGATTTTTAGTCCATCAGTTGATACATCCACTTTGGCTTTTTTCTGTACTTCTTCCATGACTTCTTCAATATAAGCAGAATACTTACTTGAGTTCTGGCTCTTATATTTATCAGCAGGGATGACAGTTTTGCTGACAGGGGTTGCTTTTGCAACTTCATAGTCTTTCTCTGAAATGTAGCCTTGTTTTTTCATGAGCCCTAACACGATATTGCGGCGTTTTTCCGCTGCCTCAGGATTTTTCACTGGGTTATAAGCAGAAGGACTCTGCGGCATACCTGCAAGTGTGGCAGCCTGTGCAACCGTTAGTTTATTTAAATCTGTCACGCCGAAAAATTGTTCAGCCGCTTTCCCAACACCGTAAGCATAAGGTGAGAAGAAAATGCGGTTTAAATACATTTCTAAAATTTCATCTTTAGAGTACTTTTGCTCAAGCTGAATCGAGAGCCATACTTCCTGTACTTTACGTTTTAACGTTTTTTGATTGTTAAGTAGAGTGTTTTTCACAACTTGCTGTGTAATTGTACTTCCACCTTCAGCTCCAAAGCCGTCCTCGACGTTTGCGACAAGGGCACCGCCAATACGGATTGGGTCAATCCCGTGGTGTTTATAAAAACGTGCATCTTCCGTTGCGATAAATGCTTCTTTTACCACATCGGGTATATCTTTAATCGAGACATACGTTCTTTTTTCCGCACCGACTTCTGCAAACACTTTCTTGTCTATGTCATAAAGCTTTGAAGAATATGGTGTTTTGAGCTTACTATCATCAATTGAAGGAGCGCTCGATGCAAAAACGGCAAAAGTTGTGATTCCGGCCACTACACAAAGAAGACCGATCACGAGTAAAGATAAAAATATTTTTTTAAATAGACCTGCTTTCTTTTTGCCTTTTTTGTTCTTTTGCTTCTTATTGTTTTCTTGACTTGCTTTACGTCGCTGTTCACGACTTGTAAATTGATCAGACATCACATCTCAACCTTTCGTGTTAAACCTTTTTCGAACGTCATTGCTACTCACTTTCATCCGAAAAATGAAGTGTCTCCACTACTTTAATATAATCAATTCTTGGCGAATATCCAAGTGTCATTAAGTGGCCGGCTTCCATTAATTCATCTTTACTAATGGATTTCCGGCCGTTTAGCTTCTGCCGCTCCCAGAAGAAAAAGAGATCTGAAGCGGGCAAATAATAAACGGAGCCAAATGCGGATATAATAACGAAACAAATGCCGCCTAGCTTTTCAACCTGTTTCATATGCTCAATTTGATGGTCGTGGAAATTTTTGAGCGGAAACGAGGTGGTGCTTTTGGTCTCCTTTGCTTCAAAATCGATATAGCGCCCTTTGTACACTCCATTATAGTCTGTTGTGGATGATTGCTTAAAATAGGCTTCTTTGATCACAGCAGCGCTTCTTTTTGGATAATCCACATTCACAATCTGAACGGGGGTAGGCTTTTTATGAATGACTGCGATCCCATTGACCAAATAGTACTGGTTGGTTTCATTTAAGTCAGCCTCAAGCGTCATCCCGCGGTTACTATAAGAGGATTCGCCGCTGATTCTTTTTTTTGTCCCAATTGGTTGAATGGGCTGATACGATTTTCCGTTTGGATACCGAATCATCAAGTTTCAGCCTCCTTTTAATGCATTTTGTATTGGAGAGATACCTATGTTGTCACAAGAAGAGTACATCATCACTCAGCATATATTGCGTGAAACGAAAGTGAAAAATAAAGACAACCTGACGAGGACAAATGCTTACAAGCGCTTTTATGATCGTCATCCAGAGATGAAATGGTCGCTGCTTGCTTCCTTTGTCTCGAGAAATGCTGGATGGTCTATGACGGATCTAAAGGGCGAGCTCTTCCATCCAGGTTTAACAGATCAAGAGGGGCACCTTTTTTTCACAGCATATGAAAGAGCGAATTGGCTGATCTTTTCGGATGCTTACCCTCAGCTTCTTTTGTATGAATGGTCTAAGCGGTGCGGCAAACCCTTGTTCCATCTGCTTCCGTATTTTTCTGTATCTCGTTTTATGAGCACTGAGTGGGAACGTTTTTGGCTAAAGCGTGACACAGAGCGCCTGCTTTATGCACTCATCATAAATGAACAATATACTATACAATCTCCTATTATACAAAATCCTCTACTGAAAAAGAATGTTTTTCACTCGATTCAATATCTGTTTAGTGAGTGGGGACATTTTCAAACCGTTGTTTTTCCAACGGTGGACGGGCATTTGTACGGGTTAACCATACGGAAGTTTTCCCACGTAAAGGAGCGTATTTCATTAGGGAAAAAACTAGCGAAACTATTATTTCGGGCCGATTTATTTTCGGATTTTTATCATTTTTTGCATACTGTTCCGCATACCGGATCACGGTTTGATTTTGAGCCGTTTTTAGGGATCGCTAGAAGGTCAACACCTTTTCTTCGAACTGTTTATCCAGTGATGGCACATTCATTAGACGATCAAAGAGAAGATTGGTTTCAAAAGAAATTGAGCTCATCTTTGTTTGATGCAGAGACATTGCCAAAACAAATTGAGCTGACCGACTGGTATTTTCATAAAAAAAGACAGCTTCGTTTTCTTTTCTCATTAGAGCACTATTTTTTGCATAAATAAAAAGCAGGGGGTACCTGCTTTTTTTACGTGGATGGTCGATTAGGACCGCCGAGCTTTTTATCAAGCTGATCTGTACTGTTTTCTTTCCCTTTTGGCTTTTGCTCTTTTGGTGCTGGCTGCTTTTTCATGAAATCTACCTCCTTTGTCCTTAGAATTTACACAATCGGACGCAATCATACAAAGAAGGACAAGCATATGTCGAAAAGGAAGAAATAGCGCTCATCTACACTTAGATTGGCGATTTGCTTCTAGTTTTGTCATGTGTGAAGGAGGGTGTGAAAGAAAAGAGAATGTAACGAGAGACGATAAAGGAGGAATCTGATGATGAGCGAATTTGTATCAAAAGAATCCATTTTGCAGTTATTAGAGGAAATCGAGCGAAAAATTGATGCGGTGGAAGAAGAGCTGTCTCTTGCTGTGAACGAAACAACACGTGCAGCCATAGAGGAGCAAGAACAAATGATAGACCGGCTTGAATCAGAAGTAAAGGACTGTGAAGTGAAGATTCACGCAGCTGAGTATCAACTGGCGGCAAGACCGGCATACCACGCAGGGTAGCTTTCTATTTGAGCAATAAGTAAACGTTTGATAGGATGGTTCATAGAGGTGAACACTTTGGATAATCAAACATTACTTGAACATACACAAGAGCTGAGAATATGGATCGAAGAGGCGTATGAGCAGTACCAAAAGGGAAAGGCTGAAGAGGAATACCCCGTATATGATTTTCACACAGAAATTCAGCCGGCCGTTGAGTCATTTGATCAGAAAATGGAAGAGTGGCTCACTGCTGCGATCTCGTTTATTCATCTGGCGAAGCCTAGATATTTACACGAAGAACAGCTTGAAGCCGTCAAAGAAAATGGGAAAGAGGTTGTCCTGCAATCTTATTTTGGCAAACAGCATGCACCCCGTGTGAAAAATTTAGTTGAGTCAGTGATTTACACACTGAACCTTTTAATAGAAGAAATCAACAATCGCAGCTGAAGACATCGCTGCGTTTTTCTTATGGCTGCTTTAGGCACATCTTCTGCTTTTCGTCATAATATGTGAGTGACAAGACTATGTGTTGAGAGCGAGAGGAGCGAGATATATGATCCCTTATTCAAACCAGCAGCCGTATGAATTCAATCCATTCAATCAAGGGCCATTTCCGTATCCAGAAATGCAGCAGCAGCCTCCGCAGCCTCCAGAATATTTTATGCCGCCACATCAAGGTGGAATGAGCCAGGCATCACCTGCTGTCTATCCGCCGCCTTATGGATATCAAGAAAATGTGCCGCCTTTTCAGCCGCCCGAAGCGATCAATCAACCCCAGATGCAGCCACCAGGCATGATGCCCATGCAGCAGCCTATGAACCCTTATCCTTTGCCAAGACCGCAAAAACAGCAATCATCTCAATTTAAAAGTGTGCTATCGCAATTCAAAAAAACGAATGGACAATTCGACTTTAACAAAATGTTTGATACAGCTGGGCAAATGATGAGTACGATGAATCAAGTAGGCTCATTAGCGAAAGGATTTACGAGCATTTTTAAAGCATAGTTAAAACCCAATAGAAGGATCTATTGGGCTCTTTGCTTTGGTGCCGTCACACGAAGCGTTTGATCTTTCCACACGCTTTTCATGTTCGTTTCATCTATTTTTGCCGGCATTAAAATGGTTTTTGTAAAGCTCGAATACGAGGAAGTTGTATCCGTTTTAATTGTTTCCTGTACGGATAAGTGTAAATATTGGGCTTTTACTTCTAGTGCGATATCGCCTTCGACAAAATGGTCGGGAAATTGGATTGCGATATACACAAACTGCTCATCCTCTGTCACATCGGTCGTAATCGATGCAAGTGAATGCGATGTGGTCATGAGTGCCTCCGCACTATTTAATATCTCATGAAACGGGGAGGATGCGAAAAATTGTTCAATCGCTTCATAGAGAATATCTTCATTTGCCAGCAATTCATGTTTCTTTTCGCCTTCATGTTCCATTTGAATCACCTCTCATCTACAGCCTATGCAGAAAGGACTCAGGCGGTTATCAATTGATGAGAGGAAAAAATTATGATTAAATAGTGTTGAATGAAGCAAGGTGTATGAGCGCAGCGTTTCATACACGGAATAGATATAGAAGCAAAGCTTGAAGGGAGCAATTGACATTGCTAAAAAAATTATTCGGTTTCGGGAAAAACCAAGATGATGTAAAAGAAGAAATCATTTATTCTCCAGCTGATGGAGAGTTAATGGATATGACGGATGTACCAGACCCTGTTTTTTCTCAAAAGATGATGGGAGACGGCGTAGCAGTCAAACCAAATAGTGGCACGATTGTGTCACCAGTAGAGGGTGAAATCATCCAGCTCTTCCATACAAAACATGCAATTGGCATTCGAACACTCTCAGGGCTTGAGCTTCTGATTCATATCGGACTTGAAACAGTGGGATTAAATGGTGAAGGATTTGAAGCGCACATCAAAGAGGGCGATAAAGTGAAGATCGGTGACCCTCTCATTACGTGTGATTTAGAACTGATTGAAGAGAAAGCGGCAAGTACAGTGACACCGATTGTCATTATGAATGGTGACTTGATCGAGCATCTCGATAAAGAGCCAAAGGGATCTGTTGAAAAACAGACATCTAAGCTTTTTACCGTTAAATTAAAATAATCAGGACACAAAAAAACTACCCAATCGCATGAGGGTAGTTTTTTTGATGACATTAATCTTCCATCGGAACCCAGCCTTGACTTGCTTCCATAACAGACCACAATCCTTCTGGAATCAAATATTGATCTTTTTGGCTGCGTTTAATAACAGTTTCAATCTCGCTTTCTCTGCCTTCTTTAATCTTCTTTGCCCAATCTGGGTCGACGATTAGCTCACGTGCGACAGCGATAAGCGGAATTCCTTGGTTATAGGCACTTAGTGCATCTTCGGCTGTAATGACGCTGCCTACACCGATGAGCGGAAGGTTATCGCCGCAGCGATCTTTTAGCAGCTCCATACGCGTCTTATCCGTATCTGCACCGCGTCTTGCTTTAGAGTCAATCTCCATTAAAGAGATATGCAAATAATCAAGGTTTTTAGTTTTAAGAACATCGACTAAGGTAAACGTCTCTGTCATCGTTAAACCAGGCGTTTCTGGTTCTTCAGGGGATAATCGATATCCAAAGATAAACGGTTTTTTCGCATGCTTTTCGATTGCTTCTTTCACTGCATCCACAACAGCGATAGGGAAAGCTAGACGCTTTTCTTCATTTCCTCCCCACTGATCTGTCCGCTGGTTGCTATGCGGAGAGTAAAATTGCTGTAATAGATAACCGTTTGCACCGTGGATTTCCACGCCGTCAAATCCTGCTTCGACCGCTCGTCTTGCCGCTTCTTTAAAAGAGTCAATGATATGAACAATTTCCTCTTCTTTTAAAGCGCGTGCAATCTGCTTTCCATCTTTAAACACGTCACTTGGCGCAACCACATCACCATTTGGAACTAAGTGAGGGAGAGCCTGAGAGCCGCCGTGATGAATTTGAATGATGGCTTTTGTTCCCTTTGCCTGAATCGCAGAAGCTAGTTTTTTCAGGCCGGGTATATCTTCATCTCTTGCGATAGAAGGCTGTCCTTCAAATGCCTTACCATCTGGAGTCACGTTCGCACATGCTGTGATCACCATGCCCATATCACTAGATCTAGCTGTAATGAAATCAATTTCCTCTTTAGAAATAGTGCCATCCTCGTGAGAACCGAAGTGTGTCATTGGCGCAACGACTAACCGGCCATTAATAGACGCACCTCCTGGAAACGTAAATGGTTCAAATAATGGCTCAAAATCTTTTTTCATACGATTTCCTTCTTTCTTGAAATGTTTTCTCTTCTGAAGTGTAATTGATATGGTTACATGCAAACAAATAATTTGCTCAGAAAAACATTTCAAAAATTGTCGTCTGGTCATGCAAACAAATAATCGGTGCACTAGAATTAAGAGGTGGAACGTAATGGAAAGGAAAATAATGACTGATCTTATTGATGAATTAAAAGCAGATGAACAAGTTGTACATTGGCATGAAATAAATGAGAACACCGCAAAGACATCGATAATTTCGCAGCAGGTCGCTGAAAGATAAAAGTCGTGTTAGAAAAAAGGACGTGAGTGAGCTCTATATACATCAAAAAGAAGCCAATGAGCGTGTCATGGCAGGGTGGGGATGATCGGAAATCAATTAGGAGATGAAGATGCCCATAGCATGCAGGGAGAACTTTCCTATGTTTGTTGATTCGTCATGGCTTTATTCTGAAATGAAACCCACAAAAAGTGGGTTTCATACAGTAAGAAATAGAGAGAGGTTCATTCTTTAAAAAAGAAAGAACTTAGAAGGGGCTTGGGATGAAATCATTTCAATCTTCTTTTGTTTTTGGAATTGATCATGATCAAATAGTGAGAGAGAAGCTCATGAGATCCCAGAGGCTTCCGCTAAATATTCAATTAGATGCAGGGCACGCATAGAATGAGAGAGACCTTCACGTTCTATACCAAGTTTCATCTGCAATAGGCAACCTGGATTGGTTGTGATGACAACGGTTGCGTTTGTAGCTTTCGTATGCTTCATTTTTTCATCAAGAATCTGCATGGAAGCATCATAATTTACGATATTATAAATGCCTGCTGATCCGCAGCACATATTTGCTTGCTCCATTTCGATAAATTGTATTCCAGGGATACTTTTCAATAATTCCAAAGGTTCTTGATTTACTTTCTGAACATTGGTCATATGACAGGAGTGCTGATAGGTCACCCTTTCGCCATGACGGGGCTGTAAGTCTGGCAAACCACCGCAAGCGACAAGTACCTGGCTTATATCTCTTGATTTAGCAGAGAAAGCAGCAGCTTTTTCGGCCCACTCTTCGTCATTCGAAAGTAAATGTCCGTACTCATAAAGCTGGGCGCCGCAACCTCCTGCATTATTTACTATAAAATCGGCATTTATTTGTTCAAATGCGAGAATATTTTGCTTTGCTAGGTGACGTGCTTCGTCCATTTCTCCAGTATGAGCTTGTAGTGCTCCACAGCAGGTTTGTTTCGGAACCACCACAACATCACAGCCTACTTCTGAAAGTAACTTTATAGATAGTTGATTTATAGTGTGGAACATAGAGTCCATAATACAGCCAGTAAAAAATGCAACAGTATATTTTGCTTTTAGCTTTGCCTTCACTTCGGTTGATGCTCGACTACGCTCTATAGGGGAAGTAGGAGTAGGAATAATCGACTCAAATTCGCCTAAGTTATATGGGGTATTTTTCATAATGCCAGACGCCCGTGCAGCTTTTTGTAATCCGCTTGTTTTGTATAGCCAGATAGAATGACCAGCTACATTCATCATCTTTTTGTTCGGAATGACTTTTTTCAGCATCACTTTTCGTAATAGACGTACTGGTAAGGAAAATTTTTTACGTTTTACAATTGCTGCACGTGCCGCTTCTAGGATCGAACCATATTCTACACCTGTGGGACAAGCTGTCTCACACGCCCGGCAGCCCAAACACAAATTGAGTGGTTCTTCAAGAACGGATAAATCTGTAATCTTTCCTTCACCAACCATCTTTACTAGATTAATCCGACCACGAGGTGAGTGAGTTTCTGTACCGAAAGTTACATATGTTGGGCATACAGGTAAACAATAGCCACACTGAACACAATTTTTTGTTTTGTCATACTGAAGTTCTTCTCTTAATTCATTAAGTGGTACCGTCATGTTATCTCAACTCCAATTTTTGTCCTGGCTCAGGGAATATCTTACCAGGATTCATAATATTGTTCGGGTCCCATGCTTTTTTTATACGTTTCATCATATCAAGTCCAACTGCACCGAGTTCCATTTCCATAAACGGTGCTTTCATCGTTCCAATCCCATGCTCACCTGAAAGTGTCCCACCAAGCTCAACAGCAGCCGTAAAAATTTCTGCAACAGCTTGTTCAACACGAATCATTTCTTCCTGATCTGTTTTATCACAAATAATATTCGGATGAAGATTACCATCACCAGCATGACCAAACACAACAAGGTGAATGCCGTATTTATCACGTATGTTCAGTAATCTTTCACACATTTCAGGTATTTTACTTCGAGGGACGGTAGCATCCTCAGAGATTTTAGTTGGCTTAATCCGCGCGATGGCTGGTGATACAAGCTTACGAGCTTTCCAAAGCTCTGTTTCCTCGGCTTTATTCTTTGGAATTGTTACTTCTCTCGCCCCTACAGTACGGCATAATACAGCCGCTTGTTCCATTTCTTCTTTCAGAGAGAGGGGGTGGCCGTCAAGTTCAATTAATATAAGTGCTGCTGCGTCAGTGGGTAAACCAAGAGGTTCAAAATTCTCGACTGCTACAATAGAAGACTGATCCATTAGCTCCATTTTAGATGGCAAAATACCGGAAGAAAGAATTTTGGAAATGGCACTTCCAGCATCAACAAGGTTATCAAAAATGGCCATGATGGTCCCACTGGCCTGTGGTTTAGGAATGAGTCTCAATATTGCTTTTGTTATAATACCAAGTGTTCCTTCTGAACCCACAATGAGTTTCGTTAAATCGTAACCGGTAACATTCTTTACTGTTTTACCGCCGGTTTTGATGATTTCTCCTTCCGGGGTAATGATTTCAAGACCAATGACATAATCTTTTGTCACGCCATACTTCAGTCCTCTTGGGCCACCTGAGTTTTCTGCTAAATTACCAGCAATCGTAGAAACGTGAGAACTGCTTGGATCCGGTGGATACATGAGTCCTTTTTGTTCGGCAGCTTTATGAATGTCTGATGTCAATACACCTGGAGAAACAATTGCAATAAGATCTTCTTCATGAATTTCAAGCAAATCGTTCATAATAGATAAATCTATGACAATCCCTCCTTTAACAGGAAGAGGACCTCCACTTAGGCTCGTTGCCTGACCTCGTGGGCAAACAGGTATTTTTTCGCAATTAGCAAACTTCACAAGGGAGGCTAATTCGTCTACGCTTTTAGTCTGAATGACGATATCGGGTAAATAGGTTCCAAAAGAACCATCGAATGAATAACTAAAACGATCACTTTCATCTATGAGTATTCTCCCCGTTTTTATGATTGCTTCGATGTTCTCTATATGATAATCGGTCACTACTTTCATTTAATCCTCATCCTCTCGTTTTGCTATAAAGTGTAATCTTTTATAAACAAGCTTATTTTCTCTTCTGCATTTTTCAAATGAATCATAGACAGAACTTTGGCTAACTCAGGCTCTTCTGCTTCGATTGCAAGCAAAATATCTCGATGTTCTTTGTAGACAGCTTCTCTTTTAAGTTTTAACTCTGTATTTGGGCGAAGAGTAATTTGTAATGTTTTTTCATAAAGGGAAGCTAGGTTATTTTGTGTTTGAATCATAATAGGATTTTGTGTAGCTAAAGTAATAGAGTTATGAAAATCTATATCTTCCTTTCTAGCAGTTGTAGTATTCTCGATTGATTTTTTCTCCCATTCGTCTAATATTCTTTTCATGTTTTCAAGTTGTTTTGGCGTGCGACGGAGGGCAGCTAAGTAAGCAACTTCAGGCTCTAGCACTTTTCTCATTTCAAAGAGATATTTAATATTGTCAATATCATCAGTTTCGATATGAATTCTTTGAAGCAATGTTGAATTGGCAGAATCTTCTACGTAACTTCCCCCACCTTGACGTGAATAAATGACACCTGCAGCACGAAGCATGCTTAGCGCTTCTCGAATTGGAACTCTGCTTACTCCAAATTGTTCAGTTAGTTCCATTTCGGTTGGCAGCTTTGAACCTGGAGGAAACTCTCCATTTTCAATCATAGTTAATAATTTACGAGCAATTATCTGCGAAACTTTTTCTTTTTGAGACACGATACCATCCTCCATAAAATTTTAATTTGTATGATGAATTTTAAATTTTAAATTTACAAAACGTTCATTTATGTATAAAATGATAAACAAACTTACTAGGTTTTGCAATAGTTGTAATACAAATTATCAAATTGCGACAATTTAAGCATTGCTTTCAATGTTTTTGAACTGAAATGAAAGCACTTACAAATCTGAATATTTTAAAGTTCGTGGCTTACTCCACTTTATATATATTGAAGTTCATCATTTCAATACTTACATGCTTTTATACATTAGGAGGAATGGGTATGAACAATGCAGTTTCATTAGAAAAGCAAACAACTCGAAAAGTCACTAGACGACTCGTACCATTTTTAATTATTCTCTATATTGTTGCGTTCCTTGATAGGGCAAATTTAGGTTATGCTGCTTTAGAAATGAATCAAGCATTAGGACTAACGAGTCAGATGTTTGGAATTGCTTCTGGTATCTTCTTTATAAGTTATTTTTTGTGTGAAGTGCCGAGTAATATCATGTTAGAGAAGTTCGGAGCAAAAAAATGGATTGCACGAATTCTTATAACTTGGGGGATTGTAGTTGTTTTAACTGGATTCGTTCAAAATGCTACACATTTGTATATTTTACGTTTTGTACTCGGTGCATTAGAAGCGGGATTCTTTCCGGGAGTTATTTTGTATTTAACTTATTGGTTTAGAGCAAAAGAGAGAGCAAAAACAATTGCTATGTTTATGACAGCTATTGCTATTTCGTACATTATTGGGGCTCCACTTTCTACATGGATTATGGATAACATCCAATGGATGGGGCTTGATGGATGGCGTTGGATGTTTGTTCTTGAAGGTGTACCAGCTGTTATTTTAGGGATTGTGACGTTATTTTATTTAACGAATAGACCAGACCAAGCAAAATGGCTTTCAAGCGAGGAGAAACAATGGTTAATAGCTGAATTGGAGAAAGAAAGAGTAGAAAAAGCAAAGGTAGATGCTGACAAAAAACTAGTTGGACACAAACAAACCTTAACTAATCCACGAGTATGGTATCTAGCAATAATTTACTTTATGTTTAACATTGGTATATATGGTGTAGGCTTTTGGCTACCTCAAATTATTAAATCTCTTTCGGAAGTCCTAACTAATGTGCAAATTGGATTGCTTACAATGATTCCTTATATCGCAGGAGCCATTGTAATGAATATCTGGTCTCGTCGTTCTGACCGTTCAGGAGAGAGACGTATTCATGCGGCTATTCCGTTGATTGTGGGCTCATTAGGACTGTTTGCATCTGGAATGACCTCAAATCCGTTTCTTTCTATTGCATTTATGGTTATAGCTGTATCAGGCATGTACAGTTTCTATGGGCCTTTTTGGTCTTTGGCAACTCAATTTTTAAGTACTTCAGCTGCTGCTGTAGGAATTGCTGTTATTAATTCAATTGGAAATTTAAGTGGATTCGTTGGACCTTATGGTATTGGGATGATTCAAGATGCCACAGGAAATGTAAGTGTTGCATTGTTCTTCTTAAGTGGATCTTTGCTAGTAGCTAGCGCTCTGTTGTTTGCAATGCGAAAAAGCCAATTAAAAGTTTCACAAGATAATTCACATATCTCAACAAATCAATAATCTTTTCGTTTGATTCAAGTTCAATAGATTTGAAGAATGAGTTTTACTAAACTCAAAATGATTACTTATGGGGAGTTGTTAACAATGTCTTTAATGCCATACACATATTTTATGCCCACGCGAGTAGAATGTGGCAACGGAATTTCAAATAAAACAGGAGAAATGATTAGTGAATTAGGGATTAAGAGAGTACTGATCGTTACAGATAAAGGTATACGTTCAGCTAATCTTTTAGAAGGGATTGAGAAGTCACTTCAGGCTGTTCATTTGGAATATGAAATATATGATGAGATAGAGCCAAATCCATCAGATGATACGATTCATAAAGGAACAAACTGTCTTAAACAGCATAAAAGCGAGGCTGTATTAGCTGTCGGTGGTGGTAGTAGCATCGATACAGCGAAGGGGATAGCCGCAATGGCTACTAACCCTGGTCATATCTTTGATTATGAAGGGGTGGGGAAAATCACCATACCGCCTCTACCTATCATAGCCATTCCCACTACAGCAGGAACAGGAAGCGAAGTAACAGCCTCGACCGTTGTTACGAATAAAGATACATTATTTAAATTGGCAGTGATTAGTCCGAAATTATTTCCAATTTTAGCTATATTAGACCCTGCTCTTACGTTGCATCTCCCACAAGGGATTACAGCAGCAACAGGGATGGATGCGCTAACACACGCGATAGAATCATATACATCTAAATCTGCTAGTCCTGTTAGTCAAGGATTTGCTATACAGGCTATAAAAATGATTGGTGAAAATTTAACTAAGACTTATTTTGTTGGAACAGATATAGAAAGCAGGGAGAAAATGCTTGTTGGCTCAATGATAGCAGGGGTGGCATTTTCTCAATCACTTTTGGGAAATGTCCATGCCATATCTCATACGTTTGGTGGAGTTTTTAATATTCCTCATGGTATTGCAAATGCTGCATTATTGCCGTTCGTAATGAAATATAATTTACCAGCGTGTGCAGAACAGTATAAAGATATCGCAATTGCTTTAGGAGTAGATGTTAGCGGATTATCTACTCGATTGGCAGCAGAAAAAGCAATTGAAATTGTTATCCAAATGAATCAGTCGATGAATATCCCTCTTAATATAAAAGATTTGGGTGTTTCACTTGATTATTTACCAAAATTAGTAACCGATTCGATGAGAAGTGGTAATGTATTAAGAAACCCTAGACTGACAAAGGCTGAAGATATTCACTTGATTATTGAAAAAGCATATTATGGTGCGTTAGATGAGATGTAATCTACAAAAGATTGCAAGTGTAATGACAAACTAGACGCCTAAAATTTAGATTTTATATCAGTGATTGAAGATAATTTATTTAAGGGGGAATTTTTTTGTTAAAAGTCAATTCTTTAGTTGAATTAGAGAAATTAAAAATGTATGTCAATGGTGAATGGACAGCTGCATTAGATGGAAAAACATTTTCAATAACAAACCCATCAACTGGTCAAATTATTGCTCGAGCTCCAAAAGGGGGGCATCAAGAGACAAAGCTGGCGATTGAAGCTGCAGATCATGCTTTTAAATCCTGGTCCAAATTAACGGCAAACGAACGTGCTCACTATTTACTGAAGTTGTATGATCTTATGCATGAATATCAAGATCAATTAGCAGAAATCATCAGTTTGGAAATGGGAAAACCTTTTACGGAGGCAAAAGGAGAAGTAGCTTTTGCAGCTAGTTATTTACAATGGTTTGCTGAAGAAGGAAGAAGGATTTATGGAGAAACGATTCCTGCTTCTGCTGTTAACAAAAGGTTAATGGTTATCCGCCAGCCAATTGGTGTCGTTGCAGCAATTACTCCATGGAATTTCCCTTTAGCCATGATGACTAGAAAAGTAGGTCCTGCGATGGCAGCTGGGTGTACATCTGTTGTGAAACCAGCTGGACAATCTCCTATTAGTGCGATTGCGTTTGGAAAATTGGTAGAAATGGCAGGAGTGCCAAAAGGAGTTGTAAACATCGTAACAGGTGCTTCAGGCCCAATTTCTGATGAAATTTTTGAAAACCCAACAGTTAGAAAGATTTCATTTACAGGATCTACTGAGGTTGGGAAATTATTAGTGACCAAGTCTGCTGCACAATTGAAGCGGTTGTCATTGGAACTTGGTGGACATGCACCATTTATTGTTTTTGAAGATGCTGATTTAGAAGCTGCTGTTACAGGTGCGGTTGAAAGTAAATTTAGAAATACAGGGCAAACGTGCGTATGTGCAAATCGAATCTATGTCCAAAGCTCTGTTATAGATAAGTTTTCAGAACTTTTTGTAGAAAAAGTGAAAGCTCTTAAAGTTGGGAATAGTATTGATCCAAGTGTACAAGTTGGACCCTTGGTAAGTCCCGAAAGTTTAGAGAAAGTGGAAGAGCATGTAAATGATGCTGTTTCTAAAGGAGCTCGCCTTCTTTATGGCGGACAACGCCTTAAAGGTGAATTGTCTGAGGGGTTGTTTTATGAACCTACCATTTTGGGTGAAGTAAATTCAAACATGCTTATTACGAGTGAGGAAACATTTGGGCCAGTTGCTCCAATTATTCCATTCGAGACAGAAGAAGAAGTCGTTCGATATGCAAATTCGACAGAATATGGTTTAGCTGCGTATTTCTATACAGAAAATTTTAGTCGATCCGTCAGAGTTTCTGAAGCTCTAGAATTCGGGATTATTGGTATGAACGATGCAGTTCCTGCAGTTGCTCAAGCTCCATTTGGAGGAATTAAAGAGAGTGGAATGGGGCGTGAAGGCGGACATCAAGGGCTGGACGAATACTTAGAAGAAAAATATATTTCCATGGGTATTAAATAAAAAATGGTGTAATGACGAATAATAAAAAAACATTGTAACGATCAATATTCAAGATACTTCTGAGAAATTCTTATGAATGATAGTGAAAATGTTAGCAAAATAAATGAGGAAATTGCAATAGGAACTGAGCAGGCTGCTGCGCGTGTGAAGCAGACGGTGGTTTCAGCAGATCAATCGAGTAATGCGCTACAAACAGTTACAAAGAGTACGGATCAGTTGGCAGTAACCTCTAATAAATTAGAGGAAAGAAGTCAAACTCTTTAATGGATGATATCCGAAAGAGTTCTCCTGTTTTCGGATAATAAAGTTCTTTGATTGTAACCGTATTTAAGATCATAATGATCTTAAATACGGTTTTTTATTGTGAACATGGCAAAAAGAACGAGTAGGCAAACAGAAGAGGAAATTACACGATAAGTGTAGCTTTGAAATTTAGGATAAGGGGCGCAACTTAATTATCCTTATACACATACATGGAATATCAGTTCGTAGACTCTGCCAAAATTGTCTCACCCGTTCAAACTTTTAGAAACAACTGTTCAGCTGGTTGCAATTGTTTATTTGCTTCATACCGTTCTCGGACCAGATGTTTTTAACAACGAGTGTTCCAGTTTTTCTCTCCCCGATAATATCGGCTCGTCCAATGAAACTCTCGCCATATAATAGAGGCAGTACAGCGTACAACAGCAACAATACGAGCTTCGTGTCATAGCTGGCGGAGAACCTCTTTGAGTTGTGCTACATGATCTCTGCCTCATCGGGATCAAGAAAGCGCAACAAGGCATTTAAAAGAGCTCAGAACGGTTGATTTTGAACATACCAGTTAAAAAAAGTATTGAGCTCTCGAAATATGCTGAGCTCGAAAAAAGAATAACTCGTCTACTTCGGAAAGCTGGACAATGAAATTATTGCCCGGGAAAGCGCAAAACATGACAACGTTCGGCTCTCGGCCGAAAATAAAAATTGTTTAGCACTTTTATTGTAGAAAAGTCATGAATCCTGTAAAATAACGTTAGATATTGAATGAGGAGCGTAGAGCATGTATAAAGGTCTTTTCTACTTGTTTTTTCTTGTTGTCATTTTGGTCGCATTTGTGTTTTCAAACTATAAGGATGTTTTCCTTGCAAACTTTTAAAATAGGTTAATGCATTAGTACATGTACACCTCTTAATTCATACATTGTTAATGTAAGAAAATTAAGGAGAGGGGAATGCTACATGTACCATCATCATCATTGCCAACCGAATGTTACACAGCCAATTGTTCATCCGACGAATCATTGCTGTACACACAGTGATTCAACAACAATTGTGCCGCATATCCATCCGCAACATGTGACAAATGTTCACCATCAAAATTTCAAACATGTTCACTACTTCCCGCATACGTTTTCTCAGGTGGACCCGGCAACACATCAACACTTTAACTGCGGTGGACCTTGCTGTAACAGATAAAGTGAACTGGGACTTTTATAAGTCCCTTTTTTTAAAAGCAGGTGAAAAAATGAAAATTATTGCTGTCACAGGGTACAAGCCATTTGAACTTGGGATATTCAAACAAGACGAGCCTGCACTTCAATACATAAAAGCGGAGCTTCAAAAAAGGCTGACAGCTCTGATTGAAGAAGGCCTGGAATGGGTTCTCATATCAGGCCAGCTTGGGGCAGAAATCTGGACAGCTGAAGTGGTATTTGAGCTTCAAGAGGAGTATCCAGCGTTAAAACTTGCCGTCATTACGCCATTTTATGAACAGGAAGAGCGCTGGAATGAACAAAACAAAGAGTTGTATGAAGGAATTCTTGCACAGGCTGATTTTGTAGAAAGTGTCACGCATAGACCGTATGAAAGTCCGGCACAATTTAAACAAAAGAACCGTTTTTTTATTGAAAAAACAGATGGACTCCTCGCCCTTTATGATCCGGAGCATGATGGCTCGCCAAAGTACATGATCAAAGAAGCGGAAAACTATACCGATTACCCCATTATGTACATCACAATGGATGATTTGAGAGCGCAAGTTGAGGCGGAAGATCCGTTTTTTGACTAAAAGCAAGAGAAAATTTGACAACGTCACGTATTTCTGAAAAAATATACTATGAATTCACGATATGAGGTGAAAAAGATGCTTGCTGATAAAGTAAAGCTTTCTGCAAAAGAAATTTTAGAAAAAGAATTTAAAACAGGTGTCAGAGGATACAAACAAGAAGAAGTCGATAAATTTTTAGATATGGTCATTAAAGACTATGAGTCCTTCAACCAAGAAATCGAAAAGCTTCAACAAGAAAACCTCCATTTGTCTAAACAGCTTGAGGAAGCCGTTGAGCAAGGGAAAAGACAGCCTGCACAGTCTAATACAACAAACTCTGATATTTTAAAAAGACTATCTAACCTTGAGAAACACGTTTTCGGCAGCAAACTTTATGATTGAGCCTTGCTGAAAAAAGCTTGTGCCTGATGTCATTGTCGTTTATAATAACGCTTGTTGATTAACGTTCGGGTAATCGCTGCAATGCTTTTAGACATTGCAGAGGAAAGTCCATGCTCGCACGGTGCTGAGATGCCCGTAGTGTTCGTGCCTGGCGAAAAAATAAGCCAGGGCAGCCTGGGAAAGGCTGACGGCAGGAAAAATGCCTACGTCCTTTTAGGATATGGCAAAGTATCCTTGAAAGTGCCACAGTGACGAAGTCTCACTAGAAATGGTGAGAGTGGAACGCGGTAAACCCCTCGAGCGAGAAACCCAAACTTGGTAGGGGAACTTTCTCAAAGGAACCAAACGGAGAGAAGGACAGAGAATTCTGTAGATAGATGATTACCACCTGAGTACGAGGCATTTGCCGTTTGCAGTACAATGGAACAAAACATGGCTTACAGAACGTTATATCCGTTATGATAAACATGATGAAAACAAAGCTCTCCTATTTCAACATATGGAGAGCTTTTATCTTGGAATACATAAAAGGACGAGAAAACAGGTGATAAATCAATGAAAACCTATACACTTATCGCAACGGCTCCAATGGGAATTGAAGCGATTGTTGCAAAAGAAGTAAGAGACCTTGGCTATGACTGCACAGTAGACAACGGAAAAGTGATTTTCGAAGGAGACGCTCTTGCGATTTGCCGTGCGAACCTTTGGCTGCGTACAGCAGACCGTATAAAGGTACAAGTTGCTGAATTTTCGGCAAAAACCTTCGATGAGCTGTTTGAACGCACAAAGGCGATTGACTGGGCCTCTTTTTTACCGAAAAACAGCACGTTCCCAGTCATCGGTAAATCTGTGAAATCACAGCTTGCCAGTGTGCCGGATTGCCAGCGTATCGTCAAAAAGGCAATTGCGCAAAAGCTCATATCCTCTTACAACATACAGTCTGAATGGCTTGAAGAAACAGGGCCTGAGTATAAAATTGAGGTTGCCCTTTTAAAAGATAAAGCTGTGCTCACGCTTGATACATCTGGTGTAGGTCTTCATAAACGGGGGTACCGCATGGATCAAGGCGGAGCACCTATTAAAGAAACCCTTGCGGCTGCACTCGTGCTATTAACGAACTGGACACCTGACCGTCCGTTTGTTGATCCTTTCTGCGGATCAGGAACAATCGCCATTGAAGCGGCCATGATTGGGCAAAACATTGCCCCAGGATTTAACCGGGAATTTGCCTCCGAGTCATGGGAATGGATTGGTGAAGATGTATGGAACAAAGCGCGTCACGAAGTGGAAGAAAAAGCAAACTATGATAAGCCGCTCCACATTATTGCAAGTGATATCGACCACCGGATGATAGACATTGCAAAAATGAATGCAGAAGAAGCGGGACTAAGTGAATTGATTGAGTTTAAACAAATGCAAGTGAAAGACTTTCAAACAAAAGAAGATTACGGTGTGATTGTCGGAAATCCGCCTTACGGAGAACGACTCAGTGATAAACCAGCGGTTGAAAAAATGTATCAAGGAATGGGCGAAGCATTTAAAATCCTAGACACATGGTCCATTTACATCTTAACGTCACATGAAAAGTTCGAAGAGTGCTTTGGTAGAAAAGCAACGAAAAAGAGAAAACTGTTTAATGGTTTTATTAAAACAGACTATTACCAATATTGGGGAAAACGCCCGCCTAGAAAACAGACAACTGAATCATAAAAAAATGTCACACCTACAGAAGGTGTGGCTTTTTTTATCCCAGAAAGGTATAAACCTTCACGGGACGGAATAAACTGAACTTGATTTTAAAAAAAGAGGTGTCTCCATGATACAATATGATCAATTTCAGTTAATCCAAAAAGCACTCGCTTCGACTGCTCAACAAATTGAAGGGCAAGAAGGTGGACAATCTGCTCAGCTGACTGCAGCCATCGAAGATTTAGCGCTTGCTCAGGCTTACATAGAGCGTTCTGAGCACGCATTTTTAATGAAGGAAACCTATCAACATCGTTTGCGGTCATAAAAAAGATTGTCAATCCCCAGCATAAATGTTACTATAGAATGTCTGAATGATTCAAAAGTTGGGGGTTGAAGCAGGTGACAGCATCTCGTTTGCCTTTTTCATTATCAAAAGAACATAATTTTTACGAAGAACTGGGCAACTGGATTGGTGATGTGTTCTATGACATTTTGCCAGAAAAGGGCTTTGATCTTCGAGATGAACAAATATTCATGGCTTTTCAACTAGAAAGAGCCTTTAAAGAAAAAAGTGTGATGTTTGCCGAAGCTGGGGTAGGCACAGGCAAAACCATCGTTTATCTATTATTTGCGGTCACATATGCAAGGTATACAGGGAAACCTGCGATTATTGCATGTGCAGACGAAACGTTAATTGAACAGCTAGTGAAACAAGAGGGTGATATCTATAAAATTGCCAATCACCTTGATATTCAAATAGATGCGAGATTAAGTAAATCGCATGATCAATATTTATGCTTAAAGAAATTAGAGAAAACCATGCAGCGTGAAGATGATGAGAAGTGGCTCGATATTTATGAATCGCTTCCTTCATTTGTTCATGAATCACATGGCATGCAAAACTTTTATCCGTATGGTGATCGAAAAGAGTACCCAGAGCTATCCAATGATGAATGGTCACGCATTGGCTATGACTCGTTTCAGGACTGCTTGACGTGCGATATGCGTCATCGCTGTGGTCTGAATTTATCAAGAGATCATTACCGGAAAGCAACAGACCTCATCATCTGTTCTCATGATTTTTATATGGAGCATGTGTGGACGAAGGAATCACGCAAACGTGAGGGTCAGCTTCCGCTGCTTCCAGAACATAGCTCCGTTGTATTTGATGAAGGCCATCTTCTTGAATTTGCTGCACAAAAAGCACTGACATACCGCGTGAAGCAATCAATGCTCGAAACCTTTTTAGAGCGCCTGCTACAAAACGATATACGCGAAGAGTTTGCCGAGCTCGTTGAAGATGCACTTGCTACAAACGATGAGTTCTTTTATCTCTTAAAAACACATGCCAAAGAAATCAAGGGCTCACATCGACTTGAAATTGGACGTGTGGATGAGGTGAAGCGTTCAGCAAGTGAATTGTGTGATTTACTTGAAAAAATCGGAGAAGCACTCGTATTTGAATCAGAGATGTATACAATCGATCAATACGAATTGTCTGTTGTGGAAGAGTACATTGAACAAATGGCGTATTCTCTGTCGCTTTATCAAAAAAATGCGATTAGCTGGCTTGAAAAGCAGGAATTAGATACGACATTTGTTGTGATGCCAAAGACTGTCGCAGAGGTGCTTGGTGAAAAGGTATTCTCGCAAAAAAGACCATACATTTTCTCTTCTGCTACATTGTCTGAAAATCAATCCTTTGATTATTTAGCTGAAAGTCTTGGGATTAAAGATTACTTATCAATGAGTGTCGCTTCGCCGTATGATTACGATGAACAAATGAAGATTTATTTCCACGGGATTCAGCAGCTTCAAGAGCAAGAAGTAAAAGGACAGCAAGTGATCACTCAGCTGAAAGATAATGGAGGACGGTCTCTCATTTTGTTCCCTTCATTTGATGAACTTCATTTCTTTAGAAAGCAGCTTGAGGCATCGAATGAATCACTGCCTTTCGACGTGTACTTTGAGGGAGACGAGGAAATCAGTACAATTGTTCAAAAGTTCCAAGCAGATGAGACGTCTGTGTTATGCTCTGTTCACCTTTGGGAAGGATTAGATATTCCAGGTCAATCATTAACAAATGTGATCATCTGGGGACTTCCTTATCCGCCTCATGATCCGGTATTTGAGGCGAAACGGAATGAAGCAAAGGATGCTCGTGCTGAAGTCGATCTTCCGTATATGCTGCTGCGCTTACGACAAGGAATTGGGAGACTGATTCGGACAAGCCAAGATGCAGGAACCATTCATATTTACTTTGACCGTAAGGAAGATACAGAGCTTCAAAGTAAAATTGAATCCGTTCTGCCAGTAAAGCCAATCATCACATCTTAAATAACATATGAACGAGAAAAGAGAGGAGGATACCATCTGCGTATCCTCCTTTTTGATTGACAAAAGAACATTCCTTGAAGTAGCCTTGAAACGTACATACATATTTTATCGATTGGGGGAACAAACGTATGAGTCTTGAAGCAAAAGAGAAAGCGTTTTATCAATTACTAGGAAAAATCGCCCACTATACGGAGGCGCTCCATTTACTTTATTGGGACTCTAGAACACAGGCGCCTAAAAAAAGCGCCGATTTCAGAGCTGAAACGATCGGTCAATTATCAAGTGATATTTTTAATATGAAGACTTCTGATGAAATGAGAGATCTTCTCCACGCATTAAATAAACACCGAGATGAGCTGTCAAAAGATACACAAAAGGCGCTCGAATTATCACAAAAAGAGTATGATGAAAACAGCAAAATTCCGAAAGAAGAATTTAAAGAATACTCGATTTTACAATCAAAAGCAGAGCATGTCTGGGTAGAAGCAAGGGAGAAATCAGACTTTTCACTCTTTGCACCATACTTAAAACAGCTCATTGATTTTAACAAGCGTTTTATTCAATATTGGGGCGTGAAACAAACGCCATATGACGTGCTGCTCAATAATTATGAACCAGATATGACGGTTGAACAGCTAGATCAAAAGTTTGGTGCACTTCGTGATGCCATTGTTCCTCTCGTGAAAAAAATCGAAGCCTCTCCTCATAAACCGGATACTTCATTTTTATCGAAAAGCTTTCCGATCGACAAACAAAAGGAACTGAGTCTTTTCTTCTTAAAAGAATTAGGGTATGACTTTGACGCAGGACGTCTGGATACAACAGTTCATCCGTTTGCTGTGACATTGAGCAGAGGGGACGTTCGTGTGACGACCCGTTATGATGAGCATGATTTTCGGATGGCGATCTTTGGCACGATTCATGAGTGTGGTCATGCCATCTATGAACAAAACATTGATGAGGCGCTGAGCGGAACGTTATTATGTGATGGCACATCAATGGGGATCCATGAATCACAGTCTCTTTTCTTTGAGAACTTTATTGGCAGACATGAAGACTTCTGGAAAACGTATTATCAAAAGCTTCAAGAAGCGTCTCCTGAGCAGTTTAAAGATGTCTCTTTAGAAGACTTTGTGCATGCAGTGAATGAATCGAAGCCAACTTATATTCGAATTGAAGCAGATGAGCTTACATATCCGCTTCACATTATCATCCGCTATGAAATTGAAAAAGCGATATTTAATGAAGAAGTGGCAGTCGAAGACCTGCCTGCACTGTGGAATGAAAAATATAAAGCATATCTTGGCATTACGCCTCCTAATGATGCACTCGGCATCTTGCAGGATGTTCACTGGTCTGATGGAAGCTTTGGATATTTCCCTTCATATGCCCTTGGTTATATGTATGCGGCACAACTAAAGCACCAAATGATCAAAGATTTACCGAATTTTGATGAGCTGATTCAAAATGGGTCTTTTGCACCGATAAAAGAATGGCTCACAACACATGTTCACCAGCATGGAAAACGCAAAAAGCCTTCTGAAATCATTCAAGATGCGACTGGTGAGGAATTAAATGTACAATATTTAATCGATTATTTAACGGATAAATATACGAAACTGTATTTATCTTAAATAAAAGGCACCCTTTGCTTAGAAGGGTGCTTTTTTGATGCTTGAATATTCTAAAAACGAACGTTTTGATCTGATCTATTATTTAAGTTCGGTATTTTTCTAGAAAAGTGCTTTCCAAGCGTCTGAAATCTTGTTATAATTTGAACACTATAACACTCATATAATCGCGTGATGATGGCACGCAAGTTTCTACCGGACACCGATACCGTCCGACTATGAGTGAGCAAATGAAACAGCTCTTGTTTGAGCTGAAGATCCGTGGATCGTTTTCGCATTGCTTGCTCCTCATGGACAGCAATGCTTTTTTTATGCAAAAAAATGAAAATGTTTGCCAATATGATGGGAGGAAGAATGATGGAATTGTTACGTCAAAAAATTGAGAACGAAGGAATCGTTCTGTCAAATCAAGTGTTAAAGGTAGATGCCTTTTTAAATCATCAAATTGATCCTGTGTTAATGCATGAGATCGGGCAAGAGTTTGCTAGATTATTCAAGCATGATGGCATTACAAAAATTATCACAATCGAATCTTCGGGCATTGCACCTGCTGTGATGGCAGGACTAGCTCTTCAAGTACCCGTTGTTTTTGCTCGAAAACGTCAATCATTAACACTAACAGAAAACCTATTAACAGCGAGTGTGTACTCTTTTACAAAAAAAGTAGAAAGCACGATCGCTGTCTCAAATACGCATCTCGGTGAAAAGGATTGTGTATTAATCATTGATGACTTTTTGGCGAACGGTGAAGCCGCTAAAGGACTTGCCGCAATCGCAAAGCAGGCGAAGGCAAAAGTAGCCGGATTTGGCATTGTCATTGAAAAGTCATTCCAGCCGGGAAGAGATGCACTTGTTCAAATGGGCTACCGCGTCGAATCCCTTGCACGGATTGAATCACTTGAGGAAGGGAAAGTCACGTTTGTACGAGAGGTACAATCATGAGTGCAGCTAAAAAAGCCAAAACGCTCTCGCTAGGGATTCAGCATGTGCTGGCGATGTATGCAGGGGCCGTTCTTGTGCCGCTCATTGTGGGAGATGCACTCGGCCTCACACCTGCACAACTGACTTACTTAATCTCGGCAGATATTTTCATGTGCGGGGCTGCAACACTCCTTCAAGTATGGAAAAATCGTTTCTTTGGTATCGGTTTGCCTGTTGTATTAGGCTGTACATTTACTGCGGTTTCTCCTATGATTGCGATTGGCTCTAAATACGGGATTTCGTCTATCTATGGAAGTATTATCGCTTCGGGGTGTATCATCATTCTGCTTTCCTTTTTCTTTGGGAAGCTGGTGAAATTTTTCCCGCCTGTCGTGACAGGTTCTGTCGTCACCATTATTGGCATTACCCTTATTCCAGTAGCGATGAACAATATGGCAGGGGGAGAAGGAAGTGCTGATTATGGTTCTTTTGAAAATCTAGGCCTCGCTTTCCTTGTGCTGTTTATCATTGTGCTTCTCTATCGATTCACAAAAGGCTTTATGAAGGCGATCGCCATTTTAATCGGTATTCTCCTTGGGACAGCCGTTGCTGCATTTATGGGGAAAGTGGAAACAGCTGAGGTGGCGAACGCTCAAGTTTTCCGTATGATTGAACCATTTTATTTTGGCATGCCTACCTTTGAATTTGCACCCATTATGACGATGACGTTAGTTGCCATTGTGTCATTAGTCGAATCAACAGGTGTTTATTTCGCATTAGGTGATTTAACAAACCGCTCATTAAAAGAGAAGGACTTAGCGAAAGGTTATCGCGCAGAAGGGATTGCTGTGTTATTAGGTGGTATCTTTAATGCTTTTCCTTACACAGCCTACTCGCAAAACGTTGGGTTGATCCAGTTGACAGGGGTCAAGAAAAATCAAGTCATCGTTGTGACAGGCGCATTGCTCATGTTATTTGGACTTTTTCCTAAAATTGCTGCATTTACGACGATTATTCCAAAGTCAGTTCTTGGCGGCGCAATGGTTGCCATGTTTGGGATGGTCATTGCCTACGGTATTAAAATGCTCTCGCGTGTGGATTTTGCCAAACAGGAAAACCTACTGATTGTTGCTTGCTCAGTGGGGATTGGCTTAGGTGTCACCGTCGTGCCGCAAATGTTTGAGCATCTGCCAGAATCAATCAAATTATTAACAAGTAATGGCATCGTGGCCGGTAGCTTTACCGCTATTTTGCTTCATATTATTTATCACATGATTCCTTTTAAAAAAGAAACCGGGCAGGACCTGATGGAAGAGCCTAAGAAATCTGTTGTGTAAACACTGAAAGCCCGCATCTTTTGGATACGGGCTTGTTGTGATTAGCGCTATTAATGTTGTACCGGCTGCATTGTTTCGTTAATGACTGCAAATGTATAGCCCCTTGCTTTTAGCTGTGTAATCAGGCTATCTAAATAGTTTGTGGTAGAGGGTTGATCATGCATTAAAATAACTTTTGGTTCCCATGGTTTAGTTTTCTCAAACAATTGCAGTTGATTCAATACCTCTGGAACATATTGTGAGTTTTTATATCTCCAGTCAAGGCTATCAATCGTCCAATCCCAGTAAATAAAGCCATTTTGGTTTAAACGTACTTTTTGATGATATGTTAAATTTGGAACACTGCCATATGGTGTTCTCACAAGACGGGTGTAAACGCCTGTAACAGAAGCAAGAATGCGCTGAGCTTCTCTCATTTCATTTGCGGGAGACTCACTGTTCTGATAAAAGCGGTTTATATCATGCGTCATGCCATGAAGCCCTAATTGATGTCCTTCTTGATAAAGTCTTTTCACAGCTGCTTGGTGTGCTTGGATTTGCGGTCCAAGCATGAAGAATGTCGCCTTCACGTGATGTGCTTTTAATACATTTAACAGTTGATTTGATGTAGCAGTGGGACCATCATCAAATGTTAAAAAGACCGTTTTATTCGTTGTCTGTTGGTTTGGATTGGTCTTAAAATGTGTATCCAATGTTCTTGTAGAATGATCTTTTGCTTTCAGACTGATGCTTGTGTCTCGGAAGTCACTGCTGGCAACAATTTTTGCTTGCCCATTTGTCGCCTGCAAATGGGGTTTAGACATATCCCAGATAAAAAAGAGAAACAGTGTAAGAAGCACTAAACTAATTATCTTCGAGAGAAGTATCGTGTTGTAGGGTGTCTGTTTTTTGGACACCTTTTTCATTACAATCACTCCAGTCAATTAAATTTTGTGCCGAATCATGTAGTAGATTCTATCTTTTTTCACTGTTTTTCATGGTGTTCATATTGATTAAGTATACAGGAAAAAAACACCTTTTTATATATAATTATCAAATAAATTAGCATTTCATGGTTATTGCTTTGTATTGATCAGAAAAAAAGGTGATCCATTCATGTTAAATGAAATCATTCTGAATAATGATCGAAACGTTGATATTTATACGCTAAGATAGCATCAGATTTAACCATTAATGCAAAGCGAAAGGGAGATTCCGTATGAAAGTGTTGTATAATGACGATTTCATTGAAAAAAAGGATGCTCATGTGGATATTGGAGATAGAGGCGATCAATCGCGAAATACATAGAGAAAAGCTCTTACCCCTACAAAATAAAGAAGAAACAAAAGAAATCAAAGTCAGTACAACTGAATCAGAGATTGGCTACTATGTAAAAGGTGAACGTGAAAAGTCATTTACTTATTCCTTTCATACAGCTTGTGATTCAACAGGATTTATTTTTGGATTACTGGTCACAGGTGGCAATGTTCATGATACTCGTATGTTAGATTCACTCGTAAAACAGGTGACAAAGAAAATCGGAAAACTAAATGTAGACACGGTAGATGCTGAATGTCCAGCGTAACCCTTTATAATTATGTGAAAACCCCACTTTTACTTAAAGTAAAAGTGGGGTTTGTCTACGGTCTGCACTTCTCTTTTAGAGGTGTTTTTTTGCATAAAAAAAGCAGGTTCGCTTGGCTTGGAACGAACCTGTGAAGGAGGAAAACTACATCATGTTTTCACCTATATTATCCAATATTTATCAATTGTCGTCAAGACAAAAAGTTAGACGGAGGAAAATGTTTTGACTGAATTGTGACGGTTCGGCATGTATATCCTTTTTTCGATAGGGGATATTAACCGAAAAAAGAGGTGAAGCCGATGGCGTACATTCTTTCAGTTGGAACGAGTCACCCGAAGCATCACGTGGATCAGAAAACAGCTGCTGATTTTGCTAGGTCTCAATTTAAACGATCGTTTAAAGATATTGACCGGCTGCTGAGAGCTTTTCAAAATGGAGAAATTCAGAGCAGGCAGTTTGTGCAGCCCATTGAATGGTATCAGACGCACCACTCTTTTGAAGAGAAAAACAATATCTATTTGGAAAAGGCACTGGCTCATGCAAAGGAAGCGATCATACATTGTCTTCAAGAGAAGGAGTTTCTAAAAAAACCAGTCCCGGTTGAAAAGATCGATGCATTGTTTTTTATTTCAAGTACCGGCTTATCGACCCCAAGTCTTGACGCAAAGCTCATGAACGTCCTTCCTTTTTCTCCTTATACGAAACGAGTACCGATCTGGGGCCTAGGGTGTGGGGGCGGTGCGGCAGGGCTGTCGCGAGCTTATGAATACATAAGGGCATTTCCAGAAGCAAAGGTACTTGTCGTTGCCTGTGAGCTGTGCAGTTTAACCTTTCAGCCGCAAGATCAATCAAAAAGCAATTTAATCGGCACCTCCTTGTTTGGAGACGGGACGGCAGCGGTTCTTTTAGCTGGGGAAAAAGCTGCGCTTGAATATGCCCATTTAAAAACGGTCCCTAAAGTACTAAGCACGCAATCTGTCACAATGAAAGATTCTGAGGATGTGATGGGCTGGGAATTTACAAGTGACGGCTTTCGGGTTATTTTCTCCCGTGACATTCCGAGTTTGATTTCCGGCTGGTTAAAAGAGCAGGTGGATCAATTTTTAGAGGAGCAAGGATATTCAACTAATGACTTATCCGTATTTCTAGCCCATCCTGGAGGAAAAAAAGTGATTGATGCCTATGTTGAAAGTCTATCTTTACGAGAGGATCAGCTGTTTTCTTCAAAAGAAGTACTCAAACAACACGGAAATATGTCCTCTGCCACAGTTTTGTATGTCATCAAGCATTTCCTGGAACATCAATCAGCTGAAGCGGGGGAGATGGGACTTTGCGGGGCGCTTGGTCCGGGCTTTTCCTCAGAGCTGCTGCTTATGAAGTGGGAGGAGGTCTTGTCATGATCATTTGGCTTGTCATCGGTTTCTTCGTTTGTCAGCGGCTCATTGAAATGCTTGTGGCCAAAAGAAATGAAAAGAAAGTAAAAGCACTAGGTGCCCTTGAATTTGGTGCTAGTCATTATCCCTATATGGTCGCTATGCATACGGCTTTTTTTCTCTCACTTATAGTTGAGATAGGGCTTTTACATAAGGGGCCGTCCCGTTATTTTCTTGTGCTGCTCCTTTTTCTCATGGCTACACAGGTCATTCGATACTGGGCATTATGCTCCCTTGGGACGTACTGGAATACGAAAATTTTAGTCGTACCAAACGCGATGATTGTAAAAAAAGGACCGTATCGCTGGTTGAAACATCCTAACTATGTAGTCGTGGCGATTGAGCTTTTACTGATCCCGCTATTGTTTGATGCGTATGTCACTGCCATTTTGTTTACATGTTTAAATGCATGGATGATGGCTGTACGAATTCAAACAGAGGAGAAAGCATTAAATCAGTATTTGCTAAATTAATATTGAAAATCATTATCAATTGTGCTACACTTTCATTAATGATAAGCATTCTCAATCATGAAGGATGGACGGTGATCACATGACAATGATTTTCTTACTCGGTACGGTGTGTGTGTACAGCCTATTAATTGGCTTCGTATTAAAAGGTGTCTCCAAAAAATCTGCTTCCTGATTCCAGTCAACTGCGACTGATCGGGCAGCAGATTTTTTTTATTTCCTCAGATCAGAAGAAAAATCTCTTTATTTTGTGTAAAATGGTATCACATACATAACTGACTTTTCTAAAAACAAAGGGGTTTATCGTCATGAAAGACTTGTCTATTCGAGATTCGCTCGTTCAAACTACAGGAGCTTTATATCAAAGCTTTCTCAAAAGGGATGATCATGAGCGCGCTGCCAAACTTGCATCGATTATCAAAAAGGAAGCAGAAGAAGAAGTATATATCGCATTTACCGGCCACTATTCTGCTGGAAAGTCATCACTTGTGAATCATCTGCTTCATGATCACATTTTGCCAACGAGTCCAATCCCAACAAGTGCAAACTTGGTCGTCGTGAGGAAAGGGGAAAGTGAAGTGCAGCTTCACACCTCTGATGGCCGTTTTGCAAAAATGAGCGGCTCCTATGATAAAGAAGCAGTACAGCGTTTCTGTAAGGATGGAGAACAGATTGAGATGGTGGAAATTAGCGGTGACTATATAGGCCTTGAAGAAAAAGTGGCACTGATTGATACGCCAGGAATTGATTCCACGGATCATGCCCACTTTTTATCTGCTGCGTCTATTCTTCATCAAGCAGATGCTCTTTTTTATGTCGTTCACTACAACCATGTTCATTCTGAAGAAAACATTCGTTTCATTCGCTCCATCAAAGAAAAAGTGCCAAATCTCTATTTCATCGTGAATCAAGTGGACCGGCATGATGAGCATGAGACAGCATTTGAAGACTACAAAAATCAAGTGGTTGACATGCTCCTTAAAGAAGGCATTGAAGAAGATCATCTATACTTTACATCTGTAACCGATGAGACGCATCCAAGAAATGAAATGATTCGTTTAATCAAAAAACTGCAAGAATTACAGACGTTGCCGAAAGCCTCACTTCGGGCTTATACGGAGCAGAAAATTGAGCATGTCTTAAAAGAACACATTGACTCGTTAAAAGAAGAGCTGCAAGGTGAAGAGCTTGAGTCACAGCTCCAAGAAAAAAGAAAAGAAGTAAAGGATTTGGAAGCGAAAAATCACTTCATTGAAAATGGAGCCAAACAGTTAGAAGAAGAAGTATCTACTGAAGTCGAGAGCATTTTGAAAAATGCCAACCTAACTCCATTTAAAATGAGAGAACTCGCAAGCGACTATATTGAATCAAAAGCACCTGGCTTTAAAGTGGGACTGCTTTTTGCTAAAAATAAAACTGAGCAGGAAAAAGAAAAACGGGCAACTGACTTCTTAACAGATGTCAAAGCGAGAATGAAGGCAGAAGTGGACTGGCACATTGCTGAGCTACTAAAAAAAGAAGTCAAGAAGCATCAGCTTGGTGAAGAGTTATTAAATCAAGTGATGGCGTTTGAAACACCTGTACAAGAATCACTTCTTGAAAGTGTGATTCATCATGGAGCAACGTTCTCCAATGAATACGTACTGCAATATGCAAAAGATGCTGGCGAAGCCTTGAGAAGACAGGCTAAGCAGCAAGCGATGCCACTGATTGAACAAATGGTGGAGTCGCTGAAAGCCAAGCTTATGGAAGATCAAGCAAAGCAGCAAGAAAAATGGGCTCAGTCTGCAAAAGAGCTCCAAACACTCGAGCAATGCATCAGAAAAAATGAACAAATGAAGCGAGATATTCAGCATGTATGGGATATTTGGCAAAATGGAACGGATGAACAGATCGAAGAAGATTGGTTTTATGCGAAAAAGAGACAAATGCAGCATGATCTGCTAAAGCAGGAGCAAGCGACCATTCATCCTGCTGAGAGCGACCAAGAAAAACCGAACAAGCAGATTGATCAACCTCAAATGCGTCAGTCACAGCATGTCACGACGGCACAGTCGATTGACCAGTTTGAGCAGCTTTCTCAGATTTTATTGCCATTAGATGCGCTCCAATCTCAAAGAAAGTCCTTTGAAAAACGAACAAAACGGCTGCAAGCGAAAGAATTCACACTCGCTTTATTTGGGGCTTTTAGTTCGGGGAAATCTTCCTTTGCAAATGCACTCGTCGGGAGAAAGGTGCTGCCATCCTCTCCCACGCCAACAACGGCAACCATTAACAAGCTAACGCGGCCGACGGAAGATCACCCGCATGAAAGTGTCAAAGTGGTGTTCAAAACAGAGCAGGATATATTAGAGGAGCTCAATCAGATCCTAGGATTTCCGATCTCAGAAGAAAAAGGGGAGGCGTTTACATCCAAGCTCAAACGAACGCTTAAAAAAAGACAGCTTGAACAAGATCACCGCGTCATTGTTGAACATTTTTTACAAGCACATACCCGTTTCGTTGATCACATTACTAAGCAAACGCCGCTTCATGTCACCCTTCAAGAACTGAGACCATATGTGGCGGAAGAAGCTGTTTCTTGTGTGGTGAAGGAAGTAACGGTTTATTTGAGTACACCTCTAACAGATAAAGGGCTGACTATTGTTGATACGCCAGGCGCTAGCAGTATGAATAAGCGTCATACAGAGATCGCCTTTCAATATATGAAGGACGCAGATGCGCTTCTTTATTTAACTTACTACCAGCACTCTTTTTCGAAGGCAGATCGGTCATTTTTACGTAAGCTTGGGCTTGTAAAAGATTCATTTAGCATGGATAAAATGTTCTTTATTATCAATGCAGCTGATCTCGCAAAGGATCAAGCAGAGCTCGACACCGTCTTTGACTATGTGAAAAATGAGCTCACAAAAGAAGGGATAAGAAACCCAAACCTTCATCATGTATCCAGTAAGGAAGAGATCGAAGGAAAGGGAGAGACAGCTTATAATCAATACGCAAAGCTTAGAAAGCAGCTCGACTATTTTATAGAGGAAGAATTAACGAAAGATGCGATCGAGCTGTTATATTTTGAAGCACGTACGTTATGTAGAACGGTCGACAAACTGCATGCGACGCTGCATCAGTCAGAAGATGAGAAGCAAGCGGAAAAGAAAAAGATAGACGCATCCTATGAAGCGATTCTTGATCAAATGAGTCAGATAAAACAATCTAAGCTAGTGACAGAAAGCGTGAAAAAGGACTTACATGAACAGCTCTATCATATTGTGCAGCGCCTCTCATTATTTGCGAATGATCTCTTTAAGACAGCCTTTTATCCTGGAATATCTCAAGGGAATTTCGGACAGCAATTGAAAAAAGCACTTGAGAAGGCACTAAAGGATTATGAATTTGAATTTGTACAGGAGTTAAAGGCGCTTGATATCCGAATGGAATCGTTTATTCATCAATACTTCCAAGAGGAGTGGGAGAAAGGATTGCAAGCGGCATGTGCAGAAGACCCTTACTTTTCTCTCTCACTGTCGCCGCCTGAAGAGAAAAATGCTGAGCTGAAACAAATTGAAATCGAAGCTGAACTAACGCCATTCGAACCGCTCTTAAAGAAACAAAAATCACCGAAAGTTTTCTTTGAACAGAATGGAAAGGCTGCGTTTATTGAAGCGATTCGAGACATTCTTCATCAGTTAACCACGAAATGGGCTGATAAAGAAAAAGAAGAATTACTGAGCAGGTACGACATGATGGTGAAGACGTTTACGGAAAGATATGAAACAGAAGCGCTCGAGCAGCTAAGTGAACAAAAACAAACATTTATCACGAGCCTAACGACAGATGCCAAAGAGCAGGCCGTCATTGAACAAGTTTATGAACAAACAGACGAATGGAAGAACCAGTTGAAAACCATTTGATTCATGGTAGACTAAATAAAAAAGAAAGCAGTTGATACAAAATGACGAGCGTACACGAAGAGATTTCAGCACACTCACAAAAGCAGCATGCTCATATTCAGTCCTTTCTTGAGCTTGAACAGAAAAGAGAACAAGCAATAGAGATGGCTGTTGTCAAATGTGAGCAAAACGAGCCATTTACAACAGACGAGATCAACGCCATTACGTCGAAGATGAATGAGCTTGCACGAGGCGGTATTGTTCCGCTTCGTAAGCTTGTGACGAATGATATGGTCAGAGAGTATGTCGAGCAGAAACAGAAGTAAAGAGTAACTTTCTCTTTTTTGGTCATCTTAATGAATGTACCGAGAAAGGGGAATGATCATGAAAAAAAAGCAACAGACAAAGCAGCAGGATGAGCGTGACCCTAAACAAAAAGACATGCCGTCCTATGCAGAAGCAGAAACGAAAAAAATGCAATACGGTCAAAAGTAAACGGGCTGCCTCTTCTTTTGTAAAAGAAGAAGGCGCCTTTTTCATGTCCAGTTTTGTGTTCTGTGATAGAATGGGAGTATTGTTTTGAAAAGGGAGTTTAAGAGAATGAATAAACACGTACTGCTTGTAGATGGAATGGCGCTTTTGTTCAGATCGTTTTATGCGACGGCTGTCCATCGCAATTTTATGATAAATGACCACGGTGTACCAACAAATGGAGTGAATGGCTATTTGAAGCACTTATTAACAGCTGTACAGACATTTGAGCCAACTCATATTGTGTGCTGCTGGGATATGGGAAGCCAAACCTATCGAAACGAATTATTTCAAGATTATAAAGCAAATCGAGGAGAGGCGCCTGTCGAGCTCATTCCGCAATTCGATTTAGCAAAAGAAGCTACAGAAGAACTAGGAATTGTGAACATTGGTTTAAAGGGCTTTGAAGCAGACGATTGTATTGGTACACTTGCTACGCTTTACCAAAAAGAAGCACGCGTGACTGTCCTAACTGGTGACAAAGATTTGCTGCAAATTTTGAATGAACAAGTGACTGTTGCCCTGATGCAAAAAGGAATTGGCAATTATAAGCATTATACAAAAGCCTTATTTGAAGAGGAAATGGGAATCTCGCCAAAGGCACTCATTGATATGAAAGCACTCATGGGTGATGCAAGTGATAATTATCCAGGTGTCAAAGGAATCGGAGAAAAAACTGCTTTAAAATTTATTCAAACATATGAAACGATTGACGGTTTGTTAGAAAATGTCCATGAACTAACGGCTACGCAGCAAAAGAAAATGCAAGCAGGATTAGAAGATTTGAAGCTTTCTCGTCTATTGGCAGAGATTAAATGTGATGTCCCGCTCAGCTGTCCAATGGATGAGACGAAAATGAACATCAATCAAGAACGTGCTGCTGCTATGCTGAGGCACCATCAAATCAAAGGAATCGAACCGATGATGAATCGTTTAAGTACAATAGAGATCAGCTAAAGCCGATCTCTAAGGTTCATCTTTTTGTATTGCTTTTCTTTGCTCTATTTTCCAGCTGAGATAGTGGCTGTTTATCTTTTGTTTGCGCATCACCTTGTGGGGTTGTCCCATTTGTGACACGACCTTTATTTTCTTTATCCAATCAGTATCACCTCACACACATTAGCATAACCGAAAAAAAGCGATTCATCCTTTAGATAGGTGAATCGCTTTTCTGGCGAGCTGATCTGCTATTTGGTTTTCCTTACTCGGAATCCATTTAATAAAAAATAAATCAAACTGGCTTTGAAGCTCGATCATCTCTTTGATAAAGTGCTGAAAGGCTGGATTTTTAGCAAATCCTGCATTGGCTGCGCGGTCAACTACTTGTGAATCTGTTCGAAATGAAACGGTACGCAATCCTTTTTCTGCGCATATTTTCATCCCCTCGATCAGAGCAGAAAATTCTGCTTCGTGATTGCTCATGGGTTCAAGAGGAATGGAGAAGGACTCAGCCTTTCCATTATATTTGATGAAAATGCCGATGCCAGAGGGACCCGGATTCCCTGCACTCGCACCGTCAATGTATATTTCTGCTGGCACATCATTTCACCCTTTCATCAAGCGGAACCATTTTTTTCGCTGCATACGCGTAAGGTGTTGCAATCGCAGCGACGATAAATTTAATGACATATGTCGTGATGAAGATTTCTATCCATACATGAAATGGATACGTGCCAAGAAAGGCAATGGTCGTGAAAATCAATGTATCAAGAAGCTGGCTAATCATCGTACTTCCGGCATTGCGCACCCAGAGCGCGCCATCGGAAGGAAATATGCGGCGAATAAACGAATATACATAAACATCTAGCATTTGACTGATGATATAAGCAGCGAGACTGCCAAGTGCAACCCTTGGCATAAAGCCAAATATGGTTTCCAGCGATGATTGTGAGATATCAGATGGAGCGGGATGGAAAAGCAAAGCTTCCTGCATGACAACAGTTAGTGTTAAAAGGGTAGCAAAACCAATCCAGACAGCTTTTCTCGCTTCATTTTGTCCATATTTTTCATTCAATACGTCCGTTGCAAAGAACACACTGCCATATAAAATATTTCCAAGTGTTGCCGTTAGGCCGAATAATTCAACGGTTTTGACAACTTGTAAATTTGCGGCAACCGTCGCAAAGCCAATCCAGACAAAAAGGCCCATCTTGCCAAATCCTTTATAAAATAGAAGAACAATGATAAAATTAATGATCGCAAATAAGATCCAAATACCTTCATTAAACAAGTGACATGAACTTCCTTTCTCATTGTAAATGTAACTTTTTGATTATAGCATAACGTATGTTTACCTTAAAAGCACGGGAAGGCGATGTGATCAATGAAACTAAGAGCACACTACACAATGAAAGTGAAATCAATTGGGTCCATTGCTTTTTACCAAGAAGATTGGTTGGAGCTAAAAGAGGCCTTGAGGTTAGCAAAACATATTGACAAAAAAGAACCACAGTCACTTATGTCATTTGAAGATGAAAAAGGGGCTATGTGGTCTATAAAAGAGCTTGAAAAGCTAAATGAAGAATTAAAGCTTGAACCTGATCAGCTTCAAGTCTATTTTGATGCAAGTTTTCACAAAGAAACCGGTGACTCTGGTCTTGGTGTTGTCGTCTACTATAAGCTAGGAAAAGACGCTTATCGATTGAGAAAAAATCAGCCTTTCCAAGGGAGTACCAATAATGAAGCAGAGTATGCGGCTTTATTTGAGGCAGTAAAAGCTTTAAAAGACCTGGGGGCAAGCAGAAATTCTGTCACGATTAGAGGAGATTCACTTGTTGTCATGAATCAGTTAAAAGGAGAATGGCCTTGTTATGATGATGTACATAACAAATGGCTTGACCGAATTGAAGCGGCTTTAAAAGAGCTGAAGCTGACGCCAACCTATGAAGCCATCGATCGGAAACAAAATGCAGAAGCGGATCAGCTTGCAAGACAGATTCTTGCAGACGTCCCAATCGAAAGTACATTGAAATTAGAAGCAGACGGAGCTGAATAATGTGGATAAAAAAACAGCAGTACAAGAATTGACCGATCTTCAAGACACGTATTGTTCAGATTGTTTGATTAAGAAGCATTTTCGAAAAGAATTTGGCAAAAAATATGCCCATTCCTTTTGCATACAGCAATGCACTGTTGGAGAGAAAATAAAAGAATATGGCCAAACGCTGCTCAAAAAATAAACGAACGGACCGGTTTTCCCTGCTCAAACATTCGCTCTTGAAAAAAAACGGATAGAATGTGTAAAAAAAGAACATATTCCGAAAAATGAGCCGATATAACTATAGAAAGTTTTGGTTGAGTTACTTTTTGACTAAGTGACGGATATTAGAGGAAAAGGGGAAGGCCGGTATGAATAATAAGGAGTTCGAAACGGTATTACATCGAACATTTCAAGAGGTGTACAGCGATCTAGAGCAACTTGTAGATGTAGCAAAGAAGGGAAGACCTTTTCTCGAAAAAGATATCTCTGAAATTGAACAACGACTGAAGCAAAATATTTTAGCAATTGAAATTCAGCTGAAAATCAAATAAGAGAGGCATAAGCCTCTCTTTATTTTGCATCATTGATTTAGTTGATTAGATTTTTGTTACGTTTGCAGCTTGAGGTCCACGATTACCTTCAACGATTTCAAAAGAAACTTCTTGTCCTTCTTCTAAAGACTTGTAACCGTCACCTTCGATAGCTGTGAAGTGAACGAATACATCGTCTCCGCCTTCAACTTCAATGAAGCCGAAACCTTTTTCATTATTGAACCATTTTACTTTACCGTTTTGCATATTGCTTTTTCCTCCTAGTACTGTAGCATACCTTTTGGCATACTAAAAAAAATTTTCATCACCTAACGACTTTGCAGTTGTTAAATGATGGTTCCACTATACACCATCAAAAGTAAAGCGTCAAGCGGGAGAGCCAAATTTTGAGCAGAATGTTTGATTTTTTTTGACAAATAACAATAATAGCTAAACCGTCCCCATTTTCTGAAACTTTATGCACAGTTTGTCCGTATATAAAAAAAATACAGAAAGAGGTGCTATCATGAATCGTTATACACTCGAAGAATTTGTTCAGAATACGCAGCAGGAAGATAAGGGAGAAGGGGTCTTCGAACTTGAAACATCAAGACTTTTAGAAATTAATTTGACTGATACCATTTGGGCAAAAACAGGTTCCATGGTTTCGTACCGAGGCAAAATCAAGTTTGAACGTGAGGGCGTGTTTGAACATGGCGTCTCAAAGATGTTCAAAAAAATGCTGTCAGGAGAAGGCACTTCACTCATGAAGGCAACAGGTGATGGGAAATTATATGTAGCAGATCAAGGCAAAAAAATCTCAATTCTTCGTTTAGCTGAAGGCGAATCCATTTTTGTGAATGGGAATGATTTGCTCGCATTTGAACCTTCAGTCCGCTGGGATATCAAATTGATGAAAAAAGTGTCGGGGATGCTTGCAGGCGGATTATTTAATGTCAAATTAGAAGGACCAGGCCTTGCTGCGATTACGAGTCATTATGAGCCGCTCACATTGATTGTTCAGCCGGGTGACTCTGTCTATACAGATCCAAATGCGACAGTTGCATGGTCAGGGGATTTAAAAACTGAATTTGTGACAGATGTTTCATTCAAAACCTTTATTGGCAGAGGAAGCGGAGAGTCTATTCAAATGAAATTTAGCGGAAGCGGCTTTGTTGTTGTGCAGCCGTTTGAAGAAGTGTACACAACAAATGGAAATCAAGGATAAAGAAAAAGGTGTCCGTCAATGACGGACACCTTTTTATGATAATGCGCGAGCATACGTTTTGTTATTCGTGATGATATCTGATTGCTCAACGATATCTTCCAAAATGGTTTGAGAAGAATGCTTTAAGTGAAGATTTTTCATGTTTTGTTTCATGGTTTCTAACTTTTCTTCATCTTGAAGCAAGTTGGTCACAGATTCTAAAATGTCTTCATGTCTGTTGATGACGATGGCTGCCCCATAATCTTCAAAGAAATGAGCATTTTCCTTTTCTTGTCCAGGGACAGGCTTGTAAAGAATGACTGGGACGCCGATTGCAGTTGCTTCTGTTAAAGTAATGCCACCTGGTTTTGTGATCATACAATCTGTTACTCTGAACAATTCATCAATTTGTTCCACATATCCAAGCGCCTTCAATTGATCTGGATGTGCTTGTTCAAGATCGCTTAGTGATTGTTTCAGCGCTGCGTTCTTTCCACATACAACAACAATTTGTACTTCACTGTCTAGAAGCAATGCTTCACATAATTCCTTGACATTTTTCAGTACACCATGAGCACCGGCCATAATCAGAAGAACTTTTTTGTTTGATGATAATCCATATTTTTTATAAATCTTCGATTTTGGCACGTCTGCTTCAAATTGTGGTCTAATAGGAATGCCTGTCACTTTGACATCGCTTGGATGTGTGCCGATTTCCACTAATTTTTGTTTCACATAATCGGTTGCAACATAGTACCGGTCGATGTTTTCATGTACCCAAATCTTATGAAGACAGAAATCTGTCATGACATTAAATGTCGGGATGACTTTTCCTGTTTTGTTCCGGTATTCAGGAACAACAATCATCGGGAATGTAATAATAATCATATCCGGATTGTGTAATTGAATAAGTTCATCAAGACGCTTATTTCCCATTTTTAAATAAATGTTAAATTTGCGTTTATTGTAAATTTTATCTACACCGTAATAAAACAACCGATAAAATTGTTTCCCAATGGAAAAGCTCTTCAAGTATAAATATTGAGTCACTTCCGACACAATGGGGTTTGATTCTTGATACAAATTAGAAACTACAACATGCTCAAAGCCTTGAGATTTGCATTCATCATACAGTGTTTTAGCCACCTGCATATGTCCATTTCCATAATTTGCGGTCAAGATTAATATTTTTTTATTGGTATTCAAGAATATTCACCTCAAATGTAATCAACAACAACAAAACTTCGTACGAAAACTATTAATCTCATAGGTCTACATATACATAAAGATAACATATAAACAGTCAGAGCATATCATTCGTTACGAAAGAATTAAACTAATTTTAAAAAACAACAAGACTAAATTGATAATGGAAGACAGAGCCATTTGTATTTTAACACATTTTGGCCATTTATCATCAGACTACAGTCTATTTTATTCCCAAACGTATGGTGTTTCTTGATAAACATAATAATTGAGCCAGTTCATAAACAGTAAAGTGGCATGGGCTTTCCATCGATTCACTGGGACTAATGTGTCACCATCTTCTATAAAATAGTGGACAGGTTTTTGGACTGTATCATCCTTCAACAAATCTCTTTCATATTCCTGCTTCAATGTGTCCGTATCATATTCAGGATGTCCAGTTAAAAATACTTGTTTATCATCATCTGAAACAATTAAACAAACACCCGCTTCTTCAGAGACACTCAATACTTTCAAATTCGGCGTGTTTTTTAATTGTTCTGTATTAATATCTGTATGCCTCGAATGTGGGACATAGTATACTTCATCGAAACCTCTGACTAATCTTTCTTTTTTCTCTTTCACAAGATGCTCAAATACACCAAATTTTTTCTCAGCAAGCTTGATTTTCTCAATACCATAATGGTGATATAGGCCTGCCTGTGCACCCCAGCAAATGTGAAGAGTAGACGTCACATTCGTTTTACTCCAGTCCAAAATGTCCTGCAGCTCTTTCCAATAGGATACTTCTTCAAAAGCTAAATGCTCAATTGGTGCGCCGGTGATGATCATTCCATCAAATTTCTTATGGCGAATCGATTCAAAGGTCGTATAAAATTCATCTAGATGCTCTCTCGACGTATTCTTCGGTGTATGCGTACTTGGAATCAAAAACGTAAAGTACACTTGCAAAGGAGAATTTCCGAGCATTCTTAGCAGCTGCGTTTCAGTTTGTATTTTTTTTGGCATTAAATTTAAGATCACGATATTCAAAGGACGGATATCTTGCTTGAATGCCCTTGTCTCATCCATGACGAAAATGTTTTCGCTCTCTAGTATTTGTTTTGCCGGCAGATGAACTGGTATGTTAATAGGCAACTCGCCACCCCCTGAACCAAAGATAATTTCATTTCATTATAGGAACTTTCTGGCGATATTTCAATGTTTCAATTATGTTACAATGAAAAACAGAGCAAAAACAAAGCTGTTTCTCGAAAAAAAGGAGGCCGTTTATTTATGATCACAAAGCATTTATCAGATATTGACATCGCCCAAAAGGCAAAGCTGAGACCTATTCAAGACATCGCAGCAAAGCTGCAAATACATGACGAAGAATTAGAATGCTATGGTTTCACAAAAGCGAAAATATCTTTGACTATTTTTGACCGTTTAAAAGAACAAAAAGAAGGACATGTGATCCTTGTCACATCGATCAATCCAACGCCAGCAGGTGAAGGGAAGTCTACCGTCACAGTCGGGCTCGGTCAAGCCTTCGAAAAAATAGGGAAAAAAGCAATCATAGCAATGCGAGAGCCTTCATTAGGTCCTACAATGGGTATAAAAGGCGGTGCAGCAGGTGGAGGATATTCACAGGTGCTACCAATGGAAGAAATCAATCTTCATTTTACAGGAGATTTTCATGCCATTACTTCTGCACATAATGCCTTATCTGCGTTCATTGATAACCATATCCATCACGGAAATGAACTTGGCATCGATGCGCGCCGCATTGTATGGAAGCGAGTGCTTGATTTAAACGATCGTGCTTTAAGACAGGTCGTTGTCGGACTTGGTGGACAGGTAAATGGGTATCCTAGAGAAGACGGGTTTGACATCACGGTTGCCTCCGAAATGATGGCCATCCTTTGTTTAGCAGAAGACTTAACCGACTTGAAAAAACGTCTTTCTTCTATTGTTGTTGCCTATAATCAAGATGGGGAGCCAGTCACTGTTGGTGCACTTGGATATGAAGGTGTTCTGACGTTACTTTTAAAAGACGCACTCAAACCGAATCTTGTACAAACGATTGAAGGAACTCCGGCCCTCGTTCATGGCGGTCCTTTTGCCAATATTGCGCATGGATGTAATAGTTTAATTGCAACTAAAATGGCGGCGAAATTAGCCGATTATGTCGTAACAGAAGCTGGATTTGGAGCAGATCTTGGAGCAGAAAAGTTCCTGCACATTAAAACAAGAGCTGGTGATTTCAAGCCTGGTGCAGTTGTCATTGTGGCGACTGTCAGAGCATTAAAGATGCATGGCGGAATGAAGAAAACAGAACTCAAAGAAGAAAATGCACAAGCTGTATTAAAAGGTATACATAATTTAGAAAAGCATATTGAAACCGTCCAAGCTTTCGGTCTTCCGTACATTGTCGCAGTTAACAGATTTATCACTGATACAAAAGAAGAGATTCAAGCGATAGAAGATTGGTGCCACGCACATGGCCACCCAGTCCAAGCTGTGAATGTATGGGAAGAAGGAGGCGAAGGCGGGACAGCACTTGCCGAAGAACTCGCAACACTTATTGAAAAGAAGAAGAACAGCTTTTCCTATTTGTATGAAGAGCATGATTCCATCGAAGAAAAATTATCTAAAGTTGCCAAAGTGGTTTACGGAGCAGACGGGGTCACACTCACTTCAAAAGCAAGAAAACAGCTGGCAGCCATCGAGGAAAACGGCTGGGGGCATTTACCGGTTTGTATGGCAAAAACGCAATATTCACTTTCAGATGATCCAGCTTTAATTGGGAGACCTAAGGGTTTTACCATTACGATTCGTGAGTTAAAACCATCTGTAGGAGCAGGATTTATTGTTGCTTTAACTGGAAGCATTCTGACAATGCCTGGATTACCTAAAAAACCAGCGGCGCTCGAGATGGATTTATTAGAAGACGGCAGTGTGACAGGACTCTTTTAACCGGAAGCATAAAAAGCGATTTTATAAAAGAAGCATGTTACGATAGGAAAAAGTGAATCCTAGGAGGCTATGAGATGTCAATTTATGATATTCAGGTCAAGACCATTAACGGTCAAGAAAAATCAATGGCAGATTACAAAGGAAAAGTACTCATTATTGTCAACACAGCAAGCAAATGTGGACTGACTCCTCAATTTAAACAACTGCAGGAGCTATATGATCAATATCATGAAAAGGGCCTTGAAATTTTAGGATTTCCATGTAACCAATTTATGAACCAAGAACCAGAAGGAGAAGAAGCCATTCAAGAATTCTGTTCTTTGAATTATGGGGTGACCTTCCCTATGTTTGCGAAAGTAGATGTCAATGGTGACAACGCGCACCCGCTCTTCAAACATTTAACAAGTCATGCAAAAGGTGTACTTGGCACAAAAACAGTGAAATGGAATTTCACAAAATTTATCGTGGATCAAAACGGAGAAGTCACTGAGCGGTTCTCTCCGAAAACATCACCAAAAGAATTAGAAAGCTCCATCATCGCTCTTTTGGACAAATAAGGTGCTCACCGTCATGCAGAAAAAACAATTGGAGGCAGCTGCCTCCTTTGTTTCAGATCGGCTGAAATATGAACCGACTGGACACGATGCGGCTCATATTGATCGTGTGCGGCAGCTTGCCTGCCAGATTGCTAATCAGGAAGGCGGCTCTCTGTTTGTGATCGAAATGGCAGCGATTGTTCATGATGTCATAGATGAAAAGCTGCCGGGTGAATGGAAACTTTCACCAAAGCAGCTTGAGCTTCAGCTCCTTTCTTGGGAAGTTCATACGCGAGATATTTGTTATATCATGGACATCATTACAACGATGTCTTTTCGTCATCGACATAAGCAGAATAGACCAATAACGTTAGAAGGGGCCATTGTTCAAGACGCAGATCGGCTCGATGCGATAGGAGCAACCGGTATTGCGAGGGTGTTTACTTATGCAGGCGCAAAAGGGGAACCCCACTATACAAAGGACACGCAGCAGGGCTCTGTGCTAAAACATATGGAAGAAAAACTGCTCAAATTAAAAGACTTAATGAACACTCGTTCTGGAAAGCAGCTTGCTGAGGAGCGGCATGATTTGATGAGCCTATTTATCAAGACATGGAAAGAAGAATGCGGCCTTACAGATGAGTAGGGTCTTTATGTGTGTAAGGAGGATGTATAGATGAAAATAACAGCGATAGAACCGACGCCAAGTCCAAATACGATGAAGGTCATTTTGACAGAAGCACTTGCCGGCGGGAAAAGCAACAACTACAAAAAGGATCAAAAAGACGAAGCGCCAGAGATGATTAAGCGTATTTTGAACATTGAAGGTGTAAAAGGTGTTTATCATGTCGCAGATTTCTTAGCGGTTGAGCGTAATGCAAAGTTTGACTGGCAGGGCATTTTGCAGCAGGTCAGAGAAGCCTTTGGTCAAGAAACAGAAGGCCTTCAGGAAGGGTCGCAGTCTGGCGGTGACACATTTGGCGAAGTCAAAGTGTTCATCCAAATGTTTAATGGGATTCCGATGCAAGTCAAATTAACGGACGGTGAAAGAGAAGAGCGGTTTGGCATGCCTGAACGCTTCCAAGCAGCCATTTTAAAGCTCAGAAGCAGTTCAGACAATGTCGTATTTGAACGTGTGTGGAAAGAACATGGCGTTCGTTTTGGTGACTTTGCAGATATCGGCCAGGAAGTGACAGAAGAGCTCCAAGCAGCCTATGATGACGAACGTTTAGCCCGCTTAACAGAGGCAGTCAAAGAAGGACAAGAAGCTGTAGATCGACAGGTGAACCGAAAGGCATATGATGTGACAGAAGAAATGCTGCGCGAGGAAGATTGGAAAAAGCGTTTTGCCCATTTAGAGCAAATGCAGCCAGAGCAAAAGGATATACCTGTTTTAATGAAAGCAATGGAGGACCCTAAAACATCGATTCGCAGACAAGCCGTTGTGAATGCTGGAATGATTGAAGATCCTGCTATTCTGCCTATTTTATATAAAGGGCTTAAAGATAAAACAGTGACGGTCCGCAGAACCGCTGGAGACTGCATTTCAGACCTTGGTGACCCGAGCGCTATAGAAGCAATGATCGAATCATTAAAGGATCCAAGTAAACTTGTTCGCTGGCGTGCAGCGATGTTTCTTTATGAAGAAGGTGACGAAACAGCACTTGACGCATTAAAAGAAGCTGAGCAAGACCCTGAATTTGAAGTCAGCCTTCAAGTGAAAATGGCGATTGAGCGCATTGAGCACGGAGAAGAAGCGAAAGGCTCAGTATGGAAGCAAATGACAGAAAGTAGAAAAAATGCATCAGAATGATGAGACTTATGAGCAAGCTGCCAATGATAGGTAGCTTGTTTTTCTAAAATCATAGACAGAAAAATTTTTTTAGAAAAATTATTTTGAATATTGTTGAAATATACGAAAAAACTCTATATAGTAGTACCAATATAGAATATTGGAGGTCAGATTTTATGACACGAACCATGCTGAACACTAGCTTCAGCAGCTATGCTGGTCATCGGTCATTCATCGGTGGCTAAATAAACAGAAAATTTGTAAAATAAAATCAACTCAAAATCATACAGTCAACAAGACTTGTAGTATAGGAGGCTTTTTAAACAGATGGCAGAACTTCGTAGTAATATGATTAAACAAGGAATTGACAGAGCACCTCACCGAAGCTTACTAAGAGCAGCGGGGGTAAAGGATGAGGACTTCGGCAAGCCATTTATTGCTGTTTGTAATTCCTATATTGATATTGTCCCAGGACATGTCCATCTTCAGGAATTCGGAAAGATTGTGAAAGAAGCCATTCGTGAAGCTGGCGGCGTCCCATTTGAATTTAATACGATTGGGGTCGATGATGGAATTGCGATGGGCCATATCGGGATGAGATATTCACTACCAAGCCGTGAAATCATTGCTGACTCTGTCGAAACCGTTGTATCTGCTCACTGGTTTGATGGAATGGTTTGTATTCCTAACTGCGATAAAATTACACCGGGGATGATGATGGCAGCAATGCGTGTCAATATTCCGACGGTCTTTGTCAGCGGTGGACCGATGGAAGCGGGTAGAACAAGTGATGGCAGAAAGATTTCCCTCTCTTCTGTATTTGAAGGCGTCGGTGCTTACCAGTCAGGTAAAATTAACGAAGAGGAATTAAATGAATTAGAACAGTTTGGCTGTCCGACCTGCGGATCTTGTTCAGGTATGTTTACAGCAAACTCAATGAACTGTTTAGCAGAGGCACTTGGAATTGCTCTTCCTGGAAATGGAACGATTTTGGCGACATCACCAGAGCGAAGAGAATTTGCGAAAAAGTCAGCAAAACAACTAATGGAGCTCATTAAAAAGGATATTAAACCACGTGATATTGTGACTGAGAAAGCAATTGATAACGCATTTGCATTAGATATGGCACTTGGTGGTTCAACGAATACAGTTCTTCACACACTGGCGATCGCAAATGAAGCAGGTGTTGAATATTCACTTGAACGCATCAATGAAGTAGCAGAGCGTGTGCCTCATTTATCAAAACTTGCTCCAGCTTCGGATGTTTATATTGAAGATTTACATGAAGCAGGCGGTGTCACAGCTGCGCTAAATGAATTGTCCAAAAAAGAAGGCGCCCTTCATTTAGATACAATGACCGTCACAGCGAAAACGATGGGTGAGAACATTGCAGGTCACGAGGTTAAAGACTATAACGTTATTTATCCAATCGACAAGCCATTTACTGAAAAGGGCGGCTTAGCGGTTTTATTTGGAAACCTTGCGCCAGATGGAGCCATCATTAAAACGGGCGGAGTACAAGATGGGATCACACGTCACGAAGGACCTGCGATCGTATTTGAATCCCAAGAAGAAGCTCTTGAAGGCATCATTAATAGAAAAGTAGAAGCAGGACATGTTGTCATCATTCGCTATGAAGGACCTAAAGGCGGACCTGGTATGCCAGAAATGCTTGCTCCTACTTCACAAATTGTCGGGATGGGTCTTGGACCAAAGGTTGCTTTAATTACGGACGGACGTTTTTCCGGCGCTTCTCGCGGCTTGTCTATCGGACACGTCTCTCCTGAAGCAGCTGAAGGCGGCCCGCTTGCCTTTGTTGAAAATGGTGACCATGTCGTGGTTGATATTGAGCAGCGCATTTTAAGCGTAGAGGTTCCAGAGGAAGAATGGGAAAAACGAAAAGCGAACTGGAAAGGCTTTGAGCCAAAAGTGAAAACGGGCTATCTTGCCAGATATTCAAAACTTGTGACATCAGCCAACACAGGCGGAATCATGAAAATTTAATCTGAAATAGAACATTTGAAAATTGGCTCTCTCTATAGTATCCTTTATTCACAACATAAGGATTTTAGAGGGGGCTTTTTTATGTCAATGGCATATGAAGAATATATGCGCCAGCTCGTTGTGCCAATGCGCCAAGAGCTGACAAGTGCAGGATTCCAAGAACTGACGACGGAAGAAGAAGTAGAACAAACGATGCAAGAGGCTGAAGGAACAACATTTGTTGTTGTTAATTCTGTATGCGGCTGTGCTGCCGGCTTAGCACGCCCAGCAGCGACTCAAGCTGTGATGAAGGCAGAAAAAGCGCCAGACAAAATCGTCACAGTATTTGCTGGGCAGGACCGGGAGGCAACGGCAAAAATGAGAGAATACTTCACTGGTGAAGAGCCATCATCTCCTTCTATGGCCCTTTTAAAAGGAAATGAACTCGTTCATTTTATCCCGCGTGACGAAATTGAAGGTCATGAAATGGAAGATATTATGAAAAATGTCTTAACTGCATTTGAAAAACATTGCTAATACACGTGTTGAAATGCCCTGTAACTAGATCAGGGCATTTTTTCTTGATCATGATGGAGGAACAGTATGCTCATTACAACAAGCTTTAGAGCAAATGAACAAACGATTGAAACAGCGAAGGCTCTTGCAGAGGATTTACATGGTGAGTATGTAGAAAGACGCAAACAATCTGTCAAGCAGCTTGCGATGAAACGAGGAGATGTCCTTGTTGTTGGAAAGGAAAGATTTGAATGGTATCAGCCAAATGGTGAAAAGTTCTTCTTTCATCCAAGCTCAGCGATGTTCAGGGTGAAGCGGCTCTTGCGCGAAGAAAAGGATCCTTTAATTGAAGCAGCACAGCTAAAGCCGGGAGATTCCTTTTTAGATTGCACACTTGGCTTAGGGTCTGATGCGATTACTGCAAGCTGTGCGACAGGCAGGAATGGACAGGTCGTCGGTATTGAAAAGAATCCCATTACGGCGTTACTAGTGAAAGAAGGACTGAATACATGGGAGACGGGGATAGAGGAAGCTGATGAAGCGATGAAACGGATTTCTGTTATCAGTGGAGACAGTATCGAGCAGCTAAAGAAGTATCCTGACTGTTCATTTGATATCGTCTATTTTGATCCGATGTTTGAGGAAACGATCCAAGAATCTACAAGTATAGCGCCGCTACGTCATGCGGCAGAGCACGACTTTGATCACGAAGCAGCCGTGCAAGAAGCATTAAGGGTGGCAAGAAAAAGAGTGGTGTTAAAAGATCATTGGAAAAGCACACGATTTAAAGCGGACTCTTACCAATTTCACGTCATCAAACGAAAAACAGCCCAATTTCATTATGGGTATATCGAGAAAGAAAAAAGCCCTCTCTAAGGGCTTTTCAGCGTGTAGACAAACCCTCGCATTCGGTGTCAGTCCTGCGTGCTGGTGCTCACGAATGTCAAATTCGCTCCGCGCCAGTACTCGTCCTTCCTAGACTGCAAAGGTTTTCTATCACGCTGAAAAGAAGACAAAGGGCTAAAATCAAGATCATTTTAGCCCTTTGTCAACAATCTGAAAAGCCCTCTCTAAGGGCTTTTAATCCGTAATCTCCATATAGACAAAATAAAACAGTGTCAGCAAGGAAGCTGTGACGAAAAAGCCTTCAAGCATACCCATTCCTCCCAAATTTTAGTTGCCATTACTGTCATTGTAAACGTTTTATTATGAAAAAGAAAGTCTCAAATCAGTGACCAAATTGAATGACTGAAAATTCATTATATGCTAGAATAGCAGTATGATAACTTATGGAAGGAATTAGATATCATGAAGATGTGGATGAGAAAAACGCTTGTTGCGCTCTTTACCATTGCAACTTTTGGTTTGGTCTCTCCTCCGTCGGCTTTGATGACAGACAAGCCATCTGAACTTTCTTCACCTGATAAAACGCCTTATACAGCGGTTTATGATACATCAGGCTGGGAACGATCGCAAGAGGCAAGCAAAGAGCAGGTAGACCCCTTTGAGCAATATAAGGAAGAGGTTCTATCAAGTGCAGAAAATCAGTCATTTCTCAAATTCGGCCGTAAAATCACACCTGTCATTGAAGACGAGTACAGAGAAGAGATTCAACCGAAAATTGAACAAGTGTTAACCGATGTTTTAACAAATTTCAAAGATGACGAAAAATTTCAAGATGTTGTGTTAACTGATCAGCCTTCAAGCGGAAATGGCGAAAAAATCTTTCACATCTACAACCGGAAGACTGGAGAAGATTTGCTCCGTTTTCATGTGAGAAGAGATCAGCCGCCACACAGCGGATATTGGTTTAACTTTCACTACCATACAGCAGAAGATGGATTCCAGACGCATCATGAACTCGGTAATATTTACTGGGACAAAAACACCCCGCCGAGCTGGATGAGCCACTAGAAGGAGATGTCATGCCAATTGAAAAAGTATACAATGAACGAAATGGTGCAGATTACAAAACGAATGTTAAACGAACGCGGAGTGAAAATTGAAGATATTGCACACATTGTGCTAAAGCTTCAAGAAAAATATCATCCAAACCTTCCACTTAGTGTCTGTATTGAAAATGTTGAAAAAGTGTTGAATAAAAGGGAAATTGTCCATGCGGTTTTAACAGGACTTGCCCTTGATCAGCTGGCAGAAAAAAAGCTGTTGCCAGAACCTTTACAGCACTTAGTTGAAACAGATGAGCCGCTATATGGAATTGATGAGATTATTCCGCTTTCCATTGTCAATGTATATGGATCAATCGGCTTGACCAACTTCGGTTATTTAGATAAAGAGAAATTTGGTATTATCAAGGAATTAGATGAAGGTCGTCCAGGTGAAGTGCATACCTTCCTTGATGATCTTGTCGCCGCGCTTGCCGCAGCAGCAGCTAGCCGTATTGCTCACTCACACCAAGATATTAAGGACGAAGAGCAGGATCGAGTGAATCAAGTATAAAAGAAAAACATGTCTGCTCATGATTATGCAGGCATGTTTTTTTGGTGTTTAAACAAAAGCGGAAATAAGGTAAACTACAACAAGAACATAAATAAAGGATGAAAAAAATGAAACAATACAAAGAGTTATGCCGTCATGTATTACAGCACGGGGATGAAAAAGGTGACAGAACGGGAACAGGTACAATCAGCACGTTCGGTTACCAGATGAGATTTGATTTGCAGGAAGGATTTCCGCTGTTAACAACAAAGAAATTGCACCTGAAATCAATTATTCATGAGTTACTGTGGTTTTTAAAAGGTGATACAAATGTCAAATATCTTCAGGAAAATGGTGTCCGTATTTGGAACGAATGGGCAGATGAAAATGGCGAACTGGGCCGTGTATACGGAGCGCAGTGGCGATCTTGGGCTAGTGGGGACGGTGAGACAGTGGATCAGATCACAAAGCTGATCCACGATATCGAGCATAATCCGAATTCAAGAAGACTGATCGTCAGCGCTTGGAACCCGGCTGAAATTGATCAAATGGCACTGCCACCATGTCATTGTCTGTTTCAATTTTACGTATCAAACGGGAAGCTTTCTTGCCAGCTTTATCAAAGATCGGCAGATATCTTTTTAGGCGTGCCATTTAATATTGCTTCATATGCTCTTCTCACGATGATGATTGCCAAAGTCACAAATCTTGAGCCAGGAGAGTTTGTTCATACGCTAGGAGATGCACATATTTATCAGAATCATCTTCCGCAGGTGAAAATGCAGCTAGAGCGCGAGGAACGCACGCTTCCGCAGCTTCGCATCTCAAGAGATGTGAAGAGCATTTTCGATTTCACGTTCGATGATTTTGTACTTGAGAACTATGATCCGCATCCGCATATTAAAGGAGAAGTCAGTGTATGATTTCGATGATTGTGGCGACAGGAAAAGACAGAGTCATTGGTCAAGATAATCAAATGCCTTGGCATTTACCAGCTGATTTAGCGTATTTTAAGAAGGTCACAGGCGGCCATACGATTGTCATGGGCAGAAAAACGTTTGAATCCATTGGACGAGCGCTGCCTAACCGCCGAAATATCGTGCTCACAACAAGTTCTTCTTTTGAAGCAGAAGGATGCGAGGTTGTCCATTCCATTGCCGATATTTTGGCAATTGGGGAAAGCGAGACCGAGTTATTTATCATCGGCGGGTCTAAGCTGTATGAAGAAATGATGCCATATGCGGATCGTCTATATATCACGCATATTCACCATGCGTTTGAAGGAGACCGCTACTTTCCTGATTACAATGAAAACGAATGGACGGTTGTATCACGCGAAAAAGGCCATCGTGACGAAAAGAACCCCTACAATTATGAATTTGTCGTATATGACAAAAAAGGATAAATGAGTAGGAGGAGTACGGTTGTTTCGTTATTGGTTTTTAACGCTTTATGTTGTTGTATCCTTTTTTAAAAGTATGAGGCATTTGCATGCTCATGAATTAACTGATCCACGCATTTCCTATACGAAACGAATGCATCTCAATCATGAGCATGCAAAAAGGTTTGCCCGGGGATGTATTGACCAGTCAGGATCAGTCATGACCATTCACCAGCAAAAGAAGCTGCCAGATGGACCCGTTATTTATATCACACAGGCACTGAATCCAGTCACAACGACATTATTGATTGGTCACCTTGAAAAACCATTTGCTTTCATGGCAAAGCCGAATCTTTTTCGATATCCCATTTTAAAACAATGGCTGAAGAAGATGGCGGTTATTCATCAGAATCAATCTGATGATGCCTTATTAGAAGAAGTAAAGGAAAGAATCTTATCGGGGCAGAGTGTATTGCTTTCAGAATCATATCGTTACATGGCAGAGGCACTTGCTGAAGATTGTGATTGTCTGCTTGTACCGGTTGAAACAAGTGGAACGGATCGTCTATTAACTGGGAAAGTCGTGAAAAGGCTGCGCCCTGTTAATGTTGATATTCATATTAAAGCACCTGTCATGATGAACGATTACGCCCAAAAGCGAGCATAGAAAAACCAGCATCCACTTTCGGATGCTGGTTTTTTTCATGCAGCAGGAATGTTCACACAGTAGAAGAGAATGCAGAAGAACATGGATGCACTGCCGCCGAGAACAAAGCTGTGCCAAATGGCATGATGATAGGGGATTTTCCGCCAAATATAAAAGATGGTTCCGACCGAATACAATAGACCGCCTAACAGCAAGAGGCCAAATCCTGCGCCCGTTAATCCAATGTAAAGTGGTTTGATGGCAATGATAATCATCCAGCCCATTAATAAATAAACGAGGGTGGACACAATGATAAACCGTTTGACGAAAAAGATTTTAAAGACAATACCGCCAGCAGCAAGAGCCCATACAATTGCAAGAAGCGTATAGCCGAGTGCGCCTTTTAATGGTCCGAGTAAAAAGGGCGTATAGGTACCAGCAATCAATACATAAATAGCCGAGTGGTCGAGGATTTCAAATACATCTTTTGTTTTTTTGTGCCGAATGCTATGAAGCAAGGTCGAGCTTAAATAGAGCAGCAGCATGGATGCCCCAAATATTGAAAAGCTCACGATCTCTGTGATAGTGCCGTATTGAACAGCGAATAACACGAGAAAAACAATGGCTGGTATGGATAAAATAACGCCAATGCCATGTGTAATGGCGTTTGCAATTTCTTCTTTTACAGTAAACAATGGATGTCCTCCTTTTATTGAACCGGTATATAACCATCAAGTGACTTCAGGAATGAAAGACCTTCAAGTGTAATCTTTGTGCCGGCCCTGCCTTTTCCTTTCGTCACGTATGCTTTTTTCTCAAGGTCATCTAATCGGCTCCTCACCTGCTGAGGGGTCAGCGGGATGTCGCCTTGCTTGCTTAATTCAGACAAGATGCGTCTGCTGGCTGCTTCACCTTTCTCATTGAGAGATTTAATGGCTTCTAGCAGGAAAACAAACTCTTGTTTTTCCATTAGTGTGAGTTGATGATCTTCCTTTTTTCCTTTTACCTCCGGCGAAAGAGGGGTTAACACAAAAGGCGGCAGGTGGTGTAAAAATACCGTTTGCCCCTCGAGAATGACTGCAGCATAATGAACGATATTTTTGAGTTCCTGTACGTTTCCTTCAAACGGATACTCCTGCAAGGTTTCCCAAACACTTGGATCAATATCAGGCGCCATGCTCAGCTCCTGAAAGAAAGCAGTTGTTAACACAGGAATGTCAGTTTTTCGATCTGCTAATGACGGTAAGGGCAAATGGAAAACATTTAAGCGATAAAACAGCTCAGGTAAAAAGGTAGATGAAACCCTTAATGCCTCTATTGATAAAGACGAAGTGGCAATGATTTTTGTTGCAGGAGAGATTTCTAGAAAACGAACAACCTGATGCTGCATAGGAATACTTAATGCGGCGATTTCGTCTAAATAAAGGATTTGACGGGTCTTTTCCGTGAAGGCTTTCTGCAAGGTATCTTCATCTAAGATGGGGCAATATAGATGTGTCAGTGAAGCGTTTGGAGCCGATGCATGAGCAATTTCATGGGCAAATCGTGTTTTGCCTGTGCCAATGTCTCCTGTGATCAAGACAGGCTGCGCGTGCTTTGTGAATTGCTTTGCCAGGTGAATGGCACGCTTCATTTCTTGATGCTCTCCATATATAGATGTAAACGAATGTGTGGTCATCGGGTGATTCCTTTCTTTATGGTTCTAATTGGTTCTATTTTAACACCCAATAAAACCAAATGTACAGAGAAACGAAAAAGTTTATGAAATTTATGCTTGATCTATGATCTATTGGTTTATTTTTTGAATATTCATGTTATAATGACAAATTAAATAAGGTTAAAGAGAAAGGATCTTGTACATGAAACCGTTGCTCAAAGAAAACACGCTAATTCAAGTGAAAGACATTTTAAAGGCCCATCAAAATTTGAAGGATGTAGTCATTCATACACCTCTTCAAAAAAATGAGCGACTTTCTGAACGATATGAATGTAATGTCTACTTAAAAAGAGAGGATCTGCAAGTAGTTCGTTCCTTTAAATTAAGAGGCGCTTTTAATAAAATGAGCCAGCTTCCAAAAGATAAACTAAAAAACGGCATTGTCTGCGCAAGTGCAGGAAATCACGCACAAGGTGTTGCCTATTCTTGTAAATATCTAGGTATCCACGGGAAAATCTTTATGCCTGCTACGACACCAAGGCAAAAAGTATCTCAAGTAGAGCTTTTCGGAAAAGAATATGTTGAAATTATCTTAACCGGAGATACGTTTGATGATTCATATCATGAAGCAGTTAAATGCGGAGATGAAGAAAAGCGTGAGTTTATCCATCCGTTTGATGATCTAGATGTGATGGCAGGACAAGGAACGACTGCTGTAGAAATATTAAATGATATCGAAGTGGAGCCTCACTTTTTATTTGCAAGTGTTGGAGGTGGAGGTCTGTTATCTGGAGTTGGTACATATATCAAAAATATCGCCCCAGAAACCGAAATCATTGCCGTCGAACCACTTGGCGCAGCTTCACTCCATGCCTCTCATGAAAAGGGCAAGGTTGTGACACTTGATTCCATTGATAAGTTTGTAGACGGAGCAGCGGTTCAGCGGATTGGCGAAAAGACGTTTACATCGCTACAATCTGTTGTCGATAAAATTAGTCTTGTACCTGAGGGGAAAGTATGTACAACCATTTTAGAGCTTTATAATCAATGTGCGATTGTAGCAGAGCCGGCAGGCGCACTTCCGATCGCAGCGCTGGATGCCCATCGCGAGGAGATTAAAGGGAAAAATGTTGTCTGTATTGTCAGTGGAGGAAATAATGATATTGGCAGAATGCAGGAAATCAAAGAACGGTCGATGATCTATGAAGGGCTTCAACATTATTTCATTGTCAATTTTCCGCAAAGAGCAGGTGCGCTTCGGGAATTTTTAGATGAAGTATTAGGGCCAAATGATGATATCTCCCGCTTTGAATATACGAAAAAGAATAACCGAAGCAAGGGACCCGCGCTTGTTGGCATCGAATTGAAAGAAAGAGATGACTATGCGGCGCTCATTGAACGGATGAATAAAAAAGGATTCCATTATGTTGAAGTGAATAAAGATCAAGATTTATTCCACCTATTTATTTAGGCGTAACAGAACATTGGAAAAGAGGATTGATCGTTTGTGCTGCTCAAAACAATATGTTTTAGACGGATGGATGGAGCTCAGATCAAGGTAACAGAAGTTCCTGTACTAAAGGGAGATGAGCCGTATCGTTTCATGCTCACCTTTAGACTTGAAGCTTTCTTGAAAAAAGTCTATGTATCTAAAGGAAAGAGAGCTGTGTACTCTTTCAGAGAGGATGTGAAACGTAACGTCAAGTGGAGCACATATGAGCAGATCTATCAGGAGCCTACACTGAAACACAATGCGTAAAAAGGAATCTTTGTCAAAGGGAGTGAGCGGCTGTTTTAAAATGGCTGCTGCTCAGCTTGGCAAGGATTTTTTTCATGATAAGAAGAAAATGTGACAATTTCAAAAACGTCATGACAGTTGTTTTCAAGTTTGCACGAAATAAGGTAATATCATAAGTAAAGACTAAGACAGCAAGGATGAGACAATAGTGAAACAAATTAAAATTGTAACAGATTCAACAGTGGACCTTCCGCAAGAAAAAATCAATGATCTTTCCATTCACGTGATTCCGCTCAATATCTCCATTTCTGGGGTTGATTATATTGACCGAGTGAATATACAGGCAGATGAATTTATTGAAAAAATGGAGGCCGCTGAGGAATTGCCGAAAACGTCTCAACCTGCGATCGGTCAATTCGTCGAATTATATGAAAGGCTGACGGCAGATGGAAGCGAAGTCATTAGTATCCATTTAACGGGTGGGATGAGTGGTACGGTTCAAACTGCTGAAAGCGCTTCGAAAATGGTAGACGGAAACATCACGGTGATTGATTCAAACTTTATTTCATATGGACTAGGGTTTCAAGTCACCAAAGCAGCCGAACTTGCACAAAATGGTGCAAGCCGTGAAGACATCATCAAAGAAATGGATAAAATCCGTCTTGGAACAAAGCTATTTGTCACAATCGATACATTAGAAAATCTCGTGAAAGGTGGAAGAATTGGAAGAGGGAAGGCGCTGATCGGCTCACTTCTTCACATCAAACCAATTGCCAGCTTAACAGACGGGGTATACACACCAGAAGCGAATGTGAGAAGCTATTCTGCTCTTGTCCGCTATTTAACCAAACAGTATGTACAGGCGGTGAAAGGAAAAACAGTTCAAGCCATTGGGATAGCGCATGCAGATGCATTAGAACTCGCTGAAAAGCTCAAATCAGCGCTGCTTGATCATACACCTGAAGCACCTGTTGACATCGCCTACACAACACCGATTATTTCGTGTCACACTGGAAAAGGTGCAATAGGCTTTACTTTTTATACCGATTGACTTGAAAAAGGGGATGGACGTACCATGCTTAAAAAAAGGGGAGCCTCACTTGGTGCGCTTATGATCATAAGCGTGCTTCTTTTAGTCTCATGTTCAAATGGACAAATCAAAGATGCGTTAAATTATCAAATACAGCCGTTTGAATATGAAAATCAGGATGGACAAAAGGTGTCATTGGATGATTTGAAGGGGAAAGTATGGGTGGCAGATTTTATTTTCACAAGCTGTGAAACGATCTGTCCGCCGATGACTGCGCATATGACAGAGCTGCAAAAACGGTTAAAAGAAGAAAAATTGGATGCGCATATCATTTCCTTTAGCGTGGACCCGGAGGTAGATTCACCGAAAAAGCTAAAAGAATTTGCAAAAGCATATCCTTTATCCTTTAAAAATTGGGATTTCCTCACTGGTTACTCGCAGTCAGCAATTGAAAAATTCGCAATGAAAAGCTTTAAAACCATTGTGAAGAAACCTGAAGATGAAGACCAAGTGATCCATCAGTCATTGTTTTTCCTAGTTGATCAAGAAGGAAAAGTGATGAAAAATTATGATGGTGTACAAAACACGCCATATGATGACATCATCAAGGACATCAAAACGCTGATCCGAAGCTAGCATAAAGATGTTCAAATGAGCAAAAACATGATACACTTTTTTAATCAGAAAAAGGAGGGACATCATCGTTTGAAGGCTCGTTTGATTTTGATTGTGATGTCTCTAGCTTTTGTTCTTTCTGCATGTTCCGCGCAAGAGGCTGGCATAAAGGATAAACTAGAAGACACACAAGACGTAAAAGAACATATTACCATCGCAGCGGTTGGAGATTCCTTAACAGAAGGAATCGGAGATCAACAAAAAAAAGGATATGCAGGCATGACCCGTGACAAGTTAGAAGCAGTGGACGGCGTGCAATCTGTCACATTAAAAAACTATGCCATTAAAGGCAGTAGAACGGTAGATTTATTAAAAAGATTAAAAGAAAAAAAGGTGCAAGACGGTCTGAAAGATGCTGACTATATTTTCTTTACGATCGGCGGCAATGACTTAATGCATGTCGTTCGTCAAAATGTACTCAATTTGACGTTTGCTCCTTTTCAAAAAGAGCAGGGGCCTTTTGAGGAGCGCTTTAAAACCATTCTTGCTCAACTGAGAGAACATAATGACCATGCGAAGATCATGTATGTAAGCATGTATAATCCCTTTAAATTCAGTCTCACTGAGCTGAAAGACATTGATGAAGTCGTCAAAGACTGGAATGCCGTCGCCAAAAAAGAACTAAAAAAAGATGGCAACGCTGATATGATCAATGTAGCAGATTTATTTGAGGAAGATTCTGATGAAAAATTACTGGCAGATGATGATTTCCACCCAAACCAAAAGGGGTACTCTCTTATGGCAAATCGTTTATTCTCCAAAGTGAAAAAAGAAGGACTGCCGAAGGAATAGGGTGAACGTATGAAAAAGTGGAAAAGCTTATTTTTTATTTTACTTGCAATCAATCTATTGATTGTACTTGCCTGCGGTATTTTGATGTTAATGCCAGGCGGTCAATCCGCTTCAACTAAAGAATTGAAAAGCGAGTATTCTTTTAATATATCTAGCTCAAAGGAATCACTCACCAGCTTTATCAATGATTACTTGAAAAATCAAGGGTCAAGCGATATGCCAGACTTTCATGTGGCGATCGATCAAGATGTAAAAGTAACAGGCGCCATTAAAGCTTTCTCTTCGACGATTGATGCAAACGTCTCATTTACGCCAACTGTCGAAGATAATGGTGATGTGCTTTTGAAAGTGGATGGCCTTTCAATTGGACAATTGAGCATTCCGATTAGTTTTGTTCTAAGCTACATGGGCCAGTTCTATGAACTGCCAGAATTCGTTCATGTGAAACCGGATCAAAAAACGGTTGAAGTGCGCCTTTCAGAAATGCCGTTGACGAATGATATGTATGTGAAAGCAAACAAAATTGATCTAGAGAACGATGAAATTGAGTTCTCATATTATCATCCAAAGCAATAGAAAGTGAGTCAGGAGTGAAATCATGAAGCGAGTCTATCAATATTTTAGTTTACTGTCGTTTTTATTTGCTGCGTACTTTGGCATCACAGCTGCCACTGATTTAAGAGCAGAAAATATCGATCAGTTTTACTTAAATATTGCCTATTGTGCATTATTTCTAGGTATCATGATTCTTGCTTTTGATTTTCAAAAGCAAGAAAAAGCTGAAGATGTCTCGTAAAGAGCCTTTCCTTTATGGAAAAGGCTCTTTTTTATATTTGCTGAGACAAGACCACCTTCGCCATAAGCTCTGGCTCTCCGTTAGCAAATCCATGAAGCAGAATGAGGTATGCGCGATTTGCTTGCAGATGAACTTTTGGGATATCAAGCAGTATACTTTGAGTGCCGGCGGCTTTCAATTCAAAATGATATTTATTCGGGGAGAAATGATGAATGTGAGTGCTGTTTACATAGTGAAGCTCCTTAGCTAACACCCCTTGATCACGTTCATATATATCAATGGAAGGAAGGTCTGGAGAAAGGTGGACAAATGTAAGGGCTGACAGGTCCTTATGTTGAATCAGAGGGTCTTGCCGCTCTGTCAGCAGCGCAAAACCTGCATGCGTACCTGTGATACATAGGGTATAAATCTCGTCACGTTTAATCATCATACGAGAATGAAGAACTCTTTGTTTTGTAGCTAGCTTGAACACTTCTATCTCATACATTCCCTCATCCCACTCCATATAAGCTGTTAACTGGCTGTAAGGCATTTTTTTCAAAACCTCATTCCGGTTCACATAAACAGCGAGCTCACTAAGATCTGGGGCAGCGTGAAAAAGCCGAATAAAGGCTTTGGATGAAGGGCTGCTTTGAGGGTGCTCGAAGCCCGCAGCGAGTGGACGGTATGGATAGTTATGATAAAAGAGCTGCTGCATGTATCAATCCCTACTTTCTTATGCGATGGTGTTTTTTGTAGCGTATGCATGAAAAAGGCGATCTGTATAGGCAAACGAAGCATAGAAAAAAGCCTGACGTTTTCCGTCAGGCCCGCATGTTAAGAAGGAGAAGAATATTGATGATATTCAGCTAGCTTAATGAACGTTTTTTCATCCTCAATGAGACCACAAACACCGCACTGGACTTTTATTTGAGGACCTTGATAGCTCATGTGAAAAGGAGAAAGCTGCTCTCCTTCGTATCTTTCGACAACTGCTCCGGTCGCAGGATCCAGCTTCACAGGTTCTGAAAGCTGCTCAATCAGATTAAAGCGCGTTCTGTTCGTTTTACAGTTTGGACAAAGATAAGGGCTTGTCATGGTTCATTCCACCTCTTTTTATCCGTAGCATGTCCAGTGCGCTAAATTCTATGCTTCATCCTTTTGACTTTTATCCAGCTTTTTAAATAATTTGATCATTGTTTTTAGTTCCTCATCGTCGAATGACTCAAATCGCTCCATAAAGTATTCTGTTTTCTTTTTCTCAAAATGCTCAGTAATTTCCTTACCCTTATCGGTTAAGTGGATTTTGATGATGCGGCGATCCTCTTTAGAACGGATACGGGTGATCCAGCCCTTTTCTACAAGTGTGTCGGTCACAGCTGTGATATGGCTTGCTGACACTCCTAGAATGGACGCAAATTCCGTTACTTTTTTTGCACCTTGCTCACGAAGCAGATTTAAAATGAGAAATTCATTCCGAGATAATTCGTTTTCGAGCAGGCTGTTAATCTCATAACGGATCTGCTTAAATACGGTTCTCAGTAAAGTATCCATTTCATACATCATTTTTTTTCTTTGTTCCAATCATTAAACCCCCATTATATTTTAAAATACGACAAAATGCTTTTTTATCATTTAGGTAGACGAGTCGTATCATTTTCATTATTTTTCATCATGTTATAATATGATGATACCATTTTTTAAATGAAGGGGGCACTAATATGTCTGAAAAACAAGAATTAGCCACATTTGCAGGAGGCTGCTTCTGGTGTATGGTTAAACCTTTTGATGAACAGCCGGGCATTATCAAAGTTGAATCAGGGTATACTGGCGGACATACAGTGAATCCGACCTATGAAGAAGTATGTACAAATACAACGGGGCATAGAGAAGCGGTTCAAATCACGTTTGATCCAGACGTATTCCCGTATGAAAAGCTATTAGAACTGTATTGGCAGCAAATAGACCCAACAGATGATGGCGGGCAATTTGGTGATAGAGGAGAGTCCTACCGCACAGGTATTTATGTTCATCATGATGAGCAGAGAAAGCTTGCAGAGGCATCGAAAGAGAAGCTGAACGAAAGCGGCATCTTTCAAAAGCCAATTGTGACAGAAATTTTAGATGCTGCTCCTTTTTATCCCGCAGAGGAGTATCATCAGCACTATTATAAAAAGAACAAAATGCACTACGAACGATATCATGTCGGTTCTGGCAGAGCGGGTTTTATTGAGTCCCATTGGAGTGATAAATCATGACAAACGATAAAGAAAAACGACTAAAAGAATTAAACCGAATGCAGTATGAAGTCACACAAAATAATGGCACTGAGCCGCCATTTCAAAATGAATTCTGGGATCATAAAGAAGAAGGCATTTATGTAGATATTATTTCAGGCAAGCCGCTTTTTTCTTCTTTAGATAAGTTTGATGCCCATTGCGGCTGGCCGAGTTTCACAAAGCCGCTTGAAGATGAGGAAGTAGCCGAGAAGGTGGATAAGAGCCATGGGATGGTGCGGACAGAGGTGCGCAGCAAGACAGCTGATTCTCATCTAGGTCATGTCTTTCCTGATGGACCAGGACCAAATGGTCTTCGGTATTGTATAAATTCAGCCGCTTTGAAGTTTATCCCAAAAGATGCTCTTGAAAAAGAAGGCTATGGGGATTTGAAACATCTATTTGATTGATCTATTGAAAAATCGTCACATGGAAGGCATCTGCTTCCGTGTGACGATTTTTTATTTTTTATGATGCGTGTGATGTAATTGTTCAATGATGCGGAATAGCTTTTCTTTTGTAATGAGAGGCGCTTCATTGGATGTGTAATTGGTTAAGTCGACTTTTTGAAAGGAAGCATGCAGTTTTGGTCTTGGTAAAATGGCATAAAATTGTTCATGCTCAAATAGTGCATCTGCTTCGTGCGGAAATGTAAGCTCTTCGTGAAGCTTTTCTCCAGGTCTTTTCCCGACAACGAGAATTTCCGGAGATGAGACCTTGATTTGAGCAGCATATTCATGAAACGCTTTTAAGAGATCAGCAAGCTGTAATGACTCCATCTTGAGAATGAACGTTTCGCCTCCTTTCATCATGATGGCTGCTTGAAGTGTGAGGGAGACAGCCTCTTCGATGGACATAAAAAAACGTGTCATATGAGGATCAGTTACGGTCAAAGGTTTTTCATTTAACAGCTGCTGGAGCATGATGGGAATGACGGAACCTCTTGATCCAAGCACATTGCCAAAACGCACAGAGCAAAACAATGTTTTTTGGTTCAGAATACTTTCGTTTGCTTGGAAAAATAGTTTTTCTGAAATTAATTTTGTTGCACCCATGGCATTTGTCGGAGAAACTGCTTTGTCTGTGGAGATGTTGACAACATGACTGACTTCATGTTCGATTGCAGCCTCAATGATGTGCTGCCCTCCGATAATATTTGTTTGCACGGCTTCAAACGGATTGTCTTCACAAGTAGGTACTTGTTTTAAGGCGGCTGCATGAAAGATGATATCAACGCCTTTGACGAGCTGTCTCACGCGGCTTGCATCTCGTACATCGCCTAAAGCGAAGGCGACTTCTGGGTGATCCGCATACTCATTTTTCATCATGTATTGTTTGCTGTCATCTTTGCTGAAGACGATAATCTTTTTTGGAGAGCATGATGTTAATTTTTTCACAATTTGACGTCCGATTGAACCTGTACCGCCTGTAACTAATATCGTTTTGTCACGAAAAAAAGCCTTCAAACTCGTTTCTATCTTTTTGGACATATCTAATCCCCCAACTCTCATTTCTCTACTTTGCATCATATGTGAAAGAGTGGTATCCGTTTGAGGAAAAGAACCACTTTCTATATAAATTAGGTGAACACATTATAACCATCTGCATGACGTTTTAATAGAATATGGAGAGATAAGAGAATAAGTAGAAAAATGAGAGACCTGAACACTTCAGTACTGCGATCAGCTCGGAAGAATATGTAGAGAGCTTTGCGCGAGGGGAGAAGGGAATACATGTATAGGGGAAATCGTATTTTAGCCTTGATACCAGCTTTTAGAAGCAGGCGCGATCAGCATGATGAACACATTCGCGTATTGGCGGAGCGGCCGCTCATCTATTGGACCATTCAGCCGTTACTGCAAATGATTGAGTTAGACGAAATCATCGTCTCTACAGAGGATGTCAATACACAAATCATTTCTTCTCACTACGGAGCCCGTGTGATAGAACTGCCAGACAGTCATGTAACAGAACAAACACCGTCACTCATAGCGGTGAAGCATGCGCTTGCTTACTTAGAGCGTGAGGGGAAAACCTTTGATATTGTTCTATATTTGCATCCATCGTCTCCTTTAAGACAGCCGGAAGATATTGAGAAGTGCTTGCAGCTTCTAGTAGAAGGGAGCTATGACTGCGTGGCATCTTTTACAGAGGCGCTAGAAAACCCAAATGAGACATGGACACTGCATGAGAATAATGAAGCCACTTTATATAAGGACAATCATTACTTTTTCATGCCAAAGCATGAGCAGCCATATACGTATGGCCGTTTAAATGGAGCAGTGTATGCTTTTCATGTTCCATATGCAAAAGAATGCATTCATTCCTTTTTAGAAGGATCTGTTGGAGCGTATATCATGGATTCCCAAAAATCACTTGTGGTGAAACAGGAAGAAGATCTTGAGAAAGCGGAGAAAGTCTTATTGGCTCGCAGAGATGCGGAGGGTTAGGTATAAGAAGAATTTCAACGAGAAAAGCGCCCGGTCATAGGGCGCTTTTTACGATCTCATAAAGTCTGTGTGGAAATGACTCAAATGTATTCCAGGAAACGACTTGTTCGTAATTGTTTCGTGCGATTGCTTTTCTTTTCTCGGCATTTGATCCATAATATTCAACCTGTTCCAGCAAATCGTCCTCATCTTTATAAAAAGCGAAGCTTGAAAAAGCTTGAGGCGGTTGTAGATCCGTCAATTGAAAGCTTCCAGCTGCAGCGATATCAAACGCTCTGTTGTTCAGGCTTACATTTTGAACCATGGCTTTGTTTTTGTTATAAGCAAATTGAGCCGGTCTGTGCGGGTTAAGAACAATCGCTGATTGCTGATAGATGTCCGCCAATTGCTGAGGGCTCAGCCAATTGGTCACTAATGTGAGATCGCGATCATGTCTTCGTGACTTATTTAAATGACGATGCCATTCCTTACCTGCAACGAGAATTCGCCATTTTTTCTGTTGTAAGAGTGTATCAATGGCTTTCATGCGGTTGGGATAAGGGTAGCCAATGAGTGCAATGTCGTAGATGCACATCTTTTCAGACGATTCGTTTTTTTGAAAAATACGTGTATTTGCCGGAATGGGAAAGTAGTAGGCGTCAACTATGCCCAATTGCTTGTAAAAAGGCAAAGCTCCTTCATCAATTGTTAATATGAGGCGCGCATCACGCGTGCAAGCAGCTGACACATCTGTATAAAAGGGATCTTCTGTCATCCACAAAACGATCGGGATCTTTTCTTGTTTGAATTGATGAAGCACTTCGCTCGGAACATGATCACCAATCATCATCAAAACAAAATCCGGAGAAAATGTCCGGATTTTGTGCATGTGTGACTGTATAGATTCTCTTTCTATCTTGAAACATGAAAAGGGTGAATCAATGAAGCTTTCTTCTACCCAGTGATCAAACATTTGATAGATCCCGCCGTAGCCAGAGCTGATATAAAGTAGCTTCATGATAGATTTCTCACTTTAAGTTGTAAATGTAACACTTTCAACTTTATCTACATCTAAAAGAGTTGTTGCAGAGCCAGTAGGTGTAACAGAACTTTCCTGTGTGACAAAAACGATACCAGTTGAAGCATTGAATGCTACAAACTGAACTGGGCCAATTAAATCTCCAGAATCCATCACAATACTAATGACCGTTCCTGGTGCAAGTCTTGCGAAAATCCATCTTGCTCCTTTAGATGATTTAAGGGATGTAGCAGCTCCGCTTAAAAAATCGTTTAATTTATCTTCCACTTCTGTACCTCCCTCTTCGAGATTGACTGTTAACGCTTGACTAAGCGGCTTGAAGAATAGTTTCAATAGTTCTTTTTTTAACTCGGTACGATTGTCGCTCATTTTATCCCCATCCTTTCTTCAACAATTGAAACACACCACTATGTATATGCCGCTCACTTTTTTTTGGTATAAGCAGAACGCTGATTCCTTGTTCTTTTTTCATTTAATCACTTCACACATTTTTTAAAATGTGTTCAAATGCTGAGGCTAAATGAAGTGGTTCTCATACTCTAGTAAAGATTAAATGTGAAGAGAGAGGGATTATGAATGGAATTTGAACAATTATTAAATGATTGGAACGATGAATTACTAGAAGTTGAAGGTGTACTTGAAGTTATCTTCATTTTACTTCTTCTTCGTCTTTTAGAGGAAAAACAAGAAGAAGGTTCGTCAGAAATCAAAGAGTTGCTGCGTTCTTGGTTGGAACTTGGTATTCCATTGCCGCGTGTTCATTTAGTCAATGGTGAGGTGCTCCAAAACGTGATTGTCGTTCAATTGTTTCATACAGTGGCGGTTTTTAAAAATGCAACAAATCAGTTAAGAGTGAGCGTTCCTTACGCAAACATTGTTAGTTGGGGAGCTTTTTAATCTCATTAAAAAGGATAATGCCTATGAAAGTATCGGTGATTTTAACAAGTTACAATAAACCTGATTATATTGATCGTGTGCTAAAGAGTATGGTGGAACAAACGTATCAAAACTGGGAGCTTTTGATTATGGATGATGGCTCAGAGCCAGAAACAATGAAAAAGATTCATTCCTTTTTAAACGATGACCGTATTCAGTTGTATCCGCACACTGTTCATCCTGCAAAAAGGCTTGAGAATGTACGTTATGCGACGCTTATTAATGAGGCATTAACACGTATATCAGGGGAGCTTATTTGTTATTTAACGGATGATACAATGTATTGTAATGATCGTTTGCAGAAGATGGTGGAGGTTTTTCAATCAAAGCCAGAGGTAGATATCGTTTATTCCTCGCAGCGTGTGATCCATGTTGATAAGCATCTGGTAGAAACAATGACCTTTGTACGTGAGGCGGAACACGTGTTAGACCATGCGTCCTTTCAAGTAGATCACTGTTCGGTCATGCACAGAAGCCGCTTGCTTCCATTGATTTATAAGAAATTTGGGCAATATTGGGATGATGAGCCGAAGCATTGGCATCATGCAGATTCTGTTTTTTGGATGCGGTTGAATCATTTTGCTGCGTTTCATCCATTAAAAGAAGTACTTGATATCACCTTTAAAACACCCCAATCCTTTCATCACATGTTTTCAAGTATGCCATATGATGTAATTGATGGGACGGTGATCGAAAGAGAAGGAAGATATTTCCAACTTGTTCATGGGGATCTTAACCAAATTGATAAGCGATGGGTGAATGAAAAAAAGAGGCGTGCAATTCGTGTTCCTTTGTTATGTGCAATGAAATATGAGGTAAAAGATACGCTGGTTGTGCCGAACTATACAGTCGTCACCGCAGATAACGGAAGAACGTTTTATTATATTGAAGATCAGAAAAAAAGACGATTTGCTTCAAAGCGCGATATGCAATATTTTCAGTTTCATCCAAAGGAAATGTGCGCCGTTTCAAACGAACTGTTACAGACGTTTGACGATGGCAAAATCATTCAAGTATCCCCTGAATTCAGCCCGCCAAATCGCCGGCTTTTTAAATGGCAACGAGATGTCTATTTACTTGTGCATGATACCTTCTGCCTTATTGCCCCTGAGGTGGTTAAGTTATTTGCGTTTTATCATCAGCCCATCAAATTATATCCTTCTCAATTTACTTTATTTCAAGAAGGAAAGCCGATCGTGCCGCTGTATAGGGAATCGCTGCAGGAATTCGATATGTCTCTTTATCAAACATCCGGGCGAAAGCACTCCTCATAAGAGGGGTGCTTTTTTTAGCAATGAAAGCAGGAAGTAGAAAGGAAAAAGCGAAACATGAAAAGGACAGGGAACCTTTTGGAGATGATCAAGCCGCTGAAAATCCGGCAATAGATGCCGGTTTTTCGGCACTGGAAGTGAGGGGAAAAGAATGGGGAAGGTTGTCGAAAGAGCGGATTGGTTTGAATTAATTTTAGAAGCCATTGATGAAGCCATCCATGTTGTAGATGATCAAGGAATGACGATTTTTTACAATCATAATGCCGCCAAGTTTGACTGTTTGCAAAAAGAAGAGGTGATTGGCAAGTACATTCTTGATGTGTATCCCTCTTTAACAGAAAAAACAAGTACGCTCATGCATGTTTTGAGAACAGGGAAGCCCATTTATCATTCGCTGCAAACCTATTTGAATAAAAACGGAGAAAGAATTGAAACCGTCAACACGACATTGCCTATTATTGAAGACAGCCAGTTAATAGGTGCGGTCGAAGTCGCAAAAGATGTATCGAAGCTGTCAGCCCTTTCGAATCGTTTAGATCAAAAAAAACGAATACACGATGCGGCTGGGGCAGAACAAATGCATGATTTTTCTTCATTTTTAACAAATGATCCGCTCTTAAATGAAATGCTTGAAAAGGCAAAAAAAGCTGCTGCTTATCCGTCATCAGTTGTTGTCTACGGGGAAACAGGGACAGGGAAAGAAGTGCTCGTTCAAGCCATCGTTCATGAATCTGATCGGAAAAACCAAGTGTTCATTCCGCAAAACTGTGCGGCACTCCCAGAATCGCTACTTGAAAGCCTATTGTTCGGATCTGTCAAAGGGAGCTATACAGGCGCAATTGATCGCAAGGGGCTCTTTGAATTAGCTGATGGAGGCACGCTTTTTCTTGATGAACTGCAAGCGATGCCGCTCACGCTGCAGACGAAATTATTACGTGTGTTAGAGGATGGCGTGGTGCGCCGCATTGGAGATGCAAAAGCGATTCAAGTAGATGTAAGACTCATTACTGCACTCAATATGGACCCATTTGAAGCGGTGAAAAAGCAAATTTTAAGAGAAGACTTATTTTATAGACTGCATGTGTCATCTTTTCATATCCCGCCGCTTCGTGAGAGAAAGCAAGACATCCCGCTGCTTTCCCGCCATTTCATTCAAACCTATCATCAGCAGTTTTCAAAAAACGTCAAACGCCTTTCTGAAGAAACAAAGCAATTGTTTATGGCTCACCACTGGCCGGGGAACGTTCGAGAATTAAAACATACCATTGAGCATGCCGTATTGATGATGCCAAAGGAAGCGGAAGACATCACACCTTCATACCTTCCTGCTCATTTACGTACGCAGAAGCTTGAGGAAGGAACACTCAATGCCTCCTTAAAAAGTCAGGTTTCTTCATTTGAACAAACACTCATTCAAGAAGCTTTAAACAAGCATCATGGCAATATTAAAAAAACCGCTGCCGCTTTAAAAATCCCTCGACAAACACTGCAATATAAACTGAAGAAATATGCAGATGCCGAAATATAGGCATCACCATCCATTGAATATCACGGGTAAAGCTCCTTCTAAAAAGAATAGGGGCATTTTCCCATGTTGGCACATAACTTGCATAGTATAAGGTGAATGCTGATAGGGGGAATGGATATGAATCAAAAACTATATGAACCGGCGCGTCATTGGAAGGACATTGAGCTTTGGAAAGATGTACCTGAGGAAAAGTGGAACGACTGGATTTGGCAGCTGACGCATACCGTGAAAACGCTTGAAGATTTAGAGAAAGTCGTAAACTTAACAGAAGAGGAAAGAGAAGGGGTGAAGATTTCCACCAAAACCATTCCACTTAACATTACACCCTACTATGCCTCATTGATGAATCCAGACGATCCAAGATGTCCAGTACGTATGCAATCTGTGCCAATTGCTGAGGAGCTTCATAAAACAAAATATGACCTGGAAGACCCGCTGCATGAAGATGAAGACTCACCTGTCCCGGGGTTAACGCATCGGTACCCAGATCGTGTGCTCTTTCTTGTAACAAATCAGTGCTCCATGTATTGCCGCTATTGTACGAGAAGACGTTTTTCTGGTCAGATCGGTATGGGCGTGCCAAAAAAGCAGTTAGATGCTGCCATTGGATATATTAGAGAAACACCTGAGGTGCGGGATGTGTTAATTTCCGGCGGAGATGGGCTCTTAATCAATGATCAAGTGCTTGAATACATTTTGAAAAACTTACGAGACATTCCGCATGTTGAAATCATTCGCATAGGAACCCGCGCGCCGGTCGTCTTTCCGCAGCGCATTACAGATGAGCTGTGCGAGATTTTGAAAAAATATCATCCAGTTTGGCTGAATACCCATTTTAATACAAGCATTGAAATTACGAAAGAAGCAAAAGAAGCGTGCGAACGTCTTGTAAATGCCGGCGTGCCTGTAGGTAATCAGGCCGTCATCCTTGCAGGAATTAACGACAGTGTGCCGATTATGAAGAAGCTGATGCACGATCTCGTGATGATACGGGTCAGACCTTATTATATTTATCAGTGTGATTTATCTGAGGGCATTGGCCACTTTAGAACACCAGTATCAAAAGGTCTTGAAATCATAGAAGGCTTAAGAGGGCATACGAGCGGCTATGCCGTGCCAAGCTTTGTTGTGGATGCACCAGGAGGCGGAGGAAAGATCGCCTTGCAGCCAAATTATTTATTATCGCAAAGCCCTGACAAAGTCGTCCTTCGTAACTTTGAAGGTGTCATCACCTCTTACCCTGAACCAGAGCATTACGTCGCAGGCCAGGCAGATGCGTATTTTAATGAAATTTATGAAGAGAAACAAGACCCGGCAATTGGTATTACCGCACTATTTGAGGATGAGGCGAAATCGTTTACGCCAGAGAATTTAAGCCGGATGAAACGAAGAGAAGCATATGAGACAAATCCTGAGCATGACACACTCAAAAACAAACGTGAAAAACGAGATGAATTAAAAGAGAAAAAATATCAAGCGCAGCTCAAAAAAGATCAAACTGTAAAGGAGGAGAAATAACCTTGCTGACATGTGATTGGTGTGAGGAAAACAAAGCAAACAGAGAGCAGACAACAGTCTATTGGGAACTGATCACTGGCACACAATCCATTGAAATCATCGAAACACCGTCCATTTCCTGCACACACTGCGGTATGACATATCAAAAGGATGAGACGGTTAAAGGGATAGAAGATCAATTAATTTTAGTGGATCAGACAAAACTTCCAGAAAAAATTTCATACGAAGAATTAATGAGCATGGAGCGGTTATTAAAGCGAAATTACTTTGACTTTTCATCATAAGTTGTACCTCCGCCTATACAAGTCATCAAATTGCTGTATAATATAACAACAAAATAGAGTGTCGCGGAGGGAAAAACAGGTGAAGTCGTTTTACCATTATTTAATGAAGTACAGACATCCAAAACCGAAAGATGAAATCAGCCATTTTGCAAATGCTGCTTATGAGGATCACAGCTTCCCGAAAGCGTCCACTGATTATCATGAGCTTTGTGCCTATTTAGAATTAAATGGCGATTATTTAAGCTCAATGACAACATTTGACGAAGCGTTTGAGCAATATGAAGTAGAAGTCAAAAAAAAATAACACACAACCGCTTTTTCCAGATGGGAGAAGCGGTTTTTTGATGAGAAATAAAATGGCGTTTTGCATGGTGTGGTTGCCCATGCAGAATTCCTTGCGCCGGCATACGATACGTTAAGACCAAAAGTCGGGCAAGGGGGAGACAGAATGAAGGCGAAAGCACCAAAATATCAAGTAGGGGATATTGTCGTCGTTGTCATGTACGGCACAGTTGGAACGATTACAAAAGTCCATCAAATTGACCAGCACTATTTGTATGAGGTCAATCATAATGAGGTGCTTTATTTTGAAACATCACTTCAGCTTTACGGTGAGTACGACGGGGTGATTGTGGATACAGAAAAGCTGGACATTGAATATGAGTTCCTCATTGGCGATGTTGTATATGTAAAAGATTACGGAAAAGAGCTATTTAAAATTATTGGGCATCGGACTGAAATATGGCGATACCTTGATGATGGCTGGGAAGATGTCATTTATGAACTCACGAGGCTAAAGGACGGAGAGTGGCTGGAAACAGAAGAGGAAGACTTAACGCTTGTCCTAAGGAAATATGAGATGGACCAGTTCGTTCATCAGCTTCTTTTTGTGCATTACGTCGGTGAAACCTCAAAAGAAATGGAAGAAGATATGGTGCAAACAGCTCTATTACAATTAGAAGAGAAACAAGAAAGCGAAGCATCACTAGAATTTCTCGCTGTATCTATAGTGGATGAGCTTCTTGATATTTATAATGACTATAAAATTCTCTACGAATTTTTCGAAGATCCAGAATACAAAGATATGATGGATTTTATATTGGAAAGTTTACACGAGCATTTTGGTTAAAGAAAGACTTGTCCTAACACGAATAAAAAATAAGGCACACAGAAAAAAACAATCACATAAAACCATCCCCTCAAGATACGGCCCATCACCTGATCAAACATTTCTCCATCTAATATGCTGAACCATTTCATTGCCTCAAACCCCTTTTCTTTTTGTTTACTGCATTTATATGTATGGAATGAGCCATTATGACAAACTGTAATAAAAAACAGGCGTCGTTCATACATCATAAAAAAGGAGGCGGAATGTCATGAAAGAAGCAGATTTGGTGATCGATACAGAGGAAATTGCGGAATTCTTCTACATGGAGCTGGTCAAAAGAGGGTACATACCTGCTGAGCTGGAAACGTTTGAGCTGGCTGACATTACGTTTGAATATATGCTGAAAAAAACAATGATAGTTGAAGAAGAGGCGTGGTAGGCACTATACTTTGAAGTGATTCTGAAGAGAGGGAGGAGAATCTTTCGCGTGTATATCCTATTTCTTTTAATTTTATTTGGTGCCATTGCTGCGCTCATGGTATCTGGAGCGGGTCAAGCATTGGACAACCAGATCATCTTATGGTTTGAGAGCATCAGACTCCCTTTTTTAAATGATGTCATGCTGACTTTGACGGACTTTGGCATTAGTGCGCTGCTCGTGCCCATCATGCTCATTTTTAGTGTCGCTTTATTCATGTATAAGCGCTATTACTCTATCATGATGCTTTTTCTATTATATCTCACAGAAAAGACCATCAACCATGAACTAAAGGGGCTGTTTGCTAGAGAGCGTCCGGCCTTTGATCATCTTGTCAATGAAACGTATTACAGCTTTCCGAGCGGACATTCGATGAATGCAGCCACAATCTATCCTTTTATAGCTTATCTATTAGTTGAAATGATTCCATGGCTGAAAGAAAGACAAAAAATCGTCTACTTGATCACAGGGGTCTGTGTTGTTTTGATTGGGATCAGCCGAATGTATATCGGCGTTCATTTTTTGACAGATGTCGCAGGCGGTTTTGCGATAGGACTTGCTTTATTTCTCATTTGTAAAAAGATTGACGAAAAATTGTCTGCCATTCGACAAAAATAGAAGAAGGAAATTGACAGACCCCAGCCAATTTTATATAAAAGGGGAGGGATTTGAATGCAATTGACGTTGAGATTTTTTCAAAAGAAACCTTCAGCATTTCACTTAACCATTTATCAGACACCTGAATATGGCGCTGCAAGTGGGCATCAGCCTGTGTACCGGACAAAGATTGGCGGCAGAACACACCTGGATGTTCTGGAGAAAGCATTCTCGACATTTAATGTACATGATACAGTCCCTAGTGATTACAATGCACGGTTTATCACAACAGGTGATATTGTTGTGATTGATGATAAGAAAAAGGGAAAATGCTATTATCAGCTTTTTCCGGCAGGATGGAAACGCAGTGAGCGACTGTTGACGATGAGTTAAATAGAGATTTTCGATGCCAGCTCGAGCTTTAGCTGGTATTTTCTTTTTTGGGCTCAATCGTTTATACTAAATAGGACAAAACACATAGTAAACCTAAGTGGAGGCTAAAAAAATGAGTGTACATATTGGAGCAGAAAAAGGACAAATTGCAGAAACGGTATTGCTGCCAGGCGATCCGCTTCGTGCGAAATATATTGCAGATACATATTTAGAAGATGTCGAATGCTATAACGAAGTGCGCGGAATGTATGGTTATACTGGAACCTACAAAGGAAAGCGCGTTTCTGTACAAGGAACCGGAATGGGCGTACCTTCTATTTCGATTTATGTGAATGAACTCATTCAAAGCTATGATGTTCAGAACTTAATCCGCGTTGGATCTTGCGGGGCTATTAAAAGGGATGTCAACGTACGAGATGTCATTTTAGCTCAAACATCTTCAACAGATTCACAAATGAATCGTGTGGCGTTTGGACCGATTGATTACGCACCTTGCGCTGATTTTGGACTGCTTAAGAAAGCATACGACACAGCAGAAGCAAAAAATGTCGCTGTACGTGTCGGTAATGTATTTACAGCAGATCAATTTTACAATGAAAAACCACTTGAGCTCATGGCTCAATACGGAATTCTAGCAATTGAAATGGAGACAACCGCTCTATATTCGCTTGCAGCAAAATTTGATCGTAAAGCGTTATCCATTCTGACAGTGAGTGATCATGTTCTCACAGGAGAAGAAACAACGGCTGAAGAGCGTCAAACGACATTTGACGAAATGATCTTAATTGCGCTAGACTCCGTTTTATAATAGTATAAAGGGTGTGCTACGATGTAGCGCATCTTTATTTTTTTAGAAGAGCAAAAGGAAGGTATGTCATGAAGAAAAGCTATAAAATACTCTCAATCGCATCGATTCTTGGTTTGACAGCCGCACTATCGGGCTGCCAGTTGCTGGATCAAAAAAGCGGTACATCTGAATCGAACAAAACAAACGAACAAAAAAGCGCAGAAAATTCATCTCCCCAGCAAAACTCAAACAATACAGCAGATTCATCGGATCAAGAGCTGACGTTAAAGAGTGAATATTTCAATGACATCAAAGTGGTAAGCGGGCTGAAAACCATTCAAAATCCTGCAAACGTGCTAGCACTTGTCAACAAAGAATACGCATTACCAGGAACCTATAAACCTTCTGATCTCGTTGTTCCAAAAGTAGAATTCTCTTTTTCAGAGGATATTGAAAAACGATATATTCGTAAAGAAGCAGCAGAAGCACTTGAGACATTATTCAAAGATGCGAAAAAGAAAAACTTTGAGCTGGCTGCCGTATCTGGCTATCGCTCCTATGACCGTCAAAAGGTCATTTTTGATAGTGAAGTCAAGTTAAAAGGCAAAGAAAAAGCACAAGAAGCAGTAGCTTTACCAGGCGAAAGTGAACACCAAACAGGCCTTGCAATGGACATTTCCTCAAAAAGTGCCGGCTTTGACATCTCTGAAAAGTTTGGTGAAACACCTGATGGCAAATGGGTGGCTAAAAACGCCTATAAATATGGTTTTATCATTCGTTATCCAAAAGGAAAAGAAGACATGACAAAATATGAATATGAGCCGTGGCATCTGCGCTATGTTGGAAAAGAAGCAGCAAAAGCGATGCATGATCACGATTTAACATTTGAAGAGTACATGAATAAAGTGAAGAAAATTTAATCAAATAAAAAGGCCTCCCAGCTATTCGGGGGGCCTTCTTTATTCTTCTTTTAAAAAAAGAACAATCCTGCTAATGCGAAACCTGTAATGAAACCAAGCCCGATGCCATAAGCGGCACCCCAGCCGTAATACCCTCCGTAATAACCAAAGCCAAAGCCGCCGCGAGAACCGCCGACTGGACGAATATACACTTTGCGGTTTGTCACCCGCTCAATGCGTCCGACATGTACTCTGCCATTACGATCTGTGATTCTAGCGACTTTCCCCATATGCTGCTGACAAAGCTTTTGATAGCGCTCCATATTTTTCCTCCTTATGACAAACTCTTTTCCCTCTTATCCTATGCGAGAGACCTCATAGAGTTTGGACAAAACATATAGGAGATTCGCTCATTTTATACGGTACATTCAAATAGAATGTGGCTTAGCTGCTTTCGGTGCGCTTGAATCAGATCGTAGTGTGTTTGCATCGTTTCGTAAAGAGAAGGCGGGATATATTCAGATAATTCCATTTCTGTCGGCTCCTCTTGTACCATGTGATCATCGAATGAGAGAATGCGAACGTCATGAAATCCTGCTGCTTTTAGCTGCTCCTTCCATTCTTCAAGTGAAAAGAGTGCGTGAAACCCGTAAAAATCTCGAACGGCGGCAAGCTCCTTCGGTGTAAGGGGTGCTTTTAATACTGCTTCATTCGCAATCAGTTGACTTCCAGGGGCAAGCACGCGTTTAATCTCAGCAAGTGCCGCTGGAAGGTTGGTAAAGCTCAAAACAGATTCACTGATCAGAAGAGTGAACGCTTCATCTGGAAATGGCAGCTGTTCAATCGATGCTTGCAGTGCGCGGATCGGCAGTTCTTCTCGCTCAAATCGCAGATTAGCCTTTTCAATCATCAAAGGGTGTGTATCAATCGCCTCCACCTGATAACCGATATTGCCTAAATATGCCGCCGTTTGTCCAGTCCCGCATCCCGCATCCAGTATGCGCGCATCAGGCATCAATTTTATATGCTCAAGCATCGTTTTTGTTAACTCAATTCCGCCAGGATGGGCACTAGATACGCCAAAATAGGCAAGCATTTCTACATAATCACTCATAAAATCCCTTCTTTCCTTATCAAGTTCCTCTTTAAAGATTATGCAATGCAAGGTCAAATGGCTTATCTTTTCAAAGAGAACTTCGATCCTTTGGTTGACGGATGAAGCATCGTCCTTGATAATAATGAAAGGAGATAAAGGTGGTGTTTTTTTGAAAAAACAATTTAAGATCGTCATCGCTATTTTGGTGACAGCGGCACTGTCCTCAGCGATTACATTTGTGATCACAAAACAAGGGACTGTCAATGTCTCAGGAGATGAGAAGTTTAGTAAACTCATGGCTGCGTATACGAAAGTAAAAGATGAGTATTACGAAAAAACGGATGATCAAAAACTAGTAGATGGTGCGATTCAAGGAATGATCGCATCACTTGATGATCCATACTCTACATATATGGATCAGGAGGAAGCCGAAGGATTTAACAACACCATTTCTTCATCATTTGAAGGAATTGGTGCACAAGTAGAAGAGAAGGATGGACAAATTTTAATTGTCGCACCGATTAAAGGCTCTCCTGCTGAAAAAGCCGGGTTGAAACCTCATGATCGTATTTTAAAGGTGGATGGAAAAAGCACAAAAGGCATGTCGGTCAATCAAGCAGTCTCTCTAATCAGAGGGAAAAAAGGAACGGATGTCAAGCTTCACCTTAACCGCCAAGGAGTGGGAAATGTTGATGTGACCATCACAAGAGACACCATTCCAGTTGAAACAGTGTATGCAAAACTCACAAAAGACAAAATAGGAGAAATCCAAATCACGTCCTTTGCTGAAACAACGTCAAAAGAGTTAGATAAAGCCATTGATGACCTCGAGAAAAAAGGGGCAAAAGGGTTTGTCATTGACCTGAGAGATAATCCAGGCGGCATTATGACAGAAGCGATTGAAATGAGTAATGACTTTATCGATAAAGGGAAAGTCATCATGCAAGTTGAAGAAAAAGGGAAGAAAGAAGAGTACAAGGCTGAAAAAGAACGCAAAGTTCATCAGCCGGCAGTTGTCCTTGTAAATGGCGGCTCAGCCAGCGCTGCAGAAATCATGGCGGCGGCTCTGCACCAATCTTCAGGTATCAAAATTATTGGTGAAAAGACATTTGGTAAAGGAACTGTTCAAAATGCGCAAAGCTATAATGATGGTTCTAGTGTCAAGTTAACCATTGCCAAGTGGCTAACGCCGGATGGTTCGTGGATTCATAAAAAAGGAATTGAACCACAGGTCAAAGCATCGCTCCCAAGTTATGCAAAGCTGCCATACTTAAGCCCGAAAAAAACGTATCAGCTGAATGACAATGGAGATGAAGTCAAAGCGGCTCAAAAAATGTTCCAAGCGCTTGACTACAAAGCAAAAGCAAATGGTGAGTACGATCAAGCCTTCCAGACGATCGTCAAAAGCTTCCAAACAGACAACGATCTGAAAGCAGACGGAATTCTGACGGGAGATACAACGACAGTACTGATGACAAAGATCCAAGATAAGCTAAAGAAAAATGATACTCAAATGAAAAAAGCCATTGAAGTCTTGAAAAAAGAAATGAAATAAAGAAAGAGCAGTCCTCATAGGGGGACTGCTCTTTTTATATTTACGCGTTGTTTCCCATCGCTTCTGTTTTGTCTTGATCTTTTTCAAATAGTTCATTCATGACAGAATTGGATGTGACCTTCTTTTGGAAGAATGGATTCAAAATCAGGATGACCACAACGTTTGCTAGTAAACCAAGAAACCCTTCATAAAGACCGAACGTGACTTGTGAGATATTGGCTGTAAAGGTGACGATGATGCCAACAACTAACCCCGCAATCGTTGCTTCTCTCGATTGTTTTTTCCAGAACAAGCTGATCGCAATGGCTGGGAAGATTTGAACCATTCCTGAAACACCAATGAGCTGAAGCGTCACAAGTGCTGTTGGGAAGAGCATTCCGAATAATAGAGCCAGTCCGATCACGATAAACACCATTGAACGAGTGATGATGGTCAACCTTTTAGGTGATACATTCGGATGAATTAAGTCACGATATAAATTATTGGCAAATAAATTCGATGCACCAATGGCCATGATCGAGCATGGAATGAGGGAAGCCAGTGCAATCGTTGAATAAGCAAGACCCTGCATCACGCCGCCATATGATGTTTGAATTAAATGAAGAAGTGCAAATCTTGGATTTGTATCTTCTGGTAAGACCAAAAAGGCAATAAATCCAAGGAAGATGACCAAAATCAATACGATGTTATAAAGAGGCAAAAACATGCTGTTTTTACGGATAGCATCTGCACTTTTTGCTGTAAATACCCCTGTTGCCGCATGTGCCCACATAAACAAAGCAAGGGCAGAAACACCTGAAGCGGTAATGAACCATAAAATGCCTTTAGGACCGCCGTCAGGAATTGTCAGAAGCTGTGGAGCTTCCTTAGCTAACGTATTCATCATCGGAGTCCAGCCGTTAAAATGAATGATTGGCAGCGAAACCACCATAAACAGCATGATGACCCAAACGAGAATATCCTTAATAATGGCTGTATATGTAGGACCTTTAATCCCGCTGAAAAATGTATAAAGTGCGACTAAAATAAATGAAATAATAACAACTGCATTCACATTAATATAACTAGTTCCAGCGACAGTTAACGTATCTTGAATCCCGCTCAGTTGAAGACAAATATAAGGAATGAGCATAAGTACTCCAATAATTGCAATTAGACTGGATAACAGCTTGCTGTCAAAGCGCTCACGTGCATAATCAGCGAGCGTTGTGAGGTTGTGATTCTTCGCAACCGTCCATAGCTTTGGTAAGAAGAAATAAGCAATAAAATACGCTAGAACTGAATAGGGAATAGCGAAAAAAGCGACACTTCCAGCTGTATAGGCTGTACTAGTGAGCCCTAAAAAGGTATAAGCTGTGTATAAATCTGCGCCAACGAGGAACCAGACGAGCAGCCCGCCAAATTTTCTCCCGCCGACAGACCATTCCTCTACTGACTGTCTGGATGATTTATCACGGCCAGCGGCAAATCCAATGACCACGACGATGAAAATGATACATGCTGTAATCAATAAAGCTGTTAAATTTCCTTGCATTAGTCAGTTCCTCCATTTGAATGTTGCATGCGGTAAATGATGAATGTACAGACTGGTGTGAGAACAATCCATAGTAAGAGCCAGAAGTGGAAAAAAGGCAGGCCTATCACAAATGGATGGATACGATTCGCAAAGGGCAGCAGTGCGAGCTGTCCGATGAATGGAATCGCTATAAGTAGTGCCAGTATCAATTTTTTATTCATGATTTCCTCCTGAATTTTTTGTAATTTCATAATAATAGCAGTTGTCAGATTAGATCACAAGACCATTTTCAGAAAAAACAATCATTTCGCTGAATATCATACTAATATAACGCTTTCATTCTTAAAAAGGAGAAAAAGTGGAGGTGAAAAGGGGTAAAGTGAAAAGAAAATATGCAGAAATAATATTGAAACCAAATAAAAAAACCTCAGCATGAAAGCTGAGGCCTTGCCAATTTTAAAGGAAATCAGATACTTCTTCGATGTCGAAACGATTGCTTTTATGAGCTTCTTTCGCTGCTTTACCAACTGAAATCAGCATGACTGGCTCATATCGGCCGCTTACATTGAATTCTTTGATGTAGGCGTCTTTACTGAAACCACCCATTGCGCATGTATCATAGCCCATTGCTTTTGCAGCAATCATTAATTGCATAGCAGCTAATGAAGCATTTGAATACGCAGCTTCACGTGCATACTGCTCGCTTTGGTATGCGCCATTGATTTGAGTCATCAATGTTTCTTTGATGTCTTCAGTAATGAAGCCTTGTTCTGCCAGCTCACTGTAGATTTTTTCACCATTTTGATTGGCTTCAAGATCACCTAGTACAGCAATAACAGCTGATGCTTGTGAGATTTGCTTTTGGTTGTAAGCGATTGGAAGTAACTTCGCTTTAGATTCAGCACTATGGAAGACAGTGAAATGCCAATGCTGAAGGTTCCACGCGGATGGTGCTTTTGTTGTGATATCAAGAAGCTCTGTTAACTCTTCTTTTGTCATTTCATGAGTTGTATCGTACTCTTTTACTGAAGCTCTTTGTTTTAAAATGTCAATCGTTTTTTGATCAGTCGCCATGTGGATATTTCCTCCCGTTTTTGCAAATAATATGGTACAATAACTAAAAAGTGAGAAACTTACTTATTGTAACTAGAGATATATTTTAAATTGTATACCGTTAGTTTGTCAAACAATCATGAAAAGAAAGGCTGAAATTTATGGAATTTCAATTATGTCCACACATTCAGCAAGCTTTTTTACTGCTAGGCAAAAGGTGGAACGGTCTCATTATTCATGTATTGCTTGATGGTCCAAAGCGTTTTAAAGACATGACGGACATTATCCCATCCATCAGTCAAAAAATGCTCGCAGAGCGTTTAAAGGAACTTGAGCAAGAAGGGATTATAGAGCGAACTGTATTGCCTGAGACGCCTGTGAAGGTCATTTACTGTTTAACTGATAAAGGAAATGCGCTAAATGATGTGTTTCATGAGGTATCTAGGTGGGCAGGGGAATATACAGAATCTCATGAAAAAAAGGAACAAGCCTAGTTTCAGGTTTGCCCAAACGTTTTGACTCCTGATGAATATGCTGATCTTAGGCACATGACAAAGGAGGAGAAATGCATGTACCCTCATACTCCGTATTTCCGAGGCGGCGCCCCTGGCATTCCGCCATATGAATCCAGAGTCCCTTTGTTTTTTGGTTTTGGCGCTCCTTTAGTCGGCGGACTGCTTGGCGGGTTTTTAGGAAGTGCGATTTTTAATTATCCCCGTCCATATTACCCACCACCACCGCCTGTTCCACCACCTTATGGCGGAGGATATCCACCATACTATTAAGAAAAAAGAGTAAGCCTGCTTCTATATCAAAGCAGGCTTTTTATAATGGAATATCGATTTCAGAAATCCCCGGATCATCATGCTTTAAAAACATAATCTCCAAAATACCGTCCTGATACGAAGCCTTCGTTCCTTTTCTTTTGACAGCAGCAGGGAGGACGACTTTCTTCTGCGTGCCTTCCTCAGGAAAATGATCAATAAACAGCAGGTTGGCTGTATGTTTAATTTTTACTTTTTCTGTGCTCGGCCGAGCAAGCTCAATCTTAACGAACACGTGATCAGTGGTTTCGAACACTTCCACTTCGGGTTCTTTTTCTTTTTTGACGTCTGTTTCTCTCGTTTTTTGATGTTGAGAGAGTGGGTCCTGAAAAGGGAACTGAGCAGGATAATTGGATCCGAATACACTTTCCATCACTTGATTGACGTACTGCTCGACGTCTTTAGGGTCTGAATTCTTTAAGGCTTCTTTTGAAAATTGCTTTTGAAAAGGGAATAATCGGTTCCAGTCAAACATGCAAATCATCCTTTCTAAATGCCCTGAATTAGTATATGCCCATTCACTTGAGTGCGTGCTATAATATACGATAGGTTTAGAAAGGAATGGTTAGATTGAACGAACAACAGCAATCAAAAGGTGTTCTCTATACGGCAGCATCTTTTACATTATGGGGATTATTCCCGTTATATTGGAAACTGATGGAACATATTTCGTCAGGCGAAATTTTAGCGCACAGAATTTTATGGTCATTTGTTTTTATGTGCGGTATTCTTCTGTATTTAAAACAAGTCCGGCCGGCGATGCAGACAGTGAAGGGTCTCATGCTCGATGGCAAGGCACTTTTTTCATTACTATTATCGGCTATTTTAATATCGGTTAACTGGTATGTGTACATTTGGGCAGTCAACCATCATCTTATGCTAGAAGCTAGTTTAGGGTATTATATTAATCCGCTTGTCTCTGTTTTACTAGGCATCATTTTCTTGAAAGAGCGGCTCAATAAATTACAAACCATTGCGATTTTAATTGCCGCAGCTGGGGTGATTCTTTCTACGATTCAGTACGGTTCATTTCCTGTCGTGGCAATATTACTTGCCTTTAGCTTCGGTTTTTATGGATTGATTAAAAAAAGAATGAGCTTCACGAGTGCCATTGGTTTGACAATTGAAACGCTGCTTCTAGCCCCGGCAGCTCTTGTGTACTTATTGTTCTTCTTAAAAGAACCTGTGGTGACAATGAATCCTAACAGCTTCGGATCGCTTGGTCTCTTATTCTTTGCAGGGGTCTTTACTGCGGTACCGCTTCTTTTATTCTCTGAAGGGGCAAAAAGAATTCCTCTTTATCAAGTGGGTATTTTACAGTACATTGCACCAACGATTACGCTGTTTTTAGGGTTATTTGTGTATCACGAGCATTTATCTTCAGCTAAAATTGTGACGTTTCTTTGTATCTGGGTGGCGATTTTATTGTTTACGACCTCTCAATTACGCATGAAAAAAACAGCGAATTCTCATTAAGTCCTACGAGCAGTTTGCTTTTTTTTGAAGGCGGATCATGTCATAATAAGTTGTTACCAAAACTGTAGAGGTGATTACATGTCATCAGCCAATGAGCTTACAGCTGCTTATCAATCTTTATGGAAAAATCGTCAGCTTGATGTCGATGATATGTCTTCTTTACACGAGGCAATATGTGATGATTTAAGCGATGCGCGCACTCATCCGAGGGCGAGAAAATCATTTCATCAAAAATATGTACTCGCTGTAGAGAGAATATTAGAAAGTGGGCTTCGGCATGATCATCAGCTGCAGCTGATCAGCTTACATACAAAAAAGCTGCGCGAATTAATTCAAAATGAAGGAAGGAACCACTCATGAAACCAATTCAAACGGAAGATGTCACAGCACATCTTGAATCGTTTTTAAATCGTCCAGTCTTCGTTCATCTTGAAACGACCACTGGTTCTTATTCAGCTCATGTAAATGAACAAAATATGACGGTCGTTGCCTATATCCGCAATGCGAAAGTCGTCTATTCACAGGCGAAAATAAAAGGACAAGGTCCGTACCGTGTTGGAATGAAAACAGAAGATGGCTGGATTTACGCAGAAGGATTAACGGATTATGTGTTTGATGACCATGGCCGCCTGCTGTTAGCTGGGCACTTGCCAGACGGGAAACTAGCGATCTCATTACAAATTAGTGAAACACCATTTCAGGTGTAGAAGAAAGGGTGACGAGTCATGAATGAACATGTACTAGTGATGCTGCCTCACCCAGATGATGAATCGTTTGGGGTTGCAGGTCTCATTGCACAAAGTAGAAAACGCGGCATCCCAGTCACGTATGCATGCGGGACACTTGGGGAAATGGGCAGAAATATGGGCAGCCCAACATATGCTAACCGTGAAACACTTCCTGAATTAAGAAAACAGGAATTAATCAGCGCCTGCAAAGAAATGGATATCACAGACTTACGTATGCTTGGACTTCGTGATAAAACATTGGAATTTGAAGACGACGAGTATTTAGCTGATGTGATGGAAACCATTATTGATGAAGTCAAACCTACACTGATTGTGACGTTTTATCCTGGACACGGTGTACATCCTGATCATGATGCGACAGGGGAAGCGGTGATTCGCGCTCTTTACCGTAAGAAAAAAGAAGATCGTCCTGTCACATACTGCATGGCCATTACGAAAAATAGAGAAGAAGTGCTTGGAAATGCAGATATTACGATCGACATTACAGATGTAGCAGATATCAAATTAAATGCACTGAGAGCGCATAGAACGCAAACAGAAGGCATGCTGAGAGAGCTTGAACAGAAGCTGAAAAACAAAGAACCTGTCGTCCAAAAATGGTTCGATGAAGAAATTTTCTGGACGTACCAATGGAATGACTAAATAAAAAAAGCAGCTGACATTGATCAGCTGCTCAAATTGTTGACAAAGGGCTAAAATGATCTTGATTTTAGCCCTTTGTCTTCTTTTCAGCTTGATAGAAAACCTTTGAAGTCTAGGAAGGGCGAGCACCGGAACGGAGCGAATTTGACATTCGTGAGTACCGGCGCGCAGAGCTGACAACGAATGCGAGGGTTTGTCTACACGCTAGGCAGCTGACATCGATCAGCTGTTTTTTTTGTGCCGTATTTAGTGATTGGGCGCTTGTTGAAGCAATCGTTTTTCAATCAATCTGAGACGGATAAAGAGGACAATGGCACCAGCGGCAAGTCCGGCAATGAGACCAATCCAATACCCAAATGCCCCATACGAGGTATAGGTGCCAATCAGATAGCCGGAAGGAAGGCCGATCACCCAGTATGAAACAAATGCGGCAATGAGCGTATAGTTGACATCTTTATAGCCGCGCAGCGCCCCTTGAATGGGTGCAGCAATGGCATCTGACAGCTGGAAAAAGATCGCATAAATCAAAAATTGCTGTGTCAACTGTAAAACAGCCGATTCAGCTGTGTATAAACCAGCAATCTCTGGTCTAAATAATAAAATGAGTGCTGCCGTACACAAGGAGAATAATACCGCCGTTCCAATTCCGATATAGCTATAGCTTTGCGCGTCTTTATAACGCTTGGCACCAGCTTCAAACCCAACGACAATCGTTAAAGCCATCGAGATACTGAGCGGTAAAATATATAAGATGGAAGCAAAGTTCATCGCAGCCTGGTGACTTGCAATCGTCACAGTATCAAAGTGACCCATTAATAACGTAACTGCTGCAAAGATACTCGTTTCAAAAAAGATCGCAAACCCAATAGGAAGACCGATTTTCAGTATTTGCCCCATACGGGAGATATTGATTTGAGGCAGTTTCTGAAACAAACGAAATGAGGCAAATGGTTCTGCTTTCATGACAATACAAATACTCATGATGAAAATCGCCCAATACGTCAACGCAGAAGCAAGACCAGCTCCCGCACCGCCAAGCTTTGGAAAGCCAAAATTCCCAAAAATAAATACATAGTTTAACACAAAGTTAATCGGAAGTGCTGTTAACGTGATAAACATCGTTACACGTGTTTTCCCTAATGCATCAATAAATGACCTGAGCACCGAATAACCAAACAGTGGGATGATACCAAAAGCAAGAAAACTTAAGAAATGCCGCGCAATATCCTCTACGGATTGCTCAAGTCCAAGTCCCCCTAATACGTAAGGGATGCTAATTGTTCCAATTGCAATCACACAGATACTTAAAAGAAAGGATAAATAAATCGCCTGAAAGACAGCCTTAGGAACATCTTTTTTATGCCCTGCGCCCATCAGCTGAGCGACAATTGGCGTAACGGCCATTAATATACCAGCAAGTCCTGTATAAACGGGTGTCCAAATACTAGAACCGATCGCAACACCCGCAAGGTCTTCTGCACTCACTTTTCCAGACATCACGGTGTCTAAAAACGTAATAAGCGAAAGACCCGCTTGAGTGATTAAAATCGGAATCAAAATGGTTAAAAATAGTGTCACCTTAGCTCGAATGCTATTTGTTTCTCTCATCATAAGTTCCTCTCTGAACAGAAATAACGAGAGGATTATATCATGCTATGTAAAAAAATCAATTCTCTGTCGGATTATTTTTCTTAGATGGCTTCGTTTTTTTAAACATTTGGGCATAAATAAAGGAAAGACTGACAACACCTAAAATGCTGCAAGCATATTGAATCACTTTCTGAATAGTCATATTAAGTCACCTCCATAACAATAGAATGCGCATAATTTGTTATTTTATGACAACGAAAAGGAGGAGGGAAAAGGTCAAATGATCAATCGTACGAATGAAGAAGTGCAATTTAAAGTGGGCATGAGAACACACTTGATGAAAATTATGAAGGATGCAAGTGACATTATCGATTCCCTTGATGAGATTGAGCAATGTCTACTTTGTGATCTCGAGTCATTACATGATGAGTTTAATGAAATGCATGCAGAGGCTTCCTCGTTTTATTTACAATCGTATATGGAAGAATTCACACCTGGATTTGCTCAATTTTCGTTAGCCATTGAGAGCTTATCAAAACAAAAGCACGGGGCACTGATTGTGATACAAAGGCGGGATGAGGTCGAGGCTTTTATTCAAAGAGGGACAAATCTTCATGCGAAAATTAGTGCTTCATTAATTGAAAGCATTTTCTACCCAGGAAATCCACTTCATGATGGTGCGCTTTTAGTCAAAGAAAATACGCTCGTATCTGCGGCAAATGTGCTCCCGCTTACTTCAAAAAAAGTCAGTCCTTCTCTCGGGACAAGACACAGGGCTGCGATCGGACTCTCTGGTATGACCGATGCACTTGTTCTCGTCGTTTCAGAGGAAACGGGTAAAATGTCATTTGCGAAAGAAGGAGTCCTTTATCCGCTCACTGTAAAAGAACCTGAAATCAGAAAATAAAAAACCAATCGCTGCATTCTTCATTCGGAAGGATGCTTTTTTCATTTGAGGAGAAAAAACAGGCAATTAAGTAAAAAGTCATTTGATACAGAAAAATTTGTCATGTAGAATAGAACTATGAAACTAGCAGCGTGCTTGTTTTGACAAATTTCTAAACGTCAACTTAAAAATTCCTTAAAAAATGTTTATAAATACAGCAAACGGCCGATACAAACGATATGGCTTTGTTTTAGCATTTTGAGTTGACTGCTTTAGCCTATTTGTTATTGCCCAACGTCTACATGTCGAGTAATATAATAGAAATAAAGATAAAATAGTGCAAGAGAAGCAGAGTCGTTAAATGCTAAACTTAAAACTAGTACATAAGTCTTGTTGAATGAAATCATGAAAGGCGGAGATTTATCTATGAAGAAAAAAGTAGTAACCGGCCTCACAGTTTCAGCGATCGCTGGCTCAGCTGTGTTTGCTGCACCGGCAGAAGCACAGACGATCAAGGTGAAAAGCGGTGACTCACTTTGGAAGATTGCCGAACAGTACAATACAAGTATTTCGGAGCTTCAATCTCTTAATCAACTAAAAACGACGATGATTTTTGCAGGACAAAGCTTGAAAATTCCTGGCGCAAAAAGCAAAAAATCCAGTTCGTCAACTGGTTCAAAAGCAACGAAATCAAATGCTTCAACGACATCAAGCTACACAGTAAAGCTTGGAGATTCTTTATGGCTTATTGCGAAAAATCATAAAATGTCAGTGGCAAGCTTAAAAAGTCTAAACAGCTTAAACAGTGACTTAATTCGTCCTGGACAAAAGCTAAAGGTATCTGGAAGCACGAAGACAAGCGGGAGCCAGTCATCAAACTCCTCTTCAAATTCCAGCTCAAACAATAAGACAACGAACTCAAATAGTTCATCTTCATCAAGTACATACAAGGTCAAATTAGGGGATTCACTCTGGAAAATTGCGAATTCGCTCAATATGTCGATTGGTGAAATCAAAACATTGAACGGATTAAAATCTGATATGATTTATCCGAATCAAGTATTGAAAGTAAAAGGGACGGCTGCATCAAAACCAAGTCAGCCGAAACCTACTAAACCAAGCAATTCAAACAGTAACCAGTCTTCAAGCGGGAAAGCAACATCTTATACTGTAAAATCAGGCGATTCTTTATGGAAAATTGCGAATCAATTTAAAGTGCAAGTTCAGTCCATCCGTACAGCCAACAGCTTAAAAAGCGATGTGCTTAGAATTGGACAAGTTCTCAAAATTAATGGTGCAGCTTCAGGCTCAACTGGGTCGAATGGTTCTACGTCTAACGGCTCGACAAAGCCGGTCAACAATAACAAACCCGATGTGCCAATGAATGCAAAAATCACGACGATGATTCAAGAAGGTAAAAAGCTGACAGGCATTCCTTACAGATGGGGCGGCAATACACCATCTGGATTTGACTGCAGCGGCTTTGTTTATTACCTCATTAACAAGGTTTCGTCTGTATCGAGATTAAGCACAGCAGGCTACTGGAGTATGATGACACCTGTGAGCACACCTCAAGTTGGCGATTTTGTTTATTTCACAACGTACAAAGCGGGTCCATCTCATATGGGACTATACCTTGGCGGAGGAGATTTCCTTCACGCAAGTGACAACGGAGTGGGGATCTCAAACATAAGCAATCCATATTGGAAAAAAGCCTATTTAGGTGCAAAACGTTTCTTCTAAAAAAGCCGATTTTCGGCTTTTTTTGTTTGCCCATTGATCAGGTTGTCCATACTGATATTAAAAGGGGGCAATCATATGAAAAAGTCAGTGTGGTTGATCATGATGTGTCTGGTCTTTGTTGCAACAGCTTGTCATGCACCGCCGAAAAAAGAAACGACAGAAGAAACCATTGAAGTTGCAGCACCTAAGCAAGCACCAGTTACCACGTCACTCATCAATGAAAACGGGCAAAAAATAGGGAGCATCGAAGTAAGAGACTCCTCAGAAAACGGGCTGGATTTACATGTGAAAGCGAAAAATCTGCCGCCAGGTCCTCATGGCTTCCATATTCACGAAACAGGAAGATGTGAAGCGCCAGATTTTGAAACGGCAGGGGCTCACTTTAATCCAACACACCGGGAGCATGGCTTTGATAACCCAAAGGGTCATCATGCTGGAGATATGCCTAATTTAGAAGTTGGGGCAGATGGACAAATTGATGTTGTCGTGAATGTACCAGATGTGACGTTAAAGGGAGGGTCGAACCAATTAATCGATCAAAATGGGCGTAGCTTTATTATTCATGCAGAAGCAGATGATTACTTAAGCAACCCTTCTGGAAACTCAGGGAAACGCATCGCATGCGGAGCGATCACAAAAGAAATGGTAAAATAACAGATGTCTAGCCTTTATGTATTGAGTGCATAAAGGTTTTTTTAGTATACTTGGTGAGGAAAATGATCGAAGAGAGGAATTAATCATACATGTTTAACGAACAATTACTCCCAGAAGAAATTCAAGCAATGATTGAAGCAAAAGCAAAAGGACTAGAAGAAGAATTCCGTCCGCTTATTGGAACAGGCGGCTATGAATCACAGGACACGTCTATCATACAAGATGCGATGATTGCACTAGCACTCGGCAAAAACGTTCTTTTAAAAGGGCCGACTGGTTCAGGTAAAACAAAATTAGCAGAAACTTTATCTGCTTTCTTTCAGCAGCCGATGCACAGTGTGAACTGCTCGGTTGATCTTGATGCAGAAAGCTTGATTGGCTATAAAACCATTCACAATGATGGTCAAGTTGCTTCTATTGAATTTATTGAAGGACCTGTAACGAAAGCAATGAAAAAAGGCCATCTTTTATATATTGATGAAATCAACATGGCAAAGCCAGAAACTCTGCCTATTTTAAACGGTGTACTCGACTACAGAAAAATGATGACAAATCCATTTACAGGAGAGGTCGTTCGAGCAGATGAAGGCTTTGGCGTGATAGCGGCAATCAACGAAGGCTATGTCGGCACAGTGCCTCTAAATGAAGCATTAAAAAACCGATTTGTTGTCATTGACGTTCCATATATCGGCGGCGGCATCTTAAAGGATGTACTGCAATCTCAATCTGTATTAAAGGATGAACGTTTAATCGATCAATTCGTGCAGCTCTCATCAGACCTCATTACACAGGCACACAACGGGCAGGTGAGTGAAGAAGCAGCATCCATTCGCGCCCTTCTAGACACATGTGATCTTGCGCAATACATCCCGCCGCTTCGTGCAGTTGAACGAGGGATTGTTGAAAAGCTAGAAGATGACCGGGAAAAAGCAGCGGTAAGAAATATTGCCCAAACATTATTCGAGTGAGGTTCTGAGTTTTGAAATTCATCAAATTTAATGACAGCAGAATCGATTCATTTTTATTTATGGAATTAACGGATTTAGCCAAAACGTTAGCAAAAAGTGATGATGTCGAGCTTGAATACGGGGTGCAGTCCTACTATGATCCTTTTGAAAAGAAAATTTTCATCAGCCATTTTTGGGATGACCGTAAACAGGAAGACATGACAGCCGGACTGAAAAGTGATGTATTCCTCCGTGCAGTAGGAACCGTTTATAGTGATCTGACTGTCTTTCAGGAAATCATTCGCTATGCTCATACAATGTCCATTCCTGACCTGTGTAAACAATTGTTTATGCTCTTTGAAGATATCCGGATTGAAGAGCGGATTAAACGTGACCGCCCAGGAACAAAAAAGGTATTTAAACGAAGAAGAGAGCTATACCGGCGTCATTTTAAGACGCAATTAACGATTAACCAAGAGCGGAGCATTTTAACGGATGCACTCTATTGTGCAATGTATGTGAAGCTGACAGCGGATTCACCGCTAGAAGAAATTCCGCCTCTTCACGAGCGGATCAACCCAATGATTCCATTTATTGAATCAAGTCTTGAGCGTGTATATGAAGCGCGTTCAACCGGAGATATCGCAGTCATCGTCAAAGAATTAATGGAAGGCTTTGATGAGCTTCTTGATAAAGATATGCTGAATACGTACTTTTTCTTCCCGGAATTGGACTATGAAAAAGCGGCAAAAGAACCGCTGTTTCATGACTTAAAAAGAAAACCTAAATTAAGTGAAGACATCAAAGTCGACCGGGAAAAAGAGGGCGATGAAGACATCCACCAAGAGTATATGGAAGTGTGGCATCGAGAAACAGAAGCGCCGTCAAAAAGCTTCCTTCAATTTGATTTAGAGCACGGCGGGAAAAGTGATCTCGGGAAGGATGCAGCAAGAGAAGGCGATGACGGAGATCAAGCACTTGGCACTGTCCAAGGCTCTGCCAAGCAGACTCACCGAAAAGATTATTCAAAGCTTGAGGCGCTGGAAGAGGCTGAAGGCGAGGAAAGCGGAGCGGATGCTCATGAGAATGGAAAAGAGAACAAATATGCGTTTCCAGTCATGATTTCACCAGATCCTCCCGCGCCAGAACAAATCAATGTATACAAGCAGCACGCCAAGGAGATTGAGCCGTATCAGAAACGGTTAAAACAGATGATTCAAAAAACGCTCGAACATAAAAAAACATGGCCAAAAACGGATCTTCATGCAGGACGTCTGAGTAAAAAGCTCATTCGTTATTTTACAGAGTCGAATCCGCGTCTTTTCTATAAAAAACAGGCACCTTCTTCGGAGATTGATGCTGTTTTCACTTTATTAGTGGATTGTTCTGCTAGCATGTTTGACAAGATGGACGAGACGAAAAAAGGCATTGTTCTATTCCATGAAGCCTTAAAGTCCGTTCAAGTCCCGCATCAAATTGTGGGGTTTTGGGAAGATACAAACGACGCATCAGAAACAAGTCAGCCGAACTATTTCAACACAGTCGTGTCGTTCAAAGATTCTTTATTTGATGCAGGTCCTTCCATTATGTCTCTTGAGCCAGAAGAGGATAACCGGGATGGCTATGCGATTCGCCAAATGACAAAAATGATATTAAAACGAAGAGAAGAGCAAAAGTTTCTCATTGTTTTTTCCGACGGAGAGCCAGCTGCATTCAGCTACGAACAAAATGGGATCGTCGATACACATGAAGCAGTTCTTGAGGCGAGGAAAAAAGGCATTGAAGTAATCAATGTGTTTTTATCCAATTCACCGATCGAAGAAGCACAGATGAAAACCATTCAAGATATGTATGGCAAGTTCAGCATTTTTGTACCAGATGTCGATACATTGCCAGATGTTTTATATCCGTTACTGAAGAAATTACTGCATAAAAGCATTGGGGCATAAGGTTTTGCCCCTTTCTTCAAAATATTTTTCGGAATGATTTAAATTTTTTGTTTTTCTGTGAATTTTTTATCTTTAATTGAACAAAGAATGTAGAAAGTAATCCGAAACAGTGGTAGAATATTATTGGAAGCGTTTTATTACATAAATTTGGTCATTGTGTTCTGGAAGTTATATCGAGATAGTGTTCAATCACTTGATGATCAAAGTTGGGGGTAGTGTTCAAAATGTTTCAAAATGATGTGAAACAACCGTTGAGTTGGGAAGAATTTCATGGTCCGAACCTCGGCTATGTGCTCGAGCTCTACGATCAGTATGTCCAGGATCCTACTAGTGTTGATGAAGATCTAAGAGGCATATTTGATGAACTTGGTGCACCACCGAGTGAAATGAAGGAGGAAATTGGGAAAAAAGAAAATAGCGTAGTTACTTCTGAACAAATCCAAAAGATAGCATCAGTCGTTAAACTGGCAGAAGACATCAGAACGTATGGCCATTTAAATGCTTCCGTCAATCCACTTCGCAAAGAAAAGGAATTACAAGAGCTGTTTCCTTTAAAGGAATACGGTTTAACAGAAGAAGACGTCAAGAATATTCCAATATCTATTATTAGTCCTGACGCACCAAAACACATTTCAAACGGCATAGAAGCCATTAACCATTTGAGAAATACGTATAAGCGTACCATTTCATTTGAGTTTGATCACGTACATGATTTCGAAGAACGGAACTGGCTCTCAAAATCAATCGAGTCTGGTGAACTATTTAAGAAAAAACCAGCCGATAAACTAGTTTCTGTATTCAAGAGATTAACAGAAGTTGAGCAGTTCGAACAGTTTCTTCATAAAACATTTGTTGGGCAAAAGCGCTTCTCAATAGAAGGATTAGACGCACTTGTCCCAGTACTTGATGAAATTATTTCAGAGTCTGTTACACAAGGGACTTCAAATATTAACATTGGAATGGCACACAGAGGCCGTTTAAATGTATTAGCACATGTGTTAGGAAAACCATATGAGATTATTTTCTCAGAATTCCAGCATGCGCCAAATAAAGAGCTTGTTCCATCAGAAGGCTCTATTGGTATCAGCTACGGGTGGACAGGTGATGTAAAGTACCATCTTGGAGCAGATCGTCAAATTAAAGACGAAGATACAAAGAGTGCGAGAGTCACGCTTGCTAATAACCCAAGTCACTTGGAATTCATTGATCCAATCATTGAAGGAAGCACACGTGCTGCTCAGGAATTACGTACTCAAAAGGGCTATCCAGTACAAGACGTTGAAAAGGCATTAGCCATCTTAATTCATGGTGATGCGGCATTTCCTGGGGAAGGAATTGTGGCAGAAACATTAAATTTAAGTCAACTTGTAGGCTATCAAGTGGGCGGAACAATCCATATCATTGCAAACAATATGATCGGATTTACGACGGAAAGCAATGAATCTCGTTCAACGAAATATGCAAGTGACCTTGCAAAAGGGTTTGAGATTCCAATTGTTCACGTCAATGCAGATGATCCAGAAGCATGTTTAGCGGCTGTTCAATTAGCTGTAGAATACCGCAAACGCTTTAAGAAGGATTTCTTAATTGACTTGATCGGTTACCGCAGATACGGTCATAACGAAATGGATGAGCCTTCTACGACTCAGCCGATGCTGTACGATGCAGTCAGAAAGCACAAAACGGTCAAGAATATCTTCGCAGATAAACTTGTCACAGAAGGTCTTCTAACGAAAGAGCAGCGTGAAGAAATCGAGCAGGCTGTAGCGACGAGAATAGAAGAGGCCTATCAAAAGGTGCCTTCAAAGAAAGAGCATACGATTCAAGAAATTGAACTGCCAGAACCAGTATCAAATGGCTTCCCAGCAGTGGATACATCCGTAGAGTTTGATGTATTACGAAAGCTGAATGAAGAATTGATCAGCTGGCCGGACGATTTCCAAGTATTTGGTAAGCTTAAACGGATCCTTGAAAAACGTGCAAAAGTGTTTACAGATGACCGTAAAGTAGAATGGTCACTTGGGGAAGCACTTGCATTTGCATCTATATTAAAAGACGGTACGCCAATTCGAATGACCGGACAGGATTCAGAGCGAGGTACTTTTGCTCAAAGAAACCTTGTTCTTCACGACAGTCAAACTGGAGATGAATTTATTGCTCTTCATGAGCTGAGTGATGCAAACGCATCATTTACTGTTCATAATAGTCCACTGTCAGAGGGCTCAGTCATCGGGTTTGAATATGGTTATAATGTCTATTCTCCTGAAACGTTAGTCATTTGGGAGGCTCAATTTGGAGACTTCGCAAATGCGGCTCAAGTGTATTTCGATCAATTTATTTCAGCTGGACGCGCAAAATGGGGACAAAAATCAGGTCTAGTGATGCTCTTGCCTCATGGATATGAAGGACAAGGTCCTGAGCATTCAAGTGGAAGAACAGAGCGATTCCTGCAATCAGCTGCTGAGAATAACTGGACAGTGGCGAACCTCACAAGTGCAGCGCAATACTTCCACATTCTTAGAAGACAGGCGAAAATGCTGCTTCGTGAAGAGATTCGTCCGCTTGTCATCATGACACCGAAGAGTCTGCTTCGTAACCCGAACACATTGTCTGAAGTCCAGGAATTAACGGATGGACAGTTCCAACCAGTTCTTGAACAACCAGGCCTTGTGCATGATCACGAAAAAGTATCGCGACTCGTGCTATCTAGCGGGAAGGTATCAATCGATATTAGTGATCGTTTTACTCAAATGGAAGAGCCGAAAGATTGGCTTCACATTGCGAGAGTCGAACAACTATATCCATTCCCAGCCAAAGATATTAAAGCGATTTTATCAAAACTAACAAACTTAGAAGAAATCGTATGGGCGCAAGAAGAGCCACAAAATATGGGGGCTTGGGGATACATTGAGCCATATTTACGTGAAATTGCGTCTGAAAAAGTAAAAGTACGTTACATCGGCCGAAGAAGACGTTCAAGTACGGCTGAGGGTGATCCAACTGTGCATAAAAAAGAACAAGAACGAATTGTATCTGATAGCTTGACTCGCAAAAACTAAGGGGGAAATGAAAAATGGCGGAAATTAAAGTACCTGAATTAGCGGAATCGATCTCGGAAGGAACGATAGCTCAATGGCTAAAGCAGCCGGGCGATTATGTGGAGCAGGGAGAATACCTTTTAGAACTTGAAACAGATAAAGTCAATGTCGAACTGACAGCAGAAGAATCTGGTGTACTGAAAGAAGTGCTGAAGGATTCTGGTGACACTGTACAAGTTGGAGAAGTCATCGGAACAATTGCAGCGGGTGAAGCTGGCGGAAGCGAGTCCGCAGCTCCAGCACCTGAGCAAGAGTCTGCACCAGCTTCGAAAGAAGAACCGGCAGCTGCTCAAAAAGAAGAAGCAGTGAAAGAAGAGCCGAAATCTGGTAATGGCAGAACCATCGCTTCTCCTGCAGCTAGAAAACTAGCGAGAGAGAAGGGACTAGACTTATCTGAAATTCCAACCGTAGATCCGCTGGGCAGGGTACGAAAGCAGGATGTCGCTTCTTATCAAAAAAATGAAGCACCTGCAAGTGCACCAAAAGCCGCGCCAAAAGCAAATGCTGCGGTGCAAAATGAACAACCAGGAAAGCCAATTGAACGTGAGAGAATGTCGCGCCGCAGACAAACGATTGCAAAACGTTTAGTTGAGGTTCAGCAAACGGCTGCAATGCTGACGACATTTAATGAAGTAGATATGACGGCTGTGATGGACTTAAGAAAACGCCGTAAAGATGCCTTCCTTGAACAAAATGATGTAAAGCTTGGCTTCATGTCTTTCTTCACAAAAGCAGTTGTAGCAGCACTGAAGAAATATCCGCTGCTTAACGCAGAAATTCAAGGTGATGAGCTCGTCTTGAAGAAATTTTATGACATCGGCATCGCTGTTGCTGCTAACGAAGGACTTGTCGTACCGGTTGTCCGTGATGCAGACAGATTGTCGTTTGCAGGGATTGAAAAGGAAATTGGTCATCTTGCGAAAAAAGCACGAGATAACAAATTGTCTCTAAATGAGCTGCAAGGTGGATCATTCACGATCACAAACGGCGGAACATTTGGTTCACTGCTTTCAACACCAATTTTAAACAGCCCTCAAGTTGGAATTTTAGGGATGCACAAAATTCAGCTTCGACCTGTGGCAATTGATGAAGAACGTTTTGAGAACCGTCCGATGATGTATTTAGCTCTTTCTTACGACCACCGGATTGTCGATGGTAAAGAAGCAGTTGGATTCCTTGTCACGATTAAAAACTTACTTGAAGATCCAGAGCAGCTCTTGCTTGAAGGATAATCTTCAATTTGAAAAGCTAGCACCCATTAAAGGTGCTAGCTTTTTTTCTTTTCATTTTCAGTATTTCCTCTCTTTGACCAATACGTCGCAAGCCAGGAACCAGATAAATTATGCCACACACTAAAAATGGCACTTGGTACGGCTGCAAGTGGCGAGAAGTGTGCTGTCGCTAGAGCTGCACCAAGTCCAGAGTTTTGCATGCCTACTTCAATCGAGATGGCTCTTCGAGAAGGGATATCCATTTTGCACCACTTTGCAATAAGGTAACCAAATAAAAGACCAAGTCCATTATGTAAGATCACAACAGCCAATATTAGCAGCCCAGATTGAAGAATCTGCTCTTTATTTGCACTGACAACCGCTGCAATGATCACTACAATTCCGGCGACAGATACAAGCGGCAATGCTTGAACCGCATAGGTCACTTGTTTTTTGAAAAACAATTTAACGATGACACCTAAGATAATTGGGATCAACACAACTTGTACAATTGACAAAAATAGCGCTTCTGGCGATACAGGTAACCATGATCTTGCAAAGAGTAAAATAAAGACAGGTGTTAAAAATGGAGCAAGAAGGGTCGATATGGTGGTGACGGCTACAGATAATGCCGTATTTCCTTTCGCCAAAAAGGTCATCACATTGGATGCTGTACCGCCTGGGCAGCAGCCCACAAGAATAACGCCTACTGCAATTTCAGAAGGAAGCTGTAATCCGTAAGCTAATAGAAAGGCGATAAGCGGCATGAGTGTGTACTGCGCCAGAACCCCAATCAGCACATAGAGAGGTTTTCGAAACAGCTCTTTAAAATCTTCAGCAGACAGGGTAAGCCCCATCCCAAACATAATAATACCGAGTAAAAAAGGAATATAAGGTCCAATCTTAGAAAATTCGGCAGGAAAGGCAAATCCAAGACACGCAAATAAAATGACCCAAATTGCAAAGGTTCTTCCTGCAAAGTGACTAATGGTTAATAAAATCTTCATTCATTGCTTCAGCTCTCTTTCTATACATATCTTTTCTATTTTAAATGAATTTTCTGAAAAAACAACCCATTCTTTTAGTGCTGATAATAATATTATGTAAACTATAAATACTCCATATAAGCAAATGCCTACATGGAGTAGCGTTTTTAAAAAGGGGTCCATTTCACTTGCTGAGCTTGCTTAAGGCGTGCTTCTGGCTCACGCCAGTCAACGACATTCCACCAGCGATCTACATATGTCGCTTTTTCATTCAGATATTGCAGATAGTAGGCGTGCTCCCATACGTCAAGAGCTAGAAGAGGGATCACATCCCATTGTGATAAAAATTGATGGCGTTCTGCTTGTAAAATCTCTAATCGCTGAGATCTTGGTGCCCATACGAGAATGGCCCATCCAACACCTTCAACTTGTTTGGCTGCAGCTGAAAATTGGGATTTGAATGCATCATAGCTTTCAAACGATTGTTCAATAAGACGAAGCATTTGACCAGTGGGCTTTCGTTTGCCTGAAGGACTCATAGAAAACCAAAAAATGCAATGTAAATAGTGTCCCGCACCATTGAAGGCTAGCTCCCGTTCCCAATGCTTGATCATTTTAAAATCATTGGTTCTTCTTGCTCTTTTTAAGGCAAGCTCAGCTTGGTTCAGACCATCAACATATGATTGATGATGCTTCTGGTGATGCAAATACATCACCTCTTTTGAAATAAACGGTTCTAGTGCATCATACCGGTAAGGGAGAGGGGGTAATTGATGGCCGCCAACTGCCACATCTCGCATTGCATCTTGTGGAATTATATCCTCTGCAATACTTTCAGCCAATTCGTACCACTCTTCTTCACTGGAATGTTCATCATTCATGATGAACGATAAATGTTCTGCTTTCTGACGGGTGTTGTCATCTTGAACTGCACCTTGAATGAAGCTAAGCCAATCTTTAAGCTGCATGCGATATTCTTCCTTATTCATTTTTACGCCTCATTTCTTCTAAAAATGTGGAACAAGCCATCATTGGAAAGACAAATGGATAGCTATGATAGGTGATGTAAAATTGCTTTGGAAGACCAATACCTACTGGATAGTGCAAGGCTTCACTCGAGTGCTGATGTTGAATCAAAAATGAGATGGCTTTTAAAATCACTTTGTCATCTGGCTGCACATATTGTAAAAGTGCCTCAGCAGCCCAAGCCGTTTGAACCACTGTCCCAAATGGAAGCGGGACATACCTTTTAACCTCTGCACTTTTACACGATTCTCCGAAGCTGCCATCTTCTAATTGAATTGTTTTTAAAAATCGACATGCTTTTTGAACAGCAGAATGCGATGAGGAGATGCCAGCAGCCTTTAGTCCTGTTAACGCAGCCCAAGTACCATAAATATAGCAAACGCCCCATCTGCCGAACCATGATCCGTTTTTCTCTTGATGATCAAGCAGCCATTTCACACAATGATCTTTTTGCCTTTGCATGAGTGGTGACATGCTATTCTCTTCAAGAGCAATAAGATGGAGCACACGACCTGTAATATCAGGCGTAGAAGGATCAATGGCCGCATCCTCAGCAGATTCGAGCGGGAGATGACGAAGCAAGAAGTGATTTTGATTTTTTTCAAAAGCTGAAAAGCCGCCATCCCGGTTTTGCATGGAAAGAAGCCAATCAAATCCTCGTTTCCACTGAACGGGAGCGTAAGTTTGAGGAATGGCTTTTAACACAATTTGCGTATCATCACAATCTGGGTTATTTGTGTTCAAATCTGAAAAACCAAAGCCTCCCGGAGCTGCATGCCGGTTATGGATCGCCCAATCTGCTTTCTTCATTTGCTGCCGGTTCAGTAAGTACGTAAAAGACTTTTTGATAGCTGGATCATTTTGTGTTCTGCCTGCTCGCTGAGAAGCATAACTGACAAGCGCTGTATCCCAAACAGTGGATGTAGAATTCTCAGCATATTTCCTGCCCCCACAGTCAGTGACTAGCTGTTTCATCCCTTTGACTGCTTTTAAAATGAGATGATGTCCCGGAGAGTATCCAAGACTCATGAGTGCATAGACCATAAAAATACTGGCACTTAAATAGCTATAAAGCGTGCCATCTTTTTCAAGGCGTTCAAACATATACCGCTTCGCTGCCTCATACCCGAAAAAGTCGAGCCGGCTGTCGAGTGCAGTATACGACCGCATGTATGCTAGAAAGTGGTGAGTGGAACGTTCTTCTCTTGCCATAAACCAGTCAAAAGGATTTTTAGACATGTTTGCATCGAGATGTGCTAAGCTTGGAAACTGTTCATGAGAGGCATATCGTTTGTTGAGTGCAATCATCATTGGGACAAAATGAATTCTTGCATATGCACTAAGATGATAGAAGTGAAGCGGGAAATATGTAGGGATGAGTAAAAATGAAAGTGGTGCATAGAAGTATGGCCAAGGGTGCATGCCATTGACAGCAAGCATCCACTTTGTCATAAAATGAACATTCTTCAAGCCGCCATTTGATCGAATAAAATGTGCTGCTTTTTCCATATGCGGCTCATCTTGTTGATACCTGCCTGACACGAGCATCCCGCAGTAGCCTTGCACAGTCGCGGTTACATGTCCCGCCTGATCATGATACAAAGAAAAAGAACCATCCTCATTTTGCTTTTCACGTATAGCTTCTGCCAATTGATGAACCAAAGCCTGATCCGAATCACCGACCGCCTTTAACAGCATAATCAAAAAAGCATTTGTCATCATTGGCCCTTCAAAGCAGAAGACAAAAGCGCCATCTTCTCGTTGTCTGCGCTGCATTTGCATGTGCAATTCATCAATATATTCGTTTACTTTTGTTTTAAAATCTTGCATATTCGGCCATGCTCCTTTCCTTTATTACTATATTCAGGAGCCTGCCTGTCACATGCAATCACAAAAAAGCCGATGACATGGTCACCGGCTTTATAGGCGTCATTAGTCTTGGAGATTAATCCACACACTTTTGACTTCTGTATAGTTGTTAAGGGCGTATGATCCCATTTCTCTGCCAAGACCTGATTGCTTGTATCCTCCAAACGGGGAGGCAGCATCAAAGACGTTATAGCAGTTGACCCAAATCGTGCCTGCTTCAAGACGTGCAGCAATGTCATGGGCATGCTTTAAGTTTTCTGTCCAAAGTCCTGCGGCTAAACCATAGTCAGACTGGTTGGCTCTTTCGACCACTTCATCAATGGAATCGTAAGGAATCGCAGATAGGACAGGTCCAAAGATTTCTTCTTTTGCGATGGTCATGTCATCTTCTACATCTTTAAAAACAGTAGGGGAGACAAAATAACCAGCCTCATAAGGGCAATCGCCACCGACAACGGCTGTTGCACCTTCTGATTTACCTTTTTCAATATAGCCTAACACGCGCTCGTGCTGTTCTTTACTTACGAGAGGTCCGATTTGCGTATCTTGATGAAGACCGGCTCCTTGTTTGAGGGATGTCGCATATTCAGCCATTTGATCGACAACCTCATCATATTGGCTCCGGTGAACAAAGACCCTAGAACCTGCACAGCATACCTGACCTTGGTTAAACATGACCCCATTTAAAGCACCTGGAATGGCTTTCTTTAAATCGGCATCTGGCAAAATAATATTTGGTGATTTTCCGCCAAGTTCTAATGTGACCCTCTTAATGGATTTGGCTGCTTTCTCCATGATGAGTTTCCCAACACTTGTTGACCCCGTGAAGGCAAGCTTATTCACATCAGGGTGATCGGTTAACGCATTCCCAGCTGTTTCACCGAATCCAGGAACGATGTTAATCACACCTTCTGGGAAGCCGGCTTTATCCACTAATTCAGCTAAATAAAGAGCAGAGAGTGGTGTTTGTTCTGCTGGTTTTAACACGATGGTGCAGCCAGTCGCAAGTGCAGCACCCATTTTCCACATGGCCATAAGCAGCGGGAAATTCCAAGGAATGATTTGTCCTACAACGCCAACAGGCTCATGACGGGTATAATTAAAATATCCTTGGCTGACAGGAATGGTTTGTCCGCTTATTTTGGTTGTCCAGCCCGCATAATAGCGCATATGCTCGATTGCGAGAGGGATATCTGCATTGGTTGTTTCATTAATTGGCTTTCCGTTATCTAAAGTTTCGAGCTGAGCGAGCTCTTCTTGGTTTTCTTCCATTAAATCGGCAAGCTTGAACATGAGCCGGGCGCGTTCGGCGGCAGACATGGAGCGCCAAGGACCATGAAAGGCTTTTTTGGCTGCTTTTACTGCCTCATCAATGTCTTTTGCACCTGCTTCATATACATCAATAAGGGTTTCACCTGTGGCTGGGTTAGGAGTTGAAAAGGTTTTGTTATCGTGACTTGTGACAAACTGACCATTAATGTAGAGTTTTTTCGTCCCTTGGAGAAAAGATTCGAGTTTTGAACTAATTTGAAGTGTTGTAGAGCTCATAAATAAACAAACCTCCTTAAAGATATGGATTGTTCTGCGAGTTCTAGGTGAAAAAGCGGACCTGAAGCAAATGATCTAGTATACGCACATGGATGTAAACGTATACATTCATCATATTACATGACATGTTTGAAAGCAATCCATAACACTCATTGCATTTCATGAAAAATTGGCTAAAATAAATGTATAGATGAAAAAAGGAGTTTTTAAATCATGATCCATCAAAACTGGCAAACGGCTCAAACGTTAAAACAAGTAAAATGTATACATACGAATGCGAAAAAATATATGGTCGACCGTGCACTAACGGCTGGAAGCACATATGAAGTGAAAAATGAAACAGAAGAATTCCTGTTTGTCGTTGATAATACAGGTAAAGTAGGTGGGTATTATAAAGAGTATTTCGAAGACTTTTCTGCTGAATGATTTTGATCATCATCACTCATACTAAGAAAAACAGTAAAGGGTGATGATGATGAAAAAGAAGCAAACAGATGAGCAGAATCAACAAAATGCTTGGCATGATAACGAAGATGCTGATATGGCAATTACGCTTGAGCAGATTTCCGATGTATATGCCGAGGGAACCATTGAAACACCAAAAGACGAATAGTCCAGATTGTTGACAGAGTGCTAAAATGATCTTTATTTTAGCACTTTGTCTTCTTTTTCAGTGTGACATGAAAACCTTTGCAGCCCTAGGAAGGACGAGTACCGGCGCGGAGCGAATTTGACATTCGTGATCACCGGACTGACAAAGAATGCGAGGGTTTGTCTACACGCTGACAGTGATTTGAAAAAATCACTGTTTTTTTATTGGTCACAATTCAACCATTTTTCTCAAAAAGAACTGAAACTTTTTTCCTGCTTTAACTGTCTAAATAAGTAGAGGAAAGAGCATCGAATCAAAAAGAAAAAGTTAAATGAAATTTAATCTATTCGTAATGGAATAACGATCATTTATAGCGTATTCTATAAGTGAGAACAAAACGTACCCACAGAGCGTGTGGCCGTTTTTTCATAAAGGAATTTGATGGAGGAAGAGGGGGTTTACGTGGGTATTTTTTCTGTCAGTAAACAAAATGATAAGAAATTCGAATCCTTACTAATTGAAGGGGAAAGAATTGAAGCTGTTTACAGACTGCGTCACGACCAAATTTGTTTCACCAATAAACGACTGATCTTTGGCGATAACCGCGTATTTTCTAAGAAGAAAGTTAGGGTCTCCTTGCCATATCGATCAATTGAAAGTTTTGCCATTCAAGAAGCTGGCGTGTTTGATCAGGACACAGGTATGCTGCTTGTCACAAGCTCAAAAGTATTTGAACTTGATTTTTCAAAAGAGACGGATTTGAGTGATGTTCAAGCCATTTTGACAAAACATATTTGCTGATCAACCTTGCGATTACATAGATCACATGCACTTTTCTCATTCTACGTATTTATTTTAATAGATCGCACATTGCCTGAGCCCTTCCATATATTTTCTTGGAAGGGCTTTTTTGTTTAGGTGTTTGAATGATAGCAAAAAAGGATAAAGATGAAACAGATACAGAAAGGGGAATGAACAATGAAAGTATTAGTTGCTGGAGCAAATGGACATACAGGTAGACTCGTCATTCGTTATTTAAAAGAAAAAGGACATGAGCCGCTTGCTCTCATTCGAGATGAAAAACAAGCGGATGCGCTAAAAGAACTTGGTGCAGCGCCTGTCATCGGTGATCTTGAAAAGGATGTGACAGATGCTGTGAAACAAGCAGATGCTGTCATCTTTACAGCTGGTTCAGGCTCGAAAACAGGTGCAGATAAGACCATTGCAGTGGATCAAGAAGGTGCAAAACGTCTTGTCGACACAGCGAAAAAAGAAAACATTCAGCATTTTGTGATGCTGAGTTCCTTTAATGCCGATGATCCAAACCAGGGAAAAGGGCAAGGAAGTATGGAAATTTATTATGAGGCGAAAAGAAAAGCAGATGAACATCTAAAACAGTCTGGACTTTCCTATACCATTGTCCGTCCAGGTGCCTTGCTGCATGAGGAAAAGACAGGAAAGATTGAAGCTGCGGAGCATATTTCAGATAATCAAAACATTGAGATTTCAAGAGAGGACGTAGCCACTGTACTAGTGGAAAGCTTAACAGAATCCAATGTGAAAAATAAATCCTTTGACTTAATTAAAGGGGATAAACCAGTAGAAGAAGCACTTCGCACCCTGTAAGAGAAGCAAGCTGCTGCCAATAAGGCGGCGGCTTTTTTGATGTTTTCATTTCGTTTGCAGCGGGAAGGGAATAAGAAAGGAGTGATTGACCGTGGGCTTAACGAAAGAACAAAAAGCTGATTTATACGAAAGATTGAATCAATTAAAGGAAGATGTAAAAGGGTCAAAAAAGAAAGAAGAATCTATGCTAAGTGAATCGAGCGAGATTTCAAATGGTGTTGGGAACCATATCGCTGATCATGGGAGCATCTATTTAGACCGCATGACCGAACAAACGCTGGACCAAGTTGATGGCCAGCTTGAAGCTGAAATTGATGCAGCCCTGAAACGAATGGAAGACGGAACATATGGGGTCTGTGAGAAAACAGGGAAAGACATTCCATATGAACGTTTAAAAGCAGTTCCCTATACACGTTATTCAATCGATGCGAAGAAAAATGAAGAAACCACTCAAGACCCAAACGAGTTTGACCGTAATTTCTCAGATCAAATGCGTGATTTAACAAATAGACAAACAATGGATCAGATGCATTCAGATACGTATGAACGATTAGAGGAAGAACAGGATGTTGACATAGACGAAGAAAAATAGGATAATAAATCGAAGTTACATTTTTTCAGAATAATTTTTTCTTATGTATGCAATGACAAATATCTTGTATACATGAGTATTTCATAGAAAAAAGATCTCTTGAAATTTAATAAACTTTCGTGTAATATAGTTTAAAGGCTGCGATGCGCGTAATGTTAATTAAGTTTTAACCTTTAAGCTGTAATAGGGAGTTTTATATTGAAGCCGGAATGTCATGCCTCCTTAGAGAGGAAGACAGGAACGTTTCTGCAAACACCCACTTTGAGGAGTGGTGGTTTAAAACTTTCTTACTTAGATTACGGCATCCGCAGCTTTTCCTAGGATGATTCAAGCCATTTTCCATTTCGGAAAATGGCTTTTTATTTTGTAAAAAGACGAAATTCGACTGATCGCCTGTAGAGGCAAGAATCTATGTTAAAATGGACAAAACAAATGACGGAGAGGGAATTGAATGTTAGAACAAGCAGAAGCACTCCTGAAACAATATTATGGCTTTGATGCCTTTAGAAAAGGACAGAAACAAGCCATTGAAGCGATTGTAAATAAACAAAAGGATACCGTCTGCATTATGCCGACAGGCGGAGGGAAGTCAGTTTGCTATCAGATCCCTGCGCTAATGATGGAAGGTACAACGATCGTAGTATCTCCGCTTATTTCTTTAATGAAGGATCAGGTTGATGCGTTAAATGAGATGGGCATACGTTCTTCCTTTTTAAACAGCACTCTGTCCGCAGCTGAAATGAATGAAAGGCTGAAAAAATGCGAAAATGGGGAATACGAACTGCTTTATATCACACCTGAACGCTTACAAAATGAACGTTTTTTTCAGCTGTTAGATCGGTTAACGATTCCTTTAATCGCGATTGATGAAGCGCACTGTATATCCGAGTGGGGACATGATTTTAGGCCAAGTTATCGCTTCATTCAAGAATGCTTGAACAAGCTGTCAAAAAGACCGGTGATTGTCGCATTAACAGCTACAGCGACGAAAAAGGTACACCAAGATATATGTGAACAGCTTGGCATAAACGGAGAAGAAACCGTCTTTACTGGGTTTGCTAGAGAAAATTTGTCCTTTCAAGTGATCAAAGGAGAAAACAGTGAACGTTTTATCACACAATATATGAAGAAAAACAGTCTTGAGTCTGGCATTATTTATACAGCCACTCGTAAAGAAGCGGATAATATTTATCATCGACTAAAAAAACAAAAGATCAAAGCTGGCGTTTATCATGGTGGATTGGATGATCATACGAGAGAAGAGCAGCAAAACCTCTTTTTAAATGATGATATCCAGGTGATGGTCGCCACATCAGCATTTGGCATGGGAATCAATAAGTCGAATGTCCGTTTTGTGATCCATCATCAAATTCCAAGGGATATTGAAAGCTACTATCAAGAAGCTGGGCGTGCCGGCAGAGATGGGCTTGAAAGTGAATGCATCTTACTGTTTTCACCTCAAGGTGTAAGAGTGCAGCGCTTTCTCATTGAACAGTCAATAGAAGATGAGACGCGCTACCAGCATGAGCTGCTTAAATTAAGGCAAATGGTGGATTACTGTCATACTGAGCAATGTCTGCAGCAATTTGTGATGGATTATTTTGATCAAACAGCTAGTTCGCCTTGTGGTAAATGCAGCAACTGCCTTGATGAAAGAGAGCGTGAAGAGGTCACAAGAGAAGCACAGATGGTGTTATCTTGTACAGTGAGAATGAATGAGCGCTTCGGTAAAATGATGATCGCCCAAGTATTGGCAGGCTCTAGAAACAAAAAAGTGCTAGAGCTAGGTTTCGATCGTCTCCCTACATATGCTTTAATGAAACAACATTCGGCTCAGCAAATCAGTGACTTCATTGAATTTTTAATTACAGAAGAGTATTTGCACATGTCTGAAGGAGCTTACCCAACACTGAAGGTGACCCATAGAGGGAAGAAAGTGTTAGTTGGACAAGAGGCTGTGTATAAAAAGCAGGCGATCAAAGCAGAAGCCATTCAAGAAAACGATGCATTATTTGAGCGATTGAGATCGCTAAGAATGAAGCTAGCTAGAGAGCAAGGTGTTCCGCCGTTTGTTGTCTTTTCTGATCAAACATTGAAGGAAATGTCAGCGGTAGAGCCTCAAACAGATGATGAATTACTCCAAATTAAGGGGATTGGCGCTCAAAAAAGAGAGAAATACGGAGATGTTTTTTTAGAAGAAATTCGTTTATTTATAGAAAAAGAGAAAAAATAAAGAGTTTGAAGAAGAAAAATAAATATTTTTCGCTGCACTTGGACACGTTTTCAGCAGGCCGTTTTTGATCCTTTTAAAACCTTGATATGGCGGGGAATCAAGCCGTTTTGTGGTCTGATTTACCAATGGAGAGAGATGTTTCATGTAAAGGAACTGTAATCTAAAACATATCGTTTTGTTATTGAATTGACATTTACATATGTTACGATAGCACTCGTTAGCCGCCATAAAAAGCTAACAAGGGAGGATTTACTTTATGAAGAAGACTATTATGTCCTTGGTTGCTGTTGCAGCAATCTCAACAACAGCATTTGGAGCGCAGCAAGCTTCTGCAAAGGAAATCACTGTACAGAAAGGTGATACACTTTGGGGAATCTCACAAAAAAATGATGTGTCTCTAAAGGACCTAAAGGGTTGGAACAATTTATCTACTGATATGATCTATGTAGGTGATAAATTGACAATCTCTTCAAAAGAGAAAACTCAGGAGCAGTATAAAGTCCAGAAGGGGGACAGCCTCTGGAAAATCGCTCAAAAATTCAATGTGTCAATTAGCGATATTAAGTCTTGGAATAACTTAAACTCAGATATAATTATGGTTGGTTCAACACTAAGTGTTGCTGGCCAAAGCTCGGCTCCGGTAAGCTCAGAACCTGTTCAAAAACAGGAACCTGTCCAAAAAGAGCAAACAACGAAAAAAGCTGCTCCTAAAAAGGAAACAGCTAAAGCAGAATCATCTTCTGCTAGTCAGAGTGTACAAAAAGAAATGACTGTTACAGCTACGGCTTATACAGCAAATGATGGTGGCATCTCAGGTATTACTGCAACAGGGGTAAACTTAAACAAAAACCCAAATGCAAAAGTCATTGCAGTAGATCCTAATGTCATTCCATTAGGAAGTAAGGTTTATGTTGAAGGCTACGGTGAAGCCATCGCAGCAGATACTGGCGGCGCAATTAAAGGTAACAAAATTGATGTACATGTACCAAGCAAATCCCAAGCGAAAAATTGGGGCGTAAAATCAGTCAAAGTAAAAGTACTTAACTAGTAAACAATTGTTTTTTGGAAGAAAGCATCAGGTGGCGGCCTGATGCTTTTATTGTACCCTTTTTTTGGTCAAAAATACACATATTTTTCAGAAAAATTTGCATTTTCGACAAAAAGCAGCGCATATCTTATGATACACGCTGGTTTTTGTCGTTAGCTGTCCACCCAATAAATTTCTCCGCTTTGTTCTTTCCAATTAATCTGGACATCAAATTGATGCTTTTCATAAAAATGAATTAAGCGATCTACGTGATCCCAGTCTCTTTTGACGAGGTCGCCAGTAATCACGGGTATGTTCTGCTCTCTTGCGATTTCTTTTAAATGCTTCATGCAGATGGAGCCGTATCCATTATCTGGCGGGCCTTTAATATCGGCAATATGAATCTTTCCTTCTTCAGGATATTCCGCAATTAAGGAAAAATCAGATTGTCCGCGAAAAGCTTTTTCACAATCACTGAGCATAATTTTACATGTATCTGCACTTTCAATGGCAGAGACGATCAGCCACTCATCTTCTTTCGCTTGATCGATGCCAATGATCTTTGCTTTTTTCGAAATATCTTTCATATTTTCTTGCATTCGATACATTTGGAACTGCAATTGCTGTAATTCTTGCTCTAACGTCTTCACATCGTTGGCTGTTTCCTGTAAGATTGACAAGTCCATTACTCCTTTCCTATCAGAAATGATCAAAATCACATAAATTCCAATTTTAAAGGAAGTGGATGGATCTTTCAAGCCGTTAGAACGCCTGCAACCTGCAAGTTTGTCTAAAATTCGACGAAGACAGCGAATTCATTGACTTTATAGAGAAATTTAAATAACATACTCTTAGTCGGAACTAATAAAGAGAGGTTTTCAAACATGAACGAACAGAATCAAAAACCGAAAAATTTTACTGGTATTGTGATCATTTTAACAATTGCCATCAACGGATTAATCGCTTTATTATTTTTAATGCCAAAATCAGATAAATTTAGCCATCTGGATATTACATTTTTGCCGTTACTTAATGCCGTGATGAACAGCTTTACGTTTATCTTTTTACTTTCAGCACTCATCATGATTAAACAAAAGAACATTAAAGCGCACAGACGATTTATCTTTGCTGCATTTTCAACGACACTTGTTTTTTTAATTTCGTATGTGACCTATCACTCAATGGCAGCTGATACCCATTTCGGAGGAGAAGGGATTATCCGTCCAATTTATTTCTTTATTTTAATCACACATATCGTCTTATCAGCAGTCATTGTACCGCTTGCCCTGATTACGCTGTTTAGAGGCGCACAGATGCAAGTCGAGCGTCACCGTAAAATTGCTCGCTGGACCATGCCGCTGTGGCTTTATGTCAGTCTCACTGGCGTCATTGTGTATATGATGATTTCTCCATACTACAGCTAACGTATGTCCAACTGGACATACGTTCTTTTATTTACAAGATGCAGTGCTTTGGATAAAATGGGAATTGGGTATCCGACTTGCACGGTATCTTCCCATCTATAGACTCACATCATTTCTGGCCGTTTGCTCGTTTGGAGAACAACAATTGAACGAAACGGGGGTTATATGATGACTGAACAACTGCAGTATAAACCGGGGCTTGAAGACATTGTGGCAAGCGAAACGTCTATCTCATACTTAGATGTGCAGCAAGAAGAGATTGTAATTCGCGGGTATGACCTCATCGAGTTGGCACAAAAAAAGACCTATTTAGAAACAGCCTATCTGCTTATTTATGGAAGATTACCAGATGCGATGGAATATCACCAGTTTCAGCAAGACATTTCCTCACAAACGAACTTACATCCAACCATTCAAACCATTTTAACAAAACTGCCAAAAACCACACATCCGATGGATGCCATGAGAACGTGCATATCTGCTCTTAGTGGGTACGATGATGCGTTACAAGATCGATCAGAAGCATGCCAGCAAAAGCGTGCTGTTCGATTACTCGGCCAGCTACCGGCCATTGTCGCTGGAAGCTATCATATTCTCACAAAAGACGCCGCTATTTCTCCAGATCAGACCAAATCCTACACTGAAACCTTTTTAACCATGCTAACCGGACGCACGCCAACCCAAGACGAAATCACCGCTTTTGACCAAACACTCACATTATATAGTGAACATGAGCTGCCTAATTCAACGTTTGCCGCTAGAGTCATCGCATCCACACATTCTGATATGTATGGTGCTTTTACTGGAGCAATTTCTTCATTAAAAGGTGACTTGCACGGAGGAGCGAATGAAGCTGTCATGCATATGCTTCTCGAAGGGAAAACAACGGAAGGCTTCCTTGCGCTGATTGAGCGAAAATTAGCAGCAAAGGAAAAAATGATGGGCTTTGGCCATAGGGTATACATGAGAAAAATGGACCCAAGAGCCGCTCTTTTAAAACGATCATTGAAAACGCTTACGGAATCAAAGGGAGATACAACGCTTTATGACATGTGTGTAGCAGGAGAGGCATACATGAAAGAGAAGAAAAACCTCTATCCGAACCTTGATTATTACGCCGCACCTATTTATTACGTGCTCGGGATTCCAATTTCACTTTATACACCGATTTTCTTTGCTGCAAGGGCAAGTGGATTAGCTGCTCATGTCATTGAACAGCATTTGCATAATCGCATTTTCAGACCGAGAGTCCGTTATTTAGGGCCAAGAGGATTAAAAGTTTCAGATGATGATGGAAAAATGGGGGAATGAACATGAATAAAACAGCAGTCGCCAATCAAACGGATCAGCTATTAGAAGAAATCGCAGCCTATGCAGTAGACGGGGAAATTACGAGTAAAGAAGCCATTGAAACGGCACGCTATGTGCTTATAGACACACTTGGCTGCGGAATGCTGGCGCTCAATTTTCCTGAATGTACGAAGCATCTTGGACCGATCGTCCCGGGAACCGTTGTACCTAATGGAGCAAGAGTTCCAGGTACTTCCTTTGTGCTAGATCCTGTTCAAGCGGCTTTTGATATAGGCTGTATGATTCGCTGGTTAGATTATAATGACACGTGGCTTGCAGAGGAGTGGGGACATCCGTCAGATAACTTAGGCGGGATATTAGCTGTGAGTGATTACATCAGCAGAACACGGCTTGCAAACGGGGAAGAGCCGCTTTCGATGAATGACGTACTACATGCGATTGTCAAAGCACATGAAATTCAAGGCGTACTGGCTTTAGAAAATTGTCTGAATCGCAATGGCTTGGATCATGTCCTATTTGTCAAAGTAGCAACAAGTGCTGTTGTATGTGCATTGCTTGGCGGAACAAAGGAAGACGTGCAGCATGTTTTATCGCAAGCGTTTGTTGATAATTCACCGCTTAGGACGTATCGCCACGCCCCAAACACAGGGTCGAGGAAATCATGGGCAGCTGGGGATGCAACAAGCCGCGGGGTGAGACTTGCAATGATGACACTCAAAGGGGAAATGGGCTATCAAACGCCGCTTAGTGCAGAGAAGTGGGGCTTTGAAGATGTTCTGATGAAAGGGAAATCTCTCACACTCGCTCAGCCGCTAGGATCATACGTCATCGAAAATGTGCTTTTCAAAATTGCTTATCCTGCTGAGTTCCATGCCCAAACGGCTGCAGAGGCTGCTATGATCCTGCATGACGCTGTAAAAGGTCGATTAGATGACATTGACCGAGTAGAGATTACAACACATGAATCAGCGATTCGGATTATCGATAAGAAGGGACCGCTGTATAATCCAGCAGACCGCGATCATTGCTTGCAATATATTACTGCGATTGGATTAATCTATGGTGAGCTCACAGCTGACCATTATGAAGAAGAAACGGCGCAAAATCCGGTCATTGATCGTCTCCGGGATCAAATGGTCGTCAAAGAAGATAAACAATATACAGCGGATTATTTAGATCCGAAAAAGAGATCCATTGCAAACAGTGTGCAGATCTTCTTTAAAGACGGGACGATGACAGACCGAATTGAAATTGAATATCCACTTGGTCATCGCAGAAGAAGGCAGGAAGGTATTCCTCTGCTTGAAAAGAAATGGCTTTATCATTTGAAGACGAGATTTCCACAAAAACAAGTGGACCAAATTGTGTCACTCTGTCAAAATCCAAATCAATTAAAAACAACAACCGTACCAGCATTTATGGACTTATTCGTCATATAAGGGAGGGAATTAGTGTGTGGATCGTGAATGATGAATCAAGTCAAGTAGATTTAGCCGCAGCCTTTCAAGAACAAATGCACAAATCAGCTTTATTTCAAATTCCAGGCGTTCACGATGGAATGTCTGCGCTTTATGCAAAAAAAATGGGCTTCCAAGGGCTCTATTTATCCGGAGCCGCCTTTTGTGCCAGCAAAGGATTGCCTGATCTCGGCATGATCCATTCAACGGAAATGGCTGAAAAAGCAAAGGAAATCATTCGAGCTTCTCAGCTGCCACTTTTGGTCGATATGGATACTGGCTATGGCGGTGTATTGAATGTTGCAAGGGCGGCAAAGGAAATGGTAGAAAGTAAGGTGGCAGCTGTTCAAATTGAAGATCAGCAAATGCCAAAAAAATGCGGACATTTAAACGGAAAATCGCTCGTTCCAGTAGAAGAGATGATCGCAAAAATCAAAGCCATCAAACAAGCGGCACCAACGCTTTTGGTGATTGCGAGAACCGATGCAAGGTCCGTAAATGGGATGGAGGATGTCATCCGCAGGGCCAATCTTTACGTAGAAGCAGGAGCTGACGCTATTTTTCCTGAGGCACTCATCACAGCAGAGGACTTCACGCATGCGTCAAACAATATTAAAGGACCGCTCCTTGCAAATATGACGGAGTTTGGCAAGACGCCTTATTATCATGCAGACGAATTTTCTGTATTTGGCTTTCAAATGGTCATTTACCCTGTGTCATCACTCAGAGTCGCTGCAAAAGCGTATGAGCGTTTATTTACAGAAATCATGGAGAAGGGGACGCAGCAAGGAATGCTAAAGGACATGCAAACGAGACAAGAGCTGTATGAAACGATTCATTATGATGAATATGAGGAAATGGATCAGCATTTAGCGAAAACGATCCTGCCGGAAATCGGGAAAGAACATCGATAAAATGAAAAGCACTTCCATTTAGGAAGTGCTTTTTTTACGATGATGGTGAGGATGACGAAGCCAATTTCATCTTTTCTTCAACTGTTTTCGTTTTTTCTTTTACTTTTTCAGCATAAGTGAAGTCACCGAAGCAATATGGGTAGCGGAAGTTATCTTTGTTGCCTCCGCACGTATAGACTTCTGGGTTTCGTTTCACTTGCTTTTTAGAGTATTGTTTTGCCAATTTCTCGGAATGTTTTCCCCCGTTTTTTGCAACAAAATCAATATAGCCAATTCCCATATTATAGCTTTGGATAATGGTTTCCAAATCAACGCCTTTTTTCTTCCCATGCTTGTACATAGTAGAAAAATGATGGACTCCTTGTCTAATGCTTTTCTGAGGGTCATTGATTTCATTTCGTTTCAAACCAAGAGATTCAGAGGACTGCATTGGATCTCCGCCTCTGCCTTTTGATTCTTGATACATCATACCGAGGATTAACGCGGTATATTGATCTAAATCTTGATCTCTTAACTCTGTTTCTACAAGCGGTTTGAAATCATCCAATCTCGACAAAACAATTGATTCCGTATCAATCGGCAGCTTTTTTAACTCCTTTTGATTAAAGGACATGACAATGGCTGCTAATACGAAAACAAACAGAAAAATCGTGAAGCAGCCTGAAATGGCAAAACATCCTGTTTTTTTCTTTTTCAAGGTCAGTTCACCCCTGTTTTGCCCCGCTTTTAAAAGGGAAGTACAGCCTTTTTATTATGCCATATCCTGCACAAGATACCAAGTGAAAACCTTATAATCAATCGTACCCAAATGTAAATTCGGGTCTTGTTTTCAGTCTGTAGCAGAAATAAACAAAACCGATAATTAGCCAAAGCAAACCAATGATTAATGCATTTGTACTGATGTTCGTTAACAGCCATATACAAAAGGCCGTCCCGCACAGAGGAATCACTGCGTATCTCAATGTATTGAGTACACCTCTTTGTTTTTGTCTAATGAAATAGTACGCAAAAACAGATAAGTTCACTAATGTGAATCCAATCAACGCGCCGAAGCTGATAAAGGAATAAATGACTTCAAGTTCGCCAACGACTGCGGTTAAGGAGAAAGCACCAATTAATAAAATATTAAAAACAGGCGTTTTTAATCTCGGATGTATATATCCGAAGAAACGCTTCGGTAACGACTCATCTCTACCCATTGCATATAATAGCCTTGCTGCACTTGCATGTGACGATAAGGAAGAAGAGATAACAGCGACCATTGTGCCAGCTAAAAAAAACGAGTGGAGAAAGGCGCCGCCCACAAAATCCGCAATTTCAAGTGAGGCAGCATCGGGATGCTTGAACTGCTGAAAATTTGGAAATACTTGCTGCAAAAAATAAGACGTCAAGGTAAACAGTACGCCTCCAATGGCGACGGTTAAGAAGATGGCAAGTGGGATCGTCTTTTTTGGCTTAATGGTTTCCTCAGACAGGGTCGAAATCGCATCAAATCCTAGAAACGAAAAACATAAAATGGTTGCTCCTGAAAAAATAAGCGCTGGATCTAAGCTCGCCGAATAAAAAGGCCGGGCGGACAATAATTCCCCGCTGCCTGCGTTTTGCGTGAGCCCATACATAATAAACCCAACAAAAGTGACGGCGACAATGACCTGAAAGGTCACAAATAGTGCCGTGATGTTGGCTGTAAGCCGTATACCGATTACATTGACAGTCGTTATGGCGATAGCAAGTATGGAGATCCAAATGTAATGAGGTACATCAGGAAAGGCTGCGGTTAAATAAGCACTTCCAATCGCAAAATTCACCATAGGCAAAAATAAATAATCCAGTAAAAGTGTCCAGCCTACAAGAAAGCCAACATGAGGATGAATACTTTTTTGCGCGTATGTATAAGCAGATCCTGCTTTTGGAAAAGCCTTCACCATATTCCCATAGCTAAGCGCTGTCAATAGTAATGCAAGTAACGTAAATATATAAGCTGTAGCGACGTGTCCTTTCGTCAGCTGAGCCACAATGCCATATGAATCAAATACGACAAGTGGATCCATATAAGCAAGCCCGATCACAACAAGTGGAAAGACAGTCAGGCTGCGTTTTAGTCTTGGCTCTTCAGTCAATTTGCCTATCAGCTCCTCTAAAAAAATGAATAAATAATGCTCATTTTAAAAAGAATGCTACCAAGTGTCAATGCTATTTGAGTAAATCTTTTTTCTAAAGTGTGCTCTCTTTGCATGCCGGACGTTTTGGTATATGATGATACATAGAATAAGTCGTGATTTGACGGACAAGAAAGGTGAAGCAAAATGAAGGAAGAACTGAATACAAATCAAGAACAGGAACGGATGGAGCTGGATGAAGAAAGTCTATTTCTTGTCTCCCAAACCTTTAAAGCTTTATCTGATCCGACACGTATTCGAATTCTGCACCTGCTGTCTCAAGGTGAACACTCGGTAAATGATATAGCAGAAACACTGAATCTCATGCAATCAACCGTTTCTCATCAGCTGCGCTTTTTAAAAAACCTTCGTCTCGTGAAATCTAGACGAGCAGGGACCTCGATTTTTTACAGCCCTGAAGATCAGCATGTGATGGAAGTGCTTGAACAGATGATTCACCATGCACAGCACGATTGATAAAAAACCTTCCTACTTTCATATAGGAAGGTTTTTATGCATGATGCACATGTGTCAATCGTTTATTTGCTTTCATCATGTGAAAAGAAAAAACAACATAGTAAGCAGCTAAAAGAAAAAAGCTGAGCATGGTCATCGCATCATCGCTCACGATGTGCTGATACAGTTCAACGATACTGATTTTGGTCATCGAATGGTTTGTGAGCTCAACCAGCTTAAAACTAAGCCTGGATAAAAACAAACACAAAATGAAGCTTTCAATCCATTTACTCGTTTTCATATACAGCCGGCCATTTTCTTCTTTCATACGAATCGTCTGATAGGCATGAACAGCTAGGCTGCTTCCAAAAAGCATACCAATAGCGGCATAGATGAGGATATTATGATTTTGCCATCCTTCTGATAGGAGAATAAGGGCTGAAAGACCAAAGAGATACATTCTCATCAAAAGCCTGATGGGGCGTACAAGCTGAAAGCGTCTCATTCGATTCATTCGAATCATGATGCAGATCAACATAATGCTCCCAATCATGAACAATTGCCACACGTTATGTGTCATGATGCAACCTCCTCCTGCACGTGCAGGGATGTAAACGAATGCTGGCTGTTACTTATCTTTACCATTCTTTCTTTTTTTATCAAAACAAAACCTACATTTATGAAAAAGAGGAAAAGTCATGAAAATCGACCGCATTTTATCTACTGTGATGCTGCTCATTAGCAAGAAGCAAGTACAGGCGAAAGATCTTGCTGAACTTCACGAAGTGAGCACGAGGACCATTTATCGTGACATTGATACCATCAATCAAGCGGGAATCCCTGTTGTCACAACCCAAGGAGCAGGTGGAGGCATTTCACTTGTTGAGGATTATCGTTTAGAGAAAAAATTATTTACCGATGATGACATCGAGGTCATTTTAACAGCCCTCGAAAGCATGACGAGTGCCTATTCCTTTAAAGAAAGCGAACATGTACTGAAAAAAATCAAATCGCTTATTCCCACGCATACGTGTGAAAACGAAAAACAGCATCATGTCTTCATTGATTTAAGCTCCTGGGGAAAAGACAGCCAGGCAGAAAAGAAGCTCCAGCTCATTCATACAGCTGCGTCAGCGCACCAATACATTCAGTTTACTTACCGCAATGCGAAAGGTGAAACACTTCCACGCAAAGTGGAGCCTTATACGCTCGTTTTAAAAGGGAGGCATTGGTATTTGTATGCGTTCTGTTGTGTAAAAAAAGCTTTTCGTCTGTTCAAGCTGACTAGAATGACGGGTCTTGTCACCATTTCAGGGTATTTTCAACCGAAAAGAATCAAAAACGAAGAAAAGCCTTGGAATGATTCTTGGCAAGAACAACCGTCGATCAGCTCTGTCACGCTCAGGTTAACGGAAGCATCAGTGGGGAAAGTGAAGGAATGGGTAGATGAGAACGAATTGAATGTTTGTTCAGACGGCACTTACCTTGCCACCATTACCGTACCTCTTGATGATTGGTTAAATAGTTTCCTATTCCATTTAGGTCCAGATGTTGACATTCTTTCCCCGAAGCATGTCAAAGAAGCGTTTGACATTCAGTTGAAACAATTTCTCAAACGAATAGAAACTTGACACAATGTTGTCAGGTTTCTTTTTATATGATAGAAAAAAAGGAGATGAGAATGTATGTACGATATCGTGACATTAGAGAAACAATGGATGAAAGGGTTGTCTGTTCGAACAACAAACGAAATGGAGCAAACAAAAGAGCGGAAGATTGCTCCACTCTGGCAACAATTTTTTGCGCAGCAGCTTTACGGAGGGCAAGCGCCCGTCATAGGATTATATTCAGATTATGAAAAAGATGAGCATGGCTCTTATTTATTTACTGCTGGGCAATTCGTGGATCAGCAGGTAGAACATGTCATAGAGATTCCTGCATCGACCTACGCAAAATTCCGAACGAGAAAGGGACCTATTGAAGAGGTTGTGTTGGAGACATGGCAGCAGATTTGGGCGTGGGATGAGCGCCATTACCGCACATATACAGGCGACTTTGAATGGTATGATGAAAGATCTATAGATCCAAAAGAAGCGCAAATTGATATTTATATTGCGGTTGATGAAGAAATGCTTGCTAAAACTAATATCATTAGTTAATATAAAACTAACGACATTAGTTTTAGGAGGACATATGATGAGATTGACAACTTTTGATCGCCTGCACCAGCTCACATTGATGCCGCGTCTATTTCCGGTAAATTGCTATGTATTTGAGGAAGAAAATGGACTGATATTAATTGATGCTGCTTTAAAAATGGCAGCAAGCTCGATCATTGAATTTGCGCACAAAAAAGACAAGCCAATCGACAAGATTATTCTCACTCATAGTCATATGGATCATATCGGTGCACTAGATGAAGTGAAAAAGGCTTTTCCAGAGGCAGTCGTTTATTTATCAAAACGCGATGCCCTCCTTTTTGAAGGTGATTTTTCCTTGCTTCCTGGTGAACCTCAGCAAAAAATTAAAGGCAGTTTTTCAAAAGACATTCACACAAAACCAGATGTGCTTGTCGAAGAAGGGGACGAGATTGGGTCACTTAAAGTCATCTCAACACCAGGACATACACCTGGAAGCATTTCTTTATACGATGAAAGGTCAGGGATTGTCATTGCAGGAGATGCACTTGTGACAAAAGGCGGTTTATTCGTAACGGGTGAGTTTCGCTTGACCTTCCCGTTCCCGGCTTTTGCCACTTGGGATGCAGAAACAGCACTCAAAAGTGCCGAAAAATTGCTGGCACTTCCCTTATCTTGTCTTGCAGTAGGACATGGTGATCTTATCATGGAACCTCATGCCAAGCTTCAAGCTGCCATAACAAAAAGGCAGCAACAGTTAAAGAAAGGGGAGCAGTAAACCGTGTCTCCAAGAATGGGTATCACGCAAGAAAAAATTATCGATACAGCGGCCGCATTTGTTGATGAAGAGGGCTTTTCTGCATTGACCATTGCTACATTGTCTAAAAAGCTGAACATCAGACCACCTTCTCTTTATAATCATGTATCTGGTCTTCTTGAAATTCAGGCGGCACTCGCAGAAAAAGGGCTGTCCATGCTACGTGAAGAAGGTATACACGTAACAGAGGGATTGGATAAAGAAGAAGCTGTGTTAGCCTTTGCCAAACAGTATGTTGAATTTGTCCGCGAACATCCAGGCCTTTATGAAGCGGCCTTTTCACATATGGAGGAGAAAAAAGTAAGAAGTGAGGCAGAGCGCCTTGTTGAATTTGTCCAATCCATCATGGCCCGTTTTGGTGTCAAAGAAGAAGAGATGACACATGTGGTCAGAGGACTAAGAAGCTTATTGCACGGCTTCGGTGATATTTCAAATAAAAATGGATTTCAACGAAAAGAACAGCTTGAAGACAGTGTGAGCTATGCGGTCAAGCTTTATATCTCAGGTGTGTTGCAAAAAGAAGATCTGTCTCATTGACAGGTCTTTTTTTGGTAGTGAACCGATATGTTAAAGAGGCGACCATCTTAAACCAATTTTTTGACAAAAAAAGAATAAACATTTGACAGTTTTGTGAAACATGGTATGCTTGTTATGTGAAATAATTCACATAGAGGAGTAGAGGCAGATGAAAAGAAAGCCTGTTTATGTGGAAACAACCATTCATGCACCGATAGAGAAAGTATGGGAATATACGCAAAATCCAAAGCTTCATGAACAATGGGATTTGCGCTTTTCAACCATTTCATTAAATGAACCTCAAAATGAACAGCCCCAATCCTTTTTGTATGAAAAGCATCTTGGGTTTGGTTTAAATGTCACAGGGACAGGAGCTTATCGAACAAGAATGATGGATGAACGGAATGAGCGGGCATCCTCACTTCATTTCAAATCGTCACACCCATTGTCTTTTATCAAAGAAGGCAGCGGCTACTGGAAGTATATGAAAACAAGCGACCACATTGTGTTTCAAACTCAATTTGATTACAAAACGAAAGAAGGAAAAGGATGGACATGGGCAGACCGGATTCTTTTTCGCCCAATGATCGGGTTTATGACAGCCTTTAGTTTTGGGGCATTAAAGACGTGGCTTGAAAAGGGAACACATCCCCGTTTGTTGCTAGAGAGAACACTTGCTCATTACGGGATTTGTTTGCTGTTTGCCATCGTCTGGCTATGCCAAGCGGTCATTCCTTTTTCACATTCGGCTTTTGATCATAGCACGAGTTTCCGATTGTTTTATGCGCTTTTAGGCGTATCATGGCTAATTCCCAAGCTAACAAAGAAATATCTATTCATTTTTCAAAGTATGTTTCTTCTCATCATGCTTTGTATAGGGGTCCTATCCCCGCAAACGACGCTTCATGAGCCGCTTGTGATGAGTGCATTTTTCATTTTGTCGATTGCAGGTATGATCAATCTAAAAGATTGTGTAGATGTATTTTCCATCAAACGAAAAAGGGGAGGTAGACATGGTCGTTCATCGTCATCAAGTAAAGGATTACGATAAACTGCATCCAAAGCTAAAAGAGAGATACAATCGCGCGTTTTCTGCTGAAGGCACCATGGAGGAAATAGGCGGCGGGTCAAGACTCATTCGATTTATTTTCAGAATTGGTTCTTTGTTTCGGTGCTTTTTCCCTGAAAGAGGAAAAGACATTCCTTTCCAAATTGTCAATGATCCCTTTGTGACACATAAGGGAGAGGAAGGGATGCACTGGTATCGAACGTTTTATTTCCCAAAGAAGGAGCGGCACTTTGATGCTGATATGATCATTGATCAGAAGAGTCATACAGTACTAGACTACTTTGGAAAACCTAGACTTCTTGTGTCAGAGCTTCATTTTACAGTAACAAAGCATGGTTTCTTACACATCCAATCCGGCCGGCAGAAGTTTTTGATGTTCGGCAGGGAATGGCCGCTGCCTTCATGGCTTTATGGTGTGTCAGATGTAACGGAAGGCTACGATGAACATGCAGGTGAATATACCATTGATGTCCACGTGAAAAATCGCCTGTTTGGTACTCTTTTTACATATAAAGGCCGTTTTACAGAAAGGGTGTCTCATGATGAATAAGTGGCATTTGACATCCAGTCTGATCTTCATGTCTTGTTTTATCGCCACCCGTTTCATGACAGGCCGGGTAGCAGAATTTTTTGTTCTCATGGCAATTCTATTTTTTGTTCCCTCTGCCTTACACTTTTTTGAGAAAGAAGGGAAGAAACACAAGCCAGAGAGGCTGATCGGCTTTTTAATGAAAGCCTTTCCACTAGCGGCTCTTTGTGCAACCGCTGCTTTCATCTATCATTCCGCTTGGTTTGCATCGGGATGGCTTTTATATACAATGTTATTGGCGTTATTTGGCTTTTGTCGTTTGCTAGAAAGAGGAATCTTTCCGCTTCATGAGCTGATGATTGATGGCGCATGGATGTATCTCGCTTTAGGCGGTCTGTGGTTTTGGCTGTACACAGCAGATATACAGGTGATGACATTTTCGCCGATCATTGTTCTTTTGACCGCTATTCATTTTCATTACTCGGCTTTTTTTATCCCGCTTTTTTATGGATTTTTAGGAAGGCAGCGAATAAAAGAGACAGCTTTATACAAAGCGGCGGGCTGGGTGATTTTGCTGTCGCCTGTGATGATTGCTGTGGGGATTAGCTTTTCCCGTCTATTTGATACGTTCAGCGTCATTCTTTATGTGATGGCCCTCTACATATATGGCATCCTTTGTATGAAAACAAGATTTCGGTCGACTTTGGCAAAAGGACTTGTTGTGTTTTCTAGCTTAGTTTTAATGGGGACGATCGTGTTATCACTTCTTTATTCCGCTGGTATGCTGATGCGTGTGACCTACATCAGCATGGATCAGATGATTTGGTTTCATGGCAGTATCAATGCTTTTTTTGTGATTTTGCCGGGGTTGATTGGCTGGCTGATTGAAGGGCCGAAGGATCAATTAAAGCAGAAGAACTTTCCGATTTCCAAAGTGTATGGCCGGTTTCAACTGATCTCTTTTCAAGAGGAAAGCGTGCATAACCATGAGAAGCTGGGTTTAGTCGATTCGCTTGATGAATTAAATGGAACGACATTTTCAACTGACAGGGTGTCACCTGTGATTCGCAGATTTTATGAAGACCCTATGGCTTTTACATTAAAAGCAGCCGTCAACTTTCATTGGTGGGTAAGGCCGTTCGTCTTTTTACTTCAGCCGCTGTTTAAGAAAATAGGTCAGCTATATTTGGGGTTATCTCGTCATCCATATGAGATGCAGGGACGTCTGACTAGATTTCAACATCCGAAGGAAGAAAGGGAAAATGTTCGGGCTTGGATACGTCACAATGTAAAAGGAGAGCAAGTCTTTTTTGCACTTTATGCTCTTCATTACGATGCAGCTACGGGTTATATGAATATTGCGCTGCCACTTCCGTATTCTCAGCTGACAGCTATTTTAAAGCCTTTTAATGAGAAAGAAGATTTTCTATTAAAAAGCGCATGTCCAAAAGGCAGTACCGGTGACGAAGGGTTGTATTTGCATACGCCTTTTATCACCATGAAACTGCCAATGGAAGAAAGCTTTCATATGAAGCCGGAGACAGATCAAAGTCTCACAGCGGTACATCAAATGAAGCTGTTCGGTATTCCTTTTTTAACGATTCATTATCATATTGACAGTGAAAGTCATCATGTTAGTCAATGATGTCGCATGGTTCACCGTGTCGAATGATGTTCACAATCGCTTGCCCATCACTCGGATGATGATCTGCATACTGGACTGGCAGCAGTGCAAAAAATACATAGTAGACTGAGAAGTAAGCAAATTGATAGAAAAATTGGTGCTCTGGCAGGAAATCATTGGCGATCATTGAGTTCAGTATGAGAACACTGAGCAGGTTGCATAATGAACCGCCTAAGTAGACAAGAATGTGCGACAATCGGTTGTTTTTCCTCATTTCTTCATAGTGGCAAAATGCATCTAGAAAATAGATTCGTCTAATTTCAACGACGCCTACTTTCAACACTTTTTTCCCTCTGCCAAGCGCAAAGGAAACCTTTGCTCCAAACATCCACGCGACCACAATATGGCCAAGCTGATGCAGGATGGCAACGATAGGAAGAATGACAAAAAACGACCAGCAAAACGTCCACATATCCGATAATGTAAACAAGTGTGAACCCTCCCCAATATATTCGGGAGGAAGCAGTAGGATTATTTGCCATTTTACTGAATTCATTTTCAGGATGCAAACATTTAATACACGACAATAAATTTATTATGTAAACTATAAAGGTGATTTTAACGCTGTATAGGCTTTTTGAACCTCCTCTATGACAAAATGAATGTGCTACAATGAATAATCAATAGATTACGTTACCTTTTATGAAGAGGAGAGAGTCAGATGGCAGATATTGAACAGTTTTTGGCGTTAGATATTCGCGTTGGGACGATCATAGAAGCAGAATTTTTTGCAGAGGCAAGAGTGCCTGCATTGAAGCTCAAGATTGATTTTGGTGAAGAAATTGGTGTAAAGCAATCTAGTGCTCAGCTGACAAAGCGTTATACAGCGGAAAATCTTACCGGCAAACAAATCGTAGCGGTCGTTAATTTCCCGCCAAGAAGAATTGCAGGGTTCAAATCAGAAGTGCTTGTCTTAGGAGGCATGCCGTCAAAAGAAGACGTGGTGTTGTTAGCGACAGATGAACCGGTTGAGAATGGAACAAAAATAGGGTAAGAAAAAAGACATCTTCCTAAGAAGATGTCTTTTGCGTATTGAGGCGGAATAACCACACGCCACATTCGTGTGTGTCTCAAAGAGACATGTTACCCGACTTACACAATTCAGCTCATCGCTTGATTAATATAGCATGGGATGAGCTTGAATGCAACCTTTAAATGAATTCTTTCAGATTTTCTTGTCATTTCACAAGATGAATGACAAGAAATCGATTATTTGGATTATTTTTTCAAAATATATTGAAAAGTCAGATCAGATTTTATAAAATGAATTCATCTTAGTTTGTTTGGTCAATAAACTAAGATGAATTTCAAGTATTGATCCCTTATATTGAAGGAGATGATTCTGTCATTCGACTGTTTTGCTGCGCATTTGGGCTAAGCTGAAAGGAAGAGGTGTTCAGCTACATTTTTATAACAAATTGAAAGCGCTTTATATTCCCTGTATTGATTGCTGCTGCCCTCCGTCATCTGTTCGTTAGAAGAGGCTAAGTGAAGAAGGGAGAAAGCTCATGGTTAGTGAGAATTTAAAGAAGATTCGTATGTCTGAAAAAGTGGGATATGCTTCAGGGGATTTCGCATGTAATTTGATTTACGCTACTGTTTCTACGTATCTATTATTTTTCTATACAGATGTGTACGGTTTATCAGCGGCAGCAGCAGGGACGATGTTTTTGGTTGTTCGCGCCATCGATGCGCTTGCAGATCCATTTATTGGTGCATTGGTAGACCGGACGAACAGCCGTTTTGGTAGATTCAGACCTTATTTGTTATTCGGTGCGTTTCCTTTTGTCGTACTTGCCATTCTTTGCTTTACAACACCTGATTTTTCCGAAATGGGTAAACTCATTTATGCCTACATCACGTATGTTGGTTTATCGCTTACATACACATTCATCAACGTTCCTTATGGTGCTTTAACTTCCGCAATGACAAGAAATAACCAAGAGGTTGTCAGTATTACGTCCGTTCGTATGGTGTTTGCCAATCTAGGTGGTCTAGTTGTTGCTTTTTTTGTTCCTTTTCTTGCGACCTTTTTAAGTGATACGACAGGAAATACAGCACTTGGCTGGCAGATGACGATGGCTTTTCTCGGCGTTCTTGGCGGCGCATTACTGATTTTCTGTTTTAAAAGCACGAATGAACGTGTCACGCTTCAAAAGCCAGAGGAAAAGATTAAATTCAGTGATATCTTTGTCCAATTACGAGTGAATCGCCCGCTTGTTGTATTAAGCATTTTCTTTATTATTATTTTTGGTGTGAACTCGATCAGCAACTCTGTTGGGATCTATTATGTGACGTATAACCTTGGCAGAGAAGATTTAGTGAAATGGTACGGACTCATTGGCAGTCTGCCAGCTTTAATGGTGCTGCCATTTATTCCGAAGCTGCACAAGCTGTTAGGAAAGAAAAAGCTGCTTAATTATTCTTTATCGCTGAATATCGTAGGTCTTCTTGCCCTACTTGTGATACCGCCGAGTCAAATCACTTTAATACTGATTTTCAGGCTTGTTGCTGCTGCGGGGAGTATTACAGCGGGTGCTTACATGTGGGCGCTCATTCCTGAGACTGTTGAATATGGCGAATATAAAACTGGAAAAAGGATGGGCGGACTGATCTACGCAGTCATTGGATTTTTCTTTAAATTTGGGATGGCATTAGGCGGGATTGTTCCGGGGCTTGTACTCGATCGATTTGGCTATGTTGCAAACCAAGTGCAGACGCCAGAAGCATTGCTTGGCATTTTAATCACGGTAACAGTGATTCCTGTATGCTTACTGATTTTAGCGATGATTGATATTAATTTTTATAACCTAGATGAAGAAGAGCACCAAAAAGTCGTGAGGGAGCTTGAGAATAGGGATCAAGTATATATCGATCATATGGATGATTTTAAAATGTAGGTCGTGAAAGAGGAGGAAGTTGAATGAAAATCACCAATCCAGTACTCAAAGGATTTAACCCGGACCCAAGTATTTGCCGTGTAGGAGAAGATTATTACATGGCGGTCTCTACATTTGAATGGTTTCCAGGGGTACAAATTTATCATTCGAAGGATCTTGTGCATTGGCGGCTTGCCGCGCGTCCTTTGCAAAAAACGTCGCAGCTGGACATGAAAGGAAATCCTGATTCTGGCGGAGTATGGGCACCGTGCCTAAGCTATGCAGATGGTCAGTTTTGGCTCATTTATTCAGATATCAAAGTAGTGGATGGTCCATTTAAAGATGGTCATAATTATTTGGTTACGGCAAGTGAGGTTGATGGTGATTGGAGTGAGCCGGTTAAGCTTAATAGCTCTGGCTTTGATCCCTCTTTATTTCATGACCAAAGCGGGAAGAAATACGTCTTAAATATGCTGTGGGATCATAGAGAAAAGCACCATTCCTTTGCGGGTATTGCCTTGCAGGAATATAGCGTGACGGAAAAGAAACTCATTGGTCAGCGGAAGGTCATTTTTAAAGGCACACCGATTAAATTGACAGAAGCACCGCATCTTTATCACATCGGTGATTACTATTATTTATTAACAGCAGAAGGAGGCACCAGGTACGAGCATGCGGCAACAATTGCCCGTTCCCGGCAGATTGAAGGGCCTTATGAGGTTCATCCTGATAACCCAATTTTAAGTGCTTTTCACTCACCTGAACATCCGCTTCAAAAATGCGGTCATGCTTCCATTGTTCAAACGCACACAAATGAGTGGTATCTCGCTCATCTGACTGGCCGCCCTATTCAATCAAGCAAGGAATCTATTTTTCAGCAAAGAGGGTGGTGTCCTTTAGGAAGAGAAACAGCGATTCAAAAGCTTGAATGGAAGAATGGCTGGCCGTATGTTGTGGGCGGAAAAGAAGGAGCGCTGGAGGTTGAAGCGCCAGCGATCAACGAAAAGGTTTTTGCTCCTACCTACCATACAGTCGATGAGTTTAAAGAATCAACGTTAAATAGACACTTTCAAACATTAAGAATTCCTTTTACTGAACAGATCGGTTCATTAACGGAAAAACCTCAGCATTTAAGGTTATATGGTCACGAATCTCTAACATCTAAGTTTACTCAAGCCTTTGTTGCAAGGCGCTGGCAAAGCTTTTATTTTGAAGCAGAGACAGCTGTGTTGTTCTATCCAGAGAATTTTCAGCAAGCCGCTGGTCTTGTGAATTATTACAATACGGAAAATTGGACAGCGCTTCAGGTGACATATGACGAGGAACTTGGCCGCATTCTTGAATTATCTGCCTGTCAAAACCTTTCCTTTTCTCAGCCATTGGCACAAAAAATCGTCATTCCAGAGGAGGTCACCTATGTGTATTTAAAAGTGACCGTTCAGAAAGAAACATATACCTATTCTTATTCATTTGATCAAAAAGACTGGAAGGAAATTGATGTGATATTTGAATCTAGCCACCTATCTGATGACTTCATTCGAGGAGGAGGATTTTTTACAGGGGCATTTGTCGGCATGCAGTGCCAGGATACAAGTGGCGAGCGTCTTCCTGCTGATTTCAACTATTTCCGTTATGAGGAAACAGATAAATAAAAAAAGACAACACGGTAAGAGCTGTCTTTTTTATCTATGAATCTGTCATGGTGAGAGGGTGGCATCTTGCAGGAAAGCTTCAATGACGAGAGATGTCATCCCTAATACTGGTGCGTTGTGTCCTAATGACGATGGAAGCAGCTCGACATGTGAACTGAATTGAGTATCCATCCTGGAGGAGACCTCCTCTTGAATCACACGTAGAACCGTTGGCTGCGCTTCAATCACCTTGTTTCGTAAAATAATCGCTTGCGGGTTAAAGGTATGGAGGACGTTTGTGAGACCAACCCCAAGGTAAAAGCCAAAGTTGCGCAGGGCATTGAGGGTTTTCATGTCATTTAACGTCGCCAGCTTTTCCAATTCTTGATGAGAGATGGGCTGATCATTTGTTTGAAGGGACTGAAACAAGGCTTTCTCAGATGCATACAGCTCCCAGCAACCACGGTTTCCGCAGCTGCATGTTGGTCCATTAAAGTCGATGGTCATATGTCCCATTTCACCAGAAAAGCCATATGCACCTCTGTATAAATGATGATTGATAATGATCCCGATTCCAATGCCGGTGCCGATGCTGGCATAGATCAAATGATCATAATGTTTAGCGGCACCAAAGATTTTTTCACCATATGCACCGGCATTTGCTTCATTTTCAATGAAGACGGGTACTTGGAATGCGTCTTGGAGCGTTGTTTTCATGTCAACATTTTTCCATTTAGAATGCGGCGTAAACACGATTTGTTGATCGGCATCCACTAGCCCAGGTATACATAGGCCAATACCTATGAGCCCATATGGGGAAGAAGGGATTTGGGCCTTCAACTGCTGTATTAATTCAGTTAATATGCGTATGGTCACATCAGGAGCGCTTGATGGGAGCTTGATCTGTTCTTCTTGAAGGATGGACCCTTCAAGGTCGGTTAAAATGCCATTGACATAATCAACGCCGACATCAATCCCGATGGAGCAGCCAGCACGTTTATTAAACATCAGTAAAACCGGTCTTCTCCCGCCGCTAGACTCACCTTGACCGATCTCATAGACGAGTTGCTCTTTCATTAATGTACTCACTTGAGAGGAAACAGTCGATTTATTTAACCCAGTGCGTTCAGATAATTTAGCTCTAGAAATTGGTGCATGCTGGAGAATTTCTTTTAATAATAGCTTTTGATTTATTTTTTTCACAAAGTTCTGATCAGCGATATCCATGTTATCCACTCCATTTGTTTCGTCTTTAGATTAAGTGAAGAAAAAAGCTGCTTTTCTACGCATGTAATCTGTAAGAAGGATGATTTTAACTTTATTATAACGAAAATATTTCTAAAAAACTAAAAAATATGGAAAATTCAAAGTGAATTGATCATCAATTGAACATTAGTTTGTTGAATCAACTTACAAAGTATATTCATAGGAGGAATAAAAGATGGCCAACTCAAATATGAAAACGTTACACAGCTTAGAAGGAATCGGAAAAATACAATATGAAGGAAAACAATCAAAAAATCCACTCGCTTTTAAACACTATGATCCAAGTGAAATGATTGGCGGAAAAACAATGAAAGATCACCTGCGCTTCTCAGTCGCTTATTGGCATACATTGACTGCTGATGGAACAGACATGTTTGGAACTGGTACGATGCAAAGAGCCTGGGACTCCTATAGCGGAATGGATTTAGCAAAAGCTAGATTGGAAGTAGCCTTTCAACTGTTTGATCTATTGGATGTTCCGTATTTTTCCTTCCATGACCGTGACATTGCACCGGAGGGAGATACGCTTCAAGAGACGAATCAGCAATTAGACATCATTTTAGAAAGAATGAAAGAATACATGCGGGATAGCGGAGTCAAGCTGCTGTGGAATACAGCCAATATGTTCAAGCATCCTAGATTTGTACACGGCGCAGCAACATCTTGTCATGCAGACGTCTTTGCCTATGCAGCCGCACAGGTGAAAAAAGGCATCGAAACAGCTAAAGAACTTGGCGCAGAAAATTACGTTTTCTGGGGAGGACGAGAAGGGTACGATACTCTGCTGAATACAGATATGAAAAGAGAGCTTGATCACATGGCGTCATTTTTGCATATGGCTGTTGATTATGCAAAGGAAATTGGGTACACTGGCCAATTTTTAATTGAGCCTAAGCCAAAGGAGCCAACCACTCATCAATACGATGCAGATGCAGCGACATCTATTGCCTTTTTAAAGCAATACGGACTAGATTCACATTTTAAATTGAACATCGAGGCCAATCATGCGACGCTTGCTGGTCATACGTTTGAGCATGAATTACGCGTCTCAAGAATACATGGATTGCTCGGTTCTGTGGATGCCAACCAAGGGAATACGCTGCTTGGCTGGGACACGGATGAATTTCCAACCGATTTATATGCCACAACTCTTGCCATGTATGAAATTCTGCAAAATGGCGGACTAGGAACTGGCGGTCTCAATTTTGATGCAAAAGTGAGAAGAGCTTCTTTTGAGCTTGAAGATATTTTGTATGCCCATATTGCGGGAATGGATGCATTCGCAAAAGGACTGCGGGTGGCTCATAGACTCATAGAAGATCGTGTGTTTGAAGATGTGATCAAGCACCGATATCGCAGTTTTTCTGAAGGGATTGGCCGTGACATTTCAGAAGGAAAGGCAAACTTTCATACATTAGAAGAGTATGCGCTCAAGCACCCTTTAATCAGTAACGAATCGGGAAGAGAGGAACAGTTGAAAGCCCGGTTAAATCAATACTTGTTAGAAGATTGATTGAAGAAGCGGACCTGTTTTGAAGGAGTGAAGACATGAAGTATGTGATGGGAATTGATCTTGGAACGAGCGGAGTCAAAGCCATATTAGTAGATGAGAATGGAAAGGTGTGCGGCGAGGCCACTAAGCCTTACCGCCTCATTCAAGATAAACCTGGATATTGTGAACAGAACCCAGAGGAATGGGTTGAGCAAACAGTGGCTGCGATGAAAGAACTGATGGCAAGGCAGCCTGTTCTTTCAAAGAAAGTAGAGGGCATCAGCTTCTCTGGACAGATGCATGGTCTGGTTCTTTTAAATGAATCCCGCGAGGTGCTCCGCCCTGCAATTTTATGGAATGATACACGAACGACAGCGCAATGTACACATATTACAAAAAAACTGGGGGAACGGCTCCAACAGATCACGAAAAATCAAGCGCTTGAAGGATTCACACTGCCAAAATTATTATGGGTAAAGGAGCATGAGCCAGAAATTGATCAACAAATCGACATGTTTTTACTCCCAAAAGATTATGTCAGATTTCGATTAACAGGTTCTGTTCATATCGATTATTCTGATGCGGCTGGCACCTTGTTATTAAATATTGGAGAGCAAGCGTGGAGTGAAGAAATTTGTCGGGCATTTGATATTCCTCCTCATATTTGTCCGCCGCTGATCTCATCAGAGGAAGAGGTTGGTACACTATTTCCGCACATTGCACGTGAGACGGGGATCGAAGAGGGTGCAAAAGTCTTTGCTGGCGGGGCAGACAATGCTTGCGGAGCAATTGGTGCTGGTATTTTATCCTCTGGCCGCACGTTATGCAGTATTGGCACATCTGGGGTCATTCTCTCTTACGAAGAGGATCATGAAAGAGAGCTTCAAGGAAACCTGCATTTGTTCCATCATGCAAAAAAAGACGCTTTCTACACAATGGGTGTGACCCTTTCAGCAGGATATAGCCTTAACTGGATAAAACATTTACTGGCTCCAGAGGAATCGTTCCAATCACTTTTAGAGGGTGCGGTTGATGTCGCGCCAGGAGCAAATGGATTGCTCTTCACGCCATATTTAGTCGGGGAAAGAACACCTCATGCGGATGCTATCATTCGTGGAAGCTTGATTGGATTAGACAGCCGGCATGAAAGGGCACATGTCGTTAGGGCTGTGCTAGAAGGGATTACTTTCTCGTTAAATGAATCGATCGCTTTATTCAGGCAAGCTGGGAAACACATAGATTCAATTGTTTCCATTGGAGGCGGTGCGAGAAGCCGGACATGGCTTCAAATGCAAGCAGACATTTTTCAGGCAGAGGTCATCCAGTTAGACAATGAACAAGGGCCTGCTTTAGGAGCAGCGATACTGGCCGCCGTTGGCTGCGGCTGGTATCCGTCGCTTGAAGCATGTGCGGAACAGTTTATCCATCAAGCAGCTGTCTATGAGCCAGAGCAGCAGCATGCAAGTATATATGATGATCTGTTTCATCTGTATCAAAAGATCTATACACAAACAAGAGATATCCATGCCGGGTTAGAACAATACCGTTCCGTCTAGCAAAAAGGGTGACATGAAAGGAGGTGATGAGTTCGCTTCATCTTAGAGAAGGCAGAACAATTTTAATGAAAAAAGGAGAGGGATTGAAAATGAACTTGAAAAGATTGAGGCTATTGTTTGTGATGTGTATTGGATTTGTGCTGACACTGACGGCTGTACCAGCTCATGCGGAAACGATTTATGACAATAGAATAGGCAATCACAGCGGGTACGATTTTGAATTATGGAAGGATTACGGAAATACCGCAATGACACTCAATAACGGCGGGGCATTTAGCGCACAATGGAACAATATCGGAAATGCTTTGTTTCGAAAAGGGAAGAAGTTTGATTCCACTAAAACTCATCATCAACTTGGCAACATCTCCATCAATTACAACGCAGCCTTTAACCCAGGCGGGAATTCCTACTTATGTGTCTATGGCTGGACACAATCTCCATTAGCTGAATACTACATTGTTGAGTCATGGGGCACCTATCGCCCAACAGGAACGTATAAAGGATCATTTTATGCCGATGGAGGCACATATGACATTTATGAAACGCTACGTGTCAATCAGCCTTCTATTATTGGAGACGCTACCTTTAAGCAATATTGGAGTGTACGTCAAACAAAACGTACGAGCGGTACTGTATCCGTCAGTGAGCATTTCAGAAAATGGGAAAGCCTAGGTATGCCAATGGGGAAAATGTATGAAACAGCATTAACTGTAGAAGGCTACCGAAGCAACGGAAGTGCGAATGTGATGACCAACCAGCTGATTATTCGATAAAACGAAATGAAAAAAGCCAGCAGTTTTTGCTGGCTTTTCTTCTGTCTATGATCATTTTTCAACTTCCACTCTGCCAGAAAAGAACGTCGCACCGCCGCCCATATCTGCCAGCCGATCAGGTGTTAGCCCGTTAACTAGCTGTTTTTTGCCTTTTTGATCTGCCCATAATCCTTGGCTGACCACAATACCAGGTAATACATTGTGACCGACTGACACGACAAGCTCGCATTCTCCTCGGTCATTGAGCACACGTACCATGTCACCATCTTCAATTTTTCTTGCCTTTGCATCTTGTTCATTCATATGAAGCTTCGGGAACTTCTCAAGCTTTTGATGCTTTTCATGAAGTGAGAAGGTCGAGTTAAGAAAATTATGATTCGGTCCCGGTATAAAGGTAAGCGGATATTCGCTTTCCTGATAAAGGGGCACGTAGGTAGGAAGCGCCGGATATCCGTCTTTTTTCATTTGTTCAGAATAAAGCTCAATTTTGCCGCTCGGGGTAGAGAGCTTTAAGTCTTGGAAAGGTCCTCGTTTTGCTTTGATCCATTTCTTTTCTTTTAATGCCTCGTATGAAATGTCCTCATAATGCGGATTTTCTGGATGATGAAGGGCTTGTTCCATGAGTTCCGCATCTGTCTCGCGGAAGGCTTCATCTTCAAAGCCCATCGCATGGGCTAACAAGCGAAACACTTCTGTATTGGATTTGCTTTCTCCATAGCGTTCAATCACTGGCTCTTGAATTTGAATATAATGGTGCCAGTATGATGTATAGAAATCCTCATTTTCAAAGGCGGATGTTGCCGGCAGGACAATGTCTGCATACTTAGCTGTCTCTGTTAGAAATAGGTCGTGAACGACTGTAAATAAGTCATCTCTCAGCAAACCTTCTCTTACTTTATTCGCTTCAGGCGTCACAACAGCTGGGTTGCACGAGTAGACAAAGAGTGAATCAATGGAAGGCGCTGCATTCGTCAGCACACTGCCTAGCTGATTCATATTAAATGATCTTGGCGTGCGTTCCTTTAATAAATCTGGCCGCTGAAGAGCTGTTTCATTATAGCTGAGAAAAGAAGAGTTTGATTTCATCGCACCGCCGCCCTTGTGGAGCCACTGACCAGTCAGGGCAGGGAGGCAGGAAATGGTTCGAATACTCATTCCGCCATTATCATGGTGCTGCAAACCATTGCCAATGCGAATGAGAGACGGCGATGTTTCTGCGTACATTCTTGCAAGTGTAAGGATGTCCTCTTTAGAAACCCCCGTGATGCCCTCAACAGTGTCTGGATCATACTGCTTCACATGCTCACGCAGCTCCTTATGACCGGTTGTATAAAATTCTAAAAAGGCTTCATCTGTTAGTCCTTCTTTAAAAAGAACATGCATGATGCCAAGGGCAAGGGCACTGTCAGTACCAGGTCGAAGCGGAATAAACCAATCTGCCATCCGTCCGGTTTGGTTCTTGTGTACATCAATCACGACAATCTTTGCTCCTTGCTTTCGCGCTTTTTGTGCGAGGGTGATTTGGTGCATATTGGTCGACACGGCATTGATGCCCCAAAAGATGAATAGTTTCGTATGAATGGTCTCTTCTGGATCTGTCCCAATGCTTGCACCCATTGTATATTTATAGCCAGTCGTTCCTGCAGACTGACAGATGGTCCGGTCTAATTGACTTGAACCAAGACGATAGAAAAAGCGGCGGTCCATGCCTTCTGCATTCAGATTGCCCATATTCCCATAAAAGCTGTAAGGCAGAATACTTTCTGGACCTTTTTCTTCAATCAGTTTTGTCCATTTTTGCCGAATGGTTTCAATGGCTTCTTCCCACGTAATCGGAGCAAATTGTCCATCGCCTTTGCGGCCAACACGCTTCAAAGGAGTGGTCAGTCGCTTTTCATCATATAAACGGGCTGTGACATTCCGCACCTTGTTGCATATGTTGCCTTGGGTGACGGGGTGGTCTGGATCTCCCTGCACTTTTACGATCTTTCCATTTTCTTTATGTATCAAAAGACCGCACTGATCTGGGCAATCTAACGAACAAACTGATTTGAATATTCCGTCTTTCATTGCTGTATAATCGGTCATGAATTTTTGGCTCCTTTTCTGAAATCCGTTATCACTTTATATGGACTTTATTTTAGCATGTTCGGAGGTGGAAGGTAAGAAAGAGATGATGAATTGAAGAAAATGAAAAAAAGCCCCTCAAAAGGGACTTTTAAAAACGGGTGACCTGTACAGGAAATTCTTTTACCCCAAAAACAAATGTGCTTTGAATGGGTTTTAGCTGATCTGCCGCACAGGTGATGTCTTGAAACGTCTGGAGTAAAATCTCAAGTGCAATGTTGCTCTCAAGGCGGGCAAGCGGTGCACCGAGACAAAAATGAATGCCAAAGCCAAAGCTCATATGCGGGTTTGATTTCCGGTCAAGACGGAACGTATCCGGATCGTCAAATTTCTGTTCATCACGATTTGCTGAAGCAACCCAGCTAATGAGATAGTCTCCTTTTTTAATTTTCGAGCCTGCAATCTCAACATCCTCGGCCGCGATTCGCCCAATGGCTTGAACAGGCGGGTAATAGCGTAGTGTTTCCTCGGTCAATTGAGGAATAAGAGAGGGGTCTTGCCGTACTGCTTCGGCGATATGCGGCTGCTCTGTTAGCAGTCTTACTGCATTTGTAATCAAATTGGTCGTTGTCTCATTACCAGCAACAAGTAATAGAATACAAAAACCAAGTAGTTCATTCTCGGTTAAACGCTCACCATCGATTTCTGCTTGAATAAGAAGTGAGATCAGGTCATCAGCAGGGGATTCTTTTCGTTTTTGGATCAAGTGAGCAAAATAAGCGGACAGCTCTTCCTCTGCGCGTTTCTGCATATCGACTACTGCTTGAATGGCTTCTTTTGATTCATCCTTTGCACCTGCTACTAGGGCATCAGAATGTTTCTTAATGAACGCTCTATCCTTTACCTCTGCGCCGAGAAGCTCAGCAATAATCATGACAGGCAGGGGAGCTGCTAGATCTTCTACGATATCAAACGTACGCTGACCCTTGACTTGTTGCAGCAGGTCATGTGTCAGGTCTTTAATGTTATCTTCTAATTGTTTAATCGCTTTTGGCGTGAATGCTTTATTGACGAGTGCTCTCATTTTTGTATGCTTTGGCGGATCCATCGTTAAAATACTCGTTTTCGTTGTGCTTCTTCCTCGCTGAGATGAGAACACTTTTGGCTGCTTCAGAACAGACTGGATATCTGCATATCGAAAGAGATCCCAGCACTTTCTTGTTTCATCATATCTAATATCACTCTGGGCACGTAGCTCATTGTAAATAGGGAACGGGAAAAGAAGGTCATCGGTCGAACGGATTTCTTTCATTGGAATGACATTGATATAGTTTTCTTTCACTTTCATTATGAACGCTCCTTTTTCACTTAGTTTCCCTTTCACGGTATCACCCGTAAAATATCATTTCAACGGACATGTTTTCTAAAATATGTCAATAGTCTAATCGGAAGATTCAAGCACATTCGTCGTATAGGAAAATAGAAATCCATTAAAAATGATAGCGCTTTCTATAAAATAGAATTGAAGTCACCGAAACCAAAAATAAAATGGGGAATTCAGTCGAACGAAAGGGTACTATGATGCAAATATGAATAGTTCTTTAGATCTAAATTGTTGTTTTGCAAAAGCGCAGTCAGTATACATACAGCAAGCGGTTGAATGCGTATTCGGGACTTTTGAAAAGCGCTGGCTCTTTCTTGACACGATTTCTCATCATGTTACGATAACTAACGTGCGAAAAACACGAACAAAAAGCGAACAAGGGAGAGGATCAATATCATTGATCAAAAGAAAGTTGCTTTCATTGGAGCAGGTTCTATGGCGGAAGGAATGATTGCCGGGATTGTGCGATCAGGACAAATGCCGCTAGGCCAAATTTACGCAACAAACAGACAAAATCAAATTCGATTGAATGAACTAACGACACGTTACGGAATACAAACAGCCACAATGGATTCTTTTCCTTTTGAAGAAATGGATATGTTGATCCTGGCCATGAAGCCAAAGGATGCTGAAACAGCACTTGAATCGTTAAAACCTCATATTCGGAGAGACCAGCTGATCATGTCTGTCCTTGCAGGCGTGAAGCAATCGTATATTGAAGATATGCTGCATGAAGGACAGCCCGTGATGAGGGTCATGCCGAATACGTCAAGTACGATCGGGGCTTCAGCGACCGCTTTATGTGCTGGACGTTATGTGAAAGACGACCATATCAGCATGAGTCAGGCTCTTTTATCTGAAATGGGCGAAGTGTATACCATTCAGGAAGAGCAAATGGATATTTTCACTGGAATTGCCGGAAGCGGACCAGCCTATTTTTATTTCTTAATGGAAAGAATCGAAGAAGCAGGAGAAGAAGCAGGTTTATCTAAGGAATTGTCTCGCCAAATTGGCGCGCAGACACTTCTCGGTGCTGCGAAAATGTTGCAAGAAACAGAGGAAGACCCTTCTACTCTGAGAGAGAAAATTACGTCACCAAATGGAACAACAGCTGCAGGACTGAATGCATTAGATGATTTTGGCGGAGGAGAAGCAATCAAGCAGGCCGTCAAACATGCTGCCAATCGATCAAAAGAGATCAGCAAACAGCAAAAACAAAAAGTATCTATATAATAAATAGAGCTCAGGTACAGGAGTGATAAGGTGTACGCAGATAAAGAGAGAAAACGAATTGTTGTAAAAATCGGAAGCAGCTCTCTTACTAGCTTTCAAGGGGAGATTAGTTTGAAAAAACTAGAAAACCTCGTCAATCAAATTGTGAAACTCAAAGATGAAGGACACGAAGTCATTTTGGTTTCATCTGGTGCGGTTGCAGCTGGTTACCGAAAACTAGGATTTATCGATAGACCGAAAACACTGCCGGAAAAACAGGCATCTGCCTCAATTGGGCAAGGCCTTTTAATGGAATCATATTCTACTTTATTTTTATCACACGGTTATATTGCCTCACAGCTTTTAATCACAAGAAGTGATTTTTCAGATGAAACGCGCTATCAAAATGTGCGCAACACGATGAATGTGTTATTAGATCGAGGCATCATTCCGATTATCAATGAAAATGATACAGTGACGATTAACCGCTTGAAGTTTGGAGATAACGATACATTGTCTGCAAAAGTAGCTGGCCTCATTGACGCGGATTTCCTTGCCATTTTATCTGATATTGATGGCTTGTATGAAGAGAACCCGCATACAAATCCGAATGCGAAAAGAATTCTTGAAGTCACAGACATCACAGAAGACATCGAAGCAGCAGCTGGAGATGCAGGGAGCAGTGTGGGCACAGGCGGAATGAAATCAAAGCTCGATGCGTTTAAAATTTCAATGGCAGCTGGCATTAACGGCTTTTTAGGCAAAGCGGATACGCCTCACATTTTAGACAAAGCCATTAATGGAACAGAGGACGGCACTTATTTTACCGCGGATGAAAATTTAGCACCGCTGAATTACAAGAAGCAGTGGATTGCCTTTCATTCTGGACCAAAAGGCGAGATCGTCATTCGTGAGAAAACACAGGAACTCCTCATGCACCGTGAGAGGAGCCTCGATTCCGATGGCATTGTCAATGTGAAGGGTTCGTTTAAAAAAAGGGATGTCGTCCGTATATTAGATCAAGATGAAAGAGAAATCGGACTGGGCATTGTGAATTATTCGTCAGATGAACTCATCCAAAAGCGTGACTTCTTGCAGGATGAAGTAGTGCATGTCGTCGATCTTGAAGCATTTGTTTGTCATTTAGATTTATCGATACCAGTTTGCTAACCAAAAGGGAGGAATTCCATGACACTGACAGCTGAAGTTGTCACATCGGTCAAAGAAAAAGCGAAAAAAGCAAAGCACGTTTCAAAAAAACTAGGTTTACTTCATACAGAGGATAAAAACGAGGCACTGCTGAAACTAGCAGAAGCGTTAGAACAAAATAGCACGTTCATCTTGCAAGAGAATCAAAAGGATATAGATGCCGGGAAGGAAAAGGGCTTTTCAGAGGCACTCTTGGATCGTTTAATGTTAAATGAAGAAAGAATTCATGAGTTTGCCGAAAGCTTGCGGCTTGTGACGAGATTAACAGATCCTGTTGGAGAAATATTGGATGAATGGACTCTTGAAAATGGCTTGCATGTGAAAAGCCGAAGAGTACCGCTCGGCGTGATCGGTATGATCTATGAAGCGAGACCGAATGTCACTGTCGATGCAGCAGGGCTTGCCCTTAAGGCAGGCAACGCAGTGATTTTAAAAGGCGGTTCCTCCGCTATTTCTTCCAACAAAGCCATTGTGAGTGTTATTCATGAAGCATTGGATCAAACAAAGATCCCGGGTGATGCGGTGCAATTGATAGAACAAACAGACCGTTCATCGGTTCAAGCGATGTTTCATCTAAAAGAATGGATTGATGTCTTAATTCCGCGAGGCGGAGCTTCTTTAATCAAAACAGTGGTTGAACAATCTACCATTCCCGTTCTTGAAACAGGAACAGGAAACTGTCATGTCTTTATTGATCAAACAGCCAATGTGAAAAAAGCCATTGAGATTGTCATCAATGCAAAAACGAATCGTCCAGCTGTATGTAATGCACTTGAGACGCTAATCATCCATCGCGATTGGCTGAAAGAAAATGCGGCATCGCTGAATGAAGCCCTGCTAGAGCACCATGTCACCGTACATGGCGACGAGGCTGCACTGCCTCATTTTTCAAACGCCATTCCTGCTGAGGAAGTGGACTGGACAGATGAGTATTTAAGTCTTGATCTTGCCGTAAAGGTAGTCGATTCCATCGAGGAAGCGATCCACCATATTGAAAAGTACGGTACAAAACATTCAGAAGCCATCGTGACAGAGGATGAAGAGCAGGCACTCACGTTTTTAAACGAAGTCGATGCGGCGGCGGTTTATCATAACGCATCTACACGCTTTACAGACGGCGGTGCACTTGGATACGGGGCTGAAATTGGTATCTCCACTCAAAAACTGCACGCCAGAGGTCCAATGGGGCTTCCAGCACTCACAACAACGAAGTTACTTCTGTCTGGTGACGGTCAGATTAGAAGCTAGATGAGATTCAAAAAACACTACCTTTTTTCATGGGGTAGTGTTTTTTTGATGCAGATTTTTATTGGCTAGAGCAGGTTTTCTTCATCATTTTCTCAAACTTAAAAAATTCAAATTCCTCAGGTGCAGTATGCTTATTTTCTTGATCAGTTTCATGAGGTGCGTTCGGATCTGGATGTTTCATATGATAAAACTCCACAATTTGAAAGCCGCACTTATTGACATAGAAATGAATGTTGCGTTTTTCAAAATACGGAGTCACAACTTCCCAAACAATCGTTTCTGGATATTGCGCCTCGATGGCTTTCCATGCTGCCTGACCAATGCCTTTTCCGTGTGAGGATGAAGAGATGTATAATAGGTCAACTGAGTTGTGCTGGGTCTCTTGGTTGATTTTAATGACAACGCCGCCTGCTTTTTCGCCATTTAGCATAATATGATAAACAATGTGTTCATTCGAATGAAAAGATTCATCAATCACTTCACCTGGAGGAATCGATCCATCATGCGCATCGCCAAATGCATCGATCACGCCAGCTGTAAAAGCTTTCTGTAGCTCATTTTTCATAAAAGGGAAGTCCTCTTTTTTTGCCAGTTCTAATGCCACTTCATGTTGAGTGATGTTGTTCATGTTTTTATCCTTTCCAAGCGTAGTGGTGTTCTGCATGTTATCATAAAGGGTGGGGTAACTCCATAGTCAAGAGAGGAGCCTTAATGATGATGAATGATGTGCAAAAAACATTTTTCACTGGAGAATTTGCCAAGTTATTTGATGTAAAGAAAGATACCTTGTTTTATTACGATAAAATTGATTTATTTAAGCCAGCTGGTGTTCATGAAAATGGGTACCGTTACTATACACTTGAGCAATTTGATCATTTTATAGCGATTCAATCCCTTCGAGCTGTGCAATTTCCGATAAAAGAGTTAAAACAATATTTCACTGAGCCTTCCCGAGAAAGGCTCCAAAGCCTAGCAGCTGAACAAATAGAAAAGGTCAAACAAGAGATTGAAAAACTTCAAGATATCCAGTCTTTTCTTATGCGGGTCATGGAGACGACGCAGGAACTATCATCTGTCAAAATGGGGGAGGTCTTGTTTCAAGAGCTGCCAGAAGAACCAGTTGTATTAAGTGCACCGAACCCGATTGACATGAATACATCCGTAGAAGAAATATCTCGTATTGTTGGACATTTTCTAAAGGAAATTGGCATAAAAGGGGCTGCGGCAAATGGGGCTGTCTTAAAAAAGGAGCAGTTCCTTCAGCGTCACTATCATCAGTCAGATCAGCTGTTTTGCCGAATGGAAGCGCCGGAAGCAGTTAAAAAACCTGCCGGCCTTTATGCGGTGATGTATGATCAAGGATCATACGAGGAGATTGATTCTGCTTATTCGCGCTTGTTAGATGAAATTGAAAAAGAGGACATGATGCTAGATGGAGATGTATTTGAGGAGTATTTGCTTCATTCACTCATGTCTAAAGATGAAGCAGAGTATATAACGAAACTCAGTGTAAAAGTGAAAAAACGAGCTGATTAACAAAAAAGGATAGACCGCATGGATGCGTGTCTATCCTTTTTTATATTTAACCCACTTGATTCTCCGTAAATTGGCTCATATATAAGTCTGCATAGAAGCCATTTTGTTTTAAGAGTTCGCTGTGCGTTCCTCTTTCAATGATGGTGCCATCTTTCATGACTAGAATAACGTCGGCATCTTTAATCGTCGACAGTCTGTGTGCAATGACGAAGCTCGTTCTGCCTTTCATCAATTCATTCATCGCTTTTTGAATGTGCATCTCTGTCCGTGTATCCACACTGCTCGTCGCTTCATCTAATATTAAGATTTTTGGATCAGATAAAATCGCACGGGCGATGGTTAACAGCTGGCGCTGACCTTGGGATAGATTGCCGGCATCTTCTGTTAAGAGTGTGTCATATCCGTCTGGAAGCGTGCGGATGAAGTCGTCAGCATAAGCATGTTTGGCGGCTTTAATGACATCCTCTTTTGAGACGTTCTGCCTGCCATAGGCAATGTTGTCGTGAATCGTCCCTTCAAAAAGCCACGTATCCTGAAGAACCATCGCAAATAGGTCGCGTACTTGCTGACGGCTGAGGTCAGTTGTTTTGACACCGCCGATGCGGATAGAGCCTTGATCTAATTCATAGAAACGCATTAAAAGATTGATGATGGTTGTTTTTCCTGCGCCTGTTGGCCCAACAATCGCAACCGTTTGACCTTCTTTTACATCTAAAGTCAAATCTTTAATAATTGGATGGTCTTTTTCATATCCGAATTGAACTTGTTCAAAGCTCACATCGCCTGAAAGTGATTCAAGATCAATTGCTGCATCTTCCTCGGTACTTTCTTCTTCCTCATCCAGGATTTCAAACACCCTTTCAGCAGAAGCAATCGCTGATTGAACCAAGTTGGCAACACTTGATGCTTGCACTAGCGGCTGAGACATTTGCTGCGTGTATTGGATAAACGCCTGCACATCTCCGACACGAATATTCCCGTTAATCACAAGAATACCGCCGGCTACACTGACTGCCACATAGCCGAGGTTCCCGATAAACGTCATCACTGGCATCATTAAGCCAGAAATGAACTGTGCTTTCCTTGATGATTCATACAACTGCTCGTTTAATTGATCAAATGTATCGATCGCTTTCTTTTCGTAGCCATACGCACGAACTGTCTGATGCCCTGTGAACATTTCATTAATATGGCCATTGATCATCCCCAGCTCTTTTTGCTGCGCTTTAAAATGCTTTTGAGAAAATGACGTAATGCCGCGAATCGCAAACAGGCTGAGCGGCAGCGTCAAACAAACAAGCAAGGTCAGCAGCGGACTGATCAATAGCATCATGACGACAATCCCAATGACCGTGATGACAGATGTAATCACTTGGGTGAGCGCCTGCTGAAGCGAAGTATTAATATTATCGATATCATTCATTACACGGCTCAGCGTGTCCCCGTGGGTTGTTTTATCAAAATACCGAAGGGGGAGACGTGTGAGCTTGTCATTTGCTTCTTGCCGTAATTCAGCAATGGTCTGTTGGGAGACACCCGCCATGACATATTGCTGAACGAATGAAAAGAGAGCAGCAACGACGTATAGCACGACAAGCAGCAATAAGATTCGTGAAATGACATCGAATTTTACAGCTGTTCCTTGTGTAAAGCTGTCAAACAGGGAAGAGGTGGCATCCCCTAGCAGCTTTGGACTAATGACGTTAAAGACGGTTGAACCGACTGCTGCAATGAAGACAATGATCAATTGAATCTTTCTTGGTTTTAAATAGCCAATCAAACGAAGCAGTGTTTTCTTAAATTCCTTTGGTTTTGCGACAGGTCCTCTAGGGTGGCCGCCTTTATGGCCCATGCCGGAAGACATTTTTTTACTCATCCTCGCTCCACCTCCTGACCTTCCTGTGATGCAACAATCTCTTGATAGACAAGGTTCTCCTTCAGTAATTGTTCATGTGTTCCGATACCTGCGATTTTCCCATCATCTAGTACGATGATTTTATCACTATGCTTCACTGTGCTGATTCTTTGCGCCACAATGATGAGGGCTGCATGCGCTTTTTCAGCTTCTAATGATGCCCGAAGCTTCGCATCTGTTTTGTAATCAAGTGCTGAAAAACTATCGTCAAACAGATAGAATGACGGCTTTCTCACTAGCGCTCTTGCAATAGAAAGACGCTGCTTTTGACCGCCAGATAGATTCGATCCACCCTGGTCAATTTCCGCATCGATGCCGCCATCTTTTTGCAAAACAAATTCTTCTGCCTGCGCCGTTCGCAGCGCCTGCCAGACGTCTTCATCGCTTGCATTCTGCCTGCCGAAGCGCACATTATCGGCAATGGTTCCGCTAAATAAAACCGCTTTTTGAGAAACATAGCCCATCTGGCCTCTTAGTTTCTCCTGAGGCAGCTCTCTAATGTCTACACCATCTAGTGTAATCCGGCCTTCAGTTGCTTCGTAAAAGCGCGTCATTAGCTGGAGAAGAGTGGTTTTCCCTGAACCTGTACTTCCAATAATAGCTGTCGTTTCGCCAGTTTTGGCTTCGAACGAAATGTTTTGAACTGCCGGCTTTTCAGCATTTGAGTAATAAAATGACACATCCTCAAAGCGAATGGATTGTGCTGGCGCGTGCAGGTCAGGAACCGTTCCTTCATTGTCTTGAATTTTCGGTTCCATGTTTAACACTTCATTCATCCGTTTAGCTGATGCTTGTGCTCTTGGGACCATAATAAAACTCATCGACAGCATAATCAGTGCCATCAAAATCATCATCGCATATTGGATAAAGGCAATGAGATTCCCTACTTCCATCTCTCCGGCATCAATTCGGTTTGCACCTAGCCAGACAATGCCGATATTCGTGAAGTTCATGATGATGAGCATAAATGGAAACAAGTAAGCCATTAAACGGTTGACTCTAAGGCCGGTATCCTTGTAGGATGTGTTGGCTTCTTGAAAACGCTCCTTTTCATCATCTACTCGGTTAAAAGCACGAATGACCCGGATGCCTGAAAGAGATTCTCGCATAATTAAATTCAGCCGATCTGTTTTTTTCTGAAGCTGACCGAATAAAGGAATGGCTTTTCTCGACACCAAGTAGATAAATCCGCCAAGAAGGGGAAGAGCAGCTAGAAAGATGAGAGACAGGACAGCATCGCGTGATACAGCTAAAATAATTCCGCCGACAAGCATAAGCGGGGCTCTCGTCATCATTTGTAAAATCATGATCGTGACATCTTGGACTTGTTTTACATCATTTGTTGATCTTGTAATAAAGGAAGACGTTCCGATCCTTTGAAATTCTTCTAATGAAAATTGTTCGACATGCACAAATAGCTGTCTTCTCATATCACGCCCGAAGCCAAGTGCAGTCTTTGATGACAAGTAAGACTTCCAGATCGTGAGTAAGATGGCAAGTAAAGAACAGGCCACCATCCAGCCGCCAACCTTCCATATGTAAGCAATATCTCCTTGGACGATCCCGACATCGACGATATCTGCCGTAAGCGTCGGTAAATACAGCTGGAGCATACTGCTTAAAAAGGTGAGGATCACAATGGACACAACGGATAGCCGATACGGCTTTAAAAACGATAAAATTGATTTCATACGAATACCTTTCTTCCATATAGTGTGTTGTTCTGTAACCCATCATATACAAAGAGGGATTATTTCCACAAATGAAATGTCTTGTTTTAATGAATTATTTATATTGTTCAATTTTAGAAAAGAAATCCTTCACAAACACATAAAAATCATGAGCAGAAGGAGACATTTCTCGTGATTTAGAAGCAATAATTCCAACCGTTCTTCTCACTTGCGGAAAATCGATCGGAATTTTCACTGTAAAGCGCGGTGTGGTTTCATAAAAGGCGCTTTCGGGTAATAAGGTAACGCCCATACCCGCCGATACGAGACCTTTAATGGCGTCTAAATCTTCACCTTCTGATGAAATGGTTGGCTCATAACCTGCCTGCTTACAAGCATCAACCGCAATTTGTCTCAGGACATATCCTTCCGGAAATAACACGAAATGATCTTTTCTTAAATCACTTAAATGAATACTCCTTTGTCCGCTAAAGGGGTGGCTGACAGGCAGCAAGGCATAAATGCTTTCTGAAAACAAAATATGTCCTTCTATTTGAGGATCGTTTGTCGGTACGGGTCCTAAAAAGGCGAGATCAATATCTCGATTTTTTACAGCTTCAATGAGAAATTTATAGGATCCTTGACGAAGTAAAAAATCGACCTCTGGGTATTCCTGTTTAAAGGCGGAAATGACAGAAGGTAGCACTTGGCTTGCTAGGCTAGTAGGAAAACCGATATTGACGGTTCCTTTGTGTGGATCTAAATATTCATCAATTTGCTCTTTCGCATAATCAATGGCTTTTAGAGCCGTTCTGACATGATCTAAAAATTGTCTGCCGATCTTCGTTAATTTGATATTTCGTCCTTCTCGTTCGAATAAGGCCACTCCAAGCTCTTCTTCTAAATTCGCAATCTGCCGGCTGATCGCAGATTGGGCAACATGTAAGTTTTCAGCCGCTTCTGACACGTGTTCACGGTCTGCGACTTCTACAAAATAACGTAACTGACGAAGCTCCATTTTTACACTTCACACCCATCTATCTCAAAAAGAGATTGTTTTCATCTAAATTATATATTGTTTATATTAATTTGAAAACTTAAAATAAGTTACAGAGTTTGTGAGATTTTATTACTGTGAAAAAACGGATCTTTTAAACGGGGGAGAGAAACGATGACTTATAATCAACTACCACAACCACAAGGTCTCTACCGTCCTGAATTTGAACATGATGCATGTGGGATCGGACTGTACGCTCATTTAAAAGGGGAAGCGACACACAGCATCGTCAAAAAGGGATTACAAATGCTGTGCCAGCTTGATCACCGCGGCGGGCAAGGCAGTGATCCGTATACAGGTGATGGTGCCGGCTTAATGGTACAACTACCAGACGCTTTCTTTAGAAAAAGCTGCAAAGACTTTGCACTTCCTGAAAAGGGCCGTTACGGGGTAGGAATGGTCTTCTTTTCAAAAGAGGATGACGAGAAAACGCGCCAAGCCATCGAGCAAAAAATCAACGGGTTCATTAAACAAGAAGGTCAAACATTAATTGGCTGGAGAACAGTTCCTATTGATGCCGGGAAAATTGGTACTGTCGCAGCGAAGAGCTGTCCGGTTGTGAGGCAAGTCTTTATCGGGGCAAATGACAAGATCATAGATCGTTTGTCATTTGAAAGAAAATTATATGTCATTCGTAAGCAGGCTGAGAACTGGGGGACAGCAGAGGAAAAGCAATTTTACTTTGTCAGCCTGTCGAGTCAAACCATTGTATACAAGGGGCTTTTAACATCAGATCAAGTCGATGCTTTTTATCTTGATCTTCAGGATGAAACATTTGTTTCTGCATTTTCACTTGTTCATTCACGATTTAGTACAAATACATTTCCTACATGGGAAAGAGCCCATCCAAACCGCTATTTGATTCACAACGGTGAAATCAACACATTAAGAGGAAACATCAATTGGATGAGAGCAAGAGAACAACAATTCGTATCTGAAGCTTTCGGAGACGATTTAGACAAGATTTTGCCAGTGCTGAATGCAGACGGAAGTGATTCATCCATTCTAGACAATGCCTTTGAATTCTTTGTGCTTGCAGGCCGAACACCTGCTCATACAGCGATGATGCTGATTCCAGAGCCATGGACTGAAAACACGCACATGTCGAAAGAAAAACGGGCATTTTATGAATACCATAGTTCTCTTATGGAGCCGTGGGATGGGCCAACAGCTATTTCCTTTACTGATGGTAAACAAATCGGAGCCATCTTAGACCGAAACGGATTAAGACCGGCAAGATACTATGTCACAAATGATGATCATATCATTTTCTCTTCTGAGGTCGGTGTGATCGACACAAATGAAGAGGATGTGAAGTATAAAGATCGTCTTGAGCCAGGTAAAATGCTTTTAATTGATTTAGAAGAAGGGCGAATTATTTCTGACGAAGAAGTGAAATCGACGATTGCGAATGAACTCCCTTATCAAAAATGGCTTGATGAAGAAATGGTGCACGTCAATCGCTCGGAAGAAAATTCAGAAAATTCTAGTATAATGGATGATTTATTGACGCGCCAGCGTGCCTTCCATTATACGTACGAGGACATTCAAAAGTATTTAATTCCTTTACTAGAAGAAGGCAAGGACCCAATCGGTTCAATGGGAAGCGACACTCCGCTTGCTGTGTTATCAGATCGTGCGCAGTCTCTGTTTTCTTACTTCAAGCAGCTGTTTGCACAAGTGACGAACCCGCCGATTGACGCCATTCGTGAGCAGCTTGTGACATCTACGATGACGTGGTTAGGTGCTGAAGGAGATATTTTACATCCGAATGAATATTCATGCCGACGAATTAAACTGTATACACCCGTCTTAACAAGCGGGCAGTTTAACGGTTTGAGAACAATTGTTCATAATGCCTTTAAAAGCAAAACGATTCATACTCTTTTCACCGATGATTTAAAGCGCGGGCTGGATGCGATGTTTGAAGAGGCGGAAAAAGCGATCCGCGAAGGTGTATCTTTATTAATTCTTTCCGATCGTGAAATGACGGAAGAAAAAGTGCCGATTCCACCACTTCTAGCGCTAAGTGCACTGCATCAGCATCTTGTTCGTCAAGGCTTACGGACAAAGGTGAGTCTGATCGTTGAATCTGGAGAAGTCAGAGAGGTTCATCATTTTGCCGCACTGATTGGCTACGGAGCAGATGCAATCCATCCTTATCTTGTGTATGAAACGTACAAACAGCTGATTGCAGAAGAAGCGATCTCTTTCAGCTTTGATGAAGCAGTCACTAAGTTTGGTAAAAGCGTAACCGAAGGTGTCGTCAAAGTCATGTCTAAAGTGGGAATCTCCACTGTGCAAAGCTATAGAGGAGCCCAAATCTTTGAAGCCGTTGGTATTAGTGAAGACGTCATTCAGGCGTATTTCACGGGAACAGCTTCTCAGCTTGGCGGGATTGACCTTGAGACCATTGCACATGAAGCAAAACTTCGTCATGAAGCAGGGTATCAGGCAGCGACTGACCAAACACTCGAATCAGGAAGTGACTTCCAGTGGAGAAAAAATGGTGAGCACCATGCCTTTAATCCAAAAACGATCCATACGCTTCAGTGGGCATGTCGCAATGAAGATTACGATCTATTTAAGCAATATACAAAGGCAGCGGACGAAGAAAGAATCGGCTTCCTTCGAAATTTATTTGCTTTCCAGCCAAAACAAAAACCAGTTCGTTTGGAAGACGTTGAATCTGCTGAATCCATCGTGCGCCGATTCAAGACAGGCGCCATGTCATTTGGGTCTTTAAGTAAAGAAGCGCACGAAGCACTTGCGATTGCCATGAACCGAATTGGCGGTAAAAGTAACAGCGGAGAAGGCGGAGAAGATCCTGCACGCTTTACAGTTGATGAACGCGGCGATGATCGCAGAAGTGCGATTAAACAAATTGCTTCTGGCCGCTTTGGCGTAAAGAGTCATTATTTGGTCAATGCAGATGAACTGCAAATTAAAATGGCACAAGGAGCAAAGCCTGGAGAAGGCGGACAGCTGCCAGGAAATAAAGTATACCCTTGGGTCGCCGATGTACGCGGATCTACACCAGGCGTCGGATTGATTTCACCACCGCCGCATCATGATATTTATTCCATCGAGGATTTAGCGCAGCTGATCCATGATTTGAAAAACGCGAACCGTGATGCCCGCATCAGCGTCAAGCTTGTGTCTAAAGCAGGCGTTGGTACGATTGCAGCAGGTGTTGCAAAAGGAACGGCGGATGTCATTGTGATCAGTGGATACGATGGCGGCACAGGAGCTTCGCCGAAAACGAGTATTAAACACACAGGACTTCCTTGGGAGCTCGGTTTGGCAGAGGCGCATCAAACCCTTGTGTTAAACGGCCTTCGCGAGAGAGTCGTTCTTGAAACGGACGGAAAGTTAATGACTGGTCGCGACGTTGTCATGGCTGCGATATTAGGAGCAGAAGAATATGGCTTTGCGACAGCTCCACTTGTCGTATTGGGCTGCGTGATGATGAGAGCATGTCATTTAGATACTTGCCCAGTCGGCGTCGCTACACAGAATCCAGAGCTTCGTAAAAAATTCATGGGGAACCCTGACCATATTGTGAATTTCATGATGTTTATTGCAGAGGAAGTAAGAGAAATCTTAGCGGAGCTCGGCTTTACATCAATGGATGAATTAATTGGACGCACGGATGTTCTAGGAGTTAGCGAACGAGCAAAAGCTCACTGGAAAGCAGGCCAGCTAGACCTTGAAACACTGCTTTATCAGCCAGAAGGAGCTCGTACATTCAGAACACCTCAAAATCATAAAATTGATGAATCACTGGATATGAATGAAATCCTCCCTTATGTACAGGAAGCGTTGAATCATCAAACACCGGTTGATCTATCATTGAATATTCGCAATATCAATCGTGTGGCTGGAACCATTACTGGAAGTGAAGTGTCTAAACGCTACGGGGAAGAAGGCTTGCCAGAGGATACGATCACACTAAGGTTCACTGGTTCCGCAGGACAAAGCTTCGGCGCATTTGTGCCAAAGGGCATGTCTCTCTATTTAACAGGTGATTCAAATGACTATATCGGCAAAGGACTCTCTGGAGGCAAAATTGCGGTCAAAACATCTGATCACTTTGTACAAAATGGACATGAAAATGTCATTGTTGGAAACGTCGCATTCTACGGAGCGACAAGTGGAAAAGCCTATATTAACGGGCGTGCAGGTGAGCGCTTTGCCGTTCGTAATTCAGGCGTGCAGGTGGTTGTTGAAGGAATCGGTGATCACGGCTGTGAATACATGACTGGCGGACGTGTCGTCATTTTAGGAGACGTCGGAAAGAACTTCGGCGCAGGAATGTCTGGCGGCGTAGCTTATGTCCATACATCCGATGCGAAACAGTTCAAAAGAATGTGCAACATGGAAATGATCATGTTTGAAAAACTCACAGATCACGATGAAGAGCAAGAAGTGAAACAGCTGATTCAAGAGCACCTTCACTATACAAACAGCGCAAAAGCTTCGGCACTTTTAGAAAACTGGGCGCAAGAAAAGGATCAATTCATCAAGGTCATTCCGAGAAATTACAAAATGATGCTTCAAAGCATTGAAGAACAAAAACAAGCGGGCCTTAGTCATGAGGAAGCGGTCATGTATGCCTTTGAAGCAAACACGAAACCGAAAAATCAAGAAACGGCAAACGGGCAAAAAGCAGCCCTCGCTCATTAAGAAAGGGGAGAGGACAATGGGCAAAGCAACAGGTTTTATGGATTATAAAAGAGAAAAGCCAAATGAACGTGACCCTCTCACTCGTCAAAATGACTGGAAAGAATATTCAGCTCCTTATACAGATGACGTATTGAAGAAGCAGGGCGCTAGATGTATGGATTGCGGCACACCGTTTTGTCAAATTGGGATGGAGATCAAAGGCGGCGTGTCAGGCTGCCCGATCTACAATTTAATTCCAGAATGGAACGACCTTGTGTATCGAGGCAGATGGAAAGAAGCGCTCGAAAGACTGCAAAAAACAAATAATTTCCCTGAATTTACTGGGAGAGTGTGTCCAGCGCCTTGCGAAGGGTCATGTACAGTCGCCATCAATGATCCAGCTGTTTCGATTAAAAATATCGAACGCACCATCATTGATAAAGGCTTTGAAAATGGATGGATCACACCGAGAATTCCTTCAAGCCGTACAGGCAAGAAGATTGCCATTGTCGGCTCAGGACCAGCAGGTCTTGCAAGTGCTGATCAATTAAACCAAGCAGGCCACGCCGTCACAGTGTTCGAACGGTCTGATCGCCTTGGCGGACTGCTGACATACGGCATTCCAAACATGAAGCTGGACAAAGAAGTAGTGGAACGAAGAGTCAAACTGCTAAGACAAGAAGGCATTGATTTTGTAACGAACACAGAAATTGGCGTCGATGTCACTGCCGATGAACTGAAAGAGCAGTTTGATGCGGTTATCCTTTGTACAGGTGCACAAAAGCAGCGTGACCTGTTGATTGAAGGCCGGGAAGCTAAAGGGATTCACCTAGCGATGGATTATTTAACCCTCGCCACAAAAAGCATGCTGGATTCAGGGTTTAAAGACAAAAACTTCATTGATGCAAAAGGAAAAGACGTGATTGTCATTGGCGGGGGAGATACAGGTGCAGATTGCGTTGCAACTGCACTTCGCCAAAAAGCAAAAAGTGTTGTTCAGTTCGGGAAGCATCCGAAGCTTCCGGATACACGTGTAGGGGATAACATGTGGCCTGAACAGCCTTACGTCTTCTCACTCGATTATGCTTATGAAGAAGCACAAGCAAAATTCGGGGAAGATCCGCGTCAATATTCCATTCAAACCACAAAAATTGTGGCAGACAAAAATGGAAAATTAAAAGAGCTTCATACGATTCAAATGGAAAAGGTGAAAAACGAACAAGGGAAGTTTGAATTTCATGAGATTCCAGGGACCGAAAAGGTATGGCCGGCTCAGCTAGTCTTTATTGCAATTGGTTTTGAGGGAACTGAACAGCCACTCGTGAAACACTTTGGCGTGGACAGCAAAAACAATCGCATTGACGCAACGTATGGGGAGTATACAACAAATGTAGAAGGCGTATTTGCAGCGGGAGATGCAAGACGCGGGCAAAGCTTGATTGTCTGGGCAATTAATGAAGGCAGACAAGTGGCGCACGAGGTAGACCGTTATTTAATGGGGAGTTCGGTTCTGCCAAAATAGGTCAAACAAAGGGTGTTTACACATATAAAGAAAAGCCATGACCGAAGAGTGGTCATGGCTTTTTATGAATCAGATATTTTGATTTACTATCACTTTTTTCCGCTCTAGGCAGTGAGCTGATTTGAAAATCCATCTTTCATGAGGTGACATTCAAGCACCAGATCATGGATGCAAGTATATGACTCATTGCTTGAGGTAGACGACGTTTTACTTTGTAAACGGTTTAGATCCTTCCTTTCATGTGCATGCTGTAGGTAAATGCACTTTGAAAGGAAGGTATGTTTGTGCCATTTTTTAATATTTTCATTGAACTGTTTATCGGATTTTTTGCCTTATTTTCTATAATAAAATTATTAGGGAAAACACAATTTGCACAAATCACGCCGTTTGATTTTATTTCTGCACTGATTTTAGGCGAAATGGTCGGAAACGCCATTTTCGACCCAGAAGTCAAGATTCAGCACATTTTGTTTGCTGTTGCGGTATGGGGCGTTCTTCTCTATACAGTTGAATGGTTTTCACAGCGCTTTAAAGGTATTCGAGCCTTTTTAGAAGGAAGACCGACACTTGTCATTGATCAAGGGAAGATTCACTACAAACGTTTAAAGAAAAATATGCTTGATCTCAATCAGCTGCAGACACTGATTCGCGCGAAGGGTCATTTTGCCTTGAATGAAATTGAATATGCCATTTTGGAAACAGACGGCTCGGTAAGCGTTCTTCCGAAAATGAAATACGCAACAGCCACCGCAGAAGATGTGAACGTGAAGGGAAAAGAAGTCAAATTACCTAGAACGTTTATTATTGACGGTGAAATTTTAAAAAAAGATTTACAAGAAGCTGGCTTCGATGAAACATGGCTGAGTGAGCAATTAAAAAAGCAGCACATTTCTTCCTATCGAGACGTTCTATTTTGTGAATGGATTGAAAATGAAGGGATTTATGCAATGAAATATGAAAAGTCCAAAAAACATCCATAACATCTATAAGTGGGTGTTTTTTTGTGCGTGTCATGAATAGGATCAAAAAGAATGTTTGATTGAAAACGTTCACAAAGAGGAGGAGATGTACGATGAAGTATGGAAAGGTATGGCTTGTAGTCGTCTTGTCTTTATTACTATTGAACTCAGCTTCACTTCAAGCAGCCGGACATCAGAATCAAACAAATCGCGTCCTTGTGGTCGATCAAAAGGGAAATGGCTCGTTTCGAACCGTTCAGTCTGCCATTGATGCGATTCCAGTGAACAATCAACAGCGCGTAACGATCTATATTAAAAATGGTGTGTATAAAGAAAAAATCCTGCTTCCGCAAAATAAACCTTACGTGTCCTTTATTGGGGAAGACCAATACAAGACGATTCTGACGTATCATGATACAAATGCAAGTACTGGCAGCACAACAAATAGCTCAAGCACAATGATTCGTGCGAACGACTTTTATGCAGAAAATATCACCTTTCAAAATACGGCTGGCAGACATGCTGGTCAGGCGGTTGCACTGTACGTGTCCGGCGACCGGGCTGCGTTTAAACAAATACGAGTTTTAGGGTATCAAGATACACTTTATGCAACAGGTACAGGCCGGCAATATTATGAAAACTGCTATATCGAAGGCACGGTCGATTTTATTTTTGGATCAGCCACAGCCGTGTTTAAAAGAGCTGAAATAAAAAGTCTTGGAAATGGGTATATTACTGCAGCATCCACAACAGAAGCGCAAAAGTATGGATATGTATTCATCGATTCTACACTCAAAAAGGGGACGGCTGCTGCTCAATCGGTATATTTAGGACGTCCGTGGCGGCCTCATTCTGCTGTGACATTCCTCTATACAAATATGGATGATCATATTAAGGCAGAGGGTTGGCATAACTGGGATAATCGTGATAACGAAAGAACAGCAAGATATAAAGAATATGGATCGACAGGAGCAGGAAGCAACGCAGCAACCCGCGTAAAATGGTCCAGTATTTTATCGAAAAACGAAGCAAGTCAAATCACAGTGCAAGCTGTTCTTAGCGGAACCGATGGCTGGAATCCAGAAAAAAGGTAAAGAGCTTGTCAGTTTTCGTCAAAGAAAGCTGACTTTTCTGTTTAAAAAACCTTTGAGAACAAACGTTCTTTTGTGTATAATGAACATATTCTTCTAAAATTGGCTGCGACTAAAAAGGAGGGATTGCGTGAAGCGTTTTTCACAGATCTTGTTTTTACACATATGTATCCTGTCGATTTTATTTCTCCCTTTTTCAGCAAAAGATGATCAACTGACAGCTCGTGACGACTCACTGCCGTGGGTGACAGCTTTAGATGAATTTATACGAACAGCACCTGATTTAGAGGGCGCGATCTCTGGCATCAGCGTCCGCGATACTTCTGACTCCTCTCTTCTTTATGAACATCAAGCCGATATTCGTCTTACTCCTGCTTCTAATATGAAACTGCTCACATCAGCCATCGCCCTTGATATACTAGGAGAAACACACACATTCCCGACAGACATCTGGATAGATGGTTCTATTCAAAAGAAAACGTTACATGGCAACCTGTATCTACGCGGTACCGGGGATCCGACTTTATTAGAAGAGGATTTTGCAGCACTTGCCAAACAAGTGAAAAAGGCCGGAATACATACAATTCGCGGACAGCTTGCGGCAGACGATACATGGTATGATGACACAAGATATTCGATTGATTTACCTTGGAGTGATGAGGATCAATATTACGGTGCACAAATCTCTGCTCTCACGGCTTCACCGAATCAAGATTATGATGCAGGAACCGTGATTCTCGAAGTAAAGCCAGGCAAAAAAGCTGGGCAAAAAGCAACCTATGACATGATTCCGAAGACTTCTGTCCCTCAAGTCATCAATCAAGTAAAAACCGTGCCAGAAGAAGGGAAAAAGAAGATTTCTTTTAAGCGCTCTCACGGCACCAACAAAATCACTTTAACTGGCACCATTCCGGTGAAAGCGAGTGTATCTAGACAATGGGTAGCATTATGGGAGCCATCCTCTTATGCGTTAGATTTAATGAAACGAGCGTTAAAGGCGGAAGGGATTCACGTAAAAGGACCGCTTAAAATAAAACAAGTTCCTAAAAAAGCCAAGAAAATTGCCACCCATTCATCGATGCCTTTATCAGAGCTCCTTGTTCCCATGATGAAACTCAGCAACAATACCCATGCAGAAATGTTGCTGAAGAAACTTGGAAAACAAGTGAAAAGCAAAGGGAGCTTTGAAGATGGACTGGATGTGATGAATGAACGGCTTCCTGCATTCGGCATCGATCCATCTCTTGCAGTGTTGCGAGATGGGTCAGGCATCTCACCTATTAACCTTGTTTCTGCCAACCAGTTCACGTTATTTCTAACAAACATTCAAAAGGAAAAATGGTTTAAGACCTATGAACATGCGCTTCCGTTAGCAGGGGCAAGTGACCGAATGGTGGGAGGGACGTTAAGGAACAGGTTGAAAGAACCAGCTACACTAGAAAAAGTACGTGCAAAAACAGGTTCATTAACTACGGTCAGTACACTGTCTGGATATATTGACACAAAGAGTGGAAAGACGGTCGCTTTTTCCATTTTATTAAATCATCTTGTTGATGACGAGAAAGGGAAAGAGATAGAAGACCACATTGTTAGCATTTTAGCTGAGAATCTTTAGATAGAGAAGGAGAACCATCATGACGTTAGATAACAATCAATCTTTAGTAAAAACCATGTCCATTTTTCTCGTCCCGCTTTTGCTTAGCAATATTTTGCAATCAATCGGACAACTTGTATCCATCGTCCTTGTCGGCAGATGGATTGGAGAGGATGCAGTAGCTGCCATTTCTGCATTCTTTCCGCTTTTCTTTTTACTCGTTTCTTTTTCCATCGGAATTGGATCGGGAAGTTCAATCCTTATTGGACAAGCGTATGGAGCAAAAAATGAACAAAGATTAAAAGAAATTATTGGCACAACGCTTTCATTCACTTTTTTGATCGGACTTTCTTTAGCAATCATTGGAGGTTTTTTTGCAACGGATATCTTAAACCTCATGGGAACACCTGCGAATATCGTGGAGGAAAGTGCGGCTTATGCCAGAATTCTATTCATCTCAATGCCGATCTTATTTCTTTATTTTGTTTACACGACTTTCCTGCGAGGGACAGGGGATTCAAAAACGCCTTTTTATTTCTTAATGATTAGTACGGCAACGAATATTTTGATGCTGCCGATTTTATTATTTGGCTGGCTGGGACTGCCGGCATTTGGTTTATACGGTGCTGCGTATGCTTCTGTGATTTCAACCATTGTGACGTTTATTATTCTACATATCTACTTATATAAAACAAAACACCCGCTTCGCATCGATGCATCGGTTAGAAAGCATTTATTGATGAAAGGGGATCTACTAAAAACATTATTAAAGCTCAGCATTCCATCGAGCATTAATATGATCCTTATTTCTTTATCAGAAATTGCTGTTATTTCCTTTGTCAATGATTATGGATCACAGGCGACTGCTGCCTATGGTGTTGTCAATCAAGTTGTGAGCTATGTGCAGATGCCGGCAGTAAGTCTTGGCATCGCGGTCTCGATCTTTGCAGCACAATTCATCGGCGCAGGGAATATCAACCGATTGAAAGATGTGATAAAAATCGGGTTAGGGCTCAATTTTGCCATAGGCGGATTCATTATTATCATTGTTTATCTCTTCGCACCGCAGATTTTATCTATCTTTTTAACAGATTCTAAGACGATTGACATTGCCTATAGCTTAGTTGTCATTACATTATGGAGCTATCTTATTTTTGGAACAGCCCAAATTGTTGCAGCCACGATGAGAGCAAGCGGAACAGTGCTATGGCCAACGATCTTTAGTATTTGTTCCATTTGGCTTGTAGAAGTACCAGTCGCTTATGTGCTATCGCACCACACAACCCTTGGCATCAAGGGCATCTGGATTGGCTATCCTGCGGCTTTTTTCGTGAACTTACTCCTTCAATACGGCTACTATCAGCTCGTATGGAAGAAAAAACAGATTGTAGCGCTAGTGCAGTCATAATGTAAAAGTGTGAAGCAGCATATACATACGAAGATCTATCACTTTTCAGGAGGTCTGATCTTCTATGTATTTGAATCAAAGAAGTGAACTGAGTGCGTACAATATCGGTGATTTTTCTTATGCCGGACCAGATTTCCAAGTGCTGACGTGGGGGGAAGGAACAACATTAAACATTGGAAAGTTTTGTTCCATCGCAAACGAAGTCAAAATTTTCCTTGGCGGTGAACACCGTACAGATTGGGCCACAACGTATCCGTTTAATCAAATTTTCAAGGAAGCTTCTCACATTAAAGGACATCCAAAGTCAAAAGGAGATGTCCACATAGGACACGATGTCTGGATTGGTTATGGAGCAACAATCATGTCAGGAGTATGTATAGGGAACGGAGCAGTGATTGGTGCAAATAGTGTCATCACAAAAGATGTGCCCCCATATGCGATTGCCGCAGGAAATCCGCAGCAGCTCATGAAATACCGGTTTTCATCTGAAATCATCGAAAAACTTCAGTTATTAGAATGGTGGAATTTAGAGTTTACCGTCATCCAATCTATTTTTCACCTCTTACAATCTGATGATATTGAACAATGTATAAATGTCATAGAAGACATAAAAAAGAAAGGCTGAAAAAGCCTTTCTCATGCTGTCGAGAAAATCTCGACAGCTTTATTTTTTTCTTAGATATTTTCCATCTCTTTCTTTGAGAGCTGTACAAGATCGAAAAATCATCAAAAAGTGATCTCCAGACATGTATGGGAGAGGAACACAAGAAAAGATCAGACAAAATCGTCTGTCTGCCTCTGGAAAAGAGCTATATAAAAAAAGAAAAGAAAAATAGAGCGAAGCCTTGCAGATTCAAAACAACTGCATGGGCTTCGCTATTGCCGGTTGAGAGGAAAACAAAACGTGTGTGGGATGCCTTTTTTATTCAACCTAACGATTGTAGAAAAACATGAGTTTCTCTACAATCTGAAGGCTAAAGTAGCCCTTCTTTTTTTCGTTAACTGAGTCTTATGATTGTTAGGGATGCCCCGGTTGCACCTCCACCAATTAAAATAGCTGTTACAACTGCCCCAAACAATTGCAATGATATCGTATTTCCAGCAGTTAAATTCACAATCAATGTGTTACTGATAAATGTGGTTGAGACCACCGGTGATTGAATAGAACCTGGGATGACAGTGGCTCCATTAAGAAGTAGCCGTGCACTAACTAAAAGTGCAACTGTTGTATTAATTTGGTATGTGATATAGTATTTACCTGTTTGTTGTACAGTAAAAGTATCATTTGAACCATTCGGTGCAAATCCATTGATATTTTGATTACTTGGTAAAGCAATGTTCGTACCACCAAGAACAGTAATGATTGTAGGCCCCGTTGTATTTCCGGCATAAAGAGTCGTTTGAGTTGGACCAGTAGGCCCAGTGGCTCCAGTAGGACCGGTAGCTCCAGTGGCACCAGTAACTCCAGTAGGACCGGTATCTCCGGTTGCACCAGTAGCTCCAGTAGAGCCGGTAACTCCGGTTGCACCAGTAACTCCAGTAGGACCGGTATCTCCGGTTGCCCCAGTAGCCCCAGTAGGGCCGGTATCTCCGGTTGCCCCAGTAGCCCCAGTAGGGCCGGTACCTCCAGTTACACCAGTAACTCCAGTAGAACCGGTATCTCCGGTGGCTCCAGTAGAGCCGGTATCTCCGGTTACACCAGTAGGACCAGTAGGACCGGTAACTCCGGTTGCCCCAGTAGAGCCGGTAACTCCAGTTACACCAGTAACTCCAGTAGAACCGGTATCTCCGGTGGCTCCAGTAGCTCCAGTAGAACCGGTATCTCCGGTTGCACCTGTTGGTCCAGTAGGACCGGTACCTCCAGTTACACCAGTAACTCCAGTAGGACCGGTACCTCCAGTTACACCAGTAACTCCAGTAGAACCGGTATCTCCGGTTGCCCCAGTAGCTCCAGTAGAGCCGGTAACTCCGGTTGCACCTGTTGGTCCAGTAGGACCGGTATCTCCGGTTGCCCCAGTAGGACCGGTATCTCCAGTTACACCAGTAACTCCAGTAGGACCGGTATCTCCGGTGGCCCCAGTAGCTCCAGTAGAGCCGGTATCTCCGGTTGCACCTGTTGGTCCAGTAGGACCGGTATCTCCGGTTGCACCTGTTGGTCCAGTAGGACCGGTACCTCCGGTTGCACCTGTTGGTCCAGTAGGACCGGTAACTCCAGTTACACCAGTAACTCCAGTAGGACCGGTATCTCCGGTTGCCCCAGTAGCCCCAGTAGGGCCGGTATCTCCGGTTGCCCCAGTAGCCCCAGTAGGGCCGGTACCTCCAGTTACACCAGTAACTCCAGTAGAACCGGTATCTCCGGTGGCTCCAGTAGAGCCGGTATCTCCGGTTACACCAGTAGGACCAGTAGGACCGGTAACTCCGGTTGCCCCAGTAGAGCCGGTAACTCCAGTTACACCAGTAACTCCAGTAGAACCGGTATCTCCGGTGGCTCCAGTAGCTCCAGTAGAACCGGTATCTCCGGTTGCACCTGTTGGTCCAGTAGGACCGGTACCTCCAGTTACACCAGTAACTCCAGTAGGACCGGTACCTCCAGTTACACCAGTAACTCCAGTAGAACCGGTATCTCCGGTTGCCCCAGTAGCTCCAGTAGAGCCGGTAACTCCGGTTGCACCTGTTGGTCCAGTAGGACCGGTATCTCCGGTTGCCCCAGTAGGACCGGTATCTCCAGTTACACCAGTAACTCCAGTAGAACCGGTAACTCCGGTTGCACCTGTAACTCCAGTAGAACCGGTAACTCCGGTTGCACCAGTGGCTCCAGTAGGACCGGTATCTCCGGTGGCCCCAGTAGCTCCAGTAGAGCCGGTAACTCCGGTTACACCAGTAGGACCAGTAGGGCCGGTAACTCCGGTTGCACCTGTTGGTCCAGTAGGACCGGTAACTCCGGTTGCACCTGTTGGTCCAGTAGGACCGGTACCTCCAGTTACACCAGTAACTCCAGTAGGACCGGTACCTCCAGTTACACCAGTAACTCCAGTAGAACCGGTATCTCCGGTGGCCCCAGTAGCTCCAGTAGAGCCGGTAACTCCGGTTGCACCTGTTGGTCCAGTAGGACCGGTAACTCCGGTTGCACCTGTTGGTCCAGTAGGACCGGTAACTCCGGTTGCCCCAGTAGGACCGGTATCTCCAGTTACACCAGTAACTCCAGTAGGACCGGTATCTCCGGTGGCCCCAGTAGCTCCAGTAGAGCCGGTATCTCCGGTTGCACCTGTTGGTCCAGTAGAGCCGGTATCTCCGGTTGCACCAGTACCTCCAGTAGGGCCGGTATCTCCAGTTACACCAGTAACTCCGGTTGCACCAGTAACTCCAGTAGAACCGGTAACTCCGGTTGCACCAGTGGCTCCAGTAGGACCGGTATCTCCGGTGGCCCCAGTAGCTCCAGTAGAGCCGGTAACTCCGGTTACACCAGTAGGACCAGTAGGGCCGGTACCTCCAGTTACACCAGTAACTCCAGTAGAACCGGTATCTCCGGTGGCTCCAGTAGCTCCAGTAGAACCGGTATCTCCGGTGGCCCCAGTAGCTCCAGTAGAGCCGGTATCTCCGGTTGCACCTGTTGGTCCAGTAGGACCGGTAACTCCGGTTGCACCTGTTGGTCCAGTAGGACCGGTATCTCCGGTTGCACCTGTTGGTCCAGTAGGACCGGTACCTCCGGTTGCACCTGTTGGTCCAGTAGGACCGGTAACTCCAGTTACACCAGTAACTCCAGTAGGACCGGTAACTCCAGTAGAACCGGTATCTCCGGTGGCCCCAGTAGCTCCAGTAGAGCCGGTATCTCCGGTGGCTCCAGTAGCTCCAGTAGAACCGGTATCTCCGGTGGCCCCAGTAGCTCCAGTAGAGCCGGTATCTCCGGTTGCACCTGTTGGTCCAGTAGGACCGGTAACTCCGGTTGCACCTGTTGGTCCAGTAGGACCGGTATCTCCGGTTGCACCTGTTGGTCCAGTAGGACCGGTACCTCCGGTTGCACCTGTTGGTCCAGTAGGACCGGTAACTCCAGTTACACCAGTAACTCCAGTAGGACCGGTAACTCCAGTAGAACCGGTATCTCCGGTGGCCCCAGTAGCTCCAGTAGAGCCGGTATCTCCGGTGGCCCCAGTAGCTCCAGTAGAGCCGGTATCTCCGGTGGCCCCAGTAGCTCCAGTAGAGCCGGTATCTCCGGTCGCACCAGTGGCTCCAGTAGAACCGGTAACTCCGGTTGCACCAGTGGCTCCAGTAGAGCCGGTAACTCCGGTTACACCAGTAGGACCAGTAGGGCCGGTACCTCCAGTTACACCAGTAACTCCAGTAGAACCGGTATCTCCGGTGGCTCCAGTAGCTCCAGTAGAACCGGTATCTCCGGTGGCCCCAGTAGCTCCAGTAGAGCCGGTATCTCCGGTTGCACCTGTTGGTCCAGTAGGACCGGTAACTCCGGTTGCACCTGTTGGTCCAGTAGGACCGGTATCTCCGGTTGCACCTGTTGGTCCAGTAGGACCGGTACCTCCGGTTGCACCTGTTGGTCCAGTAGGACCGGTAACTCCAGTTACACCAGTAACTCCAGTAGGACCGGTATCTCCGGTTGCCCCAGTAGCCCCAGTAGGGCCGGTATCTCCGGTTGCCCCAGTAGCCCCAGTAGGGCCGGTACCTCCAGTTACACCAGTAACTCCAGTAGAACCGGTATCTCCGGTGGCTCCAGTAGAGCCGGTATCTCCGGTTACACCAGTAGGACCAGTAGGACCGGTAACTCCGGTTGCCCCAGTAGAGCCGGTAACTCCAGTTACACCAGTAACTCCAGTAGAACCGGTATCTCCGGTGGCTCCAGTAGCTCCAGTAGAACCGGTATCTCCGGTTGCACCTGTTGGTCCAGTAGGACCGGTACCTCCAGTTACACCAGTAACTCCAGTAGGACCGGTACCTCCAGTTACACCAGTAACTCCAGTAGAACCGGTATCTCCGGTTGCCCCAGTAGCTCCAGTAGAGCCGGTAACTCCGGTTGCACCTGTTGGTCCAGTAGGACCGGTATCTCCGGTTGCCCCAGTAGGACCGGTATCTCCAGTTACACCAGTAACTCCAGTAGAACCGGTAACTCCGGTTGCACCAGTAACTCCAGTAGAACCGGTAACTCCGGTTGCACCAGTGGCTCCAGTAGGACCGGTATCTCCGGTGGCCCCAGTAGCTCCAGTAGAGCCGGTAACTCCGGTTACACCAGTAGGACCAGTAGGGCCGGTAACTCCGGTTGCACCTGTTGGTCCAGTAGGACCGGTAACTCCGGTTGCACCTGTTGGTCCAGTAGGACCGGTACCTCCAGTTACACCAGTAACTCCAGTAGGACCGGTACCTCCAGTTACACCAGTAACTCCAGTAGAACCGGTATCTCCGGTGGCCCCAGTAGCTCCAGTAGAGCCGGTAACTCCGGTTGCACCTGTTGGTCCAGTAGGACCGGTAACTCCGGTTGCCCCAGTAGGACCGGTATCTCCAGTTACACCAGTAACTCCAGTAGGACCGGTATCTCCGGTGGCCCCAGTAGCTCCAGTAGAGCCGGTATCTCCGGTTGCACCTGTTGGTCCAGTAGAGCCGGTATCTCCGGTTGCACCAGTACCTCCAGTAGGGCCGGTATCTCCAGTTACACCAGTAACTCCGGTTGCACCAGTAACTCCAGTAGAACCGGTAACTCCGGTTGCACCAGTGGCTCCAGTAGGACCGGTATCTCCGGTGGCCCCAGTAGCTCCAGTAGAGCCGGTAACTCCGGTTACACCAGTAGGACCAGTAGGGCCGGTACCTCCAGTTACACCAGTAACTCCAGTAGAACCGGTATCTCCGGTGGCTCCAGTAGCTCCAGTAGAACCGGTATCTCCGGTGGCCCCAGTAGCTCCAGTAGAGCCGGTATCTCCGGTTGCACCTGTTGGTCCAGTAGGACCGGTAACTCCGGTTGCACCTGTTGGTCCAGTAGGACCGGTATCTCCGGTTGCACCTGTTGGTCCAGTAGGACCGGTACCTCCGGTTGCACCTGTTGGTCCAGTAGGACCGGTAACTCCAGTTACACCAGTAACTCCAGTAGGACCGGTAACTCCAGTAGAACCGGTATCTCCGGTGGCCCCAGTAGCTCCAGTAGAGCCGGTATCTCCGGTGGCTCCAGTAGCTCCAGTAGAACCGGTATCTCCGGTGGCCCCAGTAGCTCCAGTAGAGCCGGTATCTCCGGTTGCACCTGTTGGTCCAGTAGGACCGGTAACTCCGGTTGCACCTGTTGGTCCAGTAGGACCGGTATCTCCGGTTGCACCTGTTGGTCCAGTAGGACCGGTACCTCCGGTTGCACCTGTTGGTCCAGTAGGACCGGTAACTCCAGTTACACCAGTAACTCCAGTAGGACCGGTAACTCCAGTAGAACCGGTATCTCCGGTGGCCCCAGTAGCTCCAGTAGAGCCGGTATCTCCGGTGGCCCCAGTAGCTCCAGTAGAGCCGGTATCTCCGGTGGCCCCAGTGGCTCCAGTAGGACCGGTAACTCCGGTGGCTCCCGTTGAGCCAGTTGATCCTGCTGCAGCCAGTAATGTGTAGTCTGGGGAAGTATCTGGTGTACCTGTCGGTGGTGCAGTATTTACTACATACGTACTGCCATTAAAGGTCACTACTTGCCCTACTTGGTAAGTAGGGCTGATTACCGGATCAAACGCTTCAATACCTGTTAACCCTGCACCAGTAGCTCCCGTTGGACCGGTATCTCCAGTTACACCTGTAGGTCCAGTAGGACCAGTATCTCCGGTTGCACCAGTGGCTCCAGTAGGACCAGTATCTCCGGTTGCACCAGTGGCTCCAGTAGGACCGGTAGCTCCAGTTGATCCTGCTGCAGCCAGTAATGTGTAGTCTAGGGAAGTATCTGGTGTACCTGTCGGTGGTGCAGTATTTACTACATACGTACTGCCATTAAAGGTCACTACTTGCCCTACTTGGTAAGTAGGGCTGATTACCGGATCAAACGCTTCAATACCTGTTAACCCTGCACCAGTTGCACCAGTAACTCCAGTAGGACCGGTAACTCCGGTTGCACCAGTAGGACCTCTTTTTACAATTTTATTATTTGTTTTTTTCCGTCCTTTTGCTTTAGCACAAGTGCTGTGATGTTTAACAACTTTGTTCTTTTTACATTCTCGTTTAAGAAGAGGGCAGTCATCAAATAGAGGTCTATCGTGACGAGATTTTCTGTAATGAGGTTGCCAATCATGCTTTTTTCCGCAAAAGGGACATTTGTTGTCGTACTGATTATACAAATTCCCCATCTCCTACAAGTTAATATTTTATTCTATGTGGAAATTTAAAAAGCGAAATTAAGTTAAATGATATTTTTATTTCGAAGTTCATCGAATCAAATTATTTAAAAGTTAAATTGTTTTATGTAAATTTATCCTCTGTGACAGAAGGAGGCACTATTAAGGAATCTTTTGAACATAGTATGGATTTAGAAAAAAAGGCGGAGAAGTGGGGTTATCATAGATACTGGCTTGCGGAACACCATAATATGGAAGGTGCTGCTTTCTCTATTATAAAATGGGGGAATGGAAACTTTAAGGAAAAAATAAAGCTGTCGAGATTTTCTCGACAGCCTGAACGCATAAAGGCCAAAGCCTTTATGCGTTTTGTTTATACATATATTACAGCATTTGCAGCTCGAGTATCTGTGTTAACAGTTGTTATATTTGACTGTGCTGTAATAATGATATTAACAGTATATACATTATTACCCGTACTAGTTACAGTATCAACGTAAGTGGTGGAAACTACAAAGCTTTGTGCCCCTGCGCCTGATCCCGATCTAAAGAAAGGAACTTCTGTTAACAATGTTCCGTTTCTCCTTAATCGAGTATTTCCACTTATACTATAATTCGCTGTAGTGTTAGCTGTAACATTTGCTGATAGGTCAATCTTTACTCTTTGACCACTTGTTACAGGAACTGTAAAAGTGAGTAATGTTATTTCTGAATTCAACGGAGGAAATACTTGCTGCTGTGTTGCTGTTTGGTCAAAGAAAATTTGTGAGGTTGGTCCAGTGGCTCCGGTAGATCCGGTTGAACCAGTGATACCAGTGGCGCCAGTAGGACCAGTTGCACCCGTGATACCAGTGGCGCCAGTAACTCCAGTAGGACCGGTAGCTCCGGTTACACCAGTGGCTCCGGTAGATCCGGTTGAACCAGTGATACCAGTCGCCCCAGTAGGACCAGTAGCACCCGTGATACCAGTGGCGCCAGTAACTCCAGTAGGACCGGTAGCTCCGGTTACACCAGTGGCTCCAGTAGGACCAGTCGCACCAGTAACTCCAGTAGGACCGGTAGGACCGGTATCTCCGGTTGCACCAGTGGCGCCGGTAGATCCGGTTGAACCAGTGATACCAGTCGCCCCAGTAGGACCGGTATCTCCGGTTGCACCAGTAACTCCCGTTGGACCGGTAGCTCCAGTTGATCCTGCTGCAGCCAGTAATGTGTAGTCTAGGGAAGTATCTGGTGTACCTGTCGGTGGTGCAGTATTTACTACATACGTACTGCCATTAAAGGTCACTACTTGCCCTACTTGGTAAGTAGGGCTGATTACCGGATCAAACGCTTCAATACCTGTTAACCCTGCACCAGTAGCTCCCGTTGGACCGGTATCTCCAGTTACACCTGTAGGTCCAGTAGGACCAGTATCTCCGGTTGCACCAGTGGCTCCAGTAGGACCAGTATCTCCGGTTGCACCAGTGGCTCCAGTAGGACCGGTAGCTCCAGTTGATCCTGCTGCAGCCAGTAATGTGTAGTCTAGGGAAGTATCTGGTGTACCTGTCGGTGGTGCAGTATTTACTACATACGTACTGCCATTAAAGGTCACTACTTGCCCTACTTGGTAAGTAGGGCTGATTACCGGATCAAACGCTTCAATACCTGTTAACCCTGCACCAGTAGCTCCCGTTGGACCGGTATCTCCAGTTACACCTGTAGGTCCAGTAGGACCAGTATCTCCGGTTGCACCAGTGGCTCCAGTAGGACCAGTATCTCCGGTTGCACCAGTGGCTCCAGTAGGACCGGTAGCTCCAGTTGATCCTGCTGCAGCCAGTAATGTGTAGTCTAGGGAAGTATCTGGTGTACCTGTCGGTGGTGCAGTATTTACTACATACGTACTGCCATTAAAGGTCACTACTTGCCCTACTTGGTAAGTAGGGCTGATTACCGGTTCAAACGCTTCAATACCTGTTAACCCTGCACCAGTAGCTCCCGTTGGACCAGTATCACCAGTATCACCAGTAACTCCAGTAGGACCGGTATCTCCGGTTGCACCAGTAACTCCAGTAGGCCCGGTATCTCCAGTGGCTCCAGTAGGACCAGTATCACCAGTAACTCCAGTAGGACCGGTATCTCCAGTGGCACCAGTGGCTCCAGTTGGACCAGTATCTCCGGTCGCACCAGTAGGACCAGTATCACCAGTATCACCAGTAACTCCAGTAGGCCCGGTAGCTCCGGTTACACCTGTTGGTCCAGTTGGACCAGTATCACCAGTGGCTCCAGTAGGCCCGGTAGCTCCAGTAACTCCAGTATCACCAGTAACTCCAGTAGGCCCGGTATCTCCAGTGGCACCAGTGGCTCCAGTTGGACCGGTAGCTCCAGTTGATCCTGCTGCAGCCAGTAATGTGTAGTCTAGGGAAGTATCTGGTGTACCTGTCGGTGGTGCAGTATTTACTACATACGTACTGCCATTAAAGGTCACTACTTGCCCTACTTGGTAAGTAGGGCTGATTACCGGATCAAACGCTTCAATACCTGTTAACCCTGCACCAGTAGCTCCAGTTGGACCGGTATCTCCAGTTACACCTGTAGGTCCAGTAGGACCAGTATCTCCGGTCGCACCAGTGGCTCCAGTAGGACCAGTATCACCAGTCGCACCAGTAGGGCCGGTAGCTCCGGTTACACCTGTTGGTCCAGTAGGACCAGTATCACCAGTCGCACCAGTAACTCCCGTTGGACCGGTATCTCCGGTTGCACCAGTGGCTCCAGTAGGACCAGTGGCTCCAGTAGGCCCGGTAGCTCCGGTTACACCTGTTGGTCCAGTAGGACCAGTATCACCAGTGGCTCCAGTAGGCCCGGTAGCTCCGGTTACACCTGTTGGTCCAGTAGGACCGGTATCTCCAGTGGCACCAGTGGCTCCAGTAGGACCAGTATCACCAGTGGCTCCAGTAGGACCAGTATCACCAGTCGCACCAGTAACTCCAGTAGGGCCGGTAGCTCCGGTTACACCTGTTGGTCCAGTAGGACCAGTATCACCAGTAACTCCAGTAGGACCGGTAACTCCGGTTGCACCAGTGGCTCCAGTAGGCCCGGTATCTCCGGTTGCACCAGTAACTCCAGTAGGGCCGGTATCTCCAGTGGCACCAGTGGCTCCAGTTGGACCAGTATCTCCGGTCGCACCAGTGGCTCCAGTAGGACCAGTATCACCAGTGGCACCAGTAACTCCAGTAGGGCCGGTATCTCCGGTTACACCTGTTGGTCCAGTAGGACCAGTATCTCCGGTCGCACCAGTGGCTCCAGTAGGGCCGGTAGCTCCGGTTGCACCTGTTGGTCCAGTAGGACCGGTATCACCAGTGGCACCAGTGGCTCCAGTAGGACCAGTGGCACCAGTAACTCCAGTAGGACCGGTATCTCCGGTTGCACCAGTGGCTCCGGTAGCTCCGGTTGAACCAGTGATACCAGTCGCGCCAGTAGGTCCAGTAGCACCCGTGATGCCTGTCGCCCCAGTAGGACCAGTATCTCCGGTTGCACCAGTGGCACCAGTAGGACCGGTAGGACCGGTATCTCCGGTTGCACCAGTGGCTCCAGTAGGACCAGTATCTCCGGTTGCACCAGTGGCTCCAGTTGGACCAGTATCACCAGTAACTCCAGTAGGCCCGGTATCTCCAGTGGCTCCAGTTGGACCAGTATCACCAGTCGCACCAGTAACTCCAGTAGGGCCGGTAGCTCCGGTTACACCTGTTGGTCCAGTAGGACCAGTATCTCCGGTTGCACCAGTGGCTCCAGTAGGCCCGGTATCTCCGGTTACACCTGTTGGTCCAGTAGGACCGGTAGCACCAGTAACTCCAGTATCACCAGTAACTCCAGTAGGCCCGGTATCTCCAGTGGCACCAGTGGCTCCAGTTGGACCAGTATCTCCGGTCGCACCAGTAACTCCAGTAGGGCCGGTATCTCCGGTTACACCTGTTGGTCCAGTTGGACCAGTATCACCAGTCGCACCAGTAACTCCCGTTGGACCGGTATCTCCGGTTGCACCAGTGGCTCCAGTAGGACCGGTATCTCCGGTTGCACCAGTAACTCCCGTTGGACCGGTAGCTCCAGTTGATCCTGCTGCAGCCAGTAATGTGTAGTCTAGGGAAGTATCTGGTGTACCTGTCGGTGGTGCAGTATTTACTACATACGTACTGCCATTAAAGGTCACTACTTGCCCTACTTGGTAAGTAGGGCTGATTACCGGTTCAAACGCTTCAATACCTGTTAACCCTGCACCAGTAGCTCCCGTTGGACCAGTATCACCAGTATCACCAGTAACTCCAGTAGGACCGGTATCTCCGGTTGCACCAGTAACTCCAGTAGGCCCGGTATCTCCAGTGGCTCCAGTAGGACCAGTATCACCAGTAACTCCAGTAGGACCGGTATCTCCAGTGGCACCAGTGGCTCCAGTTGGACCAGTATCTCCGGTCGCACCAGTAGGACCAGTATCACCAGTATCACCAGTAACTCCAGTAGGCCCGGTAGCTCCGGTTACACCTGTTGGTCCAGTTGGACCAGTATCACCAGTGGCTCCAGTAGGCCCGGTAGCTCCAGTAACTCCAGTATCACCAGTAACTCCAGTAGGCCCGGTATCTCCAGTGGCACCAGTGGCTCCAGTTGGACCAGTATCTCCGGTCGCACCAGTAACTCCAGTAGGGCCGGTAGCTCCGGTTACACCTGTTGGTCCAGTAGGACCAGTATCACCAGTGGCTCCAGTAGGACCGGTATCACCAGTAGCACCAGTATCTCCAGTAGGACCAGTATCTCCGGTTGCACCAGTTGCACCAGTGGCTCCAGTAGGACCGGTATCACCAGTAGGACCAGTATCTCCGGTTGCACCAGTAACTCCCGTTGGACCGGTAGCTCCAGTTGATCCTGCTGCAGCCAGTAATGTGTAGTCTAGGGAAGTATCTGGTGTACCTGTCGGTGGTGCAGTATTTACTACATACGTACTGCCATTAAAGGTCACTACTTGCCCTACTTGGTAAGTAGGGCTGATTACCGGATCAAACGCTTCAATACCTGTTAACCCTGCACCAGTAGCTCCCGTTGGACCGGTATCTCCAGTTACACCTGTAGGTCCAGTAGGACCAGTATCTCCGGTCGCACCAGTGGCTCCAGTAGGACCAGTATCACCAGTCGCACCAGTAGGGCCGGTAGCTCCGGTTACACCTGTTGGTCCAGTAGGACCAGTATCACCAGTCGCACCAGTAACTCCCGTTGGACCGGTATCTCCGGTTGCACCAGTGGCTCCAGTAGGACCAGTATCTCCGGTTGCACCAGTGGCTCCAGTAGGACCAGTATCACCAGTAACTCCAGTATCACCAGTAGGCCCGGTAGCTCCGGTTACACCTGTTGGTCCAGTAGGACCAGTATCACCAGTGGCTCCAGTAGGCCCGGTAGCTCCGGTTACACCTGTTGGTCCAGTAGGACCGGTATCTCCAGTGGCACCAGTGGCTCCAGTAGGACCAGTATCACCAGTGGCTCCAGTAGGACCAGTATCACCAGTCGCACCAGTAACTCCAGTAGGGCCGGTAGCTCCGGTTACACCTGTTGGTCCAGTAGGACCAGTATCACCAGTAACTCCAGTAGGACCGGTAACTCCGGTTGCACCAGTGGCTCCAGTAGGCCCGGTATCTCCGGTTGCACCAGTAACTCCAGTAGGGCCGGTATCTCCAGTGGCACCAGTGGCTCCAGTTGGACCAGTATCTCCGGTCGCACCAGTGGCTCCAGTAGGACCAGTATCACCAGTGGCACCAGTAACTCCAGTAGGGCCGGTATCTCCGGTTACACCTGTTGGTCCAGTAGGACCAGTATCTCCGGTCGCACCAGTGGCTCCAGTAGGGCCGGTATCTCCGGTTGCACCTGTTGGTCCAGTAGGACCGGTATCACCAGTGGCACCAGTGGCTCCAGTAGGACCAGTGGCACCAGTAACTCCAGTAGGACCGGTAGCTCCGGTTACACCTGTTGGTCCAGTAGGACCAGTATCTCCGGTTGCACCAGTGGCACCAGTAGGACCGGTAGGACCGGTAGCTCCGGTTGCACCAGTGGCTCCGGTAGATCCGGTTGAACCAGTGATACCAGTCGCCCCAGTAGGACCAGTAGCACCCGTGATACCAGTGGCGCCAGTAGGGCCGGTAACTCCGGTTGCACCAGTAACTCCAGTAGGGCCGGTATCTCCAGTTGATCCTGCTGCAGCCAGTAATGTGTAGTCTAGGGAAGTATCTGGTGTACCTGTCGGTGGTGCAGTATTTACTACATACGTACTGCCATTAAAGGTCACTACTTGCCCTACTTGGTAAGTAGGGCTGATTACCGGATCAAACGCTTCAATACCTGTTAACCCTGCACCAGTAGCTCCCGTTGGACCGGTATCTCCAGTTACACCTGTAGGTCCAGTAGGACCAGTATCTCCAGTTACACCTGTAGGTCCAGTAGGACCAGTATCTCCGGTCGCACCAGTGGCTCCAGTAGGGCCGGTAGCTCCGGTTGCACCTGTTGGTCCAGTAGGACCAGTATCACCAGTCGCACCAGTAACTCCAGTAGGGCCGGTAGCTCCGGTTACACCTGTTGGTCCAGTAGGACCAGTATCTCCGGTTGCACCAGTGGCTCCAGTAGGCCCGGTATCACCAGTCGCACCAGTGGCTCCAGTAGGACCAGTATCTCCGGTTGCACCAGTGGCTCCAGTAGGCCCGGTATCACCAGTCGCACCAGTAACTCCCGTTGGACCAGTATCACCAGTATCACCAGTAACTCCAGTAGGACCGGTATCTCCGGTTGCACCAGTAACTCCAGTAGGACCGGTATCTCCAGTGGCTCCAGTAGGACCAGTATCACCAGTAACTCCAGTAGGACCGGTATCACCAGTGGCACCAGTGGCACCAGTGGCTCCAGTTGGACCAGTATCTCCGGTCGCACCAGTAGGACCAGTATCACCAGTAACTCCAGTAGGCCCGGTAGCTCCGGTTACACCTGTTGGTCCAGTTGGACCAGTATCACCAGTGGCTCCAGTTGGACCAGTATCTCCGGTCGCACCAGTAACTCCAGTAGGGCCGGTAGCTCCGGTTACACCTGTTGGTCCAGTTGGACCAGTATCACCAGTCGCACCAGTAACTCCCGTTGGACCGGTATCTCCGGTTGCACCAGTGGCTCCAGTAGGACCGGTATCACCAGTAGCACCAGTATCTCCAGTAGGACCAGTATCTCCGGTTGCACCAGTGGCTCCAGTAGGACCGGTATCACCAGTAGGACCAGTATCTCCGGTTGCACCAGTAACTCCCGTTGGACCGGTAGCTCCAGTTGATCCTGCTGCAGCCAGTAATGTGTAGTCTAGGGAAGTATCTGGTGTACCTGTCGGTGGTGCAGTATTTACTACATACGTACTGCCATTAAAGGTCACTACTTGCCCTACTTGGTAAGTAGGGCTGATTACCGGATCAAACGCTTCAATACCTGTTAACCCTGCACCAGTAGCTCCAGTTGGACCGGTATCTCCAGTTACACCTGTAGGTCCAGTAGGACCAGTATCTCCGGTTAGACCAGTGGCACCGGTTGCCCCAGTAGCGCCAGCAGGTCCGGTGGGTCCTATAGGTCCAGCGGGACCTCTTCGTCCAACCCTTTGAATTGGTTTTGATTGTTTTTCTCCTTTTGCACTGTGACAGAGAGGATTTCCTTGAGGTCTATTTTGTTTCGAAAGTTCTTGTTTGATAAATGGACAGTCTCTTCTTTGAGAACGGTCATGACGTGATCTTTTGTAATGAGGCTGTTCATGATATTTACCGCAAAAGGGACATTTGTGATCGAATTGATTGTACAAATTGCCCATCTCCTAAAATTGATATTTCATTCTATGTGCAAATTTTTAAATTGGAAGTAAAACCTAGAAAATCATCATTTCGAAAATCATCGAATCAAATCATTTAAATGTTTGATGATTTTATGTTATGGTGTTGAAAGTATGAAACTAGTATGATTTTTGACAGAAATGGGGACATCATTTATGAGTCAATCAGTTTTACAGCGTACAGCTTATTCCGTTTTAAATTTATCCTCTGTGACAGAAGGAGGCTCCATTAAGGAATCTTTTGAACATAGTATGGATTTAGCAAAAAAGGCGGAGAAGTGGGGTTATCATAGATACTGGCTGGCAGAACACCATAATATGGAAGGTGTTGCAAGTTCAGCAACGTCCGTTTTAATTGGGTATATTGCTGGCGGAACCGAAAAAATTCGAGTAGGATCTGGTGGAATTATGCTGCCAAACCACTCTTCACTTGTCATTGCTGAACAATTCGGCACACTTGAGACATTATATCCGGGGAGAATTGATTTAGGTCTTGGCAGAGCACCAGGGACAGATCAGTTAACGGCAAGGGCGCTTAGACGTAATCTTCATAATGGAGAAGATTTCCCTGAGCAGCTAGAAGAACTTCGGCAATATTTTAAACCAACTGGACAGGTCAAAAAACATGTAAGAGCCGTTCCGGGAGAGGGTCTAAACATTCCGATTTGGCTGCTTGGTTCAAGCGGTTTTAGCGCAAGACTTGCAGGAGAGCTTGGATTGCCATTTGCCTTTGCGGCACATTTTTCACCTAAAAATACAATTCCTGCTTTAGAGTTGTATAGACAGTCATTTAGACCTTCTGATGTGTTGAAAGAGCCTTATGCCATGGTGGGGGTGACAGCTTTTGCTGCAGATCAAACAGAGCGGGCTGAATATTTGGCAACCTCTCATTATCAGCGGTTTTTGAGTCTCATTCGAAATACTCCAGGAAAACTCAAAGCGCCTGTCGACAGTATGGACGGCCTTTGGAGTCCATATGAAAAAGCGATGGTGGATGAACAATTAAGTTCGACAATGATCGGGGATAAAGAAAAGGTGAAAAAAGAATTGGAAGCCTTTGTTGAAGCTACTCAAGCAGACGAAGTGATGATTAATTCGGATATGTTTGACCATCAAGAAAGAATGCGTTCATATGAAATCATCAGCGAGATCTTCCAAGAGGCACAAGAAAAATAAACATAAAAAAGAACTGCACAAAGCAGTTCTTTTTTTACTTATGCTTTTGTAAAAATACGAAATGGTTGTCCAATTGGCAGTACAGTACGGCCAAAATGAGTATTGAGAACAACTGCTGCTGAACCATAAAAAGAAAGCAGGGAAATGATCAATTCTGCAATACCGGCAATGGTATGAGTCACATCGTACATCACACCAAATGAGCTTAGGGAAAGACCAAGGAATAAGAAATCAATAAAGACGAAAATCAAAAATAATACTTTATGTGTTTCCATTGCACCAATCGTCATAAACAAGCTGAAAATTAAATATCCGATAAACGCAAAACCTAGTTGTTTTGGATCTGCTGCTTCCGCAAGCGTTTTCCCAAAAACGCCCGCTTGAATGAGCCAAGTCGTACCAACGCCCATCCAAAAAAGACCGAATGCGCCAAAGGCAGTGGCTCCAAAAATATTTTGATGCTTTGAATCTTGTATGGACGCGATCAGCTGCGCGATGCCTCCAAGGAAGATAGCCCAAGGTAAAATAAGGGAAGTGCCATCTGTAATTCCTAGTTTTTGTGAGGACGCAACGAGCGTCACCATTGCTAAACCAAACAAACCAAGTGGTGTTGGGTCTGCAATTGATAATCGATAAGCTTGAACATTCTGTTTTTCCATAATGACCTCCTACAATTTGCACTTACAAAAGATACTCGAATTAGACCGAAACGTCAAGCTCTTTTTTAGTAGACACTTGCAACGTCTTCCAAATAAATCTATATTTAATACATATCAAATGTGATAGAAAAAGAGGGATAAAATTGAGTAAAGGCTTAGCTGGAAAAACGATTGCCATTTGTGGAACGAGAAAAACAGAAGAAATGCGTACACTTGTCGAAAAGCAAGGGGGACAAGCCGTTATTCGTTCTCTTCAAGGAACCGTATTTTTAGCCAAAGAGGAGTTAAAGCCAGGCATTGAAACCTTTGTGAAAAAAGGCGCCGATTGGGTGATTTTAACAACGGGTATCGGGACTGATACATTAATTGAGAGTGCAGAAGAGCTTCATTTAGGGGAAGAATTTATGCACATTCTATCAAATGCACAGATTGCTTCAAGAGGATACAAAACCTATGCTGCACTCAAAAAACGCGGAATTCAGCTAGACGTATCTGATGAAGATGGAACGGTGCGTGACCTAATCTCAAAGCTTGAAGGCAAAGAGTTTCAAGGCAAACGTGTCATGGTGCAGCTGCACGGAGAAAACGCTCCGGCTCTCATGAAGTTTTTACATGACAAAGGGGCAGATGTATTGCCGCTTTTACCTTATCAGCACACACCACCTGAACCAGAAGCCGCAGAAACATTGCTTCAAGAAATGAAAGATGGAAAAGTCCAAGCCGTCTGTTTTACAACCGCTGTTCAGGTGCACGCCTTTTTCACACTAGCGGCAAAATGGGGAAGAAAAGAAGAACTCCAAGCGCTATTCGAGCAGCCCGTACTGGCAGTAGCTGTTGGAAAAGTCACAGCTGAAGCTTTAAAAGAAGAGGGAATTGACCGGATTCTCGCCCCGTCACTTGAGAGAATGGGTGCAATGATTATGGAATTATCTCAATATATGAAAAAACAATCCTTACACTCATAGAAAAAACGCCTTTCACTAGATCAGTGGAAGGCGCTTTTCATTAGATTGTCCGTTTTCGGTTCGTACGAATTTTTTTTAAGACGAAATAGAGAACGATCAGGACAATCGCAATGGCCATAATAGGAGTGGTATAAGCGTGAGCAACACTTTGAATGTGGTCCCACTTTGTCCCAAGCTGCATACCGAGATAGATAAATAAGATCGACCAAGGGATGGCTGCTAATCCTGTCAAGAGGACAAATTTCAAAAAAGGCATTTTGGCAATACCCGCTGGAATGGAGATGGCATGGCGCACAACAGGAATAAAGCGTGCTGTAAACACTACACCGGTACCATATCGATCAAACCAGCGCTCTGCAGTGGCGATGTGATGCTCATGGATGAATAAGTATTTTCCGTACTTTGTTAAAAAGGGTCTTCCGCCATAAAGACCGATCCAGTATATAAAACACTGTGCGAGCGTACCTCCGATGACGCCAGCGATAACAGCTCCAACAAAACCGATTGTTCCTGTCGACACCATATATCCGCCATAAGCAAGAACAATTTCGCTCGGAATGATTTCAATCATCAGACCTAGTGCTACACCTACATAACCAAGGCTTGTCAGCCAAGTTAAAATTTCATTAAACAAGGTTCCCATTCATTTCACTCTGCCTTTAAATACGAATTTTCTTCAAGCATCCTTATAAAAGCCTATGCTTGTTTTGCTTTTCTCATGAGTCTGCTTTCCGCTTACCTCTCTGAAGGTCAAACCGAAAAACGCCCATCTAGCAAACTTTATCATACCATATTTGCTCGCACCTAGACGATCTACTTGCTGAACACTTGTTATCATGATATCAGGAAAGAAAATATGAACAGGCGGCTTCCGTTTTTTTCAACAGATCATGATATAATTTGTTAGATGAAACGAACGGGTGGTGCATTAACATGTATTTAACAATCGAAGAAACAGCTGAATACTTAGAAGTATCAGAGGCGTATATTGAGAAATTAATTCAGCAAAAAAAGATCCGTTTTGTATTTGACGGAGAATCATATCTCATTTATCAAGGACAGTTTCAAACGCATATGAAGCAGCTTGAACAATACAAAGAGCTCGTCCAAGAGATTTTAAATGAACCGATTCCTGAAGATCCAGATGTAAAGGATGAAGATTAGATTCAAAGGAAGTGAATGGAGTGGAAAAAGTCGTCTTATGTGAAGCCTGTCAAAAAAACGCAATGAATGTGGTAGAAGATACTGATGAACCGAAACAACCTTATCAATTATGTCAGCCGTGTCACAAGAGACTACTCAACAATTCTTTACGACCGATTGAATGGTATAACTTAGCCGTTCTCCATTCTCCTAAACAATTTTTACTGCATGATGACTTTTATGGAGAGGATGGACAGGCTTTGGATGGTGTCATCGTCACCAAAGAAGATAAAGCCCCCACATTACAAGACGTGCGGCAAGATTTGGCGTCTTTAATAGACTTCTCAATTACTAGGTGGTTTCTTGAGGATGATGTCATTGATGCGCTGAAACAGCATGATCAGCAAAGGACCTTAGACTCTGTTCAAAGCCGGTTCGATGAGACTCAGCATATCGAAGTGAAATCACGCATGTTAGAAATTGTGGCTGATGTTTTAGGTACATCTGCCGCTGGGTGGGTAAGGGAACTGGTGAATCAGGCTGACGAAGAATTTCTTTATCCACTTTCATGGGCAGCGGCCAGCAGTTTGCCAGAAGATGAAGGTTTACAACATGTAATAGAAAAATTGAAATCGATCAGTGAAAAAGAATTACCGACAGCAGCTTTTATCTGTCTGTACCGTTTCCACTCTAACAAAGTATTAAATTGGATGGAGGTCACTTGCACTCATTTTCACGTTCATTGGGGAAGGCTGGCAGCCTTAAGCTGTCCAACCTGGGATAGAATGAAAACATGGCTAGACAAAGGAAGACCTTTCAGTTTAATTGCCCTTGAAACAATGACACACTGTGCTAAAGGGAATAGACCGGTCCTTGTGGAACAATGTTCACCTAAGATCCTTCACACAGATAAAAGTGAAGTAGAGAACACTTTAAATGACTATCTTCAAAAAGATGGCGTTCCAAGAGTCAAAACGAACGTGTCTACCATATTGAACAATAAAGAAGATATTTTCGAATAATTTCCAACTCCTTTATTGACTGACACCAGTTTGTACAATTTTCATATGGCATTTAACTAGTACATCCGCATCAGGATAGATTTCCTGCCATTTTTCTGGTGTCATGGCTTTGTCTTTTGATCGATACCTTAAGCCTAGCCCAAGCGGATCAATATGTTGCTTTTTAAAGGACTGAACAAGGTCTTGTCCTTGCTGAACGACATGTTTTTCTACTTCTTTTTCGACTTGGTCCAATATATTCGGTTTATCAATTTTTTTGGATTTCATGAACTCTTTTAATTCACCTTTTAGCTTGATATCAATCGTGATATGAGGCTTTTTTGTTAGGTTATTCGTTGGTTTGATCTGGTAGGACACATGTGATTTGATATTTTCAATGACGACATGGGTCTTTGCTTGATCAGCCAATTGAAACTCGTAGATACCATTTTTATGATTTTCAATCATCGCTTTAAATGTGAACGTGTCTTCTCCAGGGATATGACCGACCATTTTTTCCTGATCAAACAGAGCAACTCCTGTGACTTTAATGGCGTTGCTCGTTTTCTTGATGTAAGGCAGGTAAGCATCGACTCCTTTTGCCAGCATCTGATTCATGAAAATATGCTGATTAGTGACAGGTTGATTGCCATTTCGCATATTTTGGGACAACAGATCAGAGAGATACACACCTATATTTAAGTTCGTTTGATTCATTTTTGTATATAATAAGTCTTCAACTTCTCCGCCTACAATCGCAAACACTTGGCGTGAACCAATGATAGGATCACGATAAATGTAATTCATTAAATCGATCATGCCGACTTCCTTTGCTAATTTTTCACTCACTAAAATAACGAGCACCTGACCCATGACGACTGGAAAAGGTGATTTTTCTGATACGAGAAACTGAATATTACTAATGGTATTTGACCTTGCGCTTAATATTTGATAACTTCCTTGCTCCTCACTTTTAAAGACAGGGAAGACAAAGAAGCCCTTCATTTCTCCATCTTCGATTAAATCAAATCCTGCCGCCTGAGAGATATTTAATTCATCTAAAAGGCGAGGCTGTGCACAGCTAGTTAAGAAGAGACTAAACAACATGAGACCCGTGAGTATATAATGTTTCATGCTCGTTTTTTCACCCACCTTTTTTTCAACATCAGTCCAATAACCATACAGACAATCAAGCCATATACAAGAAAGTATCCGCTATATTCCACCCATTGGTTAAAGGTTTCAAAAGAAGTCGCCCCCGTAAAAAATGAAAACATGACCAGAATGAGGATGCTGAGCGCGATGAACGTGACGCGCTGGCTTGTATGAAGCACTTGTTTTGCCATTCGGCTCGCGGCCCACAGTGGAATCGCGATATTCGGAATGATTAAAAGCAGCCAAAGAGACACTTCGATAAATTCAAAGCGCTGGATAAACGGGAGCTTCACAATGCTTGTTAACGTTAACGTCGGCCATTTTGTTAATTTAAGCTGAGCACTTGAGTAATACGCAATGGAGACGAGAAAGACGAGTAAATTTAAGCATGTCGTAAATAATGCCCCCATGTGAGCAAATTTTTGAGACGTCTGCGCATGTTTAATAAAGGGATAATAGACAAGCAGTGTGCCAAAACCAAACATGGATAATGAAGCATCTTTGACTCCCATCAACAGCTGGGAAAATGTATGATCAAACATCGGGAACATGAAACGAATGTGACTATATTTCATGGCATAAAAACAAATAAACGTCATCCAATACGTCAGTACAATACTAAAAAATGCCCATCCAGCAATCGTTCTAAACCCGCCGGTATGAATGTAATACACGAGCAGCAGAAGTACAGACGCAAACAATAGACCAGGAATTTCTTTAAACAGCCATACATGGATCACATCCATATAATGGACGAGAACGGTCAACGACAAAGAAGCAAAATATAAGATATAGAGAATGTTGAATAATTGCCCAACCCACTTGCCAAATACATATTGCGTGATATCACCAAATTCATCCGAAGGGGCCTTTTTAAACATCATGTACATAAGAAAGATCATGACATTGACACTGAAGCCAGAAATCAGAATGGCGATCCATCCATCATTATTCATAGAACGAACAAGGTTTGTTTGAAAGTTTAAAATGCCAACACCAACTTGATTAGCATTAACGAGAAAAAACAAAAAAAAAGGGGAAACTTGAAATTTCTCTTTTACAGAAGAAGAACTCATGCTTTCACTTCCTTATTCATAAAAATCATTTTTCCCCTTACGGCCTTGCTTAGGCTTTTGCCGATGGATGGTTTCATTTTGCGGGCGTAAATTTTCCGGTCTTTTATTCAAAAAACGAAGCTGAGGACGAATTAAACTGCCCTTTAGATCTGTCAGGCGCAGCGGAAAAATAGGCTCTAGATACGGACGTCCAATAGACGTTAATTTCATTAAATGGGTGAGAAGGAATGATCCCATCACTGCAATACCTAATGCACCCCACACCTGTGCCGCAAGTAGAAAGGGAAATCTCAGCAGCCGAATGGCACTGCCCATTTTGTAAATAGGGGTGACAAATGAGGCAAGAGCAGAAAGTGCAACAATAATGAGTAAAATATTACTTGTTAATCCTGCTGCCACAGCAGCCTGTCCAATGACAATCCCTCCAACAATCCCGAGCGTCTGACCGACTTTAGCTGGAAGCCTCGAACCCGCTTCTCTTAGTAATTCAATCGAAATCTCTAAAAATAGCGCCTCAATGATTGGAGGAAATGGAACAAGATAGCGGGAGGACACAATGGTTTCTAATAAGTCTTTTGGAATTAGCTCATAATGAAACGTTAAAACGGCTACATATAAAGGTGTCGCAAAAATGGAAAATATCACAGCAAATATGCGTAACAGCCTAAAGCAAGAAGCCGCAATCCACGACATATTGTAGTCTTCCATAGTGGAAAAATACTCAAGTAAAATCGTCGGGGCAAGCAAGACATGAGGCGAGCCATCCACTAATATGGCAATTTTCCCTTCTGATAAACCTGAAGAGACGCGGTCGGGTCTTTCTGTATTTAAAAACAACGGAAAGATCGTATTGGACACATCATAAAGCATCTGTGCAAGGTAATTTGCATCTAAAATTTGATCAAAATCAATGTCTTCAATACGCTGGAGAACGGTTTCAATGTTTGTCGGATTAGCAATCTCTTCAATATATAACACCGCTACTTTTGTTTGCGAAAGCGTGCCAACCGTCTTTTCTGACACTTTCAGGTTCGGTGTCGGCAGCCGCCGTCTGACCAAATTTAAATTGGTATCCAAAACCTCCACAAATGCTTCCTGTGCACTAATAATGCCAAATTCTATCTCAGGCGGACCTACTTGTCTGCCTTTCTTTTCTTCAATCGGGATCAGAAGCGCTTTACCCCAGTCCGTTTCAAGACGAATGGCCATATTCCCTCGATGAAGCGCTTTTTCCACTTCCTGAAGATCGGTCGTGATGACGGACTGTTCAATGGGAATTCGTTCTTTCAGCTCCTCAAGAGTGGGGGTGAGATGTAATTCTTTCATGCAGGGCAAAATTTGTTCATGGAGTAGATGCCCATTAATTAAAGAACGAAAAAAAGAAATTCGATAAAGAAAACCTTCACTTCGTGACAACTCGTTTGTAAAATCAGAGGAACGTGACAATGCCTCAAATACTGAATTTGGGTCCTTTTGATGTTGGTTGTTTTTCTTCAGCACTTGAACCATCTCCTTCCGCAATTTGCCTCTATTATCCAACCAATTGACGGAAGATATGCATGAAAAAAGCGTTCAGCTTGATGTGCTGGACGCTTCTTTTCCATATTGAACCGCTTCTAATAATAAATCTACGAGATGAACAGCACGCATGCTGTTCGATTGTCCTGAACGTTTGATACCTGCTGCCATTTGCAGCTGGCAGCCTGGATTGGACGTGACAATAGCAGCCGCAGCTGTTTGACTAGCTTCTGTCATTTTATGATCTAAAATTTTCATCGACATTTGTGGCTGCAAGATATTATAAATTCCGGCGGATCCGCAGCAGCGGTCGGCATCCTTCATTTCTTTAAATGATACCCCTTGAATTGCCTTCATGAGCACCCTTGGCGCTTGCTGTACACCCATTCCGTTCCGCAAATGACAGGAATCTTGATAGGTGATGACTTGCTCTGGCAAAGCAAGCGGCGTACGGCCGTGAAATTCCAACTCCACGAGAATGTCTGATATATCCGTGATTTTCTGTGAGAAGGCTTCACCTCGCTTTTGAAAAGACGGATCATTCTTTAGTAAATGATCATAATCACTTAAAAAGGCACCACATCCGCCCGCATTCATGACAATGGCATCTGCCTCAATCTCCTCAAATGCTTCAATATTCCGCCTTGCTAGCTCTTTCGCTTGCTCTTTTTCTCCACTATGACCATGAAGTGCACCGCAGCACGTCTGAACAGGAGGGACGACAACGTCACAGCCGGCCAGCTGCAAAAGCTGGATGGTCGCTTCGTTTGTGCTGGAAAAAACGGTGTCCATTAAACAGCCAGTAAAAAAGGCGACACGTTTTCTTGCTGTGCCAATGGCTTTGTATTCTAACGCACGGCTTTTTTGTTGACGCGGCACCTTTGGAAGAGCCTCTTCCATCAGCTGTAAATGCGGCGGAAGTACCTTTAGCATGCCAGACTTGCGGGCGGCCGTTTGCAGACCAGAGGTTTGATAAAATCGCAGTAGTCCAGCCGCTTGACGCATCCGGCTTTGGGAAGGAAAGAGTCCTTTAAACACAACACGTCTCACAAATTTGACAGGAAGGGATTGTTTTTTGTGCTGCTGAATGATGTCTCTTGCATCCTCAAGTAAACGTCCATATTTGACGCCTGAGGGGCAGACCGGTTCACATGCACGGCAGCCAAGACAAAGATTCAATGAATGTTCGACATCTTCATCAGGCTCAATCACGCCGTCTCTTACCGCCTTCATTAAAGCAATTCGGCCGCGGGGCGAGTGCGTTTCTTGTTGACCCGATTCAATATAAGTAGGGCAGGAAGGAAGGCAAAAGCCGCAGCGCATGCAATTGAGCAGCTCCTTTTCATCCATTTGCTGTTGAAATGTTTGCTGAATCTCTGTTTGTTTAGAGGAATTCATGAGACCACCACTCGCTTCCTTGCTGCTTTTCCAAACACCTTATCAGGATTCATGATATTTGCTGGATCTAGCGCTTGTTTGATCGCTTTCATTGCAGCGATTCCTTCTTTTTTGACCTTTAGCTCCAAATAGGGGGCTTTCATTAGACCCACACCATGCTCACCCGTAATGGTGCCGCCAAGGGAGACTGCTTTTTCAAAAATAGCCTGAAAGGCTTCTTCAACTCGCTTCATTTCTTCTTCATTTCTTGCATCAGTTGCACAAGTAGGGTGCAGATTTCCGTCACCTGCATGGCCAAATGTACAGATTTTCACGTCGTACTCTCTCGCAATGTCTTCGATCGCCCGCACCATGTTCGCAATTTCAGATCGGGGAACTGTGGCATCTTCTAAAATCGTCGTAGGGCTTAAACGGGCGAGGGCAGATAAAGCGGCTCGCCTCGCTGTTAAAAGGGCACTTGCTTCTTCTTCAGAGTGTGCGATATTCACTTCTTTTGCACCGTGCTGCTGACAGACCTTTGCGATGTTTTGCATATCACGGGAAACAGCCTCAGGGTTGCCATCCTGTTCGATTAATAGCACCGCTTGAACGTCAGTCGGGAGGCCAATTTTGGCAAAGTCTTCAACGACTTCTAGTGTCGGCTGATCCATAAATTCTAATATGGCGGGGATGATACGCTCTGCAATAATCGCCGAAACTGATGCAGCTGCTTCCTCAAGGCTTTCATATAAGCAAAGCATCGTTTGTTTGGTTTCTGGAAGCGGCAAAAGCTTTAGCGTAGCTTCAGTAACTATTCCGAGCGTTCCTTCTGATCCAACAAATAAACGGGTCATATCATACCCGGCCACGTCCTTGGCGAGCTTGCCGCCCGTTTTGACGATGTCGCCGTTTGGCAGAACCACTTCAAGCCCAAGTACATAATCTCTCGTCACGCCATATTTTAACCCCCGAAGCCCACCTGAATTTTCATTAATATTGCCGCCTAACGTCGAAATTTTCATCGAGCTTGGATCTGGTGGATAGAAAAGGCCTCTTGCCTCTACTTGGCGAATGAGTTCCTGTGTGATCAAGCCAGGCTGGACCGTTGCGGTCAGGTTTTCTTCGTCTATTTCGATGAATTGGTTCATTCTTGTAAACAACATCACAAGTCCACCTTGTGTAGGACAGGTTCCTGCACAAAGGTTTGTTCCAGATCCTCTTGGCACAATCGGCACCTTATATGAGGCGCAGAGCCGAACAATTTGCTGGATCTCCTCAGCCGTGTGCGGGCTTACGATCACATCTGGCATATGCTGAAAATTAGGCGTTGCATCATAAGAGTAAGCAAGCCGATCAGCTTTACTGCCCTGTACATGAGACGCACCGACAATCTTTTTTAATTGATTTAAAAATTCAGAATTTAACATACGCATTCACTCCTACTGATTAGACATACCGTTTCTTTCAGTATAAAAAAAGAATCGCCTCATGCCTATGGACGATTCTACAAAATATCGGGCTTCTCGCCTCGTTTATTTGGATGATGATCTAATAGCATCAAGGCTAAATAAAAGAGCATCGCATCCTGCATGCGTTTCGGATCAAGTGTTGTTAAATCTTGGATACGTTTTAGCCTGTAATGCAGTGTATTGATATGTACGTGCATCGCTTCCGCAGTATATTTCAATGAGCAATCTGACGTCATGAGTACACGCAATGTTTTCACTAGCTCAGGGTAGGGGAGAAGCGGGACAATCGTTCGATCAAGGAACACTTCTTTTGTTTCCTGACTCACTTCTTCTATAAAAAGTTCAAGTGTTAAATCTTCATCAAACACAATCGGTGTATCTGTATTCGCCATTTTTAAGGCACGAAAGGCTTGATGAAATGATTGCTTCATCATCTGTCCAGCTGCAGGTTTTCCCGCACCTATCAAAACCTTTGACTTAGGACGTGCGGTGAGCGCAGCATGGATGTGAAAAAGACGCTGCCGCAAAGTATCACGATCATTTGCCGAGGTTTGCAGCATGAGCAAAAAGCGGGCATGTCCCCAGCGGACGATCATTTCCTGATTGGTGAGATGCAGCATTTCCTTCACTTTTTTATATTGATCCTGCTTCATAAACGATTCATTGTGACAATCAATGAGGACGACCACACGCTGCTTATTGATATCAAGCTGAAGCCGCGCTGCTTTTTCAGTGAGATCGATGGCTGTCTCTGGCAGGTGAAGCCAGTCGAACACAAACGCTTCAAGCTGCCGTTCATCGGTTTCCGTTTCTAGAAAAAATTCATGTTCTTGAATGAGCAATTCGGTCATTTTTCGTAATATTTCGCCAAATGGAGAGACATGGACGGGATTTCCTGTCATCCCAATCACACCAATGACCTCTTGCTTAAAATAAATAGGCAGATTGATGCCAGCTTTGACACCTTTCATTCGTTGCTCATCATCCTTTGTGAGGATTCGTTTTTGTCCTTCAAAGGATGTCAAATATGCCCCTTCATGAAATTGACCAATGCGCGCTGGATCTGTTGCCGCTATGATGGTGCCGTTTGTTTGTGTAATGATGATTTCCTCAGTCAGCACCTTTTTGACCTCGTCTACGATTTTTTCTGCCAATGTCATTGTGAGCAAAACGTACCCCTCCGAGATGTATCTTTTGACACTATCATACCATCATATGCTGAGCCATATCTTTCTTTTCATGAGTTATGCTAAAATAATACACGCACGTGAAGGAGAAGAAAGGAGACATAGCCATGTCGCTACAAAATCGCTTACAAGATTTATTGAAAGAAGGACAAGCGCTGACAGACTTTGAATATGACGAAGCGGCGCGCCACAATTGGCCTTTAGAGGGTGCAAGAATAAAGGAAGAGGCACGCTTTAGCGATGTATATATAGAGCGTGTAGACAAAGAATCCGAGGACATGATTCAATCAGAGGGCGCCTCATTTCTAAACACACCGCTTACATATGTAAAACAACATCAAAAAGAATTCATTTATATCGAATCAAAGTGGTTTGATGTGGTGAGAGTCGATGGATTAGCCATTGAATGGGACGAAGTATTTCAAACGTATACCTTGTTATTCGGTTTCAAACGTCCTAAAAAAGACACAGGCATTCTAAAGGACATGCTGGCTTCATTAAATGGTGCGCAGCTTCAATTTAATGGGCAAGACGGCTTGTTTGATGTGAATTTACAGCTTCTTGAGCTTGAGGACATCCATGAAGATATGCCCTTCATTGAAGTCATCTCAGCCGTATACCGCTTTTTATTCCGCCTGATCATGCAGCTTGAAATGAATGAATCAAACAACGGCTCAAATTCCTGAGCCGTTGTTTTGTGATCCATCTATTTTGATGAAGGCGTGACAAACCGTACATCATGCTCTTTTCCATATTGAAGATAATCTTCATTTGGCTGTTTATTCGTCACGACGACATCAAGATCTTGCAAATGACAAAATGTGGTCAAAGCGTAATGATTAAATTTACTATCATCCACTAATAAAAACGTTTTGGCACTTTTTTCAACAACCGTCTTTTTAATATCCGTTTCAAGCGGGGACGAATTCGTGACGCCGTGATCAATGGATAAACCAGTTGATGCGATAAAGGCTTTATTGACATTGTAAGCTTTCAAACGCTCTACACTTTGATAGCCAACGAATGAATTCGTTTTTCTCTCAAGCATCCCGCCGGTGGAAAAGATAGTGAGATTCTCATAAGGCATCGCCTGTGTGATGAAATCTACATTATTGGTCACAACAGTCACCTGTTTCTCAGTCAAATAGGGAAGCATCTCAAGTGTTGTCGTACCAGAATCAACAAAAATCATATCCCCATTTTCCACAAAAGCCGCAGCTGTTTGACCAATCAATTGCTTTTTACTCAGCTGATGGGTCTTTCGCTCCTGATATACTACTAATGTTGAATGATTCACAGCCACTCCGCCATATACTTTTTTGAGCACGCCGGACTCGACCAATGCTTGTACATCTCGGCGTATCGTGTTTTTTGAAACGCCAAAATGCGCCACAAGCTCATCCAGTGAGGCAGATTCCCGGTCAAACACATACTCTTTGATTTGCTGAATCCGTTTTGTTTTGATCATGCTACATTTCTCCAATCCAACCGTATGTCCTTTTTCCATTATACCAAATGGCTTCTCTTTTCCCCATCTCGATAAAAGCGTATGATAGAGAAAAGAACGTAACGGAAAGGACTTTCACTTCTATGAATCAATCAAACAACCCATTTTCAAAGCTTGCGAATTTTAGAGAAGTAGGGGGACTTCACACAACAGATGAAATGGTCATCAGGGAGGGGATGATTTATCGATCCGCAGATTTGTCCCGTCTGACGAAACAAGATATCGAGACGTTTTCGACCCTTGGGATTCAAACCGTTTGTGATCTTCGTACAGCCTCAGAACGCAAATCACATCCGCCAAAGATCAAGGAACATAACAAAATCGTCCATATTCCCATGCATCCTGACAGTAAGATGCCAAGTAAATGGACCATGTTTCGTATGCTGGTAGCAGAAGGGAAATCTTTCACTTTCACACCGATTATGAAGGATTTATATCAAAGCATGCTCACAGAGCGTAAAGAAGAAATTCAGCAACTGTTCACACTGCTTTCAGATAAAAGCAATTACCCGCTGATGCTTCACTGCACAAGCGGTAAGGACCGGACAGGCTTTTTATCTGCCCTCATTCAATTAGCAGCAGGTGTACCGATGTCTGCCGTTTTAAGTGAATACATGCGCTCTAACGAAGGGGTGAAAATGCTTGTCAGAAGGCAGCAGCGATTTGTCCGGATGATGAGTTTATATCGGGTATCAAAAGAGCAAATTCAGCCGCTTCTAGGTGTGCAGCAAGATTATCTGGAAGATGTTCTAAACGAAATGATGAAGACATACGGGAGTGCAGAGCGGTATTTAATCGAGGCTTGCGACATACCTGAAGCCCAGCTCAAGGAAATGAAAAATATCCTGCTGACACCATCTGCTGGCATTCGATCTCAAAAAGCGGAATAAACTGATGATGAGGTGATGCAAAAAATGGTGAAAAAGATCTGTATGACGTGTCTAACACTAATTTTAATGTTTGTATTCTTATTGATTCCTTCTAGCAGTCTAGCTCGTCCAATCCCAAAAGGGAAGCTTGAAAGCACAAGAGAGATGCGCGCAGTATGGATCGCATCGGTTTATAATTTAGATTGGCCTTCAAAGAAAGGGCTGCCTGTCAAAGAGCAAAAAGAAGAGTTTATTCATTTGTTAGATGAGATCAAAGCGATGAATATGAATGCCGTGATCATGCAAATTAAACCGACAGCAGATGCCTTTTACCCTTCGGCATACGGGCCGTGGTCCGAATATTTAACCGGCACGCAAGGGAAAGATCCCGGGTATGACCCGCTTGAATTCATGATCGAAGAAGCTCATAAACGCGGGCTCGAATTTCACGCTTGGTTTAACCCGTATCGCATCACAATGAATCATACCGATCTCAGCCGTTTATCAGCCGATCACCCGGCAAAAAAACATCCTGATTGGACCATTGCGTACGGAAATCAGCTTTATTTCAATCCAGGCATTCCAAAAGCTCAGAAGTTCATTGTCGGCGGTATAGAAGAAGTCGTGAAAAACTACGATATTGATGCAGTGCATATGGATGATTATTTTTACCCGAATAAAATAGCCGGTGTGCCGTTCCCAGATCAAGAAACGTATGAAACATATGGAAAAAAGGCATTTACTCATATAGAAGATTGGCGAAGAGATAATGTGAACCAATTGGTCAAGCAAATCAACGACACCGTGAAGAAAGTAAAGCCGTATGTGAAATTTGGTATTAGCCCATTTGGAGTATGGCGCAACATAAAGGATGACCCGACTGGTTCAAATACCACAGCAGGGATGACCAATTACGATGATTTGTATGCTGATACAAGAGAGTGGATTCAGCAGCATGATATCGACTATGTCACCCCGCAAATTTACTGGAGCATCGGTTTTCAGGCAGCCGCCTATGACGTGCTCACGAAATGGTGGTCAAATGAAGTGAAGGGAGAGCCTGTTCACCTGTACATTGGTCAGGCGACGTATAAAATTAATCAAAACAGTGATCCTGCTTGGTCAGATCCAGAAGAATACTTTCGGCAGATCCAGCTAAACAGACAGTCGCCTCTCGTACAGGGAAGCATACACTTTAGCCTAAAAGATATCAACCGTAACCCTTTGAATGTCAAAAATCGATTGATAGAAGATGCGTACCGTAAACCGGCTCTCATTCCAGAAATGCCTTGGCTTCATCAGAAAGCGCCAAAAAAACCAATCATTCAATCTATTAAAAAAACAGCAGATGGTGCAGCTTTACAGATCAAAAATGATCCGCAATCTACCGCATCCTATTATGCAGTCTATCGATTGACGACGAAAGGAACATATGAGTTGCTTCAAACTGTTAGAAAAGAAACTGGTACGCTGACATCCGTCAAAGATCTTTCAGTTCACCAGAATAAGAGTGTTACTTACAAAGTAACGGCTCTCAATCGTCTTCATCACGAAAGCAAACCTTCTACAAAAAGAGTGAAATAACGAAAAAGCATGAATGAGGATTTTCTTCGTTCATGCTTTTTTCTATTATTTTTGTTTTAATTTTCTGAATTCAGCCAAGCTTGGCATGAAGCAGCCACTTGATTAATAAATATGATAGAAAAGAGCCAAAGGGGGAAACACGATGGATTTTGAATTAACGAAAGAACAGCAAATGATCCGGCAGATGGTCAAAGAATTCGCCAAGGAAGAAATTGCACCACTCGCTCAAACCATTGATGAACAGGCTGTATTCCCAGCCCAAACTTTTCAAAAAATGGGGGAGCTCGGCTTGATGGGTATTCCTTTTCCAGAGAAATACGGAGGCTCAGGTGGAGATACAATCTCATATGCACTCGCTGTAGAAGAAATCGGAAAACAGTGTGCCAGTACAGGTCTTAGCTATGCCGCGGCCGTTTCCTTAGGCGCAAGCCCGCTGTATTACTTCGGTACAGAGGAACAAAAAATGGATCACCTCGTCCCGCTGGCCTCTGGAACAGCACTCGGTTCCTTCGGATTGACGGAACCAAATGCAGGATCAGATGCTAAAGGGACAAAAACAAAAGCGGTCAAAGACGGACAAGAATATGTGATCAGCGGGGAGAAGTGCTGGATCACAAACGCCAATTTTGCCAGAACCATTATCGTTACCGCCGTATCGGATCACGATGAGCACGGCCGTCCAATCATCTCCGCCTTCATTGTAGAAAAAGGGCAAAAAGGGCTGACCATTACAAATCCATATGACAAAATGGGGGTGCGCGGTTCAGATACGGCTGAAATCATTTTAGACAACGTACGTGTACCAGCACATCATATATTAGGAGATCCAAACAAAGGCTTCAAGCAATTTTTATACACTTTAGACGGGGGGCGAATTTCGATTGCTGCCTTATCAGTTGGCATCGCGCAGGCTGCACTTGATGCCTCACTATCCTATGCTAAGGAAAGAAAGCAATTTGGGCAGACCCTTTCTTCCTTCCAAGCCATTCAGTTTAAGCTGGCAGATATGGCGATGCAAATAGAACTCGCTAGACAAATGGTGTGGAAAGCCGCCTGGCTGAAAGATCATGGCAAGCCATTTACAAAAGAAGCTGCCTATGCCAAGCTTTTCGCTTCAGAAATGGCGACAAAAGCAAGTCTTGATGCTGTCCAAATTCACGGAGGAACAGGCTATATGAAAGAGTGCGGGGTAGAACGGCTTGTGAGAGATGCCAAGCTCATGGAAATTGGAGAAGGCACCTCTGAAATTCAGCGTTTAGTCATCGCAAGACAATTGTTAGCTTAATTCTGTTATGAAAACGCTTACTATTGGTGGAGGAGGAAATTCATGATGTCGATTCATCCACAAACGATTGGCTCCCTATTAAAAGAGAAAAAGGAGCAGCACCCAGCACATGAAGCCATTGTGTATCCAGAACGTTCATTACGTTATTCATACGAAGCGTTTTTTAAAGAGGTCAAGGAAACAGGGAAAGGTCTTATGGCATTAGGCGTTCAAAAAGGAGATCATATCGCCATTATGGCACCCAATGTACCTGAATGGCTCATGCTGCAATTCGCCTGCGCTTCTATTGGAGCCGTTCTTGTCACCGTGAATACGAACTTTCAATCACAAGAACTCGCTTACTTACTAAAGCACTCTGATAGCAGCATGCTGTTTATCGTAGACGGGTTTAAAGAGACATCCTATGTCAGAATGCTTGAAGACCTCATCTCAGAGCTCCAAACAGCTCATCAGGGCGAGATCACTTCAACAGCATTTCCATATTTAAAAAGTGTCGTTTATATTGGCGAGCACACGCCAAAGGGCATGCGCAGCTGGGACAGTATTCAAGCTGCTGCCAAAAGAACGGGGGATGATGAATGGGAGAAACGAATGGAGGAGCTGACGCCTGATGACGTCATTAATATGCAATATACGTCAGGGACAACCGGCTACCCAAAAGGTGTCATGCTCAGCCATACAAACATCGTCTGCAATGCCAGTCAAATCGCAGATTGCATGAAGCTCACCCGTGAAGACCGCATGTGTATCCCCGTGCCGTTTTTTCATTGCTTTGGGTCTGTTCTTGGCGTACTTGCTTGTCTCGCAAAAGGTGGCACGATCATTCCAATTGAATCTTTCCACCCAGAGCGAGTCCTTCAAACAGTGGAAAAAGAGAAGTGCACGGTTCTTCACGGCGTCCCGACAATGTTCATCGCAGAGCTTGATCATCCGAATTTCCACAAGTACAATCTGTCAACATTACGCACCGGCATTATGGCAGGATCTCTCTGCCCATCCCATGTGATGAAAGCCGTCATTGAACAAATGGGTCTGAAGGAGCTCACGATTGCCTACGGCCAGACTGAAAGCTCACCTGTCATTACCCAAACAAGAACGGATGATTCATTTGAAAGGCGGGTTCAAACAGTCGGTCGGGCGCTTCCTCACATCGAGGTAAAAATCACCGCCCCAGGTACCCCATATGAAGTACCAAGAGGAGAACAAGGCGAGCTGTGCACGAAAGGCTATCACGTGATGAAAGGCTACTATAAAAATGAAGAAGCCACAAATGAAGTCATTGATGAGGACGGGTGGCTTCATACAGGAGATTTAGCGGAGATGGATGAGGATGGCTATGTGAAAATCACAGGACGGCTGAAAGATATGATCATTAGAGGCGGGGAAAATGTTTATCCAAAAGAGATTGAAGACGTTCTTTACACGCATCCAGCCATTCTTGATGCACAGGTCGTCGGTATTCCTGACGAGACTTACGGAGAAGAAGCCGCCGCATTCATTCGGCTCAAACAAGGTCGCACGGTGACGATTGAGACATTAACCAGCTACTGTCAGTCACAAATGGCACGCTACAAAATTCCGAAATATTTTTTCATCACAGACGAGTATCCGATGACCGCCTCAGGGAAGATTCAAAAATTTCGTCTGAAAAAACAGGCACTTGATCTAATAAAGGAGTGAGGGCAGCGATGTTCAAAAAAGTATTGATCGCCAATCGAGGCGAAATTGCTCGTCGAATTATTCGGACTTGTAAAAGGCTCGGGATCAACACCGTGGCTGTTTATTCAGAGGCAGATCAGCATGCACTTCATGTGCAAGAAGCAGACAGCGCCTATCTTATTGGAGGTGCAAAAGTATCTGAAAGCTATTTAAACATGGAAGTGATCATCGAGGTAGCCAAGCAGACAAATACAGACGCCATCCACCCTGGGTATGGCCTTTTATCAGAAAATGCCGCCTTTGCAGAACGCTGCCGCAGCGAAGGAATCGCTTTTATTGGTCCATCTGCACAGGTCATTCAGCGCATGGGGAATAAAATTGAAGCGAGAAAAACGATGGATCATGCGGGAATCCCCATTGTACCTGGCGTTTCAGCGCCTCTCCATGACGCAGAAGAAGGAGTCAGTAAAGCGCAGTCACTCGGTTATCCGATCATGCTCAAGGCATCAAGCGGAGGCGGAGGTATCGGCATGCAGCTTGTCCGAAATGATGAGGAGCTGCGTAAAGCTTTTGAGGGAAATCAAAAAAGAGCGCAAAGTTTTTTTAACGACGGGACGCTTTATATGGAAAAGGTCATTGAAGACGCGCGGCACATTGAAATCCAGGTCCTCTTTGATTCATTTGGCCACGGGGTTCACTTATTTGAGCGCGACTGTTCACTCCAGAGAAGACACCAGAAAATCATCGAAGAAGCACCAGCTGCCTGTCTCGATGAATCCGTAAGACAAGAGATGGGACGGGTGGCGGTGAAAGCAGCCAAAGCCATTGGCTATGAAAATGCAGGGACAATTGAATGTTTAGTCGATCAAAACCAACAATTTTACTTTTTAGAGATGAACACGAGATTACAAGTAGAGCACCCTGTCACAGAAGAAATTACAGGTATTGATCTTGTCGAGGAGCAACTGAAAATCGCTGCATCAGAGCCGCTTTCCTTCAATCAGGGGGACATTCATCAAATCGGGCATGCCATCGAGGTCAGAATCTATGCGGAGGATCCCGTCACCTTTTATCCGTCACCAGGAACAATCACTCGGCTATCTATACCAGAAGCTCCCTATATACGCCATGAATCAAGTGTGACAAGCGGGAGCGTCATTACCCCATATTACGATCCAATGATTGCGAAGATGGTCGTTTACGGTGATACACGAAAACTTGCAATAGAACGATTAAAACAGGCGTTACAAGCATATGAAATAGAAGGGATCAAAACCAACTTACCGCTTTTGAGGGAAATGGCTGAATCATCTACTTTCTTACATGGCAGCATCACAACCGATTTTCTCATGAAAAAAAGGGAGGGGAACCGTTCATGAAAACGGTCACGATACAAATGGCGGGAAACTTATGGAAGCTTCTTGTGAAACAAGGCGATGAAGTGCAAAAAGGGCAGGAGGTCGCTATCTTGGAATCAATGAAAATGGAGATTCCAATAGTGGCAGAAGAGGCAGGTGTCATCAGCAAAGTGTATAAAAGAGAGGGAGAATTTGTCGATGAAGGGGAGGTTCTTCTAGAGCTGACAGAATAGGGGGAAGCGAGATGGCATTACCAAAGCGTGTACTTATTAGGGAGGTTGGCCCGCGGGACGGATTGCAAAATGAATCCACTTGGCTGGACACAAGTGAGAAACAAAGATGGATTGAACTGCTCACAACAGCCCGGCTTCCTTATATTGAAGTCACCTCATTTGTTCATCCTAAATGGGTCCCAGCCTTAAAAGACGCCAAAGAGTTAGCCCAATCCTTACACAAAAGAGGCGACATCACCTATGCAGCACTCATTCCTAACGAAAAAGGCTTAGCTCACTTTTTTGAAGCAAATCTTGACACAGGCGCTATGTTTATCTCCTCGAGTGAAACACATAACAAAAAAAATATGAATCAATCCATCCACGAAACACTTCCTGTCATCAAACAAATGACAGCTGATTTAAAAGTAGCAGGAAAACAGACACGCGCATATATTTCCACCGTGTTTGGCTGCCCTTATGAACATCAAGTGCCGATGGATCAAGTGTTGCGGTTAACGGATATGCTGCTTTCTTATGGCATTGATGAAATATCACTCGGCGACACCATTGGAGAAGCCCATCCGCTTCAAGTAGAAAGACGCTTAGACATTTTACTTGAACGTTTTCCTGCTGATAAAATCGCTCTTCATTTTCATGATACGAAAGGGATGGGTCTTGCCAATATTTATACGGCATTAAAAGCTGGAATCACCACATTTGACGCCTCTAGCGGCGGGCTAGGCGGCTGTCCATATGCGCCTGGCTCTAGTGGAAATGTCGCGACAGAAGATGTCGTGCATATGCTTCAAAAACTAGGAATTGAAACCAATATCGATTTTCCAGCATTGATAAAAGCGGCAGAATGGATCGAATCAAAAGTAAATCGAACCCTGCCTAGTCATTGTTTACGCGCTTTTCACTCTCATACTACTTCATAAAGGATGAATGTGACATGACATCATTGGTCAATTTTACGATACAAGATGAACAGATTGGAATCATGACCTTAAACAGACCAGCACAAGCAAATTCCCTATCTGCTGCGATGCTTGAGGAGATCAATCAACTCATTCAAGAAATCAAACATGATGAAAGCATCCGCTGCCTGCTCATGACAGGAGCTGGTTCTAACGTTTTTTGCGCAGGTGCTGATTTAAAAGAGCGACGATTGATGACAGAAGAAGAAGCAAAAGCGGCAGTTCTGTCAATTCAGCAAACCTTTACAGAAATTGAATCCCTTCCTGTACCTGTCATTGCCGTCATGAATGGACACGCACTTGGCGGAGGACTTGAGCTCGCACTGGCTTGTGATATTCGCATCGCACGAGCCGGAGCAAGACTCGGTCTGCCAGAAACAGGACTAGCTATCATACCAGGGGCAGGAGGGACGCAGCGGCTTCCTCGTCTTATCGGACTCGGTAAAGCAAAAGAACTCATTTTCACAGGTGCTTCATTACAAGCTGAAGAAGCCATTCAAATTGGACTAATTGAGCACCTCTCTTTAGCAGATTCCCTTATGAATGACGCCATTTCTCTCGCAAAACAAATCGCCAAAAACGGCCCAATTGCTTTAAAAGAAGCGAAACGAGCGATTCAAATGAGTCTTGATCATGATCTGCGTACAGGTTTGATGAAGGAATACGAAGCCTATGTCCGGCTCATTGATACAGAAGATCGAATGGAGGGCCTTCAAGCTTTCCAAGAAAAACGAACGCCTCAATACAGAGGCAACTAGCAAGAAAGGGGAATGGGCATGATTGAAGAATATGAAGTGAAAAAACAGCGGATTGTCAAAGGAGGAGCTGAACGATACCATCAAAAAAACAAAGAAAAAGGAAAATTGTTCGTCCGTGACCGGCTCCAGTTGTTATTAGATCAGGATTCGTTCATTGAGGATGCGATGTTTGCCGAGTGTAAAGATGAGCATTTACCAGCAGATGGTGTTGTTACAGGGACGGGGCGGATGAATGGGCAAACCGTATGCGTTATGGCAAATGATTCTACTGTCAAAGCTGGATCATGGGGCGTCAAAACGGTCGAAAAAATCATCAGAATCCAAGAAACAGCAGAAAAGCTCAACTGCCCAATGCTGTATTTAGTCGACTCTGCGGGTGCTAGAATCACCGATCAAATTGCGATGTTTCCAGGCAGAAGAGGAGCGGGACGCATTTTTTATAACCAAGTGAAGCTGTCTGGACGTATCCCGCAAGTTTGTTTACTATTTGGTCCTTCTGCGGCAGGAGGTGCTTACATTCCTGCTTTTTGTGACATCGTTGTGATGGTCGAAGGGAATGCCTCGATGTATTTAGGCTCTCCGAGAATGGCCGAAATGGTGATTGGAGAAAAAGTAACACTTGAAGAAATGGGCGGGGCAAACATGCACTGTAGCATATCAGGATGTGGTGATATTTTAGCCAAAACCGAGGAAGAAGCCATTCAAATCGCTCGCGACTATTTAACCTACATGCCTGCCAACTATACAGAAAAACCAAAACTGGCAGCCGCAAAAGCACCTAAAGCATCTGAGAGGACCATCCAAGACCTTATTCCTAAAGGGCAGAATACCCCTTTTGATATGTATCAGCTCATTGATTTACTCATTGATGAAGGATCATTTTTTGAAATCAAAAAACTGTTTGCCGCAGAGCTGATCACAGGCTTTGGCCGCATGAACGGGCAGCCTGTCGGTCTTATTGCCAACCAGCCGAGGGTAAAAGGCGGGGTGCTGTTCCATGACTCAGCTGACAAAGCTGCCAAGTTTATTCAGCTATGTGACGCCTTTCATATCCCGCTCCTTTTCCTTGCGGATATACCGGGATTTATGATCGGAACAAAAGTGGAACAAGCTGGCATTATTAGGCACGGGGCGAAAATGATCTCCGCTATGTCAGAGGCAACCGTTCCGAAAATATCGGTCATTGTGCGTAAAGCATACGGTGCAGGTTTATATGCAATGGCAGGACCAGCGTTTGAACCAGACTGCTGTCTTGCTCTTCCATCAGCGCAAATTGCTGTCATGGGGCCAGAAGCGGCTGTAAATGCTGTCTATGCAAATAAGATTGCCGAATTGCCTGCTGAAGAGAGAGCTGCATTTATCCAAGAGAAACGCAAGGAATATCAAGAAGATATGAATATATATGAGCTTGCATCTGAAATGATTGTCGACGGTGTCATCCCGTTCGACCACCTGCGAGATGAGCTTTGTCATCGATTACAAGCCTATTCCTCAAAAGAGATGACATTTACAAGACGAAAACATCCGGTCTATCCGGTCTAAAGGGGGGCATCCTCATGATGAACCTGAAACCAGTGTGGAAACCGGAAGAGCAAATGATCAAACAGACACGTCTTTACCAATGGATGCACTCGCTTGGTTTTTCAACTTATGATGCATTCTACAAAGCTAGTATCGAGCGTACCGATTGGTTTTGGAGAGAAGCTGAAAAGGCGGTCGGTATCAAGTGGAAGATGCCGTATGAAGCCGCATTAGGTCAAGATTCACTCATGTGGCCAAACTGGTATAAAGGCGGCCAACTCAACATAACCGAAACGGCCGTGGACAAATGGGCAGAGAACGAAGAAGCGCAGCATCAGCCAGCCGTGATTTGGAAAAACGAGATGGGCGAAGAGAGGAGATGGACGTATTTCGATCTTCAGGAAAAGGTGAATCGCCTCGCTGCTGGCTTTTTGAAGAATGGGCTTCAAAAAGGAGATGTGGCAGTCATTTATATGCCGATGCTTCCTGAAACGGTCGCTGTCATGCTAGCCTTTGCAAAAATTGGCGTTATCTTTAGCCCCGTCTTCTCTGGATATGGAAGCGAGCCTCTTGCCGTACGTATTCGTGCGTCAGGTGCAGCCATTGTCGTCACAGGCTCAAGCATGACGCGCCGCGGGAAGAAGATCAATATGCGGGAATGTGCAGCAGAAGCCATAGGCAAAACCACGACCGTCAAAACCGTCATTGTACACACTTCCTCTGACACTGAATATGAAGGAGATATTAGGTTAAACGATTTGTTAAAAGAAGACCCGATAAGTGAACCGACCTATCTCACAAATAAAGAGCCTCTCATGATCTTATACACTTCTGGAACGACTGGTACGCCAAAAGGAGCGGTTCATACACACGCAGGATTCCCTGTAAAAGCAGCTTTTGATGCCGGTCTTTGTATGGACGTTGCAAAAGGAGACCGCTTGTTTTGGCTCACAGACATGGGCTGGATGATGGGGCCATTTCTCGTCTTTGGCGGCTTGATCAATGGAGCTGCGATTGTTTTATATGACGGCGCACCCGATTATCCAGATGAACAGCACCTCTGGTCATTCATTCACAAGCAAAGGGTCACCCACTTTGGTCTTTCACCTACGTTTGTTCGATCTGCGATGCAGCAAGATCTTGCAGGTATAAAGCTGCCCCATGTCAAAGCCATCATATCTACAGGTGAGCCATGGAATGAAGCACCATGGCAATGGCTTTTTGATAAAATTGGTCGAAAGCATATTCCAATTCTAAACTATTCGGGAGGAACAGAAATCTCAGGCGGAATTGTAGGAAGTACGCTGCTTCGCCCAATTAAACCAGTCCTTTTTAATGCGGTGATTTTAGGAATGGCAGCTGATGTATATAATGAAGCAGGTGAGAGCGTCATAAATGAAGTAGGAGAGCTCGTTGTGAAAAAGCCATGGGTTGGCATGACATGTGGGTTTTGGAAAGATCCTAAGCGTTATGAAGACACGTATTTCAAACGATTTGATGGGGTGTGGACACATGGTGACTGGGTGGTGCAATCAGAGGATGGCACGTTTCATATCACTGGCAGATCAGATGATGTCATTAATACAGCAGGAAAACGTGTCGGTCCAGCAGAAATTGAATCCATTCTTGTCGGACACCCAGCTGTACACGAGGCAGCTGTGATTGGGGTAAAGGATGAGGTGAAGGGGGAGGCACTCGTGTGCTTCATCGTGAGCAGCCCGCAGTCTTGTGACGAATCAAAACTGATTCAAGAGCTCAAAACTCATGTTGGTTCATTTGCGGGAAAAGCGCTCACGCCAAAGGAAATTCATCTTATTTCAGCTTTACCGAAAACAAGAAACGGAAAAATCGTCCGGCGTTTATTAAAAGGAGCTTATGAACAGCAGCCTCCACCAGATCTTTCTTCTTTAGACAATCCTCATGTGTACAAAAGCATTTGCGAGTACTTGAAACTGAAACAGAACAGCGTGTAAACAAGAGCCATCGCATCGGTGTTCAGGTCTGCGTGCCGGTACTCGTTCTTCCTTCCTAGGGATGAAAAAAGACAGGAGAGTGTCCTGTCTTTTTCTATTGCACATGAAAATTCGTGCCATCTGTTGTTTCTTTGACAATCCCTGCCCGAACAACAAAATCACCGAAATGTTCTTGGTCTTCTCGTTCTTTTGCATAGCGGGGGAGAAGAGAGCCAAGCTCGTTTAAAATCTCTTCCTCACCAACATTTTCACGGTACAGCTTACTTAATCTGCTGCCATCAAACGCAGCGCCAAGATACATGTTGTATTTGCCAGGTGATTTGCCGATAAAACCAATTTCACCTAGCGCATGGCGGGCACAGCCATTTGGACAACCAGTCATACGAATCGTGATTTCTTTATCACTTAAGCCGTTTTCTTCAACAATCTCTTCAATTTTGTCAATCAAGCGCGGGAGGTAGCGTTCTGCTTCTGCCATTGCTAAGCCGCATGTTGGAAGAGAAACACAGGCCATTGAACTGCGGCGGAGTGCAGAGTGCTGCTGACCAGCTGATAAACCGAACTCCTGTATGAGCTGCTCGATTTGTTTCTTTTTATGAGAAGTGACATTTCCAATGATAAAATTTTGATTCGCTGTTAAGCGGAAGTCACCCGTATGAATTTTTGCGATTTCACGAATGCCCGTCATCAGCGGATAATCATCATAATCTGTGATACGTCCGCCTTCTACAAACATCGTATAATGCCATCTGCCATTGATGCCTTTTACCCAGCCATAGCGGTCCCCATTATGATCAAAGTGATAATCTCTTGCGCCTAAAAGGGCAAACCCGAGGCGGCGCTCCAGCTCTTCTTTTACATTCTCAAGACCAAGGCGGTCCACTGTATATTTAAAGCGGGCATTTTTTCGCACGGAACGGTTTCCGTAGTCACGCTGAATAGTAATCACTTGTTTCGCAATCTCTACAACCTGTTCCGGTGTACAAAAGCCAATTACTTTTGCAAGCTGAGGATAGGTCGCTGTATCACCATGAGTCATACCCATTCCGCCGCCAATTGCGACATTAAAGCCGATTAATTGCTCATTTTCGATGATCGCAATGAAGCCTAAATCCTGCGAAAAGACATCAATATCATTAGCAGGAGGGACCGCCACACCAATTTTGAATTTCCTTGGTAAATAAAGCGGGCCATACATCGGTTCAACTTCTGTATCTGGCGTTGCCGCAACCTTTTCCTCATCAAGCCAAATTTCGTGATACGCTCTTGTTTGCGGAAGCAGGTCATCACTTAATTTTTTCGCCAGCTCGTATACATCATGGTGCACTTCTGATTGATAGGGGTTTGATGTACACATGACATTCCGGTTCACGTCGCCGCAAGCAGCAATTGTATCAAGCATAGTAGAATGAATGTCTTGAATGGTTTTTTTCATATTCCATTTTAAAATACCGTGAAGCTGAAAGGTTTCACGAGTAGTCAGCTTTAACGTACCGTTTCCGTATGTGTGAGCAAGCTCATCCATCACTAGCCACTGCTTAGATGTGGCGATTCCGCCAGGCAGGCGTACGCGCAGCATAAATTGATAGGCAGGCTCAAGTTTTTGTTTCTGCCGTTCATTTCTGAGGTCCCGATCATCCTGTAAATAACTGCCGTGATGTTTCATCAGGCGGTTGTCATCATCAGGAATTCCCGCTGAAATCGGATCAAGCATTACTTCTTTTAACGTACCCCGTAAATAATCACTTTTTTCTTTGATTTCTTCTACGTCGCTCGGAGGTCCATCCGGCGCTGTTAATGCTGTCTTCACCATGTAAGTAAAAGCTCCTTTCTTTCAAGCATCAAGTCCATTAATATACGTCGCGCTGATAGCGTTTTTGCTGCTGCAAGTTAGCTAGATAGCTTTCTGCTTTCTCTTTGCTCATCGCTCCTTCTTCTTGGATAATCGATAGAAGGGTACGATGCACATCATGCGCCATATGCTTTTCATCTCCGCAAACATATACATACGCACCTTGCTCCAGCCATTCGAATAATTCTTTACTTTGTTTCCTCATTTGATGCTGAACATATACTTTTTCCTCTGAATCTCTTGAAAAAGCCACATCCATTTTCGTTAAGACGCCATCTTTTAACCACTTTTGCCATTCGGTTTGATATAAGAAGTCCGTCACAAAGTGCTGATCGCCGAAGAATAACCACGACTTTCCGCTTGCACCGATTTCTTCTCGTTCCTGCATAAACGAACGGAAAGGGGCGATACCTGTGCCTGGTCCCACCATAATGATCGGTGCATCAGGGTTTTCAGGAAGCTTAAAGTTTTGATTGTGCTGAATATAAACAGGCAGCGTATCACCTGGCTCTAAGCGCTCTGCACATAGAATGGAGCAGACACCTTGACGTTCTCTCCCGTGCGCATCATATCTCACAGCACCGATCGTCAAATGAACCTCTTCTTCATTCGCTTTCAGGCTGCTTGCAATCGAATAAAGGCGGGCAGGAATTTTTCTTAAAATCGCAGTAAAGTCTGCGGCTGTTCCTTCAAAAGGACCGAAGTCGCGCGCAGCATCGACTAAATCTCTTCCTGCTAAATACGCTTTTAACTTTTCTTCATTTCCTTCTTCTAAAAGGGCATGGAGGGCTTCACTTTTCGTCAAGTCCGCCAACTTTTGAAGAAGGGGTTTTGTTAATACTGTAATCTCAAAATGTGAGGTAAGTGCTTCTTTTAAAGGAAGAGTGTCACCGTTTTTATGAACAGTTACGGCTTCGTCTGCATTCCATTTCCATCCACATGTCGTGATCAGTTCATCAACAAGCGCAGGATCATTTGTTGGATAAATTCCAAGGCTGTCACCCGGTTCATAAACAAGTCCTGATCCTTCTAATGAAAGCTCCAAATGGCGGGTCTCTTTGTTAGAGCCGCGGCCATTTAGGTTGATATTTTCAAGAACTTCCGCATAAAAAGGATTCGTTCTTGAGTATTCAGTAGCTGCTGTTTGGTTGCTCTCTCCTGCTGATTCTTGCGGGAAGGCTGCGGCTTCACCTTCGCTAAGTGACGATGTCACCCCTTGAAGCCATTCCGAAAACGGCTCATCATAATCAAGGTCACAATCCACTCGATCTGTCAGGCGCGTTCCGCCAAGCTCTTTGAAGCGCTCATCAAATTCTTTTCCAGTCTGACAGAAGAATTCGTAGGAGCTGTCGCCTAGCGATAAAACAGAAAAGCTTAAATGATCAAGCTTTGGCGCACGTCTACCGTGGACATATTCATGGAAAGAAAGGGCATTATCAGGCGGATCTCCCTCGCCATGTGTGCTGACGATCAACAGTAAATTGTGTATTTTTTTCAGATTATTTGGTTTAAAATCTGACATAGAAGAGAGCGTCACTTGAAAACCTTTCTCCTCAAGATGCTGCGCTGTCTTTTTCGCTAATCCTTCAGAATTACCTGTTTGTGAGCCATAAATGACGGTCACATCTTTACTGACAGGCTGCGCAGGTACTGCGGCAGAAGGAGAAGGGGCCGTAGTCGCCGTTTCTGATCCGGCTAGAGCTGCCTGTGCTGATAAATAACCGGTAAGCCAAATTTTTTGTTGATCTGTTAAAGTCGGAAGCAGCTGATTAAGCAAGTCTGCCTGCTGCTGACTAAACGGACTGTTCAATACATGAAGTTGCAACGATATCCACCTCACAAGGAATATAAACATAGATTAATTCGATAGGAATTATATATATAGGTTCAATTTGAACTTTACCGAAAGTTTGCCATTAAGTAAAATATATAATATTGATTGTCATGATTAACATTTCTAATACCTTTACAAGGTAAATGAACTTGAGGGTAAATCGGTTTAACTGTATAAAGCATCTTAAGAAAAATGGGTCGTTTTGTTCTAAGAATGCTAGTATGAAGAAGCGAACGCAAAGAATTGAAAAGGGGTGAATGAAATTTGATACAGCTAAAGTTTAAAAAAATAAAATGTTTTCGGCTTGTCATCTTGATTTTTCTCATTTTATTAGTAGCGTGCAATTCTCCGAAGGGAAATATAAAGGATTCATACAATCAGAATAAAACAACAGCACCTTTTTCAAAAAAAGGCATACTGCTATGTAAAGAGGAGACGAGTTTACTTCTTATAAACAATAAAACGCCCCTAAAAAGCGATGATTCATTAAATACTCATCTACTTATTGATAAGTATAAAGATGATCTCATCATTATCGATTTAACGAAAGTAGATTCTAAAGAACTGTCACAGGGGCAAACGATTGAGATTTGGTTTGATGAGTTACAAGAATCGTTTCCTCCAAAAGCAACCGTCGAAAAATACAAAATCATTATGGATAAGAATAAATAAGAGAGTAGTAAGCAGTTCTTAATATTTGAAAAGGGTTCTTATTGATTAAATAAAAAGGGAGAAAAACCTTAGAGTTTTTCTCCCTCCTCAAAAAATTATGCCGTAGGAAGTCCCATCACAGCTTTCACTTCTAAATATTCCTCGATGCCGAAGTCTCCCCATTCTCTTCCGATACCTGATTGCTTGAAGCCGCCAAATGGGGCAAAGTAATCTGTTTCGGCATTGTTAATGGTGATTTGGCCAGCACGAATATGTTCAGCGACATATTTTAATGTTTTATCATCTTTTCCAACAACATACCCAGCAAGGCCATACACTGTATCATTGGCGATCTCAAGGGCATGATCCAAGTCCTGATACGTGATAACACTCATGACTGGTCCAAAGATTTCTTCTTGTGCAATGGTCATGTCATTTTTCACATTGGTGAAAATGGTATGCTTGGCGAAATATCCTTTATCGATTCCGTCTGGCTTTCCAGTTCCCCCAACAAGAAGGGTAGCACCTTCTTCGATTCCTTTTTCAATATAAGATTGCACGGTATCCCATTGCTTTTTAGATACAAGCGGGCCTGTAGCATGATCTTCTCTCGGATCACCAACTGTAAACTTCGGCAGGGCGTTTAGCAGCGCTTTTTCAAACTTGTCTTTCATTGATTCTGGAATAAGCACACGCGTAGCTGCAGAACACACTTGACCTGTATTCATCGCAATATGATGAACAGCGGTTTCTGCTGCTACATCCACATCTGCATCATCTAAGACGATAAGAGGGGATTTCCCGCCAAGCTCAAGAGCCACTTTCTTCACATTGTCCGCCGCGTTTTCCATAATTTTAGAGCCGACGGCACCTGATCCGGTAAATGAAACAAAGTCAATATCAGGATGTGAGCTAATGCCGTCACCAATCACGTCACCCGTTCCGTTTACTAAGTTGAAGACTCCTTTCGGTACACCAGCTTCATCCATAATTTCTGCAAGAATCATCGCAGCAAATGGTGTAATTTCCGCTGGCTTTAAGACAACTGGTGAGCCTGCCGCAATGGCACCTGCGATTTTAAGAGATGTCTGATTCGTTGGGAAGTTCCACGGTGTAATCAATCCGCTGACGCCAATCGCTTCTTTTATAATGGTATGTCCGCCGCGGTCCTCTGTAAATGTATAAGATTTAAGTGCTTCCGCTGCTTTAGAAAAATGTTCATAGCCCATTTTGTAATGAACTTCTTCGGATACTTTTAGCGGTGCACCGAGCTCTTGTGTCATCACTTCTACAAGTTCATCTTTGCGTTTTTCGTAGCCGCGCACAATGTTTTCCAGCATCTTCACTCGGTCATTTCGAGATGTTTTGGAGAAAGAAGGGAAGGCGGCACGAGCTGCTTTCACTGCCTTATCTAAATCTTCTTTTGTTCCTAAGCTAATGGTGCCAATGACTTCCTCTGTCGCAGGGTTGATGACCTCCGTCGTTTCGTTTCCTGTTGATGCAATCCATTCTCCGTTAATAAAATGTTTCTCTTGATTTCTCATTCTGACATGTCTCCTTTTTGTATATGATTCATTCAATATTCTGTTTTCAGCTGATATAAAACTGTACCCACTGTGAAAAATCTAAAACGAACAAACTGCAAAAGAAAAAGTTTCTGATATAATACGCAAAGTGGGACATATGTCCTTTTCAACCGGCAGGCATGTATCATTTAATGGAACTAGACTGAAAAAAGAAGGAGCTTTTGAACGAATGAAAGGTGTTATTTTCGCTTTATTAGGAGGCGCTTGTATTACACTACAAGGCGTAGCCAACGCAAGAATTAGCCAGGATATCGGCACATGGCAGGCAGCCACCATCACGCAGCTGACCGGCTTTATCATCTCGCTCGTCATTTTACTCATCGTACGAGACGGACACTTCAGAGAATATCGAAAGGTGCAGCCACTTTATTTAATAGGCGGCGCATTTGCAGCGATTATTATTTTTAATGAAGTCACCGCGATTCAAATAATCGGTGTGACACTCACTATCGCAGCTTTATTGATTGCACAGCTTGCTTTTACCTTTGCAATCGATGCAAAAGGATGGTTTGGTGTTCAGAAAAAGAAAATGAAATGGCCACATTACGCAGGAATTTTATTGATGGTCACAGGCGTGATCATTTTAAAACTATAAAGGAGGGCGACAGATGGAGGAACTTCAAGATGAGTCTCTTTTTGCCTCATATATGAAGGCACATCAATTAGAAAGTGTCTTTCATCAAAAGCTCATATCACACGTAAGTTTGTGGCGCTATGAGCAAGGGGAGCTCGTTTGTTCAAAAGGGGATAAGAGGGAGTACCTGTACTTGTTAGTGAAAGGAAAATTAAAGATTTTCACGACCACAAAGGAAGGGAAAACCTTTATTCTTAGCTTTAAACATCCCCTTGAAGCGATTGGAGATATCGAATACGTTCAGCAGACGGACATGGTCAATACAGTCGAAGCGGTCACAGAAGTACATATGTTAAGGATTTCTCATCAAGCGCTCATGCGCCATGCGAAGGATGACCCGCGCATGCTAACCTTTCTGCTAAAAGGGATCACAAACAAATTTTATACAAAATCAAACGATTTGAGTTTCCACCTGTTATATCCTGTGGAGGTCAGGCTTGCAAGCTACTTATTGTCTGTTGTCACAGATGACGACAGCGCGAGCGCCCTTCGTCTCACTGATGCGGCAAGCTTAATCGGTACGAGCTACCGTCATATTAACCGAGTCATTCAGCATTTCTGTGAAAAAGGACTGATAGAAAGGCAGAGAGGAAAGATTACGATTTGTGACCGCAAAGAGCTCCTAGAAATAGCCGAGCACAACATTTATGAATAGAAGAAATGAAGGGATTTATATATGATCATAGGAATAGTATTAGCCATCACGGCTGGCGCACTCGTCAGCTTACAAACCATTTTTAACAGTAAGGTCAATGAGCAGACAGGCTCTTGGTCAACGACAACCCTCGTTCTTGGAATGGGCTTTATTGCTTCACTCCTGATGGGGCTCTTACTAGAGGGGACTGGCATGTTTCGATTAAGACATATGGAAGCATGGTACTGGATCAGCGGGGCCATTGGGGTAGGAGTGGTCATTTGTCTTGTTCAAAGTATCAAACGTCTTGGACCGACTTATGGCATCTCGATTGTCCTCACGTCACAGCTCGGCTGCGCGCTTTTGTTTGATTCGCTTGGCTGGCTTGGGTTAGAAAAAGTAGAATTCTCTTTGACAAAACTTTTAGGTGTTATTGTGATTGTTGCTGGAATCTTGGTGTTTAAATTGACCAAATTGGAGTCAGCTGAAGAGCAGCAATCGCAAGAAAAAGGGCTGCCACAGGAGTAGCTGCCCTTTTTTAAATCAATCTCCTCCATAAAACCGTTATTGCGGATAATCCATTTAAAAGGAGCCTTTTCATCAAAGGCTTTTTTTTCTGTCCATAAGCGCTCGTATGAAGGACTGTTCGGTCTTTAGCAACGAGATAACTGTAGGCGATTTTTCGTTCAATTGCCTGTGTAAGTGATAACGCAAATGGGGCACTGTCAATGACTAAAATCGACTCCGTGTTTAAAAAACTAGACCTCGCATCTAAGTTATATGTCCCAATTATACTCAAGTAATCATCAATCACCATTGATTTCGCATGAATGGAATACGGGCCTTCATATTCATACAAATGAACGCCTGTTTTCATCAGCTCCTTTTTTGTGCTTAAATACCCGGCAAAGGCTAATGGATTTGGCGTCGCCGTAAGTGAATTCGTCACCACGGTCGTCTGGATATCACTAGGTAAGGGAGTGAGTCCGGCTTTCATTGGGCGCGTTGGGATGACATAAGGCGTTTGGATGAGCACAGAACGCTTTGCCCGGTGCGCAAGATCGTTCAGCTTTTTCAGCACAAGTGGTCGCTTATTAAAGCGTTCCACAGGATTTGTGAAAAAGGCAACCTGTTTCACAGAAGTGGTATCTGCTGCCCAATCAAATGAGGACATCACAAAAGGTTCTTTCGTGCGCATGGCTTCTTGATAGGATCTGAGCAGCTGTTTTCTTAGCTTTAATCCTTTTTTCGCTTTTGGCTTAGAGAACACAGCTTTTGTTCTTTTTGTGAAATCATGATTCCATAAATAAACGAAATATTGCTCCATTTCATCTAATACTTTTCCCTTTTTGGGGTTATAGAGCAGCACATCACGGTCAAAAGCAAAGTCTTTCGGCGGCTGATCTGCAAAGTATTTATCACCGATATTTCTTCCGCCCATCACAGCCACTCGGCCATCTGCTAGTAGCAGCTTATCGTGTAGCCGATTATGCCATGTCCATGGCTTGAACAAACGAAAGGGCTCATAAAAACGAATCGACATGTTCGGATGATTTGCTACCGCATAGCGCAAATGCTTTAGCGGCCCGCGCAAACTGTGACAGATGCCATCTAACAACAGCTGCACTTTCACACCTCGATCAGCTGCTTCAATTAAAGCACCTAGTATCCATTCGGCTGTTTTTCCCTTTTGAATGGAATAGTAACTGAGGCGGATCATCTTCTTTGCCTCACGAATCATTTGGAGCCTCACCTGACCAGATTCAAACCCGTCGTCAAGAAGCATCACTTGATTTGTCCCCTGATCGTCTCCTGAAATAGAAGAGGCTTTATAAATGCAATGTTCTTTGCATGTTTTTCGTATCGGTAAATAAAACAAAACAAATGCGGTCAAAAATACATAGACGACATAAAGAAGGATGAGATAAAACAAAAGATGAAGCATCATGATCAGCTCCTTTCACACAGACACAACTTTTCCTTAGTGTATGTCAAAAATGAAATTTCACTCATTTTGGCTTTTTAACAAAATATATGACAAAAGAATCATCTTGTTTTTATTGGGCATTTAATTATAGTATGAAATGAGTAAGGGGGAATCGAATTGAATGAACCACTATTTAACATTCCAAGCGAAGTGTATCAAACGCTAAGTGAAACAGAACGTTATTTACTCCATTATATTCACCAGCATTTAGAGGATATCTCCACCTTATCCATCGTCACATTAAGTGAAAGAGCGAATGTGTCGACAGCCACAATTGTCAGACTGATGAAAAAAATTGGCTACAACGGCTATACATCCTTTAAATATCGATTGAAACAAGAAAAGAAAATGACCGATGCAAGTGATCAGCTCAAAAACATTGATGAAGACATTAAACTAGCGATTCGGAAAAATGAAGAAGAGGTTTTAAAGACGATCCAGCTGCAAAGTATTGGGCAAATTGAAGATGCCGTTCAAAAAATACATAATGCGGACAAAATTTATATTTTCGGCAGAGGCTTCTCAGAGATGATTGCCAAAGAAATGACCATCAAATTACAGCTCATCGGAAAAACATGCGAAGTACATGACGATCCGAATATCATTCGGCTGAAATCGAGAGACATCAGTAAAAACGAACTTGCGATCTTTGTTTCATTAAATGGCGAAACAGCGGAGCTCGTTGAAGCGTGTCAAAACCTTAGCATGAAGCAAGTCACGACCATTACCGTCACCACAAGAATAGATTCTACATTAAGTAAAATATCAGATATGACTCTAGTCGGATATAAAGGAAAACAATCTTTCTTCCCAGATTATGAGGTCAGATCGCGCCTGTCTCTTCATGTCATTGCCCGCATTTTACTAGATGCCTACGTGATTCGAATGAAATAACCGATAAAGAAGCCTTCGAGACTTTGATTTAGAAGGCTTTTTATCATGAAAACCTTTACACAATCTGAAAACATTTTCACTCCTGCGTATGAGATACTTTCTTTAGAGAAAAGAAAGAAGGTGAAACCAATTGATTTATACCTGCACCTTAAATCCTGCTATTGACCTATATATTGCATTAAAAGAAATGAAGGCAAATGCAGTCAACCGCACGGAAGATGAAGATTATCAGCCGAACGGCAAGGGAGTCAATGTCTCCATTATGCTAAAGAAATATGGATTCACCAGCACTGCATTAGGATTTATTGCTGGGTTTTCAGGCTCTTATATTGAACAATCCTTAAAGGACCTTTCCATTCAAACCGATTTTATCTCAGTTGAAGGAATTACACGCATTAATGTTTTTATTAATACGACAGAAGAATATAAGCTCGTGAACCAGGGACCTGCGATTGAAGAAAAAGCACTTCACGCCTTTCGTGAAAAAATAGCGGCCATTCCGCAGGGGGACATCCTGATCATGTCAGGCAGCCTGCCAAAGGGCATACCAGCCAGCATTTTTTCAGAAGTAGCAGCTATTTGTCATCAGCACAACGTCAAGTTTATTTTAGACACAAGCTCCGCAGCAGTTCTTGAGACGCTTCAATACAAGCCGTATTTATTAAAACCGAATGAAGAAGAAATCGCTGCTTTTTTCGGCAAAACACAGCCTATGTCAGAAAAAGAACTCATTCAATCAGGAGAAAAGCTCATTGAGATGGGTGCAGAGCAAGTGCTTATTTCCCGCGGGGGAGAAGGGGCTTTGTTCATTACAAAAGACGCCGTCTTAAAAGGAAACGCACCGACAGGCACTGTAGTAAATACAGCTTGCTCTGGAGATGCGATGCTCGCAGCCTTTCTTAGTAAACAGCTTGAAGGACATTCACCTGAAGAGTGCTTACGTTACGGCATTGCAACAGGCGCATCTACTGCATTTTCTAAAGGCTTAAGTGATTTACATGACATTCATTCATTAATTGATCAAGTACACATTGACAAGATATAAGGGGGAATAGACATGAGCCGTAAAAAAATTGTCGCTGCAACTGGCTGTCCAACAGGCATTGCACACACATTTATGGCAGCTGAGGCATTAAAAATAGCTGCTGAGCAACTAGGGGTCGACATCAAAGTTGAAACGCACGGTCAAGTAGGAATTGAAAACGCTTTAACCGATCAAGACATTCTGGAGGCCGATGGGGTCATTGTCGCAGCTGACAAAGATGTGAATACAGATCGTTTTCACGGCAAACCACTGATTGAAGTGCCTGTAGCGAAGGGTATCCGCACGCCAAATGAACTGATCCAAGGCATTATCAATGGAGAAGCTCCCGTTCATCAAGTGAAAGGAAGAGCTACTGGAACAGAAAAAACATCTGCTTCTTCTTCACCAGCTCAACAAAAGTCGGCGAATAAGTGGATACACACCATCTACAAACATTTAATGAACGGTGTATCACACATGCTTCCATTTGTTGTTGGAGGCGGGGTCTTAATTGCTTTATCTTTTCTATTCGGTATTTACTCAGCTGATCCTCAGCATGAAACGTATCATCCGTTTGCTGCCTACTTGAAAAGCATTGGTGGACTCGGCTTTAGCTTAATGGTGCCTATTTTAGCAGCATTTATCGCTGATTCAATCGCCAGACGCCCAGGGATGGTTGTCGGATTTATCGGCGGCCTGCTTGCAAACGATGGAGGTGCTGGATTCTTAGGTGGTATTATCGCAGGTTTTGCAGCAGGGTATATCATCGTACTCCTTCAATTCCTGCTTCAAAAATTACCTGCATCACTTGACGGATTAAAATCAATCTTCATCTATCCTGTTATCGGTATTTTCTTAATTGGGGCTGTGATGACACCACTATTAGTTCCAATCACAGGGCTAAATAATTCATTAATGGATTTTCTCTCAGCTGTTCAATCCACGAATCCGCTGCTCTTAGGTTTAATTGTTGGAGCGATGTGTGGATTTGACATGGGAGGACCTTTTAACAAAGCAGCCTATGTCACAGGAACGGCTTTACTTGCAGAAGGTAACCTTTACTTCATGGCAGGTGTGTCAGCAGCATGTATCACACCACCGCTTATCATTGCGATTGCCACAACGATTTTCCGAAAACATTTCACACCGCAGGAACGAAATGCAGGGGCCATCAACTATATTCTAGGAGCGACACATATAACAGAAGGGGCCATCCCATTTGCGGCAAAGAACCCGATCGTTGTCCTGCCAATTATCATGTTTGGCTCCGCCATCTCTGCTATATTGACGTATCTCTTTGGCGTACAGGTTCCAGCTCCGCATGGCGGGTTCCTTGTCCTTCCAGTCGTCACAGGCGCATTCCAGTGGGTACTATCCATACTGATCGGATCACTTGTAGGTGCCATTCTATACGGACTTTATCGTAAAAAAATAGACAAACCCGCAGTTTAATAGGGAGGAAGAGAAATGATGGAACATATTTATATGAATCTTCATGAAACCGCGTCGTCACAGGCTGGCGTTTTCGCAGCCATTGCTGATATTGCCTACAAAGCAGGTATTTGTACATCACCAGAGGATGTTAAAAAAGGCTTAGCGGAAAGAGAAGCACTGAGCACAACTGGATTTCAAGATGGATTTGCGATTCCGCATACACAAACAGACGCCATCACAAAACCAGCACTCGTGATCGTCCGCACGGAAACAGGCATTGAATGGGACGCTTTTGATGGGAAGCCATGCTTTTTCTTCTTATCCTTACTGATCCCCAAAAGTGAAGCAGGGACCACTCATCTAAAGGCTCTTTCTGCCCTTTCACGAGGATTAATGGATGAAGCGAAACGACAAAAGCTACTGGAAACAAGAACAAATGAAGAGATGCTAACTGTATTAGAAACAGATATTTTAACGAGAGAGGATGTTTGATCATGCCTTTACTATCCACAACACCGATGCTTGAGACTGCGAAAAAAGAAAAATACGGAATCGTTGCATTCAATGTACATTCCTTTGACAGTATTTATTGGGTGCTCGAAACGGCCGCAGAATTAAAGTCACCTGTCATTTTGCAAACAACGGTTGGAACCGTTCAATCTCTTGGAGCAAAAGCGATTGCAGATACAGTCAAAGCGGCGGCTGATCAATATCAAATCCCAATCGGTCTGCACCTCGATCACTGTACGGATTTTGATGTGATTCTCACCTGTATCAGGGCGGGATATACATCCGTCATGATCGATGCATCGATGCATTCATATGAAGAAAATGTTCGCCGCACAAAAGAAGTGGTGGACCTCGCATTAAAAGTAGGGGTGAACGTTGAAGCAGAATTAGGCAAGGTAGGCGGCGTCGAAGATGATATCGTCGTCGATGAAAAGGATGCTGAAAAAGCCATTCCATCAGAATGCCGTCAATTTGTAGAAGAAACTGGGGTACCAACTTTAGCACCTGCAATTGGTACCGCACATGGCATTTATAAAGGGGTTCCGGATATTGATTTTGACCGCATTGAACAAATTGCATCACTGGTCGATGTTCCCCTTGTACTGCACGGCGGTTCCGCTGTACCAGATGAAGACGTCAGACGATGTGTGGCACTTGGTATGGCAAAGGTCAATGTCTCAACTGAATTAAAAAATGCGTACTCTGAAGCCATCCGTGATCATTTCTCAAACGAACCGGAAAGCTTAGATCCACGTATGTATTTACAAAAAGCTAAACAAGCAGCAAAAGATATGGTCACATCGAAAATACGGATCGTTGGCAGTGAGGGCAAAGCCCATCCTCTATATCAGTGAAACAAAAAAGCAGAGCCGCTTAAGCTCTGCTTTTTCACATTATTCGTTTTCTTTCATTTCATTTGATGTGCGTACCCGTGCATTTCCCATAAACAGGACCGTAATCGCTGCAAGGGCAATAGGGAATAACGCAATCAAAAATACGTACGTGATACTTTGTGACATCGCATCGATGACTTTATTTAAAATATCAGGCGGAATTTGTGAACGGGCACCCTCTTGAAAAATGGCCTGTGGATCACCTATTTGAGAAGGGGCTCCTTTCATTCCGCTAAAGGCATCTGCTAAGCGATTCGATAGGACATTGGTTTGAATCGTCCCAAAAATCGTGACACCAAGTGTCATCCCAAGTGATCTCATAAATGAATTGGTCGAGTTTGCACTGCCTCGGTAACGAGGGGCAAGATCATTCATTGAAGCTGACGGCAGAAGGGAGAAGCTGAAGCCGACACCAAAGCCTGATATCATCATAAAGATTGTGAGCCACAGTCTAGCTGTATCTGGTGACATATTGGCAAGCAGCAGCATCCCCGCGAAAAATGAAATGACAGAGATCGCCATAAGACGTCTGAAAGGCACTTTCGTCTGCATCGTTCCGCCAATCATACTGCCAATGACAGACCCTATCATCATCGGTGTTAAAATGAATCCTGCACTTGTCGCTGATTCACCGTACACCGCCTGGACGAAAATAGGAATGAAGACGGCAAGAATAATAAATGTTCCGCCATATAAAAACGCCAAAATTTGAGATGTCGCAAATAAACGATTTTTAAACATCCAAAATGAAATAATCGGTTCCTCCGCTTTACGCTCAACAATAAAGAAGATGGTACCAAACACAACAAACACGGCAAAAAGTGTGAGGATTTGCACCGAATCCCATGCATAGGATTTACCGCCAAGCTCAAGAGCGAACATCAAGCTCACAACCGCCACGACAAGTGTAATAGCACCTGACCAGTCAATTTTCTGCTTGCGATGTTCTAGGGATTCATGATAGTATCTGGCGATCAAGAACACACTAACAATACCAATTGGCACGTTAATATAGAAAACCCAATGCCAGCCGATTGAATCTGTGATAATAGCTCCTAATAGTGGTCCTAGTACACTCGATAAACCAAACACTGCACCAAACATACCGGACATTTTCCCGCGTTTTTCAGGCGGGAAGATATCAAAGATGATCGTAAACGCGATCGGAAGAAGGGCACCGCCTCCAAGCCCTTGAATGGCTCGGTAAATAATGAGCTGATCCATCGTTTGTGCGATACCGCAAAGCGCAGATCCAATTAAAAAGAAAATAAGTCCAAACAGAAAAAAACGCTTTCGACCATACATATCAGAAAGCTTTCCGTAAATCGGCATTCCAGCCATTACTGCCACCATATAAGAAGCCGTCACCCAAGCAAATTTATCAAAACTGCCCAAATCTGCTACGATGCTTCCCATTGCTGTTGCAACAATGGTATTGTCCATCGCCGCCATAAAAATTCCTAACAGCAAACCGATGACAACTAAGCGAGTGGATGCCTTGCCTTTATCCACATGATTCATTTCATTTACCTCCTGCTTACGTTCTCTCCTTATTTTTGCTATGATCAACTTAAATATAAAGTAAGAGAACATTTATCTTGATGATCAAGATAAATTGATTTTAAAGGGAGGAGAACAAGTTGTCAATAAAGAACGACGCAGAAGACAGAGCAGACCTGATCATCCATACAATGAGGCGCCTCGCCACACGAACGGTTTTATTCCACCAAGCGGCCGCACAATCGCTTGGCCTTTTCCCAACAGACCTCAAATCAGCCGATTTATTAAACGAACTCGGTCCTCTCACAGCAGGAGAATTAAGTGAAAAAACAGGTCTTAGCTCAGGTGCGGTCACAGCTCTGATTGACCGCCTTGAAAAAGCGGGCTACGCCAAAAGAGAAAAGGACCCAAAAGACAAACGAAGAGTCATCATCGTTCCATTAACAGCAGGGAAATCACAGGTAAAAGAACTCTTTCGATCCTTATCAGCATCAACAAAACTGCTCACAAACGAATACAAACGAGAAGAATTAGACTTAATTATTCAATTTATTACCGAAGCAGCAGATATTATGGATCAAGAGTTGCAATTGCTTAAGTCTAAATCGTAAGAAAGCACACTGTTGCGGGTGTGCTTTTTCTATGAGCTGTTCAAATAAGATAATAAAAATTTGCAGATTGGTCGATTAGTGACCACTTCCTTACCATGTAAGTGTTCTACAACACTTGTATAAAATGGAGCAACTCAAACGGTTTTAATCAAAGGATGGTTGTAAAAGTCGCCTTTTAATTATTACTGACGATGGCATGGCTAAGGCGTTCTATTAAAACACGGATTATTTACATATTAAGTACTGTTTTTGTATCTATATTCCTATTTAATGACAAACTTCATGTTGGTAAAATTGACCTTGTCAATGAATAGGAAGGAGTGAATTCTTCTGGGGAAGATACTTGATGCAAAAGCACTAACAAGTGCCATGGATGCAAGGGCAAAACACTACCAGGAACTCCGTGAACAAATGGTAGATTTAAAAAAAGCATTACAAGGTGTTTCTAATCTTGGTGACGACTTCACTGGAAAAGGTGCCGATAACATTAAAAGCTTTTATAAAGAACTGGCTGGAAATGTAGATATGTTTATCAGCTTCATTGATAAGCAAAAAGCCTTTCATGAAGGTGTTTCTGGGACACTTGATGATACGAGTTTTGGCGGCGACACCTTTGTAGAAGAACACTTTTTAGACAACGCTGTACATATGGGCATCAAAAATGCCAAAAGCATTGTGAAGGATCAAAAAAAGGCGCTTAAAACGATTTTTCAAGACATCGACGACCTCATTTCTCTAGAAGTATTTGATAGTCAAACCTTTGATGAAAAAATTGCAGATGCGGAAGACGAGCGAAAAAAGACAGTGAAAGACCTAAGAGAGCTTGATCAAAATGTAAAAGATGAATATGCTTTGTCAGAAACGGAGCAGCAAGCTACAATGGCATTGTATACGGAAATGATGAATGCCACAAATGACGGAAAAGCGATTTCGCCTATGAATTTTGACAACAAAGCGTATCAAAATAGTGAAATCTACAAGGCAAAAAGCGATATTGAGAAGCAAACTTCTGAATATCTGAAAATCAAAAAAGAACAAGAAGAGGCCCGTGAGAATGCAAAGGAACAGGAAGCACTCGCCAACCGTCCTTGGTATGAAAAAGCACTTGATTATGGCGGAAATATCGTCAATGAATTGACAGGCGTGAACGATGCAAAACGCGCCGCTACAGGTGTTGACCCGATCACAGGTGAAGAGCTCACCGCAGGACAGCGCGTCGCAGCAGGCGGTATGGCAGCAGCAGGTTATATCCCAATCGTCGGATGGGCAGGTCGTATTTTCAAAGGTGGTAAAGCCGTCTATAAAACAACTCAAGCCACATCAGCCGCAGTCAGAGCAGTCGACATTTACAAGACATCGCAAAAATCCTTTGACGCCTTAAAAACATCTCAAAAAGGTCTATATGGTCTCACCGCCACCAACGGCTTCAGCGAAGCGATTACAGGTAGAGACATGTTTGGAAATAAGGTCTCGAAAGAACAGCAGGAAGCGAGTATGAATGCGGCGCTAGGAATGCTTTTGCCGTTTGGGGCGAAAGGGTTTCATGGGAAGATGGGGGTAAAGAGTACAGGCATACCTAATATTTCAAAAAGGCACGATGAAATTGCTCATAAAAGTTATTATGGTAGAAAAGATTTTAGAGCTAAGATAAATAATGCAGTATATTCTCATCATGATAATAAACATTTAAAGGCTAGGACTGCTGAAGAAGCCAAACGTTTTAGTGAGACAGGAAAAAGAAATGCTCAATACCTGCCTGAAATAAATAATAAAGTTTTAGAAAAAGAGGCTCTTCAAAAAGGGCATATCATTGATAATGGCAACAATAATTTTTATTTCATTTATGATACAGGTAAAATTGTTGGTTATGATAATGGTAAATCTACAAGTTGGATAAGGGGAGAACTGACGAGTGGAAATGTGTATCATGGCCACCCGATTGCTGGAGACAGACTAAATAAGTATTTAAATAAATTAGGAATAAAATAACTAGAATATTAGCAAAGAGGTCAGATGATGAGAAAATATGTAAAACTTGATATTCCCGAAGTAAACATTCATCCTTTAAGAATAACTGAAGGTTGGATTGTACGTTATAATAATTTCAGGGAAATTGACCCTAAAAAGTTAGAAACAGAAGATGATAGATGGTTTATGTTCACTGAAAGTTTGTTACAACTTTATCATGAGAAATCATCAATAACATTGGATTTAGGGTGGTATCCCGACTTATCTTCAGATGGTCACTATCTTGTTCTAATAGTTAAAAATACAGATTGGGACAATCCTATTCAGGAATTCAGCTCGGATGACTATACCAAAGTGATTGATTTTATAGAATTTCATTTGAAAGAAATTACATCTAACTGGTGGAAATAAAATGCTAGATACTTAATTACTAACAAATTAACATCGTTATTTTCTTCAGTTTTACTCGTTTTATGATCAATTTTTGGGGCTATAGGTACTCGAATGTGTTCTCAGAGTAAATTCATAATTAAGGGACTCAATATGTTTATAGAATTAGATAATCTTTTATCTGCTAATACAACGATAGACTCTTGGTATGATGACGGGTGTTTGATTGCTAGTGAGATACTCTCAGATTTTAGCCTAAACGACTGGGAAGAACTATCAAATCAGGTGCTTAATAAACCAATAGAGTGACAGCGTAAAATTGCTTACTGTCTGGATAATGAGTGCAATGAATATGAGTTAAATATTTTAATAGATTTGTTGAATACTAACGATAAAGAATTGTTTGAGATTTGTATTGATACATTGAGAAGTTTTCCAATTGAAGAAGGCAAGAAATTGATATTGAAGCATCCTCAAATTTTAGAACGTGTAAATCATGTAGTGACTACTACTGCGAATTCACCAGTAAAAGTAGTTCTTCAAGACTTTCTTTCAAAAATGCATTCAAATTAGTTCGTTTTAATGAGATTATGCAAAAAACCGACAAAAAGGTGGATGGTGACCTTTTTTCCTATGTGGGTCATCGTATGAAAGAAACAAGCAAAACGAACGTGAAAATTTTGTCCAGAAGGAAGAATGTGTGGATGCCAATCATTGAGCACTTTAAGTGCGTTGATTGGTGTCCGCTTTTTTAGCGACGATGATTCAGTACATATGAGTAAATCAAGAATGCCAAAAGAATTGTGAAAGATCAAAAAAGACATAAAGGACGATTCAGTACATCCATGACCTCATTACAAACGTTTTCTATCACATAAAAGAAAACAAAGAATTCTTTTTATACAAGTCTCAAAGCACACTCAAGCGGGTGTGCTTTTTCTTATAGCAAAAGAACACCCAAAAAGCTGCACAGCATTTGCTGAAAACATTTGGGCTTCTTTGACGCAGGGGAGTTGATTAGACTTATAACCAAAGGGAAGAAGGGAGGAATTCGAACTGCACTTAACCAAAAGGGGTACGACTTTATTATCGATGCTGATTCACACGACATCTTATTTATCAATTGAAGATTTACAGAACCGACTGAATGTCTCTTCTCGAACCGTCTACTCTGAAATCAAACGAATGAATAGCTGGCTGAAAACTCATGAGCTTAGTGGCGTTCAGCGAAAAGATCAACTTGGCTACTACTTACTCACACATGAAAAAGAAGTCATTATTCAAAAAGCGAACACCATTCTCGTTGGTTCTGATTATGAACCATGTGTAAAGGAAAGAAGGGCGATCCTGCTCTTATCCATTGCATGCAGTGAGAAACGTCTAAAAATTGATGATTTTATGAAACTGACCAAAGTGAGCCGAAATACATTGCTTGAAGATATGAAACAGCTAAAAGAAGCACTTTCAAAGCAGCAGCTCACGCTTCACTATCAGGCAGCCTGCGGCTATTTGATTTCAGGAGAAGAAAGAATGATTCGATTGGCGCTGAAACCTTATATTCATTCCATTCGCACTATGATAAAAAACGAAAAAGCGTTTCCATCTTTTTGGTTAAAGGGGCCAATTTCATATAAGCGGTTAAAGCATCTCCTCGAGCAGTCAGAACAAGAGCTTCAGCTCGAGTTTGCTGATGACATGCTGGATCAGCTGTCTTTGGATCTCTTTTTCTACTTTAAGCGGATGAAGCTAGGACGTGCTATACACCTTTCAAACGAAGAAAAGCGTACATTGCAGGAAACTGAGGAATGCTTGGCGGCTATTCGTTTCATGGCACGAATTCAAAAAGAAACGGGTCTTCAAGTGCATGATGATGAAATCTATTTTCTTAGCACTCTATGGCTCAGCGCCAAGAAACAAAAGCTTCCATCAAGTCAAAAGCCAGAAGAGCATCTCATTCGCACCATTGCCAGACAAATGATTTTTGATTTTCAGCGGTATGCATGTATCTCCTTTCAAGAGTACGAAGCCTTGGAGCAAAACTTAACCATGCATCTCATCCCTGCCTATTACAGACTCATCTATCACATTGATATCAACAATGAATTAACAGAATCTATTAAAAAAACACAGCCAGAGGTGTTTGATATCACTCAAAAGGTCGTATGTCATTTAGAAAAGGCGACCTGCTCCAAGATAAGTGAGCATGAAATTGCTTACGTGGCGATGCATTTTGGTGGTTGGATGAGAAGAGAAGGGATTTCGCCAATTGTGCGGCGTTCTGTATACATTGTTTGCGGCGAAGGAATTGGCACAAGTCATATGCTGAAAACACAGCTTATCGAATTAATCGGTTATATCGATGTACGTGATCTATTATCAAAGCGCTCATACGAACAGCTGTCATCGATTGATGTCGACTTTGTTGTGTCAACAACACCTATTTCGTTTAAAGGAAAGCCAGTTCATCTCGTTCATCCCATCCTTACTGCCTATGAAAAAAAAACCTTACTTCAATATGGAGAAGGTGCAGAAACTAGGTTTGATGAGAAAAATGTGAACGCTTTATTTAACATCATTCAACAACATACCATCGTACAAAATGAAAATGCACTGCTTCGTGATCTTAAAGCGCTACTGCATCCCGCATATGTATCCCATCAGAAAGGGTGGAAACCAGTGTTAAACGATTTATTAACAGAAAAAACCATTCATCTCCAACAAACAGCAGAAACATGGCAAGAGGCCATCACAAAAGCAGCGCAGCCTTTACTCGATCAAAATGCCATTCAGAAAGGTTATGTGGAGGCCATGATTCAGTCCGTTCATCAAAATGGACCTTATATTGTGATCGCGCCACAAGTAGCCATTCCGCATGCTAGACCAGAGGACGGCGTGAACGAATTAAGCATGTCACTCATGTCATTCGAACGGCCCGTTTTTTTCTCTAAGGATGAAAAAAAACAGGTTCGTCTCATCATTGTGCTAGCAGCCATTGACAGTATCACTCACCTGAAAGCGCTCAAACAGCTGACCATGCTGTTAAGTGATGAAAAACGGAGGAAACAACTGATTGAAGCAAATGAATTAGCATCGGTGCAAAAACTAATTGATCAATTTTCACAACGATAAAGGAGGAAAAAGAGAATGAAAAAAATTCTTGTTGTGTGCGGAAACGGATTAGGAAGCAGCTTTATCGTAGAAATGAATGTCAAAAAAGCATTAGAAGAGTTAGGGCTTGTAGCTGAAGTGGACCATACCGATCTCAGCACAAGTAAAAATGAACTGGCTGATCTATATATCGGAGCAACAGACATTATCGATCAGCTGGATGACGGCACAAGAAAGGTCGCTGGATTAAATAACTTGTTAGACCAGGAAGCTATTAAAGACATCCTTCGTAAACACATTTAAGCCACGAAAAAGGGGGATTCACATCATGATAGAACTGATCATGAATGATATATTGGGCACACCAGCCATTCTCATCGGTTTGTTTGCACTAGCTGGTTTACTTTTGCAGAAAAAATCAGCTGCCGATACAGTATCAGGCACCTTAAAAACAACGATGGGTTTTTTAATATTAGGAGCGGGCGCCACAGTCGTGTCTGATTCACTTGGCGTTTTTCGAAAAATGTTTGAAGCAGCGTTTCACATTCAAGGGGTTGTCCCAAATACAGATGCCATGGCAGCCATTGCTCAAAAGGAATTCGGGACACAGACGGCTCTCATTATGATTTTTGGCATGCTGGTCAATTTATTATTGGCAAAATTCACCCCCTTTAAATACGTCTTTTTAACAGGACACCATACCTTGTATATGGCTGCAATGCTCGCAGTCGTTCTTTCGACAGCAGGAATGCAAGGAGCGCTTCTTGTCACTATCGGTTCAATTATATTAGGGACCGCTATGGTCATTGCACCCGCTATTCTTCAGCCATTCACAAGGAAAGTCACTGGAAGCGATGATCTTGCGCTTGGACACTTCAGTACCTTCGGTTATTTTACAGCGGGAATGATCGGAAAATGGATCGGTCGTCCAGAGAGATCAACAGAAACCATTCAAGTGCCTAAATCACTCGGCTTTCTACGAGATACATCTGTGGCCATTTCAATCACGATGGCTTTGCTGTTCTTTGCGATTGCACCGTTTGCTGGTATTCCCTTTATAGAACAAATGAGTGGGGGCACGAACTTCGCTGTCTTCATTCTCATTCAGGCTATTACCTTTGCTGCTGGTGTGTACATTATTTTAGCCGGGGTTCGGATGGCAATCGGTGAAATCGTGCCTGCTTTCAAAGGGATTGCCGATCGTTTTGTGAAAGGGGCAAAACCGGCACTTGACGCACCAACCGTTTTTCCATTTGCTCCAAATGCAGTCATTATCGGTTTTTTATGCAGCTTTGCAGGAGGCATTGTATCCATTTTTCTTTTACCTTTGTTTGGTTTAACTGTCATTGTTCCTGGTCTAGTCCCGCACTTTTTTTGCGGCGCTACAGCAGGAGTGTATGGCAATGCAACAGGAGGCGTGAGAGGGGCTGTCGTTGGGGCATTTGCAAATGGATTGCTTCTTTCTTTTTTACCTGCTTGTTTATTACCTGTGTTAGGAACCCTTGGTTTTGAAGGGACAACTTTTGGAGATACAGACTTTGGTATCATCGGAATCTTGATTGGATTGATCAAGCTTTTATTTCAACTGTAAAAAGGAGGATTCTGAGAATGACAGCCATTTTTTCACCTTCATTGATGTGCATGGATTTAACGCACTTCCGCGAACAAATTCATATTCTCAACACGAGAGCAGATCGATATCATGTCGACGTCATGGATGGTCATTACGTGAAAAATATCACCTTATCACCCTTTTTCATAGAACAGCTTCGAAAACTGACAGATAGACCAATTGATGTGCATCTTATGGCAGAATACCCCCAAGAATTTTTAATCGATGCCTGCATTGATGCAGGCGCAAGCATGATCTGCTTACACCCAGAGGTCGTGCAAAAGGACGTTTTTAGGATCATTCGGCATATCCATCAAAGAGACTGCGAGGTTGGCTTTGTCTTAAATCCAGCCACACCAATTGCAGTGTTAGATTCCTATATACATTTAATAGACCGAGTGACGATCATGACGATTGATCCAGGCTTTGCTGGACAGCCTTTTATTAAAGCAATGCTTCGTAAAATCAAAGAGGTGAGAAAGATAAAAGAGCAAGAAGGGTACTCTTTTTCAATTGAAGTAGACGGCTCCTGTAATGAGAGCACGTTCCGGCTGCTTGCTGAGGCTGGAAACGAGATCTATATTATCGGTACCTCAGGTTTATTTGGACTTCACCATCAACTTGATACAGCTTGGGAGACAATGAAGCAATTGTTTTCAAAAGAAACAGCCTCAATTGAATCACGTTAGTAAAAGAGGATGAAACCCATCCTCTTTTTTACGCAACTTTACTAAAACATCGTATCTAACCAAAACATACTCGAAAACAAAATAAAAAATCATAACTTCACACTTGAAAGCGCTTTATCAACGTGTTATCCTTCAAATATCTTTAGTAAATATTTAGTCAAAAACCAAGAGGAGTTTGCCTATGACCACACTCAAAGATATTGCTCATGATGCAAAAGTGTCCGTTTCTACTGTATCCCGTGTGTTAAATGGCGATCAAACCCTTGCCGTTTCGCACGCAACAAGACAAAACATCCTCGACATTGCAAAGAAGCTAAACTATACCCCAATGAGAGCAAGAAAAGCCGATCAAACAGAGGAAAAAAGCCCATCTGAATCCCCAATCATCGGTATCGTTGTCGCTCAATCCATTGACGAAGAATTAAATGACCCCTTTTTTTCATCGATTCGAAAAGGAATTGAAAAAGAATATGCCAAACAAGGGCTCTCCACCCTCCATACCTTTCGCCTGAGAAGCATGGATAAAGGGGCGATGCTAAAGGATATTGACGGTTTGATCGTCATTGGACGAATTAGCCCTGATACGGTGGAAAAAATGACAAATCGAATGGAACACATTGTTTTTATTAATCATTATGCGGATGAGGATTTGTATGATTGTGTACATGTCGATTTTGTCAGAGCGGCAGATCGAGCGATTCGCCATCTGCAATCGCTTGGCTATACACATCTAGGCTATATTGGCGGAAAGGAGCGAGAGCATTATTTCGAAGGTAATGCTGTGATTGAGGACGAAAGACAAACGACGTTTATGAAAAGAATGCAAGAGGCAGGTAGTCTTCATCTGGATGACATCCATATTGGAGAATACTCCATGCAAGAAGGCTATACGCTCATGCAGAAGGCCATTAAAAAAGGAAACCTGCCACAAGCCTTTTTTATCGGAAGTGATTCAATGGCGATCGGTGCAATGCGAGCGCTCAACGAAGCCGGTCTGCGTGTTCCTTTCGATGTATCCATTGTTGGGTTTAATGACATTGAAGCGGCTTCATTTTCAAGCCCGCCGCTTACAACCGTCAAAGTATATACAGAAGAAATGGGGGAAGTCGGTCTGAAGCTTTTGCTTGAGAGAATAAACGGCAGAAAGCTTCCTCTAAAAGTCGTCGTGCCAACAAAACTCATCGAAAGAGGCAGCACATGTCTCATCCATGAAAGGGGGTGAACCCGAGATTTCAGCAAACAAAAAAGAGACAAAAAAGCAGAAAGCAAGCTGCTAGCATGATGGCCAGATCATGCGAAGAACAAGGCAGCCTACTGGTATGCTCTCTTATCTCTTTGAAAAGAATAGAATTCCAGTATAATGGACTTCTTTTGTTTCCGCAACTGCATGAATTCTACCGATTATCGTCTGAATTTTCAGTGATTAAAAGGAGGAAACCATGAATAAAAAAATCATGCTACTCACTGCGGCCTTTATCTTGACCATTCTTTTGTCTGCTTGCAGCAATAGCGGAACGTCCGAAGCAAACGGAAAGGTCACCCTAACTCTCTTTTCGACGATGAGCAACAGCGGGGAAAGAAAAGCGTTTGAAGAAGTGATCCGTAAATTTGAAAAAGAGCATCCACATCTTCGAATCGATGCCAACTTCCCAGGCAACAGCTATGAAGATACGATCCGTGTCAAAATGGGGGCAAATGATATGCCAGATCTGTTTGACACACATGGCTGGGCAAAACTGCGCTACAGCGAGTATGTGGCTGATTTAAAAGAAATGGATTGGGTGAAACAGCTTGATCCTTCACTCGATCAAATTTTAAAGGACCAAGATGGCAAAGTATACGCGTATCCGCTGAATCAAGCAAAAGACGGGCTTAGCTTTAATGCCAATCTATTAAAGGACTATGACATTGAAATCCCTAGAACACTTGATGAGCTAAAATCCGCTTTGCTGACAGTGAAGGAAAAGAGCAAAGGAGAGGTTGTGCCGCTCTGGATACCAGGAGGAGACAACTCAAATATCGCCCAAGTCTTTGATGAACTCGCCACACCTTTATTGATCACCAGTCCAAACCACCGATACGGAAAAGACCTTGAAAACGGATCATTTGATTGGTCTCTCTATACACCGCTTGCACAGTTCATGAAGGAGCTGAAGGATCAAGATCTTTTAAACAAAGATGTCCTCACAGCAAAACTATCTCAAGCACCTGAACTGATGGCACAAAACAAAATAGCCTTCACCTTTGTCGGAGGCTCATTAGGACCTGAAGCATCTGAACTCAATCCATCGATCAAAGTAGGGACGATGCCAGTTCCATCTATTCATGAAGGAGATAAGCAAAGCTGGATTGGAGGAGAACGGTTTACGGTCGCTGCTTGGAAAGACTCCAAGCATCTAAAAGAAGCAAAACAATTCATTGATTTTCTCGCAAAGCCTGAAAATGCGAAAAAGATCGCAGAAGGCACATCCTCTGAAGCAGCCTTAAAGCAAGTAAAAGCGAAAAACTATTACTCTACGTTTTACGATCAATACGAACAGGTGAAGATTGAACCGTATTTCGATCGAAAATACTTACCAAGCGGCATGTGGGCTGTCATGGCAACATCGGGTCAAGAATTATTAGCAGGCTCCATCACACCAGAACAGTTATCGAAAAAGATGGAAGAGGAATATAAGCGTCTGAAAAAACAATAGCAGGCTCATGCTGAAACAGGAGTGAAGCCAATGAATGACATCACAAAAGCACAGCAGCCAGCCGCATTCACCTCTTTACCAAAGCAGAAAATGAAAAAAAGCCAGAATTCATCCCTTTGGTGGATGTACTTGCCAGCTGTTCTCGTCGTCAGTACCTTTATCATTTATCCTTTTTTGAACGGAATTCAGCTATCTTTTACGAATTGGAATGGGTTCTCACAAACTTATGAATGGATTGGGCTGGATCAATATAAGCGCCTGCTTCAGGACCCAACGACATGGCTTGTTGTTAAAAATACACTTCTATACGGCATCGGTAGCACCATCTTACAAAATATCATCGGACTTGGATATGCTCTTTTATTAAATCAAAGCTTAAAAATGAGAGCGATCGCAAGAACAATTGTCTATTTACCTGTCATGATTAGTCCGATTGCGATGGGCTATATTTGGTATTTTGTGTTTGCTTACCAAGGCGGTGCCTTAAACGATGTGGTGACGCTTTTTGGATTTGATCAAATGAATGCGCTTGGCAATCCGCAACTAAACACATGGATCATTGTGCTCGTCAACACCTATCAATTCGTCGGGATCGCAATGATCATTTATTTAGCAGGACTGCAAGGCATTCCTAAGGATTATTATGAAGCGGCACAATTAGACGGTGCATCCAGCCTTCAGCAGTTCAGGCGAATTACATTGCCTCTCCTTATACCGTCTATCACCATTAATGTTGTGCTGAATGTCATTGGCGGGCTCAAGCTCTTTGATGTCATTGTGGCGCTTACTGGCGGCGGACCTGGAGATTCCTCGCAATCGATGTCGACCTTTATGTATGATCTGTATTTCAAACGTCAGGATGCAGGCTATGCAGCAACGCAAGGAGTCTTCATGGCGGTCATCATCCTTGTCATTAGTGTCGCAGCGCTGATGTATTTCAAACGAAAGGAGACCGAGGTGTGATGGAAAATGCCTTTAAACGTAAGAAGAGATGGTACACCTTCCTCGCCCTTTTGGTGACATTGCTTCATCTCATTCCATTTTATATCTTGGTAACGACATCATTAAAGGGGATAGGAGATTTCAGTTCAAAATGGCTGTTTCCAAAAGCGCTTCATCTTGAAAACTTTCGCACGGCATGGACAGAGGCTCAGCTTGGCCAATCCTTTTTGAATACCGTGATCATTACGTTCAGCTCTGCTGTATGCCTCATCTTTCTTGGCTCCCTTGCAGCCTATCCGCTCGCAAGAAGGAGCACAAAGCTAAATCAAGCAGTTTATGTTTTATTCATCGCCATTATGGTCATTCCACCACTCACAGCCCTTGTCCCTCTCTATAAAATGGTCGTTCAAATCGGGATGATGAACACCTATCAAATCGCTATTTTAAATAATGTCGCTGCTTTTTTGCCGCTAACGATTTTCTTATATGCAGGCTTTATCCGGTCAACCATTCCAAAGGAGCTTGAAGAAGCAGCCCGTATTGATGGAGCGGGGACACTTAGAGTTTTTTTCACCGTCGTTTTTCCGCTTCTGAAACCCATTACCGCTTCTGTTTTAATCATTGCCTGTGTGTATATTTGGAACGACTATCAATTTGCCATCTTCTTTTTGCAAGATAAAGAGATGCATACACTCACAGTCGCCTTATCCCATTTTTTTGGTCAAAATCAACATCAGCTTCAGCTCGTTGGTGCTGCTGCGCTCATTGCAATGCTGCCGATGGTGACGATGTTTTTACTGTTGCAAAAATATTTTATCGCAGGGCTTTCACAAGGCTCTGTCAAAGGGTAGTTCAATATGGATGCGAAAAGGAGAGTCGTCTATGTCTAAAATTACATTTATCGGTGCAGGGAGTACCGTGTTTGCTAAAAATATATTAGGAGATTGTTTGTTCGTCCCTGCACTAAGCGGTTTTGAATTCGCTTTATATGATATCGACCACAACCGGCTGAAAGAATCCGAAACGATGCTCCGCCATTTAAAAGAGAACTACGGTGCACATGTGGCCATTAAGTCCTATCACAACCGAAAAGAAGCCTTAAAGGATGCGAAATATGTGATCAATGCCATCCAGGTTGGAGGCTACCGGCCAAGCACGGTGATTGATTTTGAGATTCCGAAAAAATATGGGTTAAGACAAACGATTGCGGATACGGTTGGCATCGGCGGCATCTTCCGCTTCCTTCGGACAATTCCTGTGATGCTTGATTTTGCAAAGGAGATGGAAGAGGTTTGCCCAAATGCTTTATTGTTAAATTACACAAATCCAATGGCCACACTGACAGGCGCGATGCTGCGCTATACACAGGTTCAAACAGTGGGTCTTTGTCATAGTGTGCAGGTGTGTACAAAGGATCTATTTGAATCACTTGAAATGGATCATGAAGGCATTGAAGAAAAAATTGCCGGCATTAATCATATGGCATGGTTATTAGAAGTGAAACGGGACGGAAAAGACTTGTACCCAGACATCAAAAAAAGAGCAAAAGAAAAGCAGCAATCGCGGCATCATGATATGGTACGTTTTGAGCTGATGGATAAATTCGGGTACTATGTCACTGAATCCTCAGAGCACAATGCCGAATACCACCCTTATTTTATCAAATCTCGCTATCCAGAACTGATCGGTCAATATAACATTCCGCTCGATGAATACCCGAGACGCTGCGAGGAACAAATCAACAACTGGAATACAATGAAGCATGACCTTGTGGGCAATACACAGATCACACATACTCGCTCAAAAGAATATGGTCCCCGTATCATTGAAGCGATCGAAACGAACATTCCCTTTAAATTTGGCGGGAATGTGCTGAACACAGGAGGCCTCATTCACAACCTGCCTGAAAAAGCGTGTGTCGAAGTGCCGTGTGTTGCAGATCGGAGCGGTATCATGCCATGCTATGTCGGAGAGATCCCTGAACAATTGGCTGGACTGAACCGGACCAATATCAACTCACAGCTCATGACAATCGAAGCAGCAATCAGCGGCAAAAAAGAGCACATTTATCAAGCGGCATTACTTGATCCACACACAAGCGCTGAACTATCGATTGATGACATCATCAAATTATGCGATGAACTCATTGAAGCACATGGTGAGATGCTTCCGCATTTTGCAGAACCGAATCAATATGCCGCATCAACCAACTTACAGAAATAAACCAGCCTCTACCTGATGCTACGCGCATCAGGTTTTTTTATGCTGCAAAAAGAGGATTGACTGAAAGCGTTTTTAATATTATGATTTTTCTAAAGTTAACCAACAGTTAATCAAAAATACATCATGAATGAATCACATTCCGGAATCATTTCTCACAAACAAATGAATGGGCGACAACCTTTCACACGTTAGAGCAAGCTTTTATCACAACGTAAACCAAAACGACAATAATATTTGACAAAGAGTGTATACAGATGGGCGCCCATTAGATGAGACAATGACAACCAAACACATCCTATAAGCATGACATTTTTTCATAAAAAGGAGAGAGGGAACATGACCAAAACAGATGTACAAATGTTGAAAAATTATATTGGCGGACAATGGATTGAGGCAGAAACTAGTCAAACAGAGGCAGTATATAACCCAGCAACTGGCGAGATCATCGCAGAAGTGCCGCTTTCAACAAAAAAAGATGTCGAACGTGCGGTACAGGCAGCACAACAAGCATTTACCACTTGGTCGAAAACCCCCGTTCCCCGCCGTGCCCGCATTTTATTTAAATATCAGCAGTTACTCGTTGAAAAATGGGATGAGCTGGCTGAACTCGTCACGATTGAAAACGGAAAAAGCATAACAGAAGCAAAGGGAGAAGTGCAGCGCGGGATTGAATGTGTCGAATTTGCCGCTGGTGCACCAACCTTAATGATGGGAAAACAATTACCAGATATCGCATCAGGACTCGAATCTGGCATGTACCGCTATCCAATTGGCGTCATCGGCGGGATTACACCATTTAACTTTCCGATGATGGTCCCTTGCTGGATGTTTCCGCTTGCCATTGCGTGCGGAAATACGTTTGTTTTAAAACCTTCAGAGCGCACGCCGATTCTTGCCGCGCGTTTAGCCGAGCTATTTGAAGAAGCAGGTCTTCCAAAAGGGGTTCTCAACATTGTCAATGGGGCTCACGATGTCGTCTATGGTCTGCTTGAACACCAAAAGGTCAAAGCCATTTCATTTGTCGGCTCTCAGCCAGTCGCAGAATACGTCTATAAAAAAGGCACAGAGCATGGCAAACGTGTCCAAGCACTTGCAGGAGCAAAAAATCACTCCATTGTTCTCAAAGATGCAGATTTAGACGCGGCAACGAAACAAATCATTGGTGCTGCCTTTGGATCAGCAGGAGAGCGCTGCATGGCTGCGGCCGTTGTCGCAGTGGAAGAAGAAGTGGCAGATGAGCTCATTCAAAAATTAGTTGATGAATCGAACGAGCTCGTCATTGGAAATGGAATAAATGAAGAGGTCTTTCTTGGTCCAGTCATTCGAAAGGAACATAAAGAACGAACGCTTCAATACATCCAGTCAGGGATTGAAGAAGGCGCAAGTCTCATTCGTGATGGCAGGAAAGATCACGAAACAAATGGAAAAGGGTATTTCGTTGGACCAACGATCTTTGACCATGTGACAAATCAAATGAAAATTTGGCAGGACGAGATTTTCGCCCCAGTCTTATCCATTGTTCGTGTCTCTTCACTAACAGAAGCAATCGACCTTTCCAATCAATCAAAATTTGCGAACGGTGCCTGCCTGTACACAGACAGTGCATCAAGCATCAGAGAATTTCGCGAAAACATCGACGCAGGGATGCTCGGCGTCAATATCGGTGTTCCTGCACCAATGGCATTTTTCCCGTTTTCCGGCTGGAAGGATTCTTTCTACGGGGACTTGCACGCCAATGGAACAGACGGAGTAGAGTTTTACACAAGAAAGAAAATGGTGACCGCGCGTTATATGTGATCAACAATCATGAATAAGCTAAGAAAATGCAGTTCCAAAAGGAGAACTGCATTTTTTTGTTGTCTCCTAGTCAAAAAGTAAGGGTTTTCATCGTTGTTTTAGCAGCGATTCTCCCAAGAAATCATCCTTTGTATTCATTCTTCATCAGCGTCTATCAACATAATTTGAAATTGGGCGTAAACCCCAAGATTAGGAAGATGAAAACAGGAGGAAAATGACACGATGAGAAAGAGGATGAAGTGCGGTGTAGGTTTTTTGATTCTTGCTTTGGTACTGAGCTGTATACCCGTATATGATGCGAGTGCAGCAAGTACCCCCATTGCAAAACGAGTAGGAAATGCAAATCCGCTCATAGACCATCACCTGGGGGCAGATCCGTTTGCGCTCACCTATAACGGAAGAGTGTACATTTATATGTCGAGTGATGACTATGAATATCACAGCAATGGAACGATTAAGGACAATTCTTTTGCAAATTTGAATAGGGTTTTTGTCATCTCTTCGGCAGATATGGTGAACTGGACAGATCACGGAGCGATTCCAGTAGCAGGGGCCAATGGCGGGAAAGGGATTGCCAAATGGGCAGGCGCATCTTGGGCTCCAGCCGCTGCGGTGAAGAAGATCAATGGGAAAGATAAATTTTTCCTTTATTTTGCTAACAGCGGCGGAGGGATTGGCGTCCTGACAGCGGACAGCCCGATTGGTCCCTGGAAAGATCCTATCGGAAAAGCGCTCGTCACGCCAAATACACCAGGGATGTCAGGTGTTGTATGGCTGTTTGATCCAGCCGTATTTGTAGATGATGACGGGACCGGTTATCTATATGCTGGTGGAGGCGTTCCAGGCGGTTCAAATCCAACGCAGGGACAATGGGCCAATCCTAAAACAGCAAGAGTTCTGAAGCTAGGGCCTGACATGACAAGTGTGGTCGGTAGTGCATCAACCATTGATGCTCCTTTCATGTTTGAAGATTCGGGAATGCATAAATATAACGGTACCTATTACTACTCCTATTGCATCAATTTTGGCGGCTCCCACCCAGCAGATAAACCACCAGGCGAGATCGGCTATATGACGAGCTCAAGTCCTATGGGTCCCTTTACGTATAAAGGACACTTCTTGAAAAATCCGGGTGCATTTTTCGGTGGCGGCGGTAACAACCATCATGCTGTGTTTAATTTTAAAAACGAGTGGTATGTCGTGTATCACACACAAACGGTGAGCTCTGCCTTATACGGAGCAGGGAAAGGCTACAGATCTCCCCACATTAATAAGCTTGTGCATAATGCTGACGGCTCCCTTCGAGAGGTCGCAGCCAATTTTGAAGGCGTTAAACAGCTTTCCAACTTAAATCCTTATCAACGGGTAGAAGCTGAAACATTCGCTTGGAATGGGCGCATTTTAACAGAGGCCTCCTCAGCACCTGGTGGGCCAGCCAATAACCAGCACGTCACAAACATTCAAAACGGCGATTGGGTGGCTGTCAGTAATGTCGATTTCGGATCGAGAGGTGCCAGAACCTTTAAAGCCAATGTAGCAGCCGCTTCAGGCGGACAAATTGAAGTGCGTCTCGGCAGTCCAGACGGTAGAATTGCCGGAACACTCAATGTCCCTTCCACAGGCGGAAACTGGCGAGAAATAGAAGCGGCAGTAAACGGGGCAACGGGAGTACACAACGTATTCTTTGTCTTCAAAGGAAATGGTGCCAACCTATTCCAATTTGATTCCTGGCAGTTTACTCAAAGGTAAACAAAATCTGATGCTACGGCATCGATTAATGGTTGATGGGAGAGTGGGAAAATTTGATGTCCATAATCAAAAAACCAATTTGCACTTTATTGGTCTGCTTCACTATGTTGTCTGTCATGTTCATAGGACCCGGCGTAACTGAGGTGTCAGCGGCAAGTGATGCGAATATTAATCTCAACGCGGAAAGACAAGTGATCCGCGGCTTTGGCGGAATGAACCACCCGGCCTGGATTGGTGATTTGACCGGACCTCAAAGGGAAACCGCCTTTGGCAATGGACAGAATCAGTTAGGATTCTCCATTCTACGGATTTATGTAGACGAGAACAGAAATAATTGGCACAGAGAAGTCGCCACCGCTAAAAGAGCGATAGAGCATGGCGCTTTGGTGATCGCTTCGCCTTGGAATCCTCCAAGCCATATGGTAGAGACTTTCAACCGTAATGGTGCGTCTGCAAAGCGGCTGAGATACAATCAATACGCCGCATATGCTCAGCATTTGAATGATTTTGTGACATACATGAAAAATAATGGCGTCAATCTCTATGCCATTTCCGTACAAAACGAGCCTGATTATGCACATGAATGGACATGGTGGACACCTCAGGAAATCCTGCGATTCATGAGAGAAAATGCTGGCTCCATAAATGCACGTGTGATTGCACCAGAATCCTTTCAATACCTTAAAAATATCTCAGATCCTATCTTAAACGATCCGCAGGCGCTTAGTAATATGGACATTCTCGGTGCCCATCTGTACGGAACCCAAATCAGCCAGCTTCCGTATCCTCTTTTCAAACAAAAAGGAGGGGGAAAAGAGCTGTGGATGACAGAGGTCTACTACCCGAATAGTGATAACAATTCAGCGGACCGCTGGCCTGAGGCATTAGGGGTATCAGAGCATATTCACCATTCAATGGTGGAAGGGGACTTTCAGGCGTATGTGTGGTGGTACATCCGGAGATCATACGGTCCTATGAAAGAAGATGGAATGATTAGCAAGCGCGGATACAACATGGCGCATTTCTCCAAGTTTGTGCGTCCAGGGTACGTCAGAATTGATGCAACGAAAAGCCCTGAACCGAATGTTTTCGTCTCAGCCTATAAAGGAAACAATCAGGTCGTCATTGTCGCGATTAACAAAAACAATACAGGAGTCAATCAACACTTTGTCATGCAAAACGGAACTGCTTCCCAAGCGTCAAGATGGATCACGAGCAGCAACAGTAACCTCCAGCCTGGAACTGACTTAAACATATCAGGAAATCAATTTTGGGCACATCTCCCAGCTCAAAGTGTGACAACATTTGTGGTCAAACGCTAAAAAACACCAAAAGCCAATTTTCTCATTAACAAAGAAAATTGGCTTTTTCTGTGTAAATAGAAAGTTGATTTTTCACGATGTCTCCACTTTGGGTATAATAATAACAATGACTTCAGGAGAGTGATCATAATGCCAAAGCTTCAAAGCAAAGTATTGATTATAGATGACGAAAAAGAAATCTTGGAATTAATCCATACAGTATTAACAAGAGAAGGCATTGACCGGGTGATAACAGCTTCAACTGCCCGTGATGGGCTCTCGCAATTCCATCAAGAACAACCTGATCTCGTCATACTGGATATTATGCTGCCAGACGGTGAAGGCTACGATATTTGCAAACAAATCAGAGACGTCTCGCATGTTCCGATTATCTTTTTATCAGCAAAGGGAGAGGAATCAGACAAAATTGTAGGACTTGCCATTGGCGGTGATGATTATATTACAAAGCCGTTCAGTCCAAAAGAAGTCGCCTACCGGGTAAAAGCCCAGCTTAGACGGTCGTCATACTTACAGCCTTCTCAAGCAGATCCCATCATCAAAAAAGGGCCATTTGAGTTAAACGAGCAGCAAGCCGAACTGACGAAAAACGGAGCGGCGATTGAGCTCACTCCGAAAGAACTTATGCTGATGACCTATTTCTTGCAGCACCCGAATCGCGTGATCAGTAAAGAAACGCTTTATCAAACGGTTTGGGGAGAGGATTTCTTCGGTTCTGATAATACGGTGATGGTTCATATACGAAGACTTCGAGAGAAAATAGAAAATTCCCCATCTACACCAGAATTTCTCGTGACCGTTAAAGGACTTGGCTATAAATTTGTTGTAAAGGATGCATAAAGATGAAATGGCGATTAACAGGCAGATATATGGTCTCTGTCATTATCGTGACCATTATCACGGTCTTTATTAACTTATTTGGATTCATGATTTGGCTTGTACTACAAGCAAGCAGCCAGCAAAACGAAGAAAATACGCCGGAAACCTTCACAAGAACATTTGAACAATACATCACCTTGTCCAATCAAGATATCACTGTGAGCAAAGAAGGACAGCAAGCCTTAAAACAACAAAATGCATGGATTCAAATATTAGACGAAAATGGACAAGATGTTTATCATGCACAAGCACCTAAAGGCTTAAAGAGCAAATACACACCTATAGAAATCGTAAACTTACATAAATATAAAGATAAGCAATTGATGTCGACTATCTATGCTGGGGGGAAAAATGGAAAGGGTAAGGAATACAGCTACTTTATCGGATTTAAGGACCCTTCCATCGGAAAATATTTATTTTCGTTCAATACGAAAGACTTAATATCGCAATTCAATATCGGGACGATGATTTTATTATCGATTGATGCCATCATTGCCTTAGTCATTGGATACTTATTCAGCCGGCAGCTCATCAAACCGCTCGGCCGTGCCATTTATGGCATCCAGCGGCTCGCAAACGGAGATTATACGACGAAGCTGCCAACTAAGGGGATATATAAAGATGTCTTCTATAATGTCAATCACTTATCAGAACAGCTCGCTTCAAGCCAAAAAGAAAAAGACAAATTAGAGCAAATGCGAGAAGAGTGGATCAGCCATATTTCTCATGATATTAAAACACCATTATCCTCCATTCAAGGCTATGCAGAAATCATGAAAGATCCAAATTATCCTCTTTCAGATCAAGACATCAAACATTATGCCAGCATCATAGAGAATAAATCACTGTACATCAAAGATGTCATGGAGGATCTCAATTTAACAACAAGGCTGAAAAATAACGACGTGATGCTGCATAAAGAGCTGGTGAACATTGTACCGTTGCTGCGTGAAACGTTAATTGATATCCTCAACGATTCGAGATATGCAGATCAGACCATTGAGCTGCAAACGAATGTAGACAAGCTTATGCTGAATATTGATACGATCCTCATACGAAGAGCGGTCACCAATCTCATTTTAAATGCCCTTGTTCACAATGATGCTGATGTGAACATCATTGTACAGCTTGAACAAAAAGAAAACACCCACATTACGATTCAAGACAACGGCAAAGGAATCGAAGAGGCAGAGCTAGAAAAAGTGTTTGACCGCTACTATAGAGGGACAAATACAGGAGGGACACATGCAGGCTCTGGTCTTGGAATGGCGATTGCAAAGGATATTATCAAAAAACACGGCGGGGATATTAAGATACAAAGTATGATTGGGGAAGGAACAACGATTGATATCCAATTACCCGCATGAACGGACATACAAAAAAACGGTTCTGCTCAATCACAGAACCGTTTTTTTCAACTATTATTCTGAAAACACTTTAATGCCTTTCACAATGTTCCAAATGAAGAAGTAGATCGCGACAAGGAATGTCACAGCATACGTTGCAATTAAGAACGGACCAGCATGACTGATATCGTTCATGCCAAGTAACCCTGAACCGGCAATACCGATGCCAAAAATCAAATAAGGAATTAAATGCGTCCAAAGCGATTTTTTCGCATGATATTTCACTTCGTCCTTTCCTAAGAAATAGACGATAATTGGAAACAGAAACGGTGCAAAAAAGATACTGAAGTAACATAATGAAGACAAAATTTTATTTTCTCTCAAACCTTTTCACCTCTATGATTGATTTAGAAGAGGGGACCATTTGACTCATCCCTCACTTCCTTACAACCCCATTGTACAACCTCAACCTTAACTTGTATTAATCCGAACCTTACAGCAACCTTAAAAATGTTAAACCGTAAAATGATCAATGAAAGATAAAATGATTATAGGTATTTCAATCTATTTTTTCAGAAAAAATAGTTGACTTTGGTCATCCCTCTGTTTAAAATAAAGTCGTAACCGATGCAGGAGTGTCACTGATATGATCAGGCACCACCAAGTCAGGTAAACAGTTTGTACATTTTGTACGTTGTTTGCTGAGATTTTGGTGTTTTTTTATGCTTTTTTTAGCATTTTAGGTAAGGTGGGATGAGGATGTTCACCGTCGTTAAAGTTTTAAATAATAATATCGTATTAGCTCTAACAGAGGCTCAAAATGAAGTCGTTGTTTTTGGAACAGGAATAGGTTTTAAAAAGAAGAAAGGTGATACTCTTGATGAGAGCGCTGTCAGTAAGACATTTTATTCTGATCAGACGTCTCCATTAGAATCTCAACTTGCCGCTATCCCAACTGATATCCTTTTATTAACTGAAAAAATCATTCGCGCGGGCGAAGAGATGTTGAATAAGAAGTTAGGTTCCAGCGTGCTCTTTTCGCTATCCGATCATCTTACCTTTGCTATTCAAAGGCACGAAGAAAAAATGGCGTATGAAAACCCCATTGTGTGGGAAATTCCACATCTCTATTTTCAAGAATATCAAATCGGGAAAAAAGCACTGGCAATTATTCAAAAAATGATGGGCATTTCTTTTGAAGATACTGAAGCTTCACTCATTGCCCTGCATTTTGTAAACGCTCAAATAGATGGTCAGTCTATGGGAGACACCATTAAAATGACTCACCTCACCAAGGAAATCGTCAAAATTATTCAAAATATTTTCGAGATGATATTGGATAAATCATCCATTAATTATTCGAGGTTTATCACACACTTGAGATATTTTATTGTGAGGCAGGAAACCAATCAACCACCGCAGCAGATGGATGACTCGTTAAAAGAATTAATTCAGGATCGTTATATGAAGAGTTATGCCTGCGGATTGATTATCAAAGAAATGTTAAAACGAGAATTCAATTGGAAAGTGACAGAAGACGAACTTGTTTTTTTAGTCATCCATATTGAAAGAATCACAAAGGAACACCAAAAAAATAACTGATTTCTTTTAGGCGTGTTATGAAAAAGCATTAACCTAAACAAATCTCCATGAAGAAGAATGATCTTTTCTCATGGCGGATTTTGTTTAGGTTTTTTTTGTGAAAATGAAGGGGTGAAGGCATGGAAAACAAAGAATTAGCTCAAGAAATTGTGAATTTAATCGGTGGAACCGAAAATATATCTCAAAGTTGGCATTGTATCACGAGACTAAGATTTAATCTCAACGATGAAAGCCAAGTAAAAGTAGATGAGCTGAAAACATTAGATGGGGTTTTAGGTGCACAATTTCAAAGTGGACAATTCCAAGTCATTATTGGAGCAAAGGTAGCAGAGGTCTATGAGGAAATTGATCATCTGGTTGGTCATAGCAGCAATGAATCTGCTCCTGTTAAAAACACGTCAAAGATGAATCCAATTGAAGTCGTATTCGATGTGATCAGCGGGATTTTCACACCTATTTTGCCAGCGATTGTTGGGAGTGGATTGATCAAAGGGATCATGGCACTGCTTGTTAGCTTAGGCTGGCTGACGGAAACAAGCGCTACCTATCAAGTGCTTCAAATCTTTTCAAATGCTGTCTTTTACTTTTTACCTTTCCTCATTGCTTATTCGGCAGCGAAGAAGTTTAAAACAAGAGAATCTCTCGCGCTCGCATTAGCAGGAATTTTACTATATCCAACGATGATCGAAGGTGCAGCAAAAGGAGCAGACCCGTTAAGCTTTTTAGGGTTAAGTATTCCACTAAATAATTACACATCTTCCGTATTACCAATTATTTTAGGTGTGCTATTACTAAGCTTTGTCGATAAGTGGATAACAAAAGCGATCCCAAAATCCTTAAGTATCGTATTTACACCGGTACTGAGCCTGATGATCACGGCTCCTCTTACACTGGCTTTTATAGCTCCTATTGGAAACGTTTCCGGGCAGTATTTAGAAATCTTTTTCACTTCTTTGTTCAATTTCGCTGGTCCGATTGCCGGTTTATTAATGGGCGGCTTGATGCCACTCATTGTGTTAACTGGGATGCATTACGCATTCTTCCCAAGCACGTTAGCCAGCTTTGAAAAAGTGGGTTACGATATCATGCTGCTTCCGATGAATTTCATTGCGAATATGGCACAAGCAGGCGCTGTGTTAGGTGTCATCATCCGCACCAAGCGGGTAGAAACAAGGTCTTTAGCACTTTCAACATTGCTTCCTAGTTTCTTCGGTATCACAGAACCAGCCATTTATGGAGTCACACTTAGACTAAAAAAACCTTTTTATGCTTCATTAATTGGCGGCGCAGTCGGTGGATGTTTTTACGGTTTATTTTCAGTTAAAACGACAGCCTTTTCGATTCCAGGCATCACCTCACTGCCCACTTACATTATGAAAGGGACGAATAATTTCCAGCTGGCTCTGATTGGAATCGCCTTGAGCTTCATCGTGTCACTTCTCGTCACCATTTTCCTTGGATTTAAGGAGTCTGTCACAGCCGTTCACGAGCAAGCAGCAGAAAAGCCAAATCACACTGTGAGTACAGAGAATCAACAAATGTCTAAGCAAACAAGCCCATTCGAAGTTCAAGCACCTATGAGTGGAAAGGTCATTCCTTTATCTGAAGTGAATGATTCAGTGTTCTCAAGTGAAATGATGGGGAAGGGAGTCGCAATTTTGCCTGATAAGGGGGTGGTACAAGCACCGTTCTCAGGAAAAGTAGTGACTGTTACGCCTACTAAACATGCCATCGGACTCGTTTCAGATGATGGAATTGAATTATTGATCCACGTGGGGATTGATACCGTCAGCCTAAATGGCCAATTCTTTGATGTACTGGTAAAAGAGGGCGATGAGATGAAGACCGGGGATCATTTATTATCGTTTGATATAGAAGGAATTCAATCAAACCATTTAGATGTAGTGACACCTATCATCGTCACAAATTCAACGCAATACCTTGATGTGATTCATACAGGTGACGCTCATGTCACCGCAGGTCAAAATAAGCTCTTAATGCTTATTCACTAATATAAAGAGAAGGGATGATTGAAATGAAGAATGTAAAAAAAGGATTTTCAGATGATTTTTTATGGGGTGGCGCAACTGCTGCCAATCAAATAGAAGGCGCGTACTTAGAAGGTGGCAAGGGCCTATCGACGTCAGACTTTGCTGCATATAAAGATCCTTATGAAAAAGGAAAAGTGAACAACTTTACTTTCGATGTTAGTTCAGCTGAATTAAAAAGATACAAGGAACAACCTGATGAATTTGATTTCCCGAAAAGACGCGGAATCGATTTTTACCATCGATATGAAGAGGATATTGCACTATTTGCAGAAATGGGCTTTAAAGTGTTTCGCTTGTCTATATCATGGGCAAGAATCTTCCCAACTGGTTTAGAGGAAAAGCCGAACGAAGAAGGATTGGCTTTTTATGATCAAGTATTTGATGAATGTGCGAAATATGGAATTGAACCGTTAGTCACGATGTCTCACTATGAAATGCCGATTACTTTAACAGAGAAATATAATGGCTGGATGAGTAGAGAGCTTGTGCCGTTGTTTGAAAAATATGCCCGTGCCATTTTAGAAAGATATAAAGATAAAGTGAAGTATTGGATTACATTCAATGAAATGAATATGAACCTCAACAGCCTTTACACCGGTGCTGGAATTTTAGAGGACCTAGTAGACCATAAATTACAGGCTGCGTATCAAGCGTCACATCATCAATTTATCGCCAGCGCTCTCACAGTGAAGGCAGCAAAAGAAATCATTCCGCATGCACAAATTGGCTGTATGATTAACCAAATTGAAGCCTATGCAAAAACAACAAAGCCAGAGGACCAGCTGCAAGCGGTAAAATCGAACCAATTGAATATGTTCTATCCAGATGTTCAAGCTAGAGGAGAATATCCAACATACATGGTAAAATACTTTGCAGACAACGACATCAAGCTGGATATCAAAGAGCAGGATGAACAAATTTTGAAAGAGGGGATTGTTGATTTTGTGGCAATCAGCTACTATATGTCCCACGTTGCAGAAGCGCGAGAAGATGCGGCTGAGCTAGCGGGTACATTTGATAGTCCAATCAAAAATGAGCATTTGGAGCTATCACAATGGGATTGGCCAATTGATCCGATGGGACTCCGCATTTCATTAATCAAGCTGTATGACAGATACCAAAAGCCTTTATTTGTATGTGAAAATGGACTTGGCGCAAGAGATACATTGACACCAGACGGAGAAATACACGACGATTATCGAATTGATTACTTGAAAAAACATATTGAACAAATGAAAGAAGCAGTCAAAGAAGGTGTCGACTTAATGGGGTATACGCCTTGGGGATGCATCGACTTAATTAGCTGCGGAACATCTCAAATGAGTAAACGCTATGGTTTGATCTATGTGGATCAAGACGACAGAGGGAATGGTACATTAAATCGTTACCGAAAAGATTCCTTCTACTGGTACAAAAATGTGATTGCAACAAATGGAGAAGATTTATCATAATCCAGATTGAATGATGAAAACATCATTGCGCCCGCCTTTATTTGCCGGGTGCGATGGTGTTTTATTTGTTTACCGAAAAGAAACCCAAATCATGTCATAGCAAGCCAATAAATGTTTCACCTTGACCTTGAAGTATAGTTCAACCTTTATAATATATATATATAGTAAGACAAAATAATGACAAAGGAGTAACGATGGAGTTGATGACTAGAGGAGAACTTGCCAAAAAAACAGGAATAAGTCCTGCCGCAATTCGTTACTATGAAGAGCACAACATATTACCTGCTCCAAGACGACGTTCAAACGGTTACAGATTCTATACAGAAGACTATGTTGTGAAGATTCAATTGATCAAAGATGCGAAAACATTGGGTTATTCATTAAAGGAAATAGCTGAAATCATGGACATGCTAAGTCAAGACATAGAACTTGATACGCTAAGAAAAATTGTCCATCTTAAACATGAAGAAATTGAAAGGAAAATCAAAAGCCTTCGTCTCATTCAAGACCTTTTATCTAACTTATTAAAAACTCCTGAAAAAAAAGTACAAGTCTACCTGGAATCATTTCGTGTACCAAACCAGGATGATCAATCCTCATATTGAGTGAAAGGAGAGAAAAAAATGAGTGTAGAAATTTATCAAGGTGAACGCTCTGACGAAAGTATTCAATTTGAAACATTATTCGCTTCGCAAAGTAATAAAGAGAGTTTTTCTAGTATCGAGCACACAAAAAAATTTCTTGAGCAAAAAGGAATTGAAAATACGCAGCCTTATGCCATTGGAGATGATGTGAAGTTAATGAGTGAGGTACAAGAGCAGACATTCGAAGGCATGCAAGTTTTCACATTGAATGAACAAGCATCACAAAAACAAAAAGTCATTCTCTATCTACATGGAGGCGCATGGACAAATCAGCCTTTGAATGTCCATTGGTGGTTCATGGATAAAATGGCGCAATCACTAGGTGCGAAAGTAGTCGCTCCTATTTACCCAAAAGTGCCTCATTATAGCTACCAGGATACGTATCCGAAAATACTTAACCTATATAAAGACCTTCTGAAAACTGCCGGAAGTGCCAATCAATTGACGATCATGGGAGATTCAGCTGGCGGAAATATCTCACTTGGTCTGGCGCACCTTTTAAAGAAGGAGGATCTGCCGCAACCGAAGGATATTATTTTATTATCTGCATGTGTTGACATGAGCTTAAGCAATCCTCTCATGTTTAAATATGCAAAAAAGGACCCGATTCTAGGTTATGAAGGAATGGAAGCCATTGCAAAGATTTGGACAGCTGATCAACATGTAACTGACCCATTGATCAGTCCCATTTACGGTGACTTCAAAGGACTTGCGAAGATCACTCATTTTATTGGAACACATGATATGTTATACCCAGATGCCATAAAGCTCGATGAAAAACTAACAGAACAAGGAATTGACATCAAAACCTTTGTTTATCCTGAAATGCTTCATGTATTTGTTGTCATGCCAATCCCTGAGGCACAAGATGCTCAGGAGAAAATCATTCAGGTGATCAATCGTTAAGAAATGTATAATGATTTGATTGAAATAGTCGAAAGTTTAGTGAATGGGCTGCTTTCATGAAAGCAGCCTTTTTCAATTCAACTTGAAATACATCCAGAATGTCAACTCACTACAGATTAAACTTCTTTAAATTCCAATTTTTGTTTACAACGATCGTATTTCCCATTAATATAATGATTGTTCGCTTCTTCATTGGATTTAAATAAATGACGGCTAGTAAAGGAGAGTGAATGATGATTGTTTCCTTTCTTCAACCTATGGCTCTGATCTTGTTTACATTGCCTTTGTTATCTTTGATATGGGGGATTGTCGGCTATTTCATCTTTAAGCGGGTCTACGTCGTTCTAGTGATCACATTTGCAGCTTCAACCGTTTTTATCTTTGCCTATACGGGGTTCGATTTGTCGAATATGTATTGGGTCGTCGCAATGACTTTTCTATGCATGTGTACCTCTCTCATCACAAAAATCATCCAATTTATGATTCAACGCTATAAAAAAGCATAAAGAAGCTTATGCCTGCAAACATAAGCTTTATTTTTGTTTCCACTCATCTTCGGGCAAACAGTTCATTACCTAATGTTTGGTATAATAGATACGAGCATGGAAGGGGAAGGAGAACACGTTGGAAACTTTTGATTTATCCCAAGAAGATCTTGAATTAATAGACGAAGCAAAAAAGAAGATTATCAGTCTTTATGAAGATGATAAACACCATGTAGGGGCAGCGATCCGCATGAAAACAGGAGAAATAATGTCGGCTGTCCATATAGAAGCCTATATCGGACGGGTAACTGTTTGTGCAGAAGCCATTGCGATTGGCAGTGCTTTATCGAATGGACATAAGGATTTTGATACAATTGTTGCAGTGAGACACCCCTATTCAGATGAAGAAGATAGAAAAATTAGGGTAGTAAGCCCTTGCGGCATCTGCCGAGAGCTCATTTCAGACTTCGGACCAGCATGTTTTGTCATCATCGAGATGGCTGGGGAGCTGGTCAAGGTGAAAATCGAAGAACTCATTCCGCTCAAATATACTCGAAGCTGATGTACCACATAAAGATAAAGTAGGAAAAGGGATGCAGCAAACGTTAAGTGTGATCCTTGCGGCATCCAAGATGACTGAAAAATCGCTCAACAAAAGCAACCCCATATATTTTCTCCATATGATTCATGTTAAAAATATACTGTTCCATATGCTCAAGCTTGCGCAGACTGCGCACTAGTATTTTCCGTTCATCGTCAGAAAGAGCAGGGTCATCATTTACCTTCTCCAAAGCCTTTTTCACTCGTGCAGATACCTTTTCAACATAGAGATGGTTTTTGGATGTTGGCGGAATACATGCCGACAGGTCACAGCCTGTAAAACGAACACCGTCAAGGGTGCAGTTTTCAAAATCGGCGATCAGCTTTTGTTTGCCATTTCCCTCAAACGTTATATCTATTAGCTTACCAGAAAAGGTACAATTGACGATATTCGCTGCCTGTAAAACGCGGTCATTGAATCTACATTTAGAGAAAGTGCAATCGATAAACGTAGCATTCTCCAAGGTCATTCCCCTCATATCGCAAGAAGAAAATACGCAATTGGTGAAGACAGCTTCGTTTTTGCCAATGCCCACAGAACGCAAGTCGGAACGACTAAAAGTACAATGATCAATCGTACTACCGGCAAAAAATCTTGCATTCGTGAGATCACACGTATCAAATACAAGATGATCCAGGTGACAGCTCCAAAAAAAAGGAGAACGAACATTTGAGTTGATGATTGTCGTTCTGCTGATTGTTTCGTGTTCATACCTGGCAATATCAGAAAATGATTCGTTGTCTATTGATATACCAGACTCAAGTCTTCTCATCGCTATCACCCTATCATTTCTTCAGAATTTTTTACAATCATGATTTCCATTCAGCAAGTTCATTTCATTTTTCTTATCACTTGTATTTGACTCAAGATTATATCACAAAACGATACTCACCCAGCAAAGAACAGATATCCATTTTCAAGATGAAAGGGGCATAAAAGAATGAAAAGGTATGACACATTCCCAGAACCAATCGGTAGCTATATAGCCGGCCGAATCCAGATGGATTTTGAGTATACGGCATCAGATCACTCAAAAAGAGAATTGACCGCGTTTATATACTATCCATCTGATAGCAGCGAAGGGAAGACTGCATCAACGTACATGTTTCCTGAAGTCTACGAGATGCTTCATGAGCAGCCACTTGTCACTGAATATTTGAAGGAAATAAACTTCTTCTCTACCGATATCAAGACTCATTGTTATGACGATCTTGCTCTTTCCGGGAAGGAAAAGCGCTATCCAGTGGTATTCTATGTTTGCGGCGGGGGTGGTTCACCAGAATGGGGGACAGCCATCTGTACAGACATGGCAAGCCAAGGGTATGTTGTCGTCAGTATCGGTCATCAGGATAGCACCATGTATAAACGGAAAGATGGGAAGCTGGTGAATGTCTCAAAGGGTTTTTCGGATGTCATTATGGCGTTTTCTGAAGATCCAGAGATGATGGCGCTGGCTAGTAAGATGAAAATGCGCCCTGACGATAAAACGGCTATTGAGATGTGCCATAACATCCTTACCTTGCCAATCATTAACGAGTTAACAAGATATAGTGAACGACAGGCAGAAGATGTAAGGTACGTAGCTGATTATCTTCACAGACTAGACTCTGGAGAATGGAAGTCTATCTTTCGTAACAGACTGCTGCTCGGCATTGGCATGGGCATCGCAGGGCATTCTTATGGCGGGCCTACAGCGGCTATTGTTTGCCGGGATGACGACCGGTTTGTCTGCGGGGTTGGCTTAGATAGTGGTGCATTCGGCCTTCTCGACAGCGACCTCAATAAACCCTTTTTGCTCCTGTTTTCTGAACCGAATTATTATATGAATGCGATCATTGGTGCTAACAACAGCATGGAAACCTATTATTTCTCTGTTGATGGTGCTGCACATTTAGATTACTGTGACATCGTGTTTACCGGTGTAGATGAGGAACTTAGAGGCACAAGGGGTGTATTAGAGATGCGAAATCTTGTGACAGACTATACGAAGACCTTTTTTGATCATTATATCCTGCAAAAGGCTGTACATGTGGAAAACCTGTCATATGAAGGTGTAGACTTATTCAAGAAAACCAGCAACAAGTGAGATAGGGTAAGCTGCTGACATTTTTTAAGAGTATTCTTCAAGTTGACTCTCTTAGCTTGTAAATGAAGAGAAAATGTAAGGTGGATCAATCATCTTGAATAAGTAACAACGATGCTGGCAGCTGCATTTACTCTGATCGTATTGGCCAAAGATCCCTTTAAAAAAGCAATCCCTGCACTTGTTTTATTCGCTCTTAGTATTGCGGTCAGCTTATACCACATTCTTTAAATTCATATCAAGAAGTCGCAATAACCTAAACAAATCTCCATTGTTCTAATGGTGGATTGTGTTTAGGTTTTTTAGCGATTGAATCGTTTTCGAAGAACTAGGCATGAGATAGCAAAAACTGCGAAAGCGCCTGCTGATACAGCAGCAAACATCAGCCCAGATTGTTCTAGTTTGGATTTGAATAACAAAGGGACAGAAAGAATGAGCGCGGCACCACTAAAGCCCAATCCTAATATCAACATTGCCAATAATTTATTCATAGAAACACCTCTTACACTCAGAATTTTAACAATGAAAACCTTTAATATTCCTAGATGGAGTGTATCATATGATGGCGGGCGAGTGGTTTCTTTTCATTAAAACACAATCGTGAAACAAACGATTTTAAACGAACACTGTTCTTTACGAACAATGTTCGTTATAATATAAATGAGATGTAGTTTTAAACGATTTCCATAAAAGAAGAGGAGATGCATACGATGACGGCATTATCTAAGAACCAAAAGCAAATCGCTATTATTGGAGGAGGACCTGGGGGGCTAACACTCGCCTTAATTCTGCAAAATTACGGTATACAAACAACCATCTACGAACGGGAGATGCATGACAAGAGTCTTGAACGAGGAGGCTCACTGGATATTCACGAAGAAACAGGCCAAAAAGCCTTAAAAGAAGCAGGAGTTTATGAGAAATTTCAAAGGAATGCCCGTTATGAAGGAGAAGATTTCCGATTACTTGATAAATCAGGAAGAATTTATTTAGATGAAGAAACGGAATCAGATCAAAAAGGCACTCGTCCAGAAATTGATCGTGGTGTGTTGTGCGAACTGCTGTTAGATCAAATTGATGCTGCAAACATCAAATATGGATATAAACTAGAAAGATGCGTTTCATTAGAAAACGGCATGACGGAGCTTCATTTTGAAAACAGGTTTGTCGAGACAGTTGATCTTTTGATTGGGGCTGATGGTGCATTTTCTCGTGTGCGTCCTCTGTTAACAGATATTGAGATTGAATACTCTGGGCTCACGATGCTGGAATTGAATGTCCTAAGCGTAGAGGCGAACCACCCTGATTTAGCTGAATTTAATAAACGTGGTAAGATGTTTGCTTTAGCTGATCACAAAGGGATAATTGGGCAGTTAAACGGAGATGGACGAATCAAAGTGTATGCAAGCCTTATGGTAGAACGCAGCTGGATCGAGACTTGTGGTATACCGTTTCATCAAGCGAAAGAAGCAAAAGAACAATTATTAGAGTTATTTAGTGATTGGGATGATCAGCTGAAAAAGTATATTCGTTATGCAGAAGATGCCATCATTCCAAGACGGATTTATACGCTTCCTACCGGTTTTAAATGGAATCGTCATAAAGGAGTAACGCTTATCGGTGATGCAGCTCATGTCATGTCACCATTCGCAGGCGAGGGTGTAAACATGGCGATGTTTGATGCAAGGGAGCTAGCACTTGCTATTGTCCGACATCCTCATGATATTGAAAAGGCCATTGAGGAATACGAAGACATGATGTACGAATATTCATCGGAAAAGGCACATGAATCGGAGAATAGTTTAAAACTGTGTTTTTCAAAAGACGCTGCGGTCAAGCTTGCAGATATGATGAATTCTTTTCAAGAAAACGGTGATTGATGCTCAATTTACTATTTTACTTTGACATGTTATAAAGAGAGTATGAACAATTCAAATCGTCGTATTATAAGTCGCCGGTCTCGGCCGGCTAAAGAGCCCTTAAGCCGTGAGCTCATTGTGAAAACGGCCTATGAGCTTCTTAAGGAGCAAGGGATAGAGGGCATGAGTATGCGTAAGGTGGCTAAAGCATTGGATACGGGACCTGCATCCTTGTATGTCTACGTGAACAATTTTCAAGAACTCAGTGCTTACGTATTGGATTATGGTCTCGGCCAAATGGTTTACCCAGATTCAGAGAATGGCACATGGAAAGAACAGTTATTTGACATATTGCATACTTATTTCCTACTGCTATTCGAAAAACCTGGTCTCGCTGAAATTTCTCTTTCCACCATCCCGCAAGGAACGAACTTTCTTCAGTTGACCGAACGTATTCTCGCTGCATTGCATGAAGGCGGGATCAAATCTACATCCGCTGCATGGGGAGTAGACCTATTGCTGTTATACGTATCTTCGGTAGCTTACGAAAAGGTCTCTTGGAAGAAACATGACTCTTCGCAGATTTCAGACATTAAAAAATCATTTCATGATGCAGACAAAACGCGTTTTCCTTTCATTCATAGTGTAAAAGAAGAAATGTTTGCAGGTGATACCGTATCAATGGAACGGTTCCGATGGGGAATTGACGTCATTTTGTATGGAATCCAGAAAGAAATCAATTAGAAAGGAGCACAAGCAAAAAGCAGTCAATGGCTGCTTTTTTTATATGGTGATTTTCAAATTTGTGATCTTGTGAGCATCATGATATATAAATAAATCTATATATTGTATTTATATATAAAAAATTATATAATCTAGTGGAATAAAAAAATGAGGTGCTTAGGCATGGAACATATTAAAAACTTATTAGAGAGTTATATTCCTTTAGCAAAATCTACTGCAAAAATGTTTGGACCAAATTGTGAAGTGGTGATTCATGATTTAACGAACCCTCAAGCATCTGTCATGTTTACAGTAAATAACCATGTGACAGGAAGAGAAATCGGCCAATCATTTGATCATCTAGTAAAGACTGTATTACAATCAGAAGATTTTAAAGAAGATTATCTGGCTGGCTATACATTTGTTACAGAAGATAAGCGTACGATTCGTTCTTCGACTTCATTAATACGTGATTCAAAGCAAAAAGTGATTGGTGCTTTCTGTATCAACTTTGATGTTGAAGCCCTGAATCAAATGCAGCAATTTATGGATACTTTTCTTTCTACACAAGTGGAAGCTCCAGAGAAAGAAACAACATCAAATGATGATCTTGAAAATGTGGAAGAAATAGTAGATCAATTGATTCAACAAATCATTCAAAACAGTGTTCATCCAGTCATGAAACGTCATGAAAAAATTGAACTAATTAAATTCATGGATGAAAAGGGCATTTTTTTAATGAAAGGATCTGTTGAGAAGGTCGCATCTATGTTAGGCATTTCCAAAGTAACCGTCTATAGCTATTTGGATGAAATCAAAAATAAATCGAGGTAAGGAGAGTCAAAATGGAAAGCATACTCGAGGTAGGAAATCTAAAATCAAACGGACACTATGCATTCGCAACCATTCATCAAAACACGGTCTATGTTTCAGGACAATTTGCCATCAATCCCGAAACGAGAGAAAAAGAGTTCGGCCCCATTGAAGAAGAGACATTACAAGCGCTTAAGAATGTAGAGATGATTGTAGAGGCTGCTGGAAGTAACAAAGAGAAGATTTTGCGCATGACATTATACATTTCGGATATTCACTTATGGGACAAAGTTGATGCTGTTTATACTGATTTTTTCGGTGAACATAAACCAGCACGTACTATTGTACCAACGAATGAATTACATTTTGGTTTCAAAATTGAAATTGATGCCATTGCATATATTTAAGATCTTTTTTTGCCTACTATATATAAAAAATTATATTTCGTATAAAAAAATATTTGAAGGGGTTGATGATTGATGAATCAATTGATTTGTAACCATTGCGGGAAAAAGTATGAGATGACACCAACTCTATGGAGATGTGATTGTGATGGAGTATTAAACCTAGTGAAAGATACCCCAAAAATAGATATCGCAGCTTGGGATCACTATCCAAACTCATTATGGCGTTATGTTGAAACCATGCCATTTTCAAAAGGTTCTAAGACTTGGGAAACTGTCACAATGGGGGAGGGTCAAACCCCTTTAATCGTTCTAGATCCTAATGAGCCAAACACTTATGTAAAAGTTGATTATATGATGCCGACATTATCCTTTAAAGACCGAGGAGCCGCAGTTCTAATGACAAAGGCTAAGGAACTCGGGGTATCAAAAGTGATTGCTGATAGTAGTGGGAATGCAGGAACGGCGATTGCAGCTTATGCAGCACGCTGCGAGATTGCCTGTGACATCTATCTAAGCGATGACACTTCTCCTAAAAAGGTCGCTCAAATAAAAGCACATGGAGCAACGATTAAAGAAATTCGTGGTACTCGAGAGGATATTGCAGCCGCAGCCCAAAAAGCAGTAGACGACGAAGACGTTTTTTATGCAAGCCATGTCTATAACCCTTATTTTTTTGAAGGAACAAAAACATACGCCTATGAAATCTATGAGCAACTAAAAGGAGCACCTGACGCTTTAATCATTCCGGTTGGAAATGGTACTCTCCTCCTAGGTGCGTATTATGGTTTTAAAGAGTTATTTGAAAATGGTCTCATTCATAACATACCGAAAATCGTTGCAGTACAAGCGAAAAACTGTGCACCCCTTGTGAAAGCTTATCAAAATGAAGAAAAATCAGCAGCACCTGTGACGAATAAAGGGACCTTAGCAGAAGGGATCGCCATTGCTGCCCCGGCGCGCTCCAAACAAATTTTAGAAGCTGTACTAGATACGAATGGTACATTTATTGATATTGAAGAAGATGAGATCTTAAATGCACGATCTAAACTGAGTGAAAAAGGATTTTATGTCGAAGTGACATCTGCAGTCAATTTTGCTGGCTACATGAAATATCAAAAGGAACCAGAAGAAACCATTGTCATACCTCTTTGTGGTGCAGGGATTAAATCAAAATAACCCGATAATGACTAGAATACGGAGGAATATTTCATGGGATTGGATTTTACTCATTGCGAAGCACATTGGTCATATAGTGACTTCCATGATTTTAGAAAAAGGTTAGCAGCTGGTATTGGCATGAATTTAGATGATATCGAGGGGTTTGGTGGGGAAATACCCTTTAAAAACTAACAGGATGACATCATCCCATTGCTGGAACAACCAGATTCTGATAGTTACTTATCACCAGATGTTTGTCAGACTATCGCTGCGAGATTGCGTCAACTGATCCACAATTGGCCAGATGATGATATAGATAAAATGAACGCTCTCTATCTGGCAGAAGGAATGGAGTTAGCTCATCAACAAAATGAGCCAATAAGCTTTATTTAAAATTAAGAATTGTCATATGACAGCTCATTTAACTCAAAAACCTCTATGACTGGTTTAATTAATTGAGGACGTAGAGGTTTTTGAGATGATGCACAGAAGGGAAGATGTACAAGAAGGTAAATATAGATCCATTGAATGCTTCATTATAAAGATAAGAAGTAGCAAAGTTTTCTTCTCCTAGCAAACCAAGTGTAAACACCATGGAAATAGAAGGTGAAAATTGTTAGCTATTCGGCACCTACACATTCCTCCAAGATTATTTCATCATTTGACTCCGAAATTAGTAAAGAAATGTAGACTTCATACAGTTACAGATAGTTGATGACTTAAAAAAGAGCCAGCTCTTTTTGGGGTCCTACCAGCCAAACGCGGAAAACATACGCTAAGACAATTTCTAGATGGATAAAGCCGATTTTTCCTACGCTAAGGATTCATCGGCTTTCATATTTAATGTCAAAGAAAAAGAAGCATCCGCAAATCTGGCAGGAATTGAAGTGATAGGGCGGCTTTTAAACGCTTAGCAATTCCTCATTGAAATTATACTCAAACTGTAATCTCATACGAATTTTCAGGAATCTTATTCATAAACGTGCTCATTTCCCCTACGGAGAAAAGATGAAGCTCGTGCATAGCCCTCGTACATGCAGTGTAAAAGAGTTTCCTTTCAAATTCTCTTCCATATTTTATATTAGAAGCATCGTATATGATCACAGCATCAAATTCGATTCCCTTTGCTAAATAAGCAGGGAGAATTAAGATACCTTTTTGATAGGAAATCGCACTTTGTTCAATCATCTTGAGATCCATTTGCTTACTCAATTGCTCATAGGATTCCTTGCATTCTTTTCCCGTTTTACATATCACAGCGATTGTTTCATGGTTTGCTGACTGCAGTTGACGAATCTTCTGTGTTATTCGAGATTGAAGGGTGTCAAAATCCTCAACCTTCGTAAAAGTAGGCTTCTGACCATCTCTGTTAAAAGCTTCAATAGTTTCTCCTTCTTCTATAATTCCCTTTGTGAATTCAACGATTTGACGAGTTGAACGGTAGCTTTTCGTTAACTCTATTCTCTCAAAATTTTCTTTTACATATAATTCGCTTGATAGTAAGGTTGGTGCATTTAGTGTATGGGCATAAATCGCCTGATTAAAATCACCTAGAATCGTCATTCGGCAATAAGGAAAAAGCTGCTTAAGAACAAAAAACTGAAAGGGTGAATAATCCTGTGCTTCATCAATTAATAAATGGCGTATTCTTGTGTTTATTCTTTTTCCCTCAAGTTTATCTTGGAGATACAAATAAGGCGCTGCATCTTCATACGTCATTTCTTTTCTTTGTAGCTTTTTTAATGTATACGAACAAATTTCTTCCCAACTTTCAGGAAGTGTATCTTTAAGCTTTTGAAGGATGTTGTCTTTCTGTTTAAACAGTTGACAGTAAATCGCCGCTACATTAATAAACTTTAGTTTCTTTACAGCTGTTCGTATTGGTTTAAAGTGTTTTTTGACAATCATTTTAGCTATTTTCTTTTGCTCCTGTTCAAAATCGTCGAACGTATTCTCAGAAAATCTTCCTTCCTTCAGTAGCTCACTATAAACTTTTGTATACTCTTCAAGTTCTAACAGATCACTCTCTTCTATTACCCAATCTTTGGTTCTTTCCAATTTTTCTTTCTTTCCTAACTCTTTTAGAAGCCATTCCTTTACTAACTGCATACGATTTGGAATGGAGATAGATGCATCTAGTGAATAAAAATAGTTTTTAATTTGTTCAGCTCTAATCAACATTTCTCCTCGGAAAGAAATATTTTTAAAGATAAGCTCTTCACTCGAGAGAATAACAACATAGGAATCAATCAAAGCTTTAAAATCGCTACTCGCTTTATACCGTATTCCTTTTCTTCTTGCAGGATACTTTTTATGGTCCTGACATGTAAGCATATATTCCATTTGCGTAAACGGATGTTCAACATCAAATTGTTTTCCAAGACGCTTCTCCACATATTCTTGGAATGTGAGCTGCTGCATATTGTCCTCCCCTAAATCAGGGAGGACAGAAGCAATGTAGCGATTAAATAAAGAATTAGGTGAAAAAAGCATAATATTTTCAGCCGTGATCTCATTCTGGTAGTGATATAGCAAATAAGCAACTCTTTGAAGAGCTGCAGAGGTTTTCCCACTTCCAGCAACCCCTTGTACAACTAAATACTTGCTTTTCACGTTACGAATAATCTGATTTTGCTCTTTCTGAATGGTAGCAACAATGCTTTTCATATTGGTACTCGCATTATTGCCAAGTACTTCTTTCAAAAGTTCATCGCCAATGGTAACATCCGTATCAAACATCGTTTTGATTTGCCCATCTCTCGTGATAAACTGACGCTTTAACTCTATTTCTCCTTGAATTATCCCTTCTACTGTTTCGTATTGGGCTGATCCTGGAGAGTAATCATAATAAATACTGGAAATAGGGGCTCTCCAATCATAAATAAGAAATGTTTCTTCATTTTCATCCATTAAACTCGAAACTCCAAGGTACACGTTATTTGTTGTCTCCTTACCATTTTCGAGAAAATCAACACGGGCGAAATATGGAGAATCTTTTAATCGAGATAAGGTCTTCCTCTGCTTATCTAGCTGACGGTGCGTTCTTTCTCTCTCGGACAGCATCTCCGCCTGCTGTCTAATGCTAGATAAGGTTTCACCAGCATCTTCAGGATTATCTAGATTTATTTTTACATCATCCCAAAAGGTTTTCTTTAGATGAATGACATCTTTCTTTAATCCACCAGAATCATGAACCAACTTAACGACTTTTTTTTCAATTTCTCTTAAAACAATACGAATGCGCTCCTCTTCATACTTTCGCACTTGGTTTCCATTCTTCACCTCTTCACACTCCTTAAAGATGTTAAAAGTAAATAAATAATACATCATTGACCGTCGGTCGGTCAATGATGTATCTTTAAAAGACAATTATAAGTCTCGAGGGGGGAGTTCCATGAAAAGAATTGTCAAAAAACCCGAAGAAAGAAGAAGCGAGATTATTTCCGTCGCAAAAGATTTGTTTTCATCTAATGGGTACGAGAATACTACGATTAGCGATATTATTAAAAAAATTGGAGTTGCAAAAGGCACTTTTTATCATTATTTCAAGTCAAAAGATGAAATTGCGGACGCAGTAATTCAAGACTCTATTGATTCAGGTGTTCAAGTGTTTAAACAAATTAATAATAACTCCGATTTAAAAGCAATAGAGAAGTTTATAAATATTATTCAGTTTTTTTCACAGGAAACATCAAATCATTTCAGTGATGGATTAATGACTCATTTACATCACAAAGATAACGTTCTTCTACATCAGAAAATGAAAGTTTGCATGATAAAAGAATATGTACCAATTATTTCATCTGTTTTGAAGCAAGGAGTAGAAGAAGGTGTATTTCACACGGATTTTCCAGATGAAATTACGGAATTCTTATTAGTCGGACTCCATTTTATGCTTGATCCCAGCCTTTTCTCATTGACTCACGAACAGCTCATTGCCAAACTAGATGCGATTGACGAGATTTATGAAAAACTATTAGGTGCTCCAAAAGGTAGCTTCCCTTCAATAAAACAATATTTCGAAAAGTTGTATTGACCTTGTTAAAGCATTTAAGGTTACGAAATAAAACAAAAAAAATCGATTTACACTTGACGAAATTTTTTATTTGTGCTATAATTTACTTTTGTTTTTTTCGGTTATATAATAGGGTTCTCCTGGCCAGGGGAACCCTATTTTTTTGTTCTATAATAAAGGAGAGTGTTTGTATGAAGAAAGATGAGTCAAGTGTAACTTCGTTAATATCAGCTTTTGGCAGATCCTATCATAGTCAATTTGATGATACCCCTAAAATCTTTAATGATTATTTAGCTAAAGACTTAATTTCCGAAAAAGAATTTAATGACATCAAAGAGAATATGGTTCAAGGCATACATTTCTTCAACAAAGATATCGCACAAAAATTCGAGGGGAATACAGAAGAAATATTAAAATGGATTACACAAGTACAACTTTCTCCAATAACCTTATCACGTGCTGCGTATTGCGAAAAAGTATTACTTAATGAGGTAGCTTTAGGTTTAAGACAATATGTCATACTTGGCGCTGGATTAGATACTTTTAGTTTCCGACATCCAGAATTGGAAAACATCTTAGAAATATTCGAAATTGATTATCCTACTACACAGGAATTTAAAAAGAAAAAACTGGACGAGGCTAATTTAAAAATCCCAAGTAATCTTCATTTTGTTTCTATGGACTTCACAAAAAAATTGTCCTATCAAAACCTAACAGGTAAAGGATTTGATAACAAAAAGACGTTCTTTAGTCTTTTAGGTGTTTCATACTATTTAACTAAAGAGGAAGTTTCAAGCTTAATAGATTATTTATTCACCAAGGTTCCATCAGGAAGTTCAATCGTTTTTGATTATGCAGACGAGAAACTATTCGAAGAAAAAGGAACCTCTAATAGAGTTGAAAATATGTTGAAAATGGCTTCAATAGGCGGGGAACCAATGAAATCATGTTTTTCTTACTTTGAAATTGAGAAGATGTTAGAGAAATCCGGTTTATTAATTTACGAACACCTATCACCGGCTCAAATTCATGAACTTTATTTTAAGAATCGTAATGATTACTTATCTGCTTTTGAAACGATTCATTACATTCATGCGATAAAAAAATAAAACATATTAAAGATACTTAATACACTTCTCCATTAAATAGATCTAATATGAGCGAAAGGTAGAGCTTTTGCCCAAATAATTTGAACTCAGTCATATCTGTGACCCATTTCTCATTTGGCTTATCAGCTTGAAGGTGACGAGCTAAACTATTAGGCGCTACTTTGCCAACTAAGCCTTTGTATGAACGATATTTCTTCATTTGAACCATGCATTTAGACCTAGTGATTTCATGATGCGCTGTACTTTTTTGTGATTGACTATTTTCCCCTGATTGACTAGTTCATCACGAATACGGCGATATCCGTATCGGCCATGATGTTCTTAGTAAATATTTTGAATCATTTTTTCAGATCGACATCTCGGTTATGAAGATTCCAATGTTTCACCAAATAGTAGTAGGTACTACGCGGAATACCTGCGATCTTAAGCAGTGCTTTCACCGGGTATTTATGCCTTAAATCAAAGTTCCATCGATCCTTTAGCCGGTGCTTGATTTCCTGTTTTTCCCATAGACGGACGCCCCTTTTTCATTGATTTGGGGGCGTCTTCTCCTTGTGTTTCCATGATACGCTGCCAGTCCCAAAGCGTAGTATCAGAAGGCAAATTAAAGAGTGCAGCTGTTTCCATGATAGACGTCCCATGTGAAGTACGTCTAGTTTATATTGGACTGGATAATTTGTATATGACATGGAGTAGATCTGGCAGGGGATTCTTGCAGAATCCTCGTGCTTGATGGTAAGCCTAACTCATACACAGCAAGAGAACAATATAATTCTATTGTGCGAGAGGGATGTGCACAAACTGCTCAAACGATTACAGGGGGTGGGAAGGGCAGTTAGGTCCGGAAGTGACCACTGCGCTGTATTTATTTCAGATAATTCACTACTCCAATTTATCGGTATTGAAGAAAATCGAGAGTTCTTTAATTCGACTAAAAGATCACAAATTGATTTTGGTCTTGAGTTATTTGGTGATAATAAGCCCAATACTAGGAAACATTTTTTAATATGTGGGTGAAGTCGAGGGATGGCAATTAGGTAACAATAATTAAATTCAAAATAATTTATTGGACATAGAGGTTTTTGATATTACATACAAAAGGGCAGTTGGAGATGGATAAGAGGGAGTGTACAACAATGGATTCACATTTACCTTCTAGTACAGAACAATTGCATTGCATCTGTTTATTTTCATTTCTTAGTTTACATAATATATATTCTAGGAAGTTAAACAACGAATACATTTTTCATGTCTCAAATCTAAGTATACTTATCTTATTGAGACAAAAAAGGAAAATCAAAATCCTTCGCTTATTCGCCAGATTTTGATTCATCTAGATATTTCATGATTTTGCAGGATTTCCGCCAACCACGACGTTTGCTGGAACACTTTTTGTCACAATCGCCAATGGTGACACCTGGATTAATAATAACACCGCCGCCAATCCAGACGTGGTTTCCAATGGTGACTGGCTTGCCAAATTCAATGCCTTTTGCACGTTCTATTGGTTCAAAACGACATCATTTCCGCAAGCGCCTAATAATTCCTTTAATAAAATGGCTGTTCTTTTTTCTGGCTGATTGGTTTGCTGGTATGCAAAGGTCAATTGTCTCGCTCTTTCACGATCTGCGATCAAGGTTTGGTCACTAGATACATAATGTTTTCCTTGGATCATTTTTTCCTTCTCACTTTTCATATTGATCCTCTCCTCCCCTTTTTCTTTATTTTACCTTCTCTTCAGAAGAATTTGTGAAGGCATGATTTCTTTTGAATAGAATTGGCCATGTTCCTGCCATAAGTTATTTACGAATCGACCCGTCTCATTTATAATCGAGTAGATTTGTTCAGTAACAGATACATCTTTAAATGTGAGGGATTACATGGAATTAAAGTGGTATAAAGCAATCATCATCATTTTCACGATGTCTGGTATTTCCATTTCCACATGGTTTTCACGGACACCAGAAGTGAGAGATTTATTACAAGCCAATACAGGAACGATGGGACTCATTTTACTCGGATTATCCGTTGGTTCAATTGTTGGGCTTGGTCTTTCAAATGTATTTGTTCGAAAAAAAGGCGGACGATTGGCAATTGTGATTAGTGCTTTTTTGATGTTTCTTGGATTCACCACTCTTGCTATTGGTTCGACCCTCTCTTCTATCTTTGTCGTCACGGCCGGGCTATTTCTTTTTGGAGCAGGCTCAGGGATGTGCAATGTGGCGATGAACCTAGAAGGGACAGAAATTGAATACATGATTAAGAAAACCATTTTGCCTATATTGCACGCTTCCTTTAGCATTGGCACTTTAATTGGAGCAGGTGCTGGCATTCTTTTTATTCATCTAGGGGTCTCTGTGTTGATTCATTTACTTGTCATTGCCCTTCTCTTCTTTCTCAGCATCCTAATTTGTACCCGGTATATTCCGCATGGGACTGGAATGGATCAGCATGAGAAGCAGTCGCAGTCAGATACAATAGATGATACTCAAACGCCATGGCTGAACAAACGGACGATATCTCTTGCGATGATCGCCTTATGTCTTGCGTTTGTCGAAGGGTCTGCTAATGATTGGATTCCACTTGCAATGGTGGATGGATACCAGGTTTCACATTCCATGAGTACCGTCATCTATGCATTATTTTTATGCGGGATGATTAGCGGCAGATTAATCAGCGGACGTTTGATCGACCGTTTCGGCAGGGTGTTATTGCTAAGAGTTGCGATTGTATCAGCTGCTGCTGGACTATTCTTGGTCATTTTAAAGATTTCACTTGTGGTATGTATGATATCGATCTTTTTATGGGGACTTGGCGCTTCTTTAGGCTTCCCGCTAACCATTTCTGCAGCTGGTGATGATAGCCGGTACGCCGTGAAACGCGTCAGCATTGTGACCTTATCAGGTTACACCGCCTCTCTTTCTGGGCCGCCTATATTAGGGCTGCTTGCCAATCAAGTAGGACTGCTTCATGCCTTTATTTTTGTGTTATTCGCCATATGTATTGCAGGAATCTTTACAAAAGCTGTCGCAAAACCGCGTACATCACAAGTTCACTAAAAGTGTCTGATCCTCGATCATGGCACTTTTTTTAAATTAAAAAATAAAATTGAAACCTTTCATGAAGTGAAACAGTCCTATAAATGTCCTGATGTTTATCGCTTTTTTAAAGAGGGAAAGTGAAAAAATAAGACTTTTCAAATAACAGAAAACGTGGTAAGATCATGAAAATAAACAGGAAGGGGTGAGATAAATGAAAAAAAATATGCTGCTAAAATTAGCTGTCTTATTCATAGCACTTGCAAGTTTTCATTTGTTCTCAATGCCTCATTCCGTTCAGGTATACCATCATGCAAAGGTGGTTGCCGATCAAGAATCACATGAGATGAAAATCGCTCAGACCATGGGCGATGAAAAGAAACAAAAACATGTGAGCGCAGTATTTGCCGCATTTACAGTACTGCTGATGATTGGCAGTATGACAGCTGGATTTGCACGCATCACTCATACTGATCAATATGACCGGAAAAAGAAGCATTTACTTGCAGTGTTCTATCAATCTTCTTATTTCCGACTGTCTCGTGTTTAACCCAACCATCTAAATCAAAACAAAAATTGGGAGGTTTTACACGATGTTATTTTTCTTAAGAGTATTCATTCTAGGTCTATTCTCTGTCACTTCACTTTCTCTTTTCGTCTACCAAGGAATTGAAGTAGTGCACGCCATTACAAACATGTTTGGCAGCCACGAGAGCTAAATGACCCGTATATAAAAGAAACCCCCTGTTTATCGCAGGGGGTTTTCGTTTGCTTATTTATTGTCATCTGGTGCAGGTTGAGGTGTGACAAGGACATGCGTTACTTCTCCCTGCTCTTCCTCATCTACAATAAATGATCCATTGCTATAACGGTCATTCGCTCTGAGAGTAGAGATATCAAGCGGAATCGTTGCACCCTTCTCTGTATCCATTTCAAGTGTGTCGTGCAGTGATGCAGCAATGACAGCCACAATACGATGCGGGTTTTTCTTTAATTCTCTTAGCATCAGAACTCCGCGTTTGGCTCTAGATGTTTTATCAAATTCAGAGAGGTTCATTCGCTTCACAGCCCCTCTTTGTGTCGTCAGCACAAGGACATCGTTTTTCGGATCAATGATCTGGCCAGAGACTACTTCGTCCCCGTCCTTCAAGTTGATGCCTTTGACACCAGCCGCTCTCGGACCAACAACACTTACTTCTTCTTCATCAAACCACAATCCGTAGCCATTTTTCGTCGCAATAAACAATTCCTGCTGTCCTGTTGTCACATGGACATCCACGAGTTCATCGTCCCCTTTTAGGTTCAAGGCGACAAGCGGTTTCGAATAGCGCTGCGCTTTATATTGAAGAAGCTCTGTTTTTTTCACCATTCCGCCTTTTGTAAAAAACAGCAGATACGATGTTTCATCAAATTCTTTAATTGGAATGGCTTTTTGGATGGATTCATCACGATCAATTGAAATGATATTCGTAATATGCTGCCCCATGTCTTTCCATCGTATGTCTGGCAGCTGATGCACAGGACAATAAATGTAGCTCCCTTTATTCGTGAACAATAGGAGGACATCCGTTGTATTCATTTCAAACTGATGAATCAGGCGGTCTGTATCCTTCATGCCAAAGTCCTTACCGTTAGATGCAGCATAGGAGCGCTGGCTTGTCCGTTTGATGTACCCATCCTTCGTCACCGTGACGTAAACATCCTCTGAGGCAATCATCACTTCTAGGTTAATCTTAATTTCTTCGATTTTTTCCTCAATGACAGATCGTCTCTCATCAGCATATGTCTTTTTGAGCTTTTTCAAACTATTTGTAATGACCTTTAGCAGCTTTTTCTCGTTACCTAAAATGTCTTCAAGTTCTGCTATACGCACATCAAGCTCACTTGCTTCGTCTCTTAATTGCGTAATATCCGTATTCGTTAAACGATATAACTGGAGGGAAACAATCGCTTCTGATTGTGCTTCTGTAAAGTCATATTTATCCATCAAGTTGTTTTTCGCATCTCGCTTATCATTAGAAGACCGGATTGTGGCAATGACTTCATCTAAGATGGATAGCGCCTTAATTAATCCGTCTACAATATGGTGGCGTTCCTTCGCTTTTCGAAGCTCATATGCTGAGCGATTCGTCACCACTTCTTTTTGATGAGCAATATATGCATCAAGTATAGTTGTGAGCGTCATTAAGGTTGGTCTACGATTATGTATCGCCACCATATTAAAGTTATACGGGATTTGCAGATCTGAGTTTTTATATAAGAAATTCAAAACACCATTTGCATCTGCTTCTTTTTTCAGCTCTACTACGATTCGAAGCCCAGTCCGGTCAGTCTCGTCTCGAACCTCTGAAATTCCTTCCACTTTTCTTTCAATTCGGAACTCGTCCATCTTTTTGACAAGGTTGGCTTTATTCACTTCATAAGGAATCTCTGTGATCACAATTTGCTGGCGCCCGCCGCGGATAGTTTCAATCTCCGCTTTTCCGCGAATCATGATCTTTCCTTTGCCTGTTTCATAGGCCTTCTTAATGCCGTCTACCCCTTGAATGATACCGCCTGTTGGGAAATCTGGACCTTTGATGACCGTCATTAAGTCCTCAACCGTACAATGCGGCTGTTCGATTCGTTTAATGACACCATCAATCACTTCTCCTAGATGATGCGGGGGGATATCAGTGGCATAACCAGCAGAAATCCCTGTTGATCCATTCACGAGAAGGTTTGGAAACATTGCTGGTAAAACAACTGGCTCCTTGCTTGTATCATCAAAGTTTGCGACAAACTCGACCGTTTCCTTGTCTAAGTCCTTTAATAGCTCTGAAGCAATCGCAGATAGCCTTGCTTCCGTATAACGCATGGCAGCAGGCGGATCACCATCGATACTCCCGTTATTTCCATGCATCTCAATGAGCACATTCCGTACTTTCCAATCCTGACTCATTCTCACCATCGCTTCATAAACAGATGAGTCACCGTGCGGATGATAGTTACCAATCACGTTACCGACTGTTTTCGCGGCTTTACGGAAGTTTTTATCTTGCGTGTTTCCTTCTGCGTACATCGCATATAAAATTCTTCGTTGTACAGGCTTTAGTCCATCTCGCGCATCTGGAAGCGCGCGGTCTTGGATAATATATTTACTATAGCGACCAAACCGGTCTCCGATTACTTCTTCTAATGGTAAATCATGAAATCGTTCTTGTTGTGCCATGTTTAAACCTCCTCAGCTAGCGACAAGTTTTCATTTTCAAGAATGTTGCTTTCCTCATCAAGTCCAAAGGCGACATTCTTTTCAATCCATTTACGACGTGGTTCTACTTTGTCACCCATCAATGTCGTGACGCGGCGTTCCACACGTGCAGCATCGTCGATTTTAACCCTGACAAGTGTTCTCGATTCTGGATTCATTGTCGTTTCCCATAGCTGGTCGGCGTTCATTTCACCTAAACCTTTATAGCGCTGAATCGTGTACCCTTTTCCAACTTTCTTCAGTACGTCGTCCATTTCTTCATCAGACCATGCGTACTCAATAACTTCTTTTTTACCTGAGCCTTTGCTGACTTTATATAAAGGCGGTAGTGCAATAAACACTTTGCCATGCTCAATCAGCGGCTTCATATAGCGGTAGAAGAACGTGAGCAGAAGCACTTGAATATGCGCTCCATCCGTATCAGCATCTGTCATGATCACGATTTTGTCATAATTGATGTCTTCTACATTAAAATCGACACCGACGCCTCCACCGATCGCATGAATAATGGTGTTGATTTCTTCATTTTTGAAAATATCAGCAAGTTTCGCTTTTTCTGTGTTAATGACCTTTCCACGAAGCGGCAGCACCGCTTGGAATTTACGGTCACGTCCTTGTTTTGCTGACCCGCCCGCTGAGTCGCCCTCTACAAGGTACAATTCGTTTCTTGCTGGGTTTCTAGATTGAGCAGGTGTTAATTTACCGCTCAGTGTTGCTTCGGACTTTTTCCGTTTCTTGCCGCTCCTTGCTTCTTCACGTGCTCTTCTAGCAGCTTCTCTTGCCTGCTGCGCTTTAATCGCTTTTCTCACAAGAAGAGTCGCTGTTTCACGGTTTTCTTCAAGGAAATAAGCCAGCTTTTCAGAAATAACAGCATCAACAGCTGAGCGAGCCTCACTTGTTCCAAGCTTTCCTTTTGTCTGGCCTTCAAATTGAAGCAGTTCTTCAGGAATTCTGACAGAAATAATAGCTGACAGCCCTTCGCGAATATCAGTGCCCTCTAAATTTTTGTCTTTTTCTTTTAAAAGGGCTACTTTGCGCGCATATTCATTAAAGGCTCTTGTCATCGCCGTTTTGGCACCAGACTCATGCGTACCGCCATCTTTTGTTCTCACGTTATTGACGAAAGAAAGAATATTTTCCGAGTAGCCGTCATTGAATTGAAATGCAAAGTCTACTTCGATGGATTGATGCTCTCCTTCAAATGAGACCACTTCACTCAGAACATCTTTTTCTTCATTTAAATAAGCAACGAAGGCTTCAATGCCCGTCTCATAATAAAAGGTTTCTTGTACATCATGTCGTTCATCAATCAGCTCTATTTTTAATCCTTTTAATAAAAAGGCAGATTCTCTTAAACGTTCTGATAATGTATCGAAATTATAGGTTGTAACGCTGAACATAGATCGATCTGGTTTAAAATGAATCAGTGTTCCGGTTTTTTTCGTTTTTCCGACTTTTTCAAGTGATGTGGCAGGCTTTCCGCCGTTTTCAAAGCGCTGATGATAAATAAAGCCATCACGTTCAATTGTGACAGTAAGCCACTCTGACAGCGCGTTTACAACAGATGCCCCAACTCCGTGAAGCCCACCACTTGTTTTATATCCGCCTTGACCAAATTTTCCGCCTGCGTGAAGGACCGTTAAAATGATCTCAGGTGTCGGTTTTCCAAGCTTATGCATACCAGTAGGCATCCCGCGTCCTTTATCCTGAACGGAAATGCTGTTATCTTTATGTATTTTGACAACGATATGATCTCCATGGCCAGCGAGTACTTCATCGACAGAGTTGTCTACAATCTCATAGACAAGGTGATGAAGACCGCGTGAATCCGTTGACCCAATATACATCCCTGGACGTTTACGGACCGCTTCAAGCCCCTCTAGCACCTGAATAGAATCATCGTTATAATCTACTTGCTGCTTTTTAACCAAATGCTTAATCCCCTTTCACTAACAAACATAACCGGCAAACCATCAAATGATCTCTCTAGATTTTAATGATGATCATGCTGCTCATTACTGTCCACTTTAATAAGCTGCATCATCACCATGCATGTGTGATTCAACAACACATGCTCCTTTACGGCTATGAGAATGTTCTACATTCTGCAATGAGAACTAGAAGTCCATTATAAACAAGACTGTTTGATAAGCCAAATGCAATCATATGATGATTTTTACAAAACGGAACAAATGTTCTGTTTTTATCTTATCGCTCTTTTTCTTGTTATGCAAGATCACCGATATGTCCCTGTCGCCTTATTTTATCGCTTTCTTCTAGAATCGCAAATATATTTCTGTAACAAAAAAGCAAAAATCCTTGAAAACCAAGGATTTTTGACGATTTAATGAGTTTTTGTCATTGCATGAGCCACCTTGATACATACATCCATGATGGCGACCTTGCCATTTTCCTCAATCAGCCTTTTCGCTTCTTCGTGATAAATGCCTTGCTGCGCCCAAAAAACAGGTGCGTCTATTTCAAGAAATTCTTCTGCTACCTCGGGCAAAAACTCTGAACGTCTAAAAACATTCACGATATCAACAGGCTCTTTGATATCTTTTAGTGAAGCGACTGCTTTCACACCAAGTGCTTCATCGATCGTTGGATTCACCGGAATGATCTCATAACCGGCATCCTGCATCGCTTTAGACACCATATATGACGTTCGGTGCGGTTGATCTGATAAACCAACAACAGCAATTCGTTTACTGCTTTTTAATATGCGGCCAATTTCTTGTTTCGAAGGATGATTCATCCAAACACCCCTTTTCCTCTATTTTAGCGAACTTCTGCTTAAAAACAAAGCTGAATCCATCTGCTTTTGATTTTTTCAAAAAAGATCCCCATGTTTTTCATAAGATCATGTTAAAATGTAAGACAAGAGGGAGAATATAAAGGAGTTATGCAGATGTTAATTGCTTTGATGTTTATTTTGGCTTATCTTCTCGGCAGTATTCCATCCGGTCTCATTGTCGGGAAAGCTGCAAAGGGTATTGATATCCGTGAACATGGCAGCGGCAACCTAGGTGCGACGAATGCATTTCGTACGCTTGGCGTAAAAGCAGGGTCTATCGTTATTTCTGCTGATATTTTAAAGGGGACTCTCGCTTCTGCTTTACCGTTTTTCATGCAACTGGACATTCATCCCTTATTAGTAGGGGTTGCTGCTGTTATCGGTCACAGCTTTCCTATCTTTGCAAAATTTAAAGGGGGAAAAGCAGTCGCTACATCTGGCGGCGTGTTATTATTTTATGCCCCATTCTTATTTATCACGATGATCGCTGCTTTTTTCTTATTTTTATACATTAGTAAATATGTTTCATTATCATCTATGCTGACCGGCATCTATACATTCATTTACAGCATATTCACCAAAGACGTATTCTTAATCATTGTTGTTGCCGTTCTTGCTGGTTTTGTGATCTACAGACACATCGCCAACCTCAAACGAATCCTCAACAAAACTGAACCGAAAATCAAATGGCTCTAGCCGTTTCATAAGTTTCATTCTGTGGTAAAAGTAAAGAAAAGCTGTTTTTTGCATCCTGCATTTTAAAAAACAGCATGACTTCAAAAAGGGGCGATCACATTGAAATTAACGATAAAAGAAGATGCACTTAATTGGTACAAGGATGAATTAGATTTAGAAAAAGGTGATCAAGTTCGCTTTTTTGTGAGATATGGCGGGTGCAGTAATGTACAAAAAGGCTTTTCTCTCGGCGTCGCAAAAGATGAACCTCAAAATGCCGGCGCAACCGCTGAAATAGAAGGTATTACTTTCTTTGTAGAAGAAAGTGATATTTGGTATTTTGACAACCATGATCTGCATATTGATTATAACGAGTCTGTAAAAGAACCAGAATTTCATTATGAATAAACAAAAAAGATACCTCATCCCTCGGGTATCTTTTTTGTTTTATCCTTCAATATATAGCCCATACTCCTGAATGTTTCCTAAAGACCGCTCCTTTTGCAGGATTCTTTTTTGTGGTTCACCGATCAAGTCAAAGTGAGGAAACCCTGCGCGGTCATGAATCCATTCTTTTTTAAGTCCATGCTTTTCTCCCCATTCAATTAACTGCTTCATATCCTGACAGGCTGCTTTAGTGACGGTATTAGCATGCGGGAAACGGTCATCAAGCCAATAATGAGTTAAAAAGGCCATTTTTCCCTGCTGAACAGCTGATTTCCACGCATTTAGATCGCTTCTTTTAAGACCAAACGCCATAAGTTAAACCTGCTTCTTCGACTGTTCATATACTTTGTGCCAGGCAGGAAATGCTTTTCTAAATTGAATAGGTCTAAAGGTGTCTTTGTCTACACAAATATGCGAGGTTGTCCCTGTAATCGCTGTTTGTCCATCAGGCTTTTGAATTTCGTAGCCATACACCGTTTTGAGTCCATTGTATTCTTCAATCCAAGTATGAACGGTCGCTGTTTCACCGTACAGGAGTGGTTTTTTATATTTCACCTGCAAATCTATAACGGGTGCAAGAGCGCCGTCTGCTTCTAGCTGCGCATAGGAAAATCCTAATTCTTTAATCAGTGCTGTTCTGCCGACTTCCATCCAGATTAAATAATTGGCATGATACACAATGCCCATTTGATCTGTTTCTGCATAACGGACTTCTATTTCTTTTTTAGATACATACACGTTTTCATCGCTCTCCTATCAAAACCTAAGATCTCTGCCATTTTACCACAATCGAAATGGTTCTTCTAAAAGGAGGCAATAAAATAAACCAGGGATCCCTGGTTTATTCAGTATAGCCATTTTTTCTTGCTGCTTCTTCGTCCTTGATTTCAGAACGCATCGCATCTATGCTCATTTTTCGATTTTCATTTTTTTGCTTAATCATCTGTTTTTCTTGATCTGTCGAAAGGGCCATCGCTGCTTCAGATTCATCGATATTGTCAAGGGTGTTTTCAATCATATCTTGCAGCTTTTCAACATTATCAGAACGATCATCTGGATTGGATTGATATGACTTTCCATTCATCTTGATTCCCTCCTTATTCGCCCTTCGTCTGGATCACATCAGGCTGTTCATTTGATTTATTATGCATCTTTTTACCTTTATTGCGTTTGTATGCTACAGGTTTTGTCCCTAAATGGTCTGGTGTAAACTGCGCTTGTTTATCATGCTCTCTACCCATCATTCATCCCTCCCTCTTCTTTAGGATGAACGAAAAAGGATAATTCATAACTTATTTCTGTCTAAATCGCTCTTCCAACTTTTCTTCAAGCTGGTTTAAAAATTCCTCATTGCTTAATAATTCTTTTTTATTTTCAAGTACAAGCTCTTCAAATGTACGTCGTTTTCTTCTTCTCATTGTACTCACCTCCAGTGTTTGTATTTCATTTTCGCCAAAACATTTAGAAAATAAGCAAAAAAGCTGAATCATTATAGATCCAGCTCTTGCTCAATTTCTTTTTTTGTCAGCATTTGATGCTTCACAGACATGATGCGTCCTTTTTCATCTAATATGTATGTCGTGGGGTATGAAAGCACCTGATATCGTGCTTGAATGCCTTTTTGATCCAATAAAATAGGAAAGCTCAGCTTTAATTCATCTGCAAATGCTGCAACATGATCTTCACTTTTTTCAGTGGTCGTTAAATTCACTGCAAGTACTTCGACCTGATCATATTCGCTTCTAATTGCGTCTAGATCCGGCATTTCTGTCCTGCATGGCTTACACCATGTCGCCCAAAAATTGACGAGCACCTTTTTCCCTTTGTAATCAGATAACGAGGCCGTTTGACCATCAAGGGTTTTAAGTTCAAAATCAGGGGCTTGATCCCCTTTTTCAAGACCGATTGCGGGCTCTTTTGGTTCAAGTAAATTCCACACAAGTAAACCAATCAATACAAGTAAAACAGCGCTTGCTATTCCTTTTTTCCACATGATTGATCCTCCACTATTTTAAAAAAGAAGAGAAAGCTATCTAGGCGCCTTCTCTTCTTTGCTGTATGAGTATTAGTTGCTTGCCAATTTTTCACGAAGTACCATTTGAAGGATACCACCATGACGATAGTAGTCAATTTCGACTTCACTGTCAAAGCGAACAACCACTTCAAATGTTTTCTCATTGCCATCTGTATCAATTGCTTTCACAGTGACAAGATCACGTGGACGAACTGTTTCATCAACTTCAACTTCAAATGTTTCTGTTCCTGTTAGTCCATAAGTTTCTGCACTTTCTCCGTCTTTAAACTGTAAAGGAAGTACACCCATGAAGACAAGGTTACTTCTGTGGATACGCTCAAAGCTTTCAGCTAGAACGAATTTAATTCCAAGAAGGTTTGTTCCTTTTGCAGCCCAGTCACGGGAAGAACCCATTCCGTAGTCTTTACCTGCTAAAATCGCAAGACCTGTGCCATCTTCTTTATAACGCATGCATGCATCATAGATGGATGTCACTTCACCAGTTGGCCAGTACGTTGTATATCCGCCTTCTGTTCCTGGTGCGATTTGGTTCTTAATACGGATGTTTGCAAAAGTACCTCTCATCATGACATGGTGGTTACCACGGCGAGATCCATATGAGTTAAAGTCTCTAGGAGATACGCCTCTTTCTTGCAAGTATTTACCCGCAGGTGTGTCTTTACCAATCGCTCCAGCAGGAGAAATATGGTCAGTTGTCACAGAGTCACCGAACTTCGCAACGACGCGCAAGCCTTTAAGCGGTTCAACTTTACCAGGTTCAACTGATAGGTTTTCAAAGAATGGCGGGTTGTCAATGTATGTGGAATTTTCATCCCATTTATACAAAGCATCATCTGTCGTTTTAATTTCATTCCAGCGGTCATTGCTGTCAAATACAGTTTCATACTCTGAACGGAAAAGTTCAGGTGTGACTGTGCTTTTCACGACACTGTTGATTTCGTCCATTGATGGCCAAATGTCATTGAAATAAACGTTCTCACCGTTTTTATCCACACCGATAGGGTCTTTTGTTAAATCAATATTCACCGTACCAGCAAGTGCATATGCCACAACTAATGGTGGAGATGCAAGGTAGTTTCCTTTTACAAGCGGATGGATACGTCCTTCAAAGTTACGGTTACCTGATAAAACAGATGTGATCAGCAGATCATTTTCAGAGACAGCATCCTCAATTTCTTGTGCAAGCGGTCCTGAGTTACCGATACATGTTGTACAGCCATACCCAACGATGTTAAATCCAAGGTCTCTTAAGTATGGAAGAAGTCCTGAGTTCACGAGGTATCCTGTCACAACCTTAGAACCTGGCGCTAGTGACGTTTTCACGTAGTTTGGCACCTTCATGCCAAGCTCACTTGCTTTCTTCGCAACAAGACCTGCTCCGATTAAGACGTAAGGGTTTGATGTATTCGTACAGCTCGTAATCGCTGCAATCGCAATCGCACCTGTCTTCATCACAGCTTTTTCACCATTTGCTAGATCAAATTCAATTTGTTTATCCAGCTCTGATTTTTCTAATCCAAACCCTTGGTTACCAGCTGGGCTTTCGATGTGCTGATGGAACGTCTCTTTCATTTCTGAAAGTGGAATCAAATCTTGTGGACGCTTTGGACCAGATAAGTTTGATTCAATTTGAGAAAGATCAATTTCCACAACATCCGTAAAAATTGGGTCCTCTACATCTGGCGTATAGAATAAGCCATTTGCGCGAGAATATTCTTCAACGATATTAATTTGCTCTTCATCACGTCCAGTAAGGCGAAGGTAAGCAAGAGCTTCCTCATCTACTGGGAAGAATCCGCAAGTAGCCCCGTATTCAGGCGCCATATTCGCAATCGTTGCACGATCTGCTAGCGGCAGCTGTGCAACACCTGGTCCGAAGAACTCAACGAACTTGTTGACTACGCCTTTTTCACGCAGAACTTGTGTCACTTTTAATGCAAGGTCAGTTGCAGTCGTTCCGTTTGGAAGCTCTCCAACTAATTTAGCACCAATGACTTCTGGTACTGGGAAGTATGAAGGCTGACCGAGCATACCAGCTTCCGCTTCAATACCGCCAACGCCCCATCCAAGTACGCCGATACCGTTGATCATGGTTGTATGAGAGTCAGTACCAACCAATGTATCTGGGTAAGTGATGATCTCGCCATCTTCTTCAATCGCATGAACAACACTTGCAAGGTACTCTAAGTTTACTTGGTGAACAATCCCTGTTGCAGGCGGAACAGCTTGATAGTTATTAAACGCTTTCTTTGCCCAACTAAGGAAGTTATAACGCTCTGCGTTACGTTCGAATTCTAAATCCATGTTAATGTTTAATGCATCTTCAGTTCCAGCTTTATCAACTTGTACTGAGTGGTCAATGACAAGGTCAACTGGAATTTCAGGGTTGATTTTATCCGGATCCCCGCCTACATCTGCCATTGCTTTTCTTAATGAAGCAAGGTCAACGACGGCTGGTACACCCGTGAAGTCTTGTAAAATAACACGAGAAGGTTTAAATGGAACATCAATTTCTTTGACCTCGGCAGTTCCCCATTTTGCCAAGTTTTCAACGTGTTCCTTTTTGATCACTCTACCGTCTACTTGGCGAAGCACTGATTCTAAAAGTACCTTAATGGAATAAGGCAGCTTAGAAACATTTCCGATTCCTTGTTTCTCTAGTGCTTCTAACGAATAATAGTGATACGTTTTCCCATTTGTCGAAAACGTTTTTCTAGATTGAAAAGCGTCTTGTTTAGCGACTTGCTGCTGTTTCGACATATCCAAAATCCCCCTTTTGATGATCAAGATCAATTTCAATTCTCAGAAAAATCGTCGTATTTCACCACAATTTTCTCACAATTTCATCTTAAAACAAATTCATACATAAGTAAATAACAATGCTTTTATTAAATTCAATAAGTTTAACTTATCATTAGGAAATGATTACTCTTCATAAACGAAGCGGGGCGGGCTCATACTACAAATGAGGTGATAGAACATGACAAAACGTAAAGCAAATCATGTGATTGACGGCATGAATGCAGCCAAAAGCCAAGGTAATGGTGCAGGCTATATTGAAAATGACCAACTCGTTTTAACAGAAGAACAAAGACAAAACAATAAAAAACGTAAAAAAAACCAATAGGAAAGGAGCAAGCATCATGACGAATAAAAACACAGGAAAAGACATCCGTCAAAACTCGCCTAAGGAGCATCAGGGCGGACAGCCTGAGCCATTATCAGGCAGTAAAAAAGTAAAAAACCGCAACCATACAAGACAAAAGCACAATTCTCATCACGATATGTAAACATTCTCCTCTCATCCCGTGGCAAAACGGGATGTTTTAGGTCTTTCACACATTTCAGTTCTCAACATATCATTTATTATGAGATGTGATGGAGGAGTGTCTATGGAGAATGAAAAGCAATCGAATTCCTCTGATTTTCTAGAAATAGATGATTGGCTCAATGTTTTAATGGATGATCCATTTGCCTGGTATGATGAACACCTCCCAATTGACCTTTATGAAACAAGCCGTGATTATATTATTGAGATTGATGTCTCCACCCTATCGATCACCGATGTAAAGCTGACCTTCGCTGGACATGAGCTGACTCTCTGTTGCACGGTACAAAAGCCAAATGTTGAAGGCGAACAGCCAATTGAAAAAAGTGTCATGCTCCCTTTTTATTTGAACGACAAAGAGATTGAAACAGAATACGAAAACCGAATCATTTCGATAAGAATTAAAAAAAGTTCCGACCATCCACGCGGGGCATTTTCCTTTCAAATCCCGCACTTCAAACATTAAGAGCCCACCTTCATTTGGTGGGCTCTCTTCCGTTCGTGTCAAGTCAATACCTTTTGCGAACCACCATGGCCAAATAGTAGAGTCGCTATATGATAAGGTATTCTTTTTCTACTAGATGGTTTGGGTCTTTCTAGTAAATGGGCAGTTATGAATGAAAAAAGGCGTTCATAGAGATGAGAGACATACATTTTTGTTATTTTCTTCTATCATCGCTTCATGTAAAATAAGATAGAGAGACGAGGGGTATAAGGAGTGAGAACATGTTAAGCGGCTGGTTTTTGTGGTTCATTTTATTTTGGGGTACGGTGATGATCGGATTACTCGCAATCGGTGGCTTTTTTATGTTTCGCAAATTTTTAAAACGATTGCCGAAGGAAGATGGGAAATCAGAGCTTGATTGGCAGGATGAATATATTCAAAAGAGCCTCCACCTATGGCGGGAAGAAGACAAACAGCTTTTAAATGAGCTTGTATTACCTGTTCCAGAGCTGTTTAGAGATGTCGCCAAAGAAAAAATTGCAGGAAAAATTGGCGAGCTGGCTTTAAAAGAACAAGCTGCGAGCATTAATTTAGACTTAATCATTCGCGGCTATATTATCGCTACACCAAAGCGTGATCATAAGTTTTTATTGAAGCGCCTTCAAGAAAAAAACATCGATCATACGCCATATGAAGCATTATTAAAATAACCTCCTTTATAAAAGGAGGTTCAGCGTGTAGACAAACCCTCGCATTCTTTGTCAGTCCTGTGCGCTGGTGCTCACCCTTCCTAGACTTCAAAGGTTTTCTATCACGCTGAAAAGAAAGAAGACAAAGGGCTAAAATAAAGATCATTTTAGCCCTTTGTCAACAATCTGGGTTTAATTCATTTGAACCTGCTGCGGATCTAATTGCTTAGACAGCTTTCTAAACGACAAATACATGGCAACGCGCCAAGGTACAATCATACCAAAGGCAAGTATCCAAAACATTCCGCTTAGAGAGCCATAATCAATAGAAGAACTCAGGATCGTCTTCATCCCGATACGAAGAACAAGAAGTCCAATGAGAATAAATACAAATGCTTTTGACCGCTTTAAGTAAATCTCGTTCCCTCTAATTTCAAACTTCGATGTTTTAATTAAAAAGATGGAGAAAAACATCCCCACTGTGATCGCTTCAAGAAATTCAGCTCCAGTTACTCGAAACATAGGAACAAAAAACATCAAAGCTCCAGTGCTCATGAAAATAGGAGGTAATATAATTTTTTTCGCGGTTGCCGGTTTTGCAGATGACTTAATGCGAATAAACATGACGGCTACCGCCATACATATTGCAATTATAGAAGAGATTAAGACCATCATATCAAATCATTCCTTTATTCTTTAAGGTCAGCCTATGTATAATATACTCCAATTGACGAAAAAAAACCATTCGCCGCGACTGTAGAAAACGATTTCAAAAGCCTGTAAATCCGCCAAACAAGGATGAGAACATGATGATAATCCATGTGAGGAGATCAAAGAACAGCAATATCCCTACCACAATCATAATGATCCCGCCAATTTTCATGATGAGCTGCTGACGCTTTCTGATCCACGCCATTTTCGTAATGAAAAAGGAGAGAACAAAAAATGGAACGCCAAATCCAAATACATACGCAATCATATAAGGCACAGCCGACTCAGGATTGTTACTCGCCAGTGCGATAACAGCAGATAAAATAGGTCCTGTACAAGGTGTCCAACCAGCGGCAAAGCCCATTCCAATGAGAATCGATCCAAAAAAACCAGCAGGTCGGTTTTTGAACTGCATTCTCTTTTCGCCCATGAGGAAAGAAGGCTGAAATACACCAAGCGTCATAAAACCAAAGAAAATAATGAGGATAGCTCCAACCTGGCGAATCGCTTGATGGTAATCATCAAAAAACTTCCCAACAAACGATGTCCCAAAGCCTATCGCAATAAAGATAATAGAGAAACCAATTAAAAAGAATAAGGTATGAAGCAGACTTCTTCTTCTCAGCATCACCTTCTCAGATTTCACTTCATCCATACTAACGCCCGTAATATAAGATAAAAACGCTGGATAAAGCGGCAGACAGCACGGTGAGATAAAAGAAAGGAATCCTGCTCCGAAAGCTAAAAAGTAATTCAAATCTGTCAAAAGAACACCCCCTTCTTACAATATACAATAAGAGATGACAAAATCATTTCATTTTTTTTACATCCTCTCAATAAAGATGGTCTATTCTCTTAAAACCTTATATAATTTAATTTGACATCGAGATAACGAATCCTTTAAATTTGAAAATAAACCTGAAAATGGATATAATAGAATCGATTCTTTTTATCAAGATTTGCATGAAAGGAACATGACTTTGGTAAAAACATCATTATTAACTCAAATCGAAGAAAAAAGAGAAGAGCTGATGAAAGTTGTGATGCACAATGGGATGACATCAACAGTGACCATCGAACATAGCCAGCAGCTAGATCATCTCCTCTTACAATATCAACGACACTTACACTCAAACTCAGCCAACTAATCATATCTCATGATATTTATCATGCTGCACGATTTTTAGAACAGTTGATATGTGTGACCATAAACGAAACAAAAACCTCTGATAACAGGGGTTTTTGTTTTTTTACAGGAAGCTGACGCCAAAATAAAAACCACCTTCCCTGCTTCATTTAGGCAAGTACAGTGGTTTTAAAGCGTCTGATGAAGGTGAATTCAATAAAGAAAGGACAACGCTTGTCCATTCTTTATAACCATGTTCCATCTATGATCATAATATCCTACGTATTATTTCGCTTGGTTGTTCATGGCTTTCATCATTTGATTGATTTTCTTCTGGGACGGTTTCATGCCCATTTGCATCATCATCATTCGAAGCATTTGTTCATTAATTGGTGGATTCTTTTTCAAGTAGCTCATCATATACTTACGAGCAATAAAGAATCCGAGTGCAACTCCTGCAAGCAGTGCAACAACGCCTACAAGGATGACAACCCATAAATCCATAATTCTTCCTCCTTCATGTTGTCTCGTATAAAGTGTACTAAACAAAAGGCTATTATACAACATTTCACGTTCAATTTTATTTTTTTAAACAAAATTCCTCACTTTTACCGGATTGAGCCACCCGTGCTTCTTTGAACCGAAGTCCATCGCAAGGAAGCAAGGACTAATTTTTCTCAGCACTTCAAAAAACACTGCTTCTGCTTCATAACTACCGGTGGCAGACATTTGGATATAACGATCTTTTATGATAAATGCAGCCGTTCCTTTTCCATTAGGTAAGGAAGCGCTGTATATCGAGCCAATTTGTGTATAGTGAACGTTCGTTAAGTTGTTCATTAATCGCTGATGCATATGAAAAGCAGGGATTCGTTTCGTCACGTAATCCACTTGTTTCACAAGCATCACCAATTCATCTTCCGTGCGGTTCGTCCAGTGTAACGACTCAAACAAATGAAACAAAATTGATTCTCTGCCAAAATAATGATGCGCAAATTCATCCTCAATCCAATAAATATAATAATGGCGTTCCATGTCTATCCCTTCCTTTCACATTTCGTCAATCTCGTATATTGCTTGTATTATACAAAAATGTGAAAGAAAGAATTGTCTATATATGAAGCAAGAAGAAACTAGTTTTGTCAAAAAAACAAGAAAAAAGAAAAAAGTTTGCAGAGCGGATGAAAATGCTCTGCAAACAGATGAAAAAAAGCATGATGCTTGGAGACTTCGTTATTTGTTCAGCTTCGCTTTCACACGGCTGACGACATTACTGACCGTAAAGCCGTATTTCTCAATAATGGTTTCACCAGGTGCAGAAGCGCCAAATTTATCAATGGCAATTACGTCACCATCAAGACCAGTGTAACGCTCCCAGCCAAGTGAAGCCCCCATTTCAATCGCAATACGAGCCCGCACTGCTGTAGGAAGGACTGATTCTTTGTATTCGTCTGACTGCTGATCGAAACGATCCCATGCAGGAAGACTGACAACAGACGCGCGGATTCCTTCTTTTTCAAGTGCTTTTTGCGCTTCAATCGCTAAACCGACTTCAGATCCAGATGCGAGTAGAAGTGCTTCTGGCTGCGCATCAGCAGCTTCAACGACGACGTATCCACCCTTTTCTACTCCCTCATACGCCTTCTCAGGTGCTTGGTCAATCGTTGGAAGGTTTTGACGAGTCAGAACTAGTGCTGTCGGTTTATCCGTTGAAGATACAGCAAGTTTCCACGCTGCAGCTGTTTCATTTCCATCCGCAGGGCGAATGACAGAAAGGTTCGGCATCGCACGTAATGAAGCAAGCTGTTCAACCGGCTCATGCGTCGGACCATCTTCACCAACAGCGATACTGTCATGAGTAAAGACATAAGTGACTGGAAGTCCCATTAAGGCAGCAAGACGAATCGCTGGTCTTAAGTAATCTGAGAAAACAAAGAACGTTCCGCCGAATACACGAAGGCCGCCGTGAAGCGCCATACCGTTTAACGCGGCACCCATTGCAAATTCTCTGACGCCGAACCAAATGTTCTTACCAGCATAATGATCTTTACCAAAATCGTCTGTGTTTTTAATCGTTGTTTTGTTTGAACCTGCAAGGTCAGCAGACCCGCCAATGAAGAAAGGTACTTGCTTCGCAATGCCATTTAATACTTCGCCTGAAGAAGCGCGGGAGGCAAGACTTGAACCTGCTTCATAAACAGGAACCTCTTGATCCCAATTCTCAGGAAGCTTTCCTTCAATCGCAAGCTGCAATTGAGCTGCAAGCTCAGGGTATTCTTTTTCATATTGCGCAAATAATTCATTCCAAGCTGCTTCTTTTTTCTGACCAGCGTCTTTTACAGCTTCTTTGAAATGATCGTACACTTCAGAAGGTACATGGAAATCTTCTTCAAACGTCCAAGAGTAAGCTTCCTTCGTCAGCTTGGCTTCGTCGCTGCCAAGTGGTGCACCATGCACACCAGAAGTTCCTGCACGGTTTGGCGATCCGAAACCGATTGTTGTTTTCACTTCAATCAGTGTAGGTCTGTCTGTGCTTTGTTTTGCCTTTTCGATAGCAGCCGTCACTTCTTCAATGTTGTTGCCGTCTTTCACATAAAGAACTTCCCAGTTCATCGCTTCAAAACGATTCTTCACATTTTCAGAGAATGAACGATCTAGGTCGCCATCTAAAGAAATATCATTTGAATCATAAAGGACAATTAAACGGCCTAAGCCTAAATGACCAGCAAGGGAAGCAGCTTCAGAGGAAATTCCCTCCATTAAGTCTCCATCTCCGCAAATGCTGTATGTATAGTGATCTACAACATTAAAGTTGTCTTTGTTATACGTTTCCGCAAGATGTCTTTCTGCAAGTGCCATACCAACTGCCATGGCAATCCCCTGTCCTAAAGGACCTGTTGTAGCATCGACGCCCTCTGTATGTCCAAATTCAGGATGTCCAGGTGTTTTGCTACCCCATTGGCGGAATTGTTTTAGATCATCGATGCTCAAGTTGTATCCGCTTAAATGAAGCATGCTATATAGAAGCATAGAACCATGTCCCGCAGATAATACAAAACGGTCTCTGTTAAACCAATTTGGGTTTTGCGGACTTACGTTTAAGTGATTCGTCCATAAAGCGTATGCCATTGGCGCAGCACCCATCGGCATTCCAGGGTGGCCGGAATTCGCTTTTTCAATTGCGTCTATGGAGAGAGTACGTATTGTTGCAATAGATTTCAATTCAATCGTTTCCATATAAATCCCCTTCCGTATCTTGTGTACACCATTATCATAAATCTACTGTCCTTTTTTCACAACTATTTCACGCTGAAAAAGAGTGATTTTGTCACATTTAGTTTATCGATCACCTAAAAAGTTATGCAAATATGAAAAAAGATGAGAATATTCTTCCCATCTTTTCAAAATTCAAGTAATTATAAGCTTAATGAAGGTTTTGATCTCTTTCTCTTTTTAATTTTTCTGGTGTGACATCGTTTCCTTCAGGGTCAACGATTTTCACGGTTTTAAGTGTATTTTTCATAGAAGAACGAAAAGCTTTTAAATACTCTTCTCTTAATTGCTTTTGTTCTGTTTTTTCAGCGTCTGACAAACCGGTCTCTTTTGACTTTTTTGAAAGCTCATTGATTCTTGCAAGCTGATTTTTAGAAATCATGACTAACTCCTTTAAAGCATTTTCTCTACATACTACTAAATATCAATCATTTTGACAACAAATCAAGCTTTAGGTGGTCAGACCTTTTTCATATTCTTGATACCTTCTATGGACCGTTGCTTTTGAAATGTCAAAACCTAGTGCCTGAAGAGTTGCTGCGATTTCTGCGAAGGTCATGTTATTTTTTCTTAATCGAACAATTTCTGAAATCGGCACTTCAATACGCTCACGGCCAGGCGCATGATCCTGCTGTTTTAAATTCAGTTCGGGCTGATACCCTCGTTCAACGGCTCTTCTCATTCCCCGCTTGATTTTCAGGTTATGAATTTTTCGTTGATACTCTTCAACGACTCCTACGATCTCAATCACCATTTCATCTGCTTCTGAAAGCTCAAGTTCGCCTCTATGAAACGTACTGTACACCTTCACATTCTCTTTAAAAAGACAATGAAGAAGCGCAATTTTTGCTTGTCCTCTTCCGAGACGTGTTTCATCCTGGATAAGAACAGCATCAATTGACTCTTCTTTTAGTGTAGCTAGCATATCAAACACACCATCGCGATCTAGATCATACCCGCTTGCTTTTTCTTTAATGACTTTAACCACATTCATCTTGTGCATAGCAGCTAAAGCTAGCAATTCTTCTTCTTGTCTCTTCAGTGAGGTTTCCTGCTCTTCTTTGACAGTGCTTACTCTCGCATAGATGATTGCATTCATGTCTTCAATCGACCTTTCTACTGTACTGTTGCAAGTTGATATACGACTGGATGCTCTTTTTTGACTGGTATGACAAGGATGTCACCAGGCTGGATTTCTGTTGAAGCAAGATCGTTGTGCTGAGTGACCCAGTCAATAAACGCATTTTTATCGATTGATTTGCTGTCGTTTACTTGATCAGCTAACCCCCAAAGAGTATCCCCTGATTGAACTTCTATTTTAACATACTGATTTGGATCATTATGGCTTGTGACTGCAATAAGTGAGAGAAATATGCCAACGATGAATGAGAATACCCCAATAAAAATAATAGATTCTTTTAACCTCATAATGTCATCTCTCCTAATAGAATGTGTGTTCGTTCTTTCTGACACTTATTATAAATACGAACAAACGTTTCTGTCAAACGTTTTTTTCGAACCTATGTTTGTACTGTTAGGAAAAACATGCTATAATTTCTTTAAAATTGACGTTTTGAGGTGCAAAAGATGACGAAGCTATCAAAAAGACAACTCGATATCCTGACATTCATCAAAGAAGAAGTAAAAAGCAAGGGCTATCCCCCATCCGTTCGTGAAATTGGAGAAGCTGTCGGTCTAGCATCCAGTTCAACGGTTCATGGACATTTAGCTAGACTAGAAACGAAGGGCTTAATTAGAAGAGACCCGACAAAACCTAGAGCGATCGAAGTACTAGATGAAGAGGAAATGAATATTCCAAAGAGTGCTGTAATGAACGTACCAGTCATCGGAAAAGTAACAGCAGGCCTGCCTATTACGGCTGTTGAGAATGTAGAAGAGTACTTCCCTCTTCCAGAGACTTTTGCAGCACCAGATGAACAAGTATTTATGCTTGAAATTATGGGAGAAAGTATGATTGACGCAGGAATTTTGGACAAGGACTATGTCATTGTGCGTCAGCAAAGCACTGCTAACAATGGAGATATTGTCGTCGCCATGACAGAGGAAGATGAAGCGACAGTGAAACGTTTCTATAAAGAAGATACACACTTTAGATTACAGCCAGAAAATCCATCTATGGAACCGATTATTTTACAGAATGTAAGTATACTAGGTAAAGTGATTGGCGTATTTAGAAATATTCACTAAAAAAAGCCGGTATTTCATCAGTTAATGATGAGAACCGGCTTTTTTTTATGAACAAGAATAGGCAAGAATACTCGAGCTTGGGAAGGAACCAAATGTAAAGTTCGGCCAAATAAAGCCAGTTGTTCTCCCGAAAGGCTGTGAAGATAGAACATACATTAAAAATACTTGACCGTTTCTCATAAACACAATCGTCCACCTTCTATTACATCCCGCGGCAAATTGAACCGATTGCTGACCTCCACCTGTTTGCCCTGAAATAAGTGACTGCATGCTTTGAGGCTGTGATAATGCTTGCTGATATTGCGAAACGATATGCTGTGGTGGGGCTGGCGGGGCTGATCCACTAGATCCGGGCCCAGTGCCTCCTCCTCCGATTGGAAACCCTGGAAATCCTCCAACTTGAGAAGGGAGCGACGGCCAACCTTGCATCTGCCTATCATATGAGTACCCATTCCACATACCTTCATACGGATAATACATATTCAACACCACTTTCTTAGACATTCATCACGATAGTATATGTCATAAATGAAAAAGCGTGTTGAACGTCCAAACAGAAACTTTTCCAAAAAACGTTTTGTTCTTCTTTAGAACGGTTAAATAGTAGATATAAAGAAAAAATAAAAAAATGAAAACTTTTTGCCACCCTCAAACGTTATATATATAGAAAGAAAAGAAATAAAAAACATTTCAATTTAATACTTGTAATATCACTGTAATTATTGTAACATTTGTAACATAAGAAGTTTTCATTGAGAAAAGGAGGCAATCGCCTTGAAAAAATTATTCGTTTTATTAACTGCTATTATGCTTATGATCTCATTACAATCTACAACATTGGCCGCTTCTAAAAAACCAGCCACTTTGACAAATAAAGAAGCGTTACATATTGCCCTTGATGCACGGGAACACTTTTGGAGTGCGATGTCAGGCTACAAAATTAATGAACATTCTGATTACAAATTAAAATCATTTAGCTATAAAGACATGACTTACAACTATCTTTCTAAAACATTTGATACAAAGAAAAAACTAAACAGCTACCTATCTCAAGTTTTCACAAAAGAAGCCATCAATCAAGGTTTAAAAGACTACCAGTTCATTGTTCATAAAGGCAAAATGGCTGTTCCAGTCGGCGACGGAGACAATATGCTTAATTGGGATAAAGCGACACCTAAACTTGTCTCTAAAAAACAAACAGTCCGCACATATGAATTCACTGTCCCAACACTTGATGGACGCAAAGTACAAAGAACGGTTACGTTCGAAAAAGGACAAAAAGATTGGAAAGTCACTAAAATTGACGCTGTTATCTAAATAAAAACCAGGCCATTCAATCGGCCTGGTTTTTATATTGAAGTAAATTCAGTCATGCGGTCTAAGGCGTGAGCAAGTGATGATGCCGTGCGAAATTCATTAAAAGGAAGCCCGAGCTGCACAGCGGTTTGGGCAATTTCTGGTCTGATTCCTGAAATAGTTGTCTCTACTCCAATTAACCGAAGTGATGTGACAAGATCAAAGATTTGATGAGCCACCATTGTATCAATGATGACAACGCCCGATAAATCAATACATAAATGCTGTACACCTTTTTGTGAGCACTGTTTTAGCGTATTTTCTAAAATAATCTTTGCTCTTGCTGTATCAATATCACCTACTAACGGCAATAACGCAATATGACTTTTTAAGACAATGACAGGTGAGCTCAGCTCGTAAATCATGTCTCTTTGTGCCACGAGCTTCCTCGTTGTATTTTTCACATATTGCTGGATGAACATATGAATAGAAATATTAAACGCCTCTGAAATTAAATCATACCAATAAAAGATGCGGTCAATATCAATTTCATCTTGACGCTGTTTAATAAATTCTTTTAAGTAATGAAGGACCACTCTTTGATTGGACATGTATTCTCTCACAACATAATCTAATGGTGTGTTTAAATGCTTTGGGTCACTGGCTAAGTCTTCAGACCACTTTTTAAACTCAGTATGTAAATACGTCTTGTCTTCAATAAGAGCACGTATAAAATGCTGGTAATAATCTTGATTTTGCCGTTTTAGCTCTGATATGATGCTGGAATCTGTTGAACGATATATTGATTCTGGATCATCATCTTCAATTGAATCATACCAAGTTTCAGTCAGTTTCTCTGCATGTTGCATGAAATAATCGTATAATGCACGGTTCTTATCCATAAGCATATGTCCCTTCACATTTTCTTCTTGTCTGTCTTTGTACCTTATAGGATCCATTGTACCACTGAATCTTTTGCCCCTGCTAGCTCCAATACGCTCTGATCATCATCAAAAAAGGCACCTACTCACAGGCGCCTCTCTTTTAGTTTTATTTCACAATAAATAAAATTCTTTTCCCATCAGGATACCCGCTCATCTGGTGTCCGACCCATGAGCCCGCTCCCCTATTATCAGACGGACTGACATATTGAACACTCGCCCCTTTTCCTCCTTCAAGACAAACTGCCATCGGCCACTCATCTCGGTCGAATCCAGGCTTAGTCGGAATGCCTTTTAATGATTCTTGCCTGCGGGCATCTGCTCCATTTCGGTCTATCGTACACACATCTGAATGCCCTTTTCGAATGGCTTCTTGAATATGACTGCCTGTTTCAGGGTACCGTTCCTTTGGAAATTGAATAACATGATCATATCGATCCGCACCTTTTGCCGCATGTTCCTCCCCAAATCCACCTAGCAGCGTGCCCATCCATATCACAAAGCATAAGGCGACAGCAGTAATCCAGCCTCTTCTCATCTTCAAAAATGCGTGACCTCCTCATTTTTCTCAAGTAGAATCTTGACTTAAAGGAAATGTGTCATTTTAATGTATGAGTCGTTCACGAATGACATGTGAAAAAAATGAAGAGGCTGAAAACTCAATGAATCTTTCAAGCATAGACAGATAGACACTTGTATCCACATAAAAAAGCTTGTCCCCTATGAAGGAAACAAGCTTTATGTTCTAGCTTTTATTGCGCTTTTGCATAGTTGATAAATTCAACAAAGGCAGCTGTCGCTTTCGGACCGCCATTAATCGTTCCGTTTGAATACCCTGCGTTATGAACCCCAACGATTTGCTGATTTTGATCTAACATCGCTGAGCCTGAATTTCCGCTAAATGTATCAATCGTATAGTATGCGAGATTCGTATCTTCTCTTGTCACAGGACCTGACATCTCCCACTGCGACACCTTGCCAGTCGATCTCATTTTATCACCTGGATATCCAGAAATTTTAATCGTTGTTCCAGTTAAGTTTGTCACCTGACGGATAGAACGATAACCGACTGTATTGCCAATGTTCGTATCTGTTTTGATCACGGCAAAATCATATTGGCTCGCACCTGTATTGATATATCCGCTTGGTACATAGAACTCTGTCATATTTGCTGACCCATTTACCGCAGTGCTATCATTCATCCCTGGATACACCGATCCTTTTGCACTATAACTTCTCGATGCTGTATTGTACACGCAGTGTCCGTTTGTCAAAATTTTGTTAGGGGCAATGAGTGTCCCCGTGCAGCTGGAGCCGCCAAATGTAATATAAGCAATTGAATTATATGGTGCTACTCTTGTATTTGCTACTTTTGTTCTACCATCGTCTCCAATGACGACTTTAGTTTGAAAGTCTTTTACATATTTTGATAGTGGTTTTACTTTTTCACCAACAGTTGAAGATAGATCATCCACTTTATCAAAGGATGAGGGGGATTTCGAATCATTGTGGAAATCACTTGAAGAGATCACCTTTCCATCAGAAGTCACCATGTCATAATCAGATGTTAGTACTGAATCCGATGCGGCATGGGCAAAACTAGGCACACTTAAAGCACCAAAAACGAGTAGAGAAGGGAGTAACATTTTCACCTTTTTCATCATATTCCTCCTTTATGTCCTATATCAAAAATGATACGATTGTTCCATATCGGAGTAAATGAGAGAATATTCTTATTTTTTACAAAATATTTCATTTTCAAATTAGGTGTTTTGTATCTTTCAAACTTCCATTCTATCGATCTCACCTCTCTTGATGAAACAGAAAAAAAACCGCCTAATTGGCGGTCTTCCCTCTCGTCAGCTCCATACATCTTTTACATATCTATTATTATTCGCAAGGGTTGTCAGCCAATTTTCAGCTGCTTCCTTCGAGCATTGTTTCTCGTATTGATAGAGGTCGATCAGTGTAGCCTCTACATCTGGTGCCATGACTTTTCCGTCCCCGCACACGTAAAGATACGCACCTTGGTCAAGTAACTTGATTAACATGCCGCCGTCTTCTTTCAACAAATGCTGGACATATACTTTTTGCTCTTTGTGACGAGAATAAGCCCGGTGGATGTGGACAACTCCTTTTTGCGCTGCAAGCTGCATTTCTTCAAAATACAGATCATCTTCATGAGGGTGACGGCAGCCAAAATATAGGTGAGCTTCGCCTAGTGGTTTGCCTTCCTTCTGCCATACTTCTCTTGCCTGAACAAACCCTCTAAATGGGGCGATTCCTGTACCCGGTCCGATCATGATCATCGGTACTTCAGATGAAGGCGGCAGCTGGAATCCTGCCTGCGCTTCGTGGAGGAAGCAGGCGACTTCTTCTCCTTCCTGCAGACCGCATAAATAGTTTGATGCGACTCCGGCATATTCTCCGCGGCCGCTCCACGCTTTCCCTTTCACAACCGCCACTGTGATACTGACTCTTTTTTCATCGACCTTTGGTGAGCTAGAAATAGAATAATAGCGCGGCTTCAAACCTGGTAAAAGTGCTAAAAAGTGCACAAATGACAGCTCACATGCTTCATATTGATCTAGTAAGTCAAGCATGGTTACTCGTTTCTTTAAAATAGCTTCTTGATACGCTTCACCAGCCATTTGCTCAAGCTCCACGCGGTGAGGCGGACAAACTGTATATGCGGCGAGCTCTCTTAGCTGCGTACGTGTTGCAGGCTCTTGAAGCTCAACATGCGACGCAAGTAATTCTCTCATTTGAATCGGCTGATCTAAAGGTAAATGATTTGCTTTTTTCTCAGAAGAAAGCTTGATGTGCTGCTTAGGATCTAGATTGAAGCGATTGATCACCCGCTGAACGAGTGCATCACTATTTTTCGGAACAATTCCGATATGATCCCCTTCTTTGTACTTTTTCCCTTCAGGCAATTGCAGCTCTATATGTCTTGTTTGCCGCTCACTTTTTTCAGATTGTAATTCTTCATTTTTCAGTACAACAGCTGAAAAGGCACCATATGTTTTCGCCACAGGACGTTCTACTAGCTCATTGGTATAAGCAACTGATAGCTTTGGGTTTTCTTTACCTTTTTCTTGGAAGGTGAGCTTAAATTCTTTTGCGAGCTGCTTGAAGACCGTTTTCTGAAATGCTTCTTTATCCTCATCCATATCTCCGCCTGCATCACCTTCTCCTAAATCAGCTGCACGTTTCGCACCTTTTCTTTCAAGTGCTTCATCAATGAGACGAGGAATACGCTGGTACGTACTCGCCCAATTTCGATCTCCGCATCCAAACACAGCAAACGTCACGTTTGTTAAATCCTGCTCTTTATCCTGCGTGACCCAATCCACAAATTTTTTCGCATGGTCAGGCGGATGTCCATTATATGAAGCGGTCACGATGAAGACTGCACCCTTATCTGGTAATTGACGTGTATAGTCATCAAGCGGAGCAGTGGTCACATCAAACCCTTTTGCTTTTCCTTCTTCAGCCAATTCGTTTGCGATTTGTTGCGCTGTGCCAAGATTTGATCCATATAAAACAAGCAATGGTGTACCATGACTCTCCACTTTTGACTCATCAGATTTTGTGCTTTTTTTCGCCTCTTCTTTCGGTGGTGCCATAAAGAGTTGCTGCTTTCTTGGCCGCACTTTGATTTTAAAATCGTTTGGCTTAATCGTCAGAGATTCTTTTAAATCAAGTTCATATGATGTGTGATCAATCAATTCCAGGTTGTGCAGGACCATTGCCAGTACCATTGTGGCTTCATGAAGGGCGAATTGCATGCCGATACATGCACGCTGTCCATTCCCAAAAGGCTTGTAGGCATGCTGCGGGATCTTTTCAGGGTGTAGAAACCGCTCTGGTTTAAATTCTTCCGCATCCTCTCCCCATACCGCTTGATCACGATGTAACTTAGGTAGCAGCACGGAGACACTTTGGTTCTTTTTAATCGAATATTTCCCTCCGATGACGGTGTCCTCTTTCGCATAAAAAGAGAACGTAGGCGCTGTTGGCCAGAGGCGAAGAGATTCATTTAAAACCATACGTGTGTAATTTAGTTTTTGTACCTGCTTAAATGTTGGCAGTCCGCCTTGCAGCACATCATCTGCTTCTTGGACAGCTTTCTTTAATTTTTCAGGATTCTTTAATAAGAAATAAATCGCAAAGGATAGCAGCCCGCTTGTTGTTTCGTGCCCAGCTATTAAGAAGGTAATGATTTGATAGCGAATATTTTCATCTGACAGGCGCTCTCCTGTTTCAGGGTCCTTTGCATGCAGCATGAGGGACAGTAAATCATCGCCCGTTTTATCTTGTTTTTTCCGTTCTTGAATAATGTCATCTACTAATTGCTTCATAAAATCGACATTTTCTTCAAATTTTTTTCTTCTTTTGATCATTAGCTTATCTGCAACCGGCAACCGGCTCGCCTGATCCATCGCTTCGCTTAAACCATTCACCATACTTTCAATGAATGGATGCTGATTTTCTTTATAAAAACTGTTAAACCTGAAATCAAAACCACAAAGTCCGATCGTATCTAAAGTAAGCTTTGTCATATCCTCTGCTACTTCAATTTCTTCATCACGGCCTGTTCTTTGCCATTTTTGTACAAGCTGTGTGGCAATATCGAGCATCATTTCATGATAGCCCTTCATGGCCTGCTGACTAAACGCCGGCATCAAGATGTGGTGAGCCTTTCTCCAGTTCGGTTCTTCTGTCCAGCTCGTAAATAACCCATCCCCTGCAAATGCTCTTACTTTATTGAGACTAGTCCCAATGTATTTATCAAAACGGCTCTCATCACATATTTCTTGGAAAAGTTCATGATTAGAAACAAAAATACTTGTTGCTTTTGAAAATTCAAACTGAAAGATCGGTCCTAATTCATCTGCCAGCCGCCAAAAGGTTTGAGAAAGCTCCCCCTTTTTGATATGGGGAATATTTTTAAAAGGTCCGTATGTTTTTGGTTTTGGAATGATTGATGTTTGTTGCATGTGCCCACTCCTTTTCATTCATTAAGATGCGACGCTGATAGCGCGCCATAAACTTTGCTCAATGTCCTCTAGAAATTCAATCGTTGGCTCTATTTCTTCTGCAAGAATTTGTTTATGCAGCTGTACAAAGGCACCAAATACAATCGATAAAATGGTTCTACCTGAAAGATTTGGATGAATCCCATCCTTTTTCCCTTCTTCAAAGATAAGGAATAGCTCATGTAACAAATGCTGCATTTTCTCTTTGCTCGTCTCGTCTAAGTAATGGGATCGTTTATCAATTTCTAAGAAATATAGCCCGCTTGGATTCTCCTTTGTAAATAAAACCAAGCAATAAAATACATGCTTAAAGTACGCCCGAATACTCGCCTTTGGATCTGGACTGTTTGTGTTCATTTTTTCGATAAATGCAGAAAGGCTGCGCTGGTACAAAATATTGACGAGTGCCTCTTTACTGTCGAAATAACGGTAAATGGTTCCCGCTCCGACGTTTGCTCTTTTTGAAATCATTGGCATCGTGGTCCCATCAAAGCCCCGTTCAATAAATAAGTCTAGTGAAGCCTTCATGATCTGTTCTTGTTTATCAGTCACTGCTTGCACTTCATCCCCTCCTCGCCACAGGAATGAACGTTCATTCCGCTAACGGTATATTATATTAATATTTTAATTTGTTCTATATACACTTAAACACATTTATTTTTTTCCGTCATCACATTTTCTGAAAATAATAATAATTGAGAAATGATGCCTAGTCAGACAGCATCCAAACGACTTATAAACATTGACGGATATGTGTCATGCGGGTGACCTCCGCACTATACCTTCATTCTTGATCAATCGGAGAGTGAATGTGGTCGTCATATGTATCAATATATAAGCTGCCATTACTTGAACGGACTGCGTATACAATGTCCTTTAAGGCGAGCTGCCTTTTCTTAAGCTCTTCATCTATCCACTCCACCGTTAATTGATTTTCATGAATGTTTTTCAAAATGAGCTTTCCGTCCATGATCACTTCAATAGGCATGTAGCCCTCTGCCTTCATATACAATTGAAGATCCTTTCGAGTGACATTTTCAAACGAAGGATATTTTTTCACTGACATATGTCCATCTGTTTCAATTATGGCAAATTCAACTTCGCTAATATCAAAAATGTCTTTTTCTCTCAGCTGCTGATTTAAATAATCAAGGGTATATCTCATTCCCTTCATATTCTCTTCAAGAATTTTGCCATTTTGTATGACAAGGGTTGGTTTACCGGCCATAAATCCTCTCAATTTTCGGCTCCTTAAAGCAATGAGCGAAATCACATAAATGATCATGACAAGCGTGACAAAGGAAATCGTCGTGTGATGAAACGGAAGCGTTGTATTAAACGCGAGACTCGCCGCAATTGAACCTAAGCTAATGGCTGCTATAAAATCAAAAATATTCATTTGTGCTATGGTTTGCTTTCCAAGAAGACGTGCTCCACCAAATAAAATCGCAAAAGCAAACATCGTCCGTAAAATGACTTCAATATGGTCAGGCATGTAAGGGTCCACCTTTCAATTGCATCAAAAAAAGCCTTTTCCTTAGAAAAGACTCCTTTTTAGACTATGCATTTATTCCATCATTATTCAATTGGGCTGCATCGCTTTGCTCAAAATGTGAGCGCAGCTCAATAATGGAGCTATTTCTGACAGCATTGGCATCTTGCTCAAGAAGCCACGTATAAAATCTAGCTTGCTCCGCTGTTTGCAATGCCTGCATATATTTATGCGTGGAACGCTTCTCTGCAACGCGCTGTTTGATCGCGCGCATCTGCTTCCAGAATTGATAATAAGGAAGCTTGAGCTTGGTCATCAAGCCGCGATCATCCTCAATGACATATCCCTCTTCTTTGATCGAGTCGTCATGAGAAACGGCCTGATACCATTTATAAAAAGACGTCCAATCATGGAACACAGCCACTTCCTGCTTGCTGGATATTCCAAGCTGTTCGCTTACTCTTTTCACTTCAGTAAATGGTGCCTTTTCATAGCTTAGCTGACGCTTCACTATATCAAGCAAAATGAGTTGATCATGATCATATGTGATAATATGTGGGTCTTTCTCTGGCAAAATGACTTCAAACACAAGAGATGCATTGTGGTCACGTACGTATGATTTGATGTAGTCGACCTGCACGTCTCCGAAGGTCTGATAGAATAACTCCTCGACCCAGGAAGCATGCTGATTTTGTTTCACATGAGATGTATACGATTTGGACGTAAACACCAATTCATCTTCCATTTCGTTATACCCAACCGTCCCTAAATATCCATTTGCTTTATCATAGACGGTGACAGGAAATTGAAGGTGGTTCACTAGATGATGCATTTTTGTCTCCGGACGCTCATCAATGTTAAAAAATTTGTTGTAGCTTCTTGAAACAATCTGCTTTGACACCATATTGACAAACAAGCCTCTTGCCTTCACATTCACATCATCCCACTGTCGTTCACTAAACGCTTTTTTCGTAAAATTAAAAGATGAAATATGGTGCGGAAGCTTTAATTCCTGTACATACTCATGCTGATCTAAGTGAGCTAAAAAGTCATCTAGTGAGATATCTGGTTGAATAGCGGCTGATGGTTTTTTCTCAGAAGCTCTATAGATTGGGTTGTCAATTTCATGAGTCTCAATCCCGTCAGCTGTGATTTTCAACACCCTCAGCTGTCCCCCGAATTCAACCTGGCCTTCTAGATTATAAGACCTTTCCGCTGCTTGAATAGGCAGCCTGTATAAATTGCGATGCCCGTGAATTTGAATGACATCTAATCCAGCAGTATTTTGAACAAACAAGTGATCAATGTCATCTGAATATTCACCTACACCGTGGATGAGTTGCTGTGTTGAGACATGCAATAGCTCTTCTGGCAAATGAGCAAGCCCCCCGTGGGTAACAAGAAATGTCTTGCCATGGTACGTAAAATAAGTAAGCTGATGAAATGTTCTGACAAACTTTCGTACTTCTTTTAAATCAAAGTCTGCTGCTTCAATCTCAGGTGCAGTATGCCGGTTAAACATATTACTTCTTACTTTTTCACCATGTGCAAACCGGTATAAATGCTGATCATGATTGCCCTCAATCACGATGACATTCCGGCATTCTCTATGTGCGAGCATCCATTCTAATACTTCCTTGTTTTCTATACCTCTATCAAGCAAATCACCTGCAAAGATATAAAGTTCATTTTCTTTAATATCTCCTTGTAAATAGGTGGTCAGAGCGGTATGACAGCCGTGAATATCTCCAAAAACATGAATGGCCTCATATTGATCGAAGGATCGAGGCTGATAGGTCATCACTTGCGGATATTCCTCAGGCTGCAAGACAGTCACCCATGATGGGACCTTTTCTGTTTTTAACCGCTCATTCATTTGATATAAAACAGACTCCCGCACAACTTTGTGAGCTTCCCGTGAGCGATTTTGCAATAGAGCTGTTTCAAGCGACACCTGCGTGAAATCGACGACATACACCCTGTAACGATACGATGTGGCCAGCGATTTATATTGAGATATCGATTTGCTTGAAATATGCGTGGCATCAATCACAGTAAAGTCTCCGCGTTCCATACGTGCTGTAAGCAATTCAAATAATAAAGACCAGACTTTGTGGTCATGCTTGCTTGAAATTTCTGGTTTCCCATTGACAGATAACTGTGGAGGCTGGGTCAAAAGACGAATCTGATCCGCTGATAATGTGTAAGGCTCTAAGCCTTGGGCTTTGATCCAAGTTGATTTCCCTACGCCTGGGAGACCTCGTAAAAGGACTAAAGTTCTCATATTGGTTCTCCTTTAATAAGTGATATTTTACCTATTATAGATAAATGATGGATAAATCTCAATCTTTTATCGATTATGGTAATATATAGATAGAAAGGGAGGTTTTACGTATGTCTAATGGGGAGAATATGGCATTTAATATTGGTGATCTTCTATTTCAAGTGTTCTCTCTTCTATTCATTGCTGCTATCGTGACGATCATTGTCATCGCTTTTCGAATGATCAGAAGAAAACGAATGAAATTGAAGAAGGTTGAGGAAAGATTGAACAAAGTGATTGAAAAAAACGATTTAAAAGAGTAAAAAATCCGGAATTTAACCGGATTTTTTTTGTTTCATCACAATCCCTTGCCGCTGCTGCATCAAAAAGAAAAAGACGCCTAAAAGGACAAGAAAACCGCCACACATTTGGAGCAGCGTGACTTTCTCTCCAAGCAGCCATACAGCAAGAATCGTGGCTCCAACAGGTTCGCCAAGGATACTCATTGAAATGGTTGTGGCATTGACATAGGTTAAAAGCCAATTATTAATGACATGAGACATGGTGGGAATGATCGCAAGCAATAAAAAGATTCCCCACTCTTTACCCGGATAGCCTGTAAAAGGCGTTTGCTGAATCAAATTGAATAAAATTAAAAAAAGACCGGCAAAACCAAACACACAAAAACTATAAATCCAATGAGATATCTTTCTGACAGCCTGTTGACCTATTAATAAATAACAAACAACCGCGATCACACTTAAAAAGGATAAAATGTCTCCTAGGATGGCTTCCTGGCTATGACCTATGTCTCCCCACCCAATCATAAGTGCACCAACAATTGCGGCACACATCGTCAAGAGTGCAGGCAGCGTGGTTCGTTCACGGAAAAAGAGAAAGCCGCCTAATAAGGAGACCATCGGCTGAAGGGCGATGATAATAGTAGAGCTTGCCACAGTCGTCAGCTTCAGTGAGCCAAACCACAACACAAAATGGAGTCCTAAAAAGAAGCCTGACATACATAAGAAAAACCAATCTCTTCGCTGAATCGAGAGAAATTCTTTTTTTCGTGGCAGAATAAACGGCAGCATAAAAATCGCGGCAAAGATCATTCGATACATGCTTAAAATAGCAGCAGGTGCATTTGACCATTTCACAATGATAGCAGAAAACGAAATGGCAATAATTGAAATCACAAGCGGTAGTGCAATTGATTTCTTTTGAGCAGTTGACTTCATGTCCATAAGCAGCTTCCTTTACATCAGCAGTAGATGAGAAGTTCATCTTGTATGTCGTCATCTTACTATGTCCAATCCGCTAGAGGCAAGATGATTTTAAAACTTATGTACGCTTTTTTGCATGAAAAAAGGCTTTCTTCTCGAAAGCCCTATTCATCATCTATCAATAGATAAACCGCCCGAACTGGACCATGAACCCCTACTACTAAATTCATCTCAATATCCGCAGAGTTACTCGGACCTGATATGAAATGAATAGCACCTTTCGCCTGCTCTCCCTCCTCTACTGAGCGATTAAGAGCCGAAACAGCTTGAATCATCCGCGGAACCACCGTGCTTTTTTCGATACACACGATATACATCATCGGTAAAAAATGGAGCGCTCTTCCTTGGCCCTGATGGGATGAAAGGACGACTGTACCTGATTCTGCTAAGGTGTAATCACTGAATACAACCGAATACGCCGCTTGCTCTGCCAGCCTGATATTTTCTTCCCTTGAAGCCTCAGCATTCCAACTGGTGACTGCGAATCCTTCGTGCAGCAAGGTGTCAAACATCGGATAAAATCCATATTGTTCAAAACGATGATCGCCCGATGTCATCACAGAACCCTCTCCATACTCTGTCATCAATGATCGTAATACAGAGGGCGCTTCCTCTGGTGTTGTTTCGACCACTCTTGTATGAATTCGTTGACATTGCACCTTCAATTGCTCGACTAGCTCTTCTTTAGACAAAAGTCCGTTTGTTTCCCACTGAACTTGATGCTTCCAAGCTGGACGCTGAATAGATGCAGGCGAGGAGGAATCCATCCCTAATTGCTTACGGATATGAGCTAAAAACGATTCTCGGTGAGAAATGGTTCCCTTCATCACTGTTCCTCCTTCTGTCTCTTTTTAAACCAATCCCTGAATCTTTCTTTACTTGGAGCTGGCAGGTCACGAATATCTGTCCAATTCTTTAAAGGACCTATTCCTTTTGAAATCTGTCCGTTTGAAGCCATACGATTCATCAATACAGGAGCTGCTTTTGTTCCGAATTGATACATCCCGGGAGTCGAAGCGCCCATTCCGAACATTTTCATCGCCATCATTTCAGCTTTAGACGCTCTCCCCTCTTTTTCCACGATGACTTGACGATGTTTTATTAATAACTCGTGAAGCGGGATCTTTACTGGACAAGCATCTGTGCAGGCCGCGCAAAGGCTGGATGCAAAGGGGAGCTCTTGGTAGTCATCATAGCCGCCAAGAAGCGGCGATAAAACAGCACCAATTGGCCCCGGATAAATCGATCCGTATGAATGTCCGCCCACATGCCGGTAAACTGGGCACACATTGATGCAGGCTGCGCACCTGATACATTGGAGAACAGGCTGAAAGGCAGTACCTAATATATTGGACCGCCCATTGTCCACAATGACCAAGTGAAATTCTTCTGGTCCATCCACTTCTTCTTCTCCTTTTGGTCCAACGACAGAAATGTAACTCGTTAATTTCTGACCGACTGCACTTCTGCACAAAAGACCAACGAGGACATCCAGCTCCTCCATCGTTGGAACAATCCGTTCCATGCCCATAACGGCGATATGTGTCTTCGGGATAGCCGTGACAAGATCCGCATTCCCTTCATTTGTCACAAGGCAAATGGAACCTGTATTGGCGACAGCAAAATTACAGCCGGTGACACCAATATCTGCTTCGAGGAACTTTTCACGTAAGATGGCTCTCACAAAACTCGTCATATCTTCAGGTGTCTCTGACATCTCATATCCGAGCTTTTCGTGAAAGACTTCTCGTATTTGTTCTTTCGTCTTATGAAGAGCAGGTGCCACAATATGTGAAGGAGGTTCATGATCATCTACTTGCAGAATATACTCGCCAAGATCGCTTTCCACCACCTCACAGCCGATCTCTTCAAGGGCTTGATTCATTTCAATTTCTTCTGTGACCATTGATTTTGATTTAACGATCTTTTGGGCCGCCTTTTTCTGTGCCACATGTTGAATATACGCCGATGCCTCTTCCTTTGTTTTTGCAAAAAAGACATGTCCTCCGCGTGCACTAACACTTTCACTTAACTGGTATAAGTAGTCATCAAGATGCGTCAGCGTATGCTGCCGGATTTCCTCGCCAAGCTCACGCCACTTTTCCCAATTGCCAAGCTCTTCGCTCGCAGCTAGCCGCCTTTCATACAGGCGTTCCTGTGCTGAGGAAACAGCACCTCTCATGACTTTATCTTCTAACCCTTCCCCGATTCGTTCTTTAAAGGCCTTCTCTCCAATTTTCATACTCATGTGCCGTTCCCCCTCTTAAAGTCAGCGGCTATTTAATACCTCTGCGATATGCATCACTTGAATGGGCTTATCAAGACGATTCAGCCTCCCGCCAATATTCAGCAGGCAGCCGCAGTCAGCACCAATGATGTATTCAGCTTGTGTCTCCTCTATGCTTTGGACTTTCTCATCGACCATTTGCTCAGAAATAGGAGTCATCTTTACTGAAAAGGTTCCTCCAAATCCGCAGCAATTTTCGGCGCGCGACAATGGTGTCATCGTCAAATCTTTGACATTTGACAACAGTGTGAAAGGGGCTTCCTTAATTCGCAGCAGTCTCGTCATATGACAGGATGTGTGATAGGTTGCGTTTCCTTTCAGGCTCGCTCCGACATCTGTGACATGTAATATATCAACAATAAACTCGGTTAATTCATATGTTTTCTCAGCAAGTGCCTTAGCTTTTGCTGACCACACTGGGTCTTCTTTTAAAAGATGAGGATATTCTAAAAACATAGCCTTACAAGAACCTGACGGCGTCACGACATATTCAGCTGATTCAAAGGCTTTGATCATGTTTTTTGCTGCTTTAATGGTTTCTTTTGTATAGCCGCTGTTAAAGGCTGGCTGCCCGCAGCACACTTGTGCCTCTGGAAATTCCACTTCTACACCGAGCCTTTCTAATACTTCCACTGTGGCCTTTCCTACATTTGGCTGCATGGTGTCAATTAAACAAGTAACGAATAAATGGACTTTCATCGGCGAACTTCCCTTCTTTGCTGCAATTTGATTCATCAATTTGGTCATCTGATGACGAAATAACAGGCCTTATTTTCATTTTAATCCCAAATTTCTGAAATTTCAACGAGGTGATTTGTCTAAATTTGGACATATGGCTCGTGTAGCTTGAATGAAAAAAACGCCCTTTTGATAGGACGTTTGAGAAAATTTATTTTGTAATCATTTCACGAATTTTTTCGTTAATAGGAGTGAGATGGCCTAATTTTTCTTTATGTTCTCAATTCTTTTTTCGAAAGAGGGATGACTTTCACGCCATTCAGACTTTTTTCCATAATCTCCATCTTCTTCTTCAATAAGGCTGCTTAATTTAATCAAAGTATTGAGATACAGTGTTTTATTCCCAAGGTGGAAAACAGCAAAGTTATCAGCCTGAATCTCAAATAACCGGCTGATTTTCTTTGGCAACCATTCCGTAATGAAGATCATGAGAATTACTCCTACTGGGAAAATAAGAACATATTGCCACCATCCGTTAGCAAGCATAACCTGTCTGGCATAATACATACTGATGCCCATAAATAATGTTACGATCAAAGTTAGAAACATGGTATAATGCGCATGTTTTAACTTCGCATGCCCCATTTCATGGTATAAGATGGCACGAATTTCATCTTTTTCAAACTTATCTAACAACCCTTCTGTCACATACACATCAACTCTTCTTTTAAATGGAAGTTTAAAAGAATATATCCAGGCATTCACATCCTGTTGAGAGTCTTTTTTCACCCAAATATTTACCTTTTGGTTTGTCTTATTCTCAATATCTTTGCGAATATTCATGAATGCTTCCGTATTTAAAAGTTCATATTTGTTTATTATTTTTTGTATGATTGAGTAACCAAAAATAAATAATATGATTAGGGCGAAGTACCAGCCACAAAAGAGAAAAAGGTTATCCATGATCTTCGCTTGAAATGACAAAGGAAGTAATAAATATGATCCGAAATATAGCAAAGATAATGTGGCAGCACCAAACAAAACAACTTGCTCCCTAACATTCATTAAAAACGAATTTCCTGACGCACCTTCATTCTCTTCTAAACCTTCAGGCGTATCTTTTGTAGTATACTCAAATGAATAAGCTGTCAATAAGACTGACAGGAAACTAGGTACAAGTATAGAGAGAATGATGCTTAATACATAAGAGCCTGTTATTGATAGCGCATATCCCATTAAGAAAAAATAATTTAATCCCAAGGGAAGAAAAATGGCTAGAACAAAGGGAATAAATAATGTGAATAGGTTTTTCATAGATTCATGAAGATTAAAAAATAAAAATAACATACATGGAAAAATAATTCCTATTAAGGTAATTAATATAATATATGTGGTATTATGCTTAAAACCTGTTTTGACCTTAGTACTTTCTGTTAGATTCGTTAGATTGTATTTAGAGAAAAAAGGATTTTGCGATACCTGTTCCATCTTAATTTTATCATCATGAATAAGTACAAAACCTCTTCTTAGAAAAACCATTGCTTTTTCTTTCATTAATTTGTTAGTTTCAATCGTGCTAACTCTATTCCTAGATGAAATCTCCGTGAAATTTACTTGCTTTCCCCCCAATTGAAAGGCTGCTTCTGAACGATCTTTGGAGTCATCATCTTGATAGGTTAATAAAAAATCACCCTGATAAAGAGAATGGGAGATTAATACTTTTGGATTGTTATCTTTGTTCGAATCAAGTAGAACAAAAGGAGAAACAACTGCTGAGCGGATACCAACTTCAATCAAAATGACTATTATTGTTATAATGCTTGCAATAAGATAAGAAAGGGAGGCTTTTCGTAACATTTCGTCACATCCTGCTTATGTAGATTTTAAAAGGTTGCATATGTTAAGAAAGAGTAATAACCATTATATACGTCCATTATTCAGAAGAACTAATTGAAAATCTAACCTTTATTATTAGCTTCCCTATGCTAGCAGGAAGAATAAACAAATAATAAGCCTAAATTCCATTTTAGTCCCAACTTCCTGCAATTTCAATGAAGTGCTCGTATAGCTTGAATGAAAAAAACGCCCTTTTGATAGGACGTTTGAGAAAATTTATTTTGAAATCATTTCACGAATTTTTTCGTCGATAGGTGTTAACGGCCGTCCTAATAAGGTTTCGAAATCATGGCTTTCAACGGCTAAGGCACCATCGCGAATCCCGCTTTGAATGGCTTTGACAAATGGCACAGCTTCTTTTGGTACACCATTTGAAGCTAAAAATTCTCCAAATGTGTCGACATCAATTTGCTCCACTTTGATCTCTTTTCCGCTCACCTCACTGACAATGCGCGCAAGTTCAGTGTGTGTCCGAAGAGGGCCTGACAGTTCATATATCTCCTTGTCATGTTTAGAAAGTGTTAACGCATTTGCCGCCGCTTCTGCGTAGTCATTTCTTGTTGCCCAGCCAACCTTGCCATCACCAATTGGACTTAAAAATGGTGCGCCGCTAACGGCTGCTAGTATTGTATCTTTTTCGTTTTCTACATACCAATTGTTTCTTAAAAACACATGAGGAATGCCAGAGGCCACAATGGCTTCTTCAGTTTTTGCGTGGTCGTGTGCAAGGACAAGCTGACTCTCTCTTGCATTCACAACGCTTGTATAAGCAATAAAGGATACACTGGCTGCTTTCGCCGCTTGGATGGCAGCCGTATGCTGCTGCACGCGGTCACCATCCGCAGTTGAAATGATCAAAAGGCGGTCAATGCCTTGAAAGGCTGCCTTAAGGGTGTCTGGCTGAGTAAAGTCTCCGCGGCGTATATCCACCCCGGCTTCCTTTAAATGTGCTGCTTTTTGCGGATCTCGAACACTCACCGCAATTTGTTCAACTGGTACCTTTTTAAGTAAATGCTGGACGACGAGCGATCCAAGCTGTCCTGTTGCGCCTGTTACTAATAATTTCATTTGTTTGACCTCCTCATTTTTCATTCAACGGTGATGTGCATACGTTATAATCAAAATGGTTACAACAAAGGTGTAAAAAAAGCTCCAATGTATGAGCTTTTTTATTCCGCCTCTGTCAATAATTGCTGAATTGTCACTTGCTTTAGGTGATTCTCAAGTGCAGCTTGTGCTTCTTTTAGTTCATGCCGCAGTCTCGTATCCATCGCTTGACCAATCGGGCATGCGATGACGGGCTGATGAAAGTTAAATAATTCTTCATCCTCGCTTACATCGACAGCGCGGTACACATCTAATAGCGTGATTTCCTCAGCCGGTCTTTTTAAATAAGCACCGCCTACTCCGCGGCGGATCTCAATAAGATCCGCCCGTTTGAGCATTGCCATCATTTTTCGAACAATGGCTGGATTTGAATTCACGCTCTCTGCAATAAAATCACCTGTACACTCTTTTGGAACACCTGCAATAAATGACACAATATGAACAGCAATCGGATACCTGCTGCTAATTTGTTTCACAATCTTTCACCACCGTTGTAATCAATATAGTTACAACGAGTGATTTTGTCAATCAATAAACGGATTTTTCTTTCGATCCCAGTCCTCATATGTCATGATATCGTGGTCTTCTTCTGTATCAAGCTCAAGCGGGGCAATGCATTCAAGCAGATTTCCATCTGGGTCAAGAAAATAGATCGCTGCATGAAATTGCGGCGGATTATCGAGAACTAAAGGCTGCTTCTCTTCTGAAAAGCCAAACATTGGGTGAATGCTGATGCCTTTTTCAACCAGCCAAGCCTTGATTTGTTCGATACTAGAGGTTGTAATTTGAAAAGCAACGTGCCGTGTCGAGGGATGATATGGGAAGTCATTGATATCTACTTTCCACAAGCCAAGCCAGCTCTTCCCTTTCTCAATCCATAAAAAAGCAACTCGTTCATTTGCGTGAGCAAGTGTCAATTCCAATTTTTCATAAAACGCAATAGATTTCTTTAAGTCACTCACAGGTAAATGGGCTTCATACAAACCTTTTATCATCATCAAAATCACTCCTTTTCTACCTTCTATTCTGCGGGAATTGATGAGATTCTGCCTCAGCAAAACGATGTATTTTATCCCCTTCATTGGTTTGAGAAGAATGATATGTTTGATCGATTACATATGGGGGAAGTTGTTCAAATAAAAGAAAGGAGCGCTTTATATGCCTTGGACGATGAATGATTATCCTGCTTCATTTAAATCATTAGACAACGTCATTCGAAAAAAAGCGCTTGAGATTGCGAACAAAATGATGCAGGAAGGCTATGACGAAAGTAGAGCCATCCCAATTGCAATCAGTCAAGCGAAAGAATGGAAAAAGAACGCAACGGAGAAAGAGATCGAGAATGTCTCAGCTCATGGTTCTGTCACGCCATCTAAAGACAGCAGCTCCGCAAGACCAGAGCTTATGGATCATGCGCAGCATGTCGTCAAACACGAAGAAGGCTGGGCGGTTCAAACAGAGAAAGCAAAACGAGCAAGTGAGGTCAAAGAAACGAAACAAGAAGCCATCGACCGGGCAAGTGAGATTGCATCTAATAAAGGGACTTCTGTTGTTATCCATAGAAAAGATGGGAGCATTCAGGATGTGTTAAAACCGCAGTAAGACCGCTCAAAAGCGGTCTTATTTTATGCATTCTTTTCTTTTTTCGCTGGTGCTTTTCTTTTTTTAGGTGCTGCCTTTTTCGCTTTGGCTGGTTTTGATCGGTCGATTGAAGCCTGTAGAGCTGCCATTAAATCGGTCACATTGGATGCAGGATCTTTTTTGCCTGTCGTTTCTGGCTGAACTGTATGTTCTCCAGATATTTTATCTCCAATTAAATTCATCAGCTGTTCTCTGTATTCATCCTGATAGGCAGCTGGATCGAAAGTTGTGGTTAATTGCTCGATTAAAAGAAGCGCTGTATCTAACTCCTTTTTTACAATGTTTTCTTCTTGGGGGATATTCGGTACATCTGATACCTGTCTAATTTCATCAGGGAAATGAATGGTTTCCATCAGTAAAATATGTTCATAGCATCTAACGATTGCTAATTGCTCCTTTGAGCGGATCATAATCTTTGCGACACCAATTTTCCCCGATTCCTCTAAAGCTTTTCTTAATAATGAATAAGCCTTCGCTCCGCCGGTATCTGGTGATAAAAAGTAACTTCTTTCATAATAGATTGGATCAATCTCTTCTATCTTCACAAAATCAATGATTTCAACGGCTTTTTCTTCATTTTCTTTTCGCAGCTTTTCAAGCTCTTCCTCGTCTAATTCAATGAATTTATTTTTCGCATACTCGTACGCTTTGACGATTTGTTCTGGTGCCACCTCTTCACCGCAATTGGCACATACTTTCTTGTAGTTAATGGGCGTGTGACACTCTTTATGCAGCTGCCTTAATTTAATGTCTTTGTTCTCTGTAGCGGTAAACAGCTTCACTGGAATATTGACTAGTCCAAAGCTAATGCCGCCTTTCCAAACTGTATGCATCGCGTCACCTCCGTTCTTTTCTCCTTACTATGCAATGTTTTCGTTAGACTTATGTATGTGAATGAAAATTTCATCCCACTCTAAGAACACATTATACGAGGAAGTGACATGCACAAATGAAACCTATGCGATTAACGGCTGCACATGAGGTTCCTACCGGTGCAGACTGGGTGTATGAATTAAAATATGACGGCTTTCGAGCCATTCTGACGTGGGATCAAAACGAGATTCATTTAGAAAGCAGAGCCGGAAAACGATTAAATGAACAGTTTCCTGAGGTGATTGAACAGTGCGAACAATTAAGGGATCAGTTTGCTCTTTTTTTACCTCTGACGTTTGACGGGGAATTGGTCTTTTTACTGGATGAACAGCAAAGCGATTTTGCGAGGGTTCAGCAAAGAGGCAGGCTGAAAAACAAAGAGGCGATTAAGCAACAGGCTGAGCGGTTTCCATGTCATTTGATCGCATTTGATCTATTAAGATGCAAAGGGCAATCTCTAATTGATTTACCGTTGATAGAAAGGAAAAAACAGTTACAGCAAGTTTTCCAAGCAGCAAAACTTCCTCCATCTGTACTGCTTGAACACCCTTCCCTTCTTCAACTCATTCATACAGACACAAATCCTGAACATATGAAAAAGCTGATGACGACGTATTTAGCAGAAGGACTCGTTGCGAAAAAAGGGACGAGTAAATGGCACGACAATACCCGGTCAAAAGAATGGTTGAAAGTCAAAAACTGGCGATATGTCTCTGTCATAGTGACTCATTTTGATAAAGAAAATGGCTACTTTCAAGGCTGTATTTATCAAGATCATCAACTCACCGAGGTTGTCCAATTCAAGCATGGATTTTCTAAAGAAGAAGAACAAACGCTTCGTACGCTCTTTCAAACAAAAGGCAAGCAGGCAGGGGCATCAGGATATGAAATCCCACCTTCTATCGTCGCGAGCATTGCTTGTATCTCCTTTGATGGATCCGCCTTAAGAGAGCCGCGTTTTTCTTCCTTTTTACTAGATACTGATCCAGCGACGTGTACGTTTCAGCAAATGCTCAAACAGCTATATCCGCTCCCTGCTGTGATTGACATCACTCATCCCGAAAAACCGATTGTGCCAGCTCTTCATCTGAACAAGGCAGATTACTTACTTTATTTAAGACAAGCCGCTCCCTATCTCTTGCCCTTTTTACGTGAAAGACGGCTGACTTTAATTCGGTTTCCTCATGGCGCCGGGGATGAATTCTTTTATCAAAAGTCGACACCTGATTATGCGCCAGATTATGTGTTGACCGATCAAGCTGATGATATTGCTTACACGGTCTGTAATGACCCTCAGACGCTTCTTTGGCTTGGCAACCAGCTTGCAATGGAATTTCATATTCCTTTTGAAACAAGGGATACGAACCGGCCGGTCGAAATCGTCTTTGATTTAGACCCGCCGTCTGTTAACGAGTTTCATCTAGCCATAGAAGCTGCCAAGCGAATCAAAACGCTTTTAGACGGTCTCTTTCTCACAGCCTTTATTAAAACAAGCGGTGGTAAAGGACTGCAAGTTTATATTCCATTAAAGAAAAATGCCTTCACATATGAAGAAACGAGGACATTTACCGCGTTTATATGCCAATTTTTATGTGAACAAGCCCCTGAGCTATTTACTTTGGAACGTCTTAAGAAAAAACGCGGCAAGCGCTTGTATTTAGACTATATTCAGCACGATGCTGGAAAAACAATCATTGCGCCCTATTCACCAAGAGGAAATGAGCTTGGACTTGTAGCAACACCGCTTGAATGGGACGAACTCCATCAAGATGGACTTCATCCTTCTTTGTTTACCATGCCAGCTGTGATAGAGCGTCTAAAGGAAAAAGGCAATCCATTCCGACGCATGAGGCACCTTGCAAATGATGACACTTTCAGACAAGTTTTGCACCGGCTTGAGGACATTATCCCGGCACATAAGATGGACATACGCGGTCATTAAGCGTTACACTTACTCATTAGAGAGTAAGAAAGGGATGACCATTTTGACCGCACATTCATTTCGAAATATAGCACTTATTTTCTTGTGCCTTGCAGCAGGTATTGTGGATGTGATTGGCTATTTGAGCTTAGGGCATGTATTTACAGCCAATATGACAGGTAATATTGTGCTACTTGGCATTGCAGCAGGAAGCTCCTTGCAGCTTACGGCCCTTCATTCCATCACCGCACTGAGTGGATTTGTATTAGGGATTTTACTTGCTGTTGTGATAGGCGGAAAGCATGAGAAAACATTTTGGCCGAAAGCCGTTACACGTATCTTTATCATAGAAGTCCTGATACTGCTTCTATTTGTTCTCATGACCATTTTCCCTTATACACAAGGTGCTTATTTTATGCTCATTATCCTTTTAAGCATGGCCATGGGCCTGCAGACAGCGGCCGCCCGCAAATTAAATGTGGCTGGCATTTCCACAACGGTTCTAACGAATACACTCGCCAACCTATTTGAGGATTTGGCTCAGCGCATTTCACATCGGGAAAAAAGAACAGCTCCCATTCAGCATGTCAGTTTCATGCGAATAGGCTCTATTGTCTTTTACTGCCTAGGTGCTGCATTAGCGGCATACACAGATGCATTCGATCCGTTTATCATCATTTGGCTGCCTATCTCTATCCTAGGGGTCATTGTGATCACTGCTGCATTCAAGCACTTTCATCAATTGAAATAGCCAATCGAAAGATGGCTATTTCAATCTCTGTAATGAAACCACTAATAACTTCTTACATAAAAACCAGGAGGACGCCCCATAATGAACGTGGAGCCGTATGGAGAATATCCAGAAAATGTCCCGAATCCACCATATCCAGGATAACCTCCTAAACCAGAGAACACGCCAGGGCTCACATAATACCCGCCAAAGCCAATATGTGGCCCCACTGCTCCTCCGCTAAAACCGCCTCCATGAAAACCTCCATATACCCGTGGGTCCATACAATCACCTACCTTCTAGATACACTTCATCTCATCATATGCATGACAAATGGAGCGGTGTTCCCGCTTTTTCTTTTACTTCTATGTACAATAGACCAATTTGAGAAAATTTGAATGAAAAGTCCTGCAAAAAATTAAATTAAGCAAAGAAAGGTGACCTTTTTAACTTGTTGCTCTGCCCTATGTTTATTTAGAATAATGAGGCAGGTAACAAATTTGCACACCCCCTTTGTTGCGAATTCTTCTTATTAAACGTTCTTGTAGCGTTTAATAAGAAGAGCCTATTAAAAGACAAAAAACCCTTGCTGACGATAATCAACAAGGGCAAGAGATAAATGGTGGATTAACCACCAATGATTTTTTCTGCTACTTCGAAAGAACCCGCAACGTTTTGAGTAAGAACTGACGCAGCGATCGCTAAACCTACAACGAATAATACTTTTAAACCTGTTTTCATCTTAAATCAACCCCATTCTTTTCATATGTAAATCCGCTTCTAAACTTTTGTTCAAATAAAAAACAGACTGCTCATAAAGTGCTTGCTTTTCACAATACTTAGCCGCAAAATGTGAAAGCTCTTTTACTTCATGATATTCATTCTTCTCTTCTAACTTTCTTAATTTCTCATCAATTTGTTGAAATCTTTGTGGTGCATTCGTTAAGTAAAGGTCATGGACGATGCCTATTTTCAGCTGAAACACTTCATGAGAAGCATCTTTTATTCTCGCATACGCAGCCTCTATATAGTGGCTTGCACGCTGCTTTTCACCAATCACACAGAGTTCCCGGCTCATCAGATACGTAGAATGGAAAAAGAAATCCGACTCGTAATATTCTTGATGGGACAATGCTTTTTCAAGATGACGTATTGATTCTTTCGGTTTATTCCAAAATGAATATAAAATGGCCACATTGTGATGAAGCTGAGCCAGCATAAAATCATCCTGCTCGCTTGTCAAAACCTCTTCCGCCAAACGATAATTTTCAAGCGCCTCTTCATACCGGCCGATCTCTGTTTGATTCGCCGCTATGAGGGAATATGAAAGTGCCGTTCTTCTTTCATAATGCTTGTGCCGTTTATAAACGTGAAGGGCTCTCCTGATATAGCTTAGTGAGAGCATGATATGACTAAGCCGGTAGTAAAGCCAGGCCACCTTAAAATCAAAATCAGCACGTTCGATCTCACTTGGAATTTTATCTAAGAGCTTTTCAGCACTTTGATACATTTGCAATGCAACCTCGTAATTCCCTTGATGCTGCTCATACACACCCTCATAAAAATCAAAATAGTAGGCAAGGCGGTTAGATAAGTCATCCTCTTTTTTCCCGTGGAGACCTTCCATACTTTTCGTTGAAACACTGCCCTTTTGACCTCTTAAATTGTACATGAGAATGTGATGCCTCTTCTCAAGAAGAGAATAGTACATAAGGATGTCCGCATCATCAATTTCCTCTACTGCTTGTTTCGCTTTAGCAAATAGCCGTTCTGCCTCATCTGCATGATCTTTTTTAATTTCCATGTTCCAGTCATTTAATAATGATGCCAATTCCGCAACAGGAATCTTGCTCATTCTACACCCCCAATCACCTTCAGCTGCATCACATGATTTCACTAAATATGGAACTTCTATTAGCAATTGCTAATTAGTCCATTCGAGATCATTTTAATATGAATCACTTAAATCTTCAATAACCGTTTCCTTTGAAAAAGCTTTTCTTTTTTCTAACCAATGATGTTTGCGTAAAAATTCCGTCTTTTTTCGGTTTTAAAATAAACAATCATCTCGGATGAAATGAAAAAAGCCCTTTTTGGGGGCTTTTTGTACTTATTCCAATCGTATGATGGTAAGTGCCGCTCCAACAGAACCTCCCCCAAGTAACACCACTGTTGCGACTAAACCGAAAATTTGGAGAGAAATTTGGTTACCTGCTGCAAGTGTTGTAATGAGTGATACGTTGTAGGTAGATGCCGATAAAGCGGGTGTTAATATAGAACCAGGAATGGCAGATCCGCTGTTAACCAGCCTTGTTCCAGCAAGCAGCGCTGCATTTGTGTTCACTTGATAAGTGATGAAATAGCGACCCGAGACTGGCACTGTAAAAATCGTATTTCCACCACTTGCCGTAAAACCATCTAAACTCTGATTATTAGGCAAAGAAACCGCTGTCCCGCCTAGGACAACAAGCACTGGAGGCGTACATTGAGTTAGCGGTTACAATTGTGCAGGATCGGTTATTCCTGTTGGACACTTCTATCAAAGAACACCCATGAGTAGAAAGATTCCGCATATTTCCTGATGAGCAATAAAGGAGAACTTATTGGACGTTTGTGAGTAAAGCTTTCATTTTTTGTTTGATTGTTTATCTCTTTCAGTTTACTCATCAACAGGTTTGTCACTTTCCATCAGCCCAATTCAATGCTGTATACAAATCCATATGGTCTTTTATCATATGTGCCTATGACTATTTTGTGCGATTCGTCTAAAGATCAGTAAACTTATTATCAGCGCAGCTTTTCATTTATCCAGTTTCTTTATATAATATGATCAATAACTTCCGCGCCTCAGTAGCTCTAGAAGGGAAGAGCGCCGTAAAACAAATTGTAGCTGGCGGGTCGCAAGGCAAGGGTTTCAGAAGCACCGAAAAGTACATGAGCTGAGACAGGCGAAACTCCTGTCGGTGAAATTCCGTAGGGAAGCGTGTTGCCCCTAGCCTATGCTTACGAAAGGAGTGCGGGTTCGAATCCCGTCTGAGGCTTATGAGGTCGATGGAATGGGAGGATAAAACATCATGCATGTGTTTAAAGAATATGTAAGCAACATCGGTAACCCAGAGCTGAAGCAGCGCACGCAAGACATTTTACAATGGATATTAGACACATTCCCTCAACTAGAACCAAAAATTGCTTGGAATCAGCCCATGTTCACAGACCATGGCACATTTATTATTGGGTTTAGCGTGGCAAAACATCACATTTCTGTCGCACCAGAAGGAAAAGGAATCGATCACTTTTCAGCTGACATTGTACAAGCGGGTTACGATCATGGAAAAAAGATGTTTCGCATGAAGGAAAGCTTACCAGTTGATTATCCTCTCCTAAAGAAAATCATCGAATTTAATATCGAAGATAAAGCGGATTGTACAACGTTTTGGCGAAAATAAAAAGTACCCCGATCTGAGCCATTATCAGATCGGGGCATTTTGCTGCAACATGTTATTTTGTTCTCTTCCTTACAACGTTCTGCTCAAGCCACTCATAACATGACAAGATGGCATTCACGCTCCTTTGACATATCGGCAAATAGACAACTGCAACCGCTATTAAACACGCTATAACAGCCCCTGCTAAGACATCAAAAGGATAATGGACACCTACCCATATCCTAGAAAAACCAACGGCGCACGCTATGATCAGCCAATAAACATGGCGTTTGTGAAAAAGCCAAAAGATCAGACATACAGAAAAAATAAAGATGGTATGATCACTCGGAAAAGAGTTATTCACTTCCTTTTGAATCAAAAGATTGACATGACTCATTTCGGCAAAGGGCTGCTGGTTGGAATAAAAAAATCCTGCAATTTTCCCAGTTAACTCTGCCAATATGAAAGTAAGTCCAGCAGATACCACCATCCCCCTATTGGTTTCACTTCGATTTTGAAACCATATGAACAGACACGTGAGCGCTGCTAACAGCACAGTATATTCAGCTAGTCCAATGAATATCGGATTCAAATAACCATGATCGATACTGAGCTGATTCACCCACCTAAATAAATCTTCATTATATCGCTGCATCTCATTTCATTCCTTTTTCCTCGATTTATGACAAGGATAATTGAAATAAGATGACTCTTCCATCGATTGAACGAACAAACCATGGAACCATATGACATGTTTGTCACTTTGCTGTCACTGACATCATTTACTTACTGCTCTATAGAGAGTGATGCTGCTCCCATTCCTTTTTAAGTAAAGCATATTGGTACGTGTTTTCATATTTAGGGGTGCCATCCTCATATGTAGTAAATGAAATAAACTCAAGAAAAAGGCCTTCTCTCCGCATGCCTAATCGCTCACATAATGCCTGCGAACGGACATTATCATCTTCTACATAGGCATAAAGCCGCCTTGCTGCCTTTTCTACAAATAAATAGGACAAAAGCGCCACAGCGCTCTCTCGTGCATATCCCTTTCCTTCATATGCTTCATTGAAATTCCAGCCGATTGAATACGTATCGGGATCCTCTTTTAAATGAAACAACTCACCGATAATCTGCCCACTTTCTTTTAAACAAACCGCTACATATGAATGGTCTTTTTTTCTCTTTTGCACTTTAGCCAAAGCTTCTTCTAATGAAGAAATTCGATCAGCGAGGAAACAATTTACTCTTGGATTAGACAAGTACTCAAGCATCCCTGCTGCATCTTCATCGCAAAACGGTCTAAGCATTAAACGATTCGTTTCTAATTGATTCATAAATGACTCCTCACTGTTTTTGCTTTATTTCGTGTTTTCTAGTCTCTTCATATTTTAGATGACATGCACCAGCTTTGACAATCAAGTTATTCTGAAGTGTCTTCAAATAAACGAAACTCATAAAAAGCATTTTGCTATTAAATCATTTGGTCAAAACTGATAAAATAGAACTTATGTTTCTATTTTATGAAAAAGGGGTTACACGATATGATCAAAACAGTGGATGGCAACATTTTAGAGGCAAGTGAAGACATCATCTGTCACCAGGTGAACTGTAAAGGGGTCATGGGCGCTGGATTAGCCAAACAAATCAAAAGCAAATACCCCAATGTGTACAAAGAGTATAAAGAATTATGTACAGAACAAGGAGATGACTTGTTAAGCTCCGTTCAACTCATCACAACTAATGACGGAAAAACAATTGCCAACTTATTTGCTCAAACCGGATACGGAAGAAAAAGAATGCAAACGGACTACGATGCCTTACGCAGCTGCTTACAAAGCCTAAAAGACACAGTAACCCATTCAAATGAAAAGAAAAACCATACTTCCATCGCCATTCCCTACGGGATCGGCTGCGGACTGGCGGGCGGCGATTGGGCGATTGTGGAAGGCATGATTGAAGAGGTATTGGGTGGGTGTGAAGTGACGGTTTATCGGTTTAGATAAGTGAATTGAGGTATTTATATTATGAAATATATAAAATTCAGGCATACAAAAACCCTCCTTGATTAGGAGGGTAATTCGTGTTAGTTGTTGTCTTTATTTTTTAAATAATTTAATACAGCTTCTTTATCTTCCTCATCTTCAGGGAGAAATCCAAAGGTTTCATATTCCCAAACTGCTATTCTCTGTATATTGTCAATTCCTAAAGAATAAACATCTTCGTATCCAAAATCAATAGTGAATTTCCCTGAAACATCTAATTGGAGAGTAGCTGTTGTCCAAGCACCTAAATCATTTTGTATATATGTCTTTTTCAACTCTTCAAAAATTTCACTAAGTTCGTATAATAAGTGGATGTATGTTGACTTACTTACATTATATTTATGAGGAATTTGATGTCCATTTACATATTCTTTTTCATTTTGCTCATTAAAATAAAACACTATCTCAGCCGAATCATCAAGTATTTCTGCATACATCCAAACTTTATCCCAATCACATGGTATTAATTCATTAATTGATTCTGCTATTTTTTTATAGTTTATTTCTAATTCTTCCATTGAGTTTTAACCTCCAGGTTGATTCTTAATAAATGCTTGAGAATAACGTTCTCCAATTTTATACTCCACAGAGAAACTAACAGGTCGTAATGAATCTCCTTTATAGATAGGTTCAATGCTCACTGCTACTTGTTTAGGTGGGTTTGAATTTAAAGCTTTCAACCACCGTTGCTCCATAGTGTACCATTTCCCGCCACTACGATTAATCTGTGAATTCATCGGAAGCAGGTTATCAATATCACCTGAACCTTTAAAAATTGACGCAATTAAATGCCCACCATCATCATCCAGTAATCGATCTGGCTTACCTGAATTAGATTGGGCGTATTGGTTTCTTTTGACCTCTCCGTATTTTAAATCACTTGCTTCAACTTTGACAATACGTCCGTAGTGATCGGTTGTGTAGGTGTAGCCTTGCTTTGTTGAATAAACGACATTTGGTTTTAATACTTTTTTACGTTTCCATCTAACATAGTGATCTCCGTAACTGACAACAGCCGGTGGTGATTTAGGTGCTGGTAATCGTCTGCCTGTCTTAGAGATTCCGTAGCCTGAATTGTTGTCGAGACGCTTTGCCATGGAGAGGAGTTTATTTTTGAGATTTTCGCCGTCAAATACATTGTACGGAAGCTTCGGTCCACCAGCCATTTGAAACTTTGGTGAGTACGGCAATAGATTCGGAATAGAGACTCTGTCTAATGATTTTGCTCCTTGTTCAAGCCCTTTCTTCACTGTAGTTTTGGCCGCGGTTGTCCCTGTTTTTGTGATGGCTCCTGCCCCTTTGGAACCAAAGACGATTTCTGCTAGTGAACCAGTCGCATAGGCGAACCAGTGTGAACGAGAATACGCATCACCATCTATGACTTCTTTTTGGAATGAGTCTGAAATTGATTTTCCAATCGCTTTCGATGTTTCAATTGGATGAGAAACAGCCGTAATGACTGATTCTACGGCACCACCAGGGTCTGTCACAAGATCATATATTCCGGTCACTGTATCTTTGGCCACATCATATAGACCAACTGCAGCACCTTTTACACTATCAACGAATACCTCTGATGCTTCTTCCTGCGCTTTGATTTGGAGCAGCTGGCTGTAATACATCTTTTGATCGTAAGAAAGATTTTCATATCCAATTTCGTCTACAATCTCAAAGTATTTCGCTTCTGATATACACGAAGGATCATTGAGCTTTTCTTTCAATTCTTTAATTCTTCGTTTCTCTTTTTCTTCTTTTTTCACTTTTAAATATGCTTTCACCTGTGCATCGATTTTATCATGATTCTTGTACACATCTGTCTCATGAAATGCTTTTGCATCATAATACATGGGCTGAGCGTTCTTTCCTTTTCCTGTAGCAGCCATCATCTTTGCATAAAAAGTTTTGAGGTGATTCTCAATCGCTTCTGATTTTGCGTATTCTGTTTTTAGCTCATGATCTATTTTATGTAAAGCATCAATTGTCTCTTTTCTTTTTTTGTTCGCATCGTCTAAATGTTCATTGACCTCTTTACTTGAAAATGTGTGTAATTCAATCAAATCACTGATATCGTCAAAAATAGTGGAAAGAGCTTCTTTTTGTTCCTTGACCATATCTTTATTGTTCTGAATGCCTTGCTTCAATTGAGCATCTAGGAAGTGCTCATCAATAAATGTACTCCCGCCTAATGATTCATCATCCAGCTTTCCTTTCACTCCATCTAAAAAAGCTTTTTGCATATCGATAAAATCAAGATAAGTGTCTGTGTATAGTGCAAGATCATTATAAAAAGCTTTGATATTATCTGCACCTTTTCCAGTAAACTCATCACCTAATCCCGATACACCTTTTAATGCTTTTTTCACAAGTTTCATCTCTTCTTGAAGCTCATGATAGGCCTTTGACCTCTGTTCGACAGCTGATAGTAAAGATGGAGCATCTAATATTTTCATATAAAAAAGACTCCTTTTATGGAATATTCTTTTACTAGAATACCATAAGGAGCCTGACACTTTAATCCACTTTATCGTTTTTTAACCAATTATCCTCCAGAGCTGCCTTTGAATGCCACTATTTGGGCATTATTATGCAGAAGTTGAATCATATACAAAGAGGACTCTGAGTTTCTTTAAACTGTTTTTCGTTTAGACAGAACGTTGTCAACTACAGTAACTACGACAGCAATAGCAAGGGTAAAAGCCCCAATCCAAGAAAGATAATTCAACAAACCATTTTTGACAGCAATACCGCCGATACCAGCTCCACCTGCCATTCCAAGTTGTCCCAAAGCACTGTGTAAACTAAGCACAATACTTGCTGCAGCAGGAGCAAGACTTATTAGCTGAAATTGTATTGGCGAGCCGGAAGACCAAGCTGCAAGTGCCCAGAAAATAAGCAATACATAGAAAAGAAAAGCAAATTGACCGATAAACGGGAATAACAATAGTGCAATAGCGTGGAGTACCATTCCTCCAGCTAATGTCCTAAACGCCCCCCACTTATCTGTACTAAAGCCTCCTAATTGGGCTCCAATAGCACTAGCGATACCAAATATAAAAAGAGCTGTCGTTACCCCATGGTTACTCATTCCGAATATGTCTAGGAAATATGGTGAAATGTACGTAAATACAACCGAATATGCACCTAACCATAGAAAAGTGATGAGCAAGTATGCTGCGATACGTGGTTTCATAAAAAATTTAAACTGTTCACGCAAAGGTACGGGTTCTTCATCAACTGTTTTTGGTATAGCGAACAACGTTAAGACAGAGAAAAGTAATCCTACTGCCCCAAGTCCAATGAATATGACATTCCAATCATAATGTGAAGCCACAACTCTTCCTATAGGTACACCTGCAACCAAAGCAGAACTTTGTCCCATAATAACTGTAGCAATCGCACCCCCTTGCTTTCCTGGAGCTGCTAAAACTGCTGCGAGGGTTAGAACTGTGACCTGCATAACACCAGCACTTAGGGCAGAAATGATTCTAGCCGCCATTAGCATTTCATATCCTGTTATCATCGCAATAAGAATATTAATGACAGAGAAAACGGTTAAAGCATAGACAAGAAGTTTTTTTCGGTCCATTCGAGCCAACATAGCAATTAGAAAGGGGGTCCCTGCACCAAAAGCTACTGAAAACACAGTGATTAACTGTCCTGCAGATGAAACTGAAATGTGATTAGCCTCAGCAATTTTGTCTAAGATTCCCGCAATAACATATTCTGATGTACCATTAAGAAAACTAATGGCAGCTAATAAATAAATTTTCCATATATTTGACAAAATAATTCACACCTATTTGTTTTATATTTCGATATTTCTAGAAATACAGATTTATTTTCATAAATTAACCGAGCGCTTGAAAAATTAACTGTAAAGAGCTTAAAGTGTTACGCTTCTTATACTTTTGGAGAACTTGCTTTGACTGGCTTTTACAATGTAGACAGGAACAAGTTCCAATTAAGTTACAGGTTCTGAAAAAGCAGTGGTAGTTGGAAATGTAACTCTCAAACAAGATAAGTAAGAGCTATGGGCGCCCTCCTTGGTAGAGAAAGGCCACTTTTTTGCTGATTTTTTACTTGTTCTTAAGATACAGTCCATCCTCAAAAGCATCCCCTACTTTCTCTCCTATTTTATGGTAATTTCTACTTCCCCGATCAAATACAAGCGGACTGAATTTATCCAGATTGACTTTACCTTTCTCATCTAGTATATCCTCCTCAACACTGATGTTCACGATTTCAGCAATCATGCGCCATTCTTTTTCATCATAACTTTTCACTTTACACTCTAACGCAAATGGAAGTTCCTCAATCAGTGGTGCATCAACAAAGTCCGCCTTAACTGCATGAAATCCAGCTCTTGCAAATTTATCTGGAACCTCGTTTCCAGTTTCATTCCCAAGATAATCACATGCCTCAAGAAAAGACGCATCTGACATGCTTACGGTAAATGCACCATGCAGCATGATATTCTTTAACGTCTTTCGTTCTGAACTAATGCAGATTGAAATTTCATTTTCATTACTAATACCGCCCCATGTAGAAGCCATGGCATTCGGAATTCCATTTTCGTCATACGCTGCAATAATAAAAACTGGTTGTGGTAACACGTAAGATTTTGCTCCAATATTTTTTCTCATCATCTTTCTCCTTTTGGTTTTATATTTCGGTATTTCTAGAAATTTAGATTTAATTTCATAAATTAACCGAGCGTTTGAAAAATTAGCTGTAAAGAGCTGATTTTTGCATGTAGAAAAAGTGACCTTTACAGTTTCTTTAAAAATGTTTTATAAAGGTGACACCCATGAATTTAACGCGCTTATGATAAAGATAGATGATTCGCTTTAGCTTTTTTATATAAAGTACTAGTAATGGATCTACTCAAAATTTAGATGAGAATACCTATCGAGTAATTTAGCCATAATCCGGACAAGAAAAATTACTCCATCACATATGGAGCATACTTTCCAATCAATTCACGGTCTAGGCTGTAGTATATATATGTACCTTCTTTATAAGTACTTATTAGCCCGCAATCAGTTAATTGTTTTAAGTGATGGGATAAAGTTGATCCGGCAATTGATTCAAGTTTTATTCCTATATCTGAACAACATAAATTTGCTTCATTAGCAAGCAAACGAGCAATTTTTAATCGGGTTGGTTCACCGAGTGCTTTATATATTTTTGTCGCCTGCTGTAACTTCAAGTTATCCTCCATCATTATCACCCCCTTTCCTGAATAAATACTTCAAATGAGTACTGGCTAACCTTACAGTTATAAGAATAGATTTATTTCACAGATACCCCGTCTCCTTTAGCATGTACTGGCTTAGTGATTTTCCATCCCAATAACATAACAATGAAACCTAAACATATTAGAAGATATAATGTTGGAACGAAGCTACCTAGAAAATCATGAAGAAAACCGATGATAAATGGACCCGTTGCACCAATCATGTATCCAATTGCTTGAGTCATTGCTGACCAAGTACTTGCTTCCATAGGGGACGATGCCTTATCTATTGGTAATAATAAAGTGAGTGAGACAAGACCACCACTGCCAATCCCTAGACATATACTTGAAACAATTGGTGTCACGTTTGTAAAACATAAAAGAGATAAGCCCGTCATTACACTAAGGGTAAAGATTATAATCCATAGTCTTCTACTTGGCAGCTTCTTCAAGAGACTAGGCAATAAAAGAGTAGCTGGCAGCTGAGCAATCATAGCTATTGTACCTACAAGACCACCAAATGCTGACGTCCATCCTTTTTCCTCCACAATGGCTGGTAGCCAAGCTGCAAAACAATAAAACATAAGAGTAACAAGCCCTACAAAAGAGGTTAATAACCACGCCTTTTTATTTTTTAATGGCAAAATGGCATTTCTCTTTTGTGATGCTGTTTGTGTATGAGATTGTTTAATGACCATAAGCCATAGTGGGACAGCGATTAACGCAAGAATACTCCAGAATGCTAATCCATTTTTCCATGAATTATTGAGCCAATGTTGAAGTGGTGACGTTAACCCAATAGAAATGGATGCTCCAACGACCATTGAAGTAGAATATATGCCTATCATGGAGGCTGCCTTCTCCGGAAAGTGACTTTTGATGAAACCAGAGAGTAAAGGACTTACAATTCCGATTCCTGCGCCAATGAATAAAGCCGTTATCAATAGATAGATTGACGAGTTTGTAAAGAAACGCAAAAACGTTACAATACCTATAAAAGCGATAAAAAATGTGATGGTTTTCTCTGATTGATAGCGATTTGCTAAACGACCAGCGAATAACGAGCAAAAGCCAAAACATAATAAAGGAATAGATGTAAGTAGACTAGCTGAAGCAGAACTCATCCCTAATTCATTTGATATTCCGTGCAAAACTGGACTAACTGATGTTATACCAGGCCTAAGATTAAATGCAGCTAATATAAGTGCAAATAGAAATAATATATGACGACTGATCAAATTTGTTACCTCCGATACTTTTCTTGATGTGTAATCCTATTTAATGGTACATGAAGCCATAACATAAATAAAATGCATATTAATCATGTAACACATAAACAAATTGATATGACATTTTTAGTATAAAAGCAAAAAGCTGAAGCCTCCACCTCTGGGAGTCATCAGCTTTTTTGCTTTAATTAGGGCAAAGGATCTATCCTATCTTATAAATCTGACATCGATAAGATTTTAATGGTTCAGAACCTGATATGGGGTCAACCTCATCGGTACCTATTAATTGATTGACATTTGCACCTTCTACTGAAAATGGATCAAATCCAGCTAATTCAAGTTCATCACACTCATCCCACCAGCCCGCTTGAGTATATATTGTCCCCACGGGTATACTTTCTGTCAGTCGAGCGACTGCCTTCATCCTGCCGAAAGGAGAGGCTAAATAAATCCATTCACCTTCATTTAGCCTATACATTTGAGCTGTTTGGGGATGAATTTCAGCAAAAGGATCGGGATGCAGTTTCCTTAGTCTAGCAATATTACGATGCTGGCTATGACAAAAACCTTTTAATTTAAAAGAAGAAAGAACTAACGGAAAATCATTCGATTGATTCTGATATTGCGGAACAGTTAATGGTTTTTCAAATTGGGGCAGTGGATCATATCCATGCTCTAACAAAAACTCGGAATAAATCTCCAGCTTTCTTGTCGGAGTAGAAAAACCTTTGACTCTTTCATTCATTTTTTCTCTATATTTACAATATTTTATTTTTAAGGGCACAGACAGACCTTCAGGGTGAGATCGAAGTTGGTCTAATGTGACATTCACTGGTTTAAGATAGTCATTAAACGCTTTCTCAATATTTCCATTCCAAAACTCTTCTTGATAACCCATTTCAACCGCTATTTCCATGATTATTTGTAGATCAGGACGAGCTTCCCCAGGAGCCTTTGACATTGCAGGTTTGTATTGAATATGTTGAGCCGTTTGTAAATTCCCTTCAAAGCCTGCCAACAAACTTGGGGACTCCCATGCATGTGCAGCTGGTAATACAATGTCTGCAAACTTCGTCATTGGACTATGAAACATGTCAACGTGTACATGAAATTCTAATTTTTTCAAGGCTTCTATCATATTCTTGGTTCCAGGGTTTTGAGTGACCATATTACCCCCAAAACTTAACAACCCTCTCATATAATACGGAGATTCGTTTAATACAGCATGAACAAAATCATACCCTGAAGCAGATATTTTTGGAGCACCTAAAGGTCTCTGATCTAATCCTAAACGCTTCTGCTCTTGTGAAGTTGGCAGTAAATCTTGAACTTTTATTAAGTTTACTGGTAAAGACGGAAGGATAATATTCCCCCCTTGCTTATCAAAACAACCGGTCAGACTATAAAGGATACATAATGCTCGATTGGTAGATGAACTATTTACATGCTGTTCTAATCCATTCCATGAATAATAGGCTATCGGATTTTCTTGGCTTAATAATTCCCCAAGTTCCGTTAATTTCTCAGCTGGAATACCCGTTATTTTTTCCACATGTTCCATTGTAAATGAAGATACTTGTTTCAATAATTGAGAAAAAACGGTTTCTGAAGAAACGTCCTCATTTTCGTATTCGCCTGAAAGTAAAATATGTTCTGACCATGTCTCAGGATCTGCCCGAGTATCGATTTTAAATGGCTTCTGTTTTTGATCAAGAACTAAAAATTCATATGGCTGATGATGTGCTGGTCGAAGGAATTTTCCTGTTCGCTTATCCACTAAGAAAGGGGCATTGGTCCATTGGAGAAGAAATTGCTCATCATACGAATGGTTCTCAATTAAAAATTGAAGACACCCTAATATTAAAGCGATATCAGTTCCATGATTCGGAGCAATCCATAAATCTGCTGCGGCAGCTGTCGTTGTTCGGCGTGGATCGATGACTACTAGTTTACTGCCTCTTTTTCTAGCTGCCATGAGCCTTTTCCAAGTCTGAAGATTCGTATCTGCTGGATTGTGCCCCCATATCAATATCAAGCTAGCATGTTCAATGTCGGGTTGAGGCAATCCAACACCATATGTGTATTTTGATCCCTCGTCCCTTGCCCACTGGCAGACATTGGTATGAGAAATATAGTTGGGGGTGCCGTATAGATTCATCAAGCGCTGTAAATATGGCCCCCAGCTAAAACTTCCGCTTGCACCAACTGTTGGAAAAGTGTAAGAAACTGTTTCTGCCCCTGTTTCAGAACGAATCTGTTTTAGTTTACTTGCAATGGTTTGGATGGCTTCTTCCCATGTGATTTTCTCCCATAGTGGATCTTGCCCCTTTGGGTTAGTTCTCTTTAAAGGAAAAACGATGCGATCAGGATGATTGACGATTTGAGGTGCTGCTGCTCCTTTTGGACAGATTCCCCCATTCGGATGATTTTTATCCGGGAGCACCTTTACTAACTGATCATTTTGTGTAACGGATATCACTCCACATTTTGAAACGCATTGCGAACAAAATCCCGCTCTTCTTTTTTCACTAGTACTCATCATCCTTCTCTCCTTTTTAAGATTGAAGTCATTGGTCAAAACTAGGAATTTTTTCGGGCGAATGGTGAAGCATACATCTCAAATACGGATTTCTGTCATTTTAAGATAAAGAAAATACCTCTTCTAAATGCTGATCCGTCTTTTCAAATACTTTCTCCATGTCAGGCTTGAGCGCCGAATGATTTGAGAGTGTTTTTAATGGTTTCATCCCTATGAATTGCTGTGCTTTGTGCATTGCAACTAGGACCTCGTCTACTTCCTTCCCCTCAAAGAAAGGCTGCTCTATCGGATTATCGAACACCCATTCACCTGCACCCCAAGTAACAGAAAGCATGTAATGACGTCCTTCTAATAAACCTCCTTCACCATAAATATCTGTCCCTCTATAAAAAATTCCGTGCTCATATACAGTATCCATGTACTTCTTAAATGCAGCAGGATAGTGATACCAATAAACTGGTGTTTGAATAATCACAAAATCAGCCCATTTGAATTTTTCCTGTTCTTCTTTTACATCATAGTGATTTGCAACAATTGTGGTTTTAACATGATAAAGTGGGCTTAGCTTGTCTACCATTCTTTCTACTAATGTCTGGTTTAATTGGCCTTTGGCCATCTCATGGTACTCATGTGCGTTAATGATTAAAATATTTTTCACGTTAATCCTCCTATAAAATTCAAACCCAAAATGATAAGGTTATGATGATCATCACCTTAATGAGTATGATTAACCTCACTTATTGTCTCGGATTATATCTTGAAGTTCTATTTTCTTTTATGGTACATTAAGTTCCAATATAAATGAAATGCATATTAATCATACAGGAGATAACAAAAACGCTATGAATAGATCGCAAATTCAACTAATTGTCCAAATTTCTGAAACAGGAAGTTTTACAAAAGCCGGTGAGGAATTACATATGACACAGCCGGCTGTAAGTCGAGCCGTAGCGACAATTGAATCGCAACTAGGAACAAAGTTAATTGAAAGAGATAAGAAAAATGGCTTGTTTTTCACAGATATAGGAGAACGTATATTGGTTATTTTCAGGAAGGTTCTAAGTGAATTACAAAAAGTAGATGAATTAGTTGCAGCTGAACAAGGGTTAGAGATTGGGAAGATACATATAGGAGCTTACAGAACTGCTTGTACTAGATTTATTCCTAAAATCATACGTGCAATGGAGAATCAATATCCAGGCCTAGAAATCAAACTTTCAGAAGGGAGTGTAGATCAAGTTAAAGAGTGGTTACGTTCTAAATACATTGATGTGGGCATTATTATTCCACCTGATAAAGATTTTGATACCGTACATTTAATGAAAGATCAACTGATTGTACTGATGCATTCAAGCCATCCTTTATATCAGAAAGAAATAATAAGTATTCCCGACTTACAAGGTGAAGATATACTATTGGGGAAAGGGGGTTATGAGGTACAAGTTCATGATTTATTTAAAAAGTATAACGTAACTCCTCACGTTCGGTTTGAAATGGAGTATATAGAGACAGGGTTAAGTATGATACAAGAAGGTTTAGGAATAACCATTACAACTAAAAAAAATATTTGGTCACTGCCAGACCAAGTCGTTTTTCGTGAATTAACACCAGATACGTTCAGAGATATCAATATTGCAGTGCTTGATATGAAAGATATATCCAAAGCAACAGATGTCTTTATTCAAACAGCTCTTAGGCTTTTTGCTACCGAAGATGTTTAACAGTCTCTGGATAATTATTAGTATTGCAGCATACCAGAAAGTTGATGATTTGACTTTTCGTTTTTATCAACGAAGTCTGCAATAGATAAAGACCGCTGCTGTGAGGATTTTATATAATCAAGCATAAGCTGATGGCGAAAGCAAATTAATTGATAGTAGATCAGTAAATCCTGGTCTTCTTCTATTTATTCAATCTTTTGTTCTACCTCAGCTTTCAAAATCTCTGCGTCTGGGACACTGAATTGCAGGATCATTTTATACCATTCATTTATTTTCACACCAACATGTGAAAGAACTTTCTCCATGCCTCACTCTCCTTCCACCAAATCTCCTTATGTGACATTTATTATGACTTGCAGAAATTCACAAAGCATCGAACAGAAACCGCAAAAAGGCTCCAGTAAAAGAGCTTTTTTGCGGTTATGGATTTAATATGAAGCTTGTTTATAAAAATACATCATTGGAAATTATTTATAATTGTATTCAATGCTTTCTTTAGCACAACCTTATCATGTTTTGACAAGTTTTGAAGCGCTGTTTTGTTCAGCTCAATTGTTGCTGCCTCAACTTGATCTCTAATGACTAAAGATTTTTGAGTAGCATCTACTAAAATATTTCTTCGGTTTTTTGGATCTATTGTGCGTTCAATTAAGTCAGCTTTTTGCATTTTATCTAAAATTCCAGAAACTGTTGAGGCTTCTAAATACACAAGTTCTCCAATTTGTTTGGGAGATAGCTGGCCCTCTCTCCACAAACAGTTCAACACACCATATTGAGCGGGTGTCAAATCACATTCCTCTAAAAGCTTACTAAAGTACTTAAACACTTTATTTTGACTAACACTTAGTAAAAAATTTATGCACTCTGATAATTCCATCGTATCTCCCCCACATTGACTTCACCTATAATATCATGGTATTTTTTTAATTGAAATACTTTTGCACCAGAAATGTTTTGTCATAATATATTTTTAGAGAGGAAGATAAATAGTGGATTCATTTAAAGCGATTCTAGTTACAGAAAAAAATGATCAAGTTAGTTATGATCTTCAAAATGTAAGTGTTAATGATTTATCTGAGGGAGAAGTATTAATTAAAGTTGCATATTCTTCAATCAATTATAAAGATATGCTGGCTGTTCAAAAAAATGGAGGTGTTATTCGTAACTATCCGATGATTCCCGGAATTGATTTAAGTGGAACGATCGTTCATACAACAGATAATCGTTTCGTAGAAGGTCAACAAGTTATTGTAACAGGTTTCGCTATGGGCATGAGCCACACTGGAGGTTTTTCAGAATATGCTAGAGTACCTGCGGATTGGATTGTTCCTTTGCCAAGTAACTTGACTTTAAAAGAAGCGATGATTTTTGGAACAGCAGGCTTTACAGCCGCTCTTTCGATCATGGCTTTACAAGAAAATGGTATGAATACAAAAAATCAACCTAATATACTCGTTACGGGCTCAACTGGTGGAGGTGGTAGCATCGCTATACAATTATTATCTAAAATTGGGTACAAAAATATCTTTGCTTTAGTGCGTAAAGATAATCAAGTTGACATAGCAAAATCTTTAGGAGCAACTGATGTCATTTTTGCAAACCAGTTAGGAGAGCTAAAAAAACCATTAAACAAGCAAAAATTTGACTTCGTATTAGATACTGTTGGAGGAGATGTAGCTTCTGTATTAATCCCTCAAATTTCTTACGGTGGAAGCATGAGCATGTGCGGAAATGCAGGTGGAATTAAATTAACAACAACTGTGTTACCTTTTATTTTAAGAGGGATCAACCTTCTAGGGATCGATTCTGTAAATGTGCCAATCAATAAACGCAAAGTAATTTGGAACGAGATAGCAAACGAGTGGAATATCTCCCAAACGACTCTAGTCAATGAGATTACTCTCGATACGTTACCTGAAAAAATTGAAGCCATTAAAAATGGCCAACATTTGGGAAGAACAATTATTAAATATTAAAATAAAACAAACTTTATTACACAAGACAAAAATTGAATTTATTGATACAGCTACCCCATCCGGTTCAAGATGGGGTACATTTGTTTTAATATCCCGGATAGAAGTATACAGCAATCAGAGTCTTTTACTGATAATTAAAACTCTTGATTTTAGAGCAAAAAATCAAATGAGCTATTGAGACCCAAAACCTTTACATCAAAACGGCTCATAACATGACGCTAGACTCGTTCTTAGTGACGTTTACCTGTATGAGTTGAATTTAGTAACTCTCATTGAAAGATGGATATCCCCTACCGAAATCATCTTTATTCAATACATATGATCGTATACTTAAACAAGTAGCCATACCGAAAATGCTCATCCATGCCCTTCGCTATACCCACAAAAACAAAAACCCCCTGAAGCCAATGGCTCCAAGGGATTCCTCTATTAATACTGAGACATATACTGATCGCGTTCCCATGGGTGTACTTGGGTTCTAAACATATCCCATTCGATTTCTTTTGATTCGATGAAGTGCTCGAATAAGTGATCGCCTAGCGCGTTGACCATGACTTCGTTTGATTTCAGCAGCTCAAGTGCTTCTGCAAGTGTTGCAGGCAGATCAGAGATGCCGTTTTCAAGGCGCTCTTCTTTGTCCATGACATAGATGTTTCTGTCAATTGGTGCTGGTGCGTCTAGTTTGTTTTTAATTCCGTCAAGACCTGCTGCAAGTAATACGCTTAGTGCAAGGTATGGGTTTGCAGATGGGTCTACGCTACGCACTTCTACACGTGTGCTGATGCCGCGTGATGCAGGGATACGGATTAATGGGCTACGGTTTTGTGCACTCCATGCCACGTAGCAAGGTGCTTCATAACCAGGTACAAGACGCTTGTAAGAGTTCACCGTTGGGTTTGTGACCGCTGTAAAGCTAGTTGCATGCTTGACGATACCTGCGATAAAGTGTCTAGCCGTCTCGCTTAATTGTAAATCTGCGTTTTCATCAAAGAATGCGTTTTTGCCATTTTTGAATAATGATAGGTTACAGTGCATACCAGATCCGTTTACACCAAACAATGGTTTTGGCATGAATGTCGCATGAAGACCATGCTTTCTCGCGATCGTTTTGACAACGAGTTTGAACGTTTGAATGTCATCACAAGAACGGATGGCGCCTGCATATTTGAAGTCAATTTCATGCTGTCCAGGTGCTACTTCATGGTGAGACGCTTCAATTTCAAAGCCCATTTCTTCAAGCTCAAGCACGATATCACGGCGGCAGTTTTCGCCTAGATCTGTTGGTGCAAGGTCAAAGTATCCACCTTTATCGTTTAATTCAAGCGTTGGCTCGCCTTTTTCATCTAATTTAAATAAGAAGAATTCTGGCTCAGGTCCAAGGTTGAAATCACTAAATCCTAGGTCTTCCATTTCCTTTAAGACACGCTTTAAGTTGTTACGTGGGTCTCCATCAAATGGCGTCCCGTCTGGCTTGTAAATGTCACAAATAAAGCGTGCAACTTTACCTTTTTCTGCTGTCCAAGGGAATATAACAAATGTGTTGAGATCTGGGTATAGATACATATCTGATTCTTCAATACGTACGAAACCTTCAATAGATGAACCGTCAAACATACATTTGTTATCGAGAGCTTTTCCTAACTGGCTCACAGGAATTTCAACATTTTTAATCGTTCCGAGAATGTCTGTAAATTGCAGACGGATGTACTTTACATTTTCCTCATTTACTAATTTTACGATATCTTCTCTTGTGTATTTTGCCATTTCGTAAAACTCCTCCCCTACAAAAGGTAAAATTGTATAGCAATGCTTTTGCTAATTGGTTAACGGAAGAACCTTGACATATCCCCCTGCCTAAAGGTCGTTCCTTGTTGGAAACGTCCAGCCTGAATGAGTTCCTTCTTCAGTAGCTTCCTGAGTTCATCATCTGTCAAGTTGTGCTTCGCTGTGGATTTCTCCTCGGTCTTTGCATCAGACGCTGGATGTTCTGCCTCAGCTTTGGCAAAAAGTTTTTTGATTCCTGCCATGTTTACACCTTGTTCGATGAGGTTTTTAATTTCTAGTAATTTATCAACATCATGGAAAGAAAATAATCGGCGATTCCCATCACTTCTTGCTGGAAATACTAAACCATTTTCCTCATAATAGCGAATTTGCCTTGCAGATAATTCTGTTAGCTGCATGACAATCCCAATTGGGAATAAAGGCATTGAGCGGCGAATGTTATCACTCATCTCAACTGTCTCCTCCTCTTTGCTTAAATTTATTATATGTCATGTTATATTATGTGTCAACATTATGTTAGGAATATTAACATGGATTTTTTTATCGAGCAGGTATGTCGATAAAACCTTGTTCCATTAAGGCATCTACAGCACTGCAAATCGCATTTTTCACATGGGCATACGTGAGTCCGCCTTGAACGTAGGCTGTATAAGGCGGTCTGATCGGTCCATCTGCTGACAATTCGATACTAGCTCCTTGGACGAAGGTGCCCGCTGCCATAATGACATCATCCTCGTAACCCGGCATATAGCTTGCATGCGGTGTGACGTGACTGTTGATCGGAGATGCATATTGAATCGCCTGACAGAATGCAATCATTTTGTTAGGATCACCAAATTCGACGGATTGAATTAAATCCGTTCTTTTCGCATTCCACGCCGGGTTCGTTTGGAACCCGAGCTTCTCAAGAAAACGAGCCGTGAACACTGCACCCTTTAAACTTTGCGCCACAACATGCGGTGCTAAGAAAAATCCTTGATACATTTCCTGAAGCGCATAAAGCGAGGCACCCGCTTCACTGCCGATGCCCGGAGATGTCATTCGATAAGAGCAAGCTTCTACCCATTTTTCTTTTCCAACGATGTAGCCGCCTGTTTTGGCAAGCCCGCCGCCTGGGTTTTTAATAAGGGAACCCGCCATAAGATCCGCTCCCACATGACATGGCTCTTGTAATTCAGTAAATTCACCATAACAGTTGTCCACAAACACAATGATTTCTTCATTGATCTCTTTTACAAATGAAATCATTTGCTTGATTTCTTCTATTGTAAAGGAAGGTCTTGAAGCATAGCCTTTTGAACGTTGAATGCCGATCATTTTTGTTTTAGAGGAGATCGACTCTTTTACTTTGTCATAATCGACGGATCCATCTTGCCTTAAATCAATAGCCTTGTAATCAATCTGGAAGTCTTTTAATGAGCCTGTCCCTTCTTTGCCGCGAATCCCTACAATTTCTTCTAGCGTATCGTATGGTTTTCCCGTCATATAGATCAATTCATCGCCAGGTCTCAGCACACCAAATAACGCAATGGAAATGGCATGTGTGCCGGAAATGATCTGCGGACGCACAAGGCCGCTTTCTCCCCCGAAGACGTCCGCATAAATTTTTTCTAGCGTGTCTCTTCCCATATCATCGTAGCCGTATCCAGTTGTTGGATTAAAGTGAGAGTCACTGACTCTATGCTTTCGGTAGCTTTCAAGCACCCGCCACTCATTTTGTTCACTCTTTTGATCAATTTGCTGATGCATGTGAAAAATGTCTTGTTCTGTTTCTGCTGCTACTTTTTCTAAAATACTGCCGTGTTTTAATGTATGAAACATCTTGATTTAATTCCTTTCTTACAACATATACTTCTTGATTTGACCTAATATGGTCTGCTCCTCACCGCTAAACCCGGTGATGTCATAAAGTTCTGCTTCTTTTTGAAATTCTAGCGATTCGACGAGCGTTTCTGATTTTAATGCGGAGATGAGCTTTCCTTCATACGCTGGAATCTTCACATGGTATGGCTTTAAAAAGGTTTTTTTCAGTTCAGCCATGATATCTTCTTTTAACCGCTTCACATCTTCTTCGCGTCTCGCACTGATTAACAGATGACGATGCTTTGAAGATGGGATGAAATCCGGTCTGATTTGATCTTCTTTGTTATAAACCGTCAGCATCGGTATACGGTCTGCTTCTAGTTCTTCTAATAACTCATGAACCGTCCGTTCGTGACCTTCGTAATCCTCATTAGAAGAATCAATGACATGAAGCAAATAATCGGCTTCCTTCACTTCTTCAAGAGTGGAACGAAATGCCGCAATGAGTGTTGTTGGGAGGTCTTGGATAAAACCAACGGTGTCTGAAATCAGCACACTGTAGCCAGATGCTAATGTCATCTTACGTGTCATTGGATCAAGTGTCGCAAATAGCAGATCCTCTTCATGACTATCTGCATCTGTTAATTGGTTAAACAAAGTAGATTTTCCGGCATTCGTATACCCAACAATGGCAATTTGGAACACACCATTTTTCTTCCGGCGTTCCCGGTATCTTGTCCGGTGTTCTTTGACTGTAGATAATTGCCCGTTAATTTCGTGAATACGGTTTCGAATATGGCGTCTATCTGTTTCAAGTTTTGTTTCACCTGGACCTCTTGCGCCAATTCCTCCGCCTTGCCTTGAGAGGCTGATCCCTTGTCCGCTTAGTCTCGGCAAGGCATACTGAAGCTGGGCAAGCTCTATTTGCAGCTTCCCCTCTCTTGTCCGGGCTCTTTTTGCAAAGATGTCTAAAATCAATTGTGTCCGATCGATAATTTTCACATCTAAGGCAGTTGCCAAAGCTTTTAGCTGACTTGGAGACAGTTCATCATTAAAAATAATGACATCACATTCGAATTCCTCACAAAGCACTTCAAGCTCTTCTACTTTCCCTTTACCGATATATGTTGCGCTGTCTTGTCTATTTCTCTTCTGCGTCATTACGCTGACAGCTTCACCGCCAGCCGTTTTGGTTAAGGAAGCTAATTCTTCCATTGAGTATTGAAAGCGTTCATCCGTGACATGCGGCAATTGACAGCCGACAAGGATCGCTTTTTCTGTCATTTCATGTTCATTCAACGTCAGTTGTTTCCTTTCTGTACTTAAGTTTTCAGTAGTACCATCATACCAAACACACCACACGTATACCACTATTCGGATGGTTTATTTTAGTATCTCTTTATAAAAAGGATACGCCATTTTAAGTAGGCGTATCCTCTTTCATTTGGAGATCGTGACTTTTAATCGTGAGCAAATCTTTTTTATCATAATGATCCACAAGCAGGAGTCTCATCGCTTGGGTTCGAATGGCCTTTTCAATCGTGTTTCGCACAAAACGGCCGTTGCTGAATTTTGCAGGACTCGTGGTGCTTTTAATGTGCATTAAGTAATCTCGCAGCTTCCATTCAGCTTCTTGAGTAAATATATATTCTCTGTCAGCCATCATCCGTTTGGCAATGTCCATGAGCTGATCGACGGTATAATCAGGAAAGCTGATATTGATTGGAAATCTCGATTGCAGGCCGGGGTTTAATGATAGAAAATGATCCATTTCCTTGGAGTAGCCAGCAAGAATGAGAATGAATTCGTGCTGTTTGTCCTCCATATGTTTGACTAGGGTATCAATCGCTTCTTTCCCAAAATCCTTTTCGCCTCCGCGGGCAAGAGAATAGGCTTCGTCGATGAACAAAATGCCGCCTAGTGATTTTTTAATTAAATCCCTTGTTTTTTGAGCAGTATGACCGATGTACTCGCCGACTAGATCTCCGCGTTCCGCTTCAATTAAGTGACCTTTTGAGAGGACATTCATTTCAAAGAAAAGCTTCCCGACAAGTCTTGCAACCGTTGTTTTCCCTGTGCCCGGATTCCCTTTGAACATCATATGAAGCGCTTGTTTACCTACCTTTAACCCTTGTTCCTGCCTTTTTTGATTGACAAAGATCCAAGCATAAATCTCTTTTATGTTTCGTTTCATTTCATCCATACCGACAAGGCTGTTCATTTCACGCTCTATTTCCCGTAAGATGCTGTGTTTTGCCTCATTTTTCTGCAAGGCTTCTAGGTATTCTGCCTCTGAATCTGCATCAACCAATACTTGCTTTTGTCCGTTAAGTATAATATTGATTTGGCCGTTGTTTTTATATGTGACAGCTCGCTCCAACGTATTCACCTCTCGCTCTTCTCTCTTTATTCTATTCGGGTGGAGCTGTAATCGTGACAATCGCCCGCTTAAGCCCAAGTTTGCTGTCAAAATGACCCGAGATTCCGAATATTGTAGGGATTTCTGCGGTTTCCCAGGAAATGATGTGCTATTTCCATTGTATTCATCCCATTTAGGCGGACAAACCAACAATTTGTTTTTTCTTAGAAAAATGTAGCTTTCTCATCACAAATTGTGCAGAAAAGAGTCTCAATGATTTCCGCATTTTGTACAGGCAATTTTTCTATTTTCTCATAAAATAAAGACGAGGTGATGAATAGATGGTGAAAATTTTTATTGATCCTGGCCATGGAGGAACAGATTCTGGAGCTGCTGCTAATGGACTTTTGGAGAAAAATATCACACTGCAAATCGCGATTTTATTGAGAGATATGTTGATTAGTGATTATGATGACGTTTCCGTCCGCTTAAGTCGTTCAATTGATCAATCCGTTACTTTGGCCCAGCGTACAAATGCGGCAAACAGCTGGGGAGCTGACTATTTCGTGTCTATTCATGTTAATGCAGGCGGGGGCACAGGTTTTGAAAGTTATGTGTATCCTGGCGTTTCAGCACCAACCACCACGTATCGCAATGCCCTTCATGATGAAATTGTTCGCTCGGTGGATTTTGCCAACCGCGGCAAGAAAACAGCGAACTTCCACGTTCTTCGAGAAACTTCTATGCCCGCTATTTTAACAGAGAATGGTTTCATCGATACGACAGCTGATGCAAATAAGCTCCGCAACGCAACCTTCCTTCAAGGCATCGCTCGCGCTCATGCCACTGGATTAGAGAAAGCCTTTCAGCTGAAAAAAAAAGCTAGTAATCTTTATAAAGTTCAGGCTGGAGCTTTCAAGGTGAAAGCCAATGCAGATGAATTAGCAGCCACGCTGAAATCCAAAGGCTTTGACGCCTTCGTTGTATTAGAGGGCGGCATGTTCCGAGTGCAAGCCGGGGCTTTTCGTACAAAGCAAAATGCGGATGACCTCGTCGCAAGATTGAAACAGGCCGGTCATGACGCATTCGTTTTCCAATAACTGAAGCTTGTTATAACGAAATAAACCGGCTCAAGTCTGCTGCTGAGCCGGTTTATGATTGATTCCTTTATGCTAAAATGTTCACGACAAATTGAGACCACGTTTCAAGTCGATCGAAGTATTCAGGCTTTTTCAAATCGGATGCTTTCATCCATTTTCCTGAGATTTGATCTGTTTCTTTCACTTCTACATGAGCGCCTGGAGATAATTCAAGCGCCGATAACAGTCCAATGTGCACACGGCCGACACTGTTGTCATCATCATTAATTAAACCAAGGGTTTTCATCTCAAGTTTGTCTTCTTCTTGAATAGAAAGTTCCTCGTCTAGTTCACGATCCGTATTTTCTTTTAGAATTTCAGCAAAGTTTTTGCCTTCGATGAAATTCATGTGACCACCAAAGCCAAGAGATAACTTATGATGCAATCGAGTCTCTCCCCCGCCTTGAAGCCTTTCATATACATACACTTCGTCCTCACGCTTAATCACGACATAAGGAATCGGCTGCTTGAAGTCAGGATTTTCTTCCGCATCGCCTCTGCGCATCTGCTTGAAGTGCTCTTCGATTTCTTTCATAATGGTGTTGATTGTTTTCTCTTCACTATTCACACCATTAAACGCAAGCGATTCGTTTTGGAATACGCGTGTGCGCGGTGCAACTAGTATGATTTCATCCATTTTCCCCATGTTCGGTAACCTCCAGTATGTAACGCATTATATGAAATGGCAAAAAGCCAAAACGAGTGATGCGTTTTGACTTTTACGCCTTACTTATGATTCATCTCCAAAGAAGAAGTCGTCATCTTTTAACGGCTCAACCGTTGCTTTTTTGTAGCCGTTCCCTTTCATTGAGAAGAAGTCATGCGATTTTGTTTTTGTATTGAGTCCGTTCAATACAATTGGATTGATCTCTTCTTCTTCAAAGTAAGGGGCAAATCCAAGGTTCATTAACGCTTTATTGGCATTGTAACGAATGAACTTTTTCACATCATGCGATAAATTGACTTGGTCATATATATCTTCCGTGTAATGAAGTTCATTTTCATAAAGCTCGTTCAAGAGGTCAATCGAGAAATCATATAGCTCTTTTTGCACGTCAGGTGTTTGTTTGTTGTAAATTTCTTGTGCTAATAATCCAACATATACACCGTGAATCGCTTCATCACGCAAAATCAAGTTGATGATTTCACCACTTTGCATGAGCTTTCCTTGTCCATAGAAATAAAGCGGGTAGTAAAAACCACTGTAAAATAGGAAGCTTTCTAAATAAACAGAAGCAACCATTGCTTTAAAGAGAGAAATCGGATCGTCCTTTTGAATCGAACGGTATAAACTGACAATCATATCTGCTTTCTTTTGCAAGAATTTATTCTTTTTGACCCATTCAAACACTTCACTGATCGTTTCAGTTGGTGCGAGTGTCATGAAGATATTTGAGTATGATTTCGCATGTACCGCATTTTCCATCATCGCCATAAAGTTTAATACCGCTTTACGCTGATGGCCTTCTACATGTTCAGCCACAATCGGCATCCCTGTATTTCCTTGTTCTGTATCAAGTAAAGTCAATCCAGCAAGTACCTTCATGTACGTATCTCGCTCTTTTTCACCTAGATATTTCCATGTTAAGAGGTCCCCGTTTAAGGAAATCTCTTCAGGAAGCCAGAACTGCTTCACATTTTGGTTGTAAAACATTTGTGTAAAATCATCTTCGTGTTTTGACCAGTTGGCTGCATCATAAATTTTTGTCACGTTAAACTCTCCTTTAATCAAACAACACAAGAAAGACAGCCTTCCTGCCCTGTATCCTTCGTTCTTGCATAATAAAGTGTCTTAATGCCTTTATGGTGTGCATACAGATCGATGCGGTTTAGGTCACGCGTTGTCATCGTATCTTTCAGGAATAGTGTAAAGCTGATTCCTTGATCGACGTGCTGCTGAATCGTTGCGATCATATCGACCACTTTAAACATATCCATATCGTACGCTTCTTTATAGAAGAACCAGTTTTGCGCTGAAAGACCTGGCATTGGGTAATACGTTTTGCTGTTGCCATATGTTCTTTCTTCGATACGTTCCATAATTGGCATAACAGAGGCTGTTGCCGATTGCACATAAGAAATGGAACCTGTTGGTGCAATACATAAGCGGTAGCTATGGTACATGCCATTTTCCGCTACAAAGTCTTTGAGTGCTGCCCAGTCTTCTTTTGTTGGAATGTGCATGCCTTCAAATAATGCTGCTGCTTTTTCTGTTTTTGGTGTGAAATCATTCTCCACGTATTTATTGAAGTACTCGCCCGTTGCGTAGCCAGAGCCTTCATAACGATGGAATGTTTCTCCTTTTTCTTTTGCAAGCTCACTTGAACGTTTAATTGAATAGTAGTTCACCATCATAAAGAACGTATTCGCGAAATCTCTTGCTTCTTCACTTTCATAGGCCATTTGGTTTTGAGCCAAATACCCGTGAAGGTTCATCGCACCAAGTCCGATTGATTTCATCGCTTTGTTCGCTTTTCGAACAGCCGGTGCATTGCGAATATCTGTTGTTTCAGATACAAGCGTGAGTGAGTCTGTTGCTAGTTTGACCGTTTTTTCGATCGATTTGTTTTTCATGACATTCATGATATTTAATGAACCAAGGTTACAAGAAATATCAAGACCAATTTCATCTTCTTGATCATAGTCCGCGTAAGAAGAGACCTCTGAAGCTTGAAGCACTTCTGAGCAAAGGTTTGAGAATTTCACTCGTGAAATATGGTTTAATGCATGCTCTCTATTCACATTATCTTGGAACATGATATATGGATAGCCAGATTCTGAGCGAAGAACAGCCAATTTTTCAAGAAGCTTTCTCGGATTGACTTTTTCTTTTTTGATTTTCGGGTTTTCTACAAGCTCATCATACATTTCTTCCATGTCCATCTCATCAAGATGCTGTCCATATTCTTTATAGACTGTGTGCGGATAGAAGGTGTAAGCTGTTTTATCTTCTCTGGCAAGCTCAATAAATTTATCCGGGATGACGACACCGATGGACAATGTTTTCACACGCACATCTTCATCTGCAGAGATTTTTTTTGTATCTAAGAAATCATTAATATCTCTGTGGAAAATATTAAGGTAGGCACTACCTGATCCTTGTCTTTGTCCCATTTGATCTGCATATCTGAATGCATTATCAAGAAGCTTCATCACGCCGACGACACCTTTTGTCGCGTTTTCAACATCTTTAATTGCTTCGCCTTTTGCACGAAGCTTTGACAAGTTCAAGCTGACGCCGCCGCCTAATTTTGAAAGCTGCATTGAAATATCAATCGCTCTTGAAATATCGTTTAATGAGTCATTCACTTCAAGCAAGAAGCAGCTCACAAGCTCACCTCGTCTTTTACGTCCAGCGTTTAAGAATGTTGGTGTACTTGGCTGGTATTCCTGATTGATCATCAGTTCTACAAACTCAAGGGCTTTTTCTTTATCTCCGCCCGCAAAGAAAAGCGCTACAACTGAAATGCGGTCTTCATAGCGTTCAAGGATTTTCTTTTTATCATTTGTTTTCAGTGCATAGTCGTTGTAAAACTTAAACGCACTCATGAATGATGGGAATCTAAATTTCTTCGCATATGCAGCTTCGAATACCTCTTTAATATCTGCCATGCTGTATTGTCTTAAAAATTCTTCCTCATAGTAGTCGTTTTCTATTAAGTAATCAATCTTCTCTTCTAAGTTGTGAAAGAAGACTGTGTTTTGATTAATATAATCTACGAAATAACTATGTACAGCTTCTTTGTCCTTATCGAACTGAAACTTTCCTTCTTTTTGAATCATAATCTCGTTATTTAATTGTATCCACTTTGGAACCTGATTTTGTGACAATTCTTTCTACCTCCTGTGTAAACAATTCAACATCCCTTTTTGTTCCGCTTAGTTCAAAGGTGTGCAAAATAGGAACTTGATATTGTTTAGAAATCGTATCGGCGCTTTTGGCAAAATTATCTCCCCATACTTTGTTTCCACTCACCGCTACACCTAGTAAAAGGTGAGCATTTTTCTCTAAAAAGGATTGAGTAGTACTAGGGACTTGTCCAAATCCTGTCGTAAAGGTGACGAGAATAAACGGCGTATCCAAAAACTCTTCTCCAGTCAATTTTCGTTTGTCTGTAAAAGGGGTCTTGTCCAAAAAGCGTTGAACATTTCCTGTTTTTGAATCAAATACGATTTGAATCAATTCCATCACGACCTAGTTTTTAGTATTGTTGATCATTTCGTTATTCACTATATATAGTATACTATGTTTTTTCAAAACACAACATATAGATGTTCGAAACGAAAAAAATCAACCAACCCGGCCGAACATTCATAGCCGAACTCGTACGTTCAAATAAATAGAGCAGAACAGGATCTAAAAATAGACTGCTCTACTCTCTATTCAACTGAAACCGAAATCTATCATAACACGAAAAAAAATCGCTTAGTAGACTAGACTTTTTGTTTTATTTTTTGTAGGCATCGCACTGTAAATCTTCTGACACTTCTGTAATTTCCACTTCAACACCTAATTCTTTTAGCACCGCTTCAAGCGCAGAGACGATTGAAGCTTCTCTGACTAATTCTTTCCCATTTACAGAAACGCTTGTTCCATATTCAAAACAGGAGTCGTCTTCACAAGTTTGTTCCCAATGATTAATTTTAATTTTGTGTGTCATGAACTCATCCTTTTCTGTCTAGATGTCTGATGCATGATTATAGTGTAGCGACTTCACATTCATTTGTAAATTTACGTGCTTACTCTTCTACAGAATCGTCATCATCATCATAATCTTCGTCCCACTCATCTATGTATTTTGTTTTAATAAGGGTCAGTTCTCCCTCTTTTTCATCAAACCGGTACACATGTACTTCATCATCTTTCACAACAGCAAAGTGATTATTTTTTAGTGCAACAGCTGATTGTAATAGGCCATCTATATGTCCATGATCATCTTGATTAGAATAGTTATGCCAGCTTTCCTGTCTTGATTCAATGTTTGAAATGGCGCATGATCCAAATAAGACAACAATCCCAATCAATAGAAGGATCACTCTAATCCTTCTTAATTCAAGCTCTGCATTTTCCATATCGCTTCCCTCACCTTTCTTCATATCCAATAAGGGATTATACGCAGAATAGGCAGAAAAGTTTCATGGCATGCAAAATAGCCCCTCTGCACTGACAAAAAACGTAGCGGGTTCCGGCCGGTTTATTCGCAGATGCATGGGGCTATTAGGTCGAACATATCCTATTCTAATTCTAGATTTACATTCTTTTGAGGTGCAAATGTAGAAATGGCGTGTTTATAAATAAGCTGCTGCTTCCCTTCTGTTTCAAGCAGCACCGTGAAATTGTCAAAGCCTTTCACTTGACCGCGAAGCTGAAAGCCATTCAGTAAGAATACTGTAACAAATGTATTGTCTTTACGAATTTGATTCAAAAATTGGTCCTGAATATTAATCGGTTTCATGTTTCGTCCTCCTTGATTCTGATAACTACAGTTTCGCTTTAAGTCCAAGCTTTCCTGCTATATATGCGAAAATTTCCTCTTTTTTGTCTGAAAAGTGGCAAGGCGGTGTCATGTCGAACCAAGTGACATCCATTTTATTACGGAACCACGTGAACTGACGCTTCGCATATCTACGGGAATTTTGCTTTAATTGCTGGATAGCTTCATCAAGTGAGCAGTCACCTTGAAAATACGCATACAGCTCTTTATAACCAATCGCTTGAACCGATTGACAATCCTTCAAGCCAGATTGATAAAGTGCGCTCACTTCCTCAATTAAGCCTTCATCTATCATCATATCAATTCTTTGGTGAATGCGCTCGTACAAAAGCTCTCGATCCATTTTGAGCCCAATGAAGGCTGTATCATAAAGAGGAACTTCTTGATGACCATTTTGCATCTCCGACATTTTCTGACCTGTTGTATGGATCACTTCCAGCGCCCGGATCACGCGGCGGACATTATTCGGATGAATGGCTTTTGCAGCATCAGGGTCTACTGCCTTTAGCTTTTCGTGTAGCTGAAGGGAGCCATGCTGCTGTTCAAACAGCGCCATTTCTTCTCTAAAAGCAGGGTCACTTTTCTCATCGGTAAATGTGTAATCATATAAAACAGATTGGATATACAAACCTGTTCCGCCGACGATCATGGGTGTTTTCCCTCTAGCGGCAATCTCTTTGATTTTCATACGGACTAGTTGCTGAAATTCAGCTGTAGAAAAGGATTCGTCCGGCTCTTTCATATCAATTAAGTGGTGCGGGACACCATCCATTTCTTCAGGGGTGATTTTAGCTGTTCCAATGTCCATTCCTTTATAAATCTGCATAGAATCACCACTGATAATTTCTCCATTAAATGCTTTGGCTATATGTATGCTCAGTTTTGTTTTGCCGACAGCCGTCGGTCCTACTAATACAATCACTGGTTGTTTCGTTTTTTTCATAACATCACTCTCTTTTACAAACTGCCTACAGTATAGCATAACTTCTCTTTCTCTCCTATATAATGCCCATCACCAGCCGAGTGGTTCATTTCCGACCACTTCATATGTTTTTCCTTTAAAACGATGGGTATGCGTTGGCCTCTCTTGATCTGGACTATAGACGACACCTCCGTATCGGATGGGGACAGGATCTGTATAAGCAGAATACGTGACCTCCTGGATTTCGTGATAATGTGTGCCATCGGCTCTTGGGATAGCAGGTCCTGTGATGCCATAGTATCTGTGAAAATGGCCTCTTTCAAAAGAGGTGACCCCGCGATAGTAATGCGTATGCTTGTCAGTACTGCTTCCATTTACAGGCTGAGAGATCCCTTCAATTAAATGATAATGCTCTTCTGTTATATCCGTTCGTGCTTTATAGGCATGAGCATGCGGCGGACAATTTGCCCAATCAGATGGATACAGGCCCATTTTTGACATTCCTCCTTATATTAGGCGGTCACCCAAACACATGTAGGCCATTTGAATACACTGATGTCAGTTACAGTGATTTTATGTGAGAGGAGCCTTTTTTTATGAATTATTTTGAATCACCACCGTTTATTCAAGAAGACATGAGAAGACCTTTTGGATTTGGACGCCCTGGGTTTGGTTTTGGAGGCCCAGGATTTGGTTTTGGAAGACCTGGATTTGGTTTTGGGAGACCTGGATTTTTTGGAGCTCCATTTTTAGGTGGTTTTACCGGAGGACTACTTGCTGGGTCCCTGCTTGCTCCAGGCTATGGCTATGGGTACCCTTATCCGCCTCCGTACCCGCCATATGGACCATACCCTTATTATTAAACATGTCTTTTAAGTGAAAACAACCTTTCATAAAATGAATCGATTGACACACTAGTTTTTCATGGGTTAACATTTACTTTACCGACCGTTCAGTAAAGTAGGTGTTTTTTTTATGTCTAAAACCAAAAAAGAGCAAATTTTTGAGGCAGCTGCTCGTACGATTTTAAAAGAAGGATTAAGTCAGCTTACCCTTCAACATGTAGCAGAGCATGCACATATGACCAAGGCCGGCCTGCTTTATCATTTTTCAAGCAAGGAAGAGCTCATTCAAAAAATGAATGAGCACGCGATTGTCTGCTTTCGTCAGCAGCTTGAGTCGTATCAGGAAACATACAAAAACGAAAAGGCTCCTTATGTACGTGCATATATTTTGGCGACATTAAATGATCTTGATATGCAAAACACGACCCAGTTATGTACAAGTATGCTGGCCACCATGTCATTTGATGAAGCGTTATTGAACCCTTGGCGTGATTTTTATGCAGAGTTCAAAGCGAAAGCAGCTGAGGAAATCAATGACCCTGCATTGAGCCAGCTGATCCGCCTTTCATGTGATGGAATATGGTTTTCAGAAATGTTTCAGCTTGAACCGCTGAACCGAGAGGAAAAAACCCTTTTACTTCATCGGATTTTACACCTATTAGAGGAGGGATAATCATGATCCTCGGATATCTTTTTCTAGCTGTGGCCATTTTTTCAGAAGCCATTGGCGCCGTGATGTTAAAATTCTCAAATGGCTTTACTCGCTTTAAGCCTAGCGCTGTCGTTGTTGCTGGGTATACACTTGCCTTTTATATGCTGTCATTGACACTGAATATCATTCCGCTTAGCATGTCTTACGCAACATGGTCTGGGGTTGGTACAGTCCTCACGGCTATTTTTGGCGTGCTTTTTTTCAAAGAAACCTTGAACCAAAGAGCAATCATTGGGATGGCGATGCTTGTCTCAGGAGTCGTACTTTTAAATATGTCATAAAGGATGTGAGAGATCATGAAAGGAATGCTCTATTTAACAGGGGCTATTTTGACAGAGGTTTTTGGCAGTACGATGCTGAAGCTTTCCCAAGGTTTTTCGCAACTGCTGCCGAGTATTGGGGTCCTGATCGGATTTGGGTGTGCCTTTACCTTCCTCAGTCTGGCACTTAAAACGATTGACCTTTCGTCTGCTTATGCAACATGGTCTGGCGTTGGAACAGCACTCACTGCTCTTATCGGACTCGTGCTGTTTAACGAAACCATTCACATAAAAGGCTTCATCGGTCTTGCACTAGTGATATGCGGCGTGATTGTCTTGAACCTGTCAAAAAAACAAAAGGAAGAAAACAAAGAACAAATCGATCAAACCGAATGGACGTCATAAAAAAAGTCATTTTCTCCATTTCATTAAGAGAAAATGACTTTTTGTTTTTACCCGCCGACTTGAATGGTTTCTTCTAAGGAAATGTCCACATTTCCTTGAACAGCTCTTGAGATCATACATGAGCTTTCGGCTTTGTGCGCGAGCTTGCGGGCCAGCTCAATATCTTGCGGAGAAGCAGAGGCTTTGAGGATGATGACAGGCCGGTGAATGATTTTTTCATATGTAAACACACCATTTGTCACATCTACGACAGCCTCAGAACTCATTGTGAGATCCTCTTTTTCTAATTGGCTCCGCTCCATCATAGCGGCAAGTGTAATAATATAACACGTAGCCGCTGCACCTAAGAGCATCTCATCTGGATTTGTTCCGATGCCGGGACCGTCCATTTCTTTTGGAATTGAAATCTTCGTTTTTAACTGTTCGCATGAGATTGTACCCACATCGTTACGCAGGCCAGGCCAGCTCGCCTGAAGATGAAAATGATGACGCGCCATATTCGTCTCTCCTTTTGTTATCACTTTTTATAGTGTAACAAGAATTCACGCTGCTTGTCTTAACATGTGCACCATCTTTATGTATATTCCTCATCCAGCACTGTCCGAATCGCCCTGACATACCGGTAGAACGTCTCGTTTTTTGTACTCGACCGCCGCCGAAAGTCAAAACTGTCAAATAAAGCTTCACGCTGACTTCTACTAATCTCTAACTGTACACTTTGCCCTGTTTTAGTAAGATTATTAATATTATGATTGCTTGTTCCGCTCAGGGTTGCGTGTGCGACAGCCAGTTCAGCAGAAAATCCGTTCCGCTCTAATGAGTTCACTATTTTTTCTGCACGGTCGTAATCTGTTCCGCCAACGAGCGTATGGTCAATGCCTTCCTCACCTTTGTATCCATGCACTGCTAAGATATAATCGTGTGCTTTTGCCTGCGCGACGCCGACTGGCTCATCAAAGTTTGTACTTGTCACATGAAGTTCTGATGCATTCTCTCTTAAACCTTCAAACAAATACGTAGAGAAATCATTATCGAAAAAATGGACGATCTCACTCACGCCGCCTTCAATTCTCCCGCCATGGGGTGACATCACAAGAAGACGGCTTCCAGGCACTGGGTTGGCTGTAATTTGATAGCTGCTTGTTGATTCGTTTTCTTCCAGTTCTTTAAAATTGCGATAAATATCATTTGAACCGCTTTCGTCTTCCCCACCTGATGACAATGGCTCATCATGTTCCTGTGCTTGCATTGTATAATAAACGCCCCATCCGATCGCAAGCAGGAGAAGCAAAGCAAAAAACTTCTTCATTCCCGTTCTCCTTTAACAGATTTCTAAGCCGTTTCTATGATTTATATTGAATCATCATTTCTTTTCATTTTTTCCACTTTTTCTCTTCAAATTTGATCATAACACTCTAGATCATGAGATTCCTCAAAAATAAGATAATTGCATTTATATACACAGAAACGCCTCTCGTCTTTGAAAACAGAGTTAGAATAGTATGACAGACAAACGAAGTTATGTTTAAAATGACCTAGTTCTATCCAGTCTGTTTTCTTTAATTCGGCTTGTTTTTATATGGATTTGATTTTTTTCCTCTGTGACAAGTCACATTTGTATGAGCATTGACCCTGTCTAACCCCTCCTTTTTTTCTGCAAAATCGTTTGTTTCACCGGTTCTCTAAGAAGAACTCTCCCACCTATCATCGGCTGATTCTACATGTTTTCCACCTTTTTCTATTATTTTACAAAATGTAAGCGCTTTTCTTTTTCATCAGAAATGAGTAAGCCGCCAATATGAAGAAAAGAAGGGACAAGAATCCGAACAAAGCAGCTCTCATTCTCATAACGTAAGAGTGTACAAGAATGGATAGCTAGAATGGAGGGCATCACATGTTTGGATTTTCTATGGTGCAAATGGTCAGGACACATGCTAGTAAACTAGATCAGCCTTTAAGAGAGACCGTCCTTCACCTTTATAAACCTTTTAAATGGACGCCATGCTTTCTTCATCGTTTCTTTGAAGGAAGATTAAAGAAGAGAAAGAAGCTTCGTGTAATTATTGAATTTAAGGAAGACGCGGTCGAAGCAGGGATTCAAAGCACAAAACAACTCATGAAAAAAAGTAGAAAAACAAATATCAAACGGCACTTTTCACATATCGACTGCTGCGCTGCAGACATAACACCGGCCGCTTTAGAGGAGCTGTTAGCAAATGGTGAGCATATTCGTAAAATTTATTTAGACCGGAAAGTTCATGCACTTCTGGATGTGGCCACACAAGCCAGTCACGCGGATGAAGTCTTCCGCAACGGTACAGCCTTAACTGGGGAAGGCATTACGGTCGCTGTCATTGATACAGGAATTTATCCGCATGAAGATTTAGAAGGAAGAATTCGCGATTTTGTGGACTTAGTCAAGCAAAAAACAAAGCCTTATGATGATAACGGGCATGGTACTCACTGCGCTGGAGATGTAGCTGGAGACGGAGCGGCCTCAGATGGCTTGTACAAAGGACCTGCTCCAAAAGCTCATTTAATTGGCGTAAAAGTGTTAAATAAACAAGGGGCTGGATCGCTTTCTACTATTATAGAAGGGGTTGAATGGTGCATCCAGTTCAATGAAGATCACCCTGATGATCCGATTCATATTATGAGTATGTCACTAGGCGGAGATGCTCAGCGTTATGATGACGAACAGGACGATCCGATGGTGCGTGCTGTCAATGCTGCTTGGGATCAAGGCATTGTAGTATGCGTCGCAGCCGGAAACTCTGGTCCTAACAGTCAAACGATTGCGAGCCCTGCCGTCAGTCAAAAAGTGATTACGGTTGGCGCTTTTGATGACCGGAATACACCAGAATCAAACGATGATATCGTGGCACCATTTTCAAGCAGAGGTCCTACTGTTTATGGTGAGACAAAGCCTGATATCCTTGCACCAGGAGTAAACATCGTCTCTCTCAGATCACCAAGATCCTTTCTAGATAAACTCGACAAATCAAGCAGAGTCGATGATGATTACACGACGTTATCTGGCACATCTATGGCAACACCGATTTGCGCTGGTATTTGTGCTCTTCTATTAGAGCATTCACCAGATTTAACGCCCGATGAGGTCAAAACCCTGTTAAAAGAAAATACAAGCAAGTGGTCTGGGGATGACCCGATGATTTACGGGGCAGGTGCCATTGACGCAGAAAAAGCCATCAAAGAATAAATAAAAAAGCCCTTTACGTTGATTCGTAAAGGGTGTTGTTTTTGTCTGTTATTACGTGTGAAGTCTTTCATCTACTTGATCAGCTGACATGTTATGCTTCGTTCTCATACATCTCATCTCCTTTTTGAATGTGCGTACGCGCTTCGATCACAATCTCAAAAAAAGTGGAGGATTCCTTGTACATGTCGCGTTCCTTATAATAATTAGCCGCATCAAGTGCTAATTCCTCTAAATCAGCAAACATTTTTTTGCTTCGCAGTCCAAATAGTGCCGATCTTAATTGCTCACAGCTGTCTTTTTCTATATAAAGCGCCTGTAAAAATTGAAATTTCAACTGATAAATTTCATCTTCCAATAAACAAGCCTCGTTCATTCCTTTACGTATAGCCTCACCCGCCCGCTCGATATCTCCGAGTTTAAACCAGGTAAGAGCAAGTGAAAATAATGATTTGATCATCGTGGATGCTTGATCTTTTTGATAAAGGGAAATGGCTTGTTCAAAAAAGACTGTCGCTGTATGGTACGTTCCCATACTATAATGACAAGCTCCTAAGTTATTAAGAGCCATCGCTTTAAAATAAGATGTGCACTCTTTCCGCTCCATCGCTTCACAAACCTTTAACGCTTTTTCTAAGTAAGGAAGCGCTTTTTGGTGCTGACTCACATCAATACAATTACCTGCCATGACAAAATCACATTGAATGCTTCTTTTTCCATAAAGCTGATGTTTCTTATAAATGTCTCTCGCCTTTTTAGCATAATGCATGGAGAAATAAGTTTGTTTCATATGATAGTATACTTCAGCGATTTTATAGTAAAATTCCGCTTTTTCAATCTCATCTGTCACTAAGATCAGTTGATGTTCCGCATGCTTGTAATAGGAAATGGCCTCGATGTATCGGCGCTGGATAAACGCATACATTCCATGAAAAAAATGAAAGTAATAGCCAAGTAAGCCTGTCATCTCATCTTCTCCATCTTCCATTTCTTTCGGAAAAGACACGGCTTGAAGTGTTTCACTCCCTGCATGGACTGGCGTTAAATGCTGAAGCATCAGTTGATGGCGAAAATCCATTAGAGAATAATATAGAAGCAAATCTTGATCCTCTTCCATCTCATGAATTTCTTCTTCAACAAGGCGCTTCATATCGTTTGCTTGTTCGACTTCAAATTTGCAAATATGCGTGTACCATTGATTGATCTTTACACCTACTTCGGAAGATGGTATTTTATGTGCCATCCACTTCAGCCCCATTCTATCATATCAAACTGATAACTATTATTTTACATAATTTATGTTTTTAAGGCAAATTGTAATTTATTGCATGATTTATGTTCATTTCGCATATTTCTATCTTTTTTACCAAGTTTAAATGGAGTACTTTTACCCATCAAAACGATTTTACTACGAAGTTGGGTCAAATTCTCTTAATACTTCTTTTAAAGCACGGATATAACGTCTGAATGCTTTTTTCTTTCCTTTTCTCGTATCAAAATGGTCGAAAAAAGATTCTCTCTGCGCCGTACTAATTTCTAGCTGAACGCTTTCACCACTTGCATTTCGATTATTAATATTTTTAGGATCTGTTCCTGAAAGCCGTTCGCCTTCTTGCACCATTTCTGCAGAAAATCCTCGATCTTTTAACTCTCGTACAACTGCTCTTTTCATTTTTTCGTTTGTCCCGCCAACTAGCGTGTGCTTTTTATCACTTTTATAGCCGTGGATGGAAATGGAGAAGGGATACGTTTTAATCATTTGGACCAATATCGGTTCATCAAACTTGGTGCTTGTAATATGCAAATCACGATTGTTGTCTTGTTTCGTTCCTTCAAACAAATACGTCGAGTATCTTTGTTGAAATGCTTCTACAATTTCACTTGTTCCTGGTTCAATTTCCCCTCCATGAGGAGAAAAGACGAGTAAATCACTTCCGCCCTTTTCGTGAAATTCTATTTCATACCCTTTTCTTTCATGCCGAATAAGCTGTTTAAAACTGTCGTATCGATCCCCTTTTTTTCGCTCTTTTTGATACTTTTCTACCTCTTCTTGATGTTGCTTTTGCTCTTTTTTTTCTTGAACAGAATGGCTGCATTTCACCATTAAAAGAGCACATAGGATCAGAAAGATGAATCCACATATCAGTAGCCTTTTCATTTCACCGCTCCTTTTCATTCTCTTAGGTGTCATCTTATCGCATTATTTTACTATCAATGGCTAACAGAATTCAAAGGTTGTCCGGCTCATTTAAATGAATCAGGAGAACTTTCCTGTTTTTTTATGCCGCTCTAGGTATTTCTGACTTCTTTGAATCATTCGCTGCTTGAATAAAAAACTGCATCGTATGACCTTATTTTAGCTTTAGTTAAAATCACCTACAAAAATGGACATGTTTTTCTGATTTCAAACAAAAAAGCCGCAAACAAAAGGGATGCCCTTCTGTTTACAGCCAATTATTGTATATCCATCATTAAATTCTTAGTTCATTCTCTAAAGCTGAAAGGACTTCATCTTGTGAAAGCCCTTGTGCAAGAGAAATTTCACTCACTAACATGCCTCTAGCATCTTCAAGCATCTTCTTTTCACTTGAATTTAATGCTTTCTTCTGATTTCGTCTCATCAGATCTTTGACAACGTCTGCACCGTCTTCGATCGCACCTGTTTTTAGCTTTTTCATATTTTCATCATATCTTTGCTTCCAAGTAAGCGTGTCGTCGTTTGTTTCTTCTGCAAAATTGTTCATCACAACTTTCAGCGTTGCTTGATCTGCTACCTGACGAATACCTAGTTGATTGATTCTGCCTCTTGGGATCATCATCTGCATATTCGGCATTTGAATCAGAAAATATTCCTCCGTCTTACCTAAAATCTCTTTTTCTTCCATTCCTTCAATCACACCGGCACCATGCATAGGATAAACAATTTTATCACCTATTTGAAACAAATCCGCCACCTCCGAAAGTATTCACAATTTGATTATAACACATTTCATCGTTGGATAAAAATTTATATTTTATCATGTTATTTTAGCACTAGTCAATTCTTTTCATTTGAATTTTTGAGAAAAAGCCTTTTTTTACAGAAGATGCGCCACCATCCAGTCCCCTTGTCTTATTCGTGCATATACTAGCATTGAGTCACATTTAGGAGGGATGACAATGTGCAAATGCAAGTGCAAACATTCCCACTCAAACTGTTATAAAAAGCATGACGATCATTGCCATGAGGACCCATGTAAAGAAAAAAAGTTTCATCATAAAAAAGATGATTGGTTTGAGAGCGATTTCTGGGATACTTCTAGAAGCTACGATCCCTATTATTACCCTAAAAGTGTCTGCAGCAGTTGTAAGAAGCGTCGTAGAAGAAGACATGGCTTCTCATATTAGCACCTGACGCTTTCAACTGCTTTTTGTTTTCCCGGCTGAAAAGCCGGTTTTTTTCATATGGATAGGCTCATGAAACGGATCATGCTCATAGGATATGGCAACCTGACATAAAGGATGAGATATCAAATGAACAATATGAATAGCCAAATGAATTATCATCACGAAGGAAATCCGTACCATACGTTTGAGAATGTGTATACAGCCAATCATGAGCATGTGGTCGCGCCAAACATGCATGATCATATGAATATGCCAAACCATTATCATACCGGTAAAAAGGATAAGTACAGCGGACATTATCCGCATCATCATTCAGCCTATCCGCCTTTTCCAAATCAGCATGACCCCTTTTCGCATGTTCCAATGAAGGATCACCATCATCATGGCCACTATGGTGGATCTGGAATGATGCCATATCATCCATACGGATATCAAGATATGCATATGATGATGCCGAATCAGCAAATGCCAGGCTTTGGTTACGGAATGAACCAACCAAATGCGCATTTTCCCCGTTATTACTAAACAAAATGACAAAATAAGGGTATAATATACCATTTAATACCATGTAGGGATATGGTAACATTATAGGTAAATAATGGGTGTAATCATCTATTATTTACCTATATTCAACAAGGGGGAAGGAAGAAATGAAAAAAACATGGACGATGATCATGATGGGGATGCTCACATTGGTTATGGCGCTGTCAGTGCCGCTTTCTGCATCTGCTGAAGGAGCCAAAACAGAGGAAAGCAAAGCATCAACCAATGCAAAACCAGCTGCCCTTTACGCAAAAATTACAGGTACAAGTAAGCAGGAATGGTCTTTTTCTGACATTGAACTAACGTACAGCCCAAATTCTATTTTAAGTCTTGGTGCGGTTGAGTTCACACTGCCAAAGGGTTTCCAAGCAACAACTAAAGACATTATGAACGGTAAAGCATTAAAAGACAGCTACATTTTGAACAACGGACAAACCGTCCGTATTCCGCTTAGATTGGATTTACTTGGAATTTCCAAATATACATTAAAGCTTTCACATAAAGTACTCCCTGCCGCAGGTACATATACGTTCCGCGCAGAAAATCGAGCAATTAGCATCGGTTCCACATTTTATGCAGAAGATACGATTGATATTAATACACGACCAGTTGTGGTCACACCGCCAGATCCGTGTGGATGCTAAATAAAAAAGCGCTCTAATAAGAGCGCTCCAAATGACAAAGGGCAAAATGATGTTTATTTTAGCCCTTTGTCTTCTTTTCAGTGTGATAGAAACCTTTGTAGCTTAGGAAGGACGAGTTCTGGCGCGGATTAGACATTCGTGAGCACCAGCTCGCGCAATAGTTTGTCTACACGCTGAGGTGCCTTAATAAGAGCGCTTTTTTATTTGATCACATGACCCGTTTAAACATTTTCTCCATTTCATATGTCGAGTGATGAATGATGATCGGCCGGCCGTGCGGACAAGTGAAAGGGTCCTTTGTCTGCCTGAGTTCATCTAATAGGGCTTTGATTTCATCATTTCGCAAATGACGATTTGCTTTGATAGAGCCTTTGCAGCTCATCATGATTGCCGCTTCTTCTCTTAATTTTTTGATATCTACACGCTTCTCATCCAGCACTTGCTCAATAATCTCTTCGATCAGTTCAGCCTCTTCTCCTTTTGGAAACCACTGCGGATGCGACCGTACAATGTAGCTTCCTGAACCAAAAGGCTCTAAGAAGACACCCACTTTCGTTAGTATCTCTTTATGCTCTTCAATAATCAGCATATCGTTTTTCGAGTAATGGAATGTTAATGGGACGAGCATTTCTTGCACTTCCTGTTTGATCTCTCCTACTTTCTCACGATAATACTCATACTTGATTCGCTCCTGGGCCGCATGCTGATCAATAATATAAAGCCCACGTTCATTTTGAGCCAAAATATATGTGCCGTGCATTTGTCCGATGGGATACATGACAGGGACGCGTTCGTTTTCTGAAATGGCTTCTGCAGCATCTTCTCTTAGTTCTGACTCTTCATATTCTAGTGAAGCGGCGGATTCCTCTAACTGAACTCGCTCAGATGAGGCTTCTTCATAAAATACTGGTGATGATGGTTCCGTCTTCTCTTGATTAGGCATTCCGTATGCTTCGGTATGGCTTGTCTCATATAAGACCGATTCGAGCGGCTCCGGCTGATAGGATAGCGGCGTTTCCACCTCGCTTGTGTTTCCTTTTTTCGCATCAAAGGTTAAGGATTGCTGCTCATTTTTGATCGCTGGCATTGGTGCTTTTTTTGGCACCGAAGCACTTGGAATGAGCTGCTGCTTTTGAAATACGTCCTTAATTCCTTGCTTAATTAACTCATGAAGTTCCTGCTCTTTACTAAGTCTCACTTCAAGCTTCGAAGGATGAACGTTCACATCCACTAAAATGGGGTCCATCTTCATCTCTATAAATGTAATCGGGTGGCGGCCAATCGGTAGCAGCGTGTGATACCCTTCATGGACCGCTTTCACGAGCGGAAAATGCTTAACATATCTGCCGTTTACAACAGAAGACATATAATTCCGTGATGCCCTTGTCACTTCTGGCAAGGAGATATATCCTTTCACTTCAAAATCAAGTGATTGCACGTGAAGCGGCACCATTTTTTTCGCAACAGCTGTTCCGTAAATGGCCGCAAGCACATGCCGCACATCCCCGTTTCCATTCGTCTGAAGCAGGACTTTTCCTTGATGACGCAAGCGAATCGATACTTCTGGGTGAGCCAGCGCAATTCGATTGACGACATCTGATATATTGCCAAGCTCCGTATGAACGGTTTTCATGTATTTTAGGCGGGCCGGTGTATTGTAAAATAAGTTGGTAACGACGATCTCGGTACCGCGGCGACTAGAGGTTTTTTTCTCTGAAATGATCTTTCCGCCTTGCAGCACCAGGTGCGTTCCAGCTCCTTCACCAGTACTTGTTTTCATTTCTAGATGAGAGACAGATGCGATACTTGGCAGCGCCTCTCCCCTGAAACCGAGCGTTCTGACACGGAACAGGTCATTTTCATCTTTGATTTTACTCGTTGCATGGCGCTGAAAGGCGAGCTTACAATCTTCAGCATCGATTCCAACACCATTATCAATCATTCTAATAGAAGAAAGACCTGCTTCTTCTACATCGATTTCAATCACTGTACTACTTGCATCGATTGCATTTTCCATAAGCTCTTTTACGACAGAAGCTGGACGTTCGACTACTTCACCTGCAGCAATTTTATTGGATAGGTCATCGGATAACTGAATAATCTTTGCCATTTTGCTCACCTCACCTTACATTATAATTTCTTTTGCAATTCATATAGCTTAGTCATCGCTTCGAGCGGAGTCATATCCATTAGATTGAATGACTTTAATTCCTCGATCACCGCTTGATCTTTCTGTTTTAGAACTGGTTTGGTTTGCGGTTTTTCTTCTACTTCAAAGAAAGAAAGCTGCTGCTTTTCCTCTGCCTTTTCTGTTTTTGGAGCTGCAGATACGTGCGGGGTCACTTCATGTGATCCGCTCTCAAGCTCCGTCAAAATGGTCTGGGCCCTATCGATGATCGCATCAGGCAATTCAGCAAGCTGCGCTACATGAATACCATAGCTTTTATCAGCTGCACCCTCTTTGATTTGATGTAAGAAAACGACCGTGCCCTCATGCTCTTCAGCACGTACATGGACATTTTTCAGCTCGCTTAATTGAGATTCAAGAACTGTCAGCTCGTGATAATGTGTGGAAAAAAGCGTTTTGGCACCAATATGATCGTGAACAAATTCAATGATCGCCTGCGCAAGAGCCATTCCATCATAGGTGCTTGTCCCGCGTCCAATTTCATCAAATAAAATCAAGCTGTTTTTCGTTGCATGCACCATCGCATTTTTTGCTTCGAGCATCTCTACCATAAAAGTACTCTGACCAGAAATCAAATCATCTGCCGCCCCAATGCGTGTAAAGATTTGGTCAAAGATCGGAAGAGTCGCCTTCGATGCCGGCACAAAGCAGCCAATTTGCGCAAGAATGGAGATAAGCGCCATTTGTCTCATATACGTACTTTTCCCTGACATATTTGGTCCAGTAATGAGTAAGGTTTGCCGGCCATTTCCCATACGGCAGTCATTTGGTACATACTCCTGGTGATCCATCACTTTTTCAACGACTGGGTGACGACCATCTATGACATCTACCTCATCCTCTGAGAATTCTGGACGGATATAACGGCGTTTTTCACTGACAGTCGCAAAGCATTGAAGCGCATCCAGCTCACTCATTTGTTTTGCAAGCAGCTGTAATCTAGGAATATAACCTTTCACTTGCTCCCTGAGAGCTGTAAATAGTTCATATTCCAATTCGTTGATATTTGATTCTGCTTCAAGTATCAGTGCTTCTTTTTCTTTTAATTCAGGTGTGATATACCGCTCTGCATTGGCAAGCGTTTGTTTTCTTTCATAACGGCCTTCCTCCAGCAGATGTGTATTTGCGCGTGTCACTTCGATATAATAACCAAACACTTTATTAAACCCGACTTTTAAGGAGCGAATGCCGGTATATTCTCTTTCCTGCTGTTCAAGACGTGCAATCCAGTCCTTTCCGTTTCGGCTGGCATCACGGTATTCATCTAATTTTGCATTGTAGCCATCTTTAATCAAATTGCCTTCTTTTATCGTCATCGGCGGATTTTCATAAAGTGCATCTTCTAATAAATTAAGCAAGTCACCACAAGGATCAATCGCATTCGCTCTTGATTTTGCCATTTCCTCTGGCAGTGAGTGCACAAGCTCTTTAATGGCTGGTACTTGTTTTAAGGATTCCTTTAACTGAATGAGATCACGGGCATTTACGTTGCCAAATGCGACGCGGCCCGCTAAACGTTCGAGATCATATACTTGCTTTAACCGTTCACGCAGATCCTCTCGTTCAAAGAGATGGTCCATGAGAATTTGCACCATTTCCTGGCGTTCTTTAATGTGCGAAAGACGAATTAACGGCCGGTCGATCCATTGCTTGAGCAGCCTTCCACCCATCGCTGTTTTTGTTTCATCTAACAGCCATAACAAAGAGCCCTTCTTGCTTTTTGAGCGGATCGTCTCTGTTAATTCAAGATTTCGTTTTGAGTAAAGATCAATTTTCATTGTTTGTTCGAGCTCAAACACTTGAACTTGCTGAAGGTGATCGAGGCTTCTTTTTTGCGTTCTTCTTAAATAAGCATATAATGTCAAAAAGGCCGATCTTAGTTGCTCACTCAGGCGAGACACGAGCCGCTCAGCTTCATCGATCAATTCATCACTATCTTCGTATGAAATGGTCGCTTGGCACCGATCCTTTAAGGTCTTGACTGTTTCCTCATCCAGCTGCTTTGACACCACAATTTCTTTTGCACCGACAGAATAAATTTCAGACACGACTTCATCTAATCGATCAATGAAAGCCGCCATGTTTTCACCAGTAGATAAATCGGAAAGTGCAAGTCCATATCCATTTTCAAACTTTGTCACAGAGGCAATGAAGTTGTTTTCATTTTCACTTAAGCCTTTACCATCCATCACCGTACCTGGTGTAATGAGTTGAACGACTTCTCTTTTGACTACACCTTTTGCCGTTTTAGGATCTTCCACCTGCTCACAAATCGCGACCTTGTAGCCTTTTGAAATCAATTGTTCTATGTATGCAGAAGCAGAATGATAAGGAACACCGCACATTGGTATGGTCCCGCCATCTCTGCTTGTTAGCGTGATTTCTAATTCTTGTGACGCTTCTTTTGCGTCATCAAAAAACATTTCATAAAAATCGCCTAAGCGAAAAAATAAAAAGGCATCTTGATACTCTGCCTTGATTTTTAAATATTGCTGTATCATGGGCGTATAACTTGCCATATTTCTAATCCCTCACTATATTACATTCGAATTCATACCATCTTTCATTATAGCATAAAAAATCACCTTTTTTCTCCTAGATAGGACACAAAAAAACTAGGGGGATATGCGCCCTAGTCATCAATTACTCTTCTGGATCACCCGCTAGGAATTCTGGATGAATATCCTCTAACTCCTCATCCACCTCTTCTTCCCACTCATGATCATCTTTTTCTTTCCAGCTTGAATTGACCTCTACAACAATTTTTGTTTCTCCTACCACTTCAGCAATGAATTCACGCTCTGCCTGAACGATAATTTTATTGCCGTTTGGAGAAATGGTCACTTCTAGACAATTCGGCTGCTGCAGCACTTTTGCAATCACTTCGTGCTCATCATCAAGGAAATTTTTATCTTTATATCTTAGTTTGATGATGTCTACATATTTCACCCGTTCTGTGACGACTTCTGTTTTTGTGTTATCAGCGTAAGAATACCATACGTTAATATCAAAGGTTCCTTCAATCTCAACAGTTTTACCGACCTTTTCAGCATCATACTTATGATTAATGATCCAACCACCTAGGATGCTGGTTGGTTTTTGCGATGGAGAAATGGTGTGTGTGCTTTGGGTGAATTTCCTCCCTTTTGCAACCACCGCTTTTGTAATAATTTCTCTGTATTCAGACATTCCGGCATGCCTCCTTGTTCTTGATCGTTTTATCTTATGCTGGGCATTCGTCTAGTGTGTCACGATTTTGAACTTCATGTTCAATTAAATTCATTTCTGTTTCAGTGTATGCATGGTCGCCCATAAACTTGCCTTGAAAATTGGAAAAGTTGGAGAGTGAGAGATTTTGGGGTGACGAAACAAGAAGTAGAATGGGAAGTGTGATTTTTGTTCTTTCAAAAAATGATGATAGCAAAACAAAAAACCCCGCATTTGCGGGGTTTTCTCATTTAATGGAGCAACTTGGTGATGAGTTTTTCACTTTTGAACCGGTTTCTCCTAATAAGAGGTCACCGCCGGTTGAAAGAATGATTTCATCTGTTACTTGATTAGAAATCGTATGCGCTACGAGCTGAAGCAGGGAATTGACTTCCACTTGTGATTCTTTAAATTCTTGAATCACTGGAATTTCATCCAGTTCTTCTTGCAGGGCATCGATTTTTTCTTCGACTTGCTTTAAGGCTTCATGTTTGCCGTAATGCTTTAAATTCACAGCTTGTTTTTGAAGCGCCTTAATTTGATTAATAATCGTTGAAATTTTTGTATTTTCATTGATTTGCGCTTCTGCTTTCTTGAAGAAATCAACTTCTTCTGTTTCAGAAATCATTTTAGCGAGCTCTCTTGCGCGCTCGACAATCTCTTTTTTTGAATAAAGCGTCATTTTAATTCACCTCGATAGCTTCTCCAACCATTTCTCCGTCAAGAGACCAAGTTTTGGCTTGTGTGATTTTCACTTTGACGATGTTGCCAATCGCTTCTTTTGGTGCTTTAAAATTCACAAGCTTGCTTTTACTTGTATATCCGGCTAGGATTTCAGGGTTGTTTTTACTTTCACCCTCTACTAATACTTCGACAGTCTGCCCTTCATATTCCTTCATTTTTTTCGCAGAAATTTCATTCACGAGGGCATTCAGGCGCTGCAGACGTTCTTTTTTCACATGCATTGGCACGTTGTCTTGCATTTTCGCTGCTGGTGTTCCTTCTCTTGGAGAGTAAATGAACGTATAAGCAGCGTCAAACTCAACCTCGCGATAGAGGGAAAGTGTTTCTTCAAACTGCTCATCTGTCTCATTTGGGAACCCAACAATAATATCCGTTGTTAATGAAGCATTTGGCATCGCTTCTTTGATTTTGCGCACAAGATCAAGGTAACGCTCACGGTCATATTTTCTCGCCATAAGCTTCAAGACAGAAGAACTGCCTGATTGAACTGGCAAATGAATATGATCGAGAAGGTTCCCACCCTTAGCAAGCACTTCAATTAAGTGATCGTCAAAGTCACGCGGGTGGCTTGTTGTAAAACGGATACGCGGAATATCGATTTTACGTAGCTCATCCATCAAGTGTCCAAGACCATATTCCATGTCTTCAAAATCTTTTCCATACGCATTCACGTTTTGACCAAGAAGGGTAATTTCCTTATATCCTTCTGCCGCTAAACGTCTGACCTCTTGAATAATTTCGTCAGGGCGGCGACTTCTTTCCTTACCGCGCGTGTAAGGGACGATACAGTATGTACAGAATTTATCACAACCGTACATAATATTCACCCAGCCCTTAATTTTTCCTTGGCGGGCTCTTGGAAGGTTTTCAATGACATCGCCTTCTTTTGACCAAACCTCGATGACCATTTCTTTTGAAAGATAGCATTCAGATAACAGCTCTGGCAGGCGGTGAATGTTGTGTGTACCGAAAATCAAATCAACAAATGGATGTTTCTTCAAAATACGGTTGACGACAGATTCCTCTTGAGACATACATCCGCAGACACCTAAAATTAAATCTGGCTTTTCACGCTTTAATGCTTTTAAATGACCAAGCTCTCCGAACACTTTATTTTCCGCATTCTCACGAATTGCACAAGTGTTTAATAAGATGACATTTGCATCCTCCGTTGAGTTTGTCGGTTCATAACCAAGCGCCATAAAAATACCAGCCATCACTTCTGTGTCATGCTCATTCATTTGACAGCCATATGTGCGAATATAAAACTTGCGCCCGTTTCCTAACCCTTGAAAACGCTCGTCAATTTGAAATTGATTGTATTCGACTTCTTCTTTACCCCGTTTTTTTGCATCTTTTAAGGAAGGCGGAATGTACACAGCTTCAAAATACTGGCTATAGTCCTTCTCGGATTTTTTGTCCGATGAACTTACTTGTCCGCTCGCTTTTCTCTGCTCTTCATTCATGAATTTGTACTCCTTTCAAACCAAGCTCCACCCTACAGTATAGACTATTTTGTGATGAATTGAAAATAAATTCATATACAGTTTTTCTATAAAAAATGGCTATTCAGCAAGAAGGTCACAGCCAATCTCTATATTAAAAAAAGAGAGCCTGCGCTCTCTCAATCAAGTATGTTCAGTTTTTTTGCTTCTTCTTCGATGATCGTCAGTGCACGGTCCAGTTCTTCTTTTGTGTGCTCTGCTGTGATGATGGCTCTAATTCTCGCTTTTCCTTTTGCTACAGTTGGGAAAGCGATGCCCTGGGCAAACACGCCTCGGTCTATTAAAGCCTTTGAAAAGCGGAACGTAAGAGCTTCGTCTCCAATCATGATTGGAATAATTGGTGTTTCTGTCGGAGCAACTTGAAATCCAAGGCTGACGACTTTTTCTTTGAAATAGGCGGCGTTTTCCCAGAGCATGCTAATTCGCTCTGGTTCGTCTAACAGCACTTCAATCGCTTCTTCACACGCTCTAGTCACAGCTGGCGGATGTGAGGTGCTGAATAAAAACGGTCTTGCTTTATGCTTTAAATAATCAATTAAAACGGCTGATCCCGCTACATAGCCGCCGAGCACTCCGACAGCCTTACTAAGTGTCCCAACCTGAATATGCACTCTGCCGTCGAGTTTAAAATGGTTGACTGTCCCGCGGCCATTTTCACCAAGCACGCCCGAGGCATGTGCATCGTCTACCATCACAAATGCATCATATGCTTCTGCGAGCCTGACAATCTCAGGAAGTGGCGCAATATCTCCATCCATCGAGAACACACCGTCTGTGACGATGAGACGAACGCGGTAATTCATAGATTTCTTTAAAATTTTCTCAAGCTCTTCCATATTGGAATGACCATATACTTTTTTATCTGCTTTTGTTAACCGAATGCCGTCAATGATTGAGGCATGATTCAGTTCATCTGAAATCACAATATCATCTTTTGTCAGGATACTTGATAAGACCCCTTGATTGGTCGTAAAGCCTGATTGGAATACAAGGGCTGCCTCGGTCTTTTTAAATGCAGCGAGCTTTTTTTCAAGACGTTCGTGCATCGTCATTGTGCCAGCGATCGTTCGTACCGACCCCGTACCAGCACCGAATTCATCAATGGCCTCTTTTGCCGCTTTCATCAACCTTGGATGTGAGGTGAGGCCTAAGTAGTTATTTGAGGAGAGCTGTATGACAGGTTGTTCATTTAATGTCACAGTGGATGATTGTTTTGAGTCAATCTCTTTCAATGTTTGGTGAGTGCCTTGCTGCTTCATTGTTTCCAGTTCATCTTGTAAATACGTGAATTCTTTCATCATTTCTTCCCCCTTTGATTTGATGGCATCATCAGTACGACCTTTCCGCACATCCCATTTCTCATGAGTTCAAATCCCTTTTCGAACTGTTCAAATGGTAGTGTATGGGTGACAACTGGCTTGACATCGATGGTATTTGTTCTTAATAACTCAGATACTTGACGCCACGTTTCAAACATTTTTCTCCCCGTGATCCCTTGCACGGTTAATCCCCTAAAAACAATTTGATTCGTAATGTCAATTGTCACTGGTCGTTCTGGCAAGCTTAGTATATTGACTTTCCCTCCATTTGCACAAGCTTCGAGAGCTTGATTAATGGCAACTGGATGTCCTGACATCTCGCATATCACATCTGCCCCCTCCATCCGCGTGAACTGCTTAATCACCTCAACAGGATCATCTTTTCCAATATCCACGATATGGTCTGCCCCCATTTTCCGGGCAAGATTCAGCCTGTATTCGTTTTGATCGACAGCAAACACTTGGACAGCACCGGAAGCTTTCGCGACGGCGATCGCCATTAAACCGATTGGTCCGCAGCCAAAAATCGCCACTGACTTACCTGAAACAGGTGTGTGCAGCACTGTATGAACCGCATTGCCAAGCGGCTCTTGAATAGACGCAAGCTCTACTGGCATTTGAGCTGGATTGTGCCACACATTTTGTTCAGGTACTTTGACATATTCAGCAAAACAGCCGTCAATGTCTACTCCTAAAATTTTCGTTTCATTGCACAAGTGCTGTTGACCTGTTAAACACATAGAGCACTGATTACATACAACATGTGTCTCTGCCGATACAAAATCCCCTACTTTTGCACGTGAGACTTGCTTCCCCGTCTTGACAACTTCCCCTGTAAATTCATGTCCAAAAATGTAGGGCGCTTTAACTCTTCCCTTTGCCCAGTCATCCCAATTGTAAATATGCACGTCTGTTCCGCATATCGAAGTGGCTTTCACCTGAATCAATACTTCGTGATCATTGATTTCTGGAATCGGCATCTCCATCAGCACCGCTCCGTAAGCGCTTTCTTTTTTAACAATTGCTTTCATCGTTCCACACATGACGTACAACCCCTTTGTTAAAAAACTTCTCCCACTGAGATTTTAACACGTCTTATTTTCGTCGTAAATACCATTGTCTACTGTAAAAAGACAAATGAACACTCCACATATTTTTTTGGATATTTTTCTAAAAAAAAAAGCAAATCCCCATAGAAAAGGAGATTTACTTTTTGATTCACCGTCTTTTTGAAACGGCAATATATAAGGCTGGCACAATTAATAGTGTCAAAATTGTTGAGAAAAAGACACCCGATACAATGCAGATTGCCAGCGGCTTAAAGAGCGGATCATTACTTAATGCTACAGGCATTAGGGCAACAAGTGCCGTAAATGCTGTTAGTAAAATTGGCCTAATCCTTGCTCTTCCCGCTTCAATGACAGCTGTCTGTTGATCGAATCCCTGCTTACGCCGCTGCTCAATAAACTCGAACAAGACAACCGCATTTCGGACCACGATACCAGCTAATGAGACAATTCCCATTGTTGCCATAAAGCTGAACGGTGTTTGTGTGACAAATAGTCCGATAACAGCTCCAGATATCGCTAAGTAAACCGTTCCTAGAACTAATAGTGGAAGCATCAATGAATTGAACTGGAAAGCGATGGTCACATAAATGAGAAGCAAGACAACCCCAAATAAGAGACTAATTTCAATAAAGAACTTGGTTTGATCTTCATTTTCTCCGCCTTGAGAAATAGCTAGATCCTTCGCTGCATCTGTTTTTCCTACTTGATCGACGACTTCTTTCATGTCGTCTTTAAACGACTCTGACGTGCCAGGGTACGCCTTCAGCGTAATGGTCGGAATTCCATTTTCATGTGGAATGCTTTCGTACTGCTCTGTTTCTTTTTCTTTTACATATCGGCTAAGTGGCTCGAGTGAAGGCATACCGCCTTCATTTGAATTGACAGGCACTTTTATTTCTTTTAGCTTTAATCCATTTTGATGTGTACCTACATCCTGTTTGACCACTAAATCGATATCTTTTGTTCCTTGTTTAAAGCTGCCTAATGGCATGCCTTCTGTCACAAGACCGAGCTGTCTGCTGACAAGCTGAGCGCTGAGGCCATCCTCTGCCATTCGGTCACGGTTTAGTTCAAAGGAGATCGTTTTTACCGGCTGATTGACATCGTCAGTGATCAAGCTCGCTCCTTTTTCTTTCATTTCACTTGTGAGCGTTTCTTTGACATCAATGAGCTTTGCAAAAGAGTCACCCGCAATGGTTACTGTCACAGGTGCACCAGTTGGAGGTCCTTGAACAATGGTTTTCATAAAGATATCAGCATCTTTAAATTTCTTACGCAATGGCTCTGTCATACGATCGATCAATTGTTTACTCGTCATCTGATCATTGTCTACTCTCACGACAACCTGACCAGTATGATCACTTGCATTTGAGATACTTTCATTAAACAGGTTCGGTACACCGCCGCCTGCAAAGATCGCCGTCTCTTCAATGCCTTTCTGCTGTTTCATCTCTTGTTCTATTTTCTCTAATGTTTCATTTGTTTTGTCTAATGTTGTTTCACTTGGAAGTGTGACAGTGACAACCACTTCTTTCTTATTCGCTGCAGGGAAAAATTCAAATGGTGTGACGAAAATCAATAAAAAGGCAAGCGTTGCAACAAGCAAACCACTAAAGCCAATAAGCAGCGGACGCTTCACAATGTTCGTCAGCACACGGTCTGCATAAAAATCAGCTAATTTTTTTAACGGTTTGCCTAGGAATCCTGGCTCTTTTTGAATTTTCTTGTTCTGTCTTTTTCGGTTCACGGTATATTGGTAGACTGGCACTAGTGTCAGAGAAATTACCATAGACGCAAGTACAGTCGTTACGAGGACAGACGGTAATGCTCGTATAAATGAACCGTTTGCACCTGATAGGAAAACAAGTGGCAAGAAAGCAAACACAACCGCAAGTGTTGAGGTCAAAATAGACCCTGCAACTTCTTTGACCCCTGCAATCGTTCCTTTCAGCGGACTTTCATATTTTTTCATTTGCCTTAAAATATTATCGTTGACGACAATGGCATCATCGACAAGTATTCCTAGGGCAATGATAAATCCGATAATCGATATCTGATTGAGGTCCACTTGTAAAAATGGCAGCGGAATCGTTCCGATTGTGATTGATAATGGGATGGCAAGTGAAACGATGAACGCACCGCCAATGGTCAGACCAAGTGTGGTGACAACAATAACAGCGATGACCGCAACAATGGCTTCTTTTATCAAATCATTAAAAATGGCATCCACTTCACTTTTTTGTGAATAGTAGTTTACCCACTCGACACCACTTGGAAGCTGCTTCTCTTTCTCAATAACATCACTGACTTTGTCATACATTTTAGGAATATCAAGCCCTGGTTTGATATTGACTGTAAATGAATAGGCAGGCTTTCCGTTATACGACACAATGTCACTTTTCTCTTTTTCTACTTCTTTTAAGCTGCCAAGCTGACTGATTGTGACCGGTTCACGGTTCGTTTTGGAGAAAAGCTCAAGCTTTTTCACTTGATTCAAACGGTCGTAGGCATCGATGGACAGCTTAACCTTCTCACCGCCTGTCCGAATGTCGCCTAGTGGAGATGTGTCAAATTCCTGATTGATGGCATTTGTGACATCCGTTACACTTAACCCTTCATCCTCCAGTTTACTTGAATCTAAGTTTAATACCGCTTGTTTGTCATTGAATCCTTTGATGACGACACTGTCTACCCCATTGATGTCCTCAACCTTTTCCTTCAACGCACGCAGCGATTCCTGACTTTTTGCTAAGTCTGCTGATTGACTTGCCACAGCCATATAAGAACCAACCGGCACGCTGCCAAACTCATCCTTTACATCAGGCTCCATCACTCCATCAGGAAAGGACGACGCAGCACTTGTGGTTTCGTTCTTAATTTGACTTGCCACCTTTTGAAAGTCGGTTTGATCATCAATTTCAAGCACAATATTTGAAAACCCAATGGCAGAAACAGAGCTCGTTTTCTCTACACCATTGATATCAGATATGGCTGATTCGAGCTTATTGGTTACATCACTTTCCACCTGTTTTGCATCCGCACCTGGGAACACGGTGGAAATCGTGACGATATTCGCTTGGAATTCTGGCAGTTCTCGCTTAGGAAGCTGCGTAAATAAATAGCCGCCAGCAATGAGAACAATAAAAAATAAAATAAAAACAAGCTTTCCTCTTTTCAAAAAAGCTTCAACCATTATTTCACCTACTTAAATATTTATTTTTGATGAAGTATTTTTAACTTAATCTTAATTTATCATCATGGTGAAAAAATGCAAGCTCTAATATGTCATTTTTATCTATTTCATGAACTGAATATGTTATATAAGAAATGTATAGTGGTAAACAAAAACAACCTGCTTACATGATGTAAGCAGGTTGAAAATAATAAAATTAGAATTATCGTGGCTCAACAATCAATTTGATGGCTGTTCTTTCTTCTCCATCGATAAGAATGTCAGTAAAGGCTGGAATGCATATCAAATCCACTCCACTTGGTGCAACAAATCCCCTTGCTATGGCTACAGCCTTGACCGCCTGATTCAGCGCTCCAGCGCCGATTGCTTGTATTTCCGCTGCACCGCGTTCACGTAAAACGCCTGCTAATGCTCCTGCTACTGAATTCGGATTTGACTTTGCTGAAACTTTTAAAATTTCCATTTCTGCTCCCCCTTAAATTTACAATGGATAAGTGAGTGTTCATTAGAACAATCTTTGTTAGATGATGCTATTTTTTGAAAATCCATCCCCAAAATGTTTTTCAAAAATAGCAGGCTACCTACCATTTTTACTATATTCACGATAGAGGGCGCATATTCCTTCTTTCTGATTAATATTTTTCTGAAATAAATATGTGAACATTTATTCAAAGAAAATATGGTCATCATTTATCAAAATTCGATCAATTTTGACAGCTTTTTTCGACTGTTCGTCAATTTCTACGATTACTGCACTTAATGTCGTGCGTCCTTCCGCAATCTCAAAACGGACTGGAAGACTCGTTTTGAATCGTTTAATAATCGTCTCCCGATCAACACCTAAAATGCCATCATAAGGTCCTGTCATCCCCACATCTGAAATATACGCAGTTCCTTTTGGCAAAACGCGGTTATCTGCTGTTTGAACATGTGTATGCGTTCCAACGACACATGATGCACGGCCGTCTGTATACCAGCCCATCGCTAGCTTTTCACTTGTGGCTTCACCATGAAAATCAATAAAAATGAACGGTGTACGTTTAGATGCTTCCGCAATTAACTCGTCTACTTTTTGAAATGGGCAGTCAAGTGGGGGTAAAAAAGTACGTCCTTGCAGGTTGATGACGGCTAATTCTTTCCCTTGTTTTTTGATAAACGTAAGACCTTTACCAGGTGTACCTTCTGGGAAGTTCGCCGGACGAACCATGTTGGCTGCGTCATCAATGAAATCAAAAATGTCTCTTTTATCCCATGTATGGTTGCCCATTGTGAGCACGTCAGCTCCTGCTTGCAGCAGTTCATGATAGATTTTTTCAGTGATCCCTTTTCCATGAGCAGCATTTTCTCCATTTACAATGGTAAAGTGGGGCTGATATTTCTTCTTTAGCTTTGGCAAGTATTCTTTCAGTGTGTCTCGTCCAGGTGAACCGACAATATCTCCAACAAATAATATTTTCATGCGCTTTGAACCCTTTCTCTTATAAATTGACTTCTTATCAGTGTTGCATATTTACACAAAAAAATAAAGCGGCGCTAAGCGCACCGCTCTATTTTGCATACTCTACTGCGCGAGTTTCTCGAATGACCGTCACTTTAATGTGACCAGGGTAATCGAGCTCGTCCTCAATCCGCTTACGAATATCCCTTGCTAGACGGTGAGCTTCAAGATCATTAATTGAATCCGGCTTCACCATAATACGTACTTCACGTCCAGCCTGTATCGCAAACGATTTTTCAACACCTTCATAAGATTCAGAGATATCTTCTAATTTCTCAAGTCTCCGAATGTAATTTTCAAGCGTCTCACTTCGTGCACCAGGGCGTGCTGCAGATAATGCATCTGCTGCCGCAACAAGAACAGCGATAATAGATGTCGGTTCTTGGTCACCGTGGTGAGAGGCAATACTGTTGATGACAACAGGATGCTCTTTATATTTCGTCGCAAGCTCAACGCCAATTTCTACGTGGCTTCCTTCTACTTCATGATCAATGGCTTTTCCAATGTCATGCAGAAGACCTGCTCGTTTTGCAAGCTTTGCATCTTCTCCAAGCTCTGAAGCCATGAGACCTGCAAGATGTGCAACCTCAATTGAATGCTTCAGGACATTTTGTCCATAACTTGTACGGAATTTTAAGCGACCGAGAATTTTGATGAGGTCCGGATGCAGACCGTGAACTCCGACTTCGAATGTCGTTTGCTCACCCATCTCACGGATATAATCATCGACTTCACGGCGTGATTTTTCCACCATTTCTTCAATTCGTGCAGGATGAATGCGGCCATCCTGGACTAGCTTGTCCAGAGCTATCCTCGCTGTTTCACGTCTAATCGGATCAAAGCCCGATAGGATAACAGCTTCAGGTGTATCATCTATGATCAAGTCAATACCTGTTAACGTTTCTAACGTACGGATATTTCGTCCTTCACGTCCGATAATACGACCTTTCATCTCATCATTTGGAAGATTGACTACAGATACCGTCGTTTCAGCTACATGATCAGCTGCACAACGCTGTAACGCAAGTGAAAGAATATTTTTCGCCTTTTTATCAGCCTCTTCTTTCGCTCGGTTTTCAGATTCTTTCGTCATGACTGCAATGTCGTGGGAAAGCTCATTTTCAACTTGATCCAGAATGATTTGTTTCGCTTCATCTCGAGTTAAACTTGAAATACGTTCCAACTCGGCTTTCTGCAAACGAATCATATCATCCACTTTGCTTTCCATCTCTTCAATATGTTGTTGTCGTTCATTCAGAGAATGATCTCTCTTCTCCAACAGGGACTCCCGTTTATCTAAAGATTCATCTTTGCGATCAAGATTTTCCTCTTTTTGAAGTAAACGGTTTTCTTGTCTTTGAAGCTCATTACGTCTTTCACGAACTTCTTGCTCCGCCTCTACACGAAAGGAATGAATTTCATCTTTCGCTTCCAAGAGCGCTTCTTTCTTCAATGCTTCCGCATCACGCTTTGCATCCTCAACAATTTGTTCGGCCATGTTTCTTGCGCCGGATATTTTTGCTTCTGCAATGGTTTTACGAACAAAGTAGCCAACAACTAAACAGATTAGGCTCAGCAAAATGGAGATGATCGTAAACATCGTAGGCGACATATTTTCACCTCCTCTTGCTATGAACTTGGTTTTACAAATAAAGTGTCGGCATGTACATTGTTTTGTGTCTCAACATACAGGGCCTTCACAGGGAATGAGATCCTCACTGCCCTTGTCAAGTTTAAATTAGTTATCAATCATGTTAAGAAAAACAAGTGATACATTTCCATTGTAATTGTGTCGGAAATACTTGTCAAGCTTGCTATCTTAACGTTTGCAAAAGCAGATCAGAATTATTCTTGATTCAGCAGCTGATATATTATATTGTTCACTTGGCCCAGTTTCGTGTTATTTTGAATGTTTGACAACAATACAACAATGGTTTGTCCAGATTTGCTAAAGCTGTTCAAAATGTTGAAACCCGGCATGACACCATGGTTTGAATAGCTGCCGGGAGCAACATAAAATCCCATTCCGTATGTGGAGCTGCTTCCTGGCGTAAACATCTTTTTATAGCTCTTCTGTGAATACAGTTTGCCGTCTATCAGTGCTTGGTCAAATTTGCACATATCTATAGCACTCATATAAATATCTCCAGCACCATACAGCTGAGATAGATCAGGCATATACGGTGTAACCATTCTGCCGCCTTTCAGTTTATACCCTACAGCAGGATAAGGGTTTTTTTCATATGTTTTTTGTAAAAACCTGCATGCGTCATTCCTGCCGGTTTAAAAATATGATTCGTTATATATTGTTCATAGGACTCACCGCTTACTTTAGCAACAATATAAGCAAGAACAGAATAGTTGGAATCCTTGTATTCCCATACGCCCGGCTGACGATTAATTCCCTGACGTTCTATATCTTTTATTAAATTGTCCGGAGTAATTGCGCCGTTTCCTTCAATATGTCCGTTTATTCCCGATGTATGTGTAAGCAGATTTTTCAAGGTAATCTTTTGTCCGTTAGGGAAATGAGGTAAATACATGCTTACCGGATCACTTGTCTGAAGTTTCCCCTTTTCCTCAAGCTGCAAAATAGCGGTTGCTATCAGCGCTTTTTGTGACGAACCGACATAAAAAGATGTCAATGGATTATTTTGAATTTTTTGTTTACGGTCTGCATAACCAAAACCTTTATTTGTTACGATTTCTCCATTTTTAACCATCATGGCTGTTCCGCTGAAACCGATCTCATTTAAATAGCTGCTGATATTTTGATTGCGGTCTACTGTTTTGATTTGTTCCTCTGATTTTTTGACGGTTTTCTTTTTGACTTCTTTTTTCTGGCTAGTACTTGAAGCTGCTGCAGTTTGTTGAAACGGGTTGTTCTCTTCACTATTTCGATGAAGCACATTCCACATCGTTAAGTAAATCATCGCTGCTAAAAAAACAAGCACAAGTTTTCCCCTCTGATTTGGTTTTCTCTGTCTGCGTTTTGCAGTTCTACTGCGGGTTGGGCTTGTCATTACCTTTTCCCCCCAAAATAAATTCCATTTTATATTTTAGACGGATGAAGTACTGAAAAAGTTGTCGAAAGTTTTTTGCAAAATAAAAAAGGCTGAGTTTTTTCACCCAGCCTTTTGTATCATTTCATACTGATTTTATTTTTATTCTAATTCTTCTAGCGCCTCTTCAGCTTCCTGCTGCGCTACTCCGTTATTATCCAAGCCGTAATGTTCGCGAATTTGCTCCTGAATCATTAGCATGATATCTTTATTTTCTTTCAGGAACTGTTTCGCATTTTCGCGGCCTTGTCCAAGACGTTCCTCTTGGTAAGAATACCAAGCACCGCTCTTTTGTACGATATCTAGTTCGCTTCCAAGGTCGATGATTTCGCCCTCTTTTGAAATTCCTTCACCGTACATAATGTCTACTTCTGCAATACGGAATGGCGGTGCTACTTTGTTTTTCACTACTTTAATTCTCGTTTTATTCCCCATAATGTCATTGCCCTGCTTCAGCTGTTCAGCACGGCGCACTTCTAAACGAACAGATGAATAGAACTTCAGCGCACGTCCACCTGGCGTTGTTTCAGGGTTACCGAACATGACCCCAACTTTTTCACGAATTTGGTTAATAAAGATGGCAATGGTTTTTGATTTATTAATGGCACCAGATAGTTTACGAAGTGCTTGGGACATCAAACGTGCTTGTAGACCAACGTGTGAATCACCCATGTCTCCTTCAATCTCTGCTTTTGGTACAAGAGCAGCTACTGAGTCAATAACAACAATGTCAACTGCACCACTGCGGACAAGAGCTTCTGCAATTTCAAGTGCTTGTTCTCCTGTATCAGGCTGAGAAAGTAACAACTCATCAATATTGACACCTAGTTTTTGAGCGTAAACTGGATCGAGCGCATGCTCTGCATCAATAAATGCAGCTTGTCCTCCCTGCTGCTGAACCTCGGCAATGGCATGAAGTGCTACTGTCGTTTTACCAGAACTCTCTGGACCATATACTTCAATAATACGGCCACGAGGATATCCACCTATTCCTAGTGCAGTATCAAGTGCTAACGAACCACTCGGTACTGTTGAAATACGTGTATCTGTTCGCTCTCCTAGTTTCATAATAGAGCCTTTACCAAACTGTTTTTCTATTTGTTTAAGAGCCATATCTAAGGCTGCTTGACGATCACTCATTCTATTGTTTCCTCCTTTATCAATTCCACTATCTATACTATACCTTGTTTCACCTCATTTGCCAAGAAAAAAACGAACACATATTCGATTTTTTCTTGGCAGATTTTTAAGAAAAGAGTGATTTCTATTAGAAAAAACACTCTTTTATAAAGGAGTAAACCTAACAAAAAACAAAATTAACTTTCTTTTAATAAATTGAGCAAGTGATGCAAACCGTATTTCACAGCGCGCTTTCGAATGCCCGACCGGCTTCCTGTAAACATCCATTCAAACACGTCTGTATGGTCTTTCGTAGATAGCCCGATGAACACTTTTCCGACAGGCTGTCCCTCGTGGGTATCAGGGCCTGCTACACCCGTAAAGCTAATGCCAATATCACTTCCCGTAAGCTTTCTAGCACCTTCAGCAAGCTCTAAAGCACACTCTTTGCTAACAGCACCATGAGAAGACAATGTTTCCTCACGGCAGCCAAGCACCTGCTGTTTGACTTGGTTTGTATAACAAACGATACTGCCGCTTAAAATCGACGATGCACCTTCAAGATCTGTCAGCCATTCAGAAAACATTCCGCCTGTCAGGCTCTCAGCCGCTGCCACTGTTTTCCCGTGTTCGTGCAGAGCCTTGGAGGCTTCACGGACAAGTGATGTATCACCATACCCGTAGAAGTACTCTCCTACACGCGCTAAAATTTTCGCTTCCGTCTCTTTTAACAGACGCTCCGTTTCTTTTTCATCCTTATGCTTGGCCGTGAGCCTAAGTGTCACTTCACCGTCAGATGCGAGAGGTGCAATCGTTGGGTTGGTTTGAGCATCAATTAAATCTTCTAGGTCTGTTTCAAGCTGTGATTCACCGATTCCGAAAAAGCGAAGAACAACAGACACGATTTTTTCCTTCAAATCCAGTTTCTCAGATATCAGCGGCTTCGCCTCGTTCTCAAACATTGGATGCAGTTCACTTGGTGGACCAGGAAGAAGCATATAAAACGTATCGTTTTCTTGAATAAACATACCTGGAGCCATTCCAAACCGGTTCACGAGCACATCAGATCCTTCTAGGACGAGTGCCTGCTTCCGGTTATTCGGTGACATGTCTCGTCCAGTCTTTCGAAAGTATTCTTGAATGGATTCAAATGCTTCTTCATTTAGCACGAGCTCTTTTCCAAGCGTACTCGCGATGGTTTCTTTTGTTAAATCATCTTTCGTTGGTCCAAGACCACCTGAGAAGATAATAAAATTCGATCTTTCCTGCGCCACTTGAATGGCCCTTTTTAAACGCTCTGGATTGTCACCAACTGCTGTATGGTAATAAACATTCACACCAATTTCAGCCAGCTGTTTGCTGATGAATTGTGCATTCGTATTCGTAATTTGCCCTAGCAATAGTTCGGAACCGACTGCAATAATTTCTGCTTTTCTCTCTGACTTCAAAGCGTACACGTCCTTTTTAGTTAGCATTCTTTAAAGCTTCCCAGTTTTTCACAAAGTAATCCCAGCCTGACACAACAGTGAAGAACACTGCTACCCACATCGCAAGGTCACCAAACGGGAATGATACAAGTTCGAACGGCAGGTTATGCAATAGAAGAGCTGAAATCGCAATGATTTGCGCCCATGTTTTCACTTTTCCAAGCATATTAGCTGCTACCACTTCACCGCCTCCAGCTAGTACAAGCCTTAGACCAGTTACAGCAAATTCACGGCTAATGATCACAATCGCCATCCATGCCGGCGTGAGGTTGTACTGAACAAGTATAATTAAAGCAGCTGAAACAAGCAATTTATCTGCAAGCGGATCTAAAAATTTACCAAAATTCGTCACTAAGTTCAGTTTACGCGCATAGTACCCATCAATCCAGTCCGTTGTCGAAGCAACAATAAACAGGATTGCTCCAACAAGATGTGTCACTTCGATGCTGACGTGACCAAAACGCGCAACGCCCCAATCTAAAGGTGCAAGCATAATAATCATAAAAACAGGGATCAAGGCGATCCTAGAAAGAGTTATTTTATTCGGTAAGTTAAACATGAATTTCAATCCTCCAATAAGCCATTTTTTTATGTATATATAATAGTAGGAACAAAAGAAAAGTCATCTACTTGCTTAAGATGACTTTTCCTTTCCTTTATTCACAATCACAATGTTTTGTGTCATGGTGTTCTTAGGGTCTAATTCGTACTTAAGCGTCTCGTCATTCACCTTAATATCAATTCCAGTCGCATTGCCTAGACGGATATCGACCTGAGAGAGCTCAGACAAGTCTGTTTTAAACGATTCGCCATCTTTAAGTTCACCCATTTTCAGCACTTTTCCAGATTCGTCTCTGACGCGCAGCCAAGAAGCTTTTGTAGCAGAAATGGTTAACTCCATCTCATCTGCGCCTGACACTTCATACGTTGTCGTTGAGCCTTCTGTATTCGCTGCCTTCAAAGAGACCGTTTCATCGTCTTTGGATGAATCCTTTGATGAGTCATCTTTTTTAGATGATTTTTCTTGATCATCTGACGAAGCTTTTTCTTTTTTCTTTTGATCCTTGGCAAGAGATGAATCCTCAGATACTTCATACTTAGATTCTGACTGCTGAGGAGCCGTCTGGTTGTTCTTCTGTCCGCTATCATGATTGACCGCCTGCACGATGACATAAATGATCGCGATGACCACAAGGACGCCTCCAATAATCAAGATGGTCGGCAGCAGCTCAAGCACCTTCGAGGCAGGCTTAGGCAGCTCTCTTTGCGGCTTAATATTTGATAATTTATCAGATACTTCATCGTTATATGTGCTCGGCACATCTTTACGAAATTCTTCGAACAATTGTTCAGGATTTAGTCCAACGGCTTCGGCATATTGTTTAATAAATGCTCTGACGTAAAATTTACCTGGAATAATATCATAGTTTCCTTGTTCGATTGCTAGCAAGTAGCGCTTTTGGATTTTGGTCACCGTCTGAAGATCCTCCAGCGACATCCCTTTTTCCTCTCTGGCCTCAATGAGCCGTTTTCCCAATTCAGTCAAAACAAACACCTACCATTACCATATTAAAAATCGAAGCCAGAAAAACCAGAATGATCAAACACTTGTGGTTCTTCAGCGTGCTCATATGTAATCTCTTCGTCTGCACTATTACGCAATTCAATGATATAGTCGAAATCATCCATTGTATATTCTGAATTTTGAATAAAGATGTCTGGATGCTCAACTACTTTTGTTGCCGGCAGTCTCATAATTTCTCTTAAAAGCTGCAAGTGCTTCTCAGAACCTCTTCGCGTCGACACAATCCCATCAATAATAAAGACGTTATCTGGGCTGTATTCATCCGCAATCAGCTGACTTCGGATCGTCTGTTTCAAAAGAGTCGACGATACAAATAGCCATCTCTTGCTGGCACATACACTTGAAGCCACAATTGATTCTGTTTTTCCGACACGCGGCATCCCGCGAATCCCAATCAATTTATGTCCTTCTTTTTTAAATAGTTCTGCCATAAAATCAACAAGAAGACCAAGCTCGTCCCTTTCAAAACGGAACGTCTTTTTGTCATCTGCATCACGCTGAATATATCTGCCGTGACGAACCGCTAAGCGGTCACGAAGTTTTGGCTGTCTTAATTTCGTTACTTTTATCGTTTCCATTGTATTTAAAATTGATTCAAGGCGCTTAATTTGATCTGTATGGTCACAGCGCAAAAGCATTCCGCGTCTTGATACATCAACACCATTAATTGTCACAATATTAATTGAAAGCATCCCCATTAGAGATGAAATGTCTCCTAAAAGTCCGGGACGGTTTACCTGTATCTCATATTCAAAATACCATTCGAGCTTTGCCAAATGATATTACCCCCTTCATTGTGGCAAATTTTTACCTTCCTATATCATAAAGCATTTTCACATTTTTAGAAAGCACAATGTTGTGAAACAGTTAAAATAAAAAGAGAGGCACAAACGACCCCTCTTTTTGTTTAGTGCGAGCTATTATTTTCAACCAGTTTGACCATCATATTGGCAATTGCGCGCTGCTCATCTTCTGATGCAACGCTCCAAAGGTCAGCAAGTACTCTTTCTTGCTCGTTCTTTGCTTCAACTTCGTTAGCTAAATATCCGCCAATTTCATACGCAAGGTTATTGATGGTATCATCTTTTAAGCCTTTATCCTGCGCATGATTTAAGCGGTCACCTAAAAAGTTTTTCCAATGGTCCCAGTTCTCAAGTACTGACATGTCGATTCCTCCATTCGAAAAGATGAATTACAGCCATAGCTTTTGTCATGGAGTTACGAATTATACACGTTATTTAACAGTACCAGCCTCCATTAACGGATAAAATTTGACCTGTCATATAACTTGACTGCTTTGAGGCGAGAAACCAAATGACATCTGCAATCTCCTCAGGTGATGCAAGCCGGCCAAGCGGGATTTCTTCCTCCAGCATGTCAATATCTTCTTGTGTGAAGCTTTTCATCATGTCTGTATGGACAGCACCTGGCGAAACAGCATTTGCTCTAATTCCACTTGGGGCAAGCTCTTTTGCCAGACCTTTAATAAACGCATTTTGCGCCCCCTTTACCATGCTATACAGCACTTCACACGATGCACCTGTTTCTCCCCATATTGAGCTTACCGCAACAATATGACCTGCTTTTTTTTGAATCATGGCTGGCAATAGGTGCTGGGTGAGCTCATATGGACTTGTGACATGAAGCTGCACCATACTGGCTAATACGTCTTTTTCTGTATCTGTCACTAATCCGACATGACTCTTACCGCTATTTAATACAAGAATATCTGGACATACAGGCAGACGGCTGACGAGCTCATCTGCTCCGCCCGTTTTAGCTAAATCCGCTTGAACGACATGCGTCTGAATATGACATGTTTCTTCCAGCTCAGCGGCAAGCTGCACGGCTGTCTGTTCATTTTTGTGATAATGGAGTATCACATGGCAGCCTTCCTGGGCAAGCTTTTTTGCCGCAGCCTGCCCAATCCCGCCACTGGCACCTGTTATCAGCGCCCAACGACTCATCACATGGATTCCTACTTTCTATTTGAAATATCTATTCTTTTCGTTTAAATGGGAACCAGTTCGCTGATCCGAACAATTTCACCATCACAGGTACGAACAATGGTAGCACAACGAGTGCGTACAGCAAAAGTCCTGTGAGAACAAGTGTTGCAATCTGCAGGAGAGACAGCACTCCTGAAGGAAGCATGGCTGCAAATGTTCCTGCCAAAATAACAGCAGCAGACATAATGACAGAGCCCATATTCTTCATTGATTCGGTCATCGCAAACTGAATGTCTTTTGTTTTGTATTCATTGAACCTCTCCATTAAGAAAATCGAATAATCGACTCCGAGCGCCATTAATATGACAAATCCAAAGAATGGAACCGCCCAGTTAATGCCCGGATATCCGAAGAAATGAGTGAAAATAAATTCTGTCATTCCGATAGCTGTAAAGTAAGTCAAAATAAGTGAACCTACCAAGTACAGTGGCATCACAAGCGAACGGAACAGGATCACAAGTATGAGGAAAATACCGATCATCATGTAAAGAACCGTCTTATTGAAATCTTGGTCTGAAAGCTGTTTTAAATCAGCATTCATACTTGATACACCTGAAACACCAAATGATGCATCTTTTAAATTTGTTTCAGGAAGTGCCCGCTCGACAGAAGCTTCTACTTGTTTGATCGTCGACAAGGCTTCATTACCATATGGATTTTTTTCTAAAATGACATCAACCTTTGTCATCTTGCGGTCATCCGACATGTATGAATCAAATACTTGCTTAAATGCTTTATTTTTCAGCACATCTTTTGGGATAAACCAGCCGGCCATGTCTTGATCTGGTGCATTTTTCAGTTCGTCTAAGTAGTCACCTGCACCCATTAATCCGCTTGAAATTTTCTCTAAGCCATCGACGCTTTTGTTCAGCCCATCTGTCAGTTTGGTCAGGTTATCACCAAAGCCGCCAATCTTTTCTTTCATTTGTTTTTGACCATCAATCACTTGCCCGGCACCATTAGCAAGCTTTGGCATATTATCAGCTATTTGCCCTTGACCTTTAGACGTTTTATCCAATCCAGTTTCAATTGCATCTAAGCCAGCAACGAGTTCATCGATTTGACTCGTCAAAACTTTTTGCTGCTCTCTAGCTTTTGCGATAAAGGCATCCGCTGCTTCAAGCTGTTTTCTAGCTTCTTTCGCTTGTTTGGCATAGCTGTCTGCCTGTTTCGCCCCTTCTTGCAAGGTCGTAGAAAGTTCATTATATGAAGCTTTGATGGCTTGATACGATTGATTTTCTTTCACTTGCGGAATTTGTTTTTCAAGTGTACTAAATTGTTTATTTGCTTGTGTGATTAATGCTTTTACATCTGCTGCGGCAGAGGAGGACGTATCCACCTTCGCTAATGCTGCCTTTAATTCTCTGGAAATGCTTTTATATAGCGACACTTGCTGATTCACTTGTGCGACTTGAGCCGTTAATTCTTTTTTCGCACCTTTAATTTTTTCTTTAATCTGTGCAACACCGTTTTTGTTTTGATCGATTCCGCCTTGTAAATCTCTTAACGATTTTTCGATGTTTTGAATGCCTGTTTTCACTGATTCTGTACCAGAAATCAATTTGTTAATGCCTTTTCCAGATGATTTGATTTGCGGCGTTTGATCCTCAATGGATTGACTCATTGTCGTCAGTGCATCTTGGATTTTTTTCAAGCCTTCATTACTTTTATCAAGTCCGGTATTTAGTTCTTTTGCTTGTGATTTCACGTATAGATCACTCAGCCCTTTACCGACAGGACGTGTCGCACTTCTCACTTTACTTACGCCATCTGTTTGTTCAATTGCACGGCTGAGTTTTTCAACAGCAATCAGCCCTTTATTGTTGTCTAACAGATCAGCTGATTTCACGACAATCGTTGCAGGTAGAGCTTCTCCTGGTCCAAATTTGTCAGAAATCGTATTGAATGCATTGACTGATTCATATTTATTACCGATTTCATCTAAGCTATTATAAGAAAGCGTTCCTTTATACATGAGAATGGGCGGAAGCGTAATGATTCCTACGATTAATAAACTGAAAAGTGGTTTTTTAAATGAAAAGCGTCCTGCTGTTTCCCACATTTTTGACTGCGGATGCGCAATATCACCTTTAATCGGCCAAAATAACACTTTACCTAAAACCGCCATAAAGAACGGAACAATCGTGAGAAGCGCCACAATGAGCACAGCGACACCAACTGCTACTGCAACAGCCGATTTATAGAGCTGAAACTGTGCCAGGCCAATACATGTAAAACCGATGAGCACAGCAATTCCGCTGAATAAAACAGTCTTTCCTGCTGTTTTATACGTAATGAGAATTGCCTCAATTTTATCTTTACCGTGTGCGATTTCTTCTTTAAAGCGGCTGAGAAGTAGAATGCAGTAGTCCGTTCCTATTCCAAACATGATCGCGACCATGAAAATTTGGGTAAAGGTCGAGAGCGGGAAGTCGAGATATTTAACTAAATAAGCCACGATGGATTGACTCACCAAGTAAGACAGAGCTACTGCGACTAATGGAACGAAAGGCGCCACAGCTGATCTAAAGACAAGGACAAGAACGATAAGAATAAACCCAATCGTAATGAACTCTGTTTTCTTCAGACCTTCTTGCGAGCTTGTGATCACGTCATCATCAATTAACGGCTGTCCTGTCATTTCATATGTGAGATTTAAGCTCTTCAGCTTTTCATTGACTCTTTCTTTAAAATCGGAAGCTTTGATTTTGTTTGAGTCATATGTAACTGGAACAAGGAGCGTCGTGCGATCTTTAGAAAGCATCTGTTTTTTGATATCTTTATTGGCGTCAAAATAAGAAGTGATGTCCTCGACATGTAGATCTTGGTCCTTTTCTAAAATCTCCATTGCCTTTTTTAAAGATGTTTCTCTTTCTTTGGCAATGTTCTTTTCTTGAAAGACAATGACAATTGATTTTTCTGTATCACCGTTTTCAGACATTTTCTTTAATAACTGATTTGCATATGAGGACGGATAGCCGTCTGGGACTGAAATTTGCCCTTTTTCTTTTGTTAATTGCGCCATATTAGGAGCGGTGATGAGTAACACTGCCGCTAATACGATCCATAAAATCGTGATCAGCCATCTACCCTTTATGATTGCTCTCATTAGTACTTTGTGCCTCCTCTTCGATGATTACTTGATAGATCTTTTCATATGTTTGAATAAATGATTCCATTTCTTTTTCTTCCAGCTTTTCAAAATAAGATCGAACGAGATCCTGAAGCTGCTTTTCCATTCGGCTGACCACATCTTTGCCCTCTGGCGTGACGTAAAGGTGAACATTTCTTCGATCGGCTTTATCGTGCTCACGGACAATATAGTTTTTTGTAAAAAGACGATTGGTCATGGAGGTTACCGCACTTTTATTCACATTGCATACATTTGCAAGGTCAGTAGACGTACATCCAGGATGTAAATTGATGTATCGAAGCGAGTAATACTGATCAAGCGTCAGCTCTTTATCAAGCTTTTCCGTGATCATACTCGATACCTTTTTTTCCATCATAAGATAGACGTCTGCATATCTCTGAATGAGCTGTGCAATTTTATTTTGTTCCATACGCTGCTCCTTTTTTAGTTTAAGTGTTTAACTATTAAAGAGTTTAACTAATGAACAAAATGATTGTCAATGAAAATCCATACAAATCACAGGCTTTTATTCATTAGAGACAAAAAAGACAAACTCATTTATCTGAGTTTGTCTCTCTTTATTTATTTGGTTTTCGGGACGACTTTGAAAACGGACATCCGTTCTTCATCAATTTCTTCCTCTAAAATTTGCTGAATGTCGGTTAATTGGATCTGTTCCAGCATAGTCACGACATCAAATAAGCTCATGTCTAAAAATGCATATCGGGTAAATTGGTTTGCAATGTATTCAGGAGAGTTCATCGCTTTTAAAAAGCTTCCGATTTTCTTCTTACGCGCGAGCTCAATTTTCTCTTCTGAGATCAAGTTCTTTGCTTGAAGAAGGGTTTCTTTTAATACTTTCGCCAGTTGATCAGGATCATTTGTGTCTCCGCCAACTGACGTGAAGCCAAAGCCGCCTTCTTCCGTATAATCGTAGCTGAAGGTCTCATCAATTAAACCTTTTTCATACATTTGTTCATATTGTAAGGAGCTTTTACCAAACAGTGTCTCTAAAATGAGATTCATTCCGAGCTCATGTTTTAGCAGCTCATTTCCTTTTTTATGAGGATTTTTTGTTTTTAATCCAAACATACATTTCGAGCCTTGTACGTTCATTGGAAGTTCGTATTCTTTTCGGTACACACCTTCAGGCTCATTGATGTCTTTTCGTTTGATCTCTGGCTGGTCTGTAAATGGCTTTTTCGCCTGATTTGCTCGCACTTGATCTAATATTTGCTTCGGATCAACGGGACCGACAACAAATAGAAGCATATTGCTCGGGTGATAGAACGTTTCATAGCATTCATACAAATGATCTTTTGTAATCGGAGCAATGCTTTCTACTGTTCCAGCTATATCAATTCTCACGGGGTGCTCTTGATATAGATTTTCAATCAGACCGAAGAATAAACGCCAGTCCGGATTGTCATCATACATGTTAATCTCTTGACCAATGATGCCCTTTTCTTTTTCGACCGTTTTTTCAGTAAAATAAGGTTCCTGAACAAAATCAATGAGTGTCTCAAGATTTTGTTCGACATTTGAGGTGCTTGAGAATAAGTAAGCTGTTCTCGTAAATGTCGTAAAAGCATTTGCGGATGCTCCTTGTTTACTAAATGTATGAAATACGTCTCCGTCTTCTTTTTCAAACAGTTTATGCTCTAAGAAATGGGCAATTCCGTCAGGCACTCGAATCATGTCTTCTTTGCCAAGCGGCACAAATTCGTTATCGACAGAGCCATATTTGGTTGTAAAGGTCGCATAGGTTTTGTTAAACCCTTGCTTTGGGAGCACATAGACGTCAAGTCCGCTCTCCATTTTTTCGTGATAGACCGTTTCTTGTAGCTGGTCGAATTGAATTGTTTTCACTGTCATGAAGCACCCTCCGTTCCTTTAAGAAAATAGGTCGTATCCCATTCGATTTTCTGACCCACTTTGATGATGTCCTCTTTTGTCACTCGGTCAAGTGCTTCTAAAAAGGAATCAAGCGTTTCCCCTGTTGGCACAACGGCATGCTGATACAGGTATTCCGCTGTCCCATAAGATGTATCGATCGTTTCAAGCAGCTGATTTTTGACGACAGCTTTTGTTTGGTCAATCGCTTCATCTGAAAAATCACCTTTTTGCATCGCTTCAAATTGTTCTTTAATGATGTCTACTGCCTGCTCATAGTTGCCGACTTCAATCCCTGACATGACCATCATCAAGCCTTTAAAGCTCTCAAGTCTAGACACAGCGTAGTACGCAAGACTTGCTTTTTCCCGAACATTGATGAATAGCTTCGAGTGTGAGAAGCCGCCGAATATGCCATTAAACAAATGCAAAGCCGGATAATCGTCATCTGCAATCGTCGTATGCGTGCGAAAGCCGATATTCAGTTTGCCTTGCTTCACGTCTTCTTCGTCGATGACTTCTTTTGCTTCTCTTTGCGTGCTTGCTGATTCAGCGTGTTGTTTAACCGGTTCTCTATCACTTGTTTTGAAGTATTGAGAGACCATTCGGCTGATGTCTTGTTCGTCTACATCTCCCACAACATAAAGATCAAGCTGATTTGTTTGAAGCGCATGCTTATATGCTTCAAACAGCGATTGAGCTGTGATCGTTTCGATATCTTCCATTTCTCCATTGACGTGCAGTGCATACGGTTCACCTTTGCACATTTCCTGCACAAGCCTTAAGTTCGAGTAACGCATTTTATCATCATACACTGCTTGAATTCGCTGTTTTAAAGTACGTTTTTCTTGATCTACATATAATTGACTAAACGCTCCATTTTCAACATACGGATGGAATAGTAGATCAGATAGTAAGGCAATCCCTTTTTCTAGTAAAGGGGTTTGATCCTTTAAATATTTCTCATTCGCCATTTCCAGGCGGAAGGTAATGATGTGATTCTCCCCTTTTTTCGCCATGTCTGCTGAAACCGTAGCACCATAAAGCTCATCAAAATAAGCACGCAATTCTCCTGTTTTCGGCATTTTCTCTGTTCCTCTTAACAGCACATGCGGGAAAAGTGAACGCATGGTGACGTCATCTTTCGATAGAGGCGCGAGCATTTTAAAAAGGATTGTGACCGTTTTAAATTTTTCTGTTTTGACAATATGAGTATGAAGACCATGTGTGTCTAGTGTCTTCTCTTGTAAGTACGTCATGAGAAACCTCCTTTGTTCATCCTATTTATTATGTATTAGAACATAGCTGATATATACGTAAAACAGCCATTTAATAGACATTATATCAATCAGAGGAAAGGATAGGAAATAAAAACGCCTCTGCTATAAGCAGAGACGCCGGTCGTTATTTCATTCTAAAAGGCCACCAATTCCATTTACCGAAAATACGAACCATGACCGGGATGAAGAGCGGTAATACAACAAAAGCATATAATAAAAGCCCAATGAGTATAACCGTTGCAATTTCAACAAGTGATAATACACCGGACGGCAGCATAGCAGCAAAGGTCCCCGCTAATATCGCGACTGCTGAAATAATGACGGAACCCATATTTCTCATCGCTGATATCATTGATGCTTGCACATGCTCTCCCTTCCATTCATTAAAGCGATCCATTAAGAAGATCGAATAATCAATGCCAAGGGTGACAAGAATGACAAAGCTGAAAAATGGGACAGCCCAGCTGAGACCGTCGTAGCCAAAAAATGTTTTAAAGATCCATTCTGTTAAACCGACGGATGTAAAATACGTTAAAATGAGTGAAAGTGTTAAGTATATCGGCATGACGATTGACCGTAATAATATAATTAAAATGATAAAGATGCCAACTAGCATGAAAATGACCGTTCGAATAAAGTCACCGTCAGATGTTTCTTTTAAATCTACATTTAAACTTGAGATACCAGACACACCGTAATTTGCATTCTTTAACCCGCTGACAGGTAAATATTGATCAAGGGTGTCCTCAATTTTCGCAACGCCTTTCATCGCTTCATTGCTGTATGGATTCACATTTAAAATAACTTCAAAGGTTGTTAATTTACGATCTGGAGACATATACGTATGAAAGATTTGCTTAAATTCATGGCGTTTCAGCACTTCTTCTGGAATAAACCAGCCTGTTATTTCTTCATCTGGCGCTTTCTGAAGCTGCTTTAAATAGCCGTCCGCCTCTGTGAAGCCGCTTTTGACCTGCTCAAGCCCTTCAATACTTTCATCTAAACCATCTGTTAACAATGTGAGTTTTGATGAAAGCTGGCTAAATCCTTTTTTGATGGCTTTTTGACCGTCTGTCAGCTGGTCTGCGCCATCTTCAATTTTAGGCATTTCTTTAATCAATTGTTTTTGACCCTCATTTGTTTGATCAAGACCGGCATAAATTTGATCCAGTCCTTCCATGAGCGCTTGTACTTGACGTTTTACTTCTTTTTGCTTGCTTGATAGGCTTTGAATCACTGAATCTGCTTTCTTGATCTTTTCTTTAAAGACAGAGGCTTCCTCTTCATACAGACTCATTTGGTCCCCTGCTTGATCAAGCATTCCTTTTGTGTCTTTGAAAACTTTCTTTATTTCTTTATATTCATCCATATCTTTTACTTCTGGAAGCCGTTTTTCAAGTGCTTCAAACGATACATTTTCATACGAACTTTTTACTTTTTTAATGGTGGTTATTAGCTGCTGATTTGATTTCGCATGACGTTCCAGCGTACTCACCATTCGTTTAAGCTCTTGAATCATCGCTTCACTGCTTCGATATTCTTGCTCTAATTCCTTTTTTGCTTCTTTGATTTTACTTCGAATGGTTCCGACGCCATCTTTACTGCGCCTCACCCCATCTTCTAAAGAGATCAGGGACACCCTTACTTCTCCAATGCCGCTTTTGATCGCTTTTGTTCCATCAATCAGCTGATCAATGCCTTTAGCGGATTCTTGAATTTTTGGTTTTTGTTTAAGAAGGGCAAGATTTGTTTCGGTCAAACCATCTGAAATTTTTCCGATTCCTTCATGGCCTTTTCCTAATTCTCCGCCCAGCTCTTTTGCTTGAGAGGTGACGTAAAGCTGACTTAGCCCGTCCCCAACAGGCCGAGTGACACTGCGAACTGTTTTTACTTCGTCAATGTCATTTAATTTACGGGTCAGTTTTTCAATTATGACAATCTTTTCTTGGTTATCTAACTTATTGTCACTTTCAACAAGTACATTCAGGGGCAGCGCTTCCCCAAAGCCAAATTGCTCTGATATCGTATTAAATGCAGACACTGATTCATACTTTGTCCCAATCTCATTTAAGCTGTTATAAGAAAGAGTCCCGTCGTACATCAGAATAGGAGGCACCGTAATGAGTGCAACTAAACCTAGGCTGATCAGCGGCCTTTTAAATGAAAAACGCCCAGCCCATTCCCACATTTTACTTTGCGGGTGGCGAATGTTTTCTCTTTTAGATGGCCAGAAAAGGGATTTTCCAAAAACAGACATAAAAAAGGGAACGATGGTGACAAGGGCGATCAGCAGGATACCAACTCCAACAGCAACACTAACGGCTGATTGATACAATTGAAATTTGGCAAACCCAATGCTTGAGAAGCCGACTAACACGGCTAAGCCACTGAAAAGGACCGTTTTCCCTGCACATTTATATGTGATGATAATCGACTCTTTGACATCACGACCTTGACCGATTTCTTCTTTAAAACGGCTTAACAGCAAAATACAATAATCTGTTCCTATACCGAACATAATCGCTACCATAAAAATCTGAGTAAAATTAGATAGAGGAAATTGCATATATTCTACTAGAAAAGCCACAATACACCGGCTGACAGCATAAGAAATGCCGATCGTAATGAGCGGAACAACAGGTGCCAAAATCGATCTGAAAACAATGATTAAAATAAAGAAAATAAAAATGATCGTTATAAGTTCAGTTTTCTTCAGACCTTGTTGAGAGCTTTGAATGACATCTGAATCCACAAATTTTTGTCCCGTCATTTCATATGAGACATGATAGGGCTTTAAAACTTCCTCAATTTGTTCTTTAAGCTTCACAGCTTTTGTTTCGTAGTGGTCGAATTTGAATGGAACAAGAAGTGTACTTTTATCCTTTGATAAAAGTTGTCTTTGAATGTCCGGATCTACATGAAAATACGAAGTAATTCCGTCAACGTGGAGGTCTGGAGCATGTGTCATGAGTGCAGATAAAGCCTTTTTTAATTCCTGCTCTTTCTTTGGGAACAGATGTTGTTCGGAGAATACAATGACACCCGTATCTTTTTTCCCGTTTTGATCTGTGAGCTTATCCAATAAGTGAAGTGCCTCAGCTGTTGGTGTCCCCTCCGGAACCTTTAATTGCCCTTTTTCTCTTGTTAATTCCTCTAAATTGGGCGCAGTAATAAACAGAATCACAGCTGTTATCATCCACACCACTAATACAATCCATCTTGCTTTAATTATTTGCAACATAGCTGCTTCAAGCTCCTTCTAGTTCATCAATCAATTTGCTATATTTGAGCGTGTCTGAAGTGCTGACTGCGTCTCCTTCAACGTGCTAATGGCAGGATGACCTATTCAATTGTCTTTTCGTGTTGAAGAAACACACATTCATCATCACCACGCGAACTCAATTTCCGCCTAAAGAAGGACAGAAAATGAATGTTTTTGAACACCTCCCGTTTGGAATAATTTAAAAGATATTACTATACATTAGTTTAACTATCAAAATTTTACATGTCAATTTATAAAAAAGAAAAAAGATGGCAAAATACCGTCTTTTTTCTAGATTAAACCGTTTTTAATTGTTCACTTTCATCCTCTTCATCTGGCTGGATGAAGAAGATGACCAAAAATAGAGAAATAAGACTGCAAATGGTCGAGAGAATAAAAACGATGGAGTCCCCTTTATCCATGAGATAAGCGTAAATCGGAGGTCCTAAAGCGACACCGATAAAACGCATACTGCTGTAAAACGACGTAATGGTTCCGCACTGCTCTTTTTCAATTCCTTCTGTGATCAGGGCATCAAGTGCAGGCAGGACAATACCGATGCCAACACCGCCAATGCTTAAGCAGATAAACAATACATAAAAGCTGTGATTCCACCATAAAAGCATATAGGAAAGTGATAACAAGACCATGCCTACGATTAAAAAGATTCTCATTTTCCCTTTTTCTTTTCCAATTGTTTTCCCAGCAACGTATGAGCTGATGGATAGAAAAAGGAGCGGAATGCTAAGCAGGAGCCCTTTTTTGACACCCTTAATTTGATAAGCTGCCTCTAGGTTATCAGATAAGTAAAAAAGCACACCAAAAAGAAGAAACATAATAAAACCGCCAATTGCAAAAATGGCATACAGCCAGCGTCCCTCATGCTTAAATATGGTCTTTGTTGATTTTAAAAATTCTTTGAATGAAGGTGGGTCCTCCTCTTTTTTCGCGGATTCTACCATGAACAGTACCATGAGAAAGCTGATGATTGAGAAGAGCGGAATAAACCAAAATGGCACAAACCAAAACCATGAAGCCAAAAGCGCCCCAATAATCGGGCTCAATACCTTTCCAGCTGTGTTAGAGGTTTCAATGGCGCCTAGTCCCGCACTGACTTCTTCATCATCATGAAACAAATCTCCAATAAACGGCATCACGACAGGTGCTGCCCCGGCTGAGCCAACACCTTGAAGGACCCTGCCAAATAGAATCCACATGTACGGTTCTTTCATGATCGTTGAGGCAACTGCTGCCACAGCCCCTCCAAGTCCTGCGATTAACAGACACGGCAGGAGTACCTTTTTTCGCCCGATTCGATCTGATAAATAGCCGGCGATCGGAATACATAAGATCGCGACAACGGAGTATACCGTAATAATGAGGGAGACTTGAAAGGAAGTAATGGAAAGTGTCTTTTCTATCTGTGGCAATACGGGAATGAGCATCGAGTTCCCAAGTGTCATGATTAAAGGCACTGATGATAATGCAATAATATTCTTTTTACTGACTGTTTTCTCGCCCAACATCATTCACCCAATTCTATATACTGTTACGTATTAGTGTGGCAAGTTTTACGGGTATTATGTATGGGCAAACAAAAAGCAACCGCTTATGAAAGCGACTGCTCGTTAAAATCGTTTACGTATCACATGAAAGCTGAATTTATCCGCTCGAAAATAATTAAGCGAGTATAAGACCGGCTGATCATCCTGATCATAGTGCATTTGTTTCAGTAGTAATAATGCTGTTTCAGGGTCACATTCTAGTATCGGTGAAACCTGATCGTGGTAGCCGATTGGTTCAATGTCAGCAACTGCATATTTTATCCCGCTGTGTGGTTCTCTTCCAAACAGCTCAAAAAGAGACTCTTCTTCATGTGTAAAAGAAGCGGGAAGATGCTTGACCGGAATTTTATCTAAACAGTAAACCACGGGCTGTCCATCTGCCGTCCGAACGCGCTCCATTGAAAAAATCTCATCAGATTCATCACACTGAAAACGAATCACATCATTCTCTGTTGGCTCCCCTTCTTGGGAGGATAAAAAGATGGTTCCAGGCGTCATATTGACCTGCTCTATCATTTTCGTGACACTTGCCAGCTGTTCTATGCCTGTTGAAAAGAGTGGTCTTGTGTTGACGAACGTACCCACACCATGCCTTCTAATTAAATATTTCTCTTCTTCTAATATACGAAGGGCTTCACGCAGTGTCGCTCTGCTCACGCCTAAAAGCTTTGAGAGCTCAAACTCAGAAGGCAGCTTTTCTTTTTCGGCATATACGCCTGATTGTATATCTTCTTTAATACGGTCAATCACTTTCAAATATAAATGGCGATTGTCTGTTTTGGTCGACATGTTTTCCCTCCGTCTAATCAATGCAAATGATAAGATGAGAAATCTCTATTCCGAGATAAGTTGAACATAACTATATCATGTTTTTGCAAATAAATAAATAGTCTGACTTCCAGTTAACATAATCATACTATCGTTCACTTCTTTTTTAGAAAGCTCTCTTCGATTTATGAAGAGAGCTCATCATATTGTTCTTTTGAAAGCAGGACTTCTCTCGGTTTACTTCCTTCATAAGGACCGACAACGCCTCGCTCTTCCATTGCGTCAATCAGGCGGGCGGCCCGGGTATAGCCGATGCGGAATCTTCTTTGAAGCATAGAGACAGAAGCCGTCTGCATGCCGATGATGAGTTCCACTGCTTCATCATATAAATCGTCATCCACAGCTGTAAGCTGATCCTGCGTTTCTTCAGTTGGAATCATTTCTTCTTGATATTGCGCTTTTTGCTGAGTGATCACATGGTCAACGACATGCTCTACTTCTTCATCTGATAAAAAGGCGCCCTGCACACGAACCGGTTTGTTTGCTCCAACTGGCAGAAACAGCATGTCCCCTCTGCCGAGCAGTTTTTCTGCGCCCCCCATATCAAGGATCGTCCTTGAATCGGTTTGCGAGGACACGCTAAAGGCGATGCGAGATGGGATGTTGGCTTTAATGACACCTGTAATGACATCGACAGAAGGTCTTTGTGTGGCAATAATTAAATGAATCCCGGCTGCTCGAGCCATTTGCGAAAGTCTTGTAATAGAATCTTCCACATCTGAGGAAGCGACCATCATTAAATCTGCAAGCTCGTCTACAATGACGACAATATAAGGAAGTTCTGGCTGTTTCGCCTCTTCTGATTGATTCATTCGTTTAATGTAATCATTGTACCCTTCAATATTTCTTGTCCCTGTATGAGAAAATAATTCATAGCGGCGTTCCATTTCACTGACGACTTTTTTCAGTGCCTGTGAGGCTTTCTTAGGGTCCGTTACAACGGGAGCGAGCAGATGCGGAATGCCATTATACACATTTAGTTCAACCATTTTCGGATCAATCATCATCATTTTCACTTCATGAGGTTTCGCTCTCATGAGAATACTTGTGATAATGCCATTGATACACACACTTTTTCCGCTTCCTGTCGATCCTGCTACAAGTAAATGCGGCATTTTGTTCATTTCAGCGAGCACGGCTTCACCCGAAATATTGCGGCCTAGTCCAATCAGCAGCTTGGCATTTGGACGGTCATTTTGCTTCGATTCTAATACCTCTTTTAAAGAAACCATCGCAATTTCTGCATTCGGAACCTCAATACCGATGGCTGATTTCCCAGGAATCGGCGCCTCAATCCGAATATCTTTTGCGGCGAGAGCAAGAGCTAAGTCATCACTTAGATTGACGATCTTACTTACCTTCACGCCAACATCTGGATAGACCTCATATTTGGTAACAGCCGGTCCTAAGTGAACCTGTGTAACTTTCGCTTTGACGCCGAAGCTTTGAAACGTTTTTTCAAGCTTTCTTGCATTTTCATATATATTCTTCTTGTCTGTTTGCTGTCCTGAGTGCTGCGGCTCTGCCAAAATATCCAGTGACGGCAATTCGTAATCTTTGTTTTCAAGTTCAGTAAACGTCATCGGCGGCGCCTCTTTTGGTTCATCAGCTGAATCTGATCGAGCCGGCGTACTTTGCACAGATTCTTGAAGAGGCGAAGTCTCTTTTGCCGCCTGCTCTTTTTGAACGAGCGGGGTGAGAATGTCATCTCTGTCAGCAAAGCTTGAGATAATCGGCTGACTATTGTCAGGCACTGGCGATTCCTCTTCAACTAAGATCTGATCATCTTCGTCCTCTTCCTGAATACGAGACCGTTTTTTCTTTTGGGCCGTATTCTGAGAGGGCGCGCTCTTTTTCGCCTGCCTGATTCCTTTCATATCTTCAACAAATGCTTTCCACTGCTTCACCATAAATTGCGAGACAGGCAGCGTCACTTTTTTCACCATTTCTTGAAGAGATCGATTTGTAATCAGCACAATTCCAATCAGCATCAGAACGATTGCCATGATTTGAGAGCCTGCTTGTGCAAATAAGAAATAAGAAGCAGCAAATAATACGGCACCGATCATGCCGCCTCCTAAATCAGGCGACCCCGTCTCACCTTTCATGTCCATCAAGAAAAGCTCAAATGTATTTCTGATCACACTTTGAGAGCCTATCGCACCCGCAGATGAGAGGTGCTGAAAAAGCTTCACATGAGACAAAAGCAAGATACTCGCAATGATGCAGTATAGCCCTGCCTTTCTCCTTGTCAACATATCTGGGATTTGTTTTTTCCAGAAGATGGTCACGCCAAAAAGAAATAATCCGATAAGGCAGAGAATGAACCACTCACCTGCAAAAAATCGAAATAAATGTACGAAGGTTTGTCCAACGACGCCTAGCTGTAAAATGGCGATGATCGCTATGGCAATACAGACTAACCCATTTAATTCATATTTCAGTTTTAGCTGTTTATTTTGTTTTTTTCTCGTTTTCCGTTTTCTCTTTTTAGCCATACTCATCACCTTACTACGAAAGAAAATATAACCTACCGAAAGATCAGAAAGAAAGCAGCCTGGTTTTGGCTGCATCTTGTTGTAAGTTTTCCCTTTATTATAGCATAGAATCATTCATATGAGTCGGTTTGATTGGAGCCTAATTGTAACTTCAATCGCTTGCCTGGTGCAAGCTCTTGATTCAAAAAGTCCATTGGATTGGTGCTCATGACCTGAACGATTTCTGCTTCATCCTCTTTCATTTCAACCATAACTGGCACGCCTTGGATGTTTACCTGCTGAAGTTTGCGGTCTCCTTGTTCCTCTGCGTAAATGGCTTCATATGGCATAGGTGTGTATAAAATCATTGGATCAGCCCCTCGTTTTGAGATGCCCTTTCTCCAATCAGCTCGTTCAACTTTTTAATCGCTTGTCCTACACCGCCTACTTCATTCATGAGTCCGTATTCTGCCGCTTCATGACCAACAACATTTGTTCCAATGTCTCTTGTCAAATTGCCTTTTGAGAACATGAGCTCTTTGAACTTCTCTTCTGTAATATTGGAGTGGCTTGTCACAAAGTTAATGACTCTTTCCTGCATTTTATCTAAGTATTCAAAGGTTTGCGGGACACCGATCACAAGACCAGTTAAACGCACAGGATGAATGGTCATCGTGGCTGTTTCCGCAATATAGGAATAGTCACACGATACAGCAATCGGGACACCAATGGAGTGGCCGCCGCCAAGTACAATCGATACAGTCGGTTTTGATAAAGACGCAAGCATTTCTGCAATCGCTAGTCCCGCTTCAACATCGCCGCCTACTGTATTTAAGATGATCAAAAGCCCTTCAATCTTTGGGTTTTGCTCTACTGCTACGATTTGCGGTATGACATGCTCGTATTTGGTTGTTTTATTTTGTGGTGGAAGCTGCATGTGCCCTTCAATTTGTCCAATAATGGTGAGGCAATGGATATTTGTATCTTGCGGCAGCTGTGGTATGGCTGTTTCACCAAGCTGCTGTATTTTGCTCATAATGCTGTCTTTTTCTTCTGGCTTTCGCTCAGGCTGCTGTTCATTTTTTTCGTCCATTTGTCTCCATCCTTTCCTCAAACTCTCCTCCTATTATGAACAAGAAGGCCGTATTCAATCCGCATTCCTCGCACCACATCAAAAAAGCCCAAAGAGCTTATGCTCCTTGGGCTTTCTCATTATACTTCCATAATAATTGGAATGATCATCGGCTTACGTTTTGTTTTTTCATATAGGAATTGATTGAGTACGTCACGCATGGATTGTTTCAATGTTGACCATTCAACAATTGAGTTTTCCGTTTGCTCTTTGACAATCCCTTTGACCATTTCTGTCGCTTTCACAATCAGCTCTTCAGATTCTCTGACATACACAAATCCTCTTGTGATGATTTCAGGTCCAGAAATTAATTGTTTCTTTTGTTTATCGAGCGTAATGACGACAATTAAGATACCATCTTGAGACAATAGGCGTCTATCGCGTAACACAATGTTCCCGATATCACCAACGCCAAGACCATCGATCAAAATATTGCCTTGGTGAACTTTTTCACCAATCTTGACGTTCTGTCCTCTAAACTCCACAACATCCCCTTTATCAATCAAGAAAATGTCACTTCGTTTCATTCCCACTTCTTCAGCAACACGAGAATGTGCTTTTTGCATACGATATTCGCCATTCACCGGAATTAAATACTTCGGCTTTAGTAAGTTCAGCATGAGCTTTAACTCTTCTTGGCAGCCATGTCCAGAAACATGCACACGTTTTTGTGCAAAAATGACTTGTGCGCCGCTTCTTGTAAGGAAATCCACTGTTTTTGAATAGGTGAGTTCTTGTCCAGGAAGAGGTGTAGATGCAATCACAACCGTGTCATCTTTTTCAATATGAAGCTGTTTGTGATTTTGTTTCGCCATTTTTGTTAACGCAGCTAAAGGCTCTCCGTGGCTTCCAGCTGTCAGGACGACCACATCGTTTTTCGCCATTTTCTTCACTTCTTGAACTGGTACAAATAATTCTTCGTCTGCTGTGACATAACCAAGTTTGATCGCCAGCTGAAGAGTCGTCATCATATTCTTTCCTGCTACGGCAAGCTTACGGCCATTTTGATTTGTTGCATTAATGATCTGCTGCACTCGGTTAATGTTAGATGAAGATACAGCCACAATGACACGATTTTCAGCATTGTACATCGCATTTGAGATTTCGTCTTGGACGAGCGCCTCAGAAGGTGTATAGCCTGGTTTTTCAGCATTGGCACTGTCTGAAAGAAGTGCTAAAACGCCATTGTTTCCAATTTTCGCAATCTCTCCGATGTCACAGGCTTGGTTAAGCGCTGGGGTTTGATCAAATTTAAAATCACCTGTGCATACGATTGAACCAAGAGAGGTTTTGAAGCTGATCCCAACTGAATCAGGGATGCTGTGATTCGTTCTAAAGAATGATACCTTTGTTGTTTCAAACGTAATGACTGATTTTGCATGTACCTCACGCAAATCAGCTTTTTGATTGAAGCCATACTGTTTTAATTTTTCTCGAAGTAACGCAAGGGTCAGCTTCGTTCCGTAAACTGGTACAGACAATTTGCTTAAGCAATGGAATACGCCTCCGATTGCTTCATCATGTCCGTGGGTAAGAAAAATTGCTTTCACCCGATCAGCACGTTCTGTTAAATAAGAGATATCAGGAATGACAACGTCAATGCCTAGCATTTCGTTTTCTGGATGCATCAAGCCTGCATCTACCACATATATGTCCGAATCAATTTCAATGACATATAAGTTTTTCCCGATTTCTCCAACGCCTCCAAGTGCAATAATTCTTACGTTCTCTGTATTTTTCTTTTTCAAAATTCTTATCCTCCTAGTCTCAAGCCCGTCCATCATCGCTTAATGCTATTATAACTGAATCTAATTTTAGAAAACAAGATGAAGTCACATTTTAAGAAAGTGTTTATGTATAAAAAACGGTCATACTCAGGGACATCTGAGAATGACCGCTTACGAAATCTTTTGTTTTGATCAGCTGTTTAAGACGCTGCTTAAATCCAGTCTCTCTTCTTCTGACAAAGGTAGAAGCGGAAGACGAACCGATCCGACATCTAGTCCTTTCAGCTGAAGAGCTGTTTTGACAGGCGTTGGATTTGGCGCTGAGAATAGCTGTTTCATGATTGGGAGCAGCTTTTGATGGATCAATGCGGCATTGGCCGTTTGACCTGAAGCATAGCTTTTCAGCATTTGCTGCATATCAAGCCCTACGATATGAGACGCCACAGAGACTACTCCTTTTGCACCAACAGATACAGCTGGAAGTGTTAAGCTGTCGTCACCTGAATAGACATCGAAATCCTCTGGTGTCTCTGCAATGATTTTTGTCATGGCATCAAGATCACCACTTGCTTCTTTGATTGCGACAATGTTAGGTATTTGCGCAAGCTTAATGGTTGTTTCTGGGGCTAATGACGCAGCCGTTCTCCCTGGTACATTGTAAAGCATGACAGGAAGAGATGTAGACTCGGCAATGGCTTTAAAGTGTGCATACATGCCTTCCTGTGATGGCTTGTTGTAGTAAGGTACGACAAGCATCACTGCATCAACGCCCGCTTCTTCTGCTTTTTTCGTTAGTTTGATAGACGCATTTGTATTATTACTGCCTGTTCCTGCAATGATTTTACAACGACCATTTGCTAATTTTACCGATTGCTGAAAAAGAGCGACTTTTTCCTCAGTCGATAAAGTTGGCGATTCGCCTGTTGTCCCTGCAACGACTAATGAGTCACTGCCGTTTTTTAACAAGTAATCAATGAGAATTGATAGCTTTTGGAAATCAATGTTGCCCTTTTTATCAAAAGGTGTAATCATAGCTGTTGCGATATTTCCGAAATTCATTTTTTTCACCTCATCATGATTCAATCACATTTATCTTGAAAGTTCAAACACTTCGTGCAGGGCATTGACAGCCGCTCTCATGTTTTCTTCGTTCACTAGCACCCAAATGGTCGTATGGCTGTCAGCCGATTGTAAAATCGGAATGTTTTGCTCGGATAGAGCCGATACAATTTTTGATGTGACACCTGGTACACCCATGATGCCTGCGCCAACAGCTGATACTTTCGCACAATTTGTTGTGACAATTGGCGTATAACCAAGATCTTTTAGGATCGAGGTTGCCTTTTCAGTCATTGCACCTGTCACGGTATACACAATCTCACTCGGTGTAATATTGAAGAAATCGACACTGATTTGTGCATTAGCCATTGCTTTAAAGACCTCTGTTTGGACGCTGTATTGCCCTTCTTTTGCCGGGACTTTGATTTGCGTCACATCATTGACATGTGCAATACCCGTAATGAGGCGGTCGTACACATCATGGCTCATTTTATCTGAGTAGTGTGACGTGACGAGTGTGCCCTCTTCATCAGAGTATGTTGAACGGACCCTCATTGGTACTTTTGCTTGCATCGCAATTTCGACAGCTCTCGGGTGAATGACTTTTGCTCCTTGATATGCAAGGTTGCAAATTTCTGTATATGTCACGACTCTGAGCGGCTTTGCATTTTCAACAATGCGGGGATCTGCCGTCATGACGCCTTCTACATCTGTAAAAATATCAATAAAATCTGCCTGTAATGCGGCACCTAAAGCAGCTGCGGACGTATCACTGCCGCCTCGTCCAATTGTGGTCACGTCTCCATTTTTCGCGGCTCCTTGGAACCCAGCAACAACGACAACATCATGTTCAGATAGTGCCGCCTCGAGACGTTCGCACTTCATATCAATAATTTTCGCACTCGTATGTTCCTTATCTGTCACAAAGCCAGCCTGTGCACCTGTCATCGCTACAGCTTTTAGCCCGTTTTCATTCAGCATGCTTGAAAACACAACAGCTGAAATATTCTCTCCGCAGGAAACGAGCAAGTCTTTTTCTCGATTTGTCATATGCTGCGCGCTGCCGTAAAGCAGACCAAGCAGCGTATCTGTCGCATAAGGATCGCCTTTTCGTCCCATTGCGGATACGACGACAACAGATTTATAGCCTTTCTCTTTTGCCGATAAGATATGTGCAAGTGCCCTTTGTCTACCTTGATCATCTTTGACAGATGTACCGCCAAATTTTTGGACAATTATTTTCACTGTTTTCACTCCAAGTTCATTCTGACGTAACAGAAGAGAGCAGGCGAAAGATGCCTAACTCTCTTCTGTTCGTCCTCATCATCCATTGAATGTTAAACTAATTTTAATGCTTTTAAGCTTTCTGCAATTTGAACGGAGTTCCATGCAGCGCCTTTTAGCAGGTTATCAGATACAATCCACATATGGAACCCGTTTGGACGGTCCAAATCTTTCCGAATGCGGCCGACAAATACGTCGTTTTTCCCAACAGCATCTGCAGGCATTGGATAAATTTGCTGAGACGGATCATCTTGCAGTGTAATGCCTGGAGCATCTTTTAGAATGGACTTGACGTCTTCAACTGTTGCGTCGTTTGATTCTAGTTCGACGTAAACAGATTCTGAATGTCCTGTTTCAATTGGAAGTCTCACACATGTTGCCGCTACTTCCAGCTCTGGCATATGCATGATTTTTTTCGTTTCGTTGATCATTTTCATTTCTTCAAATGTATAGCCATTGTCTTGGAATTTATCAATTTGCGGAATCGCATTAAATGCAATTTGATAAGGCATGACTTCCGGCTTCACATCTTCTTTATTTAAAATGGCTTGTGATTGGCTATATAGCTCGTCAATGGCTTCATGTCCTGCACCTGATACGGCTTGGTAAGTGGACACGATGACTTTTTTCATGCCATACGCCTGACGAAGCGGTTCTAATGCCGCTACCATTTGAATCGTTGAACAGTTAGGGTTTGCAATGATTCCTTTATGGTCATGCAAGTCTTTTTCGTTTACCTCTGGTACGACAAGAGGGATGTTTTCGTCCATACGGAAAGCACTTGTGTTGTCTACAACAATCGCACCTCGTTTGACTGCTTCAGGAGCTAGCGCCTTGGAAACATTTCCTCCAGCACTGAATAATGCAATACTTACTCCTTCAAAGCTTTCAGGTGTTGCTTCCTGTACAGTATACTCTTGACCTCTGAATGTCACTTTTGTTCCAGCAGAACGTTTTGAGGATAGTAGAGTCAGTGTATCCATTTCAAAATCTCTGTCAGCTAGTGTTTTTAACATTTGTTGACCGACAGCTCCAGTCGCTCCAACTACAGCTACATGCAATCCTCTTCCCATCAGTAAAACTCCTTCCGACCCATCCATGATTCTTTTCTTTCGGATGGCCATCCTATGACTTTTTACATTTTATTTTACCATAGAAAAGCAAGGCTTGAAGCATCTTTTTTGAATCTTTCATGATTTTCTAGTGAATCTATTATTCGCTTGGTCCAATTAAAATTGGCTGAATTTGTCTATGCTGAAGTGCCTCTTCTACTGTTTGAGAAAGCAAATCCATGTTCGCGACCATGGAGGTCGGTTTTTTAAATGGATCATCCTGGCCAAATGGAATAAAGAAAATATTTTTTGTCGACATCAGCCTCATCAGATTTGTACCATTTAAGCCTAGCGCATCATTTGTTGAAATTCCTAAAACGACAGGACGATGATTTCGAATGGTTGCTTTTGCAGCCATTAAAACAGGGCTGTCTGTCATGGCATTTGCGAATTTCGCCATCGAGTTCCCTGTTAATGGAGCAATGACCATACAATCAAGTGGTAGCTTAGGCCCGAGCGGCTCTGCTTTCACGATTGAGTCAATCGCCTTAAAGCCAGTCAGCTTCTCGATCCGCTCAATCCAGTCCGCCCCATCTCCGAATCTTGTATTCGTGTTCTGGACCGTATATGACACCACTGGACGCACTTCTGCTCCTTCTTTTACAAGTGCTTCGATCTGCGGATAAACAGCTTCGTACGTACAGTGGGAACCAGTTAAGCCAAAGCCGATTCTTTTCCCTTTTAATGTTGTCATGATTCCATCCCCCTTTTTTCCTCTGCAAGTTCACATAAGAGCCCAGAAAGCACTTTTGCAATGATTTGTCCTGCTGTCTTTGGTGCGACAATCCCCGGGAGTCCAGGTGCAAGAAGCGCCTTCACTCCGTGTTTTTGTGCAAAATCAAAGTCTGTTCCTCCTGGGCGGGAGGCGATATCCAAAATGAGTGTCTTTGGTGTCATGCTGACGATGACAGATGAATCTAATACAAGGCTTGGAATGGTATTGATGATGATATCTACATCTGTTACTTCTTCTTTTAACCGGTCCATTGAAAATGGATCGAGTCCCATTTCAAATGCCCGCGCTAAATGCGCTGTATCTGCTGCCCCTACTTTTACATCCGCACCGAGTGCCCGAAATGTGCGGGCAATGGTGAGTCCTGTTCTTCCGAGTCCAAGAACAGCGACACGTGATCCATGAATCGTATAATCCGTTTGCTGAATAGCCATCATGATAATCCCTTCAACTGTTGGAATAGAGTTATATATGGCAATATCATCTCGCTCAAACAGCTTCACAAGTTTTCGGTTCACCTGCTTTGCCAGATTGTCTAAGTACGTATTAGAAATACCTGAGTACAAGGTACAATGGGCAGGGGTTCTTTCTAAATATGTTGCTTCTAGTAACACCTGTTCATTTGAGAAAACTGTCGCGACAACACCTTCATCCGTTGCCCCTGATACTGGCAGGATCATACTGTCTACCTGTTCGAATGGAAGTTCTGACATTTTTAGCTTTTCAGCCCCAATAAATCCGTGATCCAGCTGATCAAATCCAACCAAAAACACTTTGGCATGCTGCTGTGACAGCTTGCGAATAATTTCAAGCTGCCTTGCATCTCCCCCGATCACCGCAACCGTTAAACCGCTCAACATACTGACCGTTCACCTTCTTTATTTAAAAAAGTCTGTAATATTTTCTGAATCTCCCTTTTAGCATATGAGGAGAGGATTCAGCCTGTGAACAAATCGAAGAGAGAAAAGAAAAAGAGCACCCATTTATGATGGATGCTCTTTTTCCCCGGGCGGCTGAAGTGCTTTAGGCACATCGAGAATGATCATATCTGATCCTATTTTTTGAATGTGATTCCACGGGACGCGGATGTCATTTCCTTGCTTTCGAAAGCCAAACCACTTCACAGAAGGTATGATGAGTGCTGTGATTTGACCGTCCTGTTCATTGATTTCAAGGTCGGTTTGTCCAAGCACGCCAAGCCGCTCCGCTCTTTTGATATCAACGATCTCTTTTCCTGACAGCTCGCTTAGCCTCAAAATCGCATCACTTCCCTTCCGTATCATATATGCAGCCACAAGAAGAAATAGACCGTCCCGCTTTTGCAAGTTATGCATGATGCCAATTTGAATACCAAGCTGGTTTCAGTTGATGAAAGTGATCATGGTCTGCCAGCATTCTCTCCACTCGGTTCACCATATCTTGTACATGTTCAGTGTCATAAGAAAGCGTCCAGACAATAGAAGAAAAGCAGCTCATTGCTGTATAGATAGAAAAAAGAAGCCAAAAATCGTCTGTGACCTGCGTATTTACATAGTGATCCAGTTGCCCTGCTGAAAACGGAATACTATTTTCTCGGCTAAATAAGGACAATTTATAAAAATCATGAACCGGGTCACCCCAGTCAGATTGATCAAAATCAATGACGCCGGCATACTCACCTTCTTGTATGATGATATTCCCCAAATGAAAATCATCATGCTGGAATTGATTAGGTCTCGCCTTTACCGCATCAGCATGTGATTTGATAAAATCTAATACGAATTGCTCTTTCGTAAAGGTCACTCCACTTGATTGATAGGCATGTACATACCGTTCATGTTTCGCCATGACTCTCTCATCCCATGGCGCGACATGAGAAGGTGCGGGACATGTATGCATGAAATTCAGCTCTCTGCCTGCCCGTCTTCCGATTTCATACTGCTCTTCATTTGTAAGCAGATGGATGGATGCTCTAGCGTTCTCTCCTTCAATAAAAGAGAAAATACGATAGGTACAGTTAAGTTCAGGATTCATTCCAACCTCCATGACTTCAGAACATAGAAGCCCTCGATTTTTAAACTTTTGCTGAACTGAAGCTTTTCTTTTAAAATTAGTATACGTTTTGAGATTTGATAGCTTGAGCACCAGCTTTTCACTTGAGGATGTTGTGACGAGGTAAGTACGGTTTCCAGAAAAGCCAGATGTCATCGGCTGAAAGGAGATGGCTTGTGTCAGAAGCGGAGAGAGGAGTTTCAGTTTTTCACGTTCCATGTAAGTAGTGCCCCTTTCTACTTGATATACAATAAACGGCAGACCTCTTAAGAAGCCTGCCGTGTTGTTTACATTATGATGGCTGATCACCCGTAGGACTAATAAGCGAGAGTGCATAATCCTCTGTAAAGATTCGTTTTGATAAGTTATTCACACCGTCTAATGTGACTTTGTTGATTTCTTCAATAATTTCATCAAGTGTACGATGTTTGCCAAGGAGCAGTTCATTTTTACCGTTTCGGCTCATCTTGCTGTTTGTGCTTTCAAGGCTGAGCATCAGGTTCCCTTTCATTTGCTCCTTAGAGTTTTCAAGCTCTTTTTGCGTAATTCCCTCACGCTTTAAGACGTCCAGCGTTTGTAAGATGGTTTCAGAGAGCAGGTTTAACTGCTTCGCTCCAGTCCCGCCATAAATCGTCAGCATGCCGTTATCTGCAAATGAACTGTGATAGCTGAAAACAGAATAGGCGAGGCCTTTGTCTTCTCTTACATCCTGGAACAAGCGGCTGCTCATGCTTCCTCCAAGAACATTATTTAAGACGATTAAGTCATAGATGCCTTTGTCTCCAGCTGGGAGGCCATTAAAGCCCATGCATAGATGCGCTTGCTCTGTTTCCTTTTTGCGTGTGAGCTTGTCATAGTGAAATTGCGGCGCTTCTACAGACTGTTTTTTTCCTTTCGTTTCATACGAACCGAACAACTTTTCAACTTCACTAATGAATGTGTCATCCACATTCCCTGCAACAGAGATAACGACGCGGTCCGGCGTGTAGAATTCATCCATATAAGCTCTAAGAGAGTCCCCGTTAAAGGTAGAAAGTGTTTCTTCGGTTCCTAAAATCGGGAACCCTAAAGAATGATCACCATAAATCGCTTTGCTCAACAGATCGTGAACGATATCATCAGGTGTATCCTCATACATTTTGATTTCTTCATATACTACATTTTTTTCTTTTTTCAGCTCTTCTTCATCAAAAGCAGAGTGGAAGAACATGTCGCTTAATACATCGAGGGCGTAGCCGGCATGTGAATCAAGCACCTTTGCATAGTAGCAAGTGTATTCTTTTGACGTAAAGGCATTTACTTGACCACCGATGCGGTCAAAGGATTCTGCGATATCACGTGCAGATCTCGTCTTTGTCCCTTTAAAGAACATATGCTCTAAAAAGTGTGAGATTCCGTTAATTTCTGGTGTCTCATGTCTAGAACCCGTTCCAATCCAGACGCCAATTGCGACAGATCTTACAGTGGGATTGTTTTCAAGTACAATTCTTACTCCGTTTTGGCATGTATACGTTTTGACCAAGTTTTGCTCCTCCTATTCAACAAACAGATCGGATCACGGATGTCTTTTTTCACTTAGGAGGTCAGAAACCGTTCCTAATTCATATCCTCTTTCCTTGATTTGAATGATAAGTGCGTCAAGACTTTTCGCCGTCGAATCTGTTGGATGCATTAATATCATCGCCCCATTGTGAATTTTCCCAAGCACCCGTTTTTGTAGTATGTTTGGTGACGGTTTTTGCCAGTCAATGGTGTCTACCGTCCACATAATGGTTTCCATTCCTTCTTCTGCGGCAAGCTTCACTGTTTCTTCTTTAAAGCTACCGCTTGGAGGGGCGAACCACTTCGGTTTTTTTCCAAGGGATTCTTCAATTTGACGATTTGTTTTGGTAATCTGCTCTAATGCTCGTTCTCTTGTCAGTGTGCGCATATCTGGGTGATTGTATGAATGGTTTCCAATTTCATGACCATCTGCCACGATCTTTTTAGCAAGATCCGTGCTTTTTTTCACCCATTTGCCCTCTAAGAAAAAGGTCGCCTTGACCTGATGCTTTTCCAGTGTCTTTAACATCTTGATTAAATGCTCGTCGCCCCAAGCCACGTTGATGAGGAAAGCATTCATTTTTTTATCTGGATGTCCCTTGTAAATGGGTTCAGCACCAAGTTCATGTAAATGAATAGAAGGTTTTGTTTCATTGAAAACAAGCAGCTTTTCATCAAATGACCCTTGTTTTTTCATTTTTTCATAAGAGGCATCGATATTGACCGTCTGTCCATTTAGACCAGGCATCTTTTTCCACACTTTATCAATCTTAGCATTTTGCGCCTTCACTTCATAGTCAGAAGACTTCGATTCAATCTCTTGATATAAAATATCTTTTGAAACAGATGCAACCTCAGCATGCTCTTTCATTGATTCAATATATGTAACAGCAGCCGGCTGCTTCATCGTTTGATATGACACGAGCAGTAAAAATACAAACACAATGAATGGTAACGTTTTTTTCAATGGTTGTCCCTCCCCTTTACCACAAATTATGATGGGGAGAAACAAGCTAGAACTATTGTTAGCGCAAGAAAAGAAAGAAGCCTGGTACGGATACCTGGCTTCTAACATATTTCATTAAGTCTGTTTTTCTTCTTTTTCCTTTTCTTCACGTAAAACAGCTTTGCGAGAAAGGTTCACACGGCCTTGTTTATCGATTTCAGTGACTTTGACAAGTAATTCATCGCCAATCTTCACGACATCTTCTACTTTGCCTACACGATCAAGCGCAAGCTCAGAAATATGAACAAGTCCATCTTTGCCGCTGAAGATTTCAAGGAAAGCACCGAATTTTTCAATGCGTTTTACTTTACCTAAGTAAAGTTGTCCTACTTCAACTTCTCTCACAAGATCTTCAATGATTTTCTTCGCTTTTTGGTTCATGTCTTCTTCTGTAGAAGAGATAAAGATTGTACCATCTTGTTCAATATCGATTTTCACACCGGTATCTTCGATGATTTTATTGATTTGTTTACCGCTTGGTCCAATGACATCGCGAATTTTATCAGGATTGATTTTCATCGTTAAGATTTTTGGTGCATAACGAGACAACTCTCCTCTAGAAGCAGGAATCGTTGACAGCATGCTATCTAAGATTTCCATTCTTCCTTTTTTCGCTTGTTGGAGCGCTTCTTCCAAAATGTCTTTTGATAGACCATCGATTTTGATATCCATTTGAAGTGCTGTTACACCTTTTGATGTACCTGCAACTTTAAAGTCCATATCACCAAGTGCATCTTCCATTCCTTGAATGTCTGTCAGCACTGTGTAGTATTCACCGGATTTCACAAGTCCCATTGCAATCCCTGCAACTGGTGCTTTAATTGGAACACCCGCATCCATCATCGCAAGTGTGCTTGCGCAAATACTTGCTTGTGAAGTAGATCCGTTTGATTCTAGTACCTCAGACACAAGGCGAACCGTATAAGGGAAATCTTTTTCAGATGGGATCACTGGTTCTAATGCCCGTTCACCTAGCGCTCCATGTCCAATTTCACGGCGGCCTGGGCCACGCATTGGACCTGTCTCACCAACACTGAATTGAGGGAAGTTGTAATGGTGCATGAAGCGTTTTGATTCTTCAACGCCTAGACCATCAAGAATTTGCACATCGCCAAGTGCACCTAATGTACAAATACTGAGCGCCTGTGTTTGTCCTCTTGTAAATAGACCTGAACCGTGCGTTCTTGGTAGAAGTCCTACTTCTGAAGAAAGTGGACGGATTTGATCTACACCACGTCCATCTGGACGTACTTTCTCTTCAGTGATCAGACGACGAACTTCATTTTTGACAAGCTTGTTTAATACGTCTTTCGCTTGTTTAATTGTCGCTTCGTCGCGATCTTCTTCTTCAAATTTCTCAACCACAGCTTTTTTCACTGCACTGATTGCATCTTCACGTGCATGCTTCTCATGTACTTGAATCGCTTTCAGCAGGTCTGTTTCAGCAAGTGCTTTTACTTCGTCTGCTAACGTTTGATCTACTTCATATAGAGGAATATCGATTTTTGCTTTACCGACTGCTTTGACAATTTCCTCTTGGAATCCGATTAAACGTTTGATCTCTTGGTGACCATACATGATAGCTTCAAGCATTGTTTCTTCTGGTACTTCATCAGCACCAGCTTCGACCATGTTGATCGCATCTTTTGTTCCAGCGACTACAAGGTTGATGTCACTTTGTTCAAGCTGTTCTACATTGGGATTGATGATAAACTTTCCATCAACTCGTCCTACTGTAACGCCAGCGATTGGTCCCTCAAATGGAATGTCAGACACACATAATGCTAAAGATGAGCCAAACATTGCAGCCATTTCAGATGAACAATCTTGATCCACACTCATGACGATACTAATAACTTGTACTTCGTTTCTAAATCCATCAGCAAATAATGGACGGATTGGTCTATCAATTAAGCGGCTCGCAAGGATCGCTTTTTCACTTGGACGGCCTTCTCTTTTAATGAAGCCACCAGGAATTTTACCTACTGCGTATAATCTTTCTTCATAGTTCACAGTGAGCGGGAAGAAATCAAGTGGTTTTGGTTCTTTAGAAGCTGTTGCTGAGCTAAGCACAGCTGTATCTCCGTAGCGTACGAGGACCGCTCCGTTTGCTTGCTTTGCAAGCTGGCCAGTTTCAACTGTCAGTTGACGTCCAGCCCAGTCTATGGTGAAGACATGTTTCTCTTGTCCCATTCTGAGAAAAACTCCTCTCTTATCTTGAAATTTTAGTTAATTCTTATTATGAACAAAATGATTTTCACATATCAATGTGAAAGGTGTATGTAGAAGGGTTTTTGCCATTCTTTCAACATTTTAACCATAAAATATTAGTGATTATACGATAAAAAAGCGGGAATCCTCCCGCTTTTTACGATTATCGACGTAAGCCTAGTTTGTTAATTAACTCACGGTAACGAGTTACGTCTTTATTACGTAGATACGTAAGAAGATTACGACGTCTACCTACCATTTTCAAAAGACCGCGACGTGAGTGGTGATCTTTCTTATGAGTACGTAAATGCTCGTTCAAGTTGTTAATTGATTCTGTTAGGACAGCGATCTGAACTTCTGGAGATCCAGTATCAGATTCGTGTGTTTTGAACTCACTAATTAATTGAGTTTTACGCTCTTGAGTAATAGCCATCCTGTTTCACCTCCAAATCATGTTAGCCCCATCTACCTCGCAACCGTCGGTGAAGTCGGCCTGCCAAGTAAGTGGTTTTAAAGCTACAGGAATAATCATACTAAAAATATGCTGAATTTGCAAATGGTAGAGCTGTTTTTCTATGAATTTTTTGTTTGCTTTCGCTGATGTTGAAAAAACTGAATCGCTTCTTCTTTATCTTGACTGATTTGAGCCGTTAACTCCTGGATTCCGTTAAATTTTTGCTCACTGCGAATGCGCTTGAACCACTGTAATTTAATCGGTTCACCATATATTTCTTCGTTAAAACCAAAGAGGTTTACTTCAATGGCAGGTTGATCAGGACGTTTTTCATAAAAGGTTGGTTTATAGCCAACATTACAAACACCTTCATACACTTTGCCTTTCACTTCTGCTCTTACTGCATAAACCCCTGTTGGCGGAATGATATACTCAGCAGATAAACCAACATTCGCAGTCGGAAAGCCGATCGTCCGTCCTCGTTTATCACCATGAATGACAATACCGCGCAGCTGATACGGTTTTCCTAAAAGCTCACTCACATATTCAACATCCCCATTTTTCAATGCAGAGCGTATGAGTGTTGAGCTGACTTTTCGGTCTTGATTGGACAACTTAGGAACGATGGTGGCCGTGATACGCCCTTTTCCGTACTCATCGAAGGTTTCCATTGTACCTGCACCAAAACGGCCAAACGTAAAATCAAAACCAGCTACTGCGTGCTTCACATTCAGCTCATCTAAATATTGATCGACAAACTCTTGAGGAGATAGCGCTGCAAAGCTTTCGCTGAACTGCACAATGTATAAATAGTCAGCGCCCAGTTGTTCGATGAAATCAATTTTATCCTCAAGCGGTGTAATTAAGTCCTTGGGTTCACGTGCTTTTTGCAAAACATGTGATGGGTGCGGATGAAAGGTCATGACCGCTAAAGCCAATCCTTCTTTTCTCGCAATGCTTTTTGCTGCGTCAATCACTTTTTGATGTCCGAGGTGAACACCGTCAAAATACCCTAAAGCCATAACAGACGGGTCTTGATCCTTTTGATTCAATGTATGTGGGTGTGAAATATGTATAGTCTTCACGAGATGGTCACCTTTTCTTTAAGATTGCTTGTCCTGAGATAAGATCTTCGCCGGCTTCATCAGATTCTGTTTGGTCGGGTGCTTCATATATATCGCCATACACCGGCCTGAAGGAGCAAAGACAGCGACACGATCTTCCTCTGCGAAATGAGCGAATTCATCAGGCATGGGCAGGACTGCACCGTTTTCCACTTTACTTGCTAATGTATCATTTATCTCCCATTTCGGCAAATGATTGAGCGCACGCTCGATCGGGACAAGGTGCTTATCTACTGTGCCTTCTTCGCTTATATCTCGCAGCTCATCAAGGGTGATGCACTCATCTAGTGTAAAATCACCTGATCCTGTGCGAATGAGATGTGACATATGAGCTGGAAATCCTAGTTTCTTTCCAATATCAACTGCTAAGGTTCTGACATACGTTCCTTTTGAACATAAAACGGTGAATCTGAATGATACTTTTCCATTTTCAAATAAAGCAGGTGTTGTCCGCTCGATACGGTGAATCGTAATCTTGCGGCTCGGCCGCTCAATTTCAATGCCTTCTCTTGCATATTCGTAGAGTTTTTTTCCGCCAATTTTCACAGCCGAAAACATAGGAGGAATTTGTTTAATGGTTCCTTGAAACTGTTTCAGCACAGCATCAATGTCTTCTTCTGAGATGGGGTTTTGCACCTTTTTTTCTTCTACGATCTCACCTGTTTGGTCTTCTGTTGTTGTAGAAAATCCAATCGTGATTTCTGCATCATACGTTTTCGATTTATCTGTTAAGTATTCGACAATCTTCGTTGCTCTTCCAATACAAATGGGCAGAACACCTGATACCTCGGGGTCGAGGGTGCCTGTATGTCCGACTTTTTTTGTATGTAAGATCTTTCTCACTTTGAACACACAGTCGTGAGAGGTCATCCCTCTTTCTTTATGTAATAAAAGAACACCATTTACCATCTGCGCTCTCTCCTTTCGTAAACGATGAAAAAGGACAGACGATCATCGCCTATCCTTATTTCAACGTCTTATTCGTGATCTTTTGTGTTTAGTTCAGCAATTAGGCTTTCAATTCGGTTTCCGTAATCCACGGATTCATCGAATTCAAAGTGCAGTTCTGGTGTTTTGCGAAGTCTAATTCGATTGCCAATTTCAGAGCGGATATACCCTTTAGCCTTAGCAAGGCCTTTTAAGGTTTCCTCTCTTTTCTTCTCGTCACCGAGAACAGAAATGTAAACTTTCGCAATTTGCAAATCACCGGTTACTTCGACATCGGTTACAGTCAAAAAGCCGATTCTTGGATCTTTTAGCTTTCTGCCTAGGATGTCGCCTAATTCTTTTTTCATCTGCTCACCCACGCGGGTTGCTCTCATACTCATGATCATATCACCTCTAATTAAAACCACTCAGTTTTCGTGATCGTTCGTTCAATTTCAGGAAAAGAATCAATAAAGCTTAAAACACGCTGCAATTCCTTTTCCACTTGAACCCGAGATGAGGAAATCACGGCGATTCCAATTGATGTACGCTGCCATGTGTCCTGGTAATCCATTTCAGCCATGGTTACATTGAATTTATGGCGCGTTCTTGTCAATATACGCTGAAGAACCGCACGTTTTTCCTTCAGTGAGGAGGCATCATAAATGATGCACTCACATTCGGTATAACCGATCATTTTCTTTCGATTTCTTGCATAACAAATGATTCCAGAACATCGCCTTCACGGATATCATTGTATTTCTTAATGGTAATACCACATTCATAACCTTGTGAAACTTCTTTCACGTCATCTTTGAATCGTTTTAATACGTCGACTTCGCCTTCAAAAATAACGACGCCGTCACGAATTAAGCGGATACCACTATCTCTTGTGATGGTTCCTTCAGTGACATAACCACCAGCAATTGTACCGATTTTAGATACTTTGAACGTTTGACGAACTTCAACTTGACCGATGACTTTTTCTTCATATTCAGGGTCAAGCATTCCTTTCATCGCCGCTTCAATTTCATCGATGACTTTATAAATAATGCGGTGTAAGCGGATATCTACGTTTTCTGTTTCAGCTGTGCTCTTCGCGTTTCCATCAGGACGTACGTTAAATCCGATCACGATCGCATTAGAAGCACTTGCTAAAATAATATCAGATTCTGTAATCGCTCCTACACCCGTATGGATGATTTTCACTTTTACGCCTTCTACTTCAATTTTTTGAAGAGCGGCCGTCAGTGCTTCAGCAGAACCTTGTACGTCTGCTTTCACGATCAAGTTGATATCTTTCACTTCACCTTGTTTGATTTGCTCAAATAGGTCATCTAGAGATAATTTCGCTTTGTCTGAACGCTGTTCATCAAGCTGTTTCGAAGCACGCGCCTCACCTACTTGACGAGCTGTTTTTTCATCTTTGAATACGAGGAACTGATCCCCTGCATTTGGTACATCGTTTAAACCAGTGATTTCAACAGGTGTAGATGGTCCTGCTGTTTTCACGCGGCGCCCGATGTCATTGACCATTGCACGAACGCGCCCAAATGTATTTCCGACAACGATTGGGTCACCTACTTGAAGCGTACCAGTTTGAACAAGAAGGGTTGCAACTGACCCTCTTCCTTTATCAAGCTCAGCCTCGATAACAGTCCCTTTTGCCGCACGATTTGGGTTGGCTTTCAGTTCTCCAACTTCGCTGACAAGAAGGATCATTTCGATCAATTCGTCAATGCCTTCACCTGTTTTTGCAGATAGAGGAACGAAGATCGTTTCGCCGCCCCAAGCTTCTGGTACTAGACCATGCTCCGTTAATTCCTGCATCACACGGTCAGGGTTCGCTGTTGGTTTGTCAATTTTGTTGACAGCAACAATGATTGGCACTTCTGCTGCTTTCGCATGGTTAATAGCTTCTACCGTTTGCGGCATCACACCATCATCTGCTGCCACGACTAGAATGGTTGTATCCGTTACCTCGGCACCACGTGCACGCATCATTGTAAAGGCTGCGTGTCCAGGTGTATCAAGGAACGTGATTTTCTTGCCGTTTTCTTCAATTTGGTATGCACCGATATGCTGCGTGATTCCACCAGCTTCGCCTTCAACGACTTTCGTCTTACGAATGCTGTCAAGAAGCGTTGTTTTCCCGTGGTCAACGTGTCCCATGATCGTCACAACTGGAGGGCGTACTTGCATATCTTCTTCTTTATCTTCCACTTCATACTTTTCAAGTTCAGTTTCTTCTAAAATAATGACTTCCTCTACTGGAACGCCATATTCAGAAGCGATTAGTTCAACTGTATCTTTATCCAGCTCTTGGTTAATGGTTGCCATTACACCAAGCATCATCAGCTTTTTGATAATTTCAGCTGTTTCTTTTCCAAGCTCTTCAGCCAGCTGGCCGACTGTCATTGAATTTGTAAATTCAATTTTTTCAGGAAGCTCTTTCTTAGGCTTCACAGGTCTAGCTTGTTGATGCTGCGATTTGTTATTCCCACCGCGTTTATTTTTGTTTTTGTTTTGGTTGTTGTTTTTTTTGTTTTTATTAAATTGATTATTCTGCACGTCATTCTTCTTTCTATCATTGTTTTTGTTAGATGATTGTTTTTTTTGTTCTGCGGGTTTCTCGTTAGTTGTCTCTTTTGCTTTGGCTTTTTTATAGATAGCGTCTAGCTTTTTCACAGTGTCGTCTTCAAGCGTCGCCATGTGGTTGTTCACTTCCACATTCATATCCTTAAGCGCTGCTATAATATCTTTACTTGAAACATCTATGGCTTTTGCGTATTCATATACTCTCACTTTAGCCATTCGTTCACCCCCAAATAAATTAATCGAGCAAGCTTATAAGCTTCTTAGCGAAGCCTTGGTCAGTGACAGCGACAACTACGCGAGCTTCTTTCCCAATAGAACGTCCGAGAACGGAACGGTCTTCAATTTTTCTAACCGGAACATTATAAAATTTGCATTTGTCAGATACCTTTTTCTCTGTGTTCGGTGAGGCATCTGCTGCAAGAAGAACCAGCTTAGCACGCGCATGTCTAACTTCTTTGATCACAAGATCTTCTCCTGACACGACTTTACGAGCTCGATTTGCTAGACCAAGCAAAGGATACCACTTAGAATCAGTCATTTGGTTTTTTCACCTTTTCAGCTAGTTCTAGTAATTCTTCAAATATGTGTTCGTCAATCTGTGTCTGAAATTGCTGCTGTAAACTGCGTTTGTTCTTTGCCGCAAGAATGGTTTCTTTATCGAGAGAAAGGTAAGCTCCGCGTCCGTTCTTTTTTCCAGTTGCGTCAACAGACACTTCACCTTCTTTAGAACGAACAACACGGATCAGTTCTTTCTTTGGTTTCATTTCTCCCGTCACGACACATTTTCTAAGCGGGATTTTTTTTCGGCTATTCACCTTTTACATCACCTCTTATTCGTCAGATTCCTCAGCTACTGGTTCAGCCTCTAAGAAAAGAGATTCAGAGTCTTCAGTTCTTGGGAAAATACCGAGTTCCCTTGCATCTGTTTCGCTTTTAATGTCAATTTTCCAGCTAGTCAGCTTTGCTGCAAGACGAGCATTTTGACCTCTTTTACCAATGGCTAACGACAGCTGATAATCAGGGACAATGACTGTTGTCGCCTTATCTTCTTCATTCACAATAACATCAAGTACTTTTGATGGACTTAATGCATTGGCAACAAATTCAACTGGGTCATTAGACCAATGGACAATGTCAATTTTTTCGCCTTTTAGCTCGTTGACAATTGCTTGTACACGCTGGCCTTTTGGTCCAACACAAGAACCAACTGGGTCAACATCAGGATCATCCGTACGAACAGAGATTTTAGAACGGTCCCCAGCTTCTCTAGCAACCGATTTAAGCTCTACAGTACCATCATAAATTTCTGGCACTTCAATTTCAAATAAACGCTTTAAAAGACCTGGATGTGTTCTAGACACATAAATTTGTGGTCCTTTTGTTGTTTTTTCGACTTTTGTAATAAACACCTTAATGCGGTCATGTGGTTTGTAGTCCTCATTTGGCATTTGTTCGTTGACCGGAAGAAGGGCTTCGATTTTGCCAAGTGACACGTAAATGAATTTACTGTCAATTCGCTGAACGATTCCCGTCATAATGTCTTCCTCGCGATCGATAAACTCAGTGTAGATCACACCTCGCTCTGCTTCTCTCACTCGCTGCGTCACCACTTGTTTCGCAGTCTGAGCTGCAATGCGTCCGAAATCTTTTGGCGTGACTTCAATTTCAACGACGTCACCTACCATGTAATTCGGGTTCATATTGGCTGCATCATCTACAGAGATTTCAAGGCGAGAATCATACACTTCATCTACAACATCTTTTCTTGCAAATACGCGAATTGTTCCCGTTTCGCGGTTTAAATCAACACGAACATTTTGCGCTTGATTAAAGTTACGCTTATATGCAGAAATGAGTGCAGCTTCTATCGCTTCAATAATAATTTCTTTACTAATACCCTTCTCTTTCTCGAGAACAGTCAGGGCATCTAACAACTCACTACTCATTTTTATGGTTCCCCCTTATATCAATGAAAAGGTTAATTGAACGAAACTGCTAATCTTGCGTTAGCTATTTTTTCGTATGGAATATTGATCTCTTTCTTTCTTGTCTTGATCTTCACTGTCACTGTTGCAATCTCACCATCAAAGCTTGTAAGCTCACCTTCAAATGCTTTTTCACCATCAATTGGTTCATATGTTTTCATGAAAACATTTTTTCCAAGTGCTTTTTCAAAATCAGCTTTTTTCTTTAATGGGCGCTCCGCTCCAGGAGAGGACACTTCAAGAAAGTAGTTTTGGCTAATCGGATCTGCCTCATCAAGCTTTTCGCTCAAGGCTTCGCTCACTTTGGCACATTCTTCGATATCGACGCCTTTATCAGAGTCAATAAACACGCGAAGGAACCAGTTTTGACCCTCTTTGACAAATTCAACATCAACGAGTTCAAGCTGTAAGCCATCTAAAATTGGCTGTACCATTTCGCTTACGACATCCACTACTTTTTTGCTCATTCTCTTCCTCCTTGTGCTTTCGATAAACGCTCTTATCAATCATTCTGCATAAAAACCCTGCTTTATGTGAGCAGGGGGAGCAGAAAACGGATGAATAATGTCGAGACAAAAATTGCCTGTTCAATACAAAAGAGCGGGTTTCCCCACTCTTGTCTCGGTAATCGTTAGCATTTCCATAAAAACTATACCATATCCAATTTTTTTATGCAAATGAAGTTCTTCCTTATAACAGGTACTCGTAAATCGTTTACTTTAAACCAATCATACCTCTCTCTTCCTTTACTATATATGCCAATATGAACAGAACGGGCTGATGATAATCGCAGCTGTATACTATGGGCGAAGAACAGAACTCCCTATGAAAGATGATCTCCATCTGCACTAAATCATTTTTATGTCGAAAAAGCATTTTGTATTAAACAGAATGGTTGATATTTAATATAGAAGAAAAGAGTGTAAATGTTAAAGAAATAAGCAGGCTTCCATTTTAATCGCTTTGCCTTTGCTCCCTCATTTCAAAGAAAACCCTTCCAACTTGTTTCTAGCGAATAAAATTGAGAAAAAATTCACATCGAACTCCATGGAGAGTAGGCGGAATACTGTACTGATAACCTTAACATTACACATAAAGAAAGGACCATGTTTAGATGGAGTTATTTAGCCAGAATTTTTAATAAGCCACGCATGTAAAAGTACAGGTACTTTCTGCGTTGAACTGCTATATTTATCTGGAGCCTGTCTTAACGTTTGTTGTAAATTTCCATTTCCTATTAACGATAAAAATTCCATACTAAATGGGCTAAATCCTCCAATTATAGAAGTACCAATCTTATACATCATATCTTCTCTCGGTTTGGTAATATAGGTGAGTAACTGTTCAAACTCAGATAATGTCAACGAGGCATGATATTGATCATATATATACAGTTCTTCTTCTTTGCTCTGAACTGAACTCAATCCACTTTCTATACTATCTCGATTTAAATCAACAATATAAATCATAGATTCATTTGATAAATAAGGAAGTAACTGTTCTAATAATTCGATCGGATTTTCAAATAGCCCAAAACACAGATGTATTAAAATCACATCATAAATTTTAGCATGTGATGAAAAATTTTTTATATCTGTACAAATAAAATTGGCTTTTATATTTAATTTATTTGCACAATGTATGGCTTCTTCAGATGAATCAATCCCAGTCAAATCAGCTAGAGGTAATTGCTTAGATATATACTCAAGCATCTGACCTTGTCCACACCCTATATCTAAAATAGAAACAGGTGTTTTTTTGAATGTTAGTTGATAATAAGAAATGAAAGTTTCAGCTGATAGAAATCGAGTAAATGGTGTTTCTCTATTATCATAATTTGAACTTATTTTTCTTTTATCTGGATCCAAAAACCATGACTGAGCCAGAGCTCTTTTTACTTCAAGCTCTTTGATTTTTTCTTGTATCATCACAGGGTTTACCACCTTTATAAAAGCCTCACCAGTCAGTTTCAGATAATACGGGAGGTTTCGTTTTGAATTCCTTTACTTTGAGAGGGTGAAAAAAATGAATGAACAAATTATGAGAAATATGAAATGCTATCGCTGCTAAAATCCCAAATGCAAAATATGAAATAACTGTAATTAATGTAAAAAGAGACATATAAGCAGTTGACTTAGCACCGCCTAATGGTATATGCAGCAATATAAATCCTATCGAACTTACACAGATTGATATTGCAATAGATTCCCATAAATTCATTAATAAAGCCGGAAGAATAAAGCGCCAAATTACTTCTTCTGATAGAGCAGTCAATGGAAGAAAAACGATTGAATCAACATTGACAGCATATCTACCTTTAAATACAATCACTTTGTTTTTTATTTTCCATAGCACTGATGGTAAAAGTACTCCTAACAAAAAGAAAAATAAAATGCCAAATACATTTTTACTATTGGAGACTTCAACAAAGAGTTCTTGAGAAAGCGCCCCACAGCATATAGAAGCTCCGATAATGGTGAGTCCATCATAGCTCCTCTGAGGTGTGATATATGTTGTTAGCCTTCGATTGGCTGTTGATTTATCTCTCATGATTTTGACAACCATTTTAGAACTTAAGGGACCCAAAAAGTGAATGAGGATCCCTAAAGCTGCTATCATTGAAATCATTTATTTAAGTACCCGCAATCAATGTATAAATTGGGGCATCATCTACCCCATTAAATCCACCGATCAATTCCATCAACTCATCATCGATAAACCCTCCGAACGGTCGACTATTAATCTTCTGTGCAGTAGATAGCATGATCATATTTTGCATGACATGTCCTGCCTCCATAAAAACAAAGCGATAAGAACGATGTCCATACTTAAATCGAGAACGCCAAAAATTAGCTGAAATGACTATAGCAAATGCAAAATCTTGAACTGATTCTTCTTGTAACATTATTTTCTCAAATTCTTTTTCGGAGTAATCACCCATTTTAGTCAATCCTCTTCTATACGGATCGAAATGATAAACACCTTTGTCTAAAGTATCCACTTTATTGGCTACAATATATAGATCTAGAGGATAGAGCGCACCACCAGATGGTATAGGACGTCTAGGTCCTTCTTTACGCTCTACCAATCCATAACTCTTCTGTAAAACTGTTGAGAGTTGTTCTAATGAAACACTCCCCCCGCTAAAATAATCTGCACTTCTTCGTCCCTTAATGACATCGTCTAAAGATATATTAGTATTTAATGGTTTAGGTAGTGAAATTAATGGTAGGTCATCAAATCTTTTACTTGCATGTGTAGCAATCTTTTGCAAAGTTTGAGATCGAAGCAGTCCTGCAACACCAGGTGCGTCCCATGCCATTGAACCTCTATAGATTTTTGTTGCTTCAAACCAATTTTCAGAAGGATCATCAAACCGTAATGCTTCGTTTCCATACACAACATCAGCCAAATTAGTAGCATGTCTTTCAATACTATTCATATATTTAATCACCTTTCTACGATATTAAGGAAATGGATGCGGAATTGGATTCAGTTCTTCTAATTTAAAAGGTTTATCTACTAAACCTAATTGATAAGAATGTTTTAAAATTCGTTCTCCACCCAACATTCTACCTCTATATAGAACGTCAATCGGTTTATATCCAGGAATAATTGATTTTACGACATATGCACCAGCATCTTTTATATCAGGACTGGTTAAATCAAAAGTTGCTACATGATATCCTTGTTTTGATAAATGACTGACGAGACTAGTCCATAAGATGTCTGGAGAACCATCATCAAACGGTGTATAATCATTAACGTCCACTAATTTCTTACTCGCAGTTAAAAAATCAGCTTCTTTCACAATAGCTGTTCCAGCATAGAGTTTAATATGATCTTCAAAACTATTTATATCACGATGATAATCTACATCTACTAGCGCATTCCCTAATCGTTGTTCTGTTTTTACCCAAGTTCTTGTATACATTCCCTCTATTGCAGCTTTCTCACATGCTCTTTCAATTGAATGAGCAGAGGCAGCGCCAATAGCAAATGGAGCTAAATCTGTATGAGGATTTCTTATCACTGCCAAAATAGTAGGTACACCAGAAAAAACGGTCATGTCTACTAAATGCAAATCAAGAGATGTAGGTTTAATATATCGTTCATAGAAATGTTTTAATCTAGGTGAAGTATTAATATCGATCTGCGGTAAACTTAACTTATTGTACCAAGTAAGCATAAATGCATCTCTTTCAATTGTTTCAAATAAACCTGAGATTGCCGCTTCTTGATATGTAATACCACATGCTAGTCCATTACTAGTTGCATGACCAATATTTGGGTCTCCTGGCCACTCAGTATAGTTTGCAATATGAATTAATTGAGCAGGCGTCCAAACCTCTTCATTATTTTCAGTAATATGACCTTTTCTCCACCATAATTTTGTATCTTCATTCCATACATTATGAGGAAAATTCGGATCTTCATATTGGGTGACAGCATACATTTCCCACTTATCAAAGCCAATTACTGATTTGTTTTCATTGATTAAGTCCTTTTGTGTTCCAAAACAAACTACATCAGAGTTTAAAGGTAAATAAGCTGCACTATATCTTTCTACCGTTTCACCTATAGCTGCTAATCTGGCTGCTGCTGGATTAGCAGACCCTCCCCCATTATAAGAATTAGATGGTACTCCAAATAAAATATTGCTGTCTGTACCATGCGCTCCATATGAATGACCCCATATATCATCAACGTCTCTGAGTTTTCTATACTCTCTACGGACTATCCCAACATAAGGATCCGCCAATTGGTCAAGTATCTCCCATGACTCTTCTAATGTTGTCCATTTATTAACCATAATTAATTTTTCACCTCACCATGAAACCAAACTTGAGGAAAACCGGTATCTGCAGCTGGAGAACACTTAGGGCATCTTGGTACTCTATAAACACGATGATTATGAACAGATACTCCCTTATCATCTAAATTAATTGTTGTAAATCCACCTGGTGTTGCACTTGGTGCGTAATCTTTTAAAGTGAGCCATTCTAGAATTAAATTACTTGCAATCCCGATTTGAACTAAATTAATCGGCATATGATAAACCGGCTTCTTTTCAGGATTTACAGGTTTGATTTTCATTAAGTCTGAACGCAGTACTTCGTCAGAAAAGTTCGCTGATTTTCGAAGGTTATAACAATGTAAACAAGCTGATTGATGTGGTATGAAAAATGGACCTACCCAAGATGTCTGTCCATCATATGGCACAATGCTTAACCAAGGTATATGGTCTTCTAATGCTAGGTCATTTATTTCTTCCAAAATCGGATCTAAATGAGATTTACCAATAGCAACCCTGATATTTGGTTGCTTAGTTATTTCTCCCTTAAGCGCTACATGTAGCCCTGCCTCTTGCAAATGACGAATGAATTCTACAGCAACTGGATTGTGATCCTGCGCAATCACTTCAACTATCCCTGTTTTTAAACGATCTAGTATATCTTCAACCAATACTTGGCCACCGGCTCTTTCATAAGACAAAAGCGCAGTCAAATCAAAGTTCATATCAGTCTTAACACATATTCCATTCGCAACTAAAAATTCGAGGACATGTTTTAATTGATCACTCTCAATTTCAAAATTCTCCTCTAGCTCTTTAATTGAAACCCCATTATCTTTCGTGAGATGATTAGAAATTTCTTGAATAAATTCAATAATTCCTTCACCTTCAATTTTGGTGACAGTTTGCGCTTTTAAACCAATCAAACTGTCTTCTAATTTACCCAGCGTAACGTGTGGTGCTAATTTATATCTCGTGCTTTCTTGTTCTTTAACAAACATACATTATTCCTCCTTTAAGAATAACTAATTTGTATTTTTAAATAATTGTGCACTTGTTGGGGGATGACCAATTATTTGTTCTAGCGTTTTCGTAAATGGCTGTAATTGTTTTGAAGAAGAATATTCCTGAAATCCGCCTAACCATTCTAATACGTCTAAAGGCATATTATTTTGGGATAAAATTGTTATAACCTCTTCTTTACTTTTACAATATAATTCAATTTTCATGTCTAAATCCTTTTCAAAGATATCCTTAAGCCTACTCATATTTACTAACTCTGGCCCTGTTAAATCATATGCTTTTCCAGCGCGACTTCTAACATCTTTTTTAGGGATCAAACATGCCTTTATAACATCTATTGTATTAATCCAATTAACTCCCTCGGGAGAAAATGCAGTTATTAATTTTCCAGTAGCACCTGCCCATCCTCTATAAAGTTCTATATTGATATCAAGCGGTGAAGTCCTATAAAGTATACTATTCTGATAAATTTTCAATAATTCACTTTCAAGAGAACCTAGTTCATCCTCGACATTATGCCTTCTATTAGATAAAAGAATTGTTTCCGTTTGAAAATCAGTATTATTTATAAAAAATTCTTTGTCATAATTGACCGCTCCGCCCAAATCAATAACTTGAACAGGGTAGTCGTCATAATCAACTTTCATCTTCTCTAAATAGACTTTTATTGGTTCTCTAATACCGACATAATGAATACTCATAAACAGCACTTCCCTCTTTTCTCTTTCTTATCTCTCAGTTAGATAAAATGATTAAACTTTTAACAGAAATAGTAATCTTCTTTTTGAGTTCTTCATAACATAGTTAACCTCGACTTTTTTCATACATTTACTTAACTTAATATCTAAATACCCAAAATAATTGATCCAAATTAACATCATCCCTCAATTAAAAAATAACATCTAGACCATATAATGACTTTAAATACATAAAATTTTAATTATAGTATTATTTTCCATGGTCATATTAAACCACACTTTTTTGGTGTTATCAATGTACTTTTCAGAAAATATAAAACTTTCACACTTAATTATTGACAAATAAAGACTTATGAACCATCATATGTAATATATCAACTACATAATCTATGTTGATAAATTTTATTTAAGGAGGTTTAAAGATGACTAAAATTACAATTCCAACTGCTTTGTCTGCTAAGGTACATGGGGAAGGTCAACATTTATTTGAACCAATGGCTGCGCGCTGCACTTGCACAACAATCATCTCAAGTTCTTCAACTTTCTAATCAACTTTAGGTTTTTTCGTAATATATATGATTGAAAAAACCTCCCACACACTTAGCGAAGCAGATTAGTTAGGTGTGTGGTCATCTTTTATTTGGAAAAATAGAAATTTTCCACACTCCTTAACGAAAACCTTGCATTTAACTCGCTTTTGTAAAGCTCCCTCTTATAATTAAACTAATTCTTGTACTTCAATTTAAATTCTCAACACAACTATTTCTCTTACATATATTTGAATTTCAACCCAAAGACACGGTGATCATGATACTAATGGGGTAATCTAGAGATAGAGGATAAAACAAAAAAGGCTATTGAGATTTTTCTCAACAGCCTACTACATTAACTATCGATTACTTTCACACCGCTTAAATCAGCCCCTTCTCCTTCTAAGATATGATAGGTCATTTTATCCATTGTCGCTCCAATAAAATTTAATTTTTTAAACGTACATGATTTGAAATTAACATTTATTAATTTAGAATTCTCAAAAGAGATGTTTTTAAAATAACAATTTTCAAATGAAACATTTATTAAAGTTGATTCATCAATACGAACATTGGGTAAATGACAGCCATATAAAGATGAATTCGTTATCTCACAATGTTCAAAATGAGATTGAGTCAAATCACTCTTTTCAAAAGTTGATGTGGAAATTTTAGAATTGCTAACATTCATTTTTCTCAGATAACACCCATTAAATTCTGAATGGTTCATCACTTTTTGTACGATCAATAGCCCTTTAAAATCGCACAACTTATACTTAACATTTATAAAAGTCAACCAATCTAAATCAGCATTAACAAATATTTTTTTCACATGCTCTACTCGGTTATGATCATCAATATCTAATGTATTGACATCAATGCTTATTTCACCTGATTTCAGCTTTTCAATAAGCATATCCTGAACTTCTTCATCTTTTGTTCCAGCATTTTTCAGTTTTAATTTAACTTTTTCAAGCATCTCTAATAATTCTTTTTTCTTTTCTTCATATGTTTTGTCTTTTTTATATGGCCGAAAACAGCTTTCAACATATAATTCTAACTTTTCACTTAACATTGCCCCACTCCTTTTATATAAAAAGACGGCTTACAAGTATTGATTTTTCGGTCAACGTTCTAGAAATAGACTAATTGAAGTTTAGATAAATCATTGAAATTTAAGTTAGTTTATGTGCATAACATTCAGCTGAAATTTTATAGCCTAGCCTCTGGCTCTCTTTATATATTTTTTATAACCAACCAACGAAAGAATAAATCCTAACAGTGTATAACCTATAAGGACTACTGTTACTAAGATCAAATTCTCCCCCCCGGGTAGTGTTGATACTGATTGCACTAAGCCTTGATGTGCCCAATACTGTGGGAAGAGCATTCCAATTATTTTTAAATAACTAGGTAATTGATCAAATGGAGTCCATAAACCACAAGCAACCGCTGTCCCTAAAGCAATCATGTTCGTCATCACTAAACCTGTATTCTCAGTTTTAGCAAATGCGGCGATGGCTACTCCCCATGAAGTGACTTGCATTGATAATAGGACAACTACTAAGAAATACGAGCTGTATTGTGTGATTTCAATACCATATAAGTAAACACCCAAAATGGTTAACAACAAAACTTGAAATAAAATGATGACAAAGAACGGAACACACTTTCCAAGAAAAAAATTATACGGCTGTAAGGGAGTACTTGCCAGCCTTGCCACAATTCCTTTCTCTCGATCTTTTACAAAGCTAATTACAATTGAAATAATAACAAATGTGGAAAAAAACACACTCATTCCTGTAACCGATTGAGAAGCAACTAATGTTTTTTGTGCTTGTGAACTACCTGATGTAAATAATTCTATTAAAAGAATAATTGAAGCAACTGGCAACAAAATGGTCCAGAACAACAAAGATCGATCTTTCACTTGTTTTATGGATTCGATGCGGACTAATGGCCACATAAAAATCACTCCCGTTATATTAATTTAATTCGCTTTCTTATATCACTTTTAAAATAATCACATTTTTTAATTATTTTACCATTTATAGATGTATTTAATTATAATTAGTCAAATAATCTTAACTAACCTACTTATTATTTTAAATTGAAGGTTCACACAAGGTAATTCTGTTCGTTTGATGTATGCCTCTTAACTATGTCAATCACTCTTATAAGTTATATGAATTAAAATACGAGAGTGGTTTTCATTCATAAAGACATTTTTATTGGAATTGATCACGTAAATCTGTTCCTGTTAATTGAAAAAATACATCTTCGAGTCTAGGTCTGTACAAAGATAATTGTTGGGGAACCAATGATTCTTTTTTACTCAGTTTAGCCAAATCTTCTAAAGTTTCTAAGGGTTTTGTTGTTTTAACTAACACACCGCCTTGATAAGTTACAAAATCATACCCGAGACTAGTTAATGTTTTATTAGGAATCATAGAATCAAAAAAGACAGATGTTTCTGCATAACGATTCAAAAGTTCACCTATTTTTCCTTCTTCAACAATTTTTCCTTTATCAATGAAAGCCACATAATCACATAAACTCTCTATTTCCTCCATATAATGACTAACATAGATAATAGTTCTTCCCTCTTCCTTCAATTTGTTGATTATGTCAAAAATATAGCGTCTTGATTGAGGATCTACCCCCACTGTCGGTTCATCTAAAAGAATTAACTCAGGGGCGTGCATGAGAGCGCAGCCAATATTCAAACGGCGTTTCATTCCTCCTGAAAAATGTTCAACTATATCATTTGCTCTTTCCCACAACCCTACATCTTTTAGTGTTTTTTCTACTCTTTCATCTAATTTCTTCCCTTTTAAACCATAAATCTGTCCAAAAAACTCCATATTTACTTTAGCTGTTAATTTTTCCTCCAAGCTGATGTCTTGGGGGATGTAGCCTAGCGCACTTTTAGACTCACCAACATGCTCAACTTTGCCTTCATAAGATTTAATTATATGAGATATAATTTTCATTAAGGTTGATTTACCAGAGCCATTTGGACCTATTAATCCATAACAAACTCCTTCTGGAATCGTTAATGTAATACTTCTTAACGCTTGGGAAGCTCCGTATTTTTTACTGACGTTCTCTATTTTCAACATTCGGCACCCTTTCCTTTCATCTCATTTATTTTTTAAAATGGCTTCAATAACACTCAAATATTCTTTGTAAGCGTGCTCTCCTAAATCTGTTATACTAACTATTGTTTTTGGTTTTTTATCCACAAAGGTCTTTGTAATTAGCACATAGCCAGCTTCTTCTAATTTTTTTAAATGCGAGCCCAAATTCCCGTCTGTTACAGATAAAGAACCTTTTAAGAAGGTAAAATCACATGTTTCATAAATCATTAATAAACTCATAATCCCTAACCGGACTTTTGGATGGATTAAATCATTTAAACTATTGACATTACTCATTTCCTTGTCCTTTTCTTTTTAAAATCACACCAGTTAATAACAAACTTCCTCCACCAATAAAAGCAAAAATAATGTTCATTAAACTAGGAAATAATAAAAATGTAGTTACACCTAAAACACTTAACCAGAACCCCATAATAAAAATCTCTTTAGCTAGAACAATACCTAAAAGTAAATACATTATGGATACCAATAAAACAATATAAAAGGGTAAATTATCTACTGTATATGGTAATAAACCAACACATATTAAAAAAATAAAGATACCTAAAATGATTCCAAGGCCAAGCCATGTGTATTGCAATTGAGTTCTTAAAAACAAGGGCATTGGTATAATTTTCCTTTGTTTAAAATATGTAGTTAAAGTGATAACCCAGCCCACAATACCTAAAACAAGCCAAAAGACACCTATAGTTATTGGATTAGCAAAAAGTAAAGGTATTGAATACCCCATTATCCAAATAAGGCCCCAAATGATAAAATAAATACTTGTTTGTTTACAATACTCTGTTTTATAGTTTGTAATCGTCTTGATATGAGATAAATTCTCTAATATTTCTGAATTATTCGATTTTTCATTCGGCATAAATAAACTCCTCTTCCACAAAGAACTCTGTACTACAGAGTATAGAATTAAATTTCCATTTAGTCAAGTTATTGGAAATGTTTTTTACAAATTAAGATAAAAAATAAAAATAACCACCTCCTTTTTTATGGGGAACGAAATCTCATAAATACCTTCTGTCGCTTGATCCTTTCTGAAAACTTGGTTTAAGCAATATAAACTGCAAATGAAGTTCCTTATTCAGCAGGCATTCGCCATCAGTTCTTTTCGTTCATTCTTTTCGCATGTTCACTGATAAGGGCTGCCTCCCTGCTCCCTTTTATGATGCGGAAACCGTCATAATCGGGATAGAGCGAATCATCGTCTTGAATGCTTGTTAAAATCCAAAATTGACTACCAGCCCCTCCGAGCCGCTCAACCGCTGACAGCCAGCTTTGGTATACGTCAGGACGTGCTGATTGATTTTGATAGCCAAACTCTTCTAACACAACTGGTTTTCCGATTGACTTCCCGCGGATGATATGGTCTTCGATCCATTTCACTCCCCAAGCAGCAGACTTGTTCCAATGATCTGGGTACAGATGGTAGGTTCCATAATCGATATTAGAGAGAGCTGTCAAACGGTCCCAATCGACGCCTTCTCCGCCTCTGTAAAACCAATCTTCATGGCCTGGTATGCGAAAAAACCCTTCATCTCCTACTGCAACAAGATGGTGACGATCCAGCGATTTGATCCATGTACTCATTTCATCTGCCCATTTGACTAGTATATTACCCGTTGAATCTGACTGCACACGCGGCTCATTGGCTAGTTCCCAAGTCATAATAGCTGGATCGTCCTTATATTGAACACCTGTGTACGTATTCGTTCTTTCTAAAACATAACGCACATAATTTTTGTAAGCATGTTGAATACGAGGATCTGTATAAAAGGCATCATGTGATCCTGCATTGAACCACTTTACGTATTGATTCATCCCGCCAAAGTCATCCCAATTGTTCACTAGTAGGATGACAAGTTTTATTCCTTCCTGCCCCGCTTTATAAATCGCATAATCTAGTTTTTGAAAACCCGATTCTTCATAGACCCCTGGACTAGATTGTAAAACGGAGTTTTCTTGAGGGGCTCCGTCGTGAAATCCCCAAATACGTAAGACCTTTAAATTCATTGCTTTCATATCATCGAACACTGCATCTACCATCTTTTTAGATTTGTAATGGAAATAGTAATTATTTGTACCAGCAAAGTAAAATGGTTGATTGTTCAGCGTAAATTGTGTGCCAGACGTCTGTACATAAGCGGCGGCTTTAATCGTCAGTGAAAACCATCCGGCCCATATAGCGACCACAAGTATGAAGAAGGACACTCTTTGAGTCCACTTTTTCATTTACATTCTCCTCACAATCTATCCTTCTTCAGGTATGATCACATCTAGCCGAAGTGGTGTTTGTTCATTTGAATCAAGTTCAATTGTCTGCTGTTTCAACAGTTTACTTTCTTTACCGATTCGAATCTCATATGTCCCGTGAAATGCTCGACATGTCACATTGCCATTAGCATCTGTTATTTCAACTCTTTGTGTCGTCCACTCATTTAGAAGCTTTTCGTAACGTCTACCTGCTTCATTTAAAGACCAATCGTAATTCACGATGGCCGCATGCTCACCTCTCCAATGGGCACCTGCCCAAAATCCCCACATTAGCACTCCTTTTACGGCTGGATGACTAAATGCGACACGGTATAAAGCCTCTAGGTTATCCGCTCTTCTATTAGCGTCAGGGTGAACAGAGTCGTACTCTGTAACCCATATAGGAAGTCCAAGCTCAGCAAGCACATCGAGCCTCTCTTTTACAACGGCTGGATCGACCCGTTCTTCAAAATGTCCTTGTACACCAATCGCCTCAATAGGTGCGCCTAACTGACGAAGTTCATTGATATGTGCTTTATAAGCATGGTGCTCACCATATGAGATCACATTATAATCATTCACAAACAATCGTGCTTGAGGGTCAATTTTTTTCGTTTCTTCATACATCCATTTCCAAATATTTTTCCCGAAGCGGTCTTTAAAAAATGAACCATGCATCATTTCATTGTTTACATCCCAGTGACGGAATCTTCCTTTAAAGTGATTGCCCGCATGCTCAAGCCGGTTTTTCATGGCTTCATACACTTCGTGATTCGGTAGTGACCTCAGCCAGCTTGGATTGGCATCCTCTACCTCCCAAAATAAAGCGTGCCCCCTTACTGGAAGTTGATGTTTATCTGCAAAATTCAGCATCGCATCTGCTTTTTCGTAGGTGATTCTCCCTCTTTCCGGCTCATTTGCATACCATTTTGCCTCATTTTCAAAAACAGCCCAATTAAAATGCTTCACAAAAAAATCGGCATATTGTTGATTAAATAACACTTGGTCATTCATCGCTGAACCAAATGCGAATTCATGCCTGATTTGCTTAATCTCAACCTCTATACCTGCTATTGGCTTTTTATCGTGATTTGTGACGTTTATTTCAAGATCTCTTTGTCTATGCTCTGAGATTCGATCATTCGCCTCTTTTTTCCACATCAGATTGATCTGCTCATTTTCGCCCTTGTTTATTGATTGATGAAGAAAACTTCTTTCTTTGACCATGTAAAAACACCCTTATCTTCACTGTATTTATATTTCTTAAACAAACTGCCGGCTCAAGAAACCGGCAGCTTAAATTTCACCTGCTAGTTGATTAGACGATGATATTCTGCGTAGGCAGTGGCCATATCCACTTGTGACCAAAAACGGTGATAGGTGAAAACCGGTGCCCCATTCTCCCATTTGCCTGTTGCTTCATTAAATGAAGACTGATATTTACTCTCGAGTGAAGACCATGCTGGATCTTGTTTAATGTTTGGACGAAGATCAGCAAAACTCGTATAGACCCCATTACCTCCTCGCTGCGGATCAGAAGGAATAGTGCTTGATCCAGGAATCTGATTCCCTTGACCAAAGGTCCCGCTCCAACCATTTGGGAAATACACTTCTTTTTTAAAGAAGCGGTCATAGTCCTCTCTGTCTTCCTCTGTCACAATGCCCACGCCATCATTGTAATTCCACGCCACCTCAAGGAGCTGTGCGGCTGCATCTTTCGCTTTTACGCCAAGCGCTGTATAATCCCCTGTTTCTAGCTTAGTAGCAGCAGCAAAGAATGTTAAAGCCTTGACGAGACTCCCTAGTACGCCCGTATCCTGAGTTGGATCTTTTGTGACAGCTGTTAGGTTTGGATTTCCTGTTGCAGACTGGAATCCATTCCACGTGTCAGGCTGTCCGCTCCAAGCAATATTTCCAGGAAGCCAAAACTCGCCAGGTGCACTCGTTGTAGCAACAGCAGCATTTGTTCCTCCTAGAATTCTTTGTCCTTGGTCATCTAAGAAATACCCCTCTTCATCCGACACAGGACGGCTGCCGATAAAAATGTAATCTAATGCATAGTCGACCCATTTTGTGATACAAGATTTCGCCATTTGGACATTTTCAGAAGTTTTGTCTCCATCTTTCACAAAAATATAATAAAGCTCTGCTACGCGCTCCATCGGCCATGCCTGCATCCCAAACCAGTTATTAGAAGGTGGATCATGGTAAACAGGTGCATCCTCGTATGCCATATCGTAAAAAGTACTTCTTCCCGCCGGATATGCACTATAGTCTCCATTCCAGCTATTGGTTGCGCCTCCTGCTATCGCTCCCTCTTTTGATTGCAGCCATACATAAAATTCAAGCTGCCTTTTTAATGTTTTTTCCCAATCGCTTGCACCGGTAGCGGAAGATGGCTTTAAACCACCTTTGTCTGAGGACAAAGCATAAGCGGCGACAGGGTTTTGATACCCTTGGTGGCAGTGGCTCGCTCCGATACGCCATGACCAGTTTGCATAGTCGCCAAGTCCTCCGCCCCAAGAGGTATACCACGCCATTAAGTAATGACAGGCACCCTTTCCGTTTCCAGGGTACGGATTCCCTTGCTTGCCGCTTCCAATCGTTTGAAAATACTTATCGTACATACCGTAACGGAGAAAATCACCCATTTTTTTTGCTTTATCAAGATAGGTTGAATTATTGTAGCCGAGTTCCTTTGCCCAATACATCGCTTGTATTGCACGCGCATCAGCATCCGTCGCATTGGTATAGCGCCACTGAGCAGCTGGTGCTTGGTTTTCTTTTGTGAACAAGCTCATAAAGCCTTCATTTGGCTTCCCAAAAGATTGATCATCTTGTGATGGATGTGGGATCGCCTCCCATACAGATTCCTGCGGCCCACGTTGGAACGTGTTCACATATGCGGCTGTATGTGATGGATTGAGTAAGTTCCCATATTTATACCAGTTATCGACATCAAGCAGCCAGTGCATTAAATACGTTTCATTCGTTCCATAGGTTGATTTCAATTCACCATCAATCGGATCTTGACCAGCAGGACGAGCTCCGCTCAGCTGACTAGGATATTGATCTGGATATGGTTTTTCCGCTGCGTATGTGGCTGGGCTAGAAGGATTGTAGGCGCTCATATGCGGCTGCTCATCATTTCCATCTTCATTTACTGGGATGATGTACTTCTCCATATTGTCCCAGGCTGCCTCTAATTTGCTCCAATCCCCTGTGTAATGTCCGTACAACACCTCTAGCCACAGCCAATAGCTATACGCTTCTGACGTTGTCATATGCCCATAATCAGGCGCTTCGCAAATAAGCGTCTCAATTGAATGATACGGAATTCCTTCTGATGAAAAATATCCATTCCCATCACTTTTAATTTGATGATAAAGCGTTAAAAACCGTTCTTTGTTTGACAAATCCTTCACCCTTTCAAAAAATCTTGATTTTTATTTGTCTGGAAGTGTACCAAATACTAAAGCACCATCATCAAAAACAGGAATTCTCGGTGTTTTTTGCATATTGGATGTTAAGCCTTGAAAGGAATAATCATTTGAGGCATCCCATATATTCGACCCATTTGGTGCAGATAATCGAAATTGTATTTCCTTCTTATGCTCTGATTCTCCTCCAGGAAAAATCGCTACGCCCGTAAAATCAATTTCTGCATAATACACGTGAGCTGATGCGTCATATACCTTGAGCGGAGATAAGGAAGCGCCTTCATTGTAGGCGGCTGTCACTTGAATATCTTTTTCAGTGAATCCCTTTGCAAAGACCTCACTCAGATTGACGTAATATCTAAAGGAGAGCGTTTGACTACGTCTAGCCGGCCATCCGGACCGGTTGTATAGAACCGCCTTTACTTGAGTAGATGTTGCATCGTTATTCATCACTGCTGCCTCTACAAAAAACTCATCCTCTGGTTGTTCTTGAGGCGGGAAATTGGGCAGCTTTGATTGCCCTTTTCCAAACAGCTGCACCATTTTGGCTATATTTCCTGTAAAAGCGGCATTATAGTCCGTCGCCACCTCGTTTGATACATAATCAGAGATGTCATCGTCATATTGATCCTGTGCATTTGGTCCGCCAACGAGCGCCCCATAAAGAGTGTGACGATGATTCGAAGGATTTGTCAGCTGATTAGACCATGAACCGTGTGCAGTTCGGTGGTGTGGATGCTTCGGCGGGTTCTGGCCAAACCCAACGACATAGCTTCTATTAAGCGGATTATCACCAAGCATATAGTGAGTTTGGTTGATCGCAAACGTTTGGTATCGATTCTTTTTTTCTTCATCTGACACCCAATCAGCGTAAACAAAGGCTAAAAATGCTGCATTTGCTGTATAACGAAGCGAGCCCCATTGATCAAGCCATGCCAAACCGCCAGGCGTATAAGTGATTCTTTCGACTTTTCCATTTTGAACAAAACCTGTGGTCCAGTAATCAAGATTACGCTCTGTCGATTCTATAAATCGATTCTCTTTCGTGATTCTGGCGAGTAAGATTTGCGAAGCAAAAAAAGTATTGTCCCAGGACATGGTAAACGTATAATCCCAATCCTTCGGCCATTCCTCTACTGCTTTTAATGCTTGATTTAAATAGGTTTCTTCATTTGTTGCCAAGTACAGCCAGATTCCGCCCCAAATGAGTTCATCAATATAGCCGCTCCATGAGTTGTAAAACGGCTGAGCGTTTGTGACACAATCTGTATACTCGCCGCGATACCTGTCCGCAAATGCATACAGCTGTTTCGCGTGCGTCAGAAGCTTTGCTGCATAAGGGGCATCTGTCTCTTTAAAAATGATAGAGCCCGCTGCTAAAGCTGCCGCAGTTTGTGCGGCCACTTCTGTTCCTGGACAATTTTCATCAATTTTAAAAGCTGGCCGGCTCATCGGCATCACTTCTGCCGGTCCCCACCAAGCATGATCAGCGTTCCCATCACCTACCTGCGCCCAAAACTCGTTCGGACCTGTATGAGCTTTCAAAAAATAATCTGTTGCCCACCTGATTTGATCGAGGATGTCATCAAGCAGTTCTGCCTCTTCATAGGCTTCTCGGTATTCATATACTGTCCATGCAAGCACAGCTGCTGAGTACGCCATTGGAAGTCCAAATTTCACATGATCACCTGCGTCATACCAGCCGCCAGTTAAGTCATGCCCTACATCCTTCCCGTCCTCTAGTCCAGAATCTCCCCGCCAGTTGAGACGGCTGCTTTTAGGCAGTTTTCCAGACCGCTGCGCTTCATAAAACAACAAGGATTTTTGAAGAACCTCTACATAGTTATACGATGCCATTTCTGTATGACTCACCCCTTCTATTTAGTCAAACATGAATAGACAAGCCACCTCCTTTGATTCAGAACGTGATTTGAACAGCTTTGAAAAGAATCAAATATGTTTCAAAAATAAGCATAGTAAACAGCAATCAGCTTTGCGCTCATCGAAGTTTTTTTCTCTTGATTCTTTCTGTGACTGTACCCAGAATGATCATATGTCGATTGAGAACATTTCAGACGGCGAAATTCTCTTTTTTGCTCTATTTGGGTAGAAAGAATGACATACAATCTCTTCTTTTAAAACATCACGCTAAATCAAGGTATATGAATGAATTAGAAAATGATTCCATTTGGTGGAAATTCTTTATTAGTTAACATAATAATATTATTGTATATATAAAAAAGAAACGCCCCTTTAAGGGCGCTCTTCATTGATCGCATTAAAACAAAGAAAGCTGGTTTTGATCAGGAAGTGCTTCTAAGCAGCCTTGACGATCTAAATATTCTAGAATCGTTTTCGACACTTTTCCGCGTTTTTGTAAATCCTCTTTTGAAAGGAATTCCCCATCTTGACGTGCGCGAACAATATTTAACGCAACGTTCGTTCCGAGTCCAGGGATTGAGTTGAATGGCGGAATTAATCCATCTCCATCAATGATAAACTCTGTTGCACTTGATCGATAGAGATCCACTTTTTTGAAATGGTAGCCTCTTTCACACATTTCAAGGGCAAGCTCTAGTACAGTTAATAGGTTCTTTTCTTTCGGTGAAGCATCTAAACCTTTTGAGTTAATATCGTCCATGACCGCTCGAATCGCATTCGATCCTTTTGTCATTGTTTCAATATCAAAGTCATCTGCACGAACGGTAAAATAAGCCGCATAGTATAAAAGTGCATGATGCACCTTAAAGTAGGCAATCCGTACAGCCATTAATACGTAAGCAGCTGCGTGGGCCTTAGGGAACATGTATTTGATCTTTTTACAAGAATCAATATACCAGTTCGGTACATTATTATTCTTCATTTCTTCTTCCCATTCAGGGGGAAGTCCTTTTCCTTTACGAACAGACTCCATGATTTTAAAGGCAAGTGACGGCTCTAAGCCCTGATAGATGAGATAGACCATAATATCGTCACGGCACCCAATCACTTCACTTAGTTCACACGTTTTATTGTGAATGAGCTCTTGCGCGTTCCCTAGCCATACATCCGTCCCGTGTGATAATCCAGAGATCTGAACAAGCTCTGAGAAGGTTGTTGGTTTTGTATCCTCAAGCATTTGCCGAACAAACCTTGTCCCAAACTCTGGAATACCGAGTGTACCTGTTTTACAGCCAATTTGCTCCTCTGTTACACCAAGAGGCTCTGTTCCTTGGAAAATTTTCATCACTTCTGGATCATCTGTTGGAATCGTCTTTGGATCAATTCCGCTTAAATCTTGAAGCATACGAATAACCGTAGGATCATCGTGCCCTAATATATCAAGTTTGAGCAAGTTGTCATGGATTGAGTGGAAATCAAAATGCGTCGTTTTCCAATCAGAACCTGTCGCATCTGCTGGAAATTGAATAGGTGAGAAATCGTAAATGTCCATATAATCCGGCACTACAATAATACCGCCTGGATGCTGGCCCGTTGTCCGTTTTACCCCTGTACAGCCTTGTACAAGCCGGTCGATTTCTGCGCCCCTCATATGAAGATTATGATCTCCAGCGTAGCCTTTCACGTAACCATATGCTGTTTTTTCTGCAACAGTACCAATCGTACCTGCTCGGTATACATACTCTTCACCGAACAGCTCTTTCGTATAGTTATGGGCAATCGGCTGATATTCACCTGAGAAGTTCAAGTCGATATCAGGGACTTTGTCTCCTTTAAAACCTAAGAACGTTTCAAACGGAATATCATGCCCGTCTTTTTTGTACGGCGTGCCACATTCCGGGCAGTCCTTGTCAGGAAGGTCAAAGCCTGAACCAACAGATCCGTCGTTAAAGAACTCGGAATGCTTACAGCTTGGACATACATAATGCGGCGCAAGCGGGTTCACTTCGGTAATCTCTGTTAAAGTTGCAACAAGAGATGAGCCGACAGATCCCCTTGAACCAACAAGATATCCGTCATCAAGTGATTTCTTTACAAGCTTATGAGAGATTAAGTAAATAACGGCGAATCCATGCCCGATAATACTTTTTAATTCTTTCTCAATACGGTCTTCTACGATTTTCGGCAAATCATCTCCATAGATGCTGCGCGCCATTTGATAGCTCATTTCCCGTACTTCTTCATCTGCACCTTCAATTTTTGGTGTGTATAGGTCATCTTTGATTGGTTTAATGCTTTCGACCATCTCAGAGACTTTTTTCGTATTCGTCACGACGATCTCTTTCGCTTTTTCCTCTCCTAGAAAGGAGAATGCTTCAAGCATTTCATCTGTCGTTCTAAAATGAACTTTTGGCAGTTCATGACGATTCAGCGGATTTGCTCCACCTTGTGATGAAATTAAGATTTTACGATAAATTTTGTCTTCTGGATGCAGATAATGCACATTTCCGGTTGCTACGACTGGTTTATTCAGCTTTTCGCCAAGCTTCACAATGTTTGTGATGATTTCTTTTAACGCACGTTCATCTCGAACAAGCTCCAGCTGCAGCAGATGCTGATACACTTCTGGCGGATGAACTTCTAAATAGTCATAAAATGCTGCAATGTCTTCCACCTCATCAGGTGATTTTTGCATCATCCCTTCAAACACTTCACCCTTATCACAGGCAGACCCAATAATTAAACCTTCTCGATATTTCTCAAGCTGTGAGCGCGGAATGCGCGGCACTCGGTAGAAATAATGAATATGAGAAAGAGAAACAAGCTTGAATAAATTTTTCAGCCCTGTCTCATTTTGTGCGATCAGAATGGCATGGTAAGGACGTGAGCGCTGGTAAGCATTAGACTGACCCATGTTTTCATTCAATTGATCGTGATAGGCAATATCCTTTTCAGCCGCATCTTTTAGCATTTTCAGCATGAGGTAGCCTGTCGCCTCTGCATCGTAAATGGCCCGGTGATGCTGCGTCAGTTCTATATCGAACTTTTTACAAAGTGTGTTCAGCCGGTGATTCTTAAATTCAGGGTAAAGGAATCGGCCAAGTTCCAGTGTATCAATCACAGGGTTTGACGCTTTATCTGTTTTTAACAGGCGTTTGTACGCTGTATTTAAAAAGCCCATATCAAAGCTTGCATTGTGCGCAACAAGGATATCTTGTCCAATCCATTCTTTGAAATCCCGTACGACATCGACGACATCTGGAGCATCTCTGACCATATCATCCGTGATACCTGTTAATTCGATCGTTGTCGCTGATAGTGGGTGATGAGGATTTGCAAATGCCTCAAAACGGTCAATGATTTCTCCGCCCTTTATTTTCACTGCTGCCAGCTCAATAATCGTGTCATACACAGCTGAAAGTCCAGTTGTCTCTACGTCAAATACAACATATGTTGCATCCTCTAACAAACGGTGCTCTGGATTATAGGCAATAGGTACTCCGTCGTCAACCAAGTTGATTTCCACACCATACATCATTTTGATGTCATGCTTTTTACTTGCTGCATACGCATCTGGGAAGGATTGTACAACCGCATGATCCGTCAGAGCAATCGCTTCATGTCCCCATTTTTTTGCTTGTTCCACCAACTTGCCGATGCCAGTAACAGCATCCATTTGACTCATTGGGGAATGCAAATGAAGCTCGACACGCTTTTCACCCTCAGGTGCCGTATCCTCTTTCAGCTGAGGTTTCATTTCATTGACGTCATTGGCAATCATGACAAGGTCTCTAACAAACGTATCGTTTTGAATGCTTCCTCTTGCTTTGACCCACATGCCTTTTTTCAATGATTTCATCAGCTGGGCATCTTCTTTTTCTCTTGCAAACATTTTAATTAAAATACTGTTTGTATAATCTGTAATTTTAAAGATACAAAGCGTTCTGCCGCTTTTCAGCTCACGCGTTTCTGCATCGAATACATAGCCCTGAACGGTGATTCTTCTTTCCTCATCCATAATACTATCAAGCGTACGAATTTCTTCATTGTCTTTAATTTGATAGCCAATCATGAGTGGGCCAGACGGACCTTCTTCCTGCTCCTCACTTTCCTTCTTCTCCATCTCAGTGAGGGCTTGCATCGCTCTTTCTTGATCTTCAGCAAGCTTTTGTTCTCTGAACTTCTGAATCTCTTGATCTGATACAAAAATTTCTGTATCAAATTGCAATTCTGGAAAGCCTACTTGTTTAAAAGCAGCCTGGAGCATTGGACTGTACTTCTTCTTGATGGCCAAAGCCTCTGTTTCGCTTTTCGTTTTGATGATGATTTTATGTCCAGACAGCGATGGTTTTTGCTGCTGAAGCAAGCTGATAATTGGAGGAGAAATTCCTTGAAGCTCTTCCACACAATGTGACCAATACGATTGAACGAGCTCTTCAGAGATGCTCGAATCATTGACTTCAATCGTGCAAGTGACTTGTGCAATATGAGAAAATGCATTTGTCAGCCTGCTGAGAAACATGGCATATACCTTGTAAGGCAAAAGCGCCTTAAATTTAAAAAGGAAATGCCACGTTTTCGCCGCCTTATGCACCGTCAATTTGACGATTTCTCCTTCTTCAAAGTAACGACTGAGGTCATCATCTGTCATTTGAATCTGATTGAGTAATATATGAAATTGCCGCCGTGTGATCGGTAATTGTTCATCCAAGACAGGACCCTCCTTTTGTCAATCAGAAAGGTACCTCTTTTCTACAGGAGGTACCTTCATTTTTTTGTTCGTTTTTTATGCTTGGCGTATAAATGAAATCAGCTCATCAACAGATACTTCGTGTGATTCCCCTGATTTTCTAAACTTCACTTCAACAATGCCTTCTTCTGAACGTTTTCCGCAGCTAATGCGAATTGGCAGTCCAATTAAATCACTGTCTGCAAATTTCACGCCTGCTCGCTCCTGACGGTCATCGAAAAGTACGTCAAAGCCCTCATCTTCTAAGCGCTCGTATAACGTTTCAGCTAGCTCTTTTTGAGCATCGTTTTTCATATTTAATGCAAGGAGATGAAGGTCATATGGCGCAACAGCTTCCGGCCAAATGATTCCTTTCTCATCGTGATGCTGTTCAACAATCGCTGAAAGCGTTCTAGAGATACCGATACCATAGCAGCCCATAATCATTGGCTGCGCTCGACCATTCTCATCAAGGTACGTCGCATCCATTGACTCAGAATAACGAGTGCCTAGTTTAAAGACTTGTCCTACTTCAATCCCTTTAGCAAACTGGATTGTGCCTTCTCCATCTGGAGAAACGTCGCCTTCTTGAATCAAACGGAGATCTGTGAATTCTTTCACTGACACATCACGCGCAGGATTGACATTGATATAGTGATAATCCGCTTCGTTTGCACCTGCAACAGCATTTGTCATGCCTTTAACCGCAAGGTCTGCATAAATATCGACTTCTGCTTCCAGCTTCACTGGACCAACAAATCCAGGCTCTGTTCCAATGACTTCTAGTACTTCTTCGCGAGTAGCAAGCTCTACAAGCTGTGCTCCTACCAAGTTTTTCACTTTCACATCATTTACTTCATGGTCGCCTCTCGTCAGGATGAGAACATACGCATCATCTGCTTTAAACAAAACAGACTTGATACAAAGAGAAGGATCAACTTCTAAAAATCCAGCGATGTCTTGAATCGTTTTTGCTTGCGGTGTATGGACTTTTTCAAGTTCTTTGAAGTCCGCAGGATTTGCTTCTTCTCCTTGATATACAGCTTCAGCCATTTCAATGTTCGCAGCATAGGAAGATGTATCAGAGTATGCGATTGTATCTTCTCCTACTTCTGACAGTGCCATAAACTCATGTGTATCTTTTCCTCCCATTGCACCAGAATCTGCAATAACTGGTCTAAAATTAAGACCTACTTTTGAGAATACATTGGAGTATGCTGTAAACATCTTGTTGTAAGTGTCATCAAGGCTTTCTGGTGAAGAATGGAATGAGTACGCATCCTTCATAATAAATTCACGTCCCCGCAGTAGCCCAAAACGCGGTCTCTGTTCGTCGCGGAATTTTGATTGAATTTGATAAAGAGTTAAAGGAAGCTTCTTATACGATTTCACTTCGCTGCGTACGAGTGATGTAATCACTTCTTCGTGCGTTGGGCCAAGTGCAAACTCACGGCCATGACGATCTTTCATACGCATCAATTCTGGACCGTATGTATACCATCTTCCTGACTCTTGCCACATTTCTGCCTGCTGCAGCACTGGCATTAACAGCTCAGCTGCTCCCGCCTTTTCCATCTCCTTGCGAACGATGGATTGAATATGCTGGATGACTTTATGAGCAAGCGGCAGATAATGATAGATTCCGCTTGTGTTTTGTCTAATGAACCCAGCTCTTACTAAGAGCTGGTGACTTTTTGCCTCAGCATCTGCTGGCACCTCTCGAAGAGTTGGTATGAAAGTCAGGGATTGTCTCATGTCGTTACACCTCATTTATGAAATAGGACTTCTCACAAAAACTCTTGTTTCCCGTAATGAGAAACAAGAGACATTGGTTTTATAAAAATAATCGCTGGATGTCATTCCACGTAACCACTAGCATTAACAGCATGAGGAATGCAACACCGATAAAGACAACAAGTGCTTCTTTCTCACGATTAATTGGTTTACCGCGAATGGCTTCAACAAACAAGAATAGTAAACGTCCTCCGTCTAGTGCAGGAATCGGCAATAAATTCACGATACCTAAGTTAATACTAAGGAACGCCGCAAACTGCATTAATGTTAACACACCTTGCTTAGCTACTTCTCCTGTCATGTCATAGATCCCAACAGGACCTGCTAACATATCTAGTGAAAATTGCCCTGTGACAATCTTTTGTAAGTTCGTTAAAATCAGACCTGCAGTTGAAATCACAGTCGTTCCTGAGGAAGAAATAACCTTCAGAAATCCATTTTCCGTTGGCGGATAAGATCCGAAACGGCCAATGTTTTTTCCGTCTGCTTTCACAGCTTCTGGTACAACCTGCACAGTGCTTTCTTTGCCGTCTCGGTCAATGACGACATTCATTTTTTTCTCAGGGTTCTTTTGAACGGTTTGAACGACGTCTGTCCAAGAATTCATTTTATCCCCGTTAATGGACACGATGTGGTCTCCCTGCATGAGTCCAGCTTCTGCCGCTCGGCCATCTTTCGTCAGCTTGCCGAGTACAGGATCATCAACGGTGACCCCTTGAATAAACCCTAAAGCAACTAATATCACATACGCCAAGATAAAGTTCATAATCGGTCCAGCTGCGATCGCTTTAATACGCTGCCATACCGTTTTTGATCCAAATTGACGATTGTACGGTGCGATTTGAATCTCTTCACCATCTGCAATATAAAAGCTTGTTTGACTTACATTGTAGCCAGTCAAAATATCTTCATTTCCAGCTTCATATCCTGAGATTCTCATGGCATGATCTAAATCAATCTGCTCAACTTCGATGACAAGTGCATCAGGATATTTTTCTTTATCATTTAAAATGATTTTTTCTACTTCATTTTGCTCATTGAATAAGAGCCCCACTGTATGACCTGGTTTAATTTCAATGACTTCAGGGTCCTCTCCTGCCATTTTAACAAATCCGCCAATAGGGAGAAGTCTAATGGTATAAACGGTTTCTTTTCGTTTAAAGGAGAAAATCTTCGGCCCAAAACCAATTGCGAACTCACGGCATAAAATCCCCGCTCGCTGCGCCATAATTAAATGGCCAAGCTCGTGGAAAAAAACGAGCGTTCCAAAAATAATAATAAACGCAATCACTGTATTCACGAACATACCACCTTATGTGAGGATTGATTGAACAAAGTCTCGTGTATCTTTGTCCACTTCATGGATATCTTGCAAACTAGGCGTTGAAATCACATGATGTCTGTTTAGTGCCTTTTCAATCAATTCTTCAATTTGCAGGAATGTTACTTTGCCTTTCAGAAAAGCATCGACTGCCATTTCATTTGCTGCATTGAGCACAGCAGGCATTGTCCCTCCTATTTTACCTGATTCATAAGCAAAATGTAAGCAGCGATACCTGTCAAAATCCGCTTTTTGGAAATTCAATTGTCCAATCTCCCAAAGGTTCAATGATTTTGCTTCTGGTAATGGCGCCCTGTCAGGGTATGTGAGTGCATATTGAATGGGCACTCTCATGTCAGGTGTCCCTAACTGAGCCATGACGCTTTTGTCGTGAAATTCCACCATCGAATGGATAATGCTCTCTTTATGTAACAGCACATCAATTTGTTCATACGGTATATCAAACAACCAATGTGCCTCAATCACCTCGAGCCCTTTATTCATCATCGTCGCTGAATCAATGGTAATTTTCGCTCCCATCGACCAGTTTGGGTGGTTCAGCGCTTCTTCAACCGTAACACCTTCAAGTTCAGTTCGTTTTTTATCTCGGAAACTACCACCTGAGGCTGTCACGATTAAGCGTTCAATGTTTTTAGCTTGTTCACCTTGCAGGCATTGAAAAATAGCGGAATGCTCACTATCGACAGGAAGTAAAGGTACATCATATCTTTTCGCGTACTCTTTTACTATATGACCAGCTGTCACAAGTGTTTCCTTATTTGCGAGTGCAATCGTCTTTTTTTGTTCAATGGCCTTTAATGTTGGAACAAGCCCGACACTTCCGACAAGGGCATTGACCACAACGTCCACTGCATCATAGGTCGCTGCTTCGATGTTGGTTTCATCACCAGCAGCCATTTTGACATCGTATTCAAATGAATGACCTTTTAGCGTGTGATAGGCCTCTTCACTTAAGCAACCGACAAATTCAGGCTGAAACTGTTCAATGATTGGTATGGCCTTGTCTACATTTCGGCCAAACGTCATGGCTTTTAGCTTAAATTTGTCTGGGTGCTGCCTCATCACATCTAATGTTTGTTCTCCAATTGATCCTGTTGCGCCTAATAGCGAAATATATCTCAAATTGCCACTCCTTCTCTCGTTCAATAAGTTTCTATGAGGTTAGCTGGCAAACGTTGCAAGCAATAAATATAAAAACGGCAGAACGAATAAAAAGCTGTCAAACCTGTCCAAAATCCCGCCATGTCCAGGGAGAATTGTCCCTGAATCCTTCACGTGATAATGACGCTTTAAAGCAGATTCCACAAGGTCGCCAAGCTGTCCAAAGATACTGAGCAAAAGCGTAATAAACATAACGAGCAGATATGATGGCAAAAATCCTGTAACCGCCTGAAACACAAATGACAACACGACCGCTGTGACGATTCCGCCGATAAATCCTTCTACTGTTTTGTTTGGGCTGATCTCTGGCCAGAGCTTTCGTTTCCCCATCGATTTCCCAATAAAATAGGCACCTGAGTCAGTGGACCAAATAATCACTGCTGCGAAGAAGATCGCACTCATGCCATATAAGCCTCTAATTTGAATAAAATAATAGAAACTGACGCCAATATATAATGTCGCTAATATTACAAAAGCAACCTCATCGAATGTGAAAGAGTTTTTACTCAACACTGTATAAGTTAAAAGAATTAAGACTGCAAATAAAGCAATCTGCATTTTTGATGCGTCTACGTTCGGGAAGAAGCTGTTCTCTCCGCCCATTAAAAGCCAAAGTAATATTAAGCTGACAATACCAGGAAAGCTAAAAATCGATATCTTTTTCATTCTTAGAAGCTCAAAGAGAGCGACACTTCCCATTAAGTAAATCAGCAGGGTAAATGGCATCTGTCCATATATAACTGCAAGTAAAAAGACTGCAGCTGCCAAAACACCCGTCAAAATTCTTTGTTTCATCTGCACCACCCTCTAAATTCCACCGAACCTCCGGCCGCGGCGCTGGTATTCTCCGATAGCGCCTATAAGATGCTCATCAGAAAAGTCAGGCCAAAGCACATCCGTAAAGACAAATTCGCTGTACGCAATTTGCCAAAGCATAAAGTTGCTTAATCTAATTTCTCCACTTGTGCGAATAAGCAAATCCGGATCTTGAAGAGATTCTGTCATTAAATAAGCTGAAAACATCTCTTCTGTGATGTCTTCTGCTTGAAGCTTACCTTCTTTGACTTTTTCAGAAATTTGTCTGCATGCGGAGACGATTTCTGTGCGCCCTCCATAGTTGAGCGCAAAATTCAAAATGAGCCCGTCGTTATTCGTCGTACTCTTTACTGCGTTCTCCACCGCTCTTTTCGTATGCTGCGGGAGGCCGTCTGGATCACCTGTTAAGCGAACACGGACATTTTCCTCGATGAGCTCGGGCAGGTAGATGTTTAAAAATTCTTCAGGAAGTTTCATTAAAAAGTCTACTTCTAGTTTTGGACGCTTCCAATTTTCTGTAGAGAAAGCATACAAAGTCAGCACTTTGACATTCAGCTCATTTGCAAGCTTTGTCATGCGCTTGACGACTTTCATTCCTTCATGATGTCCTGCTACCCGCGGAAGAGCACGTTTTTTTGCCCATCTTCCGTTCCCATCCATGATAATGGCGATATGTTCAGGAATTTCTCCATTTAATATGTCTTCTTTTGTCAGACTTTCTAAGTTGGAAGCTGCAGTTTGCTGATTCTTCCAATTTTTGAGTATATTGAGCATGAGATTCCTCCATCACCCAAAAAGGTTGCGTTTCCGCTAATAATATAGTCACCAACAGTATTAACAAAAAAACCCCCTGTAAACATGAAGAGGGTCTTTTCACTATTATCTATTGTACATAGTTTTTTCTTAAACTTCCATGATTTCTTTTTCTTTATCTTTCGTCACGTCATCAATTTTAGCGACATATTCATCTGTCAATTTTTGAACATCCTCTGTTGATGATCTTAATTCATCTTCAGTGATCTCACCATTTTTCTCGAGCTTTTTCAACTCATCGTTTGCATCACGACGAACATTACGAACAGCTACTTTTGCTTCTTCTGAATATTTTCTTACCACTTTCACAAGCTCTTTACGTCTTTCTTCTGTTAGTGCAGGAATCGCAATACGGATCACATTTCCGTCACTTGTTGGCGTGATGCCAAGATCAGACTTTTGGATCGATTTTTCGATATCACCGATAGCTGTTTTATCATAAGGTGTGATAATCAGCATACGTGCTTCTGGCACTGTGATTGACGCGATTTGGTTAAGTGGTGTTTGTGCACCGTAATAATCAACCGTCACTTTATCAAGCAATGAAGCATTTGCTCTGCCCGCACGAACAGTTGCAAGTTCACGTCCGTATGCTTGAACGGCTTTTTCCATTTTTTCTTTCGTTTGGTTCAATACTTCTTTTGACACGTTATTTCCCCCTCACAATCGTTCCAATTGATTCGCCATTTACAGCACGTTTAATATTTCCTTCTTCCATAATAGAGAATACGATTAATGGAATGTCATTGTCCATACATAATGAGGACGCAGTAGAATCCATTACTGCAAGCCCTTCTTTTAGCACATCAAGATATGAAAGCTTGTCATATTTTACTGCATCCGCATCTGTACGAGGATCAGCACTGTAGACACCGTCTACATTATTTTTCGCCATTAAAATGACATCTGCTTCAATTTCTGCTGCACGAAGTGCTGCCGTTGTATCTGTAGAGAAATAAGGGTTACCAGTACCTGCAGCAAAAATTACGACACGTTTCTTCTCAAGATGACGGATCGCTTTTCTTCTTATGTATGGTTCTGCAACCTGTCTCATTTCGATAGAGGTTTGTACCCTAGACTGAATGCCAAGCGTTTCTAGGCTGTCTTGTAGCGCGAGTGAATTCATCACTGTTGCCAGCATGCCCATGTAGTCTGCTGTTGCACGGTCCATTCCTAAGTCACTACCTGTCTTACCGCGCCAAAGGTTTCCTCCGCCTACAACAACTGCAACCTCAACATCTAGCTCTGCAATTTCTTTTACTTGCTTTGCAATTGAATGAATGACAGTTGGGTTAATTCCATTTCCAGCATCACCTGCTAGTGCTTCGCCACTTAGCTTCAGTACAATGCGATTATATTTCGGTTTGCTCATGATAACCTCCAAGTGTAAACTATACCGTCTCTTATTATGCGTAAGAAACTGCCTTTTGTAAATCAATATCCTCTAAAAAATAGGGAACACAGTGCTTGTGCTCCCTAAAAAAGCCCCAGAGAGCTTTTCAAACATTATTTTTTCACTTGGCTCATAACTTCTTCAGCAAAGTTGTCTTGACGCTTCTCGATGCCTTCGCCCACTTCATAGCGAACATAAGTTTGAACACTTGCGTTTTTCGCAGCTACTACTTGTTTCACTTTTTCATCTGGGTTTTTAACGAAAGCTTGGTCAAGTAAGCAAATTTCTTCGAAGAATTTGTTTAGACGGCCTTCTACCATTTTAGCTACGATGTTTTCAGGTTTTCCTTCTTGAAGCGCTTGCTGCGTTAATACTTCGCGCTCACGGTTTGCTTCTTCTTCTGACACTTGGTCACGAGAAATGTATTTAGGGTTTACAGCAGCAACGTGCATTGCGATGTCTCTTGCAAGCTCTTCGTCAGTTGTTCCGTTAAGAACAGCTAACACACCGATGCGTCCGCCCATGTGTAAGTAAGAACCGAATGCTGCGTTATCTTCTTTCGTGATAACAGAGAAACGACGTAGAGTGATTTTCTCTCCGATTTTCGCAATCGCAGATGTGATATGCTCTTCAACTGTTGAACCGTTTTCCATTTTAGAAGCATGAGCTTCTTCAATTGTTGCAGGTTTAGCAGCAAGCAAATGATCAGCAAGTTCGTTAAGAAGTGATTGGAACCCTTCGTTTTTCGAAACGAAATCAGTCTCAGAGTTCACTTCTAGGATCACGCCTGTGTTGCCGTCAGTTTTGATAAGAGTTAATCCTTCTGCAGCAATACGGTCTGCTTTTTTCGCAGCTTTTGCAATTCCTTTTTCTCTTAGAAGATCGATTGCTTTGTCGATGTCACCATCAGTTTCTGTTAACGCTTTTTTACAGTCCATCATACCTGCACCAGTTTTTTGACGCAGTTCTTTAACTAATTGAGCAGTAATAGCCATTTTACATTTCCTCCTTCTATGTTAAAACACGGATTACTAGGTGAAAAAAAGGTGATAAAAGGCATTTCCCTCTTATCACCTTTTGAATAGGTTACGCAGTTGTTGTTTCAGTTTCTGTCGTTTCTTCTACAACAGCTTCTTCTTCGCCTTGTTTAGACTCAAGAATCGCATCTGCCATTTTAGCAGTTAGAAGTTTTACAGCACGGATTGCATCATCGTTTGCAGGGATCACAACATCAATTTCGTCTGGATCACAGTTTGTGTCAACGATACCGATGATTGGGATATTCAATTTACGAGCTTCTGCAACTGCAATACGCTCTTTACGAGGGTCGATAATGAAAAGTGCATCCGGAAGACCTTTCATGTCTTTGATTCCGCCTAGGAATTTTTCAAGACGTTCTAATTCTTTTTTCAGTTGAACGACTTCTTTCTTAGGAAGAACATCGAATGTACCGTTTTCTTGCATTTTTTCAATATCTTTTAAACGTTTGATACGTTTTTGGATTGTTTCAAAGTTTGTTAAAGTTCCACCAAGCCAGCGTTGGTTCACATAGAACATACCAGAACGGATTGCTTCTTCTTTCACTGAATCTTGTGCTTGCTTTTTCGTACCAACGAAAAGGATTTTTCCTCCGTCAGCAGCAAGGTTTTTCGTGAAGTTGTAAGCTTCCTCTACTTTTTTCACCGTTTTTTGAAGATCGATGATGTAGATACCGTTACGTTCTGTAAAGATGTAACGCTTCATTTTTGGGTTCCAGCGGCGCGTTTGGTGACCGAAGTGAACACCAGCTTCTAGCAATTGTTTCATAGAAATAACTGACATGTTGTTGCCTCCTAATATAATGGTTTTTTTTCCTCCGCTCAAGTCATGTTCACATAAAACTGCGCCACGGCAGCACCTTCATATGAATCATTAAGCGTGTGTATTTAACACCAAGAAATAATATAACACATGATGGACTGACAATCAAGAATCCTTTACAGCTTTCCGCTAAATTTTAATAAAAGCTCGATTTCTGTCTTGCCCGTTTTCAGTTCTTTCGCTATTTCTTCTAGCGAATGCCCTTGGTCATATAAGGTCTTCACTTGGTCCTCGAATGTTTCTTCTACTTCACTTTCAGAAGACGCAGAAGCGTCTGATTCAAGATGTGGAACGGGTTCGTTTACCTTCTCTTCCTGCACTTCGACTTCGCTAAGGAGAGCCGACAAGTGCTCTGGTACTGGATCTTCACTTTCTACCGATTGCTGGGATTCAATTGGTGTTTGTGGCTGCTTTGGTGTCTGAAAATCTGTTTTCAGCTCTTCAGCAGAAAAATCAGGGGAAGCGGCTGCCACTTTTGATAGTTTGTCATTCTCTTCTTTGACTTCCATCAAAAATGCAGCCAGGGTATTTTCCGTTTCTTCTAGAAGTTCTCGATGCTTTTGTTCAGTTGCCTTCAGCGAATTCATTCTCGTATATAAAATGATCACAAAATAAATAAGTGCAGCATGAAGCATGAAGCTAATCAGCCATAACATATTTTTTCACTCACTAACTCTTTAAGATTGAATGGCTTTATCAAGCAGATGCTTAAGCTTGAACAATGCCTTTGAATGAATTTGCGAAATGCGTGAGGTCGATAAATTGAGCACGTGACCGATTTCCGTTAACGTCAGTTCCTCTTTATAGAAAAGACTGATCACGAGCTTTTCTTTTTCAGATAGCTCGGTCATTTTTTCAGCAAGCTGTTCTATTAATTCATCTTTCAGCATCTTCTCTTCAGGTGTCACAGTTTTCTCGTCGCGAATCATGACTTGGACGTTTTCACCGTCTTCTTGATCATGCAGCTTCTCGTCGATTGAAAGCAGATTTGCAAAGAAACCTTCATTCATTGTTGTGACAACATCCTGTTCACTCATGCCAAGTTCCTCTGCCACTTCTGTCGGCGTCACATTTCGTAAATAGCGTTGTTCAAGCTTTTCAATAGCCGCTTCTACTTTTTTTGTTTTTTCTCTTGATGTACGAGGCAGCCAGTCCTCTTTACGAAGACCGTCGATGATGGCCCCGCGGATTCTGAAGGATGCATATGTATCAAACTTCAGATCTCTTCCAGGGTCGAATTTTTCAAGGGCATCATATAAACCGAGCATCCCTAGACTGATCAAGTCTTCTTTATGCACTGACTTCGGGAGACCGATGGAAATTCTTCCAACATGATATGTGACGAGCGGCATATAGCGGCGCATAAGATCATCTCCAGCAGCTGGGTCCTTCCACTCTTTCCATCTAGCCCATAGCGCCTGATCTTCGTAATTTAAGGATTGCATCTTTCTCCCCCTATACTTCCTTAGTTATATCTTCATAATGCCTTGCTTCACAGTGCGGATCTCAAGCTCTGTCGTAAGCGGATCAAATTCAATCGTACGGCCATTGTTCCCGCCCGTATCCTCACTAATGATCGGGATGCGATAAAGAGACAGATGTTCTTTAACAGCTGATACGTTTCTAGGTCCAATTCTCATCAGATCATTGGTTGACTTAAACTTAAACATTTCTGCGCCACCAGCAAGTTTTGCCTTTAGCGCATGTTTGCGCGCTCCTTCTTTAAGGAGCAGATCAATTGTATGCTTGACACCTGTATCTGCATATTTAGCCAAGTTCTCCACTGCCCCTTTTGCAAGGGATGAGTCTGGAAGCATGACATGGACAAGACCTGCCAGTTTTTTTTCTTGATCAAACAGAACAAGCCCTACACAAGAACCAAGTCCGGATGTCCGAATGCGGTCCGGTGTTTTCACAAGCTGAACATCCGCTATACCAACCTTTACAACTGCCGGAATCTGAACGTTCATTAAAGGTTACCTAATGCTTTGAATAGTTTTTCAAACGATTCAAAGTCTGGTAATAGAAACATATTTCCTTTCAGCTCTTGCTTATTTTGATCATCAAAAATTGATGTATCAATCACAATTGCCTGATCACCTAGAGGACTGAATTGCATTAACCCTTCGCTAATGACAGCCCCGAACATATCGAGCGTAACATCTGGAACACTTGGGTGAAGCTGCAATTTTGTTAAATCGGCAAGGGCTGATAAATAAGAGCCTGCTAAAATATTTCCCAGCTCGTGTAGTGCTGACGTCCCCATCACATGCTCGTGAATGGTATCAATATCAAATGCTGGATCTCGTACAAGCTCTCTTACAAATTGCTCAGCTTGCTCAAAGGGCATAATGAAAAAGATAGAGCCAGATAAATCTCCTTCCATTCGCAGGAAAATGCTTGCAACTGGGAGGTCTGCACCGCCAAAGAAATCCATTAATTCTTCAAACGAGAGAACCTTGACAAACGGAACAGCCATATCTATTTTGCGATCCAAAAGGCTGGCAAGAGCAGACGCGGCGTGGCCTGCTCCAATATTCCCTACCTCTCTTAATACATCCAGCTGTTCATCTTTTATTTCATTGAAAATGCTCATTTCACATCCTCCTTAATGAACAGGTGCATCTTGAACGCTCTTGTCGAGGACAGCACCAGGGTGAATGATATTAAATAGACGCTGATCATGCTTAATGATACCTGTTACCCATGATTGTCCTTCTTTTTCAGCTGACTCAGGAGAAGATTCTACTTCTTCTTGATGGACTGTAATGACATCATTCGCTTCATCAACAATCCAGCCGACTTCAATGTCACCAACTTGTACAATAATCATTCTTGTTTCATCTGTAATTTCGTTGTCACTTGATCCAAGTCTCACTCTAAGATCGATGACAGGCGTCACGACACCGCGCAGATTAATAACACCGCATATATAAGGTGCAACGCCAGGGACTCTTGTCGGCTGCTGCCATTTTTCAATGGACTTTACTTCTGATACTGAAATGGCGTATTCTTTTTTGTTTACGATAAACACAATCATCTTTTCGCCAGTTTTGATATCTGTACTCATTTCAGACCGCTCCTCTATTGTTTTTTACTTGATCAGTGCATTACAGTCAACGATGAGTGCAACTTGACCGTCGCCTAGGATTGTTGCGCCTGAGATCGCAAACACGTTTGGCAGGTAATCTCCTAGTGATTTCAATACAACCTCTTGCTGACCAATAAATGAATCGACCACAAATGCTGTCAGCTTATCTCCTTTACGAACAACGATGATGTGCAGTTCTTCCTCTAATTCATTCGCATTTGGTACGTGGAATTGTTTCTTCAAGTACACGACCGGTACGATAAATCCGCGGAAATCAATTACTTCGCGATCATGTGTTTGAAGGATGTCGCTTTTCTTAATGACAGCCGTTTCAATAATAGAAGAAATCGGAATCGCAAATGTTTCCTCTTCCAGTTTTACAAGAAGTACAGAAATAATCGATAATGTAAGCGGAAGCTGGATCGAGAATAGTGAGCCCTGTCCTTCTGTTGAGTTGATGCTTACAGATCCGCCTAGTGATTCCAGCTTGTTTTTCACGACGTCAAGACCTACACCGCGGCCTGAGATGTCAGATATCTCATCAGCTGTAGAGAATCCTGCTGCAAAGATCAATGAATCAATTTGATGATCTTCAATGGTTTCCGCTTCTCTATCTGTAATAACCCCGCGCTCTAATGCTTTTTCAAGCACTTTCTTACGGTTAATTCCGCCGCCATCATCTTCTACTTCAATGAAGACGTGGTTTCCGCTATGATACGCCTTTAATAGAACGGTTCCTTTTTCTGGCTTGCCTTTTTTCACACGTTCTTCTGGCGATTCAATTCCGTGATCTAGACTGTTTCTAAGTAAGTGTAGGAGCGGATCTCCAATCTCGTCGATGACTGTTCGATCAAGCTCAGTATCAGCACCTTCAATGATCAGTTCAATTTTTTTATTGAGCTCTTTCGTCAATTGACGGATCATACGTGGGAACCTGTTAAACACCGTTTCTACAGGAACCATTCTCATGTTCAGGATGATCGATTGCAGATCGCCTGAAATACGTGTCATTCTTTCGACCGTATCAGTGAGTTCGTTATTTTCAAGCTCTTTGGCAATCTGTTCTAAACGGCCTCTGTCAATCACCAGTTCTTCAAATAGATTCATAAGAGAGTCTAGACGATCGATGTTGACACGAATCGTTTTTGTTCCTCCTGCGGCTGAACCGTTATTGCCATTTGCTTTTGGTGCATCGTTTGCTGGTGCTTTCGCAGCAGGCACGGAGACTTCTTCTTTTTTCTGTTCAGGTTTTGCTTCTTGTTTTTCAGCTGGAGTCACTTCTTCAAATGCAGAAACTTCCGAGATCTCAACTTGTTCAACTTCTGAGATCGTCATCACGATTTTTTTCACTTCGTCCATCGGTTGTTTAGATAAATAAGAAATACTGAATTCAGATTCGAAATCTTCTGATTCTAAAAGTTCTGCATTTGGAACTGTTTTGACGACCTCGCCTGCTTCGTTCAGTCTTTCAAAGATCATATAGACACGAACGGCTTTTAATAGGCATGCGTCACTTAATGTTACATTGAGTTCATAGCATTTAAAGCCTTGTTCCCTCGCTTCATCAAGCACTGTTCGTTCAAATTCGTTATAGTCTAAGTCATTAGCAGCAGCCGCTGATACAGCCGCTGTTTCAACACTAGGAGCTGCCTCAGCATGGCTTCCTGTCACATCTAGCTTTTTACTAATCTCTGTGACATCGCGTTTCCCATCTCCACCTTCTGCAATTGATTGAACCATTGCTTCAAGGTGATCAAGTGCTTCAAACATTGTGTCCATTGACTCAGGTGTGACAATCATTTGTTCATTTCGAATGGCATCAAACATGTTTTCTAAATGATGTGTTAGCTGAGCCATATCAGCGTAGCCCATCGTTGCACTCATGCCTTTCAATGTGTGAGCCGCTCTGAATATATCATTCACTAGCTGCAAGTCGGTTGGGTTCTTTTCTAAATCAAGAAGTTTTTCATTACAAGTTTGTAAGTGTTCTCTGCTTTCATCTAAAAAGATATCTAAGTATTGGTTTACATCCAACGTGTTCACGCCCTCTCTTTTTTCATGGAGCTTATAATTGCATGTGCGATGTCATCCACATGCCTTGTTTCATGTGCAAGGCCTGCTTTAATGACTGATTTAGGCATTCCGAAAACAACACATGATTCTTCTTTTTCTGCAATGACTTTTGTATGACCGCTTGCGACCATTTTTTTGACACCTTCTGTGCCGTCACTACCCATGCCTGTCATAATGACAGCAATTTTCTCGTAACCCTTTATATGACTGATGGATTCAAATAAATAGTTAACAGAAGGTTTGTGCCGGCTTTCCGTGTCCTCTGGAGATAGCCTGATGACTAAGGATGCCCCTTGTTCATGAAGTGACATATTCATTCCACCAGGCGCTATGTAAGCCACTCCATTTTTAGCGATGTCTCCATCTTGTGCTTCTTTAATCGAAATTTGAGATAAATGGTCTAACCTAGTAGCAAGTGATGCTGTAAATCCTGCCGGCATATGCTGCACAATCAAAATAGGTGCTTCTATGTCCTTAGGCAGCTTCGTGACAACTCGTTGAAGTGCCCTTGGCCCTCCCGTTGATGTTCCGATTGAAATAATCTTTCGGAGTGAACCACTTTTTACGGCTTGCGGGCGAGGTGTAGCCACTGGAATTGGCGGCTTCATCACCGGCTTTGGAGAAACCTGTACTTCAGTGCGTTTCCTTGACAGCCCTGCCGCAAGCACCCGCTCTACAATTTGGCCTCTTACTTTGTGTAAATCGAGCGAAATACTTCCTGAAGGCTTTGTCACAAAGTCAAAAGCACCAAGTTCTAAGCAATGGATGGTTAAATCTTTCCCTTGCTTTGTCTGGCTTGACACCATAATCACGGCAAGGTCGTGTTCAGCCAGAATTTGTTTTAATGCTTCTGTTCCATTTAAAACAGGCATTTCCACATCTAATGTGACGACATCTGGATTCAGTTCCTTGATCCGTTTTAAGGCATCTTCCCCATTTCGCGCCGTTCCGACGACTTCTATTTCTTGCTCGGCACTTAGGAAATCACTAATGAGCTTTCGCATAAAGGCCGAGTCATCTACTACAAGCACTCTAATCATGAGTCCACCTTCCTCCTTTTAAAAAAAGAGGACAACTTATCTATAAACGTATGCTGCTCTCTCTGTGCCTCTCTTATCTGCTGTTGATAAAGTGTTTCTGCCAGCATCTTGATCGTTTTACTCAGCCGTGAATGAGGCTGCTTCATATAAAATGGAATTTGTTCAGCCACCGCTTTTGGAACCGCAGGATCATCCGGCACAGCACCAGCAAATACTAGTTTTCTGTGTAAAAATGATGTGACCACTCCTGCTAACTTCCGGTAGGTTTCTGACCCTTCTGACGGGGTTTTACACCGGTTGACAATGATTTGCACAGATTGTTCGAACTGATGAATCGCTAAGTGTTTAATTGCGCTGTAGGCATCCATGATTGATGTTGGTTCTGGCGTTGTCACAACCACAACTTCTCCTGCTGATAAAACAAAAGGCAGTTGATCTTTAGACAAGCCAGCCCCCATATCAAAGAAGATACAATCAAAGTCGTGCATCATTCTTTCCATTTCCTCTAGAAAGAACGACCATTGATCTTTATCTAAAGAAAACAGCTGTTCAAGTCCGCTTCCACCAGAAATGTAATAAAGGTTGTTCGTTCCTTGGGTCATAGCTGCTTGGAAGGATTTCTTCCTGACAAGAACATCTAATATAGAGCTAGTCGAAGTTTTCCCTAGTAAAATATCAATATTGCCCATACCAAAATCAAGGTCGATGACTAACACTCGCTTCCCTGCATTTGCGATAGACAGTGCCATATTCAGCGTCAAATTCGATTTTCCAACCCCACCTTTACCGCTCATGACAGCAATGGTTTTTGCCTGTCCGCTTATACCAAGAGGAGCTGGTGCGATCGTTTGATTCTGCTGAACGAGCTTTCTTAAACCTTCTGCTTGGTCGGGCTTCATCATTGTAAGACCATCCTTGTTAATTCAAGAGGAGAGCCCTCAAGAATATCCTCAGGAACATTTTGACCATTTGTTAAAAAGCCAAGTCCAATTTGAGAGTCTGCAATGATTTGAAAGATGGTTCCCATCGTGTCTGTTTCATCTACCTTTGTAAAAATGAATTGATCGATTGGAACGTGTTCAAAGCGTTTAACCATGGCTTTCATGTCCTGATACTTCGAGGTCGCACTCATCACTAGGAAACTTTGAATGCTTTCATTAAATGGAATGATGTCTGTCAGCTCTTTGATATACGCTTCTTCTTTAAAGTTACGACCCGCTGTGTCTACGAAAATATGATCATACTCTTTAAACGTCTCTTGAGCTTTTACAAAATCCTCTCTCGAATAACAAACCTCAAGCGGTGCATTGAGCAGTTCCGCATATGTTTTCAGTTGTTCGATCGCTGCAATTCGGTACGTATCTGTTGTAATAAAAGCGATTTTCTTTTGCTTCTGAATGGCCGTTTTGGCAGCGAGCTTTGCAATCGTTGTTGTTTTACCAGCTCCAGTTGAACCAAACAGCACAATGTATTTTGAACGAATCATCGGCTCATCAGAGGTGTGAGCCGGCAGCATATCTGTCAGCTGTTGTTCAAGTTCTTTTTGAATTTGATCTTCCTTGACAGCACCCTTCGTTAAAAGACCTTTGAGGCATTCGTCTCGAATGACATCATCAAGACCTTGATCCTTCAGTTTTTGATCGATTGCCATGAGAGGATCAGGCAGAATACCAGCATGCCGCTCATTCCTCGCATATTCTAAAGGCTGAGCTTGAGAAGGTACTGGTTTCACTGCCTCAGGAGCAAGAGACGGCTCTTCAGGCCGGTGTTGAATCTGCTCCTTTTTCGGAAATACTGGAAGAGGAGGCGCAGGGTGTCCACCTTTACCCGCTCTTTCTTCAAAATCTTGATCCAGCACTGCAATCACTTCAACCATTTGCTGTTTCTTTAAACCGAACAGCTTTCGTTTCACAACGGTTTTGGAATTTAAAATGACGGCATCCTTTCCAAGCTGCTGCCTAATTTGAATCGTTGCCTCCTGCATTGAATTCGCTGTGATTTTTTTCATTTTCATTAGATATCCACCACTCCGATGCTCTGTACTTCCACATTTGCTTCTAGTTCGTTATAAGATAGTACCGGTAAATCCGGGAAATATCTTTCTAACAGCTGCTTGACGTACATTCTTATAGGAGGTGAGCACAATAGAACCGGCGTTTCCTGACGAAGCGAAAGCTGTTCAATTTCTCTCGCCACTGATTGAATCACACTTTCAGAGGATTCTGGATCTAACGATAAGTAGTTGCCATGCTCTGTCTGCTGTACGCTGTCAGCAATCACCTTTTCCACTCGGCCTGAGCATGTCACGACTTTGAGCGATTCATTTTCTCTCGCATATTGTGCAGTAATCTGTCTTCCCAGCGCCTGTCTGACATACTCTGTTAACAAATCTGTATCCGTCGTTAATTTTCCGTAGTCTGCAAGCGTCTCAAAAATGGTGACAAGATTTCGAATAGAAACCTTTTCTTTCAGCAGTTTTGCCAACACTTTTTGAATATCACCAACTGCTAGTGGGTTTGGCGTCACCTCATCCACTAAGACAGGATAACTTTCTTTTAGATGATCGATTAATTGCTTCGTTTCTTGGCGCCCGAGCAGTTCGTGTGTGTTTTGTCTAATTTTCTCTGTGATGTGAGTAGACACAACCGATGCAGGATCTACAACCGTATAGCCAAGCATCTCAGCCTGATCTTTTTCTGCTTCTGAGATCCATTTAGCCGGAAGACCAAAGGATGGCTCAATTGTTTCAATTCCTTCAATCGGATCATCATCAGGCGTTGGAGACATCGCTAAGTAATGATCAAGCAGCAGCTCCCCTTTTGCCACTTCGTTCCCTTTTATTTTAAGTCGATACTCATTTGGGTTCAGTGCAATATTGTCCCGGATCCGTACGACTGGAATGACAAGACCAAGTTCGAGGGCAAGCTGCCTTCGGATCATCACAATTCGGTCTAACAGGTCCCCGCCTTGATTTGCATCAGCGAGCGGGATGAGGCCGTAGCCAAATTCAAATTCAATGGCATCCATTTGCAGGAGATGAATAACGCTTTCTGGACTTTTCATCTCTTCTACCTCTGCCTGTTCCTCCAGTACCTCTTCAATTTCTTCTTGGTCTTGTTTGTTTTTCGACATCATGTATGCGCCAAGTGCAATTAAACCTGCGATCGGTCCTGTCAAAAGTATGCCGATTGGTGTAAACAGCCCAAGAAGGAAGATCGTGCCTGCTGTGACATAAAGCATGGCTGGGAATGCAAAGAGCTGACCTGTAATGTCTGATCCAAGGTTTCCGTTAGAAGCTGCTCTCGTAACAACAATCCCTGTCGCCGTTGAAATGAGGAGTGCCGGAATTTGAGAAACAATTCCGTCCCCTACTGTTAACAGGGTAAAGTGGGAAGCTGATTCTTGAATCGACATGCCTTGCTGAAGCATCCCAATAATAATTCCAAATATAATATTGATGATAACGATGATAATACCAGCGATGGCGTCCCCTTTAACGAACTTACTGGCACCGTCCATCGCTCCATAAAAGTCTGCTTCCCTCGCTACTTTTTCACGGCGGTTTCTTGCTTCACTTTCTGTCAGCATCCCTGCATTTAAATCAGCGTCAATACTCATTTGTTTACCTGGCATCGCATCAAGTGTAAATCTTGCCGCAACCTCTGATACACGCTCAGCCCCTTTAGTAATAACAATAAACTGAATGATGATCAGAATAAGGAAAACAACGAGACCAACGATGATATTTCCTCCAACAACAAATGAACCAAACGTTTCTACAACCTTTCCAGCATCTCCTGTTGAAAGAATAGAACGTGTTGTAGAGATGTTAAGCCCTAAACGAAACAGTGTTAAGAGCAAAAGCAATGATGGAAAAATTGAAAATTCCAGTGGTTCTTGCATGTTCATAGTGGTGAGAAGCACGATAAGCGCAAGAGAAATATTAATAATGATTAAAATACTTAATAGCATTGGCGGAAACGGTATGACCAGCATCGCCACAATTAAAATAACACTGAATATAACAGATAAATCTCTTGCTGACATGCCTGTTCTCTCCTTTTAAAACCAAAAATTCATAAAATCTTTTGTTTCGTTTTATAGACGTAAGCTAAAATTTCTGCGATCGCCTTAAAGTATTCCTCTGGGACCGCTTGGTCGATGTCGACCTGATCATATAGTGCCCGAGCGAGCGGCCGGTTTTCTACGGTCATGATATCGTGCTCTTTCGCAATCGTTCTAATTTTCAAGGCTAAAATATCTGTTCCCTTTGCCACAACAAAGGGCGCGTCCATCTTTTCTTCGTCATATTTCAAAGCAATTGCATAGTGGGTTGGGTTTGTAATGATGACGTCCGCTTTTGGGACTTCCTGCATCATCCGTCTCATGGCCATTTCCCGCTGGCGCTGTTTAATCTTAGATTTTATGAGCGGGTCACCCTCTGATTTTTTATACTCATCTTTGATGTCTTGTTTGGACATCCGTAAGTTTTTTTCATAATCAAATTTCTGATACATATAATCAAGCCCTGCTAAGATCATGAGAGCACCTGCTGCATATAGCCCCATAATCAAGGTCATATTTGCGACGAAATGAAGGGTTTCCTCTGCTGTTAATAAAGGAAGCCTCAGGATTTCGTCAAAGTGCATCCAAAGTGCAATAAATGTCGCAAAACCAATTAAACCAATTTTCAAAATGGATTTTAATAGCTCTACGAGGGCTCGAATACTGTATATCCGTTTAAACCCTTTGATTGGATCGAGTTTTTCTAATTTTGGTTTGATTACTTCTGTCGAAAAGAGAAAACCAACTTGCAAATAGTTACTGATGATCCCTGCCAGCATACCAACACCAAGGATTGGCATGAGGAGGATTCCTGTTTCCTGAAGCAATTGCACAAATAGTTGATGAATATTAGATGTGCTAACCTTCATTAGCATCGTTGTTGAATAAAAACGTTCAATGAGCGCAATAATACGCTCTTTCATAAAAGGCCCAATAAAAAAGAATGATAAAAAGATTAATAGAAATGAGATGGCTGTATTGACGTCGGTACTTTTGGCAACCTGACCTTTTTTACGTGAATCTTGTCTCTTTTTCGGCGTTGCTTTTTCTGTTTTTTCACCTGCGAAAAATTGCAAGTCTAGTCTAAGTCTTGTCATCATGACGAACCACCGACCAATGCTAAGAAATTCCTCATGGTGAGTACAATCGTATCAAATGTATTTTGGACAACCCCGAAGATGACGCCCATACAGATGATGATCATAATAAAACTCACACCCATTTTAATAGGAAGTCCGACAACAAAAACGTTCATCTGCGGAACTGTTCGTGCCACAATGCCCAGTGCCAAATCGACCAAAAACAAGCTGGCAACGACCGGTGCTGAGATTTGAAAGGCAATGATGAACATTTGGTTGAAGCTCTTTGCAATAAAATAAGCAAAGGATTCACTGCCGAAATTCAGTGCGTACTGATCAACTGCAATATATTGAAAGCTGTAATAGATTCCATCAAGCAGCAGGTGGTGTGCATTGGTTGCCAGCATCAATAGCAATGTGACCGTATAAAAAAACTGCCCCATCAGCGGCGTTTGCGCCCCTGTTTGTGGATCAATCACATTGGCGATCGCAAAGCCCATTTGAAAATCAATAAATGAGCCGGCAATTTGAACAGCGGACACCATGATATATGCAATCAAACCAAGCAGAAGTCCGACCATTGCTTCTTTCACCGCAAGCATCATATAAAGACCGTCTATGTCGAGTGCTGGCGGTTCCTTAATCGTGCTAAAACTAATCACGGCTAAAAACAGAGAGAATCCAACTCTGTGTACAGCTGGGATCGTTCTATGCGCTAAAAGCGGTACTGTCACAAAAAAAGCGGTGATCCGAATAAAAACTAATAGAAAAGCAGGGAATAATTCTATGATTGACATCGCTCGTTAACCTGCAAATCGATCTAAATTCGAGAACAGCTCTGTCGTAAAGGACACAATGGTTGACAGCATCCATGGACCAAACACAACAAGCCCGATAAGAACTGCAACAATTTTAGGAATGAACGCAAGCGTCTGTTCTTGAATTTGGGTTGTCGCCTGAAACACACTGACAATCAGTCCCACAATAAGAGCGAGCGCTAGAAGCGGCCCACTGACAAGCAATACCACATACACTGATCTTTCAGCCATCGTAATGACAAATTCTGAACTCATGTTTTAAGCACCTACTCTAAAAGCTTTGCAGCAAAGATTTAACAATCAAATACCATCCATCGACTAAAACAAATAACAATATTTTAAAAGGGAGCGATATCATAACCGGCGGAAGCATCATCATCCCCATTGACATCAGAACACTTGCGACCACCATGTCAATAATTAAAAAGGGAATAAAGATCATGAAACCAATTTGAAATGCCGTCTTTAATTCTGAAATCGCAAAAGCGGGTACCATCGCCGTTAACGGAATATCTTTTATCGATTCAGGTGTATCGATTTTTGCGTAACTAAGAAATAAAGCCAAATCCTTCTGTCTCGTATGTTTACTCATAAATTCTTTAATGGGCACTTCGGCTTTTTCATATGCCTGATTGAGCGTAATGTCATCATTTAAAAGCGGCGTGAGTGCCTCTTTATTAATCTCTGAGAACGTGGGTGCCATGATAAAAAATGTGAGAAACAATGCAAGCCCTACAAGCACTTGGTTTGGCGGCATTGAGTTGGTTGCAAGTGACGTTCTAACGAATGAAAGTACAATCACAATTCGTGTAAAACACGTCATTAAAATGAGAATGCCTGGTGCAACCGAAAATACGGTTAAAAGTAAAAGAAGACGGACAGACGTGCTAATATTCCCTGCACCGCTGGAATTAAATAAATCGATAAACTCATTCATTTTGTTTCGGGCCTTTCTTTCTGACTTCTGATTGGGTCTTTTTCAATTCGGCTAGCTGCGCCTTCAAATTGGCTGAAAAAGAAGAAGTGGTTGGCTGATCCTGTTTCTTTATCTGAGATGTGAATTTTTGAACGATTTTTGGTAAATCTGTTTTGCTTTCCATCGCTTCTTCATATTGTTTCACGATCGCTTCACATTCTTGTTCATCATCAATTTCTTTTAGCAGCTGGATTGAGTCCGCTACTCCGACAACTAATACTCGTTTGCCCACTTTGATAAGCTGGACTGAACGGTTTTGGCCAACCGTCGTTCCGCCAATATTTTCAACATAGCGAAATGGTTTAAGTAAGCGGTTTTGCTTACCAACAAATCTCACCAATCCATATATGAGCAGGATGACAAAAAGTAAGGCACCAATCATTTTGACAAAATCCATAATGGAGACAGAAGAAGAGGGAACTTCTTCTGCCGGATTCGTTTGATTGTCAGTGGTTGTCTTTTCTGTATCCTTTTTGCTGCCTTTCTCTTCTTTGAGCCAGTCATTCACTGTGCCATTTTCAGGATCTTTCGTTTCAGCAAACAGTGAGGCAGGCTGTATCGTTAAGAAAAGCATAAAACTGATCATTGCTATACATATCAAACGTTTTTTCAACAAGTCTTACACCCTTTTTTAGCCTAACGTTTTATTAATTGCTTCAAGTACACGGTCTGCCTGGAACGGCTTCACGATAAAGTCTTTTGCACCTGCTTGGATCGCGTCAATAACCATTGACTGCTGGCCCATTGCTGAACACATGATGATTTTTGCAGAAGCGTCGATTTGTTTAATTTCTTTTAATGCTGTGATCCCGTCCATTTCTGGCATTGTGATATCCATTGTGACAAGATCAGGAGATGTTTCTTTAAATTTTTCAACTGCTTGAGCGCCGTTTTCTGCTTCTCCTACTACATCAAATCCGTTTTTTACAAGAATATCCTTTATCATCATTCTCATGAATGCTGCATCATCTACGATTAATACCTTAGTAGCCATTTACTTATTCTCTCCCTGTATGTTTGTTTATTTTAAATTAGAAAGTCTTTCTGACTGACTTAAAATATCAGTCACACGAACACCAAAGTTCTCATCAATGACAACGACTTCCCCTTTGGCGACGATTCGTTTGTTCACTAGAATGTCTACTGGCTCTCCAGCAAGTTTGTCCAGTTCAATGATACTTCCTGCTGAAAGCTCAAGGACTTCTTTGACACTTCGCTGAGTTCTTCCAAGTTCCACCGTAATGGAAAGCGGAATGTCCATCAGCATATCAAGATTTCCAAGCTGGCTTGTTGTATGCTGAGGCTCACTGAACGCTTCAAATTCAACTGGTGCCACATTTACAGGTGCTGCCGGCTTTGGCTTCGCCTGTCTTTTCGGCGGAGCAGCTTGCTGCGCTGGTGCAGACTGCGTTTGAGGTGCTGCCTGCTGAGGTTCGGGTGTGCTCACTTGCGTGTCTTGAACCGGCTCTTCCTCCTGCGCTGGGTCTGTTAATTCTGCGATTAAATCTTTCGCAAATGTAATAGGATAAAGCTGCATAATATTTGAATCAATGAGCTCTCCTATTTTTAATCTGAAGGACACTTTGACAAGCATTTCTTCAGCTGGGATCCGGTCTGTTCCTTCTCCTTCTTTCACATCAAGTAATTCGACGCGAGGCGGAGAAATATCAATCTTTTTATTAAAGACCGTCGACATGGATGTCGCAGCAGAACCCATCATTTGGTTCATCGCTTCTTGCACTGCACTTAAGTGAATCTCGCTTAAAGAAGGGTCAGCATTTGTCCCGTCTCCGCCCATCATTAAGTCCGCAATGACTGCTGCATCTGTTTGCTGGACGACAAGCAGGTTACTTGCGCTGAAGCCTTCCGTATAATTCACTTCAATCGCGACATACGGATGAGGAAATTCCTCATTCAGCATACTTTTTTGAATCACTGTAACAGTTGGAGTGGTAATCTCCACTTTTTGATTTAATAGGGTTGAAAGTGCTGTAGCAGAACTGCCGAATGAAATATTTCCGATTTCTCCAATGGCATCTTGCTCCATTGCAGAAAGGATTGTTTCAGGCTCTATATCGTCATTGCTGCCTCCTTTAAGGAGCGCATCGATTTCGTCTTGTGATAATTTACTTCCGTTATTCTCCATCTTCTTCACCTCTTATGTCGTGATCTAGAATTTGAATCGCCTGTTTCCGATTCACGCGGCCGGCCTGTCCCAAGAATTTCGGTTTATTTCCGACCATAACAGTAAGAGGCGCATTTACTGGTTTGTCCAAGGCAATACAATCACCAATTTCCAAATTCAAAAACTCTTCCACCGTCATTTCCGATTCCCCTAGCTCTGCGACTACCGGTATCTTTGCCGTCATAATCCGTTTTTCAATAGCCTTTGTTTCTTGTTGTTTTGGTTCATTTCGTTCAGACTGCATCCAGTAGTGTACAGACAGCTTTGGAATAATAGGCTCTAATACAACATGAGGAATACATAGGTTAATAACCCCGCTTACCTCACCAATTTGTGTATTAAGAGAAATGACGACAACTGTTTCGTTTGGTGACACCATTTGAACAAACTGGGGATTTACCTCGAAATCTGCCATTTCAGGCTCGATGTCGGTTATGGACTGCCACGCTTCTCTGTAATTTTCCAAAGCTCCCTCAAACATGTTTGAGATAATCTTTGTTTCGATTTCTGTAAGTGATTCTGTCTTATTATGACTAATGCCTATCCCGCCCATCAGCCTGTCCATCATGGCATAGCCGATTGTTGGGTTCACTTCAAGCATAATTCTTCCTTCAAGCGGGCTGACATAAAATAAGTTTAATAATGTCATATTAGGAATCGAACGAATAAATTCTTCGTATGGTACTTGGTCAACCGAGCTGACAGTAATTTGAATATATGATCTTAGCTGAGCTGAAAAGTGTGTGGTGAGCAGTCTAGCGAAGTTATCGTGAATCCTTGTTAAACTTCGAATCTGGTCTTTCGAAAAGCGAAGTGCACGTTTAAAATCATACACCTTTACTTTTTTCGTCGTTTCTTCTTTTTTCAGCTCTTCTGCATCCATTTCGCCTGTAGATATGGCGGATAATAATGCATCGATCTCATTCTGGGAAAGCACTTCTCCTGACATTTCTTCACCTCCATCGTGTCAATTAATCGCCTCTATTGCAGATTAAAGGAGGTTATATATACTTCTTTCACCTTGCCATCTTGCAAATAGTTATTCACTTTGTTTTTAACTAGTGCTTTAAAATGTTCTCTGCCTTTTTTGCCATCAAGTTCATCTGCATTTGTGTCTGATAAAATGTCAATTACGGCGTCTTTCACTTGAAAACTTCTTTTCTCGAGCTCTTCTTTTGCTTTTTCAGAGTCTGTTTCAATATTCAATACAAGTTTGACCGCATTTCCTTCAGACTTTAAATTGGTGATAATCTCAGGAATTTCAACAGAAGCTTTTACGACTTCATCTGCTGTTGGCTCTTTTTCAGCTTTTGCTTCTTCTGAACCATTCAACAGAAAAATGATGCCTGCTCCTATTCCGCCGATGGCAATAATCATGATTAGCATTACTACGACTAATTTCTTCTTCATTCAAATTCCTCTATTCCTTGATTCAATGAAATGACTTGGATTTTTCTGTAGAAAGAAATGATTTTCTCTTGAAGCTGCTCTTCATTTTCTTTCACAACGAATTTCTTTCCATTGGCTAATGTAATGGTCGTGTCTGGAAAGCTTTCGATTTGCTCGATATGGAGAGCGTTCAGCATAAATCCTTTGCCATTCAATCTTGTCACTTCGATCATATTAAGCAGAGAAGCGATCATCCGCTCCCCCTACCTCCTATCGTTTCAGATTCACAAGCTCTTGCAGGATTTCATCAGATGTTGTGATCGTCTTTGCATTCGATTGGAATCCACGCTGCGCGATAATCATTTCGGTAAACTCGTCTGTTAAATCAACGTTTGACATTTCAAGTCGACCTGTTTGAATGATGCCCGTTCCTTGTTCACCAGGAACGATAGGATTACTTGGTGCACCTGAGCTTAACGTTTGGCGGTATAGGTTCTCACCAACTTTGTCTAATCCTGCTGCGTTACTGAAAGATACGAGTGAAACCTGTCCAACATTTCTAGATACGTTGTTTTCAACAACAGATATTGTTCCATCTGGACCAACACTTACACTTGAAATGCCATCTGGAATCGTTATCTTTTGTCCATTCATTCCAAGCACGTAATTTCCGTCAGAAGTGGTTAAACTTCCCTCTGAATCCCGAGTAAAGTTCCCTGCTCTGGTATAAAGAACTTCTCCTTGTTTTTCAATACGGAAAAATCCATCTCCATTGATGTAGAAATCATAATCTCTATCCGTATTTTGAGAAGCTCCTGCTGACATGATTTTATCAATAGAAGATAAAGATGATCCTAAACCAACTTGTTTTGAGTTGATTGAACCAGAGTTGTTCGTCGGTCCACCAGAACTTGAAATGGTTTGGCTGACCATATCTTTAAAAGTGATACGGCTTTTTTTGTATCCGTGTGTATTGACGTTGGCTACGTTATTGGCTACAACATCTAATTTTGTTTGGAAGTTTTTCATTCCACTAATTCCTGAGTAAAGTGAGCGTAACATTTATTTTCCTCCTCGAATTACTTCGTTTTTTCTCCAACTGCTGTAACATCCCAAGGGCTGATTTTCGTTCCATCTTCTAAATATAGGAAGTATTCATTGTTTATGTTTTTAACAGATTTCACAGTGCCTGATATCTCTTTATCATCCAATTTGCCCGATACTTCTTTACCGATCCACCCTACATACGTCGTAAACGGATCTTGGTGTGCAACAAATGTAGACATGAGCTGATTCAGCTTGGTGATAGAATCGTTCATATTGGTTTGCTGTTCTAAAGATGAAAATGTTGCAAGCTGTGTGACAAACTCACGGTCATCTAGTGGGTTTGTCGGATCTTGGTTTTGAAGCTGCGTGAGCAAAATTTTCAAGAATTGATCTTTGCCAAGCGTATCTGTTTTCTTTTCTGCTTTTGAAGAAGTGTCTGTTTGTGCGGCTATTCTATTTGTAGCATCAACTGTTGCCATTAGATCTCCTCCTCTTCTTCATCTGACCCAACAAGAGCATCCAGTACATCTTGGAATTCTGCTTCCTGTTCATCAGGCTTTTGGAAATTCTGCCCTTTTGACTGTTGCTGCTTGTTTTCTTCGTTAAATTGTCCAAATAACGGCTGCTCATTTGATTGAAGCGGTATATGGAAACGGTCCACTTGAACCGACATATTCGGAAGCGCCTGCTTGAGCTGCGGAAGGTGATGCTCTAGCAGTTCTTTTGCTGCCTGTGTCGAAGCTGTAATTTTACTCGCATACATACCATTTTGCTTCGTCAGCTGAATCGTGATAAATCCGAGATTTTCTGGATTTAACCGAACTGTAAAGCGCCCACTTGAGTTGCCAAATGGCGTGAATTTCATTTGCTTCCACGTATTTAGAATTTGCTGATCAACCGTTCCCGGCTTTTCATCAGTTGTTTGTGTCTGCTGAACAGGAGCTGCTGATTGCAGTTGAAAAAACTGCTTATGACCTGGCAACAGCGTATGAGTGATTGTTTTTTCAGAAGCAGGTGCAGCAGCGCTTTGTCCTTTGACAACTTCCTTTTTGATGAGCCATTCAAGAGAGTTAGCCCCTTTTGCAGGAGTAGCAAGAGTAGATTCTTGTCTTGGAGAGACCAATTCTTTTAACTCTCCTAAAGCAATCTTCAACTCTTTGTCTGACCCTTTTGCATTTGCCATCATATGGTCGATTAACTGATTAAAGTGTTTCAGCTCACTTTGAGACATCGAATTCAGCTTTGGTGCTGAACCCTGCGAGAAAAACTGCTCTTTTACTTGCTGAATCAGTTTCTCATCTACTCCATTTTTTGAAAGAAAGTGAATGAAGTCTTGACCCTTTGCTTCAATATCTTGCACTAGCTTTGCATCAAAGCTGAGCGGCTGTTGATTGAGTAGTTGATATATGAAAAAGTGGACTTGTATGAGCTGCTCACTATGTTCAGAAGCTGACTTATCCGTTTGATCACCGTAAATGGATGATTCCATTTTTTGAAATAGCTCTTCTAGTGACTTGAGATCAGACGAATCAAGCGTTTGACCTTGAAGTGTTTGAAGCGCGCTAAGAAGGTCTCCGTTGATGCCTTCTTCAGGCGATTGCATCCATTTTTCAATGATTTGCATCGCATCATTGATGGAAAGAGTGGCACCCGCTGTCTCAGCATTCACAAGGCCGCTTTGTGCGCCTGCCCCGCTAAGTAATTGTTTAAACAACCCGCTTGCAGATGCCGCGCCGCTCCCCTTTGGTCCCGAGAGACCTTGAGACGATTGCTGTAAGGCTCCAATATCCAATAGCTTCACTTATTGTCCACCCCCATTTTCACTTTCTTTTTTAGAAAGCTCTTTCGTAAACGTAGCTGCCTTCTGAGGTGTTAGTTTTGCTAATATGTCTGTTAGTTTATTTTTGCTTAGCTCTTCGAGGATCTTCAATGCCTCTTTATCACTTAATTCTGATAAAATTTTGGCGGATTTCCCTGCGTCCATGCTTTCATAGATACTGGCAATCTTCCCTTTCGGTTTCTGGTTAGAGGCTGCTGCCCCATCAGAAGTTGTCCCTGATGCATTATTACCTGATGTATCGCTTGATGAGCTGCTATTTGATGAACTGTCATCCGCTGACTTATCATTCGCATCATTTTCAGATGTTTTTTCAAGTGAACTGATTTTTTGATTCAGTCTTTTAATCTCTTCATCACTTGTTTTTAAGTCTTTTTGTGCAATTTCAAGTTCATTCTTTTGCTCTTTAATGGTCTTTTTCAGTTCCTTCAATTCTGCATCGCTTTGATTATTATGTGAAGATGACGTTTTTGAGGTGTCATCTGAACCAACCAAACTACTGACGCCCGGAATGTTTTGGAGCGGTTTCTTTAGATCAAAACCTGCCATATAAAGGATTGTGCCAGTCACTAACACAAGCACAATCAATGGGATGATGACAATAAACAAGATCCATTGAAATTTACCGCCGCTTGATTCTTTCGTTTTTTCCTTCTTAGGCATTCATCTCGACTCCTAATGTCCTTGAAACATGAATTGGCTGATAGAGATATCATCCATTTCTTTCATTTCAATGGCCTTATGTTCAAGGGAAAACTTTTCGTACTGCTTTTCTTTCATTTTTTCAAACTTTTTAAACTCGATGTTTTTTTCAGTTAAATCAGATTGTTTTTCATTCATTTGATGGCGTTTCATGATCACAAGCTGCTGATAATGCTGAATGGTGTTATCTAAATTGGTCACAAATTGCTGATAATGACGCATTTCTTGAACACTCATACCACTTCTCAGCTTTTCTTCTTTGCTTTTTTCCATTAATTCTTTTTTACTCATATTTTCATAGAGCTTTTCAGCGACTTGCTCAAATGCCGAAACGGATTGTTGGTACGCTGCGAGTGACTTGTCTTTTTCACTTTCTTTCAGTTCTAAGAGCTTTTGAAATTTGTATTGATATCTCACTGTTTTTGTCAATCCTCTCTATTCATCAAACCGAGCAATACATTCACACTGTCGTCAATAGATACAGCCTCTTCTACATCCTGCTTCAAAAATGAAATCAGATGAGGATAAGCCTGCATGGCATCATCAATGTCTTTCGAGGAGCCTTTTTTATATGCTCCAATGTTAATGAGGTCTTCAGCGTTTTGATAAGTGGATAAAAGCTGGCGGAACCGGTTGGCCGCCTCCTTGTGATCATGACTTGCGATATTGCTCATAACACGGCTGATACTTTTCAGAATATTGACAGCAGGAAATTGTCCTTTGTTGGCTAAAGCACGATCAAGTACAATGTGGCCATCTAAGATTCCCCTGACTGTATCAGCGATTGGCTCATTCATATCGTCACCATCAACAAGCACTGTGTAAAACGCTGTGATGGAACCAAGCTGATTCGTTCCAGTTCGTTCAAGTAATTTTGGCAGTATAGCGAACACCGAAGGCGTATATCCTTTTGTCGTTGGCGGTTCACCAGTTGCAAGACCGATTTCCCTTTGTGCCATAGCGACCCGTGTAACAGAGTCCATCATGAACATGACGTTTTTGCCTCTGTCTCTAAAATATTCTGCAATAGCTGTTGCTGTATAAGCAGCCTTCATTCTCGTCAGTGCAGGCTGGTCAGAAGTTGCGACGACAACAATCGATCGCTTTAGTCCCTCGGTACCTAAATCCTTTTCAATAAACTCACGAACTTCCCGGCCACGCTCTCCAACAAGGGCAATGACATTGAGGTCTGCTTCTGTCTGCTTAGCAATCATCCCCATTAAGGTACTTTTTCCAACACCACTTCCGGCAAAAATACCGATCCTCTGACCAGTGCCGACTGTAAGCAGACTGTCGATCACTCTGACACCAACGCCCATTTTTTCACGAATAGGTGGCCTGTCCATCGGGTTTGGAGGTGACTGATCTGTCGAAACAGGTGCAAGTCCCTTTGGAAGCATACTGCCGTCCAGCGGTTCACCGAAGGCATCAACAACTTCGCCAACTAACCCAGTCCCAACTTTGACCTTCAGCGACTCACCTGTCGCTTCAACTAGACTTCCTGGTGAAATATTGGATGCTTCTACATAAGGCATGAGCAGAATATTTTCATCTCTAAACCCTACGACCTCTGCTTTTATTGGATCGTGCTTACGCCCCTTTTTATGAATGAGACACACGTCTCCGATAGAACTTTCCGGCCCCTTAGATTCAATCATCAGTCCAACAACTCGATTGACTTTACCAAATCGTTTATAAGGATCTGCGGTTTCAATCGTTTCTTTTAACACATCGATGTTCATTTGTGATCACCTGAATCAATGACTTCTAGTAGCTTTTCTTTCAACTGATTCATTTGTGTATCAACACTCGCTTCCACTTTTCCAAAGCTTGTTTCTACGTAACAAGTCCCTTTTGGCGCTTTTTCATCCGAGTAAATGGCAAGGTGTGTATCCTTTTGAAGGATTCTGATTAATTCGTCTTTATACTCCATCACATGATCGTAATGTTCAGGGTCAACATAGATGGAAATATCGTCATATTCTTTCACTTCAGAAATGACCTGTTTCACGAGAGCCAAAAATTGATCTTTCGTGTCCTCAGCCGAGTACCAAACACGTTTGGCGAGTTCAAAAGCCAGTTCCACAATTTTTTCTGCGGAGCTTTCAATTTTTTCTTCGTAATCCTGCTTGGCAAGACTGACAATGTCATTTGCTTGATCAAGAATTGATCGGTACTGACTCATCGCATCTGCTTCACCCTTTTGGAAGCCATCTTGGTAACCTGCTTGTTTCGCTTCTTCAATAAGCTGCATTCTTTCTTCTTCAAAATCAGCGCGGCGCTGATTGATTTCAGCCATTGTTTTTTCAAGCTCACTATTTGCTTGTTCTACTATACGGCTTGCTTGATCTTCAGCATCACTTAGTACAAGCTGCGACACTTCTGTTTCATTGACAAGCTCTTCTTCATGATGTTCTTTTTTGAACTCCACTTGCTGCAAAGGAATCGTTTGCCGGCCTTGCTCAGGAATAACAGATGTTTCATGTTTGATAATCCTAGACAATGATATCGTCTCCTCCGCCTCGAGCTATGACGATTTCTCCAGCTTCCTCGAGTCGTCTTACGATGCTGACAATACGGGTTTGTGCTTCCTCGACATCTCTAAGCCGGACAGGTCCCATAAACTCCATTTCTTCTTTGAACGTTTCGACCATTCTCTGTGACATGTTGCGGAAGACAATTTCTTTGACCTCTTCGCTTGCCACTTTGAGTGCAAGCAATAAGTCATCATTTTCAACATCTCTGATCACGCGCTGAATCGCTCTGCTGTCAAGAGTGACAATATCCTCAAAGACAAACATACGTTTCTTAATTTCATCAGCAAGCTCAGGATCTTGAATTTCAAGAGTGTCTAAAATGGTCTTCTCGGTCGCACGGTCTACACCATTTAGTACTTCTACAACCGCTTCGACTCCGCCCGTTTGCGTATAGTCTTGCGTAAAGGTTGAAGAAAGTTTTTGTTCAAGAATGCGTTCCACTTCATTGATGATCTCTGGAGATGTGCGATCCATTAAAGCAATACGTCTCGCAACCTCTGTTTGTACTTCCTCACCTAATTCAGATAAAATCTGCCCTGCTTGAACTGGATCTAAGTAGGAAAGGATGAGCGCAATGGTTTGTGGATGCTCATGCTGGATAAAGTTTAAGATTTGTTCTGGGTCAGCCTTTCGAGCAAAATCAAACGGTTTCACTTGAAGTGAGGATGTTAATCGGTTTAAGATACTATCCGCTTTGTCCTCACCAAGCGCTTTTTCAAGCACTTGTCTTGCGTACATAAGACCGCCTTGTGATATGTAGTCCTGCGCGATGGCGATGCTGTGAAATTCTTCAATGATTTCATCTTTTTTAGCAGTATCTACACTTCGCACATTGGAAATTTCCAATGTTAATTTTTCTATTTCGTCTTCAGACAGATGTTTGTATACAGATGCTGACACCTCTAGCCCTAAGGAAATCATTAGGATTGCTGCTTTTTGTCTGCCTGTTAGTCGATTTGAATCTTTTCTCGACATGTGTATTCCTCCTAATCCTCGGACAGCCAGCTGCGTAGCAATTTAGCAAAGTCTTCTGGTTTATCTTTTGCCATTTTTTCAAGCTGATTTTTCCTCACCATTTCTTCTGTTTCTGGTTCAGTGTCGATATCAGGAACATGAATTGGTGTATGTTCATCAAACTCAAACTCTTCTTCCTCTTCTTTTCTGCGTTTACGCACAAGAAGAATAATGAGAGCGATAATTGCAAGTAGTAGCACACCGCCTACAATATAAACCCAAATTGGAATATTGTTTGATGGGTTTTCTGCTGCAGTTTGCTGTTTACCGTCTAATTTTGATACAGATAAAACAATTTTGTTATCTAAGTCCGCTTGAGTGAGCGCTTGACCATTTGTGTATTCTTTATCAATTGACGTGCTAATGATCGTTGAAAGAATCTTTTTAATATCATCTTGTCTTTCAGCTGTTAAAGAGTTCACATCGTTTGCAGTTGGTGGTTCGACCAGTGCTTGAATGCCAACATCTCTAATTTTATAAGGGCTCTCTTTGATATCTTTATGAATGCGGTTGACTTCATAGTTGATACGATCTTCGCTCTTTTCGTAATCTCCGCTACCGTTCGCTCCATCGGCGCCTTGATAGTTTGTGACATCATCGTCGCCTGTTCCAGCGGTTCCACCAGCTGCTGCACCATTTCCTGAATAAGTTTCAGCAATCTTTTCAGCGCTGACAGCGATGCCTTGCATGTTTTCTTTATCAACTGGTTCTACAAGGTCTTCTTTTCTTTTCTCTTCAGTAAAATCAATGTCTGTTGTGACCGATACAGCGACTTTTTCTTGACCCATCATTGTTCCGAGCAGCTGTTGAATTTTTCTTTGAAGGTTCTTTTCGATTTCTTCTTTTTTCTGCTGCTGTGCATCCATTCCACTTGCATAGGAATCGGAACTGCTGTTTAAGTCGTAGTAGTTGGAATCTTGGTCCATAATGACAATGTTTTCTGTCTTTAAATTCGGTACACTTTTTGAAATAAGATGATAAAGGCCTTTTACTTGCTGCGGCGCGAGCGTGTAGCCACGTTCAACTTGCAGCACAATGGATGCTGATGCATTACTTTGCTCTTCTCCAACAAAAACGGAATCTTTTGGCAGGTTAATCATAACTTTTGAATCTTTGATCCCATCAATCGTGTTGATTAGATTGGATAGTTCTGTCTGTGTTGCGTCTACTTTCAGAACATCAAATTCATTATCTGTTAAACCGAAGCCGGAATTATTCGCAAAGAAGGAGTAATCAATATTCCCTGTCTTAGGGAGACCCTCAGATGCGAGTGTTACTTTTAAAGAGTCGGCCTGCTTTTCTGGAACGAGAATCGTTGTTCCATTATTCGCAAGTTCCGATTTAACGTTTTTGCCATCTAGTTCCTGTTTGATTTGCCCAGCTTCTGCCTCAGACAAATCTCTAAACAATGGAACCATTTTTTCAGAAGAAGCAAAGATGCTAACAACCGTAATAATGATTGCTAGGGCAGCAACGCCGCCAATCATAAGTATTTTTTGTAATTTTGATCGATTTCGCCAAAACTCAACTGTTTTTGTTCTTAATTGCATTAAAGTACGATTCATCTTAACCCCCGGTCATTCCATTCAGTCTTTTTTTGTCCGTCAGCACCTCCTACATCTGCATTCTCATAATCTCTTGGTACGCTTCGACCGCTTTATTTCGAAACTCCGTTGCAGCTGTGAGTGTCACACTCGCTTTTTGCGAGGCAATCATGACTTCATCGAGATTGACATCTTTTCCTTGTGCAAGTGCATTTGTATACTGGTCTGATTTAAGCTGTGATTGATTTAATGCCTCAATGGAATTCTTCAGCACATCAGAGAAATTCGTTTGACTTTTAGGTGCAGCCGCATGAACGGACGATGCATTTGTCAATTCACTTGCTTGCTGAGCAGCTTGAAGCTGGAAAGGAGATATTGCGTTAACCAATTCTTTTCACCTTACTTTCCTATTTCTAAAGCTTTCATCAACATGCTTTTATTCGCATTTAGCGCGGTCACGTTTGCTTCATATGACCTTGAGCTGCTGATGAGGTCAACCATTTCCTTTAATGGATCAACATTAGGTGTTTGAACATATCCATTTTCATTGGCATCGGGATTTGTAGGATCATATTGAAGGTTGAATGGAGTTTCGTCTTCTGTAATCTTCGTTGCTTTCACGCCGTTTCCTAATTTACCGCTCGAATTCATGCTTGAGTTTAATATAGATGAAAACGATTCACCTGACGGCTGTAATGTGACGAGCTTACGTCTATAAGGCTCCCAGTTGCCATCAACCTGTTTCGCTCTTGTTGTATCCATATTTGCAAGGTTAGAGGATACAACGTCCATTCTGAGCCTCTGTGCTGTTAATGCAGAGGCCGAAGCGTTAACGCCTGAAAAAATTGACATCACTTACCTCCTGTCAAAACTGTTTTAAGAGAATTGAATTTTCCACTCATTCTTTCAACCAACGCATTATACTGAATTTGGTTTTTAGCGAGTTCACTCATCTCTTGATCAATATCGACATTATTTCCGTTTTCTTGATATGAAGTACGGTTGCTCGAAACAACTGAATAATTAGACCCTGTTTTAGAAAAATCAATGTGACCTTGGTATGTTTTTTTAGCATCTAACTTGATCGACGCATCGTTTAGCATATCATGAAATGCGACGTTTTTCGACTTGTAGTTCGGTGTGTCTATATTCGCGATATTATTGCTTATGACTTTTTGCTTAACATTCGCTCTGCCCAAGGCATTCTCAAGGTTGCTTATCGTTCCAGAAAATATATCCAAAACCATATACCTCCAATCATATGTATTTCATTCCATTTAATCATGTCGAGATTTGTAAAACCATATGTTCATTGTAAGAAATAATAGGATTAAAGTCTATGATGTATATGTAAAAAAAACTCGTAATATATATCTATTTTACGAATAGGTATAAAGACCTAGATTCAAAGAACTAAGAATTGTAAGGGTTTTCTTGGAAAAAAGAGTGTCATTTTTCGGACAAATCCTCTTTTTTTATAAAAAAAAACCCTTTTCAGCTTGTATTTCTGCTGAAAAGGGTTTTTGATTAATGAGATTTTAAATTTTCAAGTTCAATTAAAAATTTGTTGTTTAACACTTTGATATACGTTCCCTTCATTCCAAGAGAACGAGATTCGATGACGCCTGCACTTTCTAACTTACGTAAGGCGTTCACGATCACTGAACGAGTGATTCCTACACGGTCAGCAATTTTACTTGCCACTAGAAGCCCTTCGTTGCCATCAAGTTCTTCAAAGATGTGCTCAATGGCTTCAAGCTCACTATATGAAAGAGAACTAATCGCCATTTGGACAACAGCTTTACTTCTTGCTTCTTCTTCGATTTCCTCTGATTTCTCACGAAGGATCTCCATTCCAACAACTGTTGCACCGTATTCAGCAAGAATTAAATCATCATCTTTGAATGTATCTTGCAAACGAGACAGGATTAACGTCCCTAAACGATCTCCTCCTCCGATAATTGGAACAATGGTTGTCAAACCTGATTCAAATAAATCACGGTTCTCAATCGGGAAAGCTGTATACTCACTGTTAATGTCAAGATTTGAAGATGTTTCAGGGATGTTAAATAGACTCTTTGTATATTCTTCAGGGAACTGACGGTCTTCAAGCATTTTCTTCATACGCGGATTTTCAATCTGCTGGTTGATCGAGTAGCCTAGAAGCTTCCCTCTTCTGCTTAATACGAAAATGTTTGAATCAATGACATCTCTCAACGTTTCTGCCATTTCCTTAAAATTAACTGGTTTCCCCGCTGCATCTTGCAGCATTGAGTTAATAATCCTTGTTTTTTGTAGTAACGCCATATTAATGATCCTCCTAGATTACTTTATTCATTTGTTAAAGTATAAATTGACTTAAGTCTTTGTTATTCGCAATCTTTCCTAGCTTCTCTTCTACATACTGAGGGGTAATGGTCACTGTCCCTAGTGTAATATCAGGCGCCTCAAATGAAAGCTCTTCAAGCAGCTTTTCAAGTATGGTATGAAGCCTTCTTGCACCGATGTTATCTGTCTCCTGATTGACATGATAAGCCACTTCGGCAATCTTATGAATAGCATCGTCAGAAAATTCAAGAGATATACCTTCTGTTTCAAGTAAAGCTTTATATTGCTTTAATAATGCATTATCTGGTTCCGTTAAGATTTTCACAAAGTCTTCGATACTTAATTTATCTAATTCTACACGAATTGGGAAGCGCCCTTGAAGCTCTGGAATCAAATCTGATGGTTTTGCCATATGAAATGCACCTGCTGCTACAAAAAGCACATGGTCTGTTTTCACTGCCCCATATTTCGTCATCACAGTTGAACCTTCTACAATCGGTAAAATATCACGTTGAACCCCTTCACGAGAAACATCTGCAGATGATGCACCACCGCTTTTAGCGATTTTATCGATTTCGTCGATAAAAATAATTCCTTGCTGCTCTGCTTTATAGACAGCTTCTTGACTGACTTCATCCATGTCAATCAGTTTTGAAGCTTCCTCAGCTGTTAACGCCTTTCTTGCTTCTCTGACGGTCAGCTTTCTGCGTTTTTTCTTTTTAGGCATGAGATTGCCGAGCGCATCCTGCATGTTCATGCCCATTTGCTCCATACCCGAGCCCTGAAGCATATCAAACATGGATGGCTGCTGCTCTTCGACTTCGATCGTGACGTAATGATCTTCAAGTTCGCCCATAGCCAGTTGATGAGCGATTCGCTTTCTTGTCGATTCAAGTTCAACTTCTTCACTTGATTGATCTCGATCACGGTCATCTTCATCAGAACCACCAAACAGCATCTCAAAAGGATTTTTCACAGACTGGCTTTTTTTCTTGCCAGGAACAAGTAAATGAACAAGACGTTTATTTGCTTGTTTTTCTGCTTCTTCTTGAACGTCTTTCATCTTTTCTTCTTTGACAATTCGGATCGCTGTCTCAACTAGATCTCTGACCATCGATTCTACATCACGGCCGACGTAACCAACTTCAGTAAACTTCGTCGCTTCCACTTTAATAAAAGGCGCACCAGAAATTTTTGCAATTCTGCGGGCAATCTCTGTTTTCCCCACACCTGTTGGGCCGATCATTAAAATGTTTTTCGGAACGACTTCATCCTTTAGCTTATCATGTAAAAGGCTTCTTCTGTAACGGTTTCTTAAAGCCACCGCCACTGCTTTTTTCGCATCAAGCTGACCAATAATGTATTGATCAAGCTTTTCAACTATCTCTCTTGGGGTGAACGGCTTTTTCTCCATACGTCTCATGTCCTTTCTATTCAAGCTCTTCTAAAGTGATTTGATCGTTCGTGTAGACACAGATTTCTCCAGCGGTTTCAAGAGCTGCCTTTGCAATATCTCTTGCTGTGAGATGATCACCTGCATGTGTTTTGAGTGCTCTCCCGGCGCTAAGCGCATAATTGCCGCCTGAGCCGATGGCCAAAATACCGTCATCTGGTTCGATGACCTCTCCTGTCCCAGAGACAAGCAGGATGCTGTCTTTGTTCATAACGATCAGCATGGCCTCAAGCTGTCTAAGCATCTTGTCACTACGCCATTCTTTTGCTAGTTCTACGGCTGCCCGCTTTAAGTTACCACCATATTCTTCAAGCTTCGTTTCAAACTTTTCAAAGAGTGTAAATGCATCTGCTACTGAACCTGCAAAACCTGCAAGCACCTTGCCTCCGAAAAGACGGCGCACTTTTTTTGCTGTGTGTTTCATCACGACAGCCTGCCCGAAAGTGACTTGACCGTCTCCAGCCATCGCACTTTTTCCTTTGTGTTGAACGGCAAAGATGGTTGTTGCATGAAATGATGACATGAAAAAACCTCCTTTTAGGATCGTTTAAAAGCCCTTGGGTGATGAGACATGTACGTTTTCCTTAAAGAATCTTTTGATACATGCGTGTACACCTGAGTTGATGATAAATTCGAATGACCAAGAAGTTCTTGAACACTTCTCAAATCTGCCCCCTCATTTAAGAGGTGTGTGGCAAAGGTGTGCCTTAACATGTGAGGATGGATATGTAATGTGCCTGATGCCTTTTTCATTAGTTCAGTGAGAATGAATCGAACGCCTCTGTCTGTAAGAGGCGCCCCGCGCTGATTCAAAAACACATATGCATCAGCACGATCATTCCCCTTCGCTTTCAGCTTTAGCCTTCCATCCTCTAAATAAGTGATGAGCGCTTCATGAGCATATGAACCAAAAGGAACATACCGCTGCTTGCTGCCTTTTCCATGAACAAGCACTGTATCCATCGATAAATCAAGATCAGATTCTTTTAATGAACATAACTCACTGACCCTCATACCTGTTGCATAAAGAAGTTCTAAAATCGCTTGGTTTCTTTGCCCAAGCGGTGTGCTGACATCAGAAACTGTAAAAAGCTCTTTTAGTTCCTCTTCATACAAAAATGAAGGAATTCGCTTATCCTGCTTTGGTAAGCTAACGAGTAAAAAAGGATTTTCTTTCACAAGCTGTTCTCTTAATAGAAATTTATAAAAGCTGCGAAGCGCAGAGACTTTCTTACTAATCGTTCTTCTTGTCAGGCCTTTTTCATAAGCTTCTGTTAAATAAATTCTCGTATCTTGATAGGATACCTCTTCAAAACCGTCTATTCCTTGAACGTTCATAAATCTGACAAACTCTTCAATCGCTTCTGTATATCCTGAGATGGTTAAAGCAGAATAGTTTTTTTCAATTTGCAGATATTCAATGAATAAGTGGACAAGACGCTGTTTATTCGTCATTTTTACACCTCTTTAAGGCTTTTAAATGGTATCACATATCTTGCTTTCCGTGCAATGATTTACTACAGAGATTTCGAAATAGTTTGAATAGTTTCGATTGCGCGCTTAGCGTACTCCGCATAACGCTCTTGTTTGTTTTTAATGCGAACACCAAGATCTTTCAACAAACCAAAATTCGCATTCATTGGCTGGAAGCTTTTCTTGTTTGTCGATGTGATGTAATAAGCCATGCTGCCGATCGCTGTTTCCTCCGGAAGTGTCACAAGCTCTTCTCCTTTGACAAAACGAGCGGCGTTAATTCCAGCCACTAGTCCGGAAGCTGCGGACTCGACATAGCCTTCAACGCCTGTCATTTGTCCGGCAAAGAATAGATCTTCTCTATTTTTAAACTGATACGTTGGTTTTAAAAGACTTGGTGAGTTAATGAATGTATTGCGGTGCATCACGCCATAACGAACAATCTCTGCTTCTTCAAGACCTGGAATCAAGCGGAATACTTCTTTTTGGTCGCCCCACTTCAGATGTGTCTGGAAGCCGACGATGTTATATAAAGTGCCTGCTGCATCATCTTGTCTTAATTGAACAACAGCATAAGGTCTTTTTCCTGTTTTCGGATCTTCAAGTCCTACTGGCTTCATCGGACCAAACAACATCGTTTTCTTTCCTCTTTTCGCCATGACTTCAATTGGCATACAGCCTTCAAAGAAGATTTCTTTTTCGAACTCTTTTAATGGCACAGTTTCAGCAGAAATAAGCGCGTCGTAAAAACGATCGAATTCTTCTTCTGTCATTGGACAGTTTAAATAAGCAGCTTCTCCTTTGTCATAACGTGATTTCAAGTACACCTTATCCATATCAATGCTATCTTTCTCTAGGATAGGAGCCGCTGCATCGTAGAAGTACAGATATTCTTCACCAGTTAACGATTTTAATTCTTTTGAAAGTGCTTCAGATGTAAGTGGGCCTGTCGCAATAATTGTTGGACCTTCTGGAATGCTTTGCACTTCTTCTTGAAAAACTGTCACATTCGGGTGATTTTTTACGCGATCAGTAACGTTTGCTGCAAATTCATGACGATCTACTGCAAGCGCTCCGCCAGCAGGAACTGAGCTTTCATCTGCAGCTGCGATAATCGCTGAATCTAAATGACGCATTTCTTCCTTTAATACACCGACCGCATTTGTCAAAGCGTTGGCACGCAGTGAATTGCTGCATACAAGCTCTGCAAATTTATCTGTGTGGTGAGCTGGCGTTTGTTTGACAGGTCTCATTTCATACAAGTTGACTTTAATTCCGCGTTTAGCAATTTGCCATGCCGCTTCACTTCCAGCTAAACCTGCTCCGATCACATTTACAAATTGACTCATTGTACAACTCTCCTATTTCGTAAGTTCTGTTTGATGACATAAAAAAGCAGGTGAACAAGGCTGCTCACCGCTATTTTTGTTGTTCCTCTTTATAATCACAGTTCACACATTGAACTTGCATGCCTTTTTTCAGCTTTTTCTCTACAAGCATATTTTCGCATTTTGGACACTTTCTTTCAATCGGTTTGTCCCAAGAGACGAATTCACACTCTGGAAAACGATCACAGCCATAAAAAATGCGGCGCTTCTTAGATTTTCGTTCAACAATGTTTCCTTCATGACATGTCGGGCATTTCACACCAATATCTTTCACAATTGGTTTTGTGTTACGGCAGTCAGGAAAGTTAGAGCAAGCCATGAACTTACCGTATCGACCCATTTTGTACACCATCGGATGTCCACACTCTTCACAGTCAACTCCGGCGTATTCAGGCTCAATCTCAACTTCTTGCATTTCTGCTTCCGCTTTTTCGACCCGTTTTGCAAAGTCTTGATAGAAGCTGTCGATAATACGAACCCATTCGATCGTACCTTCTTCAACGCTATCAAGTTCTTTTTCCATTTTCGCTGTGAATTCCACGTTAATGATTTCAGGGAAGAATTCAATGATTAAGTTGAGAACAATTTCCCCAAGCTCTGTTGGGATAAACCGTTTATTATCAAGTGCGACATAGCCGCGCTTTTGAATCGTATCTAATGTTGGTGCATACGTAGACGGACGGCCTATACCTAGCTCTTCAAGCGTTTTGACAAGTCTTGCCTCAGTGTAGCGCGGAGGCGGCTGCGTGAAGTGCTGTTCAGGTTCGATATCTTTTGAAAGAACCGTATCACCTTCTTTAAGATCAGGCAGCATTTTGTCCTTTTCTTCTAGCTGGTCGTCTTTCCCTTCTACATATACCTTCATGAATCCAGGGAATTTCACTTTGCTTCCGTTAGCACGGAATGTAAGCCCGTTATTATCAAGGTCCACACTCATTGTATCAAGAACAGCCGGCGCCATTTGGCTTGCGACGAATCGTTCCCAAATCAATTTATACAGACGAAGTTGATCTCGGCTTAAAACATGTTTGACATCTGCTGGTTTTCTTAGCGTAGATGTCGGTCTGATGGCTTCGTGAGCATCTTGTGCATTTTCATTCTTTTTAGCGGTTCGTTTTGTTGTATTTAAGAAATTCTTACCGTACGTCTGATCAATGAAAGCAGATACTTCTTCAATCGCCGTATTGGAAATACGTGTTGAGTCCGTTCTCATGTATGTAATGAGTCCGACTGTACCTTCTTTACCAAGATCAATTCCTTCATATAATTGCTGTGCAATCATCATCGTCTTTTTCGCACGGAAGTTTAATTTTCTCGCAGCTTCCTGCTGTAAAGTAGATGTTGTAAACGGAACAGCTGGGTTGCGTTTACGCTCTTTTTTCGTCACTTTCTCTACAGAGAATTTGCTCCCTTTTAGTTTCGAAAGGATTTCTTTTACATCTTCTTTTGTTTTCAGTGGATGCTTTTTGCCATTGACGCCAAAGAAGCTCGCTTCGAAGCTTTCTTTTCCTTTTAGGAATGTACCGTCAATTGTCCAGTATTCTTCTGGTTTAAATTCATTAATTTCATTCTCGCGATCAATAATCAGGCGGAGTGCAACTGATTGAACACGACCAGCACTTAAGCCCTTTTTCACTTTCTTCCATAAAATCGGACTAATTTTATACCCAACGAGACGATCTAAGATCCGTCTTGCCTGCTGTGCATCAACTAAATCCATATTGATCATACGTGGATGCTTAAAGGAATCTTTAATAGCATCTTTTGTAATCTCGTTAAAGACAACGCGGCAGTCAGAAGAGAGGTCAAGGTCAAGGCTATGCGCTAAATGCCAAGCAATCGCTTCTCCCTCTCTATCGGGGTCAGCTGCGAGATAGACTTTCTTTACTTTTTTCGCAGCTGTTTTTAATTCTTTTAATACGGGGCCTTTCCCGCGAATTGTAATATACCTCGGTTCGAAGTCATGCTCAGTGTCAACACCAAGCTGACTTTTCGGTAAATCTCTTATGTGCCCCATTGAAGCCTTTACTTTATACTTTTTACCTAAATAACGCTCAATCGTTTTCGCCTTGGCTGGCGACTCAACGATGACTAAATAATCAGCCATACTCAAAATCCCCCTTAAGAGGTGTTCTCTCTTTATACATTTCACAATTCATATTTATGTTAATTGCACCTATCTAACAGGCAATCATGAAAAATTCTTTATGATGAACATCATTATAAACACGAAAAACAAAGTGTAAACTTAAATCCTCACTATTATTAAATATTCCTATGTCTTTTGTCAAACGATATTTTTATGAGAGTTCAGTATATTGAACGCTGCGGAAGGAGAATTCCTCTAAAATATCCTTCGTTGAATGAACAAGCTTTGCTCCCTGCTGTATAAGTCTGGCTGGACCTGTGGAATTAGGATCAAAGATTGATCCTGCAACCGCAAATACCTCTTTGCCTTGCTCAAGTGCTTGATAGGCGGTAATGAGTGAACCGCTCTTTTCTTTGCACTGAATCACGATGGTTCCACTTGTGAGCGCACTAATTAAACGATTCCTCAAAGGGAAATGCCACTTTTCTGGTTTGACGTAAGGCGGATGCTCAGATAAAAGCAAATGATGCTCGCCCATGTATTCAGCCATTTGCACATGTTCCTTTGGGTATAAGTGCTGAAATCCGCCTGCTATAATACCGATCGTTTTCCCTTTATTCCTAATGCACTCTTTATGTGCAAGTCCATCAATGCCTTTTGCTAAGCCACTGACAATCGTCCACTCTTCCTTTACAAGCTCACCAACAATTTTCTTCACACATGCTTCTCCATAAGACGATGGAACTCGTGTGCCTACTACACCTAAACTTTTTTCTTCATTTAAATACGATATGTTTCCTTTTAGGAATAACACAGGGGGAGGATCATAAATATGTTTTAGTGTGCTGGGATATAAGGGTGATGTGATGGGAATCATGTGAATGTTTTGCTTTAAATAGGCTTGAACGATGTGTTGAAAAATGGGGAATTCTTTTTCTTCGGCTTGTTTTAAGCGGGTAAAGTCGATTGTTTGTAATGATCGATCCTGTTTGAAATGATGTGTTTCTTCATTTATATATAGCTCAGGATCGACTTTCCACCATTTTGTTAACAATGAGGGTGAGATGAGGCCTTTTAAGCGGTGAAAAATCATTCTTTCGGACACGTTGTACATACCATTCCTCCTGTTTAAGATAGAAAGAAGAAGACTTGTCAAAGAACAAGTCTTCTTGTGTCATTAATGCGTTTTACAAGCTTCAAAGAGATTCTTCTCTTTTAGTACTTTAATCAAAGTTTCTCCCATGACAGATGGTGTCTCTGCCACTTCAATTCCACATTCACGCATTGTTTTTACTTTTTCATCAGCTGTTCCTTTACCACCAGAAATAATGGCACCAGCATGTCCCATGCGTTTTCCTGGAGGCGCCGTTTTACCGCCAATAAAGCCAACAACTGGCTTTGTCATATTTGCTTTTACCCATTCAGCTGCTTCTTCTTCAGCCGTACCGCCAATTTCACCGATCATAATGACAGCATGTGTATCAGGGTCTTCATTGAATGCTTTTAATACATCAATAAAGTTTGTCCCATTGACAGGGTCTCCGCCGATTCCTACAGCTGTCGATTGACCAACGCCAGCTTCTGAAAGCTGATGTACCGCTTCATATGTAAGCGTTCCAGAACGAGAAACAACCCCCACATGACCTTTTTTATGAATGTAGCCTGGCATGATCCCAATCTTACATTCTTCAGGTGTAATGACACCTGGGCAGTTAGGGCCAACAAGTCTTGTCTTTTTCCCTTCCATATACCGTTTTACTTTGACCATGTCAAGTACTGGAATATGTTCTGTAATACAAATGACTAGATCGACTTCTGCATCAACAGCCTCTAAAATGGCATCTGCTGCAAATGGTGCTGGTACATAGATAACAGAAGCATTTGCTCCAGTTGTTTGAACAGCTTCAGATACTGTATTAAATACAGGAACTCCTTCTACTTCAGTTCCACCTTTTCCAGGTGTGACACCGCCAACAATATTTGTTCCGTACTCAATCATTTGTTTTGTATGGAACAATGCGGTTGAACCGGTAATCCCCTGAACAATTACTCTCGTATTTTTATTAATAAATACACTCATTTAGGTTCCCTGCCTTTCTGCTCTACTTGACTAAAGATACAATCTTTTCTGCCCCGTCAGCCATAGACTCAGCAGAAGTGATATTTAAGCCTGAATCGCTCAGAATTTTCTTCCCTAATTCAACGTTTGTTCCTTCAAGACGTACAACGAGTGGTAATGTTAAGCCGACTTGTTTCGTCGCTTCAACGACACCTTCTGCAATGACATCACATTTCATGATGCCGCCAAAAATGTTCACGAAAATCCCTTTTACATTTTGATCAGATAAGATGATTTTAAATGCTTCCGTTACTTTTTCAGCTGTTGCACCGCCGCCAACATCCAGGAAGTTTGCAGGGTCCCCGCCGTAATGCTTGATGATATCCATTGTAGACATCGCAAGACCTGCACCATTGACCATACAGCCAATATTTCCATCTAGAGAAATGTAGCTTAGATCATATTTAGATGCTTCAATTTCTTTTGGATCCTCTTCATCAAGGTCACGGTATTCTAATATATCTTTTTGTCTATATAAGGCATTGCTATCAAAGTTTAATTTCGCATCAAGTGCCATGACTTTTCCATCGCCTGTTACAACAAGTGGATTAATCTCAGCAATTGAACAATCTTTTTCAACGAACGCATTGTAAAGACTTGTCATAAACTTAACAGCTTGGCCAACTAATTTTGTTGGAATATTAATTTTAAACGCTACTTCTCTCGCCTGATAGCCTTGCAATCCAATCGCTGGGTCGATGACCACTTTGACGATTTTTTCTGGCGTTTTTTCTGCTACTTCTTCAATTTCAGTACCACCTTCTTCAGAAGCCATCAATACAATTCTTGATGTCGCTCTGTCCAAAACAAGTCCAACGTAGTACTCCTTTTGAATATCGCAGCCTTCTTCAATAAGTAAGCGTTTTATTTCGCGCCCCTCAGGCCCAGTTTGATGTGTGACAAGTGTTTTGCCGAGCAATTCCTCTGCAAACCCTTTCACTTCATCTTTTGTTTTTGCAATTTTTACCCCGCCTGCTTTACCACGGCCGCCTGCATGAATCTGTGCTTTTACGACATATACAGAGCTTTCTAGCTCTTCTGATGCTTTCACTGCTTCATCAGGTGTAAATGCTACTTTACCATTTGGAACTGAAACCCCATATTTTCTTAGGATTTCTTTTCCTTGGTACTCATGGATATTCATTTCCCATCCTCCCAACATATGTAGAAACAAAAATTATAAAATAGACTGCGCTTTCATTTTAAAGAATAAAAAAGAGAATGTCTAGGGTTCTATGTAAAATCGTAAAATCCTTCTAAACATTCAAACTTTTATTTTATTAAAAATATAAATTTTTCATTCAAAACACTTATTTTACCTTATTTTTTCATTTTTTGATCTAACCTATAGATAAACGAAAATATTTCTGCTACAGTATCGTATAACGCTTCAGGGATCTCCTCATCCAGCGTTAAGTGGCGCATGAGTTCAACTAAATTACGGTCTTCTTGGATAGGAACTCCCGACTTTTTTGCTTCTTCAATGATATGGTCTGCTACATAGCCGCTCCCTGTTGCAACGACTTTTGGCGCCTTTTGTTTTTCTTCATCATAATGTAGAGCGACCACCCTTCTAAGCGGTTTTGAATCCTTCATACTCGTAAGTCCAGCCCTTTCTCGCTGATTTTATGAAAGTGTTCATCTAGAAAGTGAGACGGATCTACTGGCTCTTGTCTCTTCTTTGCTGTAATTCCCGTAAGGCTGTATCCTAAGGCATTTAAATTCTCCCGAACTGCTGGAATCATTGGATTAATGGCTCCTTGAAGTTCATGACCGGTTTCAACTGTAATTGACATGACCTTTTGCTGAATCGTACAGTCGATTAATGTTTCTTCGAGGTTTTCCATGTTTAAGTAAAACATAAGGCGACACTGAGAAATGTCAATAGAGCCATCTTTTTTCTTATGTCCTTTTAGAATAAAGGTTAAATCTTGAACACTATGTTTTGAAAAGAGCGGATAAGAGACCATCATTTGGCTGATGGTTTGGTTCTCCTGCTGCACAAATAACTGCCCGTTCAATCTATGAAACAATTGATCGACTTCTTTTTTTACGGGCTCTGGTAAATCAGACTGTCTCACATCATTTAAGACGAGCTTTAATTGGTGAAGCTCCTGATTTTTTACATCCTGGTTGCCTTTTTCGAGTAGTTTCAGCATACCGATTTCGTCACGTACACCTATTGCCTTTTTCATCGTCATGAGTAAATCGAGCACATCGGTTTTATTGCTTAATGCGGGTTCCGTCTGCTGCACCACCTGAGCCAATGCTTTTGCCTCTATTTTTGACAGGAATGGAAATTCTTTTTGAAGCACAGATGCTTTTGCGTCAGGCTGAGATCCAGCCTGCTGGAGCCCTTGCAGCAATGACGTGAGCTGTTTTAAGCTAGGCTCTTGCTGCCCATCTGCGCCTTGTTTTATTAAACTTGTAAGTATCCGCTCAATTTGCTGAGGCGGGATGTGCAGCTCTTTTGGACTTGTTGACTGCTGCACGTTAGATTGAAGAACTTGGGTCGTCTGACGCTCTTGAGCGATTGGAGTTTGGCTATTTTCTTTTGGTTGAGTCAGATTGGGCTGAGGCGTTACAGGTAGACTTCCTCCTTGCTTCGTCGCCCCTTCTCTCGCTGCTAGAAGGACCGATAAGAGCTTTTCTGCATGGACAGACGTCTCAGCATCTATGACTGATCGAACGGCTTGTGTAAGCGCCTGTGTGGCGTCTGAGTGCTTCGGGAGCTGTGTTAAGCGTTCTAGCAGCGCTGTCATATCCTGATGAAGAGCAGAGGATGATTTCACAGCTAAAATGGATTGAAGCACTCCTTCCTGGATCGGCAAGTCTTTCTTTAAAGCAAATAGAAGTGCCTGGAGACCTTTTTTCACATCAGCTCCTTGAAGCTGTTCGATCCACTTCACTGCCGTTTTTAACTCTGTTTCGTTGATAACCGATTTTTCTTTTAAAAAAGCTGTGGCTGTTAGAATGTTTTCAAGTCCGCTTTTCAGAGAGAGACCTTCTAATAGTTTGGCAGCGGCATCCTTTAATGTCTTAGGATCTTGATCAAATTGCTGGACTGGCCTTAGTTTATTGAGGCTGTCTCCACCCTCTTGTTCAAATTGAAACCAATAAAATGCGTCTGCTTTGAGCTGAGCCGCTAGCTGTGCTTTTATTTTTGTTGAGCCTATTTGAACAAGGGCTGTATCATCTCCAAGCATTTTCAGTACTTTACCGAGAATCAGCCGATGCACATTTTCCTTTCCTTCGGTGTTTAATGGCACAGATTCTGCCGCACTTAACCGGCTATTCAGTGCTGTATGTATGTCCTCAACTCTTGTCATCACAGGCAGCCTCCTTAGGTCAAAAATTTATGAGATAACGGATTTCACTGGTGCAAACGATAATCGATGGATTGGGGCAGCTCCATGTGTTTGAATGGCAGCCAAATGCTCTTTTGTTCCGTACCCTTTATGTTTTTCAAATTGATACTCAGGGTACTTACGCCCGTATTCTTCCATCATCTGATCTCTTGTCACCTTTGCAATACATGCACCTGCTGCGATGGATGCACTTTTTGCATCTCCTTTGATGATATTCTCCTGGTGAATAGGAAGTGGGAGCGTCATGGCATCTATGAGTAGATAATCAGGTGTATGAGTTAACTGCTCCACCGCTCTCACCATCGCCAGTCTTGATGCCTCGTAAATATTGATTTCATCAATCGTAGCCGCATCAACAATGCCGATACCGATATCAAGTGCTTCTTTTTGGATCAGGTCATAATATGCCAATCTTTTTTTCTCAGATAATTGCTTTGAGTCGTTTAAACCGAGCAGGACTGTATCTTCCTTTAATATGACAGCTGCTGCTACAACGGGGCCTGCCAGCGGTCCTCTTCCTGCTTCATCTATTCCAGCAATACATGTGTATCCCTGCGCCTTAGCATTGTTTTCAAATTGCAGCATCTCATTCCATGCTACATGAAGTTGCTGCTGCTTTTCTCTCTCTTTGTGCCACTTCTCTATCAGTTTTTGGACACTTTTTCTCTTATCATCTTTTACAAGCTCATGAATGTATGACTCGTCTTGCGAATGCTTTTCTATCAGTTCTTTTATTTGTTTCACTGTGTACATAGGCTTTTCGTCAGCCTCCTTCTTTATATCGGCAGTTTTCCGCAAAAAATAAAGACCCGCATGAGCTGCGTGTCTTTTAGCTTTCAGGCTTCTCAAAAGTGAGGGGACCAAATTTTTCTGTTCGAATATCCCGAATAATGATTTCGGTGGTTTTGTCGTAATTAATCAATCCACCGCTCATGAGACAGCCGCGCTTTGTACCTATTGCATCAAACAGCTCAGCCGTATCTTCAGGGATCTCCGTTAGGTCATAGCGTTTTTTTAATCTCTCTGGATAGTTTTCTTCTAGAAAGCGAAGTCCATATACAGCGACATCCTGTAAGTTGATGATAGAATCTTTGATCGCTCCAGTTACCGCTAGCCTAAGTCCTACTTTCTCATCTTCAAACTTCGGCCAGAGGATTCCAGGTGTATCGAGCAGTTCCAATTCTTTCCCTACCTTCACCCATTGCTGTGAGGTGGTAATACCAGGACGGTCTCCTGTTTTGGCAATGTTCTTTTTCGCTAAACGATTGATTAAGGTCGATTTCCCGACGTTGGGAATCCCGATAATCAGCGCCCGGATTGCACGTGGTTTAACACCTTTTGCTTTCATGCGGTCGAATTTTTCTTTTAAGATTTCTTTTGAAGTTGTGATGATCTGATTTAACCCTTGTCCATCGACAGAGTTAATTGCAAGTGACCGAACGCCTTGCTGCTCAAAGTGCGCCTGCCACTCCTTTGTCACACGAGGATCCGCTTTATCTGCTTTGTTTAATAGCATGATTTTGGGTTTATTCTGAAGGATTTCTTCGATCATTGGGTTTCTAGAGGACATCGGAATTCTAGCATCAGTTAATTCAAATACGATGTCGATGAGCTTTAATTTTTCTGTGACTTCACGTCTTGCTTTTGCCATATGGCCTGGAAACCATTGAATCGTCATATGTGCACCTTCTCTTCTATCGATTATCTCTATACATCGTACAAAAAAAGAGCCTGTTACAGGTAACAAGCTCTTTCCTTTGATATCATTATCGTCTGATTTCTTTGATACGAGCCGCTTTACCGCGAAGTTCACGTAGGTAGTAAAGTTTCGCACGACGTACCTTACCGTGACGTACAACTTCGATGTTAGCGATTTTTGGTGTGTGTACAGGGAATGTACGCTCAACGCCTACACCGTAAGAAATCTTACGAACTGTGAAAGTTTCGCTGATTCCACCACCACGACGCTTAATTACAACACCTTCAAATATCTGGATACGCTCACGAGTACCCTCGACAACTTTAACGTGTACACGTAAAGTGTCACCAGGACGGAACGCAGGAAGATCAGTGCGTAATTGTTCTTTTGTGATTTCTTCAATCAAATGTTGCATCGTTTTCAACTCCTTCCAACAGATGCTCATGTCCTCTTTCTTCATTGCAGCGGAACATCGTTTTCAAACTTGAATCGGCAAGCCGTCCAAGTCACAAGTAGTATCATACCATACCTCTATGCAGTGTGCAATACAATCTAGTCATTATGAAGCTGCCAAAGCCATCTTTTTTCTTCATCTGTTAACGTTTTGCATGAATCGATCAAATCTGGCCTTCTTGTATAAGTTCGCTTCAAGGATTCTTTGCGCCGCCACTCTTCAATTTTGGCATGATTTCCAGAGAGGAGCACTTCCGGCACTTTTAGTCCTTTATAATCGGCTGGCCTTGTATAGTGAGGATGCTCTAGCAAACCTGTACTAAATGAATCTTCAATGTGAGACGCTTCTTTTCCAAGCACATGAGGCAAAAGCCTGACCACACTGTCTGCAATCATCATCGCTGGCAGCTCTCCGCCTGTGAGAACGAAATCTCCGATTGAGATTTCATCTGTGACAAGATGCTCCCTGATGCGCTCATCGTAGCCTTCATAATGGCCGCAAATGAACATAAGGTGTTCTTCTTTTGCAAGTTCCTCTGCCTTCTTTTGTGTATATCTTTCTCCTTGAGGACAGACAAGAATAATTCGGGGCTTCTTGCTTGCTTTCTTCGTTAAATCTTCTACCGCATCGAATACGGGCTGTGCTTTCAGTACCATACCAGCACCGCCGCCATATGGGTAATCATCTACTGTTTTGTGCTTATGATCCGAATACTCTCTAAAATTGACAACATTGAATGAGACAGCTTCTTTCTCCTGTGCCTTTTTTAAGATCGATGAGTGGAGCACACCTTCGAACATTTCAGGAAAAAGTGTTAAGAAGTCGATTTTCATTCGTCAATGAGTCCTTCCATCACTTCAATGTGTATGGTTTTGGATGAGATATCGATCTTTTTGACGACAGATGGGATATAAGGAATCAAGGCATCTTTTTTGCCTTTTCTTCCGACCACCCAGACATCATTTGCCCCTGGTGTTAAAATCTCCTTGATTTGGCCGACAAGCTGATCCTCTTCATCGTATACTTCACAACCAATGATTTGGTGGAAATAAAATTCTCCTTCATCTAAAGAGCCGAGATGTTCTTTTTCTACTTTTAAGATTGCTTCTTTCAATAGCTCTGCTTCATTTAATGAGCTAATTTCTTCAAATGTAAGCAAATCAAACTGTTTATGCTGCCTATGTGATGCGACAGTGACTTTCAGCGGCTCCCCTTGACCTTGCTTAAAAATATAGAGGACGCTTCCTTTTTTGTAACGCTCTTCTGGGAAATCTGTCTTTGATACGACGCGTACTTCTCCGCGCACTCCGTGTGTATTGACAATCTTTCCAACATTCAACCATTCTTGTTCCATGTTCTCAATCACCCCTGACGTATTTCCACAATGGTGCCGTCTTTCACGACGATGACATTGTCTTGCATCTTGTCATCCCATTTATCACCTATTTTCACTTCAACCAGCGCATCCACTTCTGTCTCTTTCATTTCACTTCCAAGCGGCAAAACATGCAGCTGCTCTACTTGAAAGTCAATTTGCTGGATCTTTTCCTGCCGTTTATCGATGGCTTTTTGAAATTGAGGGATGGCTTCTTGCTGATGTGGTTCTTTTTCATGTTTTTTCAGTTGAAAATATAGTTGGTTGCATTCACGTTCTAGTCTTTCTTTTTTCTCCAAAAAAGTCGTTAACAGTTTGTCCTTACTGCTTTCAGTTAATACTTGCATGACGGTGACATGTTGAATGATCTGCATCTTCCTTTTTGTCCCCCTATCCGAAGGCATTTGTCCTCTACAGTATAACGAAAAATAGATTTAAACGTGTAAAAAAAGGGGAGGTCCTAAGCCCTCTCCCTTTTTAGTCAGCAATCTCAAGTTGAACTTTCTTAGAAGACTCTGCACTTGCTGCAAACATGACTGTTCGTATCGCTTTCGCTGTACGTCCCTGCTTTCCGATCACCTTTCCGGTATCTTCAGCATTGACAGACAGTGTGTAAATCACTTGCTCATCTTTTTCTAATGAAGATACGTGAATATCTTCAGGGAAATCAACAAGTGGCTCGACGATGGACACAATCAATTCTTCCAAGGACAGCTCATTCATTATTTGCTGTTTTTCGCATTATGAAATTTTTCAAGAATTCCTTGGCTTGAGAAAAGGTTGCGAACTGTATCAGATGGTTTCGCACCATTTTGAAGCCATTTAAGAGCTAATTCTTCGTTGATTTTCACCTCAGCTGGTGATAACACTGGATTGTATGTTCCAACTGTTTCGATGAAACGACCATCACGTGGTGAACGAGAATCTGCTACTACAATACGATAGAAAGGAGATCTTTTTGATCCCATACGTTTTAAACGAATTTTTACTGCCATTTTACTAGCACCTCCGAAAATATTTCAACAAGATAGTATATTAACAATGATAAAAGGGTTTGTAAAGTGTTTTTTCTTAACAACGGTTTTATCATGTATAACCAATTACATAAATGGTAATTTAAAGCCTTTTTTCTTTCCTTTGGACATGTTGGTCATTTGCTTCATCATCTTTTTCATTTCGTCAAATTGCTTTAAAAGGCGATTGACTTCCTGTACAGATGTTCCGCTTCCTTTTGCAATCCGTTTTCTTCGGCTTGCATTGATGACCTCTGGCTGTTCTTTTTCCTCGGTCGTCATTGATTTAATGATCGCTTCGATGTGATTGAGCTGCTTTTCGTCTACTTGGACGTTTTTGAGCCCTTTCATTTTACCGGCTCCCGGCATCATTTGGATCAATTCATCAAGTGGACCCATGTTACGAACTTGGCCAAGCTGCTCGAGGAAATCATCGAGTGTAAAGCTCATGGTCCGCATTTTTTGTTCAAGCTCTTTCGCTTTATCTTGGTCCACGTTTGCCTGTGCTTTTTCAATCAGTGTAAGCACATCTCCCATGCCAAGAATTCTTGATGCCATCCGTTCTGGGTGGAATGGTTCAATCGCGTCAAGCTTTTCACCTAGCGCGGCGAATTTAATCGGCGTATTGGTGACAGCTCGAATGGAAAGTGCTGCACCGCCTCGTGTATCCCCGTCTAGTTTCGTTAAAACGACACCTGTTAAACCTAGCTGTTCATTAAAGCTTTTCGCTACATTGACAGCATCTTGACCTGTCATAGAGTCAACAACAAGGAAAATTTCTTCTGGACTCGCTACTTCTTTTACTTTCTGAAGTTCATCCATCAATTCTTCATCAATATGAAGGCGTCCTGCTGTATCTAAAATGACATAATCATGGTGTTCTTCTTTCGCTTTTTCGATTGCCTGTTTGGCAATCTCGACAGGACTGACTTGATCACCTAATGAAAACACAGGCATATCAAGCTGTTTCCCTAGCGTTTCAAGCTGCTGGATCGCTGCTGGTCTGTAAATATCTGCAGCCACCATCATCGGCTTGCGATTATGTTTTTTGCGAAGTAAATTGGCAAGCTTCCCAGTTGTGGTGGTTTTACCTGCCCCTTGAAGACCAACCATCATAATGACCGTCGGAGATTTTTTCGCTACAGCGATTTTACTCTCTTCTCCGCCCATTAATTCAGTGAGTTCTTCTTTTACAACTTTAATGACCTGTTGCCCAGGGGTAAGGCTTTTCATGACCTCTTGTCCAACTGCCCGCTCACTTACTTTTTTCACAAAGTCTTTGACTACTTTAAAATTGACGTCAGCTTCAAGAAGGGCAAGGCGTACCTCGCGCATCATTTCTTTTACATCTTGTTCTGACACTTTTCCTTTGCCGCGGATTTTTGAAATCGTCTGCTGCAGTCGGTCGGCTAATCCTTCAAATGCCATACTGTGCCGCCTCCTAATCTAATTTCTCAAGCGATTCAATTAAAGCTTCTGCTTCTTCCATCTGAGCGGAATCTGCTACGAGCTCACTCATTTTTTTGAGAAGTTCTTTACGCTCTTTAAATTTCTTAAACAAGAGCAGCTTTTCTTCATATTGTTCAAGCATCGCTTCAGTCCGTTTAATATTATCATAAACAGCCTGTCTTGATACTTCATATTCATCCGCAATTTCACCGAGGGAAAAATCGTCTAGGTAGTAAAGCGACATGTAGCTCTTTTGCTTTGCGGTTAACAACGATTGATAGAAGTCAAACAAGTAGTTCATTCTCGTTGTTTTTTCAAGCGTCATGGGCTCTCTCCCCTTTGTTAAGTTCATTCCCTTTACATCAACTAAGTTTACACGGTTCTCTACTGTGTGTCAAGTTTTTATCTTGTCACTGCATGAAGCGGCGTATAAATAAAAATGCCAGCAATCTTTGCCGGCATTTTTGTTAGTCCTCTTGATCAATCACGTCTGAGAATAATCCATACACATACGATTCTGCATCGAATTCTTGCAGATCGTCTACCTTTTCACCTAAACCGACGAGCTTCACGGGGATGTTTAACTCATTTCGAATTGCAAGGACAATCCCGCCTTTTGCAGTGCCGTCAAGCTTTGTTAAAGCAATTCCTGTCACATTCGTCGCTTTAGAAAATTCTTTCGCTTGTGCCATCGCATTTTGACCCGTTGTTGCATCAAGAGCGAGCAGCACTTCATGCGGTGCATCTGGAACCTCGCGTTCAATGACTCTCTTGACCTTCTCTAGCTCTTTCATCAAGTTGACTTTGTTTTGTAGTCTTCCTGCTGTATCACAGATAAGGACATCCGCATTTTTCGCTTTTGCTGATTGAACGGCATCATAGATCACCGCTGCTGGATCAGAGCCAGCCGTCTGTTTGACAACAGGGACACCTGAACGCTCTCCCCATACTTCAAGCTGCTCTATCGCACCGGCACGAAATGTATCACCTGCTGCCAAAATGACGGATTTCCCATCATTTTTCAGCTTATTTGCAAGTTTGCCGATCGTCGTTGTTTTCCCAACGCCATTGACACCAACAAATAAAATGATATTTAATCGCCCGTCTTCAATATTCAGCGCAGAGATTTGTTCCTCTCCGCTATTGTAGATTTCAACCAGTTTTTCAGAGATGACCGATTGTACTTCACTTGGGTCTTGAATGTTTCTTAGTTTCACTTCTTTTTTCAGCTCATCAATCAGTTCCATCACCGTTGTGAAACCGACATCCGCGCCGATCAGAACTTCTTCTAATTCTTCAAAAAAGTCTTCATCAACTTTACGGTAGCGTGAAATGAGTTCATTTACTCTTCCTTGAAAGGAGTTTCTCGTTTTTTCAAGTCCATCCTTAAACTTTTCTGATACTGAATCGGTTTGCTGCGTAAATTTTTCTTTTAATTTCTTAAAAAAGCTCATTTGGTTCAAAAACCTCCTTTAATTACTGGACAAGCTCTTTCGTTTCTTCTAGTTTGACAGATACAAGCTTAGAAACACCTGACTCCTGCATCGTAACACCGTAGAGCACATCTGCTTCTTCCATTGTTCCTTTGCGGTGCGTAATGACTATGAATTGTGTTTCTTCGCTGTATTTTTTTAAATATTGTGCAAAGCGGAAAACATTGGCTTCATCAAGCGCCGCTTCTACCTCATCTAACACGCAGAATGGAACAGGTCTGACTTTTAAAATAGAGAATAGTAAAGCGATCGCTGTCAATGCTCTCTCACCGCCTGAAAGAAGGCTTAAGTTTTGCAGCTTTTTCCCTGGCGGCTGCGCGACAATATCAACGCCAGAGTTTAGTAAATCGTTTGGATCTGTCAGCTTAAGATCTGCTTTCCCGCCGCCAAATAATGCTTGGAAAACTGATTCAAAATGCCCGCGAATTTGCGAGAATGTTTCAGAGAAGCGCTTTGTCATCTCTTGATCCATTTCTTCGATCACTTGGAATAATGTATTTTTCGCTTCTGTCAGATCATTTCGCTGTTCTGTTAAGAAAAGGTAGCGTTCATTTACTCGTTCATACTCATCAATGCTGCCTAAGTTCACTGTTCCTAGCTCTTCAATGGCTAATTTGATCAGCTTCACTCGTTTTCTTGCTTCATCTGGCGATAACGTTAGATGATACATCTCTTTTGCCCCTTCAAACGAAAGAGCATACTCTTCGTTCAAATAAGCGATGAGGTTGTCGAGCTCAACTTCCATACGGCCAAGCTTAATTTCTTCATCTTTTAAGCTTGTGGTGAGCTGCTTGTAAAGGCGTTTTTGTTCTTTCAGTTCACGTTCAGCAAATTCTAACGTTTCAGAAAGAGCAAGACGCTGTTTGCGCCGCTCTGAAATGAGCGCGGTTGTTTTGTTTTTATTTTCCAGCTTCTCTTTCGCCGCTTCTTCCAGCTGTTCTGCTCCGCTTGAGCTAGATGTCATTTCACTTGTTAAGAGTGACAGATCTTCTTTTGTTTCCGTCAGCGTTTGTTCAGCCTCTTCTAATTCGGCCATTAAGCTCGAAAGCTTTTCTTGTTCATTCGCTAAGGACTGCTCTTTTTTGGCAAGCGAGATTTTCAGCTCTGTTAATTCGGCAGAAATGGTTTCTTTCGTTGAGCTTTGGGTCTGCTTACGCTTTGTTAATGTATTGATCTCTTGATCAAGGGTGGTCAATTTCTCCCCTATAGAAACTTCAAGAGCTGCCTGCTTTTTGTCCTTATCTGTAAGTTCAGTAGAACGCAGCTGCAATTCTTCTTTTTCTTGGTCATAGAGTTCAAGGTGGGCATTAATATTTTTTTCTGCTACTTGCAGTTCGTATAGCTTCCCTTTGAGCTCTTGCTGCTGTTCTCGAAGCGTTTCTCCCCGCTGACGCAGTTCGTTTAATTGACTTTCGTTTGCTGCAATCAATTGCTTCGTTTCTTTTGTTTCCTTTTCAAGGATCGTCGTTTTTTCTTCCATTTCAACAAGCTGCTTTGTTAATGTTTCGATCTCTCGGTTTCTTGAAAGAAGGGAGTTGTTCTTTTTCTTTACACCGCCACCAGTCATTGAACCGCCGGGGTTCACAACATCTCCATCAAGGGTCACGATGCGATAACGATGACCAAGCATTTTTGCCAGTTCATTGGCGCCTTTTAAGTCTCTAACGATCAGAACCGTTCCAAGCAAGTTCTGTATGACCTTTTGATACTTTTCTTCAAAGGAAACAAGGTGACTTGCTACACCGATAAATGCAGCGTGCTGCTCGGCTGTTTGGACGTCTCTATGCTGAATGGTTCTTTCTTTGATCACATTCATTGGCAGGAAGGTTGCTCGTCCAAAGGAGTGCTGCTTTAAGTATGCAATTGCTTGTCGCGCTGCGGCTTCGTTTTCTGTGACGACGTGCTGCGTTGCTGCGCCTAGCGCGATTTCAATCGCTGTCTCATGCTGCTGATCTGTTTGAATCAGCTCTGCAATGGCACCGTGAATACCGCCTAACCGTTCTTTTGCCTTTAAGACCTCTTTTACTCCTTGGAAAAAGCCTGAGAAGTCTTCCTGCATGGATTCTAGCATCTCTTTTTTTGACTTTGCCTGCTGCACATATTGATAGGCTTGGTAAAGAGCCGTTTCTTTTTTCTCGTATTGACGTTTCATTTGCTCAAGCTTTTGTTCCGCTTCTCTAAAACGCTTGACCTGAGCCAGAATGTCTTCTTCTATGGCTGAAAGCTGCTGCTCAGCCTCTGTTTTCTTCTCTTTGACAGACACACGTTCTTCAATGTGTTTTTGGTTGTTTTGCGTGAGCCGATCTAGCTGCATGGCCGCTTGGCGCTGCTGTTCTTCTAATAATTTGCGTTCATTGCGGATGGTAGCTTGTTCATTGAGCAGATCAAAATAATCGCTTTTTAGCTGTTCAATTTGACCTTCCACATCTTCAGTATGAAGCGACAGTTGATGCTGCTTTGTTTTCACTTCATCTTTTAGCTGCTGCACTTCTTTTTGAAGGCTGTCCCGCGCGATTTTCTGCTGCTGAATCTTTTCGATTAGCTGCGCCTGCTTTTCAGTTAAGCGAATGAGCGTTTCTTCTAGCTGCCCTTGGTTTGCGGCTGCATTTTTCTTCCGTTCTTTTAGTACTTCTTTTTTACCTTCAAGCTTTTCTAATTCCTCACTTGTGAAAAGAAGAACTTCTTGCAGGTCATTAATTGATTCGTCAAGTGCTTGAATGCGGTCTCTTGACTCTTCAATTTTAGCTTCTTTTGCTTGAATATCTGTGGATTGCTTCATTTCATCTTGTTTGAACCGCTCGACAGCTTCACCAAGTGTTGTCCATTTTTCATGAAGTGCTTCGATGTCATGGACAGTTAAGGCGATTTCGACATTTTCAAGCTCTTCTTTTTTTTGCAAATAGTCCTTTGCAATAGATGCCTGCATTCTTAATGGTTCTACTTGATCTTCTAGTTCATGCAGAATATCTTCTACTCGGTTTAAGTTGTCCTGCGTTTCAAACAGTTTATTCTCGGCTTTTTTCTTTCTTGTTTTATATTTCAAAACACCAGCCGCTTCTTCAAAGATGCTTCTTCTCTCTTCTGCCTTACTAGATAGAATTTCCTCTACCTTTCCTTGGCTGATGATCGAAAAAGCTTCCTTTCCAAGACCTGAATCCATGAAAAGTTCAATAATATCTTTTAAGCGGACAGATTGATTGTTTATGAGAAATTCACTTTCTCCTGAACGATAGACTCTTCTTGTCACACTGACTTCGTGAAAATCGATCGGTAAAAAGTGATCTTCGTTATCTAACGTTAAAGTCACTTCTGCTAGATTGACTCTTTTTCTTGAGTCGCTTCCTGCAAAAATGATGTCTTCCATTTTTCCTCCGCGGAGGCTTTTCGCTGATTGTTCTCCAAGTACCCAGCGGATGGCATCGGTAATATTACTTTTGCCGCTTCCGTTTGGTCCAACAACAGCGGTGACCCCTTTGACAAAGTCCACGGTCACTCGCTGTGCAAAAGATTTGAATCCTATCACGTCTAAACGTTTGAGGAACATGAGAGTGATCCTCCTTATGTATTTAAAGTACTATTATCTTACCATATGAAGTGAAAAAAGATGATGGAAAACAGAGTGAAATCCCCCTGAATGACGAGGGGGATTTTATTGGTTCATATGATGTTTCTGCAATTTAGCAAGTGCTTCCTGTGCAGCATGCTGTTCTGCTTCTTTTTTACTGCGGCCATTTCCAATTCCAAGCACTTCTCCGCGAAGGGAGACATTTGCTTCAAATTCCCGGTTGTGTGCTGGTCCTTTTTCATGCAGAATGTGGTATTCAAGTACACCTTTTCCATCGCGCTGAACGAATTCTTGCAGCTGGCTTTTAAAGTCCATGACATGCGAGAACGCTCCATCATTAATTTTCGGATAAACATAGGCTTCTAGGAATCGCTCCACCGGCTCAAGCCCTTGATCTAAATAAAGTGCCCCGATAAACGCCTCGAATACGTCCGCTAAAAGTGCTGGGCGTTTTCTCCCGCCTGTCATTTCTTCGCCTTTTCCTAAAAGAACAAGGTCTCCAAAGGACAGCTCATGTGCCAGAGACACAAGTGACGGTTCACATACGATCGCTGCTCTTAGTTTGGTTAAATCTCCCTCGCTCATCGCAGGGTATTTCGCAAATAAGAATTGAGAGATGGTCAATTCTAAAACAGCATCTCCTAGAAATTCAAGTCTTTCATTATCCTCGTATGGCTTTTTCCGGTGTTCATTCACATAAGAGGAATGCGTAAAGGCTTGATATAGAAGTTTTTCATTTTGAAAGTGTACAGAAATACGCTGCTGGAATTCTCTAAATTGCTCTAGTTTTTTGCTCTGTTTCTGTTTGTCTTTATATTGTTTTGGCATAGCAACCTCCAGGTAGGCTTAATCGCCTTTAAGGATACTGATTATATGGAGTCTCTCTTTCTACATGCAAGGAAACATTGCTCCTTAGCATCTGAAAAAGGCTGACAATTGATCAGCTGAATATGTTGAAACTAACATAAATTTTGAAAGTCCCGTCATGAAAACAGACGGGACTTTGTTACGCTTATTGCTGGCTATTTATGTAGTTCACAGCGTCACCGACTGTTGCAATTTTTTCAGCATCTTCGTCAGAAATTTCCATATCGAACTCATCTTCAAGTTCCATAACTAGCTCAACTACATCAAGGGAATCAGCGCCTAAATCTTCTTTAAATGAAGCTTCCATTTTCACGTCAGCCTCATCAACGCCAAGGCGGTCTACAATAATTTTTGATACACGCTCTAATACGTCTGCCATTGCCTTTCACCTCCCCTCAAAGTATTATAGTTGATTCGTTTTTAAAAAACTAGAGAAAACCTAATGAAATTTTGATATTTCTTAGGACATGACCATTCCGCCATCTACTTGGATGGTTTGGCCTGTAATATAACCTGCTCCTTCTGAAGCTAAAAAGACAACAACGTTGCTAATATCTTCAGGTGCACCAAAGCGTGCAAGCGGGATCTGCTTAAGCATTTCAGTTTGTACATTCTCATCAAGCTTGTCTGTCATATCTGTAGAAATAAAGCCTGGTGCTACTGCATTGACTGTAATATGACGAGTTGCCAGCTCTTTTGCTGTTGTTTTCGTTAATCCGATGACACCAGCTTTTGCTGCAACATAGTTTGCTTGTCCAGGATTTCCACATACGCCAACCACTGAAGCCAAGTTGATGATTCTTCCGCTGCGCTGTTTCATCATTTGACGTGTCACGGCTTTTGTACAGTTAAAGACACCTTTTAAGTTTATGTTAATGACGTCATCCCATTCATTTTCTTTCATTCTCATGAGCAGATTATCCTTTGTGATCCCTGCATTATTGACAAGAATGTCAATTGAACCAAATGTGTCAATCGCTTGTTTCATGAGCGATTGTACTTCTTCAGCATTTGAAACATCAGCTTTAACGGCAAATGCCTGCTGGCCAAGTGCTTTGATTTCGTCTACGACTTCATTTGCTTTTGCTTCGTTTCCAGAATAGTTGACGACAACATTTGCACCATTCTTTGCTAAATCGATCGCAATAGAACGGCCAATCCCGCGTGATGCACCTGTTACAACGGCTGTTTTATTTGTAAGCATCAAGAATCCTCCTTCAATGTTTCAATGGCTGCTTCAATTGTTTCCTGATCTGAAACTGAAATAGTTGTCAGGCGGCGATTGATCTTTTTCACAAGACCTGAAAGCACTTTGCCCGGGCCAATTTCAATAAACGTTGTCACGCCTAAATCAATCAGACGTTCTACACTTTCTTCAAATCGAACAGGAGAATACAATTGTTCAATGAGCTTTGTTTCAATAGCATCACGAGATGTAACGATGTCTGCTGTGACATTTGAGATCACTGGTGTTTTGGCATCTGTAATGTTTAGCTTTGACAGAACATCTGTGAATTTTTCAGCGGCTGGTTTCATTAAGGCAGAATGGAAAGGTCCACTCACTTCAAGGGCAATCGCACGTTTTGCGCCTTTTTCTTTCGCTTTCTCTGAAGCGAGTTCGACCCCTTTTGCTGTACCAGAGATCACGATTTGACCAGGACAGTTTAAGTTAGCGAGTTCTACAAGATGACCACTCTCTGTCACTTCTTTTGTCACTTCTAAAAGCGCAGCTTGATCTAAGCCAAGGATCGCTGCCATAGCGCCTTCTCCTGCCGGAACAGCTTCGTTCATTAATTCGCCGCGTTTTCTCACTGCATAGACAGCATCTTGAAACGAAAGTGCGCCTGCCGCAACGAGGGCAGTATATTCACCAAGGCTATGTCCTGCTGCGTAATCTGCTTTGATTCCGCTCTCTTCAAATTTCTTTAAGATGGCGATACTTGTCGTTAAAAGAGCTGGCTGCGCGTTATAAGTGAGCGTCAGCTCTTCTGCATCTCCTTCAAAAATCATTGAAGATAAGTCAAAACCGAGGGTCTTGTCTGCTTCTTCAAATACAGCTTTAGATACTGCTTCTTGGTCAAATAAATCTTTTCCCATGCCAATTTTTTGAGAGCCTTGGCCAGGGAATAAAAATGCAATTTTAGTCATGCTGCTATACCTCCATTAAGACTCGTTCGTGGTTTCTTTTTGGACTTCTTGATGAATGATGGCTGAAACGTCTTTTTCTACGATATCACGTGCCTGACGAATGGCATGAAAAATGGCGTTTTCATCAGAGGAACCGTGCGCTTTAATGACAGGTGCCTTTAAACCAAATAAAGCGGCACCGCCATATTCGGAGTAATCCATTTTAGACTTCATCTGCATCAATTTCGGCTTCATCATGCCAGCCGCTATTTTTGCTGTGAAGCTGGATGTTAATGTTTCTTTCAGCATTTTAAAGACAGAAAGAGCTGTGCCTTCAATCGTTTTCAGGGCGATATTTCCTGTGAAACCATCTGTGACAACGACATCAGCTACACCTTCTAGTAAATCACGAGACTCCACATTTCCTACGAAATTCAAATTTGATGCTTTCAATAATTCAAAGGTTTTTTTTGTGAGATCGTTGCCTTTTTTATCTTCTGTTCCTACATTTAACAATCCTACACGCGGATTGCTCTTTGGAAAAACACGCTCTGCGTAGATTGAACCCATCATCGCATATTGCACAAGGTGTTCTGGTTTGGCATCAACGTTTGCGCCGACATCTAGTAATAAAAACCCACTGCCATCAAGTGTTGGCAGTGTTGGAGCAAGTGCCGGTCTATCGATGCCATCAATTCTTCCTACGATAAACAGTCCTGCTGTCATGAGTGCGCCAGTGTTTCCTGCTGAAATACAAGCATCTGCTCGTCCTTCGGATACTTCTTGCGCCATTTTCACCATAGATGAATCCTTTTTACGTCTAACTGCACGCACTGGTTCATCTGTCGGTTCAATGACTTCTTTTGCATCTAAAATCGTGATGCGCTCGTTATTTGTTATGTATGGTTTGATTTTATTTTCATCGCCGACAAGTGTAATCTCGATATCTGAAAATGCCGTTAAGCTTTTTTGCACACCGTCAATAATGGCTTTAGGGGCATGGTCTCCCCCCATTGCATCGACTGCAATTCTCATATTACGTGCCACCTTTTACTTTTGTTTTGAGCGATACATGACGAAGTCACCTGAGAAGACAACTTCCTCACCGACATAGCTGTTTACTTCAACTACAGTTCTGCCTTTTTCTTTATCATGCGAGGCTACTTTGGCTTTTGAGACAACTCGTTCGCCTTGTTTAACCTGCCTTGTAAATTTAATATTCGCTTTTGCTGTTAAAGCCAGTTCATCGTCAATGACCGCTACTGCAAGCGAATTTGCCTGGGCGAAGAGATGATGTCCCCTGGCAATTTGGTTTCGGCTAAATACATGCTCTTTTCTCACTTCTAAAATGGAAATGGCTTGGTCATCAAGCTCTACATCAATCATTTCTCCAATCACTTCATCCAGCGGAAGTGACTTCACTTCATCCTCTAATGTCTTTTCGGCCACATGCTTAATTCTTTCGCGTAATTCAGGAATTGACAGTTCCAAACGATCAAGACGAACCGTTTGAATGCTTACACCGAATTTACTTGCCAATTCTTCATCAGTAATGAACGGAGTCGAGCTGATCGTTTGCTGGAGAAGCTTTTGACGTTCTTTTTTATTTAGTTTCATATGCAGACACCATCCGTACATTTATGACTAGGTACTAATAGTAGTATATAATCTCATAGATGATAAATCAATCCTTGTTTCAAAAAGACAAGAAAATTCCTCCAGCGCTTGATCAGCTTAATTTATCTCCGCCCAGCACCCCGCTGTCTACAAGTGTTTGCCGAAGTTCTTTGTATTCGGGATCTGTCCAAAATGCATCTGATTGCACAAGTTCTGCCGCATCTTTTCTAGCAGTTTCCAGTGCTCTGTAGTCATGAACCATATCTGCTACTTTAAATTCAGGCATTCCGCTTTGTTTTTTACCGAAGAAATCGCCAGGTCCTCTTAGCTCTAAGTCCTTTTCAGACAGCTCAAAGCCGTCGGTTGTTTCGGACATGATCCTCATCCGCTCTTTCCCGGTTTCCGATTTTGGATCCGCCATTAAAACACAAAATGATTGATGCTCTCCGCGTCCAACCCGGCCTCTGAGCTGATGAAGCTGAGACAGTCCGAAGCGGTCTGCATCGTAAATGACCATGATGGTCGCATTCGGCACGTTGACACCCACTTCAACGACTGTGGTTGAAACGAGAATTTGTACTTCATTTGCTGTAAAGTCTCTCATCACCTGATCTTTTTCATCACTCGCCAGTTTCCCGTGCATTAAGCCGATCGACCACTTACCGCGGTATGCCTCTGTCAGCATGCTGTGGACATCAATCGCATTTTGGACATCCAGCTTGTCCGATTCTTCTATGAGTGGACAAATAATATATGCCTGTCTTCCTTTTTTTAGCTCTTTATCTACAAATGCAAGAATCCTCTCAAGCATGTCATGCTTGACCCAATACGTTTCGATCTGTTTTCTGCCGGCTGGTAATTCATCAATGACGGAAACGTCCATTTCTCCAAAAACAGTGATCGCAAGTGTGCGCGGAATAGGTGTGGCAGTCATGAATAAGACATCTGGGTCCTGCCCTTTACTTCTTAGTTTTTTCCTTTGCTCGACGCCAAACCGGTGCTGCTCATCTGTGATCACAAGACCGAGCTGCTGAAATTCGACTTCGTCTTGGATGAGCGCATGCGTTCCGACTAATATATCAATCTCGCCCTCTTTTAGACGTTCTAGCAATTCTCTGCGGCGCTTTCCTTTCACAGAGCTTGTTAGTAGAGCGATATTTAGTCCCCATTTTTCAAACAGCTGATAAAGGGAATCTGCATGCTGCTCTGCCAAAATCTCTGTTGGAACCATTAATGCACCTTGATAGCCGGATAAATGAGCGGCATATAGTGCAATAGCTGCAACAGCAGTTTTCCCTGAACCTACATCCCCTTGCAGCAGACGGTTCATCCGGTACGGGGACGCCATATCAGTCATAATTTCATCAAGCACTCTTGATTGTGCCTTTGTCAGCGGAAATGGCAGACTGTGAACAAACTCAAAAACAGCGTCTTTAGAAAACGGATGCTGGATGCCCGATGTTTTTTCTCGTTCTTTCTTTCTGATGGCCTGCATCTTCAGCTGGAAAATAAGAAATTCCTCGTACACAAAGCGGCGTCTTGCTTGCTTGAGCGAGTCTCTTGTTTCTGGCAGGTGAATGGTTTTTAATGCTTCCTGATAGGACATGAGTTTATAGGTAGAGACAAGCTGCTTTGGCAGTGGATCTTCAGCTTTATCTACATAAAGTGACAAGGCTTGTTTGACAAAACGCCTCATCATTTTCACGGTTACATTTTCTTTTACTGAATAAACAGGCTCTATACTGCCATCTTGCTCGTGCGTCCCTTTTTTAAATTCCTGCACCATGATCGATTGACGGTTTTTATCCCATTTGCCAGTGACGGATACCGTATCACCTAACACAAGGCTTCGTTTTAAATAAGGACGATTGAAGCAAATTGCTGTGATGAGAAAACGCCCGACAAGCAGCCTGAATGTCAGCCTGCTTCGTTTTTTTCCATAATAGGTGAGGACGGGCTCACTGTGCACTTTTCCTTCAACTGTGACACGTTCGTCATGCTTTACTTCTTCTAAGTTACGAAGCTCATAGTCGTCATATCGATAAGGAAAGTAGCCAAGTAAATCGGCTACTGTGTGAATTCCAAGTTCATTGAGTGTTTTTTCGGTTTCTTCTCCAATCCCCTTAAGGACTGAGACATTATCTTGCAGTTTCTGTATCACGAGATGGGGTCACACCTCCGAAAATCTTCTTTTCAAGCTCTCTTGCTGTCGGTGTCGCAGCAAGTCCGCCTTGTGCTGTTTCGCGAAGTGCCGTTGGCATGGTTTGACCGATTTTATACATCGCATCAATGACTTCATCACATGGGATACGGCTTGTGATGCCGGCAAGTGCCATATCTGCTGCGATCATCGCATTTGATGCACCCATGGCGTTTCGTTTTACGCACGGTACCTCAACAAGTCCAGCTACTGGGTCACAAACAAGTCCAAGCATATTTTTCAGTGTAATCGCCATTGCTTCAGCAGATTGCTGAGGTGTACCGCCTGCCATTTCGACAATGGCTGCTGCCGCCATCCCTGATGCTGAGCCTACCTCAGCCTGACAGCCGCCTGCTGCACCAGAGATGCTCGCATTATTGGCCACAACAAAACCAAATGCGCCAGAAGTGAATAGGAATCTGACCATTTGTTCCTTTGTTGGCTTTAATGTTTGTTTTACTGCAAATAACGTACCTGGCACAACACCTGCTGAGCCTGCTGTAGGCGTTGCACAGATCGTCCCCATTGCGGCATTGACTTCATTTGTTGCCACTGCCTTACTAACAGCATCTAATATCGTATGACCAGACAATGTTTTGCCTGATGCGATATACGCTTGAAGTTTGACCGCATCTCCGCCTGTTAAACCGGATAATGATTTCACACCTTTTAGCCCGTTTTCTACGGCTTGTTCCATCACTTCTAGGTTGCGGTACATCTGGGAGAAAATATCTTCACGTGATTTCCCTGTTACTTCCATTTCTTGCGTAATCATGATTTCTGAAATGGAGGTATTCCGTTCTTCTGTTAGCTGCACGAGTTCTTTGACGTTTTTAAACATCATTCATAACCTCCTTGTTGTTACTCTGCAATTTGTGTGACTTGAATAATGTTTGGCAGTGTTTCAAGTTCTGATAAGGCAGCTGGGTCAATATTTTGATCCACTTCGATGGTCATCAGAGCCTCTTGCCCGACATCTTTACGCGCCACTTCCATATGACCGATGTTGATGGCGAATTTCGCTAACACGTTGGCGACTGCCGCAATCGTGCCGTAGCGATCGTTATGAACCACAAGAATGGCAGGATGATTTCCTGAAAGTCTGAGCTCAAAGCCATTCAGTTCAGTAATTTCGATTTTACCACCGCCGATGGAAATCCCGATTAATTCAAGGCTTCCGTTCGCATCTGATATCTCTACTTTTGCTGTATTCGGATGCGCTGGTACCGCATCTTCTTCTTTAAATTCAATGTCGATCCCTTTGCTTTTTGCAATATCGATCGCTGTTTTGATGCGTTCATCAAATGTATCAAAGTCAAGAACGCCGCCGATCATGGCGACATCTGTACCATGTCCTTTATACGTATCTTTAAAAGAGCCATAAAATGAAACGACAATTCGCTTCGGTTCTCTTCCAAATAAGCTGCGAGCCACTCTTCCTATTCGAGCCGCACCCGCTGTGTGCGAACTTGATGGACCAATCATGACGGGTCCAATAATATCAAACACACTTCTAAATTTCATAGGTCTTCCCCTCTCATAACCACTCACATATTGGTTTGGTTCTTTCTTTAGACTAATGGATTCAATCGTTTCCCGCAACTCATTTCACCGTTGAATCGTTAGTAAAAAATTGCAAAAGAAGAAGAAGGGCTTTATTTGCCCTTCTTTCGTTATTCGACAGCCAAAATATATGAATAAAGCGGCTGTTTTCCATCGTGGACTTCAACTTCTATATCTTCAAATGTTTCTTCAATAAAGGCTTCTAACTCATCCATCTCTTCAGATGATGCATCTTCCCCTTTAATGATCGTAACAATCTCATCATCTTCTGTCACCATTTTGGTCAAAAGTTCTTTTGCTGCATCTAATTGATTTTTCGCAGTTAAGGTGATTTTTCCGTTAAAGAGACCCATATAATCTCCTTTGGCAATGTCGATTCCATCAATTTGGGTATCTCTCACCGCAAAGGTAATTTGGCCGCTTTTCACGTGGTCAATCGCTTCTAGCATCGCCGCTTCGTTGTCTTCATTTGAAGCTGCTTCATTGAGAGAAAGAAGTGCCGACATTCCTTGAGGAACGGTCTTCGTTGGAATGACAACAACCTCACGACTCGAGACAGTTGCCGCCTGTTTCGCTGCCATGACAATATTAGAATTATTAGGTAAGATAAAGACGGTTTCGGCATGTACGCTTTCAATTGCTGTGACAATGTCTTCTGTACTTGGGTTCATCGTCTGTCCGCCTTCAATGACGACGGAAGCTCCGATACTTTTAAACAAGTCAGCAATTCCTTCTCCCATTGCGACACTGACGACTCCAAAGCGCTGTTTTTCAGCAGCAGGTGCCTTTGGTGCAGCGGGCGCATGTTCTTTTTCTTCGTTCACAATCGAGCTATGCTGCTCTCTCATGTTTTCAATTTTCATATTGATCAGGCTGCCGTAGCGCTGTGCATAGGATAAGACATCTCCAGGCTGCTCTGCATGAATATGAACTTTCGCCAGCGTTTCATCAGATACCACAAGAAGTGAATCTCCGAATTCGCTTAAGTCTTCTCTGAAGGCATTCTCATCAAAGGACTGTTTCTCTTCTTCAAATTTCACCATAAATTCAGTACAATAACCAAATTCAATATCTTCAGTGTTCATATGGCTTTGTGCACTTTTATGATGCTCTGCACTGACAAGTTCTTTTAACGTTGGCAAAGAGGCCGCTTTCAGATGGAGGTCCTCTCCTCTTAATGAAGCAAGGAAACCTTCATATACGCAGAGAAGTCCCTTACCTCCACTATCGACAACGCCTACTTCTTTTAAAACAGGAAGTAGATCTGGCGTTCGATCAAGTGATGCTCTCGCTTCCTCAATCGTTAACTCAAGAACGCGGTCAATGTCATTTTCGGTTGCTGAAACAGCAACCGCTTTCTTTGCTGCATCCTTTGCGACCGTTAAGATGGTCCCTTCAATCGGCTTCATCACGGCTTTATAGGCTGTATCAACACCGGCCTGCAAGGCAAGGGCAAATTCTTTGGCGTCAATCGTCTCTTTTTGTTCTATATTTTTACTGAAACCTCTAAAGAGCTGTGATAGGATGACGCCTGAGTTTCCTCTTGCGCCCATCAATAGCCCTTTTGACAAGGCCACGCCGACCTTCCCAATATGATCGGTATTTGTTTCTTCAACTGCTTTTGCCCCTGAAGTCATTGACAAATTCATATTTGTCCCCGTGTCTCCGTCTGGCACTGGAAAAACATTTAACGCATCCACAATTTGTGCGTTTTGAGAAAGATGGTGAGCACCTGCAAGAATCATTTTTGCAAATGAGCGGCCATCAAGATTTCTAATAGACAATATATTTCCTCCTTACTACGGGTTCGTAACTCTTACTCCTTGTACATAAATGTTGACCGAATCAACAGAAAGTCCAACTGTGTGAGAAATCGTATATTTGACTTTCGTTTGAACATTATGTGCGACTTCTGATATCTTTGTACCGTAGCTGACGATGATGTACATATCAATATGAATGCGGTCTTCTTTTTGACGCACAAGAACACCCCGGCTGAAGTTCTCTTTACGGAGAATATCCGTCAAGCCGTCCTTGATTTGATTTTTGGACGCCATCCCAACAATACCATAGCAATCGATCGCAGCGCCTCCTGCCACCATTGCAATGACTTCATTTGATATATCAATTTGTCCGTATTTCGTTCTAAGTTCAATGGACACATTGGTTCCCCCTTTTTGAGAAATTGCCCTGAGTTATCACTATTTTACTATAAGACCCTTCTTTTTAAAAGAAATCATTCAATCCGACCCAATCCTACTTATACTATAGCCTTGATTTTTTATCAAGATGTCAAGGTATTTTTCTTGAAAGAGGAGTAAACAATCCTTGCAAACCCCTTGAAGCTGTGGTAAATTATTAAAGTATCTTGAGGCATCTCTAAGTACGTATATGAAGAATATGATGATGTTTTCGCAGTTAGGAGGGAAACAAATGGCACGTAAATGCGTTATTACAGGCAGAAAAACAAAAGCTGGGAACAATCGTTCTCACGCAATGAACTCTACAAAACGTACATGGGGCGCGAACCTTCAAAAAGTTCGTATTCTAGTGGACGGTAAGCCTAAAAGAGTATATGTATCAGCTCGAGCTTTGAAATCTGGTAAAGTTGAGCGTGTATAAGCAAGAGTAAACGCCTGCTACAATAACTTGTAGCAGGCGTTTTTATGTGGAAATAAAGGAGATTACTCATTAATCTTTCTTAAATGAACCAAGCATCGCACGGACAATGCCGCCAAGAAATCTAGGCAGTTTGATTGTATAAAATTTCATTTTGTCCCCCTCCTAAAAGTACCGCTTGCAGCACAATTGAGCTTAATCAGCCATCCACATTGATAGGTTGGTCAATCTTTGCTTCTTACCATTATTAATATGCCTTCATGAAAAGAAAAAGTACCATTTGAGTGGATGAGTTCGTTACTAATACATAGTGTGGAACCAGGCTCAATATGACAATTTTTCAGAGGATATTTGAAACCTTTTAACGTCAGCTTTTCAACCGGTGTTCCAAAGGGTAAAAACGATACATATTTTTTATCCTGATCTTCTTTTATTTCGTATGTACCAGGTTCAAACATTTGAATGATATTTTGTTTGTCTACAAGGGTGATATTCTGCTTGTGCTGAATCCCTTTGTAAAGAAGATGGATATTTCCTAGAAAATGATCCGCCCTTCCTCCTGTAATACCATAGATGTAAATATGTGCTGGGTGCTGACTTAGTGCCCAGTTCAGTGCAAGCTCTAAATCAGTTTCATCCTTTTCAGCTTGAAATACATTCAGAGCAGGCAATTTCTCTTTCAGCTCCCGAAGCTCTTTTTCTGTCACACTGTCAAAATCACCAAAGGCTTTGGCAGGAGTAATACCGTGCTCTAGTAAGAAGAGGGTTCCACGGTCTACGCCAATCCAGAGAACATCCTCCTGTGATGCTTCACGTTCAAGTGGCGGGATGTATTCAAAAGGACCGCCGGCTACGATATGTATGTGCATGATACACGCTCCTCTCCATGTAAAAAGAACCAAAGATCACAATGACTTTGGTTCCTTCCTTTACGCTTCTCGAATTGCCTGGATCGCTGCTGCGCGGTTTTCTTTACCATATACCGCAGAGCCCGCTACTAGTAAATTAGCGCCTGCTTCTTTGCAACTCTTTGCAGTCTCTACATTGACACCGCCGTCTATTTCTATTAGTAAATCGGTTAAGCCCTTTTGTTCACTCAGTGCTTTTACTTCTTTTACCTTCGTGAGGACAGATGGAATAAATGCCTGTCCCCCAAAACCAGGGTTCACTGTCATGAATAACACAAGGTCCACATCTTCTAATACATGCTCAATGTGAGAAACAGGTGTGTGCGGATTCAAGACGACCCCTGCTTTTACACCTTGTTCTTTCATATGTTGTATTGTTCGGTGTAAGTGCGGACAAGCTTCCACATGAACAGAGATAATATCAGCGCCTGCTTTTGCGAATGCAGGAATATACCGATCTGGCTGCTCAATCATTAAGTGAACATCAAGCGGCAGACGCGTATGCGGTCTGATCGCTTCAACGACATTTGGCCCAAATGTCATATTCGGAACAAAATGACCGTCCATGACATCGATGTGAATGTAATCTGCACCGCCTTGTTCCACATCACGGATATCTTTCTCCAAATTGGCAAAATCGGCCGATAAAATGGAAGGGGCAATATAAACCATGATTTAGTACCTCGGCTTTCTGTCTTTGATTTCAGTTAAAAACTCTAAATAATGCTGATAGCGATATTCTTTGATTTGATCATGCTCGACCGCATCTTTTATCGCACAGCCAGGCTCTTTCACATGCAGGCAGCCTCGAAATTTGCAATCTGCACTCCGGTCTCTAATATCTAAAAAGTATAGACCTAGATCTTCTGCTTCGATGCCAGTAAATTCGAGCGAGCTAAAGCCCGGAGTATCTGCAATGAGCCCGTCTGCTGTTCGAATGAGTTCGACATGTCTTGTCGTATGCTTTCCTCGTCCGAGATGGGATGAGATATCATCTGTTTTCAGCGCCAATTCAGGACTCATCGCATTTAAAAGGGAGGACTTGCCTACACCAGACTGACCGGCAAATACCGTGATTTTATTGTGAAAATGCGGGGTCAGCTTCTCAATGCCATCTCCTTCAATCGTAGAGGTTAAATGAACCTCATAACCAATTTGCCGATAGTCGTCTGCATATGCCTTGATGGTTTCACGCTCTTCGTCTGTTTTCAATAAGTCAATTTTAGTGATACAGATAATCGGCTCAATATGATTGGCTTCTACAAGCACTAAAAATCTGTCTAAAAGTGAGGTGCTAAAGGCTGGTTCTGCCGCTGAGAAAACAAGTACCCCTTGATCAACGTTACTAATAGGCGGACGAACAAGTTCGTTTGTCCGTTCTTTTACTTCTAATAAGTAGCCTTCTTTATCATTGTCTGCTTGATACACGACGTAATCGCCAACAAGAGGTGTAATTTTGTTTTTTCGAAAGATGCCTCTCGCTCTGCACTGAACTACTTTTCCACTCTCTTGCGACTCATCCAGCACATAGTAGAATCCGCTTAATGCTTTAATAATTTTGCCCTCAGGCATAAAGTCCCTCCTTTATTCATCATCAGGGTATTCGATCGTTTTCGAGCTGACGACTTTATCATCAACCGTCACTTGATAATATCCTTTTTGACCTGGTTCAATCTTAAATTTAATGGTCCGTTCAGTCGGCGCAGTGATTTTAAAGCTTTCGTATGAATCAGAGATGCTATGCTCCGCATCATCAATGGAAATTTGGACATTCATCTCCTGCCCTTCCGCTTCTGGTTCATAAGGGATCTCAATCTTTTCAGTTACCGTTTTAGCTGGTTTTTCCTTCGGTCCAAGAGAGAATGTAATCTTGACCGTATCACCTGGTTTAACAGCCGTTCCTGCTCCTGGTTCCTGCTTCATGACCTCGCCTTTTGGCACATCGTCAGAATGCGCTTCTTTTTCATCGAGCTTTAAGCCGTTATCCTCTAAATAATTCGATGCCGCTTGCTTACTATACGTCGTTAAATCACGTAATGTAATATCGGCAGGACCTATGCTGACAGTCAACGTGACTTCTTCATCTGCTGCTACAAGCTCAGTATTCGCGGAAGGACTCTGTTCCATGACAATCCCAGACTCGGTGTCATTATCATTCACTTCCTCCACAACGACCTGTTTAAATCCTTTTTTCTCTAATATTTCTTTTGCTTTATCGACCTTTTCGCCTGTAACATCAGGTAATTCGGTCTTTTCCTTGCCAGTACTTTCGTAAAGCTGAATCTCTGTTCCTTCTTTGACCTTTGTGCCGATTTTCGGGTCTGTTTTGACGACGAGACCTTTTTCAATTTTCTCATCAGCGATCTCTATTGACTCCGAAGCGACGGTAAACCCATCTTTCTTTAAGGTATCTTCTGCTTTTTCAACCGTCATGCCAGATACATCTGTGACTTCCACATCTTTTGGAAAAAGCAGCCCTGGAAACACAGTGATGGCTAAAATTGACGCAGCAGTCAATATAAATAAGATGGATGCCACAATCCATGGCCATTTTTTTCGTTTCTTTTTCGGCTTTTGTTTCTCTTTTTTCTTCGGTTTTTGAGCCGGATGGACGGCTGTTTTTTCATTGTCTTGATCGATTTGATGATCTTGAATGATTGGGATCGCTTTCGTTGCTTCATGGTCTTCTTCAATAACAAAGCGTTTTTCTTTTAATCTGGCTGGATCGAAAGCGGTTTTTAAGTCTTTTTGCATTTCAGATGCATCTTCATATCGATAAAATGGATCTTTGGCCATCGCCTTTAAAATGATGTTTTCCACGCTTTGTGGAACAGAAGGATTCCATCTTCTCACAGATGGTGGCTCTGATTGCAAATGCTTCAGTGCAACACTGACAGCCGATTCTCCTTCAAATGGCATGCGTCCTGAGATGAGTTCATAGAGCACAATCCCAAGTGAATAGATGTCTGATTTTTTCGTTGCAAGACCCCCGCGTGCTTGTTCTGGAGACAAGTAGTGCACGGAGCCTAGGACAGAATTTGTATGGGTAATGGTCGCTGAGCTGAGTGCCATGGCAATCCCAAAATCAGTGACTTTGATGTTCCCCATATTGTCTATTAATATATTGTGAGGCTTAATGTCTCGGTGGACGAGCTGTTTCGCATGGGCTTCTTCCATCGCCGCAACGACTTGCTCCATGATGCGAACGGCTTCTTTCGGATGAAGCGGACCATTGGCGTGTATGTATTCTTTCAGCGTCATCCCTTCGACATATTCCATGACAATATAATAAATGTCATCTTCTTCCCCAACATCGTAGATGCTGACAATATTCGAATGATCTAAGCTTGCAGCTGACTGCGCTTCCCGCCGGAAACGTCTAATAAAATCATCATCGCTCGCAAAGTCAAACCGCAAAATTTTAATCGCTACTTCGCGATCTAAAATCATATCCTCCGCCAAATAGACGTTGGCCATTCCGCCTCCGCCTATGACGCGAAGAATCTGATAACGGCCGCTGATCCTTTTTCCGATCAACACTTGCTGTCACCCTCCTCTGGCTGGGAGGAGATTTCTAACAGTACTGCTGTAATGTTATCTTCACCGCCGTTGTCATTCGCTGTTTGTATTAACTCTGTTACTTTTTCCTCTGGCGCGGTCGTTTGCGTTAATATATGAGTCAAATTCTCTTCTTCTACTTTATTCGATAGACCATCTGAGCAAAGCAGGATTTGATCTCCTGGGTCCACTTCAAAAGTGCGTGCATCAATTTGAACCTGTTTATCTGTTCCTAATGCTTTCGTGAGCACATTTTTTCTTGGATGATATTCTGCATCCGCTTTTGAAATTTCACCTGTTTTCACAAGCTCATTTACGAGTGAATGATCATCTGTTAATTGGGTCAGCGCTCCTTCTCTTAGCAGGTAGCAGCGGCTGTCTCCAATATGCGCAATTGTGACCGTTTGCAAATGAACGAGCGCGCATACAATAGTCGTCCCCATTCCTTGGCACTCCTCATTGTTTTGCGCATGTTCATAAACTTGGTCATTAATGTCACTGATTTTTGAGATTAACCAGCTTTCTTGATCGGCTGGCTTTTCTGGAATTGAAGATGTTTCTTCCCAGTATTCTTTTAAAGAAGAGACTGCCATCTTGCTGGCGACATCACCAGCAAGATGACCTCCCATGCCGTCTGCTACAACAGCGAGAAGTGAATCTTCTTTTGCTTCAAAAATACCTGCATCATCTTCATTATGCTGACGGACTTTTCCTGTATCGGTAAGAAAGGCTGCCCTTATCAACATTCGTCACCTCGTCTCTTCCTGACGCTCCTTCGCTCTTAGCTGACCGCAAGCAGCATCAATGTCATGGCCTTGCTCTCGTCTAATCGTTACGTTTACGCCTCGTTCTTTTAGCGTTTTTTCAAATAGGAAGATTTGTTCTCTAGGTGTTCTCACATAATCTCTCTCTGGTACATAGTTCACCGGAATGAGGTTCACGTGGCACTTGATTCCTTTTAATAGGTCTGCAAGTTCTTCTGCATGGTGAACTTGATCATTTACTCCGCCAAACAGGCCGTATTCAAAGCTGACACGTCTACCCGTCTTTTGAATGTAGTATTCGATGGCTTCCATTAATTTTGGCAGCTTATATGCCTTATTAATCGGCATTAGGCGGCTTCTGATCTCTGTGTTCGGTGCGTGCAATGACACAGCAAAGTTGATTTGCATTTGCTCATCAGCGAATTGATAGATCCTTGGAATGATTCCGCTTGTCGAAACCGTAATATGGCGTGCACCAATATTTAAGCCATGATCATGGTTGATGATTTTAAGGAAAGCAAGCATTTCTTCAAAGTTATCAAACGGTTCGCCAATTCCCATGATGACAACAGAGCTGACTCTCTCGTCTGTTTCGTCAAGTGCCTGCTGTACTTTTAATACTTGTGCAACGATTTCTCCGGCTTCAAGGTTTCGTTTTAAACCGCCGAGTGTAGATGCACAGAATGTACAGCCAATTCTACAGCCAACCTGTGTTGTCACACAGACAGAGTTTCCATATTCATGACGCATAAGCACTGTTTCAATTGTATAACCATCATGCAGTTCAAATAAAAACTTGATCGTTCCGTCTTGAGACGTTTGTTTGATCACGGTTTTTAATGTTGTGATTGTAAATTGATCTTTTAATTTTTCTCTTAAATCTTTGGAGAGGTTAGACATTTCATCAAAGGATGTCACACGTTTCTCATAAAGCCACTCAAAAATTTGAGCTGCGCGGAAAGGCTTTTCGTCTTGTTCTTTTAACCATTCTTTCATTTCGTGAAGCTCAAAAGAATAGATCGACGGCATATCTGTTTTCAGTTCTTTTCTTACTTTTTGTTCTGTCATTTTTTATCCCTTCTTTCTCATGCTGCAAATAAAGAAACCATCTGTTCCGAAATAATGAGGAAGAATTTGCACACTTCCGTTTTGAACAAACGGAGCAACCTGCTCAGGCAGCCGTTCATTAAGAGATAGATCGGGTTCGAAGTCTTGGTGTTCTTGTAAAAACGCATGAATCACTTGTTGATTTTCTGTTGGGTCCATTGTACATGTACTATATACAAGGGTTCCGCCAGGCTTTAAAAGCGGAGCTGTTTCTTTTAAGATTGCCTGCTGAATTGCAGCTAGCCTTGCTGAGTCTTCTGGAGACTTTGTATATTTCATATCTGGTTTTCGTCTAATGACACCAAAACCAGAACACGGCGCATCAATCAGAATCCTGTCAAATGAAGCTTCGCTGTAATCGTCTTTTGCTTTCCTTGCATCAAGCGCTTTTGCTTCGATCTGAGTAAGGTTCAGACGTTTTGCTGCTTGTTTGATGAGTTTCACTTTATGTTCGTGCAAATCAAGTGAAACAATTTGTCCTTCGTCGTTCATACGCTCTGCGATATGTGTTGATTTTCCGCCTGGAGCCGCACAGGCGTCAAGTATAGTTTCTCCCGGCTGAGGGTCTAGTGCTCTTGCGACAAGCATTGAGCTTTCATCTTGAATGGTCACATAGCCTTCTTGAAAAGAAGGGGTTGAAACGATGGACCCTTTCATCAGCTTAAGTGCATCTTCTGATAAGTCGCCAAGCTCCGTTTCAATTCCGGCATCCAGCAGTTCTTGCTGCAGTGCTGCGCGGTCCGTTTTCATTCGATTGACACGAAGGGTTTGCTTTGGCGGTACTAAATGAATGCGGCACATGCTTTCTGCCGCTTCAAATCCGTACGACTGAACCCATTCCTGCACGAGCCATAATGGGTGGCTTGTCTCAATCGAAAGCCGCTTGACTGGATCTTTGATGTCATCAAAAGCCGGAACGCCTTCTCTTTGCACGGATCGAAGAACGCCGTTCACAAGTGAAGAAATGCCCTTGTGCCCTCTCTTTTTCGTTAGCTCAACCGCTTCATGGATGGCTGCACGATCTGGAATCTTTTCAAGGTAGACCATTTGATAAAGGGACATCCGCAAAAGCTGCATGACCCACGGAGCCACCTTTTGCGGTTTTTTCACAAATGGTGCCAGCATATAATCTAATGCCAGCTTGTTTTGCAGTGTACCGTACACAAGCTCTGTTAAGAGCGGTTTGTCCTGATCTGCCAAGTCTTTGTCTTTCATAACTGACTGCAAAAGCAAATTACTGTAAGCTTGGTTTTGTTCGAGTTTGATTAAAGCGTCCAGCGCTACTTCTCTTACATTACTTTTCTTCATTCATTAACCCTAATTTCTGTCCCATTTCGATATTTGCGCCTCTTAGGAAGTCTTCGCCGCTCATTTTTTTCTTACCAGCTGGCTGCACACCTGTTAATAAAAGGCCTTGTTTATTCCCAGTTCCAATGACTGGTCCTTCTTTTTGAAGCTCAATCACTTTCCCAGGTTCTTCTTGCGCTTCGAGTGGAACTTTTTTCGCTTCCCATACTTTTAGATGAGCCCCGTTCCATTCAGTATAGGCAACTGGCCACGGATTTAAGCCGCGAACTTGGTTGTAAAGCTCTTCTCCGGTCTTTGTCCAGTCTAACCTTTCCTGCTCTCGCTTTATATTAGGTGCATACGTTGCCGCTTCTTCATTTTGCGGAATTGGAGAAATAGATCCGCTCAGAACATTCGGCACAGTATCTTTCAATAGTGCGGCGCCTGCTACACTTAATTTATCATGTAATGTACCGACATTGTCTAATTCGTCAATTTCCACTTCTACTTTACTGATCATGTCCCCTGCATCGAGCCGTTCCACCATGTACATGATCGTGACGCCTGTTTTCTTTTTGCCTTGAAGGATCGCATAATGGATCGGCGCGCCCCCTCTTAGTTCTGGCAGCAGCGAGGCATGTACATTGATACAGCCGAACTGAGGTTCATCTAGTAATCGTTTTGGTAGAATTTGTCCAAATGCCGCCGTGACAATTAAATCTGGCTTTAAGGCAAGCACTTTATCAATTTCTTCATCAAGGCGTACCTTTTCAGGCTGCAAGACCGGAATGCCGTGCTTTAAGGCTTCCACTTTCACAGGAGGCGGCGTGAGTACTCGTTTTCTGCCTTTCGGGCGATCTGGCTGCGTGACGACCCCGACAACTTCGTATCCTTCTGTTATAAGTGTCTGCAGCACAGGTACTGAGAAATCAGGGGTTCCCATAAATACAATACGTGCCATTTTCTTCACCCTTCCATTTCCGCAAGTTCTTTTTCTGTATAGGTTTGAATGATTTTCGACGTAAATAATATGCCGTCTAAATGATCAATTTCGTGCAATAAGGCTCTTGCTAAAAATCCTTCTGCTTCTATTGTAAATGGTTTGCCTTTCTTATCAAAGGCTTTTACCTTCACATAGCTCGGTCTTTCTACTGTGCCGTATAAAGATGGAAAGCTCAGGCAGCCTTCAATATCTGTTTGACTTCCTTTCACTTCAAGAACCTCGGGATTCACTAAATCAATTCTGCCCGTTTCTTCTCCGATATCGACAACAGCAATTCTTTGTGAAATGCCGATTTGTGGTGCTGCTAGTCCGACTCCATCTAGCTCAAGCATTGTATCATACATATCATCAAGCAGTTTTTTGAGCTTTTTATCGAACGTATCGACAGGCTCTGCCTTTTGTTCGAGTACTTCTGCCGGATGCATGACTATTGGTTTGACTGCCACTTAAAGCCCTCCGTTTTACATCATCATATATGGATTCATATCTATTGAAATCATCAATTGTTTTTGTTCCATTTCCTTTTGATAATGATCTTGTATTTTCCGTAGTAAACTTGCCAGTTCATTTTCCCTTTTGTATTTTATCACGCATTGATATCGATATCTATCTTTGATCTTAGCGATTGGTGATGCAGCCGGACCAAGAATTCTTGTATTCGGTGCACAGTTCATTTTTAGGAACTGAACAATTTGATCCGTGACATGCGCTGCCTTCGTCACTTCCTCATGTGATACTGTCACCATCGCCAAAAAGTAATACGGCGGATAGGACTGGTGGCGGCGATGCAGCATCTCCTGTTCATAAAAGGCTTCGTAGTCATGCTGCTGCGTTAATTCAATACTATAGTGAGAAGGCGTATACGATTGAATGATCACAGAGCCCGCTTTTTCATGTCGTCCTGCCCTGCCGCTGACCTGCGTGAGAAGCTGAAATGTTTTTTCACTTGAACGGAAATCAGGGATATGAAGAGACGTATCCGCACTTAGAACACCAACAAGTGTGACATCTGGGAAATCTAGCCCTTTTGCAATCATCTGCGTCCCGAGCAAAATATCTGCTTCTTTATTGCCAAAAGATGTGAGGAGCTTTTCATGAGCACCTTTACGAGACGTTGTATCTACATCCATTCGGATGACTCTTGCCTCTGGCAGTACTTTTGTCAGCTCTTCTTCTACACGCTGTGTACCCGTACCAAAATAGCGAATATGCTCACTATGGCATTCTGGACATTCAGCTGGCACCGGTGCCTCGTGACCGCAATAATGGCATTTCAGCCGTTTTTGATAGCGGTGATAGGTGAGAGAAATTTCGCAATGAGGACATTGCTCCACATATCCGCAATCACGGCACATCACAAAGGATGAATAGCCCCTTTTATTCAGAAATAAGACGGCTTGTTCTTTTCTTTCAAGCACTTCCTTTAATCTGAGCATTAATTCTTCTGAAAACATGGACCTGTTGCCATTTCTCAATTCTTCTCTCATATCAATTAACGAAACGTGCGGCAGCTGCTGCTGGTTGACTCGGTTTTTGAGCGTCAGCAATGTAAACACGCCTTTTTTGGCACGCGCGTAGGTTTCAAGTGAAGGAGTTGCACTACCTAAAACAACTGGGCATCGATGCCTTTTGGCTCGTTCAATGGCGACGTCCTTGGCATGATAACGAGGCATTTCCTCTTGTTTATAAGAAGATTCATGCTCTTCATCTATGATAATCATGCCTAGATTTTCAAATGGTGCGAAAACAGCCGATCTCGCGCCCACGACAAGTTTGACTTCCTTGCGGTGGATTTTCCGCCATTCATCATATTTTTCCCCTGTCGATAATCCGCTATGAAGTACAGCCACATTTGAACCGAATCGTTCTTTAAACCGCTGAACCATTTGAGGGGTTAACGAGATTTCTGGAACGAGGACAATCGCTTCTTTTCCTTTTTGTAGGGCATGATCAATCGTCTGCAAGTATATTTCCGTTTTACCGCTTCCTGTCACCCCGTGCAGCAGAAAGGTTTCATGCCGGTCATCGCTGACTGCTTGATGTATATGTTTTGCCGCTTCTGCTTGTTCTGGCATAAGGTCAAGTGAAGCAGAAGGTGTAAATGCCCGGTCACGATAAGGATCCCGGTAGACCTCTTCATAGCTTTCTGTTAGCAGCCCTTCTTGAATAAAGGTTTTAAGCGATTGAGAACTCGCGCCTGTTTGCTGCTGCAAGTCTTTCGCTAAAAAGGTCGTCTCACTCGCTTGAAGCAAAAAGGAGAGCAGAGCCTTTTGTTTCACCGCATTTTTTTTCAGCTGCTGCTGTTTTTCTTCAAGCTTATCTTTTGATGCAGCTAGTTGGAGCGTGCGCACTTTTTTCTTTCCAGATTTTTGGGAGACGTGATACCTTACCTCTAGATGACCTTTTTGGACATGCTTTTGAATCTGTTTTAGTTGTTCGGCTGGGATGTCAGCGTAAAGAATGCTATCTCGCTGACCGAAAAGCTCTTTCAATGACTGCGGAAGTTCTTCATCTGACAGCACTTGAATTTCTTTTTCATACTTCGCCTTCATGGCTGCAGGCAGCATCGATTGAAGTGCCGTAATGTGATAGGACAATGTTTTTTCCGTCAGCCAGTGGGAAAGCTCCAATAGCTCATCTGTCAGAACAGGTGATAAGTCAAATAAATCGACAATGTCCTTTATGCTTCCTGTTTTTACGTCTGTTTCTTCTTTGACTTTTGTCACAAACCCTTGAATCTTCCTCGGGCCAAAGGGAACGACCACCCTCATTCCCGCTTTGACGAGATCTTTGAATCGATCTGGTACACGGTAATCGAATGGCCGGTCAATGGCTTTCGTTGTGACATCTACGATAACTTCAGCAATCATGCGCGATCACGCTCTTTTGGCAACAGCTGTTTTGCCTCCTTTAAGATTTCAAAAGCGAGGTCTTTTTTACTCATCATCGGCAGTTCTGTTGTTGTACCATCTGCTTTGATGATTGCTGCTACATTTGTGTCTGTGCCAAACCCTGCACCTTCTTTTGTGACATTATTGGCCACAATCATATCTAAATGCTTGGATTCGATTTTCTTTTTCGCATAATATTCTACATCCTGCGTTTCAGCTGCAAAACCGACAAGCACTTGATGCTCTTTTCTTTTCCCCAGCTCTTTTAAAATATCTTTTGTCCGGGTGAATTCAATTTCTAAGCCGCCGTCCTGTTTTTTCATTTTATGAGGATATGAGGTCACAGGGGTATAGTCGGCGACTGCTGCTGATTTAATGACAAGGTCCGCTTCCTCGTACACAGCTAATGCGGCTTGATACATGTCCTCTGCCGATTCAACGTGCACCACATGTACATGATTAGGTGCCGTTAAAGAAACAGGTCCTGAAATAAGCGTGACATCTGCCCCCATTTGCTGCGCAGCCTCTGCAATTGCATAGCCCATTTTTCCAGACGATCGATTTGTAAAGAAACGCACAGGATCGATGACTTCTCGTGTAGGACCTGCTGTCACCACGACTTTTTTACCTGAAAGCGGTAAGTTTTTTGGCTCTTCAAAAAATGCACGGATGTGCTCAACTATTTTTTCAGGCTCCTCTAATCGCCCTTTTCCAATATAGCCACAGGCTAAATAACCTTCACTCGGTTCAATAAACCGGTAGCCGTCCTCATATAATGTGCGAATGTTCCGCTTTACAGCCGGGTGATCATACATATGCACATTCATAGCTGGTGCGATCCATACAGGAGCAGTTGAAGCAAGTAAGGTCGTCGTGAGCATATCATCTGCAAGCCCTGCCGACATTTTACCAATCGTATGTGCTGTTGCAGGGGCAACTAGAATGAGATCCGCCCAGTCAGCTACGTCAATATGCGCAATGACTTTTGGATTGTTTTCTTTAAATGTATCCACATACACCTCGTGTCGAGACAGAGCTTGGAAGGTAAGCGGAGACACAAACTCACGAGCAGATTCCGTCATAATCACTCTTACATTTGCGCCCGCCTGTACGAGTTTACTAGTAAGTGCAGCTGCTTTATATACGGCGATTCCTCCGCTGACGCCGAGCAAAATATTTTTTGACTGTAACATTTGTTTGTCCCCCTTAACGGCCTTTTTCACAAATTCGTCTACAATTCAAAAAAGTCAAAACCAATCATAGTTTTGACTTTTTTGAACGTATCGTATCTGCATAGCAGAAGCGATGTGTTATTCTTGATCCTCTTTTTCAAATGTCAAAAGACCGGCATCGATTTCTTCAAGTGCTTTACCTACAAATTTGTAAGATTTCGTATTTTCGATTTGCTGATCTTGGTGGATCTGCATTTCACGTGCACGGCGTGCAGATACTGTCACAAGTGTGTATTTTGAATCTAGTTTGTTCATCAATGAGTCAATTGAAGGATCTAACATAGTTTATTCTACCCCCAGCATTTTTTTATATCTTGGTGCGACTCTGTCTCTGCGCAGGTGTTCTGCAAGGACGATCGCTTTGATTCTTTCACAAGCAAGCTCGACATCATCGTTTTCCACGACATAGTCGTAAGCATCCATCATTTCAATCTCTTCTTTTGCAGCAGCCATTCGATTTCGAATGAGCTCCTCAGACTCTGTACCACGTGTAATGATGCGGTTCTGAAGTTCTGAAAGACTAGGCGGTGCAAGGAAAATAAAAAGACCTTCTGGGAATGCTTCTCTTACTTGAAGTGCACCTTGCACTTCGATTTCAAGGAAAACATCTTTTCCTTCGCTTAATGTCTGTTCTACATAGTCAACAGGTGTGCCGTAGTAATTCCCGACATACTCTGCCCATTCTAACAGCTTTTTGTTTTCAATCATATGTTCAAATTCTTCCCTGGATTTAAAGAAATAATCGACACCATTTCTTTCTCCTTCACGCGGTTTACGTGTTGTCACAGAAATTGAGTATTCAAATTTCGTATCTTCCTGGGAGAAAATGGCTTGTCTGACCGTTCCTTTTCCAACTCCCGAAGGTCCAGAGAGAACGATTAAAAGTCCTCTTTCTTTCATAATGGCGTATTACCCCTGCCCTTCATCTATGATTTCTTCTTTTACAGAAAGTCTTTGCGCGACAGTCTCAGGCTGAACGGCAGATAAGATGACATGGTCACTGTCCATAATGACAACAGCACGGGTTCTTCTTCCGTATGTAGCATCTATGAGCATGCCTCGATCTCTTGCGTCTTGTATCATTCGTTTAATCGGTGCTGATTCCGGACTGACGATCGAAATCATCCGATTCGCTGAAATGATGTTTCCAAATCCGATATTGATCAACTTTATGGTCATCTTCTAACGTCCCCCTGTATTATAAACGTCTCTAGTCTCGCCGAAAGAGACGTACTGTAAACAGCATACACAATGACTATTCTATATTCTGCACTTGTTCTTTTATTTTTTCAATAGCACTTTTCATTTCAACCACCAGCTTAGTTAAATGATGATGGTTCGCTTTTGAGCCAATGGTGTTCACTTCACGGTTGAGCTCCTGTACAAGAAAATCAAGTTTTCTGCCAGCAGCACCGCCTTGCATCAAGATTTGCTGGAATTGCTGAAAGTGACTTTTCAATCTCGTAATCTCTTCTGTAATGTCACAGCGGTCAGCAAAGATCGCAGCCTCTGTTGTCAATCTGCTTTCGTCAAGCGCCTCTCCGATCCATTCTTGCAATCGCTGATTGAGCCTGTCTTTATACTGACTCACAACCTCGGGTGCAAAGACTTTGATTTCTTCTGTATAGGCCTCTAATTCAGAAAGCCTCAGCTCACAGTCTTTTTGAAGTGATGTTCCCTCCTGCTCTCTCATGAAGCAAAGCTCCTTGACAGCCGTTTCACAAGCTTCCATCAGCAATTGCTCTAATTGCTCATTTCGGCTAGCGGATTCTTCTACTTGAACGGCATGCTCCAGCCCCAGTAAGTCATGTGCATGCTGAATGCCTGAAATGTGATAGCGTTTCTCGAGATCTTTTGCGGCTTTCATGTATTCATCAAGCAGCGGCCAGTCGATCTGCAAGGACCGGCTTGCTAGTTTACCGCCTTCAATCGTAACAAACAGCTCAATTCTACCGCGCTGCACGTGACGAAGAATGATTTTTTTTAATGTGTCTTCGAAATATAAAAGCGGCCTCGGCAAACGGGCATGAACCTCTTTAAAACGGTGATTGACCGATTTTAGCTCAACTGACACTGTCAGTTCTCCATCCGTTTTACTCGCTTGGCCGAATCCCGTCATACTGCGTATCATGTCAAAACACCCAATTCTTTCATATTAATAAAATGAAAAAGGTAATAGCAGACACTATTACCTCAAAATTATACCATAACGAATTATTTTTTTCTTGTCAAAAGTGATCCTGCCAGTAAAAAAGTTGGCAGTGCAGACATACCGATGATCAGCAGCCAATCAATTGGTGCAATCGCCACCGTTTTGAAAATCGGCTGAAGCGGCGGATAATAAATGACCACAAACATCAGTAAAAGTGATGACAATACCGCACCGATTAAGTAGAGATTCCCGAATGGATTGCGTTCAAAGATGGATCGTTCACTGCGGCAGTCAAATACATGAATGAGCTGCGCCAACACAAGCGTACTAAATGCAACAGTCTGTGCATATGGCAGGTTGTTTGGATCACGGTGATACACAAACATAAATGCTAAAAGGGTCGCAAGTCCAATGAGGAACCCTCTAGATACAACCTTCCAGCCGAGCCCTCTAGCAAAAATCCCCTCTTTCATATTCCTCGGCTTCCTTTTCATGACATCGCCTTCTGGCTTATCCATACCAAGCGCCATCGCCGGGAGACCATCTGTGACGAGGTTGACCCATAAAATTTGAATAGGAACGAGAGGAAGCGGAAGCGCTAGAAGCATCGCAAACAGCATAACCAAAATTTCTCCCACATTTGATGCGAGCAAATAGCGAACAAACTTACGAATGTTTTCATAAATATTTCGGCCTTCTTTAATGGCCGATTTAATGGTCGCAAAGTTGTCATCAAGTAAAATAAGAGAGGACGCTTCCTTGGCTACGTCTGTTCCAGTGATGCCCATGGAGATACCGATATCTGCTTGCTTAATTGCAGGCGCATCATTGACCCCGTCACCTGTCATCGCTACAATATGTCCATTTTTTTGATAGGCCTTCACAATTCTCAGCTTATGCTCCGGTGATACCCGTGCAAAGACGTATACATTTTCAGCCGTTTGCTCAAGCTCTTTGTCACTCAGCTGATCCAGCGCTTTTCCGTCGAGCACCTTTCCTTGCTTTGGTAAAAGGCTCAAGTCTTTTGCGATCGCTTTGGCTGTTTCCACGTGATCCCCTGTAATCATGACTGTTTTTATGCCCGCATCCCTGCACTCTTTAATCGCTCGTCTCACTTCAGGACGAGGCGGGTCGATCATGCCCTCTAGTCCGATAAAAGTTAAATCAGTTTCAGCCTGCTGGACAGTGGTGATTGTTTCGGTCAGACCAACTTTTTTATACGCAATGGCAATCGTTCTCAGCGCCTGTCTTGCTAAACCTTGAATCGCAGCCTCTGTTTCTTGCCTGTGAGTGGTTGAAAATGAAGCTGTGCGTCCGCCGTGCATGATATGGCTTGAACGGTTCATCAGGACATCCGGCGCACCTTTTGCAATGACGTACCGCTCTTTTTGATTCGTTTCGACGACGACTGACATCATCTTTCTTTCTGAATCAAAAGGAAACTCTTCTACCACGTGAAATCCTGCTTCGATGAATTGCTCTGTAAAACCCGCTTTACGTGCTGCGGTGAGAAGTGCACCCTCTGTCGGATCACCATCAAGCCTCATTTCGCCATCTTTTTCAACGATGGTCGATGTATTACAAAGCGCCCCATATAATAACACCTTTTGCAGGCTTGGATGTTTGTCTACATGGACAAGTTCTCCGTTCAAGGTGAAATTACCAGATGGCTCATAGCCCGTACCAGAAATATTCCACGTTTTGCCCTCTGCCCATACATGGGTCACAGTCATTTTATTTTGCGTCATGGTTCCTGTTTTATCTGAGCAAATGATCGACGCGCAGCCAAGAGTCTCCACCGCCGGGAGCTTTCTGACAATCGATTTTTGTTTGATCATCCGCTGCACTCCTAAGGAAAGTGCGACGGTGACAATCGCCGGCAGGCCTTCAGGAATGGCAGCAACCGCAAGTGATACTCCCGCCAGGAACATATGATACAAATCATGTCCTTGCACAACGCCAAGAACCACAACGAGCACCGTTAAAAATAAAGCAGCCACAATGAGGATTTTCCCCAGCTGTTCGAGACGTCTTTGCAGCGGTGTTTCCATATTCCCTGCGGCATCCAGCATGCCGGCAATTTGCCCCATCGCTGTATTCATTCCTGTACCAATGACAACGCCCACGCCGCTTCCTCTAGTGACAAGCGTCCCCATAAAGGCCATGTTCGTCAAATCTCCAAGCGAGACATGATTGCTAGAAAGCGGACTTGCGTGTTTAACTGCTGGGATGGATTCGCCAGTGAGAGCAGACTCCTCGATTTCCAGACTCTTTGTTTCTAGTAATCTAATATCTGCCCCAATCCGGTCTCCGCTTGAAAATTTCACAATATCCCCTGGCACGAGATGTTTAGACGGGATCTTGATCCATTCATGATTTCTCCTTGCATACACATGTGGGGTTGATAATTCCTTTAGTGCTTGAAGGGATTTTTCCGCCCGGCGTTCTTGATAAAAGCCGAGCACTCCATTAATCAGAACAATCGCTACAATGGCTACTGCATCAATGTATTCGCCTAGAAAAGCAGAAATGATCGTTGCTGCAAGTAAGATTAACACCATAAAGTCTTTAAATTGCGCTAAAAAAATGATCAGAGCTGACGCCTTTTTCCCTTCCTGCAATTCATTTGGCCCGTGTTTTTCAAGCCGTTTTTGTACATCTTTTTCTGACAGTCCGTCACCTATCGATGTATTCATTGTTTTTAATAAATCGGTTTGGTTCAGTTCATGCCAATTCATTTGACCTCGTCCACTCCTCTTTTGTTCTCTCTCATATGCAGTGTTCTATAAGCCAGTTTATTCAGACTCGTCCTAAATCATGCTATAATAATAAGACTGCCTAAAGAACGAGAAATGGAAGGTTCTTTCAGTAGATTTGTGTGAAAGAAGAGGGTGTATCCAACATGTCATTTGACGGCATTTTTACATATGGTATGACAAATGAATTGCAAGAGACATTAACTGGTGGAAGAATTTCAAAAATTCATCAGCCATATAAGCACGAGCTGATTTTTCATATCCGGGCAAACGGAAAGAATCATAAGCTCCTTTTATCCGCTCATCCGAGCTACGCTAGAGTGCAGCTCACAGAGCAGCAATATGACAATCCAAGCGAACCTCCAATGTTTTGTATGCTCCTTAGAAAGCATCTTGAGGGCGGATTCATTGAGCGTTTCGAACAAATTGGATTTGACCGTGTGATCGTACTTCATGTACGAAGCCGCAATGAAATTGGCGACGAACAGACGCGAAAGCTCTACATTGAAATCATGGGAAGGCATAGTAATTTGATTCTTGTCGAAGATGACACGCAGCAGATCATCGATGGCTTGAAGCATCTTTCTCCATCTGTGAACAGCTATCGAACAGTGCTTCCTGGGCACGAATACCTTCTGCCGCCTGCGCAGCAAAAATTAAATCCGTTTGCAGTAACGAAGGACGATATTTTAAAGCATTTACGCTTTCAAGAAGGAATGATCACAAAGCAAATTGTCGATACATTCTCTGGGGTTTCTCCGCTGTTTGCAAAGGAAGCTGTTCACAGGGCCGGTCTTGCCAATCAGGAAACAATTCCAAATACACTACTCGACATGTTCCAGCTGATTCGCATGCATTCCTTTACCCCGCAGCTGACAAGAAAAGATGGGAAGGAGTATTTCTATTTATTAGAACTGCAGCATGTCCAAGGCGAAATGAAGACATTCGACTCTCTCAGCCAGCTGCTTGACCGCTTTTATTTCGGCAAAGCTGAAAGAGACAGAGTGAAACAACAAGCTTCTGACCTTGAACGGTTTGTCATAAATGAAAAAAAGAAAAATGAAAACAAGCTCAAAAAACTGAACATAACCCTTGAAGAATCTCAAAATGCCCATAAATACCAGCTCTATGGCGAATTGCTAACAGCCAATTTATATGCCATCAAAAAAGGGGATAAAGAAGCGACTGTCATCAATTATTACGATGAAGATGGTGGAGAGATCACGATACCGCTCAAAACAAACAAAACCCCTTCTGAAAATGCGCAAGCATATTTCACAAAATATCAAAAGGCAAAAAATGCAGTGGAAGCGGTCAATGAACAAATTGAGCGGACGCATGAAGAGATTGCTTATTTTGATGAGTTGATTCAGCAGCTGTCCTCTGCCTCACCGAAGGATTTAGAGGAAATGAGAGAAGAGCTTGTTGAAGGGAAATATTTACGCGCCAAACAAAAGCGCAACGCCAAAAAGAAAAAAACGGCGGCCATTCAGCTTGAAACGTATGAATCGTCTCAAGGGATTCCGATATTAGTCGGAAAAAACAACAAACAAAACGAGTATTTAACCACAAAGGCGGCTGCCCGTGACGATATTTGGCTGCACACGAAAGATATTCCTGGATCACATGTCGTCATCCGTCATCAAACGCCTGACGAACAGACGCTACTTGAAGCGGCTCAAATCGCTGCCTACTTCTCGAAGGCAAAGGAGTCGAGCTCCGTTCCTGTCGATTACACGAAAATCCGGCATGTGAAAAAACCAAATGGAGCCAAGCCCGGATTTGTGACGTATGATCAACAGCAAACATTATTTGTCACGCCTGACGAAGATGTGGTTCTAAAGCTGCGAAAATAATAAAAGCCGATAAAATCCTTTCAAGAGATTTTATCGGCTTTTTCTTTGTTGTTTTTTTCTTTCGATATAGAGAGCATCAAGTGCATCTACATCCTCTTGTTCAAGCAATGTCTCAATTTCCGCAGCCAGCTGTTTTGTCCGGGCTGGGCTTGCACCGCTTGTAGAGACTGAAATCGTCACTTTCCCTGCTTTGACCACCTTTGGCACGATCACATTGCCAAGCTCTGATTGGCTCACACAATTCACAAGCTGGTGAGGCCGTGCTGTTTGTGCAATCCATTCATTTACCACCGGATCATTTGTAGCAGCGACAATGAAAAATGCATCCTCTACATCTTGAGCTTCCACTTTCTTTTCTTTCCAATTCAGGTTGTATGTATCAATGAGACGCGCCATCTCTTTAGAAATATCAGGACTCACGATGGTGATATGGCAAGGCTCTATGCATAGCACCTCTGCCCTTCTTGCGGCTATTTTTCCACCGCCGGCGATGAGCACTTGTTGATTGGTTAAATCAAGATGGACTGGAAGCATGGCTTTCTCCTTGGAAATGAAACACATCGTCTTTGTTTAAAATGGTTTCTTGCACGCGTTCAATATAAGCTGCTTTTACATGCGGATGAAAGCCAATATACCGGCATACCCGGACGTCTTTCAGCCTCTCTCTCGCCTGAGCCGCTTCGCTTTCAATCTCTTTCATTAAAATACCCGTAAACAACAAGTAAGGAACGAGATAAACAGGCGCATCATCATCTGCTGTTAATTGCGCAAGAACATCTCGGTAATTTGGCTCACATGCCGTAATAAAACATGGCAAGACCTCAGCAAGAGGAAGCAGGCGCCGGACATCGTCCGCAATGCCAAACACATCTCGCTTCACATCTGGATCAGAGCTTCCGCGGCCAATTAAAAGAATCCGTGCTTTCCCGCCTTGATATCCTGCTTCTTCAATTCTTGCAGCAACTGCTTTTGTCACTTCTTGATTGACCCCAATTGGTTTCCCGTATGTGACCTTCACTTGCGGGTATCGTTTTTGAACTTTCTCAATCTCAACTGGAATATCCGATTTAGCATGCATAGCAGTTAAAAGGAGGAGCGGGACGATCGCAATGTGTGTAGCTCCTTTTTTCACACAGGCTTCAAAGCCTTCCTCTATAGAAGGGGCTGTTAGTTCTAAAAAACAAATTTCTTGTATTTCGGCTTCTACTAACGGCATACAGCTTTTCATAAAAGAAATGGCTTTATCTTGTGCTTCTTTTACCCTGCTTCCATGCCCAACATAAAGTACAGCTTGTTTCATGCGGCTCCTCCCTCTCACTTGTATTATTCAGACGAAAAGACACGATCAATGTACGTGTCTTGTCTTTATCAATCTCATTTCTCAATAAGGGCAGGTTCAAACCAGTTCAGCTTTTGGTGAAAATGAACGACATCTCCAACAACTATTAAGCTTGGATGCTCGATGCCTTCTTTTTCAACGGTTTCAGACAGTGTCGCCACAGTGCAGCAAGTCGTCTTTTGCCTTGTCGTGGTTCCCCAGTGTATAAACGCTGCTGGCGTTTCTGGATCACGTCCATTTTTTATAAGAAGCTGCTGCACTCTTTCTACGTTTTTGACGCCCATGTAAATCACAAGGGTATCAATCCCTGTAGCCAGTGCCTCCCACTTTTCTTCAAAATGCTCATCCTTTTGATAGTGACCCGTGACAAACGCAACATTCGAGCTGAATTCACGGTGCGTCACAGGAATGCCTGCATAAGCAGCTGCTGCAATACCAGAGGTAATCCCCGGGACAACTTCATATGGAATTCCGTGCTCAGCTAAGCATTCGATTTCTTCACCGCCGCGGCCAAATACAAAGGGGTCGCCGCCTTTCAGACGGACGACAACATTCCCTTCCTTTGCATGGGTGACAAGGGCTTCATTGATGGCTTCCTGTCTCATCGTATGATGATTCGGGAGCTTGCCGCAATAGATTAATTCCGCCTCGGGTTTGGCGTGGGCGAGTATTTCTTGATTGACAAGACGATCATATAAAATGACATCTGCCTGCTGTATTGCCTTATGGGCTTTTAATGTAATTAAGTCTGGATCCCCAGGTCCAGCCCCCACAATGTATACTTTCCCCATCGTGCTTTTCTCCCCCTACCATCAGGCGATTATTTCGTTTTTCCCTTTACATAATCAACAAGACGCTGTTTGGACTCTTCACGCGATAATTCACCTGTATCTAGAACGAGCTCAGGTGCTGCTGGCTCTTCATATGGTGAATCAATTCCGGTGAAAAATGGAATTTCGCCATTTCTAGCTTTTTTATATAAACCTTTTGGGTCACGCTCTTCGCATACGTTCAGATCACATTTCACAAACACTTCGTGAAATTCTCCCGCTTCAACTAACTGTCTAACAATGCGGCGGTCTTCTTGAAATGGTGAAATAAAAGCCGTGATGACAATTGTTCCTTGCTCAACAAATAATTTCGCCACTTCTCCGATACGTCGGATGTTCTCTTTTCTGTCATCATCTGAAAACCCTAAATCTTTATTCAATCCATGCCGCACATTATCGCCATCAAGAACAGTGACTTGATAACCATGTTCAAACAGCTCTCTAGCCGCTCCATTTGCAATTGTAGATTTACCTGATCCACTTAGACCTGTGAGCCAAATAATGCCGCTTTTATGATTGTTTTTCTGTTGATATTCTTTTTTTGTAATAGATGAATCATGCCACACGATATGTTCGTTGCTCATGTCATACCCTCCCATTAAGATACCGTCGTTTTTAATCCTTCGATTAATGTTTCAATGACTTCTTTTCGGCTGAACGTGCTTGGCGGTAATTCTCCGTTTCTCAGCATCGTTCGAACCTTTGTACCTGAAAGAATGACATGCTCGCTTTTATCGTGAGGACATGTTTTTGGTGTTGCCATTGCTTCACATGTATTACAGTAGAAGCTATGTTCAAATTTTAACGGGGTAATGCCAATTTCTTCGCTTGTAAATTGTTCAAATAACTCCTGCGCCTCGTATGTGCCGTAATAATCACCAACACCTGCATGATCTCTTCCCACAATAAAGTGAGTACAGCCGTAATTTTTACGAACAAGCGCGTGAAAGATTGCTTCCTTTGGTCCAGCATAACGCATTGCCGCAGGAAAAACACCTAAAAAGACGCGATCCTTTGGGTAATAACCGTTCAATAACACTTGATAGCTTTTCATTCTCACGTCTGCCGGAATATCGTCTGATTTTGTTTCACCGACAAGTGGATTTAAAAACAAACCATCGACGGTTTCAAGTGCTGTCTTTTGAATATATTCATGGGCACGGTGAACAGGGTTTCTCGTTTGGAAACCAACAATCGTTTTCCAGCCGTTCTCTTTAAAATGACGTCTTGTTTCTTCCGGCTCATACGTAAATTGAGGGAATGGTTTTTCGCTTCGTTTCGTCAGTGTAATTTTACCACCAATGTACGTATCACCGCGTTCAAATAATTTTTTCACGCCTGGATGATTGCGGTCATCAGTTTTATACACATTCACCGCTTCTTTTTCCTTATCTGGTGTGTATTGATCCTCTACTTCAATCACGCCATATACAGTTCCATTATACGATAGACGCACAATCTCGCCTCGATGGATTTCCGCTGCCTTTTCCTTTGTCACTGGCAGTGTAATAGGAAGAGACCAAACGACACCACTTGCTAGCCGCATACTGCTCACAACCGCTTCATAATCAGCTTTTGTTAAAAACCCTTCAATTGGACTATACCCGCCAATTGCTATGAGTTCAAGGTCTGCAAAAGAGATAGCATCTAGTTCAATTTCCTTTGCAGCCGTGCTGAGGTCATACTCTTCATTTACTCGATTAATTAATACGCCACCATGTGGTGTTAAACTCATTTGTTCATCTTCCTCTCAATGTTCATATTTATTAGATGTAAATAGTCGGATTTGTCGTTAAATCCCGCCGCCCTGTTCATGAATCGAGCTGCTTTCATTTTTGACTGCCTTCATCAGACTTAGCGCACCAAGTGAGGCAAGCAGTACACTCACCATGATAAAGATAGAGTAATAGTCCCCTTTTAAGAAAAGACTCACTAGCAAATACGATAGACTAAGTGATAAAAAGGGTGATACTACCCACACTTTCAGCATTTTTTTCACCACATGTTTATGAAAAATATTAGGTCCGCCTTTTGCCATGCCAAGCCCAATGATAGACGAGGAGGTGATTTGGGTAAGTGGAACTGGCAGCCCAAAAATAGAGCTGACGATGACAAGTCCAGCACCGGTACCGGAAAGCAATATCCCTTCGCCCGTTTGATAGCGGGTAATTTTCTTTCCGTTTGTTTCCAGTACTCTTCTACCAAGCAAGAGGGCTCCAATGGCGACGAAGATTCCGCCGTAAAGTGTTCCTTGCCCAACTGACAAAACGCCCGCGGCAACAAGTGGACCGACTGCATTTGCCACATTGTTCATACCTGCTGAAAATGCTTCTAAAAACCCACTAAGGATTAAAACAATGGATAAAATAAATGTTCCTTTTTTAGACAGCTTACGTTTAGGGAACATTCTGATGATTTTGACTACAACAAAGGTAAAAAGAAAGGCGACAAGCGGAATGATAACCCAAAATGCCACAATGACTAAAATGGATTTCACATACAATACTTTATATGCGACCGCGACACCAACTACAGCTCCTACTGTCACCTCACTCGTTGATAAAGGGATGGCCATCAGATTCGCTATAAAGAGTGATAATGCAGCAGAACCAATAATAATACAAACAATTTCAAGTGTAATGACGGATTCAGGCATAATTCCAGAGCTAATCGTTTTGACAACCTCACCACCGCCAATAACTGAACCTGCTAAAATCCCAACTGCACATACACTGAGTGCATAGATCGGCTTTCGAATCGCACCTGATCCGTACGCGATACCCATCGAAGCTGCTGCACCACTCGCGCCAATGTTTAGAGCGAAAAATAAACTAAATAAAATTGCGGCAATTTCCATACACTATGCTCCCTTACTCATGTAATCCGCACTCAGTCTTAGCTGTGCCTGACCATCTGCCAGACCGCAGATCCTCGGCAGTAAATGCTGGCTGTGTACACGGGGCACACCCGATACTTGGATATCCCTGATCATGTAGCGGATTATAAGTAAGTTCCTCTCTAGATGCATATCTCCATATGTCCTTCCACGTCCAGTGGATAAGCGGACATACTTTCACTGATTTGAATTTTTCATCCTTATTTAAAAAGTTCGTCCCTGCTCGCTTAGGAGACTGCTCTCTCCTTAAGCCAGAAAGCCATGCCGGATAGCCAGATAGCGCTTCTTGCAAAGGAATGACCTTACGCATATGACAGCAGCTTTGAGGATCTGTTTTCCATAGTTGATCACCATGCTGCTCATTTTGCTCCTCAACCGTCAGCTCAGGGGTTTTCAGCACAATATCTAAACCCGGGTATCTTTCCTTTACCGCATCAATTGTGTCGTACGTTTCCTTAAAATGCAGACCTGTATCTAAAAAGACAATTCTTGCATCCTTTTTTACTTTCGCAATCAAATCAATGAGGACGATGCCTTCAATACCAAAACTGCATGCATAAACGAGCTGATCACCATAATGACCGTATGCCCATTTCAGCACAGATAAGGCCCCTTTATACAAATCATCTTCTTGAAATGTAATGGACGGCTCTTGCCAATTTTCATAAGTTAACATTGTTTCTCCCCTTCCGGAGTATCACTACTCTCCGCACTACGTCAACTGAATTTTTTCTGTCTTCTTCCACTTGGATCACTTGACCGTCCTGAACAATCAGTGTAACTAAACTGAATTCATATCCCCAATCAGTTTCTGCATAGGCTTCAATTAAGTCTTCATCCTGCTTTTGCTTCACTTCCCCCTCACCGTTAAAATAAAAAAACTTCCTTTCAGTCCGAAAGAAAGATGAGGAAGCTCACGATTTCCTTATCTTTCAAAATAGAATCATTTTGCAGGAAGTAGCACCTTGCAAATCGCAGGTTGCCGGGCTTCATCGGGCCAGTCCCTCCACCTCTCTGGATAAGTGTTTTAATTTGTCTTAAATATTAACACAATTCAAACAAAAGTCAACCCGACTTTATTGATAGGATTAGTTTTTATTTAAATTTGAGTCTATTTTACTATTTTTAACCAAATAAAAAAGCTGTGCGGGGAGGCGCAGCTTTTTAGACGGTTTCTTCCATCCAAGATTCAGAGGAAGGATCTTGTCTCCAGCGTTTCAATTTATTCATAGCAGAAGGCTCAATCGCTTTCAGCTCAAGTGCCACGTCTGTCAGGGTGTCATAGTCTGTTAGGGTGATATATGGAATGTTTTTCTCTTGGAATGCTGCCGCAGCTTTTGGCAGACCGTATGTGAAGATCGCAGCAACGCCTAGTACGTCACAGCCCGCTTCTTGAAGAGCAGCGACCACTTCAAGCACACTGCCTCCTGTTGAAATCAGATCTTCTACGACGACCACCTTTTGGCCCTTTGATACGGCACCTTCAATTTGATTTCCTTTTCCATGTGCTTTTGGCTTACTTCTGACATAACACATCGGGACGTTTAGACGATCTGCTGCTAATGCCGCATGCGGGATGCCTGCTGTTGCAGTACCAGCAATCACCTCCGCTCCCTCAAAATGAGTGAGAATCAACTCTTTAAGACCTTCAGCAATGTCGTGTCTAACTTCTGGATAGGACAAGGTGAGACGGTTGTCACAATAGATCGGTGATTTGATACCGCTTGCCCATGTAAACGGTTCGTCTGGTTTCAATGAGACCGCTTTGATTTGTAATAGGTGTTTAGCAATTTTTGTTTTCATCTGGCAGTCACTCCCACTCTTTCAAAATTTGATGATAGGCTTCCAATGGTTTTTCAGCTTTTGTGATTGACCTTCCGACAACAATCTGTGAAACACCCTGCTCTTTTGCATAAGCAGGGGTCGCCACACGCTTTTGATCATCGGTTTGATCATTTAGTAAACGAATCCCTGGCGTAACAGTGAGGAAGTCAGGTGAGATGTGCTCATGAAGAGCTTTGGATTCATGAACAGAGCAAACAACACCGTCTAGTCCACTTTCATGTGCCAATTGACCGTACCGGATGACAGTCTCTTGCAGCGGACGGTCTATGAGTAATTCGCTTCTCATCATGTCTTCAGATGTACTCGTCAGCTGAGTCACTGCTATAATGCCCGGACGTTTTTGCCCAGCAGGCGTTCCGTTTTCAAGCCCTTCTAACGCAGCTTGCATCATCTGTTTCCCGCCAGCAGCATGTACATTGACTAGATCAACGCCAAGTGCGGCAAGCCGGTTCATTGCTTTTTGCACCGTTGTTGGAATGTCATGTAATTTGAGGTCGAGGAAAATGTGGCAATTTTTTTCTTTAAGTGCGTCAAGGATGGCAGGTCCTTCTTGGTAAAACAGCTCCATGCCGACCTTCACAAATAATGGTGTCCCTTCAAAGGGTTCTAAAAAGGCAAGCGCCTCCTGCCCTGATGGAAAATCAAGCGCGATGATGGGCAAGTGCTTCATATTTCCAGCTCCTTCCGATACATTCCTCTACAGATGAATACCCATAGGCTGCTAATACATTTGGCAGTTCTTCTATGATTTCTGGGCAAATAAATGGGTTTACAAAATTGGCTGTGCCAACAGCTACTGCACTCGCACCTGCTAGTAAAAATTCAAGTACATCTTCAGCATTTTGCACTCCGCCCATTCCGATAATCGGGATAGAAACCGCTTGACTGACCTCATGTACCATGCGCACAGCGACAGGTTTGACCGCAGGGCCTGATAATCCGCCTGTTTTATTGGCAAGAATCGGTTTCCCTGTTTTTAAATCTAAACGCATACCGATTAACGTGTTAATCATCGTGAGTCCATCCGCTCCAGCACATTCAATCGCTTGAGCAATCTCCACAATATTAGCTACGTTAGGAGACAGTTTGACATAGACAGGAACGGAGGACACGTCCTTCACCGCTTTTGTCAATGCTGCTGCCATTTGAGGATCTGTACCAAAGGCAATTCCGCCTGTTTTGACATTCGGACACGAGATATTCAGTTCAAGGGCATGGACATTTTTTGCTTGGCTGATCTGCTTCGCTACTTCAACATAATCATCGACCTGTGAGCCAGCGACATTTGCAATAATAGGCGTATCAAACTGCTCAAGCCAAGGCAATTCATTTTCCAGCACGCCTTTTAGGCCAGGATTTTGAAGACCGATGGCATTGAGCATCCCGGCACCTGTCTCTGCTACCCTTGGTGTCGGGTTGCCAAATCTCGGTTCTAAGGTTGTGGCTTTGATCATGATACCGCCAAGCACGGATAAATCGTATAATGAAGCAAATTCTCTCCCGAATCCAAAGCAGCCTGATGCAGGGATAATCGGATTCTTTAAAGATAAGCCGGGTAACTCAACGTTTAGCATAACAACGCCACCTCCTCTGCTTTAAATACAGGTCCGTCCAGACAGACTTTGACGTAAGCTTTTTCGTGCTGATCGGTATGACAGACACATGCAAAGCAAGCACCAATTCCGCAGCCCATTCGTTCTTCCATTGAAATGTAGACAGGCTTATCGGGGTAAGAGTCTTTTAGTGCTTTTAACATAGGGGTCGGCCCGCAGGAAAGCATGACATCAAAGCTCAAATCATTCTCTTCAATGACACTTGTCACGAAGCCCTTTGCGCCATATGTCCCATCAACTGTTGCGATAAATGTATCTCCGAGTGCTTGGAATTTCTCCTCGTAAAATACATCCTTTTTCGATTGAAAGCCAAGGACATGCTTGACGATGACGCCTTTTTTCGTTAAACGTTTGGACAGCTCATATAAAGGCGGTACTCCAATTCCACCACCGACTAGTAACGCTGTCTGACCTGGCTGAACAACTGAAGGATCGTACCCGTTGCCAAGCGGCCCTAAGACATCGATGGATTCCCCATCCCGCCTTTGGGAAAGAAGCTTTGTGCCCTCTCCCTCTGCGCGATAGATGATGGTTGCTTCTTGCTTCTCGGCATGAATATTGGCAATACTGATCGGTCTTCTCAGCAGCGGTGTCATGGACTCGCTGACCTTGATATGAAGAAATTGTCCAGCCGTTTGAAAGGAGTCCACAAGGTCACCTTTTAATGTCATTTCGTAAATATGATCAGCGATCTCTCGATTTGAGACGACAGTCAAGTATGCTTTTTTCATATCGTTACTGTCACCTCAGCATTCGTTTTCACTTCTGGCATTTCGTCCGCTCTAAATGTCATGCTTTCTAGTACTCTTAAAATCGCTTCTGCTGTATCTAGCGACGTTAAGCAAGCTACGCCATTTTCAACAGCTTCACGTCTGATTCTAAAGCCGTCTCTTGCCGGCTGTTTTCCTTTTGTCAGAGTGTTGATGACAAATTGGGCTTCCCCGTTTCGTATGACATCGAGAAGGTTTTTGCCTTCTTCTCCTATTTTGCCGACAACACTTGATGGGATGGAGGCTTGTTTTAAGTAATTCGCTGTTCCTTCTGTCGCTAAAATATGGTAGCCGATTGAATGGAATCTTCTCGCAATCTCCAGTCCTTCTTCTTTATCCTTGTCAGCAACTGTCAGAAGAACTGTCCCATCTTTAGGAATTTGAATGCCTGATGCAATTAATCCTTTGTAAAGAGCTTTTTCGATTGTGACATCTTTCCCCATGACTTCACCTGTCGATTTCATTTCAGGTCCGAGTGTAATATCGACTCTTCTTAGTTTTGCAAAAGAGAAGACTGGAACTTTGACGTACACCCCTTCTTGCTCTGTGTGAAGTCCTTCTTCGTAGCCATAGTTTTTGAGTTTTTCTCCTAAAATGACTTTTGTCGCTAGGTTTGCCATCGGGATGCCCGTGATTTTACTTAAGAAAGGAACTGTCCGGCTTGAACGCGGGTTCACTTCAAGTACGAACACTTCACCTTTTGAGAGAACAAATTGAATGTTTAGCAGCCCAATAATGTTGAGCCCTTTTGCAAGCTTGATCGTGTATTCTGCGATCTTCGCTTTGATCTCTTCAGACAATGTTTGCGGCGGGTAAACCGCAATCGAGTCACCAGAGTGAACTCCGGCTCTTTCAATATGTTCCATAATGCCCGGGATCACGACAGTTTCGCCATCAGACACGGCATCTACTTCGATTTCTTTTCCTGTCAAATACTTGTCAATTAAGACTGGGTGCTGCGGATTGACTTTCACTGCATTCTCCATGTAGTGAAGAAGCTCAGCTTCTTGATAAACAATTTCCATCGCACGACCGCCTAATACATAGGAAGGACGGACAAGGACTGGGTAGCCGATCTGATTGGCAATCGCTACAGCTTGAGGCACAGAAGTAGCTGTTTTTCCTTTAGGCTGCGGCACGCCGAGTGCTTCTAATGTTTGTTCAAACTTGTCCCTGTTTTCGGCTCGGTCTAGGTCTTCAAGAGATGTGCCGAGAATCTTCACCCCTCTATTTGATAATTCATCTGCTAGGTTGATTGCTGTTTGTCCGCCGAACTGGACAACGACTCCTTCAGGTTGCTCAAGATCGATGATGTGCATCACATCTTCTACAGTGAGTGGTTCAAAGTAGAGCTTGTCTGAAATACTAAAGTCTGTTGAGACCGTTTCAGGGTTGTTGTTAATAATGATTGCTTCATACCCTGCTTGTTTAATTGCCCACACAGAATGAACGGTCGCATAATCAAATTCTACTCCTTGACCGATTCTAATAGGACCTGAGCCTAATACGATGACGCTTTTCTTGTCTGTACGTTCTGATTCATTTTCATCTTCATACGTGCTGTAGAAATATGGCGTCTCGGATTCAAATTCAGCCGCACAAGTATCTACCATTTTGTAAACAGGTACGATGCCTGCTTCTTGTCTTAGCGTATAGACATCCGCTTCATTCATATTCCACTCGCGGCTAATATAGATGTCTGAGAAGCCTTTTTCTTTCGCTTCTTTTAATACGTCTGTATTGCCTTTGTTTTCTTTTAATGTCTTTTCAAAAGCGATGATGCCTTCCAGTTTATGAAGGAAGAAGTAATCAATTTTTGAGAACTCATGTATTTGTTCAACCGTATAGCCTCTTCTAAGTGCCTCGGCGATATAGAATAATCGTTCGTCTCCCGCCTTGATAATCCGCTTTTCAAGCACTTCGTTTGTGATATCTGCTTCATCTTTTAATTCAATGTGGTGCACATCCGCTTCAAGTGAACGAACAGCCTTTAGAAGAGACTCTTCTAATGTACGACCGATCGCCATTACTTCACCCGTTGCTTTCATTTGCGTACCAAGACGTCTGTTGGCCGATTCGAATTTATCAAACGGCCAGCGCGGAATTTTAGACACAATATAGTCGAGTGCCGGTTCGAAGGCGGCATAGGTTTTACCTGTGACTGGGTTCATCATTTCATCAAGCGTTAAGCCGACAGCAATTTTCGCTGCAAGTTTGGCAATTGGATAACCAGTTGCTTTCGACGCAAGTGCAGAAGAGCGACTCACGCGCGGATTTACTTCGATGATATAGTATTGAAAGCTGTCTGGATCAATTGCCAGCTGTACGTTACATCCGCCTTCAATCCCAAGTGCCCGGATCAGCTTGAGCGACACATTGCGAAGCAGCTGATATTCACGGTCACTTAACGTTTGGCTTGGCGCCACAACGATACTGTCTCCTGTGTGGATACCGACTGGATCAAAGTTTTCCATGTTACAAACAACGATCGCATGATCACCGCTATCACGCATGACTTCATATTCAATTTCTTTAAAGCCTGCAATACTTTTTTCAAGTAAGCATTGTGTGACTGGGCTTAGCTTCAAACCGTTTTCGACGATTTCCTTCAGCTCTTGCTCGTTTGTACAAATTCCGCCGCCTGTTCCGCCTAATGTATAAGCTGGTCTCACAATGACAGGGAAACCAATTTGATTCGTAAACGCCATCGCTTCTTCTAGGTTATGGATGATTTCACTTTCTGGTACAGGCTCATTTAGTTCATTCATCAAATTACGGAATAGATCTCTGTCCTCTGCTTTTTGAATAGCTGAAAGTTTTGTTCCTAATACTTCAACACCACATTCAGCTAATACGCCAAGGTCTGATAATTCAACAGCAAGGTTAAGTCCAGTTTGTCCGCCAAGTGTTGGCAAGATCGCATCAGGACGTTCTTTTCGAATGATTCGTGTTAAGAATTCTGGTGTCAGTGGTTCGATGTATACCTTATCGGCCATTTCTGTATCTGTCATGATGGTCGCTGGATTGGAATTCACAAGAACGACTTCATAGCCTTCTTCTTTCAGTGCTAAGCAAGCCTGTGTGCCTGCATAGTCAAACTCCGCTGCCTGACCAATGATGATTGGACCTGAACCGATAACTAAAATCTTTTTGATGTCTACGCGTTTTGGCATACTTCTTCCCCTTCTTTCTCAGTTGTATGAATCATGTCCATGAACTGGTCGAATAAGTAGTTCGCATCTTCTGGACCTGGTGATGCTTCTGGGTGGTACTGGACAGTGAATGCTGGTGCTTCTTTATGTTTTAAGCCTTCAATTGTATTGTCGTTTAGTGCGATGTGTGTGACTTCGAGCACGTCCTCGTTAATGGCACTAACTGTGTAGCCGTGGTTTTGAGCTGTCAGGGTGACCTTGCCGGTTGCTAGTTCTTTCACTGGGTGATTCGATCCTCTGTGACCGAATTTCATTTTTTCAGTACTTGCGCCGCATGCAAGCGCGAATAATTGATGTCCAAGGCAAATGCCAAAGAGTGGAACTTTTCCAATCAATTGCTGAATCATCTCGACTGCTTCCGGTACATCAACAGGATCCCCAGGGCCGTTTGAAAGCATGATTCCATCAGGCTTTAACTGTAGCACTTCATCTGCCTTGATATTGTACGGCACCACGATGACATCACAGTCCCGTTTATTGAGCTCGCGCAAAATGCCGTGCTTCATGCCGAAATCGACAAGGACAATTCTTTTTCCTCTTCCTGGGCTTGGATACGCATTTTTCACAGATACTTGACTCACTTGATCAGTCGGCAGCTGCATTGTTTGTAGGCGGCGCACCACGTCTTCCACTTGTTCATCCGGTCCTGCAAATGCCCCTCTTAAAGTCCCTGCACTTCGAATCATTCTCGTCAGCTTTCGTGTATCGATTCCGCTAAGCCCTGGAATGTTTTTCATTTTTAAATACTCATCGAGCGAGTATGCAGAGCGCCAGTTTGAGGGCTTTTCACAAAGTTCCTTCACAATCAGCCCTTTGACAAATGGTGTGATCGATTCAAAATCATCACGATTAATGCCGTAGTTGCCGATAAGCGGGTAAGTAAGTGTGACAATTTGTCCGCAGTATGATGGATCAGACAAAATTTCTTGATAGCCTGTCATCCCTGTATTAAAGACGACTTCTCCGACTGATGATTCTAAGCTGCCAAAGCCTGTTCCTTCGAATACTGTTCCGTTTTCTAGCACTAAGCGTCTCTTCATTTTACTAGTCTCCCCTCTTCATACACGACTTTCCCAGATGCAAGTGTCATGACCGGCCATCCTGATACAGTCAATTTGTCAAACGGTGTATTTTGTCCTTTTGATAAGAAGCTCTTTTTATCGATTGCCATTTCTTTGTTTAGATCAATGAGTGTAATATCAGCTGTTTGTCCTTCTTCCAGCTTTCCATAAGGAAGGGAGAAGGCTTCTGCTGGCTTGATCGTCATATAATCAACGAGTTTTTTTAATGTCCATTCGCCTGTTTTGACAAATCGCGTGTAAAGAAGCGGGAACGCTGTTTCAAGCCCGACTATTCCAAAAGGTGCGCGCTGCATCGTTTCGTTCTTTTCTTCTTCTGTATGCGGTGCATGGTCTGTTGCGATGAAATCAATCGTTCCATCTAACAGTCCCTCGATTAGTGCCTCGCGATCCTCTTTTCCTCTAAGAGGCGGGTTCATTTTATAGTTCGTATCAAGCCCTGGGATGTCTGCATCACATAGGAGCAGGTGATGCGGTGACACCTCTGCCGTCACACGGATGCCTGCTTTTTTTGCATCGCGAACGACTCGCACAGATTCTTTCGTACTGATATGACATACATGATAATGACAGTTCGCTGCTTCTGCTAAAAGAACATCTCTTGCAATATGCACCGATTCACAAATGGACGGTATTCCGTTTAATTCATTCGCTTTTGAAAATTCTCCTTCATGAACGCATCCTCCGTAAATCAGCGAGTTATCCTCACAGTGCGCGACAATGGCTTGATCAAGACTTGCTGCCTTTTTCATCGCTTCGTACATCATTCCTGCTGTTTGGATGCCGACTCCGTCATCTGTGAAAGCGAAGGCGCCTGCTTCTTTTAGTGCTGCAAAGTCTGTCATCTCTTCCCCAATTTGTCTAGTTGTGATGGAGGCGTATGGCAGTACTCTGACAGAAGAGGTCTCTTCGATTCGATTCATGAGCCATTCCATTTGCTCTTTTGTATCTGGAACTGGGCGTGTATTCGGCATCGCTGCAATCGTCGTATAGCCGCCTCTTGCTGCTGCTTTAGAGCCTGTTTCAATCGTTTCCTTTTTCTCTCCGCCTGGCTCTCTTAAATGTACATGCAGATCAATTAAGCCTGGTGAAACAAATAGCCCTTTAGCATCAATGACCTCTTCTCCGTCTTCTCTTTCTAAGTGACCAATCGCTTGAATCACTTTTCCTTCTACCCTAATATCCTGCTGCACTTTTTCACCTGTGCTTGTTAAGATAAAACCGTTTTTAATGAGATACGACATAGACAGAATCTCTCCCTTTTTGATGTAGTCTGCTATTTTGAAAAGCTCTTTTTAATACCGCCATTCGGACATAAACGCCATTTTCCATTTGCTTGAAAATTCGTGACTGCTTTGATTCCACTAAAGAATCATCTATCTCCACACCTCTGTTTACTGGTGCTGGATGCATGATAATGGCTCGTTCTTTCATGTTGTTTGCCCTGTTTACTGTTAATCCATAAGTCGATAAGTAATCTTCATTACCCATTTTTTTAGCGTGCCGTTCATGCTGGATTCTAAGCAGCATCACCACATCAGATTGTCTAATGGCTTCGTCTACTTGGACATACGTTCCGTGAGGATTTTGCTCATCTTGGAAGGAAGCAGGTCCTGAGAAAAGGACTGTCGCTCCGAGCCTTGAGAGTACTTCCGCATTCGACCTTGCCACCCTGCTGTGCTTGATGTCTCCATGAATCGAAATCGTTAAGCCCTCAAAGCCGCCAAACTCTTCATAGATGGTCATCAGGTCAAGCAGTGATTGGGTCGGATGCTGTCCGCAGCCATCACCAGCATTAATGATCGGAATCCCAACCTTCCCGATCAGCTCATTGTAATATTCATCGGTGCTGTCTCTGATCACACATGCTTTCACACCGATGGATTCGAGCGTTTTTACCGTATCGTAAAGGGTTTCGCCCTTTTGAACGGAGGTGCTTGCTGCATCTAAGCTTAGTACATTCATCCCCAGTTTCTTTTCGGCGACTTCGAAGCTAAATCGTGTTCTTGTGCTTGGTTCAAAGAAGAGGTTTGCTACAAATTCTCCCGCTAAGCCAAGTTCTTGCTTCCCCTTTTTGAGAGCTGTTGCTTCTTCAATCAGCTGTAAAATCTCTTCTTTAGACAAGCTGCTCATTGTCGATAGATCATTCATTTTTTCTTCCCCCTCTAGTTTTTCATCACTTTCAGGTTCAAAAAAACCCTAAGCCTCGGCAGCTTAGGGTTCTCCAAAAGAAGCAGCGGCATGTTCGTGCATTCTGCTCATTTTAGAACCCTTGTCAGCCTCACTGGACTTCTTTTAAAAGGTTTTCTGTATTCGATTCATTTGACTCGTCATCCTCCGCTTTTTGCTGCGGCAGGATCAGGTTCAACAGGACACCCGTGATGGCAGCAAGTGCCATTCCAGATAGTGTGAGGTTGATTTGTTTCACCTCAATGAATGCCCCGCCAATTCCGATGACTAAGATGACTGATGCGATAATGAGATTACGCTTTTCTTCAAAATTCACTTTATGATCAATCAGGATTCTCAGGCCGCTTGAGGCAATGATCCCAAAGAGCAAGAATGAAACGCCTCCCATGACCGCGGACGGCACTGTACTGATTAATGCTGAGATTTTTCCGACAAAGCCGAAGCAGATTGCAAATACTGCTGCTCCGCCGATGACGAAGATACTGAACACTCTTGTGATGGCAAGGACGCCGATGTTCTCTCCATACGTTGTTGTCGGCGGTCCGCCAATGAGTGAAGCGAAAATTGTCGCCGCACTGTCTCCTAAAATGGAGCGGTGAAGACCAGGTTTTTTAATGAAATCTTGCCCTACAACTTTACTTAACACCACTTGGTGGCCGATGTGCTCAGACATTGTCACAAAGGCAACCGGCACCATTACGGTGAGAATGCTTAAAGTCACAGCTGGTGTGTAGTCCACAAATGGTACAACGAAGTCTGGTACAGCAAACCATTTTGCATCAATGACCGGCTGGAAGTTCACAATGCCTTGTGATAAGGCAAAGAGATAGCCGCTGATAATGCCGATTAATACTGGGATCAAGCTAAGGAATCCTCTTAGGAAAATCATGCTGATAATCGTGACAGCCAGTGTGAAGCCGGCGACCATTAGGTGCTTCAGGCTGTAAACAAGCTCGGTTGCATTCGGATCAGCATACATCGCCATGTTGACAGCTGTTCCAGCGAGTCCGAGTCCGATGACCATAATGACCGGCCCTACGACGACCGGCGGTAGAAGTTTCATCAGCCAGCCTGTGCCGAGCCATTTAATAAATAGTGCAATGAGTGCATAAGCGACACCCGCCATGAAGGCACCCACCATGGCGGCTCCAGGGCCGCCTGTGGCTTTCACATTCAGTATGGGGGCGATAAAGGCAAAGGACGATCCAAGATACGCTGGAATTTGGCCTCTTGTGATGATTAAGTAAACTATGGTTCCAACACCACTTGAGATGAGCGCGACCGCTGGACTCATATCGATGATTTTTGGTACTAGAATGGTTGCACCAAACATGGCAAACAAATGCTGAAGGCTAAGTGACAGCCATGTGAACGGTTTTGGGATATCTCGAATGCCTAAATTGGCTTTTTGCTGACTCATGATTTTCCTCCTAGATGTGTCCTTTTTCATTAAAAAAGCCTCTTTGCGAGTATGCGCAAAGAGGCCTAGAAAAACCGTACACGTCATGTTTGCCGTGCTTGGTATCTCTGTTATTGCCCTCTTTGCAAACTCTCTGGAATGCATTTAAAAAGGTTATTTTTCATATATAGCGACAAGGTCGTTTTGATCTACTTCATTCAGTTGAACCATAACTGTCTCTGCTTTTGATGTCGGAATGTTCTTCCCGATATAATCCGCTCGAATCGGTAGCTCCCGGTGTCCCCGGTCGACGAGAACAGCAAGCTGAATGGAAGATGGTCTTCCTACATCCACAAGGGCATCCATGGCTGCTCTGACGGTTCTGCCTGTAAACAGGACATCGTCAACGACAATCAGTGTTTTGTCATTAATGTCAGCTGGAATGTCTGCACCCTTCACAAGCGGGTCTTGGTTCTCTGTCTTTTTTGTCAGGTCATCACGGTATAGCGTAATATCAAGTTCACCCACTATGACTGGATTTCCTTCAATTTGCTCGATGCGCTCTGCAAGGCGCTTTGCAAGATGAATACCTCTAGTCTTGATCCCCGCAAGGATGACATCTTTCATCCCTTTGTTGCGCTCAATCATTTCATGTGCAATTCGGGTAAGCGCTCGTCTGATCGCTTGTTCATCAAGAATGACTGCTTTTTGTTCCATCTTTTACACCTCTTTTTGACAAATAAAAAGCCCCTTCTGCAAAGGGCAGAGAGGGGCGTTCATTTGTGCATACACGTGCACAAATTGATCCGTTATCCTTCTCAGCCTCTCTGGACTGTTTTAAAGAATCTTCATTTCTTCGTTCATTATTTCAAAAAAAGAACGGCCTGTCAATCGTTATTTCTTAATGAATCGATAAAAGCTTGCATATCAGCAGGAACTGGTGCTGTGAACTCGATATATTCGCCTGTTCTTGGATGATCAAATCCTAAAACACCTGCATGAAGCAGCTGACCATTGAAATCGACTGTCTTTCTCGGTCCATATTTCGGATCTCCTGCAAGCGGATAGCCGATATATTTCATATGAACACGAATTTGGTGTGTTCTTCCTGTTTCAAGTCGGCACTCCACCACAGTGAAATCCTGAAAGCGTTCAATCACATCAAAGTGAGTGACTGCTTGTTTTGCACTTTCTTTTGTGACCGTCATGCTTTGGCGGTCTTTTTTGTCTCTGCCAATTGGGGCATCAATTGTGCCTGTATCATGCTGAATGATGCCATGGACAACGGCCGTATATTTTCTTGTGACAGTTTTAGCCACAAGCTGATTGACGAGTGATTCATGCGCCATATCGTTTTTTGCGACCATTAACAGCCCAGATGTGTCTTTATCAATACGATGGACAATTCCAGGACGCATCACACCATTAATCCCTGATAAGTCCGTGCAATGTGCCATCAGGCCATTTACAAGCGTTCCTGACACGTGACCTGGTGCTGGATGAACGACCATTCCTCGTGGTTTATTCACCACTAGCACATCTGCATCCTCATAATAAATATCAAGATTCATTGGTTCTGCTTCTACATCTAGTACTTCTGGTTCTGGAATCTCGACTTTAATCTGATCTCCAGCTTGTACTTTGTAATTGGCTTTCACTTGTTTCCCGTTTACTTCGATCAGCCCATCCTTTACCCACTGCTGGACCTGGGTTCTTGACCATTCTGGTTCTGTCGTGCTTAGAAATTTATCAAGCCGTTCACTCGTTTGTTCTTCTGAAACGGCAATATTTACTTGATTCATGTAGTTGACTCCTTCGTTTTCTTTCCATCTAACAGCATTTGAATGAAGAGCAGAATAACTCCTACACATAGAGAAGAATCTGCAATATTAAAGATTGGGTAGTGATAATTCCCAAAGACGAAATGAGCAAAATCTACCACTTCCTGACGGAAAACGCGGTCGATAAAATTCCCAATCGCTCCGCCAAGCATTAAGGCCAGTGCAACTCCAAGCAGCTTGTCCTTTTGCCCATGCTTTTGCAAATAATAAACAATTCCCGCAATAACAACGAGTGTGATCACATAGAAAAACCACATTTGTCCTTGGAGAATTCCCCATGCGGCGCCTGAATTTCGGTGAGACGTGATATAAAAGAAACCATCAATCACCGGATAAGAATCTCCGAGCATCATATTTTTGACAATGAGCCATTTTGTTAATTGATCTAAACAAATCATCACGAATGCGATTATGTAATAGAACACACACGTTCCTCCATCTTCATACTTTGATCTTTATGCATTTTATCAAGAAAACAGGAAGGAGTAAAGAAACTTTAGTTGACAGACAAAAACCTCCCTACATGTGGAAGGCTTCAAAATGAGAATCATCTGATTCATGAGGATAAGGAGTGAATGCTTTTTTCTCGTATTGCTTATGATATAAAAAGTCGTCAGCCGTGCGGGCGGTAGGAAGAATACTCATTTGTTCAAGCGGAATGACATCACCTGTTGCCTCACATATACCAAAGGTTCCTTGCTCAATTTTTGCAATAGCGAGAGACACATCTTGCAGCTCTTCTTTGATGTGATAAAGAAGCGTGGCCGTTTGGACCTCGTTCATTGAGACATGCTCAGCGGGTGAACGAAATGATGCGTATTCAAACAGTTTAGCTTGCAGCTCTTCTTTCATTTGAAGGAGTTCCGTGTAAATCGTCTCTAGATCGCCATTCATGTCGCTATTTCAACTCCTGCCCTGTCGTGATAATCATATTGTTGCCCCGGCTGTCCACTTTAAAGCCATAAGATTTTTCCTTTCGTTCTAAACGCTGTCATTTCCGCAAAAAAGAAAACACCCCGCATATGGCGGGGCGCTAATTGGTCATATCACACTGTTAATTCTGGTAATATTTTTCCACGATTTCAGCATTTTTCAGTGACAATGTTGGGTATTTCGGATTTGCACCAACATCTTTTGAAATAATACGAGAACGTTCGCATAGTTCTCCTTCTGCTTTTTGAACCAAAATTCTTCCTGAAGTGTATTCAGGTGCTGATGTGTCAGCATTTTGCTCATCTTCTACCGTTAATTCAGAGATGATAAAGAGCTGCTTCACATCTTCTTTAATGGATGCAAGAAGGTTTTTCACTTCTTCTGTCGCATAAAGGGTCACACTTGCTTCAAGAGAACGTCCGATGACTTTCTCGTTACGCGCAATTTCGAGCGCTTTTAGCACATCGTCACGCACTTCCATAAAGCGGTCAAACTTCGCTTCTGTCGCTTCCGCTTGAGAAACAGCCACACCTTCTGGCATATCTGTTAACTGAACACTTGGCTCTTCAACAAAGCTTAAGTGGCTCCATAATTCATCTGCTGTATGCGGAAGAATTGGTGCAGTCAGCTTCACTAATGCCATTAATGTTTCGTAGAAGACCGTCTGCATGCTACGGCGGTCTGGATGATCCGCATGCTCAATGTACACGACATCCTTTGCAAAGTCGAGATAGAAAGAGCTTAGCTCAATTGTACAGAAATTGTGAATCGCATGATACACGACCGCAAATTCGTAATCATCATAAGCCTTTTTCACTTTATCAATCAATTTGTTTAATTTGATCAAGATATATTGATCCACTTCGCGAAGCTCTTCTACAGGTACTGCATGGACTGCTGGATCAAAGTCAAATAGGTTACCATGCAGGAAGCGGAACGTGTTACGAATTTTACGGTAGACCTCTGCTACTTGTTTTAAGATATCATCAGACACCGGGTGATCGGCTTGATAGTTGACAGAAGATACCCAAAGTCTTAGAATCTCCGCCCCAAGCTGCTTCGCTACCTTTGTTGGGTCAATTGTATTGCCTAATGATTTACTCATCTTGCGTCCTTCTTTATCAAGCGTAAAGCCGTGGCTGAGAACACCTTTATACGGTGCTTTTCCAGTGACCGCAACTGCTGTTGATAAGGAAGAGTTAAACCAGCCGCGATATTGGTCAGAGCCTTCAAGGTAAAGGTCTGCCGGACGAACAAGATCATCTCTTTCTTCTAAAACAGCTTGGTGAGAAGAACCAGAATCAAACCATACATCCATGATGTCCTGCTCTTTTGTGAATTCACCGTTTGGACTGCCTGGATGTGTAAAGCCTTCTGGCAATAGTTCTTTCGCTTCTTTTTCAAACCAAATATTAGAGCCATGTTCTCTAAATAATTGAGAGACGTGCTGAATGGTTTCATCTGTGATGATCGGCTCCCCATTTTCTGCATAAAAGACCGGAATTGGGACGCCCCATACACGCTGTCTTGAAATGCACCAGTCGCCTCTGTCACGCACCATATTGAATAGGCGCGTTTCGCCCCATGCTGGAACCCATTTTGTTTCTTTAATATTGTCTAATAGCGCTTCTCTGAAGTCTTTAATCGAAGCAAACCACTGAGCGGTTGCACGATAAATCGTTGGCTTTTTCGTTCTCCAGTCATGCGGGTAGGAGTGCGTGATAAAGTCGAGCTTTTTCAGCGCGCCTTTTGCTTCAAGCTGTTCTGTGATGGCTTTATTGGCATCCTCGTAAAATAGACCTTCAAAACCAGGCGCTTCTTCTGTCATGACACCTTTTTCGTCTACTGGACATAGTACGTCAAGACCGTACTTCATGCTGACAATAAAGTCATCTTCCCCGTGACCTGGTGCTGTATGAACACAGCCTGTTCCTGCATCCGTTGTCACGTGGTCACCAAGCATCACAAGTGAATCTCTGCCATAGATCGGATGCTCTGCAACGACGTTATCTAATTCTTTTCCTTTTAATGTTTTCACGACTGCATACTCTTCAAAGCCAAGCGTTTTTGCCACTTGTTCAACAAGCTCAGATGCGACAACATATCGCTCAGCACCCACTTGAAGAACACTGTACTCTAGGTTTGGATGAACACAAATCCCAAGGTTTGCAGGAAGTGTCCAAGGTGTTGTTGTCCAGATGATGAATTGTTCGCCGTTTTCAAGTACGCCTTTTCCATCTTTCACTTTAAATGAAACGTAAATGGATGGTGAACGTTTGTCTTTATACTCAATTTCCGCTTCAGCAAGAGCTGACTCACTTGAAGGAGACCAGTTAACAGGCTTTAGTCCTTTGTAAATGTAGCCTCTCTTCGCCATTTCTCCGAAGACAAGAATTTGCTGCGCTTCGTACTCAGGCTTTAACGTGACATATGGATTGTCCCAGTCTGCTCTGACGCCTAATCGCTTAAATTGATTGCGCTGACCCTCGATTTGCTTCCATGCATACTCCTCGCATAGTTTGCGGAATTCAGCTGTCGACATTTCTTTACGTTTGACTTTTTTATTTTTAGTGAGTGCTGTTTCAATTGGTAAGCCGTGTGTATCCCAGCCCGGTACGTACGGTGCGTGGAACCCATTCATTGATTTAAAACGGACAATAAAATCTTTTAGGATTTTATTGAGTGCGTGCCCCATATGAATGTCACCATTCGCATATGGAGGTCCATCATGCAAAATAAAGGTCGGGCGTCCTTTTGTCCGCTCTAAAACCATTTGATAGATGTCTTGTTCTGCCCACTCCTCTTGGATTTCAGGCTCTTTGTTCGGCAAGTTCCCTCTCATTGGGAATTCTGTTTTCGGCATTAATAAGGTGTCTTTGTAGTTCATACCCATTCCTCCATATGCAAATTCTGATTAAAAAACAATAAAAAAAGCCCTCTCATCCCATAAGGGACGAGAAGGCTTGTCTCGCGGTACCACCCTTTTAGACAAGCGCTATTTAAACAGCCGCTTATCCACTCTAAAATCGTAACGTGATCAGACGCCTTTTCTTACTGGTCATTTCAGAAAAGGAACTAAAGGGGTGATCTCATTGCAGCATCTCGTAATGTCAGGCTTCCACCATCCCTGATTCGCTTTATTACGCATATGACAACTGCGAGTGTCCCTTTCAAACGTTTATCTCTTGTTAATTTATGATGGTATTATATGCAACTTGTACACGTCATGTCAAGATGATGCGCTTATTCTTTTTCGTCAAAGACAGCGTCAACTTCATATTCCAGTAAATGATCCCAATCGTCATTTTTTAGAAGATCAAGCTGAGCTTCGATGAGCATTTGGAAGCGAGTTCTAAAGACCTTCGACTGCTTCTTCAGCTCTTCGATTTCCATCGCAATCTTTCTTGATTTAGATAGCGCTTCGTTAATAATACGATCGGCATTTTTCTCCGCTTCACGAATGATCAATTTCGCTTCTTTATCAGAATGACGTTTGACGTCTTCTGCTGCTTCCTGCGCCACAAGAATTGATTTGTTTAATGTCTCTTCAATTGTTGCAAAATGACCTAATCTTTCGTCAAGCTCGTTTACTTTTTCTTCGAGTTCATTCTTTTTGCGAAGCACGATTTCGTAATCTTTACGTACTTGGCTTAAAAACTCGTTTACTTCATCTTCGTCATAGCCGCGAAAGCTTTTTGTGAACGTTTTATTATGAATATCATTAGGTGTTAATGGCAACCTCGCCACCTCCAGATTCAAGTTCGTTATGTCAGAAGCTCAAATGTTACTTTAAATTTATCTTTTTTGGTCTTCCCATCAATCGTTTTGAGGCTAAAGCGGCCGAATCCCCTAACAGAGAGCTGATCGCCTTCGCCGATTGTAAAGGAAGGGTCCTCAGTGACTTTCCAGTTAACTTTGACAAGCCCATTTTTGACCAAAAGCTGTGCTTTTTGCCGAGACTGACGGCTGATTGCAGCACATACCGCATCAAGCCGCAGTGAAGAAATCGTATCTTCTTTGATGTCAGTCTTGCTCTTAACCGGCTTTAAATCTGCCTGCGTGATTTCCTCTAATGAAACGGAGGCTCTGCCGACATGCGTCAGCTGCGCCCGAACAAAATCGGCGACATCACTCGTACAAATAAACTGCACATCTTCCTCTGAAAATAACAAATCTCCAAATTTTTGACGCTTCAAGCCTGTCCCAATCAGTGAACCAAGGAGCTTCGGGTGTTCTAACGAAATAAACTTTTTCGCATAGTTCACCTGAAAATAAGAGAGCTCAGCATCCTGAGTAGCCGGTTGTAAATATTCAGGATAAATGAGCGCTCTTTTGCGCTCCGCTCCCTCATAACCGCCAAAAAACATGATCCCAAGCTCATCAGCATGCTGGATGACGGACTCGGTAATAAACTGCTCACGCGGATCAAGAAAGTCTGTTAATTTCATTCGATACTGGTCGAGTGCGATTTTTTTCCAGCCTAACACTTGGTCGACAAATGGCTGTTCATCTTTTCTAAAATGTTGATAAATATCGCTCATTTTGTTCCCCTCTTATGTAAAAGAGCCTGGCAGCGCCAAGCCCGGCAGCCTGTCTACATGAAGCGTGCAATCATATTGTAAAGACCAGTTAGTCCATATGTTGATGCAAAACGAATCACAAGCAATGCCACAATTGGCGAGATGTCAATCATGCCAATTGCCGGAATAATTTTACGAAATGGTTCTAAATATGGTTCGCAAATATTTGTCAGAAAACGCCCAATTGCTGTTTCTCTTGCTGATGGCACCCATGACATAAAGATGTAAATAATAATCGCGAATGAGTAAATCGTTAATACAGTCTGTAAAAGCTGGAAAATGTAATTTAGAATCACTATGATTTACCACCTCTGAGGTTCTTCCTCTGTCAAAAGTTCTGATATTGTGCCAGATACATCTACATTATCAGGTGTACAGAGGAATATATTCGAGCCAATACGCTGGATATCTCCACCGATTGCATATACAGTGCCGCTTAAGAAGTCGATGATTCGCTTTGCTTGATCGTGCTGAATGCGCTGCAAATTGACGACGACTGCACGTCTGTTTTTAATATGGTCTGCAATCTCCTGCGCTTCTGCATAAACACGCGGCTCACTTAACACCACTTTAGAGGATTTCTGCACGCTTTGCAAGCTGACGACATTTTGTTTTCCTGTCTGCGGACGCTCTTGAAATGCCGCTTTGTCCTTTGTTCCTTTTTCTTCTTGGACTGGTTCTCTTTCTTCATCAATATATTCGTACTCATACTCTTCATCGTCGAGAGTGAAAAAGCTTTTAAACTTATTTTTTATGCTCATGTCACGCACCTCCTGTTTCATTTCCAACAAGTGAAGAGCCAATCCGAACGAATGTCGCACCTTCTTCAATTGCGATTTCAAAATCATTTGACATGCCCATCGATAAATGCTGACAAGGTGCATTTACTTGGTTAAGATGTTTTACTTCTTCTTGAAGGTTTTTTAATGTTTTAAAGCAGTTTCGTATCACAGTGTGATCATCTGTAAATGGAGCCATCGTCATCAGTCCAGCAATTTCAATGTGTTTGAAATCAGCGAGCTGCTTGACAAATGGGATCACGTCTTCACTTTGTAAGCCATGTTTTGACTCCTCCAGCGATGTGTTCACCTGTACAAAACAGCGAACCGTGTGATCTGCTCTTTTTTCAATTTCATTCGCAAGAGAGATCCTGTCGAGCGAATGTAAGTAGTCAATGCTCTGAATGACAGATTTTACTTTTCGTGTTTGTAAACTGCCGATGAAGTGCCAGCTAATGCTTTCATCGGTTATAGCCGCTTGTTTTTCAAGTAACCCTTGGTCACGATTTTCACCAAAATGCAAAATTCCTGCTTCCTTGGCTTCTTGTGCTCGTTCAATTGAGACATATTTTGTGACAGCGACGACTGATATATCGTCTGGGTTCCGGCCGGCTCTTTTACATGCTTCGTTTATTTGTTCATTTATTTGTCTGAGATTCTCTCGTACATTCAATTGCTCTTATGCCTCCTTAAACCCGACAAAAGACATCATACGTCCTGTTTTTCCTTGATCACGCCGGTGTGAGAAGAATAGCTGATCATTGCAGCTTGTGCACATCGAACTGACATGTATGTTTTCTTCCTTCATCCCTGCATGTAGCAATACGTTTTTGTTTAATGTTTTTAAGTCTAATTTATATTGTCCTTGTGATATCTCGGAATACACATCCTCTGTAGAAAAGGGAAGCTGTTTCACTTGATTCAAGACCACATCATCAACTATGTAGCAACAGCTGCCAATGGATGGTCCAATGACGACTTGTATTTGATCGGTCTTAACACCTTCTTGGTTGACCCATAGATCTACCATTTTTGCACCAATTTGTTTGACGGTTCCTTTCCATCCGGCATGGGCTGTTCCGATGAGGCCATGTTGCGGAGCTAGAAAATAAAGCGGAACACAATCGGCGAAACAAAGAGCGAGCATGATGTTCGGTTCAGACGTATATAAGCCGTCTGTTCCAGGCAGTGCCTCATGATAATGAAGACTTCCTCTTCCTCTTTGCTCCTTGGTGACTTTCTTGATGCGGTCCTCGTGTGTTTGGTCTGCAAACACCCAATCAGAGAGCGGCACAGCAGTAGCATCTGCTATGACTTGACGATTCATTTGGACACTAGAAGCATCATCTCCTACATGGAGTCCAGTGTTCAATGATTGATATGGAGAAAGGCTGAAGCCGCCATTTTTTGTCGTAAATCCGGCTAATACCTCTTTACCAGAACATGTCATGTTCGTCCAATCATGAATCATCATTGCATAAGGTGATTTCTGCTGAAAGGGGTCATAATTGTGTGTCAAAGCTGCCTCCCACCTTTCATTCATCTCTCTTTATATCGCTCCTATTTTACCACAAGACATGCGTAGACAGTTAGTGGGATTCATTAAATATTACACTCAAATGTGCCCTTTCTACAGGTTTTTTTGCAAATTGATATGAAAACGTAATCTTTTTACCCGAAAAAGACATTGTTTGCTGAGAATGGAGAGCTTATGTTAAGGATCATTAAATGATTCATTGAGGAGTTATACGAATTTTAAGAAGACAATCGGACAAGTATCACATCTTCGCCAATTTTTACTATATTTCGCCACGGGACAATCATTTCCTCTTTTTTTCCGAAAAATCCCATCATTTTACCTGTACCGCCGATAATGATTGCTTGTATTTTACCACTCGTAACATTGATATCAATGTCCCCAATGGTGCCTAGTTTTTTTCCGCTGGACACATCGACAACATCCTTGATTTGGAATTCAGAAATACTGATCATCTGTCCTTCCCCGCCTTTCGTTTTCTACTATAATATGTATGATGGAAAAGCAGGGACGCAGACCAATAGTTTCTTTTATCTACAATTTACTTAAATGAGGACGGCCATTTCTCCACATCACATCTACCGGACATTCAAAGAAGGAAGAAAGCAAGTCGCTTGTCATCATCTCTTTTGTTTTCCCTTGATCAAAAACAGTCCCATCTTTTAATAATAAGGTGTGCTGAAAAACAGGCAAAATCTCTTCTGCATGATGGGTCGTGTAAAGCAAAGTAGGCGCATCAGGCTTTGAAGCAATGAATGAGATGGTCTCCAGCACCTGTTCTCTTGCTAAAAAATCAAGACCTGTCACAGGCTCATCTAAAATCAGGAGCTTGGGATCATTCATTAAAGCCCTCGCAATCAGGACTTTCTGCTTTTCTCCTTGCGAGAGTGTTTCATATGTCCGGTTTGCATATTTGAACGAACCAAATGCTTTTAATAGATCAATGGCTTTCTCCCTTATCTCATCTGTCGGGGTTTCATAAAGCCCGATAGAGGCAAATGCCCCGCTGAGAACAATTTCAAATGCATTGTCGTCTCTGTGCAGTTTCTTTTCAAGTCCCGCAGAAATGAGGCCAATTTTCTTCCTGAGCTTTTCGCCAAGAGCCTCCTTGCCAAAGATATGTCCCAGCACGGTCATCTCACCTGATGTAGGGAAATAATATGAGCAGAGCATATTTAATAAAGCGGTTTTCCCCGCACCATTTAAACCGTAAAGCACCCAGTGCTCCTCTTTGTTCACATGCCAGTCAACAGACTGAAGCAGCCATTTTCCATTTCGTTTTAATGAAACATTCTTCAATTCAAGTGACACCATCATTTCCCCCTGAGTAAAAATTCTGAATAAACAAATAATGAATGTTTACAGCATATCGCAATTGCTCTTTCTGGTAAACCTCACATAAAAAAGCTGCTCCTTCTACGGAACAGCTTTTCTTCATAGCTACGAAATTTCAATACGTACGCCTTCTTTTATATCAGGAAACGTGTGCGGGGATGCAAAGACAGCTCCCGGTAATACATCATCAAACGGCTCTTGGAAGTAGATCGAAATATGGCCGAGTTCTTTAAAGTTGTCATTTGCTTTATTGCCGAGGGCTGTGATCGTGTACGTTTGATCGCCCACTTGAATGGTACCGCCCAGTTTCAACGGCTCTTCTTCTAAATGTTCGAACTCATGAATGACGGACATATCTCTTAATTCCTGCGGCGCTGCGGGTCCAAATAAAACAATCAGCTTATCTTCTTTAAATTGCGGGACTAAGATCCCGATTTCTTTTACGACAGATTGTGTGACCATGTATATCGATTCCTCCTTTAATACGTTTAATACATACCGAAGCTGGCAGCGTATGCGATCACAACAGATAGAACCCCTGTAATGAGACGGCTATACAAAACAGCTGGTACTCCATATTGTACCGTTTCCGGCTTCGCTTCACCAAGTGACAGACCCACTGGAATGAAATCACACCCTACTTGACCGTTGATGGCAAATAGTGCAGGAAGTGCAAATTGAGGCGGGATATTTCCTAGTGCAATTTGACTACCAATGAGAACACCGATTACTTGTGCAATGACTGCACCAGGTCCTAAGACAGGTGATAGGAATGGCAATGTACAGACCACAACGAGCAGTAAGAGTCCCCATATAGATCCTGCCAATGGTGATAGAAAATGGGCAATCAAGTCACCAATTTTTGTATAATTGATAATTCCAATTAACATACTGACAAATGCCATGAATGGAATAATGTTTTTCAAAAGCATATCAACGGAATCACGACCAGCCTGGTAGAACGTACCGGTAACTTTCCCAATTCCTCTTGAGAACCTCATCAGGAAATTACCTTTTTCCTGACGCTCGAGATTTTCCTCTTTCAGTTTTGAATAGGTTTCTTTGAAATTCTCCTTGTCAATCGGCTCACTGTTTTCCTGACCTTCTACTTTTTCCTCACCACTTGATGCATCCGCAAAGGAAATATCTTTTTCTGTGACGCCAGATACGAAGATATCCTCTGTAATATGTTTTGCAAGCGGTCCAGAAGGAGAGGATGCCAAAACGTCTACAGTTGGAATGCGCTTCATTGGATAAAGTCCGATTCGTGCGGTTCCTCCGCAGTCAATGACAACACACATCATTTCATCTTCTGGTATCGAGTTTTTAAAGCCGTCACATGCTTCTGTCCCTGTCATTTCTGCAATTTTACGTGCAACTGGGTGAATGCCTCCCCCTGTAATGGAAACAACCTTTCTTTTTTTACCGGTTGGTTCAAGCTCCAAGCCTTCTCCCCATCCGCCAGCACCTTTTGCAACAAATACTTTGTGGTTTGTCATGTCTAACCCTCCCCTATTGTGAATTCGCTTTCATTTTTCCTGCTAAGTACTTTGTAATCCATTCAGTAATAATACCGCGAAGTAAAATGACGACGATCCCGACTAAGAAGTACCGAACAGCAAGCTCTGACATTGAGTATCCTGCTTCTTTAATACCGTTCGCAATCCCTAAGTAGACAAACAGTTCTCCTGCGTTGGCATACGGAAACAGTGATGTCACCGGATGAACAAATGAAACAGCTGAATCATAGAATGCTGGTTTTTGTTTTTCGGGTAAGAAGCGGCCAAACGTATAAGCCATCGGGTTTGTCAAAATAAGAACGGATAAGATCGGCATTAACGTGTAGCGCAAAATGGTATATTTCGCAGCAAACTGAATCGCTCTATTCACTCGCTCTTCTCCAATAAACTTCATGACAGCATAAGTGAAAGTAAGTAACACAACAAGCGTTGGAACGATACCTGTAACAAGACCCATGAATTGCTTTCCGCCGGCTTCAAACATTCCGATAAAGTGCTCTCCAAACCATTGAATCCATTCCATGTTTCATCTCCCCTTTCTTTAGTTCACATTTGTTATATTTTTTTTCGAAATCGAGACAAGTGCCTGTTCAGCCGCCATGGAAAGTGCGTGCATGACAGCTGGCCCCTTTTTGCGTTTTTTCAACGTCTGCTTCATCATATGGTGCTCGTCTAACACAGCCCCTACATGCTTTCCTTCATATGAAGGGACTTCTTTAAATTTAGATAAGATCGACACACCGCCAAGCACATGGCATTTTTGAATGATATACGATTCATCTACAATGATGAGCGCAATGGCTCCAGGGCCAACTTTGCGCCGCTCCATTCCTGAAAATAAGTGATAGCCCTGCTTCCCTCTGTAATCATCAATAAGTGAATCCATGCTCTTGCGGTAGTACTTGATTTGAATAAAAGATAACCCGTACTGCACAATGAGAATGATACAAAGTACGATCGCTAATTTTTCCACAGCTTCACGTCCTTATGATTGAAATAAATGATCTTGTAATGATCGCAGCTTCCAGACCGTTGTGTTTGAATCAAGCTCTACATCATCATGAGTCAGGAATTGTCCTAATTTGATGTCTTTTTTCGCTACGACTTTTCCGCTAATTAAACCAATTGGAATGTGGCCGTTCGTTTTCATGTCTTGATGTGTTTCAAGAACACCTCTTACAGAGTATCCGCCAATCCCGTCAAGTGATTCTCCAGCTTTAATATCTCTTTTTGCCACAGCGACTGTTTCTGATACTGGTACACCAATTGGGTGAATGGATGAATCATGCTGTAAGACCGCTTTTGCGATGGTAACAGGTGTTTCAAGACTCGCTAAGTGGAAAGGACGGTAAAGTGTGTAGTGTGGGCCTTTTCCAACTTTTAAGTAGCGCAGCTCTTCATCTACTGGCTCAAGATCACTCTTCACGATGACAAATACACCTGGTGCAAGTCCATTTACATATTCAACGACTCCGAAGTTGTCGAGCACGCCGCCTTGCTGTTTTTGATTCAATTTATCTGCTACATTTTCTAAATTGGCTTCGACTCCGTGCATACCGACTTTATCTGGCAGAAGCCCAGTCGCGTTACTTAACAAGTTCATTTCCGCCATTGTTTTTGTTCCGTCCTGGAATGCAGCCAGCATATGTGAACTCATATGTTTACTATCTGCTTCTGCTTGACACGTATCTGGATTTGCTTCTGGGAAGAATGGGTTGTTCTTTCCTTTCCCAGCAACGAGTACCTCAAGACCCATTGTTTTCGCAAATTCATATAATTCTAGTGTTGCTGCTGGTTCGTCTCCAGCTGATCCTGAGTAAACAAGTCCTGCATTTGTGAATAACTTATGCATGACCAACCCGATGGTAATATCAACTTCTACATTTAAAAGAACGAGATGTTTTTTTGAATTAAGCGCTTCCAAAGAAATGTTTGCTCCGACCTCTGGGACACCTGTTGCATCTACGACAACTTCTACGGAATCTGATTGAATCACTTCTCTGTAATCATTTGTGACAACCATTTGATGCGGCTTTGCATGCTGCTTGTAAAAATTCGCTGCCTTCTCTGCTGCACTAAGGTGAATATCACAAACACCAGCAACAATCATGCCTGGAATTTTAGAAATTTGTGAAATGAGTCCAAAGCCCATTTGGCCTGCTCCAATAATCCCTACTTTGATTGGATCTCCACTGCGTTCTCGAGCTAACAATTGTTGATAGATTGACATCTAAATCATCCTTTCAGGTTTTCTTGCTTCTCAATAGATTGCTAGAAATATAATCTGAAACTTTTAACAAATGTTATAAAAATTAACAAAAATCTGTTTCTTGTAACATTTGTTATTTTGTTTATCATTTGTTATGAACTTAGTTTATATGATGTGTCAACTTTGTGTCAAGATAAAATCGATAAAATTTTCAATCTTTTTGAGTCTAAAGACTCAAAAAAACTACCTAATGATATTAGGTAGTTACTTTAATAAGGCATCTCCAGTTCGTTCATCAGTAATTAATACATGAATTAATCCACCTGCTAATGCCGCTCGAATTGCTTCAATTTTTTCTTCGCCACCAGCGACACCTATGACAAGTGGAATTTCTTTTAGCTTTTGGGGGCTTATGCCCATCACCCGGTCGTTCCATGGGTGGGGATATACTTCCCCTTGATGATCAATAAAGTTATAGCAAATGTCACCTGCTACATCCTTTGCTTGAAGGATGTCTTCTTCACCGCTTGTCATATAAGATTTCACCATCGTTGAATGCTGCGGAACACCACCAATTCCGACAACCGCGATATTTGATGATTCTCCTAGTTCAATCACTTTTTTGATTGACGGCTGCCGGATCAGTACATCTTTCGCTTCTTTCGTATCAAGCATGACAGGTACATGTAAAAACTCACATTTAGATTTGAGCGCCTCTGTGCATCTCGCAATAATATAGTTGGCGTGGATATCGACATCTTCATTTCCCACACCTCCGACAAGCGGAACAAATGTCACGGATGGATAGTGCTGAACAGACGTAACCGCTTTCGCCATCTCATGCAGCGTTGTCCCAGAGGAAAACCCAATAACTTGTCCATCCTTCATCACTTTTAATAAAAAGCTTGCCGCCGCGGCACCGATTCGGCTTTTGGTTGTGTCTTTGCTGAGTGTTTCCACACAGACGACTTCTCGGAGCCCATATTTACGTTCTATTTTTCTTTCTAACGATCCATACTGTTGGTTGACTTCATCATGAATAATGATTTCCACGATTCCTGCTTCTCGTGCTTTTGCCAAATATTTCGATATGAGCGAACGGCTAACCCCAACCGCTTCTGCAATGTTAGATTGAGTGGCGCCTTCTTCATAATACATATGCGCAACCTTAATGAGCAGCCTTCTTTCATCATGGAATGTCATAATAACCCTTCTTTCCGCTTAAGTGTTCCCTAACAAATGCTATCTAAAATAACATTTGTTAAAAACAGATTAAATGAAAAAAATAACAGAGTCAATACTAGAGGAGTGTTCTCTCATAAGAATGAAAAAAGCCGCACATGAAGCGGCGGCTTTAAAAGATGTTTTTATTCATTTGTTTGATGGCTGCTTTTTCAAGCCTAGAGACTTGTGCTTGAGAAATCCCGATCTCTTCGGCAACTTCCATTTGCGTTTTGCCCTGGAAGAAGCGTTTGCGAAGAATCATTTTTTCCCTGTCGTTCAACCTACGCATGCCCTCTTTTAAGGCCAATTCTTCCACCCATTGTGTGTCTTTGTTCCGTTCATCACTAATTTGATCCATCACATAAATCGGATCTCCTCCGTCATTATAGATCGGTTCAAACAAAGATACAGGATCTTGAATTGCATCTAGGGCAAAGACAATTTCCTCATGAGGCACTTCCAGCACTTTGGCAATGTCTTCTGCTGTTGGCTCCTTGCTTGTCTCACTAATCAGCCTCTCACGGACCTGAAGTGCCTTATAGGCAATATCTCTTAGCGAGCGAGACACCCGAATCGGGTTGTTATCACGCAAGTATCGACGGATTTCTCCTATGATCATAGGAACCGCATAAGTTGAAAATCTGACATTGTGGCTTAAATCAAAATTATCAATTGATTTCATTAATCCGATACAGCCTACTTGGAAGAGATCGTCGACATATTCGCCTCTGTTGTTAAAACGCTGAATCACACTTAAAACCAACCGTAAATTGCCATTGACTAGCTTTTCTCTTGCTGTATCGTCACCCTCATCTTGCAGCTGTCTGAACAATTTTCTCATCTCGTCGTTTTTCAGAACAGGCAACTTGGAGGTGTCGACTCCGCAGATTTCCACTTTATTTCTGGACACTTTTTTCCCTCCCTACAGGAGCTGTTGTACAAAGTTCAGTATCTCCTTGGGATGGAAAAATATGCACGAGCGATGACGAGAATCATGAAAAAAAAGATTGTTTCCTTTGACAGTGCAGGGACAGAGCTTTTTTAAAATAATTTTTAGACCATTTTATTAAATTCTTTTTGTAATCGTTTAATAATTCTTTTTTCAAGCCTCGAAATATAAGACTGTGAAATCCCAAGCATGTCAGCGACATCTTTTTGGGTTTTTTCCTCACCACCAATTAAGCCAAATCTTAGTTCCATGATCTGCTTTTCGCGGTCATTTAATTGCTCGAGCGCTTTTTTCAGCAATTTTTTATCCACATTTGCTTCAATATCGCGTGTGATAATATCATCATCTGTTCCAAGTACGTCTGATAAAAGCAGTTCATTTCCGTCCCAATCAATGTTGAGCGGCTCATCAAACGAAACTTCTGACCGGATTTTATTATTTCGACGTAAGTACATCAAAATCTCATTTTCAATACATCTCGAAGCATATGTTGCAAGCTTGATCTTTTTTTCTGGGTTAAATGTATTGACTGCTTTGATCAGACCAATGGTTCCGATACTGATTAAATCCTCAATATTAATACCTGTGTTTTCAAATTTTCTTGCGATGTAAACGACTAAACGCAAATTTCTTTCAATCAGAATCGCTCTTGCGGTTTGATCACCCTTTGGTAATTTGACAAGCAGCTCCTGCTCTTCATCCTTTGATAATGGAGGCGGGAGCGCTTCACTTCCACCAATATAATAAATTTCATCACTCTTTAGACCTAGCTTCATGAGGAGTTTATACCAGTAGTAAGTGAGTTTAAATTTTAATTTTTTCATCTTCTTCTCCCTTCTAAATGTCAAGTTGACCTCGTAAGATAAAAGACATCACCAAAAACTACGACACCCCCTGGATGATTTTCCCGTCTAACATATCTGGATGAATGATGGATTGAAATTCCTGATCTGCCGATAAACCGCTGAGACTCAACCCAACAAAACACTTAGCTGGCTGAATCATATGCGTCTTTGAATAAATGAAGACTGTATCTGGTTTTAGGCATAGTAGAAAGCCGTGATCATGACCGACCGCTCGATATGGAACAAGTCTTAATCGATCAAGAAGAGGAAATTGATCATCGATCTTTTGCATGACTTCAACAGGATGAGACTGTTTCATGAGCTCTATAAATGGCTCTCCGCAAATGGCCGTTAGCTGGTCGGCCTGGACGATCATGACAGGTGTTTTTGTCATAGGATCATACAGCTGGTTGCCAGAATCGACGAGTCCCTTTAAACGGATGGTCTCTCCATGAATGTGTATTTCCACAAGCACTTGTTCATCAACCTGTCTTTTTTTCGTACCCACCTCGCCTAATCTTTTCTTTGAAAACAGCCAAATCGCAGGAAACCCAGTTAAAACAAAAAGCCAGCTAATCGGATCACCAAAGCCATCATTTTGTGAAATCAGCAGGCCATCTTGAATCACTGTATTGGTTTGCAAAAATGAATGAACCCCAATCATGCCTCCTCCCATCAAAAATGTTACAAAGTAAAAAGCAAACAGATTTTGAAAAAAGGAACGAAATCTTTGAAAACCAAAGGTTGCAAGAACAATGAAGACAGAAAAAAGTAGTTTGCCTAAAGGGTGTGACACAACCATTGCAAATGGTGTAAAGAGCAAGAGAACAATGCTCGATCCAATGAGAGCTCCTAACATATATCGCCTTTTTTTTACTTGTCGTTTGAGAATAAATGCAGTGAGTAAGAGAAGCAATAGATCAAAACAAAAGTTTAACAGCCAAATCACATCTAAATAAATGACCACCTTCTGCTCCTTTCATCTGAAACAAAGAATCAAAAGCAGTACTTGCACTTGTTTGTACCAGTATAAAACAGTCATGAGATGGAAGTCTGTCAATTCTTGTTGGGGATGATAGAGAACTTTTGGTGGATTGTTATTGTTTTTGTCGAGGAATGAGAGAGAATATTCTTCTGGACAAGCCTTCAAACAATTGTTGAAAGAAAAAAGACACGCTCCAAGAAGTCGTGTCTTTTGTTTAAGTTACTTTTCATTGATGTTTAATGTGCCTGAAGCTTTTTGTCTTGTGACATTTCCATAATCATCTCGCACAATTACTTCAATGACCGCACCTTTTGCTTTAGCGGTAGAAGTAGCAGTCCAGTAACCTTCATACGTTCCGCTCGATACTTCGCGAAGCGGCAGCTCTGTGGTATTTTGAAGCTTTGATCTCGCGTTTGTCAGCGGCATGTGAATGACAAACGTTGTGTCTAGCTTTTCTCTACTGTGAAATGAAATTTTAACAGACTCCCCTGATGCCAGATGGACATTCTCTGCTGGAGTCAGCTTAGAAATTTCAGGTGCCTCGTATTGAACATCGATCTTGATTTTTTTAGTCGTTTTGTTTCCTGCTGCATCTTTCGCTGTGACCTTGATCGTATTTTCTCCGTTCTCAAGCAGTATTCTTACGGAATACTTCCCTTCTTTTATGGTTGCCTTTTTTCCATTTACGGTGACTTGATCAAGATGATCATCTGTGACCTTTCCTTCTACAGTGAGCGATTCTTTATTCGTCTTTTCCCCTTTTTTCGGTGTATCGATAGTGAGCGCTGGTGCTGTTTGATCAATGATTACCTTTACTGGTGTAGATCGTTTTGTTGCACCTTTATCCGTAACAGTTGCAGCCGTGAATACATGCTCTCCACTTGAAACTGTGACCTTTTCTTTGAAGGCGCCTGACTGATCTGCTTTCACTTTGGCAATCTCTTCGTCGTTTTGATAGATCGCTACATCAAGCCCAGGAGAGGCTTTGCCTTCAATCTCCAGTTCATCTTTGTTCGTAATGACGCCTGCCTTTGGAGATGTAATCTCTGGCACATCTGCTTCATAGTCAACAAGCGCACGAATCATATAATTTCCCTCTTCTTTTGGAGAAGGAGAAAATGCACCGCTTGTCAGCTGCCAGCTTCTTTCAGCATTTGGTCCATCTTCATCAGTTGCAAGCCCTGGAGATTCCGTATTCTTTTTCGTTTGAATATAGACAAGATAGAAATCCCCATCCACCGTAATGGCTTGATCTTCTAAATCTACTTTTGTCCATTCCCCATTACGCAGCGCTTTTGCTTTTAGAGGTCCTGCCATTTTCTCCCCTGGAGCTCCGTTCTTCCCAGAAGCGTCATACACTTCAACTGCAAATTCATTCCCTCCAGGAGCTGGCCACTCTGATGACCAGAAACGGAAAAGCCCTCCTGTGAGTTGCGCTTGTTTCTTCCCCTTTTCTAGTGAAAACTTCACAGCCCAGCCATTGCCAGGATCATAGAAGGCTCTCGCATTTTCAGCTGTTCCATCATCGTAGCCAATTTCCCCAGCAAAGCCGATGAATGGCTCTAGCTGAATGTTTTTTCCAACTGGCTTTTCTGTCACATCTGCTGTAAAAGAATATCCTTTAAATCCTTTGGCAAATACTTTGACGGTATAGACACCGCTCAATGCCTCTAGAGAAAATTCGCCAGATTCATTTGTTTTCACCGGCTTAATTTTCGCATCCTCTACAAGATAAACCGTGGCATCCTTTATCTTTTCACCCGTTGTTTCGTTGGCAATTGTGCCAGATATCGTTCGTTTCTTTAGTGGCTGTAAGGCGAAATTCGCCTCTGCCGTTTTATTTGAAGAAATATGGACGGTTTGTGTGCGTGATTCAAATCCGTAAGCTTCCGCTTTCACTGTGAATTTTCCTGCACTGTGAGGAAGCTGATATCTCCCTGTCGCTTCATCTGTGTACGTTGACTTGCCGCTTTCAAGAACACTAATTTCCGCTTTCATTGGAAGAGCTTTGATGGACGGACCAGCTAGATTTTTTTCCTTTTTCAATTCTTTTATGTTCGCAGGCTTCTTATGTGGGTGTACCGCCTTATCTTTTTGAGTCAAGGCTTGATCTGTTATTTTCATATCATCTAAATGAACATCTTCGTTTGTCACCTGTCCTTCGATCATGCCGATTCCATCTGTTAATGCCGTAATCGCCTCTCTTGCATCAACTAAACCTGCCCCATAGCCATTGTTTGGGGATTCCGGGAATTGCTGATCAGTTAACGGCTTCGCTGTATCAATCAGAATTTGTTCAATCTCTTCAACAGAAAGATCTGACTGTACTTGGCGAAGAAGAGCCACAACAGCTGAAACATGCGGACCAGCCATCGACGTCCCATTCCAGCCATCCTCATACCCTTTCCCAGGAATGGATGAACGAATGTTTACCCCTGGGGCGGCAATGTCTGGTTTCATGCCACCATATGGAGACGGACCTTGCAGCGAGAAAGACCCCAATTTATTATCTTGATCCGTTGCACCCGTTGCAAAGACCTCCTGATAGTTCGCAGGATTTGCAATTGATCCCTCACCACCAGGGTTAAATAAATCGGTATTGCCCGCTGAAAACTCTGGGAAGATGTCCGCCGCTCTCCAGGCATTGACCACATCTTTATACCAATCATCAAGACCCGGCCCACCGCCCCAAGAATTATTGACGACATCTGGTGCCTTTTCTGGATGAGGGTTTCCGTCCTCATCTTTTGGTGCTAAAATCCACTCACCTGCGTCAAGCAGATCAGCATCTGAACCACCATCTTCTGAGAAAGCTTTCACCGCAATCCATTTTGCGCCGGGTGCGACTCCGATTTGATTCTTTCCATCTGGTTCAGAGCCAACCATCGTTCCCGTTACATGTGTACCATGCTCTAAATCATCATATGGCGCTTCAGATCCTGTCGTAGCATCGTACCAATTGAATTCATGAGTTGGTTCATTCGGATGTGCTGGATCAAATCCGCGGTATTTTTCCTTTAAAGCAGGATGATCCCATTCCACTCCTGTATCAATACTTGCCACAACTGTACCAGTACCGTCATAACCTAAAGCCCACGCTTCTGGAGCATGAACTTGAGAAATGTTCCACTCGACTCCATCTACTGCTTTCATTTGTTTTTTCTGCTTCGTCTTCAAATCAACTGGCCGGTGAATTTGACGGGTTTCATTTGGCAGCACTTGATCTACTTCTGGAAAGGCAGCCACCTTTTCCATGACTTCTTTCGTTCCCGTCACCGCTAAACCATTCACAATATAGTACGAATGAATCTCCTTCACTTGCTTTTTCTTTTGTTCCTTTTGTAAATACGTAAGGAGCGCTTCCTGCGTCTTTTCAGACGTTGCTCTTAATTCGGATACGACAGCTGATCTTTTTGTGTATTGCGTTTTAGCCGCTGTTAATTTCTGTTTTTTGGCTTTGATCACCGCTTCCTTCGCCACATTTTGCGTATTTGTTTGCTCTTTCATTTTGATTAAAAAAGTCACCTGATCATCCTGCTGAAACTGCTTCATTAATCTAGATGAGATCTTTGCTTTTGTAGTCTTAGAGGAGACAGCTTCCTCCTGATATGAGGTAGAAGTCGATGTTGCTTGAACCGTCCCAAAGCTTGTCATCGTTAAAGTACCAATCACCAAAAGACTCATCAAACGATAGCCGGCGGTCTTGCGAAACTTCAATTTCAATCAAATCCCTCCTCCTCAAATGTCCAAACAGAGTATAGGTCCCACTCCTTTCCTTCTGTTGTTCATGACAAGATTCATGGTGTTCTATTTAATGTAGTCAAATAAAGTTCATCATTTTGTCGTTTTTTGTAAGAGGGGGTAAAAATGATTCTTTTTTCTTAAACACCATAAGTCAAATTACATATGGAAATTGAAGTAGCTTTCACGTATTTATGACTTTTTGATTAGAAACCCTTATAAGTTGAGACATAAAAAAACCCCTTCCAATGGAAGGGGTTAAGCTATACTCGATTAGCGTTTATTGCGGTTGCGTAAGAACGTTGGAATGTCTAGCGTATCATCACTTGATTGTGTATTTTGTCTTGGCTGAGATGATGGCTGTTGATGTTCTTCACGTTTTACTTCACGTTTTTGAGGAATGGATTGATTTTGCTTTAATCCTTGTCCTAATGGGTTTCTTTGTGATTTTGTCACTTCTGGTTCTTGCTCAATAAATCCAGTAGCGATCACAGTCACCACAATTTCATCCTTCAAGTTATCATTGATGACAGACCCGAAAATCATGTTTACATCTTCGTCAGATGCAGAAGCCACAATATCCGCCGCTTCTTGCACTTCATAAAGACTTAGGTTCGTTCCACCCGTAATGTTCATGATGACACCTTGAGCACCATCGATTGCTGTTTCTAGAAGTGGTGAGGAAATGGCTTTCTTCGCGGCTTCCGCAGCACGGTTTTCACCTGTTGCGACACCAATACCCATAAGAGCTGAACCTTTATTGGACATGATGGTTTTCACGTCAGCAAAGTCAAGGTTAATCAGACCTGGTGTTGCAATTAAATCTGAAATCCCTTGAACACCTTGTCTAAGCACGTTATCTGCCGCGCGGAATGCTTCCAGCATTGGCGTGTTTTTATCAACAATTTCAAGCAAGCGATCGTTTGGAATCACGATTAATGTGTCAACGGCTTCTTTCATAGAAGCAATTCCTTCAACTGCTTGAAGCTGACGCTTTCTTCCTTCAAATGTGAAAGGACGAGTCACAACTCCAACTGTCAATGCACCAGAATCTTTTGCGATTTTTGCAATGACAGGTGCAGCACCCGTACCAGTTCCACCGCCCATACCAGCTGTAACGAAGACCATGTCTGCGCCTTTTAATACTTCTTCAATCTGCTCTTTGCTTTCCTCAGCAGCTTTTTTACCGACTTCAGGATTCGCACCTGCTCCAAGCCCTCTTGTCAGCTTAGCACCGATTTGCATTTTAGTTTCTGCTTTTGATAGATTTAACGCCTGTGCATCAGTATTGACTGCAATAAAATCGACACCTTGTACGTCATTTTCAATCATTCGGTTGACAGCGTTATTCCCGCCGCCACCTACTCCGATTACTTTAATTGATGCTAGGCCGTCTATATTTGTTTCAAACTCCAACATGCTGAATCCTCCTAATCCGTCGAAAATCTAATTCTATTCCCAGAACATATTAAATAGTTTTTTCATTTTGCCCGGTTTTTTATTTGTCTCTTGTTGTGCTTGTTGTGCTTTTTGTTTTACTTTCGGTCTTGGCTGCGCTTCTTTCACTTGTGGTGCAGAAGAAACCGGCTCCATGGATGCGCCTACTTCATGAAACGCCTCATCTGGCATTTGGAATCCAACTTGTCTGCCCTGAATCTTTGCATTGCGATAAGCAAAGTGGATCAGACCCACTCCTGTCATATATTGAGGCTCTCTCACCCCGATATAATTCGGACTTGCAATCCTGACATTGTTTTGCAAGACTGTTTGTGCAAGAGAAAGGATACCTGGAATGGCTGCCTGTCCACCTGTTAGAACGAATCCACCAGGCAAATCATGGACACCCATATTTCTTAATTCCTCTGCCACAAAGAGCAGGATTTCTTCCAGCCGCGCTTCAATAATGTTAGCCGCATCAATTTGTGTATACGTTTGTTTTTGATCGGTACCGATCACAGAAACTTCAAATGTCTCCTCAGTCGATGCCTCATCATAAAACGCATGCCCAAATTGTTTTTTGATTCGTTCAGCTTCTTCAGTGGAAGTTCTAAGTCCTATAGACAAATCTTTTGTTATGTTCTCTCCGCCCAAAGGGATACTGTGAGTAGAATAGAGATGCCCGTTTTCAAATACGGAAATCGTTGTAGATCCGCCGCCAATATCGACAAGAGCTACCCCAAGATTTTTTTCATCTTTCGATAATGCTGCCGAGCCCGATGCGAGTGGCTGCAAGCATATATCCAGTATTTCAATTCCAGCTCTTTCTACACATCGGAGCCAGTTATGTAGAATCGTTTTAGAACCTGTAATTAACGATCCTTCCACCTCTAGCCGAACACCAAGCATTTTTTTCGGATCTGTGATCTCATCTCTTCCGTCGACGATAAATTGTCTCGGAATCACGTCTACGACGAGATGTTCTTGAGGAATAGATACTACTTGTGCAGCATCTAAGACACGTCTCACATCTTCAGCATGTATTTCTTTGTTTTCACTAGATACTGCGACTACGCCGCTCGTATTCTGAATATGAATGTGGTTTCCGTTAATTCCGACAATCGCCTTTTGTAAAGGAAAACCTACCATTCTCTCAGCCTGTTCAAATGCTTGTCTAATAGAATGAACTGTCTCATCTATATCAACAATCGATCCTTTTTTTAACCCCTCTGAAGGGACATTTCCAACACCTATAATGTTAAGCGAATCATCCGCCATTTCTCCGACGATGACTTTTATATTGGATGTACCGATGTCAAGGCTGACGTAAATTTCATTGTTGTTCATTCTATGGCACCTCCTCACATATCAATACTTTCTATTCTATTATTTGCTGAACAACAATACAATGAATGTGTTTTTACAAGTGTGTAACAAAACTTAAAAAATCAACATTTTTTATTAGGATTACTGAAAATATTCGTTACATCATATGTATATCCTTTTTTATGACTCACTTTTTTTCTTTTTTTCTCTAGAAATTGTCCATTTTGTTAGGAGAATTCTTCTAATAACTGCTATATTTTGAAACAATCTAACGCCGAATGCAAACATTCCGACTAAGTATAAGTCTACACCAAGATGGACGCCCAGAAAAGCTAAACTTATTGCCAGTATAATATTAAAGAAGAAGCCTGATACAAACACTAGTTCATCGTATGCCCCTTGCAGATGTGCCCGGATTCCACCAATCAATGTGTCAAGCGCAGCAAGTACAGCGAGGGAAAGATAATTAGAATACTCATTCGGTATCGTAAAATTAGTTAAGAAACCGATCGCAACTCCTATGATTAAGCCAAGAACAGGAAGCCACATTAAGATTTTCCCTCCTTTACATCATCAAGAGGCTTCAATTCGTTTACTTGAATTGCACCATCATATGCTTTTAAGTGGATTTTTTTCTTCGGCTGGCTCATACTCAAGCTGAAGTTTTCCTGAGCAAACAAATCACCAATATCTGATACAATTAAACGGCTGTATAATTTGTCGGCCTGCTCACTAATCATTTTAATGGTGACTTCATCACTATCTAAGCTGTAGCCATCCATTTTTGTCGTGCCATTAATATCTCGAATCACACTTGTGTTAATGACACGGCGATCATTGATGGAAATATGTTTTGCCCCAAACATATTGGCTTCATTCATTAACTTTTTCAGAAGATCAGGTGGGATATTTTTCACTTCTTCTCCGGTAAGGTCCTTGGAAAAAAGCTGAGATATTTCAATTTCAATCCCCTCCCCTTCCACTTCTGTAAAACCAGCCTTTTCTTTTAAATCCTTTAATGTTTTTGTTAATTGTGCTTCTTTTGATCGGTCTCCTTGAAGACCATATTTTTTTAGCATCTCGTCGTATTTATCAATTTCTTTGAGCAAATCCAATTCCTTACTTTTAGATGCAGATAAATCCTCTCTCAGTTCCCACACATCACGAGTATCACGAACTTTGGGCTTTTGTAAGGAATTAAATTGGATGGAGACCATGATGCCAAATATGATCATTAAAGCTGTTAAACTAAGTAAAGGCTTCTTTTTCCTCAACACCACTCACCTTTTCACTTTTAATCTTTGTTTCTTAAAAGAGGGTTCATACGAATATCCGTTTTCTCGATCGTCATTGAAATGTGATCACTTGTCAGCTGATCGACCACTCCCCCTGCAATATTTAAAGCAGGTATTAACACAGCTGGATCACCAATAGCAGATATAACAAATGGTGCTGGATGCTGAACACCATCTACTGTGACAACTGGACCGTTACAATGTATGTATGATTGGTGTGTGATTCTTTGCCCATTAATAGATACAGCAGAAGCCCCTGATATAAATAGTTCGTTTATCACATGAAAAATGTGGCTCTCATGCACAATGTAATTATTAACATTTTGTCCACTCGGGATATAAGATGCATCTTCAAGAGACACTTTTACCCCTTTTCCTTTTACACCGATCTCTCCTGTAAACATTCTATATTTCTCAACATCTTCCAGCACATTAAAATATTGCTCTTTTTCATTTTTCAAATTGGACTCAGTTGCTTGTACCTTTGATTGAAGACTATATAATTCTTTTTCGAGTTTCTGATTCGCCTTTTCTTGCGTTGTGAGCTGACTTTTCAGAGAGTATTCTTTTTTCCATTGCTCTGTTCGAATGACATCTGCCTGATGCTGCTTTGTATATTGGTATGAAAAAGAAATCAGAAAACCAAGAACAAGCATGACAATCGAGAATATAACTGTTTTGCCTCTCAACGCTCATCTTCCTTTTTCTTAGATTTAAACGCTTCGAAATACGTAGCGACTTCCATATGGATTGTGCCTTTTTCAGATGATGAAAGTTCTTTTACAATGGCTGGATAGGTTTTCATTTTATCACCGAATGTTTTAATTGATGCAATCACAGTGTTTCCGTCATTCATATAAAATTTAACTAGCCACTTGTTTGAATTGGTCGGCACATAATATATTTCTGAGATGAGCTCCTGAATAGAGGCTGGTAGTTGATTTAAAGATTTAACAGTTTGCTTCAGCTTCTCCTTATTGTCCCAATCGACAAAAATAGGTCCTGCATGACTCGGTGTCACTTCTTCTGGTAAAGCGGTCCCATTTTCAAGAAGCTCATAATATAGATTTCCCTTTTGAAGATACGCAATATTTGCATATTCTTTGACAGCAATACTCACTTTATTTGGGAAATGCTTTTTGATACTGACACTTTTAATCAATTTATTTTGTTTCAAATGATCTGCTGTTAAATCTTTATTTAAATTCCAAAACTCTGTTTCGCCTTCTTTAATTTGTGAAAGTTTAACAAGCTGTTTTGTTGAGACATGCTCGTTACCTGTGATGGTTAAAGAAGAAATTTTGCTGATAGGTGTCTGCAAATAAATAATAATTAAAACCATGATAAAAAACAGTAGTATAAAAGAGATCAGTCTCCGATTCGCTTTTTGCTTCCTTTGTTCTTTAATTTTAGGAATTCGCTCTTCTATATTGACGATCTTTTCATTTTCATGATCAGGCCGCATATATACTCTTCACCTCATTCAAAGCTGCTTGTCCACACCTTTGGGTCATCATTTTGATGAGAAAACAAACGGCATTCTTTCATGCCGTTTGTTTTCCTCAGATGCCATCATTCATAAAAACTAGCTGTTAATTTTCTTCACCGATAATTTCTACTTCTGTATGCATCTCTACGTTGTAGTCTTCTTTAATTTTCTTTTGGATGAACTGAATTAAGTCCAGCACGTCTTGAGCAGTTGCTCCACCAGCGTTGACAATAAAGTTGCCGTGCATATCAGAAATTCTAGCTCCGCCGATTTGGTATCCTTTTAAATTCGCTTTTTCTACAAGCTGTCCTGCATATTCAGGCAGCGGATTTCGAAAAATACTGCCAGCACATGGCCGGTTATAAGGCTGAGTTTCTTTACGATAATCTTTATTTTGCTGCATCTTCTTTGTGATTTTTTCGCGGTCATCCTGCTTGAGCTTAAACACAGCTTCTAGAACAATGCCAGGTCGTTCCTTTTGTAGGACTGACGTTCGATAGCTAAAATTCATTTGTTCATTTGTGAGCCACTCGATGCTTCCATCTTCAAATAAGATTCTGGCTTTCACAAGAATCTTACTGATATCAGATCCATGTGCACCTGCGTTCATATAAACAGCGCCTCCAATAGATCCCGGAATACCAGCTGCGAATTCCAGTCCTGAAAGCCCCTGTTTACTAAGTGATGTCGCGAGCCTTACGACAGAGTAGCCGCCGCCTACTGTAATTTCTTCATCATTTACAGTTAGGTGATCCAGTCCAGCACCTAACTTTAGGACAACTCCTCGAATTCCCTTATCCAGGACAAGTAAATTAGATCCTCTTCCAATGACCGTCCAATTCGTATGGTGTTTTTTCACATGATCCATGATCGTTTTCACTGCATCGATATCTTTTGGGATGATCAAAAGATCTGCTGGTCCGCCTATTTTCATTGTTGTATGATTTGCAAGCGGCTCATTTTCAAGTACTTTACCAACTTGCGCTTCTAATAATTCATTCTTCAAGTTCTCCATATTACCCTCCGCCTTACCTAATATCATTCCATCATGTAGTTGTAATTTCTTTTAACACATTATATAAACGTGTAGCCGCATCTGGTACTCCGAGTTCTTTCGTTAAACGGCTCATTTGGTTGAGTTTTTCTTCATTACCAGCAATTTCATCAATGGCATGCAGCAAACGATCTCCTGAAAGCTCTGATTCTCTTAAAACAATCGCAGCATCATGTTTTTCAAGTGATCTTGCATTGATTTCCTGATGATTTGCCGTCACGTATGGGCTCGGAATAAAAATGGTTGGGATTCCAAGAGCCGTTACTTCAGCAATTGTTGTAGCTCCTGCTCTTGCAACAATCACATCGATCGATTTCAGGTACTCTGGCATTTGATGCAAGAAAGGTTTGGTGATCATATTAGGTGCTGCACCTTTTTCCTTTAGTTCATTCAACACTTTTTCATAATGAACCTCACCTGTGATATATAAAAGCTGGTAGTTTTTAGCCTTTAAATCATCTTGCATTTCGATCACTGCTCTATTGATAGGAGCAGCACCTCGACTCCCGCCGAAAATAAGAACCGTTTTTTTCTTTTCATCGAGCCCAAATTCTTTAAGAGATTTCCCCTCTTTTATAGAGACGACTTCAGAGGCTCTAGGGTTTCCCGTAAATACAACCTTTTCAGAAGGAAAATGTGCCTTTGCCTCATCAAAGCATATGGCTACCCTATTAACATATCTCGCTAGGAACTTATTTGTAATACCAGGCAGGCTGTTTTGTTCGTGTATAATGGTCGGGATCTTCAGCTTAGAAGCCGCATAAACAACAGGCCCACACACATAACCGCCTGTTCCAATAACCGCATCAGGCTTGAATTCTTTTAAGTAAGATTTGCTTTTTTGAACGCCTTTTAAAAATCTCATCACCGTTTTGACGTTATCAAAGGAAAGCTTTCGTTTAAAACCTGAAATTTCTATTGCCTTGAAAGGGATATTTTCTCTTTCTACAATTTTCTTTTCAAGTCCATTTTCAGTACCGATATATAAAAATTCCACATCAGGATGCAGTCTTTTCACTTCTTTAATAAAGGCTAAGGCCGGATAAATATGTCCGCCTGTTCCGCCTCCACTGATTACTATACGCATTATACCATTTCCCCTCAATTTTTTTCTGCTCTGAACAAAGTATAAACCCTGTTTTAAACAACAGGGCTTCATTAAAACCTGTAAAGAAGAGTCAAAATAAACGTTTTCGAAACAAAAACTGTCATTTTCACTCTTCAAATCATTTTTTTATACTTTTGCAAAATAAACGTCAACATGGTTTCATTAGCTTCAGCACGCTAATATCTTGCGTACCTGCTGACATTAAGAAGTACGCCAATCGCCATCAGCATTAATGTCAATGATGAGCCGCCATAACTAAGGAATGGGAGCGTGATACCTGTCACAGGAATAAGTCCAGTGACAACTGCGATGTTAATCATTACTTGAATGGCAACCATTGAAATAATACCAACTGCTAGGAAACTCCCATATAAGTCTGGGGCTCCAAGTGCTATTCGTATGCCTCTCCATAATAGAACACTAAAGAGGAGTAAAATGAGTGATCCCCCTATAAAGCCAAGCTCTTCAGACAATATCGCAAAGATGAAGTCCGTTTGGGGCTCAGGTAAATAGAAGAATTTTTGTCTACTTTGACCAAGTCCCATTCCGAACAGACCACCTGGACCAACAGCGTATAAGGACTGAATAATTTGAAACCCACTGCCTAGTGGATCTTCCCAAGGATTTAAATAAGATGTAATTCGTTTTATTCGGTAGGGTGCTGATAAGACAAGTGCAGCGAACCCGCTGAGCCCTATAAGACCGAGAAATATAAAGTGAGCAATTCTCGCACCTGAAACAAATATCATAATAATACAGGTTCCAACCATCACCGTTCCTGTTCCCAGATCCGGTTGAAGCATGATGATGGCAAATGCAGAAAATACAATGCCTAAAGCTGGGGCAAAACCTTTTCGAAAGGATGTGATATTTTTTTGCTTTTCAGATAAGAATTTTGCAAGAAACGCAATCATCGCAAGCTTCATAAATTCAGAGGGCTGAATACTAAACGCACCGACACCGATCCAGCTTCTTGATCCATTTCTCTCCATACCGATACCAGGAATAAGTACAAGCAGCAAAAGGAGAAAACAAACAGCAATCAATATCTTTGACCAAGTCCGCCACGTCCAATAATCGACTCGCATAATGAAAAACATTGCGATAACTCCGATTCCGGCAAACAAAAGCTGTCTTTTTGCAAAATAAAACGAATCATCAAATTTATACGATGCCCACACTGCACTAGCGCTGTACACCATAATTAAACCAATCGTCAATAAAAGTAACGTAATGACAACAAGCAAAAAATCCGGAGAAGTTTTCTTATTCGTCAAGAGACCGACACCCCAAGCATAATTTCATTTGGGCTGTCAGTCATATGAGAGACAAGCCCTTATTTAAGCATATGCACGGCGTTTACAAACATGTCTCCACGTTCTTCAAATGTTTTATGTTGATCCCAGCTTGCACAAGCCGGAGATAATAAAATCACGTCTTCTTCTTCAGATATGTTAAACGCCGCAGGTACTGCTTGTTCAACATTATCGACATGTTTTACGTGATGTATTCCAAGCTCTTCACCAAGCTTCACAAACTTAGGTGCAGTCTCACCAAATGTGATAATTCCTTTGACATGTTTCATAAAAGGTTTCAACTCATCAAATTCATTGCCTCGATCAAGTCCACCTGCTAATAAAATAGTCGGTTGTTCGAAGGCTGACAATGCTTTAGTTGTTGCCAGTATATTGGTCGCCTTGCTATCGTTATAAAATTTCCGACTCTGAATTGTATCTACAAATTGCAGACGATGCTTCACCCCACCAAATGTGGTGAGTACGCGTGTGATCGCTTCATTTGAGCAGCCTGCATTTTTTACAACACAAATAGCTGCCAGAATGTTTTCTTGATTATGCTCACCAGGAAGGACAACATCCTTTACATCAATGATATGTTCATTCATGTAGTAAATTGCACCATGTTGAATAAACGCACCATGTTCTACTGGCTCTTTCACTGAGAAAAACACTTTTTTTGCTTTTGAACCTTCTGCTAGTTTTACAACGGAAGGATCATCTAGGTTAATTACAGCGATGTCATCTTCTTGTTGATGTGCGAATACTTTCTGCTTTGCTTTTTCATATTCATCACGAGTGTGGTGATAATCTAAATGTGCATCAAAAATATTTAATATTAAGCTGATTTTAGGTCTAAATTCAACTGTTCCCATTAACTGAAAAGAAGAGAGTTCTGTTACGATCCACTCATCGCCAGCTGCATTTGCAGCGACTTCACTGGCAACTGTTCCAATATTACCCGCCACTAATGTTTTTTTGCTGTCTTGTTTCAGCATTTCATAAATCAATGTCGTGGTAGTGGTTTTTCCATTCGATCCAGTAATCCCAATAAAAGGAGATGAGGTTAAATGATACGCTAATTCTATTTCCGTCCAAACTGGAATTTGGCGGCGAAGCGCTTCTTGAACCATCACATTTTCATATGGAATGCCTGGATTTTTAATTAAAATTGTAATGTCTTTATCTTCGAATATACGAAGAGGATGACTGCCACAAATGACATCAATCCCCTTTTCAGAAAGTAGCTGAGCAGGTTCATTTTCTTCAAACGGTTTTTGATCATTTACCGTCACATTTACTCCATGTTCATGAAGAATTGAAGCTGCCGCATATCCGCTTTTAGCAAGACCTAATACTAGTACATGTTCGTTTTTTAACATTTGCATCTTATTCAATTATAACCACACCTCGATGTAAATTCCTAAAACAGCAAGTAATAAACCAGCTGTCCAGAAGGTGACAACTACTCTCCACTCTGACCAGCCAACTAACTCATAGTGGTGATGAAGCGGACTCATCTTAAAGATTCTTTTGCCGGTTGTTTTAAAGGAGATGACTTGAAGAATAACGGATAACGTCTCAACAACAAATACTCCACCAATAATGACAAGTAAAATTTCAAGCTTCGTTAAAATCGCAATTGCTACAATGGCTCCGCCTAATGCTAGAGAACCTGTATCACCCATAAATACTTTTGCAGGATGTGCGTTAAACACAAGGAAGCCAAGAACGGCTCCTGCAACAGCTACTGAAAAGATCGCCACATCATACTGGGATTGATTCCAAGCCAGTATAGCAAATGCTCCGAAAGCAATAGCAGCGGTTCCAGATAAGAGGCCATCCAGTCCATCTGTTAAGTTTACGGCATTAGAACCTCCGACAAGCATGAAAACAACAAGGATAAAGTAAGCCCATCCTAAATCAAAGCTGACGTCTGTTCCTGGAATGCGAATCGTCGTTGCAAACTGATAATAATGGAAAACTGCATAAAAGATCACAGCGATCACAATTTGACCGATTAATTTCTGTTTCGATGTTAATCCAAGATTTCGTTTCATCGCTACTTTAATATAATCATCTAAAAATCCTAATAGGCCGTAACCAAGTGTGACAAATAACAGTAAAAACATTTCTGGACTAATCTCAGAAAATTTGTTGATCATCACAATTGTTGTAATAGTGATAGAAAAGATAATCATGATGCCGCCCATTGTCGGCGTACCAGATTTCTTTTGGTGGGACTGCGGGCCCTCTTCTCTAATACTTTGACCAAATTTTAGTCTTCTTAAAAACGGTATAAAAATCGGGGATAAAAGAACACTGATTAAAAATCCCATTATGATTGTAAACAATATCACCTGTTCAAGCATCGTTCTTTACTCCTTCCGAATTTCCAAAGCCGTTTTCCATCAGAAAATTGCATTCATTATTATGGTATTCATTCGCGTTCTTCGTATGTTGTTTTTGTACAAAATGCTTCATTTCATTACACTCTTTTCATTATTTTAAGATTTGTTTAGATCTAAAATAGCGTCAATAGCAACCTTTGCATCATCAAAGTCATAGACTTGATCGTCAATAATTTGATAGGTCTCATGGCCTTTACCGGCTATTAAGACTGTATCGCCTTTTTTCGCATTGGCAATGGCAAAGAAGATCGCTTGTTTTCGATTCACAAAGCTATGATAATATGCGTCTGGTACCCCGTTTTCCATATCTTTTAAAATGGCTGAAGGATCTTCGCTTCTTGGGTTGTCTGATGTAAATACAGGTTCATCTGCATATTTCACAGCGATTTGAGCCATTTGAGGACGCTTTGTTTTATCACGGTCGCCGCCGCAGCCAATCACGCAGAAAATTTTGCCCTCTGTTAATTCTTTACATGTTGTGAGGACATTTTCTAAACTATCAGGTGTATGTGCGTAATCGACGATGACAGGGAAGTCTTGATCGCAGTTTACAAGCTCAAATCTGCCCTTGACTCCTTCCAGCTCTTCAATCGCACTCACGATCGTCTCAAATGTTAAGCCAGATACGATCCCAACTGATACCGCTGCGAGGATATTATACACATTGAACTTTCCGACGAGGGCAACCGTCACTTTCTTGGTGCCGATTGGAGTGACCAAATCAAATTGAGTTCCCTTCGGCATGATTTGAATATTTTTTGCCATGACATCTGCTTTTCGCTCTAGGGCATACGTCATGATTTCAGCAGCTGTGACTTTTTCAAAATAACTCGAAGCCTCATCATCTGCATTTAAAATCGCATGCTTCGGTTTATTGTGATGAAAGGCACTTCCGAGCTGAGAAAACAGCAAGCTTTTCGCATGTTTATATTCTTCCATTGTGTTGTGGTAGTCAAGATGGTCCTGCGTAAGATTTGTGAAAACAGCAATATCATAGTCACATCCATGCACCCTGCCAAGATGGAGGGCATGTGATGATACTTCCATGATGGCTGTGTCTACATCTTGATCAAGCATCTGTTTAAACGTTTTTTGAAGTGTGACACTTTCAGGTGTGGTGTTTTTCACGTCGAGAATGTCATCATTCACCTTCATATACATCGTACCGATTAAACCTGTTTTCTTCTCGGCTTTTCTCATCATTTGTTCGATCATGTGTGTTGTTGAGGTTTTTCCGTTTGTGCCTGTGATCCCGATGAGATTCAGCTTATGAGTGGGCTGTTCATAAAACGCATCAGCTATTCTTGCAAGTGCTCTTTGAGAGTGTTTCACAATAATGACTGGTACCTCTGTTATGTTAAGAGGGTGTTCTGCTACAATGGCAGCAGCCCCGCTTTTCACCGCTTTTTCAGCATAATCGTGTCCATCTACTGTATAACCTTTTATACAGACAAAAAGGCTTCCCTTTTTCACCTCTCTTGAATCCATTTCAATGGAAGTGATATCAGGATTTTCGTTTATCAATTCGTTGTTTTCACTTTTAAAGTATGTAAGCAGTTCTTGTAATTTCATTTTCATATCAAACCTCTCAAATTCGTTCACGTGCATGTCTTGTGAAAAAAACACACAGTCTATATTTTATCGTAAAAAAAAGGATACATCCAGCGTATTCCTTAAGTTTCTGTTGGAAAAAACACACTTTGGACTCTTTTTTTCAAACTGGCCTTCTCTTTCAACAAAAAGAGGCAGCCAAATGAGTGCGGCTACCCTCTGTTCATTCTTTATTATTCATCGTTTAAGTATAATCTGATCGTGGAGCCTTCTTTGACCTTTGTCCCAGCAGCAGGTGATTGCTTCACTACTTTACTGCCAGTTCCTGAGGCATCGATCTTTAGGTTGATCAAGAGGGATTCAAGATCTGAAACAGATCCTCCTACAAGATTCGGTACTTCAATGGTTTTTGTGTCCAGCCACTGATACTTCTTTTCAATTTGGCCTTTTCTTTTTTTTACACCCATCTCAGGCAGGCTATCTCGCATAATATGACCAACAATTGGTGCGGCAACGGTACCACCAAATTGAATGGTGCCTTTTGGATTATCCACAGCTACATAGACTACGATACTTGGGTCATCTGCAGGCGCAAATCCGATAAACGACACAATGTGATTATTCTCCATATACTTTCCGTCCTTTACCTTCTGTGCTGTTCCTGTTTTTCCGCCAACCCGATACCCTTCAACAAATGCATTTCGGCCAGTTCCTTGAGCGACTACACTTTCAAGTGCATACCTGATTTCTTTAGATGTCTCTGCTGAAATCACTTTCTTTTTGGCAATCGGTGATTGCTTTTTCACAACCTCTTTTGTGATTGGATCTATCCATTCTTTTGCAATATAAGGCGTGTAAAGTGTTCCGCCATTTACTGCAGCTGCTACTGCAGCTACTTGCTGAATTGGCGTAACAGATACGCCTTGACCAAAGGCGGTGGTCGCCTGCTCTACAGGACCTACACGATCAAGCGGGAACAAAATTCCCCGTCCTTCTCCTTGAAGGTCAATTCCGGTTTTTTGGCCAAATCCGAAATTTTTGATATAAGAAAATAATTTTTCTTTACCAAGACGGTCTCCTAGCTCTACAAAGCCGGGGTTACAGGAATTTTGAACTACTTCCAAGAATGACTGTGATCCGTGCCCGCCTTTTTTCCAGCACCTGAGTCTTGCACCATCAACTGTCACAGATCCGCTGTCAAAAAATGAATCGCGTTTTAAATTCACTTTCTTCTCTTCTAATGCTGCTGCAAGTGTAATAATTTTAAATGTCGAACCCGGCTCATATGTGCTCCACACCGGAAGATTTCGGTTAAACACTTTTGAGTCAACTGATTGATAGTCAGCTGGATCAAAATCTGGTCTGCTTGACATTCCTAGCACTTCACCATTTTTCGGATTCATCGCAATCGCAATCATACCATCTGGATTATACTTTGCCTGCGCGTTGTCTAATTCCCGTTCTATGATGGTTTGTACTTTTGCATCGACTGTTAATTTCATATCAAGACCATCTTTAGGCGGTGTATAATCGTCTGCTTCATCTGGCATTTTCTGCCCTTTTGCATCAGAATAAAACTTCACAGACCCTTTTTCTCCTTTTAGGTCATCGTCATAGTAGGCTTCAAGTCCAAGTAAGCCTTGATTATCGATTCCAGCAAAGCCGAGTACATGTGAAAGAAAGCTGCCAAACGGATAATGTCTGATGCTGTCTTCTGCTACATACACGCCTTCTAAATCAAGCTCTCTTACTTCTTTTGCTTTTTCATGTGATACCTTTCTGCCCTCAGGAGAAATTCGTTCAATTGATGTTTTTTTCGTGACGTGCTTGTACGCTTTTTCTTCAGACATATTCAGCACAGCTGCCAATTTCTTGCTTGTTTCTGCGGGATCTTTAATTTGCCGAGGGACGACCAAAATAGATGGAGCACTTTTGTTCGTCGCAAGCTCTACCCCATTCCGGTCCAAAATATCTCCTCGTTCTGGTTCGAATGGGAGGTTTCGGCTCCATGAATCTTTTGCTAAGCTTGTCAGCTTCTCACCCATAATAAACTGCACATATCCTAATCTAGTATCTATGATGAAAAAAATGATCACCCCAAACAGCAGCACGAAAAGCAATCGTTTTCTCACTGTTACACTCGACACTCGCACGCCCGGTTCACTCCTTACATATGGCTTGTTTTCATCATATGCAGGCCCGTCCTTTTGTAGAACGCACCGTGATATTCTGCTGGAGCAAAAGAAAAAACCTAGCAAGTGATTTGCTAGGTTTACAGTTAATTTGGGCTTTTAAATGTCACAGTGACGACTTTGTCTGAAATCTCCGCTCCACTTTTGACACTTTGTTTCACAGCATAGCCTTGTCCATTTGTTTCTATATGCACACCGGCAATCGAAGCATATTGAAGGACTTCTCTTCTGGACCAGCCTGTCATATCAGGCATCTTAATGGTTTTCCCTGCTGTTTTCAAGAAGACTTTCTGGCTTTCAGAGAATTCAGAGCCCGCACTCGGCCACTGGCGTTTAATGGACAGACCGTCGCCGATGACAACAGATGTTAAGTGTTTATTTTTGACTTCTTTTTCAGCCTGCTTCACTTCTAAATCCAGGAATGAAGGCATCGTTTCTTGTTTCACTTTTTGTTCGCCTGATTTCTTATCGTCTGTTTTTGTTGGTGCAATATTTAAATATAGCAAACTATTTTTCATGACAGGGTTAAAGATTTGAGAAACCGGAGCTGACCCCGTTTCTGTTTCAGACAGCTGCGGCTGCTGGACAGCCACATAAACAAGTAGCTTCGGATCATCTTTTGGCGCCATTCCCATAAATGAAAAGACGTAATCGTTTCTTCCTTGGAGGTAACCGCCGGCACCGCCAATTTGTCCCGTTCCTGTTTTTCCAGCAACGTCGAAGCCTTTGATTTGATAAGGCTGACCTGTTCCAATTTTCGAGGAAACAACCTCACCTAAAATGTCACGAACTTGCTTCGCTGTATCAGATGAAATCGGTTTTCCTGCCGCTGTTGGTTCGTGCTGCAAAATCGTTTTGTTTGTGTTCGGGTCTGTAATATGGTCAATGACATATGGCTTCATCATTGTTCCGCCGTTTGCTATCGCAGTGGCTGCTTCGATTTGTTGAATCGGTGTGATGGCTGATGCTTGACCATAAGCTGTCGATGCTTTGTCATATTCATATCTATAATTGATTTTACTAGACGCTTCGTTCGGCAAGTCAATCCCCGTTTTGTCATAGAAATGGAACTTCTGCAAATATTGTTCGTAGCGTGTGAAGCCTAGTTTTTCTTTTGCAAGCTTTGCAAAGGCCACATTTGACGAGCGAAGAACTCCTTGATGAAAGTCAATTTTCCCCCAGCCATTTCCGTTGTTGTGGTCTCGCACAAGGCCGCCGCCTACTTTATAAGTACCAGATTGATATTTGTCATTGCCTTGGTAGACCCCTTCTTGGATCGCCGCAGCGAGGGTAAAGATCTTCATCGTTGAACCTGGTTCAAACGCATATGAAATCACATCATTGTTATAATTCGTAATGTCTAGTTCATTTAAATTAAAGCTTGGCCGCTGCCCCATCGCGAGAACCTTCCCAGTTTTCGGATCAACGACTGTGGCAATGATTTTCTTCGGCTTATACTTTTTGGCAACCTGCGTCATACTTTCTTCAAGAAACGCTTGAATTTTCTGATCGATGGTCAGCGTGACATTTTTCCCGTCTTTCGGGGCGACAATGTCTTCTTTACTATTCGGTAAGGCCCATCCGCTTCTGTCACTGTTATATGTCACATAGCCGTCTTTTTCTTTTAAAAATTTGTTCAGTGCCTTCTCAAGTCCCATTGCACCTGACATGTCCTTTGTCGCCTCATTTAATCTGGCATAACCGATTAGGTTAGAAGCAAACATGCCGTTAGGATAATATCGCTTCGTGTCTTTTTCAAAAGCAACACCTGGAAGCTTTAGCTTTTCAATTTTTTCCTTCGTTGAAAAACTAATATCCTTCCCCGCTTTACCAAACTCCACTTGGAATGCATCTTTTGTATTGAGACGCTTTAAAATTTCGCTTTCACTCATATCGATGACTTTCGAGAGCTCTTTTGCCGTCTTTTCTTTATCGACGACATGCATTGGATGCTTAGGGTCAACTGTCATTTTCTTGCTCATGACTGCAATGAGCTTATACACAGATGTATCCTCAGCGATCACATTTCCATTCCGGTCTAAAATAGATCCTCTTTTTGCTTCAAGTGTTTTCTTCGATTGATATTGTTCATTTGCCTTGGCAGCTAATACTTGTCCATCAACCGTTCCTGTAATTTGAATGTAGATAAAACGTGCTAGGATGATAAAGAAAAACAGGGCGAAGCAAATACTCGCAATTGCCGCGCCTCTGTTCATCATTTTATTCTTTTTAGGCATCGCCATGTTAATCGACCTTCTTAACATCTTTCGAAATAGTTAAGCCTGCTTTTTTTGCGGCATCAATGATTCTTTCTGGTTCACTCAGCAAGTCTTTTTCCTTTTGTAGCTCAGTGATCTTCTTCGATTCTAAAGATACTTGCTGTTCTAGCTTCTGCACTTCGATATTGGCGTGATAGACAGCAAAAGCTTTAGAAATGATGAGAATCGAGCTGCACATAAGAGCCATGACAAACATGACAAGTAAGATTTTTTCACCAAGTGTGATAGAACCTCTTCTTTTAATGACAACCGATTGGCCTTGCTGCTCTGTTTGATGGTGCTTCACTTCTCTTTGGTAAGCCAAATTACTCATAAGAAACCTCCTTTTTATCATCATCTATGGTGTCGTTTTACTTTTTTTCTGCAATTCGGAGCTTCGCTGAACGGGCACGGTTGTTATGTTCCAGCTCTTGTTCTGATGCAACGATCGGTTTTCTCGTGATCAGCTTCAGCTTTGGTTCAAGTCCTTCTGGAATCACTGGTAGTCCGTGCGGAAGTTCTGGAAGAGAAGACATTTCTCTAAATGTACTTTTACAAATCCGGTCTTCAAGTGAATGGAATGTAATGACAGAAATTCTCCCCTTCGGATTGAGTAACTCTATTGCTTGTTCTAGTGCTTCTTCAAATACTTTCAATTCATCATTTACGGCAATTCGGATCGCTTGAAACACTCTTTTCGCTGGATGTCCGCCAGTTCGTCTTGCAGGTGCCGGAATTCCTTCTTTGATAATGTCGACAAGCTCACCCGTTGTTTCAATTGGCGCTTTTTTTCTTGCTTCTTCAATTTTGCGTGCGATTTGCTTGCTGAACTTTTCTTCCCCATATTTGTAGAAAATCCGAACTAGATCTTCAAATGGCCATTCATTCACCACTTTTTTTGCCGACAATGCGGCTGATTGATCCATTCGCATGTCAAGAGGTGCATCATGGTGATAACTAAAGCCTCTCTCTGGTGTGTCGAGCTGAGGAGATGATACCCCAAGGTCAAAAATCACACCGTCTACGCTTGTAATACCTTGTTCATTCAGACGTTCTTTTAAATATCGGAAGTTGCTTTTTATGAAAAGAATGTTCGCTTTAGAATCCGCGAGCTTCTCTCGTGCATGATCCAGTGCAGCATCGTCTTGGTCAAATCCAATCAATGTTCCTTTTTCTGATAATTGAGATAGTAAATATGAGCTATGACCTGCTCCGCCTAGCGTGCAGTCCACATATGTACCGTCTTCTTTTACGTTTAAACCGTCAACTGTTTCTTTTAATAATACTGTCTCATGTTGAAACATGATGTTATGGTCCCACCTTTTTCAAATAGAAATGAATGTGTAGAAAGCTTGCTGCACAAGGGATTATTATATATCAAATCCAATCATGTTTTCAGCAATTTCAGCAAAAGAATCTTCTTGCTCTTCTGTATATTGTTCCCAGATCGACTTACTCCACAACTCAATTCGATTTGAAACGCCGATGACCACACATTCTTTTTCGAGTTTTGCATATTGGAGTAGGTTTGATGCGATGTTAATACGCCCCTGCTTGTCCAGATCGCATTCGACTGCGCCAGAGAAGAAGAACCGGGTAAACGCACGTGCATCTTTTTTCGTTAGCGGTAGTGCTTTGAGTTTCTCTTCGATTAGTTTCCACTCACTCATAGGGTAGCCAAATAAACATTGATCAAGCCCTCTCGTCAGCACAAACTGTTCTCCGAGACCGTCTCTAAATTTAGCAGGGATGATCATGCGCCCTTTTGTATCAATCGTATGTTGGTATTCACCCATGAACATGATAATCAGAGCCCCACTTTCTCACCCATACTCTCCACTATCCACCACTTCTCTCCACAAAACTTATTCTACACTGTTTCTACATAAAAAAAAACCCTGAACTAGTCAGGGTTCATTAAAACTTTATTTCAAAGTTTGACAATTTGTTGCTTGTTTTGAAATGAAAATGGCATATTTTTGAATGTTTTGAAGAATTCTGGACCATATTTGTTTAAAAAGTACATGATATTCCAAATTCTTTCTTGCGGAGCATCTAGTGGTTTTAAACTATTTTCAATCCGTTCAAAGTCCCGAAGGATATATCCTTCCTTCTCTTCCACACGCTGCGCAACCTTTTGATAAACAAATTGAAGCTGGTCTTCAATAAATTTGGCATTTTTATCTAGCAGCTGCTCGAAGTTTGGTTCAATCTCCAGTGCTTCTTGTCTCATCACGTCATGAGCATTTGCTAATTCACGTTTGGCGTGTTGAACCGCTTGAACAAAGCTGTCTGGAAGACTTTGCTGAAAGTGCGCTTCTTTCTTTTCTTTCACTCCATTTGTCAGCACTTCTTCTACCGACAGTTCTCTAACTGGCAGTTTCTTGTCGATGTGCCTTTCAAGAAGGGTTACATGCAGTCTTGGAAGAACAGGCGCCATCTTTAATTTAAAATGCTCAAAGATTCCTTTCAGCTCTCCCCAATAGTTAACCTCACCGTGTCCTGCCATAAAGGCAAGTGTCGGGAGAAGGGTTTCCTGCATCAAGGGACGCGTCACCACATTGTTGCTAAACCGTTCTGGGTGCTCCTCCACTTCCTGCAAAAGCTCTTCCTTCGTCCACGTAAGCCCCACTTCTGATATAGAAAACCGGCAGTTCTCTTTTTCAATCAGGAAACGTTCCTCATCATATTCGTAAAACAGATTCGCCTGATTGTCACCAGCTTCAATAATTGGCTGATATCCTGCTCGTTTCATAGCAGCCTGTGATTCATTTAAGCGAGCAGTAACTGCATCATTTGTCTCGACAATGTGCTTGAATAACGGACGCTCGAGTGGTTTGACACCTAAGTCACCTGAATTAAATAAAAGCAGTCCATCCTCTTCAAAGAGGTCACATACAATCCATTCAAAGAAATCAGTAAACGTTTGTGATTTGCGTAAACATCGAAGAAGCTGATCAAACAAGTCATTGGTGTATGCAGATTCTTCATACGTTGAAAACACATCACGGAGCCATGTCTCGGTTTTTTCTTGATCAAGCGGGATTCTTTTCGCAGCCGCTTTTTTGACGTTATGTAATGACAGCTTTTGTTTCACTGGCCCTTTTTCGCCAGATGTGTACACAAAATTAATTTCATCTACGTCATGATCCTCACCGGCTACCCAAAAGACCGGAATCACCGGGACGCCAAGCTCTGTTTCTTTTTCTTTTGCAAACTGAATGATGGATATGATTTTATGTATGGTATAAAGCGGTCCTGTTAATAGACCAGCCTGCTGTCCTCCGACCACCATGACACTCCGTTCATCACGGATCTTTTCAATGTTCTGGCGCATCGCTTTCGATTCAAACTTTGCGTGGTACGCGCTCATATAATCCGCTAAAGCCTCGCGCGGGAAGCTCATTTCCATGAGATCGTCGTATCTCTTTTTCCATGTGTGCTCAGAATGTATATCATAATCAAAAAAAGTCGTCATCTCTTTTTTTTCTTCTATATAATCACGTATGAATAAATTCTGACTTCGGATGGAAAGTTCAGTCAATTGCATGTTTAGAACTTCCTTTCTTCAATAAATAGTTAGTTTCCCGAAAAAAGTATAGCATGTAAATGAGCTCACTCAAAAGATTTTGTTTGCTTTTTTTCCAATACTTCCAAGCTTCGATCAAAGAAAGTGAGATGTGGCGCCGCAACGCTGTGAGCTTGAGCCTTTTTTAAAAGATAGCCAAGGATGGCTTTTCTTTCGGTTTGGCGGCCTTTCACTATATCTTGAAGCATAGACGACTGATTCTCAGCCGTTTTCTCACAAACAGAGACTACATAAGACCAGAGCTGCTCTTTTTCAGGTAAGCTCAAGATGGAAACTGCTTCTTCAAATGCACATTTCATCATGTATTCATATGAAGGGTTTGCGATCAATTCCCCGTTTCTCACATGCAGCAAAGCCGTGAGTGGATTAATACAGACATTGACAAGCAGTTTTTCCTCCAGCACCTTTTTCCATTCATCCGTATAGATCATCTGAAAATGAGATGATGTCTCATTCAATGCTTTTTTTATATCAGCTGCTTCCTCATGCTGAAATGCCCCCCACTTGATGACACCGATACCTGTATGGTTCACTGCATGATCTGACATCTTCATAGCTCCGTGCTCTACCACACCTATGTATAATGAATGTCCCGTTTTCCAATTCTCCAAATCTAATAAGTGAGCCATTCCGTTCTGTAAGAATAAGATACGATGAGGAGGTAATGTCGATAGTTCACCAAGTACATCTTGCAAATGATGATATTTCACTGTCACGATGAGCAAATCAAATTCTCCTGTTATTCCTGTCTGTGCACGAACAGCCACCTGGCATGTTTCTCCTTTTACTGTTCGCTCAATGCCTACTGCTCGAATCTCTTCTGCCTGTTCGTTTCTTCTTGTAAAGACTGTGACGTCATGATGCTGCGTTAAATAACTAGCACAAAGCAGACCAATCGCACCGCCGCCAATGATTCCAATATTCAACTGCCGCACATCCCTTTTTCGTTTACTTCATGATATCAACTATTTTAACAGGTTCATGTCGTGATGCAAAAAGCAGATGGCGCGCTATGATTGAATTTTTTTAATTTAAAAACTATAATAATAAGTGTAAAAACTTTTTGAGGCGGGTGGGATGAAAACGCCTTCAATGACATCACTGTCGACATTATGTGTGTAAGGGGGAAGATCATATGGCACAAGTAAAACGACTTCTAATTAATTACAAAACGTTAGAGGAATTTAAACAATTTAAGGAATACGGCATACAAGAGCTATCCATGCTCGAAGACCTTGAAAGCAATATGATTGAAAATGACAGCAACTCTCCATTTTATGGGATTTATTTTGGAGATAAGCTAGTGGCACGTATGAGCCTTTATCAAGTGGACGGCTCAACGACAACGTATTTTAACCACAACCATGATTATTTAGAGCTGTGGAAGCTGGAAGTGCTTCCTGGGTATCAGCGCAAAGGGTACGGCGAAGCACTTGTTGAATTCGCTAAATCGTTTGGATTGCCAATTCGGACCAATCCGCGCGTCAAATCTGCCGGTTTTTGGGATAAAATGGGCTTTGAAGCAGTCAAATATGATATGGAGCGCGATAAGGGTGAAAATCCCCTCATCTGGGAGCCCGCACATATTCAAAAAAATACAGGTGAATCCGCTTAAAGGCTGATCACAAAACGCCCCTCCTTTCTCTGTGAGGGGCGTCTCTTTATTTAGCATATTCTTTTAAGCTGATATTCTGTTTGACTCTTTCAACAATACCTATGAGTGCCCGGTAATCTTCTTCTGTCATTTTTAATTGCCGCTTTAAGTGTTCATTTTCTTCTGTAAGTGACTTCAATTGATGCTGTGCATCTGCCAGTTCTTCGCGTAAATGAGTAGGTCCATCAGGTTCTTTTTCAAGCTGCTCTAAAAACTGAATCACTTCTCGAAGGGTCAATTCAGCCTGATTTGAAGTAGTCTTCTCTTCTATGGTTAACGCATGCTGTGGTAAACCAGAGGAATGAATACCTATTTTTTTGCGCAATTCTTTCCGCTGTTTTTTTGCCAGCTCTATGCCTGCCTGATATTGTTTTCTAACGTATGAGTTCCACCTGAAACCACATGCTGCCGCTGTTCTTGACAATGCTTTCCCGACTTCCTCAAATGCGGAAAGCTGCGTTCCTCCGTCTCGAATGTGCCTTAAGACAACTTCTGCTAAAAGTAAATCTTCATCCTGTGTCCATGCGTCCTGCCTTGTAATCGTCAATTGATCATCCCCCCTGAATCTGAATACCACATCATATGCGCCTACTAGAGTAGATAGACTATTTGCAGGGGAGAAACCTAAAAAATAGACAAATAAAAAAACGCAAGGGAAGAATTCCCACACGTTTTTTTATCAAGCATTAGTTGCTTTTTACGTCTTTGCCTTTGTATGTTCCGCAAGATTTGCAGACACGATGAGAAATTTTCATTTCACCGCATTCTGGGCAAGCTACCATACCAGGTACTTGTAGTTTGAAATGCGTACGACGCAATCTTTTTTTCATTTTAGAAGTTCTTCTAAAAGGTACAGCCATTATTCCCACCTCCTTAAAGAGTTAAGTTAAGATTCATTATTTTCTTCTAAGAGCTTCTTCAAGCCTTCCAGACGCGGATCAATTCGGTTTTGATGTGCATCTTCCGAAATGACCGCCCAGTCATTCCCTTCTTGTGGTGCAGCACCTTTTACGTCCGTTTGGTCGCAAAAGATTTGCATCGGCACTTCAAGAAGAATTTCTTCCTTGACTAAAGGCGTTAAGTCGATGATGTCGTCTTCTACAATAGAAACGTCTTCATCTTCTATGTCGTCTGTCTTATGAAGTACAAATAGTTCTTTCGTTGAAATCGCAAATGGATAATTTACATCAACAAGCGTTCTTGAACAAGGCAATGTCATTTCACCTGTGATGGTTAAATCAAATGCGACTTGCTTTGATTCGATCACTCCAGTCCCTTTCACCTCTACCGGTGAAATGCGACGTATATCTGAATGAAGGCTAGTAAGTTCATTTAAGTCAACCGTCTCATGAAAATCGAAGCTGTTTTTAGCTTTTTGATGTAACTGATAAACTGTCCATTTCAATTGTATCACCTCTAAGAGCAACAAACATGATTATAGCTTTCCTCATGTTATTTGTCAATATTTTTTCTTTACAGTCCTTTGTGATGTCAGAGCGTTGTTTGACATCAGTTCTCGGAATGCCTACACTGAAAAAAATGGGCTTCATTTTTCCCTTATGCTACTGTAGCATAGACCATTTAACCATAGCAAGAAAGGCGGAACATCTATTGAAAGCAACAGGAGTCGTTGTCGAGTATAATCCATTTCATTATGGACATGCCTATCATGTTCGTCAGGCGAAAACACATACCTCCTCAGATGTTGCCATTGCCGTCATGAGCGGTTCCTTCCTCCAGCGCGGTGAGCCTGCCATCGTCTCAAAATGGGCGCGGACAAAAATGGCACTGCAAAACGGTGTAGACATTGTGTGTGAGCTTCCATACATATACGCAGTGCAAAAGGCAGAAACCTTTGCAAACGGTGCTGTGGCGATTCTAGATGCTTTAAAATGCCGCTCCCTTTTTTTCGGCAGCGAGGATGGTGACATCAAAGCATTCGAGCGAACAGCTCGTGCTTGGCATGAGAAAAAAGAAGAAATTGACCTTTTCACAAAAGGAAAAGTAAAAGAGGGCCTTAGTTATCCAGCTGCTGCTGCTGCGTTTCAAGAGGTGATTGATCCTAAGCACTTACTGGATCTGTCTCTGCCCAATAACATTTTAGGTTTCCATTATGTCAAAGCCATCTTGGAGAGATCCCCTCACATGCAGCCCTTTACCTCTCAAAGGATTTCATCTGGTTATCATGATGAAGAACTACCTGAAAATCAGAAAATCGCAAGCGCAACAAGTATACGAAAAGCGTTAAAAGATCATGGTACATTTGAAACAGTCGCCCCTTATCTCCCAGAAGCTACGCTCAAGCAATTACATGACTATCATTCTTCATATGGTCTTCTACATACACAAGAAGCCTACTTTAGCTTCTTAAAACACGTTTTTCACACAATGGATACGGCAGAACTAGAAGGCATCTATGAAATCGAAGAAGGCATCGAACACCGCATGCAAAAGGCGATCACACATGCGTCCTCCTACGAGGAATATCTATCACTTGTGAAAACAAAACGCTATACGTGGACGAGGCTGCAACGGATGAACACACATCTCTTAATGAGGGTGAAAAAGAGTGCCATGCATGAGCTGCTGAAAGAGAAAAAAGCGCCTTATATTCGTTTACTTGGTATGTCAAAGAAAGGGCAGCAATACTTATCTCTTGTGAAAAAAGAATTGGACGTGCCGCTCGTCAGTAAGCTGTCTGCCTTTTCACATCCCGCACTTAATCTTGATATTCGCGCATCCCGCGTCTTCAGCCTGCCCGTTAGTGAGCCGATGCAAACGAACTTAACGGAAGCGGAATTTAAAACCTCACCGATCCGATATGATGAAGAGACTGGTCTCTTCCAGTCTTAGCAAAAAAAGCAGCCTTGCGGAAGGCTGCTCCAGATTGTTGACACAGGGCTAAAATGATCTTTATTTTAGCCTTTGTCTTCTTTTCAGCATGATAGAAAACCTTTGAAGTCCTGACAAAGAATGCAAGGGTTTGTCTACATGCTGAGAGCAGCCTTTATGAAGGCTGCTCTTTTTTGATTAAGATGCTTTCTCTTTTAATTTGTTTAAATAGTTCAGGGCATCTTGCATTGTATCTACAGGCACAATTTTCATATCACTTTTAATATCTTTCGCTGTTTTGACAGCATTTCTATAGTCTGAATTTGGATCACCTTTATCATTCGGTGCAAAGAATATATCTTTTCCTGCTTTATCTGCCGCCACGACCTTTTGATCGATTCCGCCAATTGGACCGACCGTTCCATCGGCGTCAATCGTTCCCGTTCCTGCAATCGCATAGCCATGTGTTTCGTCTTCTTTTGTCAGCTGGTTATAAATTTCAAGTGACATCATAAGACCTGCTGATGGGCCGCCGATATTTTCGATATCCACCTTAATAGAAGGTGAGACTTTCACATTTCGGTCTGTAAATAATGATACGCCAATTCCAACTCGATTCGGCTCTTCTTTAAATGGTTTTAACGTCACTTTCTCCGTCATGTCTTTGCCATTTCGTTCAAGGACAAAACGGACAGATGTACCTGCTTTTTTGCTGCTGATATACGAAACCATTTTATCAGCAGAATCATAGGTCTTGCCATCAACGCTTTTAATTCGGTCGCCCACTTCAATTTTGCCGTAAGCAGGCATTCCTTTCATCACGTAGCTTGCATATACGCCGTTAAACGTATAATCTACTTTTTTACCTGCTTTTGTATATGCTGCAATCATGGCATTTTCTTGCGAGCTTTTCATCAGCTGCAGCTGCCGTTTCATATAATCTTGATCCGACTCCCCGTCCGCTTTAATATTTTCTTCTGGGACGATTTCATCATATTTATTCATTTTCGCAAGCAAATACGTATACGGATTGGCTGGACCTACTTTAATTGTCATAAGAGAGAAGCTGCCCTTCTCGCCATATCCGCCGTCTACTTGAATGTGGGGAGCAATCTCGGTTGCATCACCCGGCTTTGTCACGTAATATGGCAGTTTGACAAAGGTTAAGCCACATAATACAAGGATAACGACAAAAAAGCTGAGCCAGCGAATATTTAATTTTTTCATTCGATTAACACTCCCATTTATCAATGACATCTTTCAGTGTACCTGTTAGTTGATCTGCGGCAAGCTCACCTGCTTCAATCATCTCCTGCACCTGCACGAACGCACTCGAGCTAAATGTTTCAAGCCTCGGCCGGATCATGACATCAGCGTGAATGGTTTGATGACGGACCAATTCATTTTGAAGGATGTCCAAACTTTGCATAATCACATCCGATAATCTCGTCGCCTTTTCTGTTTTTTTCACCCTTGATACATCAGAGGCGATAATGAGGTCTGCGCCCATATCTTTTAAAACAGACACAGGAATGCGGTCCACAACCGCTCCATCCACTAGCTGTCTGCCGCCCATTTCATGAGGAACAAACACGCCCGGAATGCTGATGCTTGCTCTGACTGCTTGTGAGACAGACCCTTTTTTAAACACGACCTTCTCCCCTGTCTCGAGGTCACAGGCAACCACTGCAAGGGGCATTTTTAATTCTTCGAATTTTTTCCCATATGTAAACGTGTGAATCAGCTGCAAAATTCGATTTCCTTTTAAAAGACCGATTTTTGGCAGTGTATAGTCAGCATAATACTTTTTTCTGAAGACAAGTGCAAGTTTTTTCATTTTTTCTACGTCCTGTCCTGCCGCATAAAAGCTCCCAACAAGTGCGCCAATACTGCTGCCAGCAATCATATCTACCTGAATACCTTGTTTCTCAAGACTAGATAAAACTCCGATATGTGCCATTCCCCTCGCACCCCCAGAGCCTAACGCAAGCCCGATGACTGGTCGCCTCATGAAAATCCACCCTCCTCTTTTCTATGCATATATACGAATCTATTGGTCTAAACATGCCCCTTCTGCTCGTATAGTAATAGAAGACAGGCTCGGCTAGTTTCTTTCTTTTTTGATCACGAGCTCGCCAATAGATCATAACGGCAAGGGGCGAAATCTCCATGAAAAAATGGAACACTCTGTTCATCGCTGCTTTTTTTATCTTTTTAACAGCCACTGTGATTACACATCCACAAGCCTCTTTGCAAGCGTCTAAAAATGGACTTGCAATGTGGTGGGAGGTTGTATTTCCATCATTGCTTCCTTTTTTTATTTTGTCCGAGCTATTAATTAGTTTCGGGATTGTCAGATTTGTCGGGGTATTATTAGAGCCATTTATGCGCCCCATCTTTCGAGTGCCTGGTGTAGGCGGATTTGTCCTAGCGATGGGAATGGCATCAGGCTTTCCTTCTGGTGCGAAATTAACCACAAGACTCAGGCAAGAAGGACAACTGACACAAATCGAAGCAGAGCGCCTCGTTTCTTTTACAAATTCATCGAACCCATTGTTTATTTTCGGTGCGGTGGCTGTTGGTTTTTTTCATCATCCAGCTTTAGGAATTGTTTTGGCCTGCGCACATTATTTAGGGAATCTCGCTGTTGGGGTGACGATGCGAGGATATAAAGCACGGCATGATGCACATCTGAGAAGCCGTAAGCAAATTTTATTCCCACCGTTTCAAGAGGCATTCAGCGCTCTTCATACAGCAAGACTCGCAGAGAAAAGACCGCTCGGCCAAATTTTAAGTGATGCGGTCATGTCATCAGTCCAAACACTCTTTATGATTGGCGGCTTTATTATCTTATTTTCTGTGTTTAGCAAAATGCTGTCAGTTGTTCATGTGACGGATCTCTTATCCATAGGGATCGGATATATGCTGCAAACGATGCACCTTCCGCCAGAATTAGATCTTGCGATGATTGCCGGTTTATTTGAAATCACATTAGGAAGTCAGCTGACAGGGTCACAGGAAGTCACCCTTCTTGCTAAAACGATTGTCGTCAGCTTTATATTAGGATTCAGCGGGTTTTCTGTTCAAGCTCAGGTCGCTGGCATTCTGGCGGCAACAGATATACGCTTTAAACCGTTTTTCTTCGCTCGTTTGCTTCACGGGATTTATGCAGCTGTTTTTGCCTTCTTATTGTTCAAGCCTCTTTATGTCTCTCGATCTGACATGACTCTCCCAGCAGGTGCCTTTGAAGCAAGCCAGCAGGTCGTCATGTACAGCAGTGTGCTTTGGAATCAGCTTGTGACAGCTGGCCCTTTGATCACGCTATGCAGCTTGATCTTGTATACGGCGCTATACTATCAGAAATTAAAAAAAGGATGAGTGCACAGTGCACTCATCCTTTAAATTTTTCTATCAGCGCTTCTTCTACCTCTTTTGGCACAAGGTCTTTGACTGAACCATCATATTTCGCTACTTCTTTGACAATGCTTGAGCTTAAGAAGGAATACTGATTGTTGGTCATCATGAAAAACGTTTCAATGTCATCGTTTAACACTTTATTCATTGATGTGCCCTGCATTTCATATTCAAAGTCTGTCACAGCTCTTAATCCGCGTAAAATGACTTTGGCTTCTTTTTGTTTCGCATAATCAACAAGCAGACCGTGAAAGGATTCGACTTTGATATTTGGCAGATCCTTCGTCGCTTGGCGAATGAGCTCACACCGTTCTTCAACGGTAAATAACGGTTTCTTGGATGAGTTATTTAGTACACATACATACACTTCATCAAAGATCTTTGCACCTCTTTTGATGATATCCAAATGGCCCAATGTGACTGGATCGAAGCTACCCGGACAAACGGCTATGTTCCCCATGCTTTAATTTCCCCGCTTTCTATAGATCGTAATACCAGTCAACCCGTACAGTTCCTGTCTTGATATGTAAAGCTGTCCAGCTTCCTCTGGCAGTATAACGCCCTTATCATGCTCACACACGATCACGCCGTCATCTGTTAATAAGGCATGCTCGTCAATCATGTCAAGAAGTGCTTTCAGCTGTTGATCTTTGTAAGGCGGATCAAGAAAGATCGCTTGAAAGGATTCCTCTCGTTTCACAACGGCTGCGAGTGCACGCTTTGCCTCGTTTCGAAACACTTCACTTTGATCAATCAGCTCCAATTGATTGAGGTTTCCTTTGATCGTTTGAATCGCCTTCATATCTCGATCAACGAATATGCAATGATCGAATCCTCTAGAAAGCGCTTCAATCCCTAAACCACCGCTTCCCGCAAATAAATCAAGGGCCCATCCGCCATCAAAATACGGGCCGATCATATTAAATATCGATTCTTTTACCTTATCTGTCGTCGGTCTTGTTGATTGACCTGGTACCGCTTTAAGTGTGCGGCCTTTTCTCGTTCCAGAGATGACTCTCATTTTTCCACCACTTTTTCTGCTTGCTTCTATTGGTTATTGTGTATGACAAAAAATCCAACATTATCTTACCACAACACTCCGCAGGGGACAATGCGCGGACTTTCATTCATTTACTATGTATAGATCAAGGAAAGCGGGGTCATACTACTTATAACAGCATCTGATGTGGTGCTGTTGCCAACCGCGGAGAAGACTTACGTTTCCCCATAAGTTCTTCCTCCGGTTTCTCCTCTCCCTTTGCCTTCTCCTTAATGAATTATTAAGAATAGAAGGACCCCGCGGGTGATGCCGCGGGGGTTTTTTTGTGTCTTTAAAAGCCCACTTTATAATCATACTCTTTTGCTTTGTCCAATTTGGATTCGTACTCTAATTTAATAAAGGGTTTATATGAAGGCTCAACACGCTTCACAAATGGCAATGAGCTGAGCTTAGCCATATGGCGCTCGAGATCATTCATATCACAATAGATCACTGCATATTTCATTTTCCGTGAAATATAGTGAACATTTCCAAATTTTCTTAGCGCCTTTGACTGCTTTAACGAATGCAGCCAAACGACCATCCCTTGACGTTTGGTTTCCATCTTTTCACCTGCCGCTTTTTCAATTCTTTTCAGTCATTATGTAAAAGACGAGACATTCAAGTCTCGTCAAGATACTTTACAGCCACAGCTGCCACCAGATCCACAGCCGCCGCCGCATGATGATAGACCATCAAAATATGGGTTCCCTGTTGGAACTTTGATATATGCTGATACAGCTTGACCGATTTCAATACTAATCTCATCTAAGATGGATTGAATCGCTGTTTCTGCTTTTTTGAAATCAACCACTGTATCGTGAAGATCTAACTTTCTTTTGACCTCACGCATTTCCTTTGAGATCGTTCTATAGTCCGGATGGTATTTGCCGAACCGCTGCACATCCTCATATTGCTCTTTTACTTTTGTAAAATGGGCAATAATTTGTTGGGCTTCTTCGTCTTGCTGGAGACGCTTAAAGCAGTTGCGGTAATGTTCAGCCTCCTCCGACTGAAGAATCATGGCAGCCAATTGATTCGCTTCCTCTTGGAGCTCCACAGATTCGATTGTCGCATACATAAATGATGCACCTCCAATTCATAGTTTACCACGAAACCTATGGATCAGAAAATGCTTTTACGTCACAAATACATCCCATGTCTCTCTTTTCTGCCTATATTCTGGATGACGAGAATTGAGCACAACGGTCATTTTATGCTTTCCTTTTGAGAGATGCTTGACCACAAATGCAGCAGTATATTCATTGCCTGCACGTTTTCCGTCTACATACACTGTAAAATATCCCGCCTTCTCATCCTTTTTTAGTCGCGTAGGCTCAAGATGAAAATCTTGCAGTGTACTTTCTATATAAACAGAAGACCCCTGCACTTTGTATTTTAAAAAGCCTTGCTGCTTCATTTCGCTTTGGGCTTGCTGCATCACATGTACAGCTGGATCTTGCTTTATGACTTGCTTCTCTTCATGTTGACTTTGACACCCGGTGACAAGAAAAAGCAATGCGCATATTGACAGCATCCATTTCATCATCTGATTCTCCTTTCATCTACTTTTATAGGATGCTCAGGAAATAGACATCTTAATCAACTCAAAAAAGCCTCATCCGGCTCCATTTTGATTGCGCATTGCTTGGAACATTTGAATCATCATTTCAGCCATTTGGACACTGTTACTCAACTGACTCACACGATGAGGAATGGTTTTTTCGTAAAAATTCATTTTATCTAATTCAAAGGACGATAGCTTATCAGGATGTCGAGTCAGCTGTCTGTACCAGAGAGGACGCTGTCTGATGAATTTGATTCGATCCTCTTCGGCCATGACAAACTCCAGTACTTCTTTCCGCACCAAAAGCATCCCCTTTCACTTAATCTTTCCTGAAGGAGAATGGGTGCTGACTGCCTCCAGATGAACCTTTCTTTGAGCCATTTGATGAAAATTGTCCGAGTAAGCTTTGTAAAGAGGAAATAGACTGGCTCATTTTGTTGATTTGTTCATTCATTTGATCAGCGTCCATTTTTTTCACAGCAGAAACCATTTTAGACATAAAATCGGCTTTTCCCGCTTCACTTGGCTTAGAGTCTTTTTCTTCTTTCACGTCTCCAGATTGCGTTTGCCGGTAAGGAGACCACATCTCATCTTCCTCACCAAACATGACCCAATTTTCGTATACACTTTGCCAGCTTTTTTCTTGCGTTTGCACTTCTTGAATTAACTTCGGATGGCGTCTGACGAATTGTTTAAATTCATCAATGGATGTTTGTTTTTGCTTGTTTGTCATATCCTCACCCCCCATACAAATGCCTACTATACTATATACATCAGCAGTTATTTTGGTGAGCCTCTTTTTCAATCAAAAAAACAGCTGCGATGGTGCAGCTGCTTTCGTTTAAGATGTTTTCTTAATGAAGTTTTGGGTGTAGTATTTTTCTTTCACACCGACGCCAAGGTGTGTGTAATCTTTATTTAATAACGCCTTCCTATGACCTTCACTATTGAGCCAGCCTTCTACCGCTGCAGGTCCATCTACATAATTATAGGCAATGTTTTCACCTGCGAGCTGAAATGCCACCTCGCCTCTTTCTAATCGGTCTTTCAGCGTACCGTATTTTTTAGATTCATGGGAGAAATAATGATTCTCTTTCATGTCCTCACTATGCATGAATGCCACTTCAGAGGTTTCATCATCCCACTTTAAGATCGGCAGTTTGTACTTATGACGAATAATATTGGTCATATCAAAAATTTGTTTTTGACTGGAAGCTTCGATCTCTTTCCATTTTTCACCCGATATTGCCTCTGGTTCTATCAATTGACCACGATAGACGACTTCGTATGGCTTTTGTTTCACAAATGTATCTGCGTTAAACGCCCTAATACTTGAAAGGGTGCTTTCAAACTTATCCATGTAAAGCTGAACATATACATCATCGTCCACTTTCACGGTGGGTCTTGTATTCATATCATCTTCTGAGAATTCAAAGCGGTATGAATTTTGTTCATCCTCTACATGAATGTAAGGTGCAATTTGTGTTTTTTTAAATACCTCACTTGTGGCTTGACCGATTTTAAACGGTTCAACATTGAGCCCGTCTCCTGTTGCAAACAATGTCACCACTTTACTATCCTTTACCCCTACTTGAATATAGTGCTTCTTCGATTGATTGTATATCCACCAGTCATAATCATATGCGGAAGGATCAATGCGATCTGGTTCTCCCAGCTGTTTAAGCACTTCGTTTGAAGATTTCCCCATAAAGGACATGAGCCCCTTTTTCGGGATGTTGATCGGCTTATCGCTAGATGTTTCTTCATTAGACACCTTCGGTTCATTGCTGTTTTCTTTTTCTGGTGAAGATCCATATTGAATAAACAGAACGTACGTTCCAGATATAATCAGGAGGATGAGGAGTGTTTTGAGCACAGTTTTCAAATAAACACCTCCGTTAAATTGGCAAGGTACAAAAAGTACCTTCTACTGTCATTTAAACAAAACTCGCTCTATTTATCAACGACAATACAGCCTATTTAACACGAATTTAAAATATGCCCCTCTTAATGAAGAAATCCTTGCCCATGATCTTGATCCTGCTGAGAGATTTCTGTCAGTGCATCTCCTGCGCGATCATTCGATAAATCTTCGACGGATAAATCTCCAAGAGCGACAATCCCTGTTAATGCACCGTTCTTCACAACAGGAATGCGGCGAAGCTGGTGCTCTGACATCAGCCGGACAATTTCTTCAAGCGTTGCATCTTCTTCTGCTGTCAGTACTTCCTTCGTCATCAGCGAGCCTACTTCCTGTGAGTTTGGCTTTTTTTCTGCAATGCCTCTGAGTACAAGGTCACGGTCTGTCACGATACCAACGAGCTGATCTCCGTTAACCACGGGAATGGCACCAATGTCTGCGTCTCTCATTTTGACTGCGGCTTCATACGTATTGTCATCTTGCTGACATATCACTACTTTTTTTGTCATAATATCTTTAATTTTTTTCGTTTTCACGTTGATTCCTCCATCTGTTATTTTCTTTATTACTGTAACCAGGTTATAAAAGAACATACCTTTCACAGTTGAAAGTTTAACGCTTTCATACTATGATTGTCAGTAAAGGGAATTTTTATAAGGAGGGGTTTTGGGTGAAGTTTGAAGGTACGGGGATTGAAAAGGTAGCAGCTGACTTAAATAAATTAGATTTCATCATGGAAAGTGAAGGATTTGTACGAGCCGATCAATGGGATTATGAGCGTGTGACGTACGACAGAAAGTTTAACATGGTAGAGGGAACCTTTTATTTACGCATTTCCGGCTACGCCACCGAAGGAGATGTAGGTTCAAAAAGAGCACACATACAGCTTCTTACACCTTTACTTGGAAAACATTATTATCCGCACGGTGTTGAATACGGCGAAGGCGAAGATTTCCCTAAGTCTCTCATCCAATCAAGCAAAAAAACGCTTGAACAGCTGAAAGAAAAACTAGAAGCAATGACTGCAGAAGCATAAACGAAAGCACAGCCATCCGGCTGTGCTTTTTTCATTCATATTTCGGAATCAGGGCATCTGGTACGGCATCTTTCGCTCTTTCTTTTCTTGCCCAGTCAAAGAAGACAACAGCAAGGATCGAGCCGTACACAATCTCCTGAATAATTTTCATCAAAATCGCGCCTAGCTGCTGGTCTTCTAGCAGCGGCAAGGTATGGAACATTTCAGGACCTGTGAGCGCAAGACCTGCCAGCGTATCACTTGGTACGCATAGATGCAGCGCCTGTATCCAAGCACCAGCATCAGAATAGGTTGCATAGATCGGTGCCTCACTAAACATGATGAGTGCACACGCAGGAGTCATTAATATCCCGTCTGCCATGATATAACCAAGCTTTAAAATGCCTGTAATCTGAGGCTGACTTTGGACTTTATGAACGAGCGGCCACCACATGAAAAAGGCAGCGATAAAAATGACCACTGTCATCAGCGCATGATAAAACGGATCTGTTTTCACAAAGTCAAACACAAGCGGAATATGGTACATCGAAAACAAGCCGTTAAACCCAAGCAATGCAATTAAAGGCTTGGAAAACAAACGAAACATCTGCTGAATGCCTGGTGTTTGTATGATCCGCTCCCAAATGGCCGCAGGTAATCCTGTAATAAGGAGAGGCGGAATGACTAAATAGAGCACCGCCATTTGCGCCATATGTGCACTAAACATAATATGCCCCATTAAATCAATTGGGCTTCCTTTTACGGCGTATAACAGAACAAGCCCCGTCAGAAACAACGTTTTCTCTTTTACCGTCGCACGATGCTTCCCCTTTGTCACAAGAAGCAGATAAAGAGCAGCTGCTATGACAATACTAGTCAAATAGTAAGGGCTCCATAATGCCCGAAATCCGAATATTTCTAAGTTCTCCATTGCTGCGCCTCCTTCAAGGGCAAAGCGGGCTTACCACCAAATAATGGTCAAAAAGGCTAATACGGTAATAAACGCGACAAACACACCTGAGTAAAGAAACAATGCGGGTGTTTCATGCCCTTTTTGGTTCATGTGCATAAAATAATAAAGCTGAAAAGCCACCTGAATAACGGCAAGCAGTAAAATAAATGGTACTGCGAACCAGTTTCCTACGTCTTCAGAAGCGATTGTTAAAAAGGCAACAAAGGTTAATCCAATCATCAAGCCGAAAGAAATGAGCTGATGCTTCATTTCTTCGGCATTTTTCTTTTTACGGTATACAAGATCGACTTTAGACTGATTTGTGTTTTTATTTCCCATTCTTATCCCACCATTCCCATTAAATATACAACGGTAAAGATGAAGACCCACACAACATCAATGAAGTGCCAATACAGACTTGCCACATAATATTTCGGCGCATTGTATAAATCGAGTCCGCGTCTCATATTTCGAATCATAAGAGCGGTAATCCAGCAAAGTCCAAAGGCGACGTGAGCCCCGTGAGTTCCTACAAGTGTATAGAAGGAGGAACCAAGAGCTGAGCTGGTAATGGTAAAATCATACGCATGCACATAATGATAGAACTCATAAATCTCAACCCCTAAAAATGAAGCACCTAATAGCACAGTCACACCAAGCCAAAGCTGCATCTTTTTAAAGGCAAAGTTTTTCATATGATACATTGCATACACACTCGTTAAACTGCTCGTTAGTAGTAGCATCGTGGCAATAAAGACAAGCGTGAGATCAAACATATCAGTTGTTTTTGCTCCGCCTGCATTAGAGTTTTTCAGCGCCAAATACGTGGCAAAGAGCGATGCAAACAGAACGGTTTCTCCCCCAAGAAACAACCAGAACCCGACGAACTTATTCTTTCCTTCTAACGTGGCTTTCTCAGGAGAAGCCGGAAAAGTTTCTGCTGTCATTTTTTGTGGTTCCATTATGCTTTCACCCCTTTATCATCGTCATCGGTCAAATCTTCTTTGTGAATATGGTACCCATGATCGTCTTTAAGAGAGCGAACCAGCATGGTCGCAAATGTAATGCCAAGACCAATGAGAATCACTGGAAGCCCCCAGCTATGCTCTTGACGATACATGAAGCCAAACGCTGACACAAATAGACCGAATGAGATAATGACAGGTAAGATGGAATTATTCGGCATGTGAATATCATCGAGCGGTTCAGATGCTGTCATTCCTTTTTTACCATCCATTTTTTCAATCCATAATGGATCTAGTCCTCTGACAAGCGGAAGCTGTTTAAAGTTATATTCTGGCGGAGGTGAAGACACTGCCCATTCAAGCGTTCTTCCATCTCCCCAAGGATCGCCCGATACACGCTCCCCTTTTGCTGTCGTCCAGATGATATTAATCAGCATGATGACAACAGCTACAAACATGAACAGTGCCCCAATCGTACTGACCAAGTTCCCAAGGTCTAGCCCCTGACCCGGCAAGAATGTAAAGACTCGGCGCGGCATGCCCCAAAGACCGAGAAAATGCTGGATAAAGAAGGTTAAATGGAAACCGACGAAAAACAGCACAAAGCCAATTTTCCCAAGCTTCTCATTCAGTATTTTTCCAAACATCTTCGGCCACCAGTAATGCACACCAGCTAAAATACCGAATACGACCCCGCCGATAATGACGTAGTGGAAATGCGCCACAACAAAGTACGTATCATGGAACTGATAATCTGCTGCAGCTGCTGCAAGCATGACTCCGGTTACCCCGCCAAGTAAAAACGACGGTATAAAGGCAACGGAATACAGCATTGGCGTTGTAAACTTCACATTACCGCCCCATATGGTGAGCAGCCAGTTAAATACTTTAATTCCTGTCGGCACCGCAATCGCCATTGTGGCTACAGCAAAGATCGCATTGGCAATCGGACCAAGTCCAGTTGTGAACATGTGATGCGCCCACACCATGAATCCAAGGAAACCAATCAATACAGTCGCAAACACCATGGACGAATAGCCAAACAGCCTTTTTCTTGCAAACACTGGAATGATTTCAGAAAATATTCCGAATGCTGGCAGGATTAAGATATAAACTTCTGGGTGTCCGAAAATCCAGAACAAATGCTCCCAGATGATAGTATTTCCGCCGAGCTCTGGATTGAAAAAGCTCGTATCAAACATTCTATCAAGCATCAGCATCGCAAGCCCTGCAGTAAGCGGCGGGAATGCGAATAAAATCAGTGCTGAGGCGACAAATGTCGTCCAAGTAAAGAGCGGCATTCTCATATACGTCATACCAGGCGTTCTCATATTAATAATCGTTGCAAGAAAGTTGATTCCGGCAATTAGCGTACCAATACCCGCTATCTGCAACCCTAAAATATAGAAATCCATGCCGTGTCCTTCCGAATTCAGCGTGAGCGAAGCGTATGCAGTCCAGCCTGCATCAGGTGCCCCGCCCATAAACCATCCAAGATTTAAGAAAATTCCTCCGAAAAAGAACAGCCAAAAACCAAGTGAATTCACAAATGGAAACGCTACGTCACGTGCACCAATTTGAATAGGTACAACCGCATTCATTAATGCAAATAAAAGCGGCATTGCTGCAAGGAAAATCATCGTTGTTCCATGCATCGTCATGACTTCATTGTAAAACCCTGCACTTACAAAATCATTTTCAGGGATGGCTAGCTGAATACGGATTATCATCGCTTCCAGGCCGCCAATTAAAAAGAAAAATCCCCCTGCCACTAAATATAGTATGGCAATTTTTTTGTGGTCAACCGTCGTCAAGTAATCCCATAAGACAGCGCCAAACCCCCGCTTTTTAGCTATAGTACTCACCATGAAATCCCCCTCTTATCTCCCATTTGCCCCTTTTCATATAGATGTTTTAACTTTACACAGACTGTGTCTGACAGATGGCTACTTCTTGGTTGTAGAGACATATTCGGGAGCTCTTAACAAAAACTTCACATCGATTACATACCCTCTTACACATTCCTATTAGAAATTACTCGATTTTAAGTCCTTTTAAATACTCATAAAGTGCATCTGCTTCTGAGTCATTTAATTTAGGGTACGTCCCTGTCATTTTATTTCCTGGTTTAAAGCTCTCTGGATCTTTCAGCCATGCTTTCACGTTTTCTTTGTTCATGTCTTTAATTCCAGCTACTTTCGTTCGCTCTCCGAAGGTTGCAAGGTTTGGTGCTGTCCTTGCCGCTTCCGGCCGTTCGTCCCCAGGCTCTACTGCGTGACAGCTCAAGCAGTTTTTCTCTTTAAATAATTTTTCACCTTCAAGGGCAAGATCTTTTGTGGATGTAGGCTTCTTGTAATCAGCCATTTTTTTCGTCCATCCTAAAAACTCATCTTGAGAAAGCGTTTTAACTTTAAAGTCCATTAAAGCATGCGAGGGACCGCAAAGCTCCGCACATTTCCCGTAGAAATATTCTCCTGCATCTTTCGTTCGTTTTGAATCAAAGGTTAAATAAAACTTGTTTTCATTGTCTGTGTTTGTATCAATTTTACCGCCAGCCGATGGAACCCAGAAAGAGTGTTTCACATCAGATGCTTTCAGCTTGAAGTAGACCTTTTGATCTGTCGGTACAATCAATTCCTGACTCGTGACAATCCCATAATCAGGGTATTCGAATTCCCACCAATATAAACTGGCTCTTACATTGACAACAAGTGTCTTTTCAGGATCTCGTTTTTTCTTATCCATAGCGCTTGTATCCCCAAGCTCAAGCGTGTATGCCACAACAGGCACAACGAGAATAATGAGGAGAAGAATCGGAATCGCTGTCCACGTAATTTCTAGGTTACGGTTCCCTTCCACCTGCTTTGGAATCGTATCTTCTCCAACTTTAGAACGTTTGAATTTAATGATGACGTAAAAGAAAATGATCGATACAACAATGACGACAAGAACCATAATGAGTGTACTCAGTACCGTTAGGAAAAATTGTTTATCTGCTACTTCCCCAACTGGTTTGAGTGTTGATAAGTATGGTTCACCACAGCCCGCCAAAACGAGCGTCAATAAGAGAAACAGTGAATAAACACGCCATTTTCTTATCATAATTTGTCCCAACCCCTTTTGCTTGATCTCCTTTGCCTTTCGCTTTTTACCTCTTATTTATAAAATCACTTTTCACCCATCCATAACCCCCGCCTCTTATAAAAGCACTTACATTTCCTGTTTTCATAAAAAAATGATGTTTTTACTCAAAATACCATCTATGTATAAACAGAAAGCCGCCTAAATAGAACTGAATATCAGGCGGCTTTCATAGTTGTTAGAAAATGTTGTGTTATAAGATATAGCCTTGTTTTGATGTGATCAAAGTGTATTTTACTCTAGAATAGTGTAATAATAATCATCGCGACGAAAAAGATGGTTAAGTAGTTTAATGAATAAACGAACATGAGCGTTGACCACTTCATGACGTCTTTCATTTTAAAGCCCATAAGGCCAATGACGAGCCATCCAATATTCAGCAATGTGCCAAGTGCGACAATCGGCCATCCTAATCCACCTAAGAAAAATGGAAGCGGGAGAAGACATGCTGTCCAAATGATGATTTGGCGTTTCGTGACTTCAAAGCCATAAACGACTGGTAGCATTGGAATACCTGCCTTACGGTAATCTTCCGTTTTCTTAATCGCAAGTGACAGGAAGTGCGGGATTTGCCAAATGAACATAATCATAAACAAAACCCAAGCCGTTGTGTCGATTGTACCTGTGACAGCTGTCCAGCCGATTAATGGCGGCACCGCACCAGATACACTTCCAATAACGGTATTAATGGTGTAATGGCGTTTAGACCACATGGTGTAAAGAACCGCATAAGTAAAGACTCCGATAAATCCAATCACTGCTGATGTGATAGTTGTCATCAGAAGCATGATGAGTCCAAGTACAACAAGCAAAATACCAAATGCATACGCTTGCCCCGGCTGAATCTTACCTGTAACCGTCGGTCTTGTTTTTGTTCTTTCCATTAATATATCAATATCACGGTCAAACGCATTATTAATTGCGCATGAACCGGCAATAATAAGAGAAGAACCAATCATTGTTAACAGCACAATATCAAGATTCCCAAGGAAACTCATCCCTGTAAAATAAAAAGCAAGCCACATTCCAGTAAATGTTGTAATGAAGTTGGAATTGACGATGCCCATTTTAATCAGAGCAAGAAAATCTTTCCAAGCTGTTGTTTCTTCTATTTGTCCATGAATAGCTGCTTCCGCGGCTGTTTTGGAATTTGCCAATGTGTATAACCTCCCTTGCCCAAACCTTCAAACAAACAATGAAACGTAAATTCGTTACAACTCTATCATACAAGATAAACAGCTGTAAAAAAACATCCTATTAAATAATAAACGACAATCTCGAAGTTATTTGTGAACTTTTAGTGAATTTATTAGGATTTATCTGTGTTTCAGAAGGCGGTGCAAAATGAAATATTCTCTCCTCTATTTCTATCAGACTGTGAAAGAAAGATCAAGCACTCTAAATCTGTAAACTTTGTGAACTAACATATCATTTTTTTGTGAACTTTGGTCATTATGAATTGCAACAGAACACGCATTTGGCTTAAACTTGAGAGCATGTGAGGTTTTTCAATTAGATCAGAAGTTTTTTAGAGAAGGTGAAATAATTTGATGAAATTTGCTTTAAGGTTATTGAGCGTGATCACAACGTTTGTGATGCTGATCGTTTTGATTGGCGGTGCGCTTGTGACGAAAACCGGCTCGGGTCTTGGCTGCGGCAGGCAGTGGCCCCTTTGTCACGGTCGTTTCTTCCCTGAAATGAACCCTGCTTCCATCATCGAATGGAGTCACCGCATGTCAACAGGGGTTTCAACCATTCTTGTCTTGGCACTGGCGGTCTTATGCTGGAAAAAGATTAGTCCAGTATTCCGTGAAACCAAATTTTTGGTCATCATGTCGATTATATTCTTACTGCTACAAGCGCTGTTAGGGGCTCTTGCCGTCGTGTTTGGTTCCAACGCACTTGTCATGGCACTGCACTTCGGTATTTCACTCATTTCTTTTGCTTCAGTGTTATTGCTTGCGCTTCTTGTATTTGAGGCAACCCGATCTGAAACAAAGCTTGTGAAGCCGCTTCATATCGGCAAAAAAATGCAGTTTCATATTTATGGTTTGATCACCTATACGTATATCGTGGTGTACACGGGTGCTTATGTGAGGCATACAAAGTCAAGCCTTGCTTGCTCTGTTTTCCCGTTTTGTTCAAAAGACGGTGCACTTCCAGCATACTTTAATCAGTGGGTGCAAATGTCTCACCGAGCAGCAGCACTTCTTTTATTCGTCTGGATATTTGTTGCGATGTTCCATGCCATGAAACATTATAAAGAACAGAAGCAGCTGTATTATGGATGGATCATTTCAGCCATTCTCATTACACTTCAAGCGATTTCAGGTGTGATGTCTGTGTATTCTCAGCTCGCACTAGGTTATGCGCTGGCTCATTCATTCTTTATTTCCTGTTTGTTTGGAGTACTCTGTTACTTCTGTCTACTCATTGCACGGTTTAAATATGAAAGCAAAGAACCATTCAAATAAGAATTTGTATCCCCCTTCCATATGGAATGGGGGATTTGTTTTATTGTTGTTTTGCTTCTTCAAATAGCGAAATGGCTTTTTTGCGTCTTTCCTGGTGGTCAACTGCCGGCAGCGGATATGTATCACCTAGCACACAGCCCGATTTCAATTGCTCATCAATCGGCATTTTACTTGGTTCATGAATCCATTTTTCATCGACACGCTCTAGCTCTGGTACATATTTTCTAATCAATTCCCCGCTCGGATCAAATCGCTTTGACTGAGTGGTCGGGTTGAAAATACGGAAGTACGGCACCGCATCTGTTCCGACGGAGGCTGCCCACTGAAATCCTCCGATATTTGACGCCTCATCATAATCCACAAGTTTTTTTGCAAAATACGATTCGCCCTTTCTCCAATCAATCAAATAATCCTTTGTTAAAAATGAAGCTGTAACCATCCGCAAACGGTTATGCATCCAGCCCTCCTCATTTAACTGTCTCATCCCTGCATCAACGAGCGGAAAGCCTGTTTCTCCTTTACACCAAGCTTCAAACAGCGTCTCATCTTCATTCCATTCCATTCCTTGAAACGCCGAATTGATTTCTTTTTCTTTCATCTCAGGATAATGCGCATAAATCATATGATAAAAATCACGCCATGCCAGCTCTTTGATAAAAATCTCTCTGCCCTCGTCTTCATAAAGTGCTTCTTCATATATCGCATGAAAGATTGTTCGAATCGAAATAGTGCCTGTTTTTAAGAACCGCGACAGCTTGCTCGTTCCAAAAACAGACGGAATATCTCGTTTCTCATGGTAACGCGTTAATCTTTTTTGGATAAATTGATGAAGCGTGTTCATCGCTTTGTCTGAGCCGATTTGATCAAACTTCCTTGAGCAGCCCTTTATCAATTCTCGCAGTTTATCATTTCCTTTTTGCGAAAGTGGCTCATCACAAATCGTATGCTCGCTGCTAAAAAATGATTTGTCAACTTTTATCACAGGCTGCTTTTCTTGCTTACGCCATGATTGATAGTATGGGGTAAACACTTGATAATGTGACCCATCTGCTTTTAAAATATCTCGCGCCCCGTGAAGGTGTGTATCTTGCCATGTTGACACATGAATGCCCTTCTTTTCTAAAAAATCGGTTACTTGCTTGTCACGCCTTTGACCGATACCCACCTCATCTTCGTTAAAAAAGACGGCTTTGATGTCATACACTTCCATGACCTGCTGAAAGGCGCGCAGGACATCATCATGGAGAAGGTGAACATACACTTGAGATTCTCTCGCTTCCTTAACGAAATGCGCCAAGTTTTGAAAGAAATGTTCGTTATTTATATCCATTTCCATTTCAGTAAAGAATGGATCTAGATGATAAAGAGCCAATAATTTGTACTCGTGTTTTTTTGCATAAGTGATCGCTTTTGACAAGGCGATATGATCATCTACTCGCATATCTCGGCGAAACCAAATCACGACAATTTCCAACTTTCTTCACCTCACTCTATAGTGTAATCACTCTCGCAGGCTGCTGCACATTTTAATGCGCTCAAAAAAAGACACATCACAATGGATGTGTCTCAGATTGTAGACAAAGGGCTAAAATGATTTTTATTTTAGCCCTTTGTCTTCTTTTCAGCGTGATAGAAAACCTTTGCAGTCTAGGAAGGGCGAGCACCGGAGCGGAGCGAATTTGACATTCGTGAGCACCGAAGCGCAGACCTGACAAAGAATGCGAGGGTTTGTCTACACGCTGAAACACATCACGATGGATGTGTCTCACTTATTATTCAGGCTTTAAAACAATCAGCAGATCTCCGGTTTGAATCGGTTCTCCATTTGTCACATGTATTTCATCTACGACCGCAGTGAATGGGGCTTGTACAGTCGTCTCCATTTTCATGGCTTCATTGATCATCAAATGCTCACCTTGCGAGATTTTCTGTCCTTTTTCCACGAGCACTTTGATGACAGTGCCTGGCATTGATGCGGCAATGTGATTTGGATTTGAACGGTCCGCCTTCATTTTTTCTTGAACGGATGATTTGATGCTTTCATCCTTAATCACGACTTCACGCGGCTGTCCATTTAGCTCAAAGTAAAGAACTCTTGTGGCATCTGGATTCGGTTCTCCAATTGACACGAGTTTAACAATGAGGGTTTTTCCTTTTTCGATTTCTACCTCAATCTCTTCACCAAGCCTCATCCCGTAGAAGAACGTTGGTGTGTCAAGAACAGAGATGTCTCCGTAGCTTTCTGCTGTTTGGACAAATTCAGAAAAGACTTTTGGATATAAGGCATACGCAATCGCGTCTTGCTCTGTCAGCGTCAGGTCATGAGATTCTTTGAACTGCTGCTGAATAGCTTCAAAGTCAACTGGCTTCAGCTTTTCACCAGGTCTGACAGTGAGCGGTTCTTCTCCTTTTAAAATCAGCTTTTGTAATTTTTCAGGGAACCCGCCATGCGGCTGGCCTAAATAGCCTTTAAATAGCTCCACAACAGAATCAGGGAAGTCTAAAGTTGCTCCTTTTTCATAGACATCTTCCTCTGTTAAATCATTTTGCACCATATAAAGTGCCATGTCTCCGACTACTTTAGAGGAAGGTGTCACCTTCACAATATCACCAAACATGTCATTCACACGTCTGTACATTTCTTTTACTTCGTTCCAGCGGTCACCAAGTCCGACACCTTTCGCCTGTTGCTGCAAGTTACTATACTGTCCGCCAGGCATTTCATGCTCATAAATTTCTGTATGAGGTGAATTCATGCCGCTTTCGAATTCACGGTAGTATTTTCTAACAGAATCCCAATATTGAGAAAGGTGTTCGACCGATTGGACGTTCATGTCTGGCTTTCTTTCATGCCCATCTAAAGCATAGTACAGTGAGCTTGCGCTTGGCTGCGATGTGAGTCCTGCCATAGAGCTGACGGCCACATCGACAATATCAACACCTGCATCAATTGCCCTTGCATAGGTGAACAGTCCATTTCCACTCGTGTCATGTGTATGAAGATGGATAGGGATTGTGAGTTCATCTTTTAAAGCAGAGACTAACTCATAAGCTGCCTGCGGCTTTAATAATCCCGCCATATCTTTAATACCTAAAATATGTGCACCGGCAGATTCAAGCTCTTTCGCAAGAGATACATAGTACTTAAGATCATATTTCGGACGAGATGGATCGAGAATGTCCCCCGTATAACAAATGGCTGCCTCTGCCACTTTGCCTGATTCACGAACAGAATCAATGGCAAGTGTCATGCCTTTGACCCAGTTTAAGCTATCGAAAATACGGAACACGTCAATGCCTGCCTCGGCAGATTCCTTTACAAATGCTTTAATCACATTATCCGCATAGTTTGTATATCCGACAGCGTTTGATGATCTTAAAAGCATTTGGAACAACGTGTTTGGCACTTCTTGGCGAAGCTCTTTTAATCGCTGCCAAGGATCTTCTTTTAAGAAACGGTACGCAACATCAAATGTAGCACCGCCCCACATTTCCATACTAAACAGCTCTGGCCATAAACCTGCTGTTGGCTGGGCTACTTTCTTTAAATCATGAGTTCTGAAGCGGGTCGCAAGCAGAGACTGATGCGCGTCCCTAAAGGTTGTATCTGTTAAAAGGACGCTCTTTTGTTCTTTCACCCAATTGGCAAGGCCCTCAGGTCCATGCGCATCTAACAATTGTTTAGTCCCAGATGGCACCTCTTGCTTGAGAGGAAGCTTCGGTACAACAGGCTTGTCAAAATGAGGCTTCTTTTTCTCCGCAATACCAGGGAATCCATTAATGGTCACGTTACCAATATAAGTCAGCATCTTCGTTCCACGGTCTTTTTGCTTAGGGAAATTAAATAGCTCTGGCGTTGAATCGATAAACGACGTATCGTATTCCCCTTTTAGAAACTTCTCATGCTTTGCCACGTTTTCAAGAAACGGAATGTTTGTTTTAATTCCGCGAATCCTGAATTCCTGTAAGTTTCGAACCATTTTAGCAGCCGCTTGGTCAAATGTGAGCGCCCATGTGGACAGCTTGACCAATAGTGAATCGTAATAAGGTGTAATGACTGCACCTTGAAAGCTGTTCCCTGTATCAAGTCGTACACCAAATCCCCCGCCTGAACGGTAGGCCATAATTTTCCCTGTGTCTGGCATAAAATCATTTAAAGGATCTTCTGTTGTAACCCTTGATTGAATGGCAAAACCATGTGTGAAAATATCTTCTTGCTTTGGTATACCGACTTCCTTGCTGTGAAGGTCATAGCCCTTTGCGACAAGAATTTGGGTTTGGACGATATCGACACCAGTGATCATTTCAGTGATCGTGTGTTCTACCTGTACCCTTGGATTGACTTCAATAAAGTAAAACTCTCCATTTGCAACAAGGAATTCTACAGTTCCTGCATTGATATATGATACATTCCGAGCCAGCTGAACAGCCGCTTCGCAAATGTCTTCACGCAGTTGATCTGTAAGAGACACACTTGGCGCCACTTCAATAACTTTTTGATGCCGCCTTTGAACAGAGCAGTCACGCTCATATAAATGAATGATATTGCCGTGATTGTCACCAATCACCTGCACCTCAATGTGTTTCGGATTTTCAATCAGTTTTTCAACGTATACTTCGTCATTTCCAAAAGCCGCTTTTGCCTCTGACTTCGCACGGTCATAGGCTTCCTTCAGCTCCTCTTTCGTTCTGACAATCCGCATACCCCGGCCGCCGCCGCCTAGTGAAGCTTTAATAATAAATGGGTAACCGTATTCTTCACCGAATTTTTCGACTTCTTCGGCCGAATCAACTGGTCCATCACTTCCTGGAATGACTGGAATTCCAGCTTTTTTCGCTTCTTCTCTTGCCTTTACTTTATCTCCAAACATATCTAAATGTTGAGAAGTTGGACCGATAAATTGAATGCCTTCCTCTTCGCATCGTCTTGCAAAATGAATGTTTTCAGATAAAAATCCGTATCCTGGATGAATCGCATCCACGTCATTTCGTTTTGCAATTTCGATGATCCCCTCGATATCAAGGTAGGCATCAATCGGCTTTTTCCCTTCTCCAACTAGATATGCTTCATCGGCTTTATAGCGATGATAAGAGCCCGAGTCTTCTTTGGAATAAATGGCTACTGTACGTAAATTGAGCTCCGTACAGGCCCTGAAGACTCTGATAGCAATTTCCCCTCTGTTTGCAACTAGAACCTTTTGAATTGTTCTCTGTGACATTTCTCACTCCTCCATATCCCTTAAAATTTTATATGTACTCTATAATAAAGGAAGAAATGAAAACTGTACACTTTTGTTTTCTAAAGATTCAAAGTTTTCTGCAATCCATTTTTTTGAACTGATGGCTTGATCATTGATTTTTTCTTTTTGTAACGCTCTTTATATTCAGTAAACATGCTGATATTCAGCAATATTCCCATACAACCGCTCAGTAAAATGATGGACGATCCCCCGTAGCTAATAAACGGAAGAGTGACCCCAGTAATCGGAATCAGACCTGAAACACCGCCTAAATTAATGCATGTTTGGATCGCAATCATGGAGGAAATTCCTATTGCAAGCAAACTTCCAAATGGGTCTTCACACTTTCTTGCAATATAAAAACCTTTCACGACGATGAAGCCAAGGAGAGCGAGTACAAAAAATACGCCGAAAAAGCCAAGCTCTTCTGAAATGATTGCCATGATAAAATCTGTGTGCGGCTCTGGAAGATACCCGTACTTTTGAACGCTTTCTCCTAGACCCAGTCCAAAAAAGCCGCCTGATCCAATGGCGTAATAGGAATTAATCAATTGATGTCCAGTATCCCCTGCATCTTTAAAGGGATCTTGGAAACTCTCAAAACGCCCGAGGCGATTTTGCGTGAATATTTTATCCCAGAACAGAATAATAAATGGGGTTACGATGACCATCACGGCACTAAATAACGCCAGCAGCTTCGCAAGTGTTTTCCCGCTAAACCCTGAGCATAAAATCATCGCAAGAGCAATCATGCCAATGATAAAGGCTGTCCCATAGTCTGGCTGCAAAATGATAAATCCGCATAAGATCGAAACAATCACGATTGGAGGTGTGACTCCTCGTAAAATATGATCAATATAATGCTGCTTTTTTGCATACACAGCAGCAAGATAAATAATAACGACAATCTTCACAAATTCCGCTGGCTGAAGACTGAATGGGCCTACTTTAATCCAGCTTCTTGCGTTCCCTGCAATATGACCGCCAAAGTACACATAGATGAGGGAAAAAACGGATAGCAGCAGCATACCGATTTGAAATTTCTTATTTGAAAACAGCTGATATGGAACTAATGCTGTAAAGAGCAAGATGACGGCTCCAACGATCATAAATAAAAGCTGTTTCTTAAAAAAATTATCTGGCGCGGCATCGTATCTAATCACAGATGTAATCATACTTGAGCTATACACCATGACCAAACCGAATGCGCTAATTAAAATAATGGCGAACAATAATGAGTAGTCATACGATTTTAGCATTCTCTTTAACATATAATCCTCTTCCTAACGTCTGTTTCTACTGCTTGATATCCTCTTAGCTGTTTTTATTCTACTACATTTTCTCCGTTTGATCTCGTTTTACCTCTTTTATATTGTTCGTCATTCATGAAAGAATCAAGTCCGTTTGACATGAAACAATGAAAAGAAAATAGAGGACAAAAAAACTCAAACTTATGTTAAGGAAGTTTGAGTTTTCAATCATTATTTTTTTGTGAACGCATCATGAAGTGCGGAAAGCTCTCTCTCAAGTTTATCGAGTAGTTTCTTACCTTCATGTTGATCAACTAATCCAAGCCGGACAGCAAAATCAATTTCTCTCGATAATCCGAACATTTGAGTATCTAAAACCTCTTCATAAAGAGGACATTGCGGCATCGTTAAGTTGTCCATTTGCACTTGGATCAATTTTAAAATTTTATCTGCATCCAATTTTAATAAAGCCAGTGCTTTTTGCCGATGATCGACTAAAATTTCTGACGCCAAAAGTATCCCTCCGTTCCCCAGGCGAGTACCTAATTCTTCTATTTATCATAAAGCGAAACGCCCAAAATTGCAAGCAGATTTGTACAGTTCGCTTTGTAAAAATAAAAAGAAGCCTTCCTTCATTAAAAGATACTCATCTCGTATTTTTCACTCATCAGCTCAAGCAGCTTAATCCCAGCAATACTATTCCCTTTTTCATCCAAAGCCGGACCGAAGATACCAATTCCAAAATCATATGGTGCAGCTCCCATAATCCCGCCTGAGACACCGCTTTTTGCAGGAATTCCGATGTTAATGGCAAATTCTCCGCTCGCATTGTACATGCCGCACGTCACCATAAAGGTTTTACAAATTCTAGCGACATCTTTTGAAAGAATTCGCTTCCCCGTTTCTGGATGTCTGCCGTCTAATGAAAAAACACAAGCAATTTTCGCCAAATCCAAGCTGTTCATCATGATGGCACATTGTTTCGTATAGACGTCCATGACTTCCTCTACGTTCCCTCTAATAATATGATATTGCTTCATATAATAGCACATTGCCCGGTTAATCATCGATGTCTCAAATTCGGAGGCAGCTGTTTCCTTGCAGTATGTAATGCTTTTGTCATTTGCAAGCTCTCTAATGAAGCTGAGCAACCGGCCCAGCTGATCTTGCGGAGTCGCTCCTCTGATTAAACTCGTGACTGCGAGCGCCCCTGCATTAATCATTGGATTCAGCGGTTTATTCGGACTCGCTGTTTCCAGTTTGATCATTGAATTAAACGGGTCACCTGTTGGTTCTTGTCCAACAAATTGAAAGACTTTTTTTGGCCCTTCTTCTGAGAGCACAAGCGCCAGTGCTAATACTTTTGAAATGCTTTGAAGGGTAAATCGTTTATCTACATCTCCAGCTGAGTGGCACGTATTACTCACATGATACACTGCCACAGATAAATCCGTCTGATCCGCTTTGCCGAGAGCGGGAATATAGGATGCTACTTGACCATCTTTGGCCACTTTTTTTGCTTCTTCTACAAATCGCTGAAGCTCTTCATTGTCGCGACATGCCATGCTCATACACTCCCTATCTTTCATGTATGATTAGTGTGTACAAGGTGCAGCATGTTTATGAAAGTGACAAAGCGGGAGAAAACTTCTATAATTTATGTTGGAAAGGGGTTGTCTTGAACATGAGCATCATTCAAATCAAGGGGAACGTACAGTACAAGATCACCATTGATCCAAGTGTATGGATTTTTGATGACCGCAAATTTTTAATGGATTCATTCTTTGAAAAAAATGCAGCAAGTGAAGAGAAACAGCTAGATCAGGAGCTTGACCAAGAGCGGGTCATAAGAGAAGGTCAAACTCTTCCACCTACGTTAAAAACAGAGAAGAAGTACGAAAAGGAAAGACTCGTCACAGGCAGCTTCGGGATGAAGCTTGGCGATATGCTAAAAAATGCTGAGCCGCTTGAACATGCGGATACATGCGAATTTGTCACAGAGACAGGTACAATTGCTGTGCCGCTTTCTCAGGCAATGGAAAGCATTGCTCATTTCAGCCAACATGGTAAGCCAATCACAGAAGAAGGACCCATCCACGTCTATTTCGCGGATCAGTCCAACCTCACTCAGCCGATAAAAGGTGTCAAAGAGCTGATCATTACATAAGAACAGAGGGTCTGGACTATAGCAAATCAGCGGCAAGCTGTGCAAGTCCAGACCTTTCTCCTTTGACAAGCTTGACATGTCCAGATATTTGCTGCCCTTTGAACCGCTCGATCACATACGTAAGCCCATTATTTAAGCTGTCTAAATAAGGGTGATCAATCTGCTCTGGATCTCCCATGAGCACAATTTTACTTCCCTCTCCGACTCGCGTTAATAATGTTTTCACCTCGTGCTTTGTTAAATTCTGCGCCTCATCAATGATAATAAATTGATCAGGTATACTTCTTCCCCGAATATACGTCAATGCTTCGACTTGAATAGATCCAATTCCCGCCAAAATCGCATCAAGCTCGCCCGGCTTTTTTGTATTAAATAAAAACTCTAGGTTGTCATAGATCGGCTGCATCCATGGTCTGAGCTTTTCTTCCTTTTCTCCAGGCAAATATCCTATATCTTTCCCGACAGGCACGATGGAGCGCGCCACGATCAACTTTTTAAACATACCGAGGTCCTCTGTCTGCATTAATCCGGCAGCAAGTGCAAGCAATGTTTTACCAGTCCCCGCTTTTCCAATCAGTGTCACGAGCGGAATGTCACGGCGCAAAAGCAGCTCGAGTGCCATCGTCTGCTGGACATTCTTTGGACGGATTCCCCAAATATGCTCTTGATCATAAACGAGACGTTTTACATGCTCTGCCTTTTGATCAAGCATTCCTAAAGCAGAACCACCTTCATTTCCCTTCATGATGACAAATTGATGAGGGTTGAATGGTGCGCTTGTGACCTCTTTTATTGGTAATTGATTTTGCTTATAAAATGTATTCAATTGCTCAGTCGGAATGTAGAGCTCATGATAGCCATTATCGATGTCCTCATTTTGCAAAACACGGTCACTTAAGAAGTCTTCTGCTTGAAGCCCTATAGCATCCGCCTTTACCCGCACTAACACATCCTTGCTGACCAAAATAACAGGCCTGCCATGAGGCTTTGTTTCTTCCTCTAAGCTTAAATTTTTCGCGACTGCCAAAATTCGATTATCGTTCGTTTTTTCAATAAAAATTTCTTGAAGCTCATGAAAAGAGCGGTGATTCAGTTCAATGCGTAGCGTCCCTTTTGACTCTAGTGTAATTTTTTCATGCAGTTTCCCTTTCGATCTTAAACCGTCGATTAGGCGTGAGACGCGCCGGGCATTTTGTCCAACCTCGTCCATATATCTCTTTTTTGAGTCTACTTCTTCTAACACAACGGCTGGTATGACGACCTCGTTGTCTTCAAATGAAAAGATTGAATTCGGATCCTGTAATAACACATTTGTGTCTAATACATAAATTTTACTCAGGTCCTTCGCCTCCTGATCGGGGTTTCATTCATCCTTGTCTTTCCCAAAACGATTGTTAAAATATATGTTTTCATGAATAAAGTTAGAAGGTTAATTCAACAATAAAATAAATCATGCAGTTTGTGAAGGAGGGAATACAGATGCGACTATTTTTGACATTATTCATGATTCAAGCCATCATTCTGTTGGGCGCTTGTCAGCAGCAGGAAAAGCCAGAGGCACTAGACAAGCAAGATGGACGCCAGCACGTAGTACGGGTGTCAGACTCAACGAAGAAAAAGACCAATCAAGCCCGGTCATCTACAGATGTTGCGCAGCATCTTGTCAAAGTGACAGAGCACGTAGCAGATGTCAATGATGCAACGGCGATTGTCATCGGCCGCTATGCTGTTGTTGGTATTGATGTAAAAGATGATTTAGATAGAAGCAAAGTAGAAAACATTAAATATTCAGTTGCAAAAGCACTGAAAAATGATCCAGAAGGTGCGAATGCTGTTGTGGTCGCTGATCCGGATACAGTCAGCCGGTTAAAAGAAATGGGCAAAGAAATACAAGCAGGCCGTCCTGTCAGTGGGATTATGGATGAACTAGCCGCCATTGTCGGCCGCGTGATGCCAGAGATGCCGAGAAATGAAATTGATCGCCACGAAACAGATCCGACAAATGAGCCGAATGATCAGCTCAAACAAAATGATCAAAAGCAGTTAGACGAACATCAAAACGATCAATCAAACCATCATATGAATCAGAAGAAATAAAGAGAACGGCTTATATCTCCTGTGATATAAGCCGTTTTCTACGCTGATTTTAAGTAGCTGGAAAACATGCTATAATAAATGCAATAAGTGAGGTGAAAAGGATGAGAGTGAAGTGCTCAATATGCGAGAAGCTTGAAACCATTGATGATGATACACTCGTTGCTAAGCGGTTAAGAAATCGACCGATTCATACATATATGTGCGATGACTGTCAGGAACGTATTAAAGTAAAGACAGAAGCACGCATCAAGACTGGCAGATTCTCTCTTTATCAAGATCCTGCGACGAAAGAGAAAAAGAAGAAAAAAGGAAAAAAAGAACAAAAGACATAAAAAAAGACCTGACACATGTTCAGGTCTTTTTTTACGTATTCACTGTTCCTTCTTTTTTCGCACGATGCAGCCGTATTTTATAAATAATCAAAATGGCAGCTGCCACAACTAGGCCTTCCGCTACTGGCAGGAAGATTCCTAGAAATGTGAGAAACGTGCAACCAAAAATCAAAAACAAGTAAATCACGAGCGCTTTTAAAATCGGTAAACGTCTAGCAAAGCCGAGCTTAAAAACAATAATCGCTAAAACAAGGATGGTGCCATATAGGAGCCACATCCCTGTTTGCGGATTTTCATCGACACGAAACAGCATCGCGAAAAAGGATAGATTTTCACTTACTTCCTGATCATTCAAAAAGATTCCCTCCCCTTATCTTTCAGGGTTCTATCTCTTTAATTCTTCATGGAATTAAGATAATCCTGCTAGCTTTTTCTTCTTCGCTGATTTCTCACGTTCGTTTTTATCTAAAATTTTCTTTCTTAAACGAATTGATTCAGGTGTAACCTCACAGTATTCGTCCTCATTCAAGTACTCAAGAGATTCCTCAAGTGACATAATACGTGGTTTTTTCATGCTAACCGTTTGATCTTTCGTCGCTGAACGCACGTTTGTTTGTTGTTTCATACGGCTTACGTTGACAACAAGATCGTTCTCACGGTTATGCTCACCAACAATCATTCCTTGGTATACTTCAACACCCGGCTCAACGAAGATCACACCGCGCTCTTCAACGCCTTGGATTCCGTAAGCAGTCGCTTTACCTGTTTCCATTGAAACAAGAACTCCTTGACGGCGTCCGCCGACTTGACCAGACTGCATTGGCTGGTAGCTGTCAAACGTATGGTTCAAAATACCAAAACCACGAGTTAATGAAAGAAATTCAGTTGTATATCCGATTAAACCACGTGAAGGCACTGTAAAGATCAGGCGAACTTGACCATTACCATTATTGATCATGTCAATCATTTCACCTTTTCGTGCGCCCATTGATTCCATGATAGAGCCAGTGTGCTCTTCTGGTACATCAATTTGAACGCGTTCAACAGGCTCACATCGAACACCGTCAACTTCTTTTACAATAACTTCTGGCTTCGATACTTGTAATTCAAATCCTTCACGTCTCATATTCTCAATAAGAATGGATAAGTGAAGCTCTCCGCGTCCAGATACAACCCACGCATCAGGTGAAGCAGTTGGATCTACACGAAGACTGACGTCTGTTTGAAGCTGCTGCTCTAAGCGCTCTTCAATTTTACGTGATGTTACGTATTTCCCTTCACGGCCTGCAAATGGGCTGTTGTTAACAACAAACGTCATTTGAAGTGTCGGCTCATCAATACGAAGGATTGGCAAAGCCTCTTGGTGTTCAACCGGACAAACCGTTTCACCTACGTTGATGTCTTCCATTCCAGAAACAGCAACAAGATCTCCTGCTTTCGCTTCGTTGATTTCCACTCGTTTTAACCCTTGGAAACCAAAAATCTTCGTCACACGGAATTGTTTCACACTGCCGTCAACTTTCATTAAGGCTACTTGCTGTCCTACTTGCATTGTTCCTCTGAATACACGGCCGATCCCAATTCTTCCAACATAATCATTGTAATCAAGTAGTGCCACTTGGAATTGAAGCGGCTCTTCATGGTTATCAACTGGGCAAGGGATATGGTTAACAATGGCTTCAAACAAAGATTCCATGTTTTCATCTTGCTTGCTCGCATCGTTACTTGCTGTACCATTGATTGCTGATGCATAGACAACTGGGAATTCAAGCTGTTCTTCTGTTGCATCCAATTCAATGAACAAGTCGATTACTTCATCGACTACTTCAGCCGGACGAGCAAAGTCGCGGTCAATTTTGTTGACAACAACGATTGGTGTTAAGTTTTGCTCAAGTGCTTTTTTCAGCACAAAGCGTGTTTGAGGCATACAGCCTTCATAAGCATCCACAACGAGAAGTACACCATCTACCATTTTCATGATACGCTCAACCTCACCACCGAAATCGGCGTGTCCTGGTGTATCTAAAATATTAATGCGTGTATCTTTATAATGGATCGCAGTATTTTTAGCTAAAATCGTAATACCGCGCTCTCGCTCTAAATCATTTGAATCCATGGCTCTCTCAGCGATATTTTCATTCGCACGGAAAGTACCAGCTTGATGGAGCAATTGGTCAACAAGCGTCGTTTTACCATGGTCAACGTGGGCAATAATTGCGATGTTGCGAAGATCTTTTCGAAGTTTCACATTTTCATCTCCTAAAATAATTAGATAACTTTCATATTATATCACAATCCCCTTTAAATGCCGATCGTTTTTCTGTAAACTTATATTAACTCTAAAAAAAAGGGATGGGGACAAATGAAACAAATCAAATGGCTTCTATTATTATGTGCATTACTTGCGGTTGTCAGTATGGCGTTTATTGGGGTAACTCTTGCAGAAAAAAACGTGCTGGGTATTTGTTTAAGTATTGTGTTTGCCATGATTTTCATGGGTACAGGATTTACATTAAAAAGAAAATTAAACGTGCAATCATAAAATTTCTCAAAAGCCTTTTACATTCTATATGTAGAAGGCTTTTATTTTGGGTAAAAACAAGACCAACCACCTATGAAAGGTCGTGTATAAAGACAGAACATATCATTTAGGCTTGGCAAAAGTAAGCCATCTGAACCTCTCCATCTTTCGACAATAACGTTTATAGTTCTCCAAAATCAAACAGAAAGTTACAATTTTCCTATTCTTCCACAAAGTTTCTCGTGATATGCTGTTCTTGCAACAAAATTTAACAGAAAAGGGAGAGAAAAGAAGCATGAAGAAGATTTTGAGCAAATCGCTCAGCTCTGTTGTATTTTTCGCTTTAGCTATTATTCTTACTTTCACAACAGTAGCTCCTGGGCAAGCAAGCGCTGCAACTTTCAAAGGGATTCCTTTCGAGCAGCAGCAAGTCATTAAAGAATTATTGGAGAAAAACGAGCGTGTCATCAACATTCTCATCAACTCATTTGTTGAGGAAGACAACAACTACACATTTGATGTGAAAAAAGCTGTTGAGCTCGGACTAACTGAAGAAGAAGCGGCGACTGCTGAGAAATTCTTAGATCGCGCAGCTGTTCTGACAATCGTTTTCAGTGAAAGCATCACTAAAAACGAAAAAGGAAAATTGGTTTTTGATGCAGCGAAAGCTGTTGAACTTGGTCTTACAAAAGAAGAAGCAGCTAAATTTGAAAAACTGTTGAAATCAGTGATCAGAATTGCTGACCTTGCTGGTGATGCACTTGTTCTAGACAAAAAAGGTAATGTTGTCATTGATTCAAAAATCGCAAAAGGTATTGGATTCAGCTCTACTGAATTACTTGTTTTTAACCAAATGCTGAAGAAAATTCCTCAAGAGCAATTAAAATCGGTCTATGATGCCATTCAAATTGCTAAAGAAAAATTAAGCTAAGCTCGAAAACCCCCACCTGGATCGCCCAGATGGGGGTTTTTTATTTCAGCCAATAAAGAATGATCATCATGACATACCCTAAACCAAACACGATGCTTGCTCGGTATATTAACTTGCCATAATAGCGCTTCTCGAACTTTCTTTTTTCTTCCTTTTCATCTATATATGGCATGAGATCAGGTGTCTGGATAAGAATGATTGGTTCTCTCATCTCTTGATAAAGTTGCCGGCAGCTCTCACAGGTTTGTAGATGCTCGGCTATTATTTTATTGGTACCCGCACTTGTGTCTCCCTCTATATAAAGGGGTAACAATTCTTCGATCAAATAACAGCTCATGTATTGAACTCCTCACAATGTAGCATTCGCTTCAGCTCTAATCTCGCTCGATGAAGGGTTGTTTTGACTTTAGATAAAGTCCAATTCAAAATTTCAGCTACTTCTTCATATGACAATTCCTGAATATCTCTTAAAATAAGGACCTCTCGGTATGAATCCTTCAGCTGATTGATATGATGCCACAGCCTTTGAATGTCAGCTTGTGTTTCGATGTGGTCCTCTGGTGTCAAAAAGGACTGCTGCTCTAAGTAATCAACCTCTTCTACATTCGTAAATGTCCATTTGATTTTTCGGCGATAGTCATTCACAAATGTATGATAAGCAATGGTATAAAGCCATGTTTTCACACTAGAATGTCCTTTAAAAGATGATAAACCATGTAGAGCCTTCATAAATACATCTTGCGCAAGATCCTTGGCCGTTTCCATATTCCCTGTCCGCCGATATAGATATTTGGTGATTTCCTGAAAATATTCTTCATAGATTTTTTCAATTTGATCAGCTGTTCTGGACATTAGAAATAAAACCACACAGTCATCCAAATCGATAAGACAATGAAAAAGAAGTATAACGAGTAAATAAACCCCTTCATGCGTTTTAACTCATTATAGTCATTCTGATCTTCAATCAGTGCTGAACCTTGTTTATTCCCTATGACAACATGCTGAAATTGCTGCTCATGTGACTTCATCCAGCTGTATGCTTCGTCACCCAGCTCCCCTTCTTGATACAGTTCATATAAGTCTTGAAAGATGGCTTGTTTTTCTTTATCTGTCAAAACGGTGCACCTCTTTTGTTCGTCCATTTACTTCATAAATTTTACGCTCATTTGATCCAAAGGTTTGAATAATGACTAGCCATGAATTGTCCATGTCCCCTTCTTTGTTGATCATTCTAACTGGTTTTATTTGTTTTTTATAAATCATAGATGGTTTCTCATTTTTTAATACTTGTTGATAGACTTCATCACGATCTTTATACGATACAACATCCGGTATAGAGGACACTGGTTCCAGCCTCAGTTCAATTCCATCATGATCTCTAAACACACGCAGTAGATGAGAGGATCGATTAAATGTATACTGTTTGGTTTCATTAGTACCTGTCTTTTTCTTCACGTCTTCTGGCTTTTTCTCTATGAGCTTTAACAAATCTTCATCGCTGACGTTCTCTTTTTTCTGTTGAAGAAGCGTTTTTGACAACTTGAAGCTGATGATATCTTTTGTTGAGCCATTAAACAGAAACTCCGATTGATCTTTTGTTGTGACCCTCACTTCATGCTGCCAATCAAAATAGAATTCATCAATGCCTGTGATTTGATAAGCTGGCGACTTTAGGTTTAAATGTTTATAAATACTGTTGATCCTATTTTTTATCTCCATTTCTGTTAAATGGATTCCGTCTATATCCTTTAATTGAAAGATGGCGTTTACGTATTGCGCTTGTCGAAGCGTCCCTTTTTTCCAGGTGGCAAACGCTAAACTGTCCTCTTCATTCTGAGACATTTTTGGCAGAAGAAGAACGTCCGTCTCTCCGTCCTCTTTTTTTACAGCTAATTGAATGCGCTGTAGATCGATTGACCGCCCGCTTCTTTCAAAAAATTCAATGGTTTTTTTTCTATATTCTTTATCGGTTAGTTCCTTTCCCTCTAAACGACCTCGATAAGAATAACCGCTTAATTCGCCTGTAAACGCAGAAATATTCACTTCATACTGATCATCTGCAAACACGTAATGATAAGGGATAGGCTGAAGACTAGCATTTAAATACAGCGATTGATCCTCTGGGACAAATTTTGAAGCGAATGCTTTTGCACTTACTGCTGATAAAGGGCGATATTCTTCTGAAAATGTATCTACCAGTTCCGTTTTGGTGAATTGGAACATGGTATGAGGAATATTGACAATCGGATTGAGTAATAGCAGAAAAAAGACAGCTATACAACCAGCGCCCCACTTCCTTAATCTCACCTTGTCCCGTAGTAAAGCAGATAACAAATAAATCGTCATAAAGCTTCCTGCTGCTGCTACTAAAATGACAATCGATTTAAATGTAGATTGAAGCTCATACTTCGAAATAGAAGGATAAAATATATAAAGCAAGGCTGCAAAAATCAAACCATAGAATAAAAGCAATTCCTTCCACTTCCAGTGCCAAAACAAGCGAAAGAAAAGGTGCAGCAGCAAAGCGGCAAAGCAAGCCATAGCCAAAATGGTGATCATATCTCTCCATACTAGCCCCGTATCACCGCTAAGAAAGAACTTTTTGCTTTCAGCAAACACAATAAACACTGTTTGACATAAAGGCAGAAGTAATACAGATAAATCAAAAGCAAAAAACATACCTTTATTTTTTAAATAAGGAAGAGTAATAACATAGTACAGTGATGCAAGCAAGACATACCCATAGATGAGAAATTGCATGAAATCCGTCAGCACTTCAAATGTTTCAATCGTATACTGTCTAGCTAGGACTTGGTGGCTCATTTCAAGTGTCATTCCGCCTAGCAGGACTACTCTTAATACAAGCCCAGCATAAAATACATAACCACTTTTCTTTTCTTTCCATATAGGAAGTGTAATAAAAAGAACAAATAGTCCAAGTACACACCATTGAATGATGCGGATACTGTACTCGTTTAAAATAAAATACCTTTCAAAATGGAGCGATAAATCACTAAACAAATCAAACATTAATAAACAATCCTTTACATCAAATTAAGGCCTCGTTCGTATAGACATTTCTCTTTCCAAAAAGTTTCATCAAATACAAAAAATCACTTCATTCTCATGAAGTGATTTGGTTTATTTTTTATTTCCACTGCCTTTTATGTAATCGTGCAAGATTTTTTCACAAACGGATCGATTTCCGGCGACGATACTGTTTTTGTCTAGAAACGTTAGGTGTTCTCCGTGTATATTTGAGTAGACTGCCCCTACTTCATCCAAAAGCACACAGCCTGCTGCATAATCCCACGGCGCAAGCCTTAACGTGACGTATGCGTCACTTCTGCCGCTTGCGATATAAGCGAGCTCAAGTGCAGCTGATCCAATCGTTCTCGTCCCTCTCACATCACGCACAAGACGGGCAAACGGTTTAGCATCAAAATAAGGGCTTTCGATCGCCCAGGTCGGGTTAATGCCGACAATGGCTTTTTCAATCGCTACATCTTTTAATGGCGGAAGCAGGGTATCATTCATATAAGCCCCTTCTCCTTTGACCGCATGGTAAAGCTCGTCATGAATGACGTCATAAATGAGACCGATTTTCCCAATGCCATTTTCAAATATCCCGATTGAAATGGCAAAGTTGCGTTTTTGATGGACAAAGTTCATTGTGCCATCGATTGGATCAATGATCCACACGACTCCATCCAGTGAGGTCACTTCTTCCCCTTGTCCCTCTTCACCTAAAATATGATGATCTGAAAATGTCGATTGTATCTTTTCAATGAAAAAACGTTCTGTTTCTTTATCGATATTTGTGACAAGATCATTTGGATTTGATTTTGTTTCAATTGATAGACCTTCCTGCATGGACGCTTTAATACGGCTTCCTGCTTCTTTTACCCAAAGCTTTGCAAGACGGTCAATTTCCACCCAGTTTGTCATCAGACTGTAAACCTCTTTTCTATGTAATACCTATTTGTAATAGCATACTGATATTATGTGCGTAAAAGCAAGAAAAAAGCAGCTTCATACAAAAACGAACCGATGAATTGGTTCGTTTTTACCTCACCTTGTTTTACCCTTTAAGCTGCTCCCATTCTTTTCTTAGGCGCTCAAGCTTTCGTTTGCTGCGTTCGATTTGGATGTCATCTTTTTGCTCGATGGCTTCATGAAGCGTAGAAAGCTCATAGTCCACCTCTAATCTCCACACAGCGATGCGATTCTTCTTCTCCTGTCTATACCCCTGCTTCACGATTTGCTTCATTTGGTCAACGCCCCTTCCAGAGAATGATTCATTCCTTGTCAGTTTTCATTGATAAAAAATTCAATCGATAAGAGAATTGGTTCTTGCTTATATCGTATGAAGCGATCGCATAACCGCAACGACATTCTGAAAATTGTGTTTTTACCTATTTGTTATGTACCACAAAATCGTTGTTTTTAAACGCTGCCCTACTTCCTCTACAATCTTTGACATGACGGTGCATCTTTTTTTGAGCTTAACCCAAGCTATGATAAAATATGATCAGCGAAAGAATACAGGAGGCATACTATGAGTGAAATGCGTTTTAGAGATGAAGATTTTGAGACATTTACAGTTGACGGTTTAGATGAACGAATGACCGTATTAAAAGAAAGAGTCCGTCCAAAGCTTGAGGCACTTGGAGAACACTTTGCACCACTTCTTTCTTCTATTACAGGAGACGAAATGTTTGTACACGTCGCAAAGCATGCTAGAAGATCAGTCAATCCGCCAAATGATACGTGGGTTGCTTTTGCAAACAGCAAGCGTGGGTATAAAAAACTCCCTCATTTTCAAATTGGGCTTTGGAAAACACATGTCTTTGTATGGTTTGCTCTCATTTATGAATCTCCTGTGAAAGGCGAATATGGTCAGTTATTCGAAAAAGAACTAGATACCATTCAGAAGAAAATACCGCAAGATTTTGTTTGGTCTAAAGATCATATGAAACCAGATGTCATGCGTCACAGCGAACTCGATGCAGAACAGCTAAAAACGCTGTTTGAACGTGTCCAAACGGTGAAAAAAGCCGAGCTCCTTTGCGGTATTCAGCTGCCTAGAGAAGAAGTCGTTCAAATGAATAATGAAGAATTTTTATCAAAAATCGAAGATGCCTTCCGCACGTTGACTTATCTATACCGCTTTACACAAAAACAATCTGTATAAAAAAACGAGCCCACCAAGGCTCGTTTTTTCTTACATACGTATAATGGCGGACTCTTCTGCTTCTCTTGCCGTTTTCACTGTACGATAAGGAGAATACCCGCTTTCCTTTTCAAACGCTGCACAATGCGTCTTTTCTTCTGCTTTTGATGGCACAATCTCTTTAAAGCGTTTATAAGTATCTAATAACTCCTGCTTCGCTATTCCTTTTTCATAGGCTTTTTCAACAGCTTGAAAAAACGAAATAACCGCAATCTTTTCCTCTGTCGTCCAGTCGACGTCCATTGGATATTGATATTCCATTTACTTGTCCCTCACTTTAACACTCATTTCTTATTTGAACTTTTATTATAGCATCTGTTCGATCAGAAACCGATTGATTTTATGCTTTACATTCCGATCAGTTCATAATATAATTCTTTTGTTTTATGCAATGAAATCTGTCGTTATTGGCACAATAATAGCAGGTATTTCGACGAAGGTGGGAAAGCAATTGTCACAACATGATACACCCTTATACACTGGACTAAAAAAACACGCAGCAACCAATCCAGTTCAATTTCACATTCCTGGCCATAAAAAAGGAGCCGGAATGGACCCTGAATTTAGAGCATTCATTGGCGACAATGCATTAAGCATTGATCTCATTAATATAGAACCTCTTGATGATTTACACTCACCTCGAGGAATGATAAAAGAAGCACAAGATCTAGCTGCTGAAGCCTTCGGTGCTGACCATACGTTTTTCTGTATCCAAGGAACAAGCGGCGCCATCATGACAATGGTGATGACCGTATGCGGACCTGGAGATAAAATCATCGTTCCGCGTAACGTCCATAAATCGATTATGTCCGCGATTGTATTTTCTGGCGCAGTTCCTGTTTTTATTCACCCAGAAATAGACAAAGAGCTTGGCATCTCTCACGGCATTACACCAGAATCAGCGAAAAAGGCACTCACGGAGCACCCAGATGCAAAAGGTCTGCTTGTGATTAATCCGACGTATTTTGGCGTTTCAGCAGACTTAAAATCGATTGTAGACATTGCCCATTCATTTCATGTGCCTGTCCTTGTCGATGAAGCACACGGCGTGCATATTCATTTTCACGATAAGCTCCCGCTATCTGCCATGCAGGCAGGTGCCGACATGGCAGCAACAAGTGTCCACAAACTCGGCGGTTCCCTGACCCAAAGCTCTATTTTAAATATGAAGGAAGGGCTTATCTCAAAAGATCGCGTGCAATCGATTTTAAGCATGCTGACAACAACGTCTACTTCTTATTTGCTCTTGGCGTCACTTGATGTCGCTCGAAAGCGATTAGCCACTGAAGGAAAGGCACTAGCAGATGAAGCCATCCGTTTAGCTGAATCAGCGAGAAACCGTTTGAATCAAATTGATGGCATTACGTGTATTGGCAAGGAAATACTCAGTTCAGCTTCTACGTATGATTATGATCCAACGAAATTAATTATTTCAATTAAAGACCTTGGTCTCAATGGCCATGATGTCGAAAAATGGTTGAGAGAAAGCTACCGGATTGAAGTGGAGCTTTCTGACCTTTACAACATTTTATGTATTGTGACCCCTGGTGATTCTGATGAAACAATCGATACGCTTATAATGGCTATGAAAGACATTGCCGCAACCTCTACAAGTGAGAGCGGCACACAAGCGGTAACTGAAGTCCTGCTTCCTGAGATTCCATCGCTTGCCATGACGCCGCGTGATGCCTTTTACGCCACAACAGAAGTGGTTCCGTTTAAAGAAGCAACAGGCCGCATCATCGCAGAGTTTGTTATGGTGTACCCGCCAGGCATACCTATTTTTATACCAGGAGAGATTATCACAGAAGAAAATATCTCCTATATCTTTAAAAACATTGAAATTGGTCTCCCTGTCCAAGGACCAGAAGATTCAACGCTAGAGATGATCCGCGTGATTAAAGAACAGAAACCAATTTTATAAAAAAGAAACATGCAGCCCCAAATGGAGCTGCATGCTTTTTTATTTATTCAGAGGCTTCATCACAGCAATGACAGTGACCACACGTTCCGTATAGTGTTGTCACTTTTTCATTTTCAAATTGATCAATGGTCTCATTGCAATCTTGACAAATAATTGTACCCACGTACATTCCCCTTTTCTTCATTCAATATTTGAAAGCGTTTAATCTATTTCATACTTCTATAATATGATGTCACATTTAAGTTGTCAACGGTTAATTGTATGACACATTTAATTATTTTTTATGAATATGTGCTATTTTCTCATCATATTGAGGGAACGTTTCAATTGTATTTTGCTTCATATCAATTCTGTAACAATTGAGTAACAATCGAAAATTGTCAAAAAGGACATGATACACTAGAGTGACTAACAGGTAACCAGCTCCTAAAAATGTTGGGACAACCCCAAAGGATTTTGAGGTGAATAGATTGAATTTTATGAGGACACTTCTCATTATATTCCCCATGCTCTTTGTACTTAGTTCATGCTCATTTGCGTATATCATACCGAATCAGACAGACCAAGTCAGTCATATTCAAAAACCAAGAATTCTCTTTTTTACAGATGCAGAAAATCTTGATAAAGAAAGTCCTTATTATGATGCAGTCCTCGATTTAAAGAATGAATACCCGAAGGAAATGTCAAAGATGATTGTGAAAGAAGATCGTAAAGGCTGGAAAAATGAAGTAGACGAATTGCCGGCTATTTTACTTGTAAATAATGAAAAAGTCATTGTGAAGGTTGAAGGAAATGTCAGCAGCAAAGAGGATATTTTATCGCCTTTATGCCACGCTTTAGACCGCGTGAATACAAATTAATGGCTTCACCTTGCACTTATATATCCATATGAAATAGCCCCTCATGAAATGAGGGGTTTTTCTCATGCAGCACTCAAAAAACCCTCTCCTTGTTGGAGAGGGTTTTTATAGGTTCATTATTTTACGATATGGATTGGGCTTCCAATTGCTACTTCAGCCGTTTCCATTGTAATTTCACCTAAAGTTGGGTGAGCGTGAATTGTCATTGCGATATCTTCAGCAGTCACTCCAGCTTCGATTGCAAGGCTAAGCTCTGAAATCATATCAGAAGCGCCAACACCTGCGATTTGTGCACCAATCACAAGACCATCCTCTTTACGAGTGATCATTTTCATGAAGCCATCAGTTGCGTCAAGAGAAAGTGCACGTCCGTTTGCTGCGAATGGGAATTTCGCTGCAACGATGTCGATTCCTTCTTCTTTTGCTTCTGCTTCAGTGTATCCAACAGTTGCAAGTTCTGGCTCTGAGAATACAACAGCAGGAATACCAAGGTAATCAATTTCAGCTGGCTCTCCAGCGATTGCTTCAGCTGCAATTTTACCTTCGTAAGAAGCTTTGTGTGCAAGTGGTGGTCCATCAACGATGTCACCAATTGCATAGATGTTAGATACGCTTGTACGGCATTGTTTGTCTGTTTTGACAACTCCGCGGTCAGTCAATTCAACACCAACTTGCTCAAGACCAAGCTCATCTGTGTTTGGACGACGACCAACAGTAACAAGTACGTAATCAGCATCAACTGTTTTTTCTTCACCTTTTACTTCGAAAGTAACAGTGACACCATCAGATTTTTCTTCAACGCCTTTTGCAAGAGCGTTTGTATGGATTTCAACGTTTCCTTTTTTCTTCAGGTTACGTTTAACCAATGAGCTCATTTGCTTTTCGAAACCTGGAAGGATTTCGTCTCCACCTTCAAGGATGACAACTTCTGTTCCAAAGTTTGCATAAGCAGTACCAAGCTCAGTACCGATATATCCACCACCGATAACAACTAACTTCTTAGGTACTTCTTTAAGCGCTAAAGCACCGGTTGAGTTGATCACGCGGTCTGTGTATTTAAAAGTAGGCAATTCAATTGGACGAGATCCAGTAGCAAGAATTGCATTTTTGAAAGTGTACGTCTGTGCTGAATTTTCATCCATTACACGTACAGAGTTACTGTCTACGAAATAAGCTTCACCTTTAACGATGTCTACTTTATTTCCTTTAAGAAGACCTTGAACTCCACCTGTTAATTTGTTTACAACAGAAGCTTTCCACTCTTGAACTTTTGTGAAATCAACTGTTACGTTTTCAGCTTTGATACCCATGTCTTCAGAATGCTTAGCATTTTCGAAACGATGGCCAGCATTGATTAATGCTTTTGAAGGAATACAACCAACGTTTAGACATACACCGCCAAGTGTTCCTTTTTCAACGATTGTTACTTTTTGTCCAAGCTGTGCAGCACGAATAGCAGCTACATATCCGCCAGGACCTGCACCGATGACAAGAGTATCTGTTTCGATTGGGAAATCTCCTACTACCATGACATTACGCCTCCATTAAAATTAATTGTGGATCATTCAATAAACGCTTGATGTGGTTAAGGGCATTTTGCGCAGTAGCTCCGTCGATCATACGGTGGTCAAAGCTTAGGGAAAGAGCTAAGACTGGAGCTGCAACGATTTCGCCATCACGAACAACCGCTTTTTCAGCGATACGGCCAATACCAAGGATCGCTACTTCTGGGTGGTTGATGACTGGAGTAAACCATTGTCCACCAGCAGAACCGATGTTTGTGATTGTGCAAGATGCACCTTTCATTTCAGCTGGAGCCAATTTACCATCACGTGCTTTTGTTGCAAGCTCGTTGATTTCGTTAGACACTTCAAAAATAGCTTTGCGATCTGCATTTTTCACAACTGGAACGAGCAGGCCTTTTTCAGTATCAGCTGCAATTCCGATGTTGTAGTAATGCTTTTGAACAACTTCATCTGTTTTATCATCGATAGAAGTGTTAAGTACTGGGTACTTTTTCAAAGCAGAAGTAAGAGCTTTTACAACGTAAGGCAAGTAAGTTAACTTGATTCCTTGATCAGCTGCAACTTGTTTGAATTGTTTACGATGTGCAACAAGGTTCGTTACATCAACTTCATCCATTAATGTTACGTGAGGAGCTGTATGCTTAGAGTTTACCATTGCTTTCGCGATCGCTTTGCGGATTCCGCTCATTTTCTCGCGAGTTTCTGGGAATTCCCCTTCAAGAACTGGAGCTGCTGCCGCTTTAGGAGCTGCTTCTTCTTTCGCACTTTCAGCTGCTTGAGGTGCTGCTTCTTGAGCTGCAGAACCACCATTAACGAAGCTGTCGATATCTTCTTTTAACACACGTCCGTTTTTACCAGAACCTGCAACTTTGTAAATTTCAATGCCTTTTTCGCGAGCATATTTACGTACAGATGGCATAGCGATAACGCGTTTGTTTGGATCAGCATCTACTTGCTCTTGTGCGCCTGCACCAGTTGCTGCTGCCGCTTCTTCTTGTGCCACTTCTTTCTTCTCTGGCTCGTTACCAGCTTCAGCAGTACCTTGTACTTGAGCTTCAGTTTTTGCTTCGCCTTCTTCTTCGCTGCCTTTAAATTGAAGATTTTCGTAACCAGGTGCATCAAACGTAATGATTGTTTGTCCTACAGTTGCAACTGTTCCCTCTTCAACTTTTAATTCTAATACTTTTCCTTTAACAGGTGAAGGAATTTCTACAACTGCTTTATCGTTTTGTACCTCTGCTAAAACGTCATCTTCATTAATTTCGTCGTTTGGTTTTACAAACCACTTAACGATCTCACCTTCGTGGATACCTTCTCCGATGTCCGGAAGTTTAAATTCAAATGCCACTGTTTTTCGCCTCCTAGATTTTGTTGAATCCTTGTTGTGTATGTTTACACGGTCTTGTAATTGATAAAGGGGAAGAGAAATAAATTCTTTTCCCCTCAGTCATTTAATTAAAATTCAAGAACTTTCTTAGCTGTTTCAAGCACGTCTTTATGGTTTGGAAGCCATACGGTCTCAGCTTGAGAGAAAGCAAATACAGTATCAGGTGCAGCTACACGAAGTACTGGTGCTTCTAGGCTAAGGATTGCTCTGTCATTGATTTCAGCTACTACGTTTGCAGCAATACCAGCTTGTTTTTGTGCTTCTTGAACAACGATCGCACGACCTGTTTTTTCAACAGAAGCGATGATTGTTTCAATATCAAGCGGGCTTACTGTACGAAGGTCGATCACTTCAGCAGAAACGCCTTCTTTTTCAAGTTCTTCAGCAGCTTTAAGTGATTCGTGAACCATTGCACCGTAAGTGATGATTGAAAGGTCAGAACCTTCACGTTTCACGTCAGCTTTACCGATTTCAATTGTGTACTCTTCTTCAGGAACTTCCTGACGGAAAGAGCGATAAAGTTTCATATGCTCAAGGAATACAACCGGATCATTGTCGCGGATTGCAGAAATTAATAGTCCTTTTGCATCGTAAGGTGTTGAAGGAATGACCACCTTGATACCAGGCTGTTGTGCGATAAGACCTTCTAAGCTATCAGCGTGAAGCTCAGGTGTGTGAACTCCCCCGCCGAATGGAGAACGGATTGTCACTGGAGAATGCCAGCGTCCGCCAGAACGGTAACGCATACGAGCCATTTGTCCAGAAACAGAATCTAATACTTCGTAAACGAATCCGAAGAATTGAATTTCCATTACTGGGCGGAATTCTTGTAGTCCAAGGCCAATTGCAAGACCGCCAATACCAGATTCAGCAAGTGGTGTATCGAATACACGATCCTCACCAAACTCTTTTTGCAATCCTTCAGTCGCACGGAATACGCCGCCGTTTTTACCAACGTCTTCTCCGAAAACGAGAACGTTTTCGTCATTTTTCAGTTCTGTGCGTAACGCATCAGTGATCGCTTGAATCATTGTCATTTGCGCCATGGCTTACTTCGACTCCTTCTGTTTGTAAATTTCAAGCTGTTCAACTAAGTTGAATGGTTTCACATCGTACATATTTTCAATCAAGTCAGTGACTTTTTGCTTAGGCTGTTCGTCAGCTTCTTTGATCGCTTGTTTGATTTGTTCTTTTGCATCTTCGATGACTTTATTCTCTTCTTCTTCAGACCATAGGCCTTTGTTTTCCAAGAATTTGCGGTAGCGTACCAATGGATCTTTTTGCTCCCACTCGTTTTCATCTTCTTTTGTACGATATCTTGTTGGATCGTCACCAGCCATTGTATGTGGGCCGTAACGGAATGTAAGAGTTTCGATTAATGTTGGACCTTCGCCATTTACAGCACGCTCACGAGCTTCAGCAGTTGCTGCATATACAGCTAATGCATCCATACCGTCAACTTGTACGCCTACGATACCAGCTGCAGCTGCTTTTTGTGCAATTGTTTGCGCAGCAGATTGCTTCTCAACAGGAGTAGAGATCGCATATCTGTTGTTTTGGACAACAAAAATCGCTGGCGCTTTGTAAGCCCCTGCAAAGTTAATACCTTCGTAGAAATCACCTTGTGAAGCTCCGCCATCACCAGTGTAAGTGATTGCAACAGCATTTTTACCACGCTTTTTCAAACCAAGAGCTACACCAGCAGCTTGAATGATTTGTGCACCGATAATGATTTGTGGTGAAAGTGCATTCAAATCTTCAGGCATTTGGTTACCAACAAAGTGTCCACGAGAGAACAAGAACGCTTTTGTTAATGGTAGGCCATGCCAGATTAATTGTGGTACATCACGATATCCTGGAAGAATGAAATCTTCTTTCTCAAGTGCAAAGTGAGTTGCAAGCTGAGAAGCCTCTTGTCCAGCTGTTGGCGCATAGAAGCCAAGACGTCCTTGACGGTTCAATGAAATTGAACGTTGATCTAATACTCGTGTAAACACCATACGGCGCATTAATTCTTTTAATTGGTCATCTGAGAGATCTGGCATTGCCGCTTCGTTTACGACTTCGCCTTTTTCGTTTAAAATTTGAAACGTTTCAAACTGCTTTTTGATGGCATCAAATTGCTTTTTGCTATCAACAATTGCTTTTTTTGTTTTTGCAGCCATTCTAAAGTCACCTCTTCCTTTCTTTTAACAGTCAATTTGTCGTGAATCCATTTATACATACAGATATAGGATAACCCAAAATACACATATGACTCCTGTATTTAATAGCCACTAGGATCGTTGTCGAAACTTAAGATGATCGCTCGTTTTTGAGTTCTTCTAACTGTATTAACGATAGTTCACAAATAACTAATACAACTTCTGTTAACAAGGACTAGTTTACAACAAGAAAAATAGTCCGTCAATTGATTTAACGGCTTTATTTAAATAAATGTATTCGCTTTACTTTTTATGGTGAGCTGTATCAATCTGTTTAACAAACACATCGAACTGTACTAGTATAGTGTGTACTACTGTACTACAATAGAAAATGTTTGTTTTTGTCGAAAAATAAAAAAAGAGCTGTTTTTTCAGCTCTTTTTGGACTCTTGATCTGCCACTTTAGACAAAGCCTGTTTATGCTCATTCAATTGCTTTGTATATTGATTGAACTTTTTACCTTCTTTTCTGACTTTGCTATAAGAACGGTTCACCGTCTTCAGCTTGGATTTTAGCTCTTTATATCCTAAGTCCTTTTTCTTTAAAGATTGATATAAATGCTGATCTTGTTTCAACGCCTTTTGATATTCCTTGTAAAGCTGGTCATACGACGCATATCTTTTCTCAAGCGATTTGACCGTTTCATCTGCTTTTTCTTTTAAATTCGTATCTTGTATACGTCCCGCAGATTCCTTGACCGTTTTCAATTCTTTTTTCGATTCATCCATGCTGTCTTTTTCTGTTTTCAAATGTTCTTCTCGTTTCGCAGCAGATGCTAACGCCTGATCAGAAAGGCTTTTCACTGTTTTAGTGTGATCCTTTGTGGTTTGAATCATTTTTTTATAGAGCTGCTGCTCTTTTTTCTCATAGCTTTGCAGTGCGCCTTGCTCTTTTTCAAAGGATGCCTCTTTTTCGCTCATTTTCGTCATCGCATCTTGCATATCATGAAATGGACTTTGACCTCCGCACCCCGCCAGCAAAAGGGTACATATCCCCGCTAAAGCAGCACCTGCTTTCATGCTTCTTCTTATCTGTCTCATCACAAGGTTCCCCCTTTATATCTCCACATACAACTATAATTTTTATAGGCGTTTGTGACAAGGAAAGAGGTCATTCTGAGGAGCCGAAGAAGATTTTTTTCAAGTGATAGGCGCATGACTATACAAATAGTGCATTCATACATAGTTTATATTACACGCTTCGCCTTCACTTATGAGAGGCCGAGTGTATTTCCAAAGGAGGTCAAAAGTATGTCTAATTATAGTCATGGAAGTATGTATGGTGGATACGGCGGTTACGGGTATGGATACGGTGGTGGATATGGCGGTGGCTGTTGTTACCCAAGTTATGGCGGTGGCTACGGATACGGCGGTGGACGGACATTCGCTTTAATCGTTGTCCTTTTCATCCTATTAATCATCGTTGGCGCAGCATTCTTAGGCGGCGGTGGCGGCTGCTGCTAATGGCTGTTTAAGCCTCTGACCGGTCTCATAGGACCGGTCTTCTTTATTTCATTGCATATGTTGTGTATCATTTTATATACTTTACATACAAAGGAAATAGGAGTGAAGATTTGTGATTACCATGGAAGATATCGTACGGGACGGACATCCCGTCTTAAGACAAACAGCTGAAGCGGTCGAGCTCCCGCCGACAGAAGAGGACAAACAGCATTTAGCTGACATGATTGAATTCGTTAAAAATAGTCAGGATGCTGACATGGCTGAAAAGTATGGACTCAGACCCGGCGTTGGACTCGCGGCTCCGCAAATTAATGTCAGTAAACGAATGATCGCTGTTCACTGTGAGGATGAAGATGGAGTGGAATACAGCTATGCCCTTTTCAACCCGCGCATTGTCAGTCATTCCGTCAAAAGAGCTTATTTAACGACTGGTGAAGGCTGCTTATCTGTTGATGAAGCCATTCCTGGATTTGTCCCTCGATATCAAAAGATCAGGGTGAAGGGTACAACGCTTGAAGGAGAAGACATTGATATTCGCCTAAAAGGGTTTCCGGCCATTGTGTTTCAGCATGAAATCGACCATTTAAACGGCATTATGTTTTATGATCATATTCAAAAGGATCAGCCATTCGCTGAGCCTGACAACTCTGTTGCGATCGGCAGATCATAAAATAAAAAGAAGACCCAATAACCTAAGGGTCTTCTTTTTTTATTCTTCAATCAGGCCTAAATGAGTCACTGCATGGAATATGCCGTCTTCATCTACTGGCTTTGTCACAAAATCAGCCAAATCTTTTAGTTCATTCACAGCATTTCCCATGGCGACGCCTGTACCAGCAAACGAAATCATCTCTCGATCGTTCAGACCGTCTCCAAAGGCAACGGTATCCTTTTGCTCGTAAGGCAGTCTTTCGATAACTCGTTTAATGCCTTCAGCCTTTGATCCGCCTTTTGGCAAGACATCTGTTGACAGCTCGTGCCATCTGACAAGATCAATTTCTTCGCGGAACGCCTCGTATTGGACTTCCTCTTTTGCCTTACAGAATAACAGCATTTGAAAAATCTCGTTTTCTTTAAAGTAAGACAAATCATGTTCAGGATGCTCTGTTTTTAAAGTCCCAATCCCCTCATGGATAAACGGGTGATTTGGCACAGAAGCCTTCATCGCTTTTTCCCCCATGAAAACAAGCGGATGATCATGATGATCCGCTGTTTCATAAATTTGCTCCATTAGCTCCAGTTTAAGCGGATTGCCGTAAATGACTTCTCCCTCATACATGACATACTGACCGTTATAAGCTATAAAGGAGTCAAGCCCCAATTCCTCTAAAATAGGCTTAATTAAAAAAGGCGAACGCCCAGATGCAATGAAGAGATGATGGCCTTTTTCTTTTAATAAACGAACCGATCGCTTCGTTGATTCAGGTATTTTTTTATCATGATCATATAAAGTACCGTCGATATCAAAGAAGATGACTTTTTTATTCATATCCCGTCTCCTGTCTCTTGTTATGTATATCTACTCCCTTTCATCATACAGAAAGATTTCTGCTTTCGAAACCACTTCCTATGAAAACGCCTATTTCCCACATATAACCATGTAACATTCAATGGAAACGTCATATAATACAAGTATAAAGAGAGAACGGAATACAAGGTCTAATCTAACTTCAATTCGAAAGGAGGCGACCTGCGATGCTTCGTCGTCTGCGCAAGAAAATTAGAAGACAATGGAAGGACATGCTTCGTAAAAAATCGATCGCTTAAAAGGATCTTCCGCACATTTGCTGAAGGTCCTTTTTTCTCAGAGACTTTTCTTATGCGCGTTTTTTTAATATAATAGAAATAGCGAGTGTAACATACGGTATTTAAGGAGAGATTTGGATGATATATAAGGTATTTTTTCAGGCAAGTACTACTGAGGTACCTGTAAGAGAACACACAGATTCACTATACGTTGAAGCAGTTTCTGAAAGAGACGTACGTGATAAGTTGAAAAAACATAGCTACAACATTGAATTCATTCAGCCTGTAGACGGTGCTTTTTTAGACTATGAACGAGAAAGTGAAAATTTTAAAGTATTGGAGCTATGAGAGGAATGAAATTTGTAAAAAACGATCAGGCGGCAGTTTTTGCGCTCGGCGGTTTAGGCGAGATCGGTAAAAACACGTATGGCGTTCAATTTCAAGATGAAATCATTTTAATTGATGCTGGTATTAAGTTCCCTGAAGATGAGCTTCTTGGAATTGACTACGTCATCCCTGACTATACGTACTTAGTTAAAAACGAAGATAAAATCAAAGGTCTTTTCATCACTCACGGACATGAAGACCACATCGGCGGTATCCCTTACCTTCTCAAGCAAGTGAATATTCCAGTTTACGGCGGCAAACTCGCAATCGGCCTACTTCGTAATAAATTGGAAGAGCACGGTCTCTTGAGACAAACAAAACTTCACATTTATGAAGAAGAAGATACCATTAAATTCAGAAAAACAGCTGTGTCTTTCTTTAGAACTACACACAGTATTCCAGATTCTTATGGAATTGTCGTGAAGACACCTCCTGGTAACATCGTACATACAGGTGATTTCAAGTTTGACTTTACGCCTGTTGGCGAACCTGCCAACTTAACAAAAATGGCTGAAATCGGGAAAGAAGGCGTTCTATGTCTTTTATCCGATAGTACAAACAGTGAAATTCCAGAATTTACGATGTCTGAAAGACGCGTAGGCGAAAGCATTGATGACATCTTTAGAAAAGTCGACGGACGTATTATCTTTGCTACGTTTGCTTCAAACATTCACAGACTTCAGCAAGTGATCGAGTCCGCTGTTGCCAACGGCCGAAAAGTTGCGGTGTTTGGACGAAGTATGGAGTCTGCCATTGATATTGGACAAGATCTTGGCTACATTAAATGTCCAAAAAACACGTTCATTGAACATAATGAAATCAACCGTCTACCAGCAAACAAAGTGACTATTCTTTGTACTGGGAGCCAAGGTGAGCCGATGGCTGCTCTTTCTCGTATTGCAAACGGCACTCACCGCCAGATTTCGATTAATCCTGGAGACACTGTTGTCTTCTCTTCTTCACCGATTCCAGGTAACAATATTAGCGTAAGCCGCACCATTAACCAGCTGTACCGTGCTGGCGCTGAGGTTATTCATGGCTCACTTAATAATATTCATACATCTGGTCATGGCGGACAAGAAGAACAAAAGCTGATGCTCCGTTTAATTAAACCAAAATTCTTTATGCCGATTCACGGTGAATACCGCATGCAAAAAACGCATATTAAACTTGCGAATGATTGCGGAATTCCTGAGGAAAACTGCTTTATCATGGATAACGGTGAAGTACTTGCACTAAAAGGTGACGAAGCAAGTGTCGCTGGCAAAATTCCATCAGGTAACGTGTATATCGACGGAAGCGGAATTGGCGATATCGGGAATATCGTCTTAAGAGACCGCCGCATTCTTTCTGAAGAAGGTCTTGTCATTGTGGTCGTCAGCATGGACATGAAAGAATTCAAAATCTCTGCTGGTCCTGATCTCATCTCAAGAGGCTTTGTCTACATGAGAGAATCTGGAGACCTCATCAACGACGCACAAGATCTCATTTCAAAGCATCTTGAAAAAGTAATGGAACGTAAGACAACTCAGTGGTCGGAAATTAAGAACGAAATTACGGACACACTTGCTCCTTTCCTTTACGAAAAAACAAGACGCCGCCCAATGATCTTACCGATTATTATGGAAGTGTAATCACAAAAAGAGACACGAGCCGACTGGCTGTGTCTCTTTTTTTCATCAGTATTGAAAAAAGCCGCATATATAACATGCGGTTTCTCACTTTTTATGATTGAATTGGGAGGTGCTGAAAGTTTCTGACATCAAACAAGCCCTTTGTCGTCATTTTCACATCAGGAATGACTGGAAGTGCCAAGAAGGACAGCGTCAAAAACGGATTAAAGTCTAAGGTAAAACCTGTTTCTTTAAGCGCTTCATGAAGTGTATGAAGGCTTTCATTGACGAGATGTGCCGGCTGATCTGACAATAAACCAGAGATCGGTAATGGCAGCGTATGAAGAGAACGCCCTTCTTTAACAACAGTCAAACCGCCGCCTGCTTCTTTTAACGCCTCAATCGCTTTGATGATATCAGCATCATTTGTGCCAACTGCAATTAAGTTATGGGAATCATGTGCAACCGTTGTTGCAATCGCGCCCTGTTTGATGCCGAAGCCGCTGACAATCCCTACGCCCATTTCAGATAAACCTTGATGACGTTCAACAAGCACCATTTTCAATACATCTCTGCCTGTATCACTTGTAAATTGTCCGTTCATTTCTGAAGGAGAGACTTGTTCTAACTTTGTTTCAAGCTGATTCGGAATAATACGGATCACATTCATATGTTGATCGCCCGTGATAGGTAGTGCAATGTCTTCCTCTTGAACATCTACTGCATGAACAGATTGTAATAATGCTGGGCTTGGTGCGATCTTTTCGACACTCGGCTTGTACTCTCCGTTCTGTGCAACCAATTCACCTGCGATAAATACGCTTGTAATGTCTACATGATGAAAGTCCGAGACAAGCATAAAATCAGCATCATAGCCTGGTGCAATGGCTCCCTTTGTTTTAAGACCAAAACACTCTGCGGCATTTAAGCTTCCCATTTGATAGGCTAAAAATGGATCTAAGCCTTCTTTTATGGACATCCGTACTTGCTCATCAATACTTCCCTGTGCCATTAAATCATCCAAATGTTTATCATCTGTGCAAAAGAAAAAGCGTCTCGCATTCTTTTCATTGACAGCGGGTAAAACATTTTTCACGTTTTTGGCAACAGATCCTTCTCTCAGCATCACATACATGCCCCTTTTCACACGCTCAAGGGCTTCCTGTGCAGTTGTCACCTCATGGTCTGTTTGGATATTGGCCGTCCGGTAGACGTTGATTAAACGATCTGTTAAGCCTGCTAAATGGCCATCAATCAGTTTATTCTCGTTTTGGGCATCAAGCAGCTTTTGAAGCATATCTTCTTCTGCCTGCTCCACACCGACATAGTCCATCACCTCAGCAAGACCAAGCACTTCCTTTTCTTGATAAAGAGGCTTTAAATCTTTCGCTATTAATGTAGCACCTGATCGTTCAAAACTGACTGCCGGTACACAGGATGGCAGCATGAAATAAATATGTAAGGCAGCTTTTCTCGCTTCTTCCAGCATAAATTGGATGCCTGTTATACCTGACACATTGGCGATTTCATGCGGATCTGTTACGACAGTTGTCACACCGCGCGGAACGACAGCTTTGGAGAATTCAGCAGGGGTAACCATAGAAGACTCGATATGAACGTGGCCATCAATAAAACCAGGCACAAGCATTTGACCTGCTGCATCAAGCTCCTGTTCCCCCTCGTACTCCCCTATCCCGACTATTTGTCCATTTTCAACAGCGACATCTGCGTCTATCCATTCCTGGTTAAACACATCCATGACTTTCGCATGTTTAATCACGAGGGCTGCTTTTTTTCTCTTTGCTGCTACCTCAATTTGATGTCTGAAAAGCTCCTTATCCAACGACACTGCCTCCTCCAAGTAAACAATATAATGTTTCTTATCGTAAACGAATCTGTTTGTCCAGTCAATGACATTTAGAGAAAATCAACCATATCAAAACACTGATTTTTATTTCTGAATAGTGATAATTGCACGAAAAATAAGATGATTCATTTTTGCGGTTATACATGAACAAAGCAACCCTTTTCAGTGTCAATTTCCGTCTCAATGTCCACCTGTCATGAACACATTCATGTAAAAAAAACACCCCGTCATCGGAGTGCTTAATAATCGTTTTGCATTTCTCGTTTTTCAAAGCGTCCTATATCGGCTACTGCCCCAATGACAATGAGGATATCTTCTTTTTGAATCATTTCATCTGCCAGCGGGGAAACAATGACTTCTTTTCCGCGCTTAATGGCCACAATGTTGATGCCGTATTTTGCCCGTATATCAAGATCTAAAAGAGAATGTCCCGCCAGCCTGCTGTTTGCCACAATCTCAATCAGGCTGTACTCATCTGACAGCTCGAGGTAATCAAGCACGTTATTTGAAATGATTTTATGTGCAATCCGTCTGCCCATATCTCGCTCTGGATGAACGATGCGATCCGCTCCAATTTTGTTGAGCACCTTTTCATGGTAGTCATTTTGCGCTTTCACGGTGACCATTTTGACGCCAAGCTCTTTCAGCATAATCGTTGTTAAAATACTTGCCTGAATGTTTTCACCGATTGCAACGATGACATGATCAAAATTGCGAATACCAAGATTTTTTAAAACGTTTTCGTCCGTCGAATCACCAATGACCGCATGTGAGGCAATTTTCGCGTACTCGTTTACTCGATCTTCATTCATATCCATCGCCATGACTTCAAGTCCTTCTTCGCTCAGCGCCTTGCAAATACTTCCGCCAAAGCGTCCAAGACCAATGACTGCATATTCCTTTTTCATGTTCAGACTCCTTTTATCTCACTTACCATGCATTTTACTACGGTTTGATTAATGAATCCATATGGGAACGAATTTTTTTGCGGAACGCTTCACTTAAGTAAAGGTCTGCTCCTTTTTCGATTTCACTGCGATAATGAGCTGGCGGAGCGATTTCTTCGCTCTTTTGAAGCACAAGAAAGGTTAAACAGTCCTCATAAATTTGATCACCTATTTTGACATCGACAAAAGCTGGACGATATGTGCCTTCATATACTCCCTCTCGTTTATACAAATAACGAATGGCATCAAAAGGAACTTCATATAATACACCCTCTGTTTCGCCGCCGTCTTCTACCATATCAGCTCTTGATCCATCTGGCCTCACCAATGTAAATCTCGTAGTAAAACCGTTTAGTACACCACCGCCGATGATTTGTCTGAAGTGATGATCGACTTCTGCGAGCTTAAATCTAGCATCATCCATACAGGAGCCATAGGCAAAATAATAGAAGGATGATGGCTTCTCATGCCACAGTTTATAAGCTTTCCAGCACCCTCTCTTTATTTCTTTCAGTGCTGATGCCTTCTGCTCTGGCAAAGTGTATGTCATGGCTGCTACCTGACCTTGATCCGTCATGACATTGATTTCCTGCTTGTCATACCCTTCCTCTAGTGCGTCTATCTTATTCAACGTGTCAGCAGTCACCTCGTACAATTCCCCGTATACAGTGCCTTTTTCTGCGGAAACACACGCTGGATATCCTTGACCTGTATCGTAGATTCTTCCATTCATCCAAGCAGATTTAGCTATTAGTCTGCTTTCCTTCATGTACGCTTCGTGGTGCTCTTCATGCTGCAATAGCGTCCCATATACAAATAAAGCTTTCATCGTCATGACTTCACGTCCTCTCAACTTGCTGCTGTCTGCTTTTTTGACACACAGGCAAATAAATATGAAAAGCTGTGCCTTTTCCAAGCTCACTAGACACGTCCATTCTTCCGTGATGATCTTTTAAAATTGTCGCACAGATGGTCAGACCAAGCCCTGTCCCTTCTTTTTTCGTGGAAAAGAAAGGGTCATATATTTTTTGAATATCTTCTTCAGACATCCCTTTTCCTTCATCTTGAATGGTAATCTTCCATTCATTCAATACTTTTTCTGTAGATATGTATATGCTGCCACCTTCAGGCATTGCCTCAATCGCATTTTTGATTAAATTAATGAACAGCTGCTTCATTTGGTTAGCGTCTGCTAGGATTGCACCGGCATCCTGCCTTTTAAATGGCTGCTTGAGATCAATATTTGAAAGAACGGCATTTGTTTTTAATAAAGTAATCACTTGTTCTAGAAGCTCATGAAGCTGGACTTCTTGAAAATGGACCGCTTGAGGCTTAGCCAATACAAGCAGCTCACTTAAAACAAAATCAATCCGTTTAATTTCAGAGAAGATAATGTCAAAATAATCGGTTCTTTCAGGATATTGTGTCTTCATCAGCTGTAAAAAACCATTTACTGATGTCAGTGGATTTCTGACTTCATGGGCGATTCCAGCGGCTATTTGTCCAGCGACGGCCAGCTTTTGCGCCTGCATTTGCAATTGCTGATTGGATCTTTCAAGCTCAAGCTTTGCCTGCTTTTGTTTCGTAATATCAGCTACTGTTCCAATTCCTCCGGTAAACTGGTGATGCTCATCAAAATAGAGCTTGTAATGAACGTCTCCCCATACCTTCTTTCCCTCTTTATGGAGAAGCTGCAGTTCTACCCGCCCCGCATCTTTATGCTCCTTGATCACAGATAACAAATGCTGCACCACGCGTTCCTCTTGATCAAAGTACTGATTGTACATGGTGCCTAGACATTCATCAATGTCATAGCCTGTCATTTGTGTCCATGCTTGATTTAAAAAAATAATTTCACCTTTTTCGTTTGTTTCAAAGACGATTTCTTGCAAGTTATCTGTAATTCGATTCAGCCGCTCTGTCAGTTCCTGTGCTTCTTTCTCTCTCGTATTTAAGTCTGACACAAATAGATTTAAGCGGTCTACATAGCCTGAGACAACCCAGATCCCTGTTAGAACAAGGACTGTAAAGGCTAGATCGAGCGGCCAATTAATTTGATAGCCGCCTAGATAATAAAAGAAATCCCAGCTTAATATTAAAATAAATGCAAGAACAGATAACACGATCCGCACTTGATATGTTTTGTTCAAATGATTCCACCTGCCGCCCTGAGATTCTTTGTCAATTGTACCATTTTCCACTTATTTTTTGAGGGAGATGGGGCATTTTTAAGGAACTTTTTCAGAAAAAAAGCCTGTTCTCCGCACAAAGGAAGAGAGCAGGCTTTTTTCATTACTGCTGAAGAGCTTCTTGCAGCTCTTTTAAGAGTAGTTCTGCGCCTTCAGCGCTTAATGTAATTTGACCATTTCCATAATCATGGTTCTCTGATGTAATCTCACCAGTCATGAGGCAAACACCCTCTGGCTTGTATTTTTTCAAGACGATTTTCTCCCCATCTATAAAAAATTCCATACTGTCTTTAATGGCAATATCAAGTGCTCTTCTTAATTCGATTGGCATCACAATACGCCCTAGTTCGTCTACTTTTCTTACGACTCCGATAGATTTCAATTTCGTTCCCTCTTTCTTTCATTAGCTCAAGATCAATCTGTTTTTCACCAATTGATATATCGTAGACGTAAGAGATTCTCAAAAGGTTTCTCCTCTATAAAAATTTTTTTCATAAAAGAAAAAACAAAGGGAAAATTTATTGTGATTGTCAAAATGATACTTGAATTTTACAAGTTCATTTCAAGGTCATCACAAACCCCCACAAATGACCTCAACCCTCTGAACTTTTAAATGTAAAATTGTTTAAAACAGCAAAAATAGAGATTGGGTGAAAACATGTTTCAAAATGCCGAAATTGGAATTGATTTAGGAACAGCTAACATATTGGTTTATAGTAAAAATAAGGGAATTATTTTAAATGAACCGTCCGTCGTGGCAGTCGATACAGAAACAAAAACTGTACTTGCCGTCGGAACAGAAGCAAAAGAAATGATTGGGAAAACACCTGGGAAAATTGTGGCGATCCGTCCGATGAAAGACGGTGTCATCGCTGATTATGATATGACAACAGATTTACTCAAACAAATCATGAAAAAAGCAGGAAAAAATATCGGGTTTACCTTCAGAAAACCAACGGTCGTCGTATGTACACCTTCTGGTTCAACAGCTGTTGAGCGTCGTGCCATCAGTGATGCTGTGAAAAACTGCGGAGCAAAGCACGTGCATTTAATAGAAGAACCTGTTGCAGCCGCAATCGGCGCTGATCTCCCAGTAGATGAGCCTGTTGCAAACGTCGTAGTTGATATTGGCGGAGGAACAACGGAAGTTGCCATCATTTCGTTTGGCGGCGTTGTCTCTTGTCATTCCATTCGAATTGGCGGAGATCAGCTGGATGAAGATATCATTACGTTTGTCCGAAAGAAATATAACCTATTAATCGGCGAGCGGACAGCTGAGCAAGTTAAAATGGAAATTGGTTATTGTCTCATTGAGCATGAGCCTGAATCATTAGAAGTACGTGGACGTGATCTGGTGACAGGTCTTCCAAAAACGATCACACTTGAATCTCATGAAATTCAAGGTGCCATGCGAGAGTCACTTCTTCATATTTTAGAGGCGATTCGTGCCACATTAGAGGACAGCCCTCCAGAGCTTAGTGGTGACATCGTAGACCGCGGCGTGATCTTAACCGGCGGTGGCGCTTTGTTAAACGGGATTCAAGAATGGCTCTCACAGGAGATTGTCGTTCCAGTTCATATTGCAGCAAATCCACTTGAATCTGTCGCAATCGGAACAGGTCGTTCACTAGAAGTCATTCATAAATTGCAAAAAACATTAAAATAATCTTCTTGTTCTACTTCTTTTTTTATCATTTCGATCATATCGTGAGGAATGGATAAACGTGAAGGAGGAAGAACATGTTGCTTGATTTAGGTAAACGGGTCGTTGTCACAGTCATTTTAACGGGTATTATATTAGGAGGAATGAGCCTGTCGTTTTCACATATGCCCCCTTCTAATGCACAGCCTGTGAAACAACTGAACCGCTAAAAAAGCCGCATGAAAGCGGCTTTTTTATTTTGGCCTTTCGCGTGCTCCCCATTTTCCTTTTCGGTCTTAAATCTGATATGATGAACATGACTAAAGGAGGGTTTTTATGAGTACATTTGAAAAACAATTAGATCAATATGCGAAGACCATCGTTGAAGTCGGTGTGAATGTTCAAAAAGAACAAGAAGTCGTCGTATCTGCATCTACTGAATCTGCAGACCTTGTTCGTCTTGTCGCGAAACATGCATATGAGCACGGGGCGAAAAACGTACATATCCGCTGGAGTGATGGTGTTCTTGCTCGTTTAAAGTATGAACATGCACCACAGGATGTGTTTGAGCAATTCCCAGAATGGGAAGCACAGATGATGGAAACCATCGCAAAACGCGGCGGCGCTTTTATCACGATCTTGTCAGAAAGCCCTGACCTTCTGCGAGGCATTGATTCGAAAAAAATCGCTGCACAGCAAAAAGCCGCTGGATCCGCCCTTCATACATATCGCCAATACGTTCAATCAGACAAAGTGGCTTGGACGGTCGTAGGCGCTGCATCAAAAGATTGGGCGAAAAAGATTTTCCCTGACGAGACAGATGAAGAAGCTGTCGCTTTATTATGGGATCAAATCTTTAAAGTCGCTCGCGCTGATCAAGCAGATCCTGTGGAGGCTTGGAAAAAGCACGATGAGTTGCTAAATGAAAAGGTCAAAATCCTAAATGAGCGCCACTACCACAAGCTTCATTATGATGCTCCTGGCACTGATTTAACGATTGAGCTCCCTGAGCAGCACATTTGGGTAGGTGCCGGCAGCGTGAGTGAGCGCGGCGTCTCTTTCATGGCCAACATGCCAACAGAAGAAGTCTTTACCGTACCTAAAAAAGATGGTGTAAATGGGACTGTCTCAAGCACAAAACCGCTCAGCTATGCAGGAAATATCATTGATGAGTTTACTTTAACATTTGAAAATGGCCGAATTGTCGATGTGAAAGCGAAGGAAGGCGAAGACATTTTAACTTCGCTCGTTGAAACAGATGAAGGCTCTCATTATCTAGGTGAGGTTGCTCTCGTACCAGATGATTCACCAATCTCAAACTCGAACATTCTCTATTACAATACCCTTTATGATGAGAACGCATCAAACCACCTTGCCATCGGCAGCGGATATGCGTTCAATATCGAAGGCGGAAAAGAGATGAATCGTGAAGAATTGGATGCAGCTGGTGTAAACAACAGTATCACACACGTCGATTTCATGATTGGTTCAAAGAAAATGAATATTGACGGTATTACAAAAGACGGAAAACGTGAACCGATCTTCCGTAATGGAAACTGGGCGATTTAACCAAAAAAGACATCCACTTGTGGATGTCTTTTCTTATTTACGCATAAAGCTCAACGAGTCTCTTTTGAATCTCTTGATCTGATAAGAACTCATCATATGTTGTTTGTTTATCGACGATGCCATTTGGCGTCACTTCGATAATACGGTTTGCCACTGTTTCAACAAACTGATGGTCATGAGATGAGAAGAGCATAGCTCCTTTAAAGCTCATTAAACCGTTATTCAGCGCCGTAATGGATTCTAGGTCTAAGTGGTTCGTTGGCTCATCTAGAAGCAGTACATTCGCTCCTGACAGCATCATTTTCGATAACATACAACGAACCTTTTCTCCTCCTGATAAGACGCTTGCTTTTTTCTTTACTTCTTCCCCAGAGAAAAGCATACGTCCTAAGAATCCGCGTAAGAAGCTTTCGCTTTGATCATTAGGAGAATATTGGCGAAGCCAATCCACTAGATCGACATCGTTTCCTTCAAAGTATTCACTATTGTCTTTCGGGAAAAAGGCTTGAGATGTTGTGACGCCCCATTTATATGTCCCGCTGTCTGGCTCCATCTCACCAGCAAGGATCTTAAATAAAGTAGACACAGCAAGCTCATTACGGCTTAGGAACGCAATTTTATCCTCGCGATTCATAATAAAGCTGACGTTATCAAGTACTTTCACACCGTCGATTGTTTTTGATAGACCTTCTACTTGAAGGACATCATTTCCGATTTCGCGCTCTGGCGCAAAATGGACATACGGATATTTACGTGAAGATGGCTTAATATCGTCTAAAGAGATTTTATCAAGCAATTTCTTTCTTGACGTCGCTTGCTTCGATTTAGAAGCATTCGCACTGAACCGGGCAACGAACTCTTGAAGCTGCTTAATTTGCTCTTCTTTTTTCTTATTTGCATCTTGGCTGAGTTTCAGCGCTAGCTGGCTGGACTCATACCAGAAATCATAGTTTCCGACATATACTTGAATTTTTCCGAAGTCTAGGTCCGCAATATGTGTACATACTTTGTTTAAGAAGTGACGGTCATGCGAAACGACGATGACGGTATTTTCAAAATGAATAAGGAACTCTTCCAGCCACTGGATGGCTTGTAAGTCCAAGTGGTTTGTTGGCTCATCCAGAAGAAGGACGTCAGGCTTACCAAATAAAGCTTGGGCTAGTAATACTTTAACCTTTTCAGAACCACCAAGCTCAGACATTTTCTTCGATTGAAGGCTCTCTGGAATGCCAAGACCTTTTAATAAGATCGCTGCTTCACTTTCTGCTTCCCAGCCGTTTAACTCAGCGAACTCACCTTCAAGCTCTGCTGCACGAATCCCGTCTTCATCTGAGAAATCAGGTTTCATATAGATCGCATCTTTCTCCTGCATCACATCATATAGACGTTTGTGACCCATCATGACGACTTTTAATACTTCAAATTCTTCGTATTCAAAGTGGTTCTGTTTTAAAATCGCTAAACGCTCACCAGGGCTCATATGAACATCGCCCGTCTGAGCTTCAATTTCACCTGAAAGAATCTTTAGAAACGTTGATTTACCAGCTCCATTGGCACCAATTAAACCGTAGCAGTTGCCAGGAGTGAATTTAATATTTACTTCTTCAAATAGTTTACGATCAGCAAAACGCAAACTAACATTATTTACTGCAATCATTTATTAATCCTCCATCACTCATTCATCATTATGAAGTATAACATGAATAACGTTTGATAGAAACGTCTCTCACTAAGAACGAAGGCAAATTGTCCAATATGGTATAATAAGTGGGAATGATTTATTGAAGGAGTTCGTGCGATTTGAGATTACTTACACTGATGGAATACTGTTTATTGATTTTCTTTATGGGTATTTATTTATCTGCAACAGGCTTTAATGCGAGGGATTTTGGCCTTTATATTGGGCTTGTGCTTATTTACACACTGGTACACATCTTTTCGAAACGCTTTTTACAAAAGCGAGGGAAAGAAAATCATAAGATCGGATTGTTTCGGTCCGTTTTAGCCATTACTGGGTCTGTCTTCGCTTCTGTGTTGGCCATTGTGCTCATTGTTACAGTGCTCACGCCAAATTAAAAACGACCCTTCTTTTAAGGGTCGCCCGTTCAAGCACTTTTCTCACGCACCTGAGAAGGGTGCTTTTATTTTGTTTGCCGAATGTCGCCAAATGGGAAGAAAACAAATTCTGATGTCCCGACAACCCGATCCTTTTCAATGAGCCCAAGTCCATTTCTACTGTCCATGGAGTTGAGTCTGTTGTCCCCCATCACAAAGTAATCGTTTTTCGGTACTTTCACCGGACCAAAATCCCCTGTCAAATGCACTTCATACTCTTTCGCATGTGCCTTGTTCTCTTTTAAATAAGGCTCATTTACTTTTTTACCATTAATGTAAAGCGTATCATCCTTCATTTCAATCGTGTCTCCCGGAAGACCGATCAATCGTTTTACATAATGAATTTTCTGGCCATCTTTTCCATTAATAATCACGATGTCACCTCGTTTGACACCACCTAGATAGTTAATGGTTTTGTTGACAAACAGCTTTTCTCCATCATGAAGGGTCGGCTCCATCGACTCTCCTTCCACCACATACGGCTCAAATATAAACGTACGGATGAGCAAGACGAGCGCAAGTGCAATTAAAATGGCTTTGATCCATTCAAACAGTGAACTTTTCTTCTCTGTTTTGGCTTGCTTTGCATCAGATTGAATATCATTTTCGTTTTGTTTGTTTTCTTCGTTCAAAATACTGCTTCCTCCTAAGACTTTCTGCTAAAAGACTTGAAACGTGAATTGAATAACTTTACTTTATCACATGTCATTTAAAAATTCACAAGACAACCATTCAATTAGATATTTTTTCCTAATTTGTTCATAATTAAACAAAAGAAGCACCGCTGTTCACGATGCTTCTCTTCTACTTTACGCTTCTAGTTTCACTGGTTTTTTCAAAATACCAAGTAAAATCGCTGTTACAACGGCACCGATTAAGATGCTGATGATATAAAGTATCGGATGATTTGTTACCCAGAAAACGAATAGTCCGCCGTGCGGTGCAGGAAGCGTGACTCTAAAGAATTCCGTTAATCCGCCAGCCACAGCTGCTCCAATGACAGCTGAAGGAATCACGCGTAGAGGATCAGCCGCTGCAAACGGGATCGCCCCTTCAGTGATGAAGGCCGCTCCCATGAAGTAGCATGTAATCCCTGCTTCTCGGTCACGTTTTGAGAATTTATTTCTAAAAATTGTTGTAGCAAGTGCAATACCTAGTGGTGGTACCATTCCGCCTGCCATAATGGCAGCATGCGGTGCATAGTTTCCAGCAGCAATCATCGCAAGACCAAATGTGTAAGCCGCTTTGTTAATTGGCCCACCCATATCAATCGCCATCATACCTGCCAAAATAATGCCCATTAAGACAAGGTTTCCAGTACCTAAAGTTTCAAGCCAATGAGTTAATCCGTCCATCACCATTTTTACTGGCGTGTTAACAACGTAATGCATAATGATACCTGTGAAGAAAATACCGAACAATGGATAGAGCAGAACCGGTTTAATTCCGTCGAGTGACTGCGGTACGAATGTGAATACTTTTTTAAGTAACACAACGACATAACCAGCAAGGAAACCGGCAATGAGTCCGCCTAAGAATCCAGCACCTGCTGCCGATGCCATAAATCCACCGACCATACCTGGCGCAAAACCTGGACGATCTGCAATACTCATCGCAATAAATCCGGCTAATACAGCCACGATTAAGGCAAGTGCATTATCTCCACCAATTCCTTTTAAAACAGCTGCAAATGAATTAAATGAAGGGTCATTAGGGTCAGCCGATTTAATACCCCAGAAGAATGAAATTGCAACAAGGATACCGCCTCCGACAACAAATGGAAGCATGTTGCTTACACCGCTCATTAAGTGCTTGTAGAAACCACTTCTCCCTTTGCCAGATGACTCATGTTCGTCTTTTGAAGAACTGCCGCCAGAGCCTTTATAGATCGGCGCATCTTGATTGACTGCTTTTTCAATCAATTCCTGCGGACGACGGATTCCTGCTGTCACAGGTACTTCAATGACATGTTTGCCTTTAAAGCGTTCCATTTCAACTTGCTTGTCGGCTGCCACAATGATGGCTGGTGCTTCTTCGATTTCTTTTGCGGTAAGAGCGTGTTTAATACCACCAGAGCCGTTTGTTTCGACTTTAATGTCAACGCCCATTTCTTTCGCTTTTTCTTTCAAAGCATCTGCTGCCATAAATGTATGTGCAATACCTGTTGGGCAAGCTGTTACTGCTAAAATCTTAGCTGGTTTACCTGATGCAGCCGGCTCCTCTTGAACTTCCTCTTCTTCTTCATCGTCGTCCTTATCATGCGTATTGATGATATCGATGATTTCATCTTCAGTAGCCGCTTCAAGAAGCTGCTTTCTGATTTCTTCACGCATCAGAAGTGTTGATAAACGAGAAAGTGCTTCTAAGTGCGTGTTGTTTGCGCCTTCAGTTGCTGCAATCATAAAGACAAGATGACTCGGCTGCGCGTCCAGTGATTCATAATCTACACCAGCTACCGAGCGGCCAAATGCAATGGCAGGCTCTTTGACACTTGCTGTTTTAGCGTGAGGGATAGCAATTCCTTCACCAATACCAGTAGAGCTCTGTTTTTCACGGTTAATCACTGCTTCTTTGTAGCCCTCTTTATCATTTAACTTGCCTGCTGTATCTAAAACAGTGACTAATTCTTCAATGACTGCTTCTTTCTGCTGGCTGTCTAATTGAAGCTTAATGGTCTGCTTTGTGAGTAGTTCTGTTATTTTCATGGTGACTCCTCCTTTAAATGCGTGTGACTTTTACTTGTGGTAATAGTGTGTCAACAAGCTCTTTTGTCCCAAGCTCTTCAGAAAATGCTGTAGCACTGCCTGATGTGACGCCAAGCTTAAATGATTCTTCAATCGAAAGGCCTTTCGAAACGCCGGCTAAAAATCCTGCAACGACTGAATCCCCTGCACCAACCGAATTAACAAGCGTACCCTTTGGAACATTTGACTGATAAATCCCTTCCTTACTGAATAAGAGAGCGCCATTACCAGCCATGGATACGATAACATGTTCAGCACCTTGCTCTAACAGCTTCTTCCCATAAGGAATAGCTTCTTCCGCAGTAGAGATGCTTGTCTCAAACATTTCACCTAGTTCATGATGGTTTGGCTTCATTAAGAACGGTTTCAAGCCTGCTGCTTTTTTTAGGGCTTCCCCGGAAATATCAAGGACCACTCTAACGCCTTGCTTTTCGCATACCTCAGCAATACGTTCATACGTGTTATGAGGCAATGAAGAAGGAATACTGCCAGCTAACACAACGACATCTCCTTCAATCAATGAAGTAAATTGAGACAGAAACGACTCAAATTGTACTTCAGTAATGGATGGGCCGAGTCCGTTGATTTCGGTTTCTTCACCTGTTTTTAGTTTCACATTAATTCGTGTATCTTCTGACACCTCGTGAAAGGCTGTTTGTAATTGTTCGTTTTGTAAAAAGTCTTGAATATATTTGCCTGTAAATCCACCAATGAATCCAAGTGCTTTTGATTCAACACCGTGACGTTTTAAAAGCCTTGAGACATTGATCCCTTTTCCGCCCGGATATTTTTTGTCATAGGTTGAACGATTCAAACCGCCGACTGCGAAATCCTCCACGTGTACGATGTAATCAACTGATGGGTTTAAAGTAACTGTATAAATCATGTTTTCACTACCTTTATAACCGTTTTTTCATGGTAATTATCGAATGAATCCTCTTTTGCGTCGTTTGTGATAATGGTGGCTTCCTGTAAACTAGCAAAGGTTGAAAACGATATTTCGCCAAATTTAGAGGCATCTGTTAAGATATAGGTTTTTTTCGCCTGCTTCATGGCCCTTTTTTTCATGAGCGCTTCCTCTGGATCAGGTGTTGTAAACCCCGCCTCGGGATGAATGCCGTTCGTCCCAACAAAGCTTTTGTCAAAACGGTAATTTTCCATCGCCGTTAAGGCTGCGGCTCCGACCATGGCTCCTGTTCGATGTTTCACTGATCCGCCTATCAGGTAAAAAGAAATGCCTTTTCTCATGAGTGCTTCAATGTGCATAACACCATTTGTCACCACAACAATATCTTGATCTGGATCGATATATTCAATCATTTGCTGTGTGGTCGTACCAGCGTCTAAATAAATACAATCGCCTTGTTTTAAAAGTGAAGCAGCTGCCTCTGCAACCAATGACTTTTCTTGAAGGTTTTTGGCAGATTTCTCAAATACATCTGGTTCAAGACGGATACTTGATATCTTGGCTGCTCCCCCATGAACTCTTTTAAGAAATCCTTTTTCTTCAAGGGCTGATAAATCTCTTCTAATAGTAGATTCAGACGCATCCGTCATAATCGTTAAGTCCTGTATTTTGATGACATCATTTTCTTCTAAACAGTCGATAATGAGTTGATGTCTTTCCGGTGTTAACATGAAAACACCCCCTTTTGAAAACGTATTCATTTTGCGTGCACCTTTATTGTAATCGCTTTTTTCAACATTATCAATACAAAACAATCAAATACATTCAATAACTATCAAAATCTTTCACCATGGTCATCTTACCTTTATATGTACCATTTGTAAACTGAAAAATATGTGACATTAAGATGAAAGTCATGATCTTAGCATTTCTATCATTTTTCATTTCATTCAATAGAACTAAAAAAAGCTTTTATGCGATGTGCATAAAAGCTTTTGATGTTTGATTACAGCGGAATTCACACTGTTTGTATGTCTTTGTTCTTCTCAGAATTATTCATATCTAAGAGAATCAATCGGATCTAGTCTTGCTGCTTTATTCGCAGGAATTAACCCAAAAACAATCCCAATAAGCATACTAAACAGCACACCTACACAAATGATTTGCCAAGATACTAAGGACGGCCAGCCGGCAATGAGTGATACTAACGAGGCACCGCCTATACCTAGTGCAATCCCCATCAACCCGCCGATCAAGGTTAAGACGACAGACTCAATTAAAAATTGAACGAGTATTTGAGCCCTCGTTGCTCCAATCGCTTTTCGAATACCGATTTCCCTTGTCCTCTCTGTCACAGAAACAAGCATGATATTCATCACACCGATACCGCCGACAAGTAAAGAAATTCCCGCTATTGACCCAATGATTGTTGTCATAACAGACGTGATTTGACCGATGCCCTCTGCAATTTCTTCCATGTTGATCATTTCATAAGCATCTTCTGTATGATGATTCTCATTTAATAATGCAGCCGCATTCTTTCCTACTTCCTTCATTTGATCAGCATGTGCGACTTGAATTGACAACTTATCGTATTCATTGATCCCAAATGTGGAGGTGAGCATGGCGAATGGGACATATATTTCATTCATATCGAATGAGAGCATTCCTTTTTGTTTGGCTAAAACACCGATGACTTCAACCGGCTGTCCGTTCATCCAAATCATTTCGCCCAATGCCTTCTGTCCATTAAATAATTCTTTTTGTAAGCCTTCAGAGATGAGGGCGGCTCTTCTGCCGCTTCTAAAGTCAATATCTCTTAAATTCTGCCCTTCTGCTATTTGTAATGAATGTACATTCGTATACCCTTCATTTATACCGTTAACTGTCGCATCCACTGTCGTATCTTGAAATCTCAGCTGCATTCCTTGCGCAGTCGTAGAGGCAACCTGATTCACCCCATTGATTGTCTTAATGCTTTTTATGTCTTCCTCAGTAAATGTGGCGTTGAATAAAGCGTTGGGATTTGCATTTAACTCTTCGTCAGAAGGCGTATATGTCATATCAACGGTATTGTTTGGACCTGAAATCGACCCTTTTAACATTTGCTCGCCGCCTTGACCGATAGCCACGACCGCAATGACTGATCCGACACCAATAATAATCCCAAGCATCGTTAAAATAGAACGTAATTTATGAGCTAAAACAGAATTCATCGCTATTTTGATATTTTCAAAGAGTTTCATTCATAGCGTCCCCTTGTGTCAATCTATCTTCAACGAGTCGTCCATCTCTTACAACGACCGTCCGATTTGTATACGCAGCTATTTCTTCTTCATGGGTGACAAGTACAATCGTTGTCCCTTCCTCATTCAGCTTAGTAAACTGTTCCATGATTGAGAAGCTTGTTTTTGAGTCAAGAGCGCCTGTCGGTTCATCTGCTAAGATAAGCTGCGGCTTATTGACAATTGCACGGGCTATTGCCACTCTTTGCTTTTGCCCTCCCGACAACTCACTTGGCATATGTTTCATTCGGTCTGCCAAACCAACCTTTTCAAGTGCCATCTCTGCACGTTCTTTTCTTTCCTTTTGACTGATACCAGCGTAAATCATCGGAAGCTCAACATTACGCCTCGCATTTAACCTCGGCAGCAGATGAAATTGCTGAAAGACAAATCCAATGAATTGATTTCGAATCACTGCGAGGTCTTGATCCTTTGCTGCTGACAGCTCTCTTCCTTGAAAATGATATTGTCCTGTAGTTGGCCGGTCTAAACAGCCAATGATATTCATTAACGTCGATTTTCCAGAGCCGGACGGGCCCATAATGGACATATACTCGCCTTTTTCGATGACAAGATCGACCTCACTTAATACATCAAATGATTCCTCGGCAACCTCATAGCTTTTTGTCACGTTTGAAAGCTGAATCATTCAGCATTCACTTCCATTCCGTCATACATGTCATCTGATGGATGAGAAATGATTTGATCCTCTGCTATGACACCTTTTGTCACTTCAAGATCATGACCTGACGTTTCCCCTAGCTCTACTTTTACTTTTTTAAGTACATTCTTTTTGACAACATAAACGTATTGTCCATCATCCTCTTTTTTTACAGCTGATTCAGGAATCGTTAGGGCTTGACGCTTATCTGTTTCAATTTCCATGATCATTTTAAAACCAGGTTTTGCTTCAGGTTTTTTTCCTTTTATTTCGATTTCAACTGGATATTGCACCGTTTGATCACCTGCAGTTGTTTCGGATGCTGCCTGAGCAGGTACAACCCCCACTTTTTTCACGACCCCTTGCCAGCTCTTTCCGCGAATGACATCAGACGTTATCTTTACTTTTTGTTTCTTTTTCACTTTTATGGCGTCATACTCAGAAATCAATCCTCGCACAATCATTTTTTTCTCATTGCCAATATGAATGATCGCCTGTCTCTCTTCTGGCTTTCCTGCCCCTTCTTCTTGCTCAATGGAAATGACTGTACCGGCAATTTTACTATGTACGATTAAATCTTCTATTTGTGCTTTTACTTTTTCTTGGCTGATCTCTGCTTGTTTTTGTTCTAATTCAGCCGCTTTCAGCTCTAGTTCAAGCTGGTCTCGCTCGGTTTTAGGATTGGCAGCGGAGTCGCCTCCTTGTTTTTTATCTAATTCGCTCAATCTATTTTGTAATTGTTCGCGTTTTAACGTACTGGATTCAGCCGCAAGAGCTTGCTGCTCTTCTTCAAGTTCCAGCTCTCTATTTTCATATGTAAGAAGCGGCGTTCCAGGCTTTACCTTTTCTCCTTCTTTCACAGAAATCCCCTTCAAATGTCCCTTTTCCTCTTCTGCATAAATGAACTGCTCTTCAGAGAATGAAAGTGTCCCTGGCGTCATTACCGTAGTGGTGATTTCTTTTTGCGTAGGTTTTACTGTTTTAATAGCTGCTGTCGAAGCAGGCTTTGATTGATTTTTCGCAATGTTAAAGCCAATAAATAGACCGATAACAATAATAAAAATGGATCCGATGATGATTTTCTTTCTCATAAAGACATTCTACCCCCAGCTTACTGATATGGTGATTGCAGTTCCTACATATTGAAAAATGATAGATAAGAGATAAAAGACTCCTATAATGGTCCAAGCGATTCTTGGCGATATATGGCCTACTTTCATCAATAAAAAGCCTGTTAAAACAAGGTTCCAGATCACAAATAGATCAATATTGGCAAGCACAGCATGCCATGGACCAGACGTTTGAATGAGTGCATTTAATGAGGTGATTGTGATGTTTTTTGGCACATGGAACAGAATGATGGACAGATGAGAAATAATCGTACCAACGATCGTAACTGGTGTAATAAACAGGACCGCTGAAAACAGCTGCTGAAACGATGCATCACCCTTTGCTAAAAAAACGATGAACTTATATATTGCAGCATTAACCACAAGCCCGAGAAGTAGACCAATTAGCGTCACCACATAAACGACCGATACCGGCAAGCTTAAATCTGCCCACATTCCTTCATTCACCAGCTCTGACAAATAAGTCACAATCACTGTTAAAAAAAGTACGCAGGATAAAGGCCACCAAACCACCGGATTTTCCCATACTCTTTTCAGGTGCTCCGAAGGCCTTGTGCTCACTCCAATGATCGTAGGCTTTTGCATATTTTCTTTCATCAAATGTCATCCTCTCTATGTCATGCAAGTATGCAAACGCACATGCTCTCTCTTATTCTTTCTATTTTATCAAAAGATTGCCAATAAGTGATGGGTGATTTGATTTTCTTATTTTCATTGAGGGAAAAATTATCTATTATCATGAATGAAATTCTCCAAATGACACCATGACTAGACCATATTCATATCAAGAAATAAAGGTTTTTCTGACCTAAAAACATTTTATCAAAAAAAACCATGTCTTTCGGAATAAATATCCTTTTCCTTTGAATTCGGTTGGTCTTCGTGAGACACAACAATTTTTTGTTAAAATAATCCTAGTAATTTCAACAAATCCCGGCTTTATAGGACTACGATTGGTTTCTTTTATAGAACAAATGAGCCTTTAGTAACAATACTTTCATATTAAAAAATTAAAAATATCATGATTTTACTTGATCAAAAGTTATTTTTTCATATAATGTAAAATAGAGGTAGGTTAAATGATAGTGGAAATGGAGTCAAGTGAATGTTAAGAGAAAAATTGAAAACGCAATTGATTTTACTTTATGAAAAGGAACAAGAAGCATGGCAATACTTTCGAAAGGAAAGAGAACTGATTTATCATGAGCTCAAATTACTTGATATGAAAGAAAGCAGACCCTCTAATGACAAAATATACTACGCTGCTAGATGTGTAGATATTATTAAAGAGAAAAAGGGTAGCATTGTGAGCACAAAAGAATTAAAAGAACAGCTTCAAGCCCAGACAGATTTCAACGTGAGACGAATTAGTGAATTGTATGATCTGATTCAGCAGCTCGATCCTCACATTTCTAAAGCACGAAGGGGATGTTTTATTTACGAAGATCACACCCAAATACCTCTACAATCTTTTCACACATAAAAAATTGGTTACAGCCGCTGGCCATAACCAAATCCTCTAATATCTATTATCCACCGCTTACAGGAGGAATGAATGCAACAGTGTCCCCGCTACACACTTCAGCGTTTCCCCTCGTATATCGTTCGTTGACTGCAACCATCACATTTTGTGCAGCATCAACACCATATACCTCCTGTAATTCTAATTTAATCTCATCAACCGTTGTTTGATCTTTTTGAATGATGATTTGTTGTTTACCGGCCTTCTCAGCAAGGCCGGCGAACAATAATACACTAATCAACCTGATCACCTTCTTTCTTTGCAAGTTGAAGATCACTAGGTTTCCCCTCTGGATATGAAACTGTTTCAAGCTGATCACCTATCCAGGCTTCCCCGTCTTCCCAATATTCTTTTTTCCAAATCGGAACGATTTCCTTAATTCGCTCAATGGCATATTCGTTCGCTTCGTATGCAGCCTTCCTATGAGGAGATGAAACGGCTATCGCAACAGCAATATCCGTTATATCAAGTGTCCCGACCCTGTGCACAATGGCAGCTTCAGTATCAGGCCACCGATTTTTGATTTCTTGTCCAATTTGACTTAGCATACTTTCAGCCATTGGTATGTAAGCTTCGTAAGTTAAGCGCAGCGTTTTCTTACCGTTTGTCCACTCTCTGACCGTCCCGATAAACGTCGTAATGGCCCCTGCCTTCCGCCTTGTCACATGCTGAATCAATTCATTCACATCAATCGGCACTTTTGTTATTTTAAAAAGTTCACTCAAATAGAGCCACCTCCCTTCAATAAGTTATAACAAAATGTATTCGCATCCTTTTCAAAGGCTGAAAACACTGGAAAAGAGTAATTTTTGGCTAACTGAAACTCTTGAGAAAAATAAATAGCTGCTTGTATATTGGAAAGTGTTGAAAGATCAATGAGCTCCTCTTCATTCTTCACACAAACGATTTTGCGGTATGGTGCCTGTTTATACCCTTCTATCAAGACCGCGTCTAATGGAAGATACTTACACATGTTGAGCAATTGCTTTAACGTGATGTGCTGCATTGAAAAGTGAAATTCACCCTCTCCTTCTACGCCAGCGGCAAATGCACCTGCCCCGACATATCGATCGGTGTCTTTTTCTTTCAAAAGACGATCTGGTTTACCGCCATGTCCATGGTGTTTAAAACAGCCTAGCTTCAGCTCATCAAGTACAGCCAGCTGACAGAGCTTTTCAATCAACGACGTCTTTCCGCTGTTTTGATAACCGACCACCTGTAATATACTTAATGTGTCATCCAGCATGGGGAACCCTCGCCTTCGTGCTGAAACAGCAGAACATGCACCTGATCACCAGCCTTAAAACCTCTTGTTCCACCTGGCAGCACGATGAAACAGTTCGCCTCTGCTATTGAGGTCACGGCACTTGATTTATCGAGACCTGTTGGGGTCACACTGAGCTGACTGCCCGTGAACTCAAGTGCCGCTCTGACAAATCGAGTAAACGGATTGGCTTTTGGGAAATCGTGTGTCAGCTTCGCCTCAGCAAAATCGGGTAACGGCTGTTTCTTGAAAGACCATTTATAGACCATCGGTTTCACAAATAATTCAAAGCCAACAAAACAGGCAGCAGGATTTCCTGACAGGCCAAACAGCAGTTGACCATTTGGCATTGCAGCAACCGTCGTTACACTGCCGGGTCTCATGGCCACTTTATTAAATAGCACCTGAGCTCCCAGCTTTTCATAAATTGCGGGGAGAAAGTCAAAATCACCTACTGAAACTCCGCCTGTTGTAATTAAGAAGTCTACCTTGCTTAAGGCTGCTTTGACTGCATGATAGCTTTTGTCAAAATCATCGGACACACCGCCTAAATCAAGCGGCTCTCCCCCAGCCTTAAGGATCTGGGCATAAACCATGCTAAGGTTACTGTTTCTAATCTTCCCGTCCACCATCGCATCACTCACTTGAAGAAGCTCTGTACCTGTTGAGATGATGCCGATCACTGGCTTTTTGACAACTGGAACTACCGCATATCCGAATGTCGCCAATAAGGCCGTAACGCCCGGAGTTACTTTGGTTCCTTTTTTGAGCATCACATTCCCTTCAAGTACCTCTTCTCCTTGACGAGAAATATTGTCCCCTTTTTTCAGCGGTCTTTTAAGTGACATGTATGATTTCCCATCTTTTTCAAAGGTTTTAGTCAGCTCAAGCATGATGACGACATTTGCTCCATTCGGGATTTTTGCTCCTGTCATGATACGAATGGCTTGAAAGGGACCGATGGTTTTTGCTGAGACCACTCCTGCCCCAATATGATCAATGACATCAAATTCAACCGGATGCTCGCTTGACGCTTCTTTTGTATCTTCTGCCCGAAGTGCAAAACCATCATACGGGGACCGATCAAATGCAGGCACATCATGATCTGCCAAAATATCTTCTGCAATGAACCTTTCAAGGCTATTTCTTAAAGGCACCCATTCTGCTTCTCCATGCTTTTCATATTGATGGACTTTTTGAATGGCTTCTTGTACTGGAATTGGCTGACGTCTTTCCATCACACTTCACTCCTATATCCCTAGCAGTTTTGCTAGTAATGAATTGGCTGCTTTTTCATCATTTGTCCCATGGATTAATGCACGTCCACCTTTGAAAAAGACGATACGATAAGATTCATAGCGGACATGGATTAAGAAGTCATTCACTTCTACCTCACAAATGGATGACAGCCGCTCTTTTACATGCTGAAATGATAGATTAGCTAGATCCTTAGATACAACTTGGACTGTATCCCGCCCGCAAAGAATCGTCGTTTTTTTACGCTGATCGTGTAAATAAGGATAGGTTCTATCTTTGCCGCAAGATGGACAGTTCTTCTGCTTAGTAAGAGACAAATCCATTTTAAACGATGTCGCCTGCCAAAGATCAAATGTGACAAATTTCCGTTCGATTTGATCTTCATGTCCTGTTAAATACTTTAGCGCCTCTGTTTGCTGATAAGCAGAAACCATCTGAACTGCTGGAGAAATAATCCCCGCTGTATCACACGTCAAACCGCCAACAGGCAGTTCTGTAAAGACACACGATAAACACGGCGTTTTATCTGGCAAAATGGTCATATACATCCCCTGGCTGCTCACACAAGCACCATATATCCACGGCGTCTTCGTTTCCTGCGATAAATCATTCATGACCATTCTCGTCTCAAAATTATCCGTCGCATCAATGACAATATTTGCGCTGTGAAATAACGGTCTTAACAGCTCAACCCCTGCATCTTCAATCAGGGCGTGTATGGTCACTTCATGATTGATCTCTAGGAGACGTTTTTTTGCCGCAGCTGCTTTTGGCACATGTGCCTTTGCGTCATGTTCTGTATACAGCTGCTGCCGCTGTAAATTTGAAAATTCTACATAATCACGATCAACAATCGTCAACGTGCCGATCCCAGACCGGACAAGCCCTTCCGCAGAGGCCGTTCCAAGTGCACCCGCTCCAACAATTAGAACATGACTGTCAGCAAGCGCACGCTGACCCTTTTCCCCAACCGGAGGGAACAAGATTTGTCTTGAATATCGATCATTCAAAGCTGTTCTCTCCTCACCATTTTTTATGTATCATATCATACCGTTTTCAGGTAAATCGCTTCTTTTATTGATATTTCGGAATTCATTTGGTGTTACGTTCAGTTCCTCTTCTGAGACGATACGCACCTTAAGCCTTTGAAGTAACTCTTTGATGGCTAATTGATTCTCTTTTAAACACGCATCAATGGACGGCAGACAGCGGCGGTGATAAAGTGCAAATAAAGGCTGTAATCTGCCCTGAACAAGCGGGATAATAGCATCTACGTGCTCGCTACAATAGGACGATAATACTTCAGCCGTCTCCCTCCGCACGAAAGGCATGTCACATGCCGTCACTAAATACCATGCTGCTTCTTGCTTTTGCATCGCTGTATACATGCCGGCAAGCGGCCCGCATCCGAGCACCTGTTCATCATCCAACCACACATCTCGTTCACCTCTTTCTTTAAAAAAGGTCAGAAGTGATGGATGGCTGATGATGACCTTCTGTCCTTTCAAAAGCTGCTTTTTCACATGCTCATATAGTGGTTTTCCTTGATACATATAACTTGCCTTTGGCTCTCCAAAACGTCTGGATGCTCCTCCAGCTAAAATGACATTGACTATGTCCATCCACTCACCCTCCTTTGATATGGTTGTTCTAATCACTCTCATCTCGCATACTTTATTGGTAACATGAATAAGGAGGGTCTATCGATGAACAGGCGCCATGCTTCTCCCCTATTCCATGACCTATCTCAAGAGAATTTATACTTAAAAGCGGAAACAGCCAAATATCAACAAATGATCTCTGATTTACAGTCCTCATATACGTATTCTAAAAACAAGAAGTTAACTCAAGAATATCACGAGATGAAAAAGGATTACACGCAATTAAAGCAACAATTGGATGAAATGACCATTGATCAAGATCATGCAGCCTCAAAAATACAGGATCTTTCCTACAGCAAATCTGAATTATTACATAAAATAGTCCTTCTTCATGAAATGCTCCAAAAAGAAACCTTTCATAGAAGGAAAGAAACGGAAGAAAAACACCGGCTGCATTTAAAAGTCATCAAATATAAAGAAATCTCTCAACAATTAAATGAACGGGTGCAAGATCAAGATAAACGGCTTGCAAAAGAGGAGAAAAAAGGAAATACTTTATCCGCTGTGATTGAGAAACTGCAGCAAACATTAGGTGATAAAAACGCAGAGCTCAATCTATTACAGGAAGGCGTTAAACACCTGCAGGAGCGTTTTTATGAAACACAAGAGAAATTACTGCAAATTGAAAAAGCAAAGGAAGCGATTTTTTATGAAACGCTCACAAGCTATCAAAAACAGTTAGCCGAAAGTGAGGAATGGATCGCATCTCATTTTGCTGATATTGACCAGTCAGCTCAAACAAATTCACAGCCATTCTCTCGAGACAGCCTCCTGCAAACAACGGAAGAAATCGAACCCATCTTGAAAAAGTTGAATGAACAAGTTCAAACGCTACAAGCACAAGTCGATGCGGTGCAGCAAAATGGAGATGTCATGACAGTGAAGATTGAAGGCTTCAAAAAGCAGCGTGATCACCTGTCAAAGGAACGAAAAATTGTCTATACTGTTGATCAAAAAAAGTAATTCTCGCAATAAAAAAACTGCTGGCTTTTTTCGTCAGCAGTTTCTTTTTTATTTATTCGTCTTCTGTTTGAATATCGCCTTCTAAAATATACTGTCCGCGATATGGCTTTTTCACTTCAGGATACATTTTAATTAAGCTTTGCATAAACGTTGTCATATTTGGAATTTCAAGACCGCTCTCTTTTTCAATTTCTTTTTGAAGTTCAGAGCTTTTAATCGCTGCATTATGACGCTTTAACGTTTTAATCGCAGCTTCACGAAGCTTAGCTGCCTTTGAACCAGGGCGAGCTGTGCCTCTTCTGCGTCTTGTAGATCCTTCAGGAATACCTACAGGTGCACCGTTTAGCTGTCCTGTTCCTAAAGTTGATACAGCATTTGATTGTGATTGTGCAGGCGGCTGGTAGCTTCTCATTTCTTGTGCAGCCAGTTCAGCTAATACAGGCAGTGAATCCGTTTTTCTTTCTGTACGCACTTCTTTTTTTGTATCTGACACTAGACCTGTTCCATGACGGTCTAATTCTCTTAATTTTGCATAAATCGTATCTCGCTCAATTTGATATTCACGGATGACCTTTACTTCTGCTTCGTTTAATTGTTCCAATCGTAATCGTAACGCTTCCCTCTCATTAAACAATGGATTTCCCCCTCATCATATAAAAAATATTCTATAGTAAATATTAGATTAGAAAACTAATTTTATCAACTATTTTTTTATCATTTTACAGTTTGTTATCAGATAGGTATTTTCAACTAAAATTTTGCCAAAGAGGAACAATCGGCATCCATTTCATTGCCACTAAAGGCTTTTGACAAACCTTAAAATATTGTAAAAAATTTGAATAAACACTTATACTACTTGATTTACATCGTTATTTACCAAACTGAAATTTCTTTTGTGCAAAAACGTTCTGAATAGTAAAAAGTTAAAATCTTTACATTTTCATTTCAAAACAAAAATGTAAATAGGTCTTTAGATCTTTTTGTTTCAGGAATATTTTTTAATAAACTCCCCCAATTTCTCTTTTCTTAGGAAGGCGAAGTCCATTCCGTGCAATAGGTCGCCTATTTTTGTCCATGAAAAAACCCCCATTTATGGGGGAAAGCCTATTCTGCAGCCTTTTCAGACTCAGAAAGCACTCGATTGACACGTTTCTCAAGCATTTTCATTCCGCTTCCGCCAGCTTGGAAGTGGCGCAGAGCACCTGTTTTATCAAATACATAATATGCTGGTACATATTCATTTTCAAAGGCTTCTGTTAACTTATGATCACTATCCACAAAAATTGGCTGCGTGATTTCATGCTCTTTCGCAACTTCCTTGATCTTATCCAGATCTAGGTCATCCTCTGATCGCGGCATATGAACGGCTATCACGTTTAGTTGATCCTTGTATTCATCACGGAATTGATTGACTTGAGGCATTGCCTCTTTACAAAGATGACAGCTGACTGACCAGAAATGAATCAATGTTGGTTTGTCACCAATTAGATCTTCTTTTGTTACTTCTCCATTTAACCATTCTTTTGCACCAGTTAGTTCTGGCATTGGTTGACGTAATTTCATTATGAAGCGCCTCCATCCATTGTATGTGTCGAAACAAAAAGGTCTAACATTAGTTAGACCCTCCTGTTTCTTCAGCTATCAATTAAAGTGTTTTTTGACCAGGCTTCCAGTTCGCTGGGCAAAGTCCACCAGTTTGTAATGCTTGAAGAACACGTAATGTCTCATCTACATCACGACCGATATTGTTGTGGAATACTGTTTGATATTGAAGTTCGCCTTCTGGGTTGATAATGAATAGACCGCGAAGTGCAATTCCTTCTTCTTCAATTAAAACGCCGTATTCTCTAGATACTGTGTGGTTTGTGTCAGCAGCTAGCGGATATTTCAATTCGCCTAGACCATTGTCTTTACGGTCTGTGTTGATCCAAGCAAGATGCGTATGGATTGTATCAGTAGATACACCAATGATTTCAGCATCTAAATCTTCGAACTCATCATAACGATCGCTCATTGCTGTAATTTCAGTTGGGCAAACAAATGTGAAATCCATCGGATAGAAGAAAAGTACTGTCCATTTGTCATTCTTCATGTTTTCTTCTAAACTTACTTTACCAAATTCCTTGTTAGCAAGTACTGCTTCCATTTCAAAACGTGGAGCTTGTTTTCCTACAAAACGCTCTGCCATATGTAAATCCCTCCAAAAATAATATCTTTATACAGACTTCTAAGCTGTATATAAAATGAGAATCAAAAGTTGAAATTCTCATTTAGTTAATAACTTCACAATTACAATTATAATACTTAAGCGGTTTTTAGTCAATATTAATTAATAATAAATTTAATTAACGATTTGTCACAATCTCTTGCTTCACTTAACAAAAGTTTAACATGTCTTGCAGAAGGGAACAAATGATTAGCTTCTCTATTAGAGCATACATAGAAAGGTTTTGAAGATCATGAAAGCATTTGAACAAGTAGATTGGGTTTCCATTATCCTCAATAGCAGTATGATTTTGCTAAAACTAATCGCTATTTTTGTGATTTATTTTATCATCAGAGCCATCGGAAATAAGATGATTAAGCGTGCCTATTCCACTTTCTCTGAAAGGCATGACGTCTCTTTATCAAGAGCTCAGACGCTGCAAAGTCTCACGCTAAATATTTTCGCCTACATATTGATTTTTATTTTAGTTGTCATGATCCTCGACTTATTTCATTATAACCCGACCGCTTTGCTAGCTGGCGCAGGCGTTGTGGGGCTTGCAATCGGTTTTGGCGCTCAAGGACTAGTGAGTGATATTGTGACAGGATTCTTTATATTATTAGAGAAACAATTCGATGTGGGAGAATACATAACAGTTGCTGGCTTTGAAGGGATCGTAGAACAAATTGGACTTAGAACCACGCAGCTTCGAAGCTTTGACGGCACCCTTCATTTTATTCCAAATCGAAGCATATTGAACGTGAGCAATCATTCAAGAGGGACTATGCAGGCACTCGTTGATATCGAGCTATCTCCAGAAGAGAATGTGGATCAAATGATCACAGCCCTTCAAGCTGCGTGTGATGAGGTACGAAAAGACATTCCTCAAATTATCGAAGGCCCTCAAGTTGTCGGCGTGGAGGCGTTCGGATCCTCTTCCCTTGTACTGCGCATCATTGCAAAAACCGAAACAATGGAGCAATGGCGGGTAGAACGAATCTTGCGCAAAAAAATGAAAGAAGTACTCGATATAGAAAAAGAGCAAAAAGAACCGGGATGATCATCTACCGGTTCTTTTTCTTGTTTGTTTTATTGAACACGCTGTTCTACTTCTTGACAAATTTCATCAGCCGTCATACCAGACGCGGTAATCACAGATGCCTTTGTCGTTGTGTCTGAAATGCCAAGAACATTTGAATCTAGCCCTGTGACTACATAGCAGTCACACTGATCCATTTGCTGTTCATTTTGAATACGTACGACGTCATACCCTTTTTGCTTCAGTAGTTCTTCTACATCGGATAAAGATGGTTCTACACCAATTCTTGTCATAATCAAGAACACCTCCTGTTCATAAGGTGTACAGGAGGTAGCTTGATTATTCATTCACCTGCTTGCTTTTTGAAATAAGCCGTCATAACGTTTACTGCGGTTTCTATCGCTTTTTCATCAGGCATAAGTTTTGCATGATGCAGGCCATATTCTGAATCGACCCCTAACCAAAACATAAATCCAGGGTATTTTTTCAGCATGTAGCCAAAATCTTCTCCTGTCATGGCTTCTCTGCATTCAATCACATTCGCAAGCCCTTCTCCGGCGACATATGACATAAATTCCTCTGTCAGTTCCTTTGAATTATCCACTTCGTAATAAGATGAAGGGTATCGCACGGTTGCCTTGCATTCGTAGCCAATTTCAATCCCTTTTGCTAGTGCTTCAATTCGCTTTCTCACTTTTTCCATAGATTCTGGTGAAAGTGTACGAATGGTGCCATCAAGCTTTGCATGCTGCGCAATGATATTTTGAGCCGTTCCCCCGGTAATCGTGCCAATCGTGATGACCGCACTATCAAGAGGATCGACATTACGAGAAATAACCGATTGCAACTGACCTACAAGTGCGCTCGCTGCCACAACCATATCATTCGCTAAATGAGGGTAAGCAGCGTGTCCGCCTTTTCCTTCAAGATCTATCACAAGCTCACTCGTATTGGCAAAAAGCAGCCCTGGCTTTGTGGCTATCGTTCCGACAGGATATTCAGGTGCAATATGCAGTGCTGTAATAAAATCTGGCGTCCACTTTTTCAGCACATCACTTGTAAGCATCGGTTCAGCTCCGCCTGGACCTTCTTCTGCCGGTTGGAACATAAATAATAGATCTTCTTTGATTGGCTCATGAACGAAATGATCAATGATCCCAAGTGCGATGGTCATATGAAGGTCATGTCCACACGCATGCATCTTCCCTTCATGTACTGATTGAAATGGATACCCTGTGTCCTCAGGAATTGACAGACCGTCCATATCTGCACGATACGCAAATACGCGCTCAGGATTTGTTCCCTTTACTTTGACAAAAAGTCCAGTTCGCCATGTTTCTATCTCAACTCGATCTTTTGAATAAGCACTAAGATGATTGATGAGGTACGCTTGTGTTTTGAATTCCTTAAAACCAAGCTCAGGGATTTGATGTAAATCTCTTCGAATGGATATCAATTGCTCACGATTTAACAAGTGAACTCGCTTCCTTTCCTCTATACGAATAAGACGTGGATATATCATCCACGTCTATGTCTTCAGCTGCGAATTGTATGAATTAAAGCTGACGCAGTTCTTGTTTAATTTCTGTTTTACCTTTTGTTTTTTCATCAATGTCTTTGATTTTCTTTGCAGGTGTACCTGCTACAACTGTGTAAGGCTCTACATCGTTCACAACGATCGCACCAGCAGCTACGACTGCACCTTTACCAATTGTTACACCTTCTAGAACTACAGCGTTCGCACCGATGACAACATCATCTTCTACGACAACTGGTTTAGCAGATGGTGGCTCAATGACACCTGCAAGAACAGATCCAGCACCGATATGACAGTTCTTACCTACTGTCGCACGGCCGCCAAGCACCACGTTCATATCAATCATCGTACCTTCGCCGATCACAGAGCCGATATTAATAGAAGCCCCCATCATGATGATTGCATTATCACCGATTTCAACTTGGTCACGAATGATCGCACCTGGCTCAATACGCGCTTTAATGTTCTTTAAATCTAACATCGGGATTGCAGAGTTGCGGCGGTCATTTTCCACGACAACATCTTCAATTTTGTCTTTGTTCGTTTCTAGCGCTTCTTGAATGTCGCTCCACTCACCGAAAACAACTCCGGTGTTTCCTGTGATGAACGTTTTTGCATGTTCACCAAACTCAATACCTTCTAAATCACCTTTGATGTAGACTTTGACAGGTGTTGATTTTGTACTATTTTGAATAAATGAAATAATTTCATTAGCGTCCATTTGTTTCATGTATGTATGTCCTCCTCTTAATTTATACTTCATTACTGTACCAAAGGAGAGTTTTAATGACAAGTGAAAGAGTTGACTCTTCAATGGAAAATAAAACAAGCGGGACTGATTACCCCGCTTCCTGCTGGTGAAGATGAACAAATTGTTTGCCAAAAGAAATCAATTTCTCTTCTTCTTCTCCTTCTGGATTTAGCTCGATCTTGACGGATGGCAGGACAATGTCACCGCCAAGTTCCTTCACTTTTTCTTCGATTAGGTCAACAGCTCCGCAAAAATGCTCATAAGATGTATCCCCGGAACCGAATACAGCAAATGCTTTTCCCGTTAAATCAAGCTCTTCCATTTCTTCATATAAATCAATAAAATCATCAGGAAGGTCACCATCTCCCCATGTGTACGCACCTAACAAAATGTGCGTGTAATCATTGAGAAGCTCTGCATCAATATCCATCGCTTCATGACGGTCCACGCCGGCTCCTGCTTCTGTGATTCCTTTTTCAATTAGATCTGCCATCGCTTCTGTATTCCCAGACATCGTGGCATACACGAGTAAAACCTTTTCTGTCACTTTTTCTTCCTCCTTATCAATGAATCAATGCCGGCTCCTCATATGGTCTTACAAACTTGCTCTCATATAAACCAGCACAGAAAAAGTTTTCATTTTGATTGGCTACACGAAAACCGTGTCCTTTGATCGTATCAAACCATTTGAGCTCTTTTTGCTCAATATCAAGCTGATACACTTTAGAAAACCCGTGTTCGTCTTGTGAAGTCGTCACATACACAATGCCATTATCCTCTGACACATCCAAAAATGATTCCTCTCTAGCAAAGGCTTGTGATTGAATATCATGTAGCATATTGGTATGTAAATCTAAAATTTGAACAGATCCCTTTTTGCCTTTTTTTGATCCCAATGCGCAAACAAGCAGATGCTCCTGACAGAGCAGCATAGAAGCTGTCATCCGGTGCTCCTCTCTGTTTAGGAGGAAAACCTGTTCACTCTCCAAGTCATACACCCATATTCCTCCGTGAACATCATGAATCTGTGTTCCAATATAAAGGTGATCACCTGCAGCACATAAGGAACGAATGACAGGCGGGTGGTTCACATGAGCAAATGGCTTCATAATTTCCCAGGAAATCCCGAAATCATTTGACACATAAATACTATGTTTTCCATGTGCACACACAAACCCATCTTTGCGTCCTGTAATAGACCAAACGACTGCATTTGTTGGAAATGATGATAGCGCCCATGTATGGCCTTCATCTCCTGATCTAATCACTGTGCCATTTTCACCAACACCGAATAAATAAGGTCCAATATAGCTGATGGCATGAATTTTATGCTTGAGCTTAAACAGTTGCTGCCACCCGCTCTCCACACTGTAGTGAAAAATACCTTCACGTTTTACAGCGACAAAGTATCCACCGTTTTTAGATGCAGCAACAGCTGTCGCTCCTTTATGAAACATGGTTTTCAACTCGTTTCTCAGATAGCGCCGCCCACGTTAAAAAGCTTGTCGCAAATTCCTGACAGCACGCCACATCCTCATCGGTATCAGGCGCAAGCTCCATTTTCAATGTTTCAGGAAACACAGATGCACCGGTTGATTTGAGCATGTCATGAAATGTATGGACAGCCTCACAAAACTTCGGGTAGCTGTAATCTCCAGATCCGAACACAGCTGCTTTGATGTCACTTAGTTCAAGCGTGGAGACCTCTTCATAAAAGTCCTCAGCTTCATAAGGTAAATCACCATCACCCCATGTATAAGAACCGATGAACACATAATCGTATGAAGAAAGATCCTCTGCGCTTGTATCATCAAATTCCAACATCTCTGTATCGATCCCTATTCCTTCTAGTGTTTGCTTTATGATCGCTGCCATATCTTCTGTATTACCAGACATACTCGCAAATGTAATTAGTGCTTTCATCTATCGGTCACCCCATCTAAATGATAATCATTTTCAATTATTATATGTACACTTTAAATGATAATGATTTTCATTGTCAAATGATTTCATAAAAAAGCTTTGACCAATCAATACGATAACCCAATGAAAAACCCGCTCATTCCAATTGGAAGGCGGTTTTTTCATATCGAAGAGATCATCGGTTTCTCATTCGTTCGTTTCATCTATTTGAATAAAATATGGACCATAAGCCGTTTCATGCGTCATCACAAATGTCCATTTTTCATTCCAATCCATCACATACATATCGTTATAATCCATATGATTAGATTGATATGGTAAATCATTGATTAAAAGAGAGCTGGCATTTTCGAAAAGATACGCCTCGTCAACAAATTGATAAAAAACAGTACACTTATCCTTTGATTGTTGAAGAAATGCGTCTATCGCTTCAGCATTTTCAAGGCATGTAACCATTCCAAAACTGCATAAATGCCATAAAAAATCATCTATTGATATCTCGTTTTGTTCTTTCATTGAAAGATGACTAGCAAAACGTTCACGCCACCTCACGCGCAAATGATCTCCCCATTCTGGTTTGTTCATTTTGATTAATTGATTGTTTTTCATAAGATCGAAGTCTCCTCTATGATTCGCTCCATCTATCTGTTGCTTTGATATGCGTGCAATAAGTAAATGATCATTCACCTAAAAAAGCACCTTCCTCTTCCAAGAAGGTACTTACACCGCATCACTTTCAAGCATTTCTTTGACCACACCAACAAATGCTTGCACTTGTTTTAATTGAAAAGAAGCTTCATAGCCTAGCAGCCATGTGTCACGTCCGATTTGCTCTCCATTCACGTCAACAAGCGGTGTTTTATGAACACTTTTTTCGTGGTCGTATAAGGTGACCGAAGGCAAAATGGCGTAGCCGATGCCGTGGTAGGCCATTTGTTTACACGTCTCAATCTGGTCCACTAGAATCGTCTGCTTTGGAGACACTTTGAATTTTTGATGCCACCAGTGCTGGATTTCCTGATAATACGTGCTGTCGCTTTTAAATTGAATAAACGGGCGTTCTGTCTCGATTAACTCGTCCACGTCTTTGATAACGGAATCGACTAAATATAAATGATCTGTCATCAAATATTCCTTTGTTCCCTTCCAATCAGGGTTTCCGCGAATGATCCCAATGTGCACGTGGTCCTCGTATAAGCTTTTGAGCATTTCACTACTCCAGCCGGTCACAAGTGATACCTTCGCATTTGGGTACTTTTCGACATATCGCTTTAACACTTTCGGCAGCCAGTGCTGTCCAATAATGGATGCAACCGCAAGCTTTAGTGTACCGTGAATTTCCCCTTCAAGTTCATCGATTCTCTCTCTCACTCGATCTTGCTCAACCGTCACCTCTTTTGCAAATTGAATGATCTGTTCACCTGCCGAAGTCACGGTGAGCCCTTTCTGAGAACGAAAAAAGATTTTGGTTCCCCACTCTTTTTCAATCGTCTGCAATCTTTGGGATAAAGCAGGCTGAGAGACAAAGAGCCGCTCCGAAGCCTTTCTCATATTCAATTCTTCACTTAGCACAACAAGCATATGTAACTCCTGAAGCTGCATGGGCGTCCCCTTTCTCTCTATAAGTTTTTCTTATTCCATATGGTCATTATATAAATTATAGCTTATGAAGGCAAAAAAAATAAGCTGGGTTTCAGCTCATTTTTTCGCGGCATGAATCACTTCATTTAAGCGCTTTAATACAACACGTCGTGTAAATATTCCTTCAAAGACTTGCTCCTCATTTACGACACAAACAAATCCATTATTCGTTACAGCGTGAACGCCTTTTAGCACAGGATCCGTCGTTTTAAGCCTTGGGATATCAGTAAGCATAACCTCTTCTACCTTCAGTTGGTCCAGCTTTTCGAATTCAATTCGTTCTAAACCAAAGATCTTATCCATGATCATATTCGTTCCAATTAACCCATGCAGGTGATAAGAAGGATCTAGTACCGGGATGGCTGTATATCCTGTTTTTGTAAGGACCAATAGAGCATGCTCAAGGTTATTTCCAATTTGAACATGTGCCACTTTATCTGCATCAATCATATGCTCGGCTACTGTTGACTCAAGCAATTGAGTTGGTTCTATCTCTATCATGTTTCTTCGACCCCTTTTCTCTCAATCATCAATCATACATTCCCCATTACCATTAAGCATAAACTAAAACGAAATTTGTCGAAAGATTTTTTCTGCATAAAAAAGATACTCAGCTCCCGAGTATCTAATAGAATGTTCAATCAATATTAATTCTCAAACCTTACTCTGTCATACAATGTGATCAACTGCTTATACGTATTGTCATCGACATTTTTTGTTCCACATTCTATATCATTGATCTCACTGCTTAGTAATTCGACAGCATATTCCTGATTCAGCAATACGTTTAATAATAGCTTTTTCTCTTCTTCATTAAAACGATTTTCGATGACGCTCATCCAACATCAGGCCCCCTGTTTCATATATGCTTTTATATTGATTAGCAGGCTTTTGAATGTCTGCTTCCTCTCTATACAGCTAGAATAAGGAACTAGAATCGAATCGTCAACCGCACGTTTCGACAAGGTTTGGAGAAAAATGACGGAATTTATTTTGTGTATCGATTGGCATAGCAAAATGCTGCGTATGAGTCGGGTTTTATTTTAGCTTCAATTCCCATAGCTGTGATCATTCCGGTCATTTCCTGGATCAGATCTTTTGTACTTCCTTTTTTGCCAATATCCAGATGGGCTTCAAAACGGAGGTCTGCCCCTTCCTCAGCAAACGGAAGAAGCAAATCCATCAGTTCTGTTAAAGGCCCCTCAAGGATGTCTGCACATACCTTTTGGCTAAACGCTGTCTCTAATGAAATTTTTTCTCTAAGGCTTTGCACAGGTCTGCTGATCACTTGTTGCGTGAGGCAGCCCCAAGCCCCTTTGCCAATCCGGTGGAGATGAATTGCAGTCATAAATCTTGTGACATTTTGATTGACCTGAGAGTCCGTACCAATTGATAACACATAGGCGGATCTAGGGTCTTTTCGAATAAAGTCTTTCATTCTCATGACGACATCAGAAAACGCTAAATGATCTTCAGAAAGATTGTAGTAAAAAGAATCACTCACAGAAAGGAACTCCTTTTTAATGGTCTCTTATCCGAAATATGCGCTGAATGATCATCTTCCATTTGTACACTGCGCCAATCATGACACATGTATATTGCCGCAAATAAACGAAGGAATCCTTAGAAAAAACATTTCATACGATTCAGCTTAGGATTGTAAAAGCTCAAAAATCTCAATCGAAATCATATCAATGTTGTCAAATGGGAAAGTATTTGGCTTATCCCCTTGTTGAAAAACAGTCAATTCAAACGTTTGATTCTTTTCGAAATACTTAACACTACAGATTTTCTCACCGTTCACTTCGAAATAACGCTGTGCCGGTTCGTTTGCAGCTTCTGCTGTCTCTTGAAGACTTTGCAGCCTTGTAATGATACCCATTAATTGTGACATTCTAAAAAAAGACTCCTTTCAAAAAAACAACTCAAGATGAACCCGTATTGATTATACACAAGTCCTACAAAGCATCATACCATAAAGTGTTCTCAGATGATATTTTTCCTCTTGAATTCAAAAAAAGAAAAAGAATCTGTTTTTTTAGTTTGAGTCTTTTTTCTAATCTCATGCACCATGTTTTTATAAACCCGCAGACCTCATTAGACGTTTGGCAATTTCGTCAAAATCCTCTTTGGAAATGCCTGGGGCAAACTCTTCCGGTAATTCTCTATAATCTGGCACAGGTGCTCCTTGCGGGGTGCCCTCAATCACTGTGAGCGGTTTTCCATCAATCGGATGACTGCCTTTCCAAATCTTATTAATGTCCTTGTAATCCGTATCACTAAATGTATACAGCTTTGTATGAACATTTTGATCTTCAAATTTCCTCGCTGAATCAAAGTATTTGTTGTCGAGGTTTGGGATTGGCAGCATCTTTCCTACATCTACACCTGTGGCTACCTCAAGCGCCTTTGCATATGCCACAACATGCACTCCGCCCCTGACGAGTAAATAACCGATCATCTCTCTTGCTGTAGGATGATCTGTCATTTCATATACGCGCATTTTGTGCGTACGTGCTCCGCATTCTAGGAAGAAATTATGAAGGAGGTCAAGAATCAGGTTTCCGCTTGAGAACACATTCTCCCCGGTCCAAGGTTTTGCCATGGAATCAAACGGATAGCCTGTTTGAGCCGTTTGAATAAAATGCTGTGTATTTCGTTTATCGACAGCCGCTTTCATCGGTGTCGTATCTGGATCTCCGCCATGGGTGGTCCCTGTAATCATGAGATTCACAGCTGTGGTCACAAGTTCTACATGACCGAATTCTTCAGCCGTAATGCTGGATACGAGGTCATAAAACGGTTTGAGTTTTCGTTTTCCTCGAAAGTTAAAGGATTGAAACATGTAATTATTTAATGTGGACATTTCGCCGAATTTTCCGCCGAGTAATTCTTGCACAGCAGCAGCACCATTTGCATCTGGGTGATCTGGTCTTGGCAAATCAATCAGCAGCCGCTTGTCACGTTTGATCATGACATTCCCTCCTACCGTCTAACTGTCATCACTTAAGATGTATGGAAGGATTGGGCTGTCCTATGCATAAGGCGAAGATGAAAAGCACAAAAAAAACTTGGCGGGGGTAGCGCCAAGTTTTTTGGATCTTGATCTGATAGAGGGGTTGGGGAACAGAGAGTAGCTTCTCTCTATAACTAAATGATAATGATTATCAGTTTCATTGTCAACCATTTTTTATTTCTTTTTTTCAATCAAAAAAAGCAGCCCAAAAGGCTACTCAGATTGTTAATAAATGGCTAATATAATCTTCACTCTGTGCTTTTAAATTAATCCATCTTGCTCATATAAATAGGCATACGGAAGATCTATAAATAAATACATATCTCCCTCTAACGGGTAAGAAAACGTACGTATCCTCTCACCAGTTTCTAAATCGCTGTAAATATCACTGAAAAATCCTTTCCCGCTCATTCTCATTTGGAGAATATTTGCTAGGAAATAAGGACGCCAGCTCCAGTTTTTCTCGATATATTCAGGCTGGAACAACCATTCTTTTTCTTTTTTAAACACATTTCCAGTGATTTGAAAGCCTTCTTCATTACACATATAAATCCGAAAGCTGCAATCCGATAATTCTAATGCCAGCTTTTGGATGAGTTCATCATTTGTAGTGCATGATTTTTTTAAGGTCGTGACAGCTTGGTGAATTCGTTTATAAAATGTTTCAGAATGTTCGTAGACAGTTTGTAGTTTCTTTTTCTCATGCGCAATAAATTGCTGGAATTCTTCCCTCAGCTGATCTTTTCGTTTATTGCGGTCGATTAATTCCGCCGCCGGCTCGTGAAGATAGAACCCTTGAAAGTATCTGCCACCATTTCTCCAAGCATATTGCAGCTGAAAATTTGCTTCAATGTCTTCATAAATTAAAGCCGCCCCTATTTTTCTCGCAAGCAATGAAATGCTGTACAAGACATATTCATAGGAAGGAGAAGGAGCCGATGCCCTTAATGCGTGTAAATCTATTTTTAATAGATCGGGTGAGAGCAAGGCAATCCGGTCAAGATTGCTGCTTTCTTTTCCGATATTCGAAATGGCGATTTTAATACCATATGTACGAAAATACGTTAACGTATGGTAAAGCTGTTCAATATCGCCGCTAAACGTATGCTCTGTAAATTCGATAACAAACCGATTAAGCTGAATGCCCCTTGCTTCATATTGCTTCAAGAGTTCTAAAAAGCTTTCACCATGATCAAGCATCAGGATATTGGCATCATGATTAATAAAAATGAGCAAATCATCATCTGCTGTTGTGAAAAGATCGAGTGCTTGCGTCAGTACTTTATGATCTACTTCCACTTTATATTCGTCAGGAATAGATGAATCCGTAAAGAAGGAGCCTAGGCTAACTGTTTCAGACTCGAGCTTCATTCTTCCTAAAACCTCATAGCCTATCACTTTTTGCTCTTCCGCACTGAATATCGCTTGATAGTGCGGGAAAACATCTTCAATATTCGTTAAAATATCCAATGGATCGACCATTTTCATCACCTGCTTCTCTCTTTGTGTGATTATAACACATCAAAAGCAGGTCTTACATCGTCATTCAAAATGGGGATTGGTTGAGCCATTGCCCCCCATCCATTGTGATACAATCTCCATTTATATAAGACGCTTGTTCAGATAATAAAAAGCATGCAAGCTTTGCAATTTCCTCTGGTGTACCAAGTCTGCCAAGTGGAACACTATCTACTGTTCTTTGCGCTGCCTCTTCCGATTCCCATAGTTTATCCGCACCACCTGTTCTCTCGATTGGACCTGGCGCGATGGCATTAACGCGAATTCGATATTGCTTACCCCATTCCACTGCAAGCGTTCGAGTGAGAGATAAAACACCGGCCTTTGCTGCCGCTGAATGCGCCACACCTACACCAGCACCCCATGCATAGGTTGCCACCATATTGACCATACTTCCCCTTTTCTTTTGACGAATCCAGTAATTGCCCACTGCATGACTGCAAAAAAATGTTCCATTTAATACAATATCAATGACAGCCTTCCAGCCGTTAGGAGATAGTTTTTCTGCTGGAACTAAAAAGTTTCCTGCAGCATTGTTAATCAGAGCGTCCACATCTCCAAATGTATCTACCGCAAACTTGACCATTTGATCGGCATCCTCTGGGTTTCGTACATCCATTTGGAAGTAAGCGATCGAGCCGCCATTTTGTTTTATTTCATTTGCTACCTTTTCTAACGTTTCTTCTGTTCTTCCAGTAATCACGACATTCCAGCCTTCATGTGCCAAATGGACAGCCATCGCCTTCCCCATTCCGCTTGATCCCCCTGTGACAATCACTGTTTGTTTCGTCATTTGTTCTCCCCCTCTGTGGTTTTGAATGACTATTCATTCATTATTTCTATCATATCATGATTGACCCTAGATGCACCATATGGGAGATTCTTTAAATATGATGCTATACTTAATTTTATTTATAAAGGAGTCTTATATGAAGCAACTTTCTCGGAGACAGTTTTTAAAAGGAGCAGCTGGCGCGAGCATTCTCGGTTTTTTAGCTACAACATGTGGATACGGATATGCCAGATACATTGAACCACGCATGATCGATACCGTGTCAATGACCATTCGGGATGCTCAGCTTCCAGCTTCATTTGACCAGTTTAAAATTGCTCAATTTAGTGATGTTCATTTAAGTGATACATTTCCTGCGAAGGAATTAGAATCCGTCGTCCAGCAAATCAACGCTGAGTCTCCAGACCTCATTGTGTTCACAGGTGATCTCGTTGATTTTCAAGCATCGATTGAAGAGCATGAAAAAGCGAAAGCCTATTTGACTGAGCTCCATGCCCCGTTTGGTAAGCTCGCGATATGCGGTAATCATGACTACGGACCATTTGGCATTGATCTTTATGAGAATACGATGAAAGATTGCGGCTTTACAATATGTAAAAATGATGTGTTTCCATTAGAAAAAGAAGGGGCGCATATTCAGATTGCTACAATGGATGACCTGATGATGAGTGTGCCGGATTATGACCTGATTAAGCGAGAAGTATCATCTGATTTATTTACCTTGCTGCTCGTACATGAGCCTGATGCAGCATTGGAGCTGAATACAACCCCTATTAACTTGCAGCTTTCTGGACATACCCATGGCGGACAGGTGCAGCTTCCTTTCTACGGACCCATTCTCACAGCACCTTTTGGCCATACATATGTGGAAGGTTTATACGGAAGTTATCAGCACCGAATCTATGTCAACCGCGGACTTGGGACAACAAGACTGCCGCTTCGATTTTTAGCCAAACCTGAATTAACCTTTTTCACCCTCTCTTCTCGCATTTAGACAGAAGCCAAACCGCTTCTTTTTGCATATAGATAATCAAAGATCTTTCTCATGACAAATGTTAGGAGAAACCTTCCTTAGCCTGATTCCGTCCATATATAGATTGAGTGACAGGCATCATGGCTTCTTTTATTTGAGCAAAAGGAGTGTCCTTTGGTGCTGCGATATACGGTAAAACGCGGAGAAACGCTTGCTTCTATAGCGCTTGATTTTCGAACAACAACAGAAGCTTTAAAGGCTGCAAACCCTTCACTGCAAGGCCGAGAGCCGTTACAAAATGAGGTCATTATCATTCCTGGTCTGCCCGATCCTAATACGATCCCTTACCGCATCTCTGTTTCGATCTCAAGCAAACGTCTCGTCTTGTTTTCTGGATCAGAGCTGATTCGGTCTTATCCGATTGCAACAGGAAGAATTTTAAATATGACACCGACAGGTTCTTATTATATTGTGAACAGACAGCCAAACCCAGGAGGTCCCTTTGGCGCCTATTGGCTAAGCCTCTCGAAAGTTCATTACGGCATCCACGGTACGAATAACCCGTCTTCAATTGGTAAAGCTGTGTCTAGGGGATGCATTCGTATGTATAATCAGAATGTCATCGAACTTGCTTCAATCGTTCCAAATGGAACACCTGTGACCATTAGCCAGTAGGAGAAATCAATTGTATGAATGCTTAAAATTTTATATGATATAAAGTGGGATCTTCAGGTTAAGGAGCGTATTTATGGATATTTTTAAAAACAGAAATTTTGTTCGTCTCTTTTTTGCAGCACTTGCTTCGCAAATGGGGACAACAGTAGGCAATATGGCGTTTGCCTTTTATTTGCTCGATCATTTTAGTCATCAGCCCGCCTACGCCACATTAGCAGAGCTCATGTATTCACTTCCAACGATCTTTGTCTTTTTTATGGTCGGTGTCGTAGCAGATCGTTTTGATCGTAAAAAAGTCGCAGAGAATTGCGATTGGATACGAGCTGGGCTGACGATTGTTTTATTCATTGTTATTTATTTCAATTCACTACCTCTTATTTTCTTGATCTTGTTTATACGAAGTGCCATTACGAAGTTCTTCTATCCAGCTGAAGCCTCTCTCGTTCAGGCGATTTTAAATAAAGATCAATATGCAAAAGCCGCTGGCTTAAATCAAATGCTGTTTAGTTTATTCATGGTATTTGGTGTTGGAATCGGTGCGATTATGTATAAGACAATTGGACTTCACGGTGCCATTACCATTGATTTGATCAGTTTTATTGTGTCAGGCATCCTGATTCGTACATGTAACATTCCAATTGAAGCACGTCAGCCAAATGGACAAGCAGGCTGGAGAGGCATGACCATTAAAACGTCTCTAAAAGATTTTAAAGAAGGCATTCTTTACATTATAAAAAATAAATTATTGGCTTCTTTAATTTTTGGCTTTTTTGTTTTTGGTCTAGTCAATGGCGCATTTGCTGTACTTCCGATGTTTACAATGAAATATGGCCTTTCACCGGACCATTTTGAACTGCATACATCATTCTTTACAATCGCGATCGGTGCCGGTCTACTTGTTGGCAGCTTAATGGGCTCTGTTCTCGCTAAAAAAGTAAAGATGCAATATCTCATGTCACTTCCAATTTTGGTTGCAGGCATTCTGATTTTTGTACTTGGTTCCACCCACACACTATGGTTGTTTTATGTCACATCGTTTGTCATTGGTACATGTATTGGCCCAGTCAACATTGTCATTGGCGGCTGGCTGCCGAGAATCGTCCACCCTCGTCTGATGGGACGTGTGTCAGGCTGGGTTGATCCACTTACCATGTTTGCTCAATCCATGACATTAGGTTTGATTGCGGTACTATTTCCAAAACTCATTACAAACGTTTCTTATATTTATTACGGAATGGGCGTTATTATTTTACTCGTTTTCCTTTTTTACTTCTTTACACTGCCAAAGTTCAGCAGAGAAGCTGACGACTTAGACGTGCAGCGTGAACTAAAAGGTCAGGGAGCGCAATAAATGAAGCAAAAAGGACTTTCTTCTATAGAAAGTCCTTTTTGCATGGCTGAAACACAAACGGCACTTATTTTTTCTGCTCATCGAAATGATTGGAAGCAAAGGATGAATCGAACGATCATCTATCACGTACACAATGCCTCCAACGACAAGTGCGACCAATAAAGGAGTTAACATATCTTCAATCTAAACAGTCCTGTCTGTTCTCATTAACTTTGATCTTATAACATATTTTTCTTTTTATGAAATAAAAGGAATGTGTATAAAATTGCAATATTTTTAATAAAAAATCTTTACATCTTTGGAAGTTTTATAGTAGTATAGTCAGGTTGGAGGTGAGGGGTATGCTAAAAAGTTATTATTTTATTCATACAAAAGATGATCAAGGTCAATATGTTGTACATACAGAAGATTGTGCATTTTTAGGTGATGCTTCAAGCCGTAAATTGATTGGTCTGCACATGAGTGGCGAGAGCGCCATTGATGAAGCTAAACAAATGACGAATGAAACTGATTTTAATGGTTGCTTCTACTGCGCTTATTCAAGTCATAAGAAATAGACCATGTGATTAAACCATATGTTCGGGCATGTTGTCTGGCATATGGTAAATTTTCAGGCGCAACATGAATACAAATTGAGAAACTACCCATTTATTTAAATAGGTAGTTATCACGAACTAATAGTTCACTTCATATATATTTCATCCAGTCAATTCTTCTTGCAATGAAAATCTCTCTTTGAACACCCTTCCTTCTCATTTTTTTGGCTGATATAATGCCATGAATAAAATCATGTATACAATACAAGCTGTCCCAGCCCATTGAAAAAAACCAAATGGCTCCTTTAACCAAAAAACAGTCGTGACAACTGCCGCAAGGGGCTCGACACTTCCAATTAAGCTTGACTCTTTCGGTAATAAATATTGCAAGCTTTCTATGTAAAACCAAAAAGCGATCATTGTACCAAATATGATAACAAACAATAAATAAACATACGCTTCAACAGGTAAATGCGACAGATTTATCTTCCATGGCGGATGGACTAAGCTAAGGGTAGCTCCCCCAATCAGCATCGCCCAGCCAACAACGACTAAAGAATCAAATTCTTTTAACAGATTGATTGGATATAGCGTATAAAACGAAAGCGCTACAGCAGACAGTATTCCCCAAACCACTGCGACAAATGGAACGGTTAATGTTGAAACAGAACCATTCGTCAATAAGAGAAACATGCCCATGAACGCCAATGACACCGTCAGCATATCTCTTTTGGTAAAAGTAGATTGGCGGCGAAGTACTAAATACATGATAATCATAACAGGGGCCGTATACTGCAGAAGCGTCGCCACAGCTGCATTCCCAAGTTGAATAGATGCCATATAAGTATATTGAACAGCTAGCATGCCCATTACTCCAAATATAAGGACTTGCATAGCCGTCCTCTTCTTTTTCCACACACCAATTAGTTGCGCTCGTTCTTTTGTCATGAAATGAACAAATAAAAGCAGTCCACCTGAAATAAGCAGCCTGACAGTCACAAGCCAATTGACATAAATCCCATATTGCTGAAACAATTTTTGTGAAACAGTTCCTCCTACTCCCCAACAGATGGCACCAATCAGAACAAGCAAAATTCCCTTATTTCTATCCATTTCGTTCTCCTCAACTCTCAAACAAGCATGATAATATAGTTGATAGTAGTTCACTTTGTTACATATTGATATATCAATTGAACATAAAAATAAAAGAATATTGAGGAGAACCATGAACAACCATCATTTTCTTGTTGACTACAATTTGAAAGAATTAACGGAGCATTCTACTACGACCTGGTCTATCGCTCTTTATCATACGAAAATTTGTGATCATAGAAGCGGCCGCATCCCTCTTCACTGGCATGACGAATTTCAATTTGTTTTTATTTTAGAGGGGGAAGCTGAATTTCACATCAATGAAGAGACGATATGTTTGAAGGAAGGAGATGGCGTATTCATCAATAGTGGCTGCCTGCATATGGCAAAAGATGCGAATGGGACAACTTGTACATATCTTTGTCTAAACGTTTCCCCACATTTCATCACAGCCAATGAATTATTTACCACTTTCGTTCATCCTTATATGCATGCGAGTGAGACACCTTATATTTTATTGAACCGAAAAGACCACTGGCCAAATCATATCTATCAATGTATTCAAACCATTCAGCGATTAATTGATGAAACTCCAGCATATTATGAGCTTGAACTCAATATTCAACTCATCACCATGTGGAAATGTTTATTACAAAATGGCTTTCAAATAAAATATGATGCACGGCAGCATGATAAAAATGAACGGATGAAACCTATGCTGAATTGGATTCACCAGCATTATCACGAAAAGGTGCTTCTTCAAGATATCGCTCGAGCAGGTCAGCTAAGCCGATCTGAATGCTGCAGATACTTCAAAGATATTCTAAAGAAGACACCTCTTCATTATGTGAATGAATATAGAGTTCAACAAAGTCTCATCCTGCTTCAAGAAACAGATTTCAATATAACCGAAATTGCTTACAAAGTCGGCTTCAACAGCACAAGTTATTTTATTAGTATGTTTAAAAGAATAAAAAATACGACACCTTTAGCATATAGAAAATTAAAAGCGCCGCATTCTTTGTAACTGAAACAGATTGAAGAAAAATCATGATGGATAGATACTAGTGTCTTTGCACACCATTCTGTCATTTTTATATACAAACACGTTTTAGAACCGTCATGAATGGCTATTGTAAATAAGAACAATGGAAATCCTATCGCTTTTTAAAATAAGTCTATTTGCAATTTACTAATAAAAACGTATAATTTATACTAAGCACAGGAAGACGAAAGACAAAGGAGAGAAAAAATGGACGATTATGCTCATACTAAAGACATAGAACCTACAGCAGAAAACATCGCAAAAGCCATTTATACTGTTAACCGCCATGCTAAAACCGCACCAAATCCCAAGTTTCTTTATCTTTTGAAAAAACGTGCGCTGCAAAAACTATTGCAAGAAGGTAAAGGAAGAAAAGTGGGCCTACATTTCTCTAACAATCCCAAATATAGTCAACAACAGTCCGACGTGCTGATTGAAATTGGAGATTATTATTTTCACCTGCCACCAACCAAAGAAGACTTCGAATTTTTGCCACACTTAGGAAATTTAAATCAATCATATCGCAATCCGAAAGCGAATATGTCATTAAACCGAGCAAAGCAACTGCTTCAAACGTATGTCGGTTTAAAAGAAAAACCTACCGCCACAAAACAAAAATCACATTATACAAAGCCCGTCTTCAAACGACTCGGGGAAAGTTATTTTTAAACAAAAAACCACTCATGACGAGTGGTTTTTCCTTTAGATAATAAAGTGATCGACTTTTTCAATCAGCTGATGAATTTCTGGTTTACTAATTTGATCATCTGCACCAATTGTTTCCCCTTTATGGCGCAAATCTTCAGTGATTAACGAAGAGAAGATAAGAATCGGTATGGAACTTGTTAAAGGATTTTCCTTCAACAGTTTCGTTAATCGGTGACCATCCATTTTTGGCATTTCAATATCTGTAATAATCATATCAATTTCTTCTGTCACAGTAATTCCTTTGCTAACAAGGTCCATGACGTGGTCATATGCCTGTTTCCCGTCTTCAAAGGTCACAATGTTTTTATAGCCTGCTTCGGTTAATTCATTTGTTAATAAACGCATGAGAAGCGGAGAGTCTTCAACGACATAAAGCTTCTTCCCTGTTCTTCTCTCGTCTTTCTCACCGTCAAACATATGATACGTTTCTACTCCAGAAGCGGATTCAATATCATAAATGATTTTCTCATAATCTGGAAGGAAAACCATTTTCTCATCAAGCTTAATGATACCGGTTAAATGACGTTCCATCCCTTGATTGAGTGCAGTTGGCTTTTCAATCTCTTCCCAGCTGACGCGGTGAATTTGTGATACCGTTCCTGTATGGAACACAAATTTCCGTTGGTTGAATTCAGTCACAATATATTTCTCTTGTTCTGACTGATCTGACTCGACATTAAAAAAGGAAAATAGATTGATGACTGGTAAAATCTCGCCTCGTAAACTAATCATCCCTTCTACATCTTGATGAGAGTGCGGTACTGCCGTCACCTCAACCGGCTGGATGATTTCTCTTACTTTCATGACGTTAATGCCGAATTGATTTGAACCAATTTCAAACTTCACAATTTCCAATTCATTGGTACCAGAGTCAAGTAAAATTTCTTGTTTGTTTAAAGCCACGGAAATCCCTCTATTCTTCAATATAAGATTGTACTTTTTATATCGGCAGCATAGGTAAAAAGTTGACGTTTCTTTACGCTTTCTCTCGTACGAATTGATGAATCACAAGTCCTATCGCTGCAAGAATAAGTAAAGACCCTAGCGCCAGGCGACTTGCGAGGTTTCCATGCTCTGCAAACAGCAAAGTGACTGACCCATAAATGATGGGTCCAATAATGGAAGACACCTTCCCTGAGAATGCGAAGAGACCAAAAAACTGTCCTCTCTTTTCCTTCGGTGTCAGCTCAATAATCAATATTCGTGATGCCCCCCAGCTTGCGCCGAGTGAAATACCGAATAAACTGCCAGCCACCCAGAAGATCCATTCCGTTGTGGCTGTGACAGCCAGAATCAGGGCAACGATCAAAATCACATACACGACTGTAATCGAGCGCTTTGCCCCAATCGCTTTTGTGATATATCCAAATAAAAAGGAGCCAATGATACTTGAAATGGTCGACACAAGATAAAGCAGAATAAATTGTCCAGCGGTAAAGCCAATGATGATTTTGGCGTACACCGCCATCATCGCAATCGCTGTCTGCAGGGCATCATTCATAAAAAAGAAAGCAATCATAAAGATAAAAGCCGGCTTGTAATGTTTCATCTCTTTAAACGTGCGAATAATTTCTTTATACCCGCTGAAAAATGACGCCTTTTTCTCTGGCTGCGGCAGTGGATGAGGGTCTTTTACAAAAAAGAGAAATGGCAGGAAAAAGAGAAAGAATAATAGTGCTGTCGGAATAAATGCTTCATGAAATTGGTCATTGCCAACAAGTAAATAAACTGTGAGACCGACAAGCGTCCCTAAATAACCAACGGCAATGCCAAATCCAGAAATAAGCGGTATTTCATCCTTTGTCCCAAGATCGGGCAGGATGGTGTCATAAAACACTAGGCTCGAGTGATAGAAAAATTTTGCGATCACAAACAAGGTGACCACTACTAATAAGGAGACAGGCAGCCCAAACCATTCGCTTGAGAAATCAATTCCAGCAAAGATCCCCATCAAAAACGTACAAGTTATACATATTAAAGTAAACACTGTGATGTAGCGCTTCTTTTTTCCTGTACGATCGATCAGAACCCCGTATAATGGTGTAAAAATGACGAGAAAAATGCTGGCTAGTGCGTTTGAATAAGAAATAAACGTACTGGCGATCTGATCCATTCTCGCACTTTCTCCAATCGTTTCCTGCAAGTAGAACGGGAAGAAAATGGTGATCATATTGGATGAAAATATCGTATTTGCAAAGTCATACAATGCCCAGGCCAAAACGGGTGCTGTCAAAAACAACCCGAAGCCTGCCCCTTTTTTCTGCATGGTCTTTTTTCCTGTTCTCAATCGTTTGTCTCCCTTCCCTGCCTGATTTTTCACTATCATTCTATTTTATGTTATGCTTCACTCTTCCATACAAGCAATCTATACAAAAAGCACCCCTTACTATTGAGCAGAGGTGCTTTTTTTCTTTATTTCTTCACAACAATGGTACTTGCAATTAAATCGTGAAGTGCTTGTTTTTTCTCTGTGAAAAAGGCAATGATGTAGCCAATATATAAGATTGGAGACAAAAAGCCTTTTGCAAAGAAGCGACCTGTTGCACGGCCGAATGTCACTTTTTCGCCCGTTACTCTTGTCACTTTAATCCCAAGAGCCATCTTACCAAGCGTTCCTTGCAGTTTTGATGATTCCATGATGGCGTAATAAAGCCATGTCACCACAATACCGACCAAGATCGCTCCTATATAGAAAAAGATAAGTCCCATAATCACTGCCCATTCCTCATCTGTCATAACAGTTGTTGAATAGTAATAGCTGTCGTCATCCATCATCAATGCTGCCTCTGGACTTGAGACAAAAAAGAGTGTTGCCAAAATAAACATGATAAAAGAATATGGTACGCCGATGATGATACCATCCAAAAGGTGTGCAAGAAAACGATAGCCTACGCCTGCTAGCTCAGGATGTTTCTTTTCTTGAATGTGTGGTTCTGTTATGTTTGTTTCCATCCTATTTCTCCTTTATTATGTATGTTTTCTATAAATTTCTTATAATCATTCGTTATTATATCTTATGAATATCGCAAGATCAATGTAACTTTACACTTTTACATATATTTTAGATCAGTTCGTCCTCAATGATTTATGTGAATAAATACTGAAAATTTGTGAAAATCATGGTAATTCTAGTTCTTTTACCTCCTGATTTTTTAACATTTTGTGATATTTTCGTCTTGTTTCCATTCTGCTGTTGACAATGGTTCTTCACATGGTACAATAGTCAAGGATTTTTTAAAGAAAGGTGTTCATGATGGGAACTGTCGTACTATTAAATAACAATGAAATGACTGTGATTGAAGATATTTGCGAAGCTGATTTTTTAGACATGAAGCATGATTTGTCAAATGATGACGCAGCTTATATCTCTTGGTATGAAGATTACGATACTGCTTATGGATATTGATTTCATTTCATAGATGAAGCGTAAAAAAAGGCGATACAACCTAAGTTGGTTGATCGCCTTTTTACGTTTGCGTGCTTCTTTCACTTTCAGGTTCTACATGAATAAAGATTTGTGCATGCGGAAAATCTTGCTGAATCTTCTCTTCAATTCGATCACATAATTGATGAACATCTTCTATCGTTGTCTTGCCATCTACAATCAAATGAAAATCAATATATTCCTCTGCACCGGATCGTCTTGTTCGAAAGTCATGATATTCGATGAATTCTTGACTGAATCCTTGAATGATTGCTTCGATCGATTGTTCTTCCTCGGGCGTTAGCCGGGCGTCTACGAGCGGCGGGAAGGCTTCTTTCATGAGTTTAAATGCTTCACGCATAATAAAGAGAGCAAGTATCATTCCAATGATCGGATCTAAGAAATACCAGTCGGTTAATGCGACAAGCAATAAACTGAATGCGACCCCTAATGACGTATACACATCAGTTAACAGGTGCAATGCATTCGATTTCATGGCGACAGAATGTACTCGCTCTGCCTCTTTGTTCACAACCTTCGATACGATAAAATTGATGAGCGCGCCTATCAGCATCACCACAATGCCAAGTACAGGCAGCTTGACTGGCTCTGGATGCATTAATTTGTGAACACATTCGTAGATGATCCAAATGCCCGCAACGAAAATCAGTAAGGTCTCAATCGTTCCAGAAATATTTTCGACTTTTCCATGTCCATAAGGATGTTTAGAATCTGCTGGCTTTCTTGAAATACGAACAGAGATAAATGCAATAAAAGATGCCATTAAATCGAGAAAAGAATGAATGGCTTCTGATAAAACCGCAACAGATCCAGTGAGCAGACCTACAATGATTTTTAAGATGACAACAAATGTGTTACTCATCACGGATAGAAACGCTATTTTTGATGTCTTCGCTGATTGTTCCATTTATCGTCCTCCTTTAGGAGATCGTATGTCTATGAAAGCAATTCCCATGACCCTGATTCTCACGTTCTTTCAGTTTACACCGTTTTGCCGTTTTCTAATCATGTTATCGCAGCCTGTATTTTCTCGTGAGGTTACGCTATAATAAATGTTGCTCTTTCTTCAATATATCACTCATGCTGTGATGAATAGGAGAATAGACTACAGATAATGATATCCAGTGCCTTTCGCAGGTGACATTTATGCAGTGAATGGTAAAATAGGATAAAAACATAAATTTTTAAGGTGATGAGAAATGGAGCATTTGCTGAATCCAAGAGTAAAGGATATTGAAATTTCAGGCATTCGAACATTTTCAAATCTCGTATCGTCATATGAGGATGTCGTTTCTTTGACGATAGGCCAGCCCGATTTTTATACGCCGCATCATGTCAAAACAGCTGCAAAAGCAGCCATTGACGAGAATTTTACTTCGTACACTCATAATGCTGGTTTCCTAGAGCTAAGACAAGCAATCCAGCACTACATCAAGAAGAAAGTCAACCTTGATTATGATGCAGAGTCAGAGATCATTGTGACGACAGGTGCAAGTCAAGCGATTGATGCTGCGTTTCGAACCATTTTGTCAGAGGGTGATGAAGTGATTCTACCTGGACCTGTCTACCCTGGCTATGAACCGATCATTCGAATGTGCGGGGGGAAGCCCGTACATATCGACACAACGAATGCTGGCTTTAAATTAAATGCCAAGCTGATTGAGGATGCATTAACGGAAAAGACAAAGTGTGTTGTGCTTCCTTATCCTTCAAACCCAACTGGTGTCACGCTTTCAGAAGAAGAATTGAACGAGATTGCCCAGCTCCTTGAAGGAAAAAACATCTTTATTTTATCCGATGAAATCTATAGCGAGCTGACATTTGACCGGCCGCATCATTCAATCGCTTCTTTCTTAAAGGAACAGACCATTGTGATTAACGGACTGTCTAAGTCTCATAGCATGACTGGTTGGAGAATTGGCTTTTTATTTGCTTCAGCTCCAATTGCTAAACATGTATTAAAAGTACATCAATATAACGTGTCTTGTGCCTCGGCTGTCTCACAAAAGGCGGCACTTGAAGCTGTGACAAATGGTGTGGATGATGCACTCATCATGAGAGAGCAATATAAGAAAAGGCTCGATTATGTATATGATCGGCTCATTTCTATGGGGCTTCCGGTCATTAAGCCTTCTGGCGCTTTTTATATTTTTCCATCCATTGAATCGTTTGGGATGAGTTCCTTTGATTTTTGTATGGAGCTGTTAGAAAGTACAAGACTTGCTGTCGTACCAGGGTCTGCTTTCTCTCCACTCGGCGAGGGGTATGTGCGTCTATCCTATGCTTATTCACTTGAAACACTGAAAGAAGGACTTGACCGCCTAGAACAATTCGTTCTTGAAAAGCGTTCTATTCATTTAACAGACTGAAACAACGGCTCTCCTGCCGTTGTTTTTATTTTGCAGGAAACATGATGTGAAATACGGTGCCCTTTTCGGGATGACTATCCACACGGATCGTCCCGTTGTGATTTTCTAAAATATTAAATGTCACCATAAGGCCAAGTCCAGTCCCTTTTTCCTTTGTCGTTAAAAAGGGCTCTCCTATTCGCTTCATGACCGATTCAGGAATGCCAACCCCTTCATCACGAATGGTGACGTGAATTCCATCTCTTTCTGCTTTGGCCGTAATGTCAACCTTCCCTCCGTCCGGCATGGATTCTACGGCATTTTTGATTAAATTGATAAACACCTGCTTGAGCTGATTTTGATCCCCGTTCATCAGGAGATCCTCTTCTATTTCACTCGTATTCATTAAAATGCCATTTAAGTTCGCTTGTGTTTCTAATAAAGCCGTGACTTCGCTGATGATTTTTTTCAAATCAAGTGTCTGCATCGATGCCGTTTGCTGCGGTTTTGCCAGCATGAGCAGCTCGCTTAAGATAATTTCTATCCGGCTCAGTTCAGAGAAAACAATCTCGAAATATTGATCCCGATCTTTTGTTTTCGGTTTAATGAGCTGCAAAAAGCCTTTGATGGCAGTCAATGGGTTCCTGATCTCATGTGCAATGCCCGCAGCCAATTGGCCTGCGATCGATAATTTTTCAGATCGGAGCATGAGCTCTTCTGTCTGCTTACGTTCGGATATATCTCTTAAAATAATTTGAACGGCTGTTTCTCCAAAAAATGTAGTTGGGATACACACCATTTCTGTATAAATCAGTTTGTGTTTAAACGTATGACAGCTCATCGTGACAATCTCAGAATCTGATGCTCTTTCAATAATACGTGATATGCTTTTTTTCACTTTTGGCTGGTCACAGGAATGGATTTGATGAAAAATATCTTTTCCTATTAATTTATCGTAATGCTCGGCTTCAAATAATTTAATGCCTGATTCATTCATAAACACCCATTTGTGATCGTGAATGACCGCAATCGTATCAATGGAGTTTTGGATGAGCAGCTGATACCGCTCCCGGCTTTTTTGCAGAACGGTTTGGAATTTCTTACGGGATGAGATGTCTACTAACAGCAAAAGCTCTGCCCGCTGATTTTGATAGATCGTTGGTGATGACTTCACTTCGATATGAATGCTGCTCCCATCTTTCCGCTTCCAAATCTGTTCAATCATTCCGACTGGAAGACCTTGTTGCAGCCTTGTAATTCGGCTTCTCACAATGTCATGGTACTCCTCAGCAATAAAGTCAAATGCAGTTTTGCCGATCATGTCATCTCTTGTACATACCCCCATTAATTGAAGCATCGCATCATTCGCATAAACAATTTCCCCTAAAATCGTAATACATAACGGATTTGGCAGCATGGCAATCAATTGTTCAGCTTCACTGACATGTTGGAAAGCCGGCAGACTGCCTAACGACTGTTCTGACACTTCTGATGTTGTTTGAAATGCTGCTTTTTGCGGTTCAGCGTCCAGCACCCTCATTTTTAGGATCATTTCTCTACTTAATTCACTGTCTAACTCATCACAAGCAACAAAATCAATACTAGCTTCAATCCATACAGCTGTTAGGTCACTTCTAAGCAGCCTAAAGTGGGAAATCTCTAGCATGTGCTGATTGTAGAAATAACTCTCGACGAGAAATTGATCTTCGGTATGAACAAAGTCTTTCAAAAAACACCCTAGTAAATCCTTTTGTTCATAGAGCAAAAGCTGCTTACAGTTAGAAGAAATGTAGAGAAAGCGGCCATTAGAAGAAAGAACGGCATGTAAATCGATATTCGAATAAAGCTGATTCGAATCTTTCATTTTTTGTTCCATCGTCGTCCGACCCTCCTTTTCATTTTTTAGGGTTGTCCTTAGATTGATGTATAAAAAAGATTCGCTAGAAAACCCGTATTTTCCTTCCGTCATCGAGGGAAACGTCCATATTTTCAGCAAAAAAGAGCACATTCTCTTGATGTGCTCTCTGCTGTTTACTGCTTTTCGTATTTCTTTTGTAATTCAACGTACTTATCAATAATTTTACTTGGGATGGTTTTAATGACGGAATCTTTGTCTGAGACATAAGGTGTCACGACACTAAAAGCTACTTTTGGATTGGACGATGGATAATATCCTCCAAAGGTTAAATTGTAAGTGGGGTTTCCCCACCAGCTGCGGTTAGCACCATAGTAAAAGGTTTGGGCCGTCCCTGTTTTTCCTGAGACATCATGCTGACCAAAGCGGCCAGCGGCAGTACCGCCGGTCGATGTGACCATTTTCAGTCCCATTTTGACGCGGTCAATATCTGCTTTCGAATTGTTAATCGTGTTCAATACCTTCGGCTCATATTTTTTCACGACTGGGCCTACTTCATCCTTCTTCGTTGGAAGGTGAACGCTTTTCACCACTCTTGGTTGAACGCGATTTCCTCCATTGGCGATCGTTGACATGTACTGGGCAACTTGAAGCGGTGTATACGTGTCATACTGCCCAATTGCTTCATCGAGCAAAAGTCCGCCGACCGTCTTCGGATGTGTCTGCATCCCGCTTGATTCCTGCGGCAAATCGATCCCTGTTTTCACGCCGAGGCCGAATTGCGCATAGTAGTTTCTCATTTTTTGCAGGTGCTCAGGTCTTGCCGGTAACGGACCATCCTTTTGATAAATGATGCCCGCCATTCTCATCGCTACTTGGAACATGTAGACGTTGGAACTTTTTTGGAGAGCCTGTAGATCATTGACCCATCCAAGAACTTTGTATGACCGTTTCGGCTTTCCACCACTCCCTGCAAAGTAGAGCGGTGTATCCATATAGGATTGGTTGTGCGACATTCCGTCCTGATAACCGCCAAGTACTGTGGCTCCTTTGATTACAGAGCCCATTTCGTACTGGGTCGTAAATGTTCCGATGGCATAATCAGTGACGTCTCTGCCGTCCATTTTCTTGCCAGACATCGCGAGAACATCCCCAGTGTTAGGGTCCATCATCACGACAAATGCGCGGTCCATCATATAGTTTCTCGCACTAGCGGATCTAAGCTCTGATTCGACGATCTTGTCGACTTCCTTTTGCAGCTCCATATCAAATGTCAGTGCAAGATCAAGTCCTCTTCGTCCCTCTGTCCGCTTGATTTCATCGAGCAGCTTCCCGCCAACCTGAGTATATTGAACGGTCGCTTTCTCCGGGTTCAGAAAATCCTCGTATTGATACTCTAAATAACTCTTCCCTACTCGGTCATTACGTGAGTAGCCTCTTGCCATATAGTAATCTTCACGCTCTTTTATAATCCCTTGCTCTGGTGTGGTCACACCGCCAAGTACATTATAAAGGGTCTTCTCATACGGATATTTTCTTGTCCAATCATTGATGACATTCACACCAGGCAGTTCATCAAGATGCTCTGATACAAGTGAAATCTCTTCATAGGTCAAACTCACAGATGATGCCTGCTTTGACTCTTTTGTTTCATCGAGTAAAGCAACTTTTTCGTCCCCTTTTTTCTCTTCATTTGGGTCCATTGCTTTCACGATTTGAGGCTCAAAGGCATATCCGCCTGTAAATCGACGATAGATCGCTGCAACTGCTTTTTCCTCTGCATTTTTTTCGATCGCCTTGACCTCTTCCTTAGGCACGCGCTCTACTTGAAGCGGATAGACATCTTTTGCTTTAAGATTCTTTTGCTCTGCTTTTGAAATGAGCTTATCCGCTTCTTTCGGATGGCTTGCCAGCCAAAAATCTCGAATGTCACGCTCTCTCAAAAAATCAGTATCCATTTTTATATAAGTCGCAAGTTTTCTTGCTACCTTAATCTTATCCTTCGCTTTTACACCGCTTTCTGATGTATAAACGATGGCAGGTACACTTTCATTATCAACGACGATTCTTCCTCTCGCGTCATACATTTTTCCTCTTGGTGACGGGTATGATGCTGTTTTGACCTCTGTTCGGTTAGCCTGCTTTTTATAATCCTCACCATTGACGATTTGCAGTACACCAAGCTTGATCACAAGCACAGCAAACAAACTAAAGACAGCGAAGAAAAAGAGATTAATCCTCCAGGCGTTCCGGCGCTTGAATTTTTTCTGCTCGGCACCACCTTGATGCTGTTTCTCTCCCACTTATGTAGCTCCTCTCATCCTTTCAATCTTTTACAATTACCACTCATTATTGTAACACTTTTGTAATAGTTGTTACAGCGAAACAAGCGAAAAAAAGCTGTCAATCCCTATTATGCAAAAAAATATACTAACACTTTAAAATATTGGTATGTTTATGTCGTTTTCATTAAATGGCAGAATTCCCTATCCTTTGATATGAGGCGGTTTTTTTTGTGACTTTAACAAAAATGACAAACAGGCATTGTCAATGGAGGATGCTGGTACGTTTATAACAAAAAGTCCATGTTATGATTTTCTGTGAGAAAACAAAACAAAGATTTTAGGAGGAGTTACAATATGAAGAAGAAATCATTCTTTTTTTCAGCGCTAACGGCTGCTGCACTCATCACGTTCACTGGGGGACATTCAGCTGATGCGAAGGAGCTTAACCTGAAACAAGTAATACATGTACAGCATCAAGCCATTGATCTTCATACATTAGCTACAAAATTACATATCTCTTCAGATGTAAACAAGCTAAGCAAGTCGAATCAAAAAGAGATCGAAGCTCTTTTAAACAAGCTGATCAAAAGCGGGCAACCTGTTACTGGCACAAAAGTGGTAAAAGAAGTAAACAAAGCAAAAAATGAACAAAAACAAGAATCAGTGAAAAAACCTACTGCTTCTAAACCAAGTGCGCCAGCAAAACAAAATACAAACAACAATACAAAAGCTGATCAAAAAGACACAACGACAGCAAAAGCAGACAGCAGCTTGAATGCATTTGAAAAAGAAGTCGTTGAGCTTACAAACAAAGAGCGTGCAAAGCAAGGATTAAAAGCACTTTCTGTTGATTCAAAGCTAAGCAAATCTGCTCGTGCAAAATCTCAAGATATGAAAGATAAAAACTATTTCTCTCATACAAGCCCAACTTACGGATCCCCATTTGATCAAATGAAGAAATTCGGGATCACTTACAAAACAGCAGGTGAAAACATTGCCCAAGGTCAAAGATCTCCACAAGAAGTGGTGACTGCTTGGATGAACAGTGAAGGTCATAGAGCCAATATCTTAAACAAAAATTATACACATATCGGTGTTGGTTATGTGAAATCTGGAAACTACTGGACGCAGCAATTCATCGGAAAATAAGTTATCTAAAAAGCCTGTCCCAAAGTAGGACAGGCTTTTTTATTTCACCCATAATTTATATATACTTTGTGTGCCGCTATTTTCTTCGCCCTGTTCGCGCAGCTTCTCATAAAGTGACTTCGCAAGTGAGAGCCCAGGCATCTCTTCTCCCATCAGCTCTGCTTCTTCAAGTGCAATGCCCATATCTTTAATAAAATGCTTCACGTAGAACCCTGGCTCGAAATCACCTTTCAACATTCTTGGTGCAAGGTTTGACAAGGACCAGCTTCCTGCCGCACCCGTTGTGATGCTTTTGAGCACGTGCTCTGGATCAAGTCCTGATTTTTCGGCATAGGCCATAGCCTCTGCGACACCTACCATGCCTGCTGCAATCGCAATTTGGTTACACATTTTGGTATGCTGGCCGCTTCCTGCAGGTCCTTGATATTGAATGTTTTCGCCCATTTTCTCAAATAAGGGCAAACACGCTTCATAGGCTGATTTTTCTCCGCCAATCATGATCGCAAGCGTTGCATTTTTTGCGCCTACGTCTCCGCCAGAAACTGGTGCATCTAATGCAAACAGCCCTTTTTCTTTCGCTTTCACTTCAATTTCTTTTGCCAGCTGAGGCTTCGATGTCGTCATATCTATCAGATAAGTACCAGGCGCAGCATGTGCCACAAGCCCCTCTTCACCTAAATAGATTTCTTCTACATCTGATGGATATCCTACCATTGTGATGACAGCATCTGCATGTTGTGCAATTTCCTTCACTTCCGGCTTCCATGATGCGCCTTTTTGAATGAGTGCATCTGCTTTCGCTTTTGTTCTTGTATAAACGAGAACTTCATATCCAGCATCCATTAAATGTTCTGCCATACTGCGTCCCATTACACCAATTCCAATAAAACCAACTGTTTTGATTTGTGTCATCACTTGTTCCTCCTTAAAGAGACTTTGTCAATCCACCATCAATGATAAGTGTTTGACCTGTCATATATGTATTGGCTTCAGATAAAAGAAAGGCTGCATATGCTGCAAATTCCTCTGGCTGTCCATAACGGCCAAGCGGAATCGTACGTTCAGCCTGTGCTTTGATTTCTTCAACCGTTTGATGCTCTGCCTGCGCACGGTGCTTGTCGAGCTGTTTGACGCGGTCTGTTTCAATTTTCCCTGGGGCTAACGTATTAATCAAAATCCCATCCTTAGCAAGCTCCTGAGCGGCTGTTTTTGTCCAGCCGGCAATAGCCGGTCTAAAAGTATTTGACAGCATCAAGCCTGGGATCGGTTCTTTTACTGACATAGACGCAATGTTTAACACGCGTGCACCGCGTTTTTTCAAATAAGGCAAGGCCTCTTTTAATAATCGAATATAGCTGAGTAAATGAAGCTGAAATGATTCCATCCAGTCTTCATCTGTTAAGGTTTCAAGCGTCCCTGTTTTAGGCCCGCCTGTATTGTTCACAAGAATGTCTACACACTTCTCATCACCAGCTGCCGCTTGAACTAGCGCCTTGATTTGCTGCGCGTCAGACACATCACATACTTGATAAGTCAGCTTTCCTTTTACAAGCGGAGATAATTCTTTCACCGTTTCTGTCAGCGTGTGCTCATGTCTTCCTGAAAGCATCACATCTGCTCCCTCTTTTGCTAGAGCAAAGGCAATCGCTTTTCCGATACCTTGACTACTTGCAGTGACCAATGCTTTTTTTCCAGATAAATTGACATTCATGTCAACACCTCCTTTGCTTTATTTTATCATACAAAAAGAACCTTGCTCACGTCGCAAGGTTCCTTTCCGCTTCTTTACAGCTTAAACCGATCTACTGCCTGACGTAATGCATTGCTTGATTCGTTCAGCATTTCAGTCGAGGTTTTCGTTCTTTCTAAAACTTGGACTTGTTCATCTGTAGACGCATGCACTTCCTCAGCTGAAGCCGCCGATTCTTCTGAAATTGCAGCAATGCTTTGAATGGAGTCACTCATCTTCTGCTGTTCTTCTGTCATTTCATTGATCTGTGTATGAATGCTGTCGATTGTACCGACAAGTGCCTGCATTTCCATTGTGATGCTGCTCAGTGCCTCACCTGTTGCATTAATGGCGTCACCTTGTTCCTCATTCATCTTACTTGCTGCTGTCATCGCTTCAGCCGCCTTCTTCGATTCATTTTGAATGAGTTTGACGGTTTCACTAATGTGTTTTGTTGATTGCGCAGATTGTTCAGCAAGCTTTCTGACTTCTTCTGCAACAACAGCAAATCCTCGTCCGCTTTCTCCAGCTCTCGCTGCTTCAATGCTTGCATTCAGTGCAAGTAAATTCGTTTGATCCGAGATTTGAGAAATGGCTGTCACCACGTTTTCGATATTTTTCGTTTTATGCTCAAGGTCTAGCAGCATTTGCTCTACCTTTTTCGATTCTTCGTTCGCTTGTGTTGATTTTTGAACGAGTACACCAAGTGCATCAAGCCCTTTATAGCTTGCATCCTCAGATGATTTTGAGTTGGTTTGCATTTGTGAGGCAAGCTCACCCATATGGCGCACTTTCTCATACAATTGCTCTGATTTCTCATTAATTGTTTCTGCATCTGATGCCTGCTTAGATGCCCCTGTTGCCACCTCTTGAATGGCGGTTGCAATCTGTTCGCTCGACAGCAAGGTTTCATTTGAAATTTGTGTGACTTCATCCGTTGATGTCACTACTTGGTCTGAAGCCCCTTTCACTTTTTCAATTAACTCTCTAATGTCCTCTATCATTTGATTAAAGCTTTTCGTGAGGAGACCAATTTCATCTTTAGACTTCACTTCAAGCGTACTTGTTAAATCGCCTTCTGACACTTTACGCACATGCCCTGTTAGACGCTTGATTGGCGTTGTAATGCTTCTTGCCAATAAGAAGCTGAGGATCATCGCAAGAATAATGGCAATGACGGATATAATGATACTTGTCTGATTCATTTGTTCTGTAATCCAAAGCAGTTTCTTTTTCTCAAAGCTAACACCAACCGTCCAATCGGCTTCTTTGATTTTAGATATAACCGTCAGTTCTTTGCTGTCATCAATACCTGAATTGTCGATTGCTTTTTTCACAGAAGCAACTTTTGATATGTTTTTTCCTTGCTCTTTTGGATGCGCCAAAATGGTGCCTGTGTTATCAACTAAGAAAGCGGTCCCTTTATAAGGAATCTCTTGTTCATTTATATAAGATTGAATGGAGGAGAGCTTCAAATCAAGTCCAGCGACTCCAATGACCTTTCCATTTTTGACAATCGCCTTCGTGGCTGAGACAATCACTTTTTTCGTTGCTTCATCAATATATGGATCTGTCCAAACAACCTGATCAGGCTTTTCGACTGCTTGTTTAAACCAGCCTTGTTTAGATGGATCATACCCTTGGCCAAGATCGAACTCCGGGAAGCCGAGCATTTTGCCATCAGTTGTTCCAATATAAGCAAACGAAATGAGTTTATCCTGTTCCTGCAAGTTTTTTATTGCACTTTTTTCAAAATCCAGTGTTTGCTTTGTTTGTTTTTGCGCAAATTCTTCAGTTATTTTACCTGTTGCCAATTTGTTAATTGTATTGCCGTAATTATCAAGCTTTTCTGTAATAATGTCTTTCAGGCTTTCTGCCGTTGCTGTGGCGGTCGTTTTTGCATCTCGTTCAATCAGTGGTGTTAATACCATGTTGGAACCCACTTGAACTGCCACAACGGTTAAAATTAAAATAACTGAGATGAAAACAGCTATTCTCACTTGAAGTTTCTTAAACATCTCCTCACACCCCTATATCCTACTTTCATACCTCGTTGTATATATCGGCATAATTGATACCGCATTCAATAGTTGTGAGAAAATTTAAATAGAAAAAACAAGCCCAAAAAGGCTTGCTTCAAGTAAAATATTCAATTTTTGCAGATGGAAAGTACTGATCAATATATGATTCTAACGTCTGTCTTAGTTCTTGTTCCTCATCTTTTTGGTAGATATATTTCCCGATTCCATATCTACCCCACTTGTATCTTCTTTTTTCTTCATCTAATTCTAATTTTGATTTCGGATAGTTTTTTTGGATGACACGCTTCGCTGGTTTTGTAAAACGATGCTGGATCATTTCAAAGGTGATATCGTGCCTCACATCTTCAGGAAGGGCTGCATCTAGCTTTTCAAAAAGAACTTTATACCCTTCCTGCCAGCCTTCATGAATGTAAATTGGGGCAATAATAAAGCCAAGAGGATAGCCTGCTTTCGCAACCTTGACAGCCGCTTCAATCCGCTGATCAAGCGGTGATGTTCCAGGTTCGAAATATTTAATGACATAATCCGCATTGATGCTAAAACGGAATCTTGTCCGGCCATTATGCTTTGCATCAAGTAAATGATCGACATGATGAAATTTGGTCACAAAGCGAAGCTTACCAAGATCAGTCTGGCCGAAGTATTCAATCGCTGTCTTTAGTGTATGTGTCAGATGGTCAATTCCTACAATATCTGACGTACAAGAAGCTTCAAACCTTGTGATATCTGGCGCACGCTCATTCATGTACTGCTCCGCCTGATCTAATATTTCTTCAACATTCACATATGTTCGAATGTATGGCTTACTTCCCATCGTCGTTTGCAGGTAGCAATAATGGCAATGCCCCATACAGCCTGTTGCAAATGGAATCGCATACTCCGCAGATGGTTTAGACGTATCAAACTTCAACGTTTTCCTCACACCAATGACAAGCGTTGATTTCGCATTACGATACTTTTGCAAGTCATTTTTACCCGGAATATTTCTTACTTGGTTATGTGAAGTCGTTTCTCTTATTTCAATACCCATCCCCTCGAATTTTTCCTTCAGCTCTCGTCCTAACGGGTACTCTAACGCCCGTGGTTCAATGTACACAAGCTGGGGCACAAAAGGTTTGATCATATTTAGCACATCCTTACCTTATAGGTTTTCATACCGTTACTTTAACCGTGCAAGATGGCTTTTATCCTTTCTAAAATCTCCCTTATTCAAACAAATCTTGATAAAGAGCTTCTGCTTCTTCATATGTTGGAAAGACCGCATCATCTGGAGCCAAGGGATGGTACGTTTCAAGTAAAAATAGGGCAAGCTCCTCTTCGTTGTATGGATGTGAAACAATTTCTGCTTCTTTGATTTGTGCTACGTTTGCTGCATGTGGATTTCGATAAATCACATATACTTGATCACCCGGTTTATAGTCTGAGAAAGGCAATCTGGTCACCTCCATTTTTCTTATAGAATGCCCTTCTCTCTGACGGATATGACCCAATATGATAAAATTCGACAAAAAAACCAGACAGGGTTACTGTCTGGTTTGAATTCACTTAGTTATGTTGAAACGTTTTCTTCACGAAATCAACCACTTCTTCTGTCGTGCTAAGTGATAAAATATGCTCTTTAAATGATGCAGCTTCTTCCTTAGAAAGCTTGCTTAGCTGAGTTCTTGCTGGAAGAATAGATGTCGCACTCATTGAGAATTCATCTAATCCTAATCCAAGAAGAAGAGGAATTGCGATTTCATCTCCTGCCATCTCTCCGCACATGCCAACCCATTTACCTTCTTTATGCGCTGCTTCAATAACAAGCGTAATCAGACGTAAAATCGCTGGATTGTAAGGCTGGTAAAGATAAGACACTCGTTCGTTCATTCGATCAGCAGCCATTGTGTATTGAATCAAGTCATTCGTTCCAATACTGAAGAAATCCACTTCTTTTGCAAATTGGTCTGCAATGACAGCTGTTGATGGAATTTCTACCATTATACCGATTTCAATGGAATCGGATACGTCTGTACCAGCGGCAACCAATGCTTCTTTTTCTTCAAGTAAAATGGCTTTTGCTTCTCTAAATTCTGATAACGTCGCGATCATAGGGAACATGATTTTCAAGTTTCCATATGTACTTGCACGAAGTAAGGCGCGTAGCTGTGTTCTGAAAATCTCCTGTTCTTCGAGGCAAAGGCGGATCGCTCTAAAGCCAAGAAACGGGTTCATTTCTTTTGGAAGCTGCAAGTAAGGGAGTTCTTTATCGCCACCAATATCTAGTGTGCGGACAACCACTGCTTTGCCTTCCATTTTCTCTAAAACAGTTTTATACGCATCGAACTGCTCTTCTTCTGTAGGAAGCTGATCTCTGCCCATGTATAAAAATTCTGTACGGTACAATCCGACTGCTTCGCCGCCATTTTCAAGCACACCTTTTACATCTTCAGGTGTTCCGATATTTGCAGCTAGCTCTACGTGAACGCCGTCTTTTGTGACCGTTGGCTGGTCAACCAGTTTCGCCCATTCCGCTTTTTTAGCTAAATAGTCTTCATGCTTTTTTTGATACGCTTTCACTTCATCTTCAGAAGGCTGAATGATGACGTCTCCGCTAATACCATCAACAATGATCAGATCACCATTTTTCACCGTTTTTGTTGCTTCTTTTGTTCCAACAACAGCTGGAATCTCCATTGATCTTGCCATAATCGCTGAGTGAGAAGTACGACCGCCGATATCTGTCGCAAACCCTTTGACGAATTGTCTGTTTAGCTGAGCAGTATCAGAAGGAGTTAAATCTTCAGCAATGATGACCACTTCTTCAGAAATCATGCTTGGATTCGGAATGTCAACGCCTAGCAAATGTCCAATTACACGCTTTGTTACGTCGCGAATATCCGCTGCACGTTCCTTCATGTATTCATTGTCCATTGCTTCGAACATCGTAACAAACATTGTCGCTGTTTCTTTTAAAGCAAATTCAGCATTTACTTTATCAGAGTTGATTTTATCCTTTACTGGGTTTAGCAGCTCTGGATCACTTAACACAAGAAGGTGTGCAGAAAAGATATCTGCTTTGTCTTGGCCAAGCTCTTTTAGCGCATGTTCTTTAATTGCTTCAAGTTCTTGTTTAGAAACATGAATTGCTTCTTCAAAACGCTTCACTTCTGTCTCTGGATCGTTGATGTCTTTTTGGTGAACTGTTAAATCTGGTTCTTCCAGACGATATGCTTTTGCAATCGCAACGCCTGCTGAAGCACCGATTCCTTTCAGTTGTTGCATTACTCGCCTAGGCCTTCACTTTTCATTGTGTCTTTAAGCGCAGCAAGTGCATCATTTTCATCAGAACCAGAAGCAGAGATTGTGATTGTAGCACCTTTCGCAATTCCTAGAGACATTACACCCATAATAGATTTCAGGTTTACTGTTTTACCATTATATTCTAAGTTGATATCAGCATCATATTTACTAGCAGTTTGTACAAGTACTGTTGCAGGACGTGCGTGAATTCCAGAATCTGCAGTTACTTTGAATGTTTGTTGAGCCATTTTTATCAATCTCCTTTTTATACAATTAATACATCCACAATATTATATCATACTGCCGGGCTTGTCATCTAACAAGAACGGCAGTTATGAAAATTATTTTGAAATTTTCATGATGTTTTCTTGACCAGCTTTGATTTCACCGGCTTCTTGAAGGTCAATAAATTGTCCTTCACTTAAGTTGGTAAATACAATTGGTGTCATTAAAGATGGTACTTCAGACTTAATTTTATCAATATCAACCTCTAAGAGTTTTTGGCCGATTTCTACTTGATCTCCCTCTTGTACAAATGCTTCAAATCCTTCTCCTTTGAGGTTGACCGTATCAATACCGAAGTGGATCAAAATTTCAAGTCCACCGTCAGACTGTAGGCCAATTGCGTGTTTCGTTGGGAATACATTTAAGATCTTCCCTTTCACCGGTGAAACCACCGTTCCATCTGTTGGCAAGATGGCGAAACCGTCACCCATCATTTTCCCTGAGAATACTTGATCTGGTACATCTGTAATCGGATGAAGCTCCCCTGTAATTGGTGATGCAAAGATTTCTTCGCCTAGTTCGTTTTGAAGCGGTTTTGCAATGACTTCTTCGACCTGCTGGCTGACTTCTTCTTTTGCAGAAGGATCTTTCGCTGGACGAGGCGTGCGGCCTGCAATGATGTCCTGCATTTGTGTTTTTAAATTATCAGAGCGAGGACCGAAGATGGCTTGGATGTTGTTCCCAACTTCGAGAACTCCTGAAGCACCAAGCTTTTTCAAGCGGTCCTTGTCCACTTTCTTCTGATCATTAACAGTGACACGTAAACGCGTAATACAAGCATCAAGGTGTTTAATGTTTTCTTGGTCACCCATTGCTTCAAGAATTTCATAAGGTAAGTCATTACCCTTTTCAGACTTAGGACTATCTGCACCGTCAGCTGCTTCATCCTCGCGGCCTGGCGTTTTCAGATTAAATTTGCGAATGGCGAATCTAAATCCGAAGTAATAAATAGCAGCAAGTGCGAGACCAACTGGAATCACAAGCCACCAAGCGGTTCTGTTTGGCAAGATACCGAATAAGAAGAAATCGATTAATCCTCCTGAGAAGGTCATACCGATTTTCACGTTTAGAATATCCATTATCATAAAGGATAATCCAGCAAATACACAGTGGATTGCAAATAACACTGGTGCAACAAACAAGAATGAGAATTCAAGCGGTTCAGTAATCCCTGTTAGGAAAGAAGTCAGGGCTGCTGATCCCATAATTCCTGCGACAAGCTTTTTATTCTTTGGTTTTGCTTCATGGTAAATCGCAAGTGCTGCTGCTGGGAGACCAAACATCATGAACGGATATTTCCCCGTCATGAATGTACCAGCTGTCAGCTGAACACCATCTTTGATTTGAGCCATGAAGATACGCTGATCACCACGGATAATATCTCCTGATAAGCTCTTATAGCTAAAGAACTCATACCAGAATGGCGCGTAGAATATGTGGTGCAGACCAAACGGAATTAATGAGCGTTCAATGACACCGAATACAAAGGCAGCAAGCGGCTCATTCGCTGCAAGCAGTCCTGTTGAAAATGAGTTCAGTGCACCTTGGATTGGCGGCCAAATGACTAGCATCAAAAGCCCTAAAATAAGTGCTGAAATAGATGTAACAATTGGAACAAAACGCTTACCGGCAAAGAAGCCAAGATATTGCGGAAGCTCAATTTTGTAAAATTTATTAAACATATAAGCTGCTAATACCCCGACAATAATCCCGCCAAAAACTCCGGTAGACAAGGTCGGTATGCCGAGCATATTAACATATGCTGGGTGGCTTTCCTTAAAGAACTTAGCCAATTTGATTGAATCGGATGGAATGGATCCGTTGGCCATTAATACGGCACTCATCGTTACGTTCATGACAAGATAACCGATAATTGCGGCAATCCCTGCCACACCGTCTCCATTAGCAAGACCGATGGCAACCCCTACAGCAAATAAGAGCGGAAGATTCGAGAAGACAATGTTCCCCGCATTTTCCATGACGCTTGCAACAAGCTGAATTGTATCATTGCTTAAAAATTGAGCCACATCGATCAGCTGCGGATTTTGCATCGCATTCCCAAGTGCTAGTAAAATACCAGCAGCAGGAAGGATCGCAACTGGAAGCATAAGTGCTCGTCCAATTTTTTGCAACACACCAAAAAGTGATTTAAACACTAGTTGAACCTCCTTTTATTTTCGCTTACAACATACAAGCGGGACGCTCCCTGACATACATTTCATAGTTAACCGTTTACATTTCACTTTCAAACACAAAAAAAGGCATGGTGATATAAGGTTGCGCAAATAACAGGATCTTATCCTGTATTTACCTTAAGTCACTCATGCCTGATCGAATCAGTTACACGTTTCAAGGAAACTATGAAATTTTATTTGTCAATCTGTACAGATGAAGGGTTAGGTAGACAGCCTCTGCATCTTGTACAGGCTTTTTCAATGCATGTTGTAATATTTTGATCATTTTCCAAGCAGTATTGTAGCATAAAGGATATTCATTTTTCAATAGATGAAGCAATTTTTCTGGCTCCTCTAAAGATTCTTCCCGTTTAATACGCTCAATCGAAAACGTAATATGGCGCAATAAGCGTAAATAATGAATACTTTCTCTGTCTACTTTCATATGAAATGAATCTTCTATGACTTGGACCATTTGTGTGATGAGCTGCGAATGACGGTTCACCTCAGATAATGGCCGATTCGTTAAAGCTGAGTGAATATGGAGCGCAATAAAGCCAATCTCTCCTTCTGGCAGCTTTGTTTCGACATCAGGACGCTCGTTAATGAGCTCAACGACTTCCTTTGCGACCTCGTATTCTTTCGGATACAACGACTTCGTCTCAAGCATAAAGGGATTGGTGATATCATATCCTTGCTGCACCCGCTTAAAACTAAAGGCAATATGGTCAGTCAGGGCAATATGAATATGCTCATTCAAACGGTGTCCCATTTTTTCTCGTATATGATAAATGACGTCATTGGCAAGCTCGATCATGTTCTCATCAATGTGGTGAAGCAGTTGTTTATATTCTGTTTGTTCCTTTGTATTTTTAAGGACAAACATTTTTTCAAATGTATCTTGATCGAGAACATCACCCGATTTTTTCCCGAAGCCGATTCCTTTCCCAATCAGAACTACTTCGCCCAAAGAAGGGTGTCTTGCAATGATGACATTATTATTTAACGCTTTATCAACGGTGAAGGATTCCATGAACATCCCCACCTCCTTCTTATTCAATCCCTCTTATCGTACAAAACAGATGAAACGTGCGTCAACGATTGTTTTTGAAAACGGTGGTTGATCGCTCGATCAGGTGAAATGGCAGCATTCTTTTCTCTGGCACCTCTCCCTTTATGGCTCGATCGAACAAGTCAAACGCTTCCTGACCCATTCGTTTCAGCGGAATATCAATGCTGGAAATCCCCAAAGCCTCACTTAATTGGTTAAATTGAAAGCTCAGTATGGCTGGAGTTTCTTCTGCTTTTATATGATGACGCTGCGCCTCTAATAAAAAGCCTGCTGATACGTCATCATTTGTGATGAATAATGCTGTGGGGCGATTCTTCACCTCCTGCCACTCTGTAAATAATTGTTTTCCATCAAAAAGTGTTAGTTTCCCTTCGATGATCCATTCTTCATCAATCTCCTGCCCGAGCGATTTCATCATTTCTTGATAAGCCTGAAGGCGCGACTCGCTATTCGCTCCTTCTGTTCTGGCGAGAACAATCGCAATTCGTTGATGGCCGCATGCTGCCAAATGATGCAGGCCTTCCTTAAATGCTTGATCATGTGCAATTGACACTGTTGAGCATGTATCATGCGGCGTGGGATGACAAAATATAATCGGCCCAGATTCCTGCCACTTTAAAATATGCCCATCACTTAACGCATTTGAACAAAATATTAAACCATCCACACGGCGTTCTTTTAAACTCATTAACGCTTCTTTTTCTTTTAATGGATCATACCCCGTTTGAAATAAAGCAAAATGCATACCGTGCGCCTGTGCTTTTTCTGCAATACCTGTGACAAGGCCGCTGAAATAAGAGTGTTCAATCGTCGGAAGAACGATGCCAAGCATATTTGAATAGCCCTTTGCTAAATGGACAGCCTGAATGTTTCTCGTATATTTGAGCTCTTTCATCGCATGTAGAACACGTTCTCGTTTTTCCTCTTTGACATAAGGATGATCATTCAACACACGTGATACAGTTGTCACAGATACGCCCGCTCTTTTCGCAATCTCCCTTATGTTTGCCATTTTTTCTCCTACTTTCTCTTGCTATGGTAAGCGTTTCATACTTTAAGATGTATGTGAGCTGAACAAATCACTGGATGGAAAGGGGAATTCAAGATGGGTTTCATCATATGGATTATATTATGTATGACTGTTTTGTTTTCTGCTCGTTTTGCACTACATCCTTTAGGAAAAGAACATAAAATCAAACCGTTTGAATCAATTGATGATTTTTTTGTTGATAAGGATCGAAAAGAGTGACAAAAAATCACGATGACACTTCCAAGACATGGACGTTCATCGTGATTTTTTTATTACTTGATGATCGTCAGCTCTTTCGGATAATTGGTTAAAGTGACTGGACCGTCTGCTGTGATCAATACATCATCTTCAATTCTGACGCCGCCGACTCCTGGGACGTAGACCCCAGGTTCGATCGTATACACCATGCCTTCTTGGAGAAGATCATCATTTGCCTGGCTCATCGAAGGAAACTCATGAACAGACACCCCTAGACCATGCCCAAGGCGGTGAGGGAAATAGTCCCCATATCCAGCTTCTGTGATCAGTCCGCGTGCTTTTAAGTCCAGGTCCCCAATTCTCACACCCGGCTTACTCATTTCTAGTGCTGCCATTTCTGCGTTCAGGACGGTTTGATAGATGTCCTTTTGCTGATCAGAAGCTTCCTGATAGATGAATGTTCTTGTAATGTCTGAGCAGTACCCATCAACAATGACTCCAAGGTCAAATAACACAAAGTCGCCTTTTTTTAAGGCTGCCTGTCCTGGATTTCCGTGAGGCTCTCCTGATTTTTCGCCAAAGAGAACCATCGTCGAAAAGGACATGCCTTGAATGCCTTTTTTCTTTAGCTCATATTCAATGACAGCGAGCACTTCTGTTTCGGTGACTCCTTCTTTTAAGGCGTTCACCCCAATTTTTACCCCTTCATCTGCCAATTGAGCTGCTTTTTTCAGTGTAGCAATTTCAGATTCATCTTTAATCAGCCTTAGCTGATTGAGCTCTTCTTCTGCCCGGACAAAAGTTTCTGCCCCAGTGGCAGCTTGAAGCTGTTCTGCTCTTTGAAGCGGAATCGACTCTTTTTCAATTGCAAGTCGAGTTGCTCTTACACCGCGTTTTTCTACTGCTGACTGAATGAAATCAAATGGATTCTCATGGTCTTCATAACCAATGATATCGCCTGACCACCCAGCATTTTTCGCCTGCTCGACTTCCATTTTAGGCAAAATAAAAAATGGATCTGCCTCTTGAAACACAAACAGCCCCATTACTCTTTCATGCGGCTCTGTGAAGTATCCAGATAGATAAAACACATTTTCCTTTGTATGTATAAATGCACCTTGAATGTCTTTTTCCTTTAGCCAAGAAGACAAGCTCTTCATTCGGTTCATCGTGATCCTCCTCACACGTTTTACTACTGATCTATTGTATCAGTTTTTGCTTTATTTCGCACAAAAGCGCACTGGCAGAAGCCAAGTGCGCTATGATGATTTGCTTAAGATGCACGAAGCAGACGCAGTCCATTTAAAATGACCAAAATCGTACTTCCTTCATGCCCGATGACGCCAAAAGGCAAATCAAGCACTTGTAAGAAATTCGCACAAATTAACAAACAAATCACCGTTAATGAGAAAATAATATTTTGCTTAATAATTCGGTTCATCTTTCTTGAAAGACGGATCATCTTCGTTAAGTTATTTAAATTATTCTTCATTAAGATCAGATCTGCTGTTTCTAAAGCCACGTCTGTGCCTCCGCCCATCGCAACCCCCACATCTGCTGTGGCGAGTGCCGGTGCATCATTGATTCCGTCTCCTACCATGATGATGGAATTACCGTGTTTTTTAAGTTGATTGACCTCATGTACCTTTTCATCTGGAAGGCACCCAGCAACAACCGTTTGGATGCCGGCTTCCTGCGCAATGGCTTCAGCCGTTTTTTGCTGATCTCCTGTCAGCATGACGGTTTGGATGCCTAAATCATTCAGCTCTTGAATCATTTTTTTCGCTTCAGGTCTAATTTGATCTTTAAGGCCAAGGCACCCAACGACTTCTTGATCCTTTTGAACATACACCACTGTGTATCCTTTTTCAGAAAGTTGCTCTCCTGTTTCTTCAATCTCGCGGTCCATTGAAGCCTTGCCAGCAAAGTCTTTCTTCCCAATCCGCCACGTTTCTCCATTCAATTGTGCCTTTACACCAAAACCAGAGGTTTCTTCAATGGTGACATGAGCTGATCTTTCTATTTGTTGCTCTTGTGCCATATCAGAGATCGCTTTCGCTAATGGATGGTTTGATTGACTTTCAATTTGATAAAGCGCCTGATAAAAGGCCGCTTCCTCTTGTCCTTTAGCGATCACCACCTGCTCCACAGCTGGCTTTCCGCTTGTAATCGTCCCCGTTTTGTCAAAAGCAATCATGCTGCTAGTGCCTAGCTTTTCTAAAAAGACGCTCCCTTTAACAAGCATTCCGTTTCTTGCGCCGTTTGAAATCAGTGACAAAGCAGCTGGCATAATGGATGCAACAAGCGCACAAGGTGATGCTACGACCATAAACACCATGGCCCGGTAGAAGGTTTCACTCATACTCCAGCCTAGTACAAAATGAGGCAGAACCATTAAAATCGCGACGGTGATCAGTACACCTTTTACATACGCACCTTCGAATTTTTCAATAAATGCCTGGCTTGGTGACACACTTTCTTGAGCCGATTCGACAAGTTTAATAATTTTATGGAAAAGCGTTTCTTCATTATGTTTGGTCACTTCTACTGTTAAGGAACCATTTAAGTTCACTGTTCCCGCAAACACATCTTCGCCTTGCCCTTTTTCCTGGGGCACAGACTCGCCCGTAAGCGCAGATTCATCCACACTTGTTCTTCCGCTTAAAATCACACCATCTGCTGCAATACGTTCCCCAGCTTTGATCATGATACGGTCACCTGGTGTTAATGATGAAGCAGAGACTTGAATGGTCGTACCATTTTCTTCAATGAAAGTCGCTTCATCTGGTGCGATGCTCATTAAAGCTGTTAAATCCTTCTTGCTTTTATTTGATGTATACGTTTCAAGCGCACCACTAAGTGAGAAAATAAAAATTAAGATCGCGCCCTCTGCCCAATATCCAATGATTGCTGAGCCTATAGCTGCAAAAATCATTAAAAGTTCAACATTCAAGCTTTTAGACGAAATGGTTTCTTCAATTCCTTCCTTCGCTTTTGCAAAACCTCCAATTATAAACGCAAGGATAAATAAAGGAATACTCCACATGCTCTCATCCTTTAACATCCATCCAACCAAAATGAGAATCCCTGAGATACCCGCTGCTATTAATTCTCCGTGCTGTGTCCATTGATGAAGGGACCATTTCGATTCCTTTTGATTTGTTGTTTGATAAAGTGCTGTATTCTCATTCATGATTGTTTTCTCCTCTCTAATTGATAATGGTTTTCACATCATCAATTGTTGCCCGTTTCCTTTTTTCATCTATATTTTCTGCTATTTCAAGCTTTTTATAGGTCTGTTATTCATTATAACAGGTTCTGACCGATTTTCAATTAATAATTATTATAATTTCTTTTTGATAATAATTATCATTATTGATGTAGACCCTTTCATCTCTTCTGAGCACAGTTTATTCAGATAAAAAGCAATTGAACACAAAAAAAGAACCAAAGGAATGATCCTTGGTTCTTGAAATAATGTTTCGTTCTAAAAATCCGTCCACTCCTTGATTTGTTTTTTCGTCAGTGGACCTACATGATTTTTCACAATTTCCCCTTTTTCATTTATCAAAAAGCTGGTTGGAATGGTGATGATTTGGTATTTCTTCATCATTTCCCCTCGCTCATCTAGTATGACCGGGAATGTAAACTTTCTGTCTTTCACAAATTGGGCAACCGCATGTTTACTTTGTTCTGCCCCTAGTAAATTCACCGTTAAGATATCAACATCACTCTGATTTTCTTTCACGAGCTGGTCAAATACAGGCAGCTCCATTTTGCAGGACGGGCACCATGTTGTCCAAAAATGCAAAATGGTCTTTTTTCCTTTCGCCGGAATCATCTGCGTTTCACCAGTTAATGCAGGAGCCTCTATCTTTGGCGCCATAACGGGCTCTTTCGCTTCAGCCTCGCTGCCTAAGAGTAATAGAAGCAAGGTCATAATAAGAAGACAGGCGGGTAGATATTTACGATTCATCAGGATCTTCCTTCCCAGTTTTCTTATAGCTTGCCCGCTCGACGAAGAGGACATTCATGCTTTTTTCACTCTAAGAAACATGGAAACGCCGAGCTCCTTACAAATCGTCGCATAATGCAGTGCAGTCAACAGAAGCATGCCCGTATTCATCCCTAATATAACCCCCATCATATTTAAGCTTTCAATTGATCCGAGAAAATACACCATTGAAAACGAGACGACATGCACCCATATATTATGTAGGAACACATCTTTAATGAGCCCCATACCGATTAAGCACGCTTGAAATGGCATCACAAACAGGTGGCATAAAAAGTACGGCCAAAGCAGCTGTAAGTAGACAGCAGCTTGCGGTGAATCAAAAAAGAGCTGTGTGAGCGGATAAGCAAAATAATACATCACCATCACTGCCGGTACCCCGTACCCAAACGTAATGATTATTGCCTGCCTGACACGTTTTTTCACAAGGGCATACTGACCTAAAGCATAGGCTTCAGATACACTCGGAATCATCACAATCATGATGGAATGAGCGATAAATGCAGGGAAAAAACCGATCGACATCGCGACACCAGCCAGCATGCCGTAATGATCAACAGCAAGTGTGCCAGAGATGCCTGCAGCAATAAGGGCACCTTTGATTAAAAACGGTTCTATCGCATTTGCGATCGCATGAAAAATCCGCATGCCCGTTGTTGGAATGGAGACAGCTAATAGGCGCTTTCTCACGTCAATTCCTCTTAATTCAACAGACCTGACATTGACAGCATTTTTCGCCATGACGTATTGGGAGTATAAATAAATAAAGACGACAAGATCACTCGCGACAATGACACCGATGGCAATGAGTACCGCTGTTTCAATATCAAACGAATACCAATGGAAGAACAAAAACAGGCAGATAAGCTGGATCGTTTTCTTCAGCATATTGGCAAGAGCGATCCTGCCCATTTGCTGCTTTCCCATAAAATAGCCGCGTGCAATCGAGGTAAACGCAATAATTGGAATAAGAGACAGCACAAGCCCTTTCATGAGCGGATGATACGACTGAAACACTGGAATGAACGGCAGGACAATCGCAGCGATCCCCGTTGTTGTACATGTCACCACAAGCGTCATTTTAAACGCATGGCGGAGCATACTTTTATGGAGCCGCTCATGCGATTCTGCAATGAATTTAGAAATGGAGACTGGCAGCTCTAAGCTGGCAATCACGAGGACCAGCATGATGATTGGAAGGATACTCATATATAGACCCATTCCATGTTCTCCAAGCTCTCTCGCTAAAATCATATTGACTAAAAACTCTATACACTCCGCAATGAAAGCTGCGACAGATAGCAGAATGACCCCTTTTACAAATCGATTCATGTAGCCTCCCCTTTATCTAAAGCAAATTCTTTTCACATTCTATGAGACAAGTCCTGAAAATATTTTGATAAATGAAGACAAAAAAAAGAGCGATCTGATTGATCGCTTCATTTCTTTATACAGCAAATACATGACGACCGATACGTTCTACAATTTTGCGAGAACGAATCCAGTTATCTGTTGCCGTTTTGGGATTATAAAAATAAATGGCCTTTGTTGTTCTGTCATGTTCTTTCACTACTTGCTTCACAGCTTTAACAGAATCTTGATCTGCTTTATCATGAATACTTCCATTCGATACTGGCTGGAAAGCATTTCGCTGATAAATAACACCTTTGACACTGTCAGGAAAAGAGCGATGCTCCACCCTGTTTAAGACGACGCTTGCCACAGCTTTTTTACCTGCGTAAGATTCACCTTTCGCTTCAGCATGTACCAATCGTGAGAGCAGTTCCATTTCCTCATTAGAATAGCGTTTGGCGCTTTCCTCGTTCGTCGTTTCTGATTTTACTCTTTTCTTTTGCTTCGGTTTTGAAGACATTTTTTCTGAAGACGTACTTAGCATTTTGACTTTCGGCTGACGCTTCTCCTCTGAAAATGCTGGGATGACTTGATCGTGTTCATCTTGATCTATATATGAAAGCTCATGCTTAACAGGTGCTTGTGAAAGTTCGTGACTTAATGTGCCTTGCTGCTCTTGTATGTTGTCCATCTTCATGGCTGCGATTAGCATAAGGATGACAAAAAGAGCGGTATGAATTTTCATCATTCGCCTCATTCCTCCTTTAATTAAAGTAGGCGGTAAGATACTTGTCCACTCTAACAAGAGCTCCTTCTATTTTCACGCACAAAGATTTGCATGCCTAACCAAATTCCGTCATTAAATGGCATGTCCTAGTTGAATTGCGTATCAACTGGAATTGTTAGCGCTTAAAAAGACCCCTTTTCCGCCTATAATCATCCTTATGCTCCTGATTATGGGTTATTACATTTTCTTTTCAGATGTATCAAGCTCGTTTGAAGTGTGACAAAAGAACTAAAATAAAAAAGCTTTCTCTCATTCATGAGAAAAAGCTTTAGCTTCTTGCTTCTGTAAGATATTCAAAAATAACATCTCCACCATGTTTCGCAATCCCGCGAAAATACTTAAAATCATCTTGATTCACCAAGATCGAACGAAACGTTAAAAAATCATCTTTCTGAATGGTCACTTGCTTTTCTGTCCCATTTCGTAACGATTCAAGTATTGTGAGGATTTGTTCTTCCGTCAAATAAACCGCTCCTTTACAGCCATCATCAAATATTAAATATATCATCCGTTAGGAAAGCATACAACGAAAACGAAACAAAAACGTCTTTATCCTTTACATTGGTATGAAAATATTGCAAAATACTTTTTAATAGGGAATGAAATCTGTTTTTAAAGGAGAGGGATCGGTTGAAGATTGCAAAAATTGGAAATGTGATCGAATTTAGAAATGGTTTAACAGGTGTAGTTGAAAAAGTGAATGAAAACTCTGTCATTGTGGATGTCACCATTATGGACAACTATAGAGATTTAGAACTGGATTCACTAACAGTCGTTAATCATAAAAACTATAAAATCATCAAAGACTCCGTACATTAATTTGCAATCCTCAATTCAGACTATCGATACATACGTAAATACGAAGCAAAGCTGTTCATTTATTTGTTGAAAAGGTGAATAGTATTTCAGACAACTTTCTATTTTTATAAAGTGATGAGATGCAGTATTAGCTCTAGACAGGAGAAACTAAAATGCAAAATTCAAATGATATCATTGTGCGTTTTGGGAATATGGAAGACGCTGAAACTACTTTAGACATACAGTCATCAGTGATTGCTGAATCAGATTATTTACTTACAACGCCTGAAGAAAACAAAAAAACCCTTTTAGAACACAAGGCTTGGATACAAAAAAGAATAGAGAACGAAAACGAAACGTACATAGTTGCTCAAAAAGACGGAAAAGTCATTGGGTTTATAGCATTTGAAAATGGATCAAATAGAAAAAGAACTGCCCACGCAGGTTCATTTGGTTTGATGGTTCATAAGAGCTTTAGAGGTTTAGGCGTAGGGGAAATGTTGCTAACAGCGTTATTAAATTGGGCAGAAATGAATCCTTCGATCGAAAAGGTTAGTTTAGCCGTATTCTCTACAAATCAAAAGGCCATTTCTTTGTACAAAAAGATGGGATTCAGAGAAGAAGGCCGTAAAATAAAAGAATTTAAAATAAGTGAACATGAATACTGGGACGATGTTTTAATGTATAAACTTGTTTAATACCATAAAAATAGATGCAGAAATAAGGACATAACATAAATTGATTCATCAATTTGTTATGTCCTTTTCTTATTATTTCACCTGTACTAGTGTCAGTCTTTTTGCGTATGAAAGGTTTGCATTTCCGCTTTCGTTTTGTACATGTCAACTTCCTCTGGGGTGATAACGCCTTTATCGATTAAAAGTGCAATCACTCCAAGCAATGTGGAGGCACTCCATTTATATCGTTCTTTGTTTTGATGTTCAAGCATTTGAAGCTCTTCTTTTAGTTCCATCAGCAGCTTCTCTGTCTTTTCTTCTTTGTTTGCCAACTCAAACGCCTCCGTTATTCGTTCATTGCCTCTATTTTATCTCAAAGCAAATAAGATAAGCAAAAAACACAATTCATCTTTACAAACATACGTTCTGTCATGTATAATAAATTTACGAGCTGGTAGCCCCCAGCCGTCCTAGCAAGTTCTATTCCCATTTTTATGAGGAGAGCGACATGACTCTTCTCTTTTTTTATCACTTCAATCTAATTCATCCCATTCAAACCCATAAAAAAAGACATGTCATTAGGCATGTCTTTTCCTTTATTAGCGATTATCAATCGTTTCAGGATACATATCATGATTCATCATGCGATATGAAGCCATTTCTTCATATTTGGTACCAGGTTTTCCGTAGTTCGTGTACGGGTCAATTGAAATACCGCCTCTTGGTGTAAATTTGCCCCATACTTCAATGTATCTTGGGTCCATCAATTCAATGAGATCGTTCATAATAATATTCATACAATCCTCATGAAAATCACCATGGTTACGGAAGCTGAACAAATACAATTTTAATGATTTACTTTCAACCATGATTTCATTTGGGATATAGCTGATATAAACTGTCGCAAAATCCGGCTGACCTGTTTGCGGACAAAGTGATGTAAATTCTGGGCAGTTGAATTTCACAAAATAATCTCTATTTGTATGTTTATTCGGAAATGTTTCAAGCACTTGTGGTGCATAATCAAACAAATAATTGGTTCCTTGATTTCCTAGTAAAGTGACACCTTCTAATTCTTCTGGTTTTCTTGTCGTCATGTCGTCTCTTCCTTTCTATACGCCTCGTTTATTGCCCCATAATAATGTGTGCAGCTGCGGCAGCACTCTTACGCGATTTAAGTCTGGGTCTTGCGCTACTTGATCGACAAGCGCTTCATACTTCTTTAATAAGTGCGTCAATAAGTACGCATCATCACCTGTTGTCGTGTCATCATTTCCTACCTGCAAATAAAAAGGAAGCTCTGGATATTTCGCATGAACATCCTTTGCATAGGCTAGATCATGATCGTCAAAAATCACGACCTTTAGGCTTGCATGTTGCAATCTATTTCCGTTTTTCAGCTCATCTATGATACGTGTGAGTTTCGCGAAATCTGTTTTCATATTTGAGCTTGGTGGCTTCGGAGAAATGGTTAAATCATCAATTTTCAAAAACCAGTCCTGATACATTGTCCCTTGTGTTTCAAGCGCTGTATCAATTCCTTCTTCGTGTAGCAAATCAATAAGTGATTCCATTTGTTTTAAAAGCGCAGGGTTTCCCCCTGAAATGGTGACATGAGAAAAAGCCTGTCCGCCTATTCTTTTTAATTCCTTGACAATGTCCTCTGCGTGAAGCCACTGAATGTCATGCTTTGCTGATCCATCCCAAGTAAAGGCGGAATCACACCAGCTGCAAGAGTAGTCACAGCCAGCCGTTCTGACAAACATGGTTTTTTGTCCAATGACCATCCCTTCTCCTTGAATGGTCGGACCAAAGATTTCTAATACAGGAATTGCTTTAGCCATTGTGTTCAACTCGTTTCGGCCGGTAAATGCAGTAGCTTGTTGGTGTCTCCCTAACAAAGACCTGAACACATACTGGTTTATTTGCTAAAGTCGATAAATATGCTGCGACTTTGTCATGGACTGTCTTTGCCACAACCTCTGTAGTAGGCATCGCGTATGGATCGGATGATGAGAATTCCTCATGATCATTGAGTAGCGTGTGATCATACTGTCCATGAATAAGTTTTTTCAGTGTACTAAAATTGACAAGGAAACCCGATTCATCTAGGTCATCTCCAGCAATGGTTATATTGATGGTGTACGTGTGACCATGTACACGGCTGCAAGCACCTGCATCCTCTCTTGGGATGAAATGGGCAGCTGATATATGCATATCCTTATTCAATTCAAATGAGTATGGATGATTCGTTTGTGGATAGATTTGAGAAAGCATTTATTTTGCCTCCTTCATTTCCATATAAGTGTCATAGCCCTTTTTCCGAAGCTTACACGCAGGACATTCCCCGCAGCCATCAGACATGATGCCATTATAGCAAGTGAGCGTTTCATTTTTCACAAAATCTAACGCATTCAGCTCGTCTGCCAGCTTCCATGTTTCTGCTTTATTGAGCCACATGAGTGGTGTATGGATGACAAATGGTTTTTCCATCGCCAAATTCACTGTGACATTACAAGACTTTACAAACTCGTCACGGCAATCTGGATAGCCGCTAAAGTCTGTTTCACATACACCTGTGATAATATGTCTTGCACCGATCTGATACGCAAGAATAGAAGCGAAAGATAAGAATACTAAGTTTCGTCCTGGTACAAATGTGGAAGGCAGCTCTCCTTCTTTTTCCTCAATGTCAATGTCATCTCTTGTTAAAGCATTTGGTGCCAGCTGATTCAAAAGAGACATATCTAATAGATGGTTCTTCACACCTAACTTGTCAGCAATTCTTTTGGCGACATCAATTTCTTCTTGATGACGCTGATTATAATGAAAGGTCACGGTTTCTACCTCTTCGAATTGTTGAAGTGCCCATAATAAACATGTCGTACTGTCTTGTCCCCCGCTAAAGACAACGACTGCTTTTTCATTTTTCATCTTCTGTTCTCCTCCTTTTGCAGATCTATACTATCGTACAAAGCTGCATCTGAAAGGCTCATGAAAACCCCTATTTTTCTCAAAAGAAAAGACACCTTTACATGTGTATGAGGTGTCCCAGCCATAAAAAATAAAAAATGCCACATCCAAGGATACGGCAAGTCCTTAGTTTTTTATAGAGGGTTTTGCTAGAACCTCTCCCGTTTACACGGATTTTTGTTCAATTTTCACAGAGGATAGTGTACCACATATTTTCCATGCAGGCTATCCTTTCTTTACTTATCATGTGATGCAGGCACTTTTTTTAGAAAAAGAAAGAGGATAAAAAAGATGCTCACATAGCCAAAAATAGGATAAACTGTTGATATCAATGTACCGTAACCAATTTTACTAATCACATAGCAGCATAAGAGAATAAGGGATATTGTCAAGACACTGTTCATTCGTATATACGCCCTCACTTGTCTCTCAAGTCCATATAAATTGCCTATGACGGATGTAAAGACTTCGCCGAAGATCACAAATAAATAAATGAGGTGAATGGAATTTGCTACTTGATACACGACCTGAGCCATTGGAATATCAAACGCCTCCAGCATATCTAATGAAGAAAGAGATAAAAAGCATACAAATAAAATAATTGTCAGCATGACGCCCCCAAGCACAGCTCCCTTTTTAATCACCGCTTCAGAGGTCATTTCATTTGCGACGGGCACTAACACTGCTTGAGAAAGTGCCAAATTAAAAGCACCATATGAGATAGCTGATAAAATCCACTCTCCCTCACCCATTTGCAGCGCAAGAACATAACTTTCACTACTGCTAAAAACGAATGAATCAAGAAACACAATCATTGAAAAGAAAATAAGCATTGGGACGACGAGAACATTGACACCAAATAATCCTTTTGATCCTTTCAAAAGCACAATCACGCTCAGAATGATCGTCAAAAAGATCCCATATTCCTTCGATATGCCAAGCTGCTCTTCAAATATAGCACCTGCGCCAGAAATCATCACTGAAGTGACGCCTAATAAAATAAAAAACATGACGACATTAATATACCTGCTTGCAGCTGCGCCAAATAGAAACCGGTTCATATCTTGATAAGACTCTGCTTCAATTCGTTTAGAAATGAGCATCATTTTTGCCCCAAGTCCAGTAAAAATAGCGCCGCTAATCAAGATTCCGAATAATCCAATCCAGCCAAAACGAACAAAAAATTCTACGATTTCTTTTCCGGTCGCAAACCCAGCTCCAACCACTGTTCCTACATATACAAAGGCAAGCTGAAAAGCGGATTCATTTGAACGTTTCATGTGACCCCTCCGCACCCATCACTTTCGATTGTCTTTTTTTATCCTATGAGACAAGTTCCTTGAAAAGAAGGACAAACCATGATTAAATGCAAAAAAGGATTTTCACCCGCCTTTGAGCAAAACAGTTGAAAGTCAAAATAGGTCAGAGTATACTATAGTCAAAGATGGTCAAACAACAGACCATTTTCTTTAACATTCATTGGTCAAATAAAGTCAAACTTTTATCATAAGGAGGTCATGGCAAATGCGTTGTCAACATTGTCAAGTAAATGAAGCAACAATTCGCCTGAATATGCAAGTGAATTCATCCCGGAGCCAAATGGTTTTATGTGAAGATTGCTACACCTCTTTGATGGAGCAATCAAAAATGAAAATGGGACCTCAATTGTTCGGAGGAAGCTCATTCTTCTCTGGGCAAGAGCAAGCAGGACATACGCAAAACGTAGAGCAGCCAAAGCAAAAAGGCTTACTTGATGAACTTGGCCGCAATTTAACAGATGGCGCAAATGCTGGTTTAATTGATCCAGTCATCGGCCGTGATGAAGAAGTCGCAAGAGTCATTGAGATTTTAAATAGAAGAAATAAAAACAATCCTGTCCTCATTGGTGAACCAGGTGTTGGGAAAACAGCGATCGCTGAAGGACTTGCATTGAAAATTGCAAGTGGCGATGTACCAAATAAATTAAAGAACAAACAAATCTATTTATTAGATGTCTCCTCCCTTGTAGCGAATACAGGGATACGTGGTCAATTTGAGGAAAGAATGAAGCAATTAATTAAAGAACTGCAAAGCCGTAAAAATATTATCTTATTTGTAGATGAAATCCATCTTCTTGTAGGCGCAGGATCTGCCGAGGGGTCAATGGATGCTGGAAACATCTTAAAACCAGCTCTTGCACGAGGCGAGCTCCAGCTAGTAGGTGCGACGACATTAAAAGAATATCGTCAAATTGAAAAAGATGCCGCACTTGAACGACGCTTCCAGCCCGTCATTGTAGATGAGCCAACACAAGCTGAAGCGATCGAAATTTTAAAAGGCATTCAAGATAAGTACGAAAGCTACCATGGCGTCACCTATTCAGACGAAGCCATTCAAGCGTGTGTTCAATTATCTTCCCGGTATATTCAAGACCGTCATCTGCCGGATAAAGCCATTGATTTAATGGATGAAGCAGGTTCAAAAGCGAACCTCTCCATTGATGCAGCAAGCGAAGATGAACTAACAAATCGTCTGAGAGAAATTGCTGCTGAAAAACAAGTCGCTTTAAAAGAAGAACAATACGAAAAAGCAGCGAAGCTTCGAGATGAAGAAGAGGCCATTGAAGCTAGACTTCAAAACAAAACAAATGACAAAGAACATGTCGTCACAGCAGAAGACATTCAAGCCATTGTGGAACAAAAAACAGGCATCCCTGTCGGCAAACTGCAAGCAGACGAACAAACCAAAATGAAAGAAATTGACGTCCGCTTAAAAGCACGAGTGATCGGTCAGGAACATGCGGTTGAAAAGGTAGCGAAAGCTGTGAAGAGAAGCAGAGCCGGCTTAAAATCGAAACATAGACCAACTGGCTCCTTCCTATTCGTTGGACCAACAGGTGTCGGGAAAACCGAATTGTCAAAAACACTAGCTGAAGAATTATTTGGTTCAAGAGATGCGATCATCCGTTTAGATATGAGTGAGTACATGGAGAAACACTCAGTATCTAAGCTCATCGGTTCTCCTCCTGGTTATGTTGGACATGATGAAGCGGGTCAACTGACGGAAAAAGTACGCAGAAAACCATACAGCATCATTTTGCTGGATGAAATCGAAAAAGCACACCCTGATGTGCAGCACATGTTCCTTCAAATCATGGAAGATGGCCGATTAACAGATAGCCAAGGTAGAACCGTCAGCTTTAAAGATACGGTCACTATTATGACAAGTAACGCAGGCAGCACAGATAAAACGGTCAAAGTCGGCTTCCAGTCTGATCAGGAAGAAGCAATTGAGGAGCAATCACTCATTGATTCACTCAGCGCCTATTTCAAGCCAGAATTCTTGAACCGTTTTGACAGCATCATTCAGTTTGATTCATTAGATCGAGATGATTTAGTGAAGATTGTGGATCTTTTGCTCAATGAGCTATCAGAACAATTAAAAGAGCAAAATTTAACAGTCCATGTGACAAAAGAAGCGAAAGAAAAAATTGCAGAACTTGGATACCATCCTGCATTTGGTGCTCGTCCACTGCGAAGAACCATTCAAGAGCATGTTGAAGATCAAATGACGGAAATATTGCTTGAAGAAGAACAGCTTTCAGGATTTACTGTAGAAGTTGAAGATAACGAAATTGTCGTAAAAAAAGGATAAGTACATCTTAAGAAGGATCTATAGCTCCATCATGTTGCGGTGTCTAAGTTCCATCCGCACGCCGACGCTCCCCCGCCTCTATTCCTTTAAGATAAAAGAAAAAGAGGTGGATCACATGATGAATTGGAGCTATGATCTTGTCAAAATCATGTATGAGGAAAAATTAAAAGAGCTGCTTTTAATTGAAACCGCTCAAAGAAATTAAAAAGAAACTCCCTTTATATCAGAGGGAGTTTCTTTTTTAAGGTAATAGAAAGCGCTTTCGTCAAAAATTCTTCACAGAAACTGCCTTAATTTGATATTCAGACTAAAACCCTTCTAGAAGACACCGATATTAACTATAGAAAAAGATAGTTAAAGGATTTGGTGAGATAATGGACAAAACATCGTTAATAGGTATTATTTTAGCATTTATTGCACTGAGTGTCGGTATGGTTCTGAAAGGTGTAAGTCTAACCGCTCTTATCAACCCAGCGGCTATATTGATCATTGTGGTTGGGACGATTGCAGCTGTTGTCATCGCATTCCCATCTAGTGAAATTAAGAAAACACCAAAATTGTTCGGCAAAATTTTTAAAGACAACAAGCTTCCAACGATTCAAGAAATGATCCCTCTTTTTTCAAACTGGGCACAAATTGCGCGTCGTGAAGGTCTTTTAGCATTAGAAGCTAGCATTGAGGAAGTAGATGACGATTTCCTTAAGAACGGCTTAAGCATGGCGGTTGACGGTCAAAGTGCAGAATTTATTCGCGACGTCTTAACAGAGGAAGTTGACGCCATGTCTGAAAGACATCAGTCAGGCGCATTAATCTTTACACAAGCCGGTACATACGCTCCGACGCTTGGTGTACTTGGCGCCGTTGTCGGACTTATTGCTGCACTTGCTAACATGGGAGATATTGAAGCACTTGGACATGCAATCAGTGCAGCCTTCGTTGCCACACTGCTTGGGATTTTTACAGGGTATGTGTTATGGCATCCATTTGCCAACAAGCTAAAGCGTAAATCAAAGGAAGAAGTAAAACTTCGTCTAATTATGATCGAAGGGATCCTTTCTGTTCTTGAAGGTCAATCTCCAAAAGTGATTGAACAAAAACTTCTCATGTACTTACCAGCGAAAGAACGTGCAAATCTTGTCATTGAAGAAGGAGAAAAACAAAATGGCTAGGAAACGTAAAAAACATGATCACGATGACCATGTAGATGAATCTTGGCTGATCCCTTATGCCGATCTTCTGACGCTTCTACTCGCTCTCTTCATTGTGCTTTTTGCATCAAGTTCGATTGATGCGGCAAAGTATGAACAGATGGCCAAGTCTTTTAATGTCGTCTTTACGGGCGGTACAGGTGTCATGGATCAAACCAGCATGCAAAGCACTGAAGAAACTGAAAATAGCAACCAGACCAAAAAAGCAGCTGAAGAGGATGAAGAAGCTCAAGCGAAAGCTCGAGATCATGCCGTTCTCACAAAGGTCAAAAAGCAAGTGGATTCCTTCATTGCCAATAAGAAACTTGGAGCTAAGCTCGAAACAAAGCTCACAGACGAAGGTTTGCTCATTACAATAGAAGACAGTATCTTCTTTGATTCTGGCCGGGCGATTATTCGCCCTCAAGATGTCCCGTTAGCAAAGGAAATCTCAAAACTACTCGTCATTAACCCCGCTCGTGACATCGTCATTAGCGGACATACTGATAATGTTCCGATCAGAAATTCAGAATTTGAATCCAACTGGTATTTAAGTGCCATACGTGCTGTAAACTTTTTGAGTATTCTTCTTGAGAACAGCAATTTAAACCAAGAAAACTTTAGTACAAAAGGTTTCGGTGAATTCAAGCCAATCGCTTCAAATGACACAGCAGAAGGCAGAAGTAAAAACCGACGCGTAGAAGTACTTATTTTACCGATTGAGAAAAAAGCAAAATAAAAAAGGGAGCCCTCGGCTTCCTTTTTTATTTATTCTTTATGATCATATAAATGTTTTGCACGCAGTCCCACATGTTTAAGCATGTCAATGCAGGCATCCTTCTCTTCTTCGCTCAGGACACTGATCATCTCATGAATTTCTTTCGCATGATCTGGGAAGATATCATCAAGCAAAGCTCGTCCCTGCTCGGTAATATGCGCAAATGTGACCCTGCGGTCTTCTGCACAAGCCTTACGACTAAGGAGTTCTTTCTTCTCCAATTTATCGACCACATACGTGATGCTGCCGCTTGCAAGTAAAATCTTATCACCGATTTGCTGAAGCGGCTGATCCCCTTTATGATACAGCAATTCTAATACTGCAAATTCAGTCGGATTCAGCCCGTGCTTCACAATATGTTTGTTCATGTGATGATTAATTGAGCGATAGGCACGTGATAATACAATAAATAATTTCAAAGATTTTTCAACATTATGATTTTCCATTTTTTATCATCCTTTATGAAATACACCCCACTAATGTGACATTAATAAACAATAAGTAAAATGTCAACATTTTGATCTATCTTTAGCATGAAAATGAGACCAGAACGAATCACCTAATTTTTTAAAAATCACACAAGTCATCGTAATAAACATATGTTCAATGCTATAATAAGTCTATTAGGTAATACGTTGGAGCGATGAATGATGAGTATACTGAAAGGGTTTTGGAAGAAGATCAGGCTGTACCTTATTTTGGTCATGATTCCAACCCTAATCATTAGTTATTTTATCTATGAAAAAGAAACGGAAAAAATCGACTTAAAAAACAAACAAACTGCTACACTTATGTTAAATATTCACAAAAACCAAATGAATTATTTAATTAGTGAAACAGAAGCGAGATTAACTTCACTTGCCATGGGATTTGACCAGCCTCTTGAGACGAAAAAAGTAAAAAACATCCTAGAGAAAATCTATAAACAAGAACCTCGTTTTTCAGGCCTGTATCTCCTAGACAAAAAAGGAAATGTAACAGTAAGCACCACACCATTAAAGGAAAAAATCAACCTATCATTCAGAGATTACTTTAAGCGCATTCAAGTGACCAAGCAGACGGTGATCACAGATAACTATGTGAGCCGAATTACAAAACAGCGGATTCTTTCCATTTGCGTGCCTGTGCTGGATGAAAACGAAGAAGTCACCAATGTGCTAGTCGCCGCCATTCAAATTGATTATTTAAGAAATATTATGAATGTATTGAACCCTGATCTTCATTTTAAGATGCTGAATCAAAATGGACATGTCGTGTTTACAAGTGGTCCACAGCCAGCATCAGAAAATGGCAGCACCGTGTCTACATATTTAGATGAAAACAGCTGGAAGCTAGAGGTCTATCCGCAGCGCGCTTCTACAGGTGAAGTGCTGTCTGTTATGCTGATCCCTTTATCCAGTGCTTTTATTTTATTAAATATTTTATTCACACTTGTTCAATATGTCATTTTAAGGCGTCAAACCCAGCAGGAGCGTCACCAAAATGAAGCGCAAAAGCTTGAATTAATCGGAACCCTCGCAGCAAGTACGGCACACGAAATTCGCAACCCATTAACAGGGATTAGTGGATTTATACAGCTTTTGCAAAAGAAGTATCACTCTGAAGAAGATCAGCTCTATTTTTCTGTCATTGAAGAAGAAATTAAACGAATCAATCAAATCGTCAGTGAGTTTCTTGTATTAGGGAAACCAACGGCAGAAAAATGGCAGAATAACTCTGTCAAAGAAATTGTCAGTGAGATCATGCCGATCGTTTTCTCTGAGGCGAACCTTTATAATGTTGAGGTTGATTTGCAAATTAATACGATTCAAGATGTTGGGGTATATTGCACAAAGGATCACATTAAACAAGTCGTATTAAATGTAGCGAAGAACTCGTTAGAAGCGATGCCAAATGGCGGTCATTTGAAGATTTTGATTGAGGCTGAAAAAGAACAAGTCATTATTAAAGTGAAGGATACGGGTGAAGGCATACAAGAAGAAATGTTAAAACATATCTTCCTCCCTTTTATTACGTCGAAGGAAAAAGGGACAGGTCTTGGGCTTGTTGTGTGTAAACGAATCATTTCGATGTATGGCGGAACAATTGATATCGAGAGCGAAGTGAATAAAGGAACAACCGTCATGATCATGCTTCCTTCTGCTCACTCAGCATAGCTGAAACATTCAGCCGGTTTTGCTTAGGCAAGACCGGTTTTTTCATGTCAATAAGAGGGACGGTTCACAGATAGAAGACTCATTTGAGATACAAGATCATGAAAGGAGGGGGCAGATTGTTTCTCATGAAAAAGGAGATGCTGATACTCATTCATCAGGTTGTCCAGTTCTTGACTATATTTAATTGTCGTCTCACCAGTGTAGCCTTCTGCTTGAGCAGCTTCTACCATCTGTTTTCTCTTCTCATCAATGGACATTAGCAATTGTTCTTTCCTTACATAAATATTCATGATCTCAGCTCCCGCAATGAATTCGACTGTCTATGCTCAAAATGATCCGACACCAAAATTATACTTTATTTGTAAATTAAATTAAATATGCTAATTTTATTTAATTTTTTACAGCCTAAAGACCTCTTACCCAATCATATTTGGGGGTAAACTTCAAATTTGGACAGGACTGACACATGGATTAAACAGAATTTTATCCTATGTAGAAGATCAAAATCAACTATTTTCTTTCTCATTTTATGTCTATTTCCCTAAAAAAAAGCTGATCTTCCGCCTCATGCGGAATGATCAGCTTTTGTCATTAAACCTTTTCTTCCTCGTAAATTGGCACCCAGCCCTCAGTTGTGACAAATATGCGAACGGCAACCACTTTTCGATCCTCTTGAAGTGTAAAATAGTGACGAATATGTGGCGGAACAGAAATTAAATCGCCTGGATTCAGTCTCACGTCAAAAAAGACGCCATCCTTACCTTGAATGGCAAAGATTCCATGTCCGCTTACAATAAAGCGTACTTCGTCATCTGTATGGTGATGCTCACGCTGAAAATTTTGGAGCAGGTCATCTAGGTTTGGTGTGGCGTCAGATAATGAAATCACATCCTGCGCTTTGTATCCTCGTTTTTCAGATATACTCTCGATTTCCTTTTGGAAAACAGTCAAAATCTCTTCCTTTTCCTCATCTGTTAAATCATACTTTTCTGATAATCGGTTTGGAAGCTTTGCAATATCCCAATGCTCATAAATGACCCCTTGGTTTTCTAAATAGGCTGCCACCTCTTGCTCGCTTTCAAGTAATGTGTTCTCTTCGTTATGAATCAAAATCGTCGCCATGTGCTTTTCCTCCTTTTTATGTGACAAGCTGCTTTTGATAAAGCGTTAATTTCAAGTGGTAGCTAAACAAAAATTCATACGCCTCTAATACTCGTTTTGCTTCTGAGGCTGTTTTTCCCCAGACTGTGATGCCGTGATTTCGAATGAGCACAGCACCTGATTCCGACTCTTCAGTGAGATGCTTTGCAAATTGTGCTGCAAGATGCGGGATATGGGCTGGATTTTCAATAATCGGTAACGACACTTCTGCATCCTCTTCCCAGTAACCAAGCGCTTTGATGATTTCGTTTCCTTTGAAACGAACCTCGCCCCTATCCCCATACAGCTCAGACATCACATTATTATCGATTGTATGAACATGGAGACAGCAGCCTGCATTCGTCTGCTCATACACGTAGTTGTGAAGCAATGTTTCAGCTGATGGTCTAAGCGGTTCGTTCGGATCAACAGGCTTACCTGCTGCATTTACTAAAACAAAGTCTTCATCTGTTTCTTTTCGTTTATCTTTACCGCTTGCCGTCACCAAAAACGTGATTGGATCATCCGACACCTTGATCGATAAATTGCCGCTTGTTCCGTAAAACCAGTCTCTTTGTGCCAGTTCACGTTTGACGTCTGCTAGCTCCTGCCAGCGCTTGCTCTTTGCGTCTGCCATTCCTTCACTTCCTTTATTTGATCAAATTGTGCTTTAAGATCAATAAATGTTTCATACTCTAGATGGACAAGCCCGAGCTCTTTACATTCGTTTAGCAAGTAGTCACGCGCAAATGTGAGATCCGCATGCTTTGCCGCCTCCACATCGGTGACTGAATCTCCAATCATGATAATGAAGTCATTCTCACAGGTCAGCTCTCGAATGATTGACGGCTTGCAGCATCCGCAGCCATTTTGACATTGCGAATCGCAGGCATGCGGCCATTCAATCTGAATATGCTCTTCCCCAAATGACGCATGATTGCAATAAATATCGTCTCGATCCACAATGCCCTCGAGTATGGGATAAACAAAAAAGTCCATCCCGCCGCTTAGCACATAGAAGGGAATATCAGCCTTTTTCACATGATCAACAAATTGCTTGAATCCTTCTCGAATCTCTGTATCTTCTAAAATAAACGATTGAATGGCTTCTTTTTGATCACTCGTCAGTAATTGAAACATCTGCCCGACGCCTTCTTGAATGGTGATCTCCTTTGTGAGAACATCGTCCTTCAGCTTCGTCCATTCACTTGGTGCAAAGTGTTTCATGATGCGAATGATATTATCATTTTTCGTAATGGTTCCATCAAAATCACAACATACAATTGGTTTTTTCATTTATTCTGCTACCCTTCCCCATAGTTCAAGTGCTGCTTTTAAGTCTTGGCAAGAAGCTGCCTTCTCTTGGATCGACTCTCCATGTATCACCGCATCAATGATCGATCGAAATGCTTTCCCTCCGCCGATGGCTCCACGCGGATGTCCGTGAATTCCTCCACCAGCATTTATCACATGATCGAGTCCAAAATCTTTCATCAAAACTGGAACCATTCCAGGATGAATGCCTGCTGACGGAACAGGGAACGTTTTTTGAACCGAATCCTCTTTTACACAAGCTTCATAGATTCCAAAGGCATCTTTTTTCGGAAGTGCGACCGACCCATACGGTGAGGGAAAAAGACTCAAATCAGCGCCTGCATATCGATTTAATTTACCTAAAAGAAGAGAATGGGAGAATCCATATTCGTGCGATGATGTCAAAGCGCCGCTTACTGCGGGATGGGCCATAATAGGCAATCGAATATCTGGATCCTCAGCTAAGCTTTGCATGACATCTAACCCGTAGGCAAAAACATTGAATAAGAGTGCATCTGCTCCAAGCTCAGCTGCCTTTCTTGCTCGATCCTTTAGTTCAAAGGTTCTGCCTGTTAAATTAACGGCATATAGCGTTCGGTGCCCTGTCTCTTCATATGTTTCTTTTAATATCTTTTTTCCTTCTTTGATTCGTTCTTCAAAAGGGGCTAGTGGGCTCTCAAATAAAATTTCATCGTCTTTGATAAAGTCAACGCCGCCTAATGCTTGTAAACGGAGCTGTTCTTTTAAATCTGCCATATCACGGCCAATGACACCTTTAAAAATACTCATCAACAAAGGTCGATCAAACACGCCTACTTTTTTTCGTATGCCATCAATTCCAAATACCGGTCCTGGCAGACTTCTTTTCAATCGATCCGAGAATTGAATGTCGATTAGCTTCACTTTTCCATCTAGTGAAAGCTTTCCAAAGATCGTCGTCAAAACGGCCGGAATATCCGCTGAAAAGTTAGCCTCAGGATAAGCAATGGTCACCTCAGATTGATATAGGCCATTTTCGGCTGGAGCAAACTTTTCTGATACCTTTTCCACCCGGCCTTTATGCTTTTGAAGCTGCTCTTTTTTGAGCTGCGGCAAATCCGTCCATGATCCAACTGTTAAACCAAGCGCGATCTGCTCCGCTTTTCGGTTTACTTGTTCATCCTCTCGATGTGTTAATACGTATGTTGCCAGTAATTCACTCACTAGGAATCCCCTTTCGATTGCGTCATGCATATGGTCAATAAAAAAACCTCTCCAAGTGCTTTATCAGCGCCTTAAAGAGGTTGTTTCGTGTCATTCATCCGAATCTTATCTCTCAGCGCTTGCTGCAAGAATTAGCACCGTGCTTCATGGAAGTCGGTTGCCGGGCTTCATTGGGCTAGTCCCTCTGCCTACTCTTGATAAGAATATTCAATTTTCTTAAATATTGTCTGAATTATCGCACCGTTTATTCATGTTGTCAATGGCTTATTTTCAAACAGATTCAAGGAATCGATTCGCCGAGCGGCTTCTTTTAACCGCTCCTCATTTGTTAAAAGTCCTACTCTCACGTATCCTTCACCGTGAGTACCAAACCCATTCCCCGGCGCCACTACCACATGTGCTTTCTCTAATAATACGCCAGCAAAAGATTCAGATGAATATCCTTCTGGCACCTTTAGCCAAGCAAAAAACGACCCCTTTGGTGCAGTGACCTCCCAGCCAATCTCCTTGCAGGCAGCAATCCACACATTTCGCCGATTCTCATATCGATCATTTTGCACCTGTACGCACGTTTGGTCGCTTAACAAAGCTTCCGCTGCCGCATCTTGAGTGGCTTTGAACAGTGAAACAAACAGGTGATCCTGATAAAGCTCAATCGCTTCAATAACAGACGGATTTCCTGCTGCAAAACCTACTCTCCAGCCGGCCATATTATACGTTTTAGACAATGTGTATATTTCAATTCCTGTCTCTTTCGCTCCATCTGTTTGCAAAAAGCTGATTGGCTTTTCCCCATCAAACCCAATGCCGCCATAGGCAAAATCATGGACAACACAGAGCTTGTGATCTTTTGCGAATGTAACGGTTTCTTCAAAAAATGAACGGCTTGCCGTGGCACCTGTCGGATTGTTGGGATAATTTAAATACATCAACTTTGCTTTTTCCTTAACATCCTCAGGCAACCTGTCATAGTCAGGTAAAAAATCATTTTGTTCAAGAAGCGGCATCGTCACCATCTGAGCTCCAGCAAGCACAGCACCTGACCAATAATCAGGATAACCTGGGTCTGGAACAAGGAGCGTATCACCCGGATTCAGCAGACATTGCGGCAGCTCAACAAGCCCTGCTTTCCCGCCAAATAAAATCGCAATTTCCGTCATCGGATCAAGCGTGACACCATATTCTCTTTCATAAAAGGCAGCGGCAGCCTTTTTTAATTTCGCTGTTCCGCGGAATGACGAGTATTGATGATTTTCAGGTTTTAATACCGCTTCCTGCATGGCTTTTACAATGTGCGCGGGAGTTGGCTGGTCAGGATTTCCCTGCCCTAAATTAATAATATCTGCGCCTTCCTGCACCTTTTTCTGGACCTTTTGGACAAGGGATGCAAAAAATTGTGTCGGTAATTGTTTCAATACATCTGATTGCTGGAATTCCATTTTTCTTCACCTTCTATTCAAGTTACGTAGCAATACAAATACTGTAATGGATTGTTTTACGAATTGTAAAGCAATTTTGAAAAAGGATTGACATGTGAAGCGCAGCTCTGATAATATCTTGAATTAAGAAATGCAAACAGACACGAGACAATGACATATTGATTTCTCTTATCGAGAGTTGGGCGAGGGATTTGGCCTTTTGACCCCAACAGCAACCGACCGTTAATACCACTGTGAAGTGGGGCGCAGCAAGTAAGCGCCAAGACAATTGTCTTATAGGGCACGGTGCTAATTCCATCAGACGTATGTGCTGAGAGATAAGAGAGGCTTTGAGCATACACGCCATCAAGCCTCTTTCTCTCAGGAGAAAGAGGCTTTTTTATATGATTTGGAGGGGAAGCAATTGGTTACACTTACGGCATCATATGAAGAATTAACAGAAAGCTCGGCAGTTGCACTCGCAATTAGACTTGGCTTGATCCAAGAAAGTAGTCATTTGACATGTACGGAAATCGGGGACGGGAATTTAAATTACGTCTTTCATATTTTTGATCATAAACAAGAAAAAGGTTTGATCATCAAGCAGGCACTGCCCTACGCCAAGGTGGTCGGAGAGAGCTGGCCGCTTACATTAGACCGTGCGAGAATCGAAAGTACTGCCCTGATCAAGCAGTCAGAGTATACACCGCACCTCGTACCAGCAGTCTATTATTCAGATACAGCTCTTGCTGTGACGGCAATGGAGGATCTATCACACCTCGAAATCGTCAGAAAAGGGCTAATTGCCGGAAAACAATATCCGCATTTATCCGATCATGTCGGAGAATTTTTAGGAAAAACACTTTTTTACACTTCTGACTTTGCCACAAATCCTAAAATTAAAAAACAATTTGTGAAGCAATTTACGAATCCGGACCTTTGTGACATTACCGAAAAGCTCGTCTTCACAGATCCTTTCTTTGATAGCGGCACAAATGATTTCGAAGAAGAATTAAGAGAAGCTGCCGAAGCGCTTTGGGCAGATCTTGAAGTGCAGGCAAAAGCAGCTGAATTGAAGCGTATTTTCCTGACATCTGCCGAAACACTTGTTCATGGAGATCTTCATACAGGCAGTATTTTTGCAAGTGAGACGGAAACAAAAATCATTGATCCAGAATTCGCTTTTTATGGTCCCTTCGGATTCGATATTGGTCATTTTATCGCTAACCTGTTCCTAAATGCTTTGTCCCGTGAGAATGAACACGATCAGCAGCACCTTTTTGACCATGTCGTCAATGTATGGGCAACCTTCAAAGAAGTGTTCGCAAAAGCTTGGAAAGAAGACAGCATTGAAGCGTTTAGTGTATCAGACAGTTTTTTAGAAACAACCTTTAACCGTATTTTAAAAGAAGCGACAGGCTTTGCAGGCTGTGAACTTGTCCGCCGAACGATTGGCCTTGCTCATGCCGCTGATCTCGATGCGATCCCATCACCATCTAAACGGATTCAGCAGAAAAAAGCAGCACTTACGCTCGGAAAAACATTCATCAAACAATATCATGCAGTGGAAACAGCGTCTGACCTCGTCGCATTATTCCAGCAATCTGTAAAGGAGTGACGGGTTTTGTCTAAAGAATTTGAAGTCCCCCGTTCTGTCGAATGGGAAGAAAACCATATTAACATTTTGAATCAGCAAAAATTACCGGCTGAAACTGAGTTTGAGCATCTATATACAAAAGAAGACGTGTATGATGCCATTGTCACGTTAAAAGTGCGGGGAGCACCTGCCATTGGCATTACAGCAGCTTTTGGACTGGCGCTCAGTGCCCAAGACATTGAGACAGAAGAAATTGATGTGTTTAGACAAGAAGTCATTCAGATAAAAGAATATTTAAACAGTGCTCGTCCAACCGCTGTGAATCTAGCCTGGGCATTAGAGCGATTGTTGCAGCGCATTGATCGTGCAGCTTCGGTCAATGCAGCCAAAACAGACCTTGTCCATGAGGCCATTCAAATTCAAATTGAAGATGAAGAAACATGCAGACAAATCGGTCAAAATGCACTCCAGCTCTTTAAATCGGGTGATCGGATTATGACCATTTGCAATGCAGGCTCCATCGCCACGAGCCGGTACGGAACAGCCCTTGCTCCATTTTATTTAGCCAAAAAGAAAAATCTCGATCTTCACATTTATGCCTGTGAAACACGCCCTGTTCTCCAAGGGGCTAGGCTGACAACATGGGAACTCATGCAAGGCGGCGTAGATGTGACGCTCATTACAGATAACATGGCAGCCCATACGATGAAAGAAAAGCAAATTTCTGCAGTCATTGTTGGAGCTGATCGCATTGCCCGTAATGGAGATGCGGCGAACAAGATTGGCACGTTAAGTCTCGCCATTTTAGCCAAGCATTTTCAAATTCCGTTTTTTATAGCTGCACCGCTTTCTACCTTTGATATCTCAACCAAAAACGGGGCAGATATTCCAATAGAAGAGCGTGACCCGCTGGAAGTAAAGGAATTAAACGGCGTCCAAATTGCACCACCTGATGTTCAGGTATTCAATCCCGCCTTTGATGTCACTCCTCACCATCTCATTTCAGGGATCATTACAGAGAAAGGGATTATCACGTCGAACTATACAGAAGAGATTGATGCTCTGTTCACTGAAGGCATCTCACTCTGATCATAAAAAAAGCGCCGTGTACTTCTTATTTAAGAGCACCGCGCTTTTTTATTTCATTCGTTTTTGCTAAAATTTCTTTTTTCTGTTCTTCTGTCAAAACCTTCATTTTGACACATAGTGATGTGACGGCATACATTTTATTCTTTTTGTCCCAAAACATTCCCTAGCGCCCTCCTTTTTCCCTCAACCAACTTTTTTAGCTTAATAAAAGGATATGTCGCTTGGAAAACATTTGGAACAGGTCAATCGATTTATTTTTGAACAAATGGGATACCTTCTAATTCAAGCAGAACCGCTTTCATATCTGTCTTCGTTCCTGCATAGCCCGTCAGAGAACGGTCTTTTCCAATCACTCTGTGACAGGGAATAAAAATAGGTAATGCATTGCGTCTGTTGGCTTGTCCAATGGCTCTCACAGCCTTTGGGTTACCAATCGCTTTTGCAATGTCTGCATAACTTTTTGATTCACCATACGGAATAGTCGAAAGTGCTTCCCACACTTGCTCTTGAAACGAAGTTCCTTTTTGCTTGAGCGGGAGATCGAATTCTTGGCGCTCACCCTTGAAATATTCATCTAGCTGCTTTTTTGCTTCTTGTAATACAGACGTTTCTTCTTCTTTTAGATTGGCTTCCTGTTTTTTTGCTAAAAACGGCTCATCATCAAACATCACCTCGATGATGGCATCGTCTTTTTCTAGTATGTATAGTGCCCCAATTGGTGCGTGATAGACGGTATAATACACATTAATGCTCTCCTTCTTGTTTCTTCTGCCTCAGTGGCAGCGTGAGATGGAAGACGGTTCCCACCCCTTCCTCACTTTCTACCTCAATGGTTCCTTGATGCTCTTCAATAATTTTATAACTAACCATTAAGCCAAGTCCAGTTCCTCTTTCTTTTGTCGTATAAAATGGTTCCCCTAGACGCCTCAGCTTGTCCTCTGCCATTCCGCACCCTTCATCCCGCAGTGAAATGACAATATGCTCTTCGCCCTTCCGCTGAATGCTCACATAGACATTTCCTTTTCTCGGCATGACTTCAATTGCATTTTTTAAAATGTTAATAAAGACTTGTTTTAATTGGTTTTGTTCACAATAAATGAGGGGAATCTCATCAATCACATTGAGATGCATTTGAACGTTGCCAAGATTCGCCTGTGCGTGCAGCAGATCCATCGTGTCTTTCACAATTTGCACCACATTTTTTTCTTCAAATACGATGGCTTGCGGCTTTGCTAAAATCAAAAATTCGGTGATGATCGATTCAATTCTTTTCAGCTCTGAAGTGATGACATTGAAATAGAGCGAATACTCCCCTTCTATATTTCCTTTTAGCAGCTGAATGAAGCCTTTTAATGCTGTCATCGGGTTTCTAATTTCATGCGCAATTCCAGCGGCAAGCTCTCCGACCACATGAAGGGTATCTGATTTTCTCACCCGTTCTTCTAATTCCTTCCGCTCTGTCACATCTCTAAAGATCGCCAAATTCATATTATGAATGATGTTGCGTTTAAAAGAGAATTCCAATATCCGCTGATCTGGGTGGTTCAGCACAAATGGCACTTCATTGTCCATTTCATCTAATGACATCGCCTGGGCAGGCTGTGCCAAATGTTCAATTTGATAAGGCGCAAGGATATGGAAAAGGTTCATTTCCGTTAAATGATCACTTTTCAATCCTAGTAGCTCGCTTGCGGATGGATTGACTTCGATAATGCGGTATTGGTTATCAAACAGAACAATGCCGTCCATTGATCCATTAAATACTTTACGAAATTTGAGCTCACTTTCGCGCAGCTCCTCCTCCATCCTTTTTCGATCACTCACATTACGTAAAATGGTTAAGTGCTGTCCTTCTAATACCGCATGCTTTGATGTAAACTCGAGCTCTTTAAACTGACCATTTGCCATTCTGAACAAAAGCTCTTCCCTTATTTCGTGATTCCGAATATATCGTCTTCTAGTCGGTCTATATCTCTGATCAGATTTCACGAGAAAGTCTGTGAGTTTTTTGCCAATCAGTGAATGCATAGGCAATTCAAAAATGCGGCAGGCTGATTCATTGGCTCTCACAATCTCTCCATCATCCGCCCATATGATGATCGCATCCATTGCATTTTCAAAAATTTCTCTAAAGCGTTCCTCACTTTTTAACAGCTTTTCTTCCATTAACCTTTTTTCTGTAATATCCCGCATGATCGACATATAAAAACCACTCATCACATTTGATGTAATGGTGAGCTCGAATAATTTGTACTGGCCAGATTGAAGGGTAACGGGAAGTTCTCCCTTGGCTTTCCCTGTTTCTTTAAGTGACGTTAAAAGGTGCTGTAAGGATGGAAGATTTTCTTCGTCGACAAATTCATGTAAATAGCGATCGGTTAAATCAGTCTTTTGCAGCTCAAAGCTCTGACAAAAAGAATGATTCGCATCAATCATGCAGCCATCCTGATCAAAAATGACCATCCCGTCAATGGCTCGGTCAAACAAATCTTTGAACAGCTGCTCATTCATGGAGCGTTCTCGTTCTAATATTTTCTTTGAGGAAATATCTCGCATGACGACAATATATTGCTGATTCATGGTGTCGTGCTCTGCGACAAATTCAATGTATTTTGTTTCACCATTTTCCAGCTGAATGGAGATTTCTCTTTTTAACGTACCTTTTCGAAAAAATAGATCGAGTGAGCATTCAATTTTATCTTTCGGGATGCCGTAAAGGAAATCTAGAACGGATTTATTGAGGAGGTCTTCTTTCGGTGTCTGTACAAGCCTGCATGTTGCTTCATTGGCTTGGATGATGTTGAGGTGCTGATCAAATATAAAAATGGCATCTAACGTCTTATTTAACAGCATTTTTTGCTGCATCAACTCTGTTCGCAAATATTCGTTCTCTTTTTCTAATTTTCTGATATCTTCTGCGCCATCGAGCGTTTCAGTCATTCTCTTACACTCCTTTTCCAGCCTCATTCCTCTACAATATTTCTACAATATTTTCATTGTTCCTTCATTCGACTCATAAAAAAAGATAACTTTTTACACGAAGACTGTCTCATTTATTTCATTTGGATGACAGGATCGAACCTCGATTCTCTTTTCTTACGCTTCTTTTACAGCCGTTCTACAATTTCACATCAAATAGCGAAATGAGCCAAAATGTATTTTAAAATGGGGCAAATACGGGAACAGTGCACTTAGAACATTTATGTTTAAAATCGAGCAGGAAAGGTGATGTTATGGTATCTTCACGAGATAGTTATTTTGATAATGCGAAATTTCTTCTGATTTTTCTAGTTGTTTTTGGTCATTTGTTACGATCATTCATTCATGATAATGATTGGATGCTTTATTTATACAAGTTTATTTATATTTTTCATATGCCTGCCTTTATTTTGGTTTCCGGCTTCTTTGCAAAAGGGTTTAGAAAGCCAGGTTTTATGAAAAAAGTTGCTATTAAGCTGATCATCCCATATTTCATTTTTCAGGTGATCTATTCCGTTTACTATTATCTCTTGCAGGATCAAAGCATGGCCAATTTAAATCCAATTGATCCGCAATGGTCTTTATGGTTTTTAATTAGTTTATTCTTTTGGAATTTGCTGCTCATTCCTTTTTCTAAACTGCCATTTCACTGGGCGATGATCGTCAGTTTGTCGATTGCGTTACTTGTCGGTTACGTGGACAGTATTAGCAATACGCTGAGCTTATCGCGTACGTTTGTCTTTTTGCCGATGTTTTTAGCTGGCTTCTATTTAAAAAAGCAGCATTTTGAATTCATCCGTACAAGTAAAGGAAAGCTGTCAGCACTTCTTGTATTAATGGCTGTATTCTTGTTTTGCTATTTCTATGAATTTGATTATTCCTTCTTATTTGGATCACAGTCATATGCTTCTCTAGGTGATGAGGGAGTGATTGCGGCAATGAAACGAATGGCATGGTATCTGCTTGCATTCGGCGCTACATTCAGCTTCTTTGCTTTAGTGCCAACACGCCGTTTCTTCTTTACAAAATGGGGCACAAGAACGTTATATGTGTATTTATTACATGGCTTTGTAATTAAGCTGCTTAGAACGACTTGGTTTGATGACTGGGCCCTGAATGCAGCAAGTGTGCTCATGTTATTGCTGCTGACCATTCTGTTAACCTTTAGCCTGTCTAGCACCTTTGTTAAAACCGTTGCACAGCCAGTGATTGAGCTCAAAATGACCAATCTCATGCGTACAATCACCGGCAGGCAGGGCAGTTATAGCAAATAAAAAACGATCCCGCGCGGATCGTTTTTTCTATTTTTCATTCATGTGTCCATTGTGACATTCAGCATCTTTCTTAGGCTTTACAAGCGTATCAATCCATTTGCTGCTGTTGATATCTCCAAGCTCACTACCAAATTCCTCTTCTAAGATATCTGGGTCCATTGGCTTTTTATGGTCTTTCATGTCCTTGCTTTTTACATGCTTCTTAGTCACGAGATCCTCCCCCTTGTTTCCCTTTATGAGAATTTCGGTTTGCTTGACGATCTCTTGAATGTTCATCAAATTGCGTTTTTCCTTGATCATGTGCCATGCTTTCTGTCGGTGTCATATTATTTGTCAGTGCTTCATTTTTCGCTGCTTTTCTTTTCATCTGAAATCAGTCCTTTTTTGACATATTTAGTTCTTCTCTTAATTGGTCTAGAAGTTCCTTCATTTGTTTGACCGTCACCGGCTTTTCCTCTGGCTTTAACTCATAGCCGATTTGTCCATTGGCTTCTAGGGTGGCTTTTTTGAGACTGCTGATGTCTGTAATGCCTTGCTGCTTTAAGCGCATTTTGAATTCATCCCTTGTGAGCCGCGTTTTCTTAAGTTTGTGATCAAGCATTTCTCCATCCTGCAAAATGACCACAGATTTCCCTGAAACCAATTTTTCAAAGAAATCAGATTGGATAGACAATTTTTCCATGATGACGAGTGCAATGATAAATGTAGCGGCGGCATAAATCGTTTCAAGTAAATTGTGCTCAATAAAGGGTTGGATAATAATCGATCCGATTGAAATCATGATCACTGTTTGTTGAACAGTTAATTGACTAATGGATTTAGGCCCTGCTATTCTCAGCAGCAAGGTACCAACTAGCAGCATGACAATTGCTTTCCATATTACATCCAGCACGTCTCGTTCACCTCTTACCTATAGATTGCGAACATCCCATGTGATTTAGCCAGTTAGATAATGGAAATAAAAAAACAGCATTCGCTCGGAATGCTGTTTAGCCGATGATGACGCGCTCTTTCGGATAATGATAATTCGCTTCGCTTTCTCTTCGGCCAATTAAATATAAGAAGCTTGGAATGCCGATCCGTCCAATAAACATGACGACCATAATGATACATTTACCGAACACCGTAAGGTCCGAGGTGATTCCTAGCGATAGCCCTGTTGTTCCGAATGCAGAGCAAACTTCAAATAAATTTTCTAGAAGTGTATTATGCTCGGATAATGATAACAGGAACGTAGCGCCAAACACCAAAATAAAGGCCATCATCGTCACCATCAAGGATTTGTTAATATCCGCTTGATGAAGCTCTCTTTTGAAAATTTTAATGGACTTATTTCCCCTAGCAAAATGAAACAGTGCGAGTAAATTAAGGGCAAACGTAGTTGTTCGAATTCCGCCTCCCACAGAGCTTGGGGAAGCCCCGATAAACATAAGCATACATAGAAATAAAAGGGTCGGTTCTGTCAGCTGGGTAATATCTAATGTTGTCAAACCCCCACTTCTTGTTGCGGTCGATTGGAAAAAAGAATAAAACAAGATTTCGTGCCAGCTTTTCCCTAGGAAGCTGAACCCGGCTTCAAGTGCATATATGCCAATCGCTCCAACAACGACAAGACCGCCAAACGTAATCGTTGTGATTTTTGTAAACAATGAAAACGATGCGTGCTTTCGGTCCTGATTAAATAAATAATCCTTTACTTCGACGAGCACAGGAAAGCCAATCGCTCCAAAGATGATCAGCAGCATCGTAATAAATTGGACAAAATAATCATCCTTGTAAGGGATGAGCGAGTTCCCTGTAATATCGAACCCCCCATTGGTGGTCGCACTAATACTTGAGAAGAAGCCATGCAAGAATGCTCCTTGCACATCGTAATATTTGAGAAAATACATGCTTAAAATCAGACCGCCTAAAAACTCAATGAGCAAAATTAAATATAAGACCTGCTTCATTAATTTCACAATACCTGATAAATTGCTCTGGTTTTGATCTGCCATGATGAGCTTTCTTTCTTTAATCCCAATCCTTTTTCGCATGACAATCCACACAAAGGTACCGAGCGTCATAATGCCGATACCTCCGATTTGCAGGACAAACGCAAGGATCCACATACCTGCCACACTAAATGTTTGCGAGGTATCAACGACAGTGAGTCCTGTGACACTTACCGCACTCACCGCCGTAAATAAAGCATCAATAAATGTCCATTTCACTCCCTCTTGATGAGCCACTGGGAGGCTGAGAAGAATAAGTGATACGGTTACAGCAAGAAAATAATAGAGGGCAATCAGCTGAAATGCTGACAGCCGGTCAATTAGCTTTTTGATAGGATTCATTGTCATTCCTTCTTTTATCTATCTTTTCGAATACTTTATCATTTTAATGAAAAGAGACATGATTTTAAAGATATTTTATGCTTTATTTTCTTTTTCATCAAAAAGAAAAAGACATCCTGTTGCAGAATGTCTTTTCGTCTTTCTTATTTTGCTTCTAGTCTTCTGATTCTTTCGTTTAAATCAGGGTGTGTTGAGAAAAGAGAAGCTTTTCGTTTACCACTGATTTTAAGCGTAGCAACTGCTGTTTGATCATCATCTTTGATTCTTGACGTATACGCCTCAAGTGAGCGAAGCGCATGAACCATTTTATCTTTACCGGCAAGGTCAGCTCCGCCGCGGTCTGCATGGAATTCACGGTGTCTAGAATATGCAAACACGACAAGGCTTCCTAGGACAGAGAAAATGATTTGGAAAACAATCACTGCAATAAAATGAACAATCGGAACAAGCTCTTCACGCGAAACAAAGCGGCTTGCGATCCATGCCGCAATTCTTGAAAGGAAGACAACGAACGTGTTGACGATCCCTTGAAGCAGCGTCATTGTCACCATATCACCGTTCGCAACGTGAGCAACTTCATGAGCGATTACACCTTCAACTGCTGCATCATCCATTTCATGAAGCAATCCAGTTGAAACGGCAACAAGTGATCTTCTCTTAGAAGGACCTGTCGCAAAAGCATTTACTTCAGATGATTGATAAATACCAACCTCAGGCATTTTAGAAAGGCCTGCTGCTCTTGATAATCTGTGCACGCGATCAACAAGCTGCTGCTCATCATATGTTAATGAATCCTTTTCAGGGTTTAACACACGCACACCCATCATCATTTTTGCCATCCAGCGAGACATCGCAAGTGACATGAACGAGCCAACAAAACCAACAACTGCACTGAATACTAGCAGTGCCACCAAATTAATTCCACCGTCTGCTCCTATATAAGAACCAACACCAGTTGCTGCACTAATAACCGACAGTACAATACCAATCGTAGTGATAACAAGAATGTTCGTTAATATAAACAGAAATATTCTTTTACCCATACATAACCTCCGCTGTCATATTAAGTTCATTTGAACTTATTAATAAAATTATAAAAATAAACGTCTCAAATTGCAAGGAAAAAGGAATCATTCCTTCTGTTTATCATAACGGCTTAAGCCCCGTCACTTCAATATTTACGACTTTGCCACAGCTGAAAAGTGAACAAATTGTGACGCCGCGTTCTGTATTTTAGTTTATTTTGCATTTTCATCAAAAAGAGATTATGATGTTGAATTAGATCAATAATCACGTTTTTGACGTACAAATGAGGTGGAACATGGTGACTTTTAAATTAACGAGAATTGACATGACGAGACTTCTATATTCTCTAAAAGGAGAGGGAGATCTGACTCCGCTTCAGCTTTTGAATCTATCTGTAAAGGGCGATAAGGATCATGAATATGATGATTTAAAGATCCCTTCGTTTTTTGAGAAGCTCGAACGGCGGAAGCAAAAATCAGAGCACGGTCTTTCTACAAATGAAATTGTTGAGCTTGGCAACTTGTGTGAGCTAACGTCTCTTAAATCGACGGCGATTCAAAATTGGATCAAGCGTGATATTAAAGATATGATTGGTCATCCAGAGCTTGGCAAGAAGTACTCCATTGATCAGGTCGTTATTTTATTAATTGTCAGGGATTTAAAATCAGTTTTTGACTTTGATGCCATTCGCATGATCTTATCTGCCTTATTTAACACGATCACAGATCGAACAGATGATGTTATTAGTCCAATCCGTTTTTATGAAGCATATGCGCACGTCCTAGATTTTATTTATCACCATACACATTTTCCGTTAAAGGAAACAAATTTACGAGAAATGACTGAGGAGCAGACCGACATGCTCCATGAAGAGTTTACAGAATTAACGAAGAATCAATGGAATTTGATTAAAGGCATTATCAGTTCTACCGTCTTCTCTGTGTTCACTTCCCACTTGCAAAGTACAGCGCAAGAAATGATGTTTAATACGCTACAGGCAGCTAAATAAGGATAAAAGAAAACCGAGGTGATGAGGTCACCACGGTTTTTTTGTGCAGCAATTGCCAGCATAATTGTACGCCGTTTTCTTCAAAATAAGAAGGCGCAACAAACATGAGGTGAAAGGAGGAATATGGACATGGCAAATCGAAATCAGCTTCTTGTTCCTGGAGTAGAACAAGCATTAGATCAATTTAAATACGAGATCGCTCAAGAATTTGGCGTGACTCTCGGTTCAGATACAGTCGCACGTGCAAATGGTTCTGTTGGCGGTGAAATTACAAAACGACTCGTTCAACAGGCTCAATCACAAATGGGCAATCAATCTAAATAAAAACATGGTGAAATACGCCGGAGCTATTCTGGCGTTTTTTTATTGTTCATATGTGTGCTCAAACCGGTTTTTACGATACGGGGACGGTGCACCTTTTCCCTGCTTCTTCATATGGTCTTTTTTTCGTTCAGCGGACGGCTGTTTCTGATCCCTGTCGTTTTTTTTTGCGTGCTTTTCAGCACCACCACGTGATGTGCCGTTTGGATTCCTTTTATCATCAGGTTCCGTTGAGTGATTTTTTTTTTGTTCTTTATCGATAGAACGTTCCTTTTCTTCCTTTATTTGATTGTCTTTGCTTTTATCATCAGGTTTTGTTTGGTGTGGCTTTTGAATAGATCCTTGCTCTTCCCTCTCTTGATCCTTCTGCTCTTTGTCTTCAGCTTCAGGAGCCTCTTGATCTGGCTTCATCTCTTCGCTATCGTCTGTCTTGACGTCTTCTTGTTTGTCTTTGTCTGCTTGATCTTCATCATCTTTTTTAGGCTCTTCTTCTTTGACAGCATCACTCTCTGCTGCGTCTTCATCCTTTTGAATGCCTTCTTGTTCTTTGTCTTGGATTTCTTGATTTCTGATATATGTGCCTGTTGAAATGCCTGCCTTTTGAGCTTTTTCTCTTGTTTCCAGGTCACTTTCTACAGTTTCTAGCTTGTAATCGCGCTTTTGATATTCACCAGAGATGGTGTTAATTTTACTTTTGACGTTGGTTTTATATGTATGGTCCTGCTTGTTTTCATAAACCGTAGAAATATAAATACTCTTAGAGTGGTTCACATAACCTTTTTTATCACAGTCATCTATGATTTCCTGCACAACTTTGGTCATGTCGTTTTTTTCTAAATCCTTCATACTGGCCAGTACTTGTTTCGCATCTTTATTCAGTGGTGTGACACCGATCACTTGATAATTGTGATCAAGCTTCAGTTCAAAGCTTGGATTAATGTCAATCGTCATATATGCATATGCTTTTTGACTTGAGAAAGATGGCATCATAGTAAAAATCACGACAATAATCGCTGCGATTGATAGGATTCCTGCATTTAATGGCCGTAAACGAAGCAAGTCAAAAAAACCGGCTTTTTTTCTTTCGAGACGTGATTCATTCGGAAATGTCACTTCTTGACCGATTTCATAATCTTGCTGTTCATATTTTGTCCGCAGAAATTGTCCATCAGGGGTCAGCAGCGTGACATATTTTTTGTTTTTCTCTACTATAATGCCTCTTCTCATGAATTAAGCACCCCTTTAAGGTAATCTTTCAAATACACATAATCACCCGTCATAATGATCGCCATCGCAATGATATATTTTCTATTTCTCTCAATCGTTTTGCGGCTGACTTCCACTAGCTTTTCAAGCTGTTTGACTGGCAATTGTTTTTTCTGAAATAAAATGGTTCTGAGCTCATCGTGTTCAACGAGTGTGTGAGCTACTTTAATGGCATTTTGCCTTGCATCTGCATGCTTGGGTGAATGTTCAAGCAGCTCTTGAAACGTGAGACCGTATACTTTCAATCGTTCTTTAAAATGTTCAATTTCTTCTCTTCTGTGTTCTTGTTCAATTAAACGTCTATATTCGTTTGTAGACAGCTCTGCTTCAATCATGCTTTGAGAGTACTCGCCATTTTCACTTTCTTGCAGGTCCATTTGAACCGTTGGCGCATTTCTCGCTTCTTTTCGAATATAGTCGATCACTTTTCTTTTAATAATTAATTCCGCGAAAGCAAGGAGTGAGTTTCCTTTTTCGGCAGAGTATTTTTCTATCGCTTCATTAAAGGCAATTAAGCCTATGCTGAATTCATCATCTTTTTCATCTATATATCGTTTACAAACGGATGAAACCGTCTTAGCGACAAATGGTTTGTATTGCTCTATTAATGCATTTTGCAGCTCGATATCACCTTGTTGAATACTGATAGCCGACTGCTCTAATGTTTGCTTTTTCTTTCCTTTTTTAAACAAAAGGCTAAGCAATGGTTTCACCTCAGTTCTCCCTATATTACTCATTTATGATAGCTAATTTATGAGGGAAGCGCAAAGGAAGAAATGAGGAATTCATTTCCTGTTACCCAATTATGACATGTATATCATCATCTACTTTACAATGTTTCGTCTAAAAGCAAAGAAATAAGGGGGTATCTCCCCCTTATTTGTAATATACGTGTTATGAAAATGAAATGATATTTCTTTCAAAAAACCTACTCTTCTAGGCGTACCTCTTGTTTTTCCTTGTTTTGTTGCCCGCCTTTTCTTGATGGACTTGATAAAAACCAGCCAAATGCTGCAATTGCGAGAAGCACTGTCCAGAAAATCACTTTCCATAATGTTGAATGAATAAAATGAGAGGACACGATACCAATGGCTGGATGTGACAGTGTATAAAGCGTGAGCTTCACACCAACCCACCCGACAATGACAAAGGCTGCTGTTTCTAGGCTCGGTCTTGTTTTGAGCAGTTTCACAAAGACAGTCGCTGCAAATCTCATGATGATCAGACCGATGATACCACCTAAAAGAATGACAATAAATTGACCGCCATCAAGTCCACCGATTTGCGGAAGACTTGTTTTCGGCAAAGTTACGGCTAATGCGACCGCCGCTAAGATGGAATCGACAGCAAAAGCGATATCAGCAAGCTCGACTTTTACGACTGTTGCCCAGAAGCCGCTTTGCTTCATGTTTGTGTCTGATTCCTTTTTCTTAAATACGTGCGATTTTAAAATATGGTGAATGGAAATATAAAGAAGATAAATTGCACCAATGGCTTGAACTTGCCACACATCCACTAAAAACGAAATAAGAAACAGGGAACCAAATCGCATGACAAACGCACCCGCAAGTCCGTAAAACAACGCCTTTTTTCTTTGCTTTTCAGGAAGGTGTTTCACCATCACCGCCATGACCAGCGCATTGTCAGCGGCTAAAATCCCTTCTAATCCAATCAGTACGAGAAGAACCCATCCGTACTCTAAAATAATTGCTGCATCCATCATCATTCCTCCTTGTTTTTATCTATTGTCCCACAACAGACAAAGGCTTATGAATGCAAAAAAGACCTTTGCCTGTAATGGCAAAGGTCTTGCTAGACATGTGATATGTAGAATCATGCCAACAAAGCCGATGGAACTTAAGTCCATGTAATGACGACTTTGTTTCCGGTAAAAACCGGACGCTACTCCCCTTTGGTGGGATTTAAAAATATTTAGATTACTTATAGTTTAATCAATAGACACTGTATTGTCAACAGGGGACTTTCACCTCGGGTCCAGTGATTAGGCAGTTGGTGTTTCTGCTTTACTTTTTCTACGTTTCAGCCATATATACATCGCGAAAAGCAGCACAATCCCGATCCCAATCGGCAGAAGATATGGATCTAACATTGCGCCAACCTCTTTCCAGTTCTCCCCGAGCACAAATCCAAGATACACATATACAAATGTAATAGGCGTAATCGCTAAAAACGTGTACAGGCAAAAGACCCACACATTCATCTTGGCAATACCGCACGGGATGGAAATAAGCGTTCTGACTCCTGGAATAAACCGGCCGCTAAATGCGACGAATCCACCATGCTTTTCAAAGAAGGCATCCGATTTATCAAGCGACTCCGGTTTAACAAAAAAGTACTTCCCATATTTATTTAAAAAAGGTCTACCGCCATAACGTCCTAACCAGTACAAGGTCAAAGGGCCAGCCACGCCGCCAATAGAGCCGGCTGCCACAACACCAATGAAGGCCATGTCCCCTTCTGAGACCCAGTAACCCGCAAGAGGCAGAACCACTTCAGCAGGAACAAATTCAATACATAATGCAAGGAAGATGCCAAAGTACGACAAGTTCTTAAAGGCATCAGCTAAAGAAATAATAAAATCTTCGATGTTTATCAATCCCTTTCACACATAATCGTTTAACTGATTCTATCTCTTTTAGAATCGCACATATATTAAACGAAAAAAACCGAAGAAACGATTCACTTTTCGTCGTTTTTTTACATTAAATTTGATTTTACTATAAAAGACAGGTGAAAAAAAAGTTGATTGTGGTATTTAAGTGAAGGAAAAGTGAACACAGAAGCCATTCGATCCGATATATTAGGTATACGTCTGTTTTAAGATACTGGAGGTTTTCTTACATGACCCATTTAACAGGAAGTTACAATGGATGGCTTGTCTTTCTGTCAATCGCAGTCGCCACTGTCGCCTCCTACTCAGCTCTTCATTTAGCCAGCCGAGTGGCACAGTCAAGCGGTGCAAAGAAAAAGGTATGGCTGATCGTTGGTGCCTTGATCATGGGAATGGGGATATGGTCGATGCATTTTATCAGCATGATGGCATTTCACGTGCGTGCTGGCATCACCTATGAAACACCCTTGCTCATTTTATCGATTTTGGCATCTTTTGTCGGGTCCTTGATCGCATTCACAATATGCATTCAAGAGCAACTCTCCACAAGGCGGCTGCTTATTAGTTCAATCACCATGGGCTCAGCTATTTGCAGCATGCATTATCTTGGAATGGAATCAATGGCCAATGTCTCAATCAGCTATGATCCAGTCCTCTTTTTTCTTTCGTTTTTCATTGCTGTGATAGCGTCTTTCTTTTCGCTTCATCTCTTTTTTCGGCTCCATCGATCCGGGAAAAAGCAGGAGGATCATCTGTTAAAAATAGCTGGTGCACTCGTGATGGGCGGGGCTGTTTCTGGGATGCATTATACCGGTATGGCTGCTTCTACTATGTTTTTTCATTCAGACGGACAGTCCTATAGGGGTGGTTCTCTTGAACTATCACCATTCAGTCTGTCGATTTTCATCGGCTTAATGACACTGATTGTCCAAACACTGATGATTTTTGGTGCCTATATAGATCACCGAATCATGAAGCAGGCAGATAAACTAAAGGAAAATGAACAGCGGTTCCAATCGCTCATCAAACATAATATCGATGGCATTATCGTGTTATCTGTCAATCGAAAGGTGCTTTCTGCGAACGACTCAGGTAAACAAATTCTAAAAATGTGCAATTCTTGGATTGGTGATGATGTCAGCCAATACGTCATGCCGACTGACATGTGGGAAGAATTTATTTACGAGTCAAAAAAAGCCATCACACGTGAAGCAGAACTAAAAGCAGCAGATCGCTTTTATTATTATCATGTCACTTACATACCTGTTCATGTCAACAATACGCTTGACAGTATTTATCTTGTCTTAAAAGATTTAACGCAGCAGCGGATTGCAGAAAAAGAAATTCATGTCATGGCACATTATGATGCGTTAACCGAGCTTCCTAATCGGCGCCACGCCATCAACCATCTAAGTGATGTTCTCTCCGCTCAAAAAGAGACAGGAACATCGACGGCTGTTCTGTTTCTTGATTTGAATCGTTTTAAAATTATCAATGATGCACTTGGTCATAACATAGGGGACTTACTTCTTAAAGCAGCTGCAAACAGACTGACGCAATGTTTACCAGACAACGGCTTTATAGCCAGACTAGGCGGGGATGAATTTTTAATGATCTTCCCTGACATGGGGCATGACACACAGAAAATTGAACAGCTTTCTCAAAATATCATTCGGCAATTTGAGCGTCCTTTTTTCATCCAGAATCATCAGCTCATTACTTCTATCAGCATTGGAATCGCTATCTCACCTCAAAATGGCAAAGATGGGATGGAGTTAATGAGGAAAGCCGATATGGCGATGTATTTATCCAAAAAACATAAGCAAAGCCGTTATGAGTTTTTCACCGAATCAATGGAAAGATCAAGTGAAGATAGGTTGAACCGAGAGCTTGAGTTACGGGATGCCATTCAAAGAGAACAGTTTGTGCTTCATTACCAGCCGCAAGTGAGTGCGAAAACAAGACAGATGACTGGTGTAGAAGCTCTTCTAAGAATGAAAGCACCAGATGGTTCGTTAAAATCACCCGAGGTTTTTATTGAGCTGGCAGAGGAATCAGGACTGATCATTGATATTGGCAGATGGGTGATTGATACCGCATGCAGGCAGGCTAAAACGTGGTATGACAACGGGCTGAAAATTCCCGTGGCTGTCAATTTATCTGCAAAACAATTCAATTCTGAAGACTTAATTGATTTGATTAAGCTGACACTGAAAAAATACGATATGACACCGTCACTGCTCGAGCTTGAAGTCACAGAAAGTATGACAATGGACAATATCAAGCAATCAAAGCAGGTACTGACCTCACTGAAACATCTGGGCGTTCGCATTAGTATTGATGACTTTGGTACAGGGCATAGCTCCTTAAGCTATTTAAAGGATTTGCCCATTCATCGCCTAAAAATCGACAAATCCTTCATCGAAGATATTTTAAATGATTCAAAATCTGAACAGATTACAGGTGCCATTATCGCGATGGGACATCAACTATCTCTCGAGGTCATAGCAGAAGGTGTTGAAACCTTTGCGCAGGCGCAGCTTTTATCTGCGCAAGGATGTGACGACTTGCAAGGCTTTTATTATGCGAAGCCCCTTCCAGCAAACGATATCGAAAAATTCATTGCCTATCCAGCGCATCAGCTGGACACATAAAAAAGGTGCCAATCATGGCACCTTTTCGTTCTATCTAAATAATAAATGTTGACTGTGAATACCTGCTTTTTTCAATAGACTAATCAATTGTTCTTGTTCTTCTCGCGAGAGGCCTGAGAAGGCACGCGCAATCCGGAGAGAATGAATCGGGTAAATTTTATCAAGATAACTGCGCCCTTTATCTGTTAAATGGGCATAAACCGACCTTTTATCCTTTGGGTCCTGCTCTCTTTCAATGAAACCATTTCGTTCTAATTTGTCAATTACGTACGTCACATTCCCGCTGACAAGCAGGAGTCTTGAGCCGATTTGCTGAAGTTTTTGAGCACCTCTTGTATACAGCAATTCAAGAACCGCAAATTCAGTTGGATTAAATCCATGCTCTTTGCTGTCTCTAATGCTGTGTTCTGAAACGCTTTTAAATGCTCTTGCAAATACCTTGTAAAGTGTCATTGAACGTTCTACTTCTTCTTCATTAAACGATAGTCTCATCACATATCTACCTCTTATAATATTTTTTTAACTTCAAGGCTTTCTTGCGGTGCAGTTGGAGCCTTTCGTAAAAAATAGAAGTACGTTTTTGAAAACCCTTTCAACCACATAAGTGACTCCATTCGTGTTATGTATAAGATTTCGATATAAACTTTTAAAATCCTTCTTATTTTTCACAACCATCTCGAAAAAAAGGTTTTTTAGCAAACCATCAAGATCCGACACAGTTTAACATAATCTGTAAAGACTCTATGTTTCTTTACACTGTATTCGTCAAATTTCTACAAAATTCAATATTGCTATAACATTAAACAAAAAAAGAACCCTTTATGTGACATGCGCACATTTCAAGGGATTTTCACAAATCACGCTTTGTTTTGTTGAAAAAGAAGTGATACTCTTTTTTTAAGTCACTAATTGTCATTTTCTTGGCCGCACTAGGACTGTACACTCCTAATGAACAGAGCTGCTTCGTATAATAATGTCTTTCCTTCGCTAAAGCTTCTGTTAGGATACGCCGCACCGATTATTCCCTCCTATCAATTGATCTGGAGCAGGTGCTTATGAAGACCTTTTATACAAATCATTTTGTACAGCTCTTAGAAGAGCATGCGCATTCTGACCTGCAGCCTGCATGAATCGCTCCAGTAATTCATCCCTCTTCATATCTAATGCGATGATTTCTTTTGCCATACAGATGATCCGTGTTTGCTCCATCATATGCTCCTCCTCTATTTCAACTCATCATCATTATATGCAAGCGTAGCAATCACTTCACATATGTTGTCAACTTTCCTTCCATCGTTTTTTCATTTTTATGTTTTTATGTTATATTTTCTAACAAACGATAGGTTTTTTTCGTTGTCATTCTGTATAATATGAAGAAAAGACTTGCAGGGGTGAGTATATGACGCAGGAAGATGTATCTTATAAAGATAAAAAAGTCATTTCAATCGGGATTGTCAGTGAATTAACAGGGCTATCCGTCAGGCAAATCCGATATTATGAGGAACGCAGACTCATCTACCCCCAGCGCTCAACAAGAGGCACGCGTAAATATTCTTTTTCTGATGTAGAACGATTAATGGACATCGCCAACAAACGAGAAGACGGTGTGCAAACAGCGGAGATTTTGAAAGACATGAAGAAAAAGGAACAGGCATTAAAAAGCGGACAATATAAGAAAAAAATGCTGGAAGGTCAAATTAACGCACACTTCCGGTACAAAAATCGATAAACAAATAAAGTTTAGCTGACTCTTTTAGGCTTTGTTCGTACTTGATTTTTGGTCATGGCTTATGAAAAAGAGACAGCTTTTTTTGCTGTCTCCGTTATCAAACCAAAGCCCTTGGCAATGCCAGATCATACTCAGTGAAATAAGCTATATAGGCAAGGACATCCATTTAAATTTACTTTTTTTAGGCGGTGTTCCACAACATTTCATTCTAAGAAACAACACTATATCAAATAGCGTTTTAGGTATATTGTTAAGTGCAGGCGATCTAGCGTTTATCCATTCGTTCAGGAATCGAAACAGTTCGTTCATTGATCACATTCCCCGTGTTCAGCGTCGTTTTTGGTTCAATTAAGAGCAAATGAACTTCTTCTTCAGCAATTGGCTGATGTTCAATTCCTTTTGGAATCACAAGAAACTCCCCTTCATTAAGCGCTATTTCTCTATCTCTAAAACGGATGACTAGATTTCCTTTCCATACAAAGAACATTTCATCCTCGTCATCATGGTGATGCCAAATGAATTCACCCTTAATTATTACCATTTTCATGTATGAGTCGTTCAACTCTCCACTTATTCTAGGATTCCAATAATCATTTATTTGCGAAAATTTCTCTTGGATATTAACCTTTGAAATCAATAGATTCCCTCCTCATTTACTTGGAAACGTCTTTTTTATCTTTCTTAAGCTAGAACTCCCTACCTTGCAAATTCTCCTCCTCATGATAAACATCAAGGGACACAATGAGCATCAACCTCTTATATTATTAAGTTTACTTATTCTGTTGAATCACGTAAAATCAAAAAACAGTGTATAACTCATCACAATTTGTGATGCAAAAAGGAGCATTATTTTGGATATTACATCTTTGGAGATATTTAAAGCAGTAGCTATTGAACAAAGCGTTACAAAAGCTGCTGAGAAATTAAATTATGTGCAGTCCAATGTCACTGCACGAATCCAGCGTCTTGAACAAGAATTAGGTGTTCCTCTTTTCTATCGATATCACAAAAAGATATCCTTAACGCCTGCAGGGCGAGAACTGTTGCCATATGCAAACAAATTACTCTACGATTTTGAAGAAGCGATAGAGGCCGTAAAGCTTTCCTCTACTCCGCGAGGTACTTTGCACATTGGATCTATAGAGTCTACCGCTTCGACAAGATTGCCCAGCATTTTCGCAGCATATCACAAGACATTTTCACAAGTAGAATTAAGCATGTATATGGCACCTACTGTAGATCAGGTTCATGCTATTCTCAATTACAAGGTAGACGGTGCATTGGTTGATGGGCCCATTCTTCATCCCGACATTATTGAATATCCGGTATTGGAAGAATCTCTTGTTCTCATTACAAGCTACTCCCAGGAGGAATTCCAGGTAGAATCAATTTTGCATGAACCATTGCTTTCGTCATTTGCGCATTGCATCTATTTGGGGCGTTGGCAACGATGGTTAGAGAGCAATGGTTTTGCTCCGATGAAGGTAATGGAATATGGCACTTTAGAGGGCGTGCTTAAATGCGTTGAAAACGGGCTAGGGGTTACCGTATTACCAAAATCTATGGTTGAATCTCGGGTGCAAGGCAGATTTACCTGTCATCCTTTACCGGAACCACACAGAATCGTGCCAACTGTGTTTATAAGGCGCCGCGATTCGTACATGACCAGTGCCCTCTCACGGTTTATGGAATTATTGGGCATAACTCATATGTGATCGGGTCATTTGTGGTAAAAAAGAGGATAGATAGAGCGACATTCTTTCAGCTCTTCTATCCTTTTTACATAAAATTATTTTAGCTTTCATTGAGAGGAAGTGTCAGTTCCTTCAACGAGTCCTACAAAGTCAATCCGTACACCGCCTTTTTCAGGATCTTCTATGACCCGCATGGCCAGTGCCTTTTTCTCCCCTGTTTTTTCATCTTCGTAATTCGCATGAAAGACGTGAATGCTGGCTTCTTCCAATTGAAAATCATCATAAGAAAGCGTCTCTATGCCCCATTCTTTTTTCAGCTTTAGAATGTCATTTGGGCTTGGGACAGCACCTTCAACATAGATGTTTTCTATTTTTTGTTTATTTCCTTCGGTAATCGCTTCAATCATATGCTCTGCAGCCACTAGTCTTCTGTCTTTCCCCTCGTCTTCCCTTGAACATGCACCTAGCAATACAATGCACATTAAAATGAATAAAAACTTCTTCATTTTTCTCTCCCACCTTCTCCTTAAAATGTAAAGGATGGAAGCGCTATATGCAATCTTTATTCAAAAAAGACTGTAAAACGTCACGTTTTACAGTCTTCATGCTACATCAATGTATGAAGGAATGCGGTTGCAATTCCAAAATAGATCAGTAAGGATAAAATATCATTCAATGTTGTGATTAGCGGCCCAGATGCAATGGCTGGGTCCACGTTTAATCTGTGTAAAATAATCGGTACAACCGTACCTGCCATTGTCCCAATAATCAGTGTTGCAAGCAGTGAGGAACCGACAACAAAACCTAAAATCATATTGCCCTGCCACACGATTGCGACGACTGTAATAATAACGGAACAGACAATCCCAATGTAAATACTCGTTCTCAGCTCTCTAAAAATAAGGCGCATGATGGTTTTTTTCGTTAATTCTTCTTTTGAAAGCCCTCTAATGACGACGGCAAGAGACTGTGTCCCTGTATTCCCTGTCATCCCGGCAATCATCGGCATGAAGAACGCTAAAGCAACGACTTGCTGAAGGGTACCTTCAAAATAATTTAAAATACTGCCTGAAATCAGCCCAATGAACAAGAGTAAAATGAGCCACGGAAGACGGCGGTATGCCGCCACAAATGCCGGCGTGTCGAACGTGATATCTTTACCAGAGGCAGCAAACTTTTCATAGTCTTCGCCCGCCTCTTGAATCACAACATCAATGATATCATCGACTGTAACAATTCCGACTAGGACATTGTTCTCTTCCACAACAGGAATCGCAAGGAAATCATATCGTTCAATCAGCTTTGCGATTTCCTCCTGATCCTGAAAGGCTCCAACGGCAATGACTCTTGTAAACATGAGATCCTGTACCTTTTCATCCGGTTCACCTAAAATGAGATCCCGGTATGAGAGAACGCCTACAAGCTGTTTTTGATCATTAATCACATATAAATAGTTGATTGATTCCGCAATTTCAGCAAAGCTTTTCAGCTTCACAACGGCATCCTGCACTGTAAAATGCTGAGGAATCCAAACATAACGGTTCGTCATGATCCGTCCCGCTGTCTCAGCAGGATAATTCATAAGAAGCTGGACGGCTTTTGATTCCTCTGCTTCCATGTTAGATAAAAGCTGATCCTTTAGCTCATCCTCCATCTCATCAAACAAGTTGGCTAGATCATCGTTATCCATTTTGTTTGTGACGAAGGTCGCTTTGTCTTTACCTACTTTTTCAAGAACAATTTCTTGATATTCCCGCTCCAGCTCACCCATCATTTCTGTCACGTCATCGACTGGTAAAAAGCTGAGGAAGCGGCCGCGGTGTTTCTCTGGAAGCTCTTTAAATAAATAGGCCATATCATATGGCTGAAGTTCTTCCATGATGTTTTTAAATTCTTTTCGTTTTCCATCTCTCAGTAAAATAATGATGCGTAAAATGAGTTCATCATACGTAATATTTTGTATCATCGCTGTTACCTCCCCAAAGTCAGGAGATACCCGAATCCCTTAGAATGTGCGGGGGTCAGGATCTCCTCTATCTGATGTCTCAATCTGATCTTTTGACATATCTTCTATGTGTCTCGAATCGGGATGATCCATCCCCACACCTCCTTTTCTCATAAAAAAGCACCTTCAACCGAATGAAGGCGCTTTGTAAGCATGACAAATAAACACTTGCTCCTTCAATCGTAGAGCTTTAGCACTGTATGGCATAGGAAGAATCCAGCTGCATTAAAAATCACCTTATGTCGATGATTTCTGTTGACCCATTGGCGTCTTTGGACATTTTTGGGCAGCAGCGTATCTCCATACAGGAGCCTCACCTAACGAAGTCTCATATTGTTGACACACTGAGATTACAGAAAAAGCGCAGTGATGTCAATAAGCAAGATGCCAATTTCCCTTATGTATTCGCTTACTTTTGAAAAAAAGAGCGATAGACAAAGTAGACCATCGCCCTTTCATGTCTTTTATTCCTCTTCTGGCTGATTCATATCCTCTTGGGAGAGGAGATGAAAGGAATCATGCAAAAACAAAGCATATCCTTCTCCATCAGGATGCGGAACATATTCCGCATGGTCCATTGTCTGCTCTTCTTCTTTTTTCTTCATATTCTCTCGCCTCCTTTCCCGTAGTTTGTCCCAATGAAAAAACCTTACACATGAAAGTGTAAGGAGTGATTAGTACAAAACAGCTGAACTCATAAAGGTGCGGCGAATGTCACCATTGGCAATGCGCTGATAACCCTCGCTTTAGCTAAAAATGAATGATTGTTTACAGAAAAAAGCTCTCTCTGATTAGGGTACAGCCATTGATTGATAACACAATGTATAATACTAAGTATAAGAAATGAATATTGGGGGATATGATGATGAGCGAATCTACACTGAACATGCACTTTTCAAATGATTTATTAAAAAAAGTAAGAGAACAATTTTTATATATTGATGAGGATCCTATCCTAAAAAAGGAACGACTCTTTTTTGACAATGCAGGTGGCTCTCTTCGTTTAAAACAGGCAAATCATATATTTTCAATCATTGATGGCATCCCAGATTGTTCTGAAAGAAATCATAAAGCTGCAAAACACTTGATTGATATCCAAAAAAAGGGGATTGTTGATCTTCAAACCCTTTTTAACGTGAAACAAGGAAGCTTCGCCACATATCTGACAGCATCACAGGCTATCTTTCAAACTACGGGTATCATTGCAGAACATATTCAAGGAACAAATATTGTCACAACATCCTTAGAACATCCAGCAGCCTATGACGCAGCTAGTTTTTATGCAAATAAATTAAACAAAGAGCTGAGAGTGGCCAAGTCTAATCCTTTAACAGGTGGAGTGAACGTAGAAGACATCTTGGCATTAATCGATCAAGATACTGTTCTTCTAAGCGTCATCTATGCTTCGAATATCTCTGGTGCTATTTTAGATATTGAACAAATTGTACAAGAGGCAAGAAAAAAGAAACCAAACTTATTTATCATGGTTGATGCCGTTCAACATGCACCTCATGGTTTAATTGATATTGAAAAAACACCTGTGGATGTGATAAATTTTGCCCCATATAAATTTTTTGGTGTTAGAGGCTGCGGGATTGCTTATTTATCAGAAAGAGCTGCTATTCTCCCTCACCATAAGTTAAAAGGAAAGAAAAAAACTGAATGGGGTCTAGGAACTCCAGCACCTGCTCATTATGCGGCTATTAGCGCAATTGTTGATTATGTGTGCTGGCTTGGAGGTCATTTTACAACAGTGAATGCCAGACGACAGTTATTCGCAGCAGGTATGGAAGCTATCGGAAAACAAGAAAGGTCTTTATTAAAAATAATGCTAGACGGGACACCCAACGTAAAAGGGCTAAGAGAAATCAAAGGAGTTACCGTGCATCTTGATGACCATGATTTATCAAAAAGAGATTTCATCGTAGCCATATCGATAGAAGGAACAAACCATGAGGATGCAGTAAGACAATATGAACAGCACGGTGTGATCGTATATGAAAGGTTGAATACAAGCATTTATTCTAAAAGGATGCTGGATTCCTTTGGAATGAAAGGGGCTATTAGAATATCACCTCTCCATTGTCATACTATTCAAGAGATTGAGACGTTTTTAAGAACAACTGAAATGATAAGCAATCAACATAAAAAGCATTAACACGCTTGGTGGACAGATACATGGAAGTACGCTATTTAGTTTAAAAGATGATATTCATTTGTACTTGAATATCATCTTTTAAACTAAAATAACGGTCTGAACCATCGGTTCAGACCGCATACAAATTTATCTTAGGATTGCTGCCGTATTAATCATCCCATTCTTGCTTCATAATTTTGCCTGTTTTAGCGGAAATCTCAAAATCAACTTCCTCGCCGTTTGGTGTGGTGATTTCGACTTCATACAAGTACACACCATTTTCTTTATCTAAATCAGAATCTGTGACTGTTCCTTTTACTTTTGCAAGGGCAATTTGTTCAGCCTGCTTTTTAGTGATCTTCACATTCTTTTTCTTTTCTTTGACTGGATCATTCAGCGCTTTCCCTGTTTTGGCATCGACATATACTTTATATTCAAAGCCGCCTTTTTTAATCTCGACCTCATACACCCATTTTCCTTTTTTACGCTCAAGATCCACATCGTCCACATAGCCTTTCACAACTTTTAACGCTGCTTTTTCAGCTTGTTTCTTTGAGACAAACGATGATTTCTTTTGCACCACCTGCTCGGCGTTTGCTGTTTGATTTGTATTTTGCGCTTGAAGTGTGAAACCACCTGCGACAAGAGTTCCTGTTAATGCTGTAGCTACTAGTACTTTTTTCATCATGTTCATGTCCTCCTCTATTTGATTTCTCCTTTATCTTAAAGAAACAAGATGATAAAGGAAGGAAAGAAACATGAGAAAATCATGAGAAAAGGATTAGTTTTCGTACGTAATACCTTCAATGTCTCCTGTATATGCGTTCACAAGCACCTCTGCCTCTCGCCCATCAGGCAAATCCAGCTCCACCTCAAAGACGAGCATACCGCTAAATGTTTCAAGATCAGCATCATCCACTGTCCCTCCGACTTCTTTTACTGCAATTCGGATGGCTTCTTCGACCGTGATTTTTGTCATTTTCTTTTCTTTAGAGGTTGGGTTTTTCTTTTCTGCTTCAAGCACCTTAAACGTTTGCTTGTCGACATCGACTTGATATAATTCTTTTTTTGATTGGATCGTAAAAATAAAACGATCGGACTTTTCTTTCTTTTGAATGACCGTACCGCTTACTTTTTTAACAGCCGCTTCTTCTGCCAGAAGCTCAGCATTTTTTTCATTTGGTTTTTGATAGCTTTTTAACTGCTTGATTTCTTTCATTTGACCGCTTGCGGAAGATGCAATGATTTGATAGATCCCATTTGAATTTTCCAGGGTCAGGGTATAGTCCTGTTTATGATTGATTAAATCAATATTTGTAATGTTTCCATTGTAGTCTTTTGCGATGATTTTTTTGATTTCTGCTTCACTTAATATTTTTTGATCAATGGTTTGAATCATGAGCATTGCAAAGGCTGCAAGAACGACGAGACATCCTGCGAGCGCAAGCACCATTTTCGTTTTTCTAGACATGCAGCGCCTCCTTCCTATTTCCTATTTTATAAGGAGGAAATGAGAAATTGATGAGAAAAGACCTATTTTATTTCTGAAAAAGAATGGTCATGGTTGTCCCTTCGCCGATACGACTGTCCACCTTCAGTTCGGCCCCGTGCTCTTCCGCAATTTGCTTCGCAATTGAAAGACCAAGTCCGGTTCCGCCCGTCTCACTGTTTCTCGCTTCATCCACACGGAAAAAGCGGTCAAAGATTTTCGGCAGATCCTCTTCTTTTATGCCAATCCCATGGTCAACGACTGAAATAAACGGCTTCTCTCCCGCCCATCCGCAGGTCACATCAACGGGCTCTGTACTATATTTAACTGCATTATCAATCAAGATGGTCAAAAGCTGTTTGATTTTCTCTTCATCCCCCTCAGCGACGAGCGGCTGATCTGTTTGCACATCAGGATCAATGGTTCGATTCGTTGCAACTTCAAGTGTATGACATACCTGCTTGCATAAATGACCAAGATTAACTGGCTTCATATCCAAGTAAAGCGGCTGACCATTTTTCGCAAGTGTTAATAATTGATCTGTCAGCCTTTTCATTTTTTTCGCTTCATCATGAATCGCTTGAGAGGATTCTTCTATAACCTCTGGACGTGTCTGTCCCCAGCGCTTTAGTAAATTGCTGTAGCTCATAATGACGGTAATCGGTGTCTTCAATTCATGAGAGGCATCATGCAAGAATTGCTGCTCTTTCTCATAATGCTTCTCGAGGATTTCTGACATTTCATTAAAGGTTTGTCCCATTTGGTACAATTCATCCTTTGAATCGCCTGCTAGTTTGATTCGCTTAAACGCCTTCTCCTTCATACTTGCCTTCATGGTGCTCGTCATTCTACTAATAGGGCGTACGATTTGTTTTGTTAAAATGTGGCCAGCAAAATAGGAAAGCACTATAATTAAAACGCCAGCAGCGATTAAAATCATTCTTAATAACGCCAAATTCTCTTCCGTATTTTCGATTTCTTCATATACTTGGAGCGACACAATCTCGCCATTTGTCCAAATAACCGGAATCGCAGCGAACGCAACCATATGCTTGTTGTATTCTTTGACTTCTGCTGTCTGACCAGTTTCATATGTAAAAGGCAGTGAGCTAAACGTTGATTCCTTTGTGACAGTCAGCTTTGACTCACCCTTTTCTGTCACGACACGGATCATGCCATTTTGAGGCAGGTACGCCTTCAGCAGCTCCGAGGATGGAAGACCCTCTTCTTCTGATTTTTTTAAAGCAATGGCAATATTTTCAGCGACCTCAGACAGCCTGGACATATCTTTTTGCGTCAAGGTCATCGAAAAAATAAAATAAATGGCTGTATGAAACAGCAGCACCATTAAAAACAAGGACAACGATGTATAAAGCTGAATTTTATTTTTTAATCTCATTCTTTATCCTTTCATCACATAACCCACACCTCTCACTGTGTGAATCAGCTGTTTTTCGAATGGGTAATCGACTTTTTTCCTTAAATAACGAATATAGACATCCACTACGTTTGTGTCACCGAAGTAATCAAAGCCCCAAACGGCTGTTAAAAGCTGATCTCTTGTAAGCACTTGCTGCTGATGCTTCAGCAAGTGGACAAGCAGGTCATATTCTCTCGGTGTGAGCTCAAGCATTTGCCCGGCCCTTTGTATGTCTCTTGTTTTCTCGTTGACGGTCAAATCTGCTATGCTAAGCTCTGTTTCCTTTTCTTCTTGCGCCTTTATATTCAACCTTAGCTGCGCACGAATTCGCGCTAGTAATTCTTCTATGTCAAAAGGCTTTGTAATATAATCATTCGCCCCAAGATCGAGGCCGCTTACTTTATCAGGCACACTCCCTCTTGCTGTTATCAAAATAATAGGTGTCGCTGTATTTGTCTTTCGAACCCTTCTCAGCACTTCAAGACCACTTAATTCTGGAAGCATGACGTCAAGCAGCACCAAATCGAAGCTTTCCTCTTCAAGAGCCTGGAGTCCATCCATTCCTGTCTCTTTGACTGTCACCTCATATCCTTCATACTCAAGCTCTAGTGACAGCACCCTTGCAATTTTCTTTTCATCTTCGACTACGAGTATCTTCCCTTTGTTCATCTCTATCTCTCCTATCTAAAAGGCAAGCTTGTCTTTCCATTATTATATGTTGCCTTTTGCATTTGGAACAGTCACAAACTTCACATGTTATTTTTCATATGAACATTGATAAAAAAGAACATTTGTTCTATAATAAGGTTATCATCATAACAGTTATTGATATTGTAAGCATCTGAACGTAATCCTATTTCATTCGTTTTTATAAACATACCTATAGAATATGCAAATCGCACTCATTTATAAAAGATACAAGGAGGAACACCATTCTATGAAAAGCAAAAACAATGTGAAATTAACGCACTTTTCAGATGTATATATAGAAGGCTTATCGTCTTTTGTTCTAGAGGAAGAACAAGCAAAATTTACTGCTTTACCAAGCGCATATTTTGAGTTTACCGAAAGGCAATACAGAATTGTCATACTCAATGAAGATGAACCGGTTGGATTCTTTGTATTACATGCAACAGATCGTGTTAAGGATTATTCAGATAACCCAAACGGTATATTGTTAACTTCATTATCTATTCATCAGACGCAGCAAGGAAAAGGATTTGCTAAACAAGCAATGTTCTTATTAAATCAATTTGTCACCTCAGAATTCCCTAACTGTAACGAGATCGTACTGGCTGTAAATCATCAAAATATTCCTGCTCAGACTCTGTACTCACAAGTAGGCTATAAGGATACAGGTAAAAGAAAAATCGGTCCAATTGGTGAACAGTTGATTATGAGCTTATGGTTATCCTAACTGTTCACCAAACGGGTACTAGAGTGAAAAATATTTTAGAACAAAAATATTTCCGCTCAACCTTCCTTCTTCTCACTTCTCAACTATCACTTATTTTCGTTGTTTAATCAGAAAGCCTTTTTTAGTTCTTTCCACCCATTTTCATCTATACAGGTGCAAGCTCACTATGCAGCATTTCCTTCTTTTTCATATGATATCAAGAGTTTTCCTCAAAAGCTGAGTTCTTTCGTCAAGATGTGAGGAGAACTGCACTTTTGATAATAGATTGATTATTTGAAAAATTATTACAATTGACCCTTTCCGATCAAAAGTTTCTTTTATACAATAACATTACGCAGCCTGAATCTACTTTGAAAACAAAATAAGGAGGGCTTTCTTATGAAAGGTGAAATTCGCTTAATTCCGTATGAAGTAAAAGCCAATGTGATGGAAGCGAAAGAGACGCCGGAAAGTATTCAGGAGATTAAAGCACCCGAACTTTGGTCAAGTGGCTTCAAAGGAAAAGGCATAACCATTGCTGTCCTTGATACAGGCTGTGACACAGAGCATCCCGACTTAAAAGATCAGATTATCGGAGGCAAGAACTTTACCGATGATGACAATGGAGATGCTGAAAATGTAAAAGACTACAACGGGCATGGTACCCATGTAGCAGGAACGATTGCAGCAACAGATCAAAATGGCGGAATTCTAGGGGTTGCCCCTGAAGCCAAGCTGCTGATCGTGAAAGTTCTTGGCGGTGAAAATGGCAGCGGGAAATACGAATGGATCATTAATGGCATCAACTATGCCGCTGAGCAGAAGGTGGATATTATCTCTATGTCTCTCGGTGGTCCAAGCAATGAGCCCGCCTTGCAGGAAGCCATTCAAAATGCGGTGAAAAGCGGTGTACTTGTTGTGTGCGCAGCAGGAAATGAAGGGGACGGGGACGAGCGAACGGAAGAGTTCTCCTACCCAGCAGCATACAATGAAGTCATTGCCGTCGGCTCTGTCTCCCTTGCAAGAGAATCCTCTGAATTCTCCAACGCCAATAAAGAAATCGACCTCGTCGCTCCAGGAGAAGACATTTTATCCACTCTTCCTAACCATAAATATGGCAGACTCACAGGCACCTCAATGGCTGCCCCTCACGTGAGCGGTGCACTAGCCATTATTAAAAATGCCGAAGAAGAAGCGTTCCAGCGTAAGCTGACAGAGCCTGAGGTCTATGCTCAGCTTGTCAGAAGAACCCTTCCACTGAAGCAATCTAAAGCCCTCGTCGGAAATGGATTTTTATATTTAACTGCGCCTGATGTCCTTTTAGAAAAAACATTGGAAGCAGATCTTTTATCTCTATAGCATGAATAGAGGTCCTGAGAATAGATAGAATTTTCTCAGGATTTTTTTAATTAAAATTATTCAAAATTTACTTTGACGAAATGAAATGGACGTTATATAATCGAACACAATAAATTCATAGTTTGAGAGTCGGTAATTCGATCATACGTCGAATTTTAATTGGGAAGACCGGTGAAAATCCGGCGCGGTCCCGCCACTGTGAGTGAGGAGAGCTTTTCTTATGAATCCACTGTCATAAGGACGGGAAGGATGAAAAGCTTGCAGATTCACCAGCCAGGATACCAGCCGCTCTATCACATCAAACCCCCTACGGTTGATAGGAGATGTCGGAAAGAAGCGTCAGTTCTGCTCACGCCTTATTTCGCACACACATTTTGTCTTTTTAAACCAGACATTTGCCCTCATCAATCTTCACCATGAGTGTAAATGTCTTTTTATATTTAGAGGAGGAATTGGAATTGACAATTGTTAAAACAAGTAATCTAGGTTTTCCGAGAATTGGTTTAAACAGAGAATGGAAAAAAGCACTTGAGTCTTATTGGAAAGGTCAAACTGACCGTGAAACCCTCTTAAGCACACTGGATGAACAATTTTTAACTGCCATTAAAACGCAAATTGATCGACAAATTGATGTTGTTCCTTCTGGAGATTTTACCTTCTACGATCACGTGCTCGATACTGCTGTCATGTTCAATTGGATTCCAGAGCGCTTCCGCAGCTTAAAAGACCCGCTAGATACATACTTCGCGATGGCAAGAGGAACAAAAGATGCTGTCTCAAGTGAAATGACAAAATGGTTTAATACAAACTATCACTACATCGTTCCAGAATACGAAAAAACCACCGAATTCAAACTCACACATAACAAACCGCTTGAAGCTTACGAAAAGGCGAAAAAGGCGTTTGGTGTTGAAACAAAACCTGTCGTACTTGGTCTTTATACATTTGTCTCACTTTCTAAAGGCTATGAACCAAATGAAGTAAAAGAGATTCAGCAGCGTCTCGTCCCGCTTTATACTCAAGTTTTAAAAGAACTTGAAGAAGCTGGCGTCAAATGGGTACAAATTGATGAGCCAGCACTTGTCACAGCTTCATATGAAGACGTGAAAGCCGTCAAAGAAATCTATCAAACGATCAAAGAAGCCGTACCTGCCTTAAATATTCTTCTTCAAACCTACTTTGATTCAGTAGATGCGTATGAAGAGCTTGTCACATATCCTGTTGAAGCCATCGGTCTTGATTTTGTCCATGATCAAGGACGCAATCTTGATCAAGTGAAAAAGCACGGCTTCCCGAAAGATAAAATTTTAGCAGCAGGCGTCATTGATGGAAGAAATATTTGGAGATCAGATCTTGATGAAAGATTGTCATTCGTTTCTGAGGTCATTGCTGACGCTCAGCCGAAGGAAGTATGGCTGCAGCCATCAAGCAGTTTGCTGCATGTACCAGTTGCAAAACACCCAAGCGAACAGCTTGAAGAAAAACTATTAAACGGACTTTCTTATGCTACTGAAAAGCTGGCTGAATTAACAACATTAAAAGAGGGCTTAACAAAAGGAGCTGCGGCGATTGAAGCCGCCATCAATGAAGCCAAGCAAGCACTTCTTACTTTAAAAGAATTTGCAAAAGGAACCAATGCGGATTTCACAGCAGAACGCAACAATCTTTCATCGAAAGACTTTAAGCGTCCAGTTGCCTTTGAAGAGCGCCTTCGTATCCAAAACGAATCTCTTGAACTGCCACTCTTGCCAACAACAACCATTGGCAGCTTCCCGCAGTCTGCTGAAGTGCGAAGCGCTCGTCAAAAATGGCGTAAAAATGAATGGACAGATGCAGAATATGATGAATTTATTAAGAAAGAAACAAAAAGATGGATTGATATTCAGGAGGAAATCGGTCTGGACGTTCTCGTACATGGAGAATTCGAACGTACAGACATGGTTGAATACTTTGGTGAAAAGCTAGCCGGATTTGCCTTTACGAAATTTGCTTGGGTGCAATCCTACGGCTCACGCTGCGTGAAGCCGCCAATCATTTATGGAGATGTCGAGTTTACAGCGCCAATGACCGTGAAAGAAACGGTTTATGCACAAAGCTTAACGGAGAAAAAGGTCAAAGGAATGCTGACAGGTCCTGTCACCATCTTAAACTGGTCTTTCCCAAGAACAGATATCACCCGAAAAGACATTGCCTTCCAGATTGCTTTCGCATTACGTAAAGAGGTAGAAGCGTTAGAGGAAGCAGGGATTCAAGTTATTCAAGTGGATGAACCTGCGCTAAGAGAAGGTCTTCCGCTCAAAGAAAGTGATTGGGCAGACTATTTAAACTGGGCAGCAGAGTCGTTCCGTCTATCAACATCATCTGTTCAAAATGAAACGCAAATTCATACACATATGTGCTACAGTAACTTCGAGGATATTGTCGATACGATCGAAGACCTTGATGCCGACGTGATCACAATTGAACATTCACGCAGTCATGGCGGATTCCTCGATTACCTAGAGAAGCATCCGTATTTGAAAGGCCTCGGACTTGGTGTATATGACATCCATAGCCCGCGCGTTCCATCTGTCGAAGAAATGAGTCAAATCATTGATGATGCGCTGAACGTATGCCCGACAGATCGCTTCTGGGTGAATCCTGACTGTGGACTAAAAACGAGACAAGAGCCTGAAACCATTGCTGCTTTGAAAAACATGGTGACGGCGGCTGAAGTCGCTCGTAAAAAGCTGTCGCAGCATGCATAATTGATTTCCTCTCCCCTGCTATCATGGCGGGGGATTTTTATGTGCAAATTGTCCTGCTTGACCATCTACTAGGAGGTTTCCTTTTCTAGCATGATTCGTTTATACTAGAGAAGTCAGTCGAACAAAGGGAGGAAGACAATGAATCACGAAGATTTTTTACAACGCGCAATTGATCTTGCAGTAGAAGGAGTCAATAGTGGTACTGGCGGCCCTTTTGGAGCAGTCATTGTCAAGGATGGACAGATTATTGCCGAGGGAAGCAACAATGTGACAACAACAAATGATCCAACCGCACATGCTGAAGTCACAGCCATTCGAAAGGCGTGCCAAACGCTGAATACATACCAATTAGAAGATTGTATTTTATATACAAGCTGTGAGCCTTGTCCGATGTGTCTTGGTGCTATTTACTGGGCTAGACCAAAAGCGGTCTATTTTGCTGCTGGACATCAGGATGCAGCAGTTTCCGGTTTTGATGACTCGTTTATTTATGAAGAAATCAATAAAGATTACGAATCAAGAAATATTCCATTTTATCAGCTGACACTTCAAAAAACCCTTGCACCATTTGAAGCATGGGAAACATACGAACAAAAGAAAGAATATTAAAAAAAGACACCTGCGCTCATCAGCAGGTGTTTCTTTTTTTCAGCGTGATAGAGGACCTTTTTTATTCAGCCACTTCAAGCTCTACTTCGATGTTCCCTCTTGTTGCTTTTGAATATGGACAGAATTCATGCGCAGCCTCAACAAGCTCTTTCACCTTGTCATGGTCAAGGCCTTTTGCAGATACAATCAGCTTGACACCAAGCTTAAATCCGCCATCACTTTCATCTTTTAAAAGACTGACATGTCCCTCGACTTCTGATTCAATGTTGACCCCTTGCTTTTTCGCTACTTGTTCAAGTGCCCCTCCGAAACAAGCTGCATAGCCCGCTGCAAATAATTGCTCTGGATTCGTACCAGTTTCTCCGTCTTTCTTTGCATTAGGCATGACAATGTTATGATCGAGCACACCATCTTCTGAACGAACATGTCCAGCTCTTCCATGTTGTGCCTTTACTTTTGCTGTGAATAATGGTTTCATCTTCATCTCCTCCTTTATCTATTTATTCCTTTCACGTTCTATCCATTTCTCAAACATTTATCGCACATTAAAGAATTTTTTCGTTTTTGGGCTGTATTTATTTTAAAAAAGAAGAAAATCTTATACAATGATAAGTATGACAAAAAATAGTTGGTGACTGACATGACAAATGAATTCGAGCATATGAAGCTGGAAAATCAGCTTTGTTTCTTGTTATATGCAAGTTCAAGAGAGATGACGAAGCAGTATAAACCGTTATTAGAAGAGTTAGACATTACGTATCCGCAATATTTGGCACTGCTTTTATTGTGGGAGCATGGGACATTAAATGTGAAAACGATGGGAGAGCTTTTATATTTAGACTCCGGTACACTCACACCTATGCTGAAACGGATGGAGCAAAACGGACTCATCATCCGCGAGCGCTCGAAAGAGGATGAACGTTCTGTGCAAATTCGTTTAACGGAATATGGCGAGCAACTAAAAGAGAAGGCTACTGCAATTCCATTTCAGATGCTGTCTGGGACAGGCAGATCGGAAGAAGAGTTAAAAACGCTGCGCGCCTCTTTGCATGAGCTTTTGCAAAAATTAACACAATCAAAAGGCTGAGGGAACATTCCCTCAGCCTTTTATGATATCAATTATTGTGCGACAGCTACTAATTCTACTTCGATATTTCCTTGAGTCGCTTTTGAATATGGGCATACGCCGTGTGCTTTATGAACAAGCTCATCTAATGCTGATTGCTCAATTCCAGTTCCTTTTACTTCTAGCTTAACGCCTAGTTTGAAGCCGCCATCTGAACTGTCTTTTACTAAGCTCACATGTGCTGTTACTTCACTTTCAAAACGGATACGCTCTTGTCTTGCGACCATTTGAAGGGCTGAATCAAAACATGCAGAGTAGCCTGCTGCAAATAATTGCTCTGGATTTGTTGCTTTTTCAATTTTTTTCGCTCTTGGTGTTCCAGGCATTGCTACATCATGCTCAAGCACACCATCAGTTGAAACAACCTTTCCTTCTCTTCCTCCTACAGCTGATACCGTTGCAGTAAATAAAACTTCTGACATGTATATAACCCTCTTTCTCTCCAATAATATTTTCTACAATTGAATTGTACACAATTAAAATTCAAGAGTCAACGAATACACACTCTTTTTTTAAGATTTCCTTTCTCCTCTATTTTATGTAAACAGTAAAAAAAGCCCTTAATAAGGGCTTTTAGATGATGTCATGCTGCGCATTTGGTTGTTGTAGCGTATGGTTTCTGTTATCCGGGTCGGCATTTGCTGCTGCCAGCCATAACGCCAGGATGGTGATGCTTGTACAGACGACTGCCCATTTTTTAAAATTCATATAAACAATCCCCTCTCTGAATATAGATTCGAGCATGTTCCGCTTCTCCGTAGAACATGGAAGATTTTTCATAATCTTCCATTTCATTATAATACTTTGCGGTGTCTAATGCCAACTCCTCTATATCTGGATATGCATAGGCAGACTCTAAAAAATGAAAAATTTGTTTAATATGCTCCGCATCTTGCTTTAAATACAATGCTTCTAAAAATATCGTCTTTTGAATATGAATGTCATCTTGAAGTGCTTCTGCTCGCTTCATACATTCTTTTCTGTAGTGTAAGGCTTCTTCGTGTTTACCTTGTTTGTATAATATCTGAGCGGCTGTATAAAGAGGGTCTATGGATCGACGAAGGTGATCGGATTGATTTTGGTCAAATAACGAGATGGATTCTTTCATTAGTTCGAGTGCGCGGTCAAGATCGCCCATTCGGTAATAACTGTTGCCCATATTAAACAAAGAGGAAGCAATAAAACGCACATTTTGAAAGTCTCTTGATCTCGCAAGCGCTCTCTCGAGATGTGGTAATGCCTTTTCATGTCTTCTCATATCATCATAATTACCTGCCACAATAAATTCGCATTGGATCATGCGAAGCGCATATAGCTCATGCTGAATATAGACATCTCGCGCCAGTTTGGCATGATGCATCGAGATATGTGTTTGTTTCATGTGATAATATATTTCTGACATTTTAAAATGAAATTCCGCACGTTCAATATCATCTGACACAAAAGAAAGCTTGTGCTCTGCCTTTTGATAAGACGAGATGGCAGCAATATACTGCCTACGGCCAAATTCATACATGCCTCTGAAAAAATGATAGTAGTATTCAAGCATGCCTGTGACATGTGTTTGATGCTCATCTATTTCTTTCGAAAGCTCGGAAAAGTTGGCGCGAAGCTTTCCTTCCTTTAATGGCTTTAAATAATCGAGCATGACCTCATGTCTGAATTCCATTAAAGAAAAATAGAGAAGCAAATTCTGATCTTCTTCCATTGAATCAAGAGAGGTGCGAATTTCCTGCTTTAGTTGTTCTGCTTGTTCTGAATCAAATCTGCGGATTAATTCATACCACTTGTTGATTTTCACTCCAATATCCGAAGAGGGAATGATTTTCGCCATACGTTGCCTTCTCCAATCTTCTCAAAATATAAAACATTACCATATTTTATCATACTTGACCGAAGAAATACAAAAATGAAAGGAAAAAGAGAGTCCTTTTGTCACAAGACTCTCTTTTGAATTCGTTATTCTCTTATTTGTCCTTGACCGCGAATGACAAACTTTTCAGAGGTTAAGGCAGGCAGACCCATAGGTCCTCTTGCATGCAGTTTTTGTGTGCTAATCCCTATTTCTGCTCCGTAGCCAAATTCAAAGCCATCTGTGAACCGAGTAGAGGCATTATGATAGACAGCGGCAGCGTCGACAGCTGTTAAGAACAGTGACGCATTTTGATCATTTTCCGTAATGATCGCTTCAGAGTGCTTGGAGCTATACGTTTGTATATGCTGAATCGCTTCTTCTATATTGGCTACGATTTTAATACTGACAATCGGCGCTAAAAACTCTGTTTCATAGTCCTCTGTGGTCGCTAATGAAGCACTTGGCGCAAGAGCACATACAGCTTCATCGCCCCGTATCTCTACCCCATTTGCATGAAGGGCTTCACATAACGAAGCGCCATATGTTTTTGCCCATGTTTCATGAATGACAATGCTCTCGATCGCGTTGCAAACAGACGGCCTTTGGGTTTTTGCATTCAGCACAATCTGCTCAGCCATTTCGTTTTTCGCTGTTTCATCAATGTAGATATGACAGTTCCCTGCACCTGTCTCAAGCACTGGCACGGTAGACTCTCTCACAACAAGATCAATTAAATTTTTCCCGCCGCGCGGAATAAGGACATCCAGATATTCATTTAAAGTGAACAGCGTTTTCGCCGTTTCACGGCCTGTATCTTCAATCAATTGCACACTGTCTACTGGAATATCCGTTGTGTGAAGCGCTTCATGGATCACCTTCACAATCGCTTTATTACTATGGATGGCAGAGGAGCTCCCGCGAAGAATAACAGCATTCCCAGTTTTCAAACAAAGGGTGGCAGCATCTACAGTCACGTTTGGTCTTGCTTCATAAATCATTCCAACCGTTCCAAGAGGCACACGCACCTTTTCGATGTACAGACCGTTTTCTTTTTGAATGGTTTCTAATGTTTCACCAATTGGGTCTTTTAGGTGAATGAGTTGAAGGGTCGCGTCTGCGATGGCTTCAATTCTCTCTTCCGTGAGTCTAATGCGGTCAATAACAGAAGGCGTGAACTGCTTTTCCTCTGCAGCCTGCACATCCTTTTTATTCTCATCGAGTAAATAAGCGGAAGATGCTTTAAGTGCCGTTGCGATGGCATGTAAAGCTGCATTTTTTTGCTCCGTCGTTTTTAGGAGCAGCTGATCTTTGGCTACACTTGCTTTTTTTGCTTTTTCAAGAACTTCATTCATCGTATTCCCTCCTCAGTTTTGTACATGCTGTACCCAGTGATCTCTGTGTATGACTTCAGGCTTCTCATTTGAAAGCTCATCACTTCGCATTCCTTTAATACTGAGAAGCTCATCGGATGCGTACAAGGTTTGTCCTTTACCTACTAGCCCATTCGGACCGACGACTTCAACGACCTCTCCTTTAGAAAAGTCACCAGCGACATCAATGACGCCAGCTGGAAGAAGACTTCTGCCATGATGCAAAATCGCCGCTTCCGCTCCTGCATCTATCATAATTTTCCCAGAAACGGGTGAATGGAATTGAATCCATTGACGGCGGTTGTTAACAGCTGATAAGTCCTGTTCTCCGATATACGTTCCGTCTCCTTGACCCGCTAGAATATGAAGCAGCTTATCCTCACCAGTACCTGTACCAATGAAGACTTTCACGCCTAGTGAAAGTGCCGTTTGTGCAGCAGACAGCTTTGATTTCATCCCGCCTGTTCCCACTTTTGAGCCTGTGCTCTTCGCATATGAAAACAATTCTTCTGAAATGTGTGTTAGTACATCAAAACGCTTCGCCTCAGGATGCTCATTTGGATTTGCATTATAAATACCGTTAATGTCTGTTAAGATGATCAATTGGTCTGCATGAATTAATCCACTGACAAGAGCTGACAGCATGTCATTATCACCAAAGGTAAGCTCCTCAATGGAGACAGAATCATTTTCATTAATGATCGGTAAAATTTTTCTTTCTAGCAGCTCCATCATCGTTGCATAAGCATTTCGATATCTTGTTCGATCTGAAAAGTCATTACGGGTTAAAAGCATTTGTGCAGGTGTCATGTGAAACTGTGAAAATAGTTCTGTATATTTCTGCATTAATAAGCCCTGACCAACGGCTGCTGCTGCCTGTTTTCCCTTTAAGGTCACAGGTCTTGATGGATACCCTAAGCTGCCAAACCCTGCTGCCACGGCTCCTGATGAAATTAAAATAATTTCATGCCCAGCCTCTTTCAGCTTTGCTATCGCTTTCACATGATCCTGCATTTTTTGTTCATCAATGGCTCCTTTTTGCTCTGTTAATGAACTGCTGCCAATTTTGATGACGATCCTTTGCTTTTTCATTATTGATTCCCTCCGCTATACCTTTAGGCACAAAAAAATCCCTTTTTCTCCTTATGTAAAGGACGAAAAGGGATTTTCCGTGGTACCACCTTCATTGAATAAGCATACATCTAGCTTATTCCACTCAACTCCTGTAACGCCAGGCACGCGCTTAGATTTTTCCTCTAAGGCTCAAAGGGCAGGTTCAGCAGCTGTCTGCGGCAAATGTTTCAGCATGTCATTTGCTCTCTTTACGCATCAGTTCCTGCTTACTATTCCTTTTCAACGCTCGTTAATTTTTTTATATTATCACCAATTGCAAAGGAAAAGTCAAGCGGTCAATTAAATACAATCGTTTTATTCTCATGCACAATAATTCGATCTTCTAGATGCCATTTGACGGCACGTGCAAGCACACTCCGCTCAATTGTTCGACCAATATTTTTTAGAGCTTCCGCATCATCCCGGTGATCTACACGCTCTATATCCTGTTCAATGATCGGTCCTTCGTCTAAATCATTGGTCACATAATGAGAAGTTGCGCCAATTAATTTGACACCTCGCTCATATGCCCGCTTATATGGATTCGCACCGATAAACGCTGGCAGGAAGGAATGATGAATATTAATGATTTTGTTCGGGTGCTGTTCTATAAAAGCAGGTGTTAAAATTTGCATGTATCTAGCTAGCACAATGGCATCAATATCATACTCTTCTAATAATGCGAGCTGCTGTTTTTCCGCTTCTTTGCGAATGTCTTTGTTCGCCTTCACAAAATGGAACGGGATTCCAAGCGCTTCTACTGTATCTTTTGCCGTTTCATGATTGCTGATCACGACCGCAATTTCAGCCATCAAATTGCCGCTTTGCCATTCCCATAGCAGCTCATGTAAACAATGAAGCTCTTTTGACACAAAGATTGCCAGCTTTTTAAGCTCACTTGCACGCGACATGCTCCACGTCATTTGAAAAGATGCTGCAATTGGCTCAAACTGCAGCTTCAGCTGATCCATATTTGCCGAGATGTCTTTCCAATCAAATTCAATTCTTAAAAAGAACCGGCCGCTTTCATGGTCTGTTGTGTATTGGCTGGATTCAATGATATTTGCTCCGTTCTCAAATAAAAAGGAAGAAACAGCTGATACAATTCCAGGCTGATCCGGGCAGCTGACAAGCAATCTTCCTTTTTGCTCATGCTTTTGTCTGTGTAATTCAAGTTTCTCTGTTATCAAAGTTCTCATGTATCATGACCTCATTTACGTTTTCATTCTAATGAAATATTATACTGGACTGGAAAGAGAAAAAGCAATGTAGAGCCCTATTTTTCATTGAATATTCATTCAATTCTGCACCTATCGTGATATAATGTGAATAGACCTTTTATCATAAAAGGAGTGATGGAGATGAAAAGTATGACTTTGTTTGGAAAAGTGAGCTTTTGGCTCGGCATCATTTGTCTGATCACAGGTATTTCCCTTTTTATAGCCGGTGAAAGACTCATTCCTTTTCTCACATTTGGTGTGTGTTTTCTGCTTGTGAGCCAGCTTTACCGCAAAAATGAAAACGATTCCAATCATCATTCGATGTAACAAAAGGCTGGCATCTATCTGCCAGCCTTTTCTTATTCAATGATTTTCAATCCTACTGCCGCAGATAAAATCAGTGCGATGAAGAAAATACGTTTTGCGTCTTTCGATTCTCCGTAAAACAGCATACCGACGATGGCGCCTCCAGCAGCTCCGATTCCAGTCCAAATGGCGTACGCCGTTCCCATCGGAATCGTGTTCATCGCAAGAGACAGCATCAGAAAGGACATCGAAAAGCCAGCCGCAATGAATAAAATCCATTTGACATGCTTGTCTTTTTGGAATTGGTTCATCATGGTCACACAAAACATTTCTAAGATGCCTGCTCCAATAAGTAAAAGCCAGCTCATGATTCAGCCTCTCCCTTCTTTTCACCTGTTGTCAGCTTCAGTCCTAATACACCGCACAAAAGCATGACAATCAAAAGCAGTTTGACAAGCTGAACCGGCTCACCAAGCACCATGCCTATGACGACGGTTCCTGCTGTCCCAAGCCCGGTAAAAACGGCATAAAGTGTGCCAACTGGGAGTACACTTGTTGCTTTCAGGAGTAAATAAAAGCTCACGATAATACAAACGATGGTTGCGCCCCATTCTATGAGCGAGTGGGCATATTTCAGCCCCATCACCCAGCCGACTTCAAAGATGGCCGCAATAAAGACATTTCCCCATTTCATCTGATCTTCTCCTTTCTGAACGATTCCAACCAACAAAAAAAGCCTGGAAATCGATCGTTTGATCAAATCTCCCGGGCTTTTATCCCTCCGTGTCCATATGGCCTCTTCTAAGACCCTATGTGTTTTCTCTCGGTCCAGACTGCGCCAGCGCACGGAACCCTAGAAAACCAATTCATGATAAACAGACCTGACTTAGAGCAGATTCTGTATTAAAAATCTTATCACACCCCAATATGCCGGTCTACCAGTTTGCTCTCCCTCTTCAAATATACTTGTTCATTTTTCGAAAGAAATGATTTCGGACCGGCGTATACTAAGTGTTAGAAACAGATCAACTGATAAAGAAGATCTGCGGGATATTTGCGTGCTGCTAACCGAAGGGAAATGAACGTATATGACAATCCACTTATTTTTTATTACATTGACGATCAAGCGTAAATACAAGGACATGGAGACCGTTCTTTACGAACAAGAAGTTGAAACATTTTATGAAGAAATGAAACAGAAACAACTAAAGTATATGAACTAAAACAGAAAAAATATGGAAGAAGGACCAAGTTAGACACGCTCAGACGTTAAAGGAACAATCATATCGCTGGTATAATGAACTCAGATTGATGTGATGAACGTTCAACTTTAGGATGCTGCATTTACAGATCATCCGTTGTATCGGCCCAAATAATGAAACCAAGAGGTGGATCGCATGATGATAACCGACGAACAGAAACATGAATTTTATCAAGCACTGGTTGACAAGAATCCGCAATATGACGGCACATTCTTCGCCGGCATTAAGACGACCGGTATCTTCTGCCATGCCACATGTACCGCTAGAAAACCAAAATATGAGAACTGTGAGTTTTTCTTTACAGCAGAGGAAGCACTGCTAGCAGGATATCGTCCGTGCAAGCGCTGCACTCCATTAACCTATCCAAACAGCATTCCAGAAGAAGTCAAAACACTCGTTTCAGCAGTTGAAACACATCCTGAAAAACGCTGGAAAGAAGAGGACTTTCGCGAGTTAGGGATTCACTCTGCAACGGCCCGGCGGAAATTCAAAGAAATCTACGGCATGACCTTTGTTCAATATGCGAGATCACGCCGAATGGGGCTTGCCTTTAAAGAAATTATGAATGGAAAAAAAGTGATTGATCAGCAGGTCGCCTTGGGCTATGATTCTTCGAGTGCCTTCAATGATGCCTTTACGAAAATCATGGGAAATCCCCCTAAAAAGACGCAAACCAAGATTCTCCACGCTAATTTTATTTCCACACCGATTGGACGCATGATCAGCGTGACAGATGCCGCGCATGTGTATTTACTGGAATTTATGGACAGGCGGGGACTAGAAAAGGAAATTGAGAACTTGAGAAAAAAGCATCATGCTCGTATTTTAGTTGGGGAAACAAACATCCACCAACAATTGGTAAAGGAATTGACCTTATATTTCGAGAAAAAACTGACGCAGTTTACCGTACCACTTTCCATGCATGGTACCCCTTTTCAAATGAAGGTGTGGGACCTGCTCACACGCATTCCATCAGGCGAAACAAGTTCATACCGAGATCTTGCTGTGATGCTGGGCGATCCGCATTTGGTCCGGGCGGTAGGGAATGCAAATGGTGCCAATCAATTGGCGATCATCATTCCATGCCACCGCGTCATTCAAACAAGTGGTGAGCTTGGCGGCTACGGCGGCGGGGTTGAACGTAAGAAATATTTACTTCAGCTAGAACAGCGGATATAAAATAAAAACGGCTCTGCTTATTTTGTAAGCGAGCCGTTTTCTTCGTTGCGGGTGATGCTGTATACATCAATGATTTGGTCCCATTTTGAAATGGTTTTTTCTTTTTTCATGCCTATTTTTAAAGCGACCTTTACCGATGCTTCATTGTCTGGGCGGATTAAGCTCACCATTCGTCTGACCTTCATTTCTTCAAAACCATAGGTGAGACAGCCTTTTGCGGCTTCAGCAGCATAGCCATTTCCCCACGCTGCTTTTTTTAGCATGTAGCCGATTTCAAGTTCTGTTTGTCCTTCAATGTTTTGCAGAACAATCCCGCTTTGTCCAAGTGGTTCATTCGTTTCTTTGTCTTCAATGATCCAGAGAGAAGTATGATACATACGGTCATTCTTTTGATTCCATGCAATCCACTCTTTCGTCTGCTGCTCATCCTTCAAAGAAGGATAATACTTCATTACTTCTTCATCTTGGAACAACATGTCATATAAAAATGATGCATCATGTTCATTCATCGTTCTCAGTCTAAGGCGCTCTGTTTCAAGCACTGTGCGTGTTTGAAGTTTCATTTATGATCCCCCCTCACTTACTGATTAAAAATATCACCGAACAATCCATTTGAATCTGGGGCAAAGTAATGGATTCCCGCACCGGTTAAACTAGCTGCCAGCGCCGTCCACATCATTAAACTGACTGTCATCCACACCGCAACTTGCTTTCTCTTCGTCCCGAAGCTCATGCACATAAATGCCGCTAGATGACTGCCGATGATAAAAGGACCAATAAGCGCTAATCCCGGGAGACCATATCGTTCCCAAATTTTTCTGGCTCGCAGTTGCTTTTTTTCTCCTTTTTCATCACTTTTGTCCTCTTTTCTTCTCAACCGCCATGCTTTGAAGCGGTCTACGAAAACAATGAGGAGCAAGACTGTGAGAAAGTTGCCGATGAATCCGATTACAGCCGTTGTCACAGGATGCAGTCCACCTAAGATGGCCAGTGGAACAACACCAACCACTTCAAAAAAAGGCAAAGCAGCCAATACAAAAACAAGTACATATCCCCATAAAATATCCAAGCATAGAACCCCTTTTCATTTTTGTCCTCTTCCCATTGTAATGAAAAATACGCTACCATTTCTACATTTTTTTAGAAAAAGAAAAGCACACCGGATGGATGTGCTCTATTTTTTACATCGTGTTTTCATTTTTCTTGTTCGCCCGGCGTAAGGCCATGAGCATAAGCCCTATTACGATCACAACCGATAGTAGACTTTGCATGAGAAGCACGCTTGGTGATGTCCAGCCAAGCCATTCGAATATGAGCTGCGGTCCGAAGAAGATAACCGGTATCAATGAAACGACATTCGCCTTTAAGATTGCATTAAAGACAATGATACATAACAGCATGAGCAGGATGACGCCCCATCTTTGACCTGAGGTCAGCACAAGTAATGGTGTGCCGAGCTTTTGATCCAATAGTTTGATTGTGACCATTGAAGTCAGTTGAAAGATTCCTAAGATCCAAAAATAAAGAAATGCCCGGCCGCCTGTCTGAAAGGCAGACGCTCTAAACATCACAATAATCATGATGACATTGGCTACTAAAACGAGCGGATAGCCAATTAACGCATACCAAGAATAGGATAAGCTTTGACTGATCGCATCTGATAAAATCATATAAAAGAGTGAACCAATTAAGAAGGCACTGACGAAAGGAACCCAGTCTTTATGGTTTCCTGACAGCTCTTTTGCGAGTTCATCAGCATAGCCCCTCGGATCTCTGCCAAACACAGCCTCCCCTGTTTTGCCATCTTTTTCAGCCTCAACCGCATGTGTCGTTAGCTCATCCATCAGCTCATCAATTTCGTCCTCATTTTTTCCCATTGATATGAGATAAAATTTCAGCTCTAGTAAGATGTGTCTTGTTTCTTTTGATACCATAATCTCACTTCCCTTTTTGTAGTAAACAGTTCACATTTTTTGAAAGCTCACTCCAGCGGGTAATAAACTCTGTGAGCGCTTGTTCTCCAGCTTGTGTGAGCGTATAGTATTTCCTTTTCGGCCCGCTTGCTGATGCTTTTGTGACAGTGGTCACAAGCTGTTCCTTTTGCATACGCAGCAGAATCGGGTAGATACTGCCTTCACTAATTTGATCAAATCCATAATGAGCGAGCTTCTTCGTCATTTCATATCCATAAATCTCACCCTCTGAAATAATCGACAGCAGGCAGCCTTCTAAAATTCCTTTTAGCATTTGTGTGGATGTTGTCATCTTTGTTCCTCCGATTCCAGTACCTTGCATCACAAGATAGCATCATCTTACCACACACTATCTTGCCATGCAAGATACCGTTCTAGAAAAAAATCACCGCTTAAAGGGTGATTTTTACGCCCATGGTTTATCTGTCCCAAGTGCGTCAGCCAGTGCCTTGCTATGCTTTCGGCGGCTTTTTCTTTCTTCAGCCCGCTGTTTTGCGGTTTGATGCAGCATGATTTCTTCCTCTGTTTCCGGCATGACTTGTGGGACTTTCTTAGGCTTCCCATTGTCATCTAACGACACAAAGGTAAGAAATGAAGTCGCTGCGAGTCTGCGCTCTCCAGACATCAAGTTTTCTTTGATGACCTTGACGAACACTTCCATAGAAGACGTACCCACCCATGTGACATAGGACTCTAAACATACCGACTCCTTTTGTCCAATCGGCTCTAAAAAATCAACTGAATCCATTGATGCCGTGACCGTTTCACATCGGCTGTGCCTTGCTGCCGAGATGGAGGCAATGTCATCTATATAACTCATTAATTTTCCGCCAAATAAGGTTTGGTGATTATTCGTATCTAGAGGGAATACCCTGCTTGTTTTGACAACTTTCGATTCCTTACAGTATTTGAAATTTTCTTCACTCATCATCATAGCTCCTTCTTGCTGTTTTCGTGAATGCGGAACGACTTTTATTAAACACTATTCTTTTAGGTTTGTCTAAACATTTTGCTTTAGTCTCCTGTGAGAGATTTTCTTTCGGAAATGTTTCAACTATGACTAGAACGAGGAATAATAGAACTATGAACAAACAAGGAGGCCATTTGATGGATTCTATGAGAGCAGAACAAATACACAAAATGCCGCAATGCATGAGTGAATATGACGATTTACAAGAAGTCCTTTTATGCAGTCCCATCTATATGGAAATCAAACAGATCATCAACGAAACCCAAAAACATTTTGCAAGAGAAAATATTTCTCAAATGAAAGCCATTACTCAGCATAAGCAATTGATCCAAACCCTAAAAGACCATCAAGTACGCCCCATTATGCTTCCTGCAAATGACCGCTTTCCTGAACAAGTGTTTACCCGGGATATTGGGTTTACGATTGGACATACACTCTTTGTTTCAAGCATGGCCGCTCCAGTTAGGCAAGGAGAAGAACAATTGTTAAAAGAGTGGGCACAGGGAAATGGGTTGAAGACTGTTACCCTGACAAATGGAACGATTGAAGGCGGCGATGTGCTTGTGGATCAAAGACGCGTATTTGTCGGAACGAGCAAAAGAACAAATCCAGCCGCTATTCATGAGCTTAAAAAAGAACTGCCGGATCATGACATCATTCCCATTCATCTTCCTGCTCACATTTTGCATCTCGATTGTGTGATGAATATTCTCTCTCATGATGAGATATTGATTTATCCAGAAGCGTTCAAAAAAGAGGATCTTCACCTGCTCAACATGCATTATCATCTAATTGAAATAAGCGAACAAGAGCAATTCACACTCGGCCCAAACGTTTTATCCATTGGACAGAAAAAAGTGATCAGTTTGCCCATCAATCAAGAAACAAATGCTGCATTAACCGCTCACGGCTACACTGTCATTGAAGTGGATTTTTCAGAAATCATTAAATCTGGCGGCTCTTTTAGATGCTGCACATTGCCGATTAGGCGTTCGTTCACTAAAAAAGCCAGCGTGTAGAACAGTTTGTCTACTTGCTGGCTTTTTTTCTGCCTATTTTTATGTCCGATCGTATAAATGACAGGCGACATCATGCCCTTCTTCTACTGCTTGTAATGTTGGCTTTTTTTCAGCACACACATCCATCGCTGCAGGACACCTTGTTCGAAATACACAGCCGCTTGGCGGGTTCACTGGACTTGGAATTTCTCCCTTTAAAATGAACCTTTTGCGCTTGTCCTCCACGTCAGGATCTGGAATGGGGATCGCTGACAGCAATGCTTGTGTATAGGGGTGCAGCGGTGTTTGATATAACGTATCACTGCTAGTCAATTCGACGAGATGACCTAAATACATGACACCGATTCGGTCGCTAATATATTTGACCATCGACAAGTCATGCGCAATAAAGAGAAATGTCAGCCCTTCCTCCTTTTGCAGTTTCTTCAGCAAATTCACGACCTGCGCTTGAACGGAGACATCTAGTGCAGAAATTGGTTCATCTGCCACAATAAATTTCGGCGCTAAGGCGAGTGCTCTTGCAATACCGATTCTCTGCCTCTGCCCTCCGCTGAATTCATGAGGATAGCGCGTGGCAAAGTCATAGCTAAGTCCAACAGCTTCCAGTAGTTCTTTCACCCGGGCAACCCTTTTCTTTTGACTCCCATAAAGGTTATGAATCTCCATTGGCTCCAGCATAATATCTTTTACAGATAGCCGCGGATTTAAGGAGGAATACGGATCTTGAAACACCATTTGAATTTGCCGATTAAAATCAAAGGATTCTTTTTGTGAAAGGTGATGAAGGCTTTTCCCTTCATACAAAGCTTCTCCATCTGTCGGTTCATAAAGGCGCATAAGCACTTTTCCAAGTGTGGATTTCCCGCAGCCGGACTCGCCAACAAGGCCAAATGTTTCGCCTTGTTTCAGCTGAAAGGAGACACCGTCTAGCGCTTTTAGCGTTCTTCCTTTCGATAGATGAAAATGTTTTTTGAGATTGTTTACTTGTAAAAGTGGTTCAACTGCCATGACCTTTCCTCCTCTCGCTTGGCAAATACCGTCTTGCACCTGCCCATTCTTTTTCATATGAAGTGCCAGCAAGGGAAAGAAGTTCAATTTCTCTGCCGGTTTTAGGTGAATGAAGCATCATACCATCACCTGCGTAGATCCCAACATGGCGGACTGCTCCCTTTCCGTTGTCATTGGCGAAAAACAATAAGTCGCCTTGTTCTAAATGGCTTGATGCGACCGGTGTTCCTTGCACTGCTTGGTCACTTGCATCCCTCGGCAAAAGATATCCGCACGCTTTATACATGCTGTAAGCAAAGCCCGAACAGTCATAGCCAAAGCTGCTCATGCCGCCCCATAAATACGAAAGACCAATAAATTGTTTTCCCTTGTCTACAACATCTTTGCCGGCCATAGAAAAAATGGATGAAACTGGATGCACATCTGCTTTATTGATTTCTCTCGTCCCTGCTGGTGTGACAACACGAAAGCAATCACTCGTTTCTTCTACAGCTACGAGCTCTGTTAAAAAACTAATTTCCATGTCCGCTTGCCCGTTTCGATAGAGCATGGCTTTTTTCTGACAAACGATATGAGATGCAGTAGGTGCACTTCCTTCTGTCACTTGCTTTAGTTGGTTCGCAGGTATATAGCCAGGATAGCCTTGTGGATGTTTCCGGCTGGCCTGCTGCGGAATAACGACTTTCATCCAGCCGTCTGTTTCTTCTAATCCAATGACTCGTTCGCCGAGCAGTACTTGCGACTGGATCAGATTTTCTTCACATAAAGCCAGTTTTTCTTCATATGTTTGCTTGTCAATCCACTCTTTGATTTTGAAGGAGCCATGAAGAACCTTTTGATCGATTTCTCTCGGTGACTGCGGCGCTGTCCATACGTTCGCAACTGCAACCTTTGATTCAAATATCATCATGAGACTCCTTTCACCCCTTGAATGCCTAACCCATGATGCGGCGGGAAAAAGATATCTTTTCCTTTGTACACGATTCCTCCGTCTACCATGTCCTCTTTTAGCATGAGCGGGGCATCAAAATCATAGCGGGTGATATTTGGCTGGCTGGCGGCGAGATGAGCGGCTGCTGTAATGCCAAGTTTTGACTCAATCATACTGCCAACCATGCACTTTACGCCGTATGCTTCTGCCAAAGCATTGATTTTTAAGGCTTCTTTTATGCCGCCTGATTTCATTAATTTTAAATTGATTAAATCACAGCTTCTCGTTTCAAGCACCTTGATCGCATCATGAAAACTGAAAATGCTTTCGTCTGCCATAATCAGTGTATTTGTTGCCTGCGTCACACGGCGCAGGCCTTCGATATCTTCTTTTGGCACTGGTTGCTCGACTAGTTCGATATTCAGTGGCTCCATTTTCCGAATGGCTACGACCGCTTCCTTCCACGTCCAGCCCTGGTTCGCATCGAGCCTAATCTGAATATCCGGCCCGATCTTTTCTCGAATTCGCTTGATACGCTGAATATCCGTGTCTATATCATCTTTTCCTACCTTGATCTTTAATGTCTGAAAGCCTTCTGCTGCGTATTGCTTCGCATCTTCCGCCATCTCAAGCGGACGGTTTACACTGACCGTATAATCGGTTTCAAGCTGACTGCGATATCCGCCAAGGTATTGATAAAGCGGAAGCCCTGCCTGCTTCGCTAAACCATCATAAATGGCCATGTCAACCGCTGCCTTTGCGCTCGTGTTGCAAGCGAGCACACGGTTCATATGAGAAAAAATTTGTTCATATTCTGACAAGGAAGCTCCAAGCAAAATCGGTCTGATCACTTCGCATATGGCATAGTCGATGCTTTCCAGCGTTTCACCTGTAATCACCGTTGTCGGGACTGCCTCTCCGTAGCTGACGTCACCTTGATCATATGTGATGATAACAATCAGAGATGCTGCGTCATACACCGTTCGTAAAGCGGTTTTGAAAGGCTTTTTTAGCGGTACACTCATTCTGCATGTACGAACATCGACGATTTTCATTTGATCGCCTCTTTCGCTGCAACGCCTGGAGAAATGTGCAGTTTTTTTCCTGTCGCATCTAATGCAGCGTGCGTGCCCATTGGAATGGCAAAGTTCGGCGAAGAATGACCGATTCGGAAGCCTCCAAGTGCAGGTTTCTTTTGCGGGACAATATAGGTGTCCCATACTTGATTCAACGTGAGGGACTGATCTTTCTTTTTTGGCTCACATTGATGAAAATCTCCAATGATGAATCCAGCCGCATCATCCAATTTTCCAGCAGATGTGAGGTGCTGCATCATTCGATCGATCTTATAGGGCTCTTCGTCAATATCTTCAATGAACAAAAGCTTTCCCTTCGTATCGATTTCAAAAGGCGTACCAAGTGTTGTCACGATGAGGGCAAGATTTCCTCCTACAATCTCACCTGAAGCGGTGCCCGAATAGAAAGTATGAAGGGGTGACAAGTAGTGCGCATACGTAAAGGCTTTCGGTGCGAACAGCTGTAAAAAGGTATCTTTCGTATAAGGATGGACCTCCTCAAGTCCCACATCAGAGGAAAGCATTGGCCCATGAAACGTCACAAGACCCGTCTGCTGCTGGATGGCCGTATGTAAAAACGTAATATCACTATAGCCCCAAAAGATTTTTGGATTCCGGCGAATCAGGTCATAGTCAATGGCTTCCGCAAGTCTGCCAGTCCCGTATCCTCCGCAAGCACAAATAATCGCCTTCACTTCTGGATCTTGAAACATACGATGAAGATCCTCCACTCTTTCATGATCATGACCTGCTAAATATCCATACCGGCGGCCCAAATACTTCCCTTTTTTCACCTTTAGCCCGAGGCTTTCTAAAAAGGCAATCCCTTTTGCTAATTTCAGCTCATCAGGCGGGCTTGCTGGTGCAATAACCCCCACCGTATCCCCTGTTTGAAGTGCCACTGGAAGCTGGCTCATGCCATATCCCCTCTTTCTCTTTGTTTCTTTCAATCTATGGGTTTCTGCTTCATAACATGAACGAATAAAGGAACAGACGCTTTTATCTAAAAGCGTCTTTTGATCCTAATATTACTCTCCATCTACTTGTGCCCATTTCAAATCGATATACCCAACAGGGTGACGGACAATCCCCTTCACGCCTTCTTTTTGTAAATGAACTTGGTTATAAAAATGAATCGGAATGATCGGTGCTTCTTCAATGAGAAGTGCCTCTGCATCATGAAGAATGTTGTTTCTCTTTTGCTCGTCTGCTTCCTGGCTCGCCTTTTTGATCAGCTGATCATAGGTATCGTTTGACCATCCTGTCCGGTTCATGGCATTCCCTGTTTGAAAGCTCTCTAGGAAATTGATCGGATCTGCATAGTCTGCTAAAAATGAACTTTGTGAGAATTGGAATTTGAGCGCCTTTTGATCTTCTGCAAACACATTGGCTTCCATGTTTGCAAGCTTCACATCTACACCTAGCGCTTCTTTCAGCTGCTGCTGGATGGCTTCAGCTTTTTTCTTGTTCTCAGGCTTTGTACTGTATGTCAATGTGACGGCTGGCAGTTTTGAATAGTTCTCTTCTTTCAGCCCTTTTTCTAATAACTTCGCAGCTTCACTCTTATCATTCTTCACAAGATCACCGCCAGCTTTTCTGAAATCCTCACCCTTTGAATCAAGAATGCCTGGCGAGACGAAGGCACGTGCTGGCTTCTCTTCATTTTTCGTTACATAATCCACGATATCTTGCGGGTTGATCGCCATTTGAAAAGCTTTGCGGATGTTCTTATTTTGAAAAGGCTCCATGTTCACATTCAGACGATAAAAGAACAATCCAGCCTGGTCTTCAATTTGTACATCTTTATTTTTCAGCAGATTTTCACTTTGCTCTGCTGGGACAAAGGCAGTATCTAAATCTCCTGATTGATACATTTGATAGTCTGTGTTTCGATCACTGATCATCAGCCACTTCACTTGATCCAGCTTGACTGTTTTTTTGTCCCAATACGTCTCACTTTTTTCCATTGTGAAGCTCTCATCATGCTTCCACTCTGTCAGCTTGAACGGTCCATTTCCGACAAAGGTTTTGGCGTCTTTTGCCCAGTTTGGGTCCTTCTTAGCTACCTGTTCATTGACAGGAAAAAAAGCAGGGTTTGCGGTCATATTTAAGAACGATTTCTGCGGATATGCCAGTGTGACCTTAAGCGTTTTGTCATTTACAGCGCTGACTTTCACGTCTTCTTTGTTTCCTTTTCCGCTGTTAAATGCCTCTCCGCCTTCAATCATGTAGGCTAGGAACGATGCAGATGAGCCTGTTTTCGGATCAAGCAGCCGCTTCCACGCATATTCAAAGTCACTCGCTTTCACTGGATCACCATTTGACCACTTGATGCCATCTCTTAAATGGAACGTGTACGTTTTTCCATCCTCTGATATCTCCCATTTTTCCGCCATTGCAGGAGATGGTTCGTGCTTTTCATTCAGTCTCGTTAATCCCTCCATTAAGTTATTGAGCCCTTGCCACGATACATTATTAAAACCAATCGGCGGATCAAACGACGTCGGTTCATTTTCGTTATTTAAGGTTAATATTTTCTTTTCACCCTGATTGCTTGATGATCCTTTCCCTGCTTGCTCATTGGCTGTACATCCTGCGAGCAGCATGATCGTGAACAAACATATACTGATGATCCATCCCTTTTTTCTCATCAAAAACTCCCCCTTTGTGTTGAAGATAAAACGGTTTGATTCGCTCGCTCATCTTGGAGCCAGCAATGCACTGTGTGGGTAGGTGACCGCTGCGTTTCGTGCGGCATGATATGATCACACACCTTCATGGCGGACGGGCAGCGATCTGTATACGGACAGCCCTTTGGCGGAGCAAATAAATCAGGCGGGCTTCCTTCAATTGGAATGAGTTCATCTTTCATATCAAGTCTTGGAACGGATTGCAGAAGTCCTTTTGTATAGGGATGCTGCGGACTGTAAAAAATATCTCGCCTCGTTCCGACCTCCACCATTTTCCCTCCGTACATGACGGCTACCCGGTCTGCGACTTGGGCGACGACCCCTAAATCATGTGTGATTAAAATAATGGTGACCCCTGTTTTTCTCTGAATCTCTTTAAACAGCTCTAATATTTGTGCCTGTATGGTCACATCCAGTGCAGTCGTCGGTTCATCAGCAATCAGCACTTTGGGCTCGCAAATTAGTGCCATGGCAATCATGAGCCGCTGCCTCATTCCCCCGCTGAACTGGTGAGGGTATTGCTTTAGCCTTTCCTTCGGCTGCGGAATGCCGACCAAATCAAGCATCCGAATGGCGGCTTCTGTCACTTCTTTTTTCGTCAGCTTTTGATGCTCCTTTGCCGCCTCCATGAGCTGATCGCCGATTGTCAAGGTTGGGTTCAGTGCGGTCATTGGATCTTGGAAGATCATCGAAATATCGACACCTCGTATGGCGCGCATTTCTTTTTCAGATAATGACAGCAAATTTCGGTCTTCAAACCAGATTTCTCCCCGATCAACATGAGCGCTGTAAGCTGGCAGCAGCCTCATAATGCTTTGTGAAGTCACACTTTTCCCGCAGCCTGACTCTCCTACAATGGCAAGGGTTTCTTTTTCATATACATCCACATTCACCCCGCGTACCGCTCGAACTGAGCCGCCATATGTCCGAAAGCTGACGTGCAGATCGATGATTTGTAGAACTTTTTTCAAAGCGCCATCACCTCTTCATCTTCGGATCAAGCGCATCTTGCAAGCCATCACCTAAATTGTTAAAGCAAAACATCGTGAGCGAAATAAAAAACGCAGGGAAAAATAAACGCCACCAATGCCCGTTATCTGACAGCACTGTCGGCAGCGCATCATTTGCCATCACGCCCCAGCTTGCAAACGGTGCTTGAATGCCTAAACCAAGAAAGCTTAGGAACGCTTCTGCAAATATCGCGGTTGGTACAGTTAAGGTCATCTGAACGATAATCGGCCCCATCGTATTCGGCAGCAGGTTGCGGCGAATGATACGAAGGCTCTTTGCACCAAAGGTTTTTGAGGCAAGGACATATTCCTGGCTTTTCAGCTGAAGAACTTGACCTCTCACGATTCTTGCCATTCCAATCCATCCGGTGACAGTGAGCGCTACAATAATGGTGACGAGCCCTGGCCCCATCAGAACCATCAATAAAATGACAACAAGTAAATAAGGAAGACCGTAGAGCACCTCGACGATTCGCATCATGACATGGTCATATCTCCCGCCCTTATAACCGGCAATGCCTCCATAGATCACGCCGATGGCAAAATCAATCAGGGCTGCCATGACGCCTACAAATAAAGAAATACGCGCCCCGTACCATGTACGCGTGAACACATCTCGTCCAAGCTCATCCGTTCCGAACCAGTGAGCAGCGGATGGCGGCAGATTTTGCATCGAAAGACGCTGCTCTGTCACGCTATTAGGTGCAAGCAATGGGCCTAATAGTGCCATGATAAAAAGAAAAATCAATACCGATAGACTAAACATCGCAAGCTTATTTTGCTTCAGTCGCCTCCATGTGTCTGCCCAATACGAAAGAGAGGGTCTTTTAATGGCATGGGCCTCCGTTTTCTTTTGCTCTCTCGGAGAAAACCATTCGTCCGGCACTTCATGATGCGGATTCGGTTGATCCTGCTGCAAATGTATACTCATGCCTTTCCTCCTTTCTGATGCAGCTGAATCCTTGGATCAAGCAGGCGATACGCCACATCGACAATGAAAAGAAGTGTGATTAAAATGATGCTGTAAAAAACAGTGGTTCCCATGATGACAGGATAATCACGGTTGTTAATACTCTCGACAAAGTATTTTCCCATGCCAGGAATCGCAAATATTTTTTCAATGACAAAACTTCCTGTTAAAATGCTTGCGACAAGTGTGCCAAGAATGGTCACAACAGGCAAAAGCGCATTTCGAAGTGCATGTTTAAACACAATTTTAAAGGGAGAAAGTCCTTTTGCTTTAGCAGTGCGAATATAGTCCTGAGACAGCACTTCAATCATGCTCGATCTTGTTAACCGGGCAATAATGGCCATCGGACTAACGGCAAGAGCAATGGTTGGCAGCACCATATGCATCGGACTTGTCCACATCGCTGTAGGAAAGAGCTTCAAATTCACAGCAAGCTGCTGAATTAATAAGGTAGCAAAGATAAAGTTTGGAATGGATATACCGAAAACAGCAATGGTCATGGCGATATAATCAATCAAGCCATTGTGCCGGAGGGCAGCCATGACCCCTAGCAGGATGCCGGAGATGACAGCAATCAATATTGAGATAAGACCAAGTTCTAATGAGACTGGGAAGCCTCTCGCCAATAGATCATTGACACTTTCAGAAGGCTTTTTAATGGAAGGACCAAAATCAAAGGTAACGATGGATTTTAAATAGATGACATATTGAACATACAGTGGTTCGTCTAAGTGATAGTAGCTTTCGAGGTTTCGCTGGACGGTTTCGTTTGTATTTCGTTCTTCATTGAAGGGCGATCCTGGGATGACCTTCATTAAAATAAACGTTAACGTCGTAATCGTTAAAATCGTGGCAATCATCGCAATAAAACGCTTGAGCAAAAAGCTGGTCATCTGCCGTCTCCCCCTCGCTTAACAAAATGTTGTACGTGCGGCAAGCTCTGTCATGACAAGCATCGCTTGGTAGGCTTCTAATATATTCTCTGCTTGATACGTCACCGTTGTTGTCCCTTCAATAATGGCAGTACCAGGCATTAAATTCGCCCATTCAGCTTGTCCATAATTGGCAAACTCAATCTTCAGCAGCGGCTGATCAGGAGGCGTCAGCGGCTTGATGTGATGAATCTGTTTCATTGCGGCTTCCACTTGCTGTGAGATTTGTTGGTTGACTTTGGCAGGAGTGAGACATTTCACAGCAGATCTTGATATGGTCTCTTTCACTGCCACTGTTTTCACACCAGGCATCAGCTTCTCTGCTTCAAGAGCTGCTTGATCGTCTCCGCAAACAAGAATCACCGGCACACCATAGTAGCCTGCAACATACGCATTAAAGCCCATTTCACCAATTGGATGATCATTTATGTAAAAATGTCTAACACCAAAAATCATACTGTGGGACATCACACCTTTCATAGACGCCCTCGCATGATAGCCTAAAAAAACAGCAGCATCATAGGTTTGATCTAACCCTTGAACCATTGAATAAGGCTTGACGTCACCAGATATAAGAGATGCTTCTTCATGCAATTCTTCAATCAACAAATTATTCATTTTAGAATGACTGTCATTGACCAAAATATTGGTTGCGCCATGCTGAAGAAGTGCCTCCACACAGGCATTCACTTCACCCGTCATGATCTTTCTGCCCCGTTCATAATTGTGCTGACGGGCATCGACAAATGTATGATCAGCTAGACCAGTAATCCCCTCCATATCGACAGATACATAGAGCTTCATTCCCATCCCCCTTAAATTAAACTTAAAATTTGTGTATATTTTTCTAAATTTTCTAAAAAATTATATGATTACTTGATCGATTTTTCAATACAATGTCTGAAAATAAGGAAATTAGACTCAGATATTATAGATCAAAAGACTGTACTACAAAGGATTTTTTTAACAAATAAAACACCACTAACTATGTCTTTAGTGGTGTTTGTCTGCTTCGTTAATCTGTGATTTCAGCTGTTCATATTTCTTCATCGTTTGTGTAAATAGATCATTAAACATCTGAGGTGCCTGCTTTTGAATAACCTCGGCGCCTTCTCCTGTAATGCCCCCTTTTGTCGCCACTCTATCGACGGTTTCAGCAAAGGTGAGGCCCCGTTCTACAAGGACTTGACCTGTGCCTAAAAGGGCATACGTTAAAAATTCATACGCTTCCTCTAAGGAAAGCTCACTATTTCTCACAGCAGCTCTCGCCATTTCTTCAAAAAGAGCAGCGATAAAACCAGGAGATGAGCTCGTCAAGTTACTCGCCGCATCGAACTTGTCTTCTTCAACTTCACGTACGATGCTAAAAGCTGAAAGCAGGCGGTGCAAACGCGCCTTTTCTTCCTCTCCAGCAGTTTCACCATGCGCAACGAGGGAAACGCCCGTTCCAACAGCTGACGTGAGCGTTGGGATGTATCTGGATATTGGTTGAGTCGTATGCTTTGATAACTTGTCTAACGTTACAGCCGCGGCTACTGACACAATATGCACCGATTTGGCTGCTGAAGACAGTTGATCGAGTACATCAAGTACAGCAAGCGGCGGCACGCAGATAAAAAGTACATCACATGACGCAGAAAGTTCCTCTAATGAGCAGATGTTTATTTCTTGATGCTTGTCTTTAAGTTGAAGCAGGCGGTCCGTTTCACTTCTTGTGTGGATCATGATTTGATGGGCATCGAGCACTTCTTTTTCCAGCCATTTTTGCACCATCATATCAGCCATGCTTCCATATCCAATGATTCCAATTGTCTTCACAGTTTAATCTCCTCTATTTTGCTTAGATTCACTACTTATTTTAACAATTTCCCACAATGTTTTCATTTTTATCCCACACTTTTTTCTTACGATCAAGTCAGTATCCACAACAAAAGGTAAAACCCCTTAAACCCATACATGAAAAAATGATGAAAGAGAGTGATTTAAATGACACATCACAAAAATGAACAACAACCTTCTCAAGAACTTCAAACAACGGAGCAGCCACAAAAACGAAAGAAGAAGCCAAACGGCTGGTTTAAGCCATTTGTCAGCGGTGTTGTAGGCGGTACGCTGGCGTTAGGTGTGTACGTCCTTTCGCCATATGCCCAGCACGCATCAGACAACACAGCACATAATTCAGCAGTGGTATCGACAAATGATACAAGTGCCAATTCGTCAAAAACAACCGCCGTCCAAACATCACATTCATCGAGCAGCATCTCCAGCATGGTGGAAAATGTATCACCAGCCATTGTCGGCATTACAAACTACCAAGCGCAAAGTCAAACAGACACGAGCTTCGGCGATTTCAATACGCCTTTTGATGAATCACAGCAAAATAAAAGCAGTCAAGAGAAAAAAACAGGTACAGGCTCAGGAGTGATTTTCAAAAAATCCGGCAGTAAAGCCTATGTCTTAACAAATAACCACGTCATTGAAGGGGCAAATAAACTCACAGTATCCTTACACGATGGCAAAACCGCCAAAGGTAAACTGGTTGGAGCTGACCCGCTGACTGACCTAGCTGTTGTAGAAATTAGCAGCAGTCACGTAACGAAGGTTGCGGCATTAGGCGATTCCTCCTCGCTGCGTGCTGGGGAAACCGTCATCGCGATCGGAAACCCGCTTGGTGAAGATCTATCAAGAACCGTGACACAAGGAATTGTCAGCGGTGTCGACCGAACAGTCTCGATGAACACATCCTCAGGTGAAAGCAGCATTAATGTCATTCAAACAGATGCAGCTATTAACCCAGGAAACAGCGGCGGCCCGCTTCTTACGACAGATGGAAAGGTTGTGGGGATCACGAGTATGAAAATTTCTGAAACAGGTGTTGAAGGCATTGGATTCGCGCTTCCAATCAATGATGTCAAACCAATCGCCGATCAGCTTCTCGCAAAAGGAAAGATTGAGCGTCCATATATCGGCATCAGCATGCTGGATCTCGAACAAGTCCCGGACGTGTATCAGAAAGAAACACTCGGTCTCAAAAATAGTCGGCTTGATCAAGGCGTATACGTCAAAGAAATCGCCGCAGGCTCACCTGCCGCCAAAGCCGGCTTAAAGTCAGAGGATGTCATTACCGCCATCAATGGGAAACAAATCAAAACCGGAAGTGAATTACGTCATGAACTATACACGAATACGAAAGTTGGAGACACCGTGAGCATCACACTCATTCGAAACGGAAAAGAAGAAACGAAGAAGGTGACATTAACACAAACTGAATCTAAGCAGGTAAGTTCCTAATGCAAAAGAAAAAGGGCTAAAATCAAGATGATTTTAGCCCTTTTTTCTTTTCAGCGTGATAGAAAACCTTTGCAGATCTGACAAAGAATGCGAGGGTTTGTCTATACGCTGAGCAGCTCATCATGAGCTGCTTTTTTATGATGACTGAATTGGCGTTAATCTTTGTTCTATTTCTGCTCGTTTGTGCTCTAGAAATGGCGGAAGGGCTAATTGATCGCCAAGCTCATCTACTCCTTCGTCGACTGTAAATCCAGGGCCGTCTGTTGAAATTTCAAATAAGATACCATTCGGTTCTCTAAAGTAAAGGGCTTTAAAGTAGAAACGTTCCACAACACCAGAGTTCGTGAAGCCTGCTTTTGATATTTTGTCATACCATTTTTCCAGTTCCTCTGCATCTTCCACGCGAAAGGCTACGTGATGCACACTTCCTCTGCCGGAACGCTCAGAAGGCCCTTCAGTTTTTTCGATCACATGAATTTCTGTTCCAGCACCGCCATTTCCTGACTCAAAAATGGTCACGATCTCACCATCATTTGATTGTTCACGCGCTCTTTCGGTGAAGCCAAGGATGTCTGTTAAAACACGGATCGTTTTGTCCGCTTCTGCAACAGTTAATTCCACTGGACCCAAACCTCTAATGGCAAACTCTGCCGGAATATCATCATGCACTGGCGGTGAGCCTGCTTCTTGTGCGTTCGGTTCTACTGTTAAAGATAGCTGCTGCCCTTCTGGGTCTTGAAAGCGCAAGGCAGGTCTGCCCCCTCTCAAGGAAGCCGTTTCTTGCTGTACGTCTGTCTCTTCAAAGCGCTTTTCCCAAAATGAAAGTGCTTCTTCAGAAGAAACGAGAAGGCCTGTGCTTGTGATCGCGTTTGTTCCTTTCAAACGACGAGCGAGCATTGGAATTTCAAAGAATGTGAGCTCCGTTCCCGGTGAAGCGACCTCATCTCCATAAAATAAGTGATACATAGATGGGTCATCCTGATTGACCGTTTTCTTTACAAGTTTTAAGCCAAGAATCTGGCGGTAGAAATCAACATTTTTTTGAGCATTGGCTGTTAATGCAGATACGTGGTGAATTCCATTGATTTTCATTACGTTCACTCCTATTTCTAAATATCTCGAATTCAAGATAATATCCTTATGAATAAAATAGGTCATTTTTCAAGAAAAGTCAACCATTTGGCTAGATGTTCGGTTTCTAACGATAAAATTAACATTAAATCAAAAATAATCTTTTATTGTTCGTTTTTAACGAAACATTCACCCTGATATCTCCAATAAACGAACACTTTTAAATACAAATACGAAAATCAGAAAATTTTTTTAATTCTTGTTTTCCTAAAATCGTATTACAATGAACGAAATACATGTCACAGTAACGTACGAAAGTGATGCAGGAGGTCGCGAGTAATGAACAAAGAACAACCAGCGTTAAAACAGGACATCGGCTTATTTTTTGCCCTATCTCTTGTCATCGGGACGATTATCGGGTCCGGCGTCTTTATGAAGCCAGGCAACGTCCTTTCCTATTCAGGAAGCTCAGATATCGCATTATTCGCTTGGCTGCTAGGCGGCATTTTAACCCTTGCAGGCGGACTCACTGTTGCTGAAATTGGTACACAAATCCCTCGGACTGGCGGATTGTATGCCTACCTTGAAGAAGTGTATGGTGAGTTTTGGGGCTATTTATGCGGCTGGGTGCAGATTATCATTTACGGACCTGCCATCATCGGTGCGCTCGGTCTTTATTTTGGTTCATTGTTAGCTAATTTATTTTCTCTATCTTCTTTATGGTCGACAACAATTGGCATTATCACTGTTTTATTTTTATGTTTAATTAACATCATGGGAACAAAATACGGCGGTTTTGTTCAAGGGCTGACCACCATCGGAAAGCTTGTCCCGATTGCCGCTATTATTGTGTTTGGCTTATGGAAAGGAAACGAAAATATTTTTATGGCTGTCAACGATAGCATCGCTCAAATGAACTTCGGTGCAGCGATCTTGGCTACGTTGTTTGCCTATGACGGCTGGATATTGCTTGCAGCACTTGGCGGTGAGATGAAAAACCCAGAGAAGCTGCTTCCTCGTGCAATGGCAGGCGGGATTTTAATCGTCACGGCTTGCTATCTCTTTATTAATGTCGCTCTTTTGCACGTGTTACCAGCAGATCAAATCGTACAGCTTGGAGAAAATGCGACAAGTACTGCTGCGACAATGCTCTTTGGACCAATCGGCGGTAAGGTCATTAGTATCGGCATCATCATTAGTATCTTTGGCTGTTTGAACGGAAAGGTTCTTTCATTCCCACGTGTGATTTTCGCGATGGCAGAGCGAAAGCAAATGCCTTTCGCAAACGCGATCTCACGTATTCACCCTACATTTAAAACACCGTGGATTGCTGTATTTGTACAAATTTTGATCGCCATTGTGTTTATGGTCGTCAGCAATCCAGAAAAGCTGTCAGAGGTTTCGATCTTCATGATCTACATCTTTTATGTCATGGCCTTTTTCGCAGTCTTTAAACTGAGAAAACAAAACAAAGGAATCGAGCGTGCTTATAGCGTACCACTTTATCCGCTCACACCAATCGTTGCGATTATCGGTTCTTTATTCGTCTTAATCAGCACCATGATCACCGACTGGAAAAGCTGTCTCATCTCTATGCTGATCGGGATTGCTGGACTGCCTATTTATTATTATATGAAAAAAACACACAAAAAAGCAGAGCGCTAATCAGCTCTGCTTTTTTTTATATTGCTTAATCACTTTGTATGATTCGTTTAAATATCTCATGAGCCGGTATGGCTTACTAAGCACGCGGATTGGGAGTCTTGAGATAAATCCATTCAAATTCGCCTTATATTCCTGCGTCATCCGCTTTGGCTTTGTCGCAATTTTTTCGTATACTTCTTTGTAAAATTCCTTCATGATGTCGACTTTCACACTGATCTTCTGATGACACTCTGTACACTCAACGCTTTTCATCTGATCATTCACATAAACGATGCTGTGGAGGGTCTCTTCTTGGCACCGAGTACAATGTAGGTTTGCTTCCATTTCGGTTTTCTTCAAGATACACAGCTCCTTTCTCGTTTGATGTTGCTCTTTTTATACAATTCGATGGCTACTCGCCGTTTATTGGACGGAAGCTTCCTTTAAAATGGCTGCGGCCGTTAGTTCGTCTGTCACCAGTACTTGAATAAAGCCGCCATTTAAAGCCCCTAAAATACTTTCAGCTTTATGGGTTCCTTCTACAACAGCGATGACCGTTTTGACGCTCTTTAACTGCTCCAGTGATAAACCAATGACCTTTTGGTTCAGTTCATCTTGGACAGGTTTACCTTGACCGTCAAAGAAACGAAAGCCAATATCACCAACAGCCCCTGATTGCCTTAAACCAGATAAATCTTCTTCTTTTAAGTAACCAACTGTTTTTAACGTTGAACCTTTATGCGGGTTGCCAATACCGATGAGGGCAATATCTACATTTTTACCTTCTTCAAGCACAGCTTCTATATCCTGCATTGCCATGAGCCGCTCTTTTAATTCTTCTGTTTCTAAAATTGCCGGGGCATATAAATAGGAACACGTGCCATTCATTTTCTTTGCCAGCTCATATGCCAGCTGATTGGCATGAATGTCGACTGCCTGCCTGCCCATTCCGCCCTCTAATGGAATGACCTTCACATCGTTTCTTCGCTCGAACGGGTATTCCTTTACAAGCTCAGACAGTGTAGTTCCCCATGAAATGCCGATTTTCTCCGCGTCTTTCATGTTTTTAGATAAATAATAGGCGCCTGCTTGACCGACTGCCCGCTTCACCATCTCAGACATTGTCCCGACGCTTGGGACAACGACAGCATCTGTTAATTGAAAAGTTGTTTCTAGCTGTTTTTCCAGTTCCACCGTATGAATACTTTCATCTTTAATGTACACCTCAACGATTCCCACATCTTTTGCTTTTTGTAAGAGCTTTGAAATGACTGGTCTTGAGACATTGAGCTTTTTTGCGATTTCCTGCTGCGTCCACCCGTCTGTATAATAAAGATGAGCAACTTTGACGAGCTGTCGTCTTTCTTCCCAATTCAGCATGTGACATCATCCTTTTAATATACTATGATTCCCAGTATACCAAACATTCGTTTCTAATTGGCACAATTGTTATGAAAATGACAAAAAGAGCGATTACCTCTCCGCTCTTTTTCCCTCCGTATATTTTGGCTGATACGTTCTCCCGCCGTCTAACAGGATAATTTGTCCGTGCAAGTAGCTTCCCTCTTCACTTGTAAGAAATAAAGTGAGTCCTGCGATATCCTCAGGTCTTCCTAATCTCCCGACAGGAATGAGCGATTGTAGCTGCCTTTTCTCCACCTCAGTAGGATAGAGCGTATCAAGCATTTGAGATTCAATCACGCGGGGTGCAATCACATTGATACGCACATGGTGTGCCCCTAATTCCTTTACAAGCGAACGCATCAGGCCAAAAGCACCTGCTTTTGAGGCGTAATACTGAATTCCACCGCCTGAGCCAGTGATAGCAGATCCTGATCCAATCACGACAATGCTTCCTTCTTGCCGCTCACATATATAAGGTGCTGACGCTTTGATGCAATAGTAAAGACCATACAAGTTCACAGCCAGTGTCTTTTTCCAAAGTGAAAAATCGACTTCTAAAAAAGGAAGTGATTTTGTCATCCCTGCTGAATACACAAGATGAGCAATGCCGCCTAGCTCCCTTTCAGCTGCTGAGACCATCTGCTGAACACTTTCCCACGATGAAACGTCAGCTTGAAATGTCAGCAGCTCAGAGTGCTGTTTTTTTAAAAGCGAAAGTCCTTGTTCATCTATATCAGACACAGCCACTCTGTGCCCTTCTTTTAAAAAACGCTCGGCAATTTCCTTTCCAATCCCTTGGGCACCACCAACGATGAGAACCGGTTTTTGATCATTAGCCAGCACTCTCACCCCCATCAAGCATAATCGCTGCACCATCAGTAAATGCGCCATATGATGTACTTAAAAAGACCGTCATATGGGCCACAGTCTCCTTGATTTGCTCTGCATTAGGAATCAAATGGAGAGGGGGCGGTAATAAGGCGAGCACCCGAATGCCTTTGTCTTTAAATTCTCGCGCCAGCCCTTTTGTCATGGCATTCAGCATAGAATTCGATGTCGCATGTGAAATCCCGCCATCACCAGTGATACTGCCTGATGACGATATATTAATAATGCAGCCTTTTTTCTGGTCAACCATGTGCCATACGGCAGCTTGACTGGAAAGAAAGACAGTATTCACAGCTGTTTCCACTTCGTCCATCCACTCATTAGGGTGAGCGGCATCAAGCTCCGCCTCAGCTCCTTGCGCTGCTTGATTGACCAAAATATCCAGTTTCCCGCACGTATCGATCACTTGCCTCAGCATACGCGTGGCATCACGCGGCGTTTCTAGCGGGTTCATGATGATACTCGCCTGACCGCCCATTTTTTGAATGTCTTCACAAATGGTTCTAGCCTTTGATTCATCATGAAATGTGTGTAAAAAAACATGTGCACCTGCCTGGGCTAAAGCCAGGCAGATGGCTTCTCCAAATCCATCTGTGCTACCTGTTACAAGTGCCGCTTTCTGATGAAGCTGGACGTGCACATGCATCTCCTCCCTATCCCTTGTTTGGCATTTATTTTCTCAGCTTACTCACGATATCAAGAGCTGCTTCATAAAAACCTTCTGAGATGGTCGGATGCGGATGAATCATTTTCGCCATCTCTTCTGCTGTTCCTTCTAAATACATAAAGGAAGAAGCTTCTGAAATCATTTCTGTGACATGCGGACCAACCATCGTTGCACCGATCACTTCACCGTATGCTGTATCGTACACCAATTTAATAAAGCCTGTTTGAACACCTGCCGCTAACGCTTTACCGCTTGCCGCTAAATCAAATCGTTCAGTTTGTACGCTGAGCCCTTTGGCTTTTGCCTCTTTCTCCGTAAGACCAACACTTGCCACCTCTGGTAATGTATAAATACATCTAGGCATAATATCAGCATTCATTTTTTCAGGCACGCCGCAAATATTGCTGACCGCAACAGCAGCCTCTGCCATCGCCGCATGAGCCAGCTGATAACCGCCGGCGACATCCCCAACTGCGTATACACCTTCAGCACTTGTCTGCATCTGATTATTCACCTTGATAAACGGGCCATCGAGCTGAAGATCAAGCTGGTTAACAGCTGATACATTCGGTTTTCTTCCAACGCAGACAAGTAGTCTTTCCGCTGTAAAGATGTGCGTCTCCCCTTTATCATCTGTTGCATGAACCGCTTTGACTCCTTCGCTTTCCGTCACCTCTGTCACAGTGGTCTTCTTCGCGATATGGATGCCCTTTTTCTTGAGTTCTCTTTCTAGCAGCTTAGATGCTTCTTCATCCTCTTGTGGAATTATGGACGGTGCCGCTTCAATAATGGTGACTTTTGATTGAAGACTTTGGAAGATACAAGCAAGCTCAAGACCAATGACGCCTCCGCCAATAATGACGACAGAAGCAGGAATATCTGGGATGTCAAAGATTGTATCACTTGTATCAAATGAAATATCTTTAAGCCCCGGTATTGGCGGAATAGCTGGTGTAGATCCAGTAGCAATGATTAATTCTTTCGTTTCAATCGATTCTGATCCATCTTGTTTTTCTATTTCAATCCGATGCTTTGTCACTGCTGTGCCTCTGCCGTTATATACATCAATCTTTCCTTGCTTTAATAAAAAGGCGATTCCACCTCTGAGCTTTTCAATGACGTCATCTTTGCGCTTTCTCATTTTATCGAAGGAAAGAATCATGTCACCTGTTTCGATTCCCCAGCTTTTCGCCTTCTCGATTGATTCAATGACTTCTGCATGTTTCAGCAGGGTTTTTGAAGGGATACAGCCTCGATTTAAACAAGTACCGCCTAGAAAATCCTCCTCAATCAAAGCAACCTTCCGTCCGCGCTCAGCCGCTTGAAGGGCGGCAGTATACCCGCCAGGCCCTCCGCCAATGACTGTCAGATCATACGTTTTCGTCATCCGATTCATCTCCTACATTAGCAATTCAAATGGTTGTTCAAGCACTTTTTTAAGGTCTGTTAAAAAGGCAGCCGCTGGTGCGCCATCTACTACTCGGTGATCAAACGATAAACTGACACCCATCATTGGCCGCACCTGAATTTCTCCATCTACTGCAACAGGTTTATCTTGAATCCGTCCTACACCTAAAATCGCCACTTCTGGCTGATTAATGATCGGGGTAAAGGTATCAATGGCATACATGCCTAGGTTACTAATCGTAAAAGTGGATCCTTTCAGCTGGTCAGGAAGTAGTTTTTGATCACGTGCGTTTCGGCCAATTTCTTTCGCTTCTTTTGTCAGTTGTTTTAATCCTTTTTGATTCGCATGAGAAATGACTGGTACCATCAAGCCGTCTTTCACTGCAACAGCGAGACCAATGTGTACATCTTCATGGAAATGGAGCTCATTTTGTTCAAATGTCATATTGATCTGCGGGTGGCGCGTGAGTACATGGCTGACCGCATGAATGATGATTTCTGTGAACGACAGCCGGTAGCCTGTCTCTTTTTCAATCGCCGGAAGTAACTGCTGACGCACTTCTTTCGCTTTCGTTATATCAATTTCACTTGTTAATGTGACGTGCGGTGCTGTAAAGGCACTTTGTGACATGCGATCAGCAATCACTTTTCTCATGCCAGCTAATTTTTGTGTTTTCACAGGCGAAGCCTCTTTTGTTTGCGTTGCTGCTTGTACGTCACTCTTCATGATCTTACCGTGAGCGCCAGATCCAGAAACTGCTGCTAAATCAATTCCTTCACGAGCAGCGACTTTTTCTGCAAGTGGTGAGACGCGCTGGTCTTTCTCGCTAGAATGAACGACTGCCTCGACGTCCCGCTTTTGGACTCTGCCTTTTGGCCCTGTGCCAGATACCTCTTGAATTGCCACATGATGATCCTTTGCCGTTTTTCTCGCTGCGGGCGTGGCACGTACTTTTTCATCAGATGTTTTTGGGGCTTCAGTAGAACTGGATGATGCCGTGTCTGGTGAAGACGATTCGCCGCTTTCTGAGGAATCTTCATCAGCCTGTGCTGGTGGCTCGCTTGGCACCTGTTCATTTGCCTCTCCGATATATCCAATAACAGCATTGACTGGAATTTGATCATCAGCTTCGTAGTATTTCTTTAGAAAAATGCCGTCATCATAGGCTTCCACCTCGATGTTGATCTTGTCTGTCATAATTTCAAAAAGAGGCTCACCGATTTCAACCGAATCTCCTTCTTCTTTAAACCATTGAAGCAAGGTTCCGATCTCCATCGTACTGCTTAGCTTCGGCATAAATATCTCTTTTGGCATGATCTTCTCCCCTTTATTTAAGAGCGTACAAGCTCTTTTGCTGCTTCAATAATATCTGGCACTTGTGGAATGACCGCTTTTTCCAGTGTCGGGTTGTATGGTATTGGGACTGCAAGGCCGCCAAGTCGTTTAATCGGCGCATCTAAATAGTCAAACGCTTCACTTTCCGCTATCATACTTGCAATCTCTCCGCCGTAGCCGCCTCGTTTGACCGCCTCATGAACCACGATACATTTACCTGTTTTCTTCACAGATTCGATAATGGTTTCTTCATCTAATGGGACAAGTGTTCTTGGGTCAATGATTTCAACATCGATTCCCTCTGCTTCTAGTTCCTTCGCCGCTTCTAATGCTTTGTGTACCATAATCGCTGTTGCTACAATTGTGACGTCTTTCCCGCTTCTTTTCACATCAGCTTTCCCTAAAGGAATCGAATAAGGCTCTTCAGGCACTTCGCCGATTGTTTTATATAAAAGCTTGTGCTCGTAGAAAATGACAGGGTTGTCATCATCCATTGCTGCTTTTAAAAGTCCTTTGGCATCATAAGCTGTTGAAGGCTGAACTACCTTTAATCCCGGAATATGAGCCATCCACGCTTCTAAGCTTTGTGAATGCTGCGCTGCGGCACCCGTTCCTGATCCTGCTGGTGTTCTCACAACGAGTGGTACTTTTCCTTTTCCGCCAAACATGTATCGTGTTTTGGCTGCTTGGTTTACAAGCTGATCCATTGCGATTGTAATAAAGTCAGAGAATTGAAGCTCTAAAATCGGACGCATACCTGTCAAAGCCGCTCCGACTGCACCTCCTGCGATGGCAGCCTCAGAGATTGGTGTATTGCGTACGCGCTCCGGACCGAACTCTTCAATCATGCCGCGCGTGACCCCAAAAGCACCGCCATATACGCCGATATCCTCACCTAAAATGAATACATCTTGGTTCTCTCTCATTTCCAGACTCATAGCCTCTCGAACGGCTTCTAAATATGAAATCTCTCTCACTGTTGTTTTTGTCACGTGATTCCCCTCCTAATTAGGCGTATACATCCTCTAATAGTGTATCGATTGACGGTTCTTTACTGTTTTTAGCGAATTCTACAGACGCTTCAATTTCCTGCTTCGCTTCTTCCTGCAAGACCGCTGCCTGCTCTTCTGTCAAAACATTCAGTTCAATCAAGAGAGACTTAAAGCGCTTGATTCCGTCTTTTTGTCTCCACTCTGTTTCTTCTTCACGTGTACGGTATTTTTTCGCATCACTCTTAGAGTGACCTTTCCAGCGATACGTTTTCATTTCAATAAGTGATGGACCTTCTCCAGCTCTTGCGCGGCTGACTGCTTCATCTACTGAGTTCATAATCTCGACCATGTCATTTCCATCAATCGATTTCCCAGGTATTCCATAGCTTTCTGCTCTTGTTGAAATGTCTTCAATGTTGATCATTTCTTTTACAGGGCCAGACATGCCGTACTGATTGTTTTCACAAATGAATACAACAGGCAGATCCCAAATGGATGCAAGATTTAGCGCTTCGTGAAAGCTGCCTTCATTTGTCGCTCCATCTCCGAAGAAACAAAGAACAACATAGCCTTCCTGTTTCATTTTAGATGTGAGCGCTGCACCTGTTGCCAGCGGGATACCGCCGCCAACGATTCCATTTGCGCCAAGGTTCCCTTTTTCTAAATCAGCGATATGCATCGAGCCGCCTTTTCCTTTGCAATAGCCAGTCTCACGTCCGAATAGTTCTGCCATCATCTTATTGACCTCTGCACCTTTTGCAATACAGTGACCATGTCCACGGTGCGTGCTGACGATCTTATCTTCGTCCTTTAATACGGCAATTGATCCAACAGCTGACGCTTCCTGTCCGACACATAAATGAGTGGTTCCATGGATAAGTCCTTTGGCAAAGAATTGATCGACCTTTTCATCAAAATATCTCACTAACCACATTTGTTTATATAAATCTGCTAATCTCTCATGACTAATCTGTTCAGGCAAAGTGATTTGTTTTTGCATTTCTTCTCTCCCCTTTACATTTGTTCTTATATGTTACATTTGTAATTATCATACGTTTAAGTATCTTTGAAGTCAAGCATTTCTCTTTCATTTTTAAGCGTTTTCATCTTTTATCAGAAAAAAAGAGAAAGGCAAAGCCCTTTTCTAAAGAACTTCTCTTTCTCTTCCAATCTCCTAGGTTCTCATTCATCTGGGTACATCATGATTTTGACACTCTCACCTTCAGGGTGCCTTGCGCATTCTATCGCCTGAAGGAGCTGACTTAACGGATAACGATGCGTCACCATCTTTTCTGTGTTGACCACTTTTGCTCTTAAAAGTTCAAGGGCTTCGAGGTAGTGATAAGGATGTGAGGAATAGGCTCCTACTACTTTCACTTCATCATGGAAAAATCGATCAGCCGGAATGGAGACGTCTCCCTTTGGAAAATGAGCAAACACTAAAATCGTTCCGCCTCTCGCTACCGATTGAAATGCTTCTTTTAAAAGCGCACTACTCCCAACAGAAATAATGACGAGGTCTGCTCCCTTTCCATTTGTTTCTCTCATGACCCGGTCTTCCACCGGCTCAGAGGCTGGATGAAAAGCGACGTCTGCACCTAAATTTCTCGCTTGCAGCAGCCGGTTCTCATTCACATCCGTTATCATCACTTTCCCAGCTAAGTAATGTTTGGCAAGCTGTAGTTGAATGCAGCCAATTTGCCCCGCTCCAAGGATCAGTACAGAATCTCCTGGATGAACAGGTGCTCGTTCAAACCCATGCAGGCAGCAGGCGACTGGCTCCACCATCGCCCCTTGCTCATATGAGACGTCATTCGGGAGCTTGCCCATTGTGTGCTTGACATGTAATGCAGGTACGCGGATATACTCTGAAAACCCGCCTGGCTCTACATTAGTGGCTGCAAACTGCGGACACATTGTATAAAATCCCTTTTGACAAAAGTCACAGGTGAAGCAAGGTACATGATGCGCAACATAAACCCTGTCTCCCGTTTTTATATTTGTCACATTTTTTCCGGTTTCAACAACATCTCCAGCGATTTCGTGCCCTAGTACCGTTCCAGGAGGTACCGTCTCATGTGTTGCTTTGTAAATATCTGTGCCGCATAAGCCGCAGGCACGCATTCTTAATAGCACTTCATCATCACCAATCGCAGGCCGGTTCCGCTCCTCATACCGAATGTCCTCTGAAGAATAAAAGACAGCTGATTTCATGTAGCTGCATCCTCCTTTTCATCACCTTTCGCAAAATCCTGCAACGTTTGCACAAGCTGCTTGTACTCACTCATCTCACTGGATATCCAGTAACGTCCTCCGAATATGCGAGATGGGCCCACCCTGACATAGACTTTTCCGATATGAGGGTATGGCTTGATAAAAAGCTTTCCTTTAATATCAGAGACCGCATATGTGTGCCATCTGCCAAACGCTCCGATTTTGAGTTTATCTTCACTAATGATGACGTTTGTCGGCTGGTTCAGCCCAGTGATGCTAGAAAGCATGAGGATAGGCAGCGTATAAACGCCTAACACAGCTAACGGTTCAGGCCCTGCTGACATTAACGTATAAAGAGACCAAAGAAAAAACAGACAGATGAGTATGGCTGGAAGAAAAATAGACAACACTGCAGACGTTCGGCTATAAGCATGATGCTGCATGAGACGTCCTCCTTTCAGATACATAGAAGGAGCCGGGAAAGCAAAGCTCCTCCATAGAATGATTGTTTACTTAATATGATCGATGATTTTTTCAATATCATCTTCAATGCCAAATCCAGTTAAAAAGGATAATGTTTGAATCACAGGCGTTCCTTTCGTATCACTCACTGGTGTTGTCGTTACGATTAAATCGGCGCCTTCCGCTTTTTGCGGGACTTCAGATGCCTTGCACTGTTCCACCACGACATCATATCCTTTTTCCTTTAACGTCTCTTCGACCTTTTTGGCAACAACCGTTGATGTTGCAACCGCTGTTCCGCATGAAACCAATATTTTCTTTGCCATAAGAATCCCTCCAGCTCTTTTATTGATCTTTCTGATCTAAGCCCATTTCTTTCGCATACTGCTTTCTAATATCATTTCGCACCCAGTACCATAGGAGCGCATAAGCCAGAGCACAGATGATGGCTGCAATAAAGTACGGGTTGCTCGGATCAAGAAGTCTCACCATGATCCAAGGAATGACGTGGGAACCAAGGTCAATACCTGAAATCATATTGGCTCCTTCTGGGAAGTCAAACCCGACTGCTTTCCCCATTGTTGTCGCAAGCGGTGCGAGATTCGTTGCGATAAAGAAGACAATCATTAATGTAAAAATACTGTTAATAAGACCGCGAATAATGTTTCCACGAGCGGCTGCTACTGCCCATACAACTGTAAATGGTAGAACTGATAAGTCAGCAAACGGCAGCATGCCATTGTAAGGGAGAACGACTGCAAGTAGAATCGTAATCGGCACCATAAGAAGGGCTACCGCCATATTCGCCGGATGACCAATCACAATCGCTGTATCTAAACCAATATAGACATTTTTCCCAGGGAAGCGCTTTTGAATATAAGAACGAGCGCCTTCAGAGATTGGAATAAGACCTTCCATTAATAACGCAACCATTCTTGGCATTAGCACAAGAACTGCTGCCATTTGAATACCAAGCGTCATGACGCCTTTCGCATCATAGCCGCCTAAAAGACCAATAATGATACCAAGTATGAGACCCATCACAAGCGGTTCGCCAAAAATACCAAAACGTTTCTTCAATGTTTCTGGATCAGCATGAATTTTGTTTAAGCCAGGGATCTTGTCAATGATACGGTTGGACGCATACATAAGCGGTGCGAAGTTGACCGTTTCAGCATGAGCCATCGATACGCCTTTCAATCCAAAATGGTGTTCGATTGTCGGTGCCGTCCAATCAGCTAATTTAAGCGTGATAGCAGAGACGATCAAACCAACAGCAAGTGCCAAGAACATATTATGATAAGCGTAGTAAGTCACAGAGGCTGCGAAAATCAAATGCCAGAAGTTCCAAATATCCACATTCAGCGTTTTCGTAAAGTTAACGGACAATAAGATGACATTTAACAAAAGCACAAGAGGAATCATCAAAGGGGCAACAGGTGTACCGAAGGATATAGCCGCTCCAATCGGCCATCCAACATCCAAAATATCGAGCTTTAGGCCAAGGGAATTAACCATGGCTTTTGCTGCTGGCCCAAGGCCGCTCACAAGCAAATTAATGACAAGGTTGACACCGACAAACCCAATTCCGATCGTAATACCGGCTCGGAAGGATTTCTTAAAGCCTTGCCTTAAAATCATACCGAAAAGCGTCATAATAATCGGGAGCATAATAGTTGGTCCAAGGTCTAATATAAAATCGACAGCTTGCTTGATCATACATCCACCTCCTGGATTTTTCAGATAAAGCGCTTACATTATTTTGTGAAAGGCTATTGGTTTAATTCTTTCTGAAGCACAGCAACCGCTTCTTCATACGACGTCATATCAGACAGCTTCGTCATCACCTCTTCTTTTCTAAAAAGTGTCATGAGCTTCTCTAACATCACAAGCTGCTTACTAGGTTCAGAGATTGCTAGGACGAACACAATTTTAGCTAGCACAGTTTCATCCGGGCTCCCCATCTTGTGAAAGATGACAGGTTCCTTTAAAGTGGCTACACTAATCGCCGGTTTGTTCACATGCTCAGGATCTGTATGTGGAATTGCTACCCCAAAGGTCGCAAGTGGAAGGCCCGTAGGATATGTTTTTTCTCTTTCAAGCACAGCTGGTAAAAAGCTTGACTTAATATATCCTCCCGCCTCTAATCGCTCTGCTAAATATGTGGTCACCTCCTCTCTTGAAGATGCATCGTACTGCAGCTTGATCAGTTGTTCATCTAACTCAAACAAGTTGTTCAAACAACCACTCCTTTCATTTGGTATAAATATGAACACATGTAACAAAAAGAAAGAACATTTTGGAATAGAACCTTTTATAAAGCGCTTACAAATATGCATCCTGAAAAATGTTCAATGTTGTTACCTTTGTAAAGATATTATAATATTCTAAATTATAAGTCAATGTTCCTAGGGAAAATTTTATAAAAAAAGAGCAGTCTTCTGCATCTTTCATCAACTCTGCTCTACTTCTTATTAAATGTGACTTCCTCTCTCTAATCACTCAGTACTTGCTCTTTGATGTCAGCAACAACATTATCATTCATACGGAAAAAAGGCCCTTAGCCATCGAAATACATACAGTCCTGTACTTCATAAATAGCGAAGCGTCTTCCGCTCTCTGATCAGCTATGTTTCATTTATTTAAATAAAAAAAGAAACGCCATCCTCAAGAGGCGCTTCTTTTCCCGGGAAATGTTCTTATTGGGCAGAGAGCTTTAAATTGACGCCAACGGCAGTTCCGTTTCTCGAGGAGTCAGCCACTCCAGTAAAGGTTCCTGCTTTTCGATCAATGAGTAGCGCTTGGACATTTCCTATATCAATAGGCGAATTGCCGAAACGATGTCCCATGTCATTAAGCTTTGTTCTCACATCGAGAGGGACACCTACTTCATAACGATAAGAAGTTGGGCTGTTTGTGTAAATTCTTGGTTCTTCAACTGCATCCTGAAGCTCCATCTCATATTCAAGCAAATTCAAAATGGTTTGTGAAACAGAAGCAATAATGGTCGTTCCTCCCGGTGAACCTACTGTCATGACAGGCTCATTATCTTTAAAAATGATGGTCGGTGTCATACTAGACAATGGTCGTTTATTCGGCTGAACTTCATTTGCTCCGCCTGGTCTTGCATCAAAATCTGTTAGTTCATTGTTTAAGAAGAAACCATATTCCGGGACGAGAATCCCTGTACCAAATAACTGTTCAATGGTTGTCGTGAATGACACAACATTTCCCCACTGATCGGCAACAGTAAAATGTGTGGTCTCACCAATGGTTTTATCTTCAGGCTGTGGAACAATAGAAGATGGATTTTTTTCATCCTCATACGCCCACGGATCTCCTTCTTTCGGGTTACGATTCTTTTGATCTAATTGAATAAGAGAGGCTCTTTCTGAAATGTAATCATCGTCTAATAGTCCTTTTAGTGGAACATCTACGAACTCGGGGTCGCCGGCATATGCAGCACGGTCAGCATAGGAGAGATGCATTGTTTCAGCAAGTAGCTGATATTTTTCAAATGATTTGGGGTCATATTGAGATAGGTTAAAGTGGTCAAGTATTTTGAGAATTTGCAGCATAAACACCCCGCCTGAGCTTGGTGGAGGCATACTTGCAAGCTGGTATCCTTTATAGTCTCCCCAGATAGGCTTGTCAGTCTCGACCTCATAACGACCAATGTCATCAGTTGTCATCGTCCCGCCAAAATCCTGGACTGTATTTGCAAGTGCCTTTGCTACTTTTCCTTCATAAAATGCTTTGCTTCCTTTTTTCGCAATGAGCTTAAATGTTTTTGCAAGACCTGGCTGAACTAGGAGGTCTCCTTCTTTGAGCGGCTGATCATCTGGAAGAAAGATTGGCGCTGCGGCCGTTTTTTTCAATTTTCCTTGATGATCATCAATGGCTTTTGCCAGAACAGAATCGATTTCAAATCCATCCTCTGCAAGCTCAATGGAAGGCTTAATCAATTCCTTCATCGAGCGGGTTCCCCACTTTTCTAATGCCGCCTCAAGACCTTTCACAGTCCCTGGAACACCAACAGCATTACCGTGTGTGGATCGCTCAGCAAACGGGATGACTTTCCCCTCATCTGTTAAAAACATGTCTGGTGTTGCGCCTTGTGGTGCTCTTTCTCGACTATTGATGATGGATGTTTCTTTTGTCTTCCCATCATAAACCATCATAAATCCTCCGCCACCAATTCCAGACATCATTGGCTCTGTCACATTCAGTGCGTACTGGATGGCAACAGCAGCGTCAACAGCGTTTCCACCTTTCTTTAATACATCTGCACCCACTTCTGATGCGAGTGGATGGGCAGTAGCCACCATGCCATCCTTCCCAACAGCTACTTTATTCCCATGAGTTTCGTTTGCAGTGACCTGACTGACAGGCAGAAAAAACGAGAAAACCAACAGACATATGGACAAAATAGTTAGAGAAATGCGTTTCATACACAACACCCCTTCCATATTCTTACTTTGACCATACCGACTTCTTGACCAGAATACAATAGATTATTCTAAAATTTCTAAATTTTTCATTATATCTTCCTATATTCACCAAATATAAAGCGGATTTTCAAAACATATGACACATGTACTAAGTAGGTATAAAGACACTATCCTTTCATGTCTTTGATTTCGCGGTATAATAAACGCATCACAAAGGGGGAAGAATGATGAATCAGCAGAGCACCTTATTTTGGGAAACTTATTGGAAAGAAAAATCAGAAAGCGCACCAATTGACGCATCTGTTTCCGCTTGGGCATTTGGAGCAGACCCAGATCATTTACTTGACCTTGTTCTGCAAGGGAAAAAAACAGCGACATGTTCTGGGCATCTTTTTTACGAAAAGGAACAGGAGCCGCTTCCAAAGGCAGGACAATATGCGGTCATTTTAGACAGCCATGACGAACCAAAAGCCATCATAGAGATCACACATGTAGATGTCATGCCAATGAATGAGGTTCCAGAATCATTTGCCCAAGCAGAAGGCGAAGGCGATCTTTCTTATAACTATTGGTACAAAGCCCATCAAGCATTTTTCACAGAAGCACTCAAACCGTACGGATTAGAATTTAAAGAAGACATGCTCCTAGTTTGCGAGCGATTTAAACTAATATATTCAGCTTCTTAAGCTTTAAGCGGCGCCAAGAATGGACCGCTTTTTTCATTTCTTTTCTCCTTTCTGAAAAAGGTGTGTTGAGAACACATCTTTAGGTCAGAATAAGATCAAATAGAAAAAGTGAAGAAATTTTCGACTACACCTGTTTTTTTTCGACAAAAGAATATATAATTATTTGATGTGTGCATTGTCTCATTTATACAATGGAGGGTTTTTACATGTTAAAAAGGAAAAAAGACAAGTTTTCCGTCTTGTTAACGGAAATTGCTAAAAATTTAGATGAAACTGCTGAGTATTTTGTTAGCTATAAAGTAACAAATCAAACCACTCTGAAAGAATTTTCTGACACATTGAAGGAATATGAGACAAAAGGTGATAATCATGTTCATACGATGATTAAAGAGCTGAACAAAGCCTTTATTACGCCGATTGAACGTGAAGACATTCTTCAATTGACGAATAGCCTCGACGATGTTTTAGATGGAATTGAGCATTTTTCAGCGACAATGGAAATTTATTCAATGACAAGCTCTGACGAACATATCGACAAATTCAGCCACTACATCAGAGAATGTGCAAAGGAAATTTTAATTACAATCGATTTACTGGCTGAAAATCGCTTAAAAGATATTCAACCACACGCAATCAAAATCAAAGAGATCGAGCATAATTGTGACAATCTTTATCGTAAATCACTAAAGAACTTGTTCGGAAAAGAAACTGATCCAATCAAGGTCATTCAATACAAAGAAATTTACGAAACACTTGAAGAAATTGCTGATTCCTGTCAAAGTGTTGCCAACAATCTAGAAACAATCATTATGAAGAATGCGTAACGGGGTTAGTTAAACATGGACACATTACTCATCCTTACCATATTTATTGTCATTTGTGCACTTGCTTTTGATTTCATCAACGGATTCCACGATACAGCAAATGCCATTGCCACTTCGGTTTCAACAAAGGCGTTAAAGCCTAGACATGCTATTATTATGGCAGCGTTCATGAACTTCTTAGGAGCAATGACATTTACAGGTGTGGCAAAGTCCATTACAAAAGACATCGCAGATCCTTTCACACTTCAAAACGGTTCTGTCGTCATTTTGGCTGCTTTAATTGCGGCCATTACTTGGAACTTGCTTACTTGGTATTACGGAATTCCGAGTAGTTCTTCGCACGCACTGATCGGATCAATTGCAGGAGCTGTTATTGCCTCTGCTGGTTTTGGCGCTTTAAACTATTCGGGGTTCATTAAAATCATTCAAGCACTGTTGCTTTCACCTATCCTAGCTTTCGTATTGGGATATATCGTGTATACCATTATCAAAATTATATTCAGAAACAACAATCTCGCAAAAACAAATAAACAATTCCGACGTGTTCAAATTTTAACTGCTGCACTGCAATCGTATACCCACGGAACAAACGATGCGCAAAAAGCGATGGGAATTATTACGATGGCTTTAATTGCAGGTAATTTGCATACAACTGACGACATTCCTTTCTGGGTACAATTCTCTTGTGCGCTTGCAATGGGACTAGGTACTTCTATTGGCGGCTGGAAGATTATTAAAACAGTCGGCGGTAAAATTATGAAAATTCGTCCAGTAAACGGAGTATCAGCTGACTTAACGGGTGCAGCTATTATCTTCGGAGCGACATTTATTCACTTACCTGTTAGTACCACTCACGTGATCTCATCTTCTATTCTAGGTGTAGGTTCTGCACACAGAGTAAAAGGAGTAAACTGGGGTACGGCAAAACGCATGCTCGTCACTTGGGTGATCACATTACCGATTTCGGGAACTCTAGGGGCTCTTATATACTTTGTGTTAAATGCGATTATCTAATATCAAAGACCTGTCAGACAGGTCTTTTTTTATTTGTCTGCACCCTTTTCCTGCAAGCCATTTTTTCATGAAGCAGGGTTTCCAATCATATCCATAGAAATGAATAAGTATCCATCTGTCTATGGGAGAGAAGAACATGCTATTATTTTTTCAATTGACCGTGTGGTTATTGCTAGGTGCTCTTGCTGTATATGTATTTGCCGTATGGCGCTTTGAACAAAAAGTAAAAGAAAAGATGTTTGCCATTCGTAAAACGTGGTATTGGATTTATGTAGCTGGTGCTGTTGTGTACTGGACAAATGACCCTTCTTCAATCTTCACCGATTGGATGCACTACTTGATTATTGCCGTTTTTTTTGCATTAACCGATGCATTCATCTTTCTCAGCTCCTATATTAAAAAACTCGGAAATCACGAACTGGAAACCGACACCCATCAACTCCTAGAACAAAATAACGATCTACTTCATTCTTACCTCAATAAGCTAAAAACGTACCAATACCTATTGAAAAATGAACCGATTCATGTATATTATGGAAGTGTAGAGGCATATATAGAGGGAATTGAACGGCTCATTTATTCTTTTGCCGACAAAATGAATATTCAAGCGGTTCTTTGTCCATACGATACGCAGGAACAAAAAGATGACCTGCTGCGGACACTTGACCAGCGCTCTCTTATTCAGGCGAAGCTTGACAGGCAGGAAGTCTATTACGATGATTTCGGCAAATTGGTGCTCATCCCGTTTTCTGTAGCAGATGATCACTTCGTCATTAAGCTCACCTCTGATGACATTGTCACTGAGTTCGACTATTTATTAATGACGTCACTTACAACAATTTATGACCTAATCTTGCCTGACGAAGAGGAAGGTGATGAAGATGGACCACGCACTTCAAGGGGATAACAACAATCGCAAGAAAAACCCTTTTAAGATTTTAAAGAAAAAGCAACATATTAGTATGGCGGATTACAAGGTAAGCCCCCATACTGAGCGTATTTTTAAAAAGAACGAACAGCTCTTGGATGAGTATAAAAATAAAAGGGCTTGATTACACTAAAGGACGCGGAACAAAATCCGCGTCCTGCTTCCATTTTCACATAGACTTGCATACAATAATCTATACGCTGCAACGATTGAGGTGCCAATAAATGAAAAAGAAAATCAAACAATTGAGATATGTTCAGTTTGCTGAATATAAGTCGTCGCCTTATATGCGTCGATTAAATGAGCAAAGTGAAGCAATCATCCAATCATACAAACAGAAACACTCACTTACTTAACAGCTTCAAAAGCTTTTCCTTCGTTTTAGGTCCGTATACCCCATCACTTGTCAGACCATTTACCAGCTGAAAACGCGCTACGGCGTTCGCCGTTTTTTCTCCGTAAACTCCGTCTATTCCTTTATTTGCAGCTGCTTTATCAGGATAAAAATAAACAGCAGCAAGTGCTTGTTGGACGAGGCGTACGTGCTCTCCCTTTGTCAATGGAGAAGTCACCTTTAAAACCCCATCTGGCAGCTCATACAAACTCTTTGCATCGTTACGATAAATTTTGAGAACTTGTCCAATTTGAATCTTGTTCGGATCGCTAATGTCATTCCACTTCTGTAAATCCTGAACTGTGACCCCGTGAGCTTTCGCAATACTCGTTAACGTATCACCGCTTTTCACGACATACGTGATGACCGTCTCCGGATCTTCTGCCGTTCCAATCCCTTTTTTAAATTCATCCCAAGTAGATAGAAGCTGGCGTGGACATGCTTTTCCAGACCAGTACTGATGTGTGACCACGTTTGCTAGCGGAATGTGATGTTCTTTTAACAGCTTTTGAATGAGCCATTGTGCATGTTTGACCGCTTGCTGAAAATTCCCATCTACATTCTCACAAATTTCAATTCCGATCGACTTCCGGTTACCATTCCCATGACCATCCCCTGCATGCCAGCCATTTTCATTTAACGGCAGATGCTGAAAGATTTCATGATCATCCACTGTAAAGTGCCAGCTCACCTCTGTCGTTGGGCTTTTTACATAGGCCGCATGACTTTTCGCATCCGCTCCCTTTGACGTGTTTGCTGTGTTGTGCACCGTTACATACTCCGGTGTCATCGCATATCCTGGGCGGTTTCCGTTTCCAACTGGAATAAAATCTTGATAAATTTGTACCATCTACTGCACTCCCTTTTGCTAGATTGAATTGATCTTTCTCATCAATCGGTGGCATTCGTAAGACAATACTTGTTTGTTTTCATGAGAAGACTATGGTAAAATTTGAATTCAATTCACTCTTTTTAGTCGTGAAACGTGCAAAAATACAGAAAAAAACAGGAATTAATTCCATTTTTCCTTGATTTTATGTTAAAATTGTTAAAAATAAGCCGATAATAAAAGTAAGTAATAGCTCATTTAGCTATTTAGTCCTATATGGACTTTTCTTTTACGCCAAAAATAGAACATACGTTTGTATGGAGGTTTTCAAATGACTGGTTTTTTAACCCATTTAGAAGAAGATATTAAGCGTTTATATGCTCAATTACAAATAAGCGGTCCTGCTTATAGAGAGATGCAAAGGATCGCTTCTGAATTTCGCGTGTGGGTCCATTACGAGGAGACTGGCAGCATGATGATCCAGCATCAAGGACTTTACAGTATTATCTTAAACAGATCCCTATCACCTGAAGAACAGTGGCAGGATTTCGCCCACGAGCTTTGTCATGTGCTAAAGCATACAGGCAACCATTTCAAAATGAACAAACTCTTTCGAGAACTGCAGGAGTTTCAGGCAAAACAATTCATGTATCACTTTTGTGTTCCAACCTTTATACTGATGAAAATGAAGCTTCCACCCCTTCGGCAGCAAGCCATTTTGCATATTACTCAAACGTTTCACGTCACTTGGGCTTTTGCTGAAAAACGGCTTGCCTTATTCGAACAGCGAAAAGCAGGTATTCGCTTTCAACAGGAGTTTACGTCTTATTTAATGAAAGCAGAAAGAGTCGCTGAAAAAGAAGCAGTTTATCAAACGTAAATCATCGCATAAAAGTTTATTCATAAAGGGCTAATACTTGTTTGAGTACATTTGTGTACCGATAAAATTGTTCAGTTTGTGTATCTCGCCGGTATTGACGCCTAAAGTCTTGAAAGAATGCTCTTCTTTGCGCCTGACTAATTTCAAGTTGTACACTTTTTCCTGTCAGACATTTGTTATTGATATTATCAGGATGCGTTCCAGAAAAACGATCAGATTCGGCTAGCAGCAATGCTTGAAAGCCATTTTGCGTTAAACGCTTCACAGTTTCTGCCGCTCTTTCTCTGTCTGTACCTCCCACTAACGTTTGAAGCACCTCTGTTTCTCCGTAGCCATGAAGTGCAAACGTATAATGATGGGTATGCACTTCTGAAAGGCAAAGCGGCTCATCAAAGCGTGTACTTGTAATATGAAGAACATGATTGCCTTTTACTTTAAGGCCTTCAAATAAATACATAGAATAGTCACTAGAAATTTCATGAACAAGCTCACTCACGCCTGATTCAATTCCTCCAGCATGAGGAGACAAAACTAGCAGCTGGTCACCTTTCCGCTTGTGAAGAATTTGATAATCAATCCCTTTTCTTTCATGAGCGGAGAGCTCTTCATAATTTTCATACGTATCGATAATTTGCCTCATGTCATCTGCTCCATTTCTTTATATGAGCATAAGTCTACTGATCCCTCATTCTTTTGTAAAGAGGTTTCGAATCAAATATACCACTTGAATTCTTCCTTAAATTTTCCTTACATTTACGGCATTCTGTTGAATTTTGAGAAAAAATGACCGATAATTGAAACGAATAGAACTTTTGGACTATATGAATCTTTTTGTATTCTCTCTCATAAATTAGAAATATTGTGATCTACATCTGGAGGAATTCATGTTAAAAAAGAAAACGACCCTCACTCTTATCATCTTACTCCTTAGCTTCGCTGGCATTATTTATTGGAAATGCTTCTCTCTTCAAGGCGTGTCTCACGGAACATTCATCCGCTCGATGTCATCACCTGACGGAATGTATATCATCAACACCTATCAGCATAGCGGAGGAAAGCTAAAGGAAAACGCAGTCAGAGCAGAAATTGAAAACAAACTGACCCATCGCAAGAAAACGATTTACTGGAAATACCCTGATAAGGACCCTCTCATCCAATGGAAAAACGGACAGCTTGTTCAAATTGGACATGAGTTTTTAAATGTGGTGAAAGGCGACACGTACGATTATCGCTTTGATCAGAACAAGAGAAAATAATGCATCAAAAAAACGAATCCCTCTTGGATTCGTTTTTTACGTTGACATGACGGTTTGCATGAATTTCTTCATATTCTTACTAACCGTCGTCAATCGATCGACAATTTCACTAAACTCTGTCACAAGTAAAGCCTGTTCTGATGAAGAACCTTTCATATGGTCCATACTTTCAAGTAATGTATGTATATTGGAGGAGATTCCTTGCAGTGAGCTTTCGATGTTTTCTGTTGCACGTGAAGTTTCACTTGAAAGCTTTTGAACCTCACTTGCTACAACACTAAAACCTGCTCCCTCTTTTCCTGCCCTGGCAGCTTCAATTGACGCATTCAATCCTAGCAAACTCGTTTGTTTCGAGATGCCTTTAATCATTTTTGTAATATCGGCTGTTTGTTTCGAGCTTTCAAGAGTTTGCTGCGTTTGTAAGGTCATCTCCTCACTTGTAGCAGAGAGCTCCTCTGAATGTGCCGCCACCACGTGCACTTTTTCTTGAATACTTTGAATAATGTCATTCAATGAATCCATATACGCTTCAAGCTCTATTTGATTTTTGAGTGGAAATCCTAAAGCGAGGGCACCAATCACTTGCCCGTTTTCATCAAAAATGGGCAATCCCATCGCATTTAATGGTACTCCATATACTGATTCAGGCACAAACATACTCGATGTCTCACCTCTCAGCGCTTTTTTCATATTCAGATCATCTGGTTTAATACGTTCACCAGCTCGAATTTGAAAATCAACATCTTTCGATGGCAAATACAGCAAAAATTTCTCTCGGTCAATGACACCCATCGTCACTTCATTTTTTAAAATCTGCATCATATAAGGTGCTGCTGTCACTATACTCTGTAGTATATCCATTTTCTCTACCCTCTTGTATTATTTATCGGTCGTTCTTCTTAAAATAATAGTTATTTTTTAAAAATAATGATGATGATGAAAGTTATTTCTCATATGTACGAGTAAAAAGAAGGAAATTCCCTCTTTATATTCAACAAAACGTAAATTTGCTATAATTCAAGTATCAACATATGATGAAATGGTCATGTAATCATTTTATATATTCATTGGAGGCGCATGTTGTGAGACAACCTATGACATATGAGCGGGCGATCGTCATTGGCGGCGGCATGACGGGAATACTCGCTGCAAAAGTTTTATCAACGTTGTATCATCAAGTTTTCATTATCGAAAAGGACGAAATGCCAGACTCTCCTAAGAATCGTCTCGGCACTCCTCAAGCTTTTCATCCACATAGAATGCTGCCACTAGGCAAGCAAATAGTGGAACGTCTATTTCCTGGTTATACAAAAGAGTTACTGACAATGGGCGGATTTAATACGTGGCATCAAACCTCTCGTTTTATTACAAAAGATGGTGAGTTAACGCTTACTGATACCGAAGAAACAGCCGTCACAAGACGTGCCATGCTAGAGTGGGTGCTGATGCAAAGAATGTTAAATGAGGGACGGGTGCAATGTTTAGAAAAACATGAACCCCTCTCACTTCAGTTGAAAGAGGGAACAAACCAAGTCATTGGACTGGTCGTGAAAGATCGGCATGAAAAACCAGGAAGCATTCGTGAAATGAAAGCAGACTTAGTGGTCGATGCGTCTGGAAGAATGTCTAAATTGCCAAAATGGCTGAAGGATGCTGGACTGACCTTACCACGGGCAGATGAATTAACGGTGTCACTCGGTTACAGCACAAGATACTACAAGATACAACCAGAAGCGCCATACCAGCAATCAATGGTCGTCGTGGGTCAGCCGGAAAGGCAAATCCCAACAGGACTATTTGAACGGGTAGATCATGATTTAGTAGCTGTTCTTCTCTCTGCAGCTGGCGGATCACATTATCCAACAACAGACGCTGATCAATTTGATTTAGAAACAGCTGCACTCGCGCATCCCGCAATAGCAGATGCCATCACTCATTTAACGCCCTATACAAAGCCAAAAGGATTTAGAGTCCCTTCTTGCGTGAGATATCACTATGAACAAATGCACGACTGGCCAAGTGGATTATTGGTGATGGGCGATGCCTTGTGTACATTAGATCCCATTCATGGTCAAGGAATGACAAAGGCCGCACTCGAAGCACAAACTCTTGAGCGCATGCTCAAACAAGCACAAGAAAATGAGCGGCTATCTTTTGAAAAGGACACGTTACAACAAATGCAGCACGCGAGTGAACTTGGCTGGTGGCTTTGTGCAATTGCTGATATGGCGTGGGAAGGCGTCGAGTTAAAAGGAGAAAAAACCATTCCTCATTTAACGTTTGTACAGGAATTTTTAAATCGCTACGTACAATACGCCATTGTCACAAAACAGCCTAAATGTCTTGAAGCGTATCACCGGATGCATTCTTTCTTAATAGAACCGAGAGACATCATCAACTTAGAACAGTTGCATGTCATGATTCAAGCCGACGCCTCTGGAGAAACTGCCGAATGGTGGAGCCAGTGGGATAAAGAGGATGATGAAGGCAATCGAGCTTTTTTCCATGAAGCGGTTCCTGACTTTCGTTTGCATCACTTGCTTTCATTAGATTGAAACAAAAAAAGCCCCTTAGTGGGGCTTTTTCATTAACGTAATAATTGAAGTACGTTTTGCGGCTGTTGGTTTGCTTGAGCTAACATTGCTTGAGATGCTTGAGAAAGAATGTTGTTCTTTGTGAACTCACTCATTTCTTTCGCCATGTCAACGTCACGAATACGTGACTCAGCAGCTGTTAAGTTTTCAGCAGAAGCACCAAGGTTGTTGATTGTGTGCTCTAGGCGGTTTTGGACTGCTCCAAGTGCTGAACGCTGTTTAGATACTGCGCCGATGGCTTCATCAATTTTTGCTACTTCAACGTCAAAGTCAAAACCATCTTCATTTACTTTAATATCTTTGACAGTCAAGGTTTCAGCGTCCATTTTGCCGATCTGAACGTTGATATTTTGCTCAATGTTAGCGCCAATTTGAAATTGGAATCCATCTTCAACGCTACCATCCAACAGATTTTTTCCGTTAAATGCTGTACGCTGAGAAATTCCATCAATTTCATCTACCAAAGCCGTGAGCTCTTCTTGAATAGCTGTTAAATCTTCTGTTTGTTGAGTCCCAACGTTACCCGCTTGAACTGTTAATTCACGCATACGTTGAAGGATCGCATGTGTTTCAGTTAATGCACCTTCAGCTGTTTGAATAAGAGAGATACCGTCTTGTGCGTTTTTAGATGCCATTTCTAAGCCGCGGATTTGTCCACGCATTTTTTCAGAGATGGCTAGCCCTGCTGCGTCATCTCCTGCACGGTTGATACGAAGACCAGAAGAAAGCTTCTCCATGTTCTTTTGCCCTGCTCCATTGTTTGCAGACAAACGGTTCAGTGTGTTAAGTGCTGCGATATTGTGGTTAATTCTCATGTTTCATGACCTCCATGTGTTTGAACCAATTGAACATCCTTGTCCAAAAGTTCTAAATTAGAATTTTTTTGTAAGCCTTACAATCCATTTATCGAACTTTAATGGAATTTGTTTAACAAAAAAGGAATAAATAAGGAATAAGTCTCATTCGTTATGATCGTTTCGCTAGAGTATGCCAAATTTAAAGGTCATTTTTCATAATTTATCAGAGGGATTTAAGAATCATAAGACTGGAGAAAATACGAAGAAAAAAACAGCATAAAAAAAAGCCCCATAAAGGGGCCTGTCATTAACGTAGTAATTGAAGTACGTTTTGTGGCTGTTGGTTCGCTTGTGCAAGCATTGCTTGAGACGCTTGAGAAAGAATGTTGTTCTTCGTGAACTCACTCATTTCTTTCGCCATGTCAACGTCACGGATACGAGACTCAGCAGCTGTTAAGTTTTCACCAGAAGCACCAAGGTTGTTGATTGTGTGCTCTAGACGGTTTTGAACCGCACCAAGTTTACCACGCTCAGAAGATACTTTATTGATTGCAGCATCTACTTTGTCTAATAAAGCATCTGTATTAGCAGCTGTAGCAGTTGTTACAACGTAATCTGCTTTCAACATATCAAGACCAGTAGCAGCAGTACCCATGTTACCAATATTAACAGTTAATTGTTGAGTTTTGTTAGCACCGATTTGGAAAGTAAATCCATCTGTAGCCGTACCATCAAGTAATTTTTTACCGTTGAATGCAGTACGATTAGAGATACCATCTACTTCATCTAAAAGGTTGTCGATCTCATCTTGGATTGCTTTAAGATCTGTAGTAGCATCTTGTGTACCAGTATTACCCGCTTGAACAGTTAGTTCACGAACACGTTGAAGGATTGAGTGAGTTTCAGTCAATGCACCTTCAGCTGTTTGGATAAGAGAGATACCGTCTTGTGCGTTTTTAGATGCCATTTCTAATCCGCGGATTTGTCCACGCATTTTTTCAGAGATGGCAAGACCTGCTGCGTCATCTCCTGCACGGTTGATTTTAAGACCAGAAGAAAGTTTCTCCATGTTCTTTTGGCTTGAAGCGGTGTTTGCAGACAAACGGTTTAATGTGTTAAGTGCTGCGATATTGTGGTTAATTCTCATTTCCTATTACCTCCATGTATGTGGGACCTGACAGACGTCCTTGTCTGAAAAAAGTCCGTTATTCTAGGGCTTATCAACCCTGACAATTCTATTATCGGACGTGTTTATAGGATGTTTAGCAGATTTTTAAAAAAATATCACTTTTTTTCATGACGTTGATCCTAACTTTAACAATTCTATAAAAAATGCTGCTGATTTTAAATCAGCAGCTTTACCATTTTAAAAATATCAGTATTGTTTGATATCAAACATTAAGATATTTTGGTACACCACATAATCCTTCTTACTTGTGAAGGGGCCTTTATTGTGTTCATCATTGATTTCATAGAAGTTCATCCCAATTCCAAAACTTCTTTCTTTATACCAGTTAAGAAAATCGTTAATTTCTTTCGTTGATAGCAAATAATCCTTTTGCAGTCCGTTTATCATGGTAATTGAAAGTATACCTTTTGTTACTTCTTCTCCAGGTTTTGTTCCGTCCTGATCTTTCGGTTCTTCGGTTGTGCCATCACCAGGCTTAGTTTCGTCCTGATCTTTCGGTTCTTCGGTTGTGCCATCACCAGGCTTAGTTCCGTCCTGATCTTTCGGTTCTTCGGTTGTGCCATCACCAGGCTTAGTTCCGTCCTGATCTTTCGGCTCTTCTGTTGACCCATCATCAGGCTTTGTCCCGTCCTGATCTTTTGGTTCTTCGGTTGTGCCATCATCTGGCTTTAATTCACCTTCAGCAATTTGCAATTCTTTTAATGAAATAGAAATCACTGATTTGTAATCACTTTTAATCGATTTTGAATGATAATATTCTTTGAAATTCCTTCCACCTATGATATATATCGTACCATCAAGTGTTACAGCACTTGATCCCACTCTAGCTTCAGGCAATTTGCTTATACTTTTTTTCACAGAATTAGACATAACATCATAATATTGTGTATAAGGTGAGATTAGGCTGGATCTGTCATCGTCATACTGACCGCCAGCCATAAACAATTTCCCCTGATATGTTGTAAATGCAGCCCCTAGTTGATAAAACTTCAACTGTGACTTTGTTTGTACCCATTGATTTGTTTCAATGCTATATTCATATACTTGGGCATTTTTATGATTACTAACTGTTCTTTCCCCACCTGTGGCATAGATTTTATTGTTAATGACTTCTGACATAGACATACCAGTAAATTGCTGAGGAAACATTTTTAATTGTTGCCATTTATCCGTTTTTGTATCATAACTATAAAAATTATGTTCTTGATTAGGACTTTTATTCGTTGCAAGAATATAAATTTTATCATTTACAACACTTGCACTTATATCGCCTTTTGTCACAGCTAGGTATGGTATATTAATTGGTGCTTCTGCCCATGTATCTAATTCTGCATCATAAATATCAATCGTATTTGTGCTATCTTGATATGCTCCTCCAATGATATATACTTTTTCACCTATCGCCACTGCAGCACTATCTGTTCTTTCTCTTGGCATGTCAGCTTTTGAACTCCACTCATTTTTGTGAGGATCATACATGTAGGTATTTTTATTACTATATGATTTTTCACTGCTTCCCCCAAAAACAAAAATCTTCCCATCTACTACTGCGGAACTAGAATGAAGTCTCTCTTCCGGTAAGTCCGCTCGCTTCTTCCAGCCATTTGTCTCTGCTGCATAAGCTTTTAACGGATGAATTGTAACCATCATAAAAATGGTCAAAAGCACTAAAAATAAACCTTTTTTCATCGTTTCTTTCCTCCATATCTTAAATATCCCTCCTTTTATCGACATATTTGTAATTAAATTTAATTTTTATCATTGTATGTTAGAATGACCATCTCCAGTTATTTCCCCTCACACATACATCACCGGCGTCGATATTTTAATAATCTTCCCGCCTCGACGATAAAATCTTGGGACGCGGCGGCTTAAGGTGGCGATGACTTCGTAGTTGATTGTATTGAGCATTTCGGCGATTTCATCGACAGAAATTTCTCCGCCCTTTTGACGACCGTATATGACGACTTCCTCACCTTGCTTTGCTTTCATTTCTCCTAAACTGATCATCGTCATATCCATTGTGACTCGGCCAGCAATCGGCATTCGTTTTCCGCGGAAAAGCATAAATCCCCGATTTGATAAAGCACGTGAGTACCCATCTGCGTAACCGATCGGTATGGTCGCAATAACCTCATCAGGTTTTGCTACATATGTTGCCCCATAACTGACGGTCCTTGGCTCTGTCACCATTTCCTTTACGAACGCAATCCTTGCTTTTAAACTGAGAGCGGGCTCTAGCTGAACAGCGTCTAAGCTTTCAATGTATTGCGAGGGATACAGACCATATAGCCCGATGCCCAGCCGAATCATATCGGCGCTAAATTCAGGAAACGCGATAGCAGCCGCTGTATTGTTCATATGTACGGTTGGCAGCTTAATTCCTTGTTTTTTCAAAAAGCGAAGAAATTCAATAAAAATGCTGTGCTGCAGCAGCGTGAAGTCAGGGTCAGGCTCATCTGCAGTGGAGAAATGCGTAAAAATCCCGTCCCATCTAAGGTTTTCACTCTTTTCAAGAGCTTCCACCACTCCTAACAGCTCTTCCTTCGTTCGTACACCTAATCGTCCCATCCCTGTGTCGACATTGACATGAATCCCAAGCCGGCGCTGACTTTCTTCTTCCGCTAAGATCTCATTTGCTTCAACAATCCAGTCTTCACGAAGGCCAGATAGATCAATTCTCCAGGCCGCAGCCCTTTTCACACAGTCGAGCGGGGTAAATCCAAGAACCAAAATCGGTGCTTCAATTTTTGCTCTTCGCAGCACAATGCCTTCCTCCAAGCTAGCAACTGCGAGCTCCGTCGCACCGCTTTCCAGTGCCTGCCGGGCTACCTCCACTGAGCCATGTCCATAAGCATTCGCCTTCACGACAGCCATGATCTTACTTTTCCTTGGAATATGCGCTTGAATGGCTTCGATATTTCTTTTAATCGCATCGAGATTGACTTCGATCCAGACTTCCCTGCATAGCTTTTTCATTTATATTTCCTCCTCATCACATGAGCGTTCTTTCTATCTCCATGTTCGCTTTTGCGTCTAGTCTATCTTTATTCATTTTTGAGAAAAACATTCAACTACAATGACTGGACCTGCTTTGTCTTGTTGCACACAAAAAAAGAAACCACATCAACTGTGATTTCTTCTCTATGTGCGATGATATTCAATTTCATCCGCAGATTTCATCATTGCATCAATATCATGATAAATCTCCTGCAAATTTTCCCGTTCAGTTAAGTAATAAACGTTGCTTTTACGAACAGGTCCAACAAATTGCAAGAAGTTGATTGTCATCGCGTGTAATTCTTGGTCATTCGTTGTTAACCTTAATTCAAGCGTCGAGACCACTTCTTTATCATTACTCTCCGCTAAATCAATCGGCACACCATCTTCTAACATCTCAACTTGTTTCAAATCTTTCATGGATAGCTCAGTGACTGCAAATCTATTTTTTCTAGTTGACCCGCCAGGCTGATATTCAATAAAGCGCATTTTCTTTAACTCATCATCAATCGCAAATCCCTTATCAACTTGCTCCGAAAAGATATAGGTAGATGCCTGAAACCCATCTTCGTGAAAAAGCATCATCATTTTGTCCAATAATATGTTGGGATCATTCTGTTCTTTTCGTCTTTGACATCTACCGGCTATGATTAAAATGACCAGTCCTCCGATGATGCTAAGAGCCGTTCCCCATCCATTCCCTACATCTACGAAAACAGTAAAACCTAAAATAGCAATCATAAAAGCAATGATAATGCCTATGATGAATATCACTCAATGCTCCTCCTATCATGACCCTTCATGAATGGTTTAGCCATAGTATAGCATTTGAAGTAAGGTGATTTAAGAATATTTATATGAAGAAAACAGACCATAAAGATCTGCTTTCCCATTGAACTTCATTCAAGTGTTTAAAAGATAGGCAGTAAGAACTCACACATGCCTTCTTCTTCTCTATATCTCTCCATAATAGATGCCTGACGCATGTTCAATTGATTGTTTTGGATCATTTGAGGCAATTGGCTCCAAAACAAATTCACTTTTTCGGTTGTATGTGTCACTGTAAACACAGCATACTTTCCCCCTTCAAAATGTCCAGTCTGAACCATTCGATCTTTTGAGAAATCTCTATTTGTCATCAACATGAGGTCGTATCTGCATTTTTCTGGTGAAATTTTTCCAGGATCATCTTGAGGAACACCATATATACCAAATTCCTTTAATTCATCATTTAATTGATGTTGATTGATCCATTTTTTAAATCTTTTCATCATCTCTACATTTTCTTTGCTACCATATGGTCCTATATTTCTCATAAACACCATTTTCATATTCGTTAACATTTCAATTTTGCAATTCATGATTTCCCTCCAACTCTTATTGGAAGATTGGCCAATCATTCCTTACATCCAACGGTAACATCCTTTAAAATATAATACAGTAGGATATTAAAAATAATTGAATTATGTTGGAAAAACATTCACAGGAATTGCGATTTAGATCATAAATTAAGTCATCTCATTTTCTCTTTAAATAGCATATCCAATTTTTTAAAATAAAAAAGAACGGTCTTTAGCCGCTCACTTGTTTATTGATTTTCCTTTGAAGATTTAGCAAAGAGGAGGGTGACAATCAAATAGATAATTGTTCCGAAAAACAGACCACTTAACAAGCTGATAAACAATATTTCACAAACCAGGCCAACATAATAAGACACTGGCGTCCCTGGAAACACAGCCATATTGAACAGACTTATCATAAAGGTTAAAGCAAAAAATATAATGAAAATCTTTCGAAATACTGTTGATTTTAACATTGTCATTTCACTTCCTCCTCAGTATGTTTTCTATGAAAAAAATATTCTTTGTTCATAGCGTATATTCCGTTTTATAGTAAAAAGCCCATAAAGGGCTTTTTACTTAAGCAGTATAACCAATACTTGCAGTATGACCTCTCCTAGCTTCATCATGACTTGCTGTCACTTCAGACGTAAAATAACCAACAACACTTATGACACTAATCATCACGAATACTACTGATAACGTTTTAAATTTCATACTGACAGTCCCCCCGCTTTACTTGAGTTTGGAAATAAAGAATCTTTTCATAGAAATGCATCGCATTGTCTTTATCTCCCATTTCATTATAATATTTTGCAGCATCTTTTGCTAAATCTTCGAGGTCAGGATACATTGACTTTACTTCTAACAATTCCATTATTTTTTCCAACTGCTCAAAATTGTTGTCAATGTATAGGGATCTTAAAAACTTGAATATCAATAATAGAACATGGTCTTTCAGCTTTTCAGATAGTTCTATGCCGTTATTTAATGCATATGTACCTAAGTCCTGTTCTTTCTTTTTGAAGTAGGCTTTTGACAACATAATGAGCGGATCTAAGATTCTATTTAAATGCTCGTATCCCTGCTCTTTAAATGCTCGAATTGAATCATTAAAGTGAATAATCGCTTGTGCTAATTCTTTGTTATGAAAATAACTCAACCCTAAATTATAAAGTGCTGATCCTTTTAATCGTTTTGTTGAGTTGTCGGCGGCTTTTTCTAGTGCGTGTTGAAAATGGGGTATCGCTTTTTCGGGGCAGCCCATATCGATATAGTTTAATCCAATCACAAAAGAACATTGAATCTCTCTAACAGTGTATGTATCTTTTTCTCGGTAACATTCTATCGCCTGTGCGATATGGTGCATCGACATGTGGGTTTGTTTCATGTGGTAATAGATTTCTGCCATCTTGTAATTGAACTCGGCACGTTCAATATCGTCGCTGACAAGAGACAGCTTTTTTTCTGCCCGCTTATAGAAGGTAATCGCATTTAGGTATTCATAGTTTTCAAATTCGTACATGCCGTAGAAAAAATTAAAGTAATACTCGAGCAATCCTGTTAATTTTTCTTGATCCCTTTTGATCTTCATTGCGAGTTCCCTAAAGTTCGCCCGCTCTTTCCCATTTTCTAAAGGATTTAAGTAATCAAGCATTAATTTATGTCTGAACTCCATGAGTGAGAAATACAATAATAAATCTTGATTTTCTTCCATATGATCAAGCATTGATTTGATTTCCTCTTTATATGCTTCGGCGTCCGGTACGTTAAATCGTTGAATATGATAATACCATTCATTGATTTTCAAACCGACGTGAGAAGAAAGTACTTTCTCCATCAGCCCTTACCCCTTCCTCTATTTCCCCTATAATGACATATATTATCATTTCATGAGCCATCCGGCACCGAAAAGAAACCGCAAAAGAACAAAAAAGCTTCTTCTAAAGAAGCCAAGTGATTGATCGTCATTTTGATAAGGAGGAATAACTGAGCTCGCGCCCCTGTACTCTCTGAAATAAGATGGTACAATCAGGTCTAACGAAATATTTACATCCAGTATACCCTTCACGTCATACTTGATTTAATCGTTTCCATTTACGAATTTGAGTACGGAAATTTTTAAAAGGGGCAACGGTATTCACACGAATAAATTTATAAACTGGCCAAACTGCCTTTGCTGTAGCGCCATCCGCCCATTTTCGTTGATGAGGTTCAAACACTTCTGCTTCACTCATACGATCCAACATATCACAAATAGTTAACACATTCTGTTTGAGCTGAGCTCTTAATGCGACTAGTGATTGACAGGCATACTTCTCATTAAAAAGAGAATATAATGCGCCAAGCTGATTCCATTTGTATCCTTCTGCTGGCGTATGGACAACTTTTCCTTCAGTTTCGTTTTGCTCCCATTGAAGCAGCAGGGTTGTCCAACCAACTTGATAGGCCAAGTTTTCTGCAGGAGTTCGGCTTACATCCTCTATTCGATCATCTTTCATTTCTTCTGGAATCATATCGAATTCTTCATCGTATTGATTGTACGATTTCATGATTGCTTGTTTTAAAATGTCTTTCGACTCATAGGTTGTCATCATATTCACCTCTAGTTCTTTTCGTGAAAATTTTCCTCAGAACACATCTTGCAAAAGTAAAAAAAATAACTAGAGCTCATGATACTGAATTATTCTAATGTTTTCTGCTTTATTGTCTCTATTATAATCAAACTCTTAATCGAGCAAAAAAGCAATAGCATTTCTGGTTAAATGAAAGCATCTACGTAAGTTTAATAAAGAATATCTATAAAACCGGCTGCGAAAAATAAAGACACTCTTTACGTTCTATCATAAACAAGCACCCAGTATTTCGCCCCAGGTTCCCCTTCTTCTACAACAGCCTTCCAGCCTCTTTTTTGATAAAAAGACAAAGCTTTGTGATTGTCAGAGACACATTTGAGGGTGACCGGTGTTCCGAGCACTTTTATAGCATATTTGAGAAGCAAGTCGCCAGCTCCTTGACCAGCAGCTTCGGGATGTACAAACAAGAGGTGAATAAAACGATCTGGTACATATAGAGAAATGAATCCGAGGATTTTATTGTTTTCCTCTGCTAAGAAAATTTGCTCTTCCAGCGTATCTTGATCAAAATCTTGCAGATTGATTTCTTCTGTATTGAGCCAGTGAAAGCTCTGACGGCGGGATTCTAAATAGATTTGTCTTAATTTTGGATAATCTTCTATGCTTGCTTCTCTAATCAACATCACAACATCCCCCCTGTTTTTATTTGAATGTTAATTCACCTCTAGAATGTGTTTTGCCTGTATTCTACCTGCCAATAACAATTGATCGCTGAACTGCGAATCATTGACAGCACGTGCAAGAGCGATTGTACCGACCATGCTGCTTACTAGTGCGTAACTCGTAGAGAGACCGATGTTTCCCGTATCGGCTATAAACGCCATAAACCGTTTCAATTCATCCGTATAGGCTTTCCGTACCTCTTGCGATAATTGAGAAATCTCCCCTGCAAGTGCAGGCAGTATACAGCCGACCTCCGTCTGATCACGGTGAACAGAACTTAAATAGAATTCAATGATCGTCTGAATTCGAGACTGGTCTGCTTTCTTGTCTGCAACACTTTGCAGCAGCTTTATCGTATCAGTAATAGCAAAATGAAAAGCCTCTATCACCAACTGATCCTTGTTCTTAAAATGAGCGTAAAACCCTCCATGAGTTAGACCTGCCCCTTTCATAATGAATGGCAAACTGATATTACGAACGCCATTTGTTCGAAATGCTCGTGCAGCACTTGCAATGATTTGCTCTCTCACTTTTGACTTATGACCTTTCGGATAAGGCATCTTCTTACTCCCCTCCTTCACTTTAACTCTTTTTAAGTGTGTTTATCAAAATATTATAATCATCATATTTTCTTGTGTCAATTGACTGAAATCCATCTTTCCACACTTAGATGGGATTGACTTCATCAAAATATGATGACTATAATATATTATGATCATCATATTTTAAGACGGAGGTGCAAGAAATGACTCATTTAGAAACAGTAGATACTTTAGTGATCGGATCAGGTCCGGGAGGCTACGTGGCGGCATTACGTTCAGCTCATCTCGGCATGAAAACAGCGATTGTAGAGCGTGATCAATTAGGTGGAGTATGTACCCATGTAGGCTGTATCCCTTCTAAAGCGCTAATAGCAGAAGCAGAGCGGTTCGAACTCCGCACACAATTGGGGGTTTTTCAAGAAAGCGGCTCTTTCAAGGATGCTCAAGCGTTCAAAAAAGCAGTTGTGAAAAAACAAGCTGGAGGCGTCCAATTTTTGCTAAAGTCAGCAGGAGTTACCATTCTGGAAGGAGAGGCAAGCTTGATCGATCATCATACAACGGTGATTCAACATGCCGAAAAAGGTGAAAAGCGAATCAATTTCAAACACCTAATACTAGCAACTGGTTCCCGTCCGATTGAAATTAGATCACTCCCTTTCGGAGGTCGTATATTGTCTTCAACTGAAGCACTATCCCTTCCTAAAATTCCAAAAAGCCTTGTTGTAGTTGGAGGTGGTTATATTGGGGTTGAACTAGGACAGATGTTTGCAAGGTTTGGAGCAAACGTCACCATTTTGGAAGGCGGCAATCAAGTATTGCCTGGCTTTGAAAGTGAACTTGTCTCGCCTGTCGTTCGACAATTGAAAGAAGATAACATCACCCTGATTACAGGAGCACACGTCACAGATGCCAAGCAGCATATAAACGGAATTGATCTTCATTATGAGAAACAGAAAGAAAGCTACACGGTGAAAGCGGAATATGCACTGATTACTGTCGGAAGAAAACCGAATACAGATGGTTCATTAGGCCTTGATTCTATCGGGTTGTCCATTACCCCTCACGGACTGATTGAAGTTGATGAACAATGCAGAACATCCATTCCGCACATATATGCTATTGGTGATATCACCGAGGGTCCCGCTCTGGCTCATAAAGCTTCCTATGAAGCGAAGGTTGCAGCAGAGGCAATCGCTGGTAAACCTTCTATTGTAGATTATAAAGCGATCCCACTCGTTGTGTTTTCCAGCCCAGAATTGACGAGTGTTGGACTGAACGAAACAGATTGCAAGCAACAATCCATTCCGACTGTCATTGGAAAAACAATGTTCTCCATTAATGGTCGAGCACTGGCATTAAAAGAACCAGAAGGATTTGTGAAGATTGTAGCCCATGCCGAATCTGGTCTTATTTTAGGAGCACAAATCGTAGGTGCAGAAGCATCTACTCTTATATCAGAACTTTCTCTCTCTATTGAAATTGGTGCTACAGTAGAAGATTTAGCAATGACGATTCATCCTCACCCAACATTAGGTGAAATGATCATGGAAGCTTCAGAAATGGCCACCCGTAAAGTTGAAAAATATCTTGCACGATAATTGGTTCAGGTGTAGCTTCTAAAATTGAGCAAAAATAATCGCCATAGCTTATTTATTTAAGAATAATAGGCTATGGCGATTTCAATTGAGCACTCATATTAAAACGTCGGTCAATTTATCGTTAATTGGATCCTACTTCACGCTTTTTACCGAGATTCATGGATAACTGAACGCCAATCATCAGCATGACGATGACAAGCATTGCCACAATAGAAGCATAAAAATGTCCGCTTAGATCGAAAACCAAGCCAATGAAAAACGGACCGAATCCTCCCATGATATACCCGCCCATCTGCGACATGGCGGACCAAGTTCCGGCTTCCTCTGGAGTACGCGTCTCTATAATCGGTAGCATGAGCGCTAAAGGAAATAATCCACCTGCACCCATACCTAGGAAAATGACAGCTGGCAAGATCGGCATTGGCAGAAGAAGAAAGATGAGGCCAATCAGCTCAGACAGACTGCATAAGATGAGAAATAATTTCGGTTTTCCTAATCGAGTAACGACCGCTGGAACGAGTAGTGCCACCGGAATCTGAATGAGTGTAAATATGGTCAGCAGCATGGCAGCATATTGCGGACTGTTTCCGAAACTAAGAGCAATCGGTGAAATCCATGCCGTCAAAGAATAAAACATGCTGGACATAAAGCCAAAAAACAAGGTAAATTGAATCGCCTTTTTGTTTCGCAGCGGCAATTTTAACGGCAAGGTTACATGATCACTCTGCTCATTTTTGCGAGCTATACCTACCCATAGAATAAGCGCGATTACCCCTAGAATAGCCCAGCAAGACAATGCAAACGGAAGATGGTGACTGCGTAGGTAAATCGGAATGGTGAAGCCGGAAGCAAGTGCTGCACCTATTGTCATCGAAATGGAATAAACACTGACAATACCAGGATTTCTCGGGAAATACTTTTTAATAAAACTAGACAATAAAGGACCCGCGAAGCTAATCCCTACCCCTCCTGCAAATGCAGTCATGAGCAGAATAGCGACCGATTGGCTTGTACCCCGCAGCGCTGTGGCGATCGTGATGAGAAGAATCGAGAAAAAAAGCGTTCTCTCTAAACCAAAACGCCGGCTGAGTGTCGTCGCAACGGGAGCAAACACCCCCATACAAAGGACAGGCAAAGTGGTCAAAAGACTGGCTGTCAGTGCGTTCACACCAAGCTCTGATTGGATCATACTCATCATAGAAGCCACGGACGTAATGATTGGGCGCAAGTTTAATGCAGCTAAAAATAAAGCGGCTAAATAAAATATTTTTTTCATCAATGCACTTCTTCCTCTCTCTACTTGTTGAAGTTACTTTGAGTATAAATCCGCCGCATTCATTGATCAATACAATAATTCGTATTATGATGATAGTAAAAAACTATTATTAATGAAAGGATGACAAATGGATACTCGGCATATTACATATTTCATGGCTGTATTCGATCATTTACATTTCACAAAAGCTGCTGAGCAATTAGGGATATCACAGCCTACATTAAGCCAGCAGATTCGGCTGCTTGAAGCAGAAGTTGGGATGCCGCTCTTTGATCGAATCGGCAAAAAAGTCGTCGCTACCGAAGCGGGTTCTCTGCTATATCAATATGGGATGAAAATGCTTCAAGCTGAAAGAGATGCAAAAAATGCGATGAAAGAACTATTATCTGAAAAACGGGGAAACGTTCGACTTGCCGTTCTCCCTTCCGATCTTGACTTTCAGCTTGTTCCGCTATTTGTAGAATTTAAAACACTTTATCCTGAAACCAATCTGAAAGCATATTCAACGATCTTCGTTCGTGAAGAGGTTCTGTCGCATAAGGTGGATCTCGGCATCGGGCTGAGAGGGCCTGCGGATAAGCGTCTCATTCAAATTCCACTTGGAAGTGAGCCCTACGAATTATTTGCTCATTCAGAAAGTGAACTAGCCCAACAGAGTGAAGTGACATTGGAAGAGCTGACGCAGCATGCTTTGGTCATGTATCCGAAGGGATATCTAGGAAGAGATTTAGTAGAAGACGTATGTAAAGAACAGGGTGTGGAACTAGACACTGTCATGGAGGTTGGGTCCGCATCTTCATTATTGCAGCTGGTTGAAGCCGGCATCGGTGCAACCATTCAGCCGCGAGGATTGCTGCAACAACATGCGACATGGCCAAATATTGTTTCGATTCCTATTGCTGATCCGGCACCTGTTCGTCACTTGGAATTAACTTATTATGCAGATCGATTTGTCAGCAAAGCACAGCAGCAGCTATCTGAATGGCTAATAGACTTTTTCAAATCAAGAACAAACTAAAAATGAGGGTAAAACATTAAGAATGCAAACAGCGTATTTACAAGGACAAACCGGGTAGCGATTCGTCAATTTGATCTGCAAGATATTGAAGCATTTTATCAGTATCGAGCAAACCCCTCTATTGCAACCTATTTAAAGGAAAGGGCTATATTCACGAAGCCTTGAGTTCAATGATCGAATATATTTTCACTACACTGAACAAGCATAAAATCATTGCCTTTACTGATGTGCGAAATGAAAAATCTATTCGCGTGCTGGAACGTTTAGAAATGAGACGCGATGGACATTTGCTTCAAAATGATATGTCAAAAGGACATTGGGTTGATGAATATCAATATGCGATTCTTCAATCGGAGTGGGCCGCTAAGCGCCATTAAAAGACGCTTTTGATAAACCTTCTATATACATATAGAACTTTTCTATAACGCTCACCATGCTTTCTTTTTTTATAATAGAAAAAAAAGAAATGTGGTGGCGTATATGTCTACAACGATCGGAATTATGGGCGGGATGGGTCCTTTAGCAACGATTGATCTGATGAAAAAAATCATTTCTCATACTCCAGCGATAAAAGATCAGGATCATCTCCATGTGATTGCTGATAATTATCCGCAAATCCCTGACAGAACCAATGCCATATTTGGGAAAGGCAAAGATCCTACAGATGATATGATTGCATCAGCTAAGAGACTAGAACGTGCAGGAGCGGACTTTATTCTCATTGCATGCAATACCGCTCACTTCTTTTTAGAAAACGTACGACATTCCACTCATATCCCTATCATGAATATGCCATTAGAAACCGCAAGTTACCTAAACAAACATCACTATACATCTGTGGGCTTACTATGTACTGATGGAACATTAAAAACCGAGCTCTATCAAAGGGCTTGTGCTCATCACAAGATTGACGTCATGACTCCTAGTGAAAATCTTCAGAAGAGCGTTATGAATGGGATATATGCGGTGAAAGCAGGAAAATTAAGTAAAGGCGAAAGTGAATTAGCGGTAGCTGCAGAAATTTTAATCAATCAAGGGGCAGAAGCCATCATTGCCGGCTGTACAGAAATCCCCTTAGTCTTAAGGTCAACTAAAGATGTGAAAGTGATTGACCCTACTGTCATTTTGGCGAAAGAAGCTGTAAAATTAGTGTATGAGCTTGAAAAGCTAAACATTTAAAGAACGTAGTATAAGGGGATAAAATGAATATTGAGAATATAGAAGCGTTTATTTACGTATGCCAGCTAGGCAGTATCAATAAAGCTGCGGAAGCACTGTATTTAACCCAGCCTTCTGTTTCGGCACGTATTCAATCGTTAGAAAAAGAATTAGACCTAAAATTATTTGATAGACAGAGAAATAAACTATCTCTGACGGAAAAAGGTGAACAGTTTTACCCGCATGCCAAAAAGATCCTCCATTCTTATCAAGAAGCAAAGCATAGTCTCAAACAAACGATGATTCCTTATGAATTGACGATTGGATGCGCATCCTCTATTTCCAATAATCTATTGCCTAACATATTGCCCGCCCTAAAAGAAAAATACGAAAACCTGAAAGTGAAAATCGTAACAGGACACTCAAAGGATGTTGTCCAAAAAGTGATTAACAACCAAGTAGACTTTGGCATTGTCAGGACTGAAACACATCCTCAAATTGAATCAATCCCGATTTTCAGTGATCCAATCGGGCTGTTCGTCCCAACTCATCACCCGCTCGCTAGCCTTGACAACATTAATATGAAAGAACTAGAAGAACAGCCTTTTATTTTCTTTGACTATGGGTCATTTGATTGGTTGATGCTTCACCGATTATTTCAAAAAAACAGCATCACACCGAACATTTCCATTGAGGTTGATCATATGGAAACCGCAAAAAATTTAGTACTTCAAGGAATGGGACTATCGTTTCTACCTCATCATTGCGTTAGAAATGAGGTAGAACAAGGAACATTAAAACAAATTTCAATCGATCCATCCATCAATTTCAACATCAATATCGAGTTCATTTATAAAAAAGGAAAATCCAAATCAGTTTTCATTGATCAACTCAAACAGTTTTTTCATGAATTAGATTAAAAAAGCCATTTTTAGGGGCTTTTCTTCTTTCACTATCGTTTTTCCACTGGATGAATGTCTTCTCCCAAAAAGGCGATATTAGGCTCTCCACTCTTTTCTAGAAATTCAGCAATTTCTTGCAGCTCTTGATCGATACGGTCATTCCTTGGCATATCCGGGTTTAACAGAAGGATGGAGTGAATCGTTGTCGCTGTTTCATACAAGACATGTTGATCTTTTATCTGTTGGATGCATTGTTTCATACGATCGAAAAACCATTCGATCTCTTCCGTTTCTTCCATCGGATAATGTGCCATTTTGAAGAGATTCTGCTGACGAAGGTCTTGCCTCTCAAACATGTGTTCAAGCTCTTCTTTACTGACATATAAATCCGAAGCTTCCTCCTCAATCTCTACTACTTCGATCATCGCATCTTCAGCTGTATATAACTGTCCAATGAATTCATCGAAAGTATCTGCCAGCTTAAAATCTACTTCCAGCTCTAAATCGAAATAGTGAATAGGAGGATGTTCCTTCGTTTCTCGATAATCCATGGCCATCCATGTATCTTCTTCTCCGCTGATGATCACAAGTCCCTCCGGCAGATCCAATTCATTACTTAACTCGGGACTATTCATGATGCCATCATCTTTGGCGATTCCTCTTAGATGGTCAAATTGAACATGATCCTCAGCCCATGAGTTCGGCTGTTCAGTTGGAAAAGCATTACGAACTGTAAAACCACCATTCCATTCTAAAATGAGCTTTTTGTATGTATCAGGTAAAGTGACTCCAAAAGCTCCCTCTGCTTCACGAATTTGTTCCTCATCTATCTTTTTTAACGTAAAAGGGCTCTCTTCTTCTTTTTCCCAGAATGATTTCAAAGTGGGTGCCTCCCAATCTGTATTAAGGTCAGTATAACATTGGTTCATTATGAATTCTCTACTCAAACTTATCTATTAATAAACTGGTGATGAGGAGAAGATCATAAACCTTTCATCCTCTCTGAGACCTTAAAGGCTATAAGCTTTACGACAAAATAAAAAAGCCCCTTGGAGGAGGCTTTTTTACGTTTGTTTTCTTGAAGCAACCTCGATGTTGCTGTTATCACTTTTAGAAAGTGATGGAATACCAGCAGTAGATGCGAGTACAATGACTGCCAATGCACAAAAAACAACTTTTTTAATACTCATAAAGACAGTCCCCTTTCAAAATTTTTGTTTGCGCGTCCAACATTTTCATTAAAAATTCATTTGCTGTTTCGTGATCATTTTTAGATTTGAACACACCTGCCACATCATAAGACAGCTCTTCTAAATAAGCATAAATTTTGTTCTCATCTAAAAAATGAAAGACCTGTTTAATTTGGTCAATATTTACTTTATCAACATATAGGGCTTTGATAAAGTGGAACAGTCGTTTGTATAAATCGTCATCATATTGAACAGAGATCGAAAAGCCATAATCAAGGACATCTTTTCCCTTTTTATAATCGCCTTTTTTCATCAATAACGATGACAGAAAATAAAGCGAATGTGGTAAGTTGTCATATCGTTCATTTTTGTTGATACGAACAGCCTTTTCACAATAAGCAATAGCTTGATCTGTATCACCTAAACATTCATAGCAATCAGCCAGATTATAATATGCTGATGAGATCAATCTATTGTTTTGAATTTCTTCAGCCATCCTTAAAGATTTTTCTAAATGAGGAAGAGCTTTATCGCTGCGTTTCATATCATCGTAGTTTCCTGCAATTACAAATGAGCATTGAATCTTTCTTACTTTATACAGGTCATATTGTTCGTAAATCTCCATTGCTTTCAGAATATGGTGCATAGATACATGTGTCTGTTTCATCATGTAATAAGCTTCTGCAACTTTAAAATGGAATTCAGCTCTTTCAATTTCGTCAGAAACAATCTCCAGCTTTATTTCTGCTTTTCTATAATATTTTATCGCTTCTACATATTCTTTATTACTGAATTCATACATGCCTCTGAAAAATAAATTGTAATACTCTAACATGCCGGTGAGCGTTTCTTGAGAGGTTTCTATCAGATCTAAGAGGGATGAAATGGTTGGTCTATTTTTATTAAAGTCTACAGGTTTAATGTAATCTAACATGATTTGATGTCGAAAGCACATCAATTGATAATAAATGAGTAAATCTTGATCCTCTTCCATTCGTTCAATTTCTTGTTCTACCTCAGCTTTCAAAATCTCTGCGTCGGGTACACTGAATTGCCGAATCATTTTATACCATTCATTTATTTTCACACCTACATGTGAAGAAAGAACTTTCTCCATCCCTTATTCCCCTTCCACTAAATTCCCTTATATTGCATTTGTTACCACATACAGTAATTCACAAAGCACCGAAAACCAACTAAAAAAATAAAAAGAGCTCCTTCAAAGGAGCAATGTAAAAAATAGATTATACATAGGTTGTCAGATAACCTTTTCTTTAGCTGATACTTAATTTGTTATTCTCTTTGAGCTGTAATAAGAATATAGCTCTATGCTCGTTACTATGAACTGATGAACTATTTTGGTGGCTGATTTTCTTCTAATAATTTTATAATTTTTTCATTAGATTGTTTTATATTCTTTAAAATCGACACAATGTTTCCTGTAAATCCAATCAATATGATTAACAATATAATGATAATCCACATAAAATTGCCCCCTAAGGTTGAATTAACGTTCTAATTGAAGAATAGCCTCTAAAATTAACTTCCTCAAATTTAGCACTATTATCAAAAGGTGCAGGAAAAGCAATAATTTGAAAATTATTTTCCTTTTTAACTTTTGGCAATTTTATTTTATAAACATTTGTTTTTTCATTCTCTACAGATACATACATCACATGTTTCCCACTAAATTTTTGTTGATCGTTTTCCGAGAAAGCCACTAAAGCATAATTCATTTTTTCTTTACCGTCATTATACAATTGGAGATAGACAGGCATTTGACTTTTGAAAGTATATAGAACCTTATTTGACATTTTTCCTGAAGCCATGAAAATTTCTTCTCCAGTTAATTCATCCGTTTTATATGTGGGGTGAAGTTCACTTCCAAACTTAATAGATGAAGCTTTTTTTGTAATGTAGCGCATAATATAGTTTTCTTGTAAGCCAGTGGCTATTTCTATATCATTGTCTTTTAAATGATACTTTGCCTCAGGAACGATAATAAACGCGATTTCTCCAACATCTTTTGGTAATGTGGCTTTAATTGGTAATGTGATCACCTGATCTTTAGTCATCTCAAATGTGTATGATTTAGATGGCTTATGATTATCTGCAGAGAATTCTATTTGTTTAAAATTTGCTAGTAAGAGTAACGTGTACTTTCTATCTGCATCTATGTAATGTGAGAAGGAAAGAACTTTGTTAATTTGGTTATTTTTAATGAAACCGATATCTAGTGTATCAAGCAATTTCCCTTCAGGTTCATACATACCATATGAAACGGTATCTGTTCCTGGACCAGTAACATCCATCATTTCATCATTATACTCTTTATCACTAGAGACTTTTTCTTGTCTGAGAAATAAAATAAGTGTCACTAGTAACACTATGAAAATTGTTATGAATAAAATTGTTCTATGTCTCATCACTAATATTATATTTTAAAAGTCTTTTGGCGACTAACAGTTTTATAACCACTATCTTTATATAATGAGTTTCCTATCGCTTTACCTTTACATCCCCAACCCCCACTTACACCACCGGCAGCATTTGCTCCAGCATAATTAGATTTCTTTGCAGAATCGGTTTTGCTTTTAGAAAGTCCTCCATCTCCTCCATATAGTCGAGATTTCGCTTCAATATAATCAATTTTCCCCTTTGACTTCGCTGTAGTTAACATGCTGTATTTACATTGAAATATCTCACCAATCGCTCCACCAGTTTTTCTTAGTTTCCAATTAGTAACATAGTCAGATTTAGCCGATTTTTTGTTAATTGAATGCGATACAGAATCCCTTGCAGAATCCTCTGCAATCGTTATCCATTCATTTTTATTTTTATCAACATTTGTTGCTGAAACAGTTGCTGGGAATATCGTTCCAGCTAAAAGTATTGAAGAAAGTAATAATGTATTGCTTTTTTTCATAATTTAAACCACCTTTAGTCAATTTTTAGTAAAATATATACTGATAGTACAATATAACGGTATGAAGTTTCAGCGAGTATTAAGTTTTGTATATTTGACAAATAACTGTTATTCTTTATTTAGAGTCTACCCCACCCTTCTTACTGAAAGGAAAGATTATTCTTAATTCCGTAGTTCATCACCTATAATATTTGATAAAAAACATATATAACAAACACTCAGAATCGTAACAATCAAGTTTACAGGCATACTCTTTAAGACAGTTTAAACTAGAATTCCCCACACCTCCTACTCACTTCCATTAAATTACCTTATATTACATTTATTATCACATAAAGGGATTTATAAAGCACCGCAAAAAAACCGCAATAAAGAACTTCCGAGAAACATAACTTGATTGCTATTTTGCACACCAATAACCTTTAGCACAAGTACTTGTACATTCATCACAAAACAAAAAGGCAGACTCATTTCAGTCTGCCTTCATCTTCTAGATTCCCATGAGCATACCTTTTGTCTTCAGGTAATTTGCATTGAATCATTTAACCACTCGTCACAATGTTCAATAAGCCACCTCAAATATTCCACATATTGACCGACGTGATAGCCATCACAAACAGCATGATGTACTTGTATGGCGACGGGCAGGATGATTTTTTCTTCTTTCGTCTTAAATTGACCTAACGTAAATATTGGCAGTAAATAAGTTTCGTCTGTAGATACATTAAGGTTAAAAGAAGTAAAATCAATCCACGGTAGACTTGAAATATTGAACATGTTTTCTGGCATAGGAGATTTCGGAAACAGCTTGCTGCTTTTGCTAAATGTTTCAATGTCGGCTACACAGCTTTTATAAAACTGAGCAAAGTTTTCGTCATAAGGCGTCCAAATACTTGAAAATGTCTTTGTTTCTTTATTTAGAATCGTATAACTAGGATGGAGAATCTTCCAGTAACCAAGTTCATCGTTTACTTGATCCATCCGAAACTCAGGAATTTTTTGCACAGCTCTTGCTAACAAATAAATTTGCACAGGATATACTTTTAGCTTTTTTTCTTTTAATATTGCATGCAATTTCGTGATGTCTAGATTGATCACCAAGCTATATGAGCATCGGGTTAACGTCATATAATGGTGAAAGTGCTCTTTTCGCGGATAATTTTCGTCTATTTGTTTAAACATTTTTATCTCCTCCTGAATGTGATTTACTGTATTCAGGAGGAGACTTTATCTGTTTTCACCACCACAATCATCCTTTCAAGAGATATGTCATGTTTCTGTCCATTCAAAGTCTACCATGAGCTTTGCCTACGTTAAAGCCTGCAGCAACTCTTCGTAAGTTATCTTGCCCAACGTGAATTTTTCTAGTGCTATATATGTATTCTCCGTTGAGGTATTCATTCACTAACTCATGTTCATTTGGCAATGGTTCATGTATATGTTCTTTTTTTCGAAATGCTTCATAATATCTTATACCAAATATTCTCTGAGACATCGCATTGATGTGAATTCCGTCTGGGTTAGATGCAAGGCCTTTCGCAGTAACATAATAACAATTTTCATGATGATGTGCATATTTTTGTAGTTCCTCATTCATCAGTTGATATTCCACACATCCTGCGCCAAATGCTCTCTTTCCCAAGAAATCGCCCAAACCTACTATCACAAGCGGAATGTTAGGTACAGATAATTCAGTTCTTAGTCCATTAAATAATCTTAGTATTTTTTCATAGTATTCATTGTATTTCCCATCTTGGCTGTCACTTTCTCCTTGATGCCATAATATCCCTACCAATTCGCTACTTTCCTTCGCAAATTTAGCTTCACTTATTGCATGACGAAATAATGATCCATCCAGCGACCACTCATCAATAGAACTACAACCCTCTGCACATGGAATAAGGTCAATCTTCTCTCCTTCATGATCCTTACACCAAGCCTCCGCAAAGGAAGCAGCTAGTCCTACGCCAGCTACCGGCCTATCATAATGAATGGGTTCAGTCATCATTTGCCATCTACCATTTCGCAGCATCATGATTCTTTCATGATAAATCGGAGGCACTTCATGTTTGAAGCCGCGCCCCGCCATATTTGATTGTCCAATTAGTAAAAGTGACTTCATATCTTTCTCCTCTCGACTAAATATTTTATCCAATGTGTATTCACTTGAACGTTATCATTTTATCCTTCCTCTTTTTTCTCAAATTTCAACAGCCTCTTGCAATTTCCTTTTCATTTTAATATTTGTCTATTTTTGTCGAAAGGATAGTAAAAAGGAATTACTTATTGTAAGATCCTTATGCTTCTATAAATCAGGAGGATCTACTATGAAGAAATATTTCGTCTTATTTTTTACTTGTTTATTATTGTTAACAGCTTGTAGCAGTGCAGCATCTACTAAAAAACAGCTCACCACAGACAACATCATTGAAGCTTTCAAAAGTGCTGGGCTTGAAGCAGAAAAACCAACTGATCTTAAATAAAAAGAGTTTGGAAATATAAGAGAAGAAGGAAAAAGGATTCTCATTCCTTCTTTAGGCGAAAATGCTGGTGGGAGGATTTTTAAATTTGGAAATGAAACTGATTTAGATCAGGCTAAGTCTTATTACAATGAGTTGGGTAATGCTGGATCTATGTTCTTCTCTCACACCTATTCAAAAGGGAACTTCCTGTTACAAATGAACGGAGAAATGAAGGATTCTGAGTTTGAAAAATATAAGAAAGTGATGGATGAGGAAATAAAATAATTTCTTATTTCTTTTTTAAAAGGGGGTAAACCAATGTCATCATACTGGCTGCTGACAGCTTCTGAATAGGAGTTGCTCTTTTGAAAATTATGGATCAAAGATTCGTCAGTGTATATTCTCAGGTGATGATTGTATATCTGACTATTAAAGAAACTAATGTAGGGATTTTACTATTGCTGTTTTTCTATTTTAGTTTTTTGAAAATCACAAATTGATATACTCCAAATAATACGGTTAGAATGATGATTGCAGTAAATATTTGATCGACTGGAAGCAAGAAATATACGACAATAAAAGATAAAAGCAAAACAAAATAACCTATATTGAATGCTTTTTTAAATGTCATCATATTACCTCCTTTTTACAATCATATCACGTTTTACCTATCTCCATAACCAACTTTTTCCTATCAAAACACAAAAAAACCTCATCCTACAAATGCCAGGGGTTTTACTTCATTTATTTTTTCAATACTTTTGCTTATGAAGTCACTTTCATGTTGCAATGAAAATGTTTCTGCGTTAATATGTATTATCACTTTTGAAAGGATGTGAGGAGATGAATGATTTTGTGACTTTCCTTCTTCTTACCTTATTTGTCGTTGCTTCTCCTGGGGTTGATTTTGCGTTAATTACTAAAAGAACCATCGGAACAGGAAAATCTGATGGAATGAAGATGGCATTAGGTCTTACATCTGGAGCTCTCATTCATACACTTGCGGCAGCATTTGGACTTTCTTTAATTTTAATGAAATCTGCCTTAGCGTTTGAAATTATCAAGTATTTAGGGGCCATTTATCTTATATATCTAGGGGTGTCTTCTTTCATCCATAAGAAAAAGAAAGACGATACACTCTTTCATGAAGTTGAAGTACCAAAACAATCTGCTTTTAAACAAGGTTTAATTTCAAATACTCTAAACCCAAAGGTTGCTATATTCTTTTTAACGTTTTTACCACAATTTGTTACACCAAAGTTCAATACTAGTCTTCAATTTGTCATTATGGGCTCTATTTATGCTCTATTATCTATATTGTGGTTTACGACGATCGTATTTCTGCTTGGCTACATCAGAAAATTCCTATTATCAACAAAAGTGCAAATGACCATTGACAAATTAACAGGTCTAGTTTTAGTAGGTTTTGGTGTAAAACTATTATTTACAAATCCAAAGCATTAAATTTTGACTACTAGTAGAGTTACACCATTTAAAACATAAAAAACAAAAAACCCTTGCTAGGCAAGGGTTTCAACGATGATTCCGACTGGGCTCGAACCAGCGACCTCTCCCCTGTCAAGGTGAATGATCTCATCCAAAACAAACAGATGTTCTCTGAAAAAGACTGATTTAACAAGGCTCTATGATGGGCCTTTCTGATAGAAAATGTGTGTTCCTGAACAAAACTGAAAGGGTTGGTCCCCAATCCGTCCCCATAAAAAACCAGACCATGGAGGGTCTGTTTTAATTTTGCCTATACGTTTTGAGAAGTTGTGTTTCGATCAGCTGCAATCACCGTAAGAACAATCATCGTAAACCCTTCTTAAGAGTCATACAAACAATCCCCTCTCTGAATTTTGAGTTGTGTTTCTAATACCTTTTGATAAGCAGCCGTAGCTTCTTCAAATCGACCTCGTTTCCCATACTCATCTGCAAATACTATATAGCATGCTTCAGCATAAGCGAATAGCTGTTTCTGCGCTAAATACTGAAACACCTCGGCAAGCTACTCCTCATTTATATTATTAACCTAAATCGCTTCTAAGATTTTAATAAAGCTTGTTAGGGGCTTCCTCACATGCCCATCAACTTAAGAATTTAGATTTTCGTTTTTGGGGTAGTTTTATTTTCTTAGCTTGATTGCGATGAGCGTTACCCCATAAAGGCCCCTGATACATAATTGATGTTCTGCCATTTGTAGAAAACAACCCACTTAAACCATTTTAACAAGAAGAAATATCTCGTCCATGTTGTCATATTGGCTTATGTTAAGCTTGTGAAATAATCATATTGATGTATAATACAATTGATGTATGATGCACGAATTGTAGGAGGGTGACCTTTTTGAAAAGAGATGATGCCTTAAAACTAAGAACAGATATTAAGAAAATGATTATTATAACTGGAGTTTTTGAATCTCAAAATTTGCCAAATGGACCATTTGAAAAACCTCTACCAACTTCTCAAATGATGGCGTTAGAGGAACTAGAGGTGGAAAGATTAACTGTTTGGCAACTATCCAATAAACTTAGATTAGATACTTCAACTGTAAGTAGATTGGTAGATAAGTTAGTAAAAACGGGGCTTGTTTATCGTGAAGTAAATGAAAAAAATAGAAGAGAACTTTTTCTGCACCTCACAGAAAAAGGTCACATTACTGTTAATCGCTTAAGAGAACAATCCCTTACATTTTATCAACGTATCCTCAATAATTTATCAGAATCAGAACAAAAAATAGTTGTGGATGGTTTTGAATTATTTATTGATTCTATTTCTAAGTCTTTTGATTAGAGTGAGGTAAATCATAACCTTTGGAGGATAAAATGAGTTTGGATTTTGAACGTCCTATCATTGAACTAAAAGAGAAATTTGATGAATTAAAGAAAATGATGAAAGAAAATAATGTAGATTTATCGTCAGAAATTCATTTATTAGAAAAACGTTTAAATAAAATGCAAGATGAAATTTATTCTAATCTTACACCTTTTCAACGAGTTCAAATTGCAAGGCTACGTAACCGGCCCACGACATTGGATTATATACCTTTATTGTTTACAAACTTTTTCGAACTTCATGGTGATCGATTATATGGTGATGATAAAGCAATGATAGGTGGTATTGCAAAATTTAAAGAGATGCCCGTTACGGTTATTGGTCATCAAAGAGGTAGAAGTACAAAGGAAAATATAGAAAGAAATTTTGGAATGTCACATCCAGAAGGATATAGAAAAGCGTTAAGACTTATGAAACAAGCTGATAAATTTAATCGCCCTATTATTACATTTATTGATACAATAGGCGCCTATCCAGGGAAAGGATCTGAAGAACGTGGAATTTCTGAAGCGATAGCTCGAAATCTTTTGGAAATGGCTACGCTTAAGGTCCCAATTGTTTGTATTGTAATTGGAGAGGCATCAAGTGGTGGAGCTCTTGGCATTAGTGTCGGTAACCATATCCATATGTTAGAGTATTCATGGTACTCGGTAATTTCGCCAGAAGGAGCAGCATCTATCCTATGGAAGGATGCTAAGTATGCTCCAGAAGCTGCTGAACATATGAAAATTTCAGCAAAAGATTTAAAACATTTAGGAATTATTGATGAAATCATTGCTGAAATTAAAGGTGGAGCACAAAATGATATAAAATCACAGGCAAAAATGATTGAATCTGTGATCGAATCATCTCTAAAAAAATTGAGACCATTATCCTCGGAAGAGCTTATACAACAGCGATATGAAAAGTATAGACAAATAGAGAATTATAAATGAAAATATTTAAAGTCCGTATTACATTTAGGAGGATTCTCGCAAAAAATTCTAAATATTTTGTAAGTAACTTAAGCTGGATTTGCTGATACTATTAAAAGATGTGTGATCGGTACAAAAAGGGATTTTTTTCATCTATACTTTTTCTGAAGGTCTTCAAATCGTCCTCATAAAAAAACAGACCATGCAGGGTCTGTTTTCATTTTGCCTATATGTTTTGAGATTCTCCATCTCTCAGTCGCCGAGCCATATCTAAGGCAAAATAAGTCAAGATGCCATCGCATCCGGCGCGTTTGAACGACATTAATGATTCTTCAATTACAACATTTGCATCAAGCCAACCATTCTGAATAGCTGCCATCAACATTGAATATTCTCCACTGAAGAAAGAATTTTGTCCATCCCTTACCTAATTTCCATAAAACACCTATATCTTATATTTATTATCACATCCAGCGATGTACAAAGCACCGAAAAAAAAAGCTCCTGTAAAAGAGCCTTGTGATAGTTATGAAACTTATTTATAAAAATACATCATTGAAAATTATTTATAATTGTACTTAATGCTTTCTTTAGTACAACCTTATCATCATTTGACAAGTTTTGAAGCGCTGTCTTGTTCAGCTCAATTGTTGCTGCTTCAACTTGATCTCTAATGACTAAAGATTTTTGAGTAGCCTCTACTAAAATATTTCTTCGATTGTTTGGATCTATTGTGCGTTCAATTAAGTCAGCTTTTTGCATTTTATCTAAAATTCCAGAAATTGTTGAGGCTTCTAAATACACAAGTTCTCCAATTTGTTTAGGAGATAGCTGGCCCTCTCTCCACAAACAGTTCAACACACCATATTGAGCGGGTGTCAAATCACATTCCTCTAAAAGCTTACTAAAGTACTTAAACACTTTATTTTGACTAACACTTAGTAAAAAATTTATGCACTCTGATAATTCCATTTTATCTCCCCCACATTGACTTTACCTATAATATCATGGTAGTTTTTTAATTGAAATACTTTTGCACCAGAAATGTTTTGTCGTAATATATTTTCAGAGAGGAAGATAAACAATGGATTCATTTAAAGCGATTCTAGTTACAGAAAAAAATGATCAAGTTAGTTATGATCTTCAAAATGTAAGTGTTAATGATTTATCTGAAGGAGAAGTATTGATTAAACTAGCATATTCTTCAATCAATTATAAAGATATGCTGGCTGTTCAAAAAAATGGAGGTGTTATTCGTCACTATCCAATGATTCCTGGAATCGATTTAAGTGGAACGATCGTTCATACAACAGACAATCGTTTCGTAGAGGGTCAGCAAGTTATTGTAACAGGTTTCGCTATGGGTATGAGCCATACTGGAGGTTTTTCTGAATATGCTAGAGTACCTGCAGATTGGATTGTTCCTTTGCCAAATAACTTAACTTTAAAAGAAGCAATGATTTTTGGAACAGCAGGCTTTACCGCAGCTCTTTCTATTATGGCTTTACAGGAAAATGGTATGAGTACGAAAAATCAACCTAATATACTCGTTACGGGGTCAACTGGTGGAGTTGGTAGCATTGCTATACAATTATTATCTAAAATTCGGTACAAACATATTTTTGCTTTAGTGCGTAAAGATAATCAAGTTGATATAGCAAAATCTTTAGGAGCAACTGATGTCATTTTTGCAAACGAGTTAGGAGAGCTAAAAAAACCATTAAACAAGCAAAAATTTGACTTCGTCTTAGATACTGTAGGAGGAGATGTGGCTTCTGTGATCATTCCTCAAATTTCTTATGGTGGAAGCATGAGCATGTGCGGGAATGCAGGCGGAATTAAATTAACAACAACTGTGTTACCTTTTATTTTAAGAGGGATCAACCTTCTAGGAATCGATTCTGTAAATGTACCAATCAATAAACGCAAAGTCATTTGGAACGAGATAGCAAACGAATGGAATATCTCCCAAACGACCCTAGTCAATGAGATTACTCTCGATACATTACCTGAAAAAATTGAAGCCATTAAAAATGGTCAACATTTAGGAAGAACCATTATTAAATATTAAGATAAACGAACTTTATTTATTTAAATTACACCAGACAAATATTGAATGTATTGATGCAGATACCCCATCCCAAACAGGTGGGGGTACATATGTATGTGTATTCACCATAAAAGTTCCTATTTAATGCTTTTCGAAAGCGATTTTCCGACCCGTAAATGCTATCTACAACTAGCCCATGTATCAACTGAAATCGTTTGATCGCATTTACAATTTTTTGTCCATTGTAGCTCAATGGTCTAAAAAACAAACATTAAAAAACATTCTATTCCATGATTTAAACCATACAAAAATGGTCACGCTCCTTATATCGACTCGTGATGAGAGCATGAATACTATTCAAAAAAGAGCGGGACATGCTAGTGCTAAAACAACCTCAAATATTTATAGTCATGTTACAAACAAATTAGAATTTAACACTGCAGAACACTTTAATCGTTTTGATCCTAAAAATACTGAGGAACAATCTGGCGGATAAAGTTCGTCCCCAATCAAAAGAAATAGAACAAATATTCGTTATCCTAAAAACAAAAAACCCTTGTTACGCAAGGGTTTCAACGATGATTCTACGGATAAAGAATCTCTGATCTTCATGTTCATACTCTCCTTGCCGAATAAGCACCACCTTACGCTATTCGCTTAAATAGATTTTGCAATGATGATTACTCTCCGAGAGGATGCCAAGTACAGTTCATCATCATAAAATGAAAAACTGTCCTTGATACGTCTGCCGCAGACCAACTGCTATCCAGCTCAGAATGTCCCTCTCTTATGGCCAAATTCCTCATCACCTTTGTTCCGTATCCAGATACGCCATTGATAAGGGAAAAGCGCGTCTCCCAATAAAAAAAGCGAACACCAATCAAGGCACTTAAAATGCTCAATGATCAGCGCCGGCAGGTTCTTCCTTCTGGACAAAATATTCACGTTCGTTTTGCTTGTCTCTATCATACGATGATCCACTTAGGAAAAAAGGTCCCCTTTTTATCCCCCATTTTATCGTTTTTCCCTTGTATAAATTTAAATTTTTTTCATTTCCGCAACGGCCCTTACATAATTCTCCTCATTTAATATGATGTGTTGATTACATTTTTTTTAGGAGTGAGTTCAAATGAGCAATAGGCGATGTTGTCGTTGTGGAGAATGGTTAGATGTTTGTTGTTGTATAAAGACAGTTGGTGTTCCTGGAAGGCGTGGACCAGCAGGAAAACCAGGTAGACGAGGTGCTACTGGTCCTACTGGCCCCCCTGGTGCTACTGGCGCCACAGGTCCTACTGGCCCTTCTGGTGCTACTGGCGCCACAGGTCCTACTGGCCCTTCTGGTGCTACTGGCGCCACAGGTCCTACTGGCCCTTCTGGTGCTACTGGCGCTACCGGTCCTACTGGCCCTTCTGGTGCTACTGGCGCCACAGGTCCTACCGGTCCTTCAGGTGCTACTGGCGCCACCGGTCCTTCTGGTGCTACTGGAGCTACTGGTCCTACCGGCGCTACGGGGGCTACTGGAGCTACTGGTCCTACCGGCGCTACGGGGGCTACTGGAGCTACTGGTCCTACCGGAGAAGCCTGCTGTCCATGTACAAATCTTTTAACTAACCCTGGGTTTGATTTATCAGATACTGGGGAACCACCAGCATCATGGACATCTGCTACTGCTACTGTAGTTGATTTCCCAGATGCTCATAGTGGTCGTTTTGTCGGAAGTCCCACAACACCGACCATACAATCGGTTAGTATTCTAGGTTTAGACCCTAACCCACCAGTTGGGACAGTAGCAACTCCTGGCTTTATCAACCAAATTGTTCCTGTTTCAGAAGGCTGCTGCTTTACTCTTACGTTTGCAGGTGATGTGCGAGCACAAGGTGTATTAGTTGCATCGGTTTCCTTCCCACCACAAACATGCCCACCATTAATCACTAATACGGGTACTGCTGAAGGAACAGTGACAACTAACCCAATATTTACAGAGGGTATTCCGCATATTATAGCGGTATCTAACCAACCTCAAAGTGTCTTTCAAAATTATTCATTAACAGTTTGTGCACCACCAGGAGCGACTACCGCATGTATTACTTTTCAAAATATTGGTGATCCGTCTGAAGGTAGTCAGGCCCTAGTCGACAATGTTGTCTTTAAAAATGCAGGTGGCCCATGCGATACGTGTGTTCAAAACTTCTAATATTAAAGAGTTGGCAAAGGCATGTGAGTAAATATGGCTAGGAACTGCGGATGCGGAAGAAGAGTTTATAAAGAAGGAGATTTCATTGTTAAAACAAGCTGCCCTGAAATCACTTTAGAAATTATCCAAAAGGAAGATTTGTGTTTTCAAGTTAAAGGAAAAGTATCATGCAATACACTTCCTTTACAACATGTTAATGTAAATTTATCAAGTTCATCTGAAAGTATTTTAGAACCTCAAATATCTACTACTGATAAAGATGGAGGTTTTTCATCAGAATTAAATTTATTAAAGAAATCAACAAAAGAAGTTAAAATCACAGCAACTGTAATTTCTAATAAATCACCTGTAACTAAGTCCATCACCATCAACCCTTAAAGAGACTCATAAAAAGAACGCTAAATTCTTACAAAAAGAGGGGTTAATTTTACATTGACCCCTACTTTCTTAGATCCTTTATTCTTCAAGTAACTAAATGATTCCAAGGGCTGTGGAAAGATTAAATGTAGCTTGCTTTTTTAATTTATAGTATCAATCCTTCTTTAACCCCAATTCTTGGCATACCTCTAAATCTTTAACCAGGCATGACGTGAGATACTTTTTCTCGATTATATTGTAATCAAGTTCATCAAGACTGTTCTTCAATGCTCGTTCAATCTGACGTAATTTAAAGCCCATTTATTGCTTCTTGAGGCTGGTGAGAGCATTAATGCTATTCAGAAAAGAGCGGGATATGCTAGTGCTAAAACAACATGAGATATTTATGGTCATGCTACATATAAATTAGAATTTAACAACGCAGAACACTTAAATCGTTCTGATCCTAAAAATACTGAGAAACAATCTGGTGGATAAAGTTCGGCCCTCATTCGTCCCCAATCAAAAGAAACAGAACGAATATTCGTTGTCAAAAAAAACAAAAAAACCCTTGCTACGCAAGAGTTTCAACGATGATTCCGACTGGGCTCGAACCAGCGACCTCTACCCTGTCAAGGTAGCGCTCTCCCAGCTGAGCTACGGAATCGGGTTATGTATCAGTTCTGGGCTTTCTGTTACTGACAGTCTCTATTATATAACCATAATTTTAAGTCGTCAATGGTTTTGTTCAAAAAAGGTCAAAAAGCCGGCGGCCATGCCGGCTTTTTTCTTTCCTTATGATTGGTTGACAAGGACAGGCTTTAGTTGATCGAGTGCTTGTTTGAAGTCGCGTTTGAGGTCTTCTCCGTTTTCGACTCCCACACTTAATCGAAGCAGCCCATCTGTAATCCCTCTTTTTTCTCTTTCTTCTTTTGGCATAGCGGCATGTGACATTTTGGCTGGGTATGACAGAATGGATTCGACGGCACCGAGGCTGACGGCGAATACAGGTAATGTGACGGCATCCACCAATTCTTTGACTGCCGCTTGGTTTTCTAGTTCAAATGAGAGAACTGCTCCAGCTCCGCTCGCTTGCTTTCGCTGAATGTCTGCCCCAGGGTGGTCATCTAAGCCTGGATAGTATACTTTTTTCACCGCTGGATGTTCTTTCAGGAATGAAGCGAGTTCAAATGCCGTTTGGCTTGCTTTTTCTAATCTGACCTGAAGGGTTTTTAACCCTCTTAATACGAGCCAGCAATCCTGCACGCCAAGGACCGCACCGAAGGAGTTTTGCAGCGAATAAAGCTCCTCACCCAGTTTCTCGTCTTTCACTACAGCTAACCCTGACAGTACATCACTATGACCGCTCAAAAATTTCGTTGCGCTGTGCAGGACAACGTCAACACCAAGATCGAGCGGACGCTGAAGAGCGGGTGTTAAAAATGTATTATCTAAAAATGTCAGACAGTCATGTTCTTTGGCAAGCTGGACGACTCCCCCAATATCCGTAATCCCTAGAGTCGGGTTTGACGGCGTTTCCATGTAAATGACTTTTGTATTCGATTGAATGCCTCTTTTGATTTCAGTCAAATCCGTCATGTCCACAAAGGTATGCTCAATGCCAAATCGCGAAAGAACTTGGGTGATCATCCGAAATGTACCACCGTACACATCTCTTGTGACAAGGACGTGATCTCCTTTTGATAATAGAAGAAAAGCGGTTGAGATGGCTGCCATGCCTGATGCAAAAGCAAGCCCTCGAGTTCCTCCTTCTAGCGCCGCAATCGTATCCTCTAATGCTTGACGTGTAGGAGTCCCCGACCTTGAGTAATCATATTGACCGAAATCATCAAAGCTGCTTTGATGAAAGGTGGACGCATGCTGAATCGGCACACTGACTGCACCTGTTGAACGGTCTGTTTTGAATGCATTATGAACGAGTTGGGTTTCGAATGTCCAATCATGTGTGGTCATTTGGCATGTACCTCCTCTTTTACTTGTGATAGTGCCTGCTTTAGGTCTGCCTTCAGGTCATCTACGTGCTCAATACCAACGGAGAAACGGAGCAGTTTGTTACACACACCGTTTGCAATGCGAATTTCCTCAGGAATATCCATGTGCGTTTGCGTCGCAGGATACGTAATGAAGCTTTCGATTCCGCCAAGACTTTCAGCAAAACATATCGTTTTCAGCTGCTTTAAAAATGGATTGACCCAGTCCTCTTCGGCTACACGGAATGACAGCATTCCTCCCTTGCCTGGGTAAAGGACATCTTGAATTTCTGGCTGTTTCTTTAGAAACTCAGCTAGCTCCTTCGCATTTGCCTCGTGCTGGCGCATTCTAAGAGCCAGTGTTTTCATCCCTCTCATTAACAGCCATGAGTCAAATGGAGATAAAACGGCGCCAATTGCGTTTTGATGCTGGAACATGTCTTCAGAGAGCTTCTCTCCTTTTGTCACCACAAGCCCGGCAAGAACGTCATTGTGTCCACCTAAATATTTGGTTGCACTATGGATGACAATGTCCGCTCCAAGCGTAATCGGCTTTTGCAAAACGGGTGTGTAAAAGGTGTTATCGACAATGACCAAAGCGCCATGTTCTTTTGCAATCTTCGCTATTTTTTGAATATCCGCTTCCTGCATAAGTGGATTTGTCGGCGTTTCAATAAAGACTGCTTTTGTGTTTGGCGTGATTTTAGAGCGTAAACAGTCTTCATCTGAAAAATCATCGTAAAGAAAACGTAAGCCGTACTTTTTCCATTCGTTTTCAAACAAACGGTATGTACCGCCATATAGGTCTGATGAGACGATGAGTTCATCACCGCTTTCAAATAGCGCCATGATCGTTTGGATCGCAGCCATTCCCGAACTGAAGGCAAATCCGGCCGTCCCTTTTTCGAGTGAAGCAATCGCATCCTCTACAAGCTGTCTTGTTGGGTTTTTCGTACGAATGTAATCAAATCCGGTTGATTCCCCTATGCCTCTATGTCTGTAGGCTGTTGAAAGATAAACGGGGGGACTGACCGTACCAGTCGCCTCTTCGCTGCGGTTTCCAATTTGCGCTAATGTCGTTTCCACATGTTCTGTCATTTGACACCATCCTAAGTAAAAATCTGATTTCAAAACAGAAAACCCCTTCTTCATAAGAAGAAGGGGTTTTAATCGCTTCCTCTTATCTTCCAAGCAAAAAAGCTGCTTGCTGGATTTAGCACCTTGGTACATCACATGAAGTGATGCATACCGGTTGCTGAGGTTTCAAAGGGCCAGTCCCTCCACCTCTCACGATAAGAATGTGTTGTCTGTCTGTTCTAATTCCTAATACTGTAACGCATTAAATCTCATTTTTCAAGAGGAATCTGAACAATTAATTGAAATTTTCTGTATTTTATAACAGATTCGGTGTTAACTGAATTGATTGCATGTTAGCATATAGGAACAACGCTATTTTTCATGTTACAATGAATGGAAACGTTTCACTTTGTGATGAAATCGGTTAGCTGGAGGAATGGATTATGGTGAAGAAAACAGGCATTATTCAAGAAGAAACATTACATTCAAAAGAACTTGGGGCGGATGTGACCCTTTTGATCTATTTGCCAGTCAATTATTCCCCCCTTTATACATATCATGTCATCATTGCCCAGGATGGTCATGATTATTTCCGCTTAGGCAAAATAGGCAGACAGGCAGAAGAATTGATGCAAAACAAAGAAATGGAACGCTCCATTATCATTGGTGTTCCTTATGAAAATGTCACGGAAAGACGGAATACGTATCATCCAGACGGCACAAAATTTGAAGCGTATAAACGCTTTTTAGCAAATGAACTTGTCCCTTATATTGATACGCATTATCCAACCTATCAAATTGGCTCAGGTCGCACGTTTATTGGTGATTCACTAGGTGCTACAATTTCTCTTATGACAGCGATTGATTATCCTTCTTTATTTGGCGGACTCATTTTGCAGTCACCTTACGTTGATGAGTCAGTCTTAGAAGCTGTTAAACAGTCGACAGCCCTTTCTCATTATGCAATTATCCATCAAATTGGACTGGAAGAAACGGCTGTGAAAACGACAGATGGCCAAGTGCTTGATTTTATTCAGCCAAACGACGATTTAAAGGCACTTCTTGAACAGTCAGGTGCGGATTATTTATTTGAGACATTCGAAGGGGATCATAAATGGACGTTTTGGCAGCCGCTCATTGCGCCTTCGTTAAAAAGAATGCTCCCATATTCGTTAATCAACTGAATTTTGTTATAATAAACAATAATAAATACTTTCTTAATCAGGAGGGAACAAGATGAAATACGGAGTTGTTATATTTCCATCAAAAAAATTGCAAGATATTGCGAACTCTTACCGGAAGCGTTATGATCCGAACTATGCACTCATACCGCCTCATTTAACACTTAGAACACCTTTTGAATTAACGGATCTAGAAGCGGCTGAGGTCGTCTCAACGTTAAGAGAGTATGCAAAAAATGTTTCTCCTATTACGTTACGTATTAAAAAATTCAGTTCATTCGCTCCTGTAAACAACGTCATTTATATGAAAGTAGAACCGAACGAGGAAATCATGGCGCTCAATGAAAGATTGTACGCAGATCCACTTGAAGGTACACCTGAATATGCCTTTGTTCCGCATGTAACAGTGGCTCAAAAACTATCAGATGATGAGCATTCAGACGTACTTGGCACATTAAAGCTGAGAAAGATTGACCATGAAGAAACAGTGGATCGCTTCCACCTTTTATATCAATTAGAGAACGGATCTTGGACCGTCTATGAAACATTTATTTTAGGAGAAGAGGGTTAAGTACACTTGAAAACAGTCATCGCAACAGCACAAACACAACGAGAAGATGCATATTACGTTCGAAAAGAAGTATTCGTCAAAGAACAAGAAGTCCCAATAGAGATTGAAATAGATGAACTAGAAGACGAGGCCATTCATTTTGTCATTTATAACGATGACATGAAGCCTCAGGCAGCCGCTAGATTACGGATCATTGAAGGGCCAAAGGCAAAGCTAGAACGAATTTGTGTGTTAAAAGAGGCGCGCGCTTTCGGCCTTGGCCACAAACTATTAGAAGCGCTGGAAACAGAAGCCATTGCGAATGGAGCGAAGGAAGCAGTTATGCACGCACAAGTCCAAGCTCTTCCTTTCTACGAAAAAAAAGGCTACAAAGCCGTATCTGAACCGTTTGAAGAAGCGGGGATCACACATGTCAAAATGACAAAAACACTGTCTGTTTGACCAAAAGAAAAGCCAGAGCATTCAAGATGCCCTGGCTTTTCTTTCTTTATCATCGTTCGTCAATGGAAGAAAGCGCAATCATTTATATATACGTATTAATATGAACGCCTTTACCTTCCTCCATAAACATATCTCGTACAAAGCGTTCCCGCTTTTTTTGTTGTACTTTCGTTTCCGCTTCTGTCACTAAGTCCTCTTTTTTCTCCAGCTCTCTGTATATCTTGTCATGAAAAGTGCGAGTAACCTTAGTTACTTTCGCGTAGTCTTCTTTATCCTGAGGAGCAGGACGATTGATATATTGAAAATACAGATCCGGCTGAATCGGGGCTATATATCCCATCAAGAACGCCTCCTTTGCTTCTCTTCTACTCTACTATTCCCTAATTAATACTGTTTGAAACACGTCTCATTTGATATGATTAGATGTGTTTCTTTTTAAGATTGATTAACTATTGGAGGACTAGCTTTGAAATGCGCACGACGACATGATCGAACGATCTCATTACATACGTATTCGAGAGAACATTATCAATTCCTCCATGACGAGGGAAAAAAAGGGCACTTATTCTGCCCATATTGCGGACAACCAGTCTTTTTTAGATTAAATATACATGAAGAACCTGCCTTTATTCATAAACATATGACGCAGCAAGAGATGTGTGAACAAGCAGAAGAACAAGAAGATCAGAAAAAAAATGCAGAGCAAGAGGAAAGTGCTACCTATAAAGAACTTGGGGGCTTCCGTTTTCCAACAGGTAAACAAATCATCTCGCAAACGAATGAATCATATGACTGGCAGGAACCAAGGTCGATTCAATTTAGTGATGCGTTACATTTAGAAGAGAATGAACAAGCACATACCATCGATCTCTTTCCGCATATCACCTTTAGCACACCGCAGCTTCAAGCTGTCACACATAAAGACGGTCCAATGCTGGTGCTGGCTGGCGCTGGCAGCGGGAAAACAAGAGTCCTGACAGCAAGAGCGGCTTATCTCATGTCACATCATCATATTCCTGCTCACCATATCTTACTCGTGACTTTCACCACAAAAGCCAGCAGTGAAATGAAAGAAAGACTGCGCAAGCAATATCAGCTTCACCCATCACAAGCAAGCCAAGTGGTGACAGGCACTTTCCACAGTCTTTTTTATAAAATGCTGCTTCACGATGACGCAAACAAATGGAACGGCCAGCACCTGATCAAGTTTGATTGGCAGAAGGAACAGTACATTCGGAAAGCCATCATGAATGAAGGACTAGATGAAAAAAACTACCCTACCGATCAAGTCCTGCAATCGATCGGCTTTTGGAAAAATGCTTTTTTACCAGGCGAGCTTCCTGATTTGAAGGATGAAAAAGAAAAACACATGTGGACGATCTATCAATCTTATGAACAGCAAAAACGAGACAATCAGCAATTTGACTTTGATGACATGGCCATTGCCTGCTTGCACATGCTGACAGAACAGCCTGAACTACTGAAACGATATCAAGAACGGTTCAAGTATATTTTGGTGGATGAATTTCAGGATATAAATCCAGTTCAATATCAATTGATTCAGCTATTAGCTGGAGAAACTGAGCAGCTATTTTGTGTCGGTGATGATGATCAAGCCATTTATGCGTTTAGGGGCAGTAACCCTGCTTTCATTCTTGAATTCAAACGGGACTACCCTTCGGCTCAGATTGTCCACTTACATGCCAATTACCGGTCGCATCATACAATTGTCGCAAGTGCGGATGCCATTATTAAGAAAAATCAGCATCGTTATGAGAAAACGTTAAAAGCCGTCCGTTCGGAGACAATCCCGCCTACGCTCTTTTATCCATATGACGAGGAAGAGGAAGCGACCATGATCGTGGCAGACATTCAGGAGAAAATCAAAAACGGCGCAAAGCCTAGTGATATCTGCGTGCTCTTTCGCACCAATACGGGAGGCCGCGCGATTTATGAGCGTCTGCATCAATCCGCGATTCCGTATGAGACGGAATCTGGTGTCAAAGCCTTCTACAGCAGACGAATTGTTCGGGTTCTTCTCGCCTTTCTCTCTTTAAGTCAGGATGCTGATGATGTGGCTGCTATGAAACAGCTGCTTCCGGTTTTCTTTTTAAAGCAGCAGACCTTAAACACAATGAAGGCACTGACCATCACGGAAGATTGTTCAATGGTCGACGCACTCGGAAAACTAACAGATATTCAGCCGTTTCAACAGAAAAAGCTGCAATCCATTGTTCCTCTGTTCCGCACGTTACGAAATTTAAAGCCGTCTGACGCTGTGGCGTTTATTGAACAAAAGATGGGACTTGGTGATTACTTAAAAAAACGAGTGAATGATACGAATGTACTTGAAAAAGGGGCTGATGATGTACGAGATGTAAAAACCGCCGCCAAACGCTTTGAAACGATTGAAGCCTTTCTCGCACACGCCGAACATATGAAGTCTGCCGAAAAGGAAAAAACAGACGAACCAGGTGTTCAGCTCATGACGATTCACCGTGCAAAGGGACTGGAATTCCAAACGGTGTACATCACTTGCGTTGTCGACGGAGCACTGCCTCATGATTTCTCACTCGATGAACTCAGAAACGGTGAAGAAGAAGCCTTGGAAGAAGAGCGCCGTTTATTATACGTGGCTATGACAAGAGCTGAACAATCTCTTTATCTATCGGTTCCATCATTTAGACGAGGAAAAACCGCTCATCGCTCGCGCTTTTTGTATCCCCTTCTAAAGAAAAACCGAGAATTATTCGCAGAAAAACAACAGGCCCCCCTCTAAGCGGAGAGCCTGTTGTTTATTTTTTGTTGTTCATCATTTTAGCGATGGTATTGAAATCAAGCTTTTCTTTTCCACTTGTAATCGATTGAACGATTTTGTCTTCCATTTCTTTCGGTACACGTTTATTCGCAAGCTGCGCTACTTTTTTAATGACGCCTCGAACCGTTGCTTCATCTTTAAAGTTGGCATTTTGCAAAGAACCTGCAAGCTTAAAAACATCGTTCATATTCACACCCGTTTTATTTTCAACGCTTTTAAAGAATTTATTATCCATTCATTTGCCTCCTCTTTGTGGAGTAATCACCTTACTATATGAAAATAGGCGAGATATGTGCCTATCCTAAAGCCTTGTTTGCCCAAAGAGAAAGGAAAGCAAAAGGCTCCCCTATTGCTTCCCTCACCTTCTTACTGTTTAGTTAAAGAAAGAAGCACCAACGATGATTAGAAGGATGAAAAGCACAACGACAAGAACAAATGTTGATCCATATCCGCCGCCATAACCTCCGCCGTAGCCGCCGCAAGAACCGCCACCGTAACCGTAACAACTCATATATAAGCACCTCCTCTTCTCCCTTACAAAATATGAAAAATACAACAAATGGTTTGGACGATCACATAAAAAAGTGCGGAATTTTTATTTCTGCTGTTTAAAGACGTAATCTGCCTCTCCATGACGTATCATGAATGCTTCTGTTTCTTTCGCAAAAGCATCCATTTTCACGCCAAATGCTTTTAAATGCTCCTCAAGATCCTTCGCTTTATCCGTTAGATCCATTTCAACCTTTTCATGCGCTTGCTCTTTCCCATCATGGGGGTTAGTGAACAAGGAACCGATTAATTGTTCGAATGCATCCATTCTGGTCACCCCTTCTCTCTTACATATGCATCACTCAAAAAAAGGGCAACAAAAAAACCGGATAAATCCGGCTTTTGTTTTTCCTTTATTGAGGTTTCTTTTTGTTTCCACAGCCGCAGCCTGCTTTTTTAATTTTCTTCGTATAAACAGATTGTTGATTTGACTGCGCTGGATAACCTTGAAGCGTATGTGACGGCGTTTCAGTTGGTTTCATCGCAACCCTTCCTTTCCTATTCCATGATAGTATATGCATTTTTTAAAAGCGTGTCTGATCAGAATGCCTGTTTATTTCACCAGCTTTGAGACGATCGCTTCAATAATGCCTGCTGCTGCGGCAATCGCTAATAGTAAATTAAGCCACATGCTAATGACAGGAAATAATATGTATATCAGAAGTAAAGCAGCAGTGCACCACATGCCAGTACACCAATAACAGCTTAACAGCTCTCCTACCCAAGACCGCAGCCCTTTACCTTTAATGATGATATATGTCTCTACTTCACCTTGTTCATTGACCTCTTCTTGTTCTTCATGAAATAAACGGCGGAAAGGAGCAGTAATGGTATCAAACACAATGAGCCTCGTCAGTCTAAAGGATGCGAGGGCAAACACGACAAATGACAAAGCACCGCTCAGGAGCCTCCACCTCCTTCTTTCTTCTTTTTTGCGTCCTTTCTTTATATATGCAAAAAGAAAGACCGCCATGATGAATCGAGCAGAAATAAAATTGGGTTGTACTTTTTCACACTTTCCGATTCCACCTTGAGCCTCTGCTGCATTAAATAATGTATAGATAAGAAAGGAGTGAAAGTATTGTCTATTGAAGAAAGTGCTGATTTATTATACACACAACTGTTAAACGAATTAATCAGCAATTATGATGATTTCATTGAGATCAAAGATTCCGAAAATGTCACAATTCATAAAACAGATGTAACAGCCGCACTCTCCCTTCAAGCGACCGTAACGACAATCATTACTCTTTTAATCCAGCTTCTTGTACCAGACGATGAATTGGCTGCAGATATCACAGATCAGATTTTAGCCACACAACAAGTGACAGTCCAAAAGAAAACTGTGATTCAAATCATCAATTGCCATAACATCACGATTACATTAACTGATGCATCCATTATGAACTCCGTCCAAATTCTCACTCAAACATTGAATGTACTCTTAGTTGAAGCCGGCATTCTTTGACCCTTTCTTTTTCTAACATCATGTATGAAAGAGGTGAAATAGCTTGTCTGAAAATAATAAAAAACAAGATTACAATATTGATACAAATGTAGACCCTTTAACCAGCCTGCTTGTCAGTGATGTTTTAAATAAGTACAACATTACAGCAGAAAATAGACGCCCTTTAGATGATGAACAAAAAAGAAATATTTTAAAATTAGTTGAAGACCTTCAAAAGAAGGCAAATGATTTTGTTGAATCACAGAAAGAAAAAAAACGTCAAGAAGAAACTCAAGTTGCTCAACAACCAGAAGCAACTGATTCAAAAACTAGGCGTGGAAAAAGAACAAACACATTGAGACATCGTATTCATCAGCGAAAGGAGACTGAATAAAACAACAATGAATAAAAATGGGTGCTTATATCAAGGTATTTGCCTCAATCCAAAATCAATATTTCGCATTTAATAAAGTAAACGAGAGGAGGAAGAGAATATGGAATCAAAACCTTATTCATGGGTAGCACTTGATCGCAACTGTACACATCAAGAACACCACCATCACTTCGATAGAAAGCCTGTATGTCATGACCATTGTGATGATGACGAAAACGTTTTACAAATAGCGGAGCAATTTTCGCAAAATAAGCAAATTTCAGAAGAAGTCATCATTATTAGGGATTCTTGCGATATCAATGTTTCTACAGTTGATGCTCAAATCGCAGTTTCTATTCAAGTAGCGATACAGCTGGCCTTAGTTGCAATTATTAACATTTCGATTGCTGACAATGACTTAGCTGATGAAATCGCACAAGATCTAGTACAGTTAACGTCATCTAAACAAGCAAACCGTCAAAAACTTGTCATTGAAAATTCTCGAGATGTAAGTGTTACAACAGTCGATGCAGATGTAGCAGTTTCAGTTCAAGCGCTTGTACAAATTTTAGCTGCGCTAATCGTTGCAATCGGTATCCTCTAATGTCCAAAAGCAGAGCGAAAAGCTCTGCTTTTCCTTTTATAAAAATACAACAAATATAAATGGTCATTTACCCACACCAACTAGAGGGCGCATACATATGTTGTTAAGGACTAAAGTCAAATACCTTGTTAAAGGAGCTGAAATCCATGAGCTGCGGAAAACACCATGGCCGACATGATGAAAACTGTGTATGCGATGCGGTTGATAAGATTTTAGCAGAGCAGGAAGCCGTAGAAGATAAATGTCCTACGAGCTGCTACAGTAATTTATTAAGCCCAACCGTTTCTGGAAAAGATACGATTCCGTTTTTACTTTTCGATAAAAAGGGCGGATTGTTCTCTACTTTCGGAAACATTGGAGGATTTGTTGACGATTGCCAATGCTTCGAATCCATTTTCTTCCGGGTTGAAAAATTACACGACTGCTGTGCTACGTTATCTGTATTAAGACCTGTTGATGTACACGGACATACGCTAAGCGTGTGTCACCCTTGTGACCCTGACTTCTTTGGTTTAGAGAAAACGGACTTTTGTATTGAGGTTGATCTAAACTGCTTCTGCGCAATCCAATGCTTAAACCCAGAGCTTGTCGACAGAGTCATGCCATCGAAAGATAAAAAGCATCATCACCACGGCTAAATCAACCGGCCGTTGATCTAACTTGTCATGAGTCAAAGCATCCCCTTCCTTACGAATGACAGTCAATCATGCGGAGCAGTCAGCATAAGAGCTGCCGCTGCCGCATTGATTGAAAGTAGAAGTATCAGCCGGCAAAGATAGCTTGTAGATGATGACAGTGCTCAAACACTCAAACAAAATTCCTAGTATAGGAGGGTTGAATATGAGCCGCAAACATTCATGGAGCTGTGTAGCAGAGGCTGTTGAAAATATTAACGACTTACAAAATGCCGTCGAAGAAGAATGCCCGACCAGCTGTTACAGCAATCTCCTTTCTTCATCCCATTCATTAGGTGACACTGTCCCGTTTGTTCTCTTTACATCCAAATCAAAACCATTCGTCGCATTCGGAAACGTCGGAGAAGTAGATGCAGGTCCTTGCTTCAGCACTACATTTTTCAGAGTCGAACACATCTCTGACCACTGCGCAACACTCAGCTTGCTTATCGCATTTGACAAAGACCGTCATATTTTAGATTTTACAGACAAAGATTCCGTATGTGATGTGTTCCGATTAGAAAAATCGAAGTATTGCATTGAAGTAGATCTTGACTGCTTCTGCGCAATCGAGTGCTTAAATCCACGACTCATCAACCGTAACTGCTAACAAAAAAAGTCCCTCTATGGGACTTTTTTTATTCGTTAAAAGCCAAGTGGATGAATCGAGGAAATTTCATCTATTGCTAATTCAACTGGATTTCCCCCGCCCGCTGTTCGAATGACCACTGTATCTTCTTTTCGATCCATGATAATCCCTCTATATGTTTTACCATCAGCTTCAATTAGGCAAAGGGCTCTTGGCATATTATGAGGCAGGCTTGTGAGAAAATCGACTTTTTCGTCAATGCTCATCTGACTTAAAGGCTTTTTCACTCGTTTTCTTCTAGGTTCTTCTTTTGTTTCATGAAAAACGCCTTCTGGCGGCTTCTCCTCTTCTCGCTGAGGTTTTCGTTCTTGTATAAGCTCTGGTTCTTTTGTGATGTCTTTTTTTTGAGTAAGCTCTGGTTCTTTTGTGATGTCTTCTTCTTGGGTAAGTTCTGCTTCTCTCATCATGTTTTGCTCTTGCTGACGCGCAGGCGGCTCGGCTTCTTTTTTCTTCTCGATTTCTTGAGCCACAGGTTCCTCGTGTATACTTTCTTCGATCACATCTTTTTCACTCTTAGGACTTTCTTGTGGTTTTTCTGATTTCTTTCGCTTTCTCACAATATTTTGCATGGCCGGCATTGATTCATCATAGCTCGGCTGAACAATATACATAAGCGGCTTCTGGTTCTCATCACCTTTATTTGACATACTAATCCCTCCCGAATGATTCATTCCTTATATATATGAGCGGACGACTCAAATCAGAAGAAAAATAAAAAACAGCATACCCTTATTCGGTATGCTGCAAATCATTTAGTTGTTTAGCGAGCAATGATATGGAAGCCAGAATCAACATGCAGATTCTCACCTGTCATGCCGCGTGATAGATCACTGAATAAGAATAGAGCTGTATCGCCAACTTCTTCAGGAGTCGTTGTACGGCGAAGCGGTGCACGCTCTTCAATATCCTTCAGAATGGTATTAAAACCACTGATGCCTTTTGCAGACAGCGTACGAATTGGACCAGCAGAAATACTATTCACACGAATACCTTCTGCGCCTAAATCAGCTGCTAAGTATTTCACACTTGCTTCAAGTGCTGCTTTCGCTACACCCATTACGTTGTAGTTAGATACTACACGCTCTCCGCCTAGGTATGTAAGCGTGACAATGCTTCCACCTTCTGTCATCAATGGACGTGCTGCTTTTGCTACAGCTGTTAAAGAGTATGCACTAATGTTGTGCGCCAAAAGGAAACCTTCACGGTTCGTGTTTAAGTATTCACCGACAAGCTCTTCTTTGTTTGCAAATGCAATCGCATGCGCAACGCCATGAATGACTTGTACTTTTTCTTTAATTGTAGCGAAACATTTTTCGATTTCTTCGTCACTTGTCACGTCACATGGAAGAATGATTGAATCATCACGCTCAAGTGTGCTTGCAAGTTCTTTTACAGATTTAGCAAGACGATCTCCAACATAAGTAAAAATCAAACGAGCTCCAGCTTCGTGAAGTGAGCGGGCAATTCCCCAAGCGATGCTTCGTTTATTGGCAATACCCATTACCACGATATTACGGCCTTCTAAAGAAAAGTTCATATGTAATAAAGCCTCCTATTTTTTCAAGACATAGTATTAGTACCTGATCATAATATTATCACAGATCATGAGAGAATGACAATTTCCGCAGAAAGAAAGTTTCTTTTTCATCAAAAAACCGTCCTCGCAAATGAAGACGGTTCGATTTTCTTATCGTTTGAGCCGGTTTTGCTGATAAGCAAAGTGATTGGTAGGTCCGTGTCCAGCCCCAATATTCAAAGGGAACTTGATGGCTTCATGGACAAAGGTTTCTGCTGTGTCAAAAGCCTCCCTCATGGAGTATCCTTTCGCAATTTCAGCTGTTAATGCCGCTGCAAACGTGCAGCCTGTGCCATGTGTATGCGGGGTATCAATGTGTTCGTTTGTGACTTCTATAAAGCCTTTTCCATCATACAACAGGTCTGTAATCATCCCGCCAGATGGACCGTGACCGCCTTTGATCACGACATGTTTCGTTCCAAGCTCATATAGGCGCTCCGCTGCTAGATAGCGATCCTCTTTTGTCTGAATCCGCACGCCTGTCAGCACTTCTGCCTCAGGAAGATTCGGCGTTACGGCATAGCTGACAGGCAGCAAGTGTGTTTTCAACGCTGTGACCGCATCTTCATTTAATAAAGAAGCGCCTCCTTTTGCGATCATCACTGGATCGACAATGAGCTTCATGTCATATTGAACCGTTTTTTCAGCAACTATCTTGATCATGTCTGCGCTCCACAGCATTCCTGTTTTGACGGCATCTGGCAGTAAATCCTCTGCCACTGCATCAATTTGACTTTCTAACGCCTCGTTTGAAAGCGGATATACTCCGTGAACACCTAGTGTGTTTTGTGCTGTAATCGCTGTGATCGCAGACATTCCGAACACACCGAGCTCCTGAAAGGTTTTTAAATCAGCTTGAATGCCTGCTCCGCCGCCAGAATCAGAACCTGCAATTGTGAATGCTTTTTTGATCGTCATTTCATCACACCTCTCATTAGCCAATCCATTGATGATAAATGGTTCTTGCTTTTGCCATATCATTTGTGCCATGGACAAGAGCTCTGCCGTCTTTAAATAAGACAAGCTTATATTCATCCTTTTGACAGGAAAGCAAATACGGATTTTCAAGGACATCCATCCCTGCTTTCTTTAACCGAAGAGCCACTTCGTTTAATGGCGGCGGGGTTTCGGCTGCACTGCGGATTTGGACCGTATTGCGGCCGCATAGTACATCTGCTTTCGCTCTCTTGTCATAGGAGAGAAAAGGATATGTCTTCAGTCCGCAGCTTGGACATTGCTTCTTCTTTAAAGAGCTGGTTGATCGGATGTCAGACCGCTCATTGGTCCATAAATCAAAGGATCTTAAAATTGGCGTCACTTGATGACCTGTTAAACACTTCAGGGCATCTGCCACTTGATATGATGCGACCTGCTGCACAACTGGACTAATGATACCGGCTGTATCACATGTCATGCCTTGTGCGGGTAAATGTTCAAGCAGGCAGTGTAAACACGGCGTTTCACCTGGCATGACAGTAAATTGAATACCATAGCTGGCGACACAAGCTCCATAAAGGAATGGAATTTGATGTTTGACAGCAGCATCATTAGCGATCATTCTTACCTCAAAATTATCCGCTGCATCCACGATAATCGAAGCCCCGCTGACAAGTTCATCAATATGTTCAGCGGTCACATCAATGACAATTCCTTTGACATGCACGTCACTGTTCACCTGCTTGAGTCTATTTTCAGCTGCCACAGCCTTTGGCAGTCGATCCTGTACATCTTGCTCCGTGTAAAGCTGCTGACGCTGAAGGTTGCTCCATTCAATATAATCTCGATCCAAAATGGTGACAGATCCAACGCCAGCACGAACGAGCATTTCCGCACTAGCTGTTCCAAGCGCTCCTGCACCAATAATGACAGCCTTTGAGTCATTTAACCGCTTTTGCCCCTCTATGCCGATTGGCTGAAAGAGCTCTTGTCGTGAATAACGTGTGCTCAAAATGCCGGCATTCCTTCCAGCGGACTGCTTGCTGTCCCGTAGTTTTTCAAAGGAATACGTCCCGCCTCGAAGCCTAGCCTTCCTGATTCAATCGCCAGCTTCATGGCTTTAGCCATTTTCACAGGGTCCTTTGCACCTGACACAGCGGTGTTCAGTAATACAGCGTCAGCCCCTAGCTCCATCGCATAAGCCGCATCCTTTGGAGAACCTACACCAGCATCAATAATCACCGGTACCTTTGCCTGCTCGATAATAAATGAGAGATTCAAAGGGTTTAGTAAGCCTTGCCCTGAACCAATCGGCGAAGCACCTGGCATGATGGCATGGACACCAAGCTCTTCTAATTTTCTTGCCAGTACCACATCATCAGATGTATATGGCAGCACGATAAATCCTTCTTCGAGTAGCATTTCGGATGCTTTTAACGTTTCGACTGGATCTGGCAGAAGAGACCTTGAGCAGCCAATGACTTCTACCTTGATCATGTCACACAGTCCAGAAGCCTTCGCTAATCGAGCAATACGAACTGCCTCTTCCGCTGTACTAGCACCAGCTGTATTCGGAAGCAGCGTATATTTTGATAAATCAAGCTGCTCCAAAAAGTTTGGCTGAGATGCTTCGAAAATGTTCATTCTTCTCACAGCAAAGGTTAATATTTCTGCTTCTGATACGTTCACGGCTTCTTTTTGAACTTCAAATGATGGATACTTCCCTGTACCAAGTAATAATCTAGATGTGAATGTTTTTCCGCCAATATGCAGCATGTTGTCATCCTCCTCCTACAAAGTGAACGATTTCGATCGTGTCATTAGGTTGAATTTTCACTTGTTGAAACGCTTCTTTATCAATAATTTCTTGGTTCTTTTCCACAATCACTACTCGATTTTCAAGCTGATAGTCTGATAGCAGGTCATAGATCGTTCCATTCTCTTGATCGAAATCAACGATTCTGCCATTCAATTGAATTTTCATACAAACAGTGCCTCCTTTCGGTCAATACGAAATGCGTGAAGCCATTCTTTTTTGACCGGTTCACCTAATATCAGGTCGCGAATGATCTTTCCAGTAATCGGAGCAAGTAAAATACCATTTCTGTAATGACCAGCAGCAAAAAGAATACGCCGATCTTCTGGATGTCTTCCGATGTAGGGATGCTGGTCGCTTGTCGCCGGACGAAGGCCAGCCCAGCACTGATCAATCGGCATCTCCTTGATCGAAGGCATCAGCTGTGACGCCTTTTGAATAACAGCTTCGATACCGCCAAGCGTTGGAACAGTTTGCCACTCGTTTGGCTTCATCGTTGCGCCAACGATCAGTTTGCCGCTATCTCGTTGAACGATGTAACAATGATCATGGTAAATGGTGTGTTGGAGTGCTGGACCATGATTCCATACAGACACACATTCCCCTTTTACTGGATAAAGAGAATGAGATAATCCAAGCTCTTCAAAAAAATGGCCAGACCATACACCACTTGCTACAGTTAGTTCATCACATGTGAATGTTCCCATCGTTGTTCTAATTGCTAACGCTTCTTTCTCCCGCTTCACTTCGATCACGGGTGTACACTCTTTCACTTCTGCCCCGTACCTGACCGCCGCCTGCCAAAATGCTCGGCATACCGCATAAGGTTCGACATGAACATCCTCTTTAATCAAACCTGCTCCTAGGATATTCTCTGCCATTTGAGGCATGCATTTTTTTACGCTGCCTGCGTCCATCCACTCAAATGAAGACAAATGCTGCATCCGGCAAAGTGCTTGTTTCTCCTCTTCGGTAAAGGCTACCTTCATGATACCGCCCGCTGATGTTCGAATATCAATGCCAGATTCATGCTGTAGATCGACTTTTAACTTTTCGTACAATGCCTGGCTTGCTCTGCCTACTTGAAAAAAAATATCCTCATGACCCTCTCCTTCAGCATGTGCACCAAGCATCCCAGCAGCCGCACTTGTCGTTTGCTTCCCTACCTCATTCGCCTCAAATAAGACGACCTGCTTTCCTGCTTTTGCAAGGTGATAGGCAATGGACATCCCTATGATTCCACCACCAATGATTGCCACATCATAATGCTTCTTCATAAGGATGCTCCTTTACTTGTTTAGAAAATGCTTGTGCCATCTTGCGCGGCTGATGATGAGTAAAAATTCCAGACATGACAGCAATCCCTTTCACATTCGCGTGTCTCAATTCTGGAATGCGGTCAGGTGTCACACCACCGATTGCCACGACTGGAATAGATAGTAGAGATGTCAGTTCTTTCACAAGCTGTACGCCTCTTGCCTGAAGTCCTGGTTTACAAGTGGTGTCATATACGTGCCCAAATATGACATACTCTGCTCCATTTTTCTCAGCTGCTTTCCCTTCTTCAATCGAATGAACAGAGACGCCCGCATGAAGATGAGGGAATTTTTGCCGCAGCTCTTTTGGCGAAAAGCTATGGCCCGGGAGATGTACCCGGTGAATATTGGTGAGCAGTGCAACGTCTACTCTGTCGTTGATGATGAGCTTCTCTTTCGGTACACCTTCTAAAAGGAGACCTTTCACGAGATCAACAAGCTCACTTGCTGTTTTAGACCGTTCCCGGATATGAATAAAATCCACTTCAGGTGCAATGTTTTTTATTTGTTTGATCAGCTCACCCGCAGGAAGCGAATCATTTGTCACTGCGTGGAGTTCCATTTGCACCAACCCCATCTAAGCATGCTGTTTGCCACATTTCTTTTTGATACGCCATCTCCCAGAAATGGTATTCGTAATAGCTTGAAATCACAAAATTTTCTTTCATATTGGCCCGTACATGTTCTGGTGCTTTTTCGGCTAGTTCATCAAAGCGGTTGACTTGTTCAAAGACAAGTTCCTTAAACCAATCCCCTCCATATGTCAAAATCCATTCCTGATAAATCGGATGGTCAGGTGTGGTTTGTTTCAGCTTTTCACCCACCTCATAATAAAGCCAGTAGCACGGCAATAACGCAGCTAATATCTCTTCGAATCGTCCGCTTTTCACAGATCGGTACATATGAGACGTATACGCATATGCAGTGGGAGAAGGCTTAAAGTTCTCGATGGCTTCATCTGAAATCTCTAAAAGCTCTGTAAACTTTCTATGCAGCGACAGCTCTGCTTCATACGTTCCCTGCGCATGATACGCCATTCTGCCCGTCGTATGTAAGTCCTCACTAATTGCCGCTCCATATGCTTGCACCTTTGCAAAATGAGTTAAATAATATGAATCTTGCATCACATAATACGTGAAACGATCGAGTGACAGCGTGCCATCGCCAATCCCTTTCACAAAGGGGTGTGTAAAGCTTCCATTCCACCATGGTGCTGCTGCTTCTTTACATTCAGTTGAAAATGTCATGTTTCTCTCCTCCTGTTTTTCCATATAAAAAAGCCACTTTCCGTATGGAAAGTGGCTTGGAATTTGTAAAAAGCATAATCAAAAACCGCACCACTTCCCTACGCAGGTATGAACCTGTTCAGGTAATGAGGGTCTAAAAGTCGATACTTTTATCTCAGCCCTTTTAAAGGACTCCCCTAGTGGATCAAATATATGATGTTGTACTTCTATCTTAATCAGGAATTGTTCATTGGTCAAGGGTTCATTCTCACTCTAATTGGGCTCTAAGTCCTGCTACATACTCACGAGAGCCCGACACAAGCACACGGTCACCACTTCTAAGCGTCGTATCTCCATGTGGTACTAAGCTGTCTATCCCTCTGAAAATACGGACAAAGACCAAATTGCCGGTAAACGGAAATTCCCTCAGCATGACATTGTGGTAGCGATGATTGTTCATTTGAATTTGATACAAGGAAGTATCCTCATTTGTTAATAATCGAATCGCATCCGGTGCTTCAATCAAGGCTCTTAGCACCGTTTTAGATGATAGGAAATTAGAAAACGTATCAATGCCCGCTTCCTTCAATGTTAGCTCTGCCTCAGCTTTGCTCACACTCGCAATGACTTGTTTTGCTCCTTCTTCCTTTGCAAATAAAGCAATTTCCTTATTTTTCGTCTCACTGCCTGTTGCGACGACGAGGACATCCTCCTGGCCAACGCCTGCCTTTCGCAGCGTCTCATCGTCGTACTCTTCAATTGATTCGACTTCAAAGATGGAGTCGGCGAGCATCGCTTCTTTATTTTCTTGAAAGACATGCAAAATTCGAATATCATATTCATCCTGATGTAAATCGAGTGTGACAGGTAAGGTCAGCTGATTTGCACCAATAAAGGTCACACGTTTTTTATGGCTCACAGCTTGTTCTTTTTTAAACAGTGCTTTAAACCAAACTGGCGTTAAAATACTCGTGAGTATCGCGACTAAAATTAGCGCGCCGGACATTTTATGATCAATGACTCCGAGCCGCTCCCCGATCGTCGCAGCTGCAATGACGAGTGATAATGTCGATGTTAATAAAAAGCCAGAGCCGATCACTTTTTTCATGTCATACCATTTTTTCAAATAAAGAATCGGGATGAGTTTACTAATCAGTAATGCAATAAATAGCAGCGGGATCATGATCATAATGTTTGGGTCCTTGAACAGTGCCCATATATTCAAATCCACTCCGACCATCACAAAGAAGATGGGGATCAAAAATCCGTAGCCAAATGAATCCAGCTGCTGGACAAGCTCTTTATTCGGCGAAAGAAGGGACACAAGTACGCCCGCTAAAAACGCCCCAAGAATATTTTCAGCACCGAGTGATTCAGATAAAGCAACTAAGACTATAATGAGAGTAAAGATCGCCCTTGTCCCAATTTGCACGGTCCCTTTTGACATGGACTGAAAAATTGACTTTGTCTTAAATACGCGGCCAAATAAATAAAGAAGGATGCCCGCAGCAAATAATAAGAGCAGAAGCCACATATTCCCTGTACCATCGCCATAAATGGAGGAAAATACAGCAAGTAAAATCATCGTCACCAAATCCGCAATGACAGCGACAAGCAAGATGATTTGACCGATATTCGTCTGCATCAATTTTTCCTCTTTTAAGGTGGGAACCACTACCCCTAATGAGATCGTCGATATAATGAGCGTCATTAAAAAGGCATTTTGGATAAACCCTGCAAGGACAAACGCATAGGACAGAATAAAAGAAATACTAAATACGCCAAGAAAAACAATAGTGGCTGCTTTAAACGTATTCGGTTCTTTTAGACCATTTGGTAGTTCTCGTGCTTTCTTCTTTGACTCGAAAGAAGAAAAATCTATTTCAAGTCCACTTAAAAACATCAGAAAAATAAAACCGAGCATGGATAACGTATCTAACCATGCATCATGTTCAACTACCAGTTGAAGACCGCTTTTTCCAATGATGAGCCCCATGATGATTTCAGCAACAACGACCGGAATGGTCAGCTTAAATCGGTGCAATAAAAGTGGGGTGAAAAAGGCGACAATAATAACGACAACGAGTGATGAAACAGATGTATGCTCCATTGGCTAAAGCCTCCTAACATTGATGTTTAATCTTTTAAGGTTTACGTTAAAGCATTGATTCTAACAATTGCCTAAATGAAAAGAAAGCCATTCGTTATATGTTCTAAAATTCAAACTTCTTTAACCCCGATGAATGGATGAGAAAAATCAGGAGGAAATCTTATGAAATTTGATATCATTGGTGATATCCACGGCTGCTACGAAGAGCTGCTTGCCCTCATACACAAACTAGGATACGAATTCAAACATGGATTACCCGTCCATCCTGATAAGAGAACGCTAGCACTTGTCGGTGATTTAACAGATCGAGGACCTCAGTCAGTAGATGTCATGCGATTTGTCATTCATGCCTACGCACACGGCGCGATCCGCTACGTACCTGGCAACCATTGCTTTAAGCTTTATCGCTATTTAAAAGGAAATCCGGTGAAATTACTTCATGGCATTGAAACCACAGTGAACGAAATAAAAAAGCTGCCCCTTCATGAACAAACCAAATTGTCACATGAATTTAAGCAGCTATTTGAGAAGGCTCCGCTTTACGATGTACTTATTCCTGATGAACTGATGATTGCTCACGCAGCGATGAAGGAAAAGGACATTGGAAGAAAGCCGAACAAACAGATGCGATCCTATCTATTATTTGGCGCAGTCACAGGAGAAACGTGGCCGGATGGGCGACCTGTGCGGAAGGATTGGGCAAAGGAATATCGCGGAAAACCATGGATTGTCTACGGACATACACCAGTGAAAGAACCGCGATTCGTTGGCAGAACTGTCAACATTGATACAGGCTGTGTATTTGGCCACCGGCTGTCTGCCCTTAAATATCCTGAGCTTGAAACGGTTTCTGTTCCTTCCTCTATGCCTTATGACGATTCAAGGTTTCAGCATTTCACATCATAAAAAAACCCGGTCCTGCGCTTGCAGGTAGCCGGGTTTCTCTATTTAAAGCAGCAATGATTTCATGTCTTCTGGAAGCGGAGCCGAGAATGTCATTTCCTCCCCAGTCATCGGATGAGGAAAGACAAGAGTCTCACTATGAAGTGCCTGCCGGTTCATCCGCTCACTCGTCCCGCCATATAACGTATCTCCGATGAGCGGATGACCAAGATACTGCATATGAACACGAATTTGATGGGTTCTCCCCGTTTCAAGTGCCAGCGTCACATCTGACATGTTCAACTCAGCATCCACCGCTCGCACTGTAAAATGCGTCACAGCTTCCTGTCCAGTATCATCGACCATTCGCTCAATGATACTATCTCCTTTTCGGGCAATTTTTGCACGAATGGTTCCATGCTTTTCTTTGATCATGCCATGTGTAAACGCTCTGTATGTTCGTTTGACCGCTCCACCTTTCTGCGCTTTTGATAAAAGGCTGTGGGCAAAGCGATGCTTGGCCACAAGCATGACGCCAGATGTATCACGATCAAGGCGGTTCACTAAATGAACCGTCAGCCGAACAGACTGCTCTGCATAATGATGCAGCAATCCATTCGCAATACTGTGCTCTGGGTGCTCCCGAGAAGGAATGGACGGAATATATGGCTTTTTATTCAGCACAAGGACATGCTCATCCTCAAATAAAATATCAAGCGGAATTGGAGCAGGCTTTAGCCCTTCACTCACTTTTTCCTCTGGGAATAAAATGGTGAGCCTGTCTCCGTTATGCAGCTTGTATCTCACAGTCACATGCTCTCCATTAATGAGGAGATCACCGCCATCAAATTTAATATCCGTCAGCATTCTTTTCGAAATGCCAATATCTATTAAATAATCCTTTAAAAGCAGCCCTTCTTCTTTGGCTGTCATGGTTTTGTTTAGTGTAAAGTATTCCAGCGAGAACGACCTCTTTCTTATTCACCTTTTCCGATAAAGGAATCTTGCACCCTTTTCCAAAACGGAAATGGTCTAAATCGGGCAAAGCGGACATTCTCGTCTGCTACCCGGCATTGAATGGATTTGACGTCCTTATGAAGCAGCGTCAAATGATCAATGGTTACCTGAAAATCGACATCATTCCTCGGTTTAATGACACAAGTATGGTGGTCTGGTAAAATAAGCGGCGAACCGACCGTTCGAAACACTCTGTTGTTGATTGAAGCCATTTCTGCCAGCTGAATGGCTCTAATGGAAGGATGAATAATGGCGCCCCCAAGTGCTTTATTATAGGCTGTACTGCCAGACGGCGTAGACAGACAAAGACCGTCACCTCTGAATGTTTCAAACAGCTGACCCCTAATTTCAACATCTGCCACAAGTGTCCCTTCCATACTTTTAATCGTACATTCATTCATGGCTAAATATTTCTCTTCTCTGCCGCCATCGTTGTATCTGACAATGACTTCTAAGATCGGATATTCCACAATGTGATAAGGGGTTTTCGCAATAGCTAAAACGAGTTTTTCAATTTCACTTGGCACCCAGTCAGCATAAAAACCAAGATGACCTGTATGAACACCGACAAAAGCTGTTTCATTCAGACGGTCGCTATAACGGTGAAACGCATAAAGAAGGGTGCCGTCTCCACCAACCGTAATGACAAGATCGGGTTCCTCTTCATTGAGTTCCATCCCGAAATCCAATAAGTAGGTCTGAATTTTACTTTTGAGTGTGTCAGATACAGAATTCCCTTTCGAAGAAACTGCAAATTTCATGAATTCTTCTCCTTTTCCACCTTGCTGCTATGAGAGGGCAGCATCATATTTGATCAAGCACAGGCTCAGCTATCGTTTTTCTTTTTCCGGGAAAATGCCACTTGTGCTTCTTGAATTTCCCCTCTAATTTCAGACATCTCATCATCAAGAAGAGATGCTGCCTCGGAAGCTCTTTGAAGGCGCAGCTTGACTTTCTCCGGGATATTCCCGCTATATTTATAATTCAGAGAATGCTCAATGGTCGCCCAAAAATTCATCGCAAGTGTACGAATTTGGATTTCGACGAGGAGCTGCTTCTCTCCATTAATCGTTTGCAGCGGATATAACACAACAAGGTGGTACGAACGGTATCCGCTTTCTTTATGCTCTGCAATATAGTCGCGTTTATCAACAACCACGAAGTCTTTTCGTGACTGGAGCATTTTTTTCACGACTTGTATGTCTTCTACAAACTGGCACATAATGCGAAGCCCAGCAATATCCTGCATCGTTTCGATTTCATGCATTGGGATGTTTTTACGCTTTGCCTTTTCTAATATGCTGGCAACAGGTTTCACTCGGCCTGTAACAAATTCTACTGGTGAATGGTCATCCTCGAATTCATACAGCTTTCGAATGCCTTTTAGTTTCACTTTTAATTCTTCGACTGCTTGTTTATACGGTGCGAGGAATTGATCCCATTGTTTTTTGTCCATGAAACTTCCCCCAATTCCATATACCTAATTATTTCAGAGGAATGTGCTCTTCACTTTCTCTTCCATATCTCCGTAATTGGCATTGTCTTTAATATTGTCGATTAAATAATGTAATTCTTGATGAAGCTGAATGAGTTCTAACGAATGTCCTCCCGCTGTCAAATAGACAGGGATGTCAAGATTCATTGCTTCTTTTAATGGAGTCCATGTATGTTTCCCTAAGATAAGATATGAAAAGGACTCCTCGTTTTCAAGTATGTAAACGAACGCAAAGTGATCAGAATCAACAAGCATTTGTCCTGATGCTTTTGCTTTTTGGATTTGCTCTTCTGACTTGGTCGTCAAAATCAGCCTGTCTTCTTTTAAAGTTGCTTCTGCGATTTCAATTCGGTTTTGCATCATGATCTCCTTTACAACAAAGTACAGCTTTATTTTATCATATCAAGTTCAATATTGATAAACCGAACTTATTGAGAAAAACCTATTTTCTTCTTATAAATGATCCTTTCACGTAATTATTCATTGATTTTGGCACATGCGGAAAGAGAAATAATAGATAAAAACAGTCTTTTACATGATGAACATACTTCATGTACAATAATCATATTTCCTCTAAATGAAAGGTTGATGTCAAAATGGCACAGGAAATTGAAATAGAACTAAAGCAATTGTTAATGAAAGAAGAATTTGAACAGTTGAAACAACATTTTCAATTGAAGGATTCGGATTTTCACACGCAAACCAACCATTACTTTGATACACCTCAATTTGATATAAAATCTCAATTCGCTGCATTAAGAATGAGAGAAAGAAACGGTCAGTGGGTTCTCACGTTAAAGGAACCACACGAAATAGGCTTGCTCGAAACCCACCAAACGATCGCTCCTCCTTCAAGCCTTGACGATTTTCAGCTGCCAAAAGGTGAAGTGGCTGACAGGCTAGATCATTTGAACATTCAAAAGGATCAAATTGTGTATTTTGGTTCACTTGAAACGTCAAGAGCTGAAAAAATGATCAAAGAAGGCTTAATTGTTTTGGATCACAGCCGATATTTAACAGTAGAGGACTATGAACTTGAATTTGAAGTGAGCGACTTGGAAATCGGACAAGCCGCATTCTCCGCATTGCTCCAACAATTCCAAATCCCTGTACGAAACACGAAAAACAAAGTCGTACGTTTTTATGAAGAGAAAATGAAAACACAGAATAGATGAATTCCTTGAAGGAGGAACATGATGAACGTCAATCAACTTCAATCCTTTATGCAGCTCCAAGCGCTTAAAACGTTACAATCAGACCCTGGACAAACGCAAATGCCGGGCGGCCAAGAATCGAATGCTCAAGCTTCATTTCAGTCGCTGCTGCAAGATTTTTTAGGCGGATCAGAATTATCACGTCTGCCGCTTTCAATTTCTGCATTTATGGGAACGGACCCATCAACGGCTCCGAACACGCAATACGCGCGTACAAACCCATACTTATCTGCTATCGCTGGCGGTGAGCAGCTTCAAGCTCAACCTTCATATGCGAATGACGCTCCATTGAATACAGCAAATGGTATTGGAAATGTCTTAAACAACAGCTACACGCCGCCGCTTCAAAAGGCTGTTTCAAGCGGCTCATCATCAAAGGAAATTAATCAAATTGTGTCACAAATGGCTCAAAAACATGGTGTTCCAGAAAAGCTAATTCATGCGGTCATCAAGCAAGAATCTGGCTATCGTACGAATGCGGTCAGCCATGCAGGCGCGCTTGGCCTTATGCAGCTTATGCCATCTACAGCTAAGTCACTTGGCGTGAATAATGCCTTTGATGCGGCCCAGAACATCGAAGGCGGCACGAAGTATATCAAACAAATGCTTCAGAAATATAATGGAAATGTCTCACTCGCCTTAGCTGCTTATAATGCAGGCTCAGGAAATGTTGATAAATACGGCGGCATTCCACCATTTAAAGAAACACAAAATTATGTAAAGAAAATTACAGCACAATATTTCGCTTAAACCGAAGAGAATAACCTCTTCGGTTTTTTGTATGTCGCTTTTCACCCTTTTTTGACTGAATGTGTTATGATATGGTCAATTGATCACGGAACCCACCTCTCCCCTTATTTCCAATAGACCAAAGCGGTTTGTTTGTGGAATTGAGATGAGGTTGTTAAAATAAGTACAAGAATAGAAACATTAAAATAGAACAAACTGAATATCACTTTTGAAATAAATGAATTCACAATAGGGCGCTTCATCCTATTAACTACGAGTAAAAGGAGTAGTCAACATGGTACAATCGTTTAACGCACCTTACGAAGCGGTTGGAGAGGAACTTCTATCGCAACTTGTTGATACTTTTTATGAAAATGTAAAGTGTCATCCTTTGCTTCATCCTATTTTCCCGGATGACTTAAAAGAAACAGCAAGAAAACAAAAACAGTTTTTAACGCAATATTTAGGCGGACCCCCGCTTTATACAGAGGAGCATGGCCACCCTATGCTAAGGGCGAGACATCTCCCTTTTCCAATTACTGAGGAGCGGGCTGACGCATGGCTTGAATGCATGGAGGATGCGATGGATCAAGTAGGATTAACCGGCGATATTCGTGACTTTTTATTTGAGCGACTTTCTTTAACGGCTCGTCATATGGTCAATCAAACACCTGAAAAGGATGGACGATCTTGAGCTGCAATACGCACGATCAATATTTCTCACACTGTCACGGACATCCTCAAAAGCCGATTGAAATCTATGTATTCATTGACCCTCTAAGTCCAGACTGCTGGTTATTAGAACCATCCATTAAAAAATTAAAAATGAAGTACGGCCGTTTTTTCACTTTACGAACGGTGACAAGTTCTAGTATTAATGCATTGAATCGAAAACGAAAAAAGCATTTACTGACCGAAGCATGGGGGAAATTTGCGACCAAAACTCAGACCAAAAAAGAACAAATGCTGTCTGAACAAATTGTGACTTCACCGTATCTCGCCTCGCTTGCATTAAAAGCGGCTGAACTTCAAGGCAGAAAATGCGGAATGAAATTTCTGCGTCTCATTCAAGAATCACTTTTTTGCCATCAGCAAGATGTCACAAGTGAACATGTACTGCTAGAAAATGCAAAAAGCGCTGGACTAGACATCGAGGAATTCCAGCGCGATATTCATTCTCAAAGTGCTGTCAAAGCACTAAAATGTGATATGAAAATTGCCGCTGAAATGGACGTGTCTGAGCTTCCGACCTTTGCCTTTTTTAATACAGTAAACGGAGATGAAGGATTAAAAATTTCAGGTGCGTACTCTTATGATGTATACGAGGAAATCCTTTTTGAAATGATTGGTGAAAAACCAACCCCTTCAGAACGGCCTCCAATTGAATGGTTTATTGCTTACTTTCAATTTGCATCTGCCAAAGAGATTGCGGTCGTTTATGACCTGACACTTGATGAAGTTGAACGAGAAATGAAAAAGCTGGCTTTCGCTAAAAAAGTCGAACGTGTACAAGTGCATCAAGAAATGTTTTGGCGCTATAAAGAAGATGATCATCATTCAGATATTGATGTCTATCGCTGTGAGAATGAACATGGGTGCTGACCCATGTTTTTTCTTTACCTCAAAAGGAACGTTTGTTCTTTTTTAAACCACGAAGAAACCGCGCCGGGATAAGCGCGGTTTCACTATGTCTTAACGACAACAAAGGGGATGGGAGAAATTTTTCACGGTCAAACAAAGGGGTAATGTTTGTATGTGATTAATTTCACATCTTTAGTATATCAAATTTTGTCGACTTATGACAACAGATATACTATATGTTCATATTTTTGTCACAAAACATAAGAGGGTTGTCACTTTCATATAGTGAAAGTAACGAAAAAATGGAGGGATCTGCATGCGCAGCACAACCATTGGACTTGTTTCCATTGGCTTATGTTTCTTTTTAAACATATTAGGCTTAATGAAAATGCTTCCCCTTTATCTCACATCGCCACTCTTATTTGCTACAATACTTTTTACACTTTATCGAATGAACCACCGGAAGACCTTTAAAGGATTTAAAGGTTGATGATAATGAACGGCCTCTACATGTGAAGAGGTCTTTTTTGTGAAAAAAACTCCTGTCAAAAGATGAGTTTTCACTCACACGTCTGACAGAAGTCTTTTCATTACTCACCCGTTTTAGAGATGAGCTCTTCCATTTCTTTCAATTTTTCTTCGAACAATTGACATGCTGCTTCGATTGGTTCTTTGGAAGCCATATCAACACCCGCTTTTTTCAGCACATTGATTGGATAATCAGAGCTTCCTGCTTTAAGGAAGTCTGTGTAGCGCTCCACCGCAGGTTTTCCTTCTTCTAAGATTTGCTTGCTTAATGCCTGTGCAGCACTATAGCCTGTAGCATATTGATAGACATAATAGTTGTAATAGAAGTGAGGGATTCTCGTCCATTCTAATCCAATTTCTTTATCCACAACCATGCCGTCTCCAAAATACTTCTTATTCAGGTCGTAATAAAGGTTCGTCATGAATTCTGGCGTTAAAGCCTCTCCTTCTTGTGCTTTCACATGAATCAAATGCTCAAACTCAGCAAACATCGTCTGTCTGAATACCGTTCCTCTAAATCCTTCTAGCAAGTGATTTAACACATACAAACGCTGCTTTTTATCATCTAGATGATTCAGCAGGTATTCGCCAAGTAACGCTTCATTTGTCGTAGAAGCTACTTCAGCTACAAAGATGCTGTAGTTTCCATACGGATATGGCTGGTGCTTTCTTGTATAGTAGCTGTGGACGGAGTGCCCAAATTCATGAGCCAGTGTAAATAAATTATCAATATTATTTTGCCAGTTCATGAGGATATATGGATTTGTGCCATAGCTTCCAGATGAATACGCACCGCTACGTTTCCCTTTATTCTCATAAACGTCTACCCAGCGATTATTGAGTCCCTCTTTTAACACGGACACATATTCTTCTCCTAATGGCGCTAACCCTTTTAGCATATAATCCTTTGCTTCATCGTAGGTTAGCTTCATGCCAGCATCTTTTACAAGTGGCGTATACAAGTCATAATTGTGCACTTCATCAAGCTTTAACACCTTTTTACGCAATTCAATATAACGGTGTAATAACGGTAAATATTGATGAACTGTATCAATTAGATTGTCATATACTTCTTCTGGAATACTGTTTCGAGATAGTGCTGATTCTCTTGCCGATTTATAATTTCGTACTTTTGCATAAAAATTATCCTTTTTAATCGAACCACTCAGTGTCGAAGCAAGCGTGTTTTTATACTGATCATACGTTTTATACACAGCTTTAAAGGCATTCTTTCTCACTTCACGGTCATCACTGTTTAAAAATGTGATAAAGTTGCCGTGGGTAATTTTCTTTTCTTCCCCATTTTCATCCTTTACAGAAGGGAACGAAATATCAGCATTGTTAAACATACTAAAAGTAGTAGATGAAGTTGAGAGAGGTTCAGATGCCTCAGCTAATAAGGCCTCTTGCTCCTCACTTAAAATATGTGGACGTTCTTTATTAATTTCTTCAAGAGCATGAGAATACAGTTTTAATTCTTCTTTTTCCAGAATAAACTGCTGCAATTTATCTTCTTGAATCGATAAAATCTCTGGAACAATATAAGCAGAAGTACTAGAGAGTTGTGTAAATAAATTCGATGCTTTATCATTCAGCGCTTGAAATGATGAGTTAGTTGTATCCTCATCGTATTTCATGTGCGCATATGTATAAAGCTTACCAAGCTTTTCAGAAAGCTGATCCTGAAAGCTTAGGGCTTCATACAGTACATCAGCAGAATGGGCGAGCTTGCCTTTAAATTGGGCGAGCTTAGGAATTTCTTTTTTGACCGCTTCGAATTCCTTGTTCCATGCATCGACGCTTTCAAAAATATCTTCAAGTCGCCATTTGTTTTCTTCTTTTACTTCGCTTCTGTCTGGTAAATGGTTGTTTTTGCTTTGTGAAGTCATATGAATCCCCCTTGCATAAGTTGTGTTGAACCAACCTTTCGGAAAGTGAAAGAAATTGGTGTTGTATTTATCTTCTTTGTTTTGAACTATATTTGTCAAATCATATGCAGAAATAAATACCAAACAGACTAAAAAAATGAGAAAAAAGCGTTTCTTTCTATTCAATCGCAGCACCACCTTTTTCTTATCATGATCAAAGTGGGCATGAAACATGCTAATGAAATAAGAAAGCATCTCGTTTGAACGCTTCATCTACTGTTTGTATCGGCATTTGATTTGACGCTACTTCATAATTACCCTCTTTCGTCATGTGTAAAAACCCTTGTCTGACAAGCGCATGAACATATGATGTGATAACCTCTTTTATTTCTTCTATTGAAACATCCCCATATCGAAGCTTTACTTCTTTCATCTGGATACACCGCTTGATTTCTTTCATCAGCAGTTGAATCGTCACTGGACTGCTTCCTTTTTTCCTTATTATCCAATCATATAGACACCCCTGCCAGACATAAACGGGACTTGTAAAGATGTACGCTTCTGGCAGCGGGATAAATAATTCAGCCGGCAGAAAAGGGAAAGCTGTTTGATGATGCTCATAAAAAACGTCTCTCAACCGTTTGCTTTCATTTGATAAAATGCGAGGAGGCCGCTGCCTAAATTGCTGTATGCATCTTAGCCATTGCTTAGAAACTTGACGCTTGCTTGAGGGCGGCGATAGGATATCCGAAAGTTTGCGGTATGCTGTTGGCGGTCTGACAGTCATGGCAGCACATATTTTCGTTGGTTGAAATACAAGGAGTTGAGCAAGATGGATGAATCGATTCTGGAGCGGACAATAAAAAATCAGACTTCCTTTCTGTGATTCCCTTAGCATTCCCCAATGAATGGAGGAGAAGGAAAAGAGCTGGGCAGATTTTCGCTTTAAACGATTTGCTCCTAGGACCCATATAGGGAAGAGCCCTGCTTCGCGGAGTCCTGCTGTTCTTTTACGGAGCTCTTGCCGTGAAATATTTGAGCATTGATATTCGATTGCATAGCTTGTTCCTCCAATAGAGACGGTCACGTCAGGACGCTGATGAACCTTTGACACATACTTTTCAAGCACCGGTTTATGTCCCAGCTGCTGAAGCCAATTCATCATGGCTTCTTTCCCCGCCTGATGATATGCCGTTTCGCCTGAGGCTAGTGGACATGCTGTCAGCTGTTTATGTGCAAAATGATAAACACGTTGTTCACCAAGCTTTAATTGCACTTCTTCCCTGCATTCAGGGCAGTAAAATTTGCACGTCGTCCTGACATGCTCCAACCTGTTTTTAGATAAGTGATGTGTAATTCGAATAAGCTTTCCATTATCCATGATCGCTGTATTCATTCAGCTCGCCCCTTAGTCTTTGATGACCGTATTATAGCTTGTTCGTCTATAAGAGAGCGAATAGGCAAAATGAGCTTTTATTGTGTGAAAATATGATTTTACTGATGTTTTCTTGAGGAAAATGAAAAACCCCCTGATAAAAAGGGGGGAAATACAATCTTTATAGTAATGGCGATAATAATCTTGCTGTTGATTCAAAGAGTCTTACCCTTAACGGTCTCTTTGCAAATTCTTCTGGGACAATCTCGTGCGACTGTTCTAAATCACCTAAAAAGTCGTTCACGAGCTTCTCAGTGCTTTTCGTTTTATAGAGGAAGGCATTCACTTCAAAATTCAAATGAAAGCTTCTCATATCCATGTTGGCCGTGCCTATCGAAGCCAGCTCGCTATCTACAATGATAAATTTACTATGCATAAAGCCTTGATCATATTCATACACCTTTGCCCCTGCTTCTAAAAGCTCCGGGAAGTATGAACGGGACGCATGGAAGACGATCCGTTTATCTGGATTCTTCGGTGCAATAATCCGTACGTCTACTCCGCTTAATGCAGCAATTTTCAATGCAGACAAAATATCATCATCCGGCACAAAATATGGTGAAGCAATCCAAATAGACTTTTTGGCAGAGATAATCATGGAGAAAAAGAGATTTTTAATGACCTCCCACTGTTTATCAGGACCACCAGCAATCATTTGTACGCCTTCTGTTGTAATCTCAATGTGGGTGAAATCTTTGAAGTATTCCACACCTGCACATCTCTCATTCGTCATATAGTACCAATCCTGCATGAAAATCTGCTGCAGATCACGAACAGCTTCACCCTTAATCATCAAATGGGTGTCACGCCAAAATCCATATTGTCTGCTTCTGCCCATATATTCGTCTCCAATGTTTAGCCCGCCAACAAATCCAACTTCTCCATCAATCACGACAATTTTTCGGTGATTTCGGAAATTGATTTTATTATTTAACAGAGGCAGCCTCACGGGTAAAAAAGGAACGATCTGAACGCCAGCCTTTTCGAGGTCAGCAATATATTGACGAGAGAGCTTTAAACTCCCTACATCGTCATATAAAAAGCGGACAATCACGCCATTTTTCGCTTTATCAATGAGAATATCTTTTAATTCTTGTCCAAGGTCATCGTGGCGGAGAATATAATATTCTAAATGAATGTGATGTGTCGCCTTTTTGATTTCTTCAAAAATATGAGAGAATGTTTCTTCTCCATTCGTCAGGACTTTAGAGGACGTGCGATACGTAATAGGGGTATGTCCAAGTCTGTGGGCCAGCTTAAATAAGAGCTGCTGATGATCACCCATATGCGTCATTTTCTCAATCGCTTCTCTATGAATATGTTCATCTTCCTGGATTAACTGTTCGTCCAGGATGGCTTTCTTTTCAAACAACCGGCGCTTTTTGATATTGCGTCCAAAGAAAATATAGAACAAAAAGCCGAATAACGGAAAGCTGCCAAGCAGGACAAGCCACGTTATCGTTTGAGATGGATTCCGGTTCTCCAAGAATATGACAAACCCGATGAAGATAATCGATAAAGTGAACAGAACGCTGACTGAACTTAATACACTTACCGCTAAATCACCGGCAATTAATTGAATGACTAAATAAGCACCTATCGTAATGATAAGAAAAAATAGAACTTTGACTAAATTTCTCATTTCATTTTCTCCTTGCCGATCTCTTTATTTACCTATTCATTCCGATAAAAAAGCCGATTCCTCTATAGAAATCGACTTTTGTTGGTTACGAGAAGTGCTGTTGAATCGTTTCAAGGGCATTTCCTTCGATAATCAGCTGACCATATTCTTTCAGTCTGTAAATGCTGACCACTGATTCATGAGCATATTCAAGCAAAATGCTGAGCTTATTCTCCACTTGCTCATCTGACAAATCCTCGTGGAAGTCAACATATAGATAATAACGGTTTTCAAACGAATATAAACTTGAGGTAAAATCCTGCATATTTAATTGAGAAAGTGCAATCAAATCTTCAAAGTCATCCATTTTCAACACAAATTGAAGTTGAAGTTTTTTGTCCTTCTCATTATGGTCTTCTTGATCCTGCTCTTCTTTTTGAAAATCATCAAGCAGTGCGTCTAGACTTTCTTCATCTGTTTGATCTTTTTTATCTTCTGGAATCGGCAATTCGAGCTTTTGTCCATCTTTAGAAAGTTGGGCTTTCGTCACGACAATTTCAAGACCTTTGTCAAGTGCCTGCACTTGAATCCAAAGCGGTCCCTCAACTGCAAATTCTTCTTCTTCGTGCACTTCGTCCATTACTTCCCAAAACAGCTCTTCACTGCGTTCACGATTATACCAAATCTCTTCACGGTCAAATCCGCGGTCTTCAATATCACCGTAGGAAATATAAAATTTCACTGTATGTTCATTAATTCTTTCGATTTCCATTTTGCCAACCTTCCCTTCTATATAAGATGTTGAAGGGACATACAAGCTCCCAATTAATAGTACTTTACTACACTTTACCCGTTCCGTCTACATGTTAACCTTTTAAAGAATTGAGGTATTGCTTCGTACTGTCTATTTTATGATAAAACATGAATAAAAGAAATAAAAACGCATTTTTTGCAGAGAAAACTTACAGAAACATATATTTGAATTGTCTTCATATATTGGTTGTACGAGCTCTATTAGACATGAGGTGAAATGGATGGAAACAGAATGGATCATATCCTTACTGATGATTATTGGCATCGATCTGATTTTAGGCGGAGATAACGCGTTAATCATTGCGATGGCTAGCCGCAGCTTGTCAAATGACAAACGCAATAAAGCCATATGGATCGGCACACTTTTGGCAGTGCTGATGAGAATTACAATGACAGGTGCCGCAGTTTATTTATTGACCATCCCTTATTTGCAATTTATCGGTGGACTTTTTCTCCTTTATATAGGATACAATTTGTTAATTGAGCAAAAGAAAGAATCAATTCGCATTAAAAGCAGCGGCTCCCTTTGGCGTGCGGTTCAGACCATTGTGATTGCCGACCTCTTTATGTCACTTGATAATGTGATTGCAGTTGCAGGAGCGGCAAAAGGGAACATGCTGCTGACCGCTTTTGGCCTGATGATTTCAGTACCGATTATTATTTGGGGAAGTAAGCTGATTCATGCCGCTTTCACCAAGTTCCCGTTTCTTTTATACGGAGGAAGTGCTCTTTTGGCTTTTACTGGCGGTGAAATGATTGTTCGTGATGTGAAATTGAATGAATTTATGGCTCAGCATGCGACTCTTGAATTGATGCTTCCGTTTTTAACAGTCGTAATGGTCATTTTAGCCAGCCTGTTTTACGAACAAACGGCTGAAAATAAATAAAAAAAGCTGCCAAATGATCGGCAGCTTTTCGTTTTTCTATTAGTTAGCAAGTCGCTGAGCTTCTCTTAGTTGGAATGTACGAACCGTTCTTGGAAGGAAACGTCTAATTTCATCTTCATTGTAGCCAACTTGTAGTCTTTTTTCATCCAAGATGATTGGACGTCTTAAAAGACCTGGATGCTCATTGATCAGTTTATACAATTGTTGAAGAGGCATTGTCTCAACATTCACATTTAGCTTTTGGAATACTTTTGAACGTGTTGAGATAATTTCATCTGTACCGTCTTCAGTCATTCGAAGAATTTCTTTGATTTCATCGATTGAAAGAGGCTCTGAAAAGATGTTTCTCTCTTGATACGGAATATTGTGCTCTTCTAACCACGCTCTTGCTTTTCTACATGATGTACAGCTTGGTGATGTGTATAATGTTACCATAAATCTTCACTCCTCAATTTGTAGAATGAATATTGATCTGTATTCTTAAATTAAAATTGTTCTAAATAAATAATCTTTATAGTGATTATACTATAAAAAAGTAAGTGTGAACAGATTTTCTTGCAATTTTTGTGACAAAAACTAGACAATTTCATTCATTTTCTCGTGTTGCTTGATGTCTGAACATTCTCATTTAGTCGAGATGATCGAAAATATTTTTTTGTTTTCTATTTTCAATGACCTTCAATACATCATCAACATCTTCATACGACTGCCCATACCATTCTTCATCTTTATACGTATGGATTCGTTCATAGGTTTTCCTCATAGCCTCCATCATTTCTTCTTCATTATCTGTAAGAGGCGACCAATAAAGGATTTCCATGCGGTTCACTTCATTTGTTGCAAGTGACCTGCGTTTATAACCGATTGATTCTGCATGCTTGAAGTGCTCTCTTTGGTAAAACTTTAGGCGTTTTGCAGTATCTGCATCATCTTCATCTACAGGCTCAACCTCAAGCAAGATCGGTTTCTTTTTTTCCTTCAGCTTATGAATGAGCTTTGATCCGAGGCCTTCACCTCTTGCATCTCTGGAAACAAATAAATAATCAATAAAGATAAAATTATCAAATTCGGCGTACATCATCACATGATGAGGTCCTTCCTCCTTATGATAAACATCACTTCTTTCCTTTAATAAAGCTTCCATATGCTCTTTTGACTTCATTTCTTCTATCGGGAAGTATTCACTGAGCTTTTCATACCAATTCATGGATCCGCTCCTTATGATATCGTTAAGAACCACTTCCTTAGATATTCCCGATTTCCTGCTATTTAAACGCCTGTACTAGTAAGACGCAGCAAAGTCTCCTCTAGTTTCACTTTTTTTCAAACAACAGAAAAAAAGTTTTATATCGAACGATTCATGAGTAATTGAAAACAGACAAACAGGATAAGTGTCATCCCAGTTTGGAACATGATGAAATAAAGATACTTGCTGCGCCGTGCTTCCTCTTTCTGATTGCTTGTTTTCCGGTGAAACATATATTCCACGGAAAAAGACACGATGCCAATGAGCACCATAAATATGAGCATCCACTGTCCTCCATTTGGCTTTCTCAAAAACGACGTTGAAAAAAGCATGAATACAATGAGATAGTGAAAGAATGAATAGCGAAACGTCTTCCATATCGACATTTGATTTCCTCCTAGAACCCGCTTGTTGCTAACTAGAAATTACCATCTTCTTGTTTTTTTGTAAAATAAAAAAAGAAGCACTGACATAGCAGTGCTTCTTCCTTCTTATAATTGTTTTGCTTGAAGCTCTTTGAATTCTTCCTCTGTGCAGCTCACAAAGTGACCTGGCTTCACTTCACGGAAATCAGTGTTTGTTCCTTTGTGAACGGAAGGATCATACTTGATTCGCTTGCGGTTACGCTCATAATCTGGATCTGGAAGCGGAATCGCAGATAGTAATGATTTTGTATATGGATGAAGCGGGTTTTCGTATAATTCATTCGCTGGTGCCAGCTCTACCAATTTCCCGAAATACATCACGCCAATTCGATCGCTGATGTATTTTACCATGGACAGGTCATGGGCAATGAATAAATACGTTAAGCCTTTTTCTTCTTGCAGTTCTTTCATTAAGTTAACGACCTGCGCTTGAATCGACACATCTAATGCAGAGATTGGTTCATCGGCAATGATGAAATCTGGCTCAACTGCTAATGCACGGGCAATTCCGATACGCTGCCTTTGACCACCAGAGAATTCATGCGGATATCTGTTTGCATGCCCTTTGTTCAATCCAACGGTTTCAAGCAACTGGTACACACGCTCTTTACGCGCTTGCTTTGATTTCGCAAGGCCATGAATGTCAATGCCTTCTGCAATGATATCAAGGACTGTCATTCTAGGGTTCAGTGAGGCATATGGATCTTGGAAGATCATCTGCATTTGACGGTTGAACTCAAGCATTTTTTGTCTTGATTTCTTCCCGTGTACATTTTCTCCTTTATAAAGAACCTCGCCATCTGTCGCATCATAAAGTCTAATGATAGATCGGCCCGTAGTGGATTTACCACATCCAGACTCACCTACAAGACCTAGTGTTTCACCTTTGTAAATATCAAATGAAACGCCGTCAACTGCTTTCACGGTTCCTCTTGCTGTATGGAAATGCTGCTTTAAATTTTTGATTTCTAACAATTTTTCTGCCATGCTATTCACCCTCTTTTACTAATACAGGTTTTTCGTAGCTACCTTCTAGTTCACGCATTCTCGCCTTTACAGCAGCAGGCGGTTCAACTTTAGGTGCATTTGGATGAAGTAGCCATGATTTCACATAATGCGTATCTGATACTTTGAACATTGGCGGTTCTTGTTCAAAGTCAATTTTCATTGCATAATCGCTTCGGAGTGCAAATGCATCTCCTTTCGGCGGGTTTGTCAGATCTGGCGGTGTTCCTGGGATTGCAGTCAGCTTTCCTTCAGCTCCGCTATCTGTGTCTAGGCTTGGCATCGATGCCAATAGTCCCCACGTATACGGATGTTGTGGATTGTAGAAAATTTCATCAACAGTTCCTGTCTCAACAATTTGACCTGCATACATAACAGCTACACGATCAGCGACGTTGGCGACAACACCTAGATCATGTGTAATAAAGATAATTGACGTTTCAACCTTTTGCTGAATTTCTTTCATTAATTCTAAAATTTGCGCCTGAATTGTTACATCTAGAGCTGTTGTCGGCTCATCGGCAATCAATAGCTTTGGATCTGCTGCAAGTGCCATCGCAATGACAACCCGTTGTCTCATCCCGCCACTAAATTCGTGTGGGTATTGTTTGATTCTTTTTTCAGGCATTGCAATTCCAACAAGCTCCAGTAATTCAATGGCTCTTTTTTCAGCCGCTTCTTTTGAAATTTGTTCGTGCTTGAACAGCACTTCTGTAATTTGTTTCCCGACCTTCATCGTTGGGTTCAAGGAAGTCATCGGATCTTGGAAGATCATTGAGATGTCTTTTCCTCGAATGTTTTGCATTTGTTTTTCAGTTTTCTTGACAATATCTTGCCCATCAAACAGGATCTGTCCGCGCTTGAAATAACCCGGCGGCATCGGAATTAATCTCATGATGGCCTGTGATGTCACACTTTTACCAGAGCCAGATTCACCTACAATAGCAAGTGTCTCGCCTTTATTTAAGTGGAAGTTCACACCACGAATGGCTTGAACCTCTCCACCATATGTTTTAAATGAGATTGCAAGGTCTTTCACCTCTAGAATACGTTCACGTTCCATCCTAATCACTCCTTATTTACGCAACTTCGGATCTAAAGCGTCTCTTAGTCCGTCTCCAACCACGTTAAAACCAAACATTGTAATACAGATAAATGCGGCTGGGAACCATAATCTCCACGGGTAGTAAGTCATGGCTGGAATTCCGTCAGACGCCATTGTTCCCCAACTAGCTAATGGAGCTGGTACACCAAGCCCTAGATAGCTTAAGAATGCCTCCGTGAAAATAGCCGAAGGAATTGTTAGTGTCATCGTGACAAGAATTGGTCCCATTGAGTTTGGAATCAAGTGTTTAAATAAAAGTCTAGATGTTTTCGCACCTAATGTTTGTGCGGCAAGAACGTACTCTTGGCTCTTCAATTGTAAAACCTGTCCCCGAACAATACGTGCCATGTTAATCCAGCCTACAACTGTCATGGCGAGGATAATCGTTAATAATCCTTTTGGCAGAACAACCATCATTAAAATAACCATTAATAGTGTTGGGATTGCCCATAAAACGTCTGCGATACGCATCATCACTTCGTCCGTACGTCCACCTTTGAATGCAGCAATACTTCCCCAGATAATACCGATGATCACGTCAAGAACAGCTGCTGCAAGACCGATAAAGATCGAAATTCTTGCCCCAACCCATGTACGAACAAACATGTCTCGGCCTAAATCATCCGTACCGAACCAGTGCTCTTTTGAAGGCGGCTGATCTGCATTAAGCAAATCTGTCGTAGAGTAATCATATTTAGAAAACACCGGAACGAAGATCGCCAGCATCACAACAATGAAAATAATTGTAAGCCCAACCATTGCAAGTTTATTTGCACGGAAGCGAAGCATAGCATCCTTCCATAAAGATAGACTAGGTTTAGAAATTTTTTCAGATTCTGCTGCATCAGCCGTCGCCGGCACAAATAAGTCTTTTCTCATCTCTTCCATGTGTTAGACCCCTTTCTTCGCCTTCGTCAGTTTAATTCTAGGATCGATAATACCGTAGAGGATGTCAACGACTAAAATACTGATTAATAGAATAATACTGTAGAAGACTGTGACACCCATGATGACGGTGTAATCACGGTTTGTAATACTTGTGACAAAGTGAGAGCCTAATCCAGGAATGCCAAAAATCTTCTCCACGACAAAACTACCTGTTAAAACTGAAGCAGCCATTGGTCCCATGTAAGTAATGACAGGTAACAATGCGTTTCGAATCGCGTGTTTGATCGTAACAGCTGATTTCGTTAATCCTTTCGCTCTAGCCGTTCTAATGTAGTCACTGTTTAGCACTTCAAGCATACTTGACCGTGAAAGTCTAGCGATAAATGCCATTGGCATGAAGGAAAGTGCAATAGAAGGTAGTACGGTGCTGGCCCAAGACTCCCATCCTGCAACTGGGAAAATCGCTAAAATGCTTGCCTCAGATGCAAATACATATTGAAGTAGCGCCGCTAAAATGAAACTTGGAACTGAGATTCCAAAGATCGTTAAAATAGCAATCGTATAGTCTTGCCACTTGTTATGATAGAGCGCTGCAAGGACCCCAAACAATACACCAAATGCTAACGCGAGGAGAATTGCCTCAATTCCGAGGGTAAAGGAAACGGGGAATCCAGAACCGATTAAGTCATTTACGGTTTGTCCTTTGTATTTAAATGAGGGACCAAAATCTAATTTTGCAACTGAACCTAAGTAGCTTACATATTGAACAAATAAGGGCTTGTCCAACCCGTAGTGCTCGTTTAGGTTTGCTTCAATTTCAGCAGGAAGTTTCTTCTCCCCAGAGAATGGACCACCAGGTGCTGCCTGCATGAGAAAGAAAGTTGCAGTTACAATAACAAACAGTGTGATTAAAATATATATTAATCGCTTACCGATATATTTAAGCAACGGAATTGCACCTCCATGATTTTACAACATTTTCTCTAATCAGCAAGAAAGGTATATGGAGAGACATCCTCCATATACCTTAAGATCCTTGCCGTAGATCTCTTACACTATAATCTTACTTTTCGAAATGAGCCCATTTGTATTGAACATCACCAAGTCCAGATACGACGACACCTTTAAGTTTTGGATCTTGTACCCAAAGCTGAGTGTAGAAGTAGATTGGTGCTATAGGCATATCGTCGATGATGATTTTCTCTGCTTTTTTCAGCATTTCTTCACGCTTCGTTTTATCTGTTTCTTTCGCAGAATCATTCAACAATTGTTGATACTCTTTGTTTTCCCATCCAGTGTCGTTGTTTCCACCGTCTTTATCTTTGTAAAGCTCAAGGAAGTTCACTGGATCGTTGAAGTCACCTAACCAGCCCATACGTCCAATTTGGTAATCTCCACTGTGGATTTTGTCGATGTATACGTTCCACTCAGAGTTATCAAGTTCAACTTTCACACCTAAATCTTTTTTCCACATTTCTTGAATTGCTTGTGCAATCTTTTGGTGAGCTTCATCTGTGTTGTAAGAAAGTTTCAATGCTGGAAGATCAGAAACTGACTTATAACCTAATTCTTTCACACCTTTTTCAAGAAATTCTTTAGCAGTTGCTACATCGTGATCTTTGAAGTAGCCAGTTTTGTTATCAGTAAATCCTTCCATTGTTGGAGGAACGATTGCCATTGCTGGAACTTGTTCACCTTGCGTAATTTTGTCAACAATTGCTTGACGGTTGATTGAGTATGCAAGGGCCTTACGGATGTTTGCATTATTTAAAGGTTTTGATTCTGTGTTGAATTTGTAGTTATAAATACCAGCGATCGTTTGAATTTTAAGACCGCCATCTTTTTTCAATGTTTGTAAAGATTCTGTTGGAAGGTTTCCAGTTGGAGAACCAGCCCAATCAAGCTCACCTTTTTTGAACATGCTAAGCTCAGTGTTTGTGTCTTTGATCATAGACATGTTAATCTTTTTCAATTTCACAGTGTCTTTATCCCAGTATTCATTGTTCTTTTCAAGCGTGATAGAACCGCCATGTTTCCATTTAGAAAGAACGAATGGTCCGTTAGATACGTAGTTTTCACCAGCATTTGTGTACCAGTTTTTATTCTTTTCAGCCACTTTTTTGTTGACTGGCATATACGTATAGAATGCAGTTAGTTCAGTAAAGAACGGTGTTGGGTTCTCTAGCTCAACTACAAGCGTTTTGTCATCTTTTGCTTTAATACCAACATCAGCAACTTTCGCTTTCCCTTTGTTCGCTGCTTCAGCACCTTTAATATAGTAAAGCTGGTAAGCATATTGAGATTCATTTTTAGGATCTAATGCCCATTTCCAAGCATATTCGAAATCTTTAGCTGTGACAGGGTCACCATTAGACCATTTTGCATCACGAAGTGTGAATGTGTATGTTTTACCATCAGCACTTGTTTTGATATCAGAAGCCATTGCATTTTCTGGCTTACCTTCAGCGTTAATTCTTGTTAATCCCTCAAAAGTCTGACGGATGACACTTCCTGAAGTTGAATCATTTGCCAATCCCGGATGTAGAGAAAAAGGCTCAGTGGAGATATTCACATTTAGTGTTGTTTTAGCCTCTCCAGAACTGCTCGTGCTGTCGCCTGATTTGTTTCCGCTGAAACCACAAGCGCTTAATACAAGTGTGAAAATAAGCATTAAAGTAACAACAGACCAACGCTTTTTCAACTGTATTCCCCCTTATAATATGTTTTAGTTCAAAGGTCTCGATAGAAGATGAGATTCAGATTTAAGAAATAGCGTAAAAAAGTCCCTAAATAGCTTACTTTCTATTTCTTTTGTTTTTTCTGAATTTTCACTATGTAAAGAGCCTAGCACAAACGTGTGAACAAATTAATTATAATGAATAGAATAATTTATTGCAATATCAATTTCATATATTTTTAAAAAACGTAAATGGGGATAAAGAGGGATTTTTATAAACTAAAGTCTCAATCACTTCAACAAATTAAAGCGGAAATTGATTAAAATAATTTAACAAATTCAGCAGGAATAATGTTTTATACATATAATTAATCATCCTTTTTTAAAAAATTCTGACAGATAGTTGGTATTTTACCTAAAATTTTAAGTGTCAAACGACATGATGAGAAGGTCACATGAGGGCTTCGTGACTTTTTCATGGTCATCCTTTATAATAGATAGACATAATGTTGCGATGAAAAAGAAGAGTACATATATTCACCATTAACAGAGAGTCTGCGGCTGGTGCGAGCAGATAATGGCATGTATGGAATGGGCTTTGGAGCAGCTAACCGAACACTTTTAGAAGTAAGTAGGCTTAGACGGAGCAGTCTCCGATATCAACGTCTTGAGTGATTTCCATGTGAAATAACAAGGGTGGTACCACGGTTCATTCGTCCCTTTTCTGTTGAAAAGTGACGGGTGGGCCTTTTTATATTGAAGAAAAGAGGTTTTAGTATGACAAAGAAGACAATTTTTTCAGGCATTCAGCCGAGTGGTTCGGTCACATTGGGGAACTATATTGGAGCGATGAAGCAATTTGTCGATTTGCAGCATGATTATCACGGCTATTTTTGTGTAGTCGACCAGCATGCGATTACGGTGAGTCAGGACAGGCTAGCCCTTCGCCAAAATATTAGAAGCTTAGCAGCTCTTTATTTAGCGGTTGGACTTGATCCAGAGAAGGCGACATTGTTTATCCAATCAGAGGTACCTGCTCACGCCCAGGCAGGATGGATGCTGCAATGTGTTGCTTATATTGGGGAATTAGAAAGAATGACCCAATTTAAGGACAAATCCGCTGGTAAGGAAGCGGTTGTTTCAGGACTATTAACGTATCCCCCATTAATGGCTGGCGATATCTTATTATATGGTACTGATTTAGTCCCTGTCGGAGAAGATCAAAAGCAGCATCTTGAATTGACTAGAACGCTTGCTGAACGTTTTAACCGCAAATACAATGACATCTTCACTGTACCTGAAGTGAAGATTCCAAAAGAAGGCGCTCGGATTATGTCTTTAGCAGATCCGGTGAAAAAGATGAGCAAATCCGATCCGAACCAAAAATCGTTCATTACTTTATTAGATGAACCAAAGCAGCTTGAAAAGAAAATCAAAAGTGCTGTGACGGATTCAGAAGGCATCGTTAAGTACGACAAAGAGAACAAGCCTGGGATTGCCAACTTGCTGACGATTTACTCTGTGTTAGGTAACATATCGATTGCAGAGCTTGAGCAAAAGTATGAGGGCAAAGGGTATGGTGAGTTTAAGGGAGATCTTGCGAACGTCGTTGTTGATGCTTTAAAACCAATTCAAGATCGATACTATGAACTCATTGAGTCAGACGAGCTTGATCGCATTCTTGACGAAGGTGCTGAAAAAGCAAACCGCGCAGCAAACAAAATGCTGAAAAAAATGGAGAATGCAATGGGTCTTGGCAGAAAGCGCAAATAAAAAAAGCTTGCAGCACATCACGCTGCAAGCTTTTTCTAATTCACCTTTGATTCGTTTTCCATTTCCCAAAGCTTTTCAAAAAACGGCTGTCCCTTAATCATTTTTTCACAAAATGCTAAATGATTCTCTGACCATCCATCAATGGTTTCATTGTAAAGCATGTTCCAAATCTCTTCGAATGACATTCGTTTGATTTGATTGTACATGCGCGGATTCCATTCCGTATACCAATACGCAATCTCCGCCCTGTTTTGAAGACCTTTTAATTGATCGAGCGCCATAAACATTAGCTGCTTCAGCTGTCTTTCTTTTCTCGTTAATCCGCTGATGTGCTGCGGCGGCAAAGACAAAATGTGATACTCCTTCGCCGACTCAAGACGGTCCTGCGAGAATTCATATTCCTCAGCCTTCACATCCTTCACCATTTCATACACCAATTGCTCCTGCCTTGGGATTAAGCGGCTTTTCCTCACAGGAATGGAATACCCAATCGTATCCACAGCAATAATTCGTATGCCGTCTGTCACCACAAAGCAATATTCTAATTTACGCCGTTCATGATTTTTTCGAATATATGATTTCTCAAAAACAGATTCTAGCAGCGTCTTCGGCAGCTCTGAAAGATCATTCTCTATGTAATCATACAAAGGACTCTGCACCTTGAGTAAAGGTACTTGATCTAACAGCTCCACACTGTCCTCCTTGCGCCACTCATGAAAATGACACACATTGTAGCCATTTTCTTCCCCTTCAAACCAATTCACCCATACGTCATGAAGAAATAACATAACCAATCCCTCACTTTATAAAAACTGTTGTCCACAGTATGGGCAAGGGATAGAGAAATTATTCCAACTTTATTAAACTTCAAGCGGAGCGAATGTGGTTTGCATTTCTTTATTGCGCAGAGTCCCTTTCATCTTGTCATAAAAATGAGGCATTACTTTAACTTTTTAGGATCAAGCGCATCTCTCAGTCCATCTCCTAAGAAATTAAAGCATAAAACGGTCAGCAATATTAGTAAACCTGGGAAGAGCGGATACCACCACGCTTGCACCATAATCGAGAAGTTTTGTGCATCTTGCAGCATGTTGCCCCAGCTCGCTGTTGGCGGCTGTATGCCAAACCCTAGATAGCTCAGTGTTGATTCTGCTAAAATGACGGAACCTACTTTTAATGTAGCTGACACAATAATAGGACCGATACAGTTCGGTAAAATATGCGAAAAGATGATGACATGGTTTTTCGTTCCAATGGTTCTTGCTGCGAGTACGAATTCTCTTGTTCGCAGTGATAAAAATTCACTGCGGATCAGTCTCGCGGTTGTGGTCCATCCGGTCAAAGCAAAGATTAAAATCAATTTATCAATGCCCGGTTTGAAAATAGTAACGAGCGTGATCAAGAGAAAAATGTCAGGAATCGACAACACGACATCCACAAATCTCATTAACAAGGAATCAACAAATCCTTTGAAATACCCCGCTACCGCTCCGACCACAGTGCCAATGGTAATCGCACCGACCACCGAAACGAAACCGACTAATAAAGAGACCCTCGCGCCATAAAGCACCCTTGAGAAAATATCGCGGCCAAACTTGTCAGTTCCCATCAAATGTTCAACACTTGGCGGCTGGAGCCGTTTTAATAAATCTTGCTGCTCTGGTGCGTAAGGGGCAATCACAGGAGCGAAAATGGCTGAAAAGATAATGACCAATAAGATCACGGAGCCGGCAACCGCCAATTTATTTTTGAAAAATTTCTCGCAAAATAAACGCAGCATCGTCTCTGGCTTTGGCGGAAGACCTTCCTTTAATTTGAGATCAACAGGAGGTGTTCCCATATTAGGCTGTGCCAATTGTGCTTCAGCTCCCTTCTAATATTCAATACGCGGATCAACGATCGCATAGAGAATATCCGCAATTAAATTTCCAACCACCACGAGCACTGCGGAAATAACAGTCATCGCCATAATGACCGGATAATCTCTCGAAAAAGCAGAATCAATGAACAGCTTTCCAAGCCCTGGCCAAGTGAAAATTTGTTCCACTACGACTGCACCACCAATAAAGGATGGAATCATCAATCCGAAAATCGTAATGACAGGCATAAGACCGTTTCTTAACCCGTGCTTGAAAATGACTTTGTTTTCTCGAAAGCCTTTCGCTCTTGCGGTCCGAATGTAATCCTGCCTCATGACATCAAGCATACTCGACCTTGTGTACCGGGTGAGCCCTGCCATATCAGCGGTTGCTAAAACAAAGGCTGGTAAAATGATGTGATGAAGCCGGTCAAATACATTAAAATCGGCGTTTAAGGTAGAGACGCCGCCTGTTGGGAACCATCCTAAATTCACAGATAAAACCATTATTAGAATGAGTCCAAACCAAAAGTTCGGAATAGCCAGTCCGATAAAAGATGTAAATGTAATGCCATAGTCTAGCTTTGTATATGGACGTTTTGCCGAAAGAACACCGAATGGGATGGCGATAATCAGGGCGACTAATGTAGAAAAGATCATGAGGATGAGGGTATTTGGCAGCCGGGCAAAAATCAAATCAGCCACAGGCGTTCCCTTTTTAACAATGGAGGTGCCAAAGTCACCTTGAAGCATATTGCCAAGCCATTTCATATACTGCACATATTCAGGGTCGTTCAAGCCGTACTTATCAATAAAAGCTTCCCGGTCTGCCGCACTAATGGTTGGGTCCATCATAAGTGACATCGGATCGCCTGGTGCTGCTTTCATAATGGCGAAGGACAAAATGGTAATCCCAAATAAGATGGGAATGGAAAGCAGTGTCCTTCTAATGATATATGTAACCATATGCACAACTCCTTTTTCATCGGATCGCCATACTGTGATGAAAAAGGGCTAAAATGATCTTTCTTTTAGCCCTCTGTCTTCATTGCAATGTGATATCAGAACCCTTTCAATCTAACTGGTGCTCGGTGAATGAAATCGTGAGCACCAGCACGCCTGACTGACACCGAATGAAAGGGTATATCTTCACGCTAAAAGGAGAGAACTTTCCTCTTCTTTCACTAGCAGCCTACTGTTCAATCCACCATTTCTCGATTTTGTAATACTCATCTTTCGGGTGGTAAGAGTAGCCTTGGAGATTAGATGGCATCGCGCGATGTGAGTTGGCATAATAAAGGAACGTATATGGCTGATCTTCTGCGATCAATTCATAAATTTTTTCATATGCCTTTGAATATTCTTTTCGATCGCTTAAGTTCTTAGCATCCACTAACAGCTTATCGACCTCTTTATTTTTATACCAGATGTTATTCAAGCCTTTTTCTGACTGGCTTGAGTGGAAGATGCTGAATTGATCAGGGAATGTGGCAAGGCTCCAGCCGAGCAGCAGCGCATCATAATCCCACTTAGGCGGTGTCGTCTGCTCAATGAGTGCACTGAATTCCACAATTTGCGGCTTCGCTTCCACACCAATTTCTTTGAGCTGCTGCTGGACAACGACAGCAATGTCTTCACGGACTTTGTTTCCTTGGTTGGTCTTTATAACAAAGGAGAATTTCTTGCCATCCTTATCAAGATAGCCATCTCCATCTGTATCCTCCCAGCCCTCTTCTTTCAGCATCTTTTTCGCTTTTTCTTGATCAAATTCAAACACTGGAACACTTTCATTTTTAGGGTAGTTCCATGACAGCGGACTTTCTGGAATGTTGGCTACTTTGCCGTCTCCATCTAACACTTGATCGACAATCGTTTGGCGGTCAATGGCATGTGTCAGCGCTTGGCGGACCTTTTTACTTTTAAAGAGATCATTTTTCTGGTTCCAGCCAATGTATGAATAATTGAGCCCTAAATCAGATTCAATTTTAATGTTGCTGACTTTTTCAGCCGTTTGCAGCTCTGCTCCCGGTACAGCAAAGAAATCAATGTCACCTGCTGAAAGCTGGGCAATTGCTGCGTTCTGATCAGGAATCGTTTTAATCGTGACGGTATCAAGATATGGACGTCCATCCCAATAATCGTCAAAGGCTTCTAGTTTCACGTAGTCGCCTTCTTTCCACTCGGCAAATTTAAATGGACCTGAACCAATTGGTTTTTTTCGGTTAAATTCATTTTCACCGAGATCTTTTATAGGCACATCACCTAAAATATGCTTAGGCAAAATGCCGTAGCTTCCTAGTGTGACATTATAAAAATAGGGATCTTTTTTATTGAGCTTGAATTCGATTGAGTAATCCCCTGTCTTTTTAACTGAATCTAATACTTCAAATCCTGATCCGCGCTCCCCGTTGTAGTCCTTATTGATCGGAATGCTGTATGTAAACACAACATCATCAGCTGTCAATTCTTCTCCATCATGAAACTTTACGCCTTTTTTAATGGTCACATCAAACTGCTTCCCGTCATCAGATTCTTTAATATCTTCTGCGAGTGATAGCTGAGGGTTCAGCTTTCCGTCCGTTTGAAGTAAAAAGCTGTAGATTCTTTCTTCAATATCAGAGCTAGCCACATCTGTTGAATACAGCGAGTTAAATAATGTTGGTTCTGCAATGGAACCGATGACAAGATCTCCGCCCTGTACAGGTTTACCGGTGGATTTCTTTTCACTGTCTCCAGAGGTTTTATTTCCACTAGAGCAAGCCGCAAGCATGAGCGTGAAGATCAGCAGTAAACTAATCAATATGGATTTTCTATTTCTACCTTTCATATACAATTCCCCCTATCCTTTTTTAGAAATGACGACAGATGCCGCTTCATCCCCCCTCTCAAAGATGAATTCATCCAAGCCGATTAAGCGTCGTAGAGGTGACAGGCAACGAAGTGGTTTGGTTTTAATTCTTGAAATGCTGGTATTTTTTCTTTACAGATTTGTTTCGCATACGGGCATCTTGTGTGAAATACGCACCCTTTTGGCGGATTTGCAGGACTTGGCAGATCGCCTTGAAGCATGATCCGTTCTCTTTTGATCTGACCTTTTTTACGGGTAACAGGGACAGAAGAAAGCAATGCCTGTGTATATGGATGGAGCGGTTCATCGTACAGGCTGTGCTTATCAGCAAGCTCCATCATTTTGCCGAGATACATCACGCCGACTCGATCACTAATGTGCCTGACCACACTTAAGTCGTGAGAGATAAATAGATAGGTCAGGTCAAATTCCTCCTGAAGTTCCTCCATCAGATTAATCACCTGCGCCTGAATGGATACATCAAGTGCTGAAACCGGCTCATCTGCGATAATCATTTCAGGATTCATGGCAAGCGCACGAGCAATGCCGATTCGCTGCCTCTGCCCGCCAGAAAATTCGTGGGGATAGCGATTTGCAAAGCTTGGATGAAGGCCCACCTTTGATAAAAGCTGTTCTACTTTTTCATTTCTTTCTTTTAAGGAATATAAGTGGTGTGTTTTGTAGGGTTCTTTGATGATGCTTCGAAGTGTTTTTCTAGGGTTGAGTGATGCAAAGGGATCTTGAAAAACCATTTGGATGTTTTTTCGTGTTGATTGTCTTAGCTTTGATTCTGATACACGGGAGATATCTTGCCCTTTAAAAAGGATTTGACCGTCAGTTGGTTCATATAAACGAATCATGGTCCGGCCTAATGTTGATTTACCGCATCCTGATTCCCCCACTATCCCTAACGTTTCACCTTTATAAATCTTCAAATCTATGCCGTCAACAGCTTTGACTGCACCGACTTTCTTCTGAAAGACGCCTGCTTTAATCGGAAAATGTTTTTTGATTTGTTTCAGTTCAAGTATGGTTTCTTTCTCTATTAGATCTGTTGCATGTGGTTGATTTTGAGCAAGGGTCATGTTTGGTCTGCCTCCTCATATAAGAAGCATCTGACGCTTCTGCCATTTTCAAAAGTCCTCAGTTTAGGCAGTTCACCTAGGCAGCGCTCCTTCACTTTCTGGCATCTAGGAGCAAATCGGCAGCCGGCTGGAAGCTGATCCGGTGCAGGGACATTCCCTTTTATTGCTGTTAGCGGCTGTATGTCTCCGTCAATGACAGGAATCGATTCAAGCAGCCCTTTTGTGTAAGGATGCAGCGGCTGATCAAATAATTCTTCGACGGTCCCATTTTCAACAACCTGTCCGCAGTACATGACAATGACTCGATCTGCCACTTCAGACACGACACCTAGATCATGAGTGATGAGGAGAATCGATGTACCAAATGTCGTGCATAAATCTTTCATCAATGTGAGCACCTGGGCTTGAATCGTAACATCTAGGGCAGTTGTCGGTTCATCTGCAATGAGGAGCTTCGGATCACAGCTTAGCGCAATGGCAATCATCACTCTTTGCCGCATGCCGCCTGATAAACGGTGCGGGTAATCTTTGATGATTTGTTCCGGTCTGGAAAAACCAACAAGCTTCAGCAGGTCAATCGCTTTTTTTGTCGCTTCTTTTTTTGAAAGTTTTTTGTGATAGATGAGGATTTCTGTTATTTGTTCCCCGATGGTTAGGACGGGATTAAGTGAGGTCATGGGTTCCTGAAAGATCATCGACACGTCATTACCACGAATGCTGCATAATTCCTTTTCACCATATGTAACGAGATCCTTGCCATCTAGCTTGATGGAACCGTCCATAATTTTTCCACCAGTGCCGTTAATCAAGCCCATAATGGATAAGGACGTAATGCTTTTACCAGATCCAGACTCACCGACTAATGCGACAGTTTCTCCTTTGTTGATACTGAAATCAACGCCATCTACAGCAGGTATCGCTTCTTTTTTTCTAAAAAAATAGGTTTTTAAGTTCTGCACTTCAAGCAGCTTGGTCATGTATTCGCCCCTTTCACCATCAATCAATAGAAAAAAATCTATAAATTTCATCTTTTTCGAATAAAAAGAATTATCAAAATTTATATTTGTATATTATTACATTGTTATGACGAAATCAAGAAGAATTTAGTAAATTTGTAATATGTCTCTTTTTATGTGAATCATTCACTTTATGAGTCTATCGCCTTTAAAAAAGTTTCGGACGGCTCTGCAATCATAGACTCCTCGCTGATTCTGTGTTCGCTGAAATACTTTTTCACGATATAAAACCCAGTGGCGTAACCAAGCATTTTGGGGTAGTTCCCTTTTCCATAAAGGAGGTTCTGTATCAGTCTTTCGTCGTCCTGCACTTTTTGATCAAGATGACTGGATACCCATTTCTGATACATACGCTGAAGCTGCGTTTCGTCATAGAGAGTGGTCCATTTGGCTGTATAGCTTTCTCCGTATCTATGATACACAGCATATTCAGCGAGCCCCTCCATCATGATTGTATCAAGGAATGTAAAATCTTTTTCTTCTTTCGTGAGAAAATGCAACCTACATACATGGTGATATTCATGAGTCAGCAATGTGCCGATACGTTCTTTCGGGGTATTTGGCGACAAAAAGAGAAAGACCTTGTCGTCAAATGCCATGCCGGATTGATAATAAAATTGCTCTCTAATTTCTTTACTGCTCTCATTGACTGGCAAAATAAAGACTGGAATGTCAGGGCCTTTCCACTGCTTTTGCAGCGCCCGGTATTCTTTCATGACGAGCTGGAAGTACCCTTTTTCTTTGAGCTTGTCGATCATGTCTTTGCATGATCGAAAAGAGCGAATCATGCCGTGATGTTGCAGGTGGGAGAGAATAGAGGACCATTCTTTTTCCTCCGCCCCCTTAAAATAAGGAACAAAGCGCGACGCAAGCTCCTGAAATGATGAAGATTGATGAATGAGATATTGTGTATTGACTAGACCCATACTGCTAAACACCTCCATTTTCATCATATGCAAAAAAGCGGCGATCTGATTATAGATCGCCGCCTTCTTAGGAAATATTACGCTTCGTATTTTTTAAAGATAATTGTCGCATTGTGTCCGCCAAAGCCAAGTGAGTTACTTAGAGCCACTTGTACTTCTTTTGAACGTGCTTCATTTGCCACATAATCAAGATCACATTCTTCATCCGGTGTTACAAGGTTAATGGTTGGAGGAATAACGCTGTCTTTAATCGCAAGCACAGAGAAAATAGCTTCTACTCCACCTGCTGCGCCAAGTAAGTGACCTGTCATCGATTTTGTCGAACTGATCGCAAGCTGATTCGCATGCTCTCCGAACACTTCTTTAATCGCCATTGTTTCAAATTTATCATTGTACGGTGTACTTGTTCCGTGGGCATTGATATAATCAATTTCTTCCACAGACAAACCAGCATCTCGAATCGCTTCTTTCATTGCGCGTACGCCGCCTTCTCCGTTTGGAGCCGGTGCTGTAATATGATACGCATCTCCAGTTGATCCATATCCAACAATTTCTGCATAAATCGTCGCGCCACGTTTTAATGCATGCTCAAGTTCTTCAAGAACGACAATCCCTGCACCCTCACCCATCACAAATCCGTCACGGTTTTTGTCAAATGGACGGCTTGCTGTCTCTGGATCAGGATTTGTCGAAAGAGCTTTGTTCGCACAGAAGCCAGCGAACGACATTTTTGTTAACGGCGCTTCTGTTCCGCCTGTGATCATCGCATCTGCATCTCCGCGCTGAATGACTTTAAATGCATCACCAATTGAGTTTGTTCCTGTTGCACATGCTGTTACAGTACAAGAGTTAACCCCTTTTGCGCCAAGTGCAATTGAGATTTGGCCTGTTGCCATATCTGGAATCATCATTGGAACGAAGAACGGGCTTACGCGTCTTGCCCCTTTATTTGAATACACTTCAAACTGCTCTTCAAATGTTTCAAGTCCGCCAATACCAGATCCAACCCATACACCAACACGCGGTGCGATTTCATCTGTGATTTCAAGACGTGAATCTTCTAGCGCCTTTTGGGCAGCAACGACTGCATATTGTGTGAAGCGTGCCATTTTTCGTGCTTCTTTTTTCTCCATGTAATCTTCAATGTTAAAATCTTTTAATTCTGCAGCCACTTTTGCTGTATATTCACTTGAGTCGACACGTGTGATTGGTCCAACTCCTGATACACCTGCTAAAGCATTTTTCCATGTTGATTCTACATCGTTGCCAAGAGGTGTCAAAGCACCCAATCCTGTAACAACTACTCGTTTTTTATCCATTAATTTGTGCACCTCACTCTTTTATCGGCCCCATCGCATAGCGATTGCGCCCCACGTTAATCCGCCACCAAAACCTACCATTACAATCACATCGCCGTCATGAATTTTTCCGGCTTCGATTTCTTCACATAGTGAAATCGGAATGGATGCTGCTGATGTGTTTCCATATTTATGGACTGTCTTCGACATTTTTTCAACTGGCAGCTCTAGGCGTTCGCGGGCTGCTTCCATAATGCGAATATTTGCTTGATGCGGGATCAAGAAGTCAACGTCTTCTTTTGATAGTCCAGCTTTTTCGATGACGTTTACGCTTGACTCGCCCATTTGTCTTACAGCAAATTTAAATACTTCTCGTCCATTCATGATTGTATGATCTTTTTCATCTAAGTACAAGTGCTTACCGCCTCTTCCATCGGCTCCAAGCTCAAATGAGAGAATTCCTTTCCCTTCGCTGACCTCTCCTAACACAGCAGCACCTGCTCCATCTCCAAACAGAACAGCAGTATTGCGGTCATCCCAGTCGGTAATGCGAGAAAGTTTTTCAACGCCAACGACGAGCACGTGCTTGAACGTACCTGATTCGATAAATTGTTTTCCAGTAACAAGCCCATACATAAAGCCAGCACACGCAGCGCTAATATCCATTGCACATGCTTTATGTGCACCGAGCTGCTCTTGAATCATACAAGCGACTGTCGGAAATGATTGATCTGGCGTGACTGTCGCCACAAGAATCATATCGATATCTTCTGCAGCTACATTTGCGTCAGCTAATGCTTTTTTTGCAGCAGCAAGCGCCATATGTGATGTATTGACATCATCAGAAGCAATTCTTCTTTCTTCTATACCTGTTCTAGTACGAATCCATTCGTCAGAAGTTTCAACCATTTTTTCTAAATCAAGATTTGTTAACACTTTTTCAGGTATATAGCGGCCAAGGCCAATAATTCCAGCATTCATTGAATAAGACTCCTTTTACTCATACGAGCATGTGATATTGTGATCTTATATTAGTATCTGGTACTAATTTTAACTTATTTTTTTCTCCTTGGCAATACAAACGTCTAACCTTTCCTCTCACTTTTTTCATAGATTATTGATATACCAATCGTAGAAAGGAGCATTTGATATGGCGCAAAAAGATATTTTTTCGGCTATGATGTTTGGACAGCCGCTTGAAAAGGAGAAAAGCAAGGAAGAAGCAAAGGAGGAACGCGTGGAGACATCTTCAAGTGAAGACTCCATTGACTACATGCATGTCATGAACCAAATTGGGAACATTATGAACTCGATCGATGAGCTGAAGCCTGTGTTTAAAGATGTTGGCCCTATGATTAGTGCCTTCAAGAAAAAATTATCATAAAAAAAAGCCACTATTCTGTGGCTTTTTCTGATTCTGCATCTGCTTTTCCAAGCTCATATGCCTCTTGCATAACAGATGTAAACAATGATAAAAGCGGCTGAAGAGCTTCGGGCTCAAGCTGAATACCTGCTTTATCTAATTCTTCTTTTGCCTGCGGAAAATACTTCATGGCAATTTGTAAAAACTCCATCGATTTTTCGTGCTGCATCATCGTATCCTCACTTTTCATTTGGCAGTTTGCCAGTTTTTTTGTAAGACGCAATATCACTTTCAATGTCTTTCAAAAAAGCACGGTCAATGGTGGAACTAAATTTCCCCATTTCGATCACTCCTTCTTTAAAGTCAAAGGAGTACTCACCTTGTGCATTTAGCTTGCCTTCATTAAATTTCTTCGCAATAATACTATACGCTTTATCCACATGCTGGACTGTGCTTGTTAAGACGGTATGGCTGCCGAGGTTGGATTGATCGGTGACATATCCGATCGCTGATAAATTATCGGCTTTGATTTGTTCAATGACAGGGATATTATAACCATCACCTGCTGGATATACAACATCTACGCCCTGTTTTTCCAATTTTCGATAGAGCTCCACGGCTTTGTCCGCATCATCCCAGTTTTCAACAAACTCGGCAAGCACTTGTACATGTTCATCTTGATATTTTGCACCTTTAATAAAGCCGTCTACTTCGCTTTGCCAATCATATGTAGCAAGAATACCAATCTTTTTTGATTTTGACATATGTGCTGCTGTCATGCCTCCGAAAAAGCCCATCGCTTCACCTTTAAACGTCACATTCGCAACATTATCCGCCTGAGGCTTGTTTCCATTTACTGTGATAAATTGTGTTTTCGGATAATCTTCACTAATGATGTTGAAAATTTCGCTGTATTCACTGCCATGGCCAATAATCAAATTGACTCCTTTTTTGTGAAATTCTTCAATGGCATCAACGATTTTCTCTTTGTCGACCATTCCTTCCTTATAATAAACATCTACACCAAATGTTGATTGAATATTTAATAAGCCTTTATAACCTTTCGTTCCCCAAACTTGATCATTAATTGTATCGGGGACGAGTAAACCCACCTTCTCAATCTGTCCTTTTAAAGGTGCCTGTGAGCAGGCAGATAATAGGAGAAGGAACGAAAAGATCATGACAAGCCGCTGATACTTCATGCCATGTTCAACTCCCTTTGCCACATGCAGGCATGAACCTGTATGTTAAATATAGGTTTATTTTATACTGAAAAAAGATAAGATGGAAGATCATTCTTGCTTTTTGTCGAAAAATGTTGAGTTTTGTCTTTTCCATTCTGCCATCATTTCTTCTGCTTGTTTGTCATCTGTTTGTCTTTCTACCTTCAATTCATGTGTTATTTCCTGTCTTTGTTCAGAGCCTGATGCCCACTTGAACAAATCCCTTGCTACATCTTCTACAAAAAATGCCTCATCACGCTTCGTTCTTTCTTTATCAAGTGTCCATGGTCCAAACATGCGAGGTAGAATAACAGCCGGCACATTCTGATTGGATGATTCGTCTTCGTTTTTTTCGTAAAGAACCCGGTACATGCCATGCGCCGCTTTCAAGTCTTCGTATCTTTTATCTGGTTCTTCTGATTGAATAAAGATCAGATCATACGTGTCTTTCCCATCCTGAAGGTCAATGACACGGAAAAGATCATTTCTGCCAAGCCACATCATTCGTTCTTCTAATAACCTCTTTTGCTCTTCTGTTTGCTCATGAGGGCATGTGATATCCATTTGAATGCCCTCTTTCATCATATATTCACACAGCGCTAGGCCAAAAAATTCATCTGCCCCTATGATCAGTCCTGTCTCCATGTTCATGTCCCCTTTTTTAGCTTATCGAATAAAAAGAAGAGCCCTTTCCATGAAGGGCTGTTATCATCCTATTCATCACAATTCTCTTTCATGCGATTTATAAAACTTGTGAATGGATTGAAAGATTCTTCTCGGATGATCAAACATATGCAAGGTGAGATCGATCTGACAATGCTCTGGATTCTTCATGTGCTGATCAATAAAAGGCTTTGCATGCAGTTCATATGCATAGGGTGCACCGTTTAGTCTTTGCCATATGTGAATCGGTACATGAGCAGAATGAACAGGGAAAGCTGGGAGCGGATACGTTTCCGCTTCCTTTTCAGAGCAGCCGTAGCTCTTCGCTAATTCTTTGATTAGCTGTTTATAAAAGAATTTGTGTTCCTTTTCTCTTTCCCGTTGTGCATAGAGATGCAGACATGGATTCACCATCGCAATGGATCTTAGCACTTCTGGCATCTCTTCAGCAAGGCTCATAGCAACGAGTGCACCCATCCCCTCTGCCAGCACATGAATTTCCCGGTTTAATATTTCTTGTTTTAATGTGTGATGAACGAGCTGCTTTGTACTAAAAACAGCATCTTCGCATCCCCAGTGATTCCCATGAAGATGACTATTAAACAATGTATATCCTTCATCCTTTAAGGCAGTTAAAAGCTGGTTTCTTCCATAGTGCTGAAGCCAGAATGATGTATTTTCCTGCACAAAGTGATTTCGGTCACCGAGGATAAGAATGCCAAAGCCATTTGGTTTTTGAGGAAGGTGAATGACGTTCCACTGGGAACCAAGCTGGAAAAACCGTTCGCTTACACCCATATGGCCAGCCTCCTTTCAGTGATTCTGCTTTCTATGATATGAACAACAACTCTTGTAGGAATAAGGAAATCCCCTAATGACAGAAGAATTCTTTTTATTTTTATAGAAGAAGGTCTAAAAATGGTCACATAAAGGCTAAAACAGTCTTTTCCCCTCACTCGTATCTATGGTATGATAATCAATAGATTGTTACATAAAGGACGGTGGGATTATGCATTATATTATCACCCTCATTTGGACTTTTCTGCTGACACATATGGCTGGTTACATCGTTGCTTCGATGAATGGCGCTGCTTATGACTTTACTTTGACTTCTATTCTTGCAGTGGTGTTTACGGTTATTTTATTCATCTTTGCTGAAGTAAGTCCAATGAAAGAAACGGAAAGTTCAACAAAACACTCTTAATACGTAAGAGATGAATGCGAGAAAGAGCTAAAATGATCTTGATTTTAGCTCTTTTCTTTTTGCTTGAAAAGCGGTACGCTAAAACCCCCTGCAGCTACAGGGGGTTTTTTATTGATTACACCTCGACGGTTTCGGACTTCTGTTTGTCTTGAGTCAAATGGCTTTTCGCAAGCCCTGTAAACAGGAAGATCGCGATACCTGATAAAATTTCAAGGACCCCGCCGCCAGCAATGACAGGTCCCGCTCCAAATCTTTCTGCCAGAACGCCTGATACGACAGCTGCAAACGGGAGGAAAACATTTGATGAAGCATTGATCACCGCGTATACTTGCGGCTGATCATCTTGGTCGACAGACGTTTGAATAATGACCATTTCCGGTACATTGATCGCACTAACGGCGGCACCGAATATAAAGGAAGCTAGTAGAACGACTGGCAGCCATGTACTCATCCCTGTGATAAAGAACGCAGCTCCTTCAATCATACCAGCGACAATAAAGAACAAACCAAATCTCTTAATTTTTATCTTCGCCAGAGCAAAGCCCATCATAAACGCGCCGACTGCAGCAACACCTCTTAAAATGGAATACACCATAGAATCGCTTTGCAATGCTTCTGCTACGTATACAGCAGATAGTGCCTGCCACGGAGCTGCAGCGACATTCATTAAAATACAATACAGCGTCAGTGCAAATAAAATGTGATGATTTTTGACGACGAGAAACCCTCTTTTTAAGTTATAAAAATATGTATTCTTTGCTTGTTTTATACCTGCTGCTTTGTCTTCAGGGGTTTTCTTTAATTTAACACCGATAATAAACAGGCCGGATATGATGAATAAGGCAGTGGTGATGAGCAGGGTATCTGCAGGTCCGATTAATTTGACTAAGAGACCAGCGACCATGACTGCTGCAAGTGCGACAATTTCAAAAGAAGATTGCAGGATGGCATTTGCTTTTTGAATCAGATGCTTCGGTACAATCTGCGGTAAAATCGCCACCGAGGCTGGGTTATACGCTGCACCTGTTGCCGATTGAATAACCATTAATGAGATCAATAACCATAATGGCAATAGATGCGAAAAATGCAGTAGCGGAATAATGAGTACAATGGTTGCTCGAACGACGTCTGATGCGAACATCCATTTAGACAAATGGTGCTTTTTCATAAGAGGTCCTAGTATTGGGGCTAGCAAAGATGAAGGAAGTACGGTTACTGCTAGGAGAAGTCCTGTACCGAGCGCTCCATCCCCTCTCAAAATCAATAGCCAAAGGACGGATGTAAAAGCAAAACTTTCTCCTGTGTTTTTAATGAGTCTTGATATGAATAATGAGGTGAAGCGTTTATTCCAAACACTTTCACTGAGATTCGTCTTTTCCATCACACAAATCCTTTCAACTAGTTAATCTCACTTACATATTTTACCTTAAATTCTCTTTTATTCATACTATTTATTTGAAAATTTGAACTTAATTGTTTTTTATTATAAAGAAAAAAGAGGCATGACACATGCCTCTAAAGACTTATTCCAGCCGACTCTTAGTCAATTGCTTACGGCTTTCTCTGATAGGTCCAAACACGGTTATGGTTCGAGTTATCCGGAAAGACATCGCCTGCTTGAAGCTTAATCTTTAAAGGATCTTTCACCATACTGCCGGTTTCACCGATCTCGACATACACACCATTATTTGGTGCTTTATTCCCTGATTTAAACTGATGCTGCTGACCCATTTCCATCCTCCTTTCTCGATGATGTTATTATGTCCCGTGACTTGCCTCTCCAATCCTTTATGCAAAAAGTCCCTGCTCCTACGAGTCAGGGATGCTTTTCATTTATTTGGTTTGTTGATACATGAGCTCTTTGATTAATGCTTTTTGTACATGCAGGCGGTTTTCTGCCTGCTGAAATACTTTTGAGTGCGGTCCATCAATAATGTCTGCTGTCACTTCTTCTCCGCGGTGTGCTGGGAGACAATGAAGAAAAATATAATCTTTTGCTGCATGACGCATTAGTTCATCATTGACTTGATATTCTTTAAATTCAGCAAGGCGTTTCTCTGTTTCTGCTTCCTGCCCCATGCTTGTAAACACATCGGAATAAATGACATCTGCATTTTGGACAGCAGCGACAGGGTCTGTCGTAACGTTGACTTCTGCGCCTGATTGTTTTGCAAACTCACGTGCTGTGTCTGTTACTTCTTGAAGTGGTTCATAGCCTTTTGGTGATGCAACTGCAATATCACAGCCTAGCTGCGCACAGCCAACCATCAAGGAGTGAGCCACGTTATTTCCGTCACCGATGTAGGCGACTTTGATTCCTTTTAATGTTCCTTTTGCTTCTTTTATCGTCAATAAATCAGCAAGTGCCTGGCATGGATGGGAGTAGTCAGTCAGTCCATTGATGACAGGAATGGACGCGTATTGTGCCAGCTCCTCGACCTTCTCATGTTCAAAGGTTCGAATCATAATGCCGTCTACATAGCCAGACAGCACCTGCGCTGTATCACTGATCGTTTCTCCTCTGCCGATTTGCAAATCATTTGAGCTGAGGAAGAGCGCATGTCCCCCCAGCTGCGTCATTCCCGCTTCAAACGACACGCGGGTTCTAGTTGACGATTTTTCAAAGATCATCGCTAATGTTTTCCCTTTGAATAAATCTTGGTATGGGTTTTGTTTCATTTCTTCCGCTTTTTCAATTAAATAAGCAATGTCATTGATTGAGAAATCTTTTAATGATAAAAAGTCTTTTCCGTATAATGTCGGTTGCACGTCAACTTGACTCATGCCGTCACTTCCTTTTTGTATAATTCTTGGAGCGATACTGGTGATACATCTCCATTTTTTCCTTGCAGGAATGCTTGAACTGTTTCATATTCTGTTAGAACTTGGACGCCATGTGTGAGTGCTTTTACGCGTTGCTCTTTTGCCTCTTCATCCTCGCCTAAATGGATATGAAGGGATTTATCTTCGTTTTGCAGCCAAGTGTCGAAGCTGTCCGTCCAGACGTCAAAGCCTGCATGTTTTGCGTCATCTACCAATTGTTCACTGCCTTTTATAAAGAGGCTACCTTTCTGATGCCAGATCGATGCAAACACTTTTTTCAAGGCGCTTTCGGCGTTTTTGCCTACACACATTCCTTCTCCTGTCGCTTTCATTTCAGGTGTCAGCTTTAAGTCAATATCTTGAATGGCATGTGATGAGAAGACTGGGAATTTGACCGCTGTTCCCCCTTTGTTTTTCGTTACTGGGTTCAGTTCTTCAAGCGTTGCACCAGCTAGTAATTGAGTCGCAAGTGGAATCATGTCAATGCCCATCACCTTGCTGACAACTGGAACGGTCCGGCTCGCCCGCGGATTCACCTCTAGTACAAGCGCCTGATCCCCTTTGATCACAAATTGGATATTCATAATGCCCTTAAACGCTAATTTCTTCGCTATTTGTTCGGACGCAATATGCACCTGCTGTTTGATGTCCTCGCTGATGGAGACACTTGGTAAGATGGCAAAGCTGTCACCTGAATGGACGCCTGCTTTCTCAATATGCTCCACGATCGTTGGGATGAAGGTCGTTTTTCCGTCAGAAATCAGATCCACTTCAACTTCTTTTCCAGTGACATACTCATCAATTAAAATTGGATACGGCAAATGATCTGGCTGATCAAGTAGTGACGTCAAATGCGCTTCTGACTGGACAACAATCATTCCCATTCCGCCAATGACATACGATGGGCGAATTAACACAGGGTAACCGATGCTGTTAGCATGCGTGAGCGCTTCTTCTTTTGAATGAGCTGTATTTCCTTTTGCATGAGGTAGGTTCAGTTCATCAAGAAGCTGATAGAACAGATCACGATCTTCCAGCGCATCTAGCGTGTCAAAGGATGTACCTAACAACGTAATGCCCGCTTTTTCTAAGCCTTCTGCTACATTGATGGCAGTCTGTCCGCCAAATTGAACGATGACGAAATCAATTTGCTCTGCTTCCACAACGTTTAAGATGTGCTCTAATGTAATGGGCTCAAAATATAAACGATCTGCGATTTCATAATCCGTACTGACCGTCTCTGGATTGTTGTTCATCATGATCGTTTCAAAGCCAAGCTTTTGCAAGGTAAGAACGCCATGCACCGCACTATAGTCAAACTCGACTCCTTGCCCAATTCGAATTGGACCAGAGCCAATGATGAGTGCACGCTGTTTTGTTTTCTCTTGATGCTCTCCATCACTTTTTCCAAAGTATGTGGAATAGAAGTAGTTCGTTTTTGCATCAAATTCCGCGGCACATGTGTCGACAATTTTAAATGAAGCCGTAATGCCATATTCTTGACGAAGCTGTCTAATCGCCTCTTCACTATTGCCCGTTAGAAGAGCAATCGTTTCATCAAGGAAGCCCTTTTCCTTTACCTTTTTCAAGGTGTCTTTGGAGAGCGTTCCTTCATGGTTCTTCAATTCCTGTTCGAGCGTGATCATATTGCTGAACACATGTAAGAAGAATAGATCGATTTTCGTCGCTTGATGGATCGCTTCAACCGTTTCCTGTCTTGAAAGAAGCTCCATGACAGCGAAGAAACGTCGATCGTCTGGTGTTTTGACAAGCTCAAATAGTTGTTCAGTCGATTGGTCTTTCAATTCTGGCAGGTGGAAACCCTTTGTTTTGATTTCAAGAGAGGCGACCGCTTTTTGGATGGCTGACTCTAAATTACGGTCAATCGCCATGACTTCGCCAGTCGCCTTCATTTTTGTACCTAATTGACGATCTGCCTGTTTAAATTTATCAAACGGCCAGCGCGGAAATTTCACGACGACATAATCGAGTGCCGGCTCAAAACTAGCATAAGTTGTGCCTGTGAGCGGGTTTTTCAGTTCGTCTAGTGTATAGCCTACCGCAAGCTTTGCTGCCATTTTAGCAATCGGATAGCCCGTCGCTTTTGAGGCAAGAGCAGATGAACGACTAACCCGCGGATTCACCTCAATGACAAAGTATTCTTTACTGAGTGGATCAAGGGCGAATTGGATGTTGCATCCCCCGACTACATCGAGTGCTGAAATGATTTTCAGGCTCGCTGAACGAAGCATTTGATAATCCTGGTCTGTTAATGTTTGCGAAGGTGCAACGACAATTGAGTCTCCTGTATGCACACCAACTGGATCGATATTTTCCATATTACAAACCGTAATACACGTATTTTGACGGTCTCTCATGACTTCATATTCGACTTCTTTAAAGCCCGCAATGCTTTTTTCAACTAAACACTGATGAATCGGGCTCGCTAAAAGGGCTCCTTCAATAAGCGGTTTAAACGCTTCTTCTGTTAAAGCAATTCCGCCGCCCTTTCCGCCAAGTGTGTATGCTGGTCTTAGGATGACTGGGAAACCTACTTCTTTTGCAAATTGAAGGGCATCCTTTGCATTATCCACAATTTCACTATCTGGCACAGGTTCGTTCAACTGCTTCATGAGAGCACGGAATTTCTCTCGATCTTCACCGTTTTCAATTGTTTCAACTGACGTTCCGAGCAGGGTTACCCCGTGCTTTTTCAGCACACCGGCTTTTTCGAGCTCGACAGCAAGGTTTAAAGCGGTCTGTCCGCCAAGGTTGGCTAAAAGACCATCTGGTTTTTCCTTTTCGATGATTCTTTTCACTGAATCAACTGAAAGCGGTTCAAAATAGATTTCATCAGCAAATGATTCGTCTGTCATAATGGTTGCTGGGTTGTTATTCACTAAAATGACTTTGTAGCCCTCTTCTTTTAGGGCCATACATCCTTGTGTTCCTGAGTAATCAAATTCAGCTGCCTGACCAATGATGATTGGACCAGACCCGATGACTAGAATGGTTTGTATGCTTTGATCTTTAGGCATGTGCAACTTCTCTCCTTGCTTGTTTCACTTTCTCAATAAAATCATCGAATACCCATTCACTTTCAGCAGGACCTGGGTGTGCTTCTGGATGAAATTGAACTGACATAATGAGCTTCTCTTTATGAATGAATCCTTCGACAGATCCATCATTAACATGAAGGAATTTCACTTCCACTTCTTTGTCATTCATGCTTTTTTCATTCACCACATAGCTGTGATTCTGACTTGTCATGAAAACACGTTTGGATTCTGTATCTTGTACAGGGTGATTCGCCCCGCGGTGGCCAAATGGAAGCTTATACGTATCCCCGCCAAGTGCAAGAGCGATTAATTGATGACCTAAGCAGATTCCAAGTGTCGGGAAGGTCATCATGATGTCATGAATGGTTTTTAAATATGGCTTCATTGTTTTGGGATCTCCAGGTCCATTCGATAGCAGGACCGCATCTGGCTTAATCTCAAACACCTTTTCCAGCTGTTTGTACGGAATGACGGTTACTTTACAGCCGCGCGCTTCAAGCGAATCTGCTATTGATTTTTTAAAGCCAAAATCAATAAGCGCTACATGTTCCTCGCCGCTGCCTTGAGTGTAGATTTCATCCTCTGTCACCTGTGCGATCACATTGTCTTGTTTCATGGCCGGCGGTGTTTCGTTTTCGTCTACACTGATCACAGCGTTCATCGTCCCATTTGCCCGGATGTTTTGCACGACTGCACGTGTATCGGTATGAGTCAGAAGCGGAATGTTCCACTTCTGTAAATAATCTTTTAAGCTAACCGCTGCAAGATGGTGAGAGAAATGATCCGCTGCTTCATACACAACGACAGCTTTCACTTGTGGTTTTTTGCTCTCAAAGTCTTCATGATTAATGCCATAATTTCCGATGAGTGGATATGTGAAAACAATGATTTGTCCCTTATAGGAAGGGTCTGTGAGCACCTCTTGGTAACCTGTCATCCCTGTAAAGAAAACCACTTCACCTGTCATGCCAGCTTCTCCTGTCAGATCTCCTTCAAAAGAGGCTCCATCTTCTAAATTTAAATAACCTTTCATGCTTTTGTCACCCCAAATTGAATAATTAGTAATATAAATGCATTTTTATGCGTTTTGGTGTAAAAAAATTTATACCGTCACTGTTTCATTTGCTAAAACATGAGTCATCGCTTCTATTGCTTGATCTATTTCTGCTTTTTCTACATTCAGCGGAGGCAATAACCGAATCACATTCGGACCAGCTGGAAGTACTAGCAACCCCTGTTCTCTCAGAGCTGTGATATAATCTCCGACTGGCTGATGACATTCAACCCCTGCCATCAATCCTTTTCCGCGTACTTCTTTTACGATATTCAGTTGTTTCAGATCTTGCAGTTTTTCTAGCAGATAAGCGCCTTTTTCTTTGACTTCTGTCAGAAACTCATCTTTGAAAATGACATCGAGTGTTGCATTCACAGCAGCCATGGCAAGCATGTTGCCACCAAAAGTTGTTCCATGTGAACCTGGTGAGAATGCGTCTCCTAAAGCCTTTTTCCCGATGACTGCACCGACTGGGAAGCCATTTCCTAATCCTTTAGCAGAAGAGATAATATCAGGATCAAGTCCCGTCTGTTCGTATGCAAATGCTGTTCCTGTACGTCCAATACCCGTTTGAATCTCATCTACGATCAGAAGTGCTTCATGCTTTTGGCAAAACGCTTGAACAGCTTCTAGAAATTCTGTTGTCGCTGGATTTACGCCACCTTCTCCTTGCACAACCTCAAGCATCACCGCTGCCACATCATCGACTTCACATGCAGCAATAGCGTCTGGGTCATTGAACGGGACATAATGAAAGCCTTCCAGCATGGGACCAAAACCCGTTTTGATTTTATCTTGACCTGTAGCAGCCATACCAGCATACGTGCGCCCATGAAAAGAGTGCAAAAATGTCACGATGTTTGTTTTCCCTGTTGCTTTACGCGCTAATTTGATTGCACCTTCATTTGCCTCAGCTCCGCTATTACAGAAAAACACGAGATCCCCTGAACTGTTTGCAGCCAGTTTTTCTGCTGCTTTTTCTTGCAGTACATTTTCAAATAGATTCGATACATGCCAGACGTGATCAAGCTGTTTCTTGATGGCTTGATTGACCTTTGGGTGATTGTGACCGAGATTTGTGACCGCAATGCCTTGTATAAAGTCTAAATATTTTTTCCCTTTTGTATCGACTGCCCAAGAACCTGCTGCCTCTTGAATTTCAACATTCCACCGTCCATAAGTTTGAAAGAGATGACTCACAGGACCGCCTCCTTTTCCTTCACAATTCTTGTTCCTTTAAAGGTTTCCCCTGTAAAGATACTGCCTTTGCCATTGACGATCATGACTTCATCCACATCTCCTGATAAAGCACTCAAAGCGGATTGCACCTTTGGAATCATTCCCCCGGAAATAATGCCTTCATCAATGAGCGTGAGAGCTTCTTGTTCGGTGACGACATCTAATAGCTCGCCATTTTTTAAAATGCCTTCCACATCTGTAACAAACATGAGCTTATCAGCTTTCATCGCTCCTGCGACAGCTGATGCTGCTAAATCAGCGTTTACGTTTAACGTTTGGCATTCCTCTGTCATAGACAGTGGTGCAATCACAGGAATAAATTGTTTTTCCATTAATGCTTCTGCCATCTCTGGATGCACTTCTTTGATTTCACCAACGTACCCGTACACGTCTTGATTAAGAAAATCAGCGACAAGCATCTGACCATCTTTCCCAGACACGCCGACAGATGAGATATCATGCTTTGCGAGCTCTGACACAAAGTATTTATTGACCGTTCCCGAGAGGACCATTTCGGCTACCTCTAATACCGGCTTCGTTGTTTTGCGCTGCCCGTCAACAAATTCTGTTTTCACTTCTAGTTTTTGCAGCATGCTGGTGATTTCAGGGCCTCCGCCATGGACGATAGCCAGCTTAAATCCAGCAGCTTGAAGTGAGCGGACATTTTCATAAAAGGTATCTGAAAGTTCTCGAATGACACTGCCTCCACACTTGAATACGATCGTTTTATCCATGTCTATCTCCTTCATTATGTGCGATAGCTCGCGTTAATTTTCACATAATCATAGGTAAGGTCACAGCCCCATGCCGCTGCCTGACCATTCCCCTCATTCATTTGAATCAAAATCGTGATCTCATCCTGCTCTAAATACGCTTTTGCTTCCTCTTCTGAGAATGGCTGCGGTTCATTATGTTTAAACAGACATTGTCCACCTAAATACACTTCTACCTCTTGTGGTGTGACGGACGCTGCGCTATGGCCAATCGCTCCAATGATACGCCCCCAGTTGGCGTCGGTGCCGTATACGGCTGTTTTCACTAGACTTGAACCGACGATTTTCTTCGCTATGATGCCGGCTTCTAAATGATTTTTAGCGCCAGCGACTTGCGCTTCAATTAATTTCGTTGCACCTTCTCCGTCTCTTGCAATCTCTTTGGCAAGATCCTCACAAGCTAGCTTTAATCCTTCTTTGAACAATGGCCATTCTGGATGCTCTTCATTTAGCACATCATTTTCTGCCATGCCATTTGCCATCACGAGTACCATATCGTTTGTCGATGTTTCTCCGTCAACAGTAATTTGATTAAAGGTCACATCGGTAATATCACGCAGTGCATTTTGCAGAGCGTCTTGTTCGACATTTGCATCCGTTGTCACGAAGCCAAGCATTGTTGCCATGTTTGGATGAATCATACCTGAGCCCTTCGCTGCACCTGAAATGAGAATCTCTTTGCCGTTTATCGTCAGGGTGTATGTTGTGTTTTTAATGACTGTATCTGTCGTTAAGATTGCCTCTTCAAAATGACCATTTCCTGCTTTTGCTTCTTTCAGCTGAGTGATGCCTTTTTTGATTTTATCCATATCCAGACACTCTCCAATGACACCAGTAGAAGAAACAGCAATGTAATCAGGTTCTACCCCTAACATATTTGCGCAAGCTGCCTGCATTTCGTATGCGTCCTTTAAACCTTGCTCACCGGTACATGCATTGGCGATGGCACTATTGACAATGACCCCTTTTAATTGCCCTGTCTTTTTTAAGCTTTTCTGAGTGACTTGTAGAGGCGCAGCTTGAAAGTGACTTTGTGTGTATACCGCTGCACTCGCTGCCGGCACTTCACTGACGATCAGTCCGAGGTCTTTTTTTGAATAACGTAATCCAATATGAATCCCCTTTGCTTCAAAGCCTTTTGGTGATGATACGTCACCGTCTATTTTAACAATGCTTTTTTCATTCAATTCGATCATGTTTGTTGTCTCCCCTGTTCTTATGGATAGAGAGGTGTCATTGTGAGGCCCGCCTCTTCATCTAAGCCTTTGATGATGTTGAAGTTTTGAACCGCTTGGCCGGCTGCACCCTTCATGAGATTGTCGATCACAGACACAATCGTGAGTCTGCCTGTACGTTCATCTAAATGAAAGCCAATGTCACAGAAATTACTGCCGTATACTTCCCTTGTTTGCGGATACACCCCGTGATCTCTCACTCTGACAAAATAGGAATCTTCATAAAAGCCTTTCATATGCTTCATCAATTCCTCTTTTGTGATATCTGATTTCAGCTGGGTATACATCGTCGCCATAATCCCCCTTGTCATCGGGACAAGGTGCGTTGAAAATGTGATATTCGCCGTGTGCGGATTCCATTCTCTTAATATTTGCTCTATTTCAGGTGTATGTTGATGTTCATTTACCTTATAAATTTTGAAGTTGTCGTTTAGCTCTGAAAAATGCGTTCCAAGTGAGGCAGATCGTCCTGCACCGGACACTCCTGTTTTTGCATCTATTATGATCATAGATTCATCGATTAGATTCTGTTTCATCAGCGGTGCTAAACCGAGAAGAACTGCGGTAGGGAAGCACCCTGGATTTGCAATAACTTCAGCCTGCTCAATCGTTTCACGATTCAATTCAGATAACCCGTACACAGCTTGTTGAACAGATGCTTGATCAGCTGCCCTTCGTTTATACCAAGCTTCATAGGTTGCACCGTCTTGAATGCGCAAATCACCTGATAAATCAATGATAGGCACTCCTTGGTTCATGAGCTTCGGTGTGAGTTCACTTGATACGCCTGCTGGTGTCGCTAAAAACACAGCATCTGTTTCTCGCACAATGGCAGCAGGATCAATGGCTTTTAATGTTTGATCAGTAATCGTTGTTAGATGCGGATAAGATTGGCTGTATAATTGCCCATCACCACTCGATGAATACAATATACATTCATCCACGTGTGGATGTTGCTTGAAGATACGAACTAATTCCGCACCACCGTATCCCGTAGCACCTATAATACCTATTTTCAACGTCAATACACCCTCTTGATCTTTGTGAAATTATTTAACATTATAACATGTATAAAAATTAATTCAATTGTATATTTAATATTTCTTTTCATTTTTTTTCATAAAAAAATCCACATATCTACGTGAGATATGCGGATTTATCTTTCATATTTCATCAAGATGATCATGAGAGCACTGCATAAATATATGATAGAGCTTGCATAAAAAATGAAGTAAACGGTGAAGAAATCTGCAAACAGGCCGCCAAGCATAATTGCTATCGATGAAAAAAGAGCTGTCCAAAAATGATAGCGGCCGACCTCCTTCATTCTTTTATTCTCTGTTGTCAGTTCCGTAACGATGAGTTTTTCCCCGTGCTTTTGAAAGCCGCCTAGTGCACCAAGTGCCAGCTGAATCATATACACTTGCGCGACTTCTGTTATATGCGGAAATAGCAGCAAAAGAAATGCCATACCGAACGAATGAATAATCAAAAAGAGCCGCCTATCGGTGGTTTCGGGCATTTTCCCTAAAAGTAAATGAATAAACGCTCCGCTTAAACCAAAAAGGCCATAGGCAAGACCAAACTGAGAGTAGCTTGATCCAACATTTTTAATAAAAAGAATGTAAAAAGGGAAAATCAAACTGCTGGCGAAAAACAGCAGACTTTGAGAGTAGACGAACCATTTCATTGCTTTTGCATTCATTGTGTATTGTACCTTTCATAAAAGTAATTGATAAACCTGCCGTCCGGATCTGCTTGCTTTTTCTTTTGGAAGAACACATCCGTTTTAGGATACGCCTGTTTCATTTGTACCTTCGTTTGATAAGGCATGTACGGTAAGTAATAGCTTCCATGGTGCCGTAGCGTGATATCTGTCATTTGCCGGATGATCCGCTCTGCTTCTGCCTTCTCTTCTTTCTTAAAACCATAATTCACTAAAAGAACAAGGGCAAACATATCTTCTTTCGCATATGAGAGATCCGCTTTTTCATTTTTTTGTACGTAGCGGATCGTGATGTTCATTAAATTCAAATCTTCCTGTTGTAAAAAGTGTCTCATTTCATCGATATACGCACGAAAGCGATCCACTGGGACGAAATATTCCTGCAGTACATCTGTGTCTGACTCATTCTCATAGTCTAAAAAAGCAGAATCTGAGCGCATCACATTATTTCTTGTGATCAGCTGATCATTTTGACTTTGGAAATACTTCTTTTGCAAATTCCATAGCAGATCTTTCCCCATATCAAACCTTCTTGAAAGACCGAGCATAAATTTGAGTGGCATAACGAGTTGATCCTCTTTCAGCTCTTGATATGATTCGATCTCTTGTTGTGAAGTGAGGGAATAATTCGTTACATACATCTCTTTCAAAAAGTTGGTTTTCGATGTTGAGATTCTGGCAAGATGCATGCGTACTTGTTTATTTTGTTTGACATGTTTTTGAAAATAATCAGTGTATTCATCGTAATTTAGAGAGGTTGTCTCCATTTTATATAATTCATCCTTTGTTAAGGAAAGTTCAACATCTAAAATGACACCGAACAAGCCGTACCCTCCAATAACGGCAGTAAATAAATCATCGCCTGGCTTCACTGTGATAATCTCACCATCTGCTTTTAACAGTCTGAAAGAACGAACGGTGTCAATGAGTGATCCGTAGCGAATGTCACGTCCATGTGCGTTTGCACTGAGGGAACCGCCTATCGTAAAGATGTTCTGTGATTGCATGACCTTCACGGCAAGACCATATGGGTTGACATATCTTTGTATATCATCCCATGTAGCGCCGCTTTGGACACGGATGGTTTTCTTTTTTTTATCAAATGCTAAAATTTGGCGGAATTCTGTCATATCGAGCACGATGCCATTTTCATAATACGTGTGGCCGCCCATGCTATGCTGTTTGCCGGCAATGGATATCAGCAGGTTTTTTGCTTTCGCTTCTTCTACTACTTCTTTTAAAGTATCTATTTCTTTACCTTGAACGACTTTTTTTATTTTAACAGGCATGAGATGACTGACATCTGTAAACGCCTCAAGATCTTGTTTTTTGTGTGCTTGCTCCTCACGAATGGTGATTGATGTAAAAAATGCAGCAGCATATCCCATCAAAAGAACAATCCATAACCATTTTCGTTTCATTATAGGTACTCCGTTCTATGAAATTACACCCATTATATCGTACTATTCTCTTCCTCCACCTTATTTTTTCATAAAAAAACCCGGCATGAGTTCAACTCATACCAGGCATTTTCATTTGTGCTTATTGAATACCGAGCGCGATTTTTGCGTATCTTGACATTTTGTCTCGTGTCCAAGGCGGATTCCATACGATGTGAACTTCTGTTTCTTTCACTTCTGGAAGATCACTTAATGCTTTTTTCACTTCATCCACGATAACTGGTGCAAGGGGACACCCCATTGATGTTAAGGTCATCGTGATATCCGCTTTTCCATTCTCATCAAGATCGACATCATAGACAAGTCCAAGGTTGACGATGTCGACATTCAGCTCAGGGTCAATCACCTGTTCTAGGGCGCCTAAAATATTTTCTTTCAATGCTTCATCCATGATATCCACTCCTTTTCCATTAGTATAACGTACTTTTTCTTTTGACTAAACGTTTGTGCTTTTCAGATGTGTCACAAACCAGTCAATCGTTTCAAACATTGCCTGTCTTGAGACCTTATGGCCAGCTTGTCCATCTGTAATAAAACGAATCAGGTGCGGATCTTCTTTATATTGGGTTGCTGCCAACTCGTCATAAAGAGCTTTTGCATGTCTGTAAGGGACAACTGGATCGTTTTCTGCATGCCAGAATAACAGCGGTCTTTTGTTTAATCGATCTGTTTGCAGCGTTAAATCATAAGGACGCAGCGCGTCTAATTGCTGATGAACCTCTTCGTCTGTAATTTCTTTCATCAACCCTTTGTTCCGCATGTTCATGATTTGTGCTTGTAGGAATGTCGTATATTTCGGACTGCCCATCAAGCTAACTGCCGCTTTAATCCAATCATGCTTGGCGAGTGCACCAAAGGTCGTGATGCCGCCCATGGAAGTACCTGCAACACCGATCAGATCGGCTTCAATCAATTGTTTTTCTTGAAAATATGTTTTGAGTATATCGATTTCATGTATTTCGTTCAGGACAATTTCCCAGAACCTTGACGCCAGTTCCTCTAAGCTGAGGTTTTCTGATCTTACACCATGATAAGCACAGTCAGGCAAAATCACTCTCATGCCTTTTTCCGCCAAATGAAAGGCGAAGTGTAAGTTGTGCTCGCGTGCACTTGTAAATCCGTGTATAAAAAATACAAGCGGCAGCGGTTTGTTTTTATTTTCAGCTTTTACGATATGTAAAAATGGAATATCGCGCGCAATTTGCTCATCAATGGTGATCACAGCCTATGAATCCTCCTTTATCATTCCCGTCTTTGTTTATTTTAACATGTAGACAACAAAGATGTGATAAAGATACACTATAGGTAGAGGCGCCGCAAGAACTGCCTCCTATCACTTACAGATCAAAGGAGATTTTATGGAGACTAAACCTTATCTAATCGCACTTGACCTGGATGGCACGTTATTAAAAGATGATAAAACCATCTCTACACACACACTTGACGTCATTCAAAAAGTGAAAGACAGCGGGCATCATGTCTGTATTTCAACCGGACGGCCATTTCGTTCCAGCTCTCCTTATTATCAGCAATTACAGCTTGATTCACCCATTGTGAATTTTAATGGAGCGTTTGTCCATCATCCTCTTGATGAAAAATGGGGAAGATTTCATACGTCACTTGATCTTCAAGTCGTTAAACAGCTTGTAGACATTAGTGAGGAGTATAAAGTACACAATGTGCTAGCTGAAGTGTTAGACGATTTGTATTTCCATTATCATGATGAGAAGCTCATTGATATATTTAATATGAATGCAAATAAAGTTACTGTTGGAGACCTTCGGGACAACCTTGGAGAGAATGTGACGAGCGTGTTAATTCACGCAAAAGAAGAGGACGTTGGAGCCATTCGAAGCTATTTATCAGATGTTCATGCAGAAGTGATTGATCATAGGCGATGGGCTGCTCCGTGGCACGTGATTGAGATCATTAAAACAGGCATGAACAAGGCCGTTGGACTGCAAAAGATCAGTGATTATTACGGCGTTCCACAGGAGCGGATTGTGGCATTCGGAGATGAAGACAATGATTTAGAAATGCTTGAATTTGCTGGATGCGGTGTGGCTATGGGCAACGGAATTGATGCTGTGAAACGTATTTCAAATGAAGTCACTGATACAAACGAACAAGATGGGATTGCAAAGTTTCTAACGAATTACTTCTCGCTTTAATTTTTCCATTCATACATAGCAGATGGAAGCGGGCATACTACCTTTAGACAGGTTGTCCTGTCAGCTTGTGTAAAGGGGCGGATTCCGAATGGGTAAAAGAAGCAAATCGAAACGCTTTATACAACAAGGTAAAGATTCAGTCAGTCTGCATGATGCACGTTTTCCTTATCGTTCTACGCTTGAAGAAGCTGCGGAGGACAGGGGAAATATGAAGACTGATGCTTCTGGAGGTTCATTGTGAGAAACGAACTTTTTGATCAAGCCAAATCATTTACTGAAGAAGCCCTTACTTCTTCATTTCCATCTGGGTTAGAGCGTCAACAGGCGGTCAAACGAGCCAAAAATGCCGTATCATCTGCATTTGCCAATTCGACAGATGCAGAAAGAAACCAGCTGCATACCTTCCAAGACTTGCTCGATGATCTCTAACATAAAAAAGCTGTCCACACCATCGGACAGCTTTTTCTGTTTCTCATGAAGCTGAAAGCACTTATTTCACTTGGAACGTTTTCTTTTCCGTGATTTGCTTCAGCCCTTCTGCTTTTCCTTTAAATGTGACGACCGCTTCATACGTTCCCGGCTTGACACCATTTGACCACGTATCTTGAAAATCATAGGCTTCGCCTTTCTTTAGTACAAATGATTGGATGGCCTGAGTGAACATACGGTCTTTTGAGTAGCGGTATTGTTCATTTCCGTTTTCATCATACACACTGAGTTCGAATTTCTGGCTTGTGTTAAAGGTAAATTCAATATCTCGATCTGATTCATTTTTCAGTGACATGTTAAATTGAACCGAAGAACCTTTCTGGACGGGGTCTACTGTGAGTACAACCGTTTTTTCTCCCATTTGACCGGATACCTCCTTGTTTGGTTCATCCTTTTTTTGTTGTCCACAAGCGGTTAAAATCAATACAACGAGAAGAAGCACCAACCCTTTTTTCATTCGCTACCCACCTTTTAATCTCGTCTGAAAAATCCAAGAATATTAGTTGTTTGCACAATATTTGTAAAGGCTTTTGGATCGACTTCTTTAATAATTTGTTCAAGTTCATACAGCTCATACCTTGTAATGACGATCACCATCATTTCTTTTGGCTCATTGGTAAAAGCTCCCTTTGCAGGTACAGTCGTAATACCTCTGACCATTTTTCCATAAATGGCTTCCTTGATTTCATCAGCCTTCTTCGTCACAATCATCGCGGTCAGCTTCTCATGTCTTGTATGGATGGCATCAATGACCCTTGTGGTCACATACAATGTGACAAGGGTATATAATGCTTTCTCCCAACCTTGTAATAATCCTGCTGTAAAAATGATGATACCATTTAAAATGAAGAAATACGTGCCAACTGGTTTATCCTTCCACTTCGCTAAGATCATGGCTATGATGTCGAGTCCGCCTGTCGATGCCCCAAATTTGAGCGTGATCCCAATCCCTACTGCTGATATCACGCCGCCAAACACAGCATTTAGTAAAATATCATGTGAAACACTCGTTTCTGGTAAGATGCCGAGGAAAATGGTCGTCAGGGCCACACTGATGATGCTGTAAAACGTAAAGGAACGGCCCACTTTCATCCACCCTAAAATGCCGACTGGAATATTTAAAATAAATAATAGAATCCCTGTGGATACATAAAATGGCGCATATTGATCCATTAAGCTAGATAACAGCTGGGCTACCCCTGTAAACCCACTCGCGTATACATCAGCTGGAATTAAGAATAAATTTAGTCCAATCGCATTGAGCAGTGCACCAATGACGACGACAATGAGTTTTTTTGCTTCTCCGATGAACATATTGTCATTCCTCCACTTACCATTCTCTCTATGGTTTTCCCTAAAATTTAGAATTTGAACACGAAAAGTTGATTTCTGTGATATAGTTAGGCTAAAAAGTTGTAAAATATGGCTGATTTTTTTAGAAAGAAGGGATTTTGATGACTGTTCATATCATAGCAGACAGTGCTGCTGATCTGCCTCTTTCTTATTATGATGAACATAACATGACGGTTATTCCGCTCCGTGTATTGCTTGGCGAGCAGGAATTTGAAGATTTGGTCACCATTGAACCAAAACAAGTATTTGATGCGATGAGACAAGGTGCTAGCCCAAAAACGTCACAAGCTTCACCAAACCGAATCAAAGAAGCCTTTGTTTCTCTCGCACAAACCCATACATCTGCAATCTATGTTGCCTTCTCATCAGAGCTTTCTGGTACATATCAAACCGCTGTGATGATGGCAAACGAAGTGAAGGAAGAATACCCTGATTTTGATTTACGAATCATTGATTCTAAATGTGCTTCACTCGGCTATGGGCTTGCTGTCAAACACGCTCAATCACTTGCCATTGACGGAAATACAATACAAGAAATTGAAACGTCTGTAAAGCATTTTTGCGAATCTTTACAACATATTTTTACTGTAGACGATTTATCGTATTTAGCAAGAGGCGGAAGAATTAGTAAAGCGTCCGCATTTGTTGGCGGTTTATTGAGTATTAAGCCCATTTTACACGTCGAGGATGGAAAGCTCATCCCCCTTGAGAAAATCCGCGGACGTAAAAAGCTGTTGAAACGCATTATTGAACTGATGAAAGAACGTGGAACGGATTGGTCAAATCAAACTGTTGGCATTAGTCATGGTGATGATCCTGCACTTGCAGAAGACATGAGACAATTGATTGAAGCCGAATTTCATCCAAAAGAAATTGATATTCAGATTGTCGGCGCAGCTGTTGGGTCCCATTCAGGCCCAGGTACGCTTGCCATCTTCTTTACAGGCAAACCATCATAAAAAGCACCCTTCCCTGACACATCACGGGAAGGGTGCTTTTCTTATGACTTATGAAAGTTTAAAACGGTGGACGGTTTCATTTAACCTTGCCGTCATACTCATCAGTTCTTCTACCTGTTTGTTCATTTGATGGAAAGATTGCAGCTGTTCATTGGCCGAGGCAGAAATTTCTTCACTGCCAGCTGCTGTTTCTTCTACAACCGCACTAATATTTTCAATCGAGTTGAGTACTTGTCCGCCAAGCTCTGTTGATTGAACAATTTGGTCATTTAAGACCGCCATTTCTCGTTTAATGTGCTGCGCTTTTGTTTCTATATCTTCAAAGGAGTGCGAGGTTTTGTCCATCGCATCCTGCTGTTGAAGTGAAAGCTTGACTCCTTCTTTGACAGTTTGACTAATGGATTGAATGCCTCTTTCAATATGACTGACCATATCAAAGATTTGTCTTGTAGCGTTAGATGATTCGTCGGCTAGCTTACGAATTTCATCTGCTACAACGGCAAAGCCTTTTCCAGCCTCACCTGCTCTTGCCGCTTCAATCGCTGCATTTAGCGAAAGTAAGTTTGTTTGATCCGCAATGTCAGAAACTGTTTTGGCCATAGCCGAGATCCCACTAGCATATTGCGTGAATTCTCCTGCCGACTGCTCGATTTGCCTTGTGGCATGTGTATTTTTTTCAATCGCCGTTTTGGTTTCTGTTAACGTGTGCTTTCCACTTTCCACTGCTTCTATCGCATCCCCTGTACTTTGGATGACTGTTTGTGAACGTTCGGAATTTTTACGTCCATGCTGATCCATCTTTTCAATCAAGCTAACGCCATGCTGGAGATCCTCTGAAATGGCCTGTGACCCATTTGCCATTTCGTCTGTCGAGACAGATACTTGATTTGCAGATTCCATCAGCTTTTTGTTTTCATCATCTAACTGGATCGAGAATGTCTCTACTTGACTTGAGACATTACTGATTTCTTTAATCAAACTAATCAGTTGATCTGTCATTTGATTAAAGGATTCATTCAAGCCGCCGATTTCATCCTTACGCTGAATGTCCATTCGCTCGACAGCAAGGTTGCCTTCTGCGATCTGCTTCGCTCGGTAGGAAAGTGACTTAATCGGTGTCACGATGGATCTTGTTAATCCAATATTTAAAAAGACAGCAATGACAATCAGTGTGAGGGCTGCGACGAGTGCACTTGTGATGATCCATTGCACATTATCCGCTGTATTCTCTAGATTTTGTTTATATGCTTCTTCTGCTCTTTTATTCATTGTATGGATGTCGTTTAAAACACCATCAATTCTTGCAGCGACCCGTCTTGCATCCGATGCGTTTTTTTCACCAATGGCATTATTTGCTTCCTTGGTCCACGTGTCATATTTTGCATTTAACCTTGTTAATTCATCTTTATTTATATTTCCTGCGTGTTTGTTTAACGTTTGCAGCTGTTTTTTTGCTGTAGAAATACCGGTTTGAACAACCTCTAGCTGTTCATCAGAAAGGGTCATTGAATAATTGGTCATGGTTTGTTCGACGCTTTCAAAGCTTGCCTTCGTTTTTTGAACATTTAATAAGGCTTGAACTTCTGTTTCATTCGATGATTGGATCTTTGTCATACTGACAATGATAAAGGCGATGACGCCAACTGCTAAAAGAAGTGAGACGAGTGAGTTGAGTAAAATTTTGATGCGCAAGCTCATGATGCGTCCCCCTCATCTTTTAGCAATTGCTGCTTCAGTACATTTACTTTTTTGGTCAATGTTTCAGCATCTTTGAGCACCCGAATTCTTGCCATATCGATTCCGTCATTGTTTAAGTCGTAGATAACATGCCCATTTTTGATTTGATTGCTCTTGACGAGCTGTTCGCTGAATTGATAGACCACTTCATCGACTTTTTTTACCATGGACGAAATCACCGCTTTTTCAGCGGTGTAGTACTGATCACTATCTACACCAATGGCATATTTGCCCTGCGCTTGCGCTTCTTTTAATACACCGACACCTGTATAGCCAGCTGCGGCATATAAAACGTCTGCTTTCTTTTTGATCATGCCTTTGGCTATTTTACTGCCTTTGTCCGCATCACTAAACGTATTAGCATAGGTGGATAAGATCTTGATGTTCGGATTCACTGATTTGGCGCCTTTTTGGAACCCTTTTTCAAAACGATGGATCAACTCCGCATCGACACCGCCAACAAATCCAATGACATCACTTTTCGTTGTCATTGCAGCAAGTGCGCCCGCTAAATAGCTGCCTTGCTCTTCTTTAAACGTCACGGAGGTCACATTTTTCAGCTCAGATACGGCATCGATGAGCAAAAAGTGCTTCTTCGGATATTTCTTTGCGACTTTTTCTAAGTCTTCTTGCATACTAAAGCCTACCCCGATGACGAGATCATTGCCAGCTTTTACAAGCTCGGTCAGTCCTTTTTCATATGTATCGGTTTCTGCAATTTCTCTATAATCAAATTCAATACCTAGGTCATCACGTGCTTTTTCTAATCCTTTAAACGATGAATCGTTAAATGATTGATCACCAAGACCATCATCTGTGAGCATAACGCCAATATGCTTCGCATTTGATGCTGGTGGTTCCCCTTGTTGATTGCTGCATGCGGTGAGCACCATAAGCACGGCTACCAACAGAAGCAATGAAATTTTCACTTTCATCCAAACACACACTCCTTTTGTCATCCTTACTCCTTTCTTATCGGATTTGAGAGGCGTTGTTTCAATGATTAAGTGAAGGTTTTTCAGCTTTTTTCATGACTTTTTTCACTAAAAAAACCCATTATTTATCACAAATATAAAAAAAGGGATAAAACCATGATGATTTTATCCCTTTTTCTTCATTTCAGTGTGATATGAAAACCCATGAGGTTAGGGTTCTCTTTCACGCTGCTCATTTTTTCTCGTATGTCCAGCCCTCTTTTTGGTAGACTAGGCCGTTTTTCATCAAATGACCTAATGCTCGTTTAAAGGCTGCCTTGCTCATTTGGAATCGTTCACGGATGTCTTCTGGATCACTTTTGTCTCCATAAGGCATGGCACCATTTCTCGTTCTCATATAGGTTAAAATTTCTTCTGCATCGACAGATAACGCTTCCTGTTTTCTAGGAAGCAGAGAAACGTTCACGGTCCCATCCTCTTTCACAGCAATGACGCGTCCTGTCACGGTCGATCCTAATCTTGGTTCTTCCTTTCGTTCCGTGCGGTGGATAAACCCTCGCACACCTGTATCTGTCAGCATAAACGAGCCTGTCGCAATTAAGCGATAAATCGTACCAGTGATTTCTTTGTTCATTAAGGTTTCAGGTGCCTCGGTAAACAATTCACTGATCACATCTTCAGTGGCTGGCTTTGCGAACATTCTGCCGTAGCTTGTGACTTTCAGCATACAGTAAAGTTTGTCTCCTTTTTTCGGCCATGCTTCCTCGAAAGGCGGTAGATGTTCTGTTGCAACAAGTGCATCCTTTGAAAGCCCAACATCCACAAATGCGCCCATGTCTTCTAGGACGTCTACGACTTCTACCCAGCCATATGTATGCGCATTGATTGTCGGTATTTTCATCGTCGCAGCTAGTCTTTCTTCATGATCTACGTATAAGTAGACCTCTACTTCATCTTGGTCACCAATATCTTCTGTCATTTCACTGCGGTGCAAGAGGACAGAATCTTCACCATCTGTCAAAAAGTAGCCGTATTCCATCTCGTTCTCTATTTGCAAGGTCAGTTGCTCACCTGGTCTCATGTTCTCTTCCTTCCTATCTGCTCATAAAAGAGCGTTCGTTCATCTTTTGATTCACTTTATTCTACTATACTTCTCCTCACATGAACATCTCTAGTTCTGTTAGCTAAAGTGGTCAAACCGAACGCGATTTATACCGCTGCTGGCAGAACTCTTTGACTCATCTCTTTGATAAAGTTTCTTCTTCTCCACGTTGCATGATAAAATAGACGCAATATCTATCCATGGAGGTCATGCGTTATGGCAAAAGAAAGCTCATTTGACATTGTATCAAAGGTTGAACTGCCTGAGGTGCAAAACGCCGTTCAAGCAGCGCTGAAGGAAATTAAAAACCGTTATGATTTTAAAGGAAGTAAAAGTGATATTTCTCTTGAAAAAGAAGAGCTCGTGCTCATCTCTGATGATGACTTTAAGCTGGAGCAGCTAAAAGATGTACTTGTGTCAAAGCTGATCAAACGAAATGTTCCAACTAAAAACATCGACTACGGAAAAACCGAGCATGCCCTTGGCGGAACCGTACGCCAGCGCGCGAAGCTGATCAGCGGAATTGATCAAGACAACGCCAAAAAGATCAATGCACTCATTAAGCAATCCGGCATCAAAGTGAAGTCACAGTTTCAAGATGACCAAGTGCGTGTAACAGGAAAAAATAAAGATGATTTACAAGAGGTTATTTCTCTTATGCGCAAGGCAGATTTACCGATTGACGTTCAATTTATAAATTTTCGATAAATTTCAAATTTTCCATTGATTATTTCCGATTTTTTCGATACAGTGGATGGAAGTTCAATTTATTGACATGTTCATATCGCTTTCTTATCAAGAGAGGCAGAGGGACTGGCCCTGTGAAGCCTCAGCAACCGGTGTAGTAGAAATATATTTTCTATGACCAAGGTGCTAAATCCAGCAAGCAACTGCTTGGAAGATAAGAAGAAGAATTACGATACAGCCAAAAAGTCTTCTTCTTATCAGAAGGCTTTTTTTGTTACATAAAAATAAGGAGGAAACCAATGGGCCTATTACAAGACTTACAAAACCGCGTACTGATTGCTGACGGTGCAATGGGAACACTTTTATACTCTTACGGCATTGACCGCTGCTTTGAAGAATTAAATTTATCGAAAGAAGATGAAGTAAGGCGCGTGCACGAAGCATATGTGCAGGCTGGTGCGGACATCATTCAAACAAATACGTACGGCGCAAATTATATTAAACTATCCCGCTACGGCTTAGAGGAAGAAACAAAGCGCATCAATACAAAGGCGGTACAAATCGCAAAAGCAGCCGCCGGCTCTGCTTATGTCCTTGGAACGATCGGCGGCATTCGAACGTTTAACAAAAATGCCTATACAATTGAAGAAATTAAACGAAGCTTTAGAGAGCAGCTGTACATTCTATTAAATGAGCAGCCCGATGGATTATTGCTAGAAACGTATTATGACATGGAAGAAGCGAAGGCCGTTCTCCAAATTGCACGAAAAGAAACGACTCTCCCGATTGTCATGAACGTCTCCATGCATGAACAAGGTGTGTTGCAGGATGGAACACCGCTCAAGGATGGTTTATCTGAATTGTCCTCTCTTGGTGCAGACGTCGTTGGCATCAACTGCCGGCTTGGCCCTTATCATATGATTCAGGCACTCGAAGGCGTTCCAATTTTAGAAAATTCCCATTTATCAGTCTATCCCAACAGCAGTCTCCCCTCTCTTGAAGAAGGCAGACTCGTCTATGATACAGATAACGATTATTTTCGAAAAAGTGCACTTGAATTTAGAAATCAAGGCGCACGTATTATCGGCGGTTGCTGCGGAACAACGCCTCAGCATATTCACGCAATGGCTGAAGCGGTCAAGGATTTAGCCCCGATCACTGAAAAAGAAGTGAAAGTATTAAAAGAAGAAGTCATTTCGATTCAAGATCAGCGGACTGAACCAGGTCTTGATGAGCTCGCTACGAAAAAACGGACGATTATTGTAGAGCTTGATCCGCCGAAGAAGCTGAACTTCGAAAAATTCCTCGTCGCGGCAAATGAGTTAAAGAATGCAGGCATTGATGCCTTGACATTAGCCGATAATTCTCTTGCGACCCCGCGCATTAGCAATGTGGCTTGCGGGGCATTATTGAAACAGCAGCTTGATATGCGTTCACTCGTCCATATCACGTGCCGTGATCGTAATTTGATTGGGCTTCAGTCCCATTTGATGGGTCTCGACACCCTTGGTTTAACTGATATTTTAGCCATTACAGGCGACCCTTCTAAGATTGGAGATTTTCCAGGTGCAACGTCGGTTTATGATTTAACCTCCTTTGATTTGATTCGGCTGATTAAGCAGTTTAACGAAGGCCTTTCTTTCTCAGGGAAGCCGCTTGGCAAAAAGACTAATTTTTCAGTAGCTGGCGCGTTTAATCCAAATGTTCGTCACATTGATAAAGCGGTCAAACGTCTTGAGAAAAAAATCGAATACGGTGCTGATTATTTTATTTCACAGCCTGTTTATTCTGAGGAACAGCTTGTGAAAATTCATGAGGAGAGCCGTCATTTAGATAAGCCGATTTATATTGGCGTTATGCCGTTAACAAGCAGCCGAAATGCGGAGTTTATTCATCATGAAATTCCAGGCATCAAATTATCTGATTCCATTCGTGACATTATGGCCAAGGCTGGTGAGGATAAAGAGAAGCAGCGAGCAGAAGGCTTAGCGATTGCCCGCTCTTTATTAGATACAGCCTGCGAATTGTTTAACGGCATTTATTTAATTACCCCTTTCCTTCGATCAGACTTAACAGCAGAACTAACCACCTACATTCATCAGAAAGAAAAGGAGTCAAACACCCATGTCAACTATCACTGAACAGCTTAAGAAACGCATCCTCGTCCTTGATGGTGCAATGGGGACCATGATTCAAAATGCCAATCTCACAGCAGAAGACTTTGGCGGAGAAGAGTATGAGGGCTGTAACGAGTATTTGAATGTGACAGCCCCTCACATCATCCGCGCGATTCATAGAGAATACCTTGAGGCAAGCGCCGACCTCATTGAAACGAATACGTTCGGGGCTACAAAGCTCGTCCTTGACGAATACGGGCTTGGCCACCTTGCCTATGAACTCAATGTACGGGCTGCCCAGCTGGCAAAGGACGAAGCTGACCGTTTCTCCACGCCGGAGCAGCCTCGATTTGTTGTTGGCGCGATGGGTCCCACTACGAAAACATTATCTGTGACAGGCGGCACAACCTTCGATGAGCTCGTCAAAAACTATGAAGAGCAGGCCCGCGCCTTGATTGATGGCAAATGTGATGCCCTTCTTTTAGAAACAAGTCAAGACATGCTGAATGTAAAAGCTGGGTTCAAAGGCATTCAGGAAGCCTTCCAGCAGACAGGTATTGAGTTGCCTCTCATGGTATCAGGTACGATTGAACCGATGGGCACTACCCTCGCTGGTCAGGATATTGAAGCCTTTTATATCTCTCTTGAGCATATGAAACCAATGAGTGTCGGCCTGAACTGTGCGACGGGTCCTGAATTCATGACAGACCATATCCGCACGCTCTCCTCCATCGCCAAGTCAGCGGTTAGCTGCTATCCAAATGCTGGTCTACCAGATGAAGAAGGTAAATATCATGAATCCCCTGCTTCACTTGCTAAAAAAATTTCCGCCTTTGCCAAGGAAGGCTGGTTAAATATTGTTGGCGGCTGCTGCGGAACAACACCTGCACATATACAGGCATTGTCAGATGAAGTACGAACGATTCAGCCGCGTCACATTGCGCATGAATCGTCTCAGCATACCGTCTCAGGAATTGAGCCCCTGATATATGAGGAGTCAATGCGCCCTCTTTTTGTAGGAGAACGAACCAACGTGATTGGTTCACGCAAATTCAAACGACTCATTGCGGAACAAAAGTTTGAAGAAGCGTCAGAAGTTGCTCGTGCACAGGTAAAAAACGGTGCTCACGTGATTGATGTGTGTCTCGCTGATCCAGACCGCGATGAGGCGGCAGACATGGAAGGTTTTTTACAAGAGGCTATGAAAAAAGTCAAAGCCCCATTTGTCATTGATTCAACGGATAAACACGTGATCGAAAAAGCGCTCACATATTCCCAAGGGAAAGCCATCATCAATTCCATTAACCTTGAGGATGGCGAAGAACGCTTCGAAGAAATTCTTCCACTTGTGAAGCTATACGGCGGTGCACTTGTTGTCGGCACGATCGATGAAACAGGGATGGCTGTAACAGCAGAACGAAAGCTGGAGATTGCGGTACGCTCTCATGATCTATTAACGAAGAAATATGGCATTCCCGCAAGTGACATCATTTTTGATCCACTTGTCTTTCCAGTAGGCACTGGAGACGAGCAGTATATTGGCGCTGCCGAAGAAACGATCAAAGGCATCAAAATGATCAAGGAAAACCTGCCTGAGTGCTTGACGATTTTAGGCATCAGCAACGTGTCTTTTGGACTCCCACCTCTTGGGAGAGAAATCTTGAATGCCGTCTACTTGTATCACTGCGTCCAAGCAGGACTTGATTACGCCATCGTGAATACAGAAAAGCTTGAACGCTTCGCTTCCATTCCAAAGGAAGAAATTAAGCTGGCTGAAACACTGCTCTATGAAACAAATGATCAAACCCTTGCTGAATTTACCCAATTTTACCGAGGCAAAAAGAAAACGGAGAAAAAACCAAAGGTCTCCTTATCACTTGATGAAAGGCTAGCACTCTACGTCGTCGAAGGAACAAAAGAAGGACTTATCGATGATTTATCCCTGGCTCTAGAGCAATTTGAATCACCACTTCATATCATCAATGGTCCGTTAATGCAGGGAATGGCTGAGGTTGGACGTCTTTTCAATCAAAACGAACTGATTGTGGCGGAAGTGCTTCAATCAGCAGAGGTCATGAAGGCATCTGTATCGTATCTCGAGCAATATATGGAAAAGCAGCATGCAAACGGAAAAGGTAAGATTCTACTTGCCACTGTAAAAGGAGATGTCCATGATATTGGAAAAAACCTTGTCGACATCATTTTGAGTAATAACGGCTTTCAAGTGGTCGACCTCGGCATCAAGGTGACACCGCAAACATTGATCGAAGCTGTGCAAAAGGAAAAGCCAGATATGATTGGATTATCAGGATTGCTTGTGAAGTCAGCCCAGCAAATGGTACTCACCGCTCAGGATTTACAAAAGGCGAATATTTCCGTGCCCATTTTGGTCGGTGGCGCTGCACTTTCTCGGAAATTTACGAAAATGAAGATTTCGCCTCATTATGACGGACCGGTTCTTTACGCAAAAGATGCGATGGACGGCTTATCTTTAGCCAATGAGTTAAAAGCAAATCCTCTTCAGTTTCAAATAAAGCCCGACGAAGAGTCTGTGGCACCTGTCAAAGAGAAAGAAACAAAGCAGCCACAAGCTGTCATTGAATTACTAGAAAAACGTGCGGCACTCCCTGAGGCACCTATTTTCACACCAGAAAATACGGCACGTCATTATGTAAGAGACATCGATCTGCATCACATTATGCCTTATGTGAATGAACAAATGCTCATTGGCCACCACCTTGGATTAAAAGGAAAGGTGAAAAAGCTGTTGGCCGAACAGCATCCAAAAGCATTGGAATTAAAGCAGCTTGTCACAGATCTTCTAAACGAAGGCAGAGAGAAAAACTGGTTTGCGCCTGCATTTGCCTATCAATTTTATCCTGCCAGTTCAAACGGAAATGATCTGCATATTTATGATCCCAAAGCGCCTGACCGTATCATTGAAACATTCCAATTTCCAAGACAGGAGAAGCTTCCGTACCGCTCCATTTCTGATTATGTGCGGGGAAGCGGTGAAAAGGAGAAAGATTATATTGCCTTATTTGCCGTCACAGCCGGAGCGCGTATACGTGAAGTCGCGCAGCACTTTAAGCAAGAAGGAGATTATTTAAAAATGCATGCAGTTCAAGCTCTTGCGCTTGAGCTTGCAGAAGGATTAGCCGAAAGAACCCACCAAGTGATTCGTGACAAATGGGGCTTCCCTGACCCAGTCGATTTCACAATGGAAAAACGATTCCAAGCGAAATATCAAGGGCAGCGCTATTCCTTTGGTTATCCCGCCTGTCCAAATCTTGAAGACCAAGAAAAGCTGTTCAAGCTGCTTCAGCCTGAAAAAATCGGCATCCATCTAACAGAAGGATTTATGATGGAACCTGAAGCATCTGTTTCAGCGATCGTCGTTTCTCATCCTGAAGCTCGATATTTTAATGTTCATTAATGCAGAACCTCCGAAATTGGAGGTTCTTTTTTGCTGGGAAACTTAGATAAACTTCAATTTTTACACTATACCTTCTTATGGTACGATACACATAGATGAATTCAGCTAAGAAGGAGTTGCGCGTCATGACAAACGTTGTTCAACGAGCATTAACACTCGATGACATACCAGATCTTATCGCATTGTCTCAAGAGGTAGACTGGCCTGATTACAATGCGGAAGAGCTCACATCTCTTTTAACAAATGGATATTTCACAGGTTTTTCAACAGCGGATGGACAAGTCATCTCATGTGCAGGACTTTTCCAATATGATCGAATGGCGTCAATTGGTGCTGTCATTGTATCTGAGACACATCGCGGCTTAGGTCTTGCAAGGAAAATGATTGACACCCTGCTAGATCAATGTGATCAAAGCATTCCTCTCGTTTTAACCGCTACTGTCCAAGGGCGGCCAGTTTACGAAAAAATCGGGTTTCACACGGCTGGTTACATTACGACTTACAAAGCGCAAAACCCAAACCCAGAAGCGCTTCGTGTGTCAGATGACATCCACCTGTCTCCTGCCGATGAATCGCACCTTCCGTGTATTGAAGCACTAGATGAAAAAGGCGCGGGCACAAATCGATCAAGCTTTTTAAAAAACCGGATGAACCGGGCAGCGCAGCGTATCATTGCAAAGAATGAACATCACGACACAACGGGCTTTGCGTTCGGCGTTGAAACACCTGCCAATTTAATGATTGGTCCGCTTGCTGCAAATGATGAACTTACAGCTCTCTCGCTGATCCGTTCGCTCATTTCGTCTTATTCGGGTCCAATTCGTTTAGATATGCAGGAGGAAACAGCTGAGCGCCTCCATGAATCACTTGTTGAAGCAGGTTTTACGAAAACAAACAAAGCGCATTTTATGATGATTCGTGGAAAAGAAAAGCTGAACGATCCCGCTCTTCTTTATTTCCTTGCCTCTCAAGCATTTTCGTAATATATAAAAAGCTGTAGACACTTGATGTCTACAGCTTTTCTATTATTTCTCGCCGATGGACGAAAGAACATGCGCGAGTGCATTTGTGACCTTTCCATGCTCTGATGCATGCGGGCGGTCATCTCCGTCTCCATACCCATAATCAATCATTCGATTACGATTTAAGCACAGCTTTGTCAGCTTCGGCTGGAATAGATCAAATAGGTCAAAACGGTCCTTCAGCTGTGGGAATTGCTTTTGATACTGCTGAATTTCTTCGGCAAGCAAGCGCCAAAGTGTCACTTCATCTAATAGCTGATGGTTCTCTAACACGTTTGATACGTAACGCAGGTTACAAATAAACAATCCTGTAAAGATAAACTGCACTAAGCCTTCCGGCGGCTCACTCCGCAGCACTTCTTTTAAATCGTCTCCTAGAGAAGCCAATTCAGGCAGCGGCTGATCACTAATGTTCACATCGTCGACGAAATCTTTGATCGCCAAACGATGAGGCTGATGATCTTTTAACACAAGAATCGTATTTTGTCCGTGCGGTGAAAAGACGGTGCCGTATTGATACATAAAGTGCAATAGCGGCGGCATCACCACATGGAAAAATTTCGCCATCCACTCTTTTGCTGAGAGACCTGATTTTTCAATCAGCTGTTTCACATATGGCTCACCTTCATGATCCTCATAGGTGAGTGCCGCAAGTGTAACAGGGGTCTCTCCTTCATCTAAGTACGAGTAAATGCTTTCTCTAAAAATCACACCGAGCATTTCAAGATATTGATACGGCGCACCAGGCAGTTTGCTATAGTAAGGATGATCGACATTAATACTTGCATTCTCACCAGGTAATATCACGCGGCAGACATCAGATAAAAATGAATCTTGATCCGCGATCCCTTTAATATGCGCTGTAATGCGAGGGGCAATGACTGTCCGTTCTGACGGAAGTCCTCGGTACACGAGTGTATTTAAAATGCTCATTGGCAGTTTAATATGATGCTTGCCTTTATTTGAGATGTTCGTAAAGGTTCTGATCGACTGCTGCGGGATATATTGATCCAGTCCCTCTCCTACATACACAATCCGGCGCAACGCCAAATCTTCTGGGAAATGCTGAATAATCATATGTGTCCACTGCCATTTATGAACAGGCATCAAATAATAATCAGCTGCAATCAATCCTTCATCCTTTAGCACGCGGTGAAATTGACGGATCGTGACTTCATCTAACTCTTTGGCAATTACCTGCTCATAGTTTTCATGATCGACTGCATGGAATGTCGCAAGGTCCCGGTGAACAGCAATCCAAGACAGCTGCACACTTTCTTGCCTTTCAGGTGCATAGGCTAGGTAGTCATCATAACTGAACCCAATGCGTCCTTTGTTATACACAATCCAAGGATGGCCTGTCATTTCTCCTTCAATCCATGCATAATCAGTATCTGTCAGTTCATCCGCACGAAGTGCTTTTTTCGACAGCAAATGTACATCTGCTAACAAGGTGTGATGAAGCTCTTTTATAAGGTGTCCTGTTGTGTCAGAAGACATTGGAATGAGCGGCTGAATGTCTAGTAAAAACACAATGGCACTGACATCCTTTGACCATTTTCCGTCTTGACAGCACTCGATTGATTCAGCAATTGTATCAAAACTATCAAACAAACGAGGTTTTGCAAGATAGCGATATTTCTTATGTTCGTGAATGATTAATTCATACTGAGCAATGCCATCCTTTTGATCTAGCTGCACGGGATGAAGCATATCCTCATACATGTATTCAGACAGCATTTTTGCCACCATTCGCTGGTTTGCCTTTTTCCAAGCAGCCGGATTCACCGCTTTTTTCAATTCATCTTGTACACTCATCGCTTCATCCTCCTTAACCTTTGATTTCTTCAAATGTGTTGACGTTCTTATGTGTACCAAATGTCTGGAAGACGTGCTTTTGATAAAGTGGATACACGGTTTGACGAGCAAGTTCATTGATAATCACACTGTTTCGGTAAGCGCCAAGACCTAAATCTGGAGCGCCAACGCCATGTGTATGAAGCTCTGCATTTTGGACAAAAATATCATTTTCACCCATTGTATTCGTTTTTAAGCGATATTCACGTTCGATTTGGAACCGTCCTTGATCGTCCCATTGAATGTGATGAGAAATTGGATTGATAAACGGGGGCAGTACCGATTGATAGCCCGTCGCCAGTACGACAATATCTGTCTCGTGGGTAAAGGTGTCCTCTTTGACCCATTGCGTGCATGAAAGGGACAAGGTGCGAGCTGTTTCCTCAATCAAGTTGACCTCCGTCATTGCTTGAAGCACTGTGTTCAACTGCTCTCCGCAGGCAGAACGTTCATAAAGCAAATGATAAATATCACGGATCATTGCAGAGCTGATGCCCTTATACAGCAAGTCTTGCTGCTTTAACAACGCATCCTTTTTTGTTTGCGGAAGCTCATAAAAGAAATCAATATAATCTGGAGAGAAATATTCAAGACCAAGGTTTGAATATTCCATTGGGAAAAATCCTTTAGAGCGTGTGAACCAGTGAATATCCTTCGCCTCATCATCTGATAAAATATCATAGAACACTTCTGCCGCACTTTGACCAGAGCCGATCACTGTCACAGATTTCCCTTTGAAACAGCCTTCTTTCTTTCGTTTTAAATAGTCAGCAGAATGAAAAACTTTCTCTCCTAAAGCTGGCTGGAGCGACGCTGGTATCGCCGGCTGTGTACCAATTCCTAAGACGAGATGCTTACTTTCAAACACCTCTACCGTTTGGTCTTTCACATGACGCACATGCACTTCATATCGCTTTTCTCCTGCTTTCTCGATCAATGAGACAGATTCGACGTTCATGCCAAATCGGCAAGAGTCTAACTGGTCTGCGACCCAGCGGCAATAATGACTATATTCCTTGCGCGGGATATGAAAATCCTCTAGAAAGTAAAATGAATACAAACGGTTTTGTTCCTGTAAATAGTTGAGAAAGCTATATTTACTTTTCACATCTGCCATACTGACAAGGTCCGCTAAAAAGGGAACTTGCAGTGTCGTCCCCTCAATGAGCATCCCTGGGTGCCAATGAAAAGCTTCACTTCTTTCAAAAAACAAAGCGTCAATTTCATTTACCTCTTCAGATAATGCGGCAAGTCCTAAGTTAAACGGACCAATGCCGATCCCTATTACATCCACTACATTATTTTGCTTGTTGAACCGCGTCATGGTTATACTTCCTTTCGAATCTTTCTCGATCACAAAACATTAAAAGACCTGTTTTATCGGGTAAATTGACTGGTTTTACACGTTCAAATCCGCATTTTTCAAATACATGGATCATTTTTTCATTGCGAATATCCGGCTCAGCGACGACTTTTTCTGTTCGTTTATTCTGCTCAAATTGAAATGCTGTCATGGCCTGGAGCAGCGGAGTAGCAAAACCTTTTCCTACATAATCCGGCTCCCCTATTAATAGATGGATTCCTTGATCATGCGGAGAAGGCTGATAGTAAGATTCAATGACATCACCTTTGACGTTGTACGCCTCAAAATAACTCATGGGTGTCCCATCAATTGTACCTAAATAAAGGGTTTGATGCGGATCATGAATCGCCTGATAAAAATGCTTTTCAAAAGCAGGAAACGGAATATTCAAATGCCAAAATGGGTGAACATACTCCTCTTGCATCCACTTGTGGACAAGCCGGACATCTCTTTCATATTCAGCGCGAATAAACTTAATACGATCCCTCATCCAATCAGCGCCTCCTTATGTAAAAAGAGCGGATTCAAGACAGCTGTGTAACGAGACTGTGTTTCCAGAGATCCTGTCAGTTCATCCATATCTTCAAACCGTGTCAGCAAATTCGCTTTTGAAGGCAGTTCTTTTGAGCGCAGAAGGCTGTTTGTCAGCTCAGATGCACCGTATGTTTCCTCATGAGCGAGCAATGTGTCTCTCACAAGGGCGAGCAAGTCTTCTTCTTTCGCCAGACCTTCTGTACCAAAGCCGTTAATGAGACCAAATAAATGATTAAAGAAGAAATAATAACGCAGTCTCTCAACAGCTACCTCATCTGCACAAATCGTTTCACTTCTCACGCTCAGGTTTTGGACAAGATTTGCGAGTTTATCCTTTTTCGATTCACTATAGTAGTAGCCTTGGTTGTCACGATAATAGAAGGTGTGCGGGTAACCACCCTTCATTTGCACAACAGCGTTTTGCTGATGGGCTTCCAGTGCAAGACCATACGTTTCAAACAGCCAGAGCATCGGTTCTAACGAAATAGTTAAATATTGCTTAAACCAATCTTGGCTCACAGCCTCCAGTGATCGGCCTTCTGCGTCTGCAAGGTCATGAATGATCCCTGCTAATCGCGATTTTCCACCATACGCATGATCCTGACATAATCCAGCAATTAAGCTTGCCCCTTTTTCACGATGTAAAAATGGATTTTGACGAATGACTACTTCAAAGCCAGATTCCGCCTCTTCTCCTTGAATGGATAAATAGGCGGGATCTTCAATGACCCGGAATCCAGAAAATTTATCGTATAAAGAAACGCCTAATTCTGTTTTTAAAATGCGCGACATCTCTACACCGCGATCCAGTTCCTTTTGTTTATTAACACGTAAGGAGTTTGTAATTTTCACAGGAACAGAGAATTTGAGCATGTAAGCAGAATCCTTTTGATAGACGGTTCTGAAGGATGAGGTCGCTGTGTATTCAGAACCGATCGGTCCTAAATAAGTGAGTTTCCCTTCCTCTATATAACGGTTCACAAATGCCTTCTCCATGACCACTTTGACTTGCAGCGGGTGAATCGGAATGAGCACATATTCTCCGTTTTCTACTAACGTATTCAGTCTCTCTTTTTCTGCTGGTACCTGGCGCAAGAGCTCCTCTAGCATGAGGCTTGCCGCAGACTGTGTAATTGACGAATCCTGAAGCACAATCGAATGATGCGCTTTAAAGTAATGAAGATGGAAAGCCCCTTTCAGCTCAGGAGAATAGATCGCTTCCTCCTCCTCTGTCATTCCTTGTCTGCTTTTTGGGGTAGGATGCGTTAAATGACCAAGGAGAAGTGACTGCTCAGCCTCGATATACTCAAAATCGGCTTCAGAAAGAGCGGCTCGATCACTTTCTCGCTCCTTTAAGAACCGTTCAATATTTCGGCAGCTTAAAATGATGCGAAGCATGAATTCATCCTCTGCATCTGTACGGCCATATTCAATGAGAAGCTCCTTTGAACATAAAGCAACAAGTGTCGTGTAATCGACGATTGCGCCCTCTTGTTCACTGCCTTGCGGGCGAAAGCGAATCGGAAAATCAAAGAGATGGCGGCCAACAGATGAAACATATCGGATCGGAATCACAAGCTCTAGATCTTGTTTTGCTAGTTTTGCGATGAAGACAAGCGAGCCATCTGCTCTCGTCTCTTTTTTTGCAGATCGATCGATTCCTGTTTCGCGTAAAAAACAGTTTAAAAAGCTTTGCATGGTTGCATTTTCAGCCATTTGTTTATATTGACTCAACGTAGTACCCTCCCGGATTGAATATGAGCGATCCCGATATCAACGATGTCAGAAAGGATTTCCTCAATATGTGTGATTGTCGTTCTCGGATTTAACAAAGTGAATTTTAAGCATGTTCGGTCATTCACCACTGTTTTCGCAATGACAGCAGTTCCTGTTTTGAATAATGTCCGATGAATGATTTTATTGATGTCATCTGTTTGATCGTCATCCTTAAATCGGAACACAACTGCATTGATTTCTGGCTCAGGATTGATCACTTCAAGGTCATCATTTCTCTCAATAAGCGCGGCCACATCCTTTGCAAAATGAATGGTATGGTCAATGATTTCTCCAAAGCCTTCTTCTCCAATTAAACGAAGAGAAAGAAGTAATTTCAGAGCATCAAACCGGCGCGTCGTTTGGACAGATTTATTGACGAGATGTAGAATACCATCGAGCTCGTCTTCCTTTGGATTAAGATAATCGGCATGATAATTGATCAAACCAAAATGTCTTTTATCCTTTAGCAAAAATGCCCCGCAGGATATCGGCTGATAAAATTGTTTATGAAAGTCAATCGTGATTGAATCAGCAAGCTCAATACCGTCTAATTTCTTACGGTAGGTTTCGCTTAATACAAGTGCTCCGCCGTAGGCAGCATCCGCGTGAATCCACAGACCGTATGGCTTGACGAGGTCATATACCTCTCGAACTGGATCAATACTGCCAAAATCCGTTGTCCCGCAAGTCGCTACTACCGCAAAAGGCAGCAAGTTCTGCTCCTTCAACTCAGCCAGCTTCTTTTTCAAATCATTGAGGTCCATTCGATGATGCTCATCTGTCTCGACTAGTACGACTGCCTGCTCTCCTAAACCTAACTGGGAGGCAGATTTTTTCACAGTGAAGTGAGCATTCTTCGAGCAAAGGATTCTCATGCGGTGAGATTCACTTGGTAAGCCTTTCTGCTGAACATTCCACTGCCATGTGTTTTCACAAAAGGCATCTCTCGCTAGAAGCAGCCCCATGTAGTTAGATTGGGTTCCACCGCTTGTAAATGTCCCATCTGCTAGGCCGCCATAAGAAAATTTCGCACATAGCCACTTGAGAATTTCTTCCTCAACCAAAGAAGCAATACCGCTTTGATCAAAGGAATCCATTGATTGGTTAAAGGAACTTACCATCACCTCTGCGGCAAGTGCAGGAATAAGCGGTGGACAATGCAGATGTGCCAAGCATTTAGGATGCGATACATCAATCAAATGCGGCAAAAGATGTTCTTTTATATCTTGAAAGACGGATTCAATGGATTCACCAGACGGTTGAAATCGGAATAGCGATTCGACACTATCCGCTAATTTCCCAGGCAATATTCCACTGTATGGTCCTGTGTCTTTTTGCCATTGATCCAGTAAGCTGTCGATAGATGTATGAAGAGCCGCTTGGAAGGACTCTCTTCCAAGCTGGCTTTGATTGATAAATAATGAATCCACTGAAGCCTTAGTTGATTGCATCGTACACGGCCTCTTTAAAAATAGCGATGACTTTTTCAAGCTGTTCTTCTGTCATAATGAGTGGTGGCAAGAATCGAATAACACTTCCGAAACGGCCTCCTGTCTCCACAATTAAGCCTTTGTCGAAGCAATTCTTTTGAATAAGACTGGCCAGCTCTGGATTCGCTGGATAGCTTCCGTCCACATCCTGTTTCTCATTTGGACCTACTACTTCAACGCCAATCATTAAGCCTCTCCCTCGAACATCACCGAGAGCAGGGACTTGTTTTTGGATGTCTTTTAGATGCGCCTGCATACGATCTCCTAACTGTTCTACATGATCAAGCAGGTTGGTTTCTTTGATAAATTTAAGCGTAGCAGTTCCAGCAGCCATCGCCATTTGATTCCCTCTAAATGTCCCGATGTGTGCACCTGGATTCCATTGATCTAAATCTTGATCATAAATCACAACTGAAAGCGGCAGGCTTCCACCAATGGCTTTTGACAGCACAATAACGTCAGGTACAATTCCTGCATGTTCAAAGGCAAACATCTTCCCTGTTCGGCCGATGCCTGATTGAACCTCATCAATAATGAGCGGAATCCCTTTTTCTTTTGTGATTCTTCTCATTTCTTTCATCCATTCAATCGATGCTGGAATGGAGCCCCCCTCGCCCTGCACTGCTTCAAAGATCATACCTGCTGGCGGAAGAATACCACTTTCAGGATCATTTAATACGCGCTCAATATACGAACTTGAAATGCGGTGCGAATTCTTCCCACCAATTCCAAATGGGCAGCGATATTCATATGGGTAAGGCATAAAATGAACATCAGGTATTAACCCTTGCACTCTTTCCTTTGGAGATAAATTCCCGCTTAATGACATCGTGGCATGTGTCGCACCGTGATACGCACCATGGAAAGATAGAATGCTTCGATTCCCTGTCGCTGTTTTGACTAATTTAATTGCTGCTTCTATGGCGTCACCACCAGTTGGTCCACAAAATTGAATTTTGGCTCTTTTTGCAAACTCTTCTGGCAAGTGAGAAAAAATTTCATTCACAAATTCTTCTTTAATTTCTGAGGTTATGTCCAGCGTATGCAACGGTCTTTTTTCATGAAGCATACGTTCAATTGCATCTATAACAACTGGATGATTGTGACCAAGTGCAAGTGTTCCTGCGCCTGCCAGGCAGTCATAAAACTCTCTGCCATCCGCATCTGTCACGATCATACCCTCGGCTTTTTGCATGGCTAATGGGAACCGTCTCGGATAAGACCTTGCATTCGATTCTCTTTGACTTTGCTGCTCTAAAAATTGCTGATTTTTAGAAACGGTTTTGATGGACATAATAAAACACTCCTCCAATTGATAAAGATTATCATTTTCATTTACTAGCCTAGAGGATGTGAGATATGAAAGTCAATTGTATTCAAAAAGATGATTCTAAAAGCATATGAATACTATATTCTCTATTTAACGAGTAATTTCGTGTCATTTTGACAAACCTCTACTGCTATAGGGAGAATAAACGCGTGAGACAAAATAATGTAGAAAAAAATTACAAATCATTCTTCCTGGTTCTTTTGTTCTATTCATGACAAAGCACTTATTTTATATGGGAAAGTGGATGAAAGTGATGTAGAAAAGGAAAAAAAGAAACGTCATTCTATATTGATATAAATGGTTATAATGGTATAATTTCTCTGAAACAAAAGGGAATGGAGAGGGATCTGATGATTTTAACAAAGCATGATCTCCACCACTACTTAGCTCAGGACAAGAAAGCATTAGCCATTAAGCGCAAACGACCTAAGTGGTTTGGGGATGATATATGGAAATATCAAAGGATTTTACGAAAATATGAATACTATTCTAATAGCGGTGCTGAACTTCGCAAATGGTTCTATCGCTATTTACATAAAAAGAAAGGCATGCAGCTTGGCTTTGATATTCCGATTGGTGTCTTCGGTCCCGGTCTTAGAATCAATCATACGGGTCTCTTAATTGTGAACAAACATGCAAAAATTGGGGCATTTTGTGATATTCATCAAGGGGTGAATATTGGTCAGAATCATCATGAAAAAGATGTACCAACCATTGGGGATCATGTATGGATTGGCCCAGGTGCTAAGCTGTTTGGGGATATCTATATTGCAGATCATATTTCCATCGGAGCAAATGCTGTGGTAAACCGTTCCTTTCACGAGGAGAAAATTGTTATTGCAGGTGTGCCAGCGCAAAAGGTAAAAGAAAAAAGCCCTTCATCATGAAGGACCCACCTGATAAAAAAGAATGATACCGATCAAAACAGAGATGAGCAACATGAGGTAAAACAAAATCGTTAAAATAAGAATGGTCCAGCCAAGTCCCTTCCTCTCTGTCTTGATCAAATAAATACCGAGAACGATCGTACTAAATAAGACACCTAAAATGGCCCACAGCCATTTGTCTTTATCATGCTTTGGCGCATCAAACCATAAATAAATGGCAACAGCAAGTGAAACGAATAACCCTGTAAGTCTCACGTTCAAACTCCTCCTTATGTACACGCGTGCTTTCTATTATGCGTTTGAGTATCCGATCATCAGCAATAAGAAGTAAAAGACATAGACTAGAATGAAAATAGAATAGATGATAATGGACACGATCAGAACCGTCCAGCCCAATCCTTTTCTTCCTGTTTTGATCAGGTATATTCCAAATGTAAAGAGCCCGAATAAAAGGCCTAAAATCGCCCACAGCCATTTATTCTTCCCATGTTTAGGCGCATCTACAAATAGGTAAACGGCCACTATAATCGACACAAACCATCCGGTAATCCAGCGCAACTCATTCGTCACCCTTCTTTTTTAGTTTATTCAATCATACGCTACTTTTGTACTAAAAAGAAAAGGAATTATTCAGTTGAATGTTGCAGAAGGCTTTGCCATTCCTCTCTCAGCATCCCGTAACGCATCGAATCATAATACTCTCCTTGGTAGTAACGGACCTTTCGCAGTCTTCCCTCAAGGATAAACCCGCATTTCTCTGCGCACCGCATCATCCGTTCATTTCCCGACCATGTAGTAAGACCAATTCGAGGAATATCAATGTGTGTAAATAACTTATCAGTCCATAGACTTAATGCCTTTGTCCCAACGCCACCGCTCCAAAAGCGCGAATCATAAATGAGAATGCCGCATTCAAGCCACCGTGTACGTTCATTCTCCCAATAATATGACACGGTGCCTTTGATTTCGCCGTCTATTTCAATACCATATAGCTTTGGCGGAATGGATGTATCCTGTAAGTATCGTTTTTTAAAAGCAGCAAGCGGGATTTCGTGTTCATGAAAATATGGGGCGTTCCACTCTCGATAGGACTGGTCTGGTGCTTTGAATCTTAAATGCCATACCAACTCTAAATCAGCTTCGTTTAATGGTCGTATGTTCACAAGCTTTTGTTTTTCCCTTTTCATCTGTTCACGTTCCTTTACTTTGTCGTTCTTTTTGCAAGATGACGGTACTCGATAGGCGTCATGCCTTCGTTTTGCCGAAACAGCTTAGAAAAATAAGTAGGATCATCAATGCCTACGTGATCAGCAATCGCTGCGATTTTATCATTCGTTGAGGCAAGCATGCTTTTGGCTTTTTCGACCTTGAGACGATTGATATATTGGTTTGGCGTGAGTCCATACACCGTCTGCATACACCTTGTCATGTAATCAGGGTGATAGTGCAGCTTCTCTGCAAGCTCCTCCATTTGCAGTTTCTTCATAAAGTGACGCTCAAGATAATGAACCACTTCTGAGGCGACATTCTCCTTTGCACTTGGAATATGAAATGCTTCTTTTTGTAAATGAATGAGCAGTTCTTCAAACTGAAGCTGTTTTTTCAGCGGCAGTTCAGACGCGTCATCATTTAGGGCCCGCATCTGTGCAAGATGCTTTTCTAATACATTTCTTCCTTTCACTTTTCCTTTACGGGGCAGGCTAAATTCATATGTTGCCGGCTTTTCAAAGGTGGCTTGATTTTGTTTCATATCAAACCAGTGTTCTCTCGGCCGATTCGTCAGCTCATATGGATCAATTGAGAAATGCAGCCACTCATAGTGCGTATCTTCTTCGCATGGCAGGTGTCCGCCATGCGACAAGCCAGGTGAGAGAATGATATATTCTCCTTCTTTTACGTGATGAGCCTTTCTGTCCTCTGTGATCCATAGCTGCCCTCTTGTGACATAAAGAAGATCAAACACGGTGAAGGTTCTAGAGATATGTCTTTCTCCTTGATGAAATACGCCTTTGCCTGAAGCGATATAAACCGGGAACGGCGGTACAGTAAATGTAATAAATCGATTCATATTCATCCCCTTATGAAGTCGGATTTCTCCAATAAGTTTCGGTTTCATCTCTTCTTATTATAGTCGATGCAAGGTACACTATAAATCGGATTTATACGAAAGGAGGTTGATTGATGAAACCTCAATCACTGCCAATTCAAAAGATTCAAGCTAGGAGGAAGAAAAACCACCCTTCATTATTTGCATTAACTTGGCCTATTTTTATTGAAATCTCTTTATATATGCTGATGGGAAGCGCGGATACCCTCATGCTCAGCCAATATTCCGATAATAGTGTTGCAGCAGTTGGTGTAAGCAATCAGCTCCTGAATTTATTGATTGTCATGTTCAGCTTCATTACAACTGGAACGACGATTGTGATTGCGCAGCTTTTAGGAGCGAGCCGCAAGCAGGAAGCGACTCAAGTCGCCTATGTCTCACTAGGAACCAATTTCTTGATTAGCTTTGTCATTAGCCTTCTCATGTTTGGATTAGCTGTTCCCATTTTACACCTGATGGGCCTATCAAGTGAGCTCATGCCGGATGCGACTATATTTTTACAAATTGTCGGGCTGCTTTCTTTTATTCAAGCGCTCATTATGACGTATAGTGCTATTTTAAAAAGCTACGGATATACAAGAGATACGATGTATGTCACTATCGGAATGAACTTGTTAAACGTTGCTGGTAACTATTTGGTGATTTTTGGTCCGTTTGGTTTCCCTGTATTAGGTGTCATGGGGGTCGCTTTTTCGACCTCACTCGCTCGATTGATCGGATTAATGGCCATGATCCTCATTGTACGCCGCCGAATTGGATTACGCTTTTCACTAAAGAAGATGTTTCACATCCAGCGGACATATTTAAAAAAGCTGCTAAAGATCGGGATTCCTTCTGCTGGAGAGCAGCTTTCTTATAACGGCTCCCAAATGATTATTACACTGTTTATTACATTTATGGGGACGCAGGCATTAGCAGCAAAGGTTTATACTCAAAATATCATGATGTTCATTATGCTATTTGGTGCAGCCATTAGCCAAGGGACACAAATTTTAATTGGGCGCCATATTGGGGCGAAGGAATTCGATGCTGCCTATCACAGATGCATGAAAAGCTTATACTGGGCCATTGGCATCTCCCTTCTTTCTTCCACTGCTTTATCTTTATCATCGACGCATTTGCTTGCTTTCTTTACTAGCAACAGCGAGATCATTCAAACCGCCGCCACCCTCCTCCTTTTGACCATTATTTTAGAACCGGGCCGTTCTTTTAATATGGTCATTATTAATTCCTTGCGGGCTGCTGGCGACGCGAAGTTTCCAGTGTATATGGCGATGATTTCAATGTGGGGCATCGGGCTTCCGATCGCTTACTTGTTAGGCATTCAGCTTGAAATGGGCCTCATTGGGATTTGGATTTCTTTTATCGTGGATGAATGGGTAAGAGGCATCTTTATGTATAGGCGGTGGCGTTCAAGAGTTTGGACAGAGCATCGCTTTTCTTCCACATAAAAAGGACTGCGGGTGCAGTCCTTTTTTACGTAATATCTTCTAAAATAAGTTCTTTTTCTTGGTTCGAAATAAATGATCGCTGTGTAAACACGCGGTATTCATTTTCTCTTGTTTTATCTAAAATGGCTTTATAAAAGTGAGCAGCTGCTTTCACTGGTATACGTGAATAGAGCGGGAATTCATGAAGATGGTCAAAAAACTCCTCGTAGTATGCCTCTGCCTCAAAGGCAATGTACTCCCATACGTGCTGAAATGCTTGATTGATAATGCCTTCTTGCAATTCTTGCTCTGTATATCCGAATTGATCCATGACTTGCTTTGGCAAATAAATGCGGTCTCTTTCAGCCTTATCCTCGCCAATGTCACGAAGAATATTGGTCAGCTGCATGGCAATCCCTAATGAAATCGCTGCTTCTTTTAGCTGTTCTTTTTTACGCGGTGCAATAATAGGAAGCAGCATAAGTCCAACGGTACTAGCAACATGGTAGGAATAAATGAGCAGTTCATCTAACGTTTCATATCGGTGCTGCTCTAAATCCATCTCCTGACCTTGGAGCAAGTCACGGAACGGGGCTTCATCCATACGAAACTCTTGAAATGTATGTGCTAGCGCCACCCACATCGGATCATTCCGATCTACCTCACCTTGTAAAAATCGATCAAACGTCTCTCGAAAGGAGGCAAGCTCCTCTTTTGGCGAGGGGGACTCATCTACAATATCATCTGCTCTCCGGCAAAAGGAATACACGGCCCAGACGGCCTGTCTTTTCTTTTTAGGCAGCATGGAAAAGGCACGGTAAAACGTTTTAGAATGGGTTTGAATGGTCTCCTCACACAATTTCAATGCTGTTTGTACATCAACCACTTAGTTTCACTTCCTTTCTGTCATTCAAATCTTTTAACAGCACAGACGCCATCAGCTTCGCACTTTGCATCACGATCGGCACTCCGCCACCAGGATGGATGGAAGCACCTACCGCATAAAGATTATCGGTCTCAGCTGCCTTCACTTGCGGGCGGAACACACCTGATTGAAATAAGTTAGGCGCAAGTCCAAAGCTGCCACCTTCAAACAATCCTTCTCGCAAGGAATCATTTGGTGTTCTGATTTTTTTCCAGACAATCGACTCTCGCAATCTTGGAAAGCCTCTTTTCTCAAGACGATCGACCATTTTCTCTACAAAATCTTTCTCCTCTTCCCAGTTGATATGATCTCCTGAGGGAACGGGAATCAGCATATATAAAACACTACAGCCTTCCGGGGCAAGAGATGGATCAATGATCGATGGATTAAATGTATAAAACGACGGATCTTGAGGGATCGTCTTCGTTTGAAAAACCTCTTTCATATGCTGATCAAAGTGTTCGCCCATAAAGAATTGATGCACAGGCGCATCATGGTACATTTTGTTTAACCCGAGATACACCATTACACAGCCAGAGGACGGCACGTATTTTCGCCGATCTTGTTCGTCTAAACCAAGCTGTTTTAACGCAGCTGGATAATCTCCGTTGATGACAAAGGCATCAGCTGCTATATGGGCGTCACTGACTTTTGCTTTAACCACGCGCTTCCCATCAAACTCTAGCTCCGTGACTTCGACATTTTTTCTCACATGCACACCCATTTTCATGAGCTGCCCTTCCAATATATCTACTAAACTCGCATAGCCGCCTTTTAAATAGTAGATTCCATGTGCGTGCTCACTATATGAAACAAGCGAATATATAGCAGATGCTTCATATGGATTTCCTCCGACATAGAGGGTTTGAAGTGCATATGCATCTCGCAGGCGTTCGTCTGAGAAATACTTTTTCAGGGCACTTTGAACCGTGCGATACGCCTTTAATTTCATTAAAATTTTCATGTTTGCTTTTGTAAAAAATGTACGCTTTTCATGAAATGATTTCTCTAGAAAAGCTTGTTGTCCTTCTTGAAACCGGTCTGTCATTTCTTCCATAAACCTTAGGAATCCTTGATCTTCCTTTGGAAATACACGTCTGATTTCCTCTAGCTGACGAAATGCATCGGAGTACTTCGTGTAGGAGGTTCCATCTTGAAATTGAATCGTATACAGCGGATCAAGCTGCAAAAGATCAAGAGATGCTTCGTCAATTCCTACCTCATGTAAAATACCTTTTAACATATCTGGAAGTAGGACAATGGTTGGACCTTCATCTACTTTATATCCCTTCTCACTTACAAAAGCAAGTCTTCCGCCAAGTTGCTCGTTTTTTTCGATAAGCGTAACATCATGTCCCGCTTTTTTTAAATAAAGTGCTGAGATCATCCCGCCAATACCGCCACCTGCAATCAATATATGTTTTGTCATGAGGCGCTCCCCTTTTCTTGTTGCGGCAATGTTTTGTGCGTATGTTTCTCTTTTGAAAGAATCGCATTTGTCGTGATGCGTGCTGATTCTAAAATGGTCGGCAGTCCGCTTCCTGGGTGCGTTCCTCCTCCTACGAGCCAGCAATGATCCAATTCATCAAATTCATTGTGCGGCCTTAGAACCATCATCTGCGTCAGCTGGTGACCAAGGTTAAATGTGGCTCCTTCGTATACGTAAAGGTCTTCCTCCCATTGCTTCGGTGTGATCATCCGTTCGACTTCTATATGCTGCCTTACATTCTTAAAACCGGTTTTTCGCTCCAGTGTATTCAGTACAAGTTCTCTAAATTCATCTTGATGCGCTTCCCAGTCAATGCCGCTTTGATTGTTGGCAACAGGTGCCAATACATAAAGAGCTGACTTTCCTTTTGGCGCAAGTGAGTCATCTGTGACACTAGCATTTTGAATATAAATAGATGGATCATCTGGCAGCTCATATGTTTTCGTAATGCCTTTGACGAATTGCGCATAATCATCGGAAAATACGATGGTATGATGCGGCTCCTCATATATGGTATCTAATCCTAAATAAAGCATAAAGGTGGAGCATGAGAATTTTTTCTTTTTTAATTTTTTCTCGCTATATTTCTTTAAAAGTCCTGGCTCTACAAGCTTTGTCATCACATGTGCAAAGTCTCCATTTACGACAACCTCATCTGCCTGTATTTCTTCCCCAGATTCTAAGCGAATGCCTTTTACCTTCCTGCCTTCTGTCAGCAGTTTTTCGACGCCGGCTGACAGATGAATCGTTGCTCCAGCTTCAACCGCCGCTTTTGCCATCGCTTCTGACAGCTGATTGACCCCGCCCTTCGGATGGAACACACCTGTGCCATGCTCCATAAATGATAGAATGGAGAAAGCACCAGGGCACTCCCACGGTGACATACCTAAATACTTTGATTGAAATGTAAACGCATATTTCACTGATTCATTTGAGAAATAATCTGACAGCACATCATATAAACTCTTATTCAATGAAAGCTGCGGAAGTGCTTTGAGCACCTTTGGACGCAAATAATGATGAAAACGATCCATTTTACTTTGTAAAATAGGTGTAAGCCGATCCATTTTTCGCTTCGTATCGTTCATAAATCGAATATACCCTTCGCCCTCTCCAGTTGCAAAGGCTTCTAACCGTCTATACATTTCATCACGATCTCGTATCATATCTAGCTGATCGTCTTGAAAAATCAATCTATACATTTCTTTTAATTCGATCACATCAATATAGTCATAAAGATTTTTACCAGCAAAGGTGAACAGCTCCTCTGCAATATGAATCATGCTGAGAAAGGTAGGACCCGTATCAAACGTGAAATCACCCAGTTGAAACTTAGCGTTTCGTCCGCCGATAAAGGGCTGCTTTTCGTATACATGAACGTCATGTCCTTTGCTTTGAAGCATCATAGCTGCCGCAAGTCCCCCTGGTCCTGCTCCGATCACAATGATTTTCATTATCCTTTTTCCTCCAAATTAATTCACTTTAAGTTAATTATACAAATGAGAAAGATTAGATCAACTTTCGATGTGCTCTATTCGTCTCATGTTATGTATCAAAAAAAGCCGGCTTCCCTTCAACAAATGTAAGAAAGCCGACCCTTTATTACGCTTCTATATCAATTCGATACGTTTCAAACCAATGATGAATTTGCGCCAGATGAGCGATTAATTGCGGGCCCTTCATGAGCTGGCCATACCAAGGCACTTGAAAGGAAGCTCCTTCCGTTTCAATCAGCTGCTTTAATTGATTCGGATCTAGAAATTCGTGAAGGACAGAATCTTTTTGAGCAAGGCAGTCTATTAACATCTCTTTTACAGCCTGGGTATAGGCTGGATGATGTGTTTTCGGGTAAGGACTCTTCTTGCGATAAAGCACTTCATTCGGTAAAATTCCCTCTAATGCTTTACGTAAAACCCCTTTTTCACGATTTCCATGCATTTTCATTTCCCAAGGAATATTCCATACATATTCGACAAGGCGATGGTCCGCAAATGGTACACGTACCTCAAGACTCGCCCCCATACTCATTCGGTCTTTTCGATCTAGCAGCGTTGTCATAAACCAGACCATATTTAAGTAAAAAAGTTCTCTCCGGGCTTTATCTACTCCAGTTTCTCCATCTAAAAGAGGCGTTTCAGCCACGGTTTCTTCATATTTGCTTTGTGCATATTCTTTTAGTGACAGCTTCTTTTGCCACGAGTCTTGTAAGAGCTGCGTTCTAGCTTCCGTCGATCTCATCCAAGGAAAACCATTCGTTTCATTTGCCGAATGAAACCAAGGATAGCCTCCAAAAATTTCATCCGCACATTCACCTGACAAACCAACCACAAAGTCCTTTTTAATTTCTCGGCAGAACCAAAGCAAGGAAGAATCAATATCTGCCATACCCGGTAAGTCTCGGACCTCAACCGCTTCCTTTAAATAAGTAGCCAGCTCCTTTTGTCCAATGATGCAGCTGTGATGATTCGTTTGAAACGCCTTGGTCATGTGGTCAATCCATGGACCGTCCGCATTTGGCTGGAATTGACTTGCTTCAAAGAATTGATCATTCCCTTCGTAGTCAACCGAATACGTATGAAGCGGTGCTTTCCCTATTTTCTCAAAGTGCTTAGCGGCAATGGCGGTAATGGCACTCGAATCAACGCCCCCCGATAAAAATGTACAAACAGGCACATCAGAGACGAGCTGCCTTGTGACGGCATCTGTAAAGAGATCCTTGACGTGCTGTGCTGTGTCATCGAGCGAGTCCGTATGCGCCTTGCTTTTGACATTCCAGTATCTCCACACACGCAATCCGTTTTTTGAAAAGGTCAAGGCATGAGCAGGTCTCAGCTCTTTTACCCCTTTAAACACTCCTTGCCCTGGTGTTCTAGACGGTCCTAAACCAAAAATCTCCGATAATCCCTCATGATCGACTTTTGCTTTCATATCAGGATGAGCAAGAAGCGCTTTGATTTCTGAACCAAATAAAAAGGAATGATGACGTTCTGTATAGAAAAATGGCTTGACGCCGAGCCGATCTCTCCCTGCAAATAATAATTCACGCTCACTATCCCAAATCGCAAATGCAAAAATACCATTAAAATGGGTCACACACTCTTCCTTCCATTCTGTGTAGGCGTGAAGAAGTACCTCTGTATCAGAATGCCCAAGAAAGCGGTGGCCCCTTTTTAACAATTCTTTTCTTATATCCTCTGTGTTATAAAGCTCTCCATTGTATACAACGGTATAAGCATGGTTTTGATGTGTATATGTCATCGGCTGTTTTCCGCCTTCTACATCTACAACCGCTAATCTTTTATGCCCAAATAGAACGTGCTCACTTTTCCACGTATTTGTATCGTCTGGCCCTCTTTTAGATAATGTATCTGTCATTTGATTGATTACATGGTCCTGTTGGATGAGCTGCTTTTTAAAGTCTGCCCAGCCTGTTATTCCACACATCATCATCAGCTCCCATCCGTTTTTCCTCAAGTATTCTCATTCAGCCTTTCTTAGTTTATGCATCGTCTCCTTGATAGTTGATTTGTCCTTTTTTCTCGGGCGTATAGGACAAGCATGATTTGGTAAGAAAAGAAAGAGGAAAGGAGCGTCTGCAAATGGAAAAACGAATGAGGCAGCTTGAACGCTGCAGCCGAAGATGGTGCAGCGGGTATTTACTCATTGAAAACGGGCATTGTCTGATTGAAGATGAAGAAGGAGAAATCATGCTACCAGAAAGTCTTCAAAGCACGATGATCTGTTTGAAGGATAATGACAGGTGGACAAAAGGGGAACTGCTCGGCTCCATGATCCTTCATGAAAGTGGACAGCTGTTAGAAGTACGAGGCGGTGAAGTGATTCAATATACAGCATCACTTGCCAAAGGATGGCTTGACCTCCTGATGTTCGTTCCTGAAAACGTCTTTTATGAAATCATTGCACAGGTAGAGCAGCTTGGCTTTTCTGTCTACGATTGTGTTTTCTCTTCCTTTCATTCTTTTCAACGAGTTTCTTTCTTTCAGTTTTCGACAGATACACAATCACTTGCCCTTCAATGTCACCACGACTCCGCCGCAGGTCAAATTCGTTTTGAATGGACCACTTCTGACGGTCACCGGTCAGTTTCGCAATTTGAAGGCATATAAAAAGGACAGTGCTTCGTATAAGCAATGTCCTTTTTATGTTAAAAGATATGGAAACCGATTGGCAGACGTAACCCGAGAAGAATGGTCACAATCGCGAGTACGATAAAACCAATCAATACACCAGTCACCGATTTTCCTTTTTTCTTGCGTACAAGAACCATTTCCATGAAGCCGATCACAAGGATACCGAAAATCATTTTACCGATATACTCGCCACCGAAACCTGGAATCTTCATTCCTGTGCGAACATACAGCTCTACGCCTGTGGCGATAATGATCAAGTACAATAGTCTGACAATCATGTGCACAATTTTAGCACCTTTGTCGTTTTTACCTGCTAGAGCAAAGGCCACGAAGAATAAAATAATTCCTAGCACCCATGCTGTAATATGTAAATGCGTTCCCATCTGTTATTTCCCCCTTTATCAGAACAATTACCTTCTCATCGTACCACGAAATAAGTCGAACACAAAACGACAATCCTGTGTCATCTCACTCTTTATTTGACGCGATTTGATAGCGTCCCAATCGGTTCAATCGTGATGTCGATTCGATCCCCTGAAGCTAAAAATTTTGGCGGTTCAAAGCCTTTGCCAACCCCAGAAGGTGTTCCCGTTGCAATGATGTCACCAGCTTCTAGTGTCATCCCTTTTGAAAGAGTAGACACAATGTTCTCGATGGAGAAAATCATTAATTCTGTACTTGCAGACTGGCGAACCTCTCCGTTAACCTTTGTTTCCACATGGAGCGCGCCGTGATCCTCGATCACAGACTTATGCACAATATAAGGTCCTATCGGGCAAGTTGTATCTAAGCTTTTCCCTATAAAAAATTGTTTGTGTTTTTTCTGTAAATCTCTTGCCGTTACGTCATTTAAAATGGTGTAACCAAATAGATAATCATGGACTTCTTCAGGTGCAATATTCTTCCCTGATTTGCCCATCACGATCGCAAGCTCTCCTTCATAATCCAGTTCACTCGTCACATCTTCATGAAGGAGGATATCCGCTTCATGTCCAACGACTGAAGTAGGTGCCTTTGTAAAGATCATCACATCTTTAGGAATATCGGCTACACTTCCCATCTCCATGACATGATCTTGATAATTCTTTCCAACACACATAATGTTTTTAGCTGGCTTTGGAATCGGCGCATAGAGTTTCACGTCCGACAGCGGATAAACATAAGAACCGCGATCCTCTTCTTTTTTCTCAGCCCAGTCAAGGAGCTGTTTGACATGCTCAACAAACTTGTCCCCCATATGAATACATTCAGCTAAAGAGTTCGGCAGTGTCTCTAGCTCGAATAATTTGGCTTCTGCCTTTTTGACGTCCATGACCCATTCATCATCAATGACTACCCCAATAAACATCCTGCTATGTATCTCACCTGTAAAAAACTTCATGTCTTCCCCTCACAATCTTCATTTCGCTAAGTGGTGATGTCTCATTTTATTTCTCTATGAAATAAAAAAAACCCTTTTTTATCATACTCTCTTTTAAAAAGGGTTTCAAAAAAGATGATCTGATGTTTAGCGGTAGCGGCGATACTCCCACATGTTCCCTTGATCCCATTTGCGATCAACATTTCCTCTGCTGCGGAAATGATGCTTTTTCTTTCCACATCTTTTGCAAGAGTGGCTGCGGCGCGACTTGTGGCTCTTCTTATGATGGGATCTGTGCTTGCTGCGATGTGACTTGCGGCAGCTTTTCTTATGATGCGATCTGCATTTGCTGCGGTGCGACTTGCGGCAGCTTTTCTTATGATGCGATCTGTGTTTGCTGCGACATGACTTTTTCGGTTCGCTCTTTTTGCTTCTGCAAGATTTCTTGCTTTTATTTGACTTTTTACTCTTCATGCTTTTCTTCGAGCGATAACTTTTCTTGGAACGATAGCTTCTGTAGCTTTTTTTACTGTGGCATGATTTACGGCGTCCACCACCGCCAAAGAACCAATGACCGCGACTTGAATGACGAGAACGAGCTGACTTATGCGAACGTCTCGATTCTGGTTCACGATCTAAGTGATGATCACGCCCCTCACTTTTAAGTGAATCCACTGCATGTTCAATATGTGAATGATCAAATGTGCTCACGAACGATTCCCCTCCCAGTCTATACTTTGACAAAACAAACAGATCAAGCTGTTTATCTTCCCTGCTTTATGTTACGAGACTTGGTAGACAAGTGTTCTTGGCGGATGCCCCTTTCTTTTAAAACTCCATGAATACCTAACAAACGGGTACAGGACATTCCTTCATTTTCATATCGTAAAGAAGAGCAAAGGAGGAGGATGAACACATGACCACAGAACCTTTAAAGCAAATGGATATTTGGATTCATCCAAAGGACCTGATTGAATTAAGAAAAGACATATGGAACGACGAACCTGTTGAGGGCATTTTGAAAACTGGCCAGATCAAATCACACATTTATGCTTCATACCGGGGGTCTCATATTAGGAAACTTAAGAAAAAGTCCTATCAAATTGAATATCGAAAGCCAAAGCAAAGACAAGGCGAATCCATCTTTCATTTAAATGCGGAGTACAATGACCCTTCGTTTATCCGAAACAGGCTGTCCTTTTATTTCTTTGAGCAAATGGGCGTGCTAAGCCCTGCAGCGTCTCATGTGTTTCTCACGATAAACGGAAGAAAAGAAGGCATTTATTTAAAAATAGAATCTGTCGATGAGCACTTTTTTCAGAAAAGACAGCTTTCAGGAGGCGGCATTTATTATGCAGTCGATGACGACGCCAACTTTTCCCTTTTGAGTTCATTTGATAAAAAGCCAAAAAAACACCTTCTCCTCGGGTACGAGAAAAAAACAGGGACTTCTCAACATGATCAGCAGCTAAGTGAATTTATTTACTTTCTCAACACAGCGAAAGATGACATATTTGCAGAAAAGATTGAGCATTACCTAGATGTGACCCAGTATTTCCGCTGGCTCATTGGTGTTGTGTGCACACAAAACTTTGACGGCTTTGTCCATAACTACGCTCTTTATGTGAATGAACAAGGCAGATTCCAAGTGCTTCCTTGGGATTATGATGCGACATGGGGCCGTGACATTCATGGAGAAGAAATGGCGTTTGATTATATTCCAGTAAGCGGCTTTAATACTTTAACTGCTAGATTACTAGATATCCCTTCGTTTAAGAGAGCCTATTACACGCTTTTCCAGCACGTACTCGATACACATTTTTTAGAAGACCGGCTTTGTCCAATTATTGAAAAATGGCATGCTTCTATTGAAAACCGAATCGGAGATGATCCTTATACAAGAGACCGAAAAGACATTCTAAGATCAGAGCGAGAGGTCATCCGGCAGTATATCAACAAAAGACGACGTTATTTACAGGCTGAAATAAGAAAAGAGAGAGATCGCACGTAAGGACGCTTTCGAATTTTGTCACTTTATTACTCATATTGACGAAACAACTTTTTTTATAGAAAAATAGGGTATACTAACCATATCCTTCTATTTGATAAAAAATGTGAGAGTTGGCGTCCGTTATGATCAATTATGAAATTGAACAAAAAAGATTACATTTAATTGAGACCGCAAAAAAATTCGGGATGAATGCCGAAGAAACCATCAGGTGCAGTCAAGAGCTTGACACACTCTTAAATAAAGGCATCAAATATACCTCGAATGAATGCTCTAAAAAAGGGTAAACCATACACCTCATTCCTCTCATCAAAAGCTTTCAAAAAGACAATCACACATTAAAAGACCCATCATAAGCTATGGTGAAACGCCCAAAAACAAAGTGCCTTATTTTTATAAAGGATGTGCACCGCTATGCCGGCTATTGTTGGAGCCTTTAAAGTAAATGCCGTCGGAACGAGCGGAGTCGTTCATGTTGGAGACTGCATCACCATTTCTCCAAATAGTCAGGTTAAAACGTTTGCTGGCGCAGGCAGTTTTAACACTGGTGATCAATTGCGCATTAGCAACTATAAAAGTGTGACAAATACGTACGACAGTGATGTCATTGATCAACCGCTTGTTGGTAACTTGTAAGGAGTGAGAATCCGTTGAACTTCTATATTAATCAAGCGATACAAATTAATTATTTGCGTGTAGAGTCTGTCAGTAACTCCTCTGTGCTGCAAATTGGGAGCGCTGGTTCAATTAAAGCTCTTTCTAATCTGTATAACACGGGCAGCTACGTAGAAGCAGCACCTGCCGCAGCAGGCACACAAGGAATTGAAGAATCCCAAGGCGCAAGCACAGCACCTTTTGTACCGCTTCAGTCACCAACAACTTAAGTTCATCTGCAATCCCCGGAGGTGTATGTCAATGTATGACTATCAAAGCAACGCTTCACAAGTGTATGGCATCATTCAAAAACAAACACAACAAATCATGATGCTTGAAAAAAGGCTTAACGAACTTCAGCAGGAAATGCAAATGATCAAGGATAAACCGACAACGACGATTGAACGGATTGATTATCAATTTGATCAACTGAAAATCGAGCGGCTGGAAGGTACGCTGAATATCGGCCTCAATCCATCTGATCCAAACAGTGTTCAAAACTTTGAAGTGGGCCAAACAACAACCCCGGGCATTGGAATGATGCAGCAAGAAACGGCTGATCAATTTTTCAATCAAACACGCCAGCTTGTCGACGCATTCTTAAATGAAGAAGCGCCAGAACTTCTTGAAGAGCTGGAGCAGCGATATGAAGGGTCTCTTGATGAAAGCAACAAGCACCACATCATTGAGGATATTCGCAAGCAAATTGACAGCAGAATCAAATACTATGCAGGACAGCTCCCGCACCGGGAAGATATGACTCCGCTGCAGCGTTCAGAGCAAATTGCTGAATATGTGAAGCATGATGTTAAACGAGCGATTGAGCACTTCTTAGCCCATATTCCAAATGAAACGAAAGGAGAGGAAAACGGATGAATTTCACAGTCGTCAACCGCAACATCGAGACCGGAAGCATTAAAGTAGTTGGGGTTTCGTCCTCTTCCCTATTTATCATCGGGGACACAGATCATGTACAATTATCCTCCATTTTTGATACACCGCCAGAATCTTTGATCATTGGCCCGTTTGTTCCTCTGGCACCTCGATAATGATTAAGCGCACATCTCAAGTGAAGTTCTCGAAGGTGAATTCTGTCGGGATTTCGAGTGTCGTTCAAATTGGTGATACACAGGAGCTATGCCCGAAGGTCAAGGTGTTAGCTGTTCAACGGACGCTTAGTTTGTTTTATGGCTATGAAGCAGAAAACTTAAATGCGAAAGAATTTGAAGTATATTTTGAGCCGATTCCATTGATGCTGCCAGAACGATCAGTTAGAACGGCTTTTTACCATGAAAAGCCTGTGATTAAAGTTTCTTCGATACATGTAGAAGGGGTATCATCGTCCTCTGTCTATCAAATCGGCTCTACTTGTAGAATGAATGCCGTTGCGCGAGTGAAGCATATTCGAGAGTTATTTAGCAACGACGAAAGTCCGCCAAACTCACAAGTGGACCTACCTGCGCATATGATGGTGATATGACTTCGAATAAAGGATGTCGATTATGCCAGCAATTGTCGGACCCATTTACATTAACTCTATTTCTGGAGGCGTCGTAAACGTCGGTGACTCATTTTACCTTTCACCTAAAAGTTCGTCAAAATCTGCTTTAGGCTCTGGAGCGGGGAATACCGGAGATTTCTTGATATTAAATAATGGCATTAGCGCCACCAACTATGTGGATCCTGACTTAAATGATCAGAATATGGTAGGCAATGCATAAAGCAGCTCCTCTACAGTCATTTCATGAGAGGAGCGCTTTTTATGCTTATTTTTTTCTACGTTGTCTCGATTTTTTTGTTTTAACCAGCTTGCTTGCCGGCTGTTTTCGAATCCATTTGATGTACGAAGCAAGCTTTTCATCCTGCCTTAGTGCATCAAGTGTGTTCAAGCGCACGGCAAGCTCCTGGTTTGTAAAGAGGGCATGCACTTGTTTATGGCAGGGGATACACAGGAAGGTAGTCGGTAAAAAAGCCCCACCTTCTTCTCTTGGTGTTAAGTGGTGTTCTGTGAGCAGGACATGTTGTCTTCCGCAGAGCTCACATAATCCAATGGTTTGCTTTGCCACCCTGTCATCACCTCAACATTTACATTAATTCCATTGAGACCGTTGTCCCTTTCCCGCTTGGATCTGCTGGATGAACAATCAGTTTCTTCGGTAGTCTCATTTTCAATTCTTCCACGTGGCTAATAACACCAACTGCTAAATTGTGAGACTGTAGCTTTTCTAATGCGGTAATGACCGTATCAAGCAAGTCTTGATCGAGCGTACCGAATCCTTCATCAAGGAAAAAGAATTGCAGTGGGAATTCACCTCTCAGCTGAATTTGTGCGGAAAGAGCAAGGGCAAGCGCCAGTGATGTCAAGAAGGTTTCCCCGCCGGACAAGCTGGACACAGGACGCCTAACACCGCCATTTGCATCATCTCGCATAACAAAGCCGCCTTCTGAGTCGACCTCAATCGCATATCTTTGTCTCGTCAACATACCTAAGCGGGCGGATGCATCACGACTGACACTTTCCAGCTGTTCTTCTGCTAAAAATTCAACAAACGTATTCCCTTTAAAAACAGTTTGCAGTTTATCAAGGCGATCAATTTCTTCCTGCAGTGCTTCCAATCGTTCGTGAATACTTGCAAAGCGCTGATGATTCTCTTCAATCACACGCAGGTGTTCATGTGCGGACCCACTCATTGCTGTCGCTTCTTCCAATGCTTTTTCAGCTGCAGCTTTTCTGTGCTGAATGTCTGTCCACTGCTTTTCATCCAGTGACTCTTCTTTCAGTAATTCAGAAATTCGCTTTAAGTTTGCGGCACATTCCTTTCTTTTATCCTCAAACTCCTCAATTTCCTGTTTGACCGATTGACGTACTGGCTGTTCCATTGAAACAGACTCAATTTCCTGCGGCATATGAAAAGGAGAAGATTCTGCTTGTTTTTCCCATGCTGCTTCTGCTTCATGTTTTCGCCTGTTCGCCTCTTGAAGCTGACGCTCACTGCTTGAAAAATGACTTTGCGCCTCACTAAACAACTGCTGCGCGTGCTGCAATTGCTTGTACGATTGCTGCTCTTTTTCATTAAGAAGAGAAAGGGTGTGTTCAACCTCTATAAGTTCATCAGAAATAGAGGCAGCTTTTAATGGATATCGGCCTAAATCTGTTTCATATTGTTGGATAAGCTGCTGCTGACTTTCTAACTGATGCGCTAGTTTATCAAGTTCTTTCTCGACATTGTATATCACTGTCTGCAGCTGCTCTTTTGCTAGCTGTTTTTCTTCCAAAAACGTAATGCTTTTCTCAATACGTTCTTTATAGCCTTCCGCTTGTTGGTCCTTTTCATCGATTTGCTTTTGCATTTCTTGTACTTGATTCAATGTAAGATGCGGGAAGGTCTGTTCAAATTGAGTCGTTTGCTCTGAAAGCTCAGCATCAAACTCTTTGATCAGCACCTCTAATTCTTCGATGCGCTGCTGTTCAAAAGTCATTTGCTCTTTTATCTTGCTCATCTCTGCTACTTGATCATGCGTTTCATCCATTAAACGAGCTCGTTTATGTTCAACTTCTTGAGTATCCTGTTTTATGCCTTTCCATTCTTGCACCATACCCTGCAAAGACTGCGAATTTTGTACCGTTTCTACTGCTGCAGCGACTTCCGCTCCAGGGGCTTTCTGAGATAAGAAAGCGAATTGCTTTACTAATTGATTGGCATGCGTTTCGAGAAGCTGCTTTGCGGCATACATGTCTCTCCCATAATCCTCTGCCTGCTTGAGCTCTTTGTCCATCCGTTGAATGACTTCATCGACTTGTGCCACGGTTTCTTCATGGTCATTGGATTGCAAAGCCTTTGGATCATGATGAATCGACCCACAAACCGGACATGGCTCACCATCTACTAGCTCTGCCGCTAATTCTTTTCTTAATTCTGCCGCCCTTACCGCATCTCGCTGCTTTAATTTTTCGAGTTTCTGTTGTTGTTCTTTTTGACTCCATTCTGTCAGAGCTCGTTCGAGTTCACATACATAAAAATAGAGGTGTTCAATTGCTTGAAACGATTGGTCTATTTTTTCATAATGGTCGTTTTGCTGCTTTTGAAGCTTTTCATATGCTTCTGAAGTCTGTGAGGCTCGCTTGTTGAGCTCCTCCAGCTTTTGCTTTTCCTTTTGAATACTAAGGTTTATTCTTTCAACATTTTCACTTAAACGTAAAGCATCCTGTACACTTTTGCGTTCTTTCACTGAAACTTGTAACTGCTCCAGCTCATTTTTCAGCTGTGTTTGTTTCGTTAGTGCACGCTCTAATAGAGATTGGAGATTCTCCGCTTCTTTCTTCTTTTGGAGGAGCTGCTGCGCTTTTTCATTTTTTTGGCGCTCTATGCTCGTCTTTTCCTGAAAAGCTGCCTCTTTTTTACGTTCAATTTCTTTTAGCTGAATCAGCTGTTCTTTCTTTTGGAGAAGGTCTGGCTCTGTCTCTATTTTCTTTTGCCGGGCTTGCTCATACTCCCGCGCCATTTGATCATAGATCGTTCGTTGATGCTGCAGCTGCTTTTCTGCGTCCTGTTTCTCTTTCGATGCTTGAGAAAGCTGTTTTTCAGCCTTTGTCAATGCATCCGCATAGGGCTTTAGCGTCTCTGCCTGCTCTGCGATATGGAGCTTCGTCTTTTTCTCTTCTATTGATGGTGCTAGTAAATTCAGCTTGTTTTGTTCAGTCTCGTAAGCTTCTTGTTCCTTTTGATACTGCCAGATCGCTTGCGCCTTTGTAAAAGCAGTGAACGCTTTGTCCCGCGCTTGTTTTTTCTCATGAAAAATAGCCTTTGCCTGCTCAGCTGCTTCCTTTGCTTTTGCCAGCGCCTCTGGACCAGCTTCTCCTAAACCATTCAGTTCAGCTAGCAGTTCATTTTTTTGCCCATAATGCTTTTGAGCCTTTGCACGCAATCGCTTGACGAGTTGATCTCCATATTTCTCCAAGTTAAATAACCGCTGAAGCATTTGACGTCTGTCTGCCCCTTTGAGGGAGAGAAATTCTGCAAACTTCCCTTGAGGTAAGACAACCGCACGGGTAAAGTCATCAATGGTTAATCCGAGTAGTTCTTCTACTTTACGATTCACCTCACTCGCTTTATCTGCGAGAACTGTCTGCGTATCACCGATTTCAATTAGGCGGCATAATGTCGTTCTGACTTTCATTTCATCCGCTCGTTTGAAAGCACGTTCAACTTTATAAGAAATGTGGTGTTCCTTTTGCAAAGCAAATGTAAAGGAAACCGACAGCTTTTCTTCCGCTTGGTTCAAAATACCATGTGTATTATTTAACGCACGCTCCACTTTGCCATAGAGTGCCAGTGTCATGGCGTCTAATATGGAAGACTTTCCACTTCCTGTCGGTCCAAATATGCCAAACACACCCGCATCACATAATGAGCTAAAGTCAATTATTTGTTCTTCTCTGAAGCTATGAAGTCCTTTAATGGTCAGCGTAATCGGCTTCAAGTCGCTTCCTCCTCTTGCATATCATTGGCTAGCTCTAAAAACAGTTTGACTGTTTTTTCATCAGGCAGACCGCCACCTGTCTGGCGCTCATAAAACTTCACGAACCTCTCTTCGATCGAGAGTTTTTCCACTTGCTTTTGCTCTTCTATTTGCTGTAGTTCTTTGAACTTTGGACGAATGTGAACAAACCCACTATGCTGCTTTCGGAGCTGATGAATCTCTTCAATAGAGAGCTGATCTGTTAAATGAATCTCTAGATCAATCCATGCCTGAAGATCCCGTTTTTCATCCAGCCACTCGTACACTTGACTCAGTCCCTCAGTCGCCTTCCATTTCATAAGTGGTTTTCCGCTTGATAGAAACACTTCTTTCCAGCTCGCTTTTTCATTCGGTTTTGCCTCTACAATTGTGACTGATTTGGCGTAACCTGATTCAGAAAAGCTATAAGCAAGAGGTGATCCAGAATAACGAGCAATCGTTTTGGCACGTTTGATCGTTTGCGGCCTGTGCAAATGACCAAGTGCAACATAGCAAGCGGATTCTGGCAGGCTTTCAGCCGCAACAGTATATGCGCCGCCTACTTCAATCGGTCTTTCTGAATCTGTTTGACTCCCCCCTGCCACATAAATGTGGCTTGTTGCCATATTGACCGTATCCGGTTGAAATTGATTACTTAAATGTTGAAACGCTTGTTGAATCTTTAAATTGTAATGATCACGAAGCAACTTCTCTTCAAATGTTTCAGCTAGCACCTCATTTAGTCTCGCCTCAGACGGATAAGCGAGTGCTGCAATGGATAAACGTTCATCCGCAGAAGGAACATCGACACGGATGATGTCATTTGTCGGATATCCAATTAAATGAATCCCTTGATCATTTGTTAAAGGTGATGCGGCTGATAAACGATCCGGATTATCGTGGTTGCCTGAAATGACCACTACCTGGCGTTTTCCTTTATCAGATAAAGCAGATAGACTTTCATAAAAAAGCTGCTCTGCTCTAGCAGGCGGATTCACAGTATCAAAGGCATCACCGGCCATCACAATGACATCAATGTGTTCGTCTTTCACGATTTGATACAGTTCATCTAAAAACTGTGCTTGCTCATCGAGCCGGCTTCGACCTTCAAGGGTTTTCCCTAAATGCCAATCCGCTGTATGCAGAATCCTCATGTGATTCACCTCTCATTCCGATACATTTATAAAGAAATTTCTAAATTCCCATCGAAGAAATAGAGAATTTTCTCCTCTAATGTTCTGTTTGTCAAACGCTCTACAGCTTTTGCATATAAGGCTATTTGGGTTTCATAACGCTTTTTCAAGATCGGTTCAGCAGCGTCAACTGTATATCTGCCTTGTACTCTATCAGTTTTATAATCTAGTAAATATAGCTTTCCACCTGTTTCAAATAAACAGTCAATCATCCCCTGAATCAGAACAGGCTCTCCCTCAGTATCAATATGACTGTATACCTCTTTAACAGGTAACACCATACTAAATGACACCTCTCGTTTTACCCAGTCCGCTTTTAGCAGTTTTTGACCAATTGAAGTAGAGAAGAAAGAAGCAATTCCTTCTTGATTAATTGATTGGATCTGCTCATCTGTTAGCAAGTCTCGCTGCTGTAAGGATTCGAGCAGGTGTCCTATACGTGATTCATCATAGGGCTCCTCAGAAGGGAGCGGGATATGCTGCATCACTGTATGCATTGCGGTGCCTTGTTCTGCGGCAGTGAGTGTTTTTTTCTTCATGAAAGCTGGCCGGTCATACAATGTTGCACGAGCTTTTCGAATAGAAGAAGGAACACTGTACTCATCCTGTATTTCTTTCATTCTTTTTATCTCGGAAACAGACTGCTTTGTGCCGACTTGCGAGGCCGCTAGATACGGATATTTCCATGAGAGTCTCTCTGCCACCTTCTCATCAGCATCACCATATCCTTCAACAGGTAGACCATCGATCAATGCTTGTACAATCTCGTCTTGCTCCTTTTTTTCAAGTGACATATCTTCCTTTAAAAGATCAGAAGCTTGCGTAAATGAGATAGTAAATGTAGACGGATGCGAAAGAACAATATCTCCTGTTTCTTCTAAAACAGATGACATCGCTTGATGACGGATAAGGGCAGGGCCAATGAAATCTAAGTATGTTTTCGATTGATACCGTTCAAAATCAGGGAGCAGCCACTCTTCTCCGGTTGCGGCATTTTGCCATTTGCTTAATGCTTTCACCTGATTTTTGACAGAGCCGACCAGAAATAATTTTTCTTTAGCCCTTGTGAGCGCTACATATAGGACCCTTAATTCTTCAGATAATAACTCTTTTCTCATCTTTTTTTTCATCGCCACAAGCGGTAATGTCGCATAACTAATTCTCAGCTCAGGATGGATGTACTTGCTTCCAAAGCCTAGTTCTTTATCAAGTAAATAGGGCTGGTTTAAGTCCATCATATTAAAGTTTCTGCCGAGCCCTGCGGTAAAGACGACTGGAAATTCTAATCCTTTACTGCTATGGATCGTCATCATACGCACAACGTCCTCTGTTTCACTGAACGTTTTTGCTGCACCAAGATCATCCCCACGCTCCTGCATTCTTTCAATAAAACGAAGGAATCGGAATAGCCCTCTAAAGGCAGCTTTTTCGTATTGCTTAGCCCGGTCATAAAGGGCACGAAGATTTGCCTGTCGCTGCTTGCCTCCAGGCATTCCGCCAACATATTCAAGATACTGCGTATCACGGTAGACTTCCCAAATTAATTCTGCCACCGAATGATTGATAGAAAAATCACGCCACTTGCGCAGTAATTGGAAAAATCGCTCTAGTTTTTTGCATGTAGGGTGATCAGAATGCGTCACACTCATGAATGCCTTTACAGCATCATAATACGTGCCTTTTTTATCACTCGTTCGAATCAGAGCCAATTCATTTTCGTCTAAATGAACAATAGGTGATCTTAAAACAGCAGCAAGCGGGATATCCTGATATGGATTATCGATGACTTTTAACAATGAAAGAATGACAGACACCTCTGTTGCTTCAAAATAACCAGAGGAAAGATTCGCATATACAGGGATTCCCTGCTTCTTTAATTCCTCCATCATTTGCGGAGCCCAAGGCATAGACCGAAGCAAAATGACAATGTCACGATACTGCAAATTACGGGTCATTTGCTGCTTTGCATCGTACACTTGAAATGGCTGCTCCACTAATTCTTTTATTTTTTCAGCAATGATTCTCGCTTCAAATTGGACGGTCTCGAGCTCTTCTCGCTCTTCGCCGGTTTCTGCTTCCTGCTGATCTAAGTGGACAAGAAGCATTTCTGTCGTTGTATCTTTGCTTTCTGGATAACTCGCTCCAAGCTTTAATTCAGCTTGTTCATCATATTCAATTTCTCCCACTGTTTCCCCCATCAGCTGCTTGAACAAAAAGTTCGTACTATCTAAAACATCTGAACGGCTACGGAAGTTTTTATTTAAATCGATTCTCTTCCCTGTTTCTTTGCCGTCTGGTTGAAAGTGTTTATATTTGTTTAAAAAGAGCATAGGCTCTGCCAGTCTAAAACGATAAATAGACTGCTTTACATCACCAACCATAAACAGATTGCCCTCAGCAGAATGTTCTCCTTTAGATACAAGCTTTAAAATCGTTTCTTGTACAAGGTTTGTATCCTGGTATTCATCAACGAGCACTTCTTCAAACTGCTGTTGATAGTATTTGGCAGCTTCTGTTTCGATCAAATGTCCTTCTGCATCCTGCTCCGCTAAAATGCGTAAGCAATAGTGCTCTAAATCCGAAAAGTCGACAATTGACTTTTCCTGCTTCGCTCTTTCGAAACGCTCACCAAATTGGATCACAAGCTCTACAAGCGTCTCCACAACTGGCTTCATTTCAGCTAAGCTTTTTAAATGTTGGGCAGGACAGCGCATGAAGTATTCATCTTTTAGTTTTTCTAATTGTTTTTTTGCTTGATTACGTGCATCTGTGGATTTTTCTAAGAGAGCAGGGTCATATTCGTCCCCTTTGCACGTTTTGAGCCTTTTAAAATTGACGTTCGGCAAAAGCTCATAAAGCTTCTCAAAATCATCTTGATGACGGATTAATTCATTGACTTGCTCTAAATCATCTATAAAATTCTCTGCTCTCGGTGCTGGGCCGCCCGGTTCTTTTGATAGCGAAAGAGCTCGTTCAAGCAGCTCCTGGCAGCTCCGGAGAACGAGAGAAAGATCTTCTTTGATATATGGATAAAACGGTAATTCTTCTACTTTTGTTTGAGCATCTACATCATAAAGTGAAAGAAATGCCCGCATCCATTGCTCCGGAGAAGGATGAGATCTCGAAAACTCATAAATTCTCTTCACGAGCCATTGCAAATCTAAGTCGTGACGGTCAGATGTGTAACGATCAACCAATTCAAAGAATGATGGCTTTCCAGCCTTATATTCATCCTCAAACAGTTCGTCTAACACTTCATCTCCTAATAATTCTCCTTCTGTTTGGTCAGCCAAACGAAAGCCTGGATCAAGATCAATTTCATAGTAACAGGTGCGCAAAACCTGCAAGCAAAAGGAGTGCAAGGTTGAAATATTGGCTCGATTCATGAGGGACAGCTGCCTTCTCATATGAAGAGACCCAGGGTTTTTGGCTAATTCTTTTTCAAGTGCTTCTGTGATCCGATGCTTCATCTCTGCCGCAGAAGCATTTGTGAAAGTCACAACGAGCAGACGATCCACATCAACTGGATGTTCAGGCCGGGTCATTTTTCGAATCAGGCGTTCAACCAAAACAGCTGTTTTACCTGACCCTGCCGCCGCCGCAACCAAGATATCTTGTCCTTCTGAAACGATGGCTTCCCACTGGTCATCCGTCCACGTACTGTTATTCGGTTTTGGTATTTGCATACTGATCCCCTTCTTTTTTGATCCGTTCTATCACAACATCATCCTTTTCAGAGGTGAGCACCCTAAAATCATTATCTTCTATTGATTCATCGAATTGGCAAATAGACTTGAATGAACAAAAGCGGCAAGGTGTTTGATCCTTTAATTTATATGGATTAATTGCGACCTCTCCATTTGTAATTCTTTCGCCTGCTTCTTCAAATGTGCGCCGAACGTGTTGTGTGAGTATATGGAAATGATCCTCACTTAAAACTGCCGAATCAGAACGGAAAGACCCATCCTTTTTCAAACCGGCTTGAATGACTTGCGATCTACCTGAATCAAGCGTTTGATCCATTAGCTTTACTGCTTCCACATCTTCAAGCAATAAACCCTTCATTTTAAATTTCTTGAAGATTTCCTGCTCAATTTCATCCTCTGCAAGTGGAATCGGTGCTTGAATGAGCGGATCATGAATATGGAAATATAAAATGCCAGCAGGCGTTGCTTCTACGCCGAGCCACTCTTTCGAATACGTAATGGTTAGGTCTAAGTATGTGAGCATTTGCAAGGCAAGACCATAGTATACTTCTGCTAGGTCAAGACCTTTCTCACTGGATTTGTAATCGACGATTCTTAAAAGCAGCCCTTTTGAACCTTCTGCCTTATCTACCCTGTCAATCCTTCCGACAAGCTCCATCGTGCAGCCATTCTTTAATTGAAAAGTAAACGGCGGCAAAGGCCCTTGACCTCCAAAACCTAACTCAAGCCCTACCGGAGAAAATCCACTCAATTTGGCATGTTCACTTAATATAGAAGAGACTCGAATCAAGATTTTCTGAAGCTTTTCTTTAATATAAGCATGCCGATTAGAGCTTAATAGAATCTCCTTTTGAAGACGCGGAGCAAGCTGTTCGATTGCATGTCTTGAATAGGTGACACAATCTTCCTTCGTTAGGTTTTTCCAATCCTTTTTTTGTTCAACTAGCGTATCTGAAATATGCTTCAAAGCCGAGTGAAACAGCTGGCCGATATCGGGTGCTTCCAATTTGTAAAATTGTCGATCCTTTAGTTTTAAACCGTGGGAAGCAAAGTGAGAGAATGCACACGCATTGAACTTCTCCATTCTTGAAACACTGCCCTGAATATGGTCACCGTAAAGCTCTTTTGTGACATTAGGCTTTAATGGCTTCGCTCGATTTGTAAAGAACAAGCTTGACATGATGTTTTTTGATACATCCCGATGAGGAGATCTCATTAAGTAGTTATAGACACTCCACCATACACCGCTGATGGGATATTGATTGAGCCATTGCTGCAGCTGTGAGACGGTATAAGACAACGAAACATGCTCATTCGCTACAAATTTTAATTGCTCATCGTCTTCCAGCTGTTCTGGATCTAACACATAAAGAGCCTGCTGATGATTTGGCATAAGCTCTTGGCAATACTTGATGAGTGTTGAAGGCAATAGAGAACGTCCTTCTGCATCAGAAGCCGCATAGGATAGATACAAATGATGGGATGGACTTGATAACGCTTGGTAAATTAAAAATTGCTCATCTAGCAGCCGTTCTTTTCCTGTCTCTGCCAGCTCTGCTCCTGCTCGTTTTAACCATTCTCGGTCATCCTCAGACAATACACTCTCATCAGAGGGACGTGCGGGAATAACGCCATCATTTACACCAATGATAAACGTACACTTCACTTGATACATTCTGGATAAATCCATACTTCCAATAAATACTTGGTCGAGTGAAGGCGGAATCAAAGCGAATTTTAGAGAAGCTAACCCTGTATCTATCATCTGTTGGAATAAGGGAAATGAGAGCTCTTCGTCACCTAGTATGTCAACAAATTCATCCATTAATTGAATCACCGCATCCCATACTTGCCCGTGCTGCATTGCTTCAGCTAATCGACCTGCTTCTTCAGCCTCAAGCCTCGCCTTTTCAAGCTTATCTGGTACTTGTATCTCTTCTAAAAAGACATAGACAGCCTCTACCATGTCCCTTACCTTTTGCGCTTTTTTGAGCCTTTTCTGCAACTGGTAAAGCGGGGGCGCGATCCATTCTTTGACGTCATTTAGCATTTGTTCCATTTCAATTTCTTGATCTGTTTGTCCGAAATCCTCATCTAATGATTGGAAACGCCTGTAATGAAACCGGGAGCCGTTTGTCCAGCGCTCTCCTTTTACACCATAAGCAATGCAATAGTTTTCAAGCTGATCTGCCTGCTCTCTCGCTTTGTTCTTAGTGATTTCAAGCGGAAATAAGAACTCTGTTTTCACGCAGCGAAATACCGCTTCATACCGCCAATTTCCTTTTATGACATCCAAGCTCGAACGAATTAATTCAATGAGCGGATGATACTGCATCGATTCATTTCCATCAATAAAAAAAGGAATATCGTAATCTCGAAAAACCTCTTTTAACGTATCTTTATAGTCATCTACATGCCGCGCTACAATCGAGATATCTCGCAGTCTGAGTCCTTTTTCTCTCACTAAATCAAGGATATCTCTCGCTACTCCCTCAATTTCAGCTCGTTTATTTGCACTTTTAGACACTGTGAGATGAGGGGTGTTTTCCTGATATGGCTGAACGGGTCGCTGCTCATATTGGTGTTCTAAATAAGCAAGATCTGGTGTATAAAGGTGCCGATGATTTCTTTCAAAAATATTTTCAGAAATGTCAGCTTCGCACTCTTTAGCAAGCTGATAGAGCTGGAAATACGTTTTACCTGTCATACGAAATAAATCAAGTTCATTTGGCTGCCTATCATGATAGGATCGATCTACTGTGAAAGCCGCAGTTATTTTTGCTGCATGCAGCAAGAGCTGTTCAATGACAAGAAGCTGCTGCGGTGTAAATTGATAAAAACCATCTATATAGATGTGTGCTCCTTTTATTTCTTCAGCTGAAGGAATTTGCTGGGAAAGAAGAGTCAAATAGTCTTCTGAGTGCACATATTCATCTTGTAAATGCTCCTCCATCTGCTGATAAAGAACATGGAGATCATGCAATTTTTCGGCTGCCCGTCTTTCTTCTGTATACTCTGAATGCATGCTAGACGCTGAAATTTTCTCAATATCCTCCGGCAGCATACAGTATCTTTTTAATTCAGCCATCGTTTTTTCGATTTGCTCCACAAACCCCGGCTTATCACTCGCTTTTTTGAATACTTTAAACTTGTCTTTCTGCTCTTCAATCACTTTTCTTAAAAGCATTTGAATTCCTGTGCTTGTCACAAATTGCCGATTCGCTCCACCAGTCTGCTGTAAAATCGACCAAGCAAGACGAGTGAAACTAAATACTTTAGCTCTGATCATTCCACCAGCTTCAGACGTTTTCGCAAGCTCATATTCCATTAAAAATGTCATTTGATCCGGGACTAAAAAAATGATTGGCGGACCCAACGGATCAAGCCGAAGCTGTTCTTTGATTTCCTCTAAGATTGCAGTCGTTTTTCCACTCCCCGATCTGCCTGCTAAAAACTGAATCTCCACGTTCCACAACACCTTTCTTATGTACTCATATTCTAGCGAAAATAAAGGTAAATAGCTATTTTCCGATCACGTTCCCATTCTCCTTTCTGAAAAAAGACATAGGCACCTTTCCTCACTCTTTTCATATCATAAACCATCATGAACTAAAAGGAGGCTGGCAATATCATGTATTACGGTTACTATGACTACTCGCCTTATGACATGCGCCAAAACACAAGGATCATTTCAGACCTTGAGAAAGCGATTAATGGTGAGTATTCTGCGATCCAATGCTACGAAAAACTTGCCCAAAAGGCAAAAAATCCTGAAGCAAAAAAGATCATTCAAGAAATACGCCAGGATGAAGTCAGACACTATCAACTATTTTCAAAGCTATATTATTCTTTAACAGGGAAAAACCACAAACCAAGCGTAACAGAACCTTGTCCAGACCAATTCAGAGAAGGACTTATGTTTGCCTTTAAAGATGAACAAAAAACGGTCGATTTTTACTTAAGCGTATCAGACTATGTCCGGGATCAAGGAACAAAAGAGCTAATGAAACGTATCGCTCAAGATGAGCAGCAGCATGCTGTATGGTTTTTATATCTTTTAACGCACCATGTATCATAGATAGTCCTATTTTAATAGGAGATCGTATGTTCCGTCAAAAAATGAAATCGATTTTTCGTTCATTCAATCTATTAAAGAAAGCGCTAAATGTAGCAAATCCTCACATCCCTTCCTTATTTTCAAACGAGAAAATGAGATTTTGACCATTAAAAAAACTCCTCTGCCCAAAATAGCAGAAGGAGTTTTTTTATGATCTTTTAATGAAATTTTGCTTCATTGCTTTGCTGCTGATGCTTGAGTATCCCATCAATTGACAACAGCTTACTGCCGCTAAGAGTCAAATAAAGCGCCATGACGAGCAGCGAAAGTTCAAATTCATAGCCACCAACAAATCCTCTAGAAAAACCAACAGTGATAATCGCTACTGCCATAATTGGTACGAATAATGCTGCGAAAATACGTGTTCCTAGACCTAAAATCAAGGCAATACCACCGACTAGCTCAATTGTCTTCACAATATAGGCCATAAATTCAGGTACACCGATTTGTCCAAAGAATGCTGCTGTGCCTCCCAGCCCTCCTTGATATGCCTGAAGCCCATGTAAAAAGAAAATAATACCTAAAATAACGCGTACAAAAAGTGTTCCTATTTCTTGATTTGTTTTCATATAGTGATTTCCTCCTGTTTTTACACTACACAATGTAATGTTAATAAGTAAAAAAATTAGTAATTAAGGTTGAGCATAATCATTAAGACCACCATCAGAATGGCTGATGTGACGATTGGAATCATTGGTACATTAAAAGGAATATTGTAAGTTGGATTTAAGATTTTTTGTATTCTTAAATTCAATGCCCGATCCCCAAAGGACACCGCAAACTTTGTTTGTTTTTGAAACTGGGTTCTCTTTTTAATCAGCTTCAAAAGGGCCTGCCCTACTCCAAGCTCAGTACCTGTCTTCTGAATGGCATAGTCATCTGCAATCACTTCACGAAAAACAGAGTAGCTTTGTCTCATATGCTTTAACACTGGAATGTACCAAATGACTTTTGTGAGCATTGAGAACATGAAAGCCTTTAAAGGATCATAGCTGTATTTGTGATGCAATTCATGATGAACTACAGCGTCAATCTCTTCTTCATCCAGCATGTCCATGAGAGCTGTTGATAAATAAACCTTTGGGTGAAGCATCCCCATTGCAAAAGCAAGCGGTTCATGACAATGAAACACGATGATGTCATTAGCATATTTCTCAGATAAAGATTCGGTCGACTGGTGATCGACTGCAAGCATCAGATTTTGCTTGAATTGAATGTACTTTTTGATTTGTTTCGTCATATAAAAAATCGCAAAACCCAATGTGTAGAGGACTAAGGCATCCAGAAAGTATTTTAAAGGAGTGAATCCATAGAATTCGAGCACAGACTGGCATACATGGATCAGGTTATATGCTTGATTCCAGCCAAAAAAGCTTGAAAGCACGTAATACCCCATCTGATAAAAAATGGCTAAACCAATCAATATACCGCCTGAAAACAGCAGACTCGACTTCATTTTATTCATTTTGCTGCTCCTCTTTTTTAGATGCTAGCCGTGCTTCTAGTACTTTGAGTAATTCAGGATCAGCACTTTCAATCGCATCCACCATATGATTCACTGCCAGTGGACCGAAATCATCCATCAATCCTTGTGTAATCCATTTTGTTTGCTCATTTAGAAATTCTTCTTTTGTTAAAATAGGATTATAAATAGATGAGCGCCCTTTTGTTTTTTTCTCCACAATTCCTTTTTCGGTTAAGCGGTTCAGCACAGTCATCACGGTGTTGAAATTAATCGGCTTCTCATCTGACAGCTTTTGCTGCACCTCTTTAATCGGCATATCCTCACCTTCATAAAGGATCTCCATAATTCTTCCCTCTAAAGGACCAAAAAAACGATTCAATCCCTTTTCATTATATTTAAAAGAAGGAATTTTCATGTTATCACCCCACACTATGTAGTGTAGTGTAATTGAAAATGATAGTCAACTGATAACATAAATAGGGGAAAATCGTTGTATATAGACTTTGTTTTTGGTAAAAATGATATCTTTCTTTATAAAAATGTACTAATCATTTAGTGATAAGATAATCTTATGAAAATAGTGAAAAAATTCGTATTTTATTTATAGAGACTTTTGTATTATAGTGAAGTTAACAACATTTCACTTACTGAACAAACATATAGGAAGAAGGTTTACATGTGATAAAACAAGGAAACAGCCTTCGAACCGATCTCATTCTCATTGCGATAAGCGGTTTAGGTGGATTTCTTTTGTCTTTAACAGGTATGTCCATTGGCTGGATGGTAGGTACATTAATCACCGCAGCTTTTATTGCTATGCGCCGCCCCACCCTGTTTCAGCGTAAAGGAACTAGCACCTTACGTATTCACAGCAGATGGCTGCTCCTTGGTCAATTCATTCTCGGAATCGAACTCGGACAGAAAATGAATATGGAGGTCCTTCACATTTTCGCTGAAAATTGGCTCCCTGTGAGTTTCATGCTCGTCTTTTCTATTCTACTGGCGATGCTCTCAGGCTTTGTCTTATGGAAGCTGAGCAAAACAGATATGCTGACAAGCTTTGTCGGAACTGCCCCCGGCGGTTTATCCGCTATGCCGGGCATTGCCCAAGAGGTGGGAGCCAATACAGCTGTTGTGAGTCTCGTGCAAACGATACGTGTATTAATGGTTGTACTCACTATCCCATTTACAGTGTTTTATTTAAATACAAAAAACCAAGCGGATGTGGCTGTAGTTACGCAAGGGAGCGCTTTTTCTTCGGGTGTTTTCACCCTTTCAAACATCTCTTGGACCGCTGCGCTTATTTTAGGTGCCTGGCTCATGTCACGCCTAGCAGTTCGTCTTCATTTCCCTGCTCCTTGGCTGATCGGCAGCATGCTAGGCGTCGCAGCTCTTCAAGTTGGTGCGGGCGCACTCATAGGTTATGATTTGATTCCTTATTGGCCGGCACAAGCGAACATTGCGTCTCAAGTATTTCTAGGTGCAACCATCGGTTCAAAAATGAATAAAGAAATGTTTGTCGGGCTAAAAAACACTCTCATTGTGGCTGTCGTCAGCTCAGCTGGGCTAATTGCTGCGACTGTCCTCAGCTCTATTGCCATCGCTGAGATCACAGGTATCTCTGTCATTACAGCCATTCTTGCTTTTTCGCCTGGCGGTATTGCAGAGATGGCAACAACTGCGGTCACACTGCATGAGGATTCTACCTTTGTTGTGGCTGTACAAGTCGTCAGAATTATTCTCGTCATTGCAATGCTGCCACCGTTTTTCCGCTTCTTACATCACGTATGGGCAAAAAGGCAGCCTGATTATAAAGCCGCAAAATAAAAAGAGACGCTTTGCATGTGCAGAGCGCCTTTTTTTATTCGCTGGTATTTCTTTTAACACCGACAACTTGATCCTTTGAAATGGTGCCAAAATGCCGGCTGTCGAAGCTATGTATTCGGTTATCTCCGACCACAAAGTAATGATTGTTTTTGATTTTATCGTCTCCTGTGATGGCTTTCAGCTGAAAATCCCCTGTCAGAACGTTCCCCATTTTATGTTGTTTCTGCTTTTTTAAATAAGGTTCCTTCTTTTTTTCACCATCGACAAATAACTGATCATCTTCATACTTGATCGTTTCTCCTGGGAGTCCAATGACCCGCTTGATCAAGATTTGATTTTTAGGTCCGTGAAATAACACATAATCAAACCGGCTAATTTTCGTGAGTTTTGGCGAGAACTTATTGATTAATAATTCTGTTCCATCTGTAAAAGTTGGGTCCATACTAACCCCTTCTACTTTATATGTGACAAACATGAAATTCTTGACTTGGAACAATAAGACGATGCCTGTAATAATCATCAACCATAGCAATGGCTTCTTTTTCATTAAGAGCCTCCTTTGTTCTCACGTTTACTCATTCGAATGTTTAACCTATTTTCTACTCTCTTTCCAACATACCATAATACTGCAATAACTAGAACCGCAAAAATACTTCTTAACGGATTCTTAACTAAAGCAGAGAGGTCATAACCAATAAAACTAATGATAAAAAGCATGACACACTTACCAGATAAAGTAGCTAATGAGAATTGCCAAAAGCTAATTCTTGATAAACCTGCTACAACATTGACGGCAGCAGAGGGTGTGAAAGGAAAGCAAAGTAAAATAAATAATGGACCAAATCCCCGCTTCTCCACCCAAAGCATCAATTTTTTAATGGAAGGATGCCTGCTGATAAAGTTGAGCATTCTCATCTGTCCAAACTTTCTGATCAGTAAAAAGACAAGAATAGACCCTGCACTTGCGCCAATCCAGGTCAATAAAAATCCTTCCCAAAGGCCGAATGCATTTGCATTCGCTACAGCAAACACAACGAGTGGTAAAAACGGAAGAAATGCTTCTATTAAAGGGAGCAATATGGCCACAATCGGTCCAAAGGCCTTGTAGCTCTCAAAAAATGATGTGATATTTTCGTGAGTAAATAGGGAAAGAAATGATGTCAACTTGTTTGACTCCTTCAAGGTTTGTCTACTTTTCATTTTACATGGAAAACATAAAAATATACAAATGAATCCCCCCCCCCTTGAGATTATTTGACTCATTCGGTATAATAAATAAGAACATGTGTTCCATCAAGAAAGAAAGCAGGCTTGGACATGACGAGACTATCAAGAATACAGCTTCAGATGATGGAACAGGCCATCTTTCTTCCAATGGTCGTCTCCATCCTCAATCGTGATTTGACTCACTTAAAACAACATCAAACATTTAAACTAAATGAACCATACATTCAGCTTGTGACCTCCGCCTTAAAGGAAGCACAAAAAGCACTTTATGAACTAAAGCAGCATTTACGTAAAGAAAAAATGAAGGTACAGCAAATCGAACACGATGAAGGATTTACAACGTATCTATTTATCATGGATGGCTATGAAGAAAAACATAAATACTTTAATCCACGTATACGTCACCGGGTAGAGGAACTGCTGACACGGTATTTTCTTCATCAAGCGAATTGAATTTGCTTCATTGTCGCGCTTCCCCATTCAAAGCAAAAAGCCTGCCACAGCGGCAGGCTAATGCTTCTTTATGATAATTCAAGCTGTTCTCTCAGCTCTGTTCTCACTTCTTCTAATCCAGCGCCATCTAACTCAAAGTAATACACATTCCCAGGCTGATAATCATGGCCCTTTAGCTGAATGGTATCCACTGATTTCAATGAGCTCAATAACGGGAAAAGACCGATAAACTGCTTCATGGACAGATTGGTTGAAACATTATCACCAAGTGTATCAATGATGTTGTCATAGGATGGGATCGAAGAAATGGATTTAGACTTTTCAAAGATGGCTTGAAGTGCTTCCATTTGGCGCTTCCCGCGCATGAGGTCACTGTCTGCCTTTCTCGTTCTCACAAAGGCTAATGCTTCTTCGCCATTTAACGTATGTGTTCCTGTTTGCACATGAACTTTCCCTTTTGAATCCTTTTCCATTTGTTTTGCGATACCTTCATCTTCAATCGTTACGTCAATTCCGTTTAGCTCATCTACAATGTCTTGAAACGCCTTAAAGTTCCCTGAAATCACATAGTCTACAGGAATGTTCAACAGGTTTTCGACCGTTTTGACTGACAAATCTGCACTCCCAAACGCATGGGCGTGGGCGATTTTATCATATCCTCTTCCCGGAATATCTACATAAGAATCACGAGGAATACTGAGGAGCTTGATGGTTTTCTCTGTTCGGTTCACAGCCGCCAGTAAGACCGCATCACTTCTTGCTTCGTCTACCGTTTCACCTGGACGGCTGTCAATTCCAAGCAGCAGGACCGAGAAGCTGTCCTTTCCTGGATCAAAAGCTTTCACACGCTTTTGCGAGGTGTCTCCTCTTTCTAATGACACTTGCGCCTTATTCGACGCTTTTGAAATTTTATAGTAAGCATATCCTGTCACAGATATTGCCATCACCATGACAAATGCCATGATAAACAGCACGACTTTCACCCAAGGTCTCAGCCTTCTTTTTGATCTTGTTTTCTCCTTCATCCTTTCCGAACCCTCACTCTATCTTAGTCTATCAATGTAGGTTCCACTATAACATATTTTAACGAAAGTTTCCTGCACGCAACATATTTTTATGAATCCACAATTAAAAAAATTTAAAACTCAGATAACTCAATCTTTTAATCTGCCGGTAGTGTTCTTTTTAAATGATTCCGTATAGTTAGCATTGTCTACATCCATATCATCGCAGAAGAAAATTCAGAAAAAAGCAGCCTCTAATGTCGGCTGCTTTTTCACCATTATTGAAAACTCACTTGAAATTGTCCCTTCAATTCCTCTTCTGCTTCTTGAAATAACTGCTTTACGCTTTCTGCATACTCGCCAAGAGCGTCCTTGCTCGTGTCAAAATTCACCCATGTCAACTCTACTGGCAGATTTACTTCTCCTGTCAAACAGTCCCATAGGGCATCGAGATTTTTCCCGTAGTAGTCAGGAAGGTGTAAAACTGTTTTTAGTTGGTCATGAAGCTCTTCTTGCGACCTGCACGACGCGCCGTCCAGCTGCACTTTTTTCATGTCATCTTCCCCTCTCATGCCTTTATTTTAAACGAATGGAAGGCAAAAGAGAAAGCAAGACTCCTCACTTTTGTTTCTGTCTGACACTTGACATCAAAAGGATGAGACAAGCTGCCAAAACGACCAAGAAAAAGACGGTTAACACCACCTGAGTTCCGAACAGATCAGCGAAGAGTCCGACAAAAACACTTGGAAGACCCAGACCTAAATAGGCAAACAAATAAAACCCGGCAACGGCTCTAGCTGCCTCCTTTTTTCCCCGCTCGACAATAAGCTGAAGACCGCCTAAATAAGTAAATCCATAGCAGGCAGTACCCGCAAGCATCGTTCCGGCAAGCACAAGAATGATTGACCCACCATTTGCTCCAAATAGCAAGAGACCGTATCCACATGGAAGACAGATAAATCCGGCAAGGAGCGCTGCTCTGCTATTCATTTTGCGAACAAAAGGCTGCATCAGGACACCTGACATATTAATCAAAAACAGTGCCGGCCCTACCCATAATTCATATCCATTCAATTTAAGCTGTGCTGGCAAAACCGAAATCACAAGGCCACACACTGACCACGCGACAGCAATCGCTGCATTCGCTGGCATTGTTCCTTTTGGAAATGTTGGCATGTTCATCATCGGTTTATCTGCATCTCCTTGTACAGGCGGAACGAAAAAGAAGACACCCACGATCGTTAGGATTAAAAAGCCCATCACAATCCAATAACTAAGCGGCGCAAGCGTCACATACTGAAAAGAAAGAAGTGCCGTAAAAAGAGCACCGCCCCCAAAGCCAATCGAACTGCATAACGCAATAAAAGTTGGAATCCAGCTTGATTTTTCTGGATATAAAGCAATCAAATAAGCAGTGCATGTGCCAACACTCAGGCCAAGCCCCACCCCTTGCAGCAGCCGCGCCAAAAAGAGCATCTGAATGGTAGGATGTACGATCATCAATAAGGTAGCACATAACGAAAAACTAAGTGCGACCAATAAAACCGGTTTGCGTCCAGCCCGGTCAGATATCCCGCCAAGAAAAAGTAAAACTGGAATCAGTCCGAAGACATATGCAGCAAATACAAGGGCTGTAGCCGCCTTTCCGTACCCTGCTTGTTCGGCATACAACGTATAAAGGGGCACCTGCAGATTCACTGCGGTTGTAATCATAAAAAGACCAAATAAAACGAATATAAATGGAATGATGGATAGGTGTGCGGTTTCTTCTTTAGCTGCAGGGATCATTTCACTCTCTCCTCTAGTCATAAGCATATGAGAACAGTGTACACACCTTTTGGCTTACTTCCTATATCCAAAAACGATGCTATTGACCACTCCATATTCCCGTGTCATCATCATGTTATATGTGACAATGAGAGAAGGTGTCCGATGTATATTTATTTAGACCGCTCAAGTACTACCCCGCTCTGGCAGCAAATCGTGACTGAGATCATTCAACAAATTCATTCCAAAAAACTGAACCCCGATGATCAGTTAACACCGACACGCGTATTAGCACAGGAGCTCAATGTATCAAGATCAACTATACAGCTTGCTTATGATGAACTGCTGGCAAGAGGATATGTCAGCACATCTAGAAGAGGCGGTACGAAGGTCATTTCAAGTGATCACTATGCGGCCTCCACTCCCCATCAAGGTGAGCCGCCTTTTCCTCTTCCGGTAAGACCACACTTTCAAGAGGCGGAGAAACAAATGAACCACTGGCTGTCGGCCAATCAATTTCATGAGAAGCTTGATATTGATTTTCGTCATCAGGAACCAGCCATCGATGAACATTTCCAAAACATATGGAAACGCTCGCTCACAAAAGCATTACAGCGATTAGAGATGAAAGATTGGGGCTATTCCTCCCCGCATGGTTTATGGGAAGTACGTTCAGAAATACGCCAATACTTATCAGTAGAACGCGGCATCGATGTAGAAGAAGATCAAATCATGTTAACAGGAGGCACGCAGCAAGCCATTGATTTGATTTCACAGGTATTGCTTAAAAAAGGCGATACAGTAGCTGTTGAAGATCCAGGCTTTCCTGGAGCAAGGCTTTCCTTTATGCATCGTGAAATGAACATTTATCCCGCGCCCGTCGATGAAGAAGGGATCATGGTGAATACATTACCACGAAAAACAAAGCTGATTGCGGTGACGCCCTCCCATCAGCGTCCAACCGGTGTATGTATGAGTGTGAGCAGAAGGCAGCAGCTGCTAAAATTTGCCGTCAGTCATCAGTCTTATATACTAGAGGATGATTTTGATGGAGATTATCGTTATCATGGCGGACCGCTTCCTTCCTTATTTTCAGAAGCACCCGACCATGTGATTTATATCTTAAGCTTCTCCAAAGTGCTGGCACCAGGCATCCGCCTTGCTGCCATTATCGGCTCCAAAGCGGTCATAAAAGAAATCGCTTCCTTGCAATCACTCATTCAAAGACAGCTGCCCATTATGGAACAGATCACACTCGCCTCTTTTTTCAGAGAAGGAGAATTTACGCGATATGTCAGGCGAATGAGACAGCTATATAAAAAAAGACAGGCTGCCATGATGGATGCCCTTTTAACACAACAATTTGACAAGCACTTTCATATTTATGGAACAGATACGGGTCTTCATGTCTTTTTGGAAGGAGCGCCAAACTTTGACGAAAAAGGCAGTATTGAGGCAGCAAAAGCAGCAGGTATTGGCATTTATCCATTAAGTCCTTATTGTTTTGAGAGCAATCGAAAGGGATTACTGCTAGGCTTTGCTTGTACGGACGAAAACATGATTCAAGAAGGTGTGCGCCGCTTAAAGCAAATACTTTATATGTAAAAAAAGCCTGGAAGTCCGCCTTCCAAGCTTTTTACGTTGGATTGCTGAATGCGGCCGACTTCTTCAATAAATGCAGCTGCCCTCTGCAATCCATCTTGTAGATGATGAGTAGCGGAAATAAACAGCTTTTCTTGATCTGGGCGCTTTAATAGCTGCTCCACCTGACCAATTCCTTTTTCAAATGAATGAAGACCTGTCTTTAATTGTTCATCTGCCTTTTGATAAGCGGCTGGAATTTCTTGATGAGCAAGCCCCTTTTGAATCACACGATCAAAGGCTTTCGTCGCCTTTTTCAATTTTTTATTTACTTGGATCTTTCCCTGTCCATCTGAAATAAATTGGTCGGTCATGTTTTCATAAGCTTCATTTAACTCATCCATATAACGCTGAACCCATTGTTCATAAACAGCTTCTTTTGTGTCTTGTTTTGAAGGCGATTGACCTGCTTGCTGACAGGCTGCTAGTAAGGTCACTATCAAGGTGAATAGCAGCAGCAATTGCGATTGTTTTTTCATACAGAGCCTCCATTTCTTATTCCCATTCGTTCATATCGGTCAAAATAGGAGGATCCTTTACCACATACGAACACTTTGCAAGAAATGATTTCTTTTATTGTAACAGACGGCTCGTGTCACTTCTGTGATTTATGAATAATTGCTTGAAAATACGTCTAAGGATCCACATTTCTCTGTCATTTGGTGGACAGTCTACCGATACACACTCAATAGACGACTGGATATATGGATTTGGTTTCAACAAATTCATGTGCATGGTGGATGTTGTCGTGTCATCATAATGATGCCCCAACGAAGTCGCCTTGTCCTGTTGATTTATTGAAGTTTACCTTTACAAGCAATGTCAAGCTCTTCGACTACTTCACCATCTTGGATGAGATAGGCTTTTTCATGAAGATTGACAGCGGGACAAATATGATTTGGAATGATTTGCACCTTCTCACCGATCTGGACAGTCTGACGGAAGCCTTCGTGATAAATGATGGCATGCTCATCAAATACACTGGAAACAAATACATCATCAAAGTCTTTTACCTTGCCTAGTCCCTTTGTTTTCGTCAGCCCTTTTGTACGGGTTTGAGCCGTGAGCCCTTTGGCTCCAACATCTGTAATGACACGAGTATTTGTTGGCTTACTAATGACTGTCGTCAGGACGGCTGCTGCACAATGTGAAAAAGTGCCGATCACATTGGACTGAGAGGCATCCATGAAGATGTATGTGCCTGGGCGGATTTCGGTCACTCCCTTTGGAATATCAAATTGAAATAAGAACGGTGGTGTTGATCCTATGCTCACTACCTCTAGCAGCATGCCTGATTCTTTTGCAATCTGTGCAAATCGAAGCGTTCGATTCACAGCGTCTTCATATAATGTCTGACAATGCGCTTTACTTTCCGCCTTGTATGTATGACCATCATGAGAAAAAATCCCTTTTAAATGAACGAACTCACATGTTTTTATCGCCTGCAAGATTTGACGGAAATCACTCTCTTCAATGACACCAGACCTCTCTTCTCCAACCTCTATCTCAATTAAAACCTCCGCTTTTTTCTCTGCTCCACGAAAGACATCTTCAATTTGATGCACATGCTCTACACAATCTATTCCAAATGAAATGTGTATCGACTCTGCCAGCTTTCGAATTCGCTTCAGCTTTGTCTCACCTACAATTTGATTGGCGATAAAGATATCTGTTAGCCCATGCGCCGCCATCACTTCTGCTTCCCCTACTTTCGCTACAGTTAAGCCAGATGCGCCCATCTCCTCCTGCACCTTCGCAAGACCAGGTGTTTTATGTGTTTTCGTATGAGGACGCAGTTTGACTTGCTGACGGTCCGCATATTGCTGCATAGCAGCTAGATTCTCCATCATCACCTGTTTATCAATTAATAGCGCCGGTGTATCTAGTTCATCATAAGTCATCATCATATCCCCTTTTCTGTCGCTCATTATATAAAATTTTATACGTTGTACTTAAATTATATAATTTGTTATATAATTTTCAATGTTTTTTTCTTCGAGAAAGTAAGACGATATGCTAAACATAAGGAGTCCAGCGGCTGGGCTGCCGCTGGTTTTAGTTAATATCTGTTCCGAAGCTCCCTTAATATAAAATCGTATACAAGGTTGAGCTGTTGTTCCTTTGGATACAGCATAAATTCTTGTTTTTTAGGAAGACCACCATCAAGGCGATCTTGAAATTTCGTTCGGAGATACGCTGTTCTGTGCACCTGACTCTCAAATGACTTATATGAGACATCGAGTTTGACGGTTTGCTCATTTGTAAAGATGACCACCGTGTCTCCGAGGGATGATTCCTGGAAGGTATGAATGTATTTGTGGGAGATCCAGCCGCACTGAGGACGGTTGGATGAATAGGTTGGGAAGAAATACAGATGATTGGATGAGTCAATCACAATTGGAGGCTTATGAGATATTCCTGTTACTTCATATGTTCCCGCTTTTCTGCCTGCATAGCTTGAGCCGAAGAATCGGCAGCTGCGTTCAATAATTTGCAGAGGTTTTAATTCAACGTAAAAGCTTGTCTCTCTTTCTATGACTTTTGAATATACTCTTTTTCCTTCTTCAACCGGAAGGATCGCCATTGTTGTTTGATTAATGACGTATGAATCTAAAGGTGTTTCACTAATTCCTGACACTTCATTTCCTCCTGTGTTAATTTTTGGTTATTTTAGATACTATTAATCTATCACCAACATATAAGAAACGACAGGATTTTTTCAAAATTTATTAAAAATCATTTTTTTATCGTATTATTTAGTCCATTCGATCTATCGAAAAGCCTTTTTTAAGATATATCACATCGTGTCGATTGGACAAGAGGTGTCGATTTCGCTCAAAAATAAATTGTCTAAAAATTATAAATTCTTGTTGATTTTTTCTTCGCCAATCCATATACTATAAAAAAGGCATCGGGGGGATTCTTTATGAAAGAGAAAAAAACGTATGCTGAGCTCATGAAGTCCCGCAACACCCAAAAAACCGAAGAAAACGGCGTGACGATTTTAGACATCTATATTCAAATGGTTTTAGATGAGGCGCTTTATAAACAGCGCTTAACCTTCCTTAGAGAAGAGATTGATAAGGCACTGGATCAGCGTGATGAAAAACGATTCAACGACCTGTCAGCTCAATATGCAGAACACTGCTTACATTAATCATGATGATTTTACTTGCGGCAAAGAGGGCAGCAACTCGTCTCTTTACCGCAAGTTTTTTGTTTATCCATTTAAAATGGTTCCGCCATTGACATGCAGGATTTGTCCATTTATATAAGAGGAGTCTTCGCTCGCTAAAAATAAATAGCTCGGCGCAAGCTCTACTGGCTCACCAGGACGCTCCATTGGAACATCTCCGCCAAATTCAGAGACTTCCTTTTCCGTAAAGGTCGATGGAATGAGGGGTGTCCAAATGGGGCCCGGGGCTACCCCGTTTACTCTAATCCCTTGCTTAATGAGCGATAAAGATAATGATCTCGTAAATGTCACGACTGCCCCTTTTGTAGATGAATAGTCAATTAAGGTTTCATGCCCTTTATAGGCTGTGACAGATGCGGTATTAATGATACTGCTCCCCTTCTTTAAATGAGGAAGTACCGCTTTTGTTAAATAGAACATGGCAAAAATATTCGTTTGAAATGTTCGAAGAAGCTGATGTGAGGTAATCTGTTCAATGCTTTTTTGCGGATGCTGTTCCCCGGCATTGTTCACCAAAATATCAATGGAACCGAAAGCATCCTTCGTTTTTTTGACGACCTCATTTGAAAACGACTCATCTCCTAAATCACCTGCAATTAAAATGACGCGACCTCCCCCCTTTTCAATATAGTCCTTCGTTTCCTCTGCATCGCGGTGCTCACTCAAGTAAACAATGGCGACATTGGCGCCTTCCTTCGCAAATAAGACCGAGACTGCTCTTCCGATCCCGCTGTCTCCACCTGTCACAATGGCTGTTTTCCCTGCTAATTTTTTATCCGGCATCTCTCGATCAAAAACAGGCCTTGGATTCATTTTGTATTCAAGACCTGGACGCTCACTTTGATGCTGAGGCGGCAATGTTTTCTTAGGCTGCTTTGTTGACACGTCTGACCACTCCTTCCTTTTATCTTGTTTATTTTTATGTGTTGGCTATTTTTTTATGTATGCCAGACTAGTTTCCTTTCAAATGTATGATTTTCTTCATTGTGGAAAAATTATACACAACAAGTCACTAACTGGAGGCGACAGTATGGAACAAGAACATAAAGGATTGGAACAGGCAAAATCGTTATGGATAGCGGATAGTCAAAAGCATTCTTTTCCTACAGTAGATGAGGATCTCACAGCAGATGTCATCATTGTTGGCGGTGGTATTACCGGTATCGCTACCGCGTTTGAAATGACAGAACGCGGGCTGGATGTCATCATCATTGATGCTGATCAACTGCTGCAAGGTACGACCGGACATACGACAGCTAAGATTACCTCACAGCACGATGTTTATTACCATGAACTGATCCAGCAAATTGGTATGCCCAAAGCCCGTTTGTATGTAGAAGCAAATGAGAAAGCAAAAGAGCTAATTCAAGCTCGCGTCCAAAAGTACGACATCGATTGTCAGCTAGAAGTCAAGGATGCGTACCTTTATACAAAGGAAGAAAGCGGTGTAAAAAAATTAAAAAAGGAATTAGATGCCTACAAACAGCTTGGGATTGATCGGGGATGGAAAACAGCGCTTCCTTTTGATGCTGACATCAAGGCTGCCCTAGCAATGACGCAGCAGGCACAGTTCCATCCCCTTCATTATCTCAATGCACTCATTGACCAGCTCCTAGAGCGTGGTGTACGTATTTATGAACAGACAACTGCTGTTGACGTAAAAGAAGGAAACCGCCCTGCTGTCGTCACAAAAGACGACCATCACCTGACAGGCCGCTATATCATATCCTGTTCGCACTTTCCTTTTTATGATGGAAAGGGACTTTATTTCACGCGCATTCACCCAGAGCAATCTTATGTGGTAGCAGCCAAAACAACGAAGCCGCTCCCAGATGGAATGTACTTAGGGATCGACCAGCCTGCTCATTCTTTAAGAACGACAGAATGGCATGGTGAGGAAGTCGTTCTCATCGGAGGAGAAGGTCATAAAACTGGTCAAGGCGGGGATGAATCTGCTCACTATGAAGGACTAGAAAGGTTTGGAGACGCTACCCTTGGAATTGAAGAGGTGCTGTATCGCTGGTCGACACACGATATGGTCACAATGGATCAAATCCCTTACATTGGCCGCCTAACCAAGCACCATCAAAATATCTTCGTTGCGACCGGTTTTAGAAAATGGGGCATGACGACAAGCCACGCGGCAGCTACTCTTATCGGTGATTTGATTGAAGGAAAATCGAATCCATACGAATCCATTTTTACGCCATCAAGACCTGTTTCTGATTCTTTCGTCAAAGATTTCGTTAAAGAAAACAGCAATGTCGCTGCCAAGCTGATCAGTGGTAAATTAAAACGAACCGATCAAACCATTGATGATTTAAAGCCAGGTGAAGGCGGCATTGTATCGTACGAGCATAAAAAATGCGGCGCCTTTAAATCAGAGGATGGGAATATCTTTCTTGTCGATACAACGTGTACTCACCTAGGCTGTGAAGTCGCTTGGAATAATAGCGACCGCACTTGGGATTGCCCGTGTCACGGTTCACGTTTCTCCATTACTGGAGAGGTAGTAGAAGGCCCAGCAAAGAAACCACTAAAAAGGTCTTATAAAGAACAGTAAAATTTTACTGATCCCCTTTAAAAAATCCAATATTATCCGATAGATAATATAAAGTCTGATAATTTGTGATGATTATAGGGGGACAAAAACATTGTTATTTAAAAAAGAGACGAAAAGAAAAAACACTGCTTTTTTCACACAGCAGGATGATGGGATAAAACGTATCAACTTTTCTGACAATACGGATATCGCGAAACAAATTAAAATGATAGATCTGACGCAGCATGACCTATTTATTCTAAAACAGCTCAATCCAATTGTTCAGGAGGATATTGCACGTATCGTTGATAAATTTTATAAAAATTTAGAAGTCGAATCTTCCTTGATGCATATCATTCAAGATAATAGTTCTGTCGACCGTTTGAAAAAAACACTCCGCATTCATATTAGTGAAATGTTTGCAGGTGTGGTTGATGAAGCCTATGTGGCAAAACGAATTAAAATTGCGCAAGTTCATTTACGGATTGGCCTCCAGCCTAAGTGGTATATGGCTGCATTCCAGGACCTTCTGCTATCAATTATGGATTTATTTGCTCAGCATATCCAAGATTTCAAAGAATATCAGACAGCAGTCAAAGCGACGACAAAAATCTTAAATTTAGAGCAGCAGCTTGTCCTTGATACATTCCAAAATGAATATTCTAAAATTCGTGATGAAGCAGAACAGCAGCAGCAGGAGCTCCATACAAAAATCACAGAAACATCAAATTCACTTGCTTCTCTCTTCTCAAACACAACAAATGCCGTGGACAAGCTTGTATCAAAATCTGATGAGATGGCAGACATGTCGCAAGCTGGCACGCAAATTTCAGCACAGGTCGAGGAAAAATCGATTGGCGGTAAAAAAGAATTAGAGATTCAACAAACACAAATGAACCAAATTGATGGCAGCATGACAAAGATTGAAACAGAAATTAAGCGTTTAGAAGAAATCGCCAAACAGATTGAACAAATCTTTGGGATTGTCACAGGCATTGCAGAGCAGACGAACTTGTTATCTTTAAATGCTTCCATCGAATCTGCACGAGCAGGCGAACACGGAAAAGGCTTTGCTGTCGTCGCAAACGAGGTTCGCAAATTATCAGAGGACACAAAGAAAACGGTTTCAACCGTATCTGAACTCGTCAACAATACCAATTCACAAATCTCCATTGTGTCTCAGCACATTGGGGACGTGAATTTACTCGTGACAGATAGTAAAGAAAAAATGACTCAAATCAATTCGCTCTTCGATGATATCGTCAGCAGCATGAACTTAAGCAAAAATCAAAATGGAAAAATTGAAATAGACCTTCAAACCTTCCTGAACGAATTGAAGGAAGTCAAACAAACGGTTTCTCAAGTTGCCAGCTCAGTCGAATCCTTAACAAGTCTCACAAATCGCTAATCCAGTCTTTTTTCTTCTGCTTTAGTATAATAGAAGAAAAGATAGAAAAGGCGGGATTTGATTGACAACAATTTGCCTAGTCAGGCACGGGGAAACAGATTGGAATGCAGCGAAACGAATTCAAGGACGAACAGATATCCCTTTAAATGATACTGGTAAATGGCAGGCTGAACAAACGGGTCTTTATTTGAAGGATGCCCATTGGGATGTTGTCATTTCCAGTCCACTCACAAGGGCAAAAGAAACAGCACACTTGATTTTAAAACATATAGATGCGCCTCTTGTCATCATGGATGATTTCATTGAGCGTGATTATGGCGATGCTGAAGGCATGTCATTTGAGGAGCGCCAAAAGCTTTTTCCAGATAAACAGTATCCAAATATGGAGCCGCTTGAAACGATTCAGGATCGAATGGTAGAAGGCATTGAGAAAGTTAGAGCAGCCTATCCGAATCAACAAGTCCTGATCGTGGCACACGGCGCTGCCATCCATGCTTTACTCACCACCTTAGCGGATGAACATCTTGGTCTTGAGAACACGAGGCTCGTCAATGCTTGCTTAAATTATGTGGAATGGAAAGATGGTAAATGGAAGGTGCTTGATTACAACGTGGTCAGCCATTTAACTCAATCCTCTCCTATTTAAAGAACCTGTTATGTAAACAGGTTCTTTTTAAATGACAAAAACAATGATAAAATAGTATTTTTTTATATCGAAATTCGAAATAGATGCTAGACGTTTCTACCTATTTTAAGGCTTTTCGGGTATCGAATATTTCTCCGAAAATGGATCATAAGAAAAAAAGCACATTTCCTTTTTAATAGATAGCCGCTGAAATAGTAGAATAAACATATTTTACCATCATTTCCAAGTGACTTAATTCCCCAATTTTCGCTAGGACTTTCACAAAAATTCGGGTCTACTCTTATTTGCCTACTTCCCTTAAACTGAATATACAGAATAGTCAAACGGATCATTCTTATAGACTACGGATGATTATTCTGAAATAAGAAAAAAGGGATGTGGATTGTGCGTGAAAAAGAAAAATGTGATGACAAGTGTTTTATTGGCTGTCCCTCTTCTGTTTTCAGCAGGGTTTGGAGGCTCCATGGCAAATGCCGAGACGGTCTCAAAGTCAGATAGTGAAAAGAGCTATATTGTTGGCTTTAAAGCCTCTGCCACTACAAACAGCTCTAAGAAACAAGCCGTCACTCAAAATGGTGGAAAACTAGAAAAGCAATATCGTCTCATTAATGCCGCACAAGTAAAGATGTCCGAACAAGCCGCAAAAGAACTTGAACATGACCCTAGCATTGCTTACGTAGAAGAAGACCACAAAGCAGAAGCATATGCACAAACCGTCCCTTATGGAATCCCTCAAATCAAAGCTCCAGCTGTACACGCTCAAGGTTATAAAGGGGCTAATGTCAAAGTAGCTGTCCTTGATACGGGCATCCACGCTGCCCACCCTGACTTAAATGTTGCAGGCGGTGCCAGCTTCGTCCCTTCAGAGCCAAATGCCACCCAAGACTTTCAATCACATGGAACTCACGTAGCCGGAACCATTGCTGCCCTTGATAACACAATTGGTGTTCTTGGGGTCGCTCCAAGTGCTTCCCTATATGCTGTTAAAGTATTAGACCGCTATGGCGACGGACAATATAGCTGGATCATTAGCGGTATTGAATGGGCAGTAGCCAATAATATGGATGTCATCAACATGAGCTTAGGCGGACCGAATGGTTCAACAGCGCTTAAAAATGCCGTTGATACAGCGAATAACCGCGGAGTCGTTGTTGTGGCGGCTGCAGGTAACTCAGGTTCCACTGGTTCTACTAGTACAGTTGGCTATCCAGCAAAATATGATTCTACCATTGCCGTTGCCAATGTAAACAGCAACAATGTCAGAAATTCGTCTTCTAGCGCAGGTCCTGAATTAGATGTTTCTGCACCTGGTACTTCTATTTTAAGTACAGTACCAAGCAGTGGATACACATCTTATACTGGAACGTCTATGGCGTCTCCTCATGTAGCAGGAGCAGCAGCGCTTATCCTTTCTAAGTACCCGAATCTATCAACTTCTCAGGTTCGCCAGCGCTTAGAAAACACAGCAACACCGCTTGGTAACTCCTTCTATTACGGAAAAGGGTTAATCAACGTTCAAGCGGCTTCTAACTAAACAATAAATAAAATCCGGCTAATACAGCCGGATTTTTTTATTTATTGCTTCCTCGACGTTTCCTCTTTTTCCGCTGCTTTTTCCATTTCCATGATTCTCTCCATCATAGTTGGGTGCCCGTAGCGGAAGACCTTCACTAAAAGTGGCGGATTCACCTGAGACAGCCCTGATTTTGCAAGCTTTTGAAAAGACGTCACCCCTGCCTCTCCGTCTTTTGTCAGGTTTAGCGCATACTCATCAGCTGCACGTTCTTGATGTCTTGAAACTGCATTTGTAAAAGGTGATGCTGCAAATGACAGCATCGATACAATCATGAGAAGAAGCGGAAGAGCAGCGATGTCGCGCGGCTCCCTCAGCCGAAATAGAACTGCTCCTTTACGATAGAAATAAAAATAGAGACGGTCGATCGCAAAAAATCCCGCAAGTGACAGTACTAGATATCCTGCTAATCCTATATAGACATGCTTCATGACGTAATGTCCCATTTCATGTGCCATGATAAATAAAATTTCGCGATCTTTCAGCTTTTGCAGTGTCGTATCCCATAACACAATACGCTTATTTTCACCAATCCCTGTGACATAAGCATTCATCGTGTTCGTTTTCTCAGACATATTGACCTCATATACATGACCTGCCGGGATATGAGCTTTGTCTGCAAGTGTTAAGATCTTGTTCTCAAGAGCTTGATCCTTTAGTGGATAAAAATTGTTATATAACGGATCAATGACGACCGGCTGTATAAAGAAGAGAAATAGCGTGAATGGAACTGTCAAACACCAGGCATACAGCCACCAGCGCTTTCTTCTTTTTTGAATAAGCCAAAAGAATACAATTGCACATAGAGCAAGAAGCGGATATTGAATCCAGAAATCTAGAATTTGATCTTTCAACCAGCTTGCCGTACTTTGAGCAGATACTCCGTAGTGCAAAGACAGCTGATAACCAATCCACTTAATGGGAAGTGAGATCAGCATTGTCAAAAGCGATAGCACAAACACATATACAAGTTTACTTAAAAATGTGAAACGAGCTGCTGCCAGGCTCCAGTCTGCTAATTTTCGTGAAAACCCTGAAATGAGCAGAAGAAAAAAGACATACCAATCTAATGGAATTGTCATGAAAAATAGCAAGTTACGTAATCTCGAGAAATTCTCGCTGATGACAAGCTCATGGCTTGTCATAAAGGTATGCGGATCTGCACTTGTTCCTTTTACACTATCAGGAACCGCTGCATCCCCAAATAGAAACAAATAAGAATAAATAAAAAGAACGTACAATATGTATGCTACCGTTGCAAGAGCTACCCATTTACGTACTCGCACAGGTCAGCCTCCTTTCCATCCCTCTCTCTATTCTAATCATCCATTATTTTGTTTAGAACCTGTCTCATGTGGCTCCATCATAGCATGCCCTATCTGAAAAAGCTTTCACGAAAAAATGATTATGCTACTCAAAAATCGGAGATGCTACATATAAAATAGAGAGTTGGAGGATCGAAATGAAGAAAATTCTTGCAGGAGTTGTGATCTTTGGACTTTTACTTATTACCTTCTTTTATGTATTCAGCCGGACGAGCGAAATCTTTGATGAGAATCGAGCTGAAAAATTGCTCCTTTCATCTGAAAACGAGTCCACTTCTTATGAAATAGATGATAAGGACACAGCAGAAGACTTAATAGAAGAATTAAACAAAGGCAAACAAACAAGCAATCATCTCAAGAAAAATTTAAAGAAACCAGATTATATCGCCAAGGTGATGTACGGCCGAACAAACGGCACCACCTTTCAGCTTTGGACAAACCGTTCGCAGGTCGTTTTTTTAGTAGATGGGACTTATTATGAGCTGAATCAAAAACAGTCTAATTCTTTTCAGAAACAGTTAAAAGAAGCCATTCTAAAGGGCTGAAATTTTATTTTATCCCTTTGTCTTCTTATCAGCGTGATAGAACCTTAGCACACTAAGGGAGTCTCTTCATAAGAGACCCCCTTTTCTTATTTACTTTCCTCTGCTTGATACTTTTCCTTTAGTGCTCTTCTTAAAATTTTACCTGTTGTGTTCTTTGGAATATCATCTATGAAATGGATCGTTTGGGGCTGCTTATATTTCGCTAAAAAGCGTGAACAATGTGTGATGATGTCTTCTTGATCGATGTGAGCATGTTTCTTGGGGGAAATGTAACAGACGACAGCCTCTCCGGTGTTCGGATCTGGCACACCGATGACAACGGCTTCTGCTACAGCTTCATGTTGATAAAGCACTTCTTCTACTTCTCTTGGATACACATTATAACCGCCAACAAGAATCATATCCTTTTTCCGATCGACAATATAAATGTATCCTTCTTCATCTCTTCTTGCTAAATCACCGGTGTACAGCCATCCGTCTCTTAGTGCAGCTTCAGTATCTTCTGGCATTTGATAATAGCCTTTCATAATGTTGGGTCCTTTTGCTATGAGCTCTCCGACTTCATTTGGACCGACTTCTTCTCCCAGTTCATTCACAATCTTATTCTTCACATTCATAATGTCGGTCCCGACTGAACCGGGTTTTCTTTTTCCATCAAGAGGATTGAATGCAGTTACTGGGGAAGCCTCTGATAATCCGTAACCCTCCAGCACCGTGACACCAAATTTTTTCTCAAAACCGTGAAGTAAAGCAACAGGCATTGAGGCACCGCCTGATATACAAATCCTCACAGAGGACATTGCTTTCTCATGCCCTTCCTGGCGGTACAAATAGTTATACATAGTTGGAACACCAACAAATAACGTTGGCTTCTCTTTTTCCATCATACGCAAAAGCTCTGATGGGCTGAAATGCGGCAAGACATAGATGGTCGCGCCATGAATCAATGGTGCATTCATACAAACCGTTAAACAAAATACATGGAACATCGGCAATGCAGCAATCACCTTGTCCTTTTCATCAATGGATAGGTACTCAGCAACGTCTCTGGCATTTGAATACAGGTTGAAATGAGTCAGCATCGCACCCTTTGGTTTTCCTGTCGTGCCAGATGTAAATAAAATAACTGCCGTATCGTCCTGATGAATAGATGGATGCACGTTCTCTTTCGCATGACCAGACACAAGCTTTCCAAAGAAGACAAGTTGATCTGATACTTCCTTAAAACTTGATCTGCACGCAGATTCATTTTCTGCACAAATAATCACCCGTTCAATAGACGGAAGCTGTTCATACACTTGCTCGTACACTGGCAGCAGTTGTTCAGGGGCAACAATGCCTTTTACATCACCTGTAATCAGCATATAGCCAATTTCACTAGGCGTGTATGTTGGATTGATTGGTACTACGACAAGCCCGGCTTTTAAAGCACCAAAAAAAGAAATGACAAAATGCGGTGAATTTCCTAAAATAAGCGCGATATGATCCCCGGCTTGAAATCCTTCGCCCACTAATCCATCTGCAAAGCGCTCGATACTTGTCATGAGCTCTCGATAGGTCCACTGATTTCCTTCAAAGATCAGTGCGATATCTTCTCCCTTCGTCATCGCCGTCTGCTCTAGATTTTTGATCAAATCCATTCTCCCACCCCTTACATGTCATCAATGAATGAATAACCATTCATTTTATGGCCAAACATTCCTCCTTTCTATTATAATAGACAATCGAAAAAATCCACAAGATCAAATGTAAATCGCTTTCAATTCTTTCAATCAAAAAAGCACCGCTATCTCTAGCCGTGCTTGTCCCTCTTAATAAATCAAATCAAGAAAATCCTCTTTTGATACATTGCCGAAGTAGTGGCGCATGTCCATATCTTCTAATACGTCGCTGATCGTTTTGCGATCATATTGTTGCCCAATGAGTCTTTTTTCAATATCAGCAATATCCCCTACACCGAAGAAATCACCAAAGATCTTGCAGTCCTGGATCATCCCTTTTTTCACTTCTAATCGAAGATCAATGGAGCCTGCTGAGAATCTTTTAGAATGCTGTAAATTAAATTTCGGTGAACGGCCGTAGTTCCATTCCCATTTTTGATATCGTTCCCGAGAAATCTCGTGAATCTTTTCCCAATCCTTCTCAGTCAACTGATATTGAGGAACATCCCCATTCGTATCGAAAATGTAGCTTAACAGAATTTTTCTAAATTCTTCTGTTGTCATCTTTTGATCCATTAATTCACTAATATTGGCAACCCTGCTCCTAATGGATTTAATGCCTTTTGATTCAATCTTTTCTTTTTTCACTTTTAAAGCCGAAACAACATGTTCAATTTCTGAATCAAATAGCAGCGTGCCATGGCTGAAAATACGTCCTCGTGTTGCGAACTGGGCATTTCCAGAAATTTTCCGACCATCTGCCATGATGTCATTTCTGCCACTTAATTCAGCTTTGACGCCTAGCTTTTCAAGCGCTTGGATGACTGGCTCTGTAAATTTTTTAAAATTATGGAAGCTGTCCCCATCGTCTTTTGTGATAAAGCTGAAGTTTAAGTTTCCTTTGTCATGGTAAACTGCGCCACCACCGGACAGGCGGCGGACAACTTTGATGCCGTTGTCTTCCACATACTTCGTGTTGATTTCTTCTATTGTATTTTGGTTCTTTCCTATAATAATCGACGGCTGGTTAATATAGAACAGCAAGTACGTTTCTTCTGGGTCTAAATATTTTAAGCAATATTCTTCAATTGCCAAATTAATCATTGGATCATAATGTTGTTCGTTATCGATAAACAGCATCTCTATCTTCCTTCCTTGTTCCATCTAAGCCCTGAATGGGCAAGCTGTATATTGCCAGTATATAACGCCTGTGCTTCATTGACTAGGTCTTTATGACGACCAAAATGGGGCAAGTGGGTGATGATCAGTTCTCCAACATTTGCTTCCTTTGCAAGCTTGCCCACCTCTGTACTATTCATATGTCCTGCACTCGATCCATCCTGTCCAGCGTAAAAATTGCTTTCAGCAATCAGTAGATCTGCATCCTTGCTAAATGGGATAAATGCCTCCTGATCACTTGAGTCTGCTGTATACACCACCACAGCATCCCCCGCCTGAATTCTCATCGCATAGCATTCTGCCGGATGAACCGTTTTCAAAAAATCAATTTGAAATGGACCAATTTGAATACCCTCTTCTGGCTGATAAGCCTTTGCCTTAGTATGTACATCATCCGCAAGCCGCCCAAATGCTTCTTGATTACCTGTATGTCCATAGATCGGAAGCGGACCGCTGCTTTTTCCTAAATGATATCCCACTAGCTTCGCATATTGGAGTGGTCCGATATCTGCAATATGATCGTGGTGATAATGAGAAAGGAGAACAGCATCTAGTTCTTCTATATCTATGTATTGCTGCAGTTTGGAAAGAACACCGCTTCCGCAGTCTACAAGTAGACGAAAGCCATCTGATTCAAAAAGATACCCTGACGTCGCTTCACCAGCGGCCGGGAATCCTCCGTAGCATCCAATGACAGTTAATTTCATCGTCATTTTTCCCTCCTTTTCTAAAAATCCCCTTCTTACAATATACCCATTTTTCATGAAAAAAGCATTCTTCTTGCCTATTGTTACAAAACAGATTGACAAATATCAATCTGTTATAATACAATAATAGCAACAAAACGTATTGGAGGATGACAAATGCTAGGAAAAATCACAGAATTTTTTAGAAATTTGCCTTCAAAAAAATGCACAAAATGTGGAAATGATTTAATGGAACAACACGAGTGTTATGGTAATGAATGTGAGGAATGCTCACAAGTAAGTTATCTTAAATAAGGTAATAAATTGAATTAAAAAGCACTTTTTTCCTCCGTCGTCAGTTGGAGTCAAAAGTGCTTTTTATTTTTTCTGAAAAATAGGTAAAAAGGTAAAACCCTTGTCCTAAAAGGGTTTTTTAGTATTTTCATCTGATGAGTTTTAGTTCCGAAGGCACTTTTTATTGACTTGAATCAATAATGGAGGTTCTAAATGTTCATTTTTTCAAACAATTTTGTATTTTCTTAATATAATTTAATCGTGGACGAAACTCTTTAATTTTAGTTATACTTTAATTCATATATTAAAACTTAATATGATGGGAATATTCCTTTAATGAATATGTTAGGGAGGAAATCTATGAAAAAATTAAAATTTGGATTAGCGACACAAATCCTAATCGGTCTTATTCTCGGTGTCGTTGTTGGGGCAATCTTTTTCGGTAACCCAGGCGTTGAGACTTATTTAAAACCAATTGGAGACTTCTTCTTAAGACTCATTAAGATGATTGTTATACCAATTGTCGTATCTAGCTTAATTTTAGGAGTTGCAGGTGCCGGTGATGGTAAAAAGGTAGGGAAGCTTGGTTTTAGAACCATTCTTTATTTTGAAATTATCACAACATTTGCGATTATCCTTGGTCTTGTGCTTGCTAACTTTGTTCAACCTGGTGCAGGCGTTGACTTTGGAAATACGGAAAAACAAGATATTAGCCAGTATGTTGAAACGGAAAAAGAGCAAAGCAGCAAATCAGTTGCTGATACGTTCCTTCATATCGTTCCAACGAACTTCTTCCAATCATTGGCGGAAGGTGATTTGCTTGCGATTATTTTCTTCACTGTGCTATTTGCTCTTGGCGTTTCTGCCATTGGTGAACGCGGCAAACCAGTGCTCGCCTTCTTTGAAGGTGTATCACACGCCATGTTCCATGTCGTCAATGTTGTGATGAAAGCTGCACCATTTGGTGTCTTCGCACTCATTGGCGTGACTGTATCAAAATTTGGTCTTGAATCTCTTATTTCATTAGGTAAGCTTGTAGGTCTTGTTTATTTTGCGCTCGCTCTCTTCCTTATCGTTGTATTCGGAATTATTGGAAAGATGATTGGCGTCAATATTTTCAGATTTCTTGCTTACATGAAAGACGAAATGCTTCTTGCCTTTAGTACATCCAGCTCTGAAACAGTTTTACCAAGAGTCATGGATAAGATGGAGCGCATTGGATGTCCGAAGGGAATTGTTTCTTTCGTTATCCCAATCGGTTATACATTTAACCTGGATGGCTCCGTCTTGTATCAAGCGATCGCTGCGCTCTTCCTTGCACAGGTTTACGGCATTGACCTTACGATTGTCCAGCAGCTCACACTTATTCTTGTGCTAATGGTAACATCTAAAGGTATGGCTGCCGTTCCTGGTACGTCCTTTGTTGTATTACTCGCCACATTAGGAACGATTGGTGTTCCTGCTGAAGGTCTTGCATTTATTGCAGGTGTGGATCGTATCATGGATATGGCGCGAACAGTTGTTAACTTAACAGGAAATGCACTTGCAGCTGTTGTGATGTCTAAATGGGAAGGGCAATATGACCCTGAAAAAGGACATCGCGTGATGACTGGACAAGATGTACCTGAACCGACACAGCTTTCAAGCTAATGAAAAAGAACCCCGATAAATGGGGTTCTTTTTTTTATACTGTGATTAAGGATGATTGCACGTAGTGATAAAGAAGATTCGCTGTATGGACAAGGGAATCTTCATGCGTTCGTTCAAAAGCATGCGAGGAATCGATCCCTGGACCAATCAGTCCATGAATGATATCATGCCCTGCTCGAATCGCTGCTGATGCATCAGAGCCGTAATAAGGGTAAATATCTAAACGGTAATCTATGTTGTTCTCTTCTGCTAATGCAGCTAAATGCTTGCGTAATCCATAATGATAAGGACCGCTCGAGTCCTTCACACAAATAGACACGCTATATTCATCTGTTGATTGACCATCGCCGATCGCTCCCATATCGACAGCAAGATATTCCACCGTTTCTTCGGGAATATTGGAGTTACCTCCGTAGCCAATCTCTTCATTATTAGAAATTAAGAAGTGCGTCGTATGCGGCAGTGTGATATTTTCCTTTTGAATGCGGTGGATGAGTCGTAGCAAAAGCGCTACACTTGCCTTGTCATCAAGGTGTCTTGATTTAATAAAACCTGATGACGTCACTTCCACTCTAGGATCAAATGAGATAAAGTCCCCTACTTGAATCCCAAGTGCTTTGACATCGTCTGCATTTTTCACCTTTTCATCGAGACGAATCTCCATATTTTCTTGGTTTCGTTTTGCTTTTCCTGCATCCGCATAGACATGAACGGACGTTTGATGCATAAGAATAGTACCTGTGTATGTATGACCTGTTGCTGTTTCAATTTCACAATATTCGCCTTCAATTGAGTTATATTGAAAGCCTCCAATGAGTGCAAGACGAAGCCGTCCATTTGATTTAATTTCCTTTACCATTGCACCGAGCGTATCGACATGTGCTGTCAGCATGCGGTGTTCCTTGTCATCAGTTCCTTTAATAGTAGCAATTAAGCCGCCCTTACGATTTCGTTTTGTCTCAATATTTACATCTTGTAAAAAGCGTTCAACAAAGCCGATCACCTTTTCTGTATTCCCTGACGGACTTGGGATCGATACGAGCTTTTGAATTAGCTGAACGGTTTCGTTTACTTCAGTAGTCATTCGGCATTTCCTCCTTTGTGTGAAAGCAATTCCTTCCATTAAAATATATCGCTTCGGGTTCAAGATGTCTAATTTCAAATCAAAAATCCTTCCTCTATCAAGAGAAAGGATTCATTGATTAAGCTTCGTCTTGTTTCATTTTTCTTACGTTCCAAGCAAAGTATGCAGTTGTTGCCGCCATCATGATGATCGCAACTGTACCGAGAATCGCTGCTTGGTGCCATAAATAGCTGTCATCACCGCTTGCAATGATCGTTCTAAATCCATTGATTGTATACGTCATTGGAAGCAGACTATGGATGACTTGGAAGAACTTCGGCACAAGCTCAAGCGGGAATGTACCAGCACTTGCTGCGAGCTGAAGAACTAAGATAATGACGGCAATGAAGCGTCCTGGGTTCCCCATTGTTGTTGCTAGCAGCTGAATAATCGCTAAGAATGTCAGACTGACGACGATCGCAAAGAGATAGAAGCGCCAGAGGCTTTCCACCTCAAGACCAAGACCAAAGATGAGCATCGTACTTGCAATGACTGCTTGAAGGATACCGACAAGTAGAAGCACGCTATATTTGCTGACAAACCATTCAAACGCATTTCTAGGGCGGCCAGCAGGGTCTTTCATTGGGAATACGACGGTGAGCATTAGAGCCCCAACAAAGAGTCCCATGGATAAAATATAAGGCGTGAGCCCTGTTCCATAATTATCAATCTTCTTCGCTGTATCATTTTCTGTTTTAACTGGGCTAGCAATCATATTGTAATTGTCTTGCCCCGCATCAATTTCTCCTGTTTCATCAGCGGCGCTTTTCAATTTATTGGACAGCTTACCTGTACCGCTCTTTAAATCTCCCAATCCTTTATCAAGCGATTTTGAGCCTTCGGCAAGCTTAGATGTATTACTTTGGATATTTGTTGAACCACTTTCCAGCTTATTTAACGCTGCGCTCAGCTGGCTTGATCCATTCGCAAGCTTATCCGCACCGCTTTTCGCTGTATCAAGCTTTCCATTTGCTGTTTGCAGGCCATCTTGTAATTGGCCTTGACCTGTTTGAAGCTTCAGTGCACCTTGATACAATTTATTCGTACCAGACGTCATTTGGTCGATCGCATTTTGTATCGCAACTGTAGATGTGTACAGCTGTTCTGTTTTCTCTGGTAGCTGTTTGACTTGCTGCAGCTGCGCTTTTGCAGATGCAACTGCTTGTTGAACCTCACTTGCATCAGGCAGTTCCTGCAAGGCCGCTAAGCTTTGTTCGAGTCCAGACAGATCAGGCAGTTCGATTTTAGGCAGGCTGTTCAGCTGATCCATTGCCGCCTTTTTCTCTTCATCTGTCATAGAGCTGTTTTGGATAATGCTTTTTACATTAGCATCTCGATTTGATAGTGCTTCTTTTAATGAAGCAAGTTTTGTACTGAACGTTTTTGCGTCTTCTTTCACCTGATCGAGTTTAGGCGCCATCTTCTCTAAATTCGCTAATTCTGGTGACGACAAGACTTTTTCTACTGCTGCAATTTTTTCCGAAAAGGATTGGGCTTTGTTGTTTAGCTGCTCAATGCCTGCTGTGAATTGCGGCATTTTAGAAGCGAGCTGCTGATGTCCTTCTCGGCTTGTGTTTAATCCTTCGGTTAATGTATCAATTCCTGTACCAAGCTCTCCAAATTTCTGATCAATGGTTTGATAGCCTGTTAGGAGCTGACCAAGCCCACTGTCTAGAGACTGTATGCCTGTGTTCAGTTCACCCATTTTCCCTGCGAACTGATGAACACCTTCGCTATAGGTTAACGTACCTTCAGCCAATTTGGCTAAGTTGTCTTTTAATTTCGTACTGCCATCTTTTGCGCTTTTTGTTCCGTCATCAATTTTCTTCGCGCCATCGCTTGCTTGATCTAATCCTTTTGCAATCGTTTTGAAGTTATCAAAGATGACCTCGGCGTAATTTTTTGTGACTTCTTTTGAAACCGAATCTTTTAATTTGATAATGGCATTATTCGCAATTTGTGACGCCGCATAGTTGGCGCCTGGATTCGTATAATATTTCAGATTCGATTTTTTCGGATGTTTATCTAGCACTGTACTTGCATTTTTCGAGAAATTCTTTGGTATTTCCACCACGAGGTAATAGTCCTCGTTATTTAATCCTTTTATAGCCTTTTCATGACTATCGACAAAGTTCCATTTGAAATTATCGTTTTTCTTTAATTCCTTTACTAAATCATCGCCGACTTGAAGGGTTTTCCCGTCATAATGACTGCCTTCATCCAAGTTGACAACCGCTACAGGCAATTGATCAACTGTACCATAAGGGTCCCAGTATGCTTTTAAAAATACACCACTGTAAATCAGCGGAATAAATAAGACAGCTAAAATCGGGATCAGTAGTTTTTTGCTCGTTACAATGTCCTTCCATTGATTCCGAATTAAATTCATTGCTGTTTTCCTCCCATAGATGAATGACTAAATATAAAATTTGGTCATTTGAACTCAAAAAAATTATGTTGTTGCAGATAGTCCTTTTAAGACATAAAGCTCCAGCGATTCGGCTACCTCTTCTTTTGTTAAAGGCTCGTATCGCTTTTCCCAATCAAAAATCAGTGCAATATATAGTTTCACCATCACAAATGCAGTCAATTCAGGATCACAAGGCTTAATGTCGCCTTTATCCATCGCTTCTTGCACTTTCATTTTGATATAGCGAATGATCATCTGCTCCATTTTTTCGATCATTTCCTTGACCGCTGACGTGCCAAGCTCTGCATTTTCCTGAAAAATCTTAATTGTGAGCTGGTGGTTTTTTCGAAATTCTAAAATTGCAAAGAGTGCTAAGTGAAGGTTTTCAGAGAAACTATTCTTCTCATCAATTGCCTCATCCGCAATTTTCCTCATCTCTAGTAAAAGGGATGTGAAAATTTCATCAAACAACTCTTCTTTGTTTTTGAAAAATGTATAAATGGTTCCTTTTCCGACGTTGGCAAGCTTTGCCACAAGGTCCATTGTGGTCGCTTTATACCCGAATTGAGTAAATGCTTTCGTCGCACCCTCTAAAATCATTTGTCTCCTATCAACACTCATGTTCTCACTCCCGAAATGACTATTTGAACGTTTTGGTCATTAAGTACAGAAAGTAATATACCATATCTTTTTCCCCAGATGCAACAACTTTGTTCACATTTATGATTCCCAACTCTTTTTGAATGATTCGAACATGAAAAACTCCCTTTCCATGACAGAAAAGGGAGTTGTTTTTATGAAAATAGATACGATACAGCCTCTGAGATGGCGGCTTTTCCTTGATCAATACAATCAGGGATTCCAACACCTTCAAATGCAGCACCTGTGATATAAACACCAGGATATGATTGCTTAAACGTTTCTCGCATGTTCGAAATAGCTTTCTGATGACCGACGTGATATTGCGGCATACTTGTCTTCCAGCGAGTCACTGTCGTCAATTCTGGATCTGCTTTAATATCCATGATTTTCTTTAAATCTTCTAGCACGATGCTGACGATTTGACTGTCTGACTGCTCGACAATCGATTCGTCACCAGCTTTTCCGACATACGCACGCAATAGCGTTTTTCCTTTCGGAGCGGTATGCGGCCACTTTTTGTTTGTCCACGTACAGGCTGTAATAGAGAAATCACTGTTTCTTGAGATAACAAAACCAGTGCCGTCATATTCATTATGAACATCCTCTTCTTTAAAACCGAGTGCTACTGTTGCAACAGAAGTAGAGGTCATGTCATGCAAATACTCTAGCCCTGCTTCTTTAGGAAACATGGAATAAATCGATTGATGCGGCGTCGTGACAATGGCTGAATCGGCAAAAAGCGTTTGACCGCTGTCTAATTGCAAGCCATAGCCTCCATCCGTTTTTTCAATCTGTTTTACTTTTGTCCCTTTATACACCTTTGTCAGCTTGAGCTTACTTTCTACTGCTTCCACAAGCGACTGCAACCCTTGATTGATCGTTTGGAACTGTCCTTGTTTTTTCGCAGTCACCTGCTGCGCTTTCGCATGCTGCTGTGATTTTTTCATCCCAAGAATCAAACTGCGATGCTGCTGTTCTGTTTGATAAAATTGCGGGAAGGTGGACATTAAGCTCAGGCGGTCAATATCCCCTGCATAAATGCCTGATAGAAGCGGTTCAATTAAATTCTCAACGACCTCATCACCCACACGTCTTCTAAAAAATTCACCAAGTGACTGATCTTCGGTCTGCTTGCTTTTTGGCAACACGAAATCCATCGCCGCTCTTGCTTTTCCCGCAACTGAAAAAAGACCAGTTGTAATAAATGGGCTGATTTGAGTTGGAATGCCCATAACAGCACCCTTTGGCATCGGGTGAAGCTTTTCATTGACCAGTACATACGCTTGCCCAGTTTCATTATTGACGAGCTGATCGGACAGACCGACATCTTTCGCAAGCTGCGGCCCACTGACCTTTCTTTCTAAAAATGAATCAGGTCCACGTTCAATGATGTAGCCGTCTTTATATAATGTTTGTATTTTTCCACCTAGCCTAGGGCTCGCTTCAATAAGTGATATTTGAATCGGAAGACCTTTTTCTTCGACTTCCTTTTCCAAATAGAAGGCGGCGGCTAAACCAGTGATGCCACCGCCAATGATGACAAGGTGTTTTTGATTGTCATGCATAGGATCGCCTTCTTTTATATGATTACTTGCTTTCGTCAAGCTTCTTTAATACGACTGTTGCCAGAGCATCAATAAATGCTGGTTTCGCATTTGGCATTTCTGGACGATAGTAGGCTGCACCAATTTCATCTGTCACGACTTTACATTCATAATCGTTGTCGTATAACACTTCAAGATGATCAGCGACAAAACCAACAGGCACATACACGAATGTTTGATAGCCTTTTTGTTCAAATAAGTCCCGCGTTAAGTCTTGTACGTCTGGTCCAAGCCATGGATCCGGCGTATTGCCTTCACTTTGCCAGCCAATTTCATAGTGTTCAATTACCGCACCTTCTGCAATCATTTTGGCAGATTGTGCGAGCTGATCAGGATATGGATCTCCTGCTGCAATAATTTTTTCAGGAAGGCTGTGTGCAGACACAATAAGTACCGCGGAATCTCTTTCCTCTTGACTCATTGATGCATACGTATCCTTCACTTGCTTCACCCAATAGTCCACAAACTTCGGCTCATCGTACCAGCTTTCAACAGACGTAATCTGTAGATTGCCAAGCTTGTCTGCCTCATCTTGTGCACGTTTGTTATATGATTTCACACTAAAGGTAGAGAAATGCGGCGCTAAAACGATACTCACAGCTTCTGTCATGCCGTCCCTGTGCATGTCAGCAACTGCATCCTCGATGAAAGGCTCGATATGTTTTAAGCCAATGTACACATGAAATTCAATGTCGTCTTGAATGTCATTCAAGTGATCACACAAACCATGTGCCTGCTGCTCTGTAATTTTTGATAAAGGAGAAATACCGCCGATTGCCTTGTAGCGATCCTTTAAATCTTGCAGCATTTCCGGCTCCGGCTTTCTGCCTCTACGAATATGTGTATAATAACGCTCAATGTCTTCTTCTTTATATGGGGTGCCATATGCCATGACAAGAAGCCCCATTTTCTTTTTCTCCACAACCAACACTCCTTCAGATCAATTGAAATAGTTTAGATGGATGATTTTTTATGTGTAGCTGAATAGTCGTGAATAAAATCGGTCAGCTTCTTTAACGTATCTGGTGAAACATCTGGAAATACCCCATGACCTAGGTTAAAGATGAAGTGATCTGATTTCATCCCTTGATCTAATATGTCTTTTGCTCTTTCTTCAATGACTTCCCAAGGAGAAAGTAAGATCGTTGGATCAAGATTTCCTTGTAACGTTTTTGTGAGCCCTTCTTTTCGCGCTTCGTCTACACTCATACGCCAATCAAGTCCAACGACGTCTAGCGGCAGGTCATGCCAATCTTTCACGAGATGGCTTGCACCAACTCCGTACATGATCATTGGTACATTTTCACTCTTCAACTCTGTGAAAATTCGCTGCATGACAGGTTTAATGAATGTCCGGTAATCCGCTGCATTTAAAGCGCCCACCCATGAGTCGAAGATTTGGAACGCACTGACCCCTGCTTTTACCTGTGCGCGTATGTACGTGATCGTCATATCAGCTAATTTGTTCATGAGCAGCATCCATGTCTCAGGCTCACTGTACATGAGCGCTTTTGTTTTATGATAGTTTTTAGACGGGCCGCCCTCAATCATATAGCTAGCCATCGTAAATGGTGCACCAGCAAAACCGATGAGCGGTACATTCAGCTGCTCCTTCGTTAAAAGCTGAATGGTGTCAAGCACATATGGCAGGTCTTCTTCAGGATGAAGTTCCCCAAGACGTTCGATATCTGCTTTTGTCCGAATCGGTGAATCAATGACAGGTCCAATGCCATTTTTAATTTCAACGTCCACTCCAATAGCTGGAAGCGGGGTCATAATATCTTTATATAAAATCGCGGCATCTACACCATATTGTTCTACAGGAAGTCGTGTTACATAAGCACATAGCTCTGGCTGATGCGTAATTTCAAATAGCCCGTACTTTTCTTTAAGGGCACGATATTCAGGCTGTGAGCGTCCTGCCTGCCTCATATACCAAACTGGTACATGGTCTGTTTTTTCCCCTTTGCACGCCTTTAAGAACGTGTCATTAAAAGCCTTCGTTTTTCCCATTACCTTTCATTCCACCTTTCGCCTTACACTCTCTTTGTATAAGGCTCAAACACTGCTTTTACTATACCGCTTTTTCAAGGCACGGTATACTAAACCGGCTCATTGTTCAAAAAATCGCCGAATATTAACGTCCAAAAGCCTCTGGCTTGACATATGGACTGCCTTCTCCTTCTTCTTGCGTTTGGGTATTATATGGAACCACCTTATACTCCGCATCTGAAAACACATTGGCATACGGCATTGTGTAGCTGCCTACGCCTGTCACTGAATCGATCAGCGTCTCGTTTCCATTCCTCTTTTCATAAATACGGTATTCAACGCGTTTATCCTCCTGCTTGTCCCAAGACAGCTCTAATGTAAACAATCCTTTGATTTTAAACGCATAGCGGGCTTCAAATCCAGAAAGTCCTTCTAAATGAATTGGTGCTTGAAGTTCTTTAATCCCCTCTGGTTTTTTAAACGTTTCATTCGTTATTTGGGCTGCCGTTAAAATATCCTTAAACAACTGCACTGGGTATTGACTTCCGCCAGTTAAATAGTGACTGTTATCGGTTTTGTCATACCCCATCCAAATCGCACCCGTTGTACTTGGCGTATAGCCGGCAAACCAAGCATCTTTTGTTGCACCCTTCACACCTGAATATGTGGTCGTGCCTGTTTTACCTGCTAAATCTCCAGCATATGAACCGCTCTGGGCTGTTCCGCCTTTGACGACTTGCTGCAGCATTCTTGTCATATTCCAAGCATTCTGCACGCTAAACACTCGTTCTGGCTTACTACGGTTTTTCTCTACCGTTTCTCCTTCATCATTGGTGATTTTCTGAATGAAGAAAGGCTTTTGATATACGCCTTCGTTTGCAAATGTGTGGAAAGCTCCTGCGATTTGAAGTGGAGAAACCCCTTTTTCTAAACCGCCAAGGGCTATCGCAAGTCCTTGATCCGAAATATCGATTCCCATTTTCTCGAGATATGTTTTCGAGGTATCAATACCAAGCTGGCTTAATGTCCACACCGCTGCTGTATTCTTACTTTTCATGAGGGCCTCCACCATCGTGACCTTGCCTTCATACTGTCCATCGTAATTCTTTGGTGAATAACCGTCATAGCTTTTTTCTTCGTCTTCAAGCAGGGAATAAGGTCGGAATTTTTTCTCCTGCAGCGCAGGTCCATATACCGCGATCGGCTTGAAAACAGATCCAGGCTGTCTAACAGCGGTCACCCTGTTATAGCCCCTCGCTTGATATTCTCGTCCTCCAATTGCTGCTTTTACTCCGCCTGACTCATTATCAATAAAGATGGCACTGCTTTCAGGAGAACCGCTTTTTCCCGGGAAATAACGGTTGTTTTTCATCGCATCGTAGGTGACCTTTTGCAGATTCATATCAATCGGAACTGTTATGGTATAACCACCTTGAAGCAATTGTTCATGTGAAATGGCATACTCTGATTCTGCTTCCTTAATGATAAGATCGACATAGCTATCGACCCAAGGCGTTTCTGATTTCTTTTTTAAATGAATGCCTAGTGTTCTCCCTTTTGCTTCTACTGTTTCTGTTGATGATAAATATCCTTGCTCATTCATTAAGTTAAGAATCGTGTCCCGTCTTTGTTTATTTTTATCAGGGTGTAAAACAGGCGAGTAAGTAGACGGCGCCTTTGGCATCGCAGCGAGTGTAGCCCCTTCGCTGACCGTTAAATCTTTCACATCTTTACTAAAGTAATAATTGGCTGCTGCTTGGATACCGTAGACGCCATGACCGAAGTAAAGCTGATTCAAATACATTTCGAGCAGCTTATCCTTTGAATAATCTCTTTCTAAATTAATTGCAATGATGACTTCTTTTGTTTTTCGCAGAAAGGTTTTGTCATTTGTGAGAAAAATATTTTTTGCGAGCTGCTGAGTAATTGTACTGCCGCCCTCTACCTTTCCACCTGCTAATATATCTCGATAAATCGCCCTTGAAATTGACTGCGCATCAATTCCATGATGCTCATAAAACCGCTTGTCCTCGACAGACACAAAGGCTTTTGCTACTTTATCAGGTACATCCTTTATTGAAACAGGGTCCCGATTTTCTGAATACATACTTGTGAGTTCTTTTCCATTCCGATCAATGATTTGGGATGAAGCGTGAAATACAAGCTTCTTTTCATCTATGACATAATGTCCTAAAAATAAAATGGTCAGATAGCCAATAAATGAGAGTACGATTGTACTTCCTGCAATGACTAATGGAATGATTATCTTCTTATTCTTCAAATTAGGTCACCTCATTCCTTTATACGGATAGTATGGGATGTATTGCTTCATAATATGTTTTATGGATTGACTACCAAAGAATTATATATCATTCTTTTGTTATACTATCAAGCGGGAGGCGGTTTAGATGAATGTCTATATAACCTATGGAACAGCAGATTTCTTGCATAAAATCGCAAAGAAACACGATCAGGAAAATCTGCTTTATATGGTCGGAAAAGAACAAGCAGCTCTTTTCCATGAGACGGAGGGCGAGACTGTTTTTAAAGCCCCTCATGCCTATGATGTGATTTATGCGAAAGGTGAGCTAGTCCAACCTGGCTTCGTCACCTTGAATCATATCCCTGTGAAGCTTGAAAGCAGAGCACTGTTTGAATCTACTTTTCAGAAGAAGACGAACATTTCAGAACATCAGCGGGGCTTCCAGGCTCTTCGTGTGTTAAGACCGAAAAAAGATGAAGAAGTGTATTTGATTATGACACTCTGGGAATCAGAGGACTTATTTGAAGACTTTCAAGAATCAGAAGCATTCTTTCAGCCAAACGATGATACTGGCTCCATCTTCTCTCGTCCTGCTTATCTCACATCCTATCATGCCGTTACAGACAATTAATGAAGTGCTGCTTTCAGCACTTCATTTTTTTATGAAAAAAAGCCCAATCGCTGGGCTCTTCATTTTATCGTCGTGATGTCAGCTCGTACCGATGAATGATCGGCTGAAGTACATAGAAATTCAATAGGATCCATCCTAATAAGATCGGCCACTTCAGCATAGGTGAAGCCCCTTTCAATTGAATGAGCATCACCAATAGCGGAATCAAACAGAGCATGAAAAAACTCATTTTTGATACAAAGGTTTCTTTGATTTGATGCCGACAGCTTGGACACATCATCATTTTCGTATGTGATAAATGAAACTTTTCAACGAAAGAAAACGCTTTTGAACAATTTGGACAGCTTCCCAATACAATTCCTCCCTTTCTCCGCTTCATAGCACCTTCGACTTTTATGTAAAATGACCTTTTGATGCGCATACGACATTCTCTTCTGTTGAAAGATTCTAACAATTACCATACAATCAGTAAAAGAGCATGAAGGAGGTTTTCAAATCAATGACAATATCCACTTTACAAAAAAGCATCAATGAACGTCTTGATGAACATTATGAGGAAATGGTTGAAATTAGACGCCATCTCCACATGAATCCTGAACTTTCTTTCCAGGAAGAAGAAACAGCCGCTTTCATCGCCAGCTACTATGACAGATTACATATACCAACACGTACACAGGTGGGCGGCCATGGTGTACTCGCCTTTATCGAAGGAGCTTCTTCGGGGCCGACGATTGCCCTCAGGGCTGATTTCGATGCACTTCCTATCCATGATGAAAAGGAAGTGCCTTACAAATCGACAAAGACCGGTGTGATGCATGCCTGCGGGCACGATGGACACACAGCGACACTACTTGTCTTAGCGAAAATTTTGAATGAGCACCGTGATCAATTAAAAGGGAAAATCGTCCTCATTCATCAGCATGCAGAAGAATATGCGCCAGGCGGTGCAAAACCAATGATCGAAGACGGCTGCTTAGACGGTGTCGATGTCATATTCGGGACGCATCTTTGGTCTCCAGAGCCTTGTGGCACGGTTCTTTATAAAAGCGGAAACTTTATGGCAGCTGCCGACCGCTTCTCTATCCGAGTTCAGGGGAAAGGCGGACACGGCGCCCAGCCTCACTTAACGAAAGATGCTGTACTTATCGGTTCACAAATCGTCACAAACTTGCAGCAAGTCGTTGCCCGTAAAGTCAATCCAGTTGATTCTGCTGTTGTATCTGTTGGAGGTTTTGTAGCAGAGAATGCTTTTAACGTCATTGCAGATTCTGCAGTTTTGACTGGTACTGCACGGTCCTTTGAAGAAAGTGCACGACACACCATCGAACGAGAAATTGAACAGGTCGTAAAAGGGGTGTGCGACATGCATGATGCCGGCTACACATATGAATATGTGAGAGGATATCCTGCTGTTAAAAATCATCCAAAGCCAACTGAATTTATTGCTGACATCGCAAAACAAACAGATGGTGTCACAGAAGTAAAAGAAGCGGAAACCCAAATGGGCGGAGAAGATTTTGCTTACTACCTTCAGCATGTCCCTGGTACCTTCTTTTACACAGGCGCCATGCCGGAAAACAGCGAAGACGCGTATCCCCATCACCACCCGAAGTTTGATATCAACGAAAAAGCAATGCCTATCGCAGCAAAGGTACTCGCCCGTGCTGTCCTTTCCTACGATGAATAAAAAAAGCCGCTGGCAAACAGCGGCTTTTCTATTTCATTTCTTTCAACACCCGTAAGTGAAACACATGACGAGCGACATCTCCGAGCTGTCCTATCAGATGATGATTTGCCACACCGCCAACAGCGGCTCCGACAATCGGCATTAATTGAAACAGCTTCACTAGGTCAATGTAATCTCGATACTCCTGCTGAAAGCTGTACCAATCCATTTTCTCACGGCTCGTTTCCCAATCATCAATGATGCTCATCATTTTTTGACGATGCGCACTGCCGGAAAAGGCGAGTTGAAATATACAGAGCAAAAAGAGTCTTTCCTCTTTTTGAGACAAATCAAAGCCATAAATACATGCCAGTTCATAAAGACATTTCATCTTGATGCTAAGCAGCAGCGGAAAGTCTGCCATACCGAGCAAAATACCACCTGCACCTGTTCCAATTCCTTCGATCGCAGCTGCTTTTTGATAGTACTTCACTTTCTCCTTTGCCAGTTCATTTCGCTCAATGATGGATAATTGCTCATCAATGACTGAAAATGAAGTGAAGTGAGATCCTGATACGGTGGATTCAACCATTGTTTTGACCGCACTTGTGATGACTTGATGAAACCTGGCAGGGATTCGGCGGTTCACCTGCTGCTGAACTCCTTTTGAAAACCGTTCGATCTTTGAAGGTTTTCTTAAAAAACGCGTTTGAAAAAGAATGGCTTCTTCATATAACTCCCGTTCAGCTGCATTCATCCGGTCCCCTCCTTGATGTCATCATACGCTCGCTGTCAGAAACATATCTCTGCTTATCGCATCTTTTTTAATCGACTGAGTACGTAAGGCTTGAAGAGGACAAGCACAAATGCCAGTGAAATCAGAAGGGCAAGTCCACTTCCCTGCCATCCTCCTGCCGGTAGTACTGAACAGCTCAGCAATATCGATTGGATGATGAGCACGTTACGGACGAGAACAAAAAAGCTCCGATCCTTTTCTTGCTGAGCAACAGGATAAAGTGCCTGTAATGAAAGATGGGCAAAGTGCTTCGTTAACGGCACAAGCTGGACACCTGTGATGAACACGGTGAACAAGACAAGCAGCGCGCCCACCCAGCCTGCTGCACCTGTATACAAAATAATCAGGACAAACACGGCAGTTAGCCTAAAAACGAGACCAAAATAGTCATTTGAGCGTACAAACGCCCTCACATACATATAAGAAAAAGTTTTACGCTGGTCATACGGAACAAACTGCAAAAGCCAGTCCATATAAGCTCTTCTTTTCACCTGTTTCTTTAAATGAGGCACATCTGTAAATAAATTGGCCAAACGATAAAAACGCTGTTTTCGTTTTAATTCGTCAGAAATATGCAATTCCCATTGAAAAGGCTGCTTTTTGACTGCATTGGTTAAGTAAACGAGATAGACACCATAGATGAGATAAAAAACGATTGCGATTGCATAAGATGCCTGTAAAACGGTATAGATTAAAATCATATTCAATAGAAAACGAAGGAATGCATCAAGCCATCTCATCTGTTTTCCTTGAAAATACGTCATTCTCCATTGAATCGCTGTATTCAGACCCTTAATCAAAATCATTTGCGCCAATATAAGCACATACATCTTGATGCCGCCTGAAGACACCGCCGAATAAAGCGGGAGTGCGACAATGGATACGGCAATGAGAGGAAACAGCTGAGAAATGAAGCTAAAGTTAAAAGCTTGTTTTAAATAAGGCTCCATCTTCCCTTCCAAAGGAAGCAAAAACACGAGATCTGCTTCTTTGATCAACGTCCGCACGTAAGAGCTTGTCAGCACCAATGAGAAAACAACTGCCATGACCCAGTAGGAAGGAAAATGAGCTGGAATTTGTTTGAGCCAGTTACTATACCAGCTCGCTCCGCCTGCAAGGAAAAAAATGAGCACAATGACAAGATGATCATTGAACATGTATTTTAAATATTTTCTTGTATCTTGTATGTGTTCCGCTAACCGGGATTTCCAAATGCTTTGCGTCGTTTTACTCATAGCTTTCTTCCTTTGTTAATTCCAAATAAAGATCATCGAGTGTCGCATCTCTCATATTGAACTGTTCTCTCAGCTCTGTCAGTGTTCCTTTCGCTCTAATTTCCCCTTCGTGCAAAATAATAAAGGAATCACAATAGCGTTCAGCTGTCGCCAAGATATGCGTTGACATCAGGACACTAGCGCCGTTTTTCTTTGCAGCATTCATCCGTTCAAGCAGTGCATTAATCGCAAGAGGATCAAGCCCTAAGAACGGTTCATCGATGATATACAGTTCCGGTTCAACAAGAAACGCACACATAATCATGACCTTCTGCTTCATTCCTTTTGAAAAATGAGCAGGGAACCACTTCAAACGTTTCTCCATTCGAAATTCTTTCAGCAATGACGGCAGACGCTCATCTAATTGTTCCTTTAACAGTCCGTAAGCCATCGCTGTCAGCTCTAAATGCTCTTTTAAAGTTAATTCTTCATATAATACAGGTGTTTCTGGAATAAACGTAAATTGCGAACGATACGCCTCTTGATCATCTTGAAGGGTTCGTCCATTCAATTCAATAACACCTTTATGCGGTTTCATGAGTCCGATGATATGGCGAATGGTTGTGCTTTTCCCCGCCCCGTTTAAGCCGATGAGACCGACGATTTGATTTCTTTCTAATTCAAATGAGATATTTTTTAGAACGGGATTCTTCGTATATCCACCCGTTACATCTTTTACAGTGAGAAGGGACATGAATTCGTTCCTTTCTTTCGTTTTTCCTTTATAGTAACAAAAACGAAAGGTAATTTGAAATGTTTACCTATAGACAAGTCAAGAATAAAAAATAGGCATCTTGGTCATCATAATGTATGTAGAAGAAATGAACTTGATGACCAATAAGTAAATGAGGTGTTTGTTAAAGGCAAAGAACCGCATGACAAGTTGGTTTTTCATCTAAAAACCTTAGCTTCTGTTTTGCTTCACTGATTCTTGATTTTTGTGTCCTATACAATATGTATACGACAAACCAAAACGTCAAATGAGGTGTTTACGGCAGAAATAGCAGGCATATGAATTCTTTATTTCAGTAAATAGAGAATTCAAAAGGCATATCGAATGAAAGCATCAGCATTTCTTCTGCAGGAGCAGGATGAGCGACCAAAGGAGTTCGCTTGTCCTGTTTTCTTTTTTGCTCATTTTTGTGATACGATGAAGGAAAATGAATGAGGAGTGACATGACGTGAGCGATTGTATTTTTTGCAAGATCATTGATGGAGACATTCCATGTGCAAAAGTATATGAAGACGAGCATGTATTGGCTTTTCTAGATATTAGCCAAGTAACAAAAGGGCATACCCTTGTAATCCCAAAAATACATAAAGAAAACATCTATGACATGACACCAGAAGTATCTAATCACTACTTCCAAGCGATTCCGAAAATTGCAAGAGCGATCAAACAGGAATTTGAACCCATTGGATTAAACCTTTTAAACAACAACGGCGAAAAAGCCGGACAATCTGTGTTCCATTACCATATGCATATCATTCCGCGCTACGGCAAAGGCGATGGCTTTGGTGCTGTATGGAAATCACATCAAGATCAATACACGCCAGAGGATTTAAAAGAGATTTCTTCTGCCATCCACACGCGCCTTACCTCATCTTAATAGATGAGGTAAGATTGTTGACAAAGGGCTAAAATGATCTTTATTTTAGCCCTTTGTCTTCTTTTCAGCGTGATTGAAAACCTTTGAAGTCTAGGAAGGACGAGCACCGAAGCAGAGCGAATTTGACATTCGTGAGCATCGGAGCGCAGAACTGACAACGAATGCGAGGGTTTGTCTACACGCTGACCTCATCTTAATAGATGAGGTTTTTCTTATTTCTGCCCCCCTTTTATCCCCTCCATCTCTTAATAGTAAGATATTTAAAACGATTCAAATTTTTTGTCCAATTGCTTCAAATTTGTGATAGGATGGTTTTATCTTTTGATCCATTAACGCGAGAAATAGGGAGAGATTGTGATGAAGCGAACGACGAATTTTAATGCTGGTCCGGCGGCACTGCCGCTAGAAGTGCTTGAAAAGGCACAGGAAGAACTTGTTGATTTTAAACAAACTGGAATGTCTGTGATGGAGCTGTCTCATCGCAGCGGTGAATATGAAGAAGTCCACAATAAAGCAAAAGCACTGTTGGTGGAACTGATGGACATTCCTGAAGATTACGAAGTCCTCTTTTTACAGGGCGGAGCTAGCCTTCAATTTGCGATGATTCCTATGAACTTCTTACATGAAGACGAAACGGCTCATTTCATTCAAACAGGCGCTTGGTCAGAAAAAGCATTATCAGAAGCAAAAGGGTTTGGTGAAACATCTGTGTTTGCTTCAAGTGAAGACGACAACTACTCGTATATTCCAGAAGTAGATGCCTCCGGTTTAACAGATGGCGCTTACTTACACATCACATCAAACAATACGATCTTCGGCACTCAGTGGAAAACGTTCCCTGGTACATCATTACCACTCATTGCGGATATGTCTAGTGATATTCTCAGCAAAAAAATCGATGTTTCTCAATTTGATCTCATTTATGCTGGGGCACAAAAAAACTTAGGGCCTTCTGGTATCACGATTGTGATCGCGCGCAAACGTTTATTAGAAAAAGAGAAAAGCAGCACACCGAAAATATTAAAATATTCAACACACGCAAAAGCTGGCTCTCTTTATCACACACCACCGACTTTTGCGATTTATATGCTGTCTCTTGTCCTTGAGCATGTCAAACAGGCTGGCGGCGTAGAAGCAGCGGAAAAACGCAATGAACAAAAAGCAGGCATTCTCTACGACACAATTGATCAAAGCGGCGGTTTTTACAAAGGACACGCACGCACTGACAGCCGGTCGCATATGAATGTCACATTTACCCTTCGTGATGATGCGCTCACTGCTTCCTTTGTAGAGAAAGCAAAGCAGGAACAAATGGTTGGACTTGCCGGCCACCGTTCTGTCGGTGGATGCAGAGCATCTATTTACAATGCGGTATCGATTGAAGACTGCCAAAAGCTTGCGGACTTTATGAAAAAGTTCCAGCAAGAAAATGAGTGAAAAAGCTTTTCTATAGAGAAATAAATTTGTTATAATAACGAGAAATATAAAGTGATGACTCTTGCAATAAATGATGAGCCATATTATTGGAGAGTTCTAAGAGCTTAGCAGAGGAGAGCATAGAAATGAAAACAAAAGAATTAGTCATTATGTCATTGCTTGCAGCAATGGGAGCTGTTTTGCATACGATTTTCCCGCCCATCTTTTTCGGAATGAAACCTGATATGATGCTGGTTATGATGTTTTTAAGCATCATCCTTTTCCCAAAGGTACAGCATGTAGTGGTTATTGCCCTCGTAACAGGCGCCATTTCTGCATTAACAACAGGTTTCCCAGGCGGACAAATTCCGAATATGATTGATAAACCAGTAACAGCCTTTATCTTCTTAGCCCTTTTCTTATCTTGCATGAAGATAAAGAACAAAGTAGTGCTAACCGCTGTGTTAACTGCGATTGGAACCATCGTATCCGGCGTGATTTTCCTATCTGCCGCATTACTGATCACTGGACTGCCAGCTGCATTACCGGCACTTCTTGTAGGCGTCGTCCTGCCAGCTGCCGTGATTAATACCATTGCCATGGTATTTGTCTTCCCAATTGCTCAGTCCATTCTCAGACGTGCAAGAATGATAGAAGTTGCTTAACAAATAATCGAACCTCTTCATAATAGATGAAGAGGTTTTTTTCATGCTTTTATAAAAGAAAAAGGGTCAGCAGCAAAATGAGGAGCGAAATTCCTGCACCTGCCGCACACACAAGTGCTTTTTGCTTTAATACATGTTTTGGCGGATAAGACCCTGCATACCCCAGCTGTCTTGCATAATGAATAGAACCACCTGTAAAAACGACACCGATACACGTAAAAACGAACAGAAAGACAGACAACCTTCTCCCCTCCCTTTTCTTCAAAAGTATGCTAAAATAAAGCAAGCTATGTATGGAAGTTCAATGAAGCTGATCGTCAGCTCAGAGAGAACATGCGAATGTGTAAAATTTGACTAGAGGTGATTTGAATGGCTAGTGGACGTTCTTTATTAACAGGATTATTTGTAGGCGGTCTCCTCGGAGGTGCGGCAGTGCTCCTGACGACTCCCTCTTCTGGCAGAGATGTGCGCGGAAAGATGAAAGATGGCTATGACAAATTCGAAGATACGCTGACAAGATTAAAAAGAGATGGACAGGCTTTAAAAGAGCAAATTGTTGAAACAGCAAAAGAAAGCGCAGAGGTCATTAAAGAAGTCGGAACTGAATTACAAACATCGATTCAGCAATGGCGTGAAGAAATCAAGCCTCACCAGCAGGACTTGCAAAAGGAAATTCAGGAAATTGAGGAAAAGCTCAAGCAACTGGAGAAAACCTTACAAAACTAATATACTCAAGAAAAAATATTCGTTTACAAAAGTGTGCGGGGTGCGTATCCCGCACTTTTTTTGTTGAAAAAAGGTTATTTTGTCAATGTTTTTCATGAGTTTTAAAAATTCTTGAATTTTCAGCTTTATTAATCTTTATTTTATTGGCATAATAGAATTACAAGAAAAAGAGAAGTAGGTGAAATGGATGAATCATTCGGAAAAGCCTTTCGATGTAAAAGAAGCACTTTTATTCAGTCAAAGAATGGCCCAATTGAGCAAAGCTCTTTGGAAATCCATTGAAAAGGACTGGCAGCAGTGGATCAAACCGTATAACCTAAATATCAATGAACATCATATTTTGTGGATTGCGTATCAATTAAAAGGAGCTTCAATATCAGAAATTGCAAAGTTTGGCGTCATGCATGTATCAACGGCGTTTAACTTCTCCAAGAAACTCGAGGAACGAGGATTTTTAAAATTTTCTAAAAAGTTAAACGATAAACGCAATACGTATATTGAGCTAACGCCAAAAGGCGAAGAGACATTCCATAAACTACTCGAAGATTATGACCCTGCACGAACTGGTATTGTCAAAGGTGCACAGCCGCTTCATGACATTTACGGAAAGTTCCCTGAGATTTTAGAAATGATGTGTATTATCCGAAACATCTATGGTGAGGACTTCATGGAGATTTTTGAGAAATCGTTTTCAAACATTGAGAAGGACTTTTTGGATGAGCGAGGAAAAGTCACGAAAAAACCTGAGGAACTTGAAGACTCAGCTGATGCAGCAGAAAAAGTGGCTAATAAAGCAAATCAAATTGTTTAATGATCTTTATAAATTCATTCATTAACGGCTGAAACAGCCCTTGATCACGCAATGCAAATATCGTCTCATGCACATCCAGCTTTTCAATTAACTGTCCTGCAAAAAGCGCAAGCATATCGTCAAACATGACGTAGCCTTGTGCTTTTTGCTTGTCCATTTCCTCTGAAAGCTCAGCACAAATACGCTCAATTTCCTGCGCCTCTTCCTTCGATACCCGCTGCCTGATCAATAATGCATAATATGGATAACGGCTCATATCGGTCGCCGTCAGCAAAAGTTCCATATAATATTCGAGCTGGCTCATTCGTTCCTCAATACTCATGTACGTTCCCTCTTTCTCTTAGTCTTTCTATTCTAGCCGAAATTACTCATTGACGAAAGAGACGAACCTCCCTCTTCTGTCTTTTTTTCTTGAAAAATCCAAAGTTTCCTCTCTTTATTCCATGTGAACACAACATTTTATTTTTTTTCATGAAAACCATTGATTTTTATCTTCAGGAAGAGTAAATTATCTTGAGATATTCAATTAGTTTTTTAAGATTGGAAGGATGAAAAATGAATTGTTGGAAAACCATTAATCTTGAAAAGGATTATGGTTATACAAGACTGCTGATTTCAGCCATAAGTCTTGCTATACTTTTTTTCATTACGGCTTTTTTATGTTTTCAACTGACTCATCCTGAAACGAGACTAAGCAGTCACAACGCACCGCTTTTTGCGATGCTTTTACTTGTGACATTGCTTGTCCACCGCGTGGTTCACTTGATCCCAGTGATGAAAAACAAGAAAAAAATGACGCTATTTAAACGCAATTGCTGGCAGCGTGTACCAAAGAACATCATGCTTTATTCACTACTCAGTCCATTTTGTGTGATTTCACCGGTTTACTTTGTGTTAGGTGTGGCGTTTCCAATGTATGCACACTATTTTATCATCATCGCAAGTATTCATGCAGGCTATTGTTTGCCTGACTTTTTATTTGCATGGAAACTGCTCAAAGCACCTAAATCCTGCATCATCGATCAAGCCCAAGACGAGTTTGATATTTTAGTTGACCAAACATCCTCATCATGAGGTTTTTAAAGCCAACTTCTATCTTTTTCATAAAAAATTTGGTAATGTAGTATGGGAATAGCATAGAGAGGGGGGATCTCCGATAGTTTTATTTTACTTCATCGTCTTTGCCGCGTTTATTGTGTATTCAATAAACAGGCTTACTAATACATTATGCCTTGTCAGAGAGATTCCTGAAGAACGGCAAGATAAGGTGTTTCGCTTTATCAATGTATCGATACTGATCTTACTGATCTCATCATTTGTTGAAATTACCATATCTATTTAAGATCAAAGCAAAAGCTGCCAGTTTGAGGGCAGCTTTTTGTGTATATTCATTAATTAGCAAATCCAAGATGCACCGATAATGATCAATAAGATGAATAACACGACGACTAGTGCAAAACCGCCAGCGAAGACTTCTCCTCCCATGTAAAAAACACCTCCTGCCAGTTCTTCCTCTGTTCTAAGCTCAGTGTATGCTATAAAATTGAAAACGTTTAGGCACCTGTCATCGTTTGAAAAAAGAACCGCCCGCACGCATGGCAGGACGGCTCCTTTCTGTCACAGCAATTTAATTAATAAAGATATGCTGCACCAACGATGATCAGCAAAATGAATAGCACGACCAATAAAGCAAACCCATTAGAATATCCTGCTCCCATATAATTCAGCCTCCTTTTTGTGATCACTATATGTGTATGTAGCGCGCAAATTTTTGACTAGACGAATGCCCTCCCATTTGCATTTCTTTTTACAGCGTGTCACAATATGTTATGATACAAGCAATGATAAATAAATTGGAAAGATTAGGAGTGTTTTTTGAATGAAAAAAATGGCTTTAGCAGCTGTAACAGCAGTTAGTGTTTTAACTCTTGGCGCATGCAGTAGCGGTGATAAAGATGTCATCGCAACAACAAAATCAGGAGATGTCACAAAAGAAGAGCTTTATACGACTCTTAAGAAACAAGCAGGTGGAGATGCTTTAAATCTACTTGTTCAACAAAAGGTTCTTGCTGACAAATACAAAGTATCTGATAAAGAAATTGATAAGAAAATGGAAGAATATAAAAAGACACTTGGTGAAGATCGTTTAAAACAACTTCAAGATGAATTCGGAAAAGATTACATCAAAGATCAAGTGAAATATGAGCTGCTGACTCAAAAGGCTGCCAAAGCTAACATCAAAATCACTGATAAAGAAGTAAAAGCGTATTACGATGACCTAAAAGGGAAAATCCGCGCAAGCCACATTTTAGTAGCTGATAAGAAAACAGCTGACGAAGTGGAAAAGAAATTAGATAAAGGTGAAAAATGGGATGCTGTTGTGTCTGAATATTCAACTGATACCGCTTCAGCTGCACAAGGCGGCGATGTAGGCTGGTTCGCAAAAGAAGGTCAAATGGACGAGAACTTCAGTAAAGCTGCATTCAAACTAAAAGTGAATGAAATCAGCAAACCAGTGAAATCACAATTCGGCTACCATATCATTAAAAAGACCGAAGAACGCGGTAAATACGATGACATGAAAGCAGACTTGAAAAAAGAACTACTTAATCAAAAACAAGCAGACACAAATGAAATCCAAACGATCTTAAACAAATTGGTGAAAGATGCCGATGTGAAAGTAAAAGATAAAGAACTTGAAAACACATTCAAAGAAAAGTCTCAACAACCCGCACAAAATCAACAACCACAACAAAACCAATAATCACAAAAACCCCTCTGCCGTGATCGGGCAGAGGGATTTTTATATCACCTGATTAAGCAATCGAGTGATCTTCTTGTGCCGCCGTATCTTGGGATCTTTTCATTTGCTGTCCCTGTCGTCTGCGCTCTCTTTCTTGCTCCATTCGCTCGATAAAAATTTCTCCTTCCTTTTCAATAAAGGATTCATCAATCTCTTGCTCCTCTTTGGCCGTTGTCATTAATTTATACGCACAGAAAATAATGCCAATGATACATGCATACACCCACCATGGAAAAAACAACATTTTTTCATCGCCTCCTTTTTTTCAGAACAGCTCTCTTCCTTTGTGTTACATGCTTATGCGAGAAGAAGACAAGTTATGAAAAAAACGCCCGCATAAGCGGACGTTTTGACATGGTTATTCGTGAAAGGTTGGTTTATAAAATGAACGATTCTCTAGCGCAAAAATACGTTCTGTATATTCTCCTGGCTTCACATGCTCAAGCGCACGATCCATCATATTCATCTTCGCATCTAAATTATCAATATAGTGGAGAATTTCGGCTTCCTTCACCATTGGTGGTTTCGGGCTGCCCCACTCTCCTTTGCCGTGATGACTTAGTACTAAGTGCTGTAGAATCAGAATTTCTTCTGAATCAATGCCAAGCTCTTCAGCAGCTTTCGCAATTTCTGTCACCATAATCGAAATATGACCAATTAAATTCCCTTCCACCGTATAGGTGGTTGAGACTGGGCCTGAAAGCTCTTTGACTTTTCCTAAATCATGAAGAATGATGCCTGAATATAAAAGATCTCGATCTAGTGATGGATATAGATCCACAATTGATTTAGCCAAATGCAGCATAGACACTACGTGATAAGCAAGACCAGAGACAAATTCGTGATGGTTTTTTGTCGCTGCTGGATAGTCAGCGAATTCCTGTCCATATTTTTTCAGCAAATGTCTTGTGACACGCTGTATATTAGGGTTTTTCATATCAAAGATATATTGCATAATCGTATCCATCATATCATGTTTTGGAATAGGAGCTGTTTCGAGAAAATCATCGATTCGAATTTGCTCATTTTCAGCAACAGGGCGTATATTCCTAAGTTTCAGCTGATTCCTCCCGCGATAATGATGAATATCGCCTACTACCTTCACAATGGTTTGTGCGGCATAGGTTTGTTCATCATTCTGCTTCGCATCCCATAGTTTCGCCTCAATATCTCCACTTTGATCTTGAAGAATTAACGTTAAAAATGGTTTGCCATTACTCGCAATCCCTTTAGTAGATGATTTAATTAATAAATGCAGGTCAACTTGTTCGCCGACATCATAGGTCATGATCCCTTTAGCCATTCAATAAAAGCTCCTTCCATGTTTCTGCTCATATAAGTATAACATAAGTAATTATTTGTCAATCATTCAACAACTAAACTCGTAACCTGTCCATCTTCTGCTGCTTGCTTCATATGCTCATGACAGGTGAAATAAAACAGCTGTGTTTCAAAACGTGTGAGCTCGTCCATCATCTCCAGCACTCTGCCTAGACGAACGTGATCGAAATGAACAAAGCTGTCATCCATCATAAACGGAAGCTGACAATCTTGCTGATGAGACAAAGCAAGCGCAAAACGAATCGCCAGATAGATCTGTTCACACGTTGCCTGTGAAAGCTCCTCAGGACGGAATATTCGTCCATCCATTCTTTTCACCATGAGCAAGTCATCTTCAGGTGAAAATAAAATCGCTTCATAACGATCATTTGTTAACGGTTGAATAAAACTAGAGACTGTTTGAAGCAATGCAGGCAGCCTTGTTTCTTTATGCTCATTCAATTTTTCTCGTATGACGGTGCGGACAAGCTGAATGGCCGCCCATTTTTTTGCAAGGTGCTTCGCATGCTCCTGCTCTGCGGCAAGCTGATGAGTCAAATCAGACACTGTTCCAGAAGCTTCTATTTGCCGGATTTCCACCGCTAGTTCTGCTAAACGCTTTTCCATATTCTCCGCATTCAATTGAACGTCATGAAGGTGCTGCTTTGCTTCTGCACACTCCTCCTCAAGGAGAGGTAGTCCTTTATGAACAATCCATTCCTCCTCATCAAAACAACCGCTTCTATGAAGCTCTTGATTCAGCTGCTGCAGCTCAGAAAGCCGTTTCCGGTATTCTTTCGATAGATGAGAAAGCACTTGGTAATCTTCTTTGGACTGTGCTTCTACTTGACGAAAAAGCTCGTCTGTTTGTTTTTCGTAATATTGAATTTCACCTTCTAGTGTCGAGAGCTGCTGCATCGCATGTTGAATGGATACATGTAATGTCTGGCGTTCTTTTTCTCTTTTCGCCACATCTTTCAATATCTCTTGAAAGGCTGAAATATTCTCCTGAATAGTTCCTTCCTTATTTTGAAGGAGACTGCTTAACGCTGAAACCTTGCGCTCATAAATCGATTGCTGATCGGAGAGCACATCTATTTCACGCTGAAGCTCCTCATATGCCGCTGTATTCATTTTTAATTGTTTTAGAATATGGAAGGCCTCTACTAGGAAAGAAAGCTCAGACGACAAGCCAAGCTGTCTCTTCTTTTCCTCTACTTGCTGCTGGACAGGCTCTACCTCTAGCTCCCAGTCTTCATATTGCCGGATGATTCTTTCGTACAGCAGCTCCTTCTGCCTCATAAGTGTTTCAGCTGAAGCTGCCTGCACTTGAAAGGAATCTAAGGCGTCTTCGCCGCTTCTTTGTTTCATAGGGCTCATTTGACTGATTGAGTAAATGACAAAGAAAAGAAAAACAGAAAATCCCGCAAACAAGAGCGTGATCCACCACTCTGTTAAAAAGAATAGAACACACAGAAACACCACATCAAATGCGATCAAGCCTCGGAATAACCACGACCGGGAATGAATCGGTTTCTTTTTCGTTCTTGTCCCCTTCGCATCATCTTCTGTTCCGTGCAGTCTCACTTGCTGTTCCTTTAATCCCTTTAAAGCGGCTTCTGCTTCGTCCAGCTCATGTCTTGCGTGATCAAATCGTTCATCTAACTGCGCCTTTCTGTCCATGAGACGGACGTATTGAGTGACAGTCTCCTTTAATTCCCACTCAAATTCAAGCGAATCGTCGATTTGTTCGAGCTTTATCGGGCGATCCCACTTTAGCTTTGCTACCGCTTCGTCGATTTTTTGTTTCAATGAATCACGGTTTGCTCGACACTCTGCTATGCGCTTTTTCACAAGCTCAGCATTAGATGCTTCATCTACAACTCGTTTCATCTCCATTAAGGTATCTTTGTCATAGAGCGGTTGAACTTGTACGAGTGAGGTTTGCAAATGTTCTAACTTCTGTTTCAGTGCAGTCAATTGAGCCTTTTTCGGGTGAAGGTGTGATTCTAGTTTATCCAGCTCATGCTCTGTTTCTGCTCTAAAACGTTTGACCCGGTCTGGATAGCGGGCTAATTCCTTTTTCAACTCCACTTTTTTCTCAATCATGGGATACACTTGAATGGATTCAGTCAGTTTCTGAAGGTGTTCTTCTGCTTGCTTCATTTCATTTTGAAGCTTTTCGATCGTCTCCGTTAATTCAGATTGCTCCCGTTTCTTTTCGGTATAGCTACCTTCTATCAATCTCGCTTGTTTCAGCTGACCTGTTAGCTCTTTTAAATGATCAAGCTGCTGGTTTAATTCAGGCTTGCGGCCATTTGGTTTAAACAGCTGCTCCTGCTGCTTTAGCAGCCTGCTATCCATCTTGGTGGCTGCATCTGAGCCAAATAAACTTGAGAAAAGTAGAAATTCACCTATCTGATCCTGATTTAAAGCTTGGACATTTTGCAGTCCGAACACATCAAATGAATAGATTGATTGATATAATCTGCGATCCGTTCCCTTTAAAAGTATCTGTAGAAAAGCTTCGTCTTTCACTTCACCATTCGGTAAAAACACCTGTGCTTGACCACCGCGGTCGGATGTTCTCTCAATGTGAATAACGCCTAACTCGTCATCTTGGCAAGTGAGGGAACCACCATAAAAAGAACCCTGTTTCGTCTTGTACATCTTGTTTTTCGGAAAACCAAATAACATCGATTCAATAAACGTTTTCAATGTCGTTTTCCCCGATTCATTCAGGCCGTAAACTAGCTGAAAACCGTCATCAGAAAAGTGAAAGGTCCGATTTGAAAATTTCCCAAAATGGGCGATATGGAGTGAACGTATTTTCATTGTGCCTCTCCTTTTCTCATAATTGCTTTAGCTGTTCTGTCAGCAGCCTTTGTGCTTCTTCTTTTATATCCACTTCATCCTCTTTTGTGAGAGTTTTGCCTGACTTTCTATAGATTGGGTGACGCTTGATCGGTGATAGAAGCTCTTCATATGCCTCAAACTGTGAAATTTCAGCAGTGAGTTCCTTTAAAAAAGAATCTTCTGGATAGGCGACATCCTCATTTGTTCGGCAATCAATCGAGATCACCCAAACGAATACATCTTCATCTTCTTCCTGTTCATGAAGAACGGTCATGAGCTCCTCAAGCTGCGTATGCTCAAAGTAAGGTGGTGCCTCACCCGTCAATTCAATTTTCACAAAATGAGGGACGCCATCCTTTTTCAGTTCACTGATTTTGTTATCCACAAGTATCACAAGATCCGTCATATGAACCGTCTCTGTGATGTCTATTGCAAGTGTCTCAAACATCACATCTGCACAGCTCATAAATTCCGCTGTCGCAGAATCCTCGGAGAGTTGCACAACGTAACAGCCTTTCTCTCCTGTTTCTTTTATATGTCTGCCCTGCATGTTACCAGGGTAAATAATCAACGGGTCTTCATGCAGAAGGGCTCTCTTATGTATATGTCCAAGCGCCCAATAATCGAAATCTCGGGAAACGAGCTGCTCAAGCTGAAAAGGTGCATACGCGTCATGACCTTCTTGTCCAGCTAATGTACCGTGAAGCATCGCAATGTGAAAGGCAGCATCTGTCGTTTTGACGTAATGTGAGGTCATATTTTCATAGACAGCACGCTCCTTGTAGCTAAATCCATAAATACTTGCGACAAGCTGATCTCCTCTATAGTAGGATTGCTCACTTGGGGTACTGGTTGAAAAAACGTGCACATTCTCAGGCCACTCAATCGGTGTCCATTCACCGCCTAAATGATCATGATTACCATAAATAATAAAGACTTCAATCCCTTGAGTTTGCAGTCTTAGAAACTGATTTCTTAAAAACAGCTGTGCTTTCAGGCTACGGTTGGATTCGTCAAATAAATCTCCACTCAGCAGCACAAAGTCTACTGCTCGAGCAATGGCGAGATCAAACATATTCTTCGCACTTTGAAATGTACTTTCTTTGAGCCGCTTAAAGGGTAAGCTAGGGATATTCGACATTCCTGCAAATGGACTGTCTAAATGTAAATCTGCGGCATGAATAAAGGTGAGCTTAGTCAAACGTCTATCTCCTTGTCCGATACTGTCATTGTCCATATTTTATCATGCCATTTTTGCGAATGCACGTTCTATCACTCTCATTCTAAAAAACACATTTTTAAGGGCTAAAAAAGAGGTTTTATCTTATTCCTTGTTTAATTACATAGACAAGTAGAGGAAAGGAAGATGAGGAATGGAGAAGACATACTTTTTAACTGTATTTGACCCATCGGGTGAGACTTTATTAAATGAAAAAATCACAACGGATAGTGATGAAAAGGCAAAGGAATTAGGTCGCCATCGCTTAATCGAACAGCAATACACGAAGCATTCTCATCGGCTCGTTGATGATGCAGGCAAGCTGCTTTTATTTGAACGTTAAAAAAGCCGGCATTCGCCGGCATCACATCCGTTTATACATTCTGGAACACAGGTCGTCTTTTTTCTAAAAAGGCCTGAATGCCTTCCTTATGATCATGGCTTTGCCTCAGCCTTGCCTGTGCTGCCCTCTCCTTTTGAAGAACGGCTAATAGCTGTGATTCTGACTGCTGGAAATAGATTAGCTTTGTCTCGATAAATGCTTGAAGCGGCATGTTCATAAACGGCTTCACACATACCTTTTGATACGCATCGACTTCATCTTGAAACACGCCGTCTGCAAGGCCCAGCTTTAGCGCTTCTTCAGCAGGAAGCTTTTGTCCGCTCCAAATCAATTGTTTCGCGGTTTGTTCACTGACTCTTTTTGTAAGGAAAAAGTGTCCTCCGCCATCTGGTATTAAGCCTACTCCATTAAAATTCATGGCGAGCTTTGCATCTTGATGCATAAACAAGTAGTCACAGCTTAAAGCAAAGCTAAAAGCAAGGCCTGCCGCTGACCCGTGGACAAGAGCAATCGTCACTTTTTTCATACCGGCAAGAGAAAGCGTAATCCCCTCGATCAGATCCATCACACGATGGAAATCTTCTTCATTTTCCTGCTTCAGCATCATGCCAATATCTCCACCTGCTGAAAATCCTTTTCCCACACCCTTGATCACAACGACTTTTGCACTACTTTCCTCCGCCGCATCACATGCCTCTTTGAATTCAGCAAACATGTCCACATGAAATGAATTGTAAGCATCTGGTCTGTTGAAAACGATTTCAAAAATATTCCCGTCTAGCTGACAATTGATATATGTCATCATGCATCCCCCTTTTCTTTTAAACACACAACTTACTTCCATTTCAACCCGAATAATCCCTTTTCCTCTGCGTAAAAAATTTCAAGTTCAGTTGATACCAAAATAAGCAAAATTGTTGAAACAAAAAATATATTTTTATATAGTAAATGAGGAAAGAAATTGATGATGAAAGGGGGAGGATGGTTGATAAAGCGTTCCCTATTCATATTGGTTAGTTTCATCGTCATGTTTTCTCCTTTTTCAAATGTCGTTTTTGCTACACAAGCAGAAACGAGCACACCTAGTCTTATTTCTCCATCCATCTCCGATGAAGAAATACACGCTGTGAAAACACCTCTATTTTCAAAAAATATGCCTCTTCTATTCTATTAAAGGACAGATTATCACTGGCTGATTCAAAGGTTTTCCCTCTAAAGCCTGCTCCATCAGCTGCGTTATCGATTGACGTTTTTTGAAAATAAAGTGTGCGATCCCCATCATGTGTCAATCAAATGATCCATACTGATTCATTTTATTTCATCCGTATTACGATATGAAAATCACAACCTACATATTTGGAGGGATAAAATGAATATGAAAGAAAATGATCTTCCTGGGAGTATTGCGGGCGGACTTGCCGCTACCTTAAAACCATTTGCTGCATTGTACGTCTTAATCCTTGCGATATTAGGTCCACTAGTGACGAAGGAATCTAAGCGAATTTATCAAATTCTGAACAAAGTGTTCAAATGGCAAACAGAAAAGCCAAAAGTGAAAAAAGAAACGAATCTAATGAAAAAGGGCCCTATGCTTGGGGCCCTTTTTATCTCTTATTCAAATTGCTGAAAGGCTGTTTCTTGCTTAACTGGCGCTTCTTTGACCCCGCGAATGGTTTGAATCACTTTCTGGTTGCGGTAGATGGATAGTTTTAAATTGGTCGCCGCTGTTCCATGAGAGTGATCTAGGTGCGTGAATGTAAAGAAATGATGCGGACGCTTGTCTTTGAACACAAGCCTGAAGTCTTCTGTCACTTTAAAATGCTCTTCACTTTCCCATTCAATTAAAGGTTCATACGCACTAAACCATGCCGGGATATTCGGTGTATACCCTGTAGCCAATACGGCACGATCTACTGTTATATTCTTTTTTTTCTTTAACTGCCACTGCTTTAGGTGTAGCTTCAGGGACTGATTCTCCTCCACCTGTATGGCTTCAAGCTCGGTCATTGGCTGAATAATCACAGATGGCTCTTCGCCTGAAACAGACCGATGATACAATTCCTGATAAATGCGTGAGAGTGTCGATGCATCTATCCCATTTCTTAATCCAGTCAGCCTAGGTAATGTGTTCATTCGTTCTTCATAAGGAAGCGAATGGAAATATTCAACGTACTTTGGTGTAAACAGCTCCTGACCAAGCTCAGCCGTCTCCAGCTCTCTAAATTCACTAGATCGCGTAAACCAAGATAGCTGTTGCCCTTTCTTCTGATGCTGAAGCAGGTCTAAGAAGATTTCGGCTGCACTCTGCCCAGAGCCAATGACCGTCACCGCCTCAGCTTCATGAAGTTCTTTCTGTTGTTCTAAATACCGGCTGCTATGGGTCACATATGGCAGTGCAGCAGCAGGCACATCGACAGGAATCATCGGTTTGCTCCCTGTTCCGAGCACGACATGCTTTGCCTGATACTCAGAAAGCGATCCATCCTTCAATCGCCGGATTTTCACAAGATAACCACCTTGGCAGTCCGTCACTTCCTCTACCTTCATGCCAAATTGACAGCTATCTAATTCACCTGCGACCCATGACAAATACTCATTGAATTCTCTTCGCGGAATGTCAAACTGTTCAAATGTATAGAACCGGTGAAGTCTATTTGATTCATGTAAATAATTTAAAAATGTATATCTGCTCCTTGGATTCGCCATCGTCACAAGATCAGCTAAAAAGGAGACTTGTAAATCCGTTCCTTTGATCAGCATACCAGGATGCCAGGCAAATTCAGTCTCCTGTTCAAAAAAACAGCATGAAACATCTTCATACTCCGCTAACAAAGCCGCCAAACCTAAATTGGCAGGCCCAATCCCAATTCCGATCACATCAATCATATGTACACCTGCTTTAACTTTTTATCACTTATATACCCTTTTACAAATGAAAAAAACACTGCGTCACCGCAGTGTTTAAACATGAGGAACAAATAATGACTCAAGAAACTGAATTTTCTCTTCAGTATAGTGTTCATAACGGTCATTATATGATTTTGGATCTTTTGGATTGGCATATTGCGTAATTTTTCCTGAACGTGGATCAATAAACTTACTAGCAGCACCGCATCCAATCCCAATGATTGTCTGCACTTCTTCCATAATAATGATATTATACAAACTTTCCTGTCCATCTAATGAATACCCGACATTTTCAAGGTTTCCTAAGATGTTTTTTTGTCTATATAAATAATAAGGATGATAGTCATGTGCTTTCGTCCAAGCGACCGCTTCATCCATCATACGTGTGATCTCTTCTCGGTCAGCTACTTGATATTTGTCCTTATTGCGCGTCATCTCAGACGCTCTTTTAAAGGAGAGTGTATGCACAGTTAACGATTCAGGCTTAAGTTCTTCAGTCTGTTGCAAGGAATGCTGGAATTCCTTTAGCCCTTCTCCCGGCAAACCAATAATTAAGTCCATATTAATATTATTCATGCCATACTGTCTTGATAAGTGATACTTTTCAATCGTTTCTTCTACACTATGGTGCCGGCCAATGGCTTTCAGTGTTTCATTCTCATACGATTGTGGATTGATACTAATCCGGTCAATATGATATCGGTTTAGCACCTCTAGCTTATCAGGCGAAATCGTATCAGGACGTCCTGCTTCGACAGTCACTTCCCGTATATGTTTCACATCAGGGAACGAGCGATACATTTCTTCATACAGCAAATCCATTTCTTCTGCAGTGATACTCGTCGGCGTACCTCCGCCAAAATAAACAGTCGTCACTTTGATCCCATGTTCTTTTAGCCAAGTACCAATTTTTTGCATCTCATAATGCAGACCAAACAAAAACGTTCCCACTCTTCCAGCTTGTCCTTTAATCGCATAAGCAGGAAACGTGCAATAAGCGCATTTTGTTGGGCAGAAAGGAATACCAATATAAATACTTACTTCCTGCTGAAGGTCATACAGGTCAGGAATCGCTTGAAGCTGACGGTCAACAATCTCCTGCATCAAATTGATTTTTTCATCATGAATCAAATAATCACGCTTTAACGCGGCATGCGCATCTTCCTTTGTCATACCTTCTCTCAGCATCTTATGAAGTAATTTTGTAGGACGTATCCCTGTGAGAATACCCCACTTTTGCGTCATTCCTGTGTGCTCCTGAAGCAGATGTAAATAAACAGACAGCACTGTGTTTTTGATTTGCTTCCAGCGCTCCTTGTCATTCAAGCCCTCTGGGACGTCTCGCGAAAAACGACTAGTGATGTCTAATCCAGCGATGTGACCAGATGCCTCCACCGTTCCATTTTCTTCTTTCCAGCTAAACTCCATGACTAGTCCATCATGCAATTCATCTGGATCAAACAGCACTTCACTATCTTCTTCAAATAAATTGGCTATATTGACAAGCGGGCGATGAAATCGTTCATCTGACAGCCCTTTAATTAAAATTCGCATCGTATCACCTTTATCTTCAAACTTGTTTCATTTTACAAAATATATGTAGGAAAAGCAATGACTGGAACAGTTGAAGACCCTGCCATTTCTTGATTGACAGGGCCTTCGCCTATATTATCGTTTAATATCGAATTGATGTAAGAATCCTTCTCTTTGCTGCATTCTAAAGTATTCTTTGATCATATAAGCGACTCCCTGTTCATCGTGCGAACGTGTCACCCAATCGGCTTTACGCTTAACAGAATGAGGTGCATTTCCCATCGCAACGCCTAAACCAGCCAATTCAAGCATTGCGATGTCATCTGTTCCCTGCCCAATGACCACCGTATCTTCTAAAGTCAAATCTAATGCTGAGGTCAAAAGAGAAAGCCCCGCTTCTTTCGATACGCCTTTGCATACAATATTCATTTTCTCATCACTGATCCGAATAAGATCGACAGATGGAAAAGCTTGTTGAATGGTTCGGTGAATTTCAGGCTGCAGCTCTGCCGTTGAATATACTTCAATCACTGGTGTACTGACCGGTTCATCCATCAGCATATCACTTAGCGATTCAACAAATTGCACGGGATAGAAAATTGGATCAGATGGATGAATCAACGTCTTTCCCATCAGCTGTGACTGCGTTTTTTTCCGGTTGCCAATCGAGAATTTTTCATGCAGCAAGCGAACATTACAATCAAAGCTTTCAAGAATTTGTACAAGATTAAATGTTTTTTCTTCCGTTAGTTTCTTCACATGAAGCGGCTCATCGAGTTTATTCGCGATAAATGCACCACTATGCGTTACAAGGGTTGACGTTGGAATCTTCAACGCCTTGGCAATTTTTTGTGCGGAACGAAAATGCCGGTTGGTGACAAGCGTCACGTAAACCCCTTTTTTCTTCACGTATTCCACAGCTTCTTTTGTAGCGGAATGGATTTTTCCATTGGAACGAAGTAACGTTCCATCTATATTGAGTGCAAGTAATTTTTTTGACACTGAGGCATCCCCCTTCTTGATGACTGTACTTACGATGAGGATATGCCCTAGCTTGGTGCTTTAGAACATGCAGTTGAAAGAGCCCTATGTGTTATGAATCTTTTGCAAATAAAAAAAGCCTACCCCTAGGCTTTTTTTTATGTATGGTTTGGATGCGTCACAATGAGGTGATGAAGCTCCCCATGATCCCCTTATCTTTCACACACCAAAGCATTGCTTATATCAGATCCCCTTATGCTTTGTGTTTCTCCCAGAAGCGCTTCTCTCTCGTTTGGCTAATCGCCATAAATCCCAAGTGAAACGCACCCAATTGTCCCATGAGAGCGCTCATTTGAAAGCACTTTCAATATAAGTATTATCGCAAAATTTATGAGCTTCGACAACCTTTTTTTGAAAAGTTGGACAGGGAACATGTGAAATAAAAAAAGGGCGAATATCATCGCCCTTTTCATTAATTTTCTTCTGGATTCCCATAAAGCTCTTCAAGAGGCTTCATGATCACTTTATTTAATTCTCCGATGAGAACACTCACACGTTGTTCTGCTTCCATCAACTGCGAGATTTTATCGTGCTGTTGAACAAGTGCCACTGTTTTTTGAGCTTGCTCCACTTCTTCTTGTGTGATCTCTTGACCAGTCATTTGTTTTTGTTGAAGGTTTACTTGAATGTCACGGAAGTTATCGAACATTCTTTTAGAGGATTCATCCGCGTTTACCTCATCATAAAGATTTTTTAAAGTTGAATATTCTTCGCTATGACGCAGTGCTTTTTCAAGGTCATATGCAACATCATAAACATTTACAGACATGTTATGTCTCCTTTCTATCCGTTATCACCGATATGATCGGCGGACACCACTCCACTATAACAAACTATGGCTTTCGTTTCACATATATACAATGAATTCATCAAAATTTCTCTAGTCTGTCTTAAAATAGCGTGACAAAGATTGCTTGGATTGCGCCGATCAATCCGCCTAAAAGACCGCCTAAGAATGTAATCATCTTGAGCTCCTTATTGGAAATACTGACGACAAGCTCTTCCATTTTTTCTAGCGGGAAAAGTTCAATTTGTTCACGAATGATGTCTTCAAATTGCAGCTTTGCAAGCAGATCCTCTAAAACATTTGATGCCGCACTGATCCCCTTTTGAATCAGTACTGGTGCAACGTGTGTTTTAAGATCATCCGCTACAGCACTGACATATGCACCAACTGGTTTGTCTAATATCAGCTTTGTTGAGAAATGAGAAAGCAATTGGTTTTTCACGCTAAACATAAGTTCCTTCACATTCCATCTTTCATCAAGCTCATTTAGAGAGAACTGCTTCACCTTGTCCCATTCTTGAACAAGCAAATCTGATAAAAACCTTTTTGTCTCTGCGTTTCTTAAAAATTTGATGATTTCAGGATGTACCCGATCAATTAAGCTTGAATTTCCTAGAAACATTTGGACCATGCTGCCGAGCATTCCTCTTTCTTTTAAGAAATCATCAATCATATTACCGAGTCTTGATTTTCCTTCCTCACTTTCAAAATAATGAATCCCTCTCTTTAAAATATAATCTGCTGCATCTGGAATTTTTGAAGATATTTTGTTTTCCACATCTAGCGGAAGCAATTCAGATAAAGTTTGCTCATTATAATTTTCAAGTAGTGAATTGAGCTTATGATCAGACCACTCATGGATCCATTCATCTGCTTTGACGTCAGCCTGTGATACGCCGAAGCTTTCAAGCAAAGATAGCACTGTTATCTCCATTTCAGCGCCTTTGTCAATATATCGATGGACTGTATGTAAGATTTCTTGCTTTGCCTCCGATGATTCAAATCGCTTTTGAATACCTTCTGGCGTGAGCAAATGCTCCATCACCATGACACCAACCTGCTTGGCTACTTCGTCTCTTCTTTTCGGAATGAGCCCTGGTGTAAAAGGAAGCTGTTTCCCGAATAAGTAATACGGCTTATAAGGGCGAAAAAGCATTTTAATCGCAAGATGGTTTGTTGCTGCTCCAATGACTGCGCCTATCACAATCATAAAGATAAACGTTGTGAATATATTCAAAGTCGTCATCAACCTTTCAAATAACACCCGATGTTTATTGTTTTAACCTATACGTATTATAGTTGTTGTCAAGTTCCCAAGCAAATGAAGCATGCTGCTAGACATATGATCAATCGATCTGTCGTAATGATAAAGGAGCGCAATCTTTATGTAAAATCATGAAAAAGTGTTTTTCTGCTGGTAAAAAAAGAAGTTGAAAAGAAGGTGTTTTTTAATGACATCAACATTAGGTATTGTGACCCTTTCACCGAAGTATGAAGAGGCATTCACACGTAGGCTAGCCAAAGCTGCCCCTGCTTATGGTTTAAAGGTTGTCCGTTTTACACCACTTGATTTAAAGCCGGCTTCAAATTTGATACAAGGTCAAACATATACGAATGGTCATGGATTCGTCGCAGCAGAATTTGAGATTCCTGACTTGATTTACGATCGATGCCTTTACAAGCATGACGCACAATCTAAAAAAGCAAAACCAATCATGGATTGGCTGAAAAAGTATCCGAAAACAGATTTTTTGAATACAGGTATTTCAAATAAAATGATGCTATTCGAGCAGCTCCGCCTTCTCCCTGCTTTACAGCCATATTTACCTGTCTGCTCATTATTAAAAAAGACATCAGACCTTCTCAGCATGTTAAGGAAAGACGGTTATTGTAAAATGCAGCCGCTCTCTCAACACCATGCAGCATCTACTTACTTCATTTTCTTAAAAGACAACACTTTCACTGTTCAGCTAAGTCCCGAGCAAGTCATCACTTTTTCGCGTCCATCAGATATAGAGCGCTGGTATAAAAAATATGTAGGCCGATATTTCCTTCAATTTTTTCAGACGAGTGATGAAAAAGACTTTTTATTCAATGAAATAAGGATTTTCCTGATGAAAGATTCACAAAATCAGTGGAATCGCATAGGAATTCACACAAAATCACCTACAGAAAATAGTCATTTAAGCATTACACAAAAATCAGCAGCCATGATAGGCTTTGATCACTATCTAAACACCTTGCAGCCGCACATCAAAGAACTTCTTTTAGATGATATTGCATCCATTCAAGCATCTCTGCCAGCATATATAGATAAAACCCTTTCCCCTTGCTTTGAATTCGCTGTAGACTTACTCCATACAAGTGAAGGCAGGCTTTTCATATCAAATATAAGATCAAAACCAGGGCGATCCGCTTTTTTAAAAGCTTATCCTGACAAGGAAAATCATTTGATTCGTACCATTCTTGCACATGCCCAATCGATGAAGTCTCAACCGAAGGAGGTATCTTATGAACAAAAATCGCTGCATCATCGCTCCTCATCCCACAAGTGAAAAAACAATTCATCTTCCCGTCCGTTTTAAACAGCAGGAGGCGATCTATTCTCTTGCTTTAGGTTCCCGTTTAATAGATGACTTCACCGTTTCCTATCATCAACATCCGAAGAAAATTTTATTATCAGAAGATCTATATAGAGATTTACGAATTCCTTATCAATCAAAAGCTGATATGATCGCCATTGATCATACCCTGTTTTTAGGGCCACTGCTTGGTATTTTCACCGCAGGTTTTGAGCAAAGCACGCAGCCACTCGGAACGAGATCAGACTTTTTTATCAAACTGCTGCGCTCTTTCAAACAACATGCCGGTTTTGCCTATCTTTTTGGTACTCATTCTATTGATTGGGATAAAGGAATGGTAGAAGGATTGTTGTACCAACAGCAAACATGGGTTAAAAAACAGATGCCCCTGCCTTCAGTCATTTACGACCGTCTTCCAAGTAGAAAGGCTGCTCAGTCAGCATTCATTCAAGAAACAAAACGCAAACTCACTCAAGACTATGATATTCCTTGGTTCAACCCTCATTTTTTTAACAAATGGGATATTCATGAACAACTGTTAACAGATGAAAAAACATGTCCTTTTCTTCCACATTCCATACAATTGGACCCGGTGGACGCTCTAAATAAAATAGAAACACTCCTCCATCTACATCAGGTCATTTACTTAAAACCGTCAAACGGCAGTCACGGCGACGATATTTATCAATTAAACAAGAAGGCTCATGGAATCATTGTATGCTCAAATCAAGGAAGAGCTGTTCCATATGACTCATTAGAGGATTTCGTGACCAATCTCCGGAAAGATCACGCAGTTCAAGACTTTATGGCTCAACAAGGCATTGCACTTCTTCAAATAGACAATCAACCAATGGATTTCAGAGTCCATACCAATAAAAATAAGTACGGTCATTGGACAGTCACAGCAGCAGCAGCAAAAATTTCTGGCAATCACACCGTCACGACTCACCATTCACATGGTGGCTCGGTGAGAACACTTTATGATGTTTTTCCAGAAAAGAAGAAGCGTTTCAAAATCTTAGAGCAGCTTTCTTATACGGCCATCACGCTTAGTCAGGTAATTGATGAAAAAATGTCCGGTCATATTGGTGAAATCGGTTTTGATTTAGGTATTGATCAGACAGGAGCTATCTGGATGTTTGAAGCCAATTCTCGTCCTGGCCGCGAGGTTTTCCAGCATGTCTCATTGCGAAACTCAGAAAGGCTGATCGGCAAAAGAATCATGGATTACGCATCTTACCTTTCACAAACGACCTCAACAACTACAGACCATACAAACGTCTACTGAATGTTTTTCGTTTTAAAGTGAGGGTGCTATGAAATCTATGCTTTTCCTATGCTCTTTTCATCAGATGAGATACAATAAAATCAAGTTCAAGGTTGTTTCCGTATTGTCGTGTTTATTTATTGTTTCATCAATAAAAGCAAGGAGGCAATAATGATATGATTTCTCATTTTCAATGGAAACCTCTCTTTAAAAAAGCACAATTGCCAGGCTGGAAAATATCCTTTTTTCACAATGGTGCGCACTACGAAGGCATCTACCACAAAACAGGTGATATTGAATGGGGCTCTCAGCTTCCGCCCCATGAAGTCGAACCAACATTAAAAGAAGAAATCCACGAATTAATGCTATTCCATGTCTATGATTAAACTGTTTAAGGAGCTTCGCCATGTTAGAAAAATTAAAGCTTGTTTACGGAGAGCATATCATCAGCTCCCCTACAGATGATCATCAAATTCTTTGGTACCAAACAGACGAAGGCGAATTATTTGGAGTAGACAAATCAAAGCTTACAGCTAGAGAAACACTTCTTCTCAATACTTTCCTTACACCAATTGATCTTTCTCACACAAAGCAGACTGAGGATGAACAAAAATGGTACAGCTATCTTTTTGATAACAAACCACTAACTGTTCAGCACCCCGTCCGTGTATATTATTTTAAAATGTCACATCAAGCAGAACAAAGGCAGCAAATAAAAGAGGCTGTGGTCCACAGCCTCGAACAAACTCATTTCATTTGGACAGGCGCTCATACAGCGATGCTGATTCAAACAAACGCTACATCAGAAAATAGTCAATTAGAGCTGCTATATGATTTGTCTCTAGCCATTACAAGTGACTTTTTAACAGACTCAGTCTTTTTACAAGGACAGTTCCATTTGCCAAATGAACATTTACAGAAGAAATTGTTAAAAGAACAGCAGCTTGTCTTGGGCCATATGCAGCGAGCTAAGCCTAGGTCAGGGATTTGCACAATTTATCAATGTCTACCCTCACTCTTACATTATGATGAATCCGCCCTCTCTCATGCTATTTCAGATGCTTTTAAAGAGGCGGTCCTTGATCGGGACGTTTACCGTACCCTCATGACTTATATGCAATGTAACTTAAATGCATCTAAGGCAGCAAAAGCTTTATATGTTCACAGAAACAGCCTTCAATATCGAATTGATAAATTTATTGAGCGAACAGGAATTGATATACGACATTTTCCAGAAGCATCTGCCGTCTATTTTATGATGAATCTTCTCGACCTTTCATAACATTCAGTGACATGAGCACCCTGCCCAAAAATGAAAATGAGATGTTGTGCACGTTGTCCATTTACAGACGCTTCCCCATTTTATACACTTTATTTACAAGTAAAGCGCTTTCAATAAGTAAATGGGGAGGTTATCATCTATGGCTGAAATGATGCTCAATCAAATTTATAAAGTGTATGATAACAAGGTAACAGCAGTAGACAACTTTAATCTACATATAGAAGATAAAGAATTTGTTGTGTTTGTTGGTCCATCTGGGTGCGGAAAATCAACAACCCTTCGCATGATTGCAGGACTTGAAGAGATTTCACAAGGGGATTTTCTTTTAGACGGAAAACGGATGAATGATGTAGCACCAAAAGACCGGGATATCGCAATGGTTTTCCAAAACTATGCATTATACCCTCACATGAATGTATACGATAATATGGCTTTTGGATTAAAGCTACGGAAGTTCCCGAAAGCAGAAATTGATGAGCGGGTTCGAAATGCCGCTAAAATATTAGGCCTTGAGCAATATTTAGACAGGAAACCAAAAGCACTGTCTGGAGGTCAAAGACAGCGTGTTGCACTTGGGAGAGCAATTGTGCGTGATGCAAAGGTCTTTCTTTTGGATGAGCCGCTTTCTAATTTAGATGCAAAACTCCGCGTTCAAATGCGTGCTGAAATATCTAAGCTTCATCAGCGTCTGCAAACGACATTTATCTATGTCACACATGACCAGACTGAAGCTATGACAATGGCTACTCGTCTTGTTGTAATGAAAGATGGCTTTATTCAGCAGGTTGGAGCGCCGAAGGATGTATATGAAAATCCAGAGAATGTATTTGTAGGTGGATTCATTGGCTCTCCTGCGATGAATTTTTTTACAGGAAAGCTCTCTGACGGTGCCATTGCAGTTGGAAAAACGCATATACGTGTACCAGAAGGAAAGATGAAGGTATTACGCAGCCAAGGTTATATCGGAAAAGATATCATCCTCGGGATCAGACCAGAAGATTTTCATGATGAACCCGTGTTTATTGAAGCATCTGAGGGCACCAAGATCGATGCCAACGTAGAAGTTGCTGAATTAATGGGAGCAGAAACGATGCTTTACTCTTCTCTCAATGGTCAGTCTTTTATTGCACGTGTTGATTCTCGTACCGATGTTCAGGCCGGACAATCTATACCTCTTGCCATCGATATGAACAAAGCCCACTTCTTTGATTCGGATACGGAGCTCCGCATTCGTTCCGCTGAATAAAGAGATATATGCAGTGCCATCACTCATGATTGAGTGATGGCTTTTTTGCATGTTGAACAACATTTACCATGTACTTTTCTCGTATGTTTTTTTCGAAAATCACCATAATACTTAGTACAAAGAAGTTACTGCATTGGGTTTCGCCAAGTGGCAAATGACTTGATCATTTCGCTGGTGCGATTCCAGCAAACCCAACCATAAAAAATCATATACAAAAAGGAGATTCACATCATGGCTAATTCTAATAGTTCAAATCAATTACTAGTTCCTGGAGCAGAGCAAGCAATCGATCAAATGAAATACGAAATCGCTTCTGAATTTGGCGTTAACCTTGGAGCAGAAACTACAGCTCGTGCTAACGGTTCAGTTGGTGGAGAAATCACAAAACGTCTTGTGTCTTACGCTCAACAACACATGGGTGGAACAAAAGCTTAATTTCATATCTGGATCATAGAAGGCACCTCTTAAGGTGTCTTCTTTTTTTGTTATTCCCCCTCACCAATCTCCTTTCCAGCTCATATCATGGAGTAGAAAGGAGCGGATCTTCATGGACATTATTTCCGGTATGAACTTTGAACTTCTACAATTCGTAGGTATCTCTCTATTATGTGAATATGCTCATAGTATTCGGTCCTTTCATCTTTATAAAAAAAGCATCACATAAAAGTTGTACCATTTTGGGTTCTTTTCACTTATAGTATGTAGTGGAGGGATCGAACAGATGAAAATAGCTCTTTTCGGTGCTCATGGACGTGTAGGACAAGCATTTCTTCGTTTCGTTCAAGTAGATGATCGTTACATAGTTCGTTCATTGATTCGGACAAACCGAGAAGAAATGCTTGCGGGTATGTTTCAAGTCACCGGCAATTCAAGAAATCGAGAAGATGTGCTTGAGACGATCAAAGGAGCAGATATTGTTGTGAGCTGTCTATCGACAGATGGTGATGATACATTATCTGTTTCAATGGAACATATCGTACAAGCCATGAAGCAATCAAATACATCAAGAATTATTACAATAGGTACAGCAGGTATTTTAAAGGCAAGGCAGCAGCCGGAACTTTACCGTTTTGAAACAAATGAATCAAGGAGGACCACTTCCCGAGCAGCTAAGGAGCATGCCAAAGCGTTTGAACTCCTTCAATCGACTGATTTAGATTGGACCATTATTTGTCCAACCTATTTACCAGACGGAGAAGTGACACGGTCATATCGCTATGAGAAAGATTTTCTCCCTATAGATGGAAAGAAAATTTCAGTTGAAGATACCGCACACTTTTTATATCAGCAGTTAAATTCGAAGGAATTTGTACATCAACGCGTCGGCATTGCTTACTAATGTCGCATAACGAGTAAAGATCGAGGTCTAAAACGATTTCTCGACTTTTTTATGCAAATAAAAAGAGCCTCATTCATAATGAATAGGCTCTTTTTGTGATTCATCAGCTGTTTGCCACAGCACCTTTTTGCAGTTCGTACATTTGCGCATATAGCCCTTCTTGCTGCATGAGTTGATCATGACTGCCCCGCTCGACAATTTCCCCTTTTTCTAAAACCAAAATCATATCGGCTTTCTTAATGGTGGATAATCGGTGAGCAATGACAAAAGTTGTTCGTCCTTCTTTGACGACATCAAGCGCTCGCTGAATGATCGCTTCTGTTTCTGTATCAATGTTTGCGGTGGCTTCATCTAAAATTAAGATCGCTGGATTGTATGCTAGTGCACGAGCAAATGAAATGAGCTGACGTTCCCCTGAGGAAAGAGTACTTCCCTTTTCAACGACTGGTTCATCAAATCCTTCTGGCAGATGCTTCAATAACTCTACTGCGCCTACTTGTTTTAATGATGCTTCAATCGTTTCTCTTTTAATGTCTTCATTTCCTAAGCTGACATTGGATGCAATCGTTCCGGAAAATAAATACGGGTCTTGAAGAACAATGCCCATTTGTTTCCGCAACGTTTGCCGGGACTGGCGATAAATGCTTTCTCCATCAATGAGAATGTCTCCTTGCTGAATGTCATAAAAACGCAGCAGTAAGTTCATGATCGAGCTTTTCCCAGAACCAGTATGCCCCACAAGTGCAACCGTCTGGCCTTTTTTGGCCTCGAACGTAATGTTCTTTAATACATTTTTCCCTTCATTATAAGCAAAGGTGACATCTTGGAACTGAACGTGTCCTTCCATTTCCTTCTGAACGGGTTCTTCCACTGTTGTTCCTGGCTCATCCAATAATCGGAAAACCCTTTCCGAGGAAACCCGTGCTAATTCCAATCTCGAGAATTGGTTCACAATGCCTGTAATCGGCTGAAATAATCGATTTAAATAATCGACAAACGCATAGAGCACACCAATCGACACAATCCCCGTCGCACTTAAGGACGCACCACCAAAATACCAAATGAGTGCCACATAGGCTAAATTCCGAAGCAGGTTAACTAAGTTATGCGAAAGAAGTGAATTTAAATGGAGCATCTTTCGCTGATATCGAAAGTGATTGTTGTTCAGCTCATCAAATTCCTCTTTCGTCACTTTTTCATGACGAAACGCTTGAATAATGGTCATCCCTTGAATGGCTTCATTTAGCTTGGCATTGATGTCACTAATGATCGAACGAATGCGGTGGTTATACACCGATGCAAACTTTCTGTAGGTCATTGACCATAGGAAAATAATCGGTACCGCCACCAAACAAATGAGTGCCAGCTTCACATTTAATAAAAACATGGCAATATAAATCCCAATCATGTAAATCGCGCTCGTCACAAAATTGGCGAGGACTGTCACATATAAATCACGAATGGTTTCTGTGTCATTGGTAATCCTCGCTACGACCTTTCCAGCAGGTAAATTATCAAAATACCGGATAGGCAGTGTTTGAATATGCTCAAATACATCAACCCTCATTTTTTGAATAATTCGGTTGGCTATTCGCTGTAACAGATAATGCTGCGTATATTGAAAGAAAATCGCAATAACGAGAAGCCCTAGATAAAATAGAACAAGCTGCACCAAACCACTGATTTCCGGCTCATAAAAAGAGAAAATTTCCTCTTTCGATAAACGCTGTACTTGATAGGTCTCGCGCTCGTTTCCATTTTCAATGGTAAGCTGATCTCCCGATATCTTTCGGTTTCCATCAAAACGAATCGGCTCATTCACAAAATAGTAACCGAATCCGACCTGCACCACATTGATTTGTTTTCCGGATTCCATATCACTGTCTAATCGATCGCTTCGTATATAGTTATTTCCCTGGTAATAAACGGTTTTGTCTGTTTTTTCATTGACCTCGACATAAGGCTTTTCTACGCCTAAAATATGATCATCAATCATTTTCTTCCCAATAAATGGTCCTGTCAGTTCAGCACCTACTGCAATGATGAGAAAGATCAAGGCAACAGACAGTACTTTCTTATAAAGGAGTGCGTAGGCAAGGAGTCTTCTTCCTGTTGTCATGCCTCATCCCCTCCTTCCAGCTGGTTTGTCAGCTGCTGACGCAGAAATTGTTCTTTGTACCATCCATCTTGCTGAATAAGCTCTTCGTGAGTTCCCTTTTGGACGATGCGTCCTTCTTCCATGACAAGTATGAGATCTGCATGCTCAACAGCTGATAGACGATGAGTCGTAATAAACGTCGTTTTTCCATGACGATTTTGCCTTAAATTTTCTAAAATAGCGGTTTCTGTTTTTGCATCTACCGCAGAAAGCGAGTCATCCAGTATTAAAATGTCGGGATCTATTAATAAAGCGCGTGCAATGGAAATTCGCTGCTTTTGTCCACCTGACAGCGCCACACCTTTTTCTCCGACCATGGTTTCGAGACCCTCAGGCAAAAGACGTAAATCTTTTTCAAAATAAGCATCTTTGATCGCTTGTGCTAATTCATTTTGTTTTGCGTCTCGATGACCAAAACGCATATTCTCTTCTACACTTTTAGAAAAAAGAATATGATCCTGCGGTACGTATCCGATCCATTGAAATAGCTGATCCAATTCGATCTCTTGGATTGGGACTCCTGATAGCAGGATTTGACCATCACCTGTTGGGTACTGGCGCAGAAGCTGTTTTACGATAGTCGTTTTACCGCTTCCTGTTTTGCCTGTAATTCCGATCGTTTGCCCCTTTCGAATCGTAAAGGACACATCAATTAAATTATCTTTAGGGGAAGTTGGATACCTAAATGTCACGCGATCAAACTGAATATCGCCAGGCTCTTGTAACGTTTTTGGCTGAGAAGCGTCTGTGACATCCGGCTTGTAGCTGAGTGTATGATTCAACCGGTCTAACGACGCATTTCCTCTTTGCATAATATTAATCAACTCGCCGATCGCAAACATTGGCCAGATCATCATCCCAAGATAGACGTTAAAAGCGACAAGCTCACCAATGGTTAAATCACTTTGGAATACAAGATAGGCTCCGTAGCCAATTCCTATTAAGTAGCTGACACCGACAAGTAATTTCACTGTCGGCTCAAACAATGAATCAATGACCGCCACTCTCATATTTTTTTGAAATACATCATCTGTCATTTGGCGAAAGCGTTCGACATCTTGCTTCTCCTGTACAAAAGACCGGATGACCCGGACACCTGCGACCGATTCAAGGACGCGATCATTCATATCACCAAATGCATCTTGAGCAACTGTAAAGCGATCATGAATTTTGCTGCCATAATACGCAATCAAAAGCGCCATCAGCGGCATAGGGATAATCGCCATTAAAGTTAATTTCCAGCTAATCGTCAGACCCATCGTAAAAAAGATCATCAGCATATAAGCAGTGGAATCCACCAATGTCAGAACGCCAAAGCCTGTCGTTAAAGCTACAGCATTCAAATCGTTTGTACCTAATGCCATTAAGTTACCAGTTTTTTTCTTTTCATAAAAGGTGGGTGTCATCTTGAGTAAGTGGCGCATGAGTTTCCCGCGCATTACACGCTCCATGACATTTGCGCCGCCAAATAACTGATACATCCAAAAATATGTCAGTGTATAGACGACGACACCTAGCAAGCAAAAAATGGCTACATAAAACATCATACTAGATGTTGTAAATTGACCAGAACGAATGTCATCCACTGCCTGCCCAAGGTATCTTGGTGGCAGCATTTCAAGCACATTCACAATGAGCAGGAGCGTAATGGCGATCGTATAACGCCTCCACTCTTGTTTGAAGAACCAGCCTAATTTTGTAAATACTGAAAACATGTTTGTCTCTCCTTTTAAAGCTAGCCGCTTTCTAGATTTTCTTGGCTGTCACCTTGAATTATTTTTTTGGTTTTTGTCATTTGTCTTGTTTTTGGCATGTTCACATGCTTTCACTCCTCTTCATTTACTTGTTGATCTCCATCCCTTTATTTCGAAATGCGAAATGAATACAACAAAAAAAGAGGCAACCAGCAATCTGGTACGCCTCTTTTCGTCATGTAAAAAGGCGCATGTTGACAAATACGCAACATACGCCTTGATTCATCCGATCAATTGGAACATACGAGTCCCTTTTCAATGACCAATGAAGGTGTAATTGTCACGTGAATCAACCCATTCATGCAGTTTGATTTCATTCTTCCAATGTTGCACATGACATTTCCTCCTTTTGGCTCTTGAATCTTTTTTTATCTTATAGTGGCTGTCACCATTTTGTCAATAAATATTTTTCAATAAATGAAATTTTCTAACAAAAAGTTCACCACCTTCATGTGTATCTTTTTCAGATAACGGGTATACCATGAGTGTAAAGACTCCTTTTGAAAGGAATGAGGACATTGTTTCAAGCTGATCGGATGGTCGTTGCGTTTGATGGACATGAAGACAGTAAGAAAGCATTAAAAAAGGCAATCGCTTTAGCCAAAACCTTGAATGCCAAGCTGACCGTTGCCTATGCACATGATGGCAAATCAAGCAGACAGGTGTTTGATGCACCGCGCCCAATGACTGGCGGAGCTTATATCGGCGGCGGCATGGCAGACCTTCAAACACCCCCTGTGTATGTACCTCATGATGAACAGCAAAGTCCCTTGATTTTTGAAGATCATACAGAAGAGGTCGTTGCAGAAGCAAGAATGCTTTTAAATGAGGAGCAGTTTGAAGCTGCGATTGAAATTGTTGAGGGGGAACCAGCGGAAGCGATTATCGAATATGCTGAAGACATATCAGCAGACCTCATCGTCATGGGAGCACGTGACCAAAGCAGATTGAAAAAAATGCTCTTTGGCAGTGTAAGTGAAAAGTTATCATCAAAATCAGATATACCTGTGCTTATTGTAAAATAAAAGAATCACAAAAGGCTGTAAACATTCGTTTACAGCCTCTTTTTATTTATGAAGAAATCGATGCTTCACTTTCCTGTTTAATTTTTTGCTGGAAGCCTTCCTGTACACGCTTTGTTAACTCTCCTGGAACGCCTTCACCTACTGGCTGACCATCAATTTCAACAATCGGAATGACTTCAGCCGTCGTCGAGCTGATGAAAATTTCCTGCGCGCGCAGCAGCTCTTCTTTACTTATACGCGTTTCTCCAACACTGCATCCCTCTTCTTCACATACTTCAAGAAGCTTTCTACGGGTAATACCGTTTAGAATAAAATTGTTTGCGGGATGTGTGCGAATCACGCCATCAATGACGGCATATACATTCGAGGAAGTACCCTCTGTCACAAAACCGTCTCTAATCAGAATGGCTTCAAACGCACCAGCTTCAGATGCTTTCTGTTTTTCCATGACGTTATATAAAAGATTTAAGCTTTTAATATCACATCTTAACCAGCGAAGGTCCTCAGATAATATAGCCTTTGCACCAGCTGTCTGCTCATGAACAGGCTTTTTCACCTGGAACGTATATGCTGTGATTTGAGGAGTGAGAGAATTGCCATATTGATGTTTACGAGGTGCGACGCCCCGTGTGACTTGAATATACACACCGCCATCTGTTAATTGGTTATGGGCGACGAGCTGTTTTAACTTTTCTTCCATATCTGATACTGCACCTTGAAGATGAATGCCGATTTCTTTTGCACTCTTGAACAAACGCTCTGTATGCTCTTTTAATGTAAACAAATTCCCATTGTATACACGGATGACCTCATAGACACCGTCACCAAATTGATAGCCTCTGTCTTCAATATCCACATGAGCATCCTTTTTTTCAATGAAATCGTCATTATACAATACTTTCATACGGAATCTCCCCTTCGCTTCGCATTAATGGTTGAATCTGATGCTATCTTAGCGGATAAATGGGTATGTTTCAATGATTATTCAGAATTATTTTACATCATGATAAATGGTCAACTTTCTATTGTAACAAAGATAGACTCATAACCAAAAAGATTCCAATTTTTTAGCATCTTCTATATTCATAGGCTCTTTTTTCCTGTATACTTACTCCATATAAACACGACAAAAAACAGTGAAAAAAGACAGAATCTACTACATGATTCGACAAAAATTTTTGATTTATTGGAGCGATTGTAATGCAACGGGTTACGAAAAAACAGACACCTTCAAACACGATGCTGCTCTCAAAGGCGATTGGTTTAGTGATTCTGTCACTGATCCTCTTTTTTATTTGGGATATATCTAAAACCAACATGCAGGCAGCAGACCAGCCGGCTAAAATGTCTGCGAGCAGTCAATTCCGAGACACAAGCACAAGTCTGAAAGCAAAAGATGATTCTACGAAAACATTAGATGCACATTTTAAGATCAACCCAAACAAACACGTAACGGATCAAACGATCTTTTTAACCTTTGATGATGGTCCGTCAGCGACATCAAACCAGCTTTTAGATGTGCTTAAGGCACATCAAGTAAAGGCCACATTCTTCATGCTTGGACCACAGATCAAAGAACATCCGGCAGCTGTGAAAAGACTTCATCAAGAAGGTCATCAGTTAGGGCTTCATGGGATCACACACGATGTGAAACGCTTTTATCAAAAAAGTGATTCTCCCGTCAATGAGATGAAGGAAGATCAGCGCATTTTGGCTTCTGTCACAGGAGAGTATACACACCTTGTGAGAACACCTTATGGCAGCGCCCCAAATTTAACCGATCAGCAAAAAGCACGTTTAAAACAAAAAGGCTTTATCTACTGGGATTGGACAATTGACAGTCTTGACTGGAAATATAAAAGCTCAAAATATGTACCAGAAGTATTGAATCAGCTGCAAGTGCTAGAGACAAAACATCCAAAGGAACCAAAGATCATCTTAATGCACGATCAGCCAGCGACAGCAAAATACTTAAACAGTTTGCTCACACAGCTAAAAGCAAAGGGCTATACATTTGAAGTCCTAGATGAAACAATGGAGCCGCTGCAGCAATAAAGAAAAACCCGCACCTATTGGATGCGGGTTTTTTGATGATTTATAAAGCTTTCACGAGATCACCAATTCGCTCATGAAAGACAAGATCAAACAGTGGATCGTATTCTGTTTCACTCAAATTCATCATCACCTTGAAGATGGAAGGATTTTGAGCCGCATCTTCAGGAATATACCTTGCTGGCGCTACTTCTAGGGAGGTTCCCATGACGAGCAGAAGGTCCGCTTGCTGAAGTGATTTCTCTACTTGATCAAAATGTTTAACCCTGTCTCCAAAAAGGACAACATCTGTTTTCAGCACTTGCCCACATGTCCGTCCGTCTGAGGAAACCTTTAGACATACAGGCACTTCTTCTTGTAATAAATAAGGCAATTCATATGTCGCTTGGCATGATGGACAAGTAGCTGTTTGAATGGAGCCGTGAAGTTCATATACATGCTGGCTTCCTGCTTTTTTATGCAGGCCATCAATATTTTGGGTAAAAATCTCTACAAGTTTTCCTTGTTTCTCAAGGCTTGCTAAGAAGGTATGCCCGCTATTCGGCTCGTACTCCCCGCTCATTTTCATCTGAAACAATTCCTTGAATTTCGGCCAGAATTGATAAGGGTTTGATAAAAAGTAGGAGCGGCTCATCGCTTCCATGCGAGCGGTGTCTTCAGTCCATAAGCCGCCCGTTGATCTAAAATCGGGAATACCTGATTCCGTGCTCATCCCCGCACCTGAAAGCACCATTATATGTGAAGCCTGCGTTAATTTCTCTCTTAGCACTGCCACCTTTGTTTGATCCACGCATCCTTCCTCCTTTATTCACTCAGCTGTTTTTCACCTTTTTGTTTCATGTAAATGGTCTGTCCAGGGAAGGCAAATTCTACACCTTCTTCATGGAAGATATCCATAATACGGTAGTTAATGTCCTGTTTGATATTCAGGTTTTCAGCCCAGGCCGTCGTGTTTGTGTAAAAGTTAAAAAATAAATTCAAATAACTGTCTGCCAGTACATCGAGATTCACCATGATTGTCTCCTTGTGCACCCCATCATGCTCATAAAGCATTTGTTTGAGACGTTTGATACAATGGTCCAGATTTTCCTTTGGTGTATTGTAGGATACGCGTACGGAAAACGTAATTTGGCGTTTATTCATTCTCGTCCAGTTCGTGATTGGTTCCTTTGAAAGCGTAGAATTCGGAACTGTCACGACAGCTTCAGCAGGTGTTCTAAATTTTGTACTTCGAAATGTAATGTCCTCGACAGTCCCAAGAACACTTGGCGTCTCCACAAAGTCGCCCATTGTAAAAGGCTTCTCTGTAATGATGACGACCCCTCCAAAAAAGTTCGCCACCGTATCCTGTGCAGCAAGCGCAAAGGCTAGACCCCCTAGACCAAGACCTGCCACAAGTCCATTTACATCATAATTAAATTCCTGTGCAATGACACTAATACTTAGTGCAATAATAATGAAACGAAGCACCTTTGATAAAAAGGGCGCTAAAATATCATCCATTTCTAATTCAAATTTCGAATTTACTTTTTGAAATAAGAAAGAAGAAGCTGCTGTTAGATTACAAAGCCCCCATGTCAGCATCAATATAATGGAGGATCTATATAATTTGACGATGACATCCATATGATGCTCAAAGTATGGTGCCTGTCTTAACGCAAAATATAACCCAAGTGCAACAAAAAACAGTCTGGCTGGCTTTTCGAATGCCACAACGATTTGGTTAATGACCTCCGTTTTAGACCGATTGGTCAGCCTAAAGAGAAGATGAAATAAGTACTTCGTAAATACTTTCCGAAGCAATAAAAAAAGCAATAAAATACAAAGGCTAATACCGATTTGGATCGCAACATCTACTGTAAAATATGTATCCATCCATTTTTGTGTAATCATGTTTGTCTCTCTCCTTTAAAACAATCCTCTCTAGTTTATAATATAACCTTCGTTTATGTCCTCTCATAAATGTCTGACCTCTAAATAAAAAGCCTCGGGATCAGTCCCGAGGCATGATGTTCAATTATGAAATTTTGGCTAGAGACATATCGACGGGCAGCAAACTACTTTTTCTTCTGAGCCTGATCAAGGAGAGTCGCTTTAAACATTTCAGCATCCGTTTCGACCTTAATACGTTCTTCCACTCTAATTCTCCCTTTACCCAATCATCTCGCCTCCTTTTCATCATTATAAAACATCAGAATTTTCAGTCAACATGACGAAAGCACTAATATTTTGGCGAACGCTGACGATTTGGACAAAATTGATCGAAGAAAAAATTGATGTACTTCAGATTTACTCAATCATGGCTTGGGATATTCCTGCAACTTTTTACATTTGTATTCTCATACTTTCTTAGCAATCCGATTCACCATTACATACAGCTCTTCTTTCGTCCATATAGTAAAGAAGGAAAAACGGTAAAGCATTTGATATGATAAGACCAGAACTTAAGTCAGGGAGCTGGAGCATGTGTATATTATTGCGCATAGAGGGTCATCAAGCGCTGCCCCAGAAAATACAATTGCTGCATTTGATTTAGCTGTTCAGCAGGGTGCAGATTATATTGAATTAGATGTACAGCTCACATTGGACCAGCACGTCGTTGTAATCCATGATGATACAGTTGACCGAACGACGAACGGGAACGGCTTAGTCAAAAGCTATACACTCGATCAGTTGAAAAAACTGGACGCAGGAAGCTGGTTTGACCAACAGTACACAAATGAACGAATTCCAACATTACACGAAATTCTTGAAAGATACAGCCAGCGGATCGGGATATTGATCGAGATCAAACACCCAAAACGGCAGATAGGAATTGAAAAGGCAGTTGCCCGCATCGTCAATCGGTTTGCCTATTCTCGTCATATCATGATTCAATCTTTTGACGATCATGCACTGCAAAGAATCAAAGCTTTCGCCCCTTCTCTTCGAACAGCTTTGATTATAAAGCCTAATGCATTTAAACTGACGAAAAGAAAGTTAACGGCATACAGCTCGTTTGCAAATTGTCTTAATATGAAAAAAACGATGATCAATAGATGGTGGATAGACCGCATCCACACATTCGGGATGGATGTGTTTATATGGACTGTGAAAGATCAAAAAACAGCCGATCGGATTAAAAAATATCCCGTTGATGGTGTGGTGACGGATCACCCGCTATTTTTTCTAAAGGAGAAATGATGTAAATGAAAGCGTATCTTGCCGTATTTATTGGTGGACTGATTGGGACACTTTGCAGATATGAACTAAGCCAATCGATTGTCAGCCAAACATTCCCCTATGCAACGCTAATCGAAAACGTGACAGGCAGTCTGCTTCTTGGTTTTTCAACAGGATATTTTATGTTCCAAAAGAGAAAAAAATATCTTACCGCTTTGATCGGAACAGGATTTTGCGGAGGTTTTACGACAATGTCCACTTTTTCTAAAGAAACGATTCTTTTATTACAGACCGGGCAATTCACTTCAAGTGTGATCTACATCCTGCTCTCAGTCATTGCAGGAGTAGCGGCTGCCTTATGTGGACTAATGCTAGCTCAACGACTCTTTCATCAAAATAAGCAGCAGAGAGGAGGCAGATAAATGATCGTTTTATATACAGCTATTGCCGGCGGGATTGGCAGCGCCCTTCGTTTTTTCATTAGCCAATCGATACATAAAACTAAGTCTCATGCTCGTTTCCCGTACAGTATTATTCTCATCAACTTATTAGGTGCTGCCGGTTTAGGTATACTGACAGGTGCCGTGACTGCTAATCATCCGCTGCTTGTGATCATTGGAACAGGTTTTTTCGGTGGCTTTACAACATTCTCTACGTTTAGTGTAGAGTCTGCGACCATGCTACAGCAGCGGCAAATCGGAAAACTTGCTGTCTACTTATTGACGACAATCATCGGGTCTTTCTGTCTCTTTACTGCGTTCTATCAAATAGGACAACACCTTTTTTAAATATTGGTGATCGCAGCTAAGCTAATGAGCAATTGATCCATAAGCTGGCGCTTCATTAAAAAGAGGGTTTTTTCACTGTAGCCGATTTCCATCGCACACTTGGCCATCCGCCAATCTCGAAAGTATTTGTAATCGATGAGCTGCTTCTCTATCTCATCCAACTCTTTTAGTGCTGTTTCAATACAAGCAACGATGAGTTCATACTGATTTTTTTGCTCTTCTAACTTCTTCCGTGTCATGTGATCCAAATGATGCGTACTTCTTTTTTCAAGCTGTCTTTCGATATTTAAAATCGCTGCCTGGTAATTTTTAAAATTCTTCAAATGAAACTCAATTCGTTTCATTGAGGTTTTTTTCTCCGTGATACTGGCTGTTTCATACCAAAGCATATCCATCCCCCTCTATCGAACGTTTGTTCTCATTATAACCCGAACGAGCATTCGTAAAAAGAGACTAAATACCTAAAAAAACCTTGAGCTTATTTTTCGCTCAAGGTCATTTCATTTACTAACAGCGGCTCTTTTATATCAAGCCCTGTGCGTGTATTTCCTTTTTCTGATGATGTGACGCCTTTCTTTAGGTCGATCTTTTTCACATAGCGTCCATCCATCTCCAAGACCTTCATCCGAATATCATCAAGATAAATGGATTGTCCTTCTCGAATATCAATGTTCTCATTTAAGATTAACCCGCCTATTGTATCAATTTCTTCATCATGATATGACATTTCGATCAAATCTTGAACTTCATCTAATCTGACTTTGCCATCTAAAACATAATGATGATCGGCTCTTTTTTGAATAACCGGCTGCTCATCTTCATCGAATTCATCTCGAATATCGCCAACAATCTCTTCTAAAATATCTTCTGTTGTGACAAGTCCAGACGTTCCGCCATATTCGTCGGTTAAAATCGCCATATGCATTCGATCGCGCTGCATCTTGACAAGAAGCTCTTGAATAGGAATCGTGTCAATGACTTCAATCACTGGATATATATAATCTTGAATCTTCAGTTGATCTTTTTCTCCTTGATACACAAGATCTGCAAAGAGCTGCTTTTTGTTCAGCATGCCGATGACATGGTCTTTATCTCCTGAAAACACAGGAAAGCGTGTATACTTCTCCTGCGTCATGATGGAGAGGATTTCATCCAGCGGCATATCTTCTGGAATGGCACAAATTTCTCTCCGCGGGACCATGATTTCTCTGGCAATTCGATTATCAAAGTCGAAAATTTTGTTCATATAATTATATTCTGATGGGTTGATTTCCCCATTTTTTAAGCTCTCAGATAATAAAATCTTTAATTCCTCTTCAGAATGGGATTGTTCTTTTTCAGACCCCATATCGATGCCCATCATTTTGGTTAGAACACGGGCTGACCCGTTTAACACATAAATGAAAGGGAACATTAGGATATAAAATGCATGCAGCGGGCCTGACAGCCAGAGCGTCATTTTTTCCGCCTTTTGAATCGCCAGTGTTTTTGGTGCAAGCTCACCGACGACTACATGCAAAAAGGTAATAATAGAGAACGCAAGTGTTGCTGAGATCAGGCTGATTGCTGAATCAGGAATGTTTGTCAAACCGAAACCTCGAACCAAAAGTTCTTTTACAGCTGGCTTACCAATCCACCCTAAACCAAGGGATGTCACTGTAATACCGAGCTGACAGGCTGACAAATATTCATCCAGCCTTGATGTCACCTTTTTCGCCACGATGGCCTTTTTAGACCCTTCGGCAACAAGCTGATCAATTCTTGAGCTTCTTGCCTTTACTATGGCAAATTCAGATGCAACAAAGAAAGCTGTTAAAGCAATCAAAACACCGACTATACTCAGATTAACAATATCGTCCATTTAACCTTGCTCTTTCTTAGAAGAACAAGGAGTCACCTCCTGATTGATGATGTTATGTTTTGCAAAACGGTTAACTGATTAAATAAGACTATATTGAGGGCCCCACTTAACCACCTCCGGTTCACGTATAAATCCGCTTCTCTACATATATATGAAACGGTCTTCATTTTATCTTACCATAAATAATCTGAAAATTCCTGTATCACTATGTTAAATTTGACAGGACAATTTAGACTGAGAAATCCCTTTCTCCTCTTCATATCGGCAGGAAATATGAACAATTAACTTGTATTTCAGGCTAGAATTATATTAAACTATTTTCATAAACTATAACGTGACGGTTAGGAGGAGATGTTCAGATGGGGCTGAGAAAAAGTATCGTATTGGTGAACTAGCACAGATTGCACAGGTGACGAAACGTACTGTAGATTATTATACAAATCTAGGGTTGCTTGCGCCTGTTAGATCTTGCTCAAATTATCGTTATTACGATGAACATGCTTTAAAACGATTACAATTAATCGTTCTTTGCAAACAGCAGAGATTGGCTCTTTCTGACATCAAATCCAGATTAGATGAACAATTCCCTTCTCAAAAGGAAGATCCTGATGAACTTGTCCATTTAACATCTGATATCGATCGGATGAACGAGCATATGGACCGCATTTTGGTACGTTGTAAGCAGCTTCAACCAGAACAACGTGAAAAATTAAAAGAGCAGCTTACACCTGAGAAGATGACGGCTGTCCAATCATTTTTACTGCTGTTAAGTTAAAATTTTTACTAAACAGGAGGTGTTACCTTCGTTCTCAAAGTCAGAACGAAGGCCTTAATTGGACATAGTTAATTTACTTATAGTTGCTTTGCTTATAGCTTTAACCGCATTTTTCGTTGCATCAGAGTTTGCGATCATTCGCTTAAGAAGCTCAAGAATTGATCAGTTAATCGCAGAAGGTAATAAAACAGCAGTTGCTGTCAAGCATGTCACGACTCACCTTGATGAGTATCTGTCGGCCTGTCAGCTCGGTATTACCATTACCGCCCTTGGTATTGGTTGGTTAGGGGAAGAAACAATTGCGCACATGCTTGCTCCACTATTTGTAGAGCTGTCCATTCCTCAATCAGCTAGTTCTATTGTCACTTTTATTATTGCGTTTAGTATTATGACGTTTTTACACGTTGTGGTTGGAGAACTTGCACCAAAAACACTCGCCATTCAAAAGGCGGAGCAAGTATCTCTTCTTTTTGCTAGACCGCTCATGATTTTTTACAAAGTGATGTTCCCGTTTATCTGGGTATTAAATGGATCTGCTCGTTTGTTAACAAAAGCGTTCGGTCTTCAGCAAGTTTCTGAGCATGACATGGCGCACTCTGAAGAAGAATTGCGGATTATTTTATCAGAGAGCTATAAAAGCGGCGAAATTAACCAGTCTGAATTCAAATATGTAAATAAAATTTTTGAATTTGATGACCGTCTGGCGAAAGAAATTATGATTCCTCGTACCGAAGTTGTCAGCTTCCCTCATGATATTACCATTGAGGAAATGCTGAAGGTGACCAAGGTAGAGAAATATACACGTTATCCAATTGAAGATGGCGATAAAGATAATATGATTGGTGTTCTGAACATTAAAGAGGTTCTTACTGCCTGCATTAGCGGTGAGTGTTCTACAAGTGATACGATCGAAAAGTTTGTCAATCCAATTATTCATGTGATTGAAACCGTTCCTGTACATGATTTATTGCTCAAAATGCAGCGTGAACGTGTACACATGGCGATTTTATCAGATGAATACGGCGGTACAGCTGGTCTTGTGACTGTAGAAGACATCCTTGAAGAAATCGTCGGTGAAATTCGTGATGAATTCGATATGGATGAAATCAACGAAGTGCGTAAACTTGGAGAAGACCATTACATCTTTGATGGAAAGGTTCTAGTGGACCAAGTCAACCTGCTCTTAGGTACGCAGCTTGATAACGAAGAAGTCGATACGATCGGCGGCTGGTTCCTTACTCAGAAATATGAAGTTGAGAAAAATGACACCATTCGTGAGCAAGGCTATGAATTTATCATTAATGAAGTCGATGGACACCATGTGGTATATATCGAGGTCAAAAAGTTAAATGAACAATTAGCAGAAGCCGCTGAAGAAGGCGCTTCTTAAGAAAAAAACGACCCTTGCCAAAGCAAGCGGTCGTTTTTCTTATGCCTTTTCCATTAATTGAGCTTCAAGTTCTTTAATTCTCGTGTTTAATACTTCCGTCATGGCACCTAATCGTTCTTTTGGCGGCAGATGCTCAAATTCTGACTGCTCAATCGGTTCACCAATAATTAAGCGCATTTTCCCCTTTTTGAAAAGACTTTTCGCATTGGACGGTCCTTTGTACGCTGCTGGAACGATTGGTGCTTTACCGAGCTGTGCAATAGTAACCGCACCTCTTTTTAAAGGTACATCCTCTGTTGTACGTGTTCCGCTTGGAAAAATCCCGACGATCTTTCCCTCTTTTAATAATTTAATGGGCGTTTTAATACTGCTTGGCCCAGGATTCTCTCGATCAACTGGAAAGGCATGAATCTTCTTTAAAAATCCACCGATCCATTTGTTTGCAAACAATTCTTTTTTCGCCATGTAGTGGATCTCAAACGGAAGAATTCCTGCGCCTAATGCAAGAACATCCACAAAACCCTCATGTGTACATGCAATGACAAATCCCCGATCCGTTGGCAGATTCTCTTTTTGATATACTTTGATTCCGCCTCGGAGAGTAAATACTACTTTAATGGTATAGCCTGAAAATTTATACATAGTGCACTTCCTTTGTTTGAAGAATGAAGGATTTGTTTCTATTATAACAAATTTTTTATTACCTGGTACTAAAATTTTCATGAAACAGCCAAACCATCACATCATTTTTCTTTCTAAATCATCGTTCTTTCTGTATTCAGGTCTATGGTTTTAGGAGAGAATAGAAGAGGAATTGTGTCCAATTTTGTCTTTTTTTAAGGTTTTTTCCTGATTTGTTCTATTGAAAATGCTTTATAAATGACGCAAATTTCGCTATGATAAGGAGAAATGATTTTGATTCGGCGAAAGAAATGAGTATTGTACGGTATTGAGAAGTTTCGTGCAACTTTATGCCTTTCTTATGCGTGTATAACATAGAGGGGAGAAAAATCAGTGACGATCGATGAAATTTATCAAATGTATATGAACGATGTTTACAGGTTTCTGCTCTCCATGACAAAAGACAAACATTTGGCAGAAGACTTATTGCAGGAAACCTTTATGCGTGCTTATATACATATTCATTCCTACGACCATAGCAAAGTGAAACCTTGGTTATTTCAGGTGGCACGAAATGCTTTTATTGATTATGTCAGGAAACATAAAAAAGAAGTGACCATATCGGATGATCTTATTGGCGGCCTTTTACAAACGTCTGTACAAAGCCCTGCTGAACAGGTTGAAATAAAAGAAGTCCTCAACATGTATTTGGAACAGCTTCCAGATAACTACAAGGAAGCGTTGACATTGTATTATTTAAAAGAACTGAATTACAAGGAAGCATCCAAGGTCATGAATATTACTGAAGCAAATTTTAAAAGTGTTTTATTTCGTGCAAGGCAGCGCCTAAAAGCACTTTACAACAGAGGTGTTAATGATGAATGAAGAGTTTAACAAGCGATGGGAACAATATAATAATGGTGAGATGAACGAGGAAGAAATGATAGCGTTTGAAGAAGAGCTTGAAGAAAACGAAAAACGCTTAAGTCAGGAACTGAACGACTCGGATTGGACCGATTTTTCCATCAGTCCTGAAAAGCAAAAAGCCATCTTGCAATACGGAAAAAGAAAGTCTTATTTACGTATTTCTGTACTTGCTGTCATCTCTACACTTATTATTTTACCGCTTTGTACATTAGGAAGTTATCTATACTACGGCGTTGGCGGAGCAGAGAGCAAAGGGAATCACTTCATGGAAACAGCCGCTGTAACAGTCGCTTTGACGAAACCAAACGTGGCGATTGATATGAAGGATTTAAAAGGCCAAGTCAAGCTTTTTGGAATGAACACCGAATTGAAGCTGCAAAAACAAATTGGCAATAAAACAGAAGCCATTGGCAGTGAGCAAATCGAGATGTTTTTCGATAAATTAAAGCAGCCTACCATCTCATATTATGGTGACAGCGCACGCGATACGGAGGATTTCTTTACCCATCCTTCTACTCAGGCAGATGCATCAAAAAAACAAACACTCACTACTTTAGACAAGCTTCCTGAAGGAACAGTCAGTGAAGTGTATGTTTCCTATGACAAAGCGTATACACCAAAGGACGTTTATTCCTTTGCTAAAAAATATGATATGAAAGTGCTCTGGAATGCGATTAAAACAGAGGATTCATTAAGCGAGAATCAGCGGCCAATTGGCTTTCCTGGGAAAGACTCTGAATTCTTAAAAGAGCTTCAGCACACATCAAAAACAGAGGTAGATCAATTTAAAGATGCCCTTACTTATGTCAATCAGCACCCAACCTGGGCAAAAACGATCTCTGGCAGATCTGAACTGGATCTGTCAAACCGCATACGCTATATCAATCAAAATGGTGTCACGATTTATGGCTCTGTGATCACAGGTCCTTCGAAAGAAATCGAGAAATTCGTGAAGACAAAACGCATTAAAACGGCAAAAGTGAGCGAGGTGGAATTATGGAATTGGTAAGAATTTTTAAAGAGCATAATGTATTTGGCTGGATTTCTGTCGGTACAGCGATATTATCTCTGCTCATGCTGAACCTCGCCATTATCAGTAATGTGACATTTTATTCTTTTCAGATGCTTCCTTTTGCAATGGCCGCAGTTCCATTTGGCATTATTGAACTGTTCATTAAAAAAGGCCGTACGGGCCCTGGGTTCCTTGGTGTCGTTCTGAATATCTTTGTCATTCTTTGTGTCTATGCCATCGTATCGATCGATGTCGATCTTCAATTAGGCTTTTAAGCCGTTCTCAAAATGAAAAGCCCGAGTTACTTGACTAATGCCAAGTCGCACGGGCTTTTTTGAATATCGATTTATGTTCTTAAGTCTACAGCGCAAATAAAAAAGACTGCTTCATCAGCAGTCTCTTAAAATAAATTAGTTTACAAAAGCTTTCGCTCCAAGGTAAATCGGCTTCCAGTAGCTTGAATTCATATCACTGATCGTCACACCATCGGAAGCAGCATGAATAAACTTGTTGTTCCCAATGTAGACACCCATGTGAGACGGACCCGATTTATATGTTGTAAAGAACACAAAATCGCCAACCTTTGGAGAAGATACGCTTTTCATTGATCCCCAAAAACCTTCAGTTGTTTGTCTCGAAATCTTTTTTTGTTTGTTAATGATATACCACATAAACCCGCTGCAATCAAAGCCCTTTGGTGTCGTTCCACCCCATCTATATGGTGTGCCATTGTGCGCTTTAGCATCCGATACAAGCTTAGACGTGTTTAAAGAAGAAGCAGAAACTGTTTTTTCTTTAACAGGTGTTGTCTTCACTTTTTTAGACGATTTTTTGACCTTTAGCTTTTGCCCAATTTTGATCAGGTTTGTTTTGAGTTTATTTAACGATTTCAGCTCTTTTACAGTCATGCCGTACTTTTTGCCGATTTTAGATAATGTATCACCTTTCACAACTTTATGAGTGGCTGTGGCTGACGCCGCTTTTACTTTTGTTGTTGTTTTGGATGTTTTCGTTGTTTTTTTTGCGGCAGTACCATTTACTTTTAACGTTTGTCCAACATAAATCGTGTTAGATTTCAGCTTATTGTCTGATTTAATCTTGCTCACGCTTGTCTTATATTTTTTCGCTAGAACAGAAAGAGAGTCACCTTTTTGAACTTTTACTGATTGTGCTGAGGCAGCTCCGGCAAATAATGTCGTCCCAAGTAAAACTGCACTTGCAGCTGTGATCAATTGTTTTTTCATTTGTTCCTCCTGTATGTATCTATCGAGATCCGAATTTTTATCTACTTACTATTATAAGGATCAAATACCAGAAGAAATAGTCTTGACTTCCTACGACATTATGCTTATTAATTCGGCAAAATTTATTTTTTTTTAGGGTTCTTTATATTTCATTTTCATTACACAATCATGACAAAATAAACGCATCTTGTCATGGATAAATGATACATTCATTTCTCTTTTTGGCTCATTCTATGTAAAGTGGACCTTTACAATTTTAAAGGGAACTTTACGATCCTGTAAATGGGAATCTACAATTCTGCTCTACCATTGTAAACGTAAGGGCGATACATAAACATTGAGGAGGCAAAATGAATGAGTGTGTTGAAAAGCTCGAAAACGAAAATCGCTGCAGTGGCGGCAGCATCTGTGCTATCGATTGGCATTTTTTCAGGAATTGAATTTGGACAGGCTGACAAGGCAGAGGCTAAAAAGAAGCCAAAAAATGACGTACAAAATGTGATCGTGCTGATCGGGGATGGCATGGGAACACCGTATCTTTCAACTTACCGTTCATTTAAGCACAACGGAGACCTTTCAAAGCAAACAGCGTTTGACCCTTACCTTACTGGCATGCATAAAACATACCCTAACGACTCGAAAAGCAATATCACTGATTCTGCCGCAGCTGGTACAGCTATGGCAACTGGTAAAAAGACATACAACAATGCCATTGGTGTAAACAAAAACGGCAAAAAATTAAAAACCGTTTTAGAAGAAGCCAAACGCAAAGGAAAATCGACGGGTCTTGTCGTGACCTCTGAATTAACAAATGCCACCCCTGCTGCGTATGCGGCTCACGATGTATCGAGAAAAAACACAGCAGCCATCGCTGATGATTTCTTCGATGAAAAAATCGGTAAACAGCATACAGTCGATGTCATGCTTGGCGGAGGTCTCGTCGATTTTGTCCGAAAGGATCGTGATTTAACGAAGGAATTTAAGCAAGCCGGATATGATTATGTCACCAATAAAGATGCCTTACAAAAAAACAAAAACCAAAAGGTGTTAGGCATTTTTGCTGATGGCGGTCTTGATAAAGCGATTGATCGTGATAAAAAGACCCCTTCCCTGCAAGACATGACATCCTCAGCCATTAAACAGCTGTCTAAAAACAAAAATGGATTTTTCCTTATGGTCGAAGGCAGTCAAATTGACTGGGCAGGACATGATCATGATATTGTGAGTGCCATGAGTGAAATGAAGGATTTTGAAAAAGCATTTGAAGAAGCGATTCGTTTTGCAAAAAAGGATAAAAATACGTTAGTCATCACCACTGCCGATCATTCAACTGGCGGACTTTCCTTTGGGGCAGACGGCTCAGGTAGCTGGGATTACAAACCGGTAAAAGCAGCGAAAAAGACCCCAGATTTTATCGCAAACAAAATCGTCAGTGGCATGCCTGTTGAATCAGCGCTGAAACAATATATCGATCTTGATTTCACAACAGAAGAAATGGCCTCTATTCAAAAGGCCGCTGAAACAAAGGATACTGTTAAAATTGATGATGCGATTGAAGAAGTGATCAACGTGAGATCACATACAGGCTGGACCACATCAGGTCATACGGGCGATGAAGTGCCATTCTTTGCGTATGGCCCAACAAGCCAAAAGCTAAAAGGTCTGATGGAAAACACCGATCAAGCAAAACACATTTTCAAGCTGCTGAAAAACCAATAAAACTGACAAAAAAGATGTCTGCTAAGAGACATCTTTTTTTGTTTTTTTATGCGAGATATTTTCTATGAACTCCTTTTCCATCATACGAAAACATGACTTCTTTTCCTTCAAGAATGGATTCGATATGCACACTTCTTCCCCATAGCTGATGCAAATATGGGAGTACTTTTTCTAAGTATTTCAGATCTAGTTCAATGCCCTCATACCAATGTTTAATATAGAGTTCATTGTTTTTTAAATAGTCGCCATCCATCACGGTCAAATAAGGAAAGCCGCCATTGACCCTCATGCTGACTAGCTGATCACGAACAGCCTTCCATTCTTTATCGATGACTTTATAATCTCTCCCTTGTTTTTGAAACAAGTACAAATCTTCTCTCATCACAAGGTCTTTTGTTAAGTAATTTCGAATGAAGGAAATATCTGATTCAATCTCCCTTACTTCAAACATTTTGCTGCGGCCCGATCCTTCTGTCACCCCTGCTTTTTTTAATTCTTCACATGGGTTGTCATAGCGCTCTTCGATATCTTCAAAAATCTTCAAACCTAAATAGTAAGGATTGATGCCTGTTTTTGACGGCTGCACCACGCCAGCATTTAATTTGGCAAACTCAATCGATTCATTTGAATCCAAATCAAGCTCTCGCATTATCCGCTGATGCCAATACGATGCCCAGCCTTCATTCATAATCTTTGTTTCTAGCTGAGGCCAAAAATAGAGCATTTCCTCCCTCAGCATCGTGAGGACGTCGCGCTGCCACGGCTCTAACTCCCGGGAGTGCGCCTCAATAAAGAGTAAAATATCTTTTTCCGGCTTTGGAGGAAATGGCTTGGCGATTTTCTTTTTCTCACGTATTTTCGGCTCATCCATTCCCCACAAATCATCATACGGCGTCTGACGCTTTGGTTGGTCATCTTCATATTCTTCTTCATCGCCGATATTCCAGCTTAGTTTTGAACGAACAAGAGACGGATCAATATGCTCCTGAAGAGCCAATACGGCGTCTAAAAAGGATTCAACTTCTTTTGTTCCATGAAGATGCTCATATTCTTTGATCCGCTCTGCCGCAGCTGACATGCTTTCTACCATGTCTCGTTTTGTGTTTTGGAAACGGCAATTATTTTTGAAGAAATCACAGTGTGCCAGTACATGAGCCACAATTAATTTATTTTGAACAAGCGTGTTGTTATCAAGTAGAAAGGCGTAGCAAGGATTTGAATTGATGACCAGCTCATAAATTTTGCTTAATCCTAAATCATAATGAAGCTTCATTTTATGAAATTGTTTCCCGAAGCTCCAGTGGCTGAATCGTGTTGGCATTCCGTATGCACCGAACGTATAAATTATTTCCGCGGGACAGATTTCATACCTCATCGGATAAAAATCTAGACCAAATCCTTCTGCAATTTCTGTAATTTCATCAATGGCTCTTTGTAAAAGACGTTTTTCTGATACGCTCAAGGAAACCATCCCTCCTCATCGGACTTATCCCTACTATATGAGCGTATCTAAAAAAACATGATGTTCCGCCATTCGTTTAGACGACTTCCATTTCTTTTGTGGATTGCCCGCCGAATGACTCGAAATGTATATTCTGTTCTGGAATTCCCAGCTCTTTTAGTATATAAATCATCTCCTGTGTAAACACCGGGGATCCGCATAGATAAAATTGGCCTTTCCCTTCTCCAACCACTGATTGAAGAAATGGACGGTCAATGCGGGAAGCTGCCTTTTCAACAAGCTCACCCTTACCAGACTTCGCAAATTGTTCATTACATAAGATGATGCGGCCATGCGGAGCTGATGCTAGAACGCTTTCAAATTCATTTTCAAAAGCGGTGACATCCTCTAATCGATCTGCATGAATCATTGTAAATGGATGGCTGTTTTGCGCTGCTGTTTTCAATAAACCGATCATTGGCGTGACTCCAGAACCAGCACTAATGAAATAAACAGGCTCTTTTGTGGCTTCTTGCAAGCAGAACATTCCCTGCGGCATACTCACTTGAAGAACGTCTCCTTCTTCCATTTCATCATGCAAAAATGTAGACACATGACCATCGCGCTTCACTGTGATGCGGTAATAAGATGGATGATGGTGATCTGATAAGCTGTATTGTCTGCTACACATATAAGCCTCACCTGGCATATCTGCCTGAACCGTAATATATTGACCTGCTTCAAACATTGGCAGCTCTGATTCATCTTCTGGTACTAAGTAAAAGGAGATCAGCGCTGGAGATTCCTGTACCTTTTTCTTTATCACAAATGGCTTCACATCTGCCCATCCACCTGGTTGCTTTACATTCACCTCCATCATTTCTGCTTCAATCGTGATAAAAATATTTGCAATGATGTCATATGCGGCCTTCCAAGCTAAAAGCGTGTCATCTTTTTCCGTTAAACCAAACACTTCTTTCATCGCTTCAATTAGGTAATATCCGACGATTGGATATTGCTCTTTTTTGACCATCACACTGACATGCTTATGGGCAATCTGTTTGACCGCAGGAAGTAATTCTTCTAATCGATCGATGTGCAGTGCAGCTTGGTATAGTGTCGCAGCAAGCGCCTCTGGCTGACTTCCGTTCATGAGGTTTGTTTGATTAAATTGATTGAGTAGCTCTGGATGCTGACGAATCATATTTTGATAAAAAACAGTCACAAGGTTGGTTCCCTCGCCTTTTAATAGAGGGGCTGATTGTTTAATAGCATTCATTTGATCTATAGATAACATCGTCATTCCTTCTTTCAAAAGATGTATTTTAAATACATCTTTATCGTAACGGATGATAGCTTATAAAAGCAATATTTATAATACATGTTTTTAAATGTTGACACATTTAACACTTTCTCGAACAGTTTTTGTCTAAAATGTGTTACGATGATACATACAAAACTCTATCAGGTTTAGAGGTCGTCAAAATGAAACTAACGAATTATACAGATTTCTCATTAAGAGTACTCATTTATTTAGCATCAAGAGAGAACAATGAACTGTCAAATATTCAGCAGATCGCCGATGTTTATGGCATCTCTAAAAATCATCTGACAAAGGTGATTTATCATCTTGGAAAACGCGGCTATGTTGAAACGATCCGTGGAAGAAATGGCGGAATTAGGCTTGGGAAAAGCCCAGAAAGCATTAACATTGGAGAGGTTGTCCGTTATACAGAGGATGATTTAGTCATGGTTGAATGCTTTGATCCAAGGAAAAACAGCTGTATCATTTCCCCGATTTGTTCATTAAAGCATGTACTTCATGAAGCACTTACTGCTTACTTGCGCGTTCTTGACCAATACACATTAAAAGACTTAACTCAAAACAAAGATGCTCTTAGAGAGCTCCTCCTTTAGGCGAAAGAATTCTATTCTTTCGTCTTTTTCTTTACCTTCTTGTAATAATAATTAATTTAAAATTATTATAAATAGATATTGACTATCATGTTTGATTCAATATAATTAGGGTATATAGATTGCTAGAAACCATTTTTTTGTTTACAGGAGGAGAAAAGAATGACAAATTCAAATCATAAAAATTTGACAACGAACCAAGGCGTACCTGTTGGCGATAACCAAAACTCAAGAACAGCTGGTCACCGCGGACCTACATTTCTTGATGATTACCATTTGATTGAAAAACTTGCACACTTCGATCGTGAACGTATTCCAGAGCGTGTTGTTCATGCGAGAGGCGCCGGCGCTTATGGTGTGTTTGAAGTTGAAAATAGTATGGAGAAACATACAAAAGCAGCCTTCTTAAGTGAAGAAGGAAAACAGACAGATGTTTTTGTTCGCTTCTCAACAGTTATTCATCCTAAAGGTTCACCTGAAACATTGCGTGATCCGCGCGGCTTTGCTGTCAAATTTTACACAGAAGAAGGCAACTATGATCTAGTTGGTAACAACTTGCCGATCTTCTTTATACGTGATGCATTGAAATTCCCTGATATGGTTCACTCTCTCAAGCCAGATCCTGTAACCAATATCCAAGATCCTGACCGTTATTGGGATTTTATGACCTTAACACCTGAATCCACTCATATGCTCACATGGCTCTTCTCTGATGAAGGAATCCCTGCGAGCTACGCTGAAATGCGCGGTTCTGGTGTGCATACATTTAGATGGGTCAACAAATATGGTGAAACAAAATATGTGAAATATCACTGGAGACCTTCAGAAGGTATTCGTAATTTATCTATGGAAGAAGCAGCAGAAACCCAAGCGAATGATTTCCAGCATGCGACAAGAGACTTATATGACCGCATTGAAAATGGCAACTACCCAGCATGGGACTTATATGTCCAGTTGATGCCGCTTAGCGATTATGATGATCTTGATTATGATCCATGTGATCCAACAAAGACATGGAGCGAAGAAGATTACCCGCTTCAAAAAGTAGGACGCATGACACTGAACCGCAATCCTGAGAACTTCTTTGCTGAAACAGAGCAAGCTGCTTTCACACCAAGTGCACTTGTTCCAGGAATTGAAGCATCTGAAGATAAATTGCTTCAAGGTCGTCTGTTCTCTTATCCAGATACGCAGCGTCATCGTCTTGGTGCCAACTATATGCGCATTCCGGTGAACTGTCCTTATGCACCTGTACACAATAATCAGCAGGATGGCTTTATGACAACGACTCGTCCAAGCGGTCATATTAACTATGAACCAAACCGTTACGATGATCAGCCAAAAGAAAATCCTCACTACAAAGAAAGTGAACAAGTTCTTCACGGTGATCGTATGGTGAGACAAAAAATTGAAAAACCAAACGATTTCAAACAAGCTGGGGAAAAATATCGAAGCTACTCAGAAGAAGAGAAACAAGCATTGATCAAAAACCTAACAGCTGACCTGAAAGACGTAAATGACAAAACAAAATTACTTGCGATCTGCAACTTCTATCGTGCAGATGAAGATTACGGACAACGATTAGCCGATTCACTTGGCGTGGATATCCGCTCATACCTTCAAGGAAGCATGAAATAATTGATCCGGAAAGGGCACCTCTAATAAAGAGGTGCTTTTTTTATAACCGGAATACGTTAATACTAATCAAATGACCGGTCACCGGGTGAAAATAGATTTCTGCATGCGCAGCAAAAAGCGTTGAGCCTTCCTTCACTGTGACGCGAAAAACATCTTTTGTCTGATCTTCATTTACTTGTGTACGCCCGATATATTGATAATCGTTTAAAGCGGCGCCTTCATATTCCTCTTGCAACGCTGTGTACGCAAGTCTTTCCCAATTTTCAACAGGCTGCATCGCTGCATTTGTTGCAGGATGGATCATGAAACTGCCAAACAAAACCATTCCCGCTGCAAAAGGCACCCACCATTTCGGCTGCATGATATCATTGATCTCACTTTCATGTATATTTTGTTTATGTTGTGCTGATCGATCCATTTTCATACATGAAGCATTTATTCAGCCTATAATTCCCGGTACACGATTGATGCGGACACCAACTTTTCCCCTGAAAATGTCGATATGTTCCGAGCAAACTAATGAGGACTTCTCAAGGGAAAGGAGAAGGTTTGATGAATGTGGCGGATTATGATAAAGCACTTTATTATACGCATCGCTCGCAATGGGATAATTTACTTATTCTTATGGTACGTACGCAAGATGACTTGCTCTCGAAACGTATTGAGCATTTCTTACACGCGTATCAATTTAACCGGAACGATGCTGATGTTGAAAAATGTTTATATGGGCTCCTGCAGTACATTGACCATGCTTCAGAGGCCGCTGCTTCTGAAGTTTATTCACAACCGATGTACACATAAAGAAAAAGGCTGATTATCAGCCTTTTTACATACATTTAGCAGTGCGCAGTGATTGGAAGCATAAAGTGGTCTTTTACCCAATCTCGTTTTGTATAAACAAACAGCGCATCCTCGTCATTTGGTGCCTTCACCGAGTGTAAGCCGTCAATTGACGTATCAGGTGTAAAATAGAACATCACTTTTTCCGTCGTTTCATTCACAATATGTGCAACAACTTCCTCTATATTTTGTGGCTCGAGAGAAATGATATCAAAGACATGTATGGTTTCATTTTCTTCATTCATCAGAACAATCGTATCCAACGCTTCAATATAGAAAAGGGCATCCGGCCAAACCAATGTAAAATAAAACATCAATAAGCTGCCATGATGCTTAGCGTCTAATTTCTTTGAGCCCGTTTGGCGTTTTTCTGCGAACTGTTCGAGTAATGGCAGGTCATGTTCCAATGTCAGCTGCTTGAGACGCATGTCCTTTTTTATATGAATGGCGCTTTTGCTGATATCTAGACTAAACTCACTTTCGTGGTACCGTGTAAAGCCGAATTTTGGATAAAAATCCAGTACAGTTTCATTGGCAAAAAGAAAAATCAAATCACAATCATGTTCGTACGTATCCATAATATGCTCCATTAACTTTGTCGCTAATCCTTTATGGCGATAGGCTTGATCCGTCATCACCGTGCCAATTTGAACAGCTCGATACGTTTTTCCATCAATGATCAGTGACATGAGGTAAACGGAAGCGTTTGAGATCACTTTCCCGTGATGGACAAAGGAATAAGGAATATATTTTTCATCCCAATACCCTCTTTTGTACCAGTCACTAAAATCCAAATCAAATGTATTGATCGCTAGCTTATTAAAGCTTTCTTTCAATTTTTCATTATGGCGATAATCACTCACTAATTCATATGTCTCCATGCTCATTTCCTCCTTTTATCATTTCACCTTTAGTCAGCCGGTTTATCACCTCCTTCAAAATAAAAAAAAGACTTGATGAGCATATACTCATCAAGTCTTTTATCGTTTTACTCATAGAAATTAGACTGAACATGCTTCTCTTTTCACGCAAAAGGGCACGTCAAATAAACCAACAACCGTGCTCTTTTTATTCAATTCATTGAACTGAATGTGCGCTTAAAAGTTTTAGCATAACGACTAAATTCCCTTCTGTTATAGCAGCTCTTTAGGCTGACTTTTTTGATAATCCACTGCATATAGAGCCGCTTGGGTACGATCTGCCAGCTCTAGTTTTGATAATACATGAGATACGTGCGTTTTGACAGTTTTTTCAGAAATAAACAAGGATGAGGCAATTTCTTTATTGCTTTTCCCCTTTGCAATTTCGAATAAGACATCTCGCTCTCTATTGGTCAGCTCTTTTATTAACTCCCATTTTTGCTCTTTTGGCTCAGTCAAATGCTGCACAAGAAAATTGGTGATATGACCATCTAATTGATAGGTGCCCTTTTGTACGTCAATCATTGTCGTAAGAAGTTTTTCTGGCGCTACATCCTTGAGCTGATAGGCTTTTGCCCCTGCTTGAATGGCGGGAATAACATAATCTTTATCCGCATAGCTTGTCAGGATCACAATGCGGGTATCAGGCATTTCCAGCGTCATTTGTTTCGTTGCCTCAATGCCATTCATTACAGGCATCGATAAATCCATGAGAACGATGTCAGGTCGCGTTTGTCTGACAATTTCTAATGCTTCTTCTCCATTAGAAGCCTCACCAACAATTTCGACGTCAGGCTGTGTCTGCAGGAAAAACACAAGCCCTTTTCTCACAATATGATGATCATCTGCAATGACAACTCTCATGACGACCCCTTCCTTTCTTGAGAAAATGGCACCTTCACTTGAATAGTGGTCCCTTTACCGAGCTCAGACTCTATACAAAATGTTCCACCAGCTCTTTTGATACGGTCAGACATCCCTTTCAGACCAAGTGAAGGGAGGCTCATTTGCTCGTCATACTGAAACCCTTTACCGTGGTCGATGATTTTCATCTCAAACGTGTCTTTTGATTGTTCCAGCTGGACTTTAACGTCCTCTACTTCCGCATGTTTTTGACAATTATTCAGCGCTTCCTGGCATACCCGAAACAACGTTTCATGCTGAGTATGATCCATCTCCATACAACCTGATAACGATAATGTACAGCGTAATCCTAAAAGCTTTGCATACTCTTGAATCCCTGTTGTGAATCCTTTTTCAAGTCCTCTTGGCCTTAGCTGCCAAATGAGTGACCGCATTTCAACCAGTGCATCTTGTGACAAATGCTGAATAAAATCAATCATTTCCCCTAGATTCTGATCGTTTGTCATTTGACGGGCGGCTTTAGCAGTCAGGCTGACTGAAAATAGCATTTGGTTAACGGAATCATGTAAGTCCTGTGCAAGCCGGTTTCTTTCTTCCAAAAGAGCATGCTGATGTTCGTTTTGCACAAGCTTCATCCGTTGAATGGCGGTACCAATTTGAAGCGCAATGCTTTCAAGCAAGTTCAATTCTTCTTGCGTAAATGTGACTTTTCCTTTTGCCGCCACATTCAATAACCCGAACGTACGCTTACATGCTTTAAGGGGAACCGTCGCATGATGTGTAATTCCTTCAGTGTCCCCAAGCTGCTTTTTAACCGCCGTTTCGATGCGTTTACAATTCATAATGTTTGTGGCTGATTGGAGTGAGCCCTTTGTGTATCGATTGATGCAATAGCAATCGTTTTGACACATGAGCTGCTTTTGATGCTTTGCCAGCGCTTCTGGTAAGGAGACCTCTGCCATCAGTTCGTACGAGCCGTCTTTTTCTATAAAATAAATCCATGCGGAATGAAAGCCTGTGACATCCATCAGCATATGGAGCACTTCATGAAGCGTATCTTTTATTTCCAAGCCTTCATTTAGCTTTTCAGCAATTTCTTTTAGCGTTTTTAATGTTTCAACCTTCTCTTGATATTCTCCCATACTGTTTACCCCCGGCATTTGCTGCCTTCTCTTTTCATTACGCTCATTATATCATGAGCATTCTGCCGGTTCTTTCGCTAAAAGGATGATTTTTTCTCATCCTTTTGATGGAGAAAAAGCCATCATGTATTCACACAATGGCCTTGTTTGTTTATTTAGCTGTTTCTTCCACAATTTCATAAACGACTTTCATCACTTCTTCTGACAAATGCTTCAGCTTTTCTTCGCTATCTGTTAACGATGTACCTTTGACAGCAATATAAAATTTCACTTTAGGCTCAGTTCCGGAAGGTCTTAAGCAGAACCACGAACCATCCTCAAGGAAATATTTCAGCACGTTTGATGCTGGAAGGTGAATGGTTTCTTCTTTCTTTTCGGCAATCAGATATCTTTGACTTGATTGGTAATCCTCGATGACAGTGATGCGCTGACCCGCGATAGCAGCTGGCGGATTTGTTCTAAAGGTATGAAGGATCGCTGAAATTTGCTCTGCTCCTTCTTTTCCTTTTAAGGTTAACGACTTTAACCCTTCTCGGTAAAATCCAAACTCCTTGAAAATATCAACTAGCGCATCGTACAAGGACTTGCCTTGTTTTTTATAGAAAGCAGCGACTTCGACAGCTAACAGCGCTGCTTGCACCGCATCTTTATCTCGAGCAAAGTCACCGATCAAATAGCCATAGCTTTCTTCGTACCCGAATTGAAACGTGTATTCTCCGCTCTCTTCGAATTGCTTGATTTTTTCACCGATAAATTTAAAACCAGTAAGCGTGTCAATCGTATGGGCACCAAATGCTGAAGCAACAGCACGCCCAAGCTCACTTGTGACAATCGTTTTCATCACAACGGGACGAGGCGGCAGCTGACCAAGCTTTTGTTTTTCAGACAATAAATAATGGAGCAATAGAGCTCCTGTTTGGTTGCCTGTTAAGACGGTAAACTTTCCATCTTGATCTCTGACCGCAATACCTAGCCTATCCGCATCTGGGTCTGTTGCAATGAGGATATCGGCATTCTGCTTTTCGCCAAGCTCGATCGCATACTCAAATGCTGCATGCTCCTCTGGATTTGGCGATGTCACTGTTGAAAATTGTGGATCTGGTCTTTCCTGTTCAGGTACAACGGTTACATGCTGATAGCCTAAAGCTTGAAGCCCTTTTCGGACAGGGTCGTTGGCCGTACCATGAAGCGGTGTGAAAACGACTTTGACATCGACCTCATCTGCCAGCTCAGGGTGCACACTGATGGTTTTTAATTTTTCAATATAAGCATGATCGATTTCTGCTCCGATCATGTTGATCAGCCCTTGTTGTTTTAACGTTTCTTCTGAATCAACTGAAATCGACAGTTCATTTTCTATTGCATCTACTTCTTGAATGACTTGATCTGCTTGAAGTGGCGGCAGCTGTCCACCGTCTTCTCCATATACTTTATAGCCATTATATTCTGGTGGATTATGACTTGCTGTTACGACAATCCCAGCAAATGCATTCAGCTCTCGAACAGCAAAGGAAAGCTCCGGTGTTGGACGCAGTTCGTCAAACACGTATGTTTGGATGCCCTGCGAGGCAAGTGTTTTGGCTGCTTCCATCGCAAATTCAGGCGATTTATGGCGTGAATCATATGCAATGGCGACGCCTCTTCTTTTTGCATCCTCTCCATGTTTCGCAATATACGCAGCAAGACCTGCAGATGCTTTACGAACCGTGTACACATTCATTCGGTTCGTGCCAGCACCAATCTCCCCGCGCATTCCTCCAGTACCGAACTCAAGGTTTTTGTAGAAACAGTCTTCAAGTGCTTGTTGATTATCTTGATGTGCCTCCAGCCATTCCCTTAGCTCAGTATCCAGGTGCTTCTCATTGATCCATCGCTCATAATTCGTCTTCCAACTCATGGTCGTCCTCCCAGCTCTTATCATCAATAAAATAACCTCTACTGCTATTTTATATGGAATCATCCTCTATGTCATGCTATATCATTGGGAGATGAAGAAAATGCTGAACAAATAAAAAAGCCGATGCATGATCGGCTTTTACTTATTGCTGACAAAGGGCTAAAATGATCTTTATTTTAGTTCTTTGTCTTCCTTTCAGCGTAGTCTGAAAACCCTTGAAGTCTAGAAAGGACGAGCACCGGAGCGGAGCGAATTTGACATTCGTGAGCACCGGCGCACAGACCTGACAAAGAATGCGAGGGTTTGTCTACACGCTGAAAAGCCGATGCATGATCGGCTTTTCTTTTATTCAGCATCAAGCGGTACAACTGCTTCATGGAATAGTTGATCTAGTTCTGTTTGATGCTTCTGTTTTACTGCTTCATCCCAGCCAAAACGCTCTGCCATATAATCAGCGACAGGCTGTGCATATTTTTTTGCCCAGTTGATATTAAATAGTAGGCTTCCTGTTCTTCTTAAGAAGAAATCGACAGGAGTAACAGCTAATTCTTCTTCGATTGCATAGACAAGCTCTGCGAGTACATACGCTGGAATGTTTCGTTTGTCTGCTTCACCTTGAAGCTGCTCTACACGCTTGAAGAGACTGCTGACGTTTGAGCCATATTTTTCGGCAAGTTTTTGAGCAATCGGTTCTGTTAAACCAACAGATGCACCTTCTGCTGTTTTCGCTTGGACAAAGGAAGCCATATTTTTAGATCCGCCTACATGACCGCCTGAAATTGGCATGTGCTTTGTTTTACATGGTCCAAAGTCTTTGCCTGTTTCTTCTTTTAGTCCATCACGTACAAGATTCACAATATGCTCAGCCATTTTGCGGTAGCCTGTTAATTTACCGCCAGCAATGGTGATTAAGCCTGAAGATGATGTCCATACTTCATCCTTACGAGAAATTTCTGAAGGGTCTTTGCCCTCTTCATGAATGAGTGGACGAAGACCAGCCCAGTTAGATTCAACATCTTTTTCTGTAATATTGAGATCAGGGAACATGTATTGAATCGCATTGATGACATAATCACGATCTGCTTTTGTCATACGCGGATGTTCCAGCTGCTTTTTGTACACTGTATCTGTTGTACCAACGTACGTTTTGCCTTCTCTTGGAATCGCAAAGACCATCCGTTTATCAGGTGTGTCAAAGTAGATCGCTTGTTTTAATGGGAAGACTGATTGGTCGAATACTAAGTGAATACCTTTTGTATGCTGTAAGTGCTTCCCTTCTTTTGAGTGATCCTTGTCTCTTAGTTGATCGACCCATGGACCTGTCGCATTGACGATTTTCTTCGCATATACATCGTAGGTTTTCTGCGTCATGACATCTTCAATGACAACACCGACAACTTTGCCTTTATCATAAATAAATTCTTTTACTTTCGCATAGTTGACCGCTTCTGCTCCGAATTTCACAGCCTCTTTCATGACTTCGATTGTGAGGCGTGCATCGTCCGTACGGTATTCAACATAGTAGCCGCCGCCTTTTAAGCCGTCCTTTTTCACAAGCGGTTCTTTTGCAAGTGTTTCCTTCGCGCTCAGCATGCTTCTGCGTTCGCTATGCTTGACGCCAGCTAAAAAGTCATACACTCTAAGCCCAATGGATGTTGAAAACTTACCGAATGTCCCGCCTTTATGCATCGGAAGAAGCATCCATTCTGGTGTTGTTACATGAGGACCGTTTTCGTATACAATGGCACGCTCTTTACCGACCTCTGCGACCATTTTTACTTCAAATTGTTTTAAATAACGAAGTCCACCGTGCACTAGTTTCGTTGAGCGGCTAGATGTACCTGCTGCGAAATCCTGCATTTCTGCAAGACCGACGCGCATTCCGCGTGAAGCCGCATCAAGTGCTGTACCCGCGCCTGTAATACCCCCACCAATGATAAACACATCATATGGTTTTTTTGTCATTTCCTGCAGCATTTGTTCTCTTTCTAAGCTAGAAAAAGTCATCTCTTGTTCCTCCCATGTTGTACGGTAAAGAAAAAGAGACCGCAAACACCCAAAGCGTATTTCTACACTTCGGTGCCTGCGGTCTCTCCAGTTCTCCAACCGTTCTATTAACTTAATTGAAGTATATCATACTTTTGGTTTATTTGAAAGCTTGAGCTGCTTTTACAGCCTTTTTCCACCCGCTATATAACGAGTCACGGCTGCCTTCCTCCATCTTAGGTTCAAAGCGCTTGTCAAGGTTCCACTGTTTTGCAATGTCTGAACGGTCGTTCCAGAAGCCAACTGCTATTCCCGCAAGATAGGCCGCACCGAGTGCCGTCGTTTCATTAATTTCTGGACGCTCTACAGGCACATCCAGTAAATCACTTTGGAAGCCCATTAAGAAATCATTCTTTACAGCTCCGCCATCCACACGCAATGTTTTTAATGAAATATTTGAATCCTTTTCCATCGCATCTAACACATCTTTCGTTTGATAAGCAAGTGATTCTAACGTTGCACGGACAAAGTGCTCTTTAGAAGTACCACGTGTTAACCCGAATACAGCGCCTCTGACATCACTATCCCAGTATGGTGTGCCTAGACCAACGAATGCAGGAACGACGTATACGCCATCTGTTGACTCAACGCGCTCTGCATAAGCTTCGCTGTCTTTCGAGTCTTTAAACATTCTGAGTCCATCACGCAGCCATTGAATCGCTGAGCCAGCAACGAAAATACTTCCTTCTAAAGCATATTCAACTTTGCCGTCAATGCCCCATGCAATCGTCGTTAATAAACCATGATCCGACTTAATGGCTTTTTCCCCTGTATTCATCAACATGAAACATCCTGTACCATATGTGTTCTTCGCCATTCCTTCTTCAAAGCAAGCCTGACCGAATAAAGCAGCCTGCTGATCTCCCGCCGCTCCTGCAATCGGAATATTTCTGCCGAAGAAGTGATAGTCAGTTGTTTCACCATAAATGTGTGAAGATGGTTTCACCTCTGGAAGCATAGAAGCCGGTACGCCAAGGATATCAAGTAATTCTTCATCCCATTTCAGATCGTAAATGTTGAACATTAATGTTCTTGACGCATTGGAGTAATCTGTGACGTGTGATTTACCGCCTGTCATCTTCCAAATAAGCCAAGTATCGATTGTGCCAAACAGTAAGTCGCCATTTTCTGCTTTCTCACGGGCACCTTCAACATTGTCTAAGATCCATTTTACCTTTGTACCTGAGAAATAAGCATCAATAAGAAGACCTGTTTTATTTCTAAACGTTTCATTGTGTCCTTGTTCTTTTAACTCTTCACAAATGCCAGATGTTTGTCTTGACTGCCAAACAATTGCATTGTAAATAGGTGCGCCTGTATGTTTATCCCAAACAACCGCTGTCTCACGTTGGTTCGTAATTCCGATACCAGCGATTTGGTCTGCTTCAATTCCTGATTCAATTAAAGCAGTTGAAATGACCGATAGAACAGAGCTCCAAATTTCATTTGCATTGTGTTCTACCCAGCCTGGGTTCGGAAAATATTGATTAAATTCCTTCTGAGTTGTATGTGCAATTTTGCCTTCTTGATCAAATAAGATCGCTCTTGTGCTTGTTGTCCCTTGATCTAGTGCAAGAATATATTTTTCTTTTGTCATGATGTTTTCCTCCCCTTACATACTTTCATTTACAGCATTTGTTTGGTTTTTCGTAGTGATATAGAGTCCTAACAATACCACAACTAAAATAACGCTTACAATCCAAAAGGCTGGAGTGACGTTCGCTTTAAAGGCTGCATTGTAGAAAACACCGCCAAATGCGCCGCCTAAAATTGGACCAACGACTGGCACCCAAGCATACTTCCAATTCGATGGGCCTTTCCCTGGAATCGGCAAGATCGCATGTGCGATTCTCGGACCTAAATCACGTGCAGGGTTAATTGCATAACCAGTTGTTCCACCTAAAGAAAGACCAATTGCAACAATTAAGAAACCAACAATCAGCGGATTGACTCCGTCTGCAAATTTATTTGCACCAATCGCTAAAATTCCTAGAACCAATACAAATGTACCGATGACTTCACTAAGTACGTTTGCAAAAGTATGCGGAATCGCAGGACCAGTTGAGAATACACCTAGCTTTGCACCTGGATCATCTGTTGCTTTCCAGTGCGGTAAGTAATGTAAAAAGACAATAGTAGCCCCTATTAATGCGCCAAGCATTTGACCAACAATATACATTGGAACATCAGCCCAAGGAAAACTTCCTTCTAGCGCAAGCCCAATTGTGAGTGCAGGGTTTAAATGAGCTCCACTAATTCCACCAGTTGCATATGCTGCAATGGCTACTGCAAATCCCCACCCGAAAGCGATTACAATCCAGCCGGATTGATATGCGAGTGATTTCTTTAAATTAACTGCCGCACACACACCGCCTCCAAAAATAATGAGCAGCATTGTACCTACGACTTCTCCCCAAAATGGTGTCATGAAAAATTCCTCCTCTGGTTCAGTTGCCATCCCCTATGAATGTGTAGAAAAGATAAAGAAAAAGATCCACAACAAACATACTTTACATCAGGGTCATTTGTCACCTAGTAAAGCGTTGTTGTGGATCTCCGTTTCTCCATCACATGATATTAACTTAGTGCTATAGTATCAGAGGATGAAAACGTTGTCAATAAATATTCACATTTTATCTTTTCACTTTTGGAACGCTTTCCAAAGGGTGGTATTTGAGGTCGTCACTGCTGTAGCCCCTGCTTCAAGCGCTCTTTCTACATCTTCTTTTGTACGGATAAATCCGCCTGCAAAAATCGGGATCCCAGTTCGCTCGCGCACTTCTGTAATTAAATCTGGCACGACGCCCGGCAATACTTCAATAAAATCTGGACGATGTTTCCCAACGAACTCCATGCTTTTTTCCATGGCACTCGTATCAAGTAAAAACATTCGCTGAATGGCATATACCTTTTTTTGCTTGGCTTTTACTATGACAGAAGACCTAGTAGAAATAATTCCTGCTGGCTTCATTTCCTGACAAATAAATTCCGTTCCATACTCATCATGTTTAATCCCGTGAATGAGATCGACATGGACAAACATTTTTTTGTGATGAGCATTTGCCTCATTCATGATGCCCTTAAGCCGGCCTAAGTGAACATCAAGTAAAACACCATATGTAAATGGACTTTTTAAAAATTCCTCAAATTGCTTCATATTGCGTACAGCAGGTAAAATGGGTTGATCATGAAAACTCATAAGCCGTCTCCTTCAAAAGTGTATTGAATCAGTCTTCTCCTAACAGTAATTGAAACTCTTCTATTTTTCAATACACCTAGTGTGCCCAATACCGATTTCATCTCACATCATCTTCAGAGAACTAGCTCAAAATGATGAAAAGCAAACTTTTATTCCATAAAAAAAGCAGAGAAGTCTCTCTGCTATAGCTGTGCCATGCTTTCTTTTAAGGTATTGATGATAAATGAGGCGTCATCATCTGTTATATTAAGCGGCGGTGCAAGTTGGGCAACGTTATTATAGCCGGCCACTGTATCCCCATTTTTCCCGATGATCAGTCCGCGTTTTTTACATTCAGCAATCAATTGACCGACGACATGTGGCTCAGCTGGTTTTTTGGATTGTTGATCCTGAACAAGCTCAATGCCAAACAGCAAGCCTTTTCCTCTGACATCTCCGACAAATGGGTGTTCTTTTAACTCTTGCAAACGTTCAAGCATATCCCGGCCGAGCGCATCGGACCGTTCCACCAGTTGCTCGTTTTCCATAATCTCTAGGTTGGCAAGTGCCACTGCACAGGAAGCAGGGTGCCCGCCAAATGTATTCACATGACGCAGCCTGTCATACGTATCTTCTCCTGCATAGGCTTCATAGATTTCTCGTTTCACGCACGTTGCAGAAAGCGGTAAATAACCGCTTGTGATCCCTTTTGCCATGGTGATAATATCCGGCTCTACTTCCTCATGCATAAAACCAAACCGCTTCCCTGTCCGGCCAAATCCGCAGATGACCTCATCTACAATGAGAAGCGCTCCATGGGCTTCACAGATGTCTTTGACCTTCTTCAAATACCCTTTTGGCGGCATTAGGATACCTCCGCCCGTAATGATCGGCTCCATAATGACCCCAGCTATCGTCTCACTTAGTTCCCACGTCATGGCCTGATCTATTGCCATAGCACTTGCCAGATTCTCTTGATCCTCAGGATGACGATACACATCAGGCGGTGCGACATGAATAAAGCCCTGACCTAATGGTTCATATTTATATTTACGCTGCGCTTGACCGGTTGCGGCAAGAGCAGCTGCTGTATTGCCGTGATACGACCGGTACCGGGAGATAAACTTTGTCCTAGTACTTTCTCCTTTTTGCTCATGATATTGTTTGGCCATTTTAAATGCAGCTTCATTGGCTTCAGAGCCACTGTTAGAAAAGAAGATGACATAGTCCCCGCCAAGCCACTCATTTAGCTTTTCAGCCAGCTGAATCGCCGGCACGTGGCTTTGTGTAAGCGGATAGTAAGGCATTGTCTTTAATTGCTTATACGCCGCTTCTGCAAGCTCTTTCCGGCCATATCCGGCATTTACACACCAAAGGCCTGACATCCCGTCTAAATAACGATTTCCATGAATATCTGTCACCCATGCGCCTTCTGCCTCGTGAATGACCATACTTTCATTTTCCTTGTTTGTTCCTTTCATTTGATGCCAGATCAACTGATCATCTTTTGCCTGAAGATTTTGAGCCTGCTCATGTATTTTCATCTTCCCGCCCCCATGTATCCGTTTTCATCATTAAAGAAGCTTAGACCAATTCAGCAGCACATTGCCTCTCCATTCATTATATGGATGAAACGTGAGGCATATGAAACTGGAACCAGGCCGCCCGTAAGAGAGAACCAATCCGTTACTTTCATTATAAAAAAGGGGTCAGGCCGATTACATTAGACAGATCGTCAACTGATTGAGCACCAGCATAAGACACTTTTCTTGATGCCTTGGCAAAATGGAGCACACTCTGCTAACGTCGATTTCCTTGCAGGAATTCATAGGCAAGAATCGCAAATTCAAGCGCCTGCCGTTTCGGCGCCTGCATCATATCCTCACCGAGCAAGGCATGCAGTTTATCCAGTCTATGATAGAGGGTTTGCCTAACAATATAGAGCTGGCTTGCGGTTTCTTTTTTAGAACCGTTTGTCTGTAAAAAGATATTTAGCGTTTGATAGAGTCTCCCGCTATTTTGATTATCGTATACAATCACGGGCTCTAAATACTCTTTCACCATACATTCAAGCAGACCGCTTTCCTTCATCATAGGCATAAGACGGAGCATATGTAGATCTTGGTAAAATGGACTTTCCACCCGCTGAGGCATCACTTTTTTTAAATGCAGCACTTCTTTGGCTGCTTGAAAGCTTTTTCTCATGTGCTGAAACTTTTCACAATATTGCCCGATACCGAAATTGATCTCGGCCCCTCGGGGCTGCTCCCGGTCATACAATTGTTTGATGTCGTTTGCAGCCTTTTCTGCACGCTCTTTCCAGTCCTCTTTCTTTCTCGTGTTTAATAAAATAAACAAGGTTTGTTCTTGATGCTCATATGCAATCAGATGGAAACCAGCACGCTGAAAAATGGAGCGGCAAGAGACAAGAAAGTAAAGATTCCCTGTGATTTTTTCAATTTGATGATGTTTTTGAAAGAGCAAGACTACGCAGCCAGTTGGCTTTTTCACCCCTTCTGTTTCTTCTAGGTGCTCTATGATCTCTTGTTCTGTATGCTCTTCTTGAAACCATTTTTGCAGCCATTCATTTTCTTTTGTCTTCTTCAGCTCTTCTGTATAAAGCTCTCTTAATGTTTGCTGGGCTAGAGCATTGGCTCCTTTATCCATTACAAGCAGTTCGAATTCAGAGAGCGTGTCCGCTTGATGAATGAGCACAAGATCTGCAAATGTTTGTTTGAGCGCAAGCACTTGTTTTTGTGTCACTTCGTATCCTTTTGGCACGGAAGCAAACTGCAAATAATTCATGACCAGTTCTTCGGTTTGTTTGGAAGAATCACATAAAATAATCGGCTCGCCCTGAACAGGGAGGAGTAAAAGTATCCCCCTTACGTGCTGATACACTTGATCCAAAATATCCATTTGCGGATGCGGGGTCAGCAAAAGCTCATTTAGCTTTGATGACAGTGCTTCTAAATCAGCCATCATTTGATACTGACGCTCGATCATCATCGTATGAAGATGCTGCGTGATGTTGACGAACTTCACTTCTTTTGTAAACAGAATAAGCGGAAAATCTCTTTCTTCTGCATAGGTCAGTAATTCTTCCGGCACTTCGAATCTTAGCGGAACAAATTCAATACACAAGCCGGCCGCCCCTGAATCAATCAGCTGTCGTAAAAACGCTTGAAACACATCCAGTTGGTCATGGAAGCCTGCGGCTGTTGTTAATATAAGCTCGCCTCCATTTAATAAATCCTCTACATCAGGCACTTCTAACACATGTATCCATTTGACCTGCCGAAACAATCCTTTTTCCCCTGCTAACACTTTTGCATGCGCAAAATGCTTCGTTTTCAACACGTCACTCACTTGGAAATGAACATCTACATTCATTCATATGTCCCCCTTTGTATGCCGCCTATCCCCTATCCCAGAGGGTGCATGGATAAAATCCATAATAAAACTGGTAATGTCACGATACTTAAGATTGTACTGAGAAATGTCGTGCTTGAGACAAACTCAGGCTTCGTTCGAAATTGTACAGCCATCAGCGTGGTATTTGCTGCTGTCGGCATGGCTGCCACTAAGATCATAATTTGTTTCACCATATCATCTACCGGTAAAATAAGCGTAAAGCCAAATGCAATGAGTGGGGAGATAAACAGCTTCAGCAATACAGCATAAGAAATATTGCGATAATCCACTTGCTTAAAAGAAATCACAGCAAGCTGCATACCTAAAATAAGCATAATCGTCGGAATGGCAGCATTCCCCACAAGCTGAATACCCGTCATCAGCTCTTTAGGTAATGAAAGGTCAATCAGCTGAAATAATAGACCGATGAGTGCCCCATAAGCAACTGGCATACGCAGTACTTTTTTCAAGACGACCTTTCCATCTCCCGCATCCTCTCCACCCTTTGCTGCATAATACATGCCGATTGTACTCATGACAAGCTGCTGCAGTACCATCAACACGATCGCAATATCCAAACCTGCTGCTCCGAAGACAAGAAGCACAACAGGCGTTCCATAGTTTCCATTGTTCATAAAAGCTGACGACAAAATCATGGCGCAATACGTTTCATTCGAATACCCATAAATACGAGATAAAATAAAGACACATAAAATAAGTGCAAGACAAAGTCCGACAACAAAAATGGATAAATACACATAGTCCATCGACACTTTGTTTTGATAAAAGGTTTCAAACGCAAGAAATGGTGACATTAAATATAAAGACATTGATGAGAGCGTATGTATGTCAAAACCAATCGCCTTCTGCCCGATATACCCGATCAGGAATATGCCGAACACTGGCAGTAAGACAAGTAAAAACTCCATGCTGCACCTACTTTTCTTTAGTTGAATTCCAGATTCCTTCTGCTCCTCATTATCATACCATTGATAAACAATAAAAAAGAAGCACCCTTATGAAAGGCCGCTTCTCTCCTCATCCATATAAAACACTTCCCACAAATGACCATCAAGATCCTGAAAGCTCCATCCATACATGAACTCATGATCCTGCTTTTCCTTAAACGGTGAACCGCCTGCTGCCATTGCCTGCTCGACAAGCTCATCGACCTCTTCTCGTGAATGAACACGCATAGAGATAATCACCTCTGATGCTTTTTTTGCATCCACTAATTGTTTCTCTGAAATGGACTGAAAATGCCTGAGTGACAACAGCATGACGGTGATCGTGTCATCAATGACCAAACAGGCCGCCTGATCATTCGTGAACTGCTGCTCAAATTCAAAACCCAGCTGCTCAAAAAAAGCGATAGATTCCTTCACATGATTTACCGGCAAATTGATATACAGATGTTTAGATTGTCGCCCCATGTTCCTCTCCTTTTTGAACACATAATCTCCTTTCAGTATATTCAGCTTTTTCTTCAGCATCCCTTTGGCAATTGAAAAAAATATGTTATCAAAAAGAAGCGCCTCAACGATAGGCGCTTCCATCATTATTTCTTATATTCAATATGGTACACATCTCTTCTTCGGTCTTTCAGCTGACGTACGGTCCCATCTTGCCTTTGTCTTCTTAAAATTTCTAAATCGACATCCCCAACGACAACCATCTCAATGTTTGGATTACACTCTCCTACAATCCCATCTCTTGCAAATTCAAAGTCTGATGGGGCAAATATAGCCGATTGTGCATATTGAACATCCATATTTTCGGTTTGCGGAAGGTTGCCAACTGTTCCAGAGATGACGGTATAAATCTGGTTTTCAACCGCTCTCGCCTGTGCACAGTAACGTACTCTTAAATAGCCTTGGCGGTCTTCTGTACAGAACGGAGTGAAAATAATTTTCGCTCCTTTGTCAGCTGCAATCCGTGCAAGCTCAGGAAATTCAATATCGTAGCAAATTTGGATCGCAATTTTGCCGCAATCCGTATCAAATACCCGGACCTGGTCACCAGCTGAAATCCCCCACCATTTTCTTTCATTCGGCGTGATGTGAAGCTTATATTGCTTTTCAATCGTTCCATCACGTCTAAATAAATAGGCAATATTGTAGATTTTCCCTTCTTCTTCTACAAAGTGGGACCCGCCGATGATATTAATGTTATATTTCACAGAAAGGTCTGTGAACAAATTAATGTAGTCCTCGGTATATTCCGTGATCCGCTGCACGGCAAGACTAGGTGACCGCTCTTCTAAATAAGACATGAGCTGCGTCGTGAAAATTTCTGGGAATACCGCAAAGTCAGCTGATGCATCTGATGCAACATCCACATAATACTCGACCTGATTCATAAATTCTTCAAAGGAGTGAATTTGTTTCATCGCATATTGAATCACACAAATTCGAACAGGAAACGCCGATTTAAAATATCTTTTCGATTGCGGGCGATAATCGACATTGTTCCATTCCATTAACGTCGCATATGTGCTGGATGCTTTATCATCAGGCAAGTAATTCGGATTGATCCGCATGAGACTAAATTCATTTAACAGCTGAAAAGATAAAACGGGATCATAGATTTGGTGAAGCATGACCTGCTCAACATACTGGCGAGGCGTCATTTCCTCTTGGTATTTATGATAGTTCGGAATGCGCCCGCCAATGATGATGCTTTTTAAATTTAATCTTCTTGCCAAGTCTTTTCTTGCTTCATACAAGCGATGTCCAATTTTCATTCGTCGGTATTCAGGACTCACCATGACTTCGATTCCGTACATATTCATCCCATCCGGATTGTGGTTTGTGATGTACCCATCATCTGTAATGTCCTGCCATGTGTGGCGATCATCGTATTCATCAAAGTTAATTAATAAACTTGAACAAGAGCCAATGATTTCTCCCTCGAATTCAGCACAAAACTGCCCTTCTGGGAAATGCTCAAGGTGGCTTTCAAGATGCTCTCGTTTCCAAGGATCCATGCCTGGAAAGCATACCTCTTGCAAGGCAATGATTCGGTCAATATCCTCTTCCCGGATATTACGGATCTCCATTCTTTTTTCAAACCGTGTTAAGTCTAGTTTTTCTGCCATGATGTATTTGCCCCCTTACTGATCCTCTTTTTCAAGCTGATGGAATAGCTGGAGCAATTCGATTTCAGCCATGGATTCTAATCTGACATCATATTCTTCAAATTGCAGCGTGCTCGTCACTTTGTTTGGGACGATGACACATTTCATACCTGCCCGTTTGGCAGCTACTGATCCATTTACAGAATCCTCAAATGCCACACAATCTTTTGGCTCTACCCCTAAGCAGCGTGCGGTTTGCAAATAGAGCTCTGGATTTGGTTTGACTTCTTCCACATCATCTGACGTGCGGATACATTCAAAATAGTCGAAAAGACCAATCTGCTTCAGGTGATCAGACACCCATTTATAGTCTGAGCTGGAAGCAAGTCCAATCTTGATCCCCAGCTCCTTTGCTGCTTCTAAATAAGCTTCTACACCAGGTCTTGCTGATTCGTCCTTCATTCTTTTTTGAAAACGAGAACGCCGATCTGCTGTGAGTGTCTCATGATCCAGTGTCTTTCCTAGCTGCTTTTCCAAATATTCAAATGGCTTAAAGCCTGCCTGCGTCCCAATGACCTTGCCCCATACGGAAAGAGGCAGATCTGACTCATGCTCCGCAAACATTTCTTGTAAAACCTCATATTCATGTGTTTCTGTATCTAAAATTAATCCGTCAAAATCAAATATAATCGCCTTTACCAACGAGGCCACTCCTTTTTTTTACAAAAGTCTTAAAGATATACTCAATGCTATCATATCGTGAATAAAATTGACTTTCAAAGATGAATGTCTGCTAAAATGATTATGTATAAAAGGAGCCTGCACCGTTTTGTCAGGCTCCTACCCATGTTCGGTTCATTCTGCAAGAGATCCAAGCGCTCCGATTCGTGGAGAAATAGGCGATGTTGAAAAAGAGCGGGTTTGGTATTACAGATATTAAAGGTTTCTCCGTTCCCTTAAAAATAGTATGTGCGAGGGCCTTGTAAGTTAACAAGGAAGTTCACACCATCTTTTACGCATTTTGAAGGTGACGGCTGGCAAAATCGTCGAGATCAAACGGAAAAGAAAAGCCGCAGGCGTTGACCTGCTCACGGTTTCGCTCGAATAGCTCACGATCTCGTTTGGTGAGATGACGTTTCGGTTTTACAATAATGGTATGTAATAGCTGAAGTCCCGATAAAATACGAAAAGCATCATCCATCGTCCCGTTATATACACCATCAATAAAGGTAAGGGAGCGATCTTTTTGACGCATATCCCGCTGCTGTCCATTGACAGCATGAGAAAGAAGATCTTCAACATCCTTTGATATTTCTTCAATTGCCTGCTCTTGCAGGTCTGTAGCAGCTTTCATTAATCTCACGTGACATCTACCTCTCTGTCGTTATTCTTTATTCAGAATAGCACAGAAAAAAAGGCGTTCGCCAAGGTAAGTGTTTCCTATATATACCCATAGAGAGGAACGGATATCATGATCATAAAAGGACACACGCTCTCACTCAAAGTAGACGAGCAGTATCATCACACTTCACTCAGTCATTTTTTAAAGACAGCCGTCTCTGCATCAAAACCGATTATTCACTTTTGGATGGAGCATCAAAAAGTTCGTTTAAATCAAAAGCCTGCCCATCACGCAGCTAAAGTCAGTCAAGGCGATCAGATCATCATTGATTTATTTGAAACAGAAGAAAGTGATGTGACACCGGAATATGGTGAATTAGAGGTACTCTTTGAAGACGAGCATTTATTAATTGTGCAAAAACCTGCCGGCCGGCCAACTCATCCGAATGAACAAGGACAAACAGGCACACTGGCAAATCTTGTGGCATTCCATTTTCAAGCAAATGGTGAAGAAAAGCGGGTAAGACATATCCACAGGCTTGATCAAGACACGAGCGGCACCGTCATTTTTGCAAAGCATAGATTAGCCCATGCGGCTCTTGATCAAATGCTTTCTAAAAAAACAATCAAACGCACATACATCGCCATCGCAGAGGGACTTTTCAAAAAAAAGAAAGGCACCATCGATGCAGCGATCGGCCGTGACAAACACCATGCAGTCAGACGAAGAATCTCCCCTAATGGGCTAAAAGCTGTGACTCATTTTCAGGTCATGGACATGAATAAACGTCTGCAACTGACAGCCGCTAAACTTCAATTAGAAACGGGTAGAACGCATCAAATTCGTGTCCACCTGAGCAGTCTCGGGCATCCACTAGCTGGGGATACATTATATGACGGAGTTCGTGATTACATCAATAGGTGTGCTCTTCACGCCAAGCAAGTAGACATGAAACATCCTTTTACAGGTGAGCATCTGATCATCGAAGCACCTCTACCACCTGATATGGACCAGCTCATGAGTCAAATCATCCATTAACAAAAGAGCCTGCGTATGAAAAGCAGGCTCTTTTTCTTTATTCAGACACTCTTTTTGCATAAATAATATACCGCTCTGGCGCATTGCCGACGAAATGAAAAGGATAGCATGTGGTTAACACCAGCTCTTCCTTTTCATTCTGCAACGTAATGATGGATGTATCATGCTGATCAACAATTTTCGTATGTGTGATTTCATATATAAATTCACCATACGGCACAGTGATTTTCAGTTGATCTCCAATATCCAGTTCGCCTGTCCGGCGAAACACCGTGTCACGATGGCCAGAAAGAACGATTTGTCCATTTTGATCCGGATAATAACTGCCTTTGTAGTGTCCTACTCCCTTTGCAAGGTCATCCGCATCCGTCCCTTCGACAATGGGAAGGTCTGCTTTTAATTTTGGAATCGTCAGGATGCCAGAAGCTTTCCCCACTTCTGGAGCAAACTGCTTCTTGGACATCCCTTGATCGTCTGCCACGACCTTCTTCGCTTCGTCTAATGATTGGGCTGTTTGAAGATGAGTCGATGCGATTTGCCATATCCCCCAGCCGAGCAGCACAATCCCGGCTGTCATCACAGTCAGTGCAAGCCACTTTTTCATGCTTAAACTCCTTTGCCTGTTACATTTCTCTTAGATGATACGCTCTTTAGCTTGCTGCTTTTTCCTCTTGTTTTTCTTTTTGAATTCGTCCTTCTTTTTGATACACAATGGAAGCTCCTTCAAAGCTTTTCACAAAATCGACAGTGGCTTCTAAGTCTTCTGGGCCTGTTTCAGGGTTTTGCCCAAGCCTGCCTATTGGTGCATATTTACTGCCAGTTGCTGTTGCCATGAAGTTATTCACAGTGAGTGTATACGCTTGATCGAGAGCTATTGCTGAACCGTCTGGCAGCTTCAAGTCGACTACTTTATATGTTACAGGATCATAGGAATATGAAAAGCCTGAAATGCTATAATCTGGTCCAAATTGTGGAGAAATTTGTGCTTCTATGATCTCTACTAAGTCTTTTCCCTTGATCTCTAGTTTGACTAAAACGTTGCCAAATGGCTGAATATTAAAGAGATCTCCCCACGTTATCGGCCCTTTTTCAAGGTTTTGTCTAATGCCGCCTCCATTCATCATGGCAAAGTCACTTTTCATTGAATATCTCATACCATCCGCAATCAAATTACCGAGCGGCGTGTCTCCATCATTTGAATAGCCGCCTTCCATTTTGACCCCGGCTTCTCCAACAACCTCACTAATAATCGGCTCCACTTCTTTCCCGTAATGAGCCAAGATGTCTGCTGCTTCCTTGTCCTTTTCTATACCAGCTTGATCTACATACTGGATATTCGCACTCTTTTTGACGATATCCTTCGTTTTACGGTCAAGTGTCACATTGACTTCGCCAATCGCCTTTCCATATTCAAAGGCTTGCACAATTAATTTTCCATTGACCTCTCCATTGACCACTTCATGATTATGCCCTGCAAAGATGACGTCAATTTCATCATCACCTTCTTTTGCAAGCTTTGCACTCTCTCCGGTGATCGTATCCCCATTTTGAGAGGCTGTCATATGAGCTAAAACCGCTATGGCTTTAACTCCTTTTTGTTTTAGTTCCTTCGTGGCTTCATTCACAGCTTTGACTTCATCTGTAAACTGAATGTCTTTAATCCCTTCTGGCATGACCATTCCTGCGGCTGACTTGGTCACAACGCCGATAAATGCGACTGGGATTCCTTCGACATCGATGATTTCATAAGCCGGTAAAAGCGGTTTGCCAGTATCCTTGTATTCACAGTTCGCACAAACGAGCGGAAAGTTCTGTCCGTCATACCCCTTTGTGCCTTTAGGATGATCTCCGCCATTTAAGATACGCAATAGCTCGTCTACCCCTTCATCGAATTCATGGTTGCCGACCGTGCCGACATCAAAGCCAATGTTCTCCATGAGTTCAACGGTTGGTTCATCTTGCAGAAGAGAAGATATTGGAGAGCTCCCGCCAATCATATCTCCAGCATGGACCGTGATCGTATTTTTGTGCGCTGCTTGTTTTTGCTTCATAAAGGCCGCGACATAATCCATCCGCCCATACATGCCTTTATTGCCATCATCTTTTAGATCCAATTCGTATTCTTGATCAATTTTACCGTGTAAATCATTCAAACTTAAAATCGTTAATGGTACGTCGTCCGCATTCTTTGCCGGCTGATAACCAGCCTGCTCTGCTTCTTCTTTGGAAGCAAAAAAGATCCGTTTGTCCACATCGATTTCTTTCCATTTGTCAGGGGACACGTAGGTTTTGACAGATGAATCACCAACATAGCGTGTCAGTCCTTTTTTCTGTTCACGTGCTCTAAATTCAAATGGCTGTTCCAGCAGAGGGTCCGCTTCGTTCCATATGCCCAGTCCTTTTTCCTTTGCTTCTTTTACTGCTTTTTGAAACGTATGATAGTCCTTTTCATCTCCAACTGGCCAGATAAAATAAGTAGGGGCATATCCTTTTTTCACAAGCTCTAGATTTGTATTTAACCCTTTTTTGGTTTTTACTTGAGCTAAAAGACGTCCATAGTTATCTTTCGCTTCAGGACCAATCTTTAATGTGACTTGGTCACCGCTCGAAAGTAGTGTTTTTAAATAGTCAGTCGCTTGCTGTCCAAAACGCAATTGGTTTTTGTCTAATTCGCTTTTTGGCTGATGATACGTTTCCGGCGTGTCCATATTCACAAAACGCACCTTTGTTGTACCTAAAACGGGCTTCATTAGATGTATCGTATCTCCATCCACCACACGGTCAACCGTTGCTTTGTATTCTTTCTTCATCTTTGGCGGCTTTGGCTGGCGTTTCAGCAGGTTCATATCATCCTTATGTCTTAGAAGCACCTGCAACGTATCATATCTGCTTAACACCCCTGTAAACTCGTACCATTTTCCTGTCTTTACTTTATCAATCGCATTCGTATCGACCATCACTCTCAGAGTGGTGCTGTGATATTTTTTATCGATGATCACCACATTGTATCCACCGCCAGCCGGCTGCGCTGGTTTTGCCTCTACATAGCCTTTGACCTTTACTAGTCTTCCTTCATGTTTACCTGCTTGTTCCGTTTCTAGCTGCTTCACAGACACTCGCTTCGCCTTTGGCAAGGTTTGGTTCACAGCATCTATCTTCAGACTGCCTTGATCTGGCACAATTTCAATCATTCCTTTATAAGACGTGATTTTACCAGTCACCGTCACCTTCATCCCTGCTTTTAGTTCCGGGAAGTGATTGGGCTGAGCTGAATAAACATTGATTCCAGCTGATTTGTCTTGAATGTATGTGGACAGTTTCCCATTGCCTAAAGCTGATTGATCTGCTGTCACAATTCCGCTCACTGTCACGGTCTCTCCTATGAGCTGACGGGCTTTTTTGATCTGCACAATCTTTTTTTGTTTCCACACCATTTCTTTCTTTTCAGATGCATTGACCTCGCTCCCTGCGGACATACCAGGCAATAAGGATTGCAAACTAAAGATCACCAAAACCAAACAACAAATCATTCGAATAGACAGCATTCGTTTCATTAGACCTCTCCCCTTTGTGCTTCATCTCTCATAGTGTACAAAGTAAATATTGATGTTGAATGGATTTCATGTAAAACTTGTCTTTTTTAACTCATCGGAAAGGTAATAATCACTCGTGTCCCCTCAAAGTTTTTGCTTTCAAAACGAATGGTGCCGCCATGGCTTTCAATGATTTTAATGGTCATCATTAAACCAAGGCCTGTCCCCTTTTCTTTTGTTGTATAAAATGGTTCACCGAGTTTCCCTATTTCGTCCTCTGGTATTCCCTTTCCTTGGTCTTCAAAGATCAACATCATTTGCTGATCTTTCATGAGAGAGGTCACCTTGATGACGCCTGTCACACCATCCATCGCTTCTATTCCGTTTTTAAGGATGTTTAGGAAGACTTGTTTCAGTTCATTCGGAATGCCTTGAATGTTAGGGAGCGACGGAGACAGCTTTTTCTGAATGGACACGCCTTTTAAGACCGCCTGGGATTCAACGACCATGATCACTTCTTCGAGCAGAAGATTGACATGTACCGGTTCAAATTTCACCGATTTGCTTCTCGAAAGAACGAGGAATTCATTAATAATCGACTCGAGCCGATTAAACTCTGACATCATCACATCTGCATAATCTTTCTGATACTTTTTACTTTGAATCATCAGCTGTAAAAACCCTTTTAATGAGGTCAGCGGGTTCCGTATCTCATGAGCGATGCCTGCTGCAAGCTGCCCTACTGCTGACAGCATCTCAGATTTCATCAGCATCTTCTCTGACTGCTTTTGATTGGTGATATCCTCTGAAATCCGCATGACGGTTGACTGCATTTTGTCAGGGTCATCAATTCGGTGTAAAGAGACTCTCTCCCATCGTTCACGTCCAGATAAATCTTGAAAGTATAGTTCACCTGTCCAGCTGCCCTCTCTTAAACAAACCTTCCATTGTTTCTCTAAATCATCACATTGACATAGCGAATGATAGACAGAAAAAATATCTTTGCCGATCAGGTCATATTCATGCTGCTGGACAAACTGACAGAAACGCTGATTCACGCATTGGATGACCCCTTCCTCAGTTGCCACAACAATATGAATATGGCTGTTATCAAGTGCCGTCACCGCTAGATGAAGCGACTGCTTGATTTTCGTTACTTCAGTCATTTTAATCCAGGTCATCACTGCTCCTTCACGTTCTTCATCGTAGATGGGTGTGATGTGAACGGTGAATTGCTCGCCTTCGTTCGTTTCAATTTCACGTTCGATCGCGCGCCTATCCGATATGACGGATTGGATATCATGATAGAGCGTTTCCTGCGTAAGCTTTTTAGCCATCGACTGAAAGGATTGCTGATGTCTGATTTTCGCAGAAGTAAATAAAGAGGCAGCTGTAGGAGTGTAATAGCGTATATTCATGTCCCTGTCCACAAACAGCGTTGCAAGCTCCGGCTTGACAGAGGGTTTGTACAGTTCTTCTCTTGTCACCCTCAAGTTGTTTATGATATTTATATAATGTTCGTGTTTTTTCTCAAACTCCTCTAATTGCGTGTGTTTTGCTTTTAATTGAGCCCTTGCCTCCTGCTCCTTTTGTTTGACTTCATTGAGTTCATTTTCCAAATCGACAATACGCTGTTGATAGACTGAATTCTGATCTGACATCCCTATGTCCCTGCCGTTCTTTTGATTTTTTCCTCTCTCATTCATTCGAATGAGAATGACGTAAACTCCCTTAAAACGGCGGTCAAAACTTTTTACGGTAAAATCTGCATACTGCTTGCTGCCTTTTTCCGAAATGAGAACATGTTGAAACACAACCTCTGTCTCGTCTGTCCACACCTTTTGAAAGGTTTGACTGAGCATCTCTTTCATATAATCTGGTGTCACATATTCACATGATTGATTTGACACTTCTGTATGATCTAAAAAAGAATACGCACCCTTTGATACTGCCAGGATTTTGTCACTATCGTTGATGACCATACATGCATCATAATCCTTGCTTACTTCTTGCATATATTGTTCGGCTCGCGCTTTCAACTCGATATCACGAGCGTCTGGTGTCCAAGGGACATGTGGTTTTGAAACGTTTGAATGGGTGTAAATGTTCCATTTTTCATTGAACAAATGAAACAAACGAGGGATATTGGGTACAGTTTCATTTGGCCCTAATATCAACATCCCTTGATCTTTTAAAGCATATTGGAATCGGGACAATACTCGTTTTTGCACTTCAGGCTGGAAGTACATCAGAACATTTCGGCAACTGATAAAATCGAGGTGGATAAAAGGTGAATCGATCAATAAATTGTGAGGTGCAAAGACAATATGTTTTCTAAGCGACTGCTTCACAATAAAAGCGTCACCTTTCCTTTCGAAATATCGCGCCCGCCATTTTTCCGGCATCCTTGCCATAGACTCTACTGAGTAAAGACCTTTACTAGCTGTTTGAATGGCTTTCCGGTTGATATCTGTTGCAAATACTTGAAGTTCAATGGTCACTTGTCTTCGCTTCATTTCTTCTAAAAATAAGATCGTAAAAGAATACGCTTCCTCTCCTGTCGAACATCCTGCAATCCAAATACGGCATCGAGATTTCCCGTTTTTCACCGCATTTTCAATGATCGACGGAATGATTTGATGTTCACATACATGAAAAGCCTCCATATCTCTAAAAAAAGATGTCATGCCGCTTAGAAGCTGAGCGTGCAGAAGGTCAAGCTCATCTGGTTCTCTTTCTAATAAGTAGTCGTACTCTGCTAACAATGAAATCCGTTTTTTTGCAACATTCATTCGTTTTTGAATGACAGATAGCAGCCTTTTCTTTTGATAGGTTGAAAAAGCAATGCCTTTATACATTTCAAGACGTTCAATAATTCTCAGTAAAACAGGATCTGCCTCATCGAGATGCGGGACGTTGATGATATTTGCGATATATGCCGCAAGGGTTGAAGGGTCTTTGAATGTTTGTTGATACAAAGTGTCAAAACCACTTTCTTCCTCACTGCACGATAAAACTGTACCGCCCTGCTCAACCAACTGAAGCAAGCCACTTCCCACGCAATGACCTTTTTGAAAGAAAATCGCATATGCCTCCTCCTTTTGAACGCTGGCAAGAGACTGAAAAAGCAAGTCCACAGAGCAAGCCATGCACGCCGGCAGCTGCTCTGATAGGTGCAGCCGCTGATCTTCTGTTAACGTCACTACCGCATGCTGTGGACAAAAATAAATCGTCTTCTTCATGACTTTCTCACCATGTTTAATCGTTTTTGCCCGGTAGCCAATCGGTAAAACAAGTGCTTCCAAATCAGTTATACAATCGCCTGTCACATGATTTTGTACAACAATAAAAGAGGCATTTAGTTCATGTGGAAATGATTGAAAAAAAGCCTCAAGATGATGCTGTTCAAACGGCGAAACACCGATGCCAATCACTGGTGCCTGCACATGTTCGTCTTCTATCAAACGATTAATGATTTTGTCCTGCATCTGGTACCCCCATGTTCATTCGTCTGATACTTTTTTTCGACAAAAAGGAAGAAAACCCTCTAATTGTAAATAATGTTTTTTGCATGAAAGAAGGAAAACTTCCTCACATTAAAACAGAATGTATAAACAATAGGAGGAATCTCTATGCAAAACGATCAGCAGACAAACGTTCAAGGAAATGTCCAGCAGCCCCAATTCAATCATGGCGGGCATGAGTTATTTGATTTACATGAAGTATTAGCAGGGACCATTAATATTTTGGATCAATACATGATCTTTCGCCAATTCATCCAAGATCCCGCATTATCCGACATTTTAGATCGACAATATCAATTTGTATTGTCACAGTATAATGTCACGGTAGATTGTTTTTCTACTGGTCAAAAGCCTAGTGAAGAAACATCTACGTATATGATGAAAGAACAAACACAGGTGACATACGGAATAAAACCATCTCAGCCTAAGAAGCCAAATCAATCGTTACAGGATGTAAAGGACTCGGGAATTACAGGGCATATGCTAGGTCTCGTGAAATCACATGCTGGATTACTTTCAATGACTGCACTAGAGGTAACAAACCCTGTGGTGCGACGTGTGCTTGCAGCGCAAATTCCGAACTTTATTGAAATGGCGTATGAAATTTTCTTATATCAAAATAAACATAGCTATTATCAAGTTCCGCAACTTACAGCTCAAGATATGCAGGCGATGACGTCTACATTTGCCCCAATGAAGGGCCAAGTTCAAATGCCGCCAAACAAAGCCAATCAGCAAAAACCGCTTCATTAAACAAAAAACGGCCGACCTATATCCTCAGGTCAGCCGTTTTTTCTTTGATAACTCAGTTTAAATTGCTCTTCAAAATCTGCCAAACGTTGTCCTGTCGCTTGTTCAAAACCTCTATCAAAACGGCCAGTCTTCGCCGTTTCCTCCATAATCTCATGTATGACGTCTCGTCCATAAAGCTGCACGAGCTCATAAATCATATAGTAGCTTTGCACATAAACATCTGTCTCATACGTCATTCGGGAGTCCTGCCAATCTTGATCGGAATGAAGAAATTGAAAGGGAATGACGTCGAACCGTTCAGACGTGGCATTTAACACGTCATAGGCCGTCCATTCTGCTGTTCCCTCATGGAACCAAAGGGGAAAGATCACCGAAGACACTTCGTAAGAATGAACTTTTTCATAGAAAACAAAGTGAGCATATTCATGAATCAATAACGTGTTGAAAAAGTATAAAGGGAGTGTCTCTTTCTTCAATAATGCTTCCCGCTTATCTGGATATAACCCTATCATTTGATCATGATCGGAGTAAAAACCCGTAATATGCTTAATTCCTGCAAATTGCTCGATTGTCTCTTTATCATCAAAATAAATAATGTCTAAAGGTTTGTCAGTTTCAAATTGAAATACTGACGCTGTCCTCTTCTTTGCCTGATCCATGGCCTCAATTGTTAAATCAACAAAAGCGTCCTCTTCCTCTGCATAGTATATTCTAATATGTTCATAGACTTGCTTATTGAGTCCCTCCGTTAAAATCGTTTTAGGAGAAGACTGCTGCTCTAAATATTGTCCTGTCAGCTGAAACGCAACATAAATCAAGTACGCGGTGAAAGCATAAAAAATGAGACCTGCTGCTATCATTCCGCCTACAAGCTTTTTATGAATCAATGACGGCTTGGCTTTCATTTGCTCCCCACCTGAATTCATCCTGCAGCCTCTTTCTCTTTCTATGAAGAAACAAAGATCAACAAGAGGTGATATATTTTTTACTTTATGCAGTCAGGTGCGCAAGGTGCGGTTCCAAACAAAAAAGCCGCATATGACATACGGCTTTTGTCGTAGTTATTTTGATTCAGGGAAGACACGTCTGACCGTTTCAGTAAATTCATCGAAAAATCCTGAGATGGGCTCTCCGCTTCTAATACGTTTTCCGTACCCTTCCATACGATCGACAAAGTCTGGATTCGCAGATACATACACATTGTCGATTTGTTGATCCGTTGATTTGACTTTATCAGAAATTTTCTTTTTCAAATCTTCTGTTACATTACCGCTTTTATCGCCTTCAAGCATAACGGCAACAAATGCATTCTTTCCTGTAACAAGTACGTTCGCTGTTTTTACTTCAGACATGTTGGCTACTAGCTCTGACGCTTTATCTGCCACTTTGACCTTCTGAGGTGTTTGAACATCTGGCTGATCCTGCCTCATGTTGTCATTCTTATATGTGACATTTTCATACTGTCGTTTCATTGTTCCTCTTCGCTCATCGCCCTGGTTGTTCATACCACATCCAGTGGTGATCAATGCTGGAACGAGTAGTAAAGATAGCATCCATTTCTTATTCATCATTTATTCCCTCCTTTTGCTCTTAGGTTTTTCATCCAGCCGGCTTTTTATGCATACATCCTCTCTTTCAACGAAATGAATTCATAATTCAGCTTTGTTTGGTCATCCTAAACATGATGAAGAAGAATCATCACGATCAAATGGAGGGATTCGTTTGTTTAAAAAAAGAAAAGGCATGAGCACTGGCGCAATGATCGCAGCATCTACAGCCATCATTGCATTATTTTCCCCAGTTTTACGAAGAAGACTGAAAAGCATGACGCAAATGAATATGTCTTCAATGATGAAGGGAAAAGATCAACAGCACCATGAATCGTCTCGACAAGAGTCACACGCACAGAAAGAATCAAAGGGCACTGCGGAAATCGGACAAATGATGAAGCAGGCATTCACTGCTGTACAGCCAAATCATACGAATCCGCACCAATCGACATCAAGAAACCATCAGCCAAGAGAGTCTTATGCACAGTCTCTTCATATTGATGAAAGTGTCATGAATGTGATGGATGATGAATCAATCCAGCAAGTGATCAATGACATCGAGCACAAATAAGAAAACAGGAGCCTTTATGAATAGAGGCTCCTGTTTATTCTCCTGAAAAATGTTCTTTCATCATCACAGAGAAGAAAGGTAAAAAGGTGATTTCAACTGTTGTGATAAAATCGCCATAAGCTTCCACTATGATTAAAAGCTCTTTTTCGTATTGCTTGTCTTTTTTTATCTCTACATGTTGCACGGTTTTAAAATCATAGATGCCTAAAACAGATCCATCTTTTTTTCGAACAGCTTTTAACGTAAATTCTTGACTTCCAAGGTACATCGTGACAACGAAACGCTCGTCTTGATTCTCAAATCGAAATGTCAGGCTTTGATATTCAATAGGCATCCCTTTCTCGAACCTTTCATCAGGCTCCGTTTCAAAAAAAGAAAGCCAGTCCGTTTCATCTGGGAAGCGTTTTCCTCGCATATGTTTCGATCCCCTTATAAGTGAAATTTTTATTAATTATCCTTTTTCCCCTTTTCTTTTGCAACAAATTTTAGTAATTTTAAAAAGGTGATTTAATTTTGCTAAGAGACCTCTTTATTAATTTAACAATTCTTGTCACTTTTCATTATCTATTTCTGCTTGTGTTTAAAGAGAATTTTCTTAAGAAAGAAGATACCCTGCTCAGACAACTATTCAAAGGCATTCTTTCTGGGTTACTCGGTGTCCTCTTAATGTTCTTCTCTATCAAAGCAGGACCAGCCATCATCGATTTAAGACATATCCCCCTTATTTTAACGGCCTTTTATGGAGGCATCGCCCAAACCATCATTGCAGCCTGTGTTGTAATCATTGGTCGATTATTAATCGAAGCCAACGTCGCTTCTTTCATCAATATTTTTTCCATGATGATCATCGCAACAGCTTCTTTTTTAATTGCTGAGCGCCATATGAATCAAGTTATGAAAATGCTTTTGTCCATTACGTTAGGTAATGTCATTGCCACAAGCCTGTTTATCATGATCGTGCATGAGACATCATTTGAACTGCATTTTGCTTATTGGATGTTCTCATATGTTGCAGGACTGTTTAACTTTTACGTCATTGAGCATCAAACAAAAGCATATCAGCTGTTAAATTTGTATAAATTCCAAGCTCATTATGACTTTTTAACAGGTGTTTTAAATAAGCGGAAGTTCGATGAGGTCTTAAATGATGCTTTTTCGATGAAATTTAAGCAGCCTATCCATCAAATATCCCTTATTTACTTAGACATCGATTACTTCAAATCCATCAATGACCAATATGGACATCATGAGGGAGATATGGTTTTAAAAGAAATCGGAAAAAGGCTGATGAAAAACACAAGAAGCTCAGATTATATTGGCCGAATTGGCGGTGAGGAATTTGCCGTCCTTCTACCCAATTGTACAGTTGAAAAAACATGGCAGATTGCAGAACGCTTACGAAGAAAAATAGCAGATCAGCCGATTTATTTACAAAATGGCATGTCCATTCATATTACAGTATCACTTGGGTGTGCGTATTTCCCCGGGACAAGTCCAAATATCAAGCAATTACCGATTATAGCTGACCAAGAGCTCTATAAAGCGAAGCAGTCTGGCCGAAATCAAGTGAGCTTCTCAGGGAGAAAAAGAGGCCAATGAACATAGGCTTTTTCCTCAATTTGTTAGCGCTAATTATTTTTAAAAAAGTTTTTGGATAACAGTTGTTTTTTCCCGCAAACACTGGTAAAGTAAAGGTAATTATTTTTGTTCGTATCATCTTTAAGAAGAAAGTTTTGAAAGAGTTTTCGTCTTTGAAGTTTGTGTAAGAGCAAGAATAGTGAATTTAAGCGTTAAGATCGCTTTAGGAGGAAATTTCATGTTAGAAGGTAAAGTAAAATGGTTCAACTCTGAAAAAGGTTTCGGATTCATCGAAGTAGAAGGTCAAGACGATGTATTCGTTCACTTCTCTGCTATCCAAGGCGAAGGCTTCAAAACTTTAGAAGAAGGTCAAGCAGTTTCTTTCGAAATCGTTGAAGGTAACCGTGGACCACAAGCTGCTAACGTTAACAAAGCGTAATTTAAGAGCATCTGCTCTTTAGCACTTTATAGAGTGAAGGAAAACCGCCCGGCTTCTGCCGGCGGTTTTTTTGTGCTATAAAAAAAAGAGAACCTGACGAGAGGTTCTCTTTTTTATTTGTCGTTCTGCTTTAACTTCTGCAAAGCAGAACGATACATATCATCATTCATTTTAGTTTCTGGCTCTTCTTCTTTGACAGGTGGTTCTGGCTGCTTAAACTTTTGAAGCGCCTGTCTATAGAAATCATCACCAGACACTCGTTCATCCGTTTGAGAAGGCGTTGACGCTTCCTCTTCTACTTCAGGCTCTACAGGTCTCGCCGCAACTTCTGACTCGCTACGGGGCACGTCAGGCTGATTGGGCACATCTTCATTGATCTCTTTCTTCTCGACCGAAGCGTGTCTGACATTGAATGCTACTAATCCGATAATGACTAGAACAGCAGCTACTAACGCTACAATAATCGTCGCCAAAAGAACCCTCTCCTTATCGCTTAAATGACGCAGTGACTGATGCTACACGTCTTCCTAATGCTTTCCCGAGTTCAATGCCTTCTGTCGAAATCACTTCATCAGAATCAATCGGACATGTCACACCTGCTCCATAGTAAGAGCCGTATAAAGCATTTTCTGGCACATTTCCAGGAAGACCAACGACAAGCATCCCTTGGTGGAACATTGGTGTAATCAAATTATGCATCGTCATTTCTAAACCGCCGTGCGTTGTAGCAGTTGTACAGAAAACGGCACCGACTTTATCGATTAGTTTTCCCTCTGCCCATAGGTAGCCAAGACGGTCAATCCATGTCTTTAATCCAGCACTAATGGTCCCAAAGTGACCAGGGCAGCCCCAAATGATCGCATCCATTTGATCCAGCTTGCGAATATCCGCATCTTTCACGTGATCAACGAATACTTCAGCCTGCTCTGTTTCACCTGCGCCTGCTGCAATTGCTTCTGCCAGTGCTTTTGTATGGTTACCTTCACTATCGTATACGACATAAATTTTCATGTACGGTCCCTCCACACTTATCTTGCATCTTGGTTTGCTTCCTTAGGTGCTGGAAGCAGTGTTATTTCTTGTTTTTTATGCTGCTGATCTTTTCGCTTTTTATCCTTACGTACATCACGCAGGAACAAGCTAAGAATGACACCAGCGGCACAGAATAACGTTACCCACATGTAAGCATCATTGATACCCATTACGTTTGAATCAACCTGTGCTTTCGTAAAGAGCTGGGTGGATACATATTTTTGAGCAGCTTCAGCTGTCATGCCCATATGATGCATCACATTCGACACAGCCGCCTGGAATGAATTCATAAAGAATGGGTCCGCTGTATTTGTTTGATCCGCCATATTGGAATAATGGAATGTTGTCCGATTCGTATAAATCGTTGTGATCAAACTCGTACCGATCGAACCGCTTATTTGTCTTAATGTATTAGACATCGCTGTACCATGGCTGTTTAAGTGCTGTGGTAATTGGTTCATCCCAGCTGTCATCACCGGCATCATAAGGAGTGACATACCGAATGCACGCACTGCATACATGAGTACAATGTGACTATATGATGTATCAATGGTCAGCCTTGTAAACTCGAATGTGGTGACAACGGTAATGAGCATCCCCACAATCGCAAGCGGACGAGGTCCAAATTTATCAAACAAAATCCCTGAAATCGGAGACATAATCAGCATCGCAAGTGCCCCCGGAAGCATTAATAGCCCGGATTGCAATGCCGTAAATCCAACGAGGTTCTGCAAATAAATCGGAAGTAAGAACATCCCAGTGTATAAGGCAACTGTAATAATAATATTAATAACACTTGATAATGAGAAAATGCTGTATTTAAACACACGGAAATCAAGCATCGGATTATCAACTTTCAGCTGTTGGAAAATAAAGAGAATGATCGCAATCGCACCAACAATAATCGTCGATAAGACGATCGGATCTGTCCAGCCATCACTTCCGGCTTCACTCACTCCGTATAGAAGCGAAGCAAAACCAACGATGGAAAGAATCGCACCAAGGCCGTCCAGCTTGATCTTTTTAGGCTCTACAATATTTCTAAACATAAAGAAAGCCGCGATAATGACAATTGCTCCGATTGGAACAAGTCCATAAAACATAATACGCCAAGAATAATGTTCAATAATGTAACCAGATAATGTTGGTCCTACCGCTGGAGCAAACATCATTGCAAGACCGAAAATCCCCATTCCTTTCCCTCTGTTTTCAGGAGGGAAAATAAAAAGGATTGTTGTCATCACAAGCGGCTGCAGAATACCGCCGCCGATTGCCTGAATCAAACGACCGATAAGCATCGTTGAAAAGTTCGGCGCAATCCCGCAAATAAAGGTCCCTAGTGTAAACGAGATCATGGCAACTAAGAATAAGCTGCGCTGTCCAAAGCGTGTGATTAAAAACGCAGATAACGGAATCAGCACACCGTTGACAAGCATATAACCTGTTGTAAGCCACTGAATCGTCGTTGCACTCACATTAAATTCAGTCATTAAATGGGGCATGGCTACGTTCAGAAGTGTTTGGTTCAAAATCGCTACGAACAAGCCGGCCATTAAAATGATCAGTAAAGACAAGGAGCCTGCTCCCTGTTTTGTTGCTGCAGGTTGATTTGCCATCTCAGACAACCTCCTTTCATTTTTTGATATCAATCATCATTAAGATGAAATTTTGACAGAAGCATTCATACCAGGAAGTACTTTGTCTGATGGATTTTTAATTGAAATTTTCACTGCTACTTTTTGTGTGACTTTTGTATAGTTACCACTTGAATTTGTTGCTGGCAGCATGCTGAATGTTGAGTTTGTCGCATAACCAATTTGTTCAACTGTTCCTTCAAATGTTGTATCAGGATCACCATCTACGACGATGTCAACTTTGTCGCCTTTTTCAATGTTTTTAATATCTGTTTCTTTGATATTCGCTGTGATGTAAAGCTTGCTTAAATCAATCGTTTCACCAAGAACTGTACCAGGCTGCACTTGTTGATTGTTTTGTACTTCTTTTTTGACTAATGTGCCATCAGCCACTGATTTAATGTTTGTTTTTGTTTCTCCTTCAACTTTTGCAACTGTGCTGTCTTTTTGCACTTCGTCACCTTCATTGATATCCCAGCCTTTGATTTGTCCAGCTGCTGGTGCTGTGATTTGATACATGTCACCTGTCACTTTCGCCTCGTCAGTTTTGACAAAATTTGTGCTTTCGTAGTAGTAATAAGCACCTCCGGCAATAATGGCAAGAATTACAATAAGGCCAATAATGTTCGTTAGCAATAAACGCCCTCTGTTCATGTTTTGTTTCTCCTTTCATGTATAAAAATATAGTGTCATCTGCTTTAGCAAACTTAGAATGCCCATCATCTGACAGAATATGAAGCAAGCTCATAAAACTGTTATATCTCCTTCATCTTCCCCGCATGAATAATGGTGTGCAGCCCATTTATACTTATTGTTCACTCATGAGCAAAGAGTAGAAAAAGAAGAAAAGACGATCGGCATCTTTTTTGAAAAACTTATATTTAACAAGATTAAATATTAATAAATGAAAATTGAAATGTCAAAGAGAAAGTTTTACTTTTTTTCTGGTGATCCCTTCCTTCTCCATACAAAAAACCCTTCAGCCCTTATGCTGAAAGGTTTTTTCAAATGTGCTATTTACGAAAGAACTTCTTCCTGCTGAAAAAATTTTTTTAGGGCGAGAAAAACATCTGATTTTTGCTTCAAAATATAATGCTTAAATTTCTCATCCTGTATATGCTTATATGCTGACATTAATGTAGAATGCCGGTTGTATTGATTCACTTCACCATAACAGAATAAATTGGCTTTTTTCATAATTTCAGAAACAAGCTTTACGCACCGTGCATTGTCTGAGGTCAAATTGTCTCCATCAGAAAAATGAAAAGGATAAATATTATATCGCGATGGCGGATAACGTTCGTCTATGAGCTCTAGTGCTTTTCGATAGACAGAGGAGCAAATCGTCCCCCCGCTCTCGCCGCGCGAGAAGAAATGCTCTTCATCTACAACCTTCGCCTCTGTATGATGGGCAATAAATTCAATATCGACCGTCTCATACTTTGTCCGTAAGAAACGTGTCATCCAAAAGAAAAAACTTCTCGCCATATATTTTTCCCAAAGTCCCATACTTCCGCTCGTATCCATCATTGCCAAAACGACGGCTTTCGACTCTGGTTTGGTCACTTCATTCCACGTCTTATATTTGATATCCTCTGGGTAGATTGGATAAAAGGAAGGACTGCCTGTCATTGCATTTCGTTTAAATGCTGAGAGCATCGTTCGTTTTTTATGAATATTCCCTGTTAACCCGGTTTTGCGAATATCGTTAAACTCAATTTGCTCGACAATAATGTCGTCAAGCTCCTTTTGTTTAAGGTTTGGTAGCTCTAATTCCCGAAACAGCGCTTCCTCAAGATCCATTAATGAGACCTCTGCTTCGTAATAATCCTCTCCAGCCTGATCTCCTGCGCTCTGCCCCTTTCCTTGCCCTTGCTTACTGTCTGATCCATCACGTGCGACAATATCGCCTACCTCGCTATCTCCATCACCTTGACCCACATGCTTATTTTTATCGTAGTTGTACCGAATTTTATATTCATCTAACGAACGAATTGGAATTTTCACAACATCTTTTCCGTTAGACATGATAATGCTTTCTTCTGTGACAAGATCCGGCAAATTGTTTTTAATCGCTTCTTTGACCTTTTTCTGATGACGCTGCTGGTCGTCATAGCCTTTTCGATGGAGGGACCAGTCTTCCTGAGATACAATAAACTGACTTTTTTCTTGCCGGGACATCCATCCCCCTCCTCACCTGTTTGCACAATTCTTCTAACCACCGATTCCTTTATCTTATGCTGCTCGTCACCCAAGTTGACGGTCATTTCTAAAAAAGACATTACCGGTGCAGGTGCGCCAATAATGCCTCCTTCATTTATTAACGATTAAGAAGACTGCCTACATATTTTAAAAGTTCATTTGCACTTGTTGAATTATAGCCATGTTCATCAATTAATCTAGCCACTACTTCATTCACTTTCTTCAGCTGCTGTTCATCCGGTGTCTTCGTTGACGTCGTGATTTTCACCACATCTTTTAAATCAGCAAACAGCTTCTTCTGAATCGCCTCACGCAATCTCTCATGAGAATTATAATCAAAGCGTTTGCCCTTCCTCGCATAAGCCGAAATACGAATCAGAATTTCTTCTCTAAATGCCTTTTTCGCATTTTCAGAAATTCCGATCTGCTCTTCAATTGAACGCATAAGCTTTTCATCAGGATTCATTTCTTCACCGGTTAACGGATCACGCAGCTTGTTTTTGTTGCAATAGGCCTCGACATTATCTAAGTAATTATCCATCAGTGTTTTCGCAGACTCCTCATAGGAATACACAAATGCCTTTTGTACTTCCTTCTTGGCAATATCGTCGTACTCTTTTCGCGCAACAGAAATAAAATTCAAATAGCGCTCCCGGTCCTCGCTTGAGATAGACGGATGCTGATCGAGTCCTTCTTTTAACGAACGAAGAACATCCAGCGCATTGATCGACTCCATATTCTTCCGGATAATAGTGGAGGAAATGCGGTTAATCACATATCGCGGATCAATTCCGCTCATCCCTTCATCATGAAATTCCTTTTTCATCTCATCAATATCAGCAGATTGGAAGCCTTCGACACTTTCTCCGTCATACAGACGCATTTTTTTCACCAAATCAATATCAGAACGCTTCGGCTCTTTGAGTCTTGTCAAAATGGAGAACATCGCTGCTACTTTCAGCGTATGCGGGGCAATATGCACATCAGAAACATCACTTTCTGAAATCATTTTATGATAAATGCGTTCCTCCTCTGTCACCTTCAAGTTATAAGGAATCGGCATCACAATAATTCTTGAATGCAAGGCCTCGTTCTTTTTATTTGAAATAAACGACCGGTACTCGGTTTCATTCGTATGAGCAACGATCAATTCATCTGCACTAATCAAGGCAAAACGGCCTGCTTTAAAATTTCCTTCCTGCGTTAATGACAGAAGATGCCATAGAAACTTCTCATCACACTTTAACATCTCCTGAAACTCCATCATCCCTCGGTTTGCTTTATTGAGTTCTCCATCAAAGCGGTAGGCCCTTGGATCTGACTCTGATCCAAATTCAGCAATGGTTGAAAAATCGATGCTTCCTGTTAAATCAGCAATGTCCTGAGATTTCGGATCAGACGGACTAAAGGTACCAATACCGGTCCGTTTATCCTCTGAGAAGAAGATCCGTTCAACCCTTACATCCTCAATTCGTCCGCCATATTCCTCTTCCAGCCTCATCATATTCAGAGGGGACAAATTCCCCTGCACACGAATGCCATATTCTCTATAAAAATCCTCCCGCAGATTTTGCGGAATAAGATGAAGCGGATCTTCATGCATCGGGCAGCCTTTGATCGCATAGACTGCGCCATGATCTGTCAGTGAATATTCCTCTAGTCCTCTTTTCAGCCTAGTAACAAGCGTAGATTTCCCCCCGCTCACTGGTCCCATCAATAACAAAATACGCTTCCTCACATCGAGGCGCTTGGCAGCAGGGTGAAAGTATTCCTCCACTAATCTTTCCAATGATTCCTCTAATCCAAAAAGCTCCTGATCAAAAAATTTGTACGTTCTGACCCCATTCTCCTCTTCAATCCCGCTGTCTTTAATCATATGATAAACGCGAGAATGAGCAGATTGAGCGACAAGTGGATTTTCCTTTATAATGTCTAAATACTCGCCAAATGTGCCTTCCCATTTAAGACGCTGCTCTTCTTCTCTGTGCTGTTCGATTTTCTTTAAAATATCCATATGAACCTCCTCTTTCAAGATTGAAGCAAGTAATCAGATACTGTTTTACAATCTATGCGGAGGCGTCCTATTACATGCTTTCGTTCTTCAAAATGACGAATTGGCAAACTGAATTGACAACCATCCGCAAGACCCTTCATAATAAAGGAAAAACAGGAGAAAAATGATCTTCTTCTCCTGCTTTTCAAGGCGAACTTCACATCATATGAAACAGGCAGCGATAGAAACAAAGGGATAAGGGGGAGCTTATATGAGAACGGTCATTATGATGGGCGTCATCATTACGTTTTTAGTATCCATTTTCACAGCTGGCTACGAAGGCAAGCCTGGTAAATGAAAAAAAGGATGTTCCATGAGCGGAACATCCTTTTTTCATTTAGTTCGTTGTTTTTAGCACCTGCTTATTCACTGTGCTTCGATTTTTTCAATATGTCAAAAAATAGACTGAACAAATCATATTTTGTTCCTTATCTCATATAAAAAAAGCCGAGATTGGTATCCCAGCTTTCTTCTTAACCTTATATCAGATCTCGATATTGCTGCTGTCGAAGTGCCTCATACACAAGAATTGCTGCCGTATTCGATAGATTCAGAGAACGAACATGTTCTGTCATCGGTAGACGAAGGCAGCGGTCCATATTCCGCTCGATCAAATCTTTCGGCAATCCACTTGTCTCTCTGCCAAAAACGAAGAAGTAATCTTCATCTAACTGAGAGTAATCAAATGTCGTATGCGGCTTTTGGCCAAATTTTGTGATATAGAAGAATTGTCCCTTCGGATGAGCCTCAAACAATTCATCAAGCGAGTCATGATAGACGACATTGGCATATTTCCAATAATCGAGTCCTGCACGCTTCAGCATTTTATCATCTGTCGAAAAACCAAGCGGACGAATCAGATGAAGGGTTGTATTTGTTGCTGCACATGTACGCGCAATATTTCCAGTATTAGCTGGAATCTCTGGTTGATATAAAACGACATGAAGTCCCAAAAAAGTTCACCTCTAATTTTCTTTTCCGCTCAACATTATACCATTAACTACCCTTCGCGGCATCGTCCAAAATGTGAAAAAACGTATAACGAATAGCTGGTGTATAGGCGGTCGAATCCTCATACGACCAATAACGCATTCGGCTGTCATATGTCTGAGCATTCACAAGAGGCATTCCGCCTTTATCGTGATCGACGACAATGGTTGTATGATTATACCTGCCATCTCCCTCAAAATCGTAGCAAATGACATCACCAATTTGAAGCTCCTGCGCTTCCTTGAGTTTCTTTGCTCTTAAACCCGCTTTCGAATTCGCTAAATAATTTTTCATCGAATGAGCCACCGTCCAGCTATAGCTCCACGTATGCGGCCGCACCCACCAGCCAGATCCGCGGTTCGGATACCCTCTCGTTGGCGCATTCCCTGCCTTCAAGCATTGTGAAATAAAATTTGTGCAGTTATCATCGAAGTTTTTATAGGCGGGATTTCGTTTATTCCAGTACGTCTCCGCATATTGTACGGCTGCCCGCCGGTCATAGTGAAAGGCTCTCCCAAACTGTTCTTCGGTCTGAAAGCGCTCATCCACCTGCTCTTCCATTTGCCGCTTTTCTAGCATTATCCGATCTTTCACAAGCATGTCGTTGTAAAGGAACGCTTCTCTTTTTTCTACTTGTTCCTCTAAATAAAAAGAATCGTCTACATCCTTGCATACATAAGTGAGATGAGCAAGATACTGCACATGCTGAGCCCCATCATCCTGAATCGTTGAATCTAGGAGTGTTGCTTTCGCCTTCGCCTTGACAATCTCCACCTGTCTTCTAGCAAAAAGCTCTTTTTTCCGTTCGACTGCTTCCACATCAGACATGAGCTGCGGCTGTTTGATTGCACTTCCATTTAATAAATAACCAAGCCTGTCTTCTAATGTTTGCTCTAATAATTGTTTCACACAGACACCACCAAACTTTTTTTAAAATCTCTGTTTGGTTCATTCTATGTTCACAGAGATGTTATTTAGTATTTAAAGGTGTCTGTAAAAACTCAATCCCTTTGACAATTTCTTGTTTCGCTTCCTCATCACTTTCCCGCTCAAGGGCTTTTTCCAGCTCTGGGAGTAGCTGCTCGTCGCCAATTTTCCCAATTGCCCAAGCAGCCGTGCCTCGAATAACAGGCCTTGGATCCTTGTGCATCAAATCAATCAACACGGGTAAGGCAGATGTATCTTTAAAGTGAGCAAGTGCCAAAATCGCATTTCGCTGAATTGGCTTTTTCCCCCGCCATGAACCTGAAACATGACCGTATTTTTCCTTAAACTCACGATTACTGATCGTAAGAAGCGGCTTTAAGAGCGGCTTCGCAATTTCAGGATCCGGCTCCATTTCAGGATGCAGGTGAAAGTCCTTCCCTTTATTGATCGGGCAGACAATTTGGCACGTATCACACCCATATAAACGATTTCCTATTTTCGAACGAAACTCGTCAGGCAAAAATCCTTTCGTTTGCGTTAAAAAGGAAATACATCGCTGGGAATTCAGCTGTCCTGGATTTACAAGTGCACCAGTTGGACACGAATCAACACATTTATTACACGTTCCGCACTGGTCTTCAATTTTTTCATCCGGTTCAAATGGGACATTTGTGATCATTTCAGCCAAATACACGTAAGACCCAAACTCTGGCGTGATAATCATACAGTTCTTCGCACTAAAACCTATGCCAGCACGTTCCGCTACTGCACGATCGGACAGCTCCCCTGTATCCACCATTGATTTTGTTCGTATATCGACATGTTTGCTTCGCAAGAATTCCTCGAGCATATCGAGCTTTTTTTTCAGCACAACATGATAGTCTGTTCCCCAAGAAGCACGGCAAAAGATCCCTCTTCTTGCATCCTTTGTACTTCGAGGAGCATCTTTCATTTTGGAAGGATACGCGAGCGCTATCGCAACAATTGATTTGGCCTTCGGAAGCAGCAAAGAAGGGTTTGTTCGTTTTTCGATATCAGGCTCTTCAAAGCCTGACAAATACCCTAACGATTCATGTAAGATGAGGCGATCTTTTAATGAATCAAATGTATCAGCACTTGCAAATCGGATTTTATCGACACCAATTTCTTTCGCATATTGAATCAATTCTTCTTTTAATTCTCCAACATGAATCACCTTGCAAACCTCCTTTCTTTGTTTCTTCTGTTGTTTTCAGTATAATACGAGTGTATCATGACCGATTGGAGTGAGTCACTGTGAAGATACATATGGAAATTTCTCATCCTGACAACCCGTCTATCCATGTTGGACAGATTGAATATTCGCATATTGAAGTTGGCACATCCCCTCAAATGTTAAAAGGCCGGCTACGCCTGTTTCAAGAATCTTTATTCTTTGAATACGAAGATAAAGTCTTAGAAGAAGTATCAGCAATCAAAGAATGGACGGACCTTTTAAAAGACGTTCCTTTCCTGCCAATTCTTGCTGATATCCAAAAGGAACAATTTATTGACTCGACCAATTCCGTACAGGATTTGTCGATCTTTTTCTCTTTAAAATATTTCTTGCCTATCCTGACATTCGATGCTGATCGCATAGAAGAGCCGCTTTCACTAGCAAAACATGAGAGTGGTTACATTGAATGGCAGGACAACGCAGGACTTAAGGGATTATTTTCTCAACCAAGTAAAGCACACATTTCTCAAGACACAAAAAACATTCTGCAAATCATTCTGTTTCCGCCATCTATTTCCAGGGAAAAGAGTGAAGCTCTCATCCAATCCTTGACAAAGATGTTTGTACAAATACATGGTGGAGAAAGTAAATATGAATTTATTGAAAAAGCACTGTAGCTTGACAGTGCTTTTTCACATTATACTGACATAATAAAAAACGCAACACTTCGTTTATCTAAGAAACGAAATACTGCGTTATTAACAAAAATTATGTATTGGAGCGGGTGATGAGAATCGAACTCACGACATCAGCTTGGAAGGCTGAGGTTTTACCACTAAACTACACCCGCATCAATTTTTCAAAAGCAACGTCATCGCGTTGACCTTTATTATGTTACAACTTCCTAAACAATTCGTCAAGAGAATATGAAGATTTTTCGTCAAAAAACTTCATATTCTCCGTATATATTACGATAGTTATTTATCGAGCTGGATGTAAAATAAGTAGGCATGTGACTTATTCTTCAGCGCTTGCTTAGGATTTTTCTCAATCTCTTCAAGCATTGGTGAATTTCCGTCTTTCCCCATTGCCGCTGTATACGCAATCAGTGCCTTTCCTCCAGAAGAGACTTTGACAGTTTCAGATTGTGCAGAAAAAACATAGTCACTTACTTTGAACGGAAAGCTTGCTGTTGCTTTCGTCATTCCCTCGTTCTTGTTGTCTGACCACATACTAAATTGTGATTCATATGTATCTTTCTCATGCCTTAATTGTAAGAGCACATTCATCGTTTGGTCGGTTCCATCCTGATGTAAAGTAAAGGTGGCAGATGACGCTTCCTTATTAGCTAATCGGCCATTTTTATAATGACTCCCGATAAACGTAATACTCTTATCCTTCTTCGTTAATCCTTTTATTGTCAAAGCGACCATTTCATTAGTGGTTGATGCTTCTAGTAAGTTTTTTTCTTTTTTTGTCAGTTTCATTTGTTCGATGGTTACTTGCTTCTTAGTAGCAGACTCCGTGTTTATTGTCGATACCGTCTTCTCGGTTTGCGTGGTTTCTTCAGCCTTCTCACCGCATCCTGCTAATAGAAAAACAGTGAATATAAGAACACTCCATTTTTTTAACATTGAGATCCCCTTTGATGTTTTTTATTTTCTATTATACTAAAATTTGGTTGGACATACAAAAAAAAGATTAGGAGAATTCTCCTAACCTTTCGCTTTTTTCTGCTTCATGGCTGATAAGATAGCCACAATGAGAAAACTCGCGGCAAAAATCACAATCATATAAATAAAAAAGTTTGGCTTGATTTGAAAAGTAAATGCGGATGAACCTTCCATCTCAAAAGCGAGACTGTTAAATAATAAAGCATCATTCGTTTTTGATTGAAATAAATGATAGAATAATATGCCGATTGTCAGCATCGGAAAGCCTAAAAACCCCAGAAAACCACCAACAATAGCACCTTGTTTCATCGCCTGTACGTTCATGATCGTTGTCCTCCCATTCCCCCAAGCAATAGCTGCTTCATAATGGATTTACCATCCCCCATAAATGGAAGAAGATAGAGTAATTGAATAAAATACGTGATTGAAAAAATAAAGAAACCTGTTGAAATTGGATTTTCTTTTAGACATAATACGGTCACAATGATCCCTGCTGCTCCGATCACACCTGGGACAAGCGGCCCAAGCAGGGTAATCCATACCTGCTTTTTCTGAAACGGATCTAATACCGGTCTCACAAATTTCACTGACATCATATCACTTGCAAAAAAACCTTGTGGACCATCCCGTCCCGCAAATTTCCGATGCGTATAGCCGTGTGCTGCCTCATGTAAGGCCGTTCCCGTAATTAATCCAAAATAAATAATTGTAAAATAAATCGCAATGGCTGCAATCGACCGGTCAGGAATGAATAAAAAAGCGATTCCTGCCATGACCATAAATAGCATCCAGAAAAAGATGATTTTACGCGTCACCATGAGTAATGCTGTCCCAAAAATATGAAGGAACGAGTGACCAGTGCAATCAAATCGTTCCTTCATTTTCACTTGATACTGCTTGAAAAATTGACAGCAGGCTGTCACAATCCGATATGGTGATTGATAATGAATAGACAGTAAGTGGTTCTGATTCAACCCCATTATCAGTTGATAAAAGTCACGAGAAATCACAGACTCATCGACCTGAAACAAATCGGCGAGCTCTGTGGTAATACTCGCTTCTGTCCTTTTGCCATCTACTTTCGTTAACATATGATAGGCACTTTCATTAATCGGGAGTGTGCTTCCATACTGCGTATCCGTGAGATGCCTCTTTTGTAAGGTCACATACGGCGCGAAAGCCGGTACCCGCTCAATCTTTAGCTTATTGTTAAGAAGTTGAATCATGTGAATACCTCCATGAAAAACCTTTGTATATGGCAAAGATGAGCAGACCTTCAAATGCAGCTACAAGCAGCCACTGAAGCGTTTGACTCGACTCCCCTATGACATAGTTTCCAATAAAAACAATCGGAATCATGAGTAAAATAAGTGCTCCAAATGAAAAAATGCCTGTGTAAGGATTGTTCCGATCAAGCGGAAGTAAAATACCTACTACATAAAAGAGCGCAGTGGCATTGCATAAGACAGCGGCCCCAATCAATACGTTCCAAACCTGATCAGGAAGCGTCAGCGTTGTCAGCATGAAGATTGCAATTTGCAGTACACCAACAAACAAAAGCCCGATAAACTTATACAGAGCCACTTCCCACGATCTTAGACCAAATGTTTTGTACATCCCCAGCATTCGTTTATCATTGCCAAATGAATTGAAGGCGGTTAATCCAGCAAGAGCGCAGAGAACAAAAAATGCTTCTTCTTCAAAACGGAATCCAAATTGATAACGGACGAATAAGATCACAATGAGGAGAATGAGAAAGTTTAAAATGTTTTCTTCATTTCGCACCTGTGATTTCATTTCCTTTACAATAAGTGACCATTTTTTTGAAGAAGAGAACGGCAGTTTGTTTAAGAAGGTTAACGCTTTTTTCTCTGCCATAATCGGCATCATCGCAAGGGAAAGAAATGCACCGCTCGCCGATAAAAGGATAAACAGAATCAAAATTGCATAGTTTACCCCTTCAGGAGACATCCCTTGAGCCGCTAAGAAAAACGGTGCTGTAAAATACATCAAATGATAATCAAACTGTATATATGATTGCTGAATTTGACTGATATCAAAATGCGTCATTCCATACGCTACAACCAGTGCTAATAAAACAAAGATCGCTGCAAATTTTTGCAACGGTAATTTTAATTTCAGAATGACCAAATACGTCATATTATAAATGAGTTGCAAAAGCATTAAGACAAAAAGCGATTGCAAAATCACCATCAAAAAGAACGTAAAGATAAAGAAAATACCTATTCCCTGGGCAATAAAATTAGGTAAAAGCAGAATACCGATAAAAAATAAAACAAGTCCTGCCACTACTGTCACCATCGGAATAAAGTAACCAAGGCTTTTCTGAAAGGTAGAAAGCGGGAACCAGCTGAGCTGCATAGAAAAACGGTCTTGCTCAGGCGTTCTGACCTTGATCAAAATGAATAACAGGCTAGTAAAGATGGATGCATTGATCGCCATTGACACAACGAGTAATCCTAGTGAGCGCTCATCGCCATTTAAGAAAGCCTTCATAAAGACACCCGTAAAACTGTATCCGATGATGGCGCCCATTGTGACGGCAAATAAAAAGAATAAGATCACAATGATCCGCTTCGTCTGAGTATCAAAGAGCTTATACATCTCCTGCTGCCACATTTTAAGCATCATTCTAGAAATGATTAATGATTTCATCAAAATGTGCACCCCTATCACTTAACATTGAAGCTTTCAGAAACACCTGTTCCAATGTGCTTGATTGATACTTCTCTTTTAAGGCTGAGACCGTTCCTTCATCCATTTTATTTCCCTTAGAAATAATGGCGATTTTGTGGCACAGCTCTTCCGCTGAAAGCATATCATGCGTTGAAAGCAAGATCGCACCATGGTGCTCGGCATAACGCTTCATCAGTTTCTTTGTGTTTATAACCGCTTCAATATCAAGTCCTCTAAAGGGCTCATCCATGATCACCAATTGACTATCAAGCATAAAGGCGGCAATCAGCTGTGTCTTTTTTTTCATACCATGTGAATAGGTTTCAATCGGTCTTGATAAAGCCGAGTCCATATCAAACAGTTCAATTAGTTGATTTCTTCTATGAATTGTTTTACATTCATACATAGAAGAAACAAAATCTAAATATTCAGCCCCAGTCAATGCTTCAGGGAGCAGCAGATCATCTGGAACATAGGCTACTTGTTTTTTAAAGGATGGTTCGTCATTTGTGACATCCTGCAACAGAATCGTTCCTTCTGTATGCTTAATGATGCCGAGTATACAGTTAATCATCGTTGTTTTACCAGAACCATTCGGTCCAGCAACAGCAACGATTTGATGAGGGTCGATTTTTAAATGAAAATCATTGACAGCAGTCACGTTATTTTTATACGTCTTGGTTAATTTCTCGATCGTAAACATATAACCTCCAAGTGTCTGCATATTCTTTAAAAACAGATCAGGCTAAACCGCCCGCCACAGACGGTTTAGCCTTGGTGTCATTTCATAGAAGTAAAAAGATGAATCCTAAGTATAGCTACTTACATTCAATTTGGACTTTTAAGCCACTTTCCCACTGAACGGCTCCTGTAAAGCTACCCTTGCCGTTTGCTAAACACCAAACTGCTGCTCCTAGAACAACTGTTGCTCCCAATCCAAGAAGGACAGCAACAAATACTAAGAACCAAGCTTGGTCCATAATAGCAGGTTCCATAGTGGAATAGTCAACTTGCGGCGCTGCATAAGTCATACTTTTCACCTCCCAGCTTATGATGATCGTATCATAGGCTCTACTCTCCAAACATCAACAGAAGATCCCATTTTTGACCGAACGTACTTTCGGATAAAATGTGACTTTTTATTCAATTCTTCACTTTTAAGTGCATGACCCCTATCTTATTAGCTAGATTTTTCCACTCCTTAAGAACCACAAAACCCATATAATGGCAATTGAACCATCTTTTTTCTTCTTTTTTTGAAATAGTCCATTTTTATCAATCCCTTTATATATTATTTCTTTTTTGTGAAATAGAAAGAATTCCCCCGATATATCAGATAAAAAGGTCCTAATTATATGTCGTTAACACACCATTTATGAAATATTTACTGATAATTCCGATAAAAGAGTGAGTCTATTTCCCTTCTTCTCTTGTCACTTAAAATATGTATATACAAGAAAGTCCATTGGGAAAAAAGCCCTTTCTTTTCTTGAGTAACATCCAACATATGATTCGCTTCTTTTTATGAAAAAACAACTTACAGCATAGACATTCCCATGATTTCACTAGTTGGCAATGATTGATTGCTTTCAAAAAAACTGATCCGTACTCTCTAATGCAACAATCCCTCTTTTCATCCAGCGTATCCACACCCTTCCTCATTGAAATTAAAAAAGCCCATCAACTTTATTTATTATTTTTTCAGATTTATCTAAAAAAATGATTGACCAAGCTCGAAACAAGATTTATAGTCTTATTAAATATTTCTTATCAAAGTAGTTGGTTTTATCTAACAAAAGGAGGATACACACATGTCAGAAGAACGTCCATTCCGTTTAGAAACAAAAGCCATTCACGCAGGTCAGGAGCTTGATTCAGCAACCTATTCAAGAGCCGTGCCTATTTACCAAACAAGCTCTTTCGGTTTTAGAGATAGTGAGCATGCGGCGAATTTATTCGGACTGCAGGAAACCGGAAATATTTATTCTCGCATTATGAACCCCACAAATGACGTCTTTGAAAAACGGATCGCCGAGCTTGAGGGCGGCATTGGTGCACTTGCTGTCTCTTCTGGACAAGCAGCGACCACTTATTCTATTTTAAATATTGCAGGAGCTGGTGACGAAATTGTATCCTCAAGCAGCCTTTATGGAGGCACCTACAATCTGTTTGCTCATACGCTTAAAAAGCTCGGCATTACAGTGAAATTTGTCGATTCATCCAACCTTGAAGAACTCGAAGCAGCGATTACAGACAAAACGAAGGCAGTGTATGCAGAGAGTATTGGGAATCCTAAAGGCGACATTCTACATATTGAAGCCATCTCAGCCATTGCACACAAGCACCACATTCCGCTTATTGTGGACAATACGCTCGCAAGCCCATATTTATTAAGACCGATTGAGTTTGGCGCAGACATTGTCGTCCATTCCGCTACAAAATTCATTGGCGGTCATGGTACATCAATTGGCGGTGTCATTGTCGATAGCGGCAAGTTTCCTTGGGCCGACAGTGATAAGTTCAAAGGGCTGACTGAACCAGATCCAAGTTATCACGGCCTGACGTATACCGAAGCAATTGGAGAAGCGGCTTATATCACAAAAGCACGTGTGCAGCTCTTACGGGATTTAGGAGCAGCCTTGTCACCTTTCAATTCATTTTTACTTCTGCAAGGCCTAGAAACTTTGCATCTGCGTCTCGAGCGACATAGTGAAAATGCGTTAAAAACAGCGCAATTCTTACAAGATCACCCTCTTGTAGATTGGGTAAGCTACCCAGGTCTTGAAAGCCATGAATCTTATGAGCTTGCTCAAACCTATTTACCAAAAGGACAAGGCGCCATTCTCACATTCGGTATTAAAGGTGGACGAGAAGCAGGTAAAAAGCTTATTGATTCAGTTAAACTTTTCTCACATCTCGCAAATGTGGGCGATTCTAAATCATTGATCATTCATCCTGCCAGCACAACGCATCAGCAATTAAGTGAAGCAGAACAAAAAGCGACAGGCGTGACACCTGAGCTCATTCGTTTATCTGTTGGAACAGAAGCGATTGAAGACATTATTGCAGATCTTGAACAGGCGATCAAAAAAAGCCAGGCTGAATGAAATAGAAAAAGCACACCTCTGTGTGCTTTTTTATGTTTCATTCATTATTGAGTAGTCGAACGTCTTGGAAAGGATAGAACACAAATGATGTCGTTCCTTGAATATCACTCTTTGTAAAAAGACCTAAGCCATTACGACTGTCCATTGAGTTTTGACGGTTGTCACCCATGACAAAATACTTGCCTTTTGGAACGGTAAGAGGACCAAAATCAGGTGTCAGCAAGATGCCATCTGCGGCTGCTTTCTTTTTGTTTGACGCTAAGTAAGGCTCTGCCACCTTTTGACCATTGACATACAGCTGGTCATTTTTCATTTCAATTTTATCACCAGGTAAACCAATCAACCGTTTAACATAATGAGTACTGCGGTCTTCCCCATCAAGAACAATGATCTGTCCCCGCTTATAATCACCGAAATAATCAACCGTCTTATTCACAAAAACCCGCTCTGTATTATGCAATGTTGGATCCATAGAGGTCCCTTTTACAATATACGGTGCGAATAAAAAGTTACGAATGATAAAAACGGCAATGAATGCGATCAAGATCGCTTTGAGCCAGCCCCATACTTCTGATTTCTTTTTTTGTGTTTTTGTATTTGTTGTCATAAGCTCCTCCTGAAATCCCCTAGGACGAAATGAGTTCCGCTAGCTGCACGCCAGCATCACGCTTGTATCACCCTAAATATAAACATAATTTGCCAACAAATCAAGCGATGAGAGAGAAAAAGGCAAGCACCCTTCTGTGCTTGCCCAAAACTCAGTTACTTAGTAGAAGAATCCTCTTCTTTTTCTTTTGATTTACCATAGAAATAATCAGATGGATTCACTGGTTTAAAATCAGACAGCTTATGGAATCGAAGAAGATCCCTATAAAGCACTTTATCTGAAAGGCTTAACTGATTATCGACACGGGCTTTAATCGCCTCTGTCTTTTTATTTTGTTTCACAACTTTACCTGTTTTTGTATCATAGACAGTGTTATCTACAAGTGTATATTTTGGTGTCACATAGTTTCCGTTACGGAATGCAACAGTTTGATCATGTTTCTTAGAGAATAGATCTGTTCCAAAATTCACATACTCATTTGAATCAATACCTTGTAAGTGAAGAAGCGTAGGCATCACGTCTACTTCACCACCATACGTATGGTTCACGCCGCCCTGTTTGCCAGGAATACGAATCATGAGTGGTACACGCTGGTTTTGAGCATTTTGATAAGGTGTAATTTCTTTCCCTTGAATTTCGCTCATTGCACGGTTATGGTTTTCAGAAATACCGTTGTGATCACCATATAATAAAATGACAGAGTCTTTATACATACCTGATTTTTTCAAGTCTTTAAAGAATTGCTCTAATGACTCATCTAGATACCTTGCTGTTTGGAAGTAGTTATCTACTGTTTTGTCACCAGTTGTTGCCTTAGCAATCGTCGCATCTTTTTCATCTAAATTAAATGGATAGTGATTAGTCAATGTCATTAAATGTGCATAAAATGGCTTTTTCATTGATTCTAGCATCGGGATTGATTCTTTGAAGAATGGTTTATCCTTCAGACCCATATTCACAAGATTTTCTTCATCCATGTTGTAATGTGAAGCATCGAAGAATTGATCATATCCCATATGTTTATAAATCGTGTCACGGTTCCAGAAAGATTTATAGTCGCCATGAAGCACTGCGCTCGTATAGCCTGCTTTTTGATCTAGGATAGCAGGGAGTGATTGGTAAGTATTTTCACCTTTTGTCACAAACGCTGCTCCCTCTGGCAAGCCGAACATACTATTATCCATCATCAGTTCAGCATCAGCTGTCTTTCCTTGACCTGTCTGATGGAAGAAGTTATCAAAATACGTAAAGTCCTCTTTCCCATGAGCCAGCTTGTTTAAAAACGGTGTCACTTCTTCTCCATTTAGTTTGTAGTCAATTAAGAAAGACTGGAAGCTTTCTAAATGGATTTTAATGATGTTTTTCCCTTTTGCTTTACCGAAATACTCTGCGTTTGGCTTCGCATAGTGAGAAGCTGTATAGTTTACAACATCCGTTAAATCTTCACTGCTCGCATTTGCTACCTGTGTTGCATTTTGTGCTGATTGTACTCCGTCATAAATCGTATAATTATAAACACCTAAATATTTGACAACATACTTATGATCAAATGTTCTTGTTAATAATTCTGGACGGTCCTTTTCAGCTAAATGAAGGTTTACAAAGAACAGTCCTACACCTGCAGCCACAATCAACAGTGCAAATGTCTTTTTCATTTGGAATTTCTTCACTTCTGGTCTCCAGATCACAATCGCAATCAAGATAATGATATCAAGGAAATATAAAAGGTCATGCGGCTTAATACTAGATAACACACCGCCAGTCATGCCTCCTCCAAGATTGCCTGCTTGCTTCATTGTGGAGAAAGTCAAAAAGTCATCAAAGAAACGGTAGTACGCTACATTCGCATATAAAAGTGCGGTCATAATAAAGTCAATCACAATTAATACTATGGCAGATTTACGACCCTTCAAAAAGAGAGCCAGTCCCAAAAACACAATGGCTGAACTAAATGGATTTAATAAGAGAAGACCCTCTTGAAAAGAACCTTTCACTCCTAAATTAAAGTCCATTTTGTAGGCTGCATACGATTTCGCCCAAAATAAAAGGACAGCCAATACAAAAAAGCTATATTTGTTCGCAAATATTTTTTTCATAAAACCTCTTCTTTCTTATTATCGTTCTGATATAAATGAAATCATAAAAAATTTACATTGATTTTGCAAATGTAAATCTTCTTCACCAAGCATTCCCGATGCTCTGTTTCCGCCGGATATGTGTGCTCCGTTAATATAACGTATGAGAAGCATCATAGGTTTCAAAAAAATACGAGTAAATAAAAGGAAAAATATCCATTTACATTTCATTTACACACACTTTGCAATTCAATAGATGAAGAAGGGTTTGTAAATCACTCAGTACTACTTTACTTTTTTCATCTATTCGTGTCAAAGTAATTATAAAGAAAAGGAAGAATAACCTAGGCTTTTCGACTCATTTACCCAAATATATACAAAATTCGATACATAACATATTCGTATTTATTGTGACTCAACCTCCAATCATCCATGTATTTTCTCTCCTTCTGACAATCTAAAAAAGTTTTAAGCAAAAAAAGCTTGATTTCTCCTCCTCATGTGCGGTGTGATAAAGATATAGATTTTCAACAAATCAGGCTGGAGGACATCACATGAAACATAACAAACAAATTAACGCATTTGAAAAACGATTTTCAGAAGAAATAGATCACATCATTGCTGTCACAGGACCTTCAGGAGTAGGTGCAGGAAAAGCCGGACAGGAAGCTCTTTGGACCGCTTCTATTCCACTGATTGCATGGAAGGAAAAAGACTTCGTTACAACAGAAAACATAAGACTCTGCTGGTTAACAGATGAAGAGGGATTAAGGGAAAAGCAGGCACAATTACCTAAAGAATCAATCGTGACACTTCAGGTCCGAAAAGGTGAAGGTGAGTTCATGCTTGTATCACTCATCGATACAGATACACAGGATGAAGAGCTGCAAGAGATACTAGAAGAAGCCCAAAAACCTGTCTTTTATCATGATGACCTGCTGGGCACCTTTGAATTAGTGAAAGGACTAGACTTATTTGAAACAACGATCCAGTGGAGTAATCAAGAATGCCTGCTCTACTTCAACCTCGAAGAAGATGAAAAAATAAACGACTCTCTTCGAACCGCTAGACAACTCATGAAAGAGAAGACCACATGGGATGCTTCTATTAAATCATTTGCAGCAAATCAGCTGCTTGAATTAGCTAAAGACTGGCAGGAGCAAGATGACTCCGCTGAAACACAAGAAGAGCTTACGCTGGATCACTTTATAAGCCGCATCTCACTTGAAAGTCTGCATGCTTACCCAGATGGAGAGTTTGAAGTCTACTGTCATGACGGTGATTTATTTTGGGGACATGTCATCATTGTCTCAGGCAATATCAATGGCACGTTTCAAGATGCCCACATTGCAGGCTAAAGATTGGCGGGATAAATAATGGAGATCAAGGCTTTTCATGAATTAAAGCAAATTGGAAAAACACCCGTCGTGGCTAAGATTGGCGGCTTTCGTCCTGATCCAGCAGCACACAGCTGGTTTGCCGGCCATTTCTTCATCCACCCCGATCAAGGCTGGCCCATAGATCAAGATGGCGTCATGATTCCGATCTTACAAATTTATTTACCTGAAGTGCCAGGAGGATTGAACGAATTCAATGAATGTAAAATGATTCAAATCTTTCTCAACCAGAAAGCACTTCCGATGGATATTACCAAAAACGGCGAGGGCTGGAAGCTCATTGAATATGCAGATATGGAAGGATTAGAAGTAGTTGAAACTCCTGAAGAAGTGAGAGGACTCAAACCCTTTCAAATCCAATGGAACGAAAATGAGCAAAAGGACTTCCCTTGCTGGGAAGAAGCTTGGTCATATGTCGATTTATCAGAAGTGAATAAAAGTGAAGAAGCGACGGACCACTTCTTTAATCAATACACAAATTATTCGTTCACAAAAATCGGTGGATATGGGGCGTATATTCAATCTCCACCCCATCAACAACAAGGCGAATTCATGCTGCAAATCGCCTCAGAAGAAAAACCTCGGTTCATGATTGGTGATAATGGCACGATGTATTTCTATTACGACAAAGACACAAAAGAATGGTTTATGCATTGGGATTGTTTTTAAAGTTTTATTGAATGAAACCTTTCCTCCTTCTAAGCGTAGGAAATAATATGGAAGGAGGAACCAACATGGGATTCATTTTCGATATCTTTTCACTTGCTGTATATATCCCTTTTCTACAGGTAGATGAAGAGGATATCTCTAGAAACGCAGCCCATCTCAAAAAACATAGCTGGTTTCATGAGTTATTAAATGATCCAGCTTACAGGCATCTCATCATTTATCATCCAGATGTCCGCCAAGTCATTGGCAGATGTAACACAGATAAACTTCATCAGAAGCGATACAACTTAAAATGCGAACGTAAAGTGCTGAAAGCATTACGTCGTGCCAAGTAAATGGACAAAAGGGCCTTGCTTTCCTATGGCTCTTTTCATCGTTCTCTAAGAAAACATTTGACGCCTGGACAACTCTCCCCGTATATTATGTATAAATCCATCTTTTTCATAGAAAAGGGGGCTTTACATGCGCTTGTTTAAGTACTGGAGAAAAAAGCAGCCTAAACAACAGATCATCTCAGAAATGAAAGAAGACAGCATCCCAATCAACTTCTCCACACTTCCCTTTGGTACAGACACAGTAGATGATTTTTTGTTCAACTTAGACCTCACCTCGAAGCTCACAGATCCCTATAAAGAAACAGATCCGAACAAATGAACCTATCCTCATCCTCCTGGATGATTTTTTTATACTCAATGAAAGGTGTGGCCCATGAAAACATATTATATCGTCAGACACTGCCAAGCAACTGAACAATCCGAGGATGCGTATTTAACGCCACAAGGCATCGCACAATCTCATGCACTAGCACAGTTCTTTTCCGGCATTCACCTCAATAAGATCATCTCAAGTCCCTATAAGCGAGCGATCCAAACCATTGAGCCTCTTGCTCATGCAAAACAACTCGAGGTACAAATTGATCAGCGTCTCTCTGAACGTGTGTTAAGCAGCAAACCAATGGACGATTGGTACGAGAAACTAAAGCTCAGTTTTACGGACTTGCATATGACCTGTGAAGGCGGAGAATCGAGCCAAGAAGCGATGAATCGTATTGTAGAGGCACTCTATGAACAAATAAAATTAGGAAAAAATCATACTCTATTCGTCACACATGGCAATCTTATGAGCCTGCTTCTTAAACATGCCGATCCCACGATTGGATTCAAAGAGTGGGAGAAGCTAAGCAATCCAGATGTCTATGTCCTGAAATATTTCAAACCAGATCATATAGAAATAGAGCGTATATGGCATAACTAAACGGCAGAATGAATTCTGCCGTTTCCTCATCTATTGTTAATAATAAAAAGCCTCTACCCACTCATACGGCTTCTTACGCTCCGCACACCATTTCATGAAGCCTCTTGTCTCCGTTTGCTGAAATTTCTTCCAGTCCGATAAAAGCTGATCATAATAGGCTGCTTGTTTTTCAACATTGGTACGAATCCTTTTATCTTCGATCAGCATCATGACATCTTCAATGCCTTGAATTCGCTCTTGATCTTTCTCATAGGTGCTTAAATAAAGATCTTCATGTATATGATGAAACGAATACCACAAAGCCGATAAATAGGTTTCGCAAATTTGTACAATGACACGCTGCTCCTTGCTACCTCCAAGCTCTAGTGCCTTCAATAAATAGGGCAGCCCTTCTCCCTGATGCACAAACAAGCCCTGCCAGCGATACGGTCTCACATCCATAGGATCAACCTTCTCCCACTCTTGCAGAACAGGCTGAATCACCCCAATGATCAATGGATACACAAGCAAATGATGACCATCCTCAAACCGTTCAATCTTTTCAAACAGCCAAGCAACAAATGAACGCCGTGCTGCAAATTCGCTCTCCTTCATTTCTTCAACAAAAAACCGAAGAACCTTTAACGCATCTTTACGCAGACCCTGTTCTTTCTTCACACAGTACTGTCTAAAAAGCGGATAATCATGTGATCCCTCGTCTTCAATGATGGTCTGTAATATCGTCTTCATTTGCAAGTTAACAACTCCACCTTTTTACATTCTTTCTATTTCTCATTTATCTTTGAATCATAAACCTGATTCCTTAACACTGATTCACCCATTCTAAATAACGCCTTTGAATCACTTTTTTGATTTTATCGTAGTTCTCCCAACTATCTTTAACATAATATACGCCTTCAGCTTCTGGAAATGTCTCCTCCTTATTTAAGCGTGATAAGAGTGGTATAAACACCTAATTGGTCTTTGACTTTTAGAAGGCTCTTGGCATCCTCAAATCCATTCTTTTCGGTGTTCATGAATGAATTGAATGTCTTTTTGATAATGTTCAAGGTGCCCCTCATGAATCATTTTTTGAAAAGCTATATCACCTTCACTCGCTTTTCGTTTCATGTACTGACATAACCCTTTTAAACGCAGCAGCACCATATCCACATAATCTTCTGCTATTTCCTCACCATAAGCTTCAAAAAACAGTTTCACTCTATGCTTTATCTGGTCTGCATGTTCTGATGAATGGTAGTTCACGATCTCTCCTGTTTCTGTGCGAAAAAACCTACTGAGAGGTACACAAGTATACAGAGTATATGCGATATCCCACAGCCTTGGACCAGGAGCAGCTACATCAAAATCAATGATTCCTACTGGTTTTTCATTATTGAAAATGATATTGTACATAGCAAAATCATTATGGCACACAACCTCTATGTTGTTAGGCGTATTGTCCATTCGTTCCCAATCGTCTGAAATGGGAAAATCACGAACAGCATCATGATACAGTCTAAGCATTCTCGCTATTTCTTTTAAGGCATGGTGAGAGCACATGTATTCTTTTAAGGGATCATGACCGGCTACGCCTTCAATGAAGGACAATATCTCTCTACCTTTTTCATCAACCCCTAAAAACTTTGGAGCATAGGAGAAATTCTTTTTTTCTAAATGCTTTAGCAGCTTTTGTATATTGATATTGTCTGACTTTACTTCTCGACGAACCGTATCTCCAGAACGATATACGTTCGAGACATTGCCACCTGTCAATAACTCTTCATGATCATTTTGTTTTTTCATAAATTCTCCCCTCAAATTGGGTCACAATGATGATGTTAGCTAAAGATGTGTATGTACCCACAAATATTCATTTAGTTACACAAAAGTATTTCACTGTTTTATGTGAATGCGCTACCCCATTTTGTTTCCTTACATGGTTAAATGTATCTTATCAAATGTTGCAAATCATCTAAAGATTATTCTGCTAAAAGAAGTACATGCTCATTATTTTCTAATAGGTTTCTATTTTTATCTAAATAACTCATTTAAACCACAAAAAAACGTTTCACCACAAGGGTGAAACGTTAGGTTGACGGTAAAAACCGATCATGAAATTATTAATAGATACCGGTGGCCGGGGTCGAACCGGCACTCCGTGAGGAACACGATTTTGAGTCGTGCGCGTCTGCCAATTCCGCCACACCGGCATGATCATTAAAGAGCGCAACTTATGATAAAAAACATGGTGCCGAGGGCCGGACTTGAACCGGCACGGTAGTCACCTACCGCAGGATTTTAAGTCCTGTGTGTCTGCCAATTCCACCACCCCGGCAGTCTTTTCAAAAAGGCGACACCCGGATTTGAACCGGGGATAAAGGTTTTGCAGACCTCTGCCTTACCACTTGGCTATGCCGCCATTATTGGAGCGGAAGACGGGATTCGAACCCGCGACCCCCACCTTGGCAAGGTGGTGTTCTACCACTGAACTACTTCCGCGAATCAACTGGGCTAGCTGGATTCGAACCAACGCATGACGGAGTCAAAGTCCGTTGCCTTACCGCTTGGCTATAGCCCAATAATAAAATGGGGCGATTGATGGGAATCGAACCCACGAGTGCCAGAGCCACAATCTGGTGCGTTAACCACTTCGCCACAACCGCCATAGATGTTATGAATCATATTAAGAAAATTGGCAGGGGCAGTAGGAATCGAACCCACACCGGAGGTTTTGGAGACCTCTGTTCTACCTTTAAACTATGCCCCTATGAAAATAAAAATGGTGGAGGGGGGCGGATTCGAACCGCCGAACCCGGAGGGAGCGGATTTACAGTCCGCCGCGTTTAGCCACTTCGCTACCCCTCCACATTTGAAAAACAGTGCCGGCAAGAGGACTTGAACCCCCAACCTACTGATTACAAGTCAGTTGCTCTACCAATTGAGCTACACCGGCAAATAGTGGTGGCTCGGGACGGAATCGAACCGCCGACACACGGATTTTCAGTCCGTTGCTCTACCAACTGAGCTACCGAGCCAAGTATTTATTTTAAAAATGGCGGTCCGGACGGGACTCGAACCCGCGACCTCCTGCGTGACAGGCAGGCATTCTAACCAACTGAACTACCGGACCATTTTGGTTGCACTCAATGAGCACTCCCCATTGGTGTATAAAATAATTTGGTTGCGGGGGCAGGATTTGAACCTGCGACCTTCGGGTTATGAGCCCGACGAGCTACCGAACTGCTCCACCCCGCGATGATATAAAAGATATGGTGGAGGATGACGGGCTCGAACCGCCGACCCTCTGCTTGTAAGGCAGATGCTCTCCCAGCTGAGCTAATCCTCCGAATAAAAAACACTGGTGTATATTCTATAAAATGGTGACCCGTACGGGATTCGAACCCGTGTTACCGCCGTGAAAGGGCGGTGTCTTAACCGCTTGACCAACGGGCCCTTTATTATGTAAATTGTGGCGGAGAGCAAGGGATTCGAACCCTTGAGACGGGGTTACCGCCTACACGATTTCCAATCGTGCTCCTTCGGCCACTCGGACAGCTCTCCAAATTGGCTCCGCAGGTAGGATTCGAACCTACGACCGATCGGTTAACAGCCGATAGCTCTACCACTGAGCTACTGCGGAATGAAGAAAGCCTGGCGATGTCCTACTCTCACAGGGGGAGACCCCCAACTACCATCGGCGCTGAAGAGCTTAACTTCCGTGTTCGGTATGGGAACGGGTGTGACCTCTTCGCCATCATCACCAGACAATTTAGTGACAAAAGATATTATACTATGTATTGAAAATAAATCAAGAGATATTTAAAAAATGTTCTCTCAAAACTAGATAACAATGTTCAAACTTCACATTAGAATATAGGTTAAGTCCTCGATCTATTAGTATCTGTCAGCTCCACGTGTCACCACGCTTCCACCTCAGACCTATCAACCTGATCATCTTTCAGGGATCTTACTTCCTTGCGGAATGGGAAATCTCATCTTGAGGGGGGCTTCATGCTTAGATGCTTTCAGCACTTATCCCGTCCGCACATAGCTACCCAGCGATGCCCTTGGCAGAACAACTGGTACACCAGCGGTGCGTCCATCCCGGTCCTCTCGTACTAAGGACAGCTCCTCTCAAATTTCCTGCGCCCGCGACGGATAGGGACCGAACTGTCTCACGACGTTCTGAACCCAGCTCGCGTACCGCTTTAATGGGCGAACAGCCCAACCCTTGGGACCGACTACAGCCCCAGGATGCGATGAGCCGACATCGAGGTGCCAAACCTCCCCGTCGATGTGGACTCTTGGGGGAGATAAGCCTGTTATCCCCGGGGTAGCTTTTATCCGTTGAGCGATGGCCCTTCCATGCGGAACCACCGGATCACTAAGCCCGACTTTCGTCCCTGCTCGACTTGTAGGTCTCGCAGTCAAGCTCCCTTGTGCCTTTACACTCTGCGAATGATTTCCAACCATTCTGAGGGAACCTTTGGGCGCCTCCGTTACATTTTAGGAGGCGACCGCCCCAGTCAAACTGCCCACCTGACACTGTCTCCCTGCCCGATAAGGGCAGCGGGTTAGAAGGTCAATACAGCCAGGGTAGTATCCCACCGATGCCTCCACCGAAGCTAGCGCTCCGGTTTCCAAGGCTCCTACCTATCCTGTACAAGCTGTACCAACATTCAATATCAGGCTGCAGTAAAGCTCCACGGGGTCTTTCCGTCCTGTCGCGGGTAACCTGCATCTTCACAGGTACTATAATTTCACCGAGTCTCTCGTTGAGACAGTGCCCAGATCGTTGCGCCTTTCGTGCGGGTCGGAACTTACCCGACAAGGAATTTCGCTACCTTAGGACCGTTATAGTTACGGCCGCCGTTTACTGGGGCTTCAATTCGCACCTTCGCTTACGCTAAGCGCTCCTCTTAACCTTCCAGCACCGGGCAGGCGTCAGCCCCTATACTTCGCCTTACGGCTTCGCAGAGACCTGTGTTTTTGCTAAACAGTCGCCTGGGCCTATTCACTGCGGCTTCTCGGGGCTTTAACACCCTAAGAAGCACCCCTTCTCCCGAAGTTACGGGGTCATTTTGCCGAGTTCCTTAACGAGAGTTCTCTCGATCACCTTAGGATTCTCTCCTCGCCTACCTGTGTCGGTTTGCGGTACGGGCACCTCTCACCTCGCTAGAGGCTTTTCTTGGCAGTGTGGAATCAGGAACTTCGCTACTAAATTTCGCTCGCCATCACAGCTCAGCCTTCACGGGAAACGGATTTGCCTATTTCCCAGCCTAACTGCTTGGACGCGGATATCCAATACCGCGCTTACCCTATCCTCCTGCGTCCCCCCATTGCTCAAATGGTGAGGAGGTGGTACAGGAATATCAACCTGTTGTCCATCGCCTACGCCTTTCGGCCTCGGCTTAGGTCCCGACTAACCCTGAGCGGACGAGCCTTCCTCAGGAAACCTTAGGCATTCGGTGGACGGGATTCTCACCCGTCTTTCGCTACTCATACCGGCATTCTCACTTCTAAGCGCTCCACCAGTCCTTCCGGTCTGACTTCACAGCACTTAGAACGCTCTCCTACCACTGTTCGTAAGAACAGTCCGCAGCTTCGGTGATACGTTTAGCCCCGGTACATTTTCGGCGCAGAGTCACTCGACCAGTGAGCTATTACGCACTCTTTAAATGGTGGCTGCTTCTAAGCCAACATCCTGGTTGTCTAAGCAACTCCACATCCTTTTCCACTTAACGTATACTTTGGGACCTTAGCTGGCGGTCTGGGCTGTTTCCCTTTCGACTACGGATCTTATCACTCGCAGTCTGACTCCCAAGGATAAGTCATCGGCATTCGGAGTTTGACTGAATTCGGTAACCCGGTAGGGGCCCCTAGTCCAATCAGTGCTCTACCTCCGAGACTCTTACCTTGAGGCTAGCCCTAAAGCTATTTCGGAGAGAACCAGCTATCTCCAGGTTCGATTGGCATTTCACCCCTACCCACACCTCATCCCCGCACTTTTCAACGTGCGTGGGTTCGGGCCTCCATTCAGTGTTACCTGAACTTCACCCTGGACATGGGTAGATCACCTGGTTTCGGGTCTACGACCACGTACTCATGCGCCCTATTCAGACTCGCTTTCGCTGCGGCTCCGCATCTTCTGCTTAACCTTGCACGGGATCGTAACTCGCCGGTTCATTCTACAAAAGGCACGCCATCACCCTTTAACGGGCTCTGACTACTTGTAGGCACACGGTTTCAGGATCTATTTCACTCCCCTTCCGGGGTGCTTTTCACCTTTCCCTCACGGTACTGGTTCACTATCGGTCACTAGGGAGTATTTAGCCTTGGGAGATGGTCCTCCCGGATTCCGACGGAATTTCACGTGTTCCGCCGTACTCAGGATCCACTCTGGAGAGAACAACATTTCAGTTACAGGGCTGTTACCTTCTTTGGCGGGCCTTTCCAGACCTCTTCGCTTATATCGTTCCTTTGTAACTCCGTATAGAGTGTCCTACAACCCCAAGAGGCAAGCCTCTTGGTTTGGGCTGTTCCCGTTTCGCTCGCCGCTACTCAGGGAATCGCATTTGCTTTCTCTTCCTCCGGGTACTTAGATGTTTCAGTTCCCCGGGTATGCCTTCTCATACTCTATGTATTCAAGTATGGATACTACTCCATTACGAGCAGTGGGTTTCCCCATTCGGAAATCTCCGGATCAAAGCTTGCTTACAGCTCCCCGAAGCATATCGGTGTTCGTCCCGTCCTTCATCGGCTCCTAGTGCCAAGGCATCCACCGTGCGCCCTTTCTAACTTAACCATTTCTTACTTTAGAAAGAATCACTATGTGTGATGAACTTTGCATTGCATTCAATGTGAATGTATTACTTATTGTTATCTAGTTTTCAAAGAACAATCCTGTCTCGCTAGAGACATGTCTTGAAGGAATGATCCTTCAAAACTAAACAAGACGAAAACGCACACTGCTCCATATATCCTTAGAAAGGAGGTGATCCAGCCGCACCTTCCGATACGGCTACCTTGTTACGACTTCACCCCAATCATCTGCCCCACCTTCGGCGGCTGGCTCCATAAAGGTTACCTCACCGACTTCGGGTGTTGCAAACTCTCGTGGTGTGACGGGCGGTGTGTACAAGGCCCGGGAACGTATTCACCGCGGCATGCTGATCCGCGATTACTAGCGATTCCAGCTTCACGCAGTCGAGTTGCAGACTGCGATCCGAACTGAGAACAGATTTATGGGATTGGCTAAACCTTGCGGTCTCGCAGCCCTTTGTTCTGTCCATTGTAGCACGTGTGTAGCCCAGGTCATAAGGGGCATGATGATTTGACGTCATCCCCACCTTCCTCCGGTTTGTCACCGGCAGTCACCTTAGAGTGCCCAACTAAATGCTGGCAACTAAGATCAAGGGTTGCGCTCGTTGCGGGACTTAACCCAACATCTCACGACACGAGCTGACGACAACCATGCACCACCTGTCACTCTGTCCCCGAAGGGAAAGCCCTATCTCTAGGGTTGTCAGAGGATGTCAAGACCTGGTAAGGTTCTTCGCGTTGCTTCGAATTAAACCACATGCTCCACCGCTTGTGCGGGCCCCCGTCAATTCCTTTGAGTTTCAGTCTTGCGACCGTACTCCCCAGGCGGAGTGCTTAATGCGTTAGCTGCAGCACTAAGGGGCGGAAACCCCCTAACACTTAGCACTCATCGTTTACGGCGTGGACTACCAGGGTATCTAATCCTGTTCGCTCCCCACGCTTTCGCTCCTCAGCGTCAGTTACAGACCAGAGAGTCGCCTTCGCCACTGGTGTTCCTCCACATCTCTACGCATTTCACCGCTACACGTGGAATTCCACTCTCCTCTTCTGCACTCAAGTTTCCCAGTTTCCAATGACCCTCCCCGGTTGAGCCGGGGGCTTTCACATCAGACTTAAGAAACCGCCTGCGAGCCCTTTACGCCCAATAATTCCGGACAACGCTTGCCACCTACGTATTACCGCGGCTGCTGGCACGTAGTTAGCCGTGGCTTTCTGGTTAGGTACCGTCAAGGTGCGAGCAGTTACTCTCGCACTTGTTCTTCCCTAACAACAGAGCTTTACGATCCGAAAACCTTCATCACTCACGCGGCGTTGCTCCGTCAGACTTTCGTCCATTGCGGAAGATTCCCTACTGCTGCCTCCCGTAGGAGTCTGGGCCGTGTCTCAGTCCCAGTGTGGCCGATCACCCTCTCAGGTCGGCTACGCATCGTCGCCTTGGTGAGCCATTACCCCACCAACTAGCTAATGCGCCGCGGGTCCATCTGTAAGTGACAGCCGAAACCGTCTTTCATCCTTGAACCATGCGGTTCAAGGAACTATCCGGTATTAGCTCCGGTTTCCCGGAGTTATCCCAGTCTTACAGGCAGGTTACCCACGTGTTACTCACCCGTCCGCCGCTAACATCCGGGAGCAAGCTCCCTTCTGTCCGCTCGACTTGCATGTATTAGGCACGCCGCCAGCGTTCGTCCTGAGCCAGGATCAAACTCTCCGAGGTATGCAGGATGCATATCACACATGCGTTGCTACACGATGTAGCGAACTTAGCATGTGATCATTTCCTGCCTCGTCAGCGTTTGACTGACTACCTATGATGTTTCATAGGATTTTTTTATAAAAACTCGAATTAACAGGTACGTTTTGTCTTGTTTAGTTTTCAAAGATCATCTCCGTCGTCTCTCAGAGGCGACTTTCTCAATATAACATTTCGACGCTATGTGCGTCAAGTGTTTTTTAGAATTTCTTTTTGTCAGCTTTTCTTCCAAAGCAACTTGTTTGCTCGTTAGCGACGTATAATAATATACCATCATAATATTCAGGCGTCAATATTTTTTTTCACAAAATATCCTCGATGATAGATTTTTTGCCCCTTTGTCTCAATCGGCTCCACCTGAACAATTCCTTTTTCCACAAAGAAATCAATCATGACGCTAAGGTCAGGCGTGAAATACTTGAGGTCAGGATGCGCGAGAAGCTCGCCAAAAAGCCATATATCTTGCTGTTCCATGACATGACGCAAATGAGCGGCGCCAATTTCTGCTTTTGAATGGATCAAAAAGTCATTTGCTAAAAATAAAAGTTCCAAACGCTTATGAAGGCTTTCGTGGCTTTCAATGAGTTCTGAATAAAGTTTATATACTTCCGGTTCCATATGACGCACCTGATTCCAAACTGTCACTTCTGGGTGGAAACCTTTATCGATCACTTCAATACGTGCCAAATGATGCAGAGCATGCACAATTGAATTATATGCATCAAGGAATTGATTTGACTCAAAAAATGCTTTTCCTTCTATATATCTGCGAATAAGCTTGCCGTATTCTAAACCGATTTTAAGTTTGCGGTTTGAAAATGGGAATGTACTCAGGTCATCAATTAAGTTGAAAATATATTCATTTCGATCAAATAGGACTTTCCCATTCAAAATCCAATCAATGATTCGGCGGTTCGTGCCAAGGGTAATCCATTCCTTCAACTGCTCATCTGTGACAACATTTAAAGAAGCTGTTTGGTGATCGGATTCATAGTGCTTGATAAATAACGGCTCTTCCGCTTCTTTTACAATGACTAGAAGTGCTGCATCAAAGTTATCCGTCTCAGAAGATACCTTGTGTCTTCTTTCTACTATAATCACAGCCAATGTGTCTGGGTGACTTGCTCTCTCTTGATAAATAGGACGGAGAAGATTTTCCATAGTGATTCCTCCAATACTCGGGTGTAAAGTTCTTCTCTAATGCTATGTATTTCTCCTCATAGAATCAAAATTCCTTCAATTCAAGAAAAAAGATCATTGAATCATTATAAGCAATTTATTCACAAAACTCTATAACTAATTCAAACAGAAAGGTAAAATGTGCTATATTGGAGACAAGGGGGGGCTAGGGATGGCGAAATACTCCAGTAAGATTAATAAAATCAGAACATTTGCACTCAGTTTGGTTTTTGTTGGCTTTCTGATCATGTATATCGGTGTGTTCTTCAAGGAATCGATTTGGCTGTCGACTTTCTTTATGCTGCTCGGCGTCTTATCGATCGGATTGAGTACAGTGGTTTACTTTTGGATCGGTATGCTTTCTACGAAGGCAGTCCGTGTCGTATGTCCAGGCTGTGAGAAGGAAACAAAAGTGCTTGGGCGGGTGGACATGTGCATGCATTGCAGAGAGCCGCTTACACTCGATCCAGCATTAGAAGGCAAAGAGTTTGATGAATCCTACAATCGAAAAAAGTCATAAAAAAAGCTGACCATTTAACCGGTCAGCTTTTTCATTAATGATTTTCTTTTTTCGCACATTCTTGACAAGTCCCATAGATCTCCAAGCGATGATGACTGACTGTAAAGCCCGTCACATGGGATGCAAGCTGTTCAACTTCATCAAGGCCAGGATAATGAAAGTCCACTATTTTTCCGCAGTTTTCACAAATCGCATGGTAATGGTCAGATGTCGCAAAATCAAATCGGCTTGAGGAATCACCGTACGTTAATTCCTTTACTAATCCAGATTCCCGGAAGACTCGTAAATTGTTGTAAACCGTTGCGACACTCATATTTGGAAATTTCCCTTCAAGTGCTTTATATATATCGTCCGCGGTTGGGTGAGTCATAGAATTTACGAGAAACTCCAAGATGGCATGGCGCTGCGGAGTAATTCGAACACCGGTTTCTTTTAAAGCATCTAAAGCGTCTTTTAGTTCGTGAGCAGCCATTTCATCATGCACCTCTCTTCAAAAATATTCTTATATTGTAATCTTTATAATTAGTGTACCCCCAGAGCCGAATCTTTGTCAATTACAATCCTCTTTTTTACCTATTCTTCTTCACAAAAAAGACCGGCATGTCTGCCGGTCCTATCCTGTGATGATATTAAGCGTGAGATTTTAGTTCCTCAAGCGCTTCTTCTACGTGGTCTTTCACCTTAACTTTTCTCCACTCTTTCACCAGCGTTCCTTCTTTATTAATAAGAAACGTTGAACGTTCGATGCCCATGTATTCTTTGCCAAAGTTCTTTTTCAGCTTCCATACTCCAAAGGCTTCGGACAATTTCTGTTCATCGTCTACAAGAAGTAAGAACGGTAAATCATGTTTTTCTTTAAACTTCTGATGCTTATCCTGACTGTCTGGGCTTACGCCGATAATGACAGCATCTAATTCTGCAAAGCTTTGATGGCGATCGCGGAAATCACATGCTTCTGTTGTACAGCCGGGTGTCATATCTTTTGGATAGAAATAAAGGACAATATGTTTTCCTTTAAAGTCAGAAAGCTTTACTTTCTCCCCGTTGTCACCGGTTAATTCGATTTCAGGTACTTGCTGGCCTACTTCGATTGTCATGACACAATCCCTCCAACCCATTTTTTAATAGCCTATCCAATTTTGAAAGGATATTCAACTAAGGACGCTTGCATCGGCATGTTAAAATAATGATAGACGACGTGATACGTTGAGATAGGAGGCTATTTATGAAATTCACAGAATCAGAAAAATTACATCAAGAGGCGCTGGAGCATATTGTTGGAGGTGTCAACAGCCCGTCTCGTTCATATAAGGCAGTAGGCGGCGGTTCACCCGTGGCTATGGAAAAAGGAGAAGGCGCTTATTTTTGGGATGTTGACGGAAATCGCTATATCGATTATCTAGCAGCATACGGCCCAATTATTACAGGACATGCCCACCCTCATATTACAAAAGCGATTACAAAAGCGGCTGAATCAGGTGTCCTTTACGGAACGCCAACGAAGCATGAAGTCACTTTTGCTAAAATGCTGAAGGAAGCCATGCCTGCTTTAGACAAGGTTCGCTTTGTCAATTCAGGTACTGAAGCGGTGATGACAACGATTCGTGTCGCACGTGCATATACAGGCAGAACAAAGATCATTAAGTTTGCCGGATGCTATCACGGTCACTCTGATCTTGTACTTGTGGCAGCTGGCTCTGGTCCATCCACTTTAGGAACCCCTGATTCAGCAGGCGTTCCTAAGAGCATCGCCAATGAAGTGATTACCGTTCCATTTAATGATATTGACAGCTACAAAGAAGCATTGGATCGATGGGGTGATGAAGTCGCAGCTGTCCTTGTCGAGCCGATTGTCGGGAACTTCGGCATCGTGGAGCCTAAGGATGGTTTCCTGCAGCAGGTCAATGACCTCACTCATGAAAAGGGCGCACTTGTGATCTATGATGAAGTGATTACAGCTTTCCGCTTTATGTACGGAGGCGCACAGGACTTACTTCAAGTAAAACCTGACCTCACTGCATTAGGAAAAATCATTGGCGGCGGACTTCCAATCGGTGCTTATGGCGGTAAAAAAGAAATTATGGAGCAAGTCGCTCCTCTTGGACCAGCCTATCAAGCTGGCACGATGGCAGGAAATCCTGCCTCCATTCTTTCTGGTATTGCCTGCTTGGAAGTGTTAAAACAAGATGGTGTTTACGAGCATCTTGATCAGCTTGGCGCTATGCTAGAAGAAGGCATTTTAGCCCATGCAAAAAAACATCAAGTAGATATTACAGTGAACCGCTTAAAAGGGGCTCTCACTGTCTATTTCACAAAAGAAACCATTGTGAACTATGAACAGGCTGAAAATACGGATGGCGAAATGTTCGCTCGCTTCTTTAAATTAATGCTTTCGCAAGGGATTAACCTCGCTCCTTCTAAATATGAAGCTTGGTTCTTAACGATTGCACATACTGAAAAAGATATTTCCGAGACGCTGCAAGCAGTAGATCATGCGTTTGAACAGTTGAAACAATCATAATAGGGTCAAAAACAGGCGTAAAAAAATGCGCCTGTTTTTTTATTTATCAGCTCTTGTTTGTCAAAAGCGTGTGAATCTGTTACATTTCTTCTCAATACCTTCTTTTGATGTTTTCATGAACTTTCAAAAATCACTTGAATATTTCGGAAGACCGCTGTATATTACTTAGTTGTTCATCAAAATATTTATAATAAATGACGAGTGATCATCTATTATCTAAAAGAAAGGAATGCAGGGACAAAACCAATGAAACTTGGAGCCCGTATTTTAAAAACCGGTATTGCCATTGTACTCGCGCTTTACCTGGCAACATGGCTTGGGTTGCCAACGCCCGTCTTCGCGGGAATTGCAGCTGTATTTGCTATCCAGCCATCTATTTATCGATCTTTTTTAACGATTGTTGATCAAGTGCAAGCCAATATTATTGGAGCAGCACTTGCCATTACGTTCGGTCTGCTTTTTGGCACTGGACCAGTCATTATCGGTTTAACCGCCGTCATGGTCATCGCCATTAATTTAAAGCTGAAGATTGAACACACGATTCCAATTGCACTTGTAACCGTCATTGCGATTTTAGAAAGTGCAGGGGATCATTTCCTTTCCTTTGCCTTAATTCGAACAGCTACTGTGGTGTTAGGAGTTCTTTCTTCATTTTTAGTGAATTTAATCTTCCTGCCGCCAAAGTATGAAACAAAGCTTGTTCATCACATTATGGAAAATACGGAGGAGATTTTAAAATGGATCCGTCTGAGCTCCAGACAGTCTACTGATCATTCCATTTTAAAGGATGACATCGATCAAATAAAAGAACGCATGATCAAATTAGATCACATTTACTTGTTATACAAAGAGGAACGAAGCTATTTAAAGAAAACAACCTATGTAAAATCAAGAAAGCTCGTTTTGTTCAGACAGGCCATTATGACATCGAATCGTGCCCTGTACTTGCTGAAAAAGCTTCATAAATTAGAAAATGAAATTCATTTGATGCCAGAGCATTTCAAGGAAAGCTTAACAGATGAAATTGATTACTTACTGTATTGGCATGAGCGCACCTTGATGAAATTCGTCGGTAAAATGAAGCCGCAGGACGATGAATTTCAAAATGAATGCTCTCTTCGCCTTGAAACGTTAACGAAATCATTTATCCAGCATCAGCAAAACCAAGAAAACGACTTGCTCGATTACAATATGCTGAATGTCATGTCCAGCATCATCGAATACCGTGATGAACTAGAGCATTTAGATACATTGATTACAAGCTTCCAGACGTATCACCCAAAAGACAGTGAAATTGAGACAGATGAAAAAGAAGCATAAATAGAAAAGACCAGACCGATTCCAAGAATCGGTCTTATTTTATTTTCTTCATTTTAGGATCCAGTGTGTCTCTTAATCCATCTCCCATCAGGTTAAAGCCCAAAACTGTCAGCATGATCGCTACACCTGGGAAAATTAATGTCCAAGGGGCTTGAACGAGATAAGGTCTTGCATCGGCAAGCATTTTCCCCCACTCTGGGCTTGGTGCCTGTGCACCCAATCCTAAAAAGCCTAAAGCCGCTGCTTCGATAATCGCTGTTCCGATCGCAAGCGTCGCTTGTACGATGACCGGCACCATACTGTTTGGCAGAATGTGACGCAGTACGATGCGGCGGTGTGACATCCCAACCGCCTTTGCTGCTAGCACGTATTCTTCTTGTTTAATACTCAGCACTTTTGAACGAACGAGCCGTCCAAAGGTTGGGACATTAATAATCGCAATGGCAATAAGGGCATTTTGTAAGGAGGGGCCTAAGATAGAGACGATCGCAATCGCCAGTAGAATACTAGGAAAAGCGAGTAAAATATCAAACACTCTCGAGATCACAGCATCTAGCACTCTTCCGCCATAGCCTGCAATCAATCCAAGCAGTGTGCCTAAAATGACAGACCCGAGAACCGAGAAGAAACCAACCCATAAGGAAATCCGCGCGCCATGCACAACTCTTGAAAATATATCTCTGCCGAAATCATCTGTACCAAACCAGTGCGCAGCTGATGGTGCACTAAATCGCTCACCGAGAGATTGTTCATTGATTCCAAAAGGAGCAATGAGCGGTGCAAATATCGCTAAAATGAGAAATAAAAAGACAATCACACTGCCAATGAACGCCAGCTTGTGCTGAAAGAACAGTTTCATCGATTCAAGAATCAATGATTGAGAGCGTTCTTCTTTTGGTTGAGGTGGTTCAAACTCTTTTTGTGCTTCCATGTGATCACTCTCCCTCCCTAATATTTAATCCTTGGATCAATGACCGCATACAAGATATCCACAATGAAGTTGATCAGGACAAATATGAGCGCAACGACGAGAATGCCAGTTTGAATGACTGGGTAATCACGATAGCTGATGGCGTCATATATATACCGCCCAATGCCCGGCCATGCAAAAATGGTCTCTGTTAAAATGGCCCCGCCTAGCAAGAGGCCTGTCTGAAGACCAATAATCGTCAAGATCGGAATAAGCGCATTTTTCAACCCATGCTGATAAATGATGAAAAATGAACGTACTCCTTTTGCTTTTGCTGTTCGAATAAAGTCTGAATGAAGCACTTCCAGCATACTTGCCCTTGTTATCCTTGCAATAATCGCAGCAGGGATTGTAGCAAGTGCTGTACTTGGTAAGATCAAATGCTTGATGCTGTCAGTGAATTGATCAAACCGGCCTTGCAAAAGCGTGTCCAGCGTATGAATATAGGTGATTGATTCCACTGGATTTCTGACGTTTTCACGTCCCGTTGTCGGTAAAATACCTAATTCAATCGAGAACAGCCACTGCCCCATTAAGCCTAACCAGAAAATCGGCATGGACACTCCAATGAGTGCAATAAACATCGCGACATAATCAAAGAAAGAATGTTTAAACCAAGCACTGATGATTCCAGCATTAACCCCCACAACGATCGCCAGCACCATGGCAAAAAAGGTCAATTCTAACGTCGCAAATAAGTATGGCTTCATTTCCTGGGCAATAGCCGCTCCTGTTCGTATCGAAGTCCCTAAATCCCCTTTTAAAAGGCCCAGCATGTAATGTCCGTATTGAACATACCAAGGCTGATTTAAACCGAGCTGGATGGTTAACTGTTCTACTGCTTCTTTCGTTGCCCGCTGTCCTAAGATGACCTGTGCTGGGTTTCCTGGAATAAACCGTATAATTGAAAACACGACCAATGTCATTCCGATCAATACTGGGATGAGCATTCCTGCCCGCTTCATACAATAAGCAAACAAACAGCTTTCACCGCCTTTTCTTTGTTTGAATAAGGGAGATACAAGATCTCCCTTATTTGCTTATTCGAAATACACGTCAGTCAAAGCTTCTGAACCAGTTGGATGCGGCTGGTAGCCTTTTAAATCACTAGATGCTGCAAGCATTGGGATGGAATGCACCAATGGAATCCAAGGTGCTTCATCATGAATGATTTCTTGTGCTTTTTTATATAGCTCATTTCGTTTCTTTTGATCTGTGTCTGTTTGCGCTTCAATGAGGATGTCATGCATTTTATCGTTTTCGAAGAATGTATAGTTGTTGCCGCCAATGCTGTCTTTGTCCAAAAGTGTGTAGATGAAATTATCAGGATCGCCATTGTCCCCTGTCCAGCCTAATAAGAACACATCAGCTTCCCCTTTACTTGCCTTATCTAAATAGGTCGCCCAGTCGTAAGTCACAATTTCTGCTTTGACGCCGACCTTTTCAAAGTTTGATTGAATGACTTCTGCTACCTTCATCCCATCTGGCATATATGGACGCGGTACAGGCATCGCCCAAAGCTTGATGCGAAAGCCGTCAGGAAAGCCCGCTTCTTTTAAAAGTTCCTTCGCTTTTTCAGGATCATACGGATACGGATCAATGTCGTCATTGTAGCCTTCTAAAGCTGGCGGAAGAGGGTTTTTTGCTGGCTCGGCAAGTCCGCCATAAAATGACTTAATAATGGATTCTTTATCGACCGCGTAATTGAGCGCTTGACGAACGAGCTTGTTATCAAGCGGCTTTCTTGTGACGGTCAGTCCGATATAGCCTACGTTCATTGATGGTCTTTCAATGAGCTGGAGTGCTTGATCCGTTTTAATGCCATCTAAATCTGATGGATTCACGCCATCCATCAAATCGATCTCGCCTGTTTTCAATGCATTTAAGCGAGCCGAGTTTTCTGGGATCGAGCGGAAGATGATTTGATTCAGTTTTGGTTTATCCTTCTGCCAGTAATCTTCGTTCTTTTCTAACACGATACGGTCGTTTTGTTTCCACTCTTTAAATTTGAATGGTCCTGTTCCTACTGGATTTTCGCGAAAGGAATCGCCGCTTTTTTCAACAGCTGCAGGACTCGCGATGCCAAACGGTGACATGGCAATATTTTTAAGGAATGTCGCCTGCGGGCGCTTTAGCTGAAATTCAACTTCATGCTCACCTTTGACGATGATGTCCTTAATCACATGGCCTTTATCTTTTTTATAACCGCCAAACATGCCGTAGTAAGGGAATTTTTCTGCATCACCATTCATCCAGCGGTCAAAGTTGAATTTCACCGCTTCTGCGTTAAAGTCTGTGCCATCGTGAAATTTCACACCTTCTCTTAAGTAGAATGTGTACGATTTTCCGTCCTTTGCAACATCCCAGTCTGTTGCGAGACCTGGATGGATGGTCGTGTCTTTCTCACCGTAATTCAGCAGCTTTTCAAACATATTCTCTGTGACCTTGAAGGTTTCGCCTTCTGTTGTTGTGATTGGATCAAGCGAAGTGGAGTCTCCTCCTCTGCCAAATACGAGGGTGTCTTTTGTTGCCTTCTCTTCTGATGACGGGGCGGACGAGCATCCCCCTAAAAACAGTGCAAGTGCCAGCACAAAAATGAAACTACTGAACAACCATGTCTTCTTCATTGTGTTCCTCCTTTTGATATAAGTAACACGCCGCCGCGTGCCCCGCTTCCTTCTCATACAAAGCAGGTGCTGCTTTTAAGCATTTCTCCCACCTTTTTGGACATCTTTTGTAGAAAGCACAACCGCCGGTTGACGTCATGGCAGACTCTTCTACCGACACATCTTGCGTCTCTAGCACGTGATCCATATGTGGAATGGATTTCAGAAGCAGCGATGTATAAGGATGAAGCGGGCTGTGAAATACGTCTTCGGCAGGTCCCATTTCGACAATGCGGCCAGCATACATGACTGCGATTCGGTCGCTCATATACCTGACAACACCAAGATCGTGAGAAATAAATAGATACGTTAGAGAAAGCGTCTTTTGTAAGTCAAGCATCAAATTCAAAATTTGCGCTTGAACGGATACATCTAAAGCCGAAACGGGTTCATCGGCAATGACAAGACTTGGATGGGTAATGAGTGCTCTAGCAATCCCAATACGCTGCCTTTGTCCACCGCTAAATTGGTGCGCATAACGCTCCCCGTAGGAAGGGTCAAAACCGACAATATGCAACATCTCTTTTACCCGCTTCCGTCTTTCTGCTTTCGTTCCATGTCGATGAACAATGAGCGGTTCCTCTAAAATATCTTTGATTTTCATTCGTGGATTTAATGAAGCGTATGGATCTTGAAAAATCATTTGAATGTCTTTTCTTAAAGAACGCATCTCTCTTTCTTTCAAAAGAGTAACCTCTTGCCCTTTCATTTGAATAGAGCCTGACGTCGGTTCAGTCAATCTCATTAAGCTTTTGCCAAGTGTTGATTTCCCGCAGCCCGATTCACCAACAATGCCAAGCGTTTCCCCCTCCTTCACATGAAAGGACACTTGATTTAAAGCCAAAGTCGAATGGTTTTTTTTAGAAAAAAAAGCGGCTGTGTCATACCGTTTTGTCAGCTGATTCACTTGCAAGAGTGGGTGACTCAGTGTCTTCTCCTCCTTCCATTAGAAAGCATGCCACGCGGTGATCCTGTTCAATGGATTGTAAAACTGGATCTTCTTCAAGACATTGCGCCATTTGATAAGGGCAGCGCGCGGCAAATTGACAGCCGGATCGAATGGTCCCAGGCTTCGGTACATGGCCTGCAATAGAGATGAGCTTTTCTTTTTTCTCTTTAAACGATGGGACTGAGGCGAAAAGACCTTTTGTGTAGGGATGCAGAGGTTTTTGAAAAATACGGTCAACGGTTCCTTCTTCTACGATTCGACCGGCATACATAATCATGACTCGCTGGCATATTTGCCGCACGACACCTAGATCATGGGTAATAAATAAGATCGCGGTGTCCATCTCTTCATTCAGCTTTTTGAGCAGGCGAAGGATTTGCGCTTGGATGGTCACATCAAGTGCAGTTGTTGGTTCATCTGCGATCATGAGCTTTGGGTGACAAAGCATCGCCATCGCAATCATCACACGCTGGCGCATGCCACCTGATAATTCATGCGGGTATTTTTTAAGCAACGATTCGGCTTGCTTCAATCCAACTGTCTGAAGCAGATCAACCGCCTTCGCTTTTGCTTCTTTTTGACCGATTGCTTGATGTGTGAAAAGGGCTTCCGTCATTTGTTTGCCGATGGTCATTAATGGGTTCAGAGAGGTCATTGGTTCTTGGAAAATCATCGAAATGTCATTTCCTCTTATTTCTTGCCACTGTTTTTCTGAAAGCGACAGCAGGTTTAGCCCTTCGAATTGGATCTCTCCCGTTGTGTCTGTTTGCTGGTTCAGTCCCATTAATGACATAGATGTGATACTTTTCCCGCAGCCAGATTCGCCAACAATTCCTAAGGTTTCTCCTTTTTGAATCGAGAACGATATGTGATGGACGATGGGTACTTTTTGCTTTTTTTGCTGGAATGCAATGGACAGCTGTTTGACATCTAGCAGCACGTCTTGTTCTTTCACATATTCACCACCCCGTCATACTTTTTAAAATTGTATTGAGACAAGCTGGGAAATATGTCATGTTTTTGACAAGCATAAAAAAGCCTATCCGCTAGAATCGGATAGGCTTCTACTAATTTAATGTTTGAATGGTAAATAGATGGCGATAGTGGCTGTCTCTGTTCATTAATTCTTCGTGTGTTCCTTTTTCCACAATCTCGCCTTGTTCCATGACGACAATAAGGTCAGCATGTGTAATTGTTGATAAGCGGTGCGCGACAATAAAGGTTGTGCGGTCCTTTGCTAGCTTTTGCATCGCTTCTTGAATGTAATGTTCACTTTCTAAATCTAGTGCAGACGTTGCTTCATCTAAAATCAACAGCGGTGGATTTTTTAGAAAGACCCTTGCAATGGAAATCCGTTGTTTTTGACCACCTGACAGCTTCACGCCCCGTTCTCCTACCTTCGTGTCATATCCTTCAGGAAGAGACATGATAAAATCATGGGCATTTGCCGCTTTTGCAGCCGAAACGATTTTTTCAAAAGAGGCTTCTGGGTCTCCAACCGCAATATTTTCTTTAATCGTGTCACTGAATAAGAATGTATCCTGCAGCACCATTCCGACTTGATTTCGAAGGCTTCTTGCTCTGTACTCTTTTATATCAATGCCGTCAATTTCAAGTGACCCGTTTGTCACATCATAAAACCTTGGAATTAAGCTGACGAGAGTCGACTTCCCTCCACCGCTCATTCCTACAAGCGCAACCGTTTGTCCTTTTTCTACTTTCAAGGAGATATTGCGGAGAATCTCTTCCTGCGTGTGTTCATAACGAAACGATACATTTTTAAATTCGACCTCTCCTTTTAAATGATCGGCTTCTTTCGCATTCGACCGATCTGTTACCTCGTATGGCTCATCAATAAATTCAAAGATACGATCCATTGACGCTACTGACTGAGTTAAAGTCGTGGATGAGTTTATGAGGCGGCGAATCGGGTTGTACATCCGGTCAATATAACCGACAAAGGCAATCATGGTCCCGATCGAAAGTGATCCATTAATGACGGTGTAGCCAGCAAATGCAATGATCAATAGCGGTGCAATATCAGTAATGGTATTGACGACGGCAAATGTTTTAGCGTTCCAATTCGTGTGATTGATCGCTTTGTTTAAGAAATTTTTGTTTTCATCATGAAAATTCTCTTGTTCATATTCTTCAATGGCAAAGCTCCGAATGACTGGCATTCCTTGTACCCGCTCATGAAGATGCCCTTGCACTTCAGCCAGCGCCTGTGACCGCTCTTTTGTCAGCTTGCGGAGCCGTCCGTAAAAATACTTCACTGCAAACGCATATAACGGAAAAATAATGACAGACACGATGGTGAGCTTGATGTCCAGTGTACACATAATGGCGATCACGATCAGCACGGTCATCAAATCTAGCCAAATGTTCATAAGACCTGTGATGACAAACTCTTTTGTCTGCTCCACATCGTTGATGACTCTAGAAATGATTTCTCCTGTTCTCGTGTTAGCATAATAACGAAGGCTGAGCTTTTGAATATGCGAAAACAGCTTTTCCCGAATATCAAATAATACTTTACTGCCTGTCCACTGCGCATAGTATTGTCTATAGTATTCAACAGGCGGTCTCATCACTAAAAATAAGACGAGCATGATTCCCATAATCATCAGTAGAGATGATGTCTTTTCTTCAGCCGACCCCGTGCCTTGAATGACATCATCAATGACATACTTTAAAAGCAGAGGCAATGTTAAGGGAATCGAGAACTTGATCATCCCGATGACCATTGTCAATGCAATCTGTTTTTTATACGGTGTAACAAAAGCCATGTACCGTTTAATGACCCCCATGTAAATCTCCTTCCCAATCTATCAGTGCCTCTTATCCGTACGCAATCAAAAACCTGTTAGCCTAAAAAGCCAAACAGGTTTTTTGATGCTCTTGCTTATTTTGTATAATGTAAAAAACGTTCATACCACATATCCACAAATTCAGGAGCAAACGGACCTTTCCGCTGGTGAATCCAATGCAATAATGTATTCAGATGCTCTCTTAAGATACTATCAATTTCCTTTGGATAATTCATCTGCCTCTTATGATCTGCATATTCATCCTCATCCAAAATATTATACGTCATGTCTGGAAAGACTTTGACATCTAAGTCGTAATCAATATACTTAATTGCTTCTTCATCTGTTGCAAAAGGAGAGCTGATGTTGCAGTAATAATATACCCCATCATCTCTAAGCATCCCAATCACATTAAACCATTGTTTTGCATGGAAATAGCAAATAGCCGGTTCTCTCGTCATCCAAGTACGGCCGTCGGATTCAGTCACCATTGTCCGGTCGTTTGCACCAATGATACACAATTCCGTTGCTTTCAGAATGGTGGTTTCATTCCAAATCCTGTGGATCAAGCCATTGTGTTTATAGCTTTGAATTTGGATGCTTTCTCCTTCCTTGGGATAGCCCATATTTTCTCCCCTACTTTCTATAACAAACAAACATAACAGTCCAAAGACCTAATTTCCCAGCTAAACATGTCTCTATCATATTATACCGTTACATCATTAAAAAATGAAATGAAAAAGCCATTCAACCCAATTGAACGGCACACTGTCTTACATCACGGTTGAACTCTTTTCCATCTGCTTATATGAATTGATGACCTCTTCTGTCTGTTTTGTAAACAAGGTTTGGATTTTTTGCAGTTCCTTACGTTTCTGTTTGATTTGATCATGAAGCCTAGTCCACTCTTCTTTTTTTTCATCTTGCAGCAATTGTTTTTCTGTTTCTAAGCATAGATCGAGTTCTCCCTGTACATTGAGCAGTTGATCCATGAGCTGCATTTGTTCTTTTACAAGCTGATCGAAATCAGACATCTAACTCCTCCCTTTTATTTTCATCCACTTTTTGTCTGTATACCATTTCTTGAAAGATTGCCGAAATCCTTTGACTGTTTATGTAGAGGCTTTACAGGTTTTGTCGGATGGTGGGGAGAGGCAAAAAGAAAAGCACTTCATTCGTAGATGAAGTGCTTTCCTCTGTTTCAGTGATTAGCTGTTTTGTTGTTTGTTTTGCTCAGCTTTTTGGTTGTATTTTTTTACTTGCTGTGCGTCAGTCTCGCTAGCAAATTCAGTACCATATTGACCTTGAGCAGTAGCTTGGTTTTGTTTTTTCACTTGTTGTGCGTTTGTTTTGTTTTGTTGTTTATCCATCATTATCACCTCCACGCACATTAATTTGTGCAGAAGGTGCAAATCCTATTCATGATTTTTTAAACAAGCAAAGAACGTCCGCCATCTACAATGATGGTTTGTCCTCTAATCATGTCTGCTTTGCCTGATACAAGAAATTCGACGCTGTCGACCATGTCTTTAATTTCTACCATTCGGCCAGCAGGAGTGTTTTTCTTGGCGTCTTCTAAAAGCTCTTCTCGGTTCGGGAAGTGCTTAAGTGCATCTGTATCGATCGCGCCGCCAGATACAGCATTCACGACAATATTTTTTTGTGACAGCTCAACGGATAGATAACGCGTCAATGCTTCTAATGCTGCTTTTGATACGCCGACTACTGTGTAATTTTCAAGGTAGCGAATAGAGCCAAGTGAGCTAATGCTGACGATATGTCCGCCGCCGTTTTTCTCCATTAGTTTCGCCGCTTCTTGTCCGCAGAATAACAAAGCTTTCGCATTGATATTCATCGTCCAGTCCCAATGATTTTCTTCAAGGTCCATGATTGGACGCTGAACACCAGATGCCGCATTGTTCACAAATATATCTAGACGGCCAAAGGTTTCGTCGATTTGCTGAAACATATCTTTGATTTTCTCTGGCTGACCTACATTGGCTTTGACAACCAATGTTTTTACACCCATCGCTTCAATTTCTTCCGCTGTTTCAAGTGCGGCTTTTTTGCTTCTCGCATAGTTAATGACAATGTCATATCCTTTTTCAGCTAGGCGAAGGGCTACTTCTTTCCCTACACCTCTACTACTGCCTGTAATTAATGCACATTTACGTTGACTCATTATGGTTCATCTCCTGATTTGAATAGTTTTCGTCCATTCGCTTCACACTAATAGGAAAGTTCCTATTAGGAGGTTACATTCATGTATGTCGGACGCGATTTAAGCCAGCTTGGCATGATGTCCAAGGATCAATGGAAAGATACTGAGCTTGCTTACTTTCATCATGCTTTCCAACAAATTTTACCTTATTTAAACGAAGAAGGGCAATCTAAGTATCGAGAAATCATTTCAGAAATCGAAGACCGTGGGGGGCTGCACCGAAATGAAGCCGATTATACCCACGGTACAACGGTTAAATACGACTAGGCTCTTCAAGTGCCATCTTCCAAATTTTTTGGTGTGAGACTGGCAAAGCATATGCCTTAAATTCTTCTGTTGTCACTTTTTTCAGCATCGTGTCATCAGATACAGAGGTCACACGTCCAAAGAAAACAGAAATATTCCAGATGAGGTGGGTAAATACATGCTGAATGGTGCCTTCTAAATCACCAAGCTCTGCTTGTACACCTGCCTCCTCTTTTAAGAAATCCATTAGCTGCTCTTTTTCCGTTTTTCTTCCCTTTATGGTTTCCAAGTTAGGGAATTCCCATAAATTCGCAAGAAGGCCTGTACTTGGCCGCTTATGAATATAGAGGTTGCCTGCATCATCAAATAACACCACTGCTGCCATTGATTTTGCAGTCGGTTTTTTCTTTTTGCTTTTCACTGGGAGCTCATGCTGAACGCCTTCCTCGAGTGCCGAGCAATGCATGTTCACAGGGCAAATGAGACATGCAGGGGATGTTGGGGTGCAAATGAGCGCACCTAACTCCATTAGCCCTTGATTGAATTCAGACGGCTTTTCCCGGGAAATGAGCTGATCGACAGCAAATTCGAAAGTGTTTCTCGTTTTTGGTTTTGCAATATCATCCCATATGGACAAAATACGGGAAATAACCCTCATAACGTTGCCGTCTACCGCAGGGTACGGCTTGTTATAGGCGATACTCAGCACTGCGCCGCTCGTATATGGGCCTACACCTTTGAGCTTTGAAAACTGCTCTTTCGTATCAGGGACAACACCCTCGTAGGATTCATATACTTCTTTCACAGCTGCCTGTAAATTACGCACTCTTGAGTAGTAGCCAAGACCTTCCCATGCTTTCATGACCTTTTCTTCATCAGCTAAAGCAAGATCCTTCACCGTCGGGAATTGCTCCATAAACCGGTTGAAGTAAGGAATGACCGTATCCACTCTCGTTTGCTGAAGCATCACTTCTGATACCCAGACGCGGTATGGATCTTGATTTTCACGCCACGGAAGTGTTCGTTGTTCTTTTTCATACCAATTAATTAAATCATGCTGAAAGCCCGCAATATCTTTGCGGTCCAGCTTTTCTTGAATGTCTTTCATATCTATACTCCTTCTCATTGAACCGAGGGCTAACGTTCTGAAAAGAACCTTATTTGTTGTATACTGTTTGTAGATACGTTAACATGTTACATTAAATCAAGACAAAGCAAAAGTGCTTTTGCACATAGTCTTGAAAGAAGGCGTATACTTTGTATGATTGTTCCTAAGCATGACAACTAGGAGGTAATCAATTGGATACTGGTACTCATGTAGTAATGGGCATTTCTCTTGGGGGACTTGCACTTTTAGATCCAGCCGTCAGCGCAGATCCACACATGGCACACGCCGTGATGATCGCGACCATCGCCGGCTCCCAAGCACCAGACATTGATACTGTGCTAAAACTAAAAAATAATGCGGTTTATATAAGAAATCACCGAGGATTTACACATTCCATTCCGGCTGTACTGTTTTGGTCATTGCTGATTCCGGCTGTGATTTTCCCATTTGTGCCAGGGGCGAATTTACTTCACCTCTGGTTATGGACCCTATTAGCCGTTGTGCTTCATGTGTTTGTCGATATTTTCAATGCATATGGCACGCAGGCCATTCGTCCATTTTCGAAGAAGTGGGTAGCGCTTGGGATCATTAATACGTTTGATCCGTTTATCTTTTTTACACACCTTGTCGCCATTGTCGTATGGGCGATTGGCGGGCATCCCGGCTATACGTTCATCACGCTGTATGCCGTGATTTTCTGTTATTATATCGTCAGGGTCATCATGCAGCTTCAGATCAAACGTCAGCTGCGTGCACGATTTGATGAAATTGAAGACATTATTATTTCGCCTACGATGAAGTTCAGACAATGGCGCATTGCCGTGAAATGTAAATCCTCTTTCCATGTTGGGCGCAGTATGAATGGAGAGGTTGTCATTTTAGACACCTTTAACCGTGTGCCGGTCCCTGATACTGAAATTATGAAAATTGCCAAACAAGATGAAAACATTTCAGCCTTTCTCTCCTTCTCCCCTGTCTACCGGTGGGAAGTAGATAAATACAAGGATCATTACGAGGTGCGGTTCATTGATTTGCGCTACCGCAGCAAAGGTCACTATCCTTTTGTCGCGATCTGCCATATCGACATGGATCATCAAATCAAAAATTCCTATACCGGCTGGATTTTCAGTGAAGAAAAACTGCAAAAAAAATTAAGACTCGGCTCTGTGTGAGCGAGTCTTTTTTTGTTGTGTAGGGCTTGGATTTAGGGGGATAGATATTTGAATTTATGTAATTCGCAGAAACTGTGAACTATGCACTTATGTTGAGTGTAACGACGAGTTACTGCGCTATCTCGATATCCAAGACATTTCAATCCACGCACTCACGTAGAGTGCGACAATACCACTCTTTTGTCATACTAGCGTCAATCGTATTTCAATCCACGCACTCACGTAGAGTGCGACTCTATTCCAATTCTCTATTTCATCATCTGGAATATTATTTCAATCCACGCACTCACGTAGAGTGCGACTCTATTCCAATTCTCTATTTCATCATCTGGAATATTATTTCAATCCACGCACTCACGTAGAGTGCGACTGCGATTTCCGCCCTAATTATAACATTTTTTAGGGAATGATCGTCAAAACCCACAAGTTTCTATATAGAATTTTGTTTTCACCCTTAAAAAATATACATTTTTTCTCATTTTCGTCGAATGAAACGGTGCGAATGTTCCAGGGATTTTATGTTCACCTCACATTCGCACCGACTTTTTCTTAGTATGAAATCTATTTTGAAACTTGTTAATCATACTTCTTTATATTTCATCAACAATTGAATTCAATTAGATTCATGACTACTGAGGCAGAAGGCAGAGTTATGTTTTCGCAATTATTAATCCATCCACTCATGTAGAGTGCGACACCATTTCCTCACGCTGTAAACTCGTTATCCCAAAATTTCAATCCACGCACTCATGTAGAGTGCGACAATAACGAAAGTTGACGATCTCTTGTATCTGTGTATTTCAATCCACGCACTCATGTAGAGTGCGACAGAAGAATCGACCTTGCGCGACCTTTTAGATAAATTTCAATCCACGCACTCATGTAGAGTGCGACCGCAGTAATTGTTACTGATTTAGTTGTAGGTGAGATTTCAATCCACGCACTCATGTAGAGTGCGACGATACAGGGCGGCGCTCACAAGGGAGCTAGTAAGAATTTCAATCCACGCACTCATGTAGAGTGCGACACAATTTGCGTAATACTAAAAGACAAACACAAAAATTTCAATCCACGCACTCATGTAGAGTGCGACCAGCCCCCACCAATATAAGGACCATTCAACAACAATTTCAATCCACGCACTCATGTAGAGTGCGACATTTAGCATCTGGTCTTTGAGCACCAGCAATGAATTTCAATCCACGCACTCATGTAGAGTGCGACTAAAAGAACATTTAAATCATTGTATTGGCTAACAATTTCAATCCACGCACTCATGTAGAGTGCGACATGATAAAAATCCAAACGAACAAACAGATCAAATATTTCAATCCACGCACTCATGTAGAGTGCGACCTTTTCTAATATTGAGCACCAGTCCATTGAATACATATTTCAATCCACGCACTCATGTAGAGTGCGACTCACTGTACCAAAGTGGAAATACATTGGTGATGCATTTCAATCCACGCACTCATGTAGAGTGCGACTCTTGAAAAAATGGTTAAGATCGCAAGACAGCATATTTCAATCCACGCACTCATGTAGAGTGCGACTGCGATTTCCGCCCTAATTATAACATTTTTTAAGGAATGATCGTCAAAACCCTTAAGTTTCTATATAGAAGTTTGTTTTTACCCCTAAAAAATATACATTTTTTCTCATTTTTGTCGAATAAAACGGTGCGAATGTTCCAAGGATTTTATGTTCACCTCACATTCGCACCTAGTCTTATGAAATGACGTTGTCCATTTTAAGTCTTCCATAACCCGCATTTGTTTTAGCGCCGATTCCTTCGTGTTCTAAAGCTCCTAGTAAGATGGTTTTGGCGAGCTCGAGCCATTCCGCTTCTTCTGGTAGATTCTTTTTTGTTTTCAATAGAAGTTGAAAGCGGCCGTTGACCACCGTTAAGAAATGAATCGGTGTTGGTGAGTCATCATCTCGAGGGGCTGGAACACTTCCCCCTTTGTTCATCTTATCTAGCTTGACGCTGTTGTAGTCTGAATGATGTGGTGTCATCACATCCACTTTGAATGCTTCTCCTACCGTCTCTGGCATCATGAGCGCATCATGAAATTCGATGATACCGGCACGTTCGTTTGTGCCAAACAATGTGTTGTAATCACTACCACCTTGTTTTAGTTCTTCAAAGTTTTCACCTAATACAGAGTGGGCATAATGAGAGGCTACGCCTTTTAAAGCTGTTCCTGGTAAATAAGGAATGCCGTATATCGGGTGTAATAACAATCCCGTTTCAAGTACACCCTCTCCTCCATGTCCAATGACTAACGGCGATATGGACTTGACTAGGCATGTGGGGTTCGTATCGGTATAATATTGCTCCACAAATTTTTCATACAATAAGCGATTTTCCCCCCACTGTTTTCGATGTAGACTAATCACATTTTCATAAAATGACTGCTTTTTCGAACTGTCCTTTATGATGTTCGACAATGTAGAACCATCAATCTCCCATTTGCTTTTGTTTAAGGTTAATGACAGATTCATTGGATGTCCTCCACATTTTCCGCCCCTTGTTCCACCTTTAAAATAGATTCCGCATATCTTTTTAACCAAACAGATGCACTTAAAGCTTGTCTTGATTTGATTAAGTAATCTCGATTGGAAGCTGACCAACTTTCTTGTAAATCTAGTGTTTCTTTTATATCCTGAACGAATTGTTGATAAGCATTTCCTTTTTTTGATTTTGCCTCAAAAAATGTAATGGTGAGCCTTAATCCATTTGTTAAGATCATTGAGGCGAATCTGTGACAGAGTTGTCCATATTGATTTGAGAAATTCTCCTCATTCGTTTTGGCATTCATCACATGTTGATACGCTTTCTCAGCATAATGATGTTGAATGAGTTTCATGATCCCTCCCCTCCTGTCATGCGCCAGGATACTCTTCCTTTACCTACGTTTGTGTTTCCACCTAATTGAAGATACATCTGTTTTTCTAGTTGATTTAAAAGTTGATGTCTAACGGATAAATCATTGCTTCCATCGACACGATCACACCACATGAGCCCATAAAATATGGCTTCTGCCGGTACATACTCTTCATACCAGAGAGCTCCTTTACTAACTGTTTGGGTTTCATGATCAATTCTAATACGAGGTGTCACTTCAGAATTCATGGTGACAATGTATTGAAAAACGTCATCACTTACAATCACAAATCGTTCTATCCAAAGAGTTTGTGATTGTTTATCCTCGAATAAAAGTTTGGCCATCTGTTCAGCAAAATCGGTTAGTTGTTGAGATTTTTTCGCTGCCCCTTGGAATTCACCTAGGTATATTTCGTCATTCTCTACTAATTTAGAATTCATGGTGACTAGCGTGCTTGATTCTTCTATGAGATCAGGGATATCCAGCGATACGCCTAATGCTTTTGCATCGCGGGCTAATCTTTTCAATATGAGTGGACTTGCCACATATCCAAATGTACCGTATCTACTCGCCACAGGGAATGAAAATAACCGGCCATCTGTCATGACGACTGCTCCTGCGCTTCCATCTTGATCTCCTTGTGTACCAAATACTTTTTGTACGAATGTGTCTTGTCCTTTCGCGCGATAATGTTCACGCTGCACGCCTTTGATACTGCTTCCAGGTATAATCGGCCATTCTGTTACTTTTTCTCGTTGAATGGGCATATCAATCACGCCAACTCCTTCACCCGCTCCAATATGGAGGGGGGATAAACAATGTATCCAAAACCAACGGCTTGCTTCCATCATCTCACTCCTCTTATTCATTCGGCTTCCATGTTCCCCAAAGTGCTAACCCGCAGCCATCTTCACGATCAAACGCTTCTTTGCGCCGGTTACGATCGGATACTGATTGAAGCCACATTTTTTCGGCCAATTCTGCTGGATCTCCTTCTTCTACTGTAAAGAAGTAAACACTACCTGCGGGGACTAAGCGGCGTATTGCTTTTTCACGCCCTTTGTCTTTATTTGCTAAACTCCATCCAGAGATTGGCTGCCAATGTGGAACAGAGGCCCAAACCAATTTCAGTCGTACATTTGTATCAAATAGTGGTTTTGACATGAGCTGTTCATCCAACCATCCGGGCTGCCATCCTTTACTGAAATAAGCGGGTGTCGCCAATATCATGCGAACATACGTCTTGTTTTTGAGCGATTCTTTAATAGCATCCGGACATGTCCAATCTTGTTGGTATACATGTGGCCGGTCTTCTATATGAGCCAGCCGCCTTTCACCACCGATTGGGTGAAGACTTGAGAAAGGCTTTAATGCTTCTGACTCTTCAGTAGATAACTCTATTCCCGCCTCCAGTTTAAAGTCATCTGGGAATACGAGTGATTCTGTTGAAAATAGATGCTGATCTTTTGCCTTTTTACTGCCAGTTTCCACCTCAATTTGTGTCCGTTCATGACGCTGTAATGCTGGAATAAATGCCGGTGGTGTTTCCTTTTTGAAAGAATGATTTCGCTTCTGCATATGTTGGTATTCAGTCAAGGCTTCCTTCACCTGACTCTCATTCACTGCGTCTGTCAGCCAGTTCACCATCCACTTTAGTGATACAAAAGCAGGCGGCGATTTCATTTTTTTACGAGCACCAGCTCCAATTGGCGGCCATAATGCCTCACTAAAGCGGCCTGTTTTTCCTGTACCAAAAAAGCCCTGTCCTTCCGACATCATTGGCTTTGGTCTCACTTGATTCATCCCATACTCATCATCGAATAACTCAAGGTCATTAGGCATTGGCACATATAAATGATCATGCCAGCGATATAAAGGACCTCGCACAAGAGATTTCGCATAATAAGAAAGTGGCGTGGTGTGTTTGATTGATTGTCGTTTCTTCGCTAGTGCTGTTCGAAGTGTTCCTGCGACCACACTTGGTGGAACATCGTTTAGTGAACGCGCCCGTATACCTGGTACACTTTGAAATGGGCGTGCATCACGAATAAGCAGCGGATCAAGCGGTTGAATGTGAAACCATCTTTCAGGCATGTCCACTTACCTCCTCTAGTTGAAGAGCAATGATCATACATTCAGCGATTGTATGTAATTCTTCTAATGTATTCTTCTTCGGTATATACTTCGCAATCAATTGATCGATCCACTCTTTCGTTTCTTGCTCTGTTTTTGCTTCCGTTTTCTTTTTGAATGCAAGACGTCTTATCTCTAGTGGAATGAGTTCATCTAAAATTCCTGGCTGTTTTTTAAATGAAGACTGTTCGTATGTTTGATACAACTCTCGTAAGCCATATGCAAAGCCAGTCGTGAAATAAGACTGTTTTAACCACGCCGTCATCTCTTGGATAGAGGCCACTGGATCTATTTGAAATGAGACTGAGATATTCATTGTGTCTCCTCCGCCTCGCTTTTGGAAATGAATCGCTAATGAATTTCGCTCTTGTTTTGCATATTGCTCAGCTTGACGCGCCATGTTTCTTACTTCTTCAAGAGGCTCAAGCATATGGACGATGGCGATTCCAATTGAAATCGAAGGAGGTATTTCACTATGTTGATGAGCCTTCATCGTTGAAACAAATTCACTTTGTAATTTCCCAGCTGCTTCTAAGCATTGGTGCACCGGTACATAAGCCATGACATCATCTCCACCGCCGTAGATCAATGTACCTTCACATTTGGAAATAATCCCACGAGCCTTTGAAGCAAAAGTTGAGAGCGTTTTAGAAAATGCAATATGGCTTTCTACATGCTGTATATTTCGTAGTTGGCTGCCCATCTTATCTCCATCCGCCATGAGAAAGGCATAGTAAGGTGAAGGTGCTGGCGGTTTGATCGGCTGGCCGTGATGCTTGCTGTATTCACCTTTGAAATATTTTTCGAGCAGCTGTGTGATATCATTTTTCGCTTCTGTTCGTGTGGTCCCGACAAGTCCACGTTGTTCAAGATAATCTTCTATTCTTCTTTCATAAAAAAGCGATGCCTCACTCAAATCAATAGGGGCTACTGTTAGATTCATATTCTCAAGATATGTTTCTACATCTTTCACATATTGTGTGGCTGCTTTCTTCATCTGTTCATTTTTTAGCAACATATTTTGATAGGGAGCAAAAGCTTTATCACATACAGATGGAAATGTCTTGCTCGGATGCTTATGTAAGGACAATCGTTTGATCACTGAAATCGCATCTAATGATTCATGTTCACCAATTCCCAATTCCGCTAGTTGCGCCACTTGCTGTGGTGTTTTTTGCTTTTGAAAAACAGACTCTCGTCCACCGTCAAGTGATGATTTTGGTTCACCGAATAACGCCCCTGGCTCATTTTGTTTAAAATCTCTTAAAGTCTTCCTTGCCGCCATTAAACCTTCGACTTCTTGAAGAGCCAAATGATATGGACTTGCGGACGCATTTGCCGCTTCCTCTTGAGTTTGCATCTCAGTCCACACAGCATAAAATTCCAATAAATCATCTACTTGTCGATTCCATGTGCCTATTTGAATATAAGGGTCCACAATCCCTCTTACAAAGTCTGCGTATTCCTTCCATTTGTCATATATTGCTTTTTTCACTTGTCTTGCAATGGATGAAGGCTGTTCGTGTGAGATTTTCCCCAATATTTTATTTGGTGCATTGTTTGGTTCTGCAGAGGATTCGTTGAACACAGGGAAAATAAGCGTTCCACCCAGTTCTTGAAATTTCTTCGCACCTGCTTTACTTAATTCAGATAGAAGAAAAGAGCCAAACCATAAATCACGCGTCCGCCGTGCTTGCGCAATAAATTCTTGAACGGGCCCTATAGAAAATAGCATCAATGTTTGTTTTTGTAATTCTTCTGACAAAATGTTTGCACCTCCTTGCTATGTAAAAAGGCTTGAATCGCCGATGAGTGCGTACGGCCACTCTCGTCTTGTAATGGGTTTTTTGAGTAGGTGGCTGTTGGGTAGATACTTTGTTCATCTGTCACATCGGGCAAAGGCTTTCCGTACCCTAAAAGCGATAACGCTTCGATCTTTGGTTGTTGCAACACCATCACCATGCCCACCGATTCCTTTTGATTAATAGCTAACGGTTTTAAGATGAGTGGTGAAGCCAAACGATTTTTATTTCGCGGGACTAACGTCTTTGTATTAGGCTCCTTTTGAAACCACTTTCTTTTTGCTATTTCTTCTTTGCTTCGCTTCTTATCTTTTTTCGATTCCTTTTTAAAGTTAAAAACAATCGGCATACCAAATTGCGCCCTAGGAAAAGCGATATATCTCTTTGGTTTATTTGACGGATATGGTAATTCATGATCAGGATGTGACATATTCGATAGATGACGTATGGAATCTGCCTCAGGCCAATAACTTCTCCCAGCCTCCCCATTTTGGACATTATGTTTTTTTCGAAATTCACTGTATGTTTCCATTGTTTTCGTCCAGGATAAATGCGTTTGAGAAGCTTTATTTTGTAATCTAAAATCCCAGCTTAGCGTTGCCCATTCACGAGACACTTCGGGAATAGAGATAGCATATTGACATATCTTCTCTTTAAACCATTGATCAAATCGCTCCTTACTGACTTCTTGCTCTTTAGGAGAAAATGTTTCACAGTATAAACTCCCGCAACCACGTCTCGTTCTTGCACCAAGTCCCCCAAAATTGATCCACGCCCATAGTGCAGCTTCAATTTCATTGCCTAACTTCTTTTTATCTTGTGAAGTCATTGAAGCATTCTCGGTCAAATACACATTCATTTTGAAATATCCCATCAACATTTTATTTGGTGTTTTTTGAAAAATATATGTTGGAGGGAATTTGATCTGTTTTTTTTCTTTAAATATTGCTTCAACGATTACTTTAATTAAGCTGCTTTTTTCTGTATGACCAAATATCTCTGCTTCTCGTTTAGATAATTCATTTGCATTCTTGCAAGCAGCTCCTCGGGTTGCACGCCACCAGAAACGAAGATGACCACGAATCGCACTTTCTCGAATCGGTCTGTCTTGATCAATTGAGTTTGATTGGGGCCCTCCCCCAAACATTGGCGTAACCAAATGAATAGTAAGCGGCTCTTTAAAAAGTCTTTGGTCTTCATGAATGTTCGTGTCAATCGCATGTTTCACATCATGCCAATTCGTTTTGGGTTTACTAGATTCCCTTGTCATGTCGCTCTCCTTTCTTCACTTTGTTATCTGTTTCTGAAATAGCTCGGCATATGCATAGTGAGGGAAAAACATGGGATTGTTAATGAGCATCAGCAATTGATTTAATTGGAAATTTAGTGTCAACAGATCGTATCCATCAATACGTAAACCGCTGAGTTTGTTTTCATCTAAAAATTTTTCTTCTTCCTTAGATCGTTTTTCTTGTTTGAAACAATTTAATTCGTTTGACCACCATCTTAGATGTTCATGTTCATTAGGTACTTTTAATTGAAATTCATTGCTTTTTTTCATGAGCATAAAATCAAAAGACGCCGCTAATTCAGCTGCTTTATTTGAAATTGTTTGGTCCTCTTCTCTTTTAAAGTTACTTGCTAAAATGAGTAAAGGACGCGTCCTCTTTTGTGTATTACTTTCACTTGTAAAGTAACCTGTGGCCGTTCTAGCAATTCCTGTTGTTTTTGGTGTTAGCTGTTTTATTTTTTTAGACCATTCTTCTAAACCTTTTTCTTTCAAATTAGAGCTTTTACATTCAATAGCAACCGCAACCGCCTCAATCGGTATAAATTTCAACGAATTGTGTTGGAACACATACGGCGTATACTGCTCATCAAAAACGGCAATATCGACTTCGTTAGAATGATTTCCTTCTGAGTCAATAATGATGACACCTTGTGCTAATGAATATTTTTTAGGAATGATTTTCCGAAAAAACTCCAACCACATCACTTCTCTAGAATCTCCTGTCAGCCCGCCATGATTAGAAGCAAAGTCTACTTCTTCGGATATCATGCTGTTTAATCTTTGATAATTCTCTAAGATCAGCTGCTCAACTTTACCGGTTCGCTCCGTTTCACCCAAAACAATTCCTCCTTCATCATTCACTACGAATGGATAAAATTTGAATCTAAATGACTACTTTTCATTTCGACTTATTTTGAGATTTTTTAAGGTTTATTTAGGAAAAAGAAGAAGAAAAAAACATGACTGCAAGGAGTCATGTTTTCACTGTACAAATGAACAGTATATTTGATGGCTATTTGAAAGAGGATATTGTAAGAAGATGGATTTGAGGTGGCCATACCCGTTTAAGAGACAATCATTTAAAATCGCGCACTCTTGTAGAGTGCGACTGTAAGAGGTGCGAAATATAGTTACAAACCGAAATTTCAATCCACGCACTCTTGTAGAGTGCGACTTTCTTTTTGGGAAAAGATCGCCGAAAGTGATTTATTTCAATCCACGCACTCATGTAGAGTGCGACCATCAAGATCAATCTATGTCTAAGTCAAACGATGAATTTCAATCCACGCACTCATGTAGAGTGCGACCTCGATTTGCATAAGCATGTTGGACTGTTGACCATTTCAATCCACGCACTCATGTAGAGTGCGACTGCGATTTCTGCCCTAATTGTAACATTTTTTAGGAAATGATAGGTAAAATCCTCAACTTTCAATAAAGAATTTTGTTTTCTCCTTCACAAAATATACATTTTTACCCATTTTTGTCGAATAAAAAGGTGCGAATGTTCCAGGGATTTTATGTTCACCTGACATTCGCACCGAATCTCTCTTAATCCTATTTAATTAAAAACTATTACTGATGATAATCATACTTATTTCGCTGCTTCATCAACATCTTTGAATTCATTAATAAAATGGCTGAGACAGAGTTATGTTTTTCACACCTATTTCAAGCGCAATGTCAATAAATCTTTCAAGCTACCTACTGACAAGAATTTTATTCCTCACATTCATATAGAGTGCGACAAATATAAGACCTGTAATTAATACGGCTACTGTATTTCAATCCACACACTCATGTAGAGTGCGACGCGTCTTTCTTTCCTTCTGGTGCATCCTCAGCGTTATTTCAATCCACGCACTCATATAGAGTGCGACCGGAACCTCTACATTAACCAATCCAGGACTTTTTATTTCAATCCACGCACTCATATAGAGTGCGACAATACTATTTATATAAACATTACGAAGAAAAGCATTTCAATCCACGCACTCATATAGAGTGCGACTACGATTTCTGCCCTAATTGTAACATTTTTTAGGAAATGATAGGCAAAATCCACAACTTTCAATAAAGAATTTTGTTTTCCCCTTTATAAAATATACATTTTTTCTCAATTTTGTCGAATAAAAAGGTGCGAATGCACCGGGGATTTTATGTTCACCTCACATTCGCACCATCAGCTTCTCTTACAACTTCGTCATATATTCCACAATAAACTCCCAAAATCCAGGTCCCTCTTGGTAAATTAGCCGGTCTACTTTTTCGATGAGTTTGATATAGAGTTCTTGTTCGAGGTCTTCTCTTTCTTGATATGCCGTGTTTTGTAGTTTCTTTTTGATCATGGGTGTGAAGGTTTCAATGATTTCTTCCATTTCTCCATTGGTCATTTTTTCTTCGTTCACGGACATCTCCCCCTGTTTCTTCTTTTAGTTTGTTGAGCGCTTTTTTGTGGATGTTTGAGATGTTTTGTCTCGTTTCGCCTAGCCGATCGGCTATTTCTTTCATTGTTTGACCATCAACATAAATATGGGTTAAGACCATTTTTTGTTTGTCTGTGAGCTGCTGGTAGGCCTTGTACAATGTTTGATCTTGCAGGTGCTCTCCTAGGTCTTGCTGGTTGAAGAGCACGGCTTCATACGTATCTGTTTGAACAAGATCTTTCACTTCTTGTGTATCAGGATGATCGAGTATGAGCGGAAAACGCTGCTGCTTTTTTTTCACTCGTTTATCAAAGTCGACTGAAAAGATGCGGATCATTGTGGAAATATACTTGATGATGCGGATTTTTTGATAGAACTGTTTGAACTCGGAATCTAGTTTTTTCGCATTTTCTTCGTTTGGCTCTTCCATGACTTGCCGGAGTAGCTGCTGGTTTTTAGGGTTGCTTAAAAATTGCTTAATGAGTGGGTGATCGATGATTTCATTCCATTTTGCTTTCAATAACAGCCGATAATCCATGTGCATCCTCCCCTTTGTTCTCTCTACTTGCATTAAGTGGACAAAAGTTAAAAAAAGTAAACTTTGTGAAACGGGTCTAATGGTTCATTTTCTCCCCCTTTGATTTCCTATTTCTTCTTTCATACCACTTATAGAGAAGTCGAGCATCCGCTGGGAGGTGAGACAAATGGAGCCCTTTTTTTCGGAGGAATGGCTGAAGCAGCTCAGTCAGGCTGGCTTTCCTGCCATTTTGACAGTTTACTTGCTGACACGTTTTGAACGAAAGTTTGATGAATTAAGCAAGCTCATCCAACGATTGGTCGCTGTTCAAAAAAATGATGAATCAGATTGACATCTTCTTGATTCGTTTCACCTTATGAAAACGAGGGCGAAATGAAAGGCCTTTTGTCACCTCACACAATACGATGTTGAAAGGGGATTTTATCATGAGTGAAAAGCAAAATGGTGTACCACAGCCGATTCGAGGAGAAAAAGGAGCAACGGTCAAAATTCCACGTAATCTCGAGCGAGACAGACAAAATCCAGATATGCTCACGCCGCCAGAAACCGATCATGGAACGGTTCCCAACTTGAAATATTCTTTTTCTGATACGCACAACCGTTTAGAAAAAGGCGGTTACGCTAGAGAAGTCACGGTACGTGAACTGCCAATTTCTAAAAGTCTTGCCTCTGTGAACATGCGGCTAAAACCTGGTGCGATTCGTGAGCTGCACTGGCATAAGGAAGCGGAATGGGCGTACATGATTTATGGGGAAGCCCGGATTACATCGGTTGATGCAGAGGGGCGCAATTTTACAGAGGATGTGACCGAGGGGGATTTGTGGTACTTCCCTTCCGGCTTGCCGCATTCTATTCAAGCACTTGAACCGGGAGCTGAATTCTTGCTTGTGTTTGATGATGGTTCCTTCTCTGAAAATAGTACGTTCCAAGTGACTGATTGGCTTGCCCATACGCCAGAGGAAGTTGTGCTCCAAAACTTTGGAATGACAAAGGAACAATTTGAGAAGCTGCCAGAGAAAGAGAAGTATATTTTCCAAAAAGGAATTCCTGGTTCCCTTGAGTGTGACAAAGTGAAAACAGAGCAAGGAGAGGTCCCAAATTCCTTTAAATATGAGCTGTTAAAACAAGAGCCGATTACGTCAAGCGGTGGACAAGTGTGGATTGCGGACTCTACCAATTTCAAAGCGTCTAAAACGATTGCGTCTGCTCTTGTGAAAGTCGATCCAGGCGCCATTCGTGAGCTGCACTGGCATCCAAATACGGATGAATGGCAATATTTCATTTCTGGAAAGGCACGAATGACGGTATTTGCCTCTGATGGACATGCGAGAACCTTCAACTATCAGGCCGGAGACGTTGGCTATGTGCCATTTGCGATGGGGCATTATGTAGAAAATACAGGCGACGAACCGCTTTATTTCTTAGAAATCTTCAAGAGCGACCATTATGCAGATATCTCACTCAATCAGTGGCTTGCGGTCACACCGAAACAGCTTGTTCTTGATCATTTAGATCAAGGCGAAGACTTCTTGAAATTGCTTGACACTGAAAAACACCCTGTCATCGCTGCACCTAAAAAAGAGGATTAATTCAACCTTCCTGCAAAAAGGCTGTCCTTTTTGCAGGTATCTTCATGTAAAGGAGTGTTGTTTACCCATGCAGCAATCTGTTCACGCTTTATGGCAAGGGCTGAAATGGCTGATGGCGCTATCAGCTATCTGTTACATATTTTTGTTGTTTTGTGTGCTGTTCTTTCATTTGACGGGTGCTTTTTATCAATCGATTTTATCGCTGCTACTGTTTATGGGCATCTATGTTGTACTCGGGATCTCTTTTGAACATCTGGAACACGTGCTCATGCGGTTTGTTCGAAAATGCCGGTCCAAAAAACGATCCATCGTTTTCTATGCCATCTTACTTCACCTTTTGTTTATTTGGGGTGCTGTCTATTTATCAGACGAATTGGTTGACGGCATTTTGCTGACTACTTCTGAAGAAATTCTCTTTGCGCTTAGTCTTTGGCTATTTCATTTTTTGTTTGATTATGCGACGTTTCCATTTGAGAAAGAAGCATCGTGAGGCTATCGTCTTTCTGTTGAGAGCGCTTGTTTAACCTGCTCCATATGATGGAGATCATGCTTAATTAAGCCTGGAAAATAACTTGATAACGTCAGCTCGGTTTGACCGATCAGAAAGGGTGTAGTCCAGCGAGATGCTTCGATTTTCTTCATTTCTTGAAGCAATTCTGTTCTGACAGCAATAAATCGCCCAATCGTCTCGCTTCTCTTTTCGTGTCTTGCCCTTTCGGCTGACTTTCGATTCATTTCATGCACATCAGGTGCCTTACATAACGCCCGATCGTTCCAAAATTCCTTTAGGCGATCATGTAAAATAAATTCATCCCACGGAACAAAATGTGCGATGATCTCAGCAATGCTCCACTTTCCATCAGCAATGGCGCGGCGCCATTCTTCGTCTGTTACATCCGCTAGTGACAGTACCCATTCAAGGGTGTGTTCGTAGTGTTTTATCACGGTGTCTTTGTTCATGTTTTGTTATCCCCTTCATGTTTTTAAAAGAAGTTGATTAGAAATTGGTTAGTTTCATTCTTGCGAAATCATTTATAACATATTATCATATACTTTAATTACCAAATGAAAAGGGGGAATTGTGATACGCTGTCCTATATGAAAAAGCTTATTTTTTTGCACTAAAATAAACCGACTGGTCTGTTTATAAAAGAGGAGGGGAAATAATGAAATCTCAAAATGTGATCATTATCGGCAGTGGTGTAGCAGGATTGGCTACTTCTTTATTTTTAAAAAAGGCTGGGATGGAAAGTACGATTTATGAAAGCAGGTCAGATGAAGAATTAGAAACAGGAGCAGGTTTTTTACTGTCTCCGAATGGGGTAAAGATTTTGGATGAAATCGGGTGTAAAAATGAAGTGATAGCAAATGCAACAGTGATAAAGAAGATCCACCAAATAAACAGTGAAAATGAAGTAGAAGCGATCTTTCACAATTATAGTGAAAAATATTATGATGCCCCTTTACTGAACGTCATGAGAGACCAAATCATCAAATCACTTTTAAAAGAAGTTCACCGTCAAGGAATAGAAGTGAAATACAACAAAAAGTTAACCTCGATCAAACAGCTGCCTCATTCCGTACAGGTTCTTTTTGAAGATGAAACTGAGATAACAGGTGATATCGTAATAGGAGCAGATGGAACTTTTTCGAAAACAAGAGAGGCTATTGCGTTTAATGCTAAATTAGATTATAGCGGCTTTTGGGGACTGCAAGGAGTATCGTTTGTGAAGGATTTTGTATTGGATGAGGCAACAAGTTATTTTTACAATGACGGAAACTTTCAATTCATTTTTGGAAAAGCGCATCCAACAAATAAAATGAATATTTTATGGCAAGCTTTCTCTCAGTGTCCTGAGAAGTTACCTACAAAACATTTTGAGAAAGCCAATAAAGAAACCATCCGACAGTTATTATATAAACAAATGGAACATTGGAACATTCCTAAACACCTATCTGACATCATCGATCATACAGACATGTTCTTTCCAAGAAGTATCTATGAAATAAAGGATCTTCCTGTGTGGTCAAAAGGACGAGTTGTTCTTATAGGTGATGCTGTTCATACAGCAAATCCTTTTGTTGGTCAAGGAGCATCGTATAGTCTAGAAGATGCCATGGTCATAGCAAAGATGCTAAGGGATCATGATGATCGAGATGCGTTCTATTATTATGAAAAGGATCGAAGAAAGAGGACAGAAGAATTGAACGCGCTATTTCAGCACATAAGTATTCAAAACGATATTGATAAAAAAATGAACGAATATACGATTGAATGGGATGAAGAAACTTACGTATGAGATGAAAGACAAAAAAACACCACTTATGATGAAAAGTGGTGTTTCTTATGTTGTCTCCGTGCATAGAGGATCGCACAAATCAAACTGACGAGTGAAATCAATGCGAGAATTCTGATATAAGGTGGATAGTAGGTTAGCACAATCTCGTTCTCACCTTTTTCTATTGGAAACCCAATAAAAGTGTAGTTGGCTTTTTCGATATCGGTTTTGTGTCCATTCACCGTGAGCTCCCAGCCTTTTTCATATGGAACGGGCAGAATCATGTAGTCATCACTGCGTTTGTTATCATATGAAATAGTAAAGCGGTTGTTTTCGAGCTTTACCTGCTGGTTGCCATCATCCTGTTTTTCTTTTTCATATGCTTTCTCTAGGACGCGGTAAGGCTCTTGATACAGCTTCAGTTGATTGAGCTCGTATGTCCCTTTTGGTACTCGAATGGAGAGGATCTTTTCCGCTGGGACCCGAATCGTCACTTCATTTACGCCTGTTTTGTAGATGGATGTATTGCTTTTTCGTGATGTGACATAGTCGTCAACGGATAACTGAAATCCTTCGTTACGGTCGGTCCGCTTCACATAAAAGCTCACATACACATCCCCAGCGCGAGCGATGTCATCTGGAAGTGTGATATTCAGACCGCCCATTTCTCCGTATACATCAAGCACGCCATGTTCGTATACAGCTTGTTCCGTATGAATATTCGTATCTTTGAGTCGATCTGCTGCGTGCTCGATTTCAGCGTTTCCTTTTTTGTCTAAAATGACGCCTTGCAGCATCGCATGCTCTTTATCAAGTGCTGAGGCATCCTTTAAGGATTGTTCTGAATAAACGGTGCTCGTTGTTCTTGCAAATGGCAGTGACCGAGTATTTTCATATACCTCATAATGCTCACTTTTCAAGATTGGCTTAAAATAAGCTGGTGGTGAGTAAGGCATCATGCTGTTTCTCATATAATACTTTCCGTAGGTCAGGCTGTATAAATTCGCCCTGTCCCCCATTGTTGCATACCGGCTGACACTTTCCCGTCCCATATCGATTTGCAGGTCATTCCAATAGAAATTGAGCAAATGCTGATTCAATATACTTGAATACACACTCATGCCTTGGAAGCCTTCAAATAATGGGGTATTGTTTCGCACGCCATTCATCCAATCAATCCGGGCGAGCGGATCTTTTGAGCGGCTTTGAATTTGCCGAATGAGCTTCATTTGTTCATGTCCAGCATATGCCTCACTATTCAGATACGTATCTGATACGCTCTTAATATTGCTTCTTTCAGATAAGTATCCCTGCTGATACACGCCTGCTGTCAGTAAGCTGATGGCAATAAGCACAGCTGAAAAGAGACGAAGGTGCTGACGTTTTTCGGCATGCATCCATAGGAAGAACAAGCTGATCACAAGCAGTCCTATACCTGTAAACACAACGACATCCATGTTTCCCTTTGCTCGTTCTGAAAGGGCGACTGCGAGTAGGAACACGATCCAAGCGCCTAAGACCGCACGCTTTTTCCACTTCCACTCGATTTGTGAGAAATGCCTGATCGTGATGGCAACGACCGCTCCAACTGTAAAGGCAAGAATGTATTCAAATCTGTACTGTGGTGCTGAAAAACCATTAAACACACTCGCCATCTTTGGGCTAAAGTGAAAAACAATGAGCAACATACTCATGGATGTGAACATGAAAAACCATCTGTTCCGGTAAAGCGGTACGAGAAACAGACAAATCAGAAAAATCACAGGTAATAAATACACCCTGCTCGTAAACAACAAATGATCATGCAGCTCGAACCAAGGAATCGCCTGTTCATACGGCGGTCTTATATTGTTAAGAAAGCCATAAACAGACGGGATAAAAAAGGCGGCACTGATCCCAAAGGATAACAGCGCAGAGATCGCAAGCGTCCAGAACACTTTCCACCCGCGCTCCTCACTTCGTAGCTTGATCATATATCTGAAGACAAGATATATCGCTAAAAAGATAAAGTGAATATAAGCAAAGTAAAAGTTGTTGATGAGCATCAGGCTGCACGCCAAAATAAACCAAGCCGGCTTACCCGTTTTGAATATCCGTTCAACCCCAAGCACAAGCAGCGGAAGCCACATCATGCTGTCGGTGAAAAATTCCCAAAACGTTTGATGCCGGAAATATACAATAGATAGTCCATAAATTGCGGCACCTGTCAGGGCACCCAGTCTATTTTGAACCATTGAGAGAAGCACACGGTAAGCAATGAATAGAATGAGCGTCAGCTTAATCACGCTCAGCCAAATCACGGCATTTGCCCAGAAATGAATGTCCGTTGATTGTATGAGGTGAAGCGCATTCATCAGCCAGACGACAGCGACTGTGACCATAAAGACCGTCGACGTTGTGAAATAATATCCTAATTGCGTGTATGTACCGCCGCCTAGACCGAATTGATAGGAATAAAAGAAATTCCCTTTGACATATTCGTCGTAAAGCAGCTTTTTAAATGGGAGCATTTGTGAGATCCCGTCTCCATCTCCTGTCATGTAACGGCCTTGCGTATATTCATATAAGAAAAAGGAGTGGCCTAATAATGCGAGAATGAGGCACATTCCAATGATTATCCATCTACGTTTCATCATCTAAATCCTTTCCACAAAAGATCCATTGTTCTTTGAAACAAAACAACCCAGCAAGCGATACGTGCTTGCCGGTTATTTGACTCCACGTTATTTAAATAACTGTGTTAACACTCGGTCTTGTTCCTTAGAGCTTGTCTCTTGCTGCATGACATTTGATTCTTGGATCAAATAATGTGGCCTCTTTTTCGTTTCATAATAAATGCGGCCAATATATTCTCCAATCACACCTAGACTCAAAAGCTGGACACCTCCGAGGAAAAGCACAGCCGATATTAAAGTGAAATAACCAGGTACCATCACGCCCGTTCTAACGATTTGAATAAAGGTGGCAACGATGTAAATCAAAGAAAGGAATAAGATCAGTATGCCAGTATAAAAACAAATACGCAGCGGGCGGTTGTTAAAGGAAATGACGCCATCTATGCCATAGTTAAACAACTTCTTTAGCGACCATTTTGTATCACCATGCTGTCTTTCTACATTTTCATAATAGATGACCTTTTCTTCAAACCCAATCCAGCAAAAAAGCCCTTTTGAAAAACGATTTCCTTCTTTCAACTGAAGTAATGCATCAATTGCTTGGCGCGAAATTAAACGGAAATCTCCGACGCCATCACGCAAGTCCACTTCGACTACCTTGTTCATCACTTTATAGTACATGGATGATAAGTAAGAGCGAAGCTTGCTGTCTCCTTTACGGTTCCGTTTGGCAATGACTTGATGGTAGCCTTCTTCATATCCTCTGACGAAGTCCTGAATCAAATACGTTGGGTGCTGCAAGTCGGCGTCCATGATGATCGCAGCTACTCCCTTCGCATATTCAAGTCCTGCCAGAATAGCGGCTTCCTTCCCAAAGTTACGTGAGAAGGAAATGTATTTGACCTTTGCACTTTTGCGAGAGAGCTCTCTCATATATTGAAGTGTGTTGTCTTTGCTTCCATCATTCACAAAGATGATTTCAAAGTCATAATGAAAATCGCGAAACTCTTCCTCGAGTGCCTCAAAGATTCGTCTGATGTTTTCACCTTCATTGTAAGAAGGAATTATAACAGAGAGCAATTCTCGTTCCATATCGCACCTTCTCTTCACTTTTTTCACATAGTCTGATATGTTCATTATTCCTTTTTTGTCAGGAAACGAAACCCTTTTTTATTATCCATAAATTACATGTCTCTTTAATCGTTCCATTATATCAAAGTTTTATTTCCAGTGATTTTCAGTAAGATGAATTTAATGTAATTTTAAGTTTAACCATTGTAAAAAGCCTGTAATTTCGATCACAGACTGGGTATTGTATCATAAAATTGTTTACTCATTTATATATTTTCCTATTTCTTGAAAAAGATGAGGGGCACTTCTTTTAATGAAGCAGCCCTTTATTCTGCTCTTGTAGATGCTCGTTTGCCTTCGATTGTTTATTTTGGAATAAATGCAGCTGCGCACCGTAGCTCTCAATCCACTCTTGGACAATCCGTTCAGTTGTTTCCTGTCCTTTATACTTGTGGCCAGCCTTTGCATAGGTCGTTTCAAAATCACTCCAAAGCAGCTCTACCCATGTACGTGCTTCATCATATGTCAGCATATTGTTTTTTTCCATCAGTTGTTCTGTTAATCGCTCAAAGTATTGTTCCATGTCGGTTCCTCCTTCATCTAGCAGAAAGTGCCTTTTTAAAAAAACCTCTTTTTTCATATACTACCCTTACGTCTTCAAAAGACGCAAATGATTTGTATTGTTTGGAGGGAATCGAGATGCGTAATAAAGCAAAAGGCTTTCCAAATCAAGTGAATCACAAATTTGAAGGCGAGCCAGGCGCCACAGATGCTTATGCGTCTAAAAGGCCGAATGGTGAGACGAATACACGTCCACAGGAACGAATGAGGGCATCAGGGAAACGCTAATTTTTCCAAAGGGAGTGCTTGAGATATGAGTTCAAATGGGAAATCGTATATGGAAGACTTTGTTCAATTAAGGACAACCGCTTACCCTCAACCATGGGCGAATGCAAAGCATTCTGCCTCTCAGGTCAACGGAGAAACGCAGCAAACGCAGCACGACATCGTACTTCAGAACAACGTCCGTAAACAACGTTCGAAGTAAAGAAAAGGACTGATCTCTAGGATCAGTCCTTTTCAGCGTGATAGAAAACCTTTGCAGCCCGCACGACTGACACCGAATGCGAGGGTTTGCCTACACGCTGGATCAGTCCTTTTTCGTAAGCATTGAAATTGGCAGGGCATCTTCTTTATTTGGAGCTGATACTCTGTGTCCCCACGCAAATACACCATTTAAATATTCCACATAAAACGCTTCGTCTGTATCTTTGATTTGATAAGTCGTTTTCGTTTGAATCAAGGCTGGATCTAATAAGTAGGCTTTGGCCATATCGATTTTCCGTTCTAAGACGGCATATTCATTCACAATGCCAAGCTGCTCAGCCTTTCGTGCTTTTTCAGAAAGAGAGGCAATCTCCTGCTTCAATTCGTATTCCGTTATCTCACTATAACGTTTGTCCATCTGTCATTCCCCTTTGTCTAAAACGTGATCAATTGTGTCGAGATCAAAACCTTTTCTGAATAAAAATTGCTTCACCTTCATCTTTTTTTCAAATGACCCGTCATATCCTACCTTGCGTTTTGCCTTCTCCAGCATATAGAGGAGGGCTTCTTCTTCCTTTTCCTCTTCTTGTCCATCATAGGCTTCTTGAATGGCTTTATCAATGATCCCAAACGAAAATCCCTTTCGCTGTAGCTGCAGCTTGATGCGCTGCTCGATCTCTTTTGCGGAACGATTTTTTTCTTTTCTCACAAGCTTCTGAACCTGCTTCACAGCTTCCTCCAGCTGTAAGTCATCAGGATATTGCGATAGTGCTTGTTCAATGTTGTCATCATCTATTCCTTTGAGCTTTAGCTCTTTTTTCAGGACAGACGGCCCTTTGCTGTTCGTTTTACGGTGGGTGTTTACATAGGCTTCCGCAAATTCAAGGTCATTTACATACTTGTATTGCTTTAATTTGTGTATAATTTCACTAATAGCAGGTGCCGGGATTTCTTTTTTCGTCAAATAATCGGTTACTTCTTTCACCGATCTCATTCGGTATGATAAATAATCGACGGCCTGTTGAAATCCTTTTTTCACAGCATCACCGAATTGAATGTCGATGATATCTGCTTCGTCCAGCTCTTTCCCTTTTTTCAAATCGTGCTGGACGAGCACATCTAGATCAACGCTAAAGGCGTACTTTTCATCAAGAAAGATGTTCACCCGCTCTGTATTGTTTTTCTGAGCGGAGATTTTTGTAATATAGGGCATCCTGTGATCACTCCTTTTTTAAAACAGTCAGGATGTTTCTTCTGATTCAAAATCGTGAAAGATATAGGTATGTATATGAGAGGAGAGATGTCAATTGAATATCGCTATCACCGGAGGAACCGGTTTTATCGGCCAGCACGTCACGAAAGTGCTCGCTGCTGAAGGACATCATCTATATATTTTAACAAGAAATCCAAAGGAATCCGAACAAAATCATTTACACTATGTGCAGTGGCTGACAGAAGGTGCTGCGCCTGAGCATGAATTGCCTGCGATTGATGTCTGGATTAACCTTGCTGGAAAATCCATTTTCACCCGCTGGACAGACAAGGCAAAAGAAGGCATCCTCTCTAGCCGTATTCAATCCACACAAGAAGTAAGGCGCATTATAGAAGCGCAGAAATCGAAACCATCTGTGCTCATTCAAGCAAGTGCTGTCGGAATTTATGGCACGTCTCAAACAGGAGATTTTACAGAGGAATCACCTCCTGCGGATACTGATTTCTTAAGTCATACATCAAAGCGTTGGGAAGCTGAGGGGCAAAAGATTGAAGCACTCGGCATTCGTACCGTCTACACACGCTTCGGCGTCGTGTTAGGAGAAAAAGGTACCTTGCCACTGATGACACTGCCATATAAACTATTTGCCGGCGGAACGATTGGCTCCGGCTCGCAATGGGTTTCATGGGTTCATGTCGAAGATGTAGCACATCTCATTGCTTATGCAATACACAATGACGACATCTCAGGTCCACTCAATGTCACATCACCGAATCCTGTTCAAATGAAGCAGCTTGGACAAACGATAGCGTCTGCCCTTCACCGCCCTCACTGGCTGAAGGTCCCATCCTTTGTCATTCGAACGGCACTTGGCGAAATGTCATTACTTGTTTTAGAAGGTCAGCGTGCGCTGCCGAAGAAGGCATTGCTTTCTTCTTATGACTTTTTGCATCCTGAATTAAAAGAAGCGATTTTGCATTCAAAGGAATAATTTTTGTCAAAAACACCCATCCTATTAGAAATGAGATGAGGGGGCGATTTTGATGAAGAAAAAAGAACACCAGCCAACTTCAAAGCTGAAGAAAACCCAGGAAGTCCTGTATCAGCAGGAATTCAAAAAAGCGGAAAGAGCAGCAGAAAAAAGAAACAAATAAGATGGATATTCCACTCCAACAAGCACATAACTAAAGTGATCTTGTAAAGGAGGGAAAGGCTTTGAAAAAAGACCAACACCAAAAAGCCAATCACGAACTTGCAGCACAAGAGTCGGATGGCGAATATGTTGAATTTTCCAAAGAACTTGCAGATCCGAATGACGTAAAAGCAATGGCACGTATGAAAGCAGCCGATCAGCGCGCCAAAAAACAATAAGTAAAAAAAGCAGACCCTTTTGCGGTCTGCTTTTCTTCTTTTATTGAATTTCAGTAAGAAGACTTGATGCTTTCTGACGTGATTTTTCCTCAGGCACCTCTTCTGGATAACCAATATGAAGGATGGCAGCAAACCGCTCGTTTTCCTTTAGGCCCATGTCCTGTTGAAAGCCTTTGTCGTATAAGATGCGGCCGCTCTTCCAGACCATACCGATTCCTTGATCCCAAGCAAGCAGCTGGAAGTTTTGAATGAGCGCGCTCACAGCGGCAAAATCATCATTTCTTACCACTGGGTTCTCGTCTTCCTTTAACACCACAAGTAAAAGGGCTGGGACTTTTGAAAAGTAATCTCTATATTGATTGATCTTTTCTTCCTTTGCATCTGGATTGTTGCGCTTGAAGAACGCAATGAAGCGATCAATAAATGTCGCTTTCGCTTCCTCCGTCACCGCATATAGAAAGCGCCAAGGCTCCGTAATTTTATGATTCGGTGCATAGACCGCATCCTCTAATAACGGCTGAAGCTGCTCAATGGTCACCGGCGTTTCTTTAAATTTTCGAATGGATCGTCTATATCTGACAGCGTCTCGTACCGTTAACGCTTCTGTTTGTTGTTTGATTTCTGGCATATGTGTCATCCTTTCAATCAATCTTAATTGAAATTGATTCTCATTCACATTATAAACATCATTGCGAGCAGTTGCAAATGATGTTTCCCATCCCTTCTGCTAAAAAGTTGTTTGAGTTTTTCAAGTAATGTTACAATCATATTACGTTTTAAACAAATTTTGATAAAAAACCCAAGATGATGAAATAGGTTTAGTTATTCCCATTTTGTCTAATGCGGTTATTTTGTCAAAAGGCTTTCAAACCATGATTGGAAGGGAGGCTTCTGGATGGAATGAAAATCAATATCGGGCAAATCATCAAGCTCTACCGGTATAAACAAAATATGACCCAATCTGAATTGGCAGAAGGAATTTGTTCTGTCTCTCATTTAAGTAAAATCGAAAATGGCTCAAAGGAGGCCAATCAAGATACGATCAATTTACTGCTTGAACGACTTGGCATCAGTCAAGAAACGCTGTCACAAAAGGCGCGTCACCTGCTGTCACTCTTAGATGAGTTTCAAATGAATATGTATTTCTATGCACTCGATCAAGCTGAACAAAATGCAGAAATGATCATTCAGCACGAAGAACAGTTCTTTTCGCTAGATTTAGGCATTCAGTATCATTTGTCCCTATTTCAATTTTATTTATTATCGGACAAGCAGCCACTTGCCTTAAAAACACACCGCGTGCTTAAAAAGTTTGAAAAAACCTTTATTGAAACGGAAAAAGAAATATTTGAATATCTAGATGGCATTCATCTCATTACAAATGGTCAGCTTGAAGAAGGGATAAAGAAACTTGAGAGCTGCTTTTCTTACGCGTCTGTTGAACAAAGTGACCTGTATTATCACTATGCAAAAGCACTTGGAAACATGGGACTTCTTGGCGATGCGCTTGAAGCAACCCATCAAGCCATGGATTTATATAGACAAAAGAACAATTTCAAGCGGATCATTCACTGCACACTCATTCATGGCGTGATCTCACTGGAACTAAAAGCCTTTCAAACGGCGAAGAAATATTTAAAAGAAGTGATTTTGCACACGTCCCTTTATCCTGATGCCTATATTAAAATGACCGCTTATTTTTATTACGGGGTGCTCTTAAAACGTGAAGGCGATTTTTCTTCAGCTGTGCCTTATTTACTAGATTCACTCAATTACTTTAATCAAGAACAGATAGAAGACCGTTATTGTGAAACTCTGTATGAAATCGCGACCTTATATGCTGAATACGACCGCAAAAAGGCCCTTCCCTACATACATGAGCTGTTAAAACAGCCTCGTATTCAGCCAAACTGTTTATATATGATCAAAATCTATAAATTGATGATTGAGGAAAACCCTCTTGATTTGAAAACCTATTTGATCGAAGCAGCTCTTCCTTACTTTAAACAAAATGAGCTGCACAGTGAGTACTTGTTTGCTCTTAGAACCTTGCTTTCCTATGCGGGTTCTGAGCTTGACGAACGTACCTATATGTCCTACACGAGAACGCTGCTTCATCACCTTGCATCATATGTCCCCTATTACAAAAAAGCATGACCTTCTGCCGATCGAAGGTCATGCTTTTCCTATTCATTAAATGGTCTTCTGTTGATCTGTATCAGGACGGGTGACTTGTTTGACTGAATGAACATACCGTTTTCTCGCAAAGTAATCGTACGCATGCTGACCAAAACCTAACCAAATGCTGAGCACGATGAATGGGATCGTTCCCCATAATGCAGGGATATTGCAAGCAATTTTCAGCCATGTATAGATCCCTGAGTTTTTTTGGTTTTTGGCTAAGGAAATTGACACGATTCGCTTTTCTGCCTTTTCTTCACTTATTTTGTTCAGTTTGAGCAATTGCGAGTGTCTAAAGGATTCAAAATGAATACGGTTCTTCCAATCGAGAGCTTTCAACAAGTCCATCGCTTTTGCACATGAAGGACTTTGCCCGTCATAAAACACAAGCAGCCTAAGTGATTTGATGGAACGCTGTTCTCTTTTTTTCGATTCAGCGAGCTTCTTTTTTTCTTGATCGAGATAAATGATTTTTTTCATAGATTGATCGCCAGCCCTTTTCCGTCATTTGTTTTTTAGTTCGTTCAAAGGAGATTACAACTAGATTACTATAGTTGCTGGGCCTCTTGTATTGGGAAAAAGCAAACCAACGTGCGTTATATGAGCCTTTAGATAAGGGCAAAATTAAGGTTTTCATGACACATATGAGGTTTTTCAACTAAAAATGGTTGGGAAAATCGTGATGCGTTGCGGTTTTCTGCGGTTTTTTGTAGAATTCTGCGGTTTTTCTACATCTTTATGCGGTGTTTTGTAGGTGAGACGCAAAAACAAGATAAAAAAAGACTACTTCCCGTTGCGGCGAAGTAGTCTTTTGGTTTATATTTTTTCCAAAACTTCTACTATTTCTTTCTCAATATCTTTCCATAAGTAACGATCTGTCGTATAGTGATGTGCGGCTTCTTTCGCAAATACTTGAAAAGCTTCCTCAAAATCAGGTGCATCCTTGTCGGGTTTTTTCTCATCAACAAATCGCTGTGCTTCTGTTGAGCGTGGTCCCCATTTACCTACTTCATTCCCGTCCTGATCAATGATCACGATAATCGGAATCGATCTTGCGGTCCCGTTCGTTAAATACTGATCCATCAGGTCTAGATGCTCGTCCCGAATAAAATAGCGCGCATCAATGAGTGCTTCACTTGCAATACGCATGAAAATTGGTACATTGACCATCGCATCTCCGCACCAATCCGCTGTGATGACAAGCGCTCTGAGCTTTTTCTTTTGCAGCTTTTGAAGCAGCTCTTTTTCTTTTTGATGAATTGCGTACTGGTTGTACACCGTGAGTAGATTTTCTCGGTTTTTCTCCATGTTGTGTACATATGTACGTTCAGTTAATCCCTTTTTAAACCATTCATTTAATGTCATATTTACATCCCCCTTACTCTTCAACTTTACCACTTTTGCTATTCTTTTGTCTAAAAAAACCTTCACCTAGTGAAAGGTAAAGGTTTTTCATCTATGGACGCCGGTTGCGATTCGGGTCCATCCCTATCAGCTTGGTGACAAGCACCATTGTGACAGGTAATGATGTATTCTTTTTATACGCTAAGTATTTTCCGCGCCATTCAGGTTTATATTTCTGTTTAAACGACCGTAATCCGCTGAAGCTGTACATAAATCTGACGTTGTTGAAAATAACACTCGCCAAACGCTCCGTGAGGAAGGACTGATGAAATGTTCCTACATTTGATAAAGGCGCCATTCCCATGTTAAAGGATTTGTAGCCTTTTTCTTTCGCCCATTGAAAAAGGTGGATAAACAGCGCATCCATCATCCCGTTCGGTGCATCATGCATATGACGCATTAGGTCGATGGAAATCTCCCCTTCTTGATACATCGGCATTAGTGATACAAAAGAAATGATTTCCCCTTGTTCATCCTTCAGAATCGCAATCGGTGCTTTTTGAAGATAATCTTCTTGAAAATAGCCGAGCGAAAACCCTTTTTCATTTTTCTTTCCGAGCCAGCTGTCAGAAATCTGTTTTAAGGTTGAGATGAGCTCATCTGAAAAAGGCGGTTCCAGCATTTCAAACGTATAGCCTTCTCGTTCAAACTTATTGGCCACAGCCCGTAAATTTGATTTTTTCTTACCGGAAAGAGAGAACGTTTCTAAATCGACCATGGCTTCTTCTCCAAGCTTAAAGAAGTGAAAGCCTAAGTCATGGTAGAGCGCCATCCCTTCCCGTTCTACTTGATAAAAAGCAACGCGATAGCCTGCTTTTTCTGTCTGCTGTAGAAACTCTTCAAGTACAAGTGGATAGGATGCTTTACGTCCGGATGGATCTCCAAGCACAATGACGCAGCGGCCAATGCGCCCAAATTGAAGCATCGCCTCTCCATCACTTGAGAAAAATAGTTTTTTGTCGCCTAAAAAGCCAAGATGACTGAGGGCATTTCCGCCCTTTTCTTCTAAAAACGTTTTTAATTTTTCCTCATCTGCTTTTTCTCCAATCGGAAATGCTCTTTTATTAAAAATCAATCTGCTAATGAAGAAAAAAAGCGGTACACCTATGAGAGCAATCATGCTTGTCATTGTGATATGCCGTTCATTATGCACGAGGTAATCCCTACTCAAGAAATGTCCAATTTTTGTCCAAATAAAGTTGCCGATGACATTATAGTTAAACAGCACGAGTAAATATCCAGCGGCAGCCGCCACAAACTGATACAAGGAATAAGGGGCCTGCTGCTTCACAAATTGATTTCGAAGAGAGAAAAATACAGCCATGATGACTGGCAGTATAAAGATGAGACTCAGGTTAAATCCTTTTAACAAAGTAAACACAAAGCCGCCTGCTAGGGCGATCATCGTCAGCACGTACGATCTTTTTGTTCGTTTATACACTTCAATGGACAAAATCATCAGGATGATGCCGAACATTAAAGAAAGACCATTAAATCCTGATAATAGAAAGCGTGGAATGCTTGTAATCACGCCTAATCGATCGACAGGAAGCACAACAGACGCCATAATGAGCAAGCCGCTTCCAAAGGTTAAAATCGATAAAGATCCGTACAATAAACGGATTAATAAAGCACGGTGCAACACAATTAAGACGTTCGTTGTTTCTATGGCAGGTGCCATTCTCGGATTGCCTTCAAGACGTCTTAGCGTCGTTCCCGTTAAATCGTAAGCAGCTAGACAAAGCCCAAGGATAAACGGGAAGATCGAGTACACGAAGCGGTACAAAACGAGCGCCGTCAGCACCATCTCTTTATCAAACCCAATGTACTGCATGCTCAGTAAAAAGATGAGGTCAAATGAACCAAATCCGCCCGGAACCATACTGATTAAACCGCCGATTGACGCAATCGCAAATACGCCTAATACAATCCGGACATCGACATTCATCCCCATAGAGACGACAGCCATGTACATGACGAGACCAGCTGCCAGCCATTCTAAAAACGATGCTCCGATATAAGCGTAAATCGGATGCTTCAGTCCGCTTTCACCGCTCTCAATCGAGCTTTTTCGTACGGACGCCATAATGATGTAAATGGGCACAATACAAGCAAAGATGATCACAAAGGCCCATAGCCACGGCTCTTGGCTAATAATACTTTCAACAGGAAGCACCCTCACCAAGATCAGATCACTGAAAATAGATAAGCCCAAAAGAACCGAGGAAGTCAAAAGGGCAATGCCTTTGAGCAGTTTTTTCGTATCGGTTATGTACTCCTTATATAGAAGTGTTCTAAGCCCTGCTCCTGATAGACCGCCGAACCCAAGGACACTGTTAAAGGAGTTCGCAATCCAAGAAATGCGAATCGTTTTCCAGCCGCTGATGGGCATATTCAGGCTTTTTCGTAAAATAAAATCATATAAGGACATCGATAACACTGCGACAAGTCCAAGAAAAACAAGAATAAACAAGTCCATCCGATTCAAGCTGTCAATGATATAAAACGTTTTTTTAATGGAAAGGCCGCTCAGTTCCTTTTTGGCGACGAAAATTAAGACAAGGATAATCACGATCGGAAAAAGCATTTTTAAGATCGTCATACCCGTTTTTTTGTTCCACATGATTTTCCCAACTTTCTAAGTTGCTTCATTTATTTCGACTGACCATTATTATACAACAAATACCACTTGATTCATGCAGTTTAACATTCAAAAGCTTGTCGAACCTTTCAATTAGAAGTAAAAATCAGTAATATAGAGAAAAGAGCCGCTTAAAGGAAGTGAACGAGCGTGGAATATAATATTCATGACACCACCGTATTAAAAGAAGAGATTCTATCTCCAGAGGAAAAAAAGACATGGGTGCTCTATATGAAAGTACTCACAGCTGCAGGTCTTGGAGATGTGTCAGAATGGATGAAGCTTGATATGAGTATGCCTCAAATGAAGGTACTCATGCTACTCAATAACCATGGCTCTCTCAAGGTATCCGAAATCGCTGAAAAAATGGGCGCTTCTTTGTCCAATATGACAGGCCTGCTTGACCGGTTAGAACAGTCTCATTTTGTTGAACGAAAACACTCTGAGCGTGACCGTAGAATCATTGTCGTCGAACTAACAGAGGAAGCGAAAAATATTTTTAGAAGCATTTATCAAAAAGGACACGAAAAAATCAAAAACTCCCTGCAACGGCTCAATGACGAGGAAAAAGAAAAAGTCAACGAAGGGCTGGCTATTTTAGAAAAAGCACTGCGTCCTGAACGCGGCTAAACATGAAAAGGAAAAAAGACGGTCACTTGAGATCCGTCTTTTTTAGTTCTTCTACTTGTCGATCTGGGGTGAAGAGATTTTTACGAATGACTTCCCTGTCGTCCCATAAAAGATAACCTAAACCGATGATAAGAAAAAAGATACTGATCCACGTACCGCCAGGCAGTATCTGTTCAAGTTCCTCAATCGTTCTTTCTGAGCCTAAGCTATTACTATAGCGTATCTCAAAAAGCACATATTTTACTATATAAAACAATGCCGCCATACAAATAAACATGGCGCCGACAATTCTTCTACCAGACATGTCATGACTCCTTTAATTCCATTGATTTCTTTTGATTAATTCCGTGATATGGGCAAGATGATGCTTTGAGTGCCAGACGTACATACCTGTTGCATCATATAAGGACACCGTTTGTTGATCGGCTGGGTGATAATAGGATGCAGTGAAGTCTTCCTCTGACATCCCTCGAAGTAATGTAACCCATCTGCGATGCAGACTGCTGATTAAGGGCAGTGATAGGCTGATGGGCGCTTTGCTATCTGGAAGCTCGGCGAATCCCGCCTGATCATATGGACGGATGTGCGGTATTTCTTCTGTGAGCGCAAGCTTGAATCGTAAGTATGCATTCAGATGGCTGTCTGCTACGTGATGAATGAGCTGACGGACGGTCCATCCTCCAGGCCGATAGGGTGTATCCAGCTGAGCATCTGTCAATTGATTGGTGACTGTTTCATATTCTTGTGGAATCGCACCCAACTGATCAATCCATGACTCTAGCTGTTCCTTTGTTTTATTTTCAACCGGTTCATATAACCCAATCGGATATTGTAATGACGTCATACCCTCTCCCCTTTCTCAAATCCTTCTAGTACAAATTTGCCAATCATCTTTCCTTGTTCAAGGGTTTGGTGTGCCTGCTTCAAATGAGCGGCATTGATCGGACTGAGAACCTTTGTTAACGTATGCGTTAATGTCCCGTGTTCAAATAACTCAGCCACCTCTGTTAAAAGCTCATGCTGTTTGATCATGTCCGCTGTTTTGTACATAGGGCGTGTGAACATGAACTCCCATACAAATGCAGCACTTTTATTTTTGAGTAATTGAATGTCTAGGTTGTGCTGATTCTCGACAATGGTACAGATCGTGCCTTGCGGTTTGATGGCTTCTGCCATGCCTTTGAAGTGTCCATCTGTATCATTTAGGCATAAAATGAAATCCACTTCGCCTATTCCTTTTTTCTGAAGCTGCGCGAGAAGCGGCTCATGATGATCAATGATATGATCAGCACCTAATGATAGACACCACTCTTTTGTTTCAGGTCTTGATGCGGTGGCGATTACAGTGGCATTTGCTAATTTGGCTAGTTGGATGGCAATAGAACCTACTCCGCCTGCACCGCCGATGATGAGCAGTGTTGCCCCTTCTGCATTTCGCTTCATATGCATCCGGTCAAATAACGCTTCATATGCCGTAATTGTCGTCAGAGGCATCGCGGCTGCTTCTGCAAAGGAGAGATTAACAGGCTTTTTTGCCACAATCCGTTCATCCACAAGCTGATACTCACTATTTGAGCCTTGACGCGTGATATCTCCCGCATAGTACACGTGATCACCAGGCTGAAATAATGTACACGCTTCGCCAACTTCAACAACCGTACCGCTTGCATCGTAGCCAAGAATTTTCAGTTTTTCTTCCTTCTGATCCTTCGGTGATCTCACCTTCGTATCAACTGGATTCACTGACACAGCCTCTACCTTCACCAGTATATCCCTGCCCGTTGCTTTAGGCTTTTCTACTTCCTGATCCATCAAGCTTTGCTCATGCTCAATCGGTAAGTACTCCAATAGTCCAACAGCTTTCACTCGCTCGCACTCCCTTTCACCATGCTTCTTTTCCACATTTTATCATAATTTTCTGATGTTTATGGATAGATCAAACGAGTGATTGCACATTTAGGACCCTTTCAAAGCCTTTCGCTCCCTCGCTATATATGAAGGACGAGCCTTTTGCAATGAAGGAACATAGGAGAACCAGCTTTTGGATTTAAAAAATAGCTGAACGTAATAAAGCTGGATGTGCTGAAGGAAAACAAGGATGAAGAAAAAAGTAATGAAGAAGAGGTTAGACATATCTGCTATCCCCTGTATCCATTCGTTTATAAAAAACAGCACAAAACTGATCATCATCAGCTGTTCAAGCCTTTGCACGATCTGGGTCAAGACATGTCCTCGTTTCGATAGATCACCAGACTGATGCTTTCTGATCTTTCTCGATTTATAAAACCAAATGATACTTTCCGCTAAGTTATGAGTGATAAAAAATGCAATGAGCGTAATGAATAAAAGCGATGGGTAATAAAAGAATGGGATCAAAAATGGGATGACAAGAAAATAAATGGCCATACATGCGTGTCTCACTGATAAGAGAAATAGTTCTTTTTCTATGTATGGTTTCATCTGTTTCACCTCCATATGTACTACGTCTTATCTGCCAAAAAGTTCCCTTTGCCTATCAAAAAAGGATGCCCCAAAGGCATCCTTCCTGAATCACATTTAAAATGCAGCGCTTAGTACGACAGGTCCTTGCGGCAGTTTGTTATCCTTTTTTGGTTCAAGGGTGACTGCCACGGTATCCCATGATTCGCTCGCTTCTTTTTCTGATAATGCATAGGTGACGGTTCCTTCTCCTTTGTTATCTGTTTTAAAGGCACCAGCTGGTACCGGCTGATCTCCTTTAATGAGCCACACTTGATAAACAGCAGATGAATCAAGCTGATCCTTTAATCCGTCTGCACTCACCACCAGCTCTTTTTTGCCGTTATGCTCAATCACTGAAAAAGCACCCGTTGTTTTTGGTGATGCGGCTGATGCCAGTGATTTTGTCGCTACAACCCTGACAGGTTCTTCCGCTTGTTCTTTTCCATTCGATAAGAAATACACGTTTCCAGCTGCTGAAATAAGAAGCAGTGCGGCAACAAGTGGCAATAGCCATTGGTTACGTTTCTTTTGCAGTGGTTTCATCTCGTTTGGTTCATGTGCTGCCTTGAGCTCTTTCCTATGGCTATTCTTTTCTTCGACCGTCTCTTCTTCAAACACCTGGGATAAAATACGGTCTTTCATCCCTGCCGGAGGTGTTTGGTCATCTGCTAGAAATGGAATGTCAGACATGAGCGATGTCAATTCTTCAAGCTCTTCTTTGCAAGCTGAGCAGTTCTTGAGGTGCTCTTCAAATTGTGCTTTTTCTTCTCCTTGTACATGCCCGTTGAAATAATCAATCACTTGATGTTTACACTGAGTCATGCCTCTTCCTCCTTTCCTCCGCGAGACAGTCTCGTCCGTAAGTGCTTCAATGACAATCGAACTCTTCCCTTCACCGTTCCAATGGGGATGCCTAGTTTTTCAGCAATGCTTTTTTGTGTCATTCCTTTAAAATAGACATCTTCTATGATAGTTTGCTGTTCTTTTGACAATGTAGATACTGCTTCACGTATGATTTGTTTTTTCTCGTTCCATTCAACTTCCTTTGATACATCTTCTTGATGATCGGCTAAATATTCAATATGCTCATCTTCTAGTGCCGTTTCGTTCCGGTGCTTTCTTAGGAGATCGATGGCTGTGTTGCGTGACATCATGAATAACCACGAGGAGAATTTGCCTTTATCCGTATGGTATTCTCCTATACCGCGCCAGAGCTTGATAAAGACTTCTTGCAGCACTTCCTCCGCAAGCTCACGACTTCCAGTCATTTTATAAATAAACGAATATAACACACGTTCATAGCGATCATACAGCACTTCAAGTGAAGGCTTGTGACGATCAAATTTGATCTTGTGATACAGCTCAGAATCTTTCAGTGTATCCATGGTCATCTCCTTCCTTTTTCATGAGAAAGAGCATGCTGCATTCATCATGAAATCCTTCACGTATTGCTTATCACTCGATTTGCTGAAATAAGCCTACTTTGTACTTTACTCTTTTTTAAAGGAGAAAAAAAGAGCGCCGAAAAAGGAAGTGTGCTCCTCATGAGAATGTACTTACTGTACGAAAAGCAAGGCCATTTGGATCACTTCTATCTGAAAAGTCAAGAATCCATGTGTTTCCATTCTCTGTTCAGTTGATTTTAGCAAACTCTCATGTCCCTCACAATGTCAACATGTCATAATAGAAGGTAACGAAATGAATTGGAGTGTCCTTACATGATGTTGACGATCGTTCTTTTTTTATTAGCAGGAATAGCAGAAATTGGCGGTGGCTATCTTGTGTGGCTTTGGCTGCGCGAAGCCAGACCTGTCAGCTATGGAATCGCCGGCAGCCTCATCCTCGTCGCTTATGGGGTCATCCCTACCTTCCAGCAGTTCCCGACTTTCGGACGAGTTTATGCGGCCTATGGCGGTGTGTTTGTGGTTCTTGCTGTGTTTTGGGGCTGGTGGGTCGATCGAAAAACGCCTGATTTGTACGATTGGGTAGGCGCTCTTATTTGTTTAATAGGTGTGAGTATGATGCTCTTTGCCCCTAGAAACTAGGGAAAAAGATTGCAATACATGTCATGAGAAAAAAGCCGGCGCTCTTTTGCCGGCTTTCACATTTCTTCTAATGGACTTTTTATGCCCCGAATTGTGTTTCATAAAGGCGCTTATATAAGCCATTTTGCGTTAGTAATGTTTTGTGATTTCCTTGCTCTGCAATGCCACCTTTTGTCACAACCACAATTCGATCTGCATGTTGAATAGTTGCAAGGCGATGCGCAATGACTAGCGTCGTTCTACCTTCTGAAAGCTCTTCTAGTGATCGTTGGATCGAAGCCTCTGTTTCAGTATCTAGTGATGAGGTCGCTTCATCCAGTATTAAAATAGGTGGATTTTTCAGGAAAATACGTGCAATTGATACACGCTGCTTTTGTCCACCTGACAGCTTGACGCCTCTTTCACCAATCATTGTCTCAAGACCTTCGGGCAGGGATTCGACGAGTTCTTTTAGCTCTGCTTTTGACACTGCCTGCCATATTTCATCCTCAGTTGCATCAAGTTTTCCATAAAGAATGTTCTCTCGAATGCTCCCATTAAATAAATAGACGTCTTGTTGGACTATTCCAATTTGTTGGCGCAGTGAAGACAGCTTCATCTGTCTACTATCAATTCCGTCTATCGTAATGGTTCCAGATTGCCATTCATAAAACCTTGGTAATAAACTGCAAAGCGTGGATTTACCAGCACCGGAAGGACCTACTATGGCAACCGTTTCCCCTTGTTTGATCTCCAGATTAATATGCTCAAGGATCAAACTGTCCTTCTCATAACCAAAGCTGACATCATGAAATGTAATTTCACCTTTTAGCCCATCGACATGAATCGCATCAGGGACGTCCTTTTCGTCTGGGGCTTGATCTAAGAGCTTAACAAATCGCTTAAAGCTTGCGACTCCCTTTGGATACGTCTCAATGACTGAATTAATTTGTTGAATAGGTCCTAAAAAGATTCCAGACAGCAGGACGAATGAAATGAATTCGCCATAGGTCATATTCTTTTGCATCACAAACCATGTCCCGCATACAAGTCCAAAGATGGTGACGCCCTTCATAAGCAGGTGACTAATTGAAGCGTGTAATGCCATCATTTTGTATGTGGTTAATTTCGTTTGTTTAAACTGTTCATTGTGTTCAATAAAGCGATCCACCTCGTGCGTTTCATTCCCAAATGCCTTCACTACTCGAATTCCGCTCACATTATTCTCAACCCTTGCATGGAATTGACCAATACTTGAAAACATGTGATCAAAGGCAATCGACATTTTCTTCGTAAAATAAACCGATAGCCCTATTAAGAATGGGACAATGAGAAACGTGAGGACGGCAAGCTGCCAATTGATTGATAGCATCAAGGCAAATGCACCTGTAAGAGTCATCATTGCAATAAATAAATCTTCAGGACCGTGGTGAGCGATTTCACCAATATCCATTAAATCGTTTGTCATGCGTGAAACAAGCTTTCCTGTTTTCTTTTGATCAAAGAATCGAAAAGACATTTTTTGTACGTGGGTGAATAGCTGACTTCTCATATCTGTTTCAATATTGATACCTAGCTTATGTCCGAAATATGTCACCACATAATTCATTGCTGAGCTGACGACATAGACTGCCAGTAAAATTCCACTCCAGATGAGAATCATTTCCCAGTTTCTGTTTGGGAGAAGGTCATCTACAACCATACTGATCGCGAGTGGAAATGATAATTCAAGTAGTGCCGCTATGACGGCACAGGAAAAATCTAATATAAACAGCCCCATATATGGCTTGTAATAGGAGAAAAATCGTTTTAACAAAAAGCAGCCCCCTTACTTCTGAGACAATTCTGTCAATATCTCAACGTATTTTTCTGCTTGATTGGCGATAGCTATTGGATCAAATGGCCAGAAATACGTAATATCCAAGTCATGTACTTGATTCTTTTTCACCGCTTTTAAGCTTTTCCATATTGAATTGTTCTTATCGAACGTACCTCCGTTGGCTTCATCAACAAATATATAATCACCTGCATATTTTGGTAGCACTTCATATGAAATATGTTCAAATCCTGACTTTCCATTTAAAACAGTGTCTGCAACATCTTTTGGCGGCTGAAGCTGCAATTGTTCATAAAGTGCTTGTCCACCTCGATAGATACCATTCCCATACACATAGACATCATTTTTAAATGCACCCAAGATTGACACTGTTTCGCCTTCTTTGATGACTGTTTTCACTTTCTTTCTAGCAGCTTCTATACGTTGATCAAATTTTTTCAAAAACGCTTTTCCTTCTTCTTCTTTATTCAAGATGCTGGCTAATGTAGTGATCTCTTCTTGTGAATTTTTAAATACACCGAACGGATAAACAATCGTTGGGGCAATCTTTCTGTAGACGTCAAGTACCTTTTCATCGTCTACAGCTGAAATGATGAGGTCTGGTTTTAAGCTTGCCACCTTTTCGGCGGAGCGTTCATCACTAATGTCTGCCACACCATCCACTTTGCCTTTGAGATGTATGTTTTTTAAATCTTGTGTTGTGGCACCAACCGGTTTCACCCCTAGTGCAACAGCACTACCCAAATAGCCATCTACGAGAATACGCTTTGGATTTGCTGGAATCTCGACCTTGCCTTTCACTGTGTCAACCGTTTTTGTTTTTTCTTCGGCTTTTTTACTTTCTTCCTTTTGACCGCAGGCTGCTAGTGCGAATAACAACACTAAAGCTATTAAACTAAGAAATATGCCTTGTTTTTTCATAACTTCTTTTCTCCTCCATATCATGATGAATCACTGAGAATCATTATCATTTATTTGTCTCTCGTATTCTATCAACCGCTTGTCTATCGGTCTATGGATAATCGTCATAACTTGTTTATGGACAATTGTTAGATACTCTTATTCTTTTATTAAAAATTGAGAGAATCGTTTCATGATTTCTATCGCCCGTTCCCCTTCACCAAATCTAAATTCTTCTAGTTTTAACAGGTAGAATGTATTATTTTGCACTGCGGGTAAATTACGCAGGACATCACTTTCCTTCATACGTTTGTCCATATGTCTGTACCATCCATTCCGAACAGCCACAATAAAAAACATATGATCTGCTGCATAATCTGCTAAACGCTCAAGCGGAATCACAACATGTTTATCCGGTTTCAGCACCTCCTCTTGAATGGCTTCAGGGGGATTCAACCCCAACGTTTTATATAGGTTGATTGCTCCTCTCGCATGAAAAGACCACATATACACCTTGTCATGTCCCCTTACTTCATATAAAGCAACTGTTTCCTTTTTTTTAGAAAATGGCGTCAAGCGAGCTCTTTCCTTCTGTGCTTGCTTCTCATAACGCTCCACCCATTGCTTTGCTTCTTCGCTCCTTCCGATGAGGCTACCTAAACAAAGTACCTCCTCTACAGGACTCAGACGACTATATGGAAAAACAAGCACAGGAGCGATTTTCTCCATGCGTTTCATCCATTCTATGTTTGTATAGAAATAATCAGGCATTAAAATGAGGTCTAAGTTCATGTCCTTCAAAACGTCGTCAGGTGTATGCTCATGAATGACGATAACATCACTGAGTTGACCTTGAAGCACATCTGAATAAAGAGCAATATCTTCTTCCATGCAAATTGGTTTCACTCCAAGCGCAAGCAAAGAGCCTACAAACTGAAAAGCGGCAATTCGTTTTGGTTGGCGGCTCAGTCGATACTGACTAGGCGATCTGCCCGTTTTTTGACGAAATTTTCTGCTGAAATAGAGGCTATCAGTATAGCCTACTCTTTGTGCAATCGCCTGAACCTGTTCATCGGTTTTGAACAATAGCTTTTTTGCTTCATCCATTCGAATTTGTGCAATATAATCTGTGACACTCATTCCAACGCTTTTCTTAAAAAAAGTAGAGAAATAGCTTTCATTAAAGCCCATTTTATGTGCTAAGTCCTTACGGGTCAGTTCTTGTTGGTAATGCTCTGCAATGTATTGAAGAATCATTTGAATTGAATAATGATCAGCATCAGTTGTTTTTTCATTTTGTTGCTGGAATATTTGCAGTACTAGCTTTAGTAGCTTCACTTGGCTACTTTCTGAATAAGAGGGGTCACTTAAACGTTTAATATGATGAAATAATACCGGTGAGCCCATCACCACTTGCCCGTTATCAGGCAGGGTATCATAATTGATTTTATAAATTAATTCATCATCAGCATCATTTGTGAGCATGTAATGTTCAAATGAAACAGCAAAAATTGTGACTTGCTGATTAGATAAAGAACGGATGACAACGGGGATGTGAGATCGTATAAACAGGCTATCCCCACCGTCAAGCTCGTACTCCATTCCTTCTAGCTGAATGACAACGGTACCATCAGCTGTTAAAACGCTTGGAGATTTTGTCTGCCATCTGTTCGTTTGTTTTGCTTTCAGACACATCTGAACTTTCTTTTTCATATGTAGCATCGTTTCCATTTGTGCGTTCATCTTCAGATACCTCCTTTCAGCGATAAAAAAGGTGATGCCGTTGCGGCACCACCCCAGCGTGTAGACAAACCCTCGCATTCGTTGTCAGATCTGCGCGCTGGTGCTCACGAATGTTGAATTCGCTCCGCTCCAGTGCTCGATCTTCCTAGACTTCAAGGGTTTTCAATTCACGCTGAAAAGAAGACAAAGGGCTAAAATAAAAATCATTTTAGCCCTTTGTCAACAATCTGAGGTGATGCCGTTGCGGCACCACCCTTCTTGTTTTGTTTTTTTTAGCGATTCGCACCGGCTGCTAGCAATTCTTTGTTTTTTTCCTTAAAACGTTCATTATGAGAAGATACATACGCCACTTTCTCCGCATCTGGTTCGATATATAATTTCGCACTATTTAGTGCGTTCACACCATCTACAAACGTTCCTGCAATCAAGCGGACCTTGCTTTTATGTGTACATAAATCACCTACTGCATACACACCTGGTAAATTGGTCTCCATCTGCTCATTCACTTCAATGAGTCCCCATTCACCTTGCTTTAATCCCCATTCTGCAAGAACACTTAAATCGCCTTTCATGCCGTGGTTGACAATGACTGCGTCTGTTTCAATACGTTCTTTTTCACCTGTTTCTAAATGCTGAACAGTGACAGCTTCGATTTCTTTTCCGTTACCATGTAGGTCAGTTAATTCATGTGGGGTTAAAATACGTGCACTTGATGCTTTCATATTCGCCACGTTTTTTTCATGTCCACCAAACATATCTCTGCGGTGTATAACAGTGACACTTTTCGCAATTGGCACAAGGGCATTTGCCCAATCCACCGCAGAATCGCCGCCCCCAGAGATGACGACTTTTTTTCCCGCGAAGGTTTTGAGCTCCTGAACCGTATAATAAAGGTTTGTTACTTCATAGCGATCTGCATTTTCAACCTCCAGCTTTCTTTGAACTGGAATACCGTGCCCCATTGCCAAAATCAAGGTTTTGGTTAAATGGCGATCACCATTTTCGGACGTAATCAATATATTTCCATCTTCTAAGCGATGAAAGTCTGTTATTTTTTGATTTAATGCAATGACAGGTTCAAATGTTTTGGCTTGCTGTTCAAGCTGTTTAATTAATTGCTCTCCTCTTGTTGGCACTAATCCACCTACATCCCAAATGACTTTCTCTGGATACAGTAGGATTTTCCCACCAAGGCTTTCGTTATACTCCAGTACCTTTGTCTTTAAATCCCGCATCCCACTATAAAAGGCGGTGTACATTCCTGCTGGACCGCCGCCAATAATGGTGACGTCAAACAATTCAAGCTGCTCTGTCATTTGAGTCCCTCCAGTTTTTCATCGATTGATCTATTTACAAGTGATATTGATTCTCATTATCATATGTACCTATTGTAGTCTACTCTGGTGAAGGGAATCAATAGCTTTCTGCAAAAAAAGAACAGGACGAGCGCTTTCTCGTCCTGTCATCCATCACACAATCGTTAATCCAAGGTCTTTTAATTCAAGCGAAACAAGTCTTGCAATCGCATCTGCTCCTTCTTTTGTAAAGTGCGTGCGATCCTCTACGCCTGTTGACAGCATAAAGTAAGAAGTCGTTTTCTCTATGCCGGAAATTTGATAAAATTGAAGGCTTGCCGTATTTAAATCAACAAGAAGGACTTCTTCTTCATCAGCTAGTTCTTTCATAGCGGCACAGTAATCAGGGAAGTCATTGATGTATTCTCCGTCTTTTTCATGAAAGCGGCCGACTGGCGTTAATAAAAGCGGTGTAGCGCCTTTCGCTCTTGCTCCGTGAATATATTGAGACAAATAGCTTTTATACGTCGTGAAAGGATCTGTATGCCGTTCGGGCTTCTCCGTTGAAGCATCATTGTGCCCCATTTGTGTAAGCAGCCAGTCCCCAGGCTGAATGTCAGCCAATATTTTATCAAGCCGTCCTTCTTCAATGAATGTTTTTGAGCTTCTTCCACCGATTGCGCGGTTGTCGACGCTCACGCCTTGCGCTGTATAGCGATGTAAAAACTCTCCCCATCCTCCTTGAACAGGACGATCCGGGTAAGATGCAACGGTTGAATCACCAGCTAAATAGATGGTTGTCATGTTCATACGCCCCCTTGTTCATATAGCCACTCTTATAAGCGATGCGGACATCCTAGTGGCTGCTGAAAAGATATGAAACAATCAGCATCGCTACTTCATTCATTCTCTTTTTAATGATCAAACCCCTGCTTACCGGTAGATGTGAATGCGTTAAATATGCGGCGGAAGTTCTACTTTTGTCTCAACGGCTTGCTTTAACGTCTGAAGCATGTAGCCAATTCCTTTATATGGAGCTAGCGGATAAATCGCTGTCTGATGAGGAAGTAATAAAGGATCGATCACCTTTCGATATTTCTTTCCACCTAGTATCACTAGTTCATCATATGCAGTGAGATGTTTTTCATGAAATTGCTGCCTTAGTGCTTCACGTGTTATCTGATCAGCATGCGGTGTACCAAAAGCCACATCATAATTTTCATGAATGATATCATCTGCTATTAGGAATCCATGCTTCGCTGATATGATCAGCCAGTCTGAAAAGAACGTTTGGGCATAGCTCTTCGTACGCTGATGCAGCGGACTTAAATAAACGAGGTTCGCTGGCTGGCTCCCTGCCTCTGGATGGACGTCCCAAATTTTCTTCGCCCCACATGGAATGATACATACTCGCTTCACTTGATTTTCTCCTTCCTTCGTCGATACATTCGATACAACATACAACCTAGCGCTGTGCCGAGTGTATTTAATAGAATATCATCAATATCGCTGCTTCTTGTAATCATACCAGATTGCGAGAATACCCATTGAAGCACTTCAATCATTGTTGACAAGAAAAAGCCAGCAAGAATCGCCTTTTGCCAGCGCAAGGTTCGGAATGCCTGATAGAGAAAAAAACCAAGTGGCACAAATAACAAAATGTTCCCTGCCAAATTTAAAAAAACAAGATTGGGATAGCCGTGATGATAGGCATGGAGATTTTGATAAATGGACTGCAAAGGCATGAGGTTGACACTCACCTGATCCCTTGGTGCGGAAAAACGATTAGGAAAGACCGTCAAATACAATAAAACATTCGTATACATAAACAGACAGGCAAGAACGATTTCTGTTCGTAAATAGATAAATCGTTTTTGCTTTTTCGCCTGTCTGTATCTCATATGTAAATAGAGCGGGACGAGCAAGAGAAAATAAGTAATGGAAAACATCGCACTGAATGTCATACGGAGAGCTGCCCCTTTCTCACATGATGCTTGACCATATTTACAGCTTATTCAGGCCTGCCCTCATCTATTCATCACTTATTCTCCTATTCAATGACGAGACACCCATATTGACAAATCGTCAGTTTTCCGCTAAACTGACTGACATTCAGTCATTTAAGGTCGGTGATGATGTGTCGAAACGAGAAAAGATTATGCTTGCTGCCATTGATGCGTTTAAAGAAAAAGGAATCGAAAAAACGACCATTTCGGATATTGTGAAAGCAGCAGGAGTGGCGCAAGGAACGTACTATTTATATTTTCCTTCAAAGCTGTCTGTCATGCCTGCTATCGCAGAACATCTGATCTCGCAGATGGTTCCCGCTATTGAAAAGGAACTGACTCAGCATGCGGATGTCCTCGATCAAGCAGATGCGCTTGTTGAATTCATCTTCTCTTTTACAAGACAATACCGTGACGTCCTTGCTCTAACCTACTCAGGTTTAGCTGCCACGGAGCATTTAAAGGAATGGGAAGATATTTATGAGCCGATTTACAAATGGGTCGCTGCTTTTTTAGAAAAAGCAAAGCAGGACAAAAGGGTCCGTGCGAATTTGAACTGTCAATATGCAGCCAAATTCATTATCGGTTTACTTGAATCGTCTGCTGAGCAAATGTACTTATTTACAGAAACAGATACAGAAGAGGTTCTGATTCAAAAGCGAGAGGTGAAGCAATTTCTTCTTTACGCACTTGGCATAGAGACACCTTAACTTAGTACAGCACTTGCTGTACGGCGTGTAGACAAACCCGCGCATTCGGTGTCAGTCCTGCGTGCTGGTGCTCACGAATGTCAAATTCGCTCCGCGCCAGTACTCGTCCTTCCTAGACTGCAAAGGTTTTCTATCACGCTGAAAAGAAGACAAAGGGCTAAAATAAAGTTCATTTTAGCCCTTTGTCAACAATCTGAGTACAGCACTTGCTGTATGTTCTTTTTTGGTTTTAAAATGACGAATCGTCAGTTTTGAGTTTTAGGAGGAAATACGATGAAAAAAAGCTGGATGTATGTCGCACTCACTTGTTTATTCGAATTACTTTGGGTGTTTGGTTTAAATAGAGCTGATGCGGTGTGGGAGTGGGCGATCATTATCTGCCTGATCCCGGTTGATTTTTATTTTTTAATGAAAGCCTGCGAGAAGCTGCCGACAGGGACCGTGTACGCCGTGTTTGCCGGAGTTGGAACGATTGGTACGTCTTTGATGGATTACGCGCTGTTCGGCGGTTCGTTTTCATTAGAAAAGCTCTTATTTATGGGCATTTTAATTCTCGGCATTATTGGACTGAAAGTGTCTGATGGAGATGCACATGAGCAGAAAGGAGAAGCGGTATAAATGGGCTGGTTTTTTGTACTATTAGCCTCTGCCTGCGAAATCGGCGGAACCATTGGCCTCAATATGTTTAGTAAGAAAAAGCAAATCACGACAGGTATTTTATTTGTCGGCGGATTTGCCCTATCCTTTTTGTTTTTATATGCCTCGTTCTCTTCCGTTCAAGTATCCGTTGCCTATACGGTCTGGATTGGACTTGGAACGGCGGGCTCTGTCTTGTTTAATATGATTCTATTTAAAGAACCGAAAAACATGATTCGTATACTCAGCTTGCTGCTGATTGTGATTGGCGTCGTTGGGCTGAAGTTATTTGCGTAATTGAATGACAAAAAAGGAAGGGAGTCAAAGCCCCTTCCTTTTTTAGTTCTCGTTTAATGTGGATCATGCTGCTCAAGCAAGAGATCCATTGCGTAAATCGATTCGCCTTTCTCATCTAATAAAAAGTACACTATCAAAGGCTCTCCAAAAGCTGCTGTTTGCTGCGTAAACAACACACAGGTGAATTTTTCGATACCAATTGGAAGCTTTCTTTTTAATATAGGATGAAGAATAGGCGAAGTCCGAATTGTATCTACATCAACATCCCAACGTTCGTTTTTTAATGTTGGATAATGCTCTGATAACAATTGGTGTAACATGTCGATCGTGAGCGTTGCTTTTCCATCGTATCCATCATCTATTATGTTGGTGTTATACATCCGACGGTTGCTCACCCTTTGAAGCATTGATTCGTATTCCTTTTAAGACAAATCGTTTCTGACCATCAAGAGTACAAGTGATCAATGTCAGTTCATTTTTCCCGTGATCCTTTAGTACATCAACATCCGTCGGTTCAATCGTAGCTGAGCTGACAATTTTATATTCATATGTTTCCGCTTGATGATGTAAGACGACTTTTTCTCCCTTCGGCACCTCTGGCAGCTGCCTGAAAAGCCGGTCGCCTTTATACCCTCTATGGCCTGCAATCGTGAAATTTCCTTCACCTGGCATTTGATGAGATTTGATCTGAGTCAGTGCAATACCTAAATTTTCTTTTGAAGTAACAGGAAGCACTTTTTCGTTTAAATCAATTGACGGGATCTCTAGCTCCATCACATCTCGAAGGTCTTCTTCTGACACAGTTAGATGTGGAATAGAAGAAAGGGCATCACTGTCATTTTCTTCAATCATCTTTAATGCCTGTTCCATTGCTGCTGTCTCTTGAGAAGTTCGCCACTCATATATAAAAGGAACGGAGATGAGCATTAGCCCAGCGACCACCAAAAAGCTGCCTAATAAGGTTCTTTTTTTCATCAATATACTCGTTCCTTCCTTTTACTGAATGGCTCTTCTTCTAATAACAAGAAGAACAGTTCCAGAAACTACTAGTAAAATCCCTGCATACATCATATAACGCAGCCATTCTTCTCCAGTCTTTGGCAGCTCACCGTTTGAGTCATGAGGTGGATGTTGATCCCCTTTAGGTGAGGCTGGAGGATTCGTGTGGTCCTCTTCATTCTTCACTGGAGCATTTTTCACAATCAATGTCTTGATCTCCACTTCGCCCATTTGAATTGTAAAGATGAGTGGTTTCTTTAAAGCTACATAACCATTTGGAGCTTTCGTCTCTGTGAGTGTATATTCACCAGGTTTAAGCCCTTTGACAATGGCTTCTCCGTCTTTTCCTGTTGTCACAGATTTTATGGTTTTCCCGGCTTTTGTACGAATGTCAAAGGCTGCACCTTTTAAAGTTCTATCTGTCTGCTGGTCTACCTTTATGATACGCAGACTTCCTAAGATCAAGTGATTCTTCGCTGTTAATTGAAGTGGCTTCTGCTGATTTTTTTCAATTGTAAACAGGATCGGCTTATGGTCCAATTGATAGCCATGAGGTGCTTTCGTTTCAACGAATTGATATTCTCCCGGTTTTAGATCGTTGATGCGAAGCTTTCCTTTTTGATCGGTTACAAGTGATTTCTTCAACGTTTTCCCTTCTTTACTCAAAAGAGCAAACTCTGCATTTTCGAGCGTATGTCCCTCATCATCCACTTTGGTCAGTTCCACTGCTCCCGGCGTCAGTTTGTTGATCATTTCTACTTTGGCTGGTTTGTCTTGACCTAAACGGATCGTAAATGAGACAGGTGTCTGATCCAATTCATAGCCGGCAATGCTTGCTGTTTCGACAAATTGATAGGTTCCTGGCTTCAGTTGATCGACTGTCAGTTGACCGTTTTTGTCTGTCTTTAAGTCTTTCTTCACACGCTGATCGTGCGCATCAATCAGGTCAAAGGTCACGCCAATGAGCAACTGACCATCCTCCCCTTTTTTCTGAAGCTTCACAGCACTTGTCGTCCGAATATTTTCTTTTGTCACTTTCACCAGTTGATTTGGATTGAAATCAATCTTAAAGTCTACTGGTTCTGCATCAAGTTTATGTCCAAAAGGAGCCTTCGTTTCAACCAATTGGTAAGCGCCTGGTTTCAAATCGTTGACAGTGATGATGCCTTTCTCGTTGGTTGTTAAACCTGACATCAATTCTTTACCATCGTCATTGAAAAGTGTAAATTCTGCGCCCTTCAATCTTTCTTTTTCTTCCCCTATTTTTGTTAGTTCTACAGAACCTTTCTTGAGCTGATTGATGGCCTCCACTTGAATCCATTCTTTTTGACCTAATTCAACTTGAAAGACAAGTGGTTTCGCACTCAATTCATAGCCTTCAAGACTCTTTCTTTCAACAAATTGATAGGTTCCAGGTTTTAGACCTGTGAAGGTGATTTTTCCATTCTGATTGGTTGTAATCCCTTCTCCTCCTGCCACTAACTTTCCTTTGGCATCAGATAGATCAAAGACAACCCCTTCTAATGATTTCCCATCTTCGCCTTTTTTGTGTAACAGCACTCCGCCTGTTGTGCGGCTATTTTCTTTTGTCACACTGACCAGCTTCTCAGGGTTAAATGGAATAGCAAAAGTAACAGGTGTTTCGTCAAGCTCATGACCGAATGGAGCCTTCGTTTCAACAAACTGATAGGTTCCAGGTTTAAGATCGTTGACGATGATTTCCCCGTTCTGATCAGTGACGAGACCTGTTTTCATCTCTTTTCCATTTGCATCTACAAGCTTGAATTCTGCTCCTTCAAGCGCTTCATTCTTTTCACCAAGCTTCGTGAGCTGGACAGCTCCAGTTTTGAGATCATTGATCACTTTGATCTCTGCCGGTGTTTTTTGTGCGATTTCGATGGTAAACGGATAAGGTTTATTTTTCTTTTGATAACCATCAATACTCTCTGTCTCTACAAGCTGATATTTGCCCGGTTTGAGGTTATCGACCAAAAGCTTCCCATCTTTATCTGTTGTCAAATCTTTACGTACAACTTCGTCATTTTGATCCGTGATTTCAAATCGAACACCTTGAAGCTGCTTGCCATCTTCCCCTTCTTTCATCACTTCTAATGCACTTGTTTCATATAGGTTCTTTTGTGAAATGATGACTGGTTCTGTTGGATCGAGTGGTACTTCAAATTTGATTGGTGTTTCATCTAATACATAACCATCAGGTGCTTTGGTTTCAATGAGCTGATACGTACCCGGTCTTAGTTCGTTTAACGTGATCTTGCCATTTTCTCCTGTGACAAGCGAACCATTTAGCTCATGCCCGTCTTGATCTAAGAGCTTGAACTGTGCACCTTCTAGTCTCTCTCCGCTTTCACCTATTTTGCTCAATTCAGCAGAGCCTTTGATGATGTCATTTACTGCAGTGACAATCGTTGTTTCTGTTTGATTTTCTTTGATTGTGAACGGCCATTTTTGCTGATTTAATTGATAGCCTTTCGGTGCGTTTGTCTCAACAAAATAATAGGAACCTGGCTCAAGATGTTTGAAAAGAATTTCTCCTTTTTCGTCCGTTTTCAACTGGGTTTGGACGGTATCTCCAGATTCATTTTTCAGTTCAAATTCAGCATTCTCTAATGCCGCACCCGTCTCTTTGTCTTTTTTCGTTAACTTGACATGCTGGCGGATTTCTTGGTTCTGCACCGTCATGCTATTTCCTGTTTTCGCTTGATCTCCTGATTCGTAGGGCTGATCAATCGTTACATTGATTGGTTCCTTCGTCTTAATATAACCATCAGGTGCTTTCTCTTCTGTCACGATATAGTCACCATACAGAAGACGATCAAATCGAAGAGCTCCTTCTTCATCTGTTGTCTTTGTTCCAATGACGATACCGCTCGCAGCATCTGTCAGAGAAAAGCTTGCTCCTTTTAGCGCTTTTCCACTACTCGCGTCTACCTTTTTAATGGTTAAAGCGCCAATCGCTCCTGTGCCATCTCCCATACCAGCGGTGCGTTTGACCACAATTGAGGCTTCGGATTCCTTTTTGATTTCTTTTACATTTTCACCTCTAAACGTTACTTCGTTTTGAAGTGTACTTCCCACCTTATCTAAAATGAGAGATTGGTATTCTAAAATATATGGTCTCGTGATTTCTTCTTTAAATTTGATTTGAAAAGAATCTGGATCGAATTCAAGGTCTAGTTCATAGTCCTTCCCTTTTTCCAGCTCTTCCTTTTTGGTCACTTGCCCCTTTTCATCTATTGTCGTCGAATAGAGATGAAATGAGTTTTCTATTATCGCTTGGTTACTGCTCGGATGGTCTATAATCGTCGCATCTTGGACTGTTGATTGGCCAAAGTTGATATTGAGTTTCCAATCAATGACTTTCCCTTGCTGATTTCCTGATTTGCTTGTGTATTTCCCTCCATTTGGAATGGACACCACAGCATTTACGTCTGATTCTTTCGTCTTTCCATCATAAAGGGTCGCTTTATTTTCATAGGTTTTCTGTACTAAATCCATTCCTTCAACACTTGTTTGATACGTGATTTTGTATGGGGAATCAATGGCATGTTTGAAAATGACTTCGAAGCCTGATTCTCCTTTTTCATTTTCAAGGAATTTGATGTCATAATGTTCTTTCGCTAATACCTCTTTTTCTTCCGCCCCATTTTCCCCGCCTTGTAAATCAAGCGAGTAGACGGTGATTGAATCTTTTAGCAAACGCTGATTTCCTTGAATGAAATCCTCGATTTTCGCCTCTTCTAAATGTTTCAAGTTATAGTTCACACCGATATTCCATGTGATCTCTTTTTTCTTTGCATCATATGTTCCGTTCTTGAAACCATTTGACTGCGTGTATGTGTCAGGCGTGAAGACAGACTGATTTTCCTTCGTCAAATCCTTGCCATCTTCATTTACCCATTCAAGCTTTACATGATTACGCAGGTTCTTTTGATCTTTATCTGCTCTTTTTTCATAATCAAAAGACGTTGTATATGTGACGGTATGTTCTGTCTTGATTTCTTTCGTAAATTGAATATCAAATCCATTTGCATGTTCAACGATTTGATAATCTGTGCCTTCTTCAAGCACTGTATTACCTGTCGTCACTTTTAAACTATCTTTTTGCAGCGTCAATCCTTCGTTTGTAAACGTATCTTTTAATATCAGGTTGTTCATGGTTTGTTGATCTTTGTTGAAGGTGATACGCCATGGAATGGTCTTGTTCTTGTAATTCGGTGTTCCATGATTTTTCGTTAGGATTTGTTGGTCAATTCTTTGCTTCCCTTGTTTGCTCTCTTTGCCAGCTGTTACAGTATTGATAATCTCTTCAGCTTCGAAAATCCGCTCGGTTGCTTTTGTTTGATATGTGATGAGATAAGCCGATTGAATATCTTGATTGAATTGCAAGGTAAACCCGTTTTGATCTTCCTTTTTTATAGGTTGAACCACATAGTTTTCAAACGCTTTTGTCCCTGCTTCATTGCCATTCTGATCAATTGTGACTTCTTTGACTTGAAATGAATCAGATATCAGCGCCTGTGTGCCATTAAAGAAGTCTTCTAACAAAGCGTCCTTTTTAGCCAGCGTTTTTTCGTTATAGTTGTAACGAATTTCCCACGTAATTGTTTGTGTGACTGGATCGTAGTGGGCGGCTTTTTTATTTAAAGGACTGCCTCTTGTCACATTCACTGTTCCTTCTGCTGAACTAATCACTTTATCACCAGAAACAAGGGACGCTTTATTACGAAACGCAGACTGATCTTGATTCGTAATGTCCGTTTCATACATTAAACGGTAAGCTAGATGCACGTCATCTTTAAATTCAATCGTGAAATCTTGACCATCTGCTGTTTGGCCAATTGTGTAGTGGTTTTCGTCAAGCAGCTGACCAAGCGATGTTTCACCATTTAGCTTTGTATCAACACGATAAAGCTTGATTGAATCTTTCTTTAACGCTTGACCTTCTTGAATCGGATCTAAAAGTCTCGCTTGTTTCACATCGTCTAAGTTCATATTAAAATCGACTGTCCATTGAATGGTTTCAGCATTGTAAGATCGATTTGGTTCTCCCTTTTTAGAGACGTTTGGACCATTTGGAATGTATTGAATCGGGATCGATATCGTATCTTTGCCTTCAATCGGGGTAATGACCACTTCTTTTTCTTCAGTAATGACTGTTTTTTGATCTAATTGCGTCCACACTTGAAGTGTTCCATGGATATTTGAATATTGTTTGATAAAGTCAGTGAATTCGATGGAGGCATTTCCGCTCTCATCTACAGAAAAATAACCAATGGTTACCTGATTAAATTTCATCTCGAGACGATCGATTTTTTCATAAATCACTAATTCCTCTGGAACCTTGAAATGGAATTCATCCCCGCCATTATAGCTATGACCATTTGGGATCGCCCACTCATAGTTAATGGAAATAAGCGAGTTGATGTCAGGCTTATCAACTGAATTTCCTTCCTGATCTTCAAATATTAATTTCGCATCAGTGAGGAGATTTTCTTGTATCAGCATTTGTTTTGAAACACTTTGCAGCCCTACACGCTTAGATACGTTCACTTTGTTTTTTAGTAATTCATCTTCATCGCTTTGTTTCGTTTGAGCGGCTTCTTGATTCTTATCGTCTTTTTCAGATGAGGTTGAGTCATCTTTTGGAAGGCTTTCTTCACGCTCGTTTTGCTTTGTTTTCTCTTTTGGCTCAGCTATACTGGTGACATCTATGTTTATTGATCCTTCTAAATTTGGATCAAGATCAACATCTTCTTTAAATATGACCGTTACTTCATTTTGTTTTGAAACGGTATACTCACCAACAAGTATGTCACCCACAGTAATGGGTTCCTTCTGTTCCTTCTCTACCTGTATGGCTGAAGGAAGAGTGAGAACATACGGATATTGTTTTTTTAGATCGATTCCTTTTATCGACCAATGGACAATTGCCTTTCTGACTTGCTGATCTTCCATGTTTGATAACTTGTTTCCTTCGCTATCAGCAAACTCAATATCTCCATAAATGTTTTCTTGGATTTCTTTTGCTTGTGCCCCTGCTAAAGGCAAGATTCCTAATATACTAGACTGTATGACTAACACCGCGATGAGAGCCAATGACAATATTCTTTTCAATACATCCACCCTTTTCTAAAATTAATTTTCAACCATGATAAAAAAATCATTTGTATACTGTCAGATCAATCACTCCGCTTCTGATCAAAATATTTTCTAAAAATTTGCACCTTAAGACCCTATGAATAAAATGAGTTGATCAATCATGAGCTTGAAAGGGAATCATGAGTAGTGGATATAATAACTGGGTAGGGGTCTATAGAAATGGGGAATAGTGAAAGAGATCATGAAAGAATAAAAGTGAATTTTTCTATTTATACTGGAATGAACAATAAATTATGTGTACATGCATATATAAGCATGTATTCACATATGGTTCGTTCATATGAAACAAGCATGTATCATATCGTATGTAAGGTGAGACAGTTCAGCATTATATAAATCGCATTCCTTTCTACTCCCTTTCATATGGTAATCAAAAAGTTGCTGCGTTTTATTCTTACATTTACCGTTTCAACAGCAAAAAAATAAACGAAATATCTAAAATGATCCATTTTTATAGGATTCATGGCTTACTTACCACTTTATAAATGAAAAATATGGAGAATCAGGGCATAACATTTGTTTTCGTCTAATTTTTTTCTCTTTTATCATGAAAAGTGAAGACAAAACGATTTAGCCTAAACATTACAATCATTTCATGCCTATTTTGAGTATCAAATGTTCTTTAAGTGAACTTCATAATATAGAGGCAAGCCAAAGGAAGGAGTTAGTTGTTTGATGGAGCTCATTGATAATAAATCAAAGAGATGGATAAACATTTTAAAACTACTTGTATCCAAAAATAAGTGGTGGAGCCTTCAAGAGATATCGAATGAACATATCGGTTCGGTTCGTGCCATTCAAAGCGATTTAGAACAAATGAAATCGTTCAAAACAGAGAACGGTGAGCCGTTAATCCACATAAAGCCGAGACAAGGCATATCCATTTGTTATACACAGACGATACGAGTGGACTACTATATCAAGGAAATTTTAAAAGATACGATTGAAATTCGATTGATTGACGGCATTTTTTTCGAACAAAACAGGTCTTTCTATGAATGGATGGACACGCTTAATATCAGTAGATCCACATTGTATAACACCATTCATAAAATCAATTCCATTCTTATCTCTTATGACATTGAGTTACGCCCAGATAGTATGCAGTTCCATGGAAATGAGAAGGAGATTCGTCAATTCTTTGTTGAATTTTTGTTTGAAGTGTATGGAAGCCGGCTTTGGCCATTCGATGATATTCAAAAGCAAGATGCAGTTGATTTATTACAGGAGCTATTTCAGGTGCTAGAAGTCAATGTGCCAGATGTGGCGATAGATAAATACTGCCTATGGTTCGCCGTTTCCATTCACCGAATGAGGAAAAATTTCACAATAAGCCGTAAATATACGTACTCAATGAAAGAGGAAAAACAAAGTTCTGTAGCCAAAGGGATCTATGATCAAATCCAAACATGGGAAGAGCATATTTGCCGAATGACCAAAGACGTATTTGATGTGACGCTGGATCATCATGAATTTGTCTTTTTGCTATTGATCGAACCAGCTATTGGACACTTTAAATCAATTGAAACTGTCGAAGAAAAATTGACGTTCTTCCAATCACATACACCACGACTTTATGATGCCATTCATTCATTTATCAACCAATTGGAGTCGATTTTTCATCAAGAAATAGCGAATCGCAAGGTGATGACACTCGTTCTTCTCCAATATTATGTGTATTCCAATGAAATTACCGTGAGAGATGGATTCCTTTTCAAAAAGAAATCGAGCTATTTATCAGAGGTGAAAAAACAGTTTCCTTATTTCTATTCGAGGATTACTCATATCATCCAAGAGTTAAAAACAGACGATATCCTCGGTCCTTTTGTGAAAAATGAACGGGAATTGATTCGTATGATTACGTCGTCCTGGAGAGGGCTTGTTCAATTGGAAATGGAACGGAGAAACGTGTTGAACATATTTGTTATTTCAACATTAGGCTATTATCATAGTTTGTTTATTGCGGATTTAATTAAATTAAGCGTACCTCCTCTCATTCACATTTTTACAAGTCCAGAGAATACATTAAATGATGTCACGATGGAGGAACTTGGGATCGATATGATTGTGACCGATACCGAGCTGCCTCTTCAATTCGGACAATCTACGCTGCTGATCAGCTCTTTTCCAACAAAGAAAGAATTGGACAACTTGCACTCAAGATTGGTTGATATGACAGGCTAATGTTCATCAAAAAAAGCTGCTGAGGAGCTCTCAAGCAGCTTTTTGCTTCTGTATTAATGAAGCACTATTTGTTCATTCATCAAATCAATGGCATAAAGTGATTGCTCATATTCATCTAATAGAAGGTATACTTTGAGCGGTGCAGCGGTTTGATCTGTCTGCTGCGTGAATAGGACACAAGTGAATTTTTCGATCCCCTCTGGCAGCTTGCTTTTCAGAAAAGGATGAAGAATAGGAGAGATTCGAAGAGTATCAACATCTTTTAGCCAAAGTTCATCTTGTAACGCAGGATAATGGTCAACCAAAAACTGACGAAACACTTCCAATGTACTCAAGGTAGACATCCTCACTTTCTTCTATCATGGCTTCAAGCTTACCTAAATCAAACATGTTCAAAGTCATCCTATGATGTCAGCCCACCAAATGTCGTATACTACTAGAGACACGATTTCATTTTTTTCAAAAAGCATTGTAGATCAACTTTACTGTCATGAGTGTTTCATATGTATGATGTCTACTAATATTCCAACCGATGGACCTATGATCATATTCTTATCTGTTTCTTTCGTGATGAAACGACAACTTCCTGCTACAAAATTCCAAATTTCTTCAAAAAATTGGTGCAATGAGACAAAAAAGAACAGCTCCTCACTGTTCTTTCAAAGAAAACACTTCGCCGCTCTCTGCATCAACACCATCATGGCAATCGAGCTTTCCGCATAGAACATATTGTTTTTGCGCTTCGTCATAGACGTAAATAGGTGTAAGTTCAAGACGTTCTCTCAATTTTTCAAAGGCTTCTTTCTGAGATACAGAAATATCACTTGCCGCTTGAGAGGGGCTGAGTATCCCGCACACTTGAAACATTTCTTTTTTATCTATGTAATTAACGGCTTCAAACGAGCTGGCGTCAATGAAGACCTTGATCTTGTCCATAAACCCACTGCCTTCTTGCCCGTTCGTTTTTAATATCGCATGGATGTATCCATGCTCACGATGGAGTGTTTTCAGAACCCACTTCCCTGTATCCTTTGGATATTTTTGCGCCAAGAAGGTTCGGACTGCTTTGATACACTCAGCTTGCTCTTCTTTTGATATCGGGAAAGTATCTGGTGATGGTTCCAATGAGAAAGCTTGTTCAGCTGAAATGTTCTCATGAATGTTCATTTCCTTTTTTTCAAAGGCATTGTTTATCGGTTCATTCCACTCAATGACCTCATTCATGTGTATAAAGTGCGTTTCTTCACGCCCAATTTCAAACGGAAGCGTTCCTGTTCCATCGTTTTTCACATAAATTTCTTCTAATGCATAAATAGATCGGATTCGGTTGTGCTCGAAGGAAGGCCATTGAAACAGCTGTACTTGCTGCTCGGCTAAGTTCTCCAGCTTATCAAGAGAAAGTGCATATTCCTCAGCTTTCAGTAATGTTTTGGCTAAAAATGGGCCGTGGTGTGTAAAGTACATGAGCTGTCCATGTTCATTCCATTTCACTTCGATTCTGCCTGATGGCGTCACTTTCACACCATCTATTGCTTCTTCGAAAGAAAGTTCCCCTTTCTCCTTCTGATGCATATGAAAATGCTCATCATAGATCAACCCTGTTTCTTGTTCGATCCATTGAATGACATGAGCTGGATAAGGTCTCTTAAACGTGACACCCTGCTGCGCATAGGTTTTGTCCATGACAAAAATAACCGATTCAATCTGTCCTGTATTCAAATTCACTTCAATGACAGCTGTGCCGTCTGGGTTGATATCGTCGTCCTCAGGTTCAGCTTCATGAGAGGGGAACCATTCCATATTCAATGTATAAATCGTTTCATTGAACATGTTGACGTAACGATGAAAGCTGTGTCTTTTTAGATCATAAAGATCTAAGCCAAATTTCGCCTTTGTCTGATCAATCAATTGTTGTATGTTTGCATTCAATGGTTTCACCTCTAAATAATGATGTTTTATGGAAGAAGAAAAATGACGATAAAGATAGAGATGATGATTGCCATCAATAACCCTAAAGCAATTCCCATCATGTTAGACTCTTTTGTATAGCCTGTTAATTCTCCTTCAGTCGATCGATCGATTTTTCTAAAGCGAAAAAGCATGCTTATATTGATAGAGGCTAGAACGATTAAAAACAATAAAATGGTCAATACAGGCTCGATGTCACTAAATGGATTCATTACATTTTGAAAACTAAATGATTGAAAAAACATAATGCCACTCAATACGACTTTCCACACATTCTCTGAAAATTTTTCTTTCTCCCATTCTTTTCCTAATTTCTCTTTTTCATAAATAGCTACCTGCTCAAAAATAGGTATGAAAAACTTTGTTTTTCCTTTTTTGATAAAGCCGATAATGCCTTGGAGAAGCATTAAAATTCCTAAACACAAAAAGAAATGTGTAAGTTGGATATTAAAGATTTGAATCACCATAAAAAAAGCGATGATCATAAGTCCGAATATCAAATTAGAGACACCTATTTGTTTTGTCCTCATCTTTTTCAGTGCAGCTTGTTCCATGTAATACTCCTCTCCGTTTCAAAGGTTTCTGTTGAACGCTCTATCTTTATTACGATTTCACTGAAAAAATGTTTCAATATTTTCCCTTTCTACTGTCAATTCGGCTTTTTTCGCAAATGAAAAGACGCCCATCATTCGAACGTCTTATTCTTCTTCAAGAAATCATCACATCATATTTGGGCAACCGTTCTGTTTTTTATTTGTTGAGCTGCCAGATATTTAAAGTCATCAATAGAGAGCTGTCTAGATGTCTTTTCTCCATGCTGTCTGATATTCAGTGTTTTTTCTTGCATTTCTGTATCACCAATGACAGCGATATAAGGGATTTTTTGCATTTGTGCTTCTCTCATTTTATAGCCGAGTTTTTCATCCCGTTCATCGATTGTGACTCTGATTCCGATCTTTCTTAATTGCTGCTGCACCTCAAGGCAATGATCAAGGTGAATCTTTGAGACAGGAATGATTTGTACTTGCACTGGTGCCAGCCATAACGGGAAGGCACCTGCAAAATGCTCGATGAGAATCCCAAAGAAACGATCTAGAGAACCAAAAATGGCACTGTGAATGACAACTGGTCGTACCTTTTCATTCTTTTCATTGATATATGTTAAATCAAATTTCTCAGGCATTTGAAAATCTAGCTGAATTGTGGCGCACTGATGGCTCCGCTGCAAGGCATCTTTTATATGAAAATCGATCTTCGGTCCATAAAATGCCCCATCTCCTTCATTTAGCTGGTAATCGACCTTTAGCCGATCAAGCACATTCTTTAGCGCTGATTCAGAGATATCCCAAATGGCATCATCCCCTAACGCTTTTTCTGGACGAGTGGATAGTTCCACAGAGTACTCAAACCCAAATGTCCGATACACATGATCAACTAATTGGAAAATCTGTTTGATTTCAGCTTCAATTTGATCTTCTCTCAAAAAAATATGGGCATCATCTTGGCAAAAAGTTCTGACCCTGAACAATCCATTTAATGCTCCGCTAAATTCATGACGATGCACCTGACCGAACTCAGCCATTCTGATCGGAAGGTCTCTGTATGAATATAAGTTATTTTTAAACATGAGCATATGTCCTGGACAATTCATCGGTTTTAAAGCAAAGCTTGTATGATCTACTTCTGAGAAATACATATTTTCATGATAATGATCCCAGTGACCTGACTTTTCCCATAGCTCTTGGTTCATCATAAACGGTGTGCTCACTTCTTCATATTGCGCTTTGTTTCGCACTTCTCTTGAAAAGGCCATTAATTCATTTCTCACAATCTGACCTTTTGGTAAATAAAACGGCATACCTGGCGCTTCTTCCGAAAACATGAACAGAGATAATTGTTTCCCTAATTTCCGGTGATCACGTTTGCTGGCTTCTTCCATGAAATGAAGATACTCAGCTAGATGTTTTGGATGTTGAAACGCTACACCATACACTCGCTGCAATACATCTTGATGACTATCACCCCGCCAATAAGCCCCTGCAACACGTGTTAGCTTAAATGACTTTACGAACCCAGTAGAAGGTAAATGAGGCCCGCGGCATAAGTCGATAAATTCACCCTGCTGATACACTGTGATGGCTTCTTCAGATGGGAGTCGTTTTAAAATATCAAGCTTATATGGATCATGTGCAAACAACGATTCAGCTTCTTTGTAAGTGACCGCCTTTCTTTGGATGAGATGATTCTCGTTTATGATTTTTTCCATCTCTTTTTCAATTGTAGCCAAATCCTCTACACTTAATGTTTGATTCAGCTTCATATCATAGTAAAATCCATTTTCGATGACCGGTCCGATTCCAAGTGTGACATTGTCATATAACCTTTTCACGGCTTGGGCTAATACGTGTGCAGATGTATGGCGCAGCACTTCAAGCCCTTCTTTTGAATCGAGTGTGACAATAGACAGCCGAGCATCACTTTCCAGCTGATGACTTACATCGACCATTTGTTCATTAATCTTTCCTGCCACTGCTTTCTTCCTTAAGCTCGGGCTAATATAGGAGGCAACATCTGCGACAGTCGTACCTGCAGAGAACCCCTTTATCTTTCCATCTGGAAATTGAATCTTCACCATGTTTTCTCTCATGACTGACACACCTTTCTTTTTTAAAAATAAAAAAACACACCCATCCCGCATAAAGGGACGAATGTGTAATCCGTGGTTCCACCCAAATTCCCATAACGCATATTCGCTTTATGGCTCTGGTGCCGTAACGTGGCATAGTCGGTATTGGATACTTCAATTTTCCCCAATACAGCTCAAAGGTGGTAAGACAACTTTTCTGCGTTAGGAAGATTTCAGCGTGACTTCCCTCTCTGGTAACCGATAAAAGTGGCTCATGTCCTTTTCAAAGCAATGATAATCGTTGAGAGAACAAAAAAACACACCCATCCCTCATAAAGGGACGAATGTGTAATCCGTGGTTCCACCCAAATTCCCATAACGCGTATTCGCTTTATGGCTCTGGTGCCGTAACGTGGCGTAGACGATATTGGATACTATGATTTCCCCAATACAGCTCAAAGGTGGTAAGACAATTTTCTGCGCTAGGAAGATTTCAGCGTGACTTCCCTCTCTAGTAACCAGTAAAAATGACTCATGTCCTTTTCTTCGCTTTTAATTTCTCCATATCTTACATGAAGGTGATGGATCATGTAAAGCTTTATTTTTTGCAGTGCAATTGAATTTCATTCTTTAAATGATATGTTGCGTGAATTTTTGAAATTAAATTTGTCTGTTAGCATCCTATTTTGCTGTAGGAATAATTAAGCCAGAAATAATTTACTTAGATTTCTTAATCCTTATAGTAAGAGTATAACTGTGAAATTTCTATATCTATTCCACCTTTAACAAGTCTTTGTCTCCTACTGTTAAATAGTTTATCTAATATTTCTCTCTTATCCTCAAATCGTCCATAATGGATTTTTTTATGACAGACTAAACAAATTGAAACAATATTAGCATGGATGTCTAAACTATGATCAAATTGATCTTGATATTGCATTGGTATCAAATGGTGAGCCTCTACATAATTCTCCCCATTAAATTTAGAAATAAAATGTTTGTGTTGATTGTCAAACTCACATAAATAGTTTGCATCAGCTACAGCTCCACTTGCATATTTAGGATTTCTACGCCATACCTTTTTATTATTCACTAACCCATGTTTAGGCTTACCTTTTGGCTTATCCTCAATATCAACACTACTCACTTCAGCGGGATTTTCTATTAGGTATTTATCAAATTCCTGCTCCTCTTTAAATAGTTCTGCTTGTAACTCAGAATCATAATAATACTCAATGTATTTTTTCAAATGATTTAAAGCTACACTATACATCCTATGTCCTTTTTCATTCTTCTTTTTAAACTCAGCATTACTAAGAATTACATCAATAAAGGCAGGATCAGTTAAAGTAAATAAATTAGTACTCTGTAATCCATAACTTTTTAATTCTGAGGATATTATACCAATAGCTTTAGAGTATCTTCCTATAGAGTATGTTTTATATTTGCATAAGTTCTTAACCATTCAGCAAAAGTATCTTGATTCATCAATGGTGCTATTCACTCTCTCTGTATATTGTTTTCTTTATAAATAGATATTTTAGAATTAGTCAGCAGAAATAATATGATCTATTGAATTTTGTATAATAAAGAAATTTCAGTTCATGTTCTTATTCACAAATTCCCCTTCACAATCGTTCTCTTGGCTTTCTTAACAATTCTGCTAGTTGCTTTTGTGTCAGAATTCTTTGACCACTGGTCGCACAGGTTTGTTACCCAATTTGGTTGTGTTTTACTTGCGTCATTGAGCCAGTTTCCTACAGAATCTTGAACATATATGGATGGATCGGATTTGAGTAAATTTAGAATAGGCAGTGTCCTCTCTGGCTCTTGTTTTAATAACTCAATATGCTTTGTCCATACCCCTCTCGGACGGAGCGACTCTACAGAGAACCGGCGAATATTTTCATCCTCGCTTTTTGCCCATTCTGTTAAATGCTCTATACTTTGATCGAGCTGAAGACTTAGACTTTCTCTCACTGACATCCATGCAATTTCTCGAACACCAAAATGATGATCAGCTGCAAATGGCTGAATGTACGCAAGTTTCTCTTCCAGTGTTGATAAACTCTGTTTGTTCATATAAGCAGCCCAACAGCGAACGCTATCAGATATGTGGTGAGCAAATGCCAGCAGCACTTCCGCTTGTTTTTCTTCATTCTCTTCATGTAGCACGTCATCTAACAATTGACCAATGAGCCGAATGGCTTTCATTCCTGATTCAGCTTTTTGTTTAGTGATCTCAGATGATACATCGTCTAAACGATGCTCTAAACCAACGGACGGCAAAACATGCTGTATTAGCGTCATATGATTGACAGCCAGCCATTCAGTTAAATTCACACTTTCGATCTCTCCCTGATTCAAAAGGGTCAAGACGTCATGAGGGATATCAGTCCCCTTTCGAGCGCCTTTTCGATTGATCATTTCCTCACTTATTGGCATTCTGTATTCTCTCCTTGTCTAGTGGTTCTTTTGTTTGATATTCATTGTTTTTAAAAGGAATTTGTTGATGCTTTCAATCTTTGGATATTGACTCCTATTGAGCAAATAAACAACTTCACTGGTGCATTCTTCAAATCAAAAAGGAACTACCCGAAATAAGTAGTTCCTTTCATACAACATTGAATGTAAGTTAGCTTCCTTGCTCGATCACCTTCAAACTCTTGCGCTGAGAAAATCGGTCAAACGCTACCATTAGAATGGTCATGAGTAGAGCGAGAAAAACCGTGCCAGCACTGATCCAGCTTAGGTTTAATATAGATGTTTCGCTTAGCACAATCCCTCCTACACCAGAGCCTAAGGCAAATCCGAATTGAATAAATGATGTATTGACACTTAATGCGATATCAGGAGATTTTGGTACAAGTGTGACAAGATATAGCTGCTGAGCTGGTGATGTGCTCCATGTAGCGATCATCCATATCATGATGACAGCCACCATGAGCACGAGATTATCTGTGACAAATGATAGCAGCAAGAGCATGATGATTTGCAAAATGATTCCTGAGAAAATCGTGAATATTGGGCCTTTTTTATCTGCCGCCATCCCTCCAAGGCTGGAGCCCAAAAAGCTGCATATTCCTGCTAGTAACAAAATGCCACTGATTTCTGTGATGCTAAGATTTGCTGATGCTTGCAGAAAGGGCGTTAAATAGGTAAACAACGTGGAATATCCACCTACATAGAATAGCGTCACTGCCACCGCCAGTAATATTCGCTTGTCTTTTAAAATCGATAACTGCATACGAAGCGTCACCGGTTCTTGTTCTTTCATAGAGGGGATTCGCCTATACACAACAATCAGCGGAATAAGCGTGATCAATCCAATGGCTGCGAATAATGCTTTCCATCCGATCATACTGCTTAGAAATGTCCCGATTGGAACGCCTAAAACCAAGGAGCTGCTGAGTCCCATTAAAATGATACCAATAGCTGTTCCTCTTTTTTCACGTTCTACAAGACGAGTCGCAACAGCCATTGCCACCACAATAGCCGTCCCCCCACTGATTCCTTGTAAAATCCTTGTCATCATCACCATTTCAAACGAATGGCTGACACTTGTGATGACATTACTTAAAATAAAAATAATTAACATCCATGACAGTATTTTTTTGCGGTCTATATTGATGGTCAGTGCAATGACAATCGGTGCGCCGATGGCTGCTGAGAGCGCTAAAGACGTGACCAATAATCCAGCGGCAGACGTCGTGACATGTAGATCATCTGCGACCATCTGGATAATGCCTGTAATGATATATTCGATTGTTCCGATTAAAAAGGCTGCTAATGCAAGTAAATAGACAACGGTTTTATTTTTCATCGTGACGTTTCTCCTTTGGACAATGCTTACGATTTGATTTCATCTATAATAGGAATTTGAATTTCAATGAGTCTGCCTTCTTCATTTTCAGACAATGGGTAATAAATCTCTCGGCCTGGCTGGTCTTCTTTCACGCGGTATCCATTATTTTCGATCCATGTCGCCAGGTCAATACAAGCTGTTTGGGCGGATGGAGAATGTGAATGAAATAATAATGTCGCCATAGTTTCTTCAGCAGGTAACGTTCGTATCGTGATTCCTTGAGGAAGATTGCCTTTTAACGCTTTGATGGAATACCCGACCTCAAATTCAAACTCACTTTCCTTTTCGACTGATTCCCTCCATAGCACCACTTGTGGTCCCGAAATTGATTCTTGTTGATGTTTAAGTAATAAATGATGAAACGTCTGAAAAAATGAGGGGATCTCATCAACCGTTCCGTTAGATTGGAAAGACAGGATGCGTTTGCTTTCAACGGATTTGATGATGACCTCCTGTTCTTTTTCAACACATCCCTCTCGTTTGATGAGGTGCATCCGCTCCTTAATACGCGCCAATTTCTGTTGTTCTCTCTCGATCAATTGCTGAATTTCACTTTCTTTCAGCAGAAACATGCCCTGAATCTGCTCTACTGAGATATCTTCACGAAGAAGCTGAGCCATTTGCTTTAACGTAAAGCCCAATTCCTTGTACAGAAAAATTCGGTTGACCTCAAGCAGCTGTTCAGCTGAGTAATAACGGTATCCTGAATCTTGATCAATCTGCTTAGGCTTTAATAAATCAATTTGGTCATAATATCTTAAGGTTTTAACAGGCACTTTACTTAACATAGAAAAATCGCCGATCTTGAACATCCTGCATCTCCTCCGTTTTGTTGATCTGATCAAAGTATAAACCTTTCAGTTAAGGGGAAGGTCAACAGAAGAATTTAAAATAAAATTTACCGCATATAAAAAGCCCTATCTCAAATAGGGCTCGTTGTTTGATGAACTTTATTCGTCCTCCAAAATATGTTTAGCCGCTTCTAGTGCTGAAGCTGCTTTAGGCCATCCGATATAAAAACTAAGATGGGTGATGAGTTCAATCAACTCGTTCTTCGTTACACCATTTTCTTTGGCAAGATGTAAATGATATTCCAGCTGATTCAGGCTGCCCGCACTTACTAAGGCTGAGACTGTAATCAGACTGCGATCTCTTAGAGAAAGTTCCTCTCTCCTCCACAAATCTCCATAGAGAACTTTTTCTGAATACTCAACAAATGCTGGAGCAAAATCTCCGAGAGTGTATTTTACAGTTGGCTTGATTGGTTGATGCATAGCTATTTCCCCTTTCATTCGTTCCGTTACTTGATCATCTGCGCAAGCCCTTCTCCAAAAGACCAATTCTCCAAGCCTGTCTCAATCAGCATAATGAATACATTTTCTTTACGTATATTGAGCTGGCAATACAACTGGTCAGCTATTTCCTTATATAAAGACTGCTTCTGTTCCTCGGTTCTTCCTGAACCACATGTAATTTGGATATATAAAAGGCGATGATCCCTCTCATGACGAAGAAGATAATGGGGATCATAAAAAAATTCGTCTTTCTTATGTGAACTGAACACCTGAAAGTAGTCTTTTTTAGGAACTTGAAATTCTTTCATCAGAGCCTTCATGATCGTTTGGCTAACAGAAGCTAAGCTTTCTTGATCGTACGCCTTTTCCATATAACTGACTTTTACAAATGGCATGATTATCATCTCCTTTTTTCTATTTCACTTCATTTTACATCCCAATACTTATTTTATATAATTGAATAATATATAAAATTATATTCATATATCGAATGGAGATTATTAGAAATGGACTTAAAAGAGTTAAAAGCATTTCAAGCCGTGATTCAGGAAGGAACATTCTCAAAAGCCGCTCAAAAATTGAATTATGCACAGTCGACCATAACGAATCAGATCAAACGATTAGAAAAGGAGTTAGGATTTCAATTGTTTGTAAGAGGATGGGAGGCTGAATTAACCCCTTCAGGACAATTGTTTGCCAAAGAGATTGATCAGTTGATACTCCATTGGCGCTTTGTATTAGAACAATCACAAAAACTCCAAAAAGAAGAAATCGGAACCTTGAATATAGGCGTCATAGAACCAATTGCTGCCACTATTCTTCCTTCCGTCCTTCAAATATTCAGGAGACATAAACCGAATATCACATGCCACTTTATCATCGGTAATACAGACTTTCTTTACAAGCTTCTGCTCAAGGGTGAGATTGATTTTGCCATTGCAGGGGAACCAGTGATGAATACACTTCCGTTTGAGGAGTTGTACAAGGAGGAAATGTCTTTTATTATCGCAAAACAGCAGGCAGATCAAGTTGGAACGATTTCATTGATCAAGGATCTTTATCAACAGCCTTTGATCATAGGCGGGGAAAGCTGTTTATATCACATGAAGTTACAAAAGGAACTCTCAAGAATTAATGTGGAGCCGTTCACTTATACCATCAGCCAGATTTCAGCAATTCCATCATTTCTAAAGGAATTCCCCTCTGTCGGAGTCGTCCTTTCCTCTATCCCATTGTCAGACGAGTTTGTGCAAATTCCAATTGAAATGGAGGACCCTTTTATCTCGATAGGAATCTTAACTCATAAGGAACCCCTTCTCTCTCTGGAAAAGACCCAGCAGCTGCTGCTTGATCTATTTCGTCAAGAAGCGGAGCAATTCACATTCTCGTGATCTCGTTTCAGAAACAAAAAACCTAGATTTTATACATCTAGGTTTTTCAATCTTTCAAGCCATTTTAAGATGGCTCCGCTTTTAAAGAAATTGAGTATGGCACCCTCGCTAAATCGTTCGGCTCTCACAACCTCCATCATAAGAGCAAGCACACACTGCGCATTTAAATTTGAAATGTCCACATTCTCCATATCATTCATTCCCGATTCAATCCCATTTTCTTTAAGGATCTCTCTGTAGCGGATAAGCCCCATTTCTTCGTGTTGTTCTGCAAAGGTATAAATATCTTCTATCAAGTGACGGACCGTTTCGGAATATTTCACAAAAGGCATTTGAATCGGATGTTCAGGTGTACCATCATTTTCTCGATCGATGACCCATTCTCCAATAGGATCTTCCTGAAGCATCGGTATGTATTTTGTTAGAATATCGAATTGGCTCATTCTCATCCTCCTCTATTTCATTGATATGGTTCACTTTGTTTCTCACGATTTCATCAAGTAATCTACTATTAAAATTTTTTAGCCACGCTGGTCTACCTCAAACCTTTTATTTATCCCATACCCTCATCTGCCTTATGACCAATGTTGCCGTTTCACTCGGATGGCTAAGTGGGAAATGATGACCATATGGAACAAAATCAACCTTGCCCAGATGTGACGGGGCAGAATAGCCTTTGTCATAATCCCCCCAAATAATATGAAGATGATTCTTTGTGACTTCATTGAAATCATCTTGATCGGTTTTCAGTAATAAATGATTAAGCTGAACCGTCGTATTTAATATTCTAGGAGACGTAAAACTATTTCTGACTTTTTCAATATAATGTTCAGGGATGCTCTCCGTATTTTCAAACAAACCATTCCTTAATACATAACGCCCTATCATATTAGTCGTTGCCCATTTCAATGTCCATTTGTTTATCAATTGAGGAACATGTCGCGATGCAGTATTTTTCTTATCAACAGGTGGCTGAAGTAACGTGATTGAATACTTCTTATCGATGTATTCTTGTACCAATGCCTCCAGAAGAATATACGAACCGAATGAATGACCAATTAGATGTGCACCATTCGTCGCTTTCTCCAATATCTTTTTCAAGACATTCAAATACATATCTAGAAGATGTTTCTCTCGTTTAAAAGGAGAACGCCCCAAACCTGGAAGATCCAAGATCCATACAGGTTGACCCGTTTTTTTATGAAGCTCTTGTGCTAAAGGGAATAAATCCTCTCCATCGCTCAATAAACCATGTAATAAAATAAACGGTTTACCCTCTCCTTTTAATTGGTAAAGGGTCGTGTTATCACATAGTGTTCGTTTAAATAGATGATCATCCTTACCGTTTTGATTCATCATTCGATAATCCAGATCAGCTACTACAGCAGGGAAAAATTTCATGACACTCGTCTTCTGAAACCAATCTTCTCCCATTATTTTTTTCGCTGCAACATTTGAAAATGTTCGTTTTGTCATAAAGTTCAGTCCATCAGAAGGAATATTTGTCATTTTACTTACGCCACTATTCATCATAGCTTTCATCAGTGGCATTGGGACAGAGATTTTTGGTGCCCTCATATTCATACTTTCTGACATCACACTCAATAATTCACCAATATTCTGATCGCGCTGCTTGTCTTCAACAAGCGTATATGTTTGAATAGCCGGTTGCTCCAGTTTGAAAACCTGCACAATAAACCTCGCAAACTCATCGTTTGAAATAAGTGGTAACCTATAGTCCTTACCTCCAGGAATCACCGGCATGAGCCCTCTTCGCATACTCTTCACAAGCAAACCTACTCCTGCTATTTGCTCTGTACTCCCCGTTTGACTACTACCGACGACAGTCGGCGGATTAATGACAGAAAGCGGATAACCTACTGCTGATGCCTGTTGACGAATATAAAGATCTGCTAAAAATTTTGTTCTCTCATATGGATTTTTTATTTCCAAATAATGGTTTACTTCTTTAAACACATCAATTTCAATCTTGCTATTTTGATCATCAAAGGGACTCATATAACCGACAACATGAATAAATTGCTGCAAGCCCTTCAATTGATGAATACTTTTAGCTAAGTCACTCATATGTTTGGCGCCATTTAAAAAGACGGAAGCTGCCTTTTTACTTGTCGCTTGAATATCCATGGGTCCTCCTGCGTGAATGATCACATCCGTTTTCAACACCTTCTCCTTATCTTCAGCACTTAGACCCAAATCGACTTTCGTCAAATCACCTTCAACAAAGTGCATCACTGCCTCTTTTAAAATACCTCTTTCTTGAAAAATGCGTGTTGCTTTACTTTTCGACCTCACTAAAAGAAGAATGTTCACATCCTCTTTGGCTAATTCTTTTACTAACTCCTTTCCAATAAAGCCCGTTCCACCAATTAATAATACTGTTCTCATATAAACATCTCCCTTTTAGTACTAATTAGTACTAATTTAATGTGAAAAAAAAGCTTCTTTATCGAAGCAAGTTAAACATATGATCGGCTGTTTTCGTAATGACAGTGGCATCCTTCAATGTTTCTGAAATAAATAACGCGCCTTCAAGATTGGTAATAAATAGTGATGCAACCTCATCAATATGAATCGTCTTTCTGAATTCTCCATTCTCTACTCCTTGTTTCAGTAATAGAGAAACTTTCTTTTGTAATCCTGTAAAAAACAGACCTATTTTTTCTTTTATTTGTGTGGCCTGTGTAGGACTTTGAATATAAAGAGTAATAAATGGACAACTCCCTTTATAGTCTCTCGATTGAACTCCTTGTGATAATTGCTTTAAAAATAGTTGGATACGTTCTTCAACTAAAAATTGGTTCTGAGATAGTACGTCATCAATTGCAGATTGATACATGTCAATCCAATAATCAACGACCCCTTCTAATAATTCCTCCTTATTAGAAAAGTGATAATACACATTAGACTTTGACACTTTGCTTACACGTACTAATTCATCCATGCTTGTATAAGCAAATCCTTTTTCTAAAAATAAAGTTGCAGCTACTTCAAGCACACGTTTTTGATTCATTAATTTTACTTTTTTCATAATTAGAACTATATAGTACTAATTTAAACATTGCAAGTGTATATGTTCATTTAGAAAAAAGTCTGATGAAAGAAATGCCCGCAAAACAAAAAAAGCTCGAAAATCTAATATTGATTTTCGAGCCTTGATTTAAAGTCTATTTTTTCACGAGCGATACAACAGTCTCCACATGAGATGTATGCGGGAACATATCGACTGGCTGCATGTATTCGATTTTGTAGTCTTTTGACATGTATTCGAGGTCTTTTGCTAGTGTTGATGGGTTGCAAGAGACGTAGACAAGGCGTTTTGGCTTGACTTGTTTGACGGTGTCTAAGAAGGTGCTCTCGCAGCCTGTTCTTGGCGGGTCCACGACGATGACGTCAGGACGGAAGCCTTCTTTGACCCATTTTGGCAGCCAATGTTCAGCTGTTCCTGTCACATAGGTCGCGTTTTTCATGCCGTGTTTTTTGGCATTTTTCTTGGCATCATCAATCGATTCTTTGATGACATCCATTCCTCGTACTTCTTTGGCGCCATCTGAAAGCCACATCCCAATCGTTCCAACGCCGCAATACGCATCGACAACTTTTTCTTTGCCAGTTAGTTTTGCCGCTTTTTTCGCTTCGTCGTAAAGCTTTAGCGTTTGCTTCGGATTCAATTGGAAGAAAGCACGTGCACTCAGTTCAAAGGAGACGTCTCCTAAAAATTCTTGAATGACCATGTTGCCAGCTAGGTGAGATGTCTTATGGCCAAAGATGACCGACGTTTTTTCACCATTGATGTTGTGCATAATGGACGTCACTTCTGGCAGACGTTTTTGAATGGCTTCGGCGATTTCTTTTTTCTTTGGAAATTCCGGCTTTGATGTGACAAGAACGACCTGCACTTCCCCTGTTTCAAAGCCGACACGCACAACAATTGAGCGTACATCGCCTTTTCTCGTCCGTTCATTGTAGACCGATACACCGAATTTCTCTAAAATTTTGCGGACAACGCCCGTTGTTTTGTTCGTTTTTGGATGCTGCACGATGCATTCCTTAATCGGTACAAGCTTATGAGAGTTCAGTCCGTAAAGCCCCGCAATGATGTCACCGCTATGAGAACGCCCTACTTGGAACTGACTTTTATTTCGGTAGTGCCATGGATCTTCCATACCGATCGTTGGCCTGATATCAAGCTGTTCAACTGGTAGTTTTGTATGTCGTTCCATTGATTGAATGACAATATCTCGTTTTTCCCTTAGCTGCTGCTCATACGCCAAATGCTGAAGCTGACAGCCGCCGCACTCTTCGTATACTGGGCATGGCGGTTTCACTCGATGCTCGGAGCGCTTTCTTACTTTTCTAACCGTACCTTCTGCATATTTTGTTTGGACATTCGTTGCTTCCACAACCACTTCTTCGCCTGGAAGCGCACCTGGGACAAAGACCACTTGCTTTTTAAAATACCCGACCCCTTCCCCATTAATGCCAAGGCGTTTAATGGTAAGCGGGAACTGCTGTCCCTTTTGCAAAAGGGCACCTTGCTGTTTTTCCTTCACTTCATTCTCTCCGTTCTATCTGAACCCTTGATAGGTTGTCTTCATTTTATTCCATTTCATTAGTATACCATGACTTGGACAAAGAGAGAAAATCCCTTTCATTTATCTGTCTCAATGCTTCTCCATAAATATAAAGATGCGTAGCTTAAATAGGGAGCCCAGTCCTTGCTTAACACTGCCATCTCTTCTTTTGTCGGCTTTTCAGGCAGGTCAAAATGACGCTTGATGGCGTTTTGAATCCCGATATCTGCCATCGGAAAGAGATTTGGTCTTCCAAGTCCATTCATGAGCACATTTTGAACTGTCCAAGGTCCAATCCCTCTAATTGGAAGCAGGCGTTCTTCCACCTCCAGATCAGTTAATTCGTGTAATTCTTCTAAACAAAGAGAGCCGCTCACAATTCGCTTCGAGACATCGATGACATATTCCGCTTTCCGCTGACTAAATTGGAGCTTTCTCAATTCCTCTGTTTCAAGTGAGGCGATGGTTTCTGGTAAAGGATCAAACCAAACCCCCTCTATTTGCTCGCCATACGTATGAACAAACCGTTTTGTGAGTTCATAGGCAAACGCCAGATTGAGCTGCTGATGAATGATGCATTTCATCAAGCAATGATATAAGTGAAAATCCAGCATGAGCGGTGTTCCCTTATGACGCTCAAAAACGGGCGCTAGATTTGTTTGAGAAAAATGCTCATGCACAGCGTCTAATTGATGCTCCATGCCAAATATCCGCTTCATCTCGCATATGAGAGGTTCCTCAGGACCATTTCCTTTCACCCGAAACGTGGGCGCTTCTTTTGTTCCCGTGGCTCGAACGACGACAACGTATGGTGTTTGTTCTAATCTGATTGGTACTTTGATTTCTCTTTTATTCAAATCGACTGCTTTTAATGGATCATTTGATAAGCGTCTCAGCACTTGATCGAAGTGATATGGCGGTTCAACCACCAGCTGTTTTTCCCACATGTTTTCCCTCTTCCTTTCTGCAAACACGCGCAGATGCGATTGTTTCATTTTGCTTGAATGATTCTCTATATTAAATATTTTTGAATATAAAGAGTACAAGAATTTATCAGTTATATCTTCCTTATTTGTGGTCATTCTCCTTTTGGTCTGATGAAAGTTTTTGGTCGAATTCAGCTAATATTCGACATGATCCTCCAATATTTTAGGATCATTTTCCTTAAATTAGAAATAGAACCTCTGGGTGATATCTTCTATCCCGAAAAAATTTGTATAATTATGACATATCAAGGAGGTGAACAAAGGAATAAGCTGATTAGGCAATCATTTGTTTTATCTTGCAGGAACATATTTTACCTCATTGATAACCGGCTTCACCTAGTTTCACTTTTTACGAAAAGGAAGACCCAAACATTTTAAAACAAAGGAGATCCGACCAATGAAAAAAACCATTCTTTCTATTGCCCTTGCCACTGCTGTTTCTTCGACACTGCCAGTATTTGCTGACGCTGCTGAGAAAAAAACGTCAGCACCCGTCTCTACTACACTACAGCAAACTGTATTAAACAAAGATGCTGAAGGAAAAGCTGGAACGACAGCTAGTCCTAATGTTAACGTCAACTTCGATGTTCTTGGGATTGCCAATGCGATTGTTAACGCAGTAAACGCAAATGCAAACCGTCCTGGGTTCGTTAAAGGCGTGATGGAAAGCACATTCTATGCTGCTGGTGGCAGATATAATGTCATGGTCTTTAACCTAAGCCAAAATTATGAAGACCGCTTTAACGGCGTGAAAACTTTTGCAACTGCTAATCTTGGTAACGTTGTTTACGGTATTTGGGTATTTGAAAGTGGTACCTTTAAAAACAACGGCGATGGCGGCTGGGATAACTGGGCGTTCAGAGGCTGGTTTGACCGTCAAGATAAATTTGTTACGTTCCGTCGTCCTTAATTCTCGGTTTTATCCATCAATCATACACGCACAATGGACCGATCTCAGTGATGAGATCGGCTTTTTTATGGAGAGAATGTATAAGTTCACTGGCGTTGCTTCATGATATAATGCAAGTCTGGAGGGGTGTATATGCTGAAAAAACTTGCAGTGACAAAGAACGGAGACTTGATTGAACATGCAACATTGCATCAGCTTTCAAGCCCCGATATCGCCTGGTATTGGATTGACTTTCATGCGCCAACGGAAAAGGAAGCAGCACTGCTGAAGGAATTCTTTCAGTTTCATCCGCTTTCAATTGAAGATTGCTTCCATTATTTACAGCGGCCTAAGCTTGATTTTTATGAAGAGTATTTATTTTTCGTTCTTCATGCTCTCAATCAAAAAACACTTCGTTCAGAGGAAGTGGACCTGTTTGTTGGGGAAAGTTTTATTGTCACCTTTCATTTAAAGGAAGCACCATACATTGATCGTGTGATGCGAAAGCTAAAAGCATCTGAACACGCGCGAAATAGTGGACCTGAGCATCTTGCCTACATGCTGATTGATGATCTGGTTGATGATTATTTCCCGATTATTTATCAAATTGAAGACAGGTTAAATGAGATCGAAGATGAAGAAGGTCATAAAACGTACGGTACTTTAATGAACGAAGTATTCGGAATTCGGTCAGACTTGTTAAAGCTAAGAAGGACAATTATTCCGATGAGAGACCTTTTATATCGTATCGTGAATATTAATATGATGAAAAACGATAAAAATAGACAAGCCTATTTCAATGATATCTATGACCACCTTCTGAAATTAACAGAGATTGTCGAATCAAACCGTGATATGACAGCCGATTTACGAGACAGCTATCAGACGCTGAATTCTAACCGAATGAATGCAATCATGATGACGCTGACCATTGTATCGACCATCTTTATTCCATTGACCTTTATTGTTGGAGTGTACGGAATGAACTTTGATAACATGCCTGAATTACACTGGAAGTATGGCTATTTTGGCGTACTGATTTTCATGGGTCTGCTCGTCTCGGGTATGCTTTTGTGGTTTAAGCATAAAGGATGGTTCCGCATATTCAAATAATGTGTAGAGTGAATGACTGAGGAGGCGGTTAGAATGAAAAACTGGATTCCTTTGTCTCATCAAGAACTAAAGCTCGTATGGGAGACGCTCTATCGAGATTTCAAATTTAATCCGAGCCTCTCTCGTTTTCCCTCATTTCACGTACCTTCTCCTTTCATTACATATGATATTTCTGCTTATTTTGAGGACTCTTCCCTTCTTCATGCAGATGAAGACCTTGAAGAGAAAGCATTACTTGTTTTTCAGGAGCTTATCAGAACAGACGAGTATATGCTGGCACTTGATTGGCAGCACGAATGCTACTGGATCACACCATACGGCTCATTTGAAAAAGATGAATTCGGAGATTGGGCAGTGCCTGTGCTACCGAACGGGGATTATTATTTCTTTTTATCAAAAGAGATGCATTGGGGCTTGCTAGGACACCCTTGGGAGCAAAGTATCACGATTTTCGGTGAGGGCTTGATTGACTCTTTCACTCGTCATCATCCGATTTTGTTTCAGCGTAAAATAAGAGAAGGATAAAGAAAAAGCTCGCAGGTCTTCTGCAAGCTTTTTTTCTATAGCTGAGGCAGATGCCATACTTTTTCAAGCATGAGATCGTCTAGGCTTTTAAAGGAATAACCTTGTTTTTTCAGTGACGTGATGGCATCATCCAATGCCTCGGCATTGTCTCTTGAGACGGTATGAAGTAAGTAAATGGCACCTGGGTGCGCCTGCTTCATCATTTGATCGTAAGCATACTGTTTTCCTTTTTGATGATGAATATGCCAGTCCACAAACGCCACTGACCAGAAAACGGTTTGGTAACCGAGCTCTTTTGTTTCCTTCAGCACTCTTTCACTGAATACACCGCGCGGCGGACGAAGATAGAGGTTGTCTTGTTTCCCAGTGATTTTGTACACGGCTTCATTGACGCGCCCCAGCTCTTCTTTGATTTCTTTCGTACTCTTTGTTGTTAAATCTGGATGGTGATAGGAGTGGTTGCCAATGATATGACCTTCCTCCGCCATACGTTTAACGAGCTCAGGCTGGTCCTTGACAAAGTGACCTGTCACAAAAAAGGTGGCTGGCACTTGATGTTTTTTCAGCACATCTAAGATCTTCGGCGTGTACCCATTTTCATAGCCATTGTCGAAGGTAAAATAAATCTCTTTCTTTTTCGTGCTTCCTAAATAGAAGGCATCATACTTTTTTAAAAGGGCGTTCAGTTCTTTACCCGCATCCGCTGGCTTGTGTTCTTTGCTTTTCGCAAATCCCCAATGGACGGGCTGATTAGACACGGCTTCCGCTTCTGAGAGAGGCATGGATACAAAAAGCGCACATAAACAGATGAGCATGTATTTTTTCATTTACGTCACTTCCCGGTTTTTCTTCTATTGTGCAGAATAAGACCGAGACTCATACACTGATTCACCTGCCAATTTAAAGAAAAAAGCCCGCACTGTGCGAGCTATTCTTCCTTCCAATCGGTTTTAAACCGTTCATATTTTGCTTCTAGGTCGTCAATCATCTGGATCAGTCTGTCTATATCCTCAACATCTGTTGATTCTGGATCTAATGAATCAATCACATTCATAAACATATCTAATCGGTTCTTTAAATAATCAACCTGCTGCTCTTTGCTGTCTGCTGCCTTGCCCATAGATACACTCCCTTTAGCATTTGTTTCTAGCTTATCTTTTTTTCCCTTGTAAATCAATGAAACCCCACTTGCGTATAACGGTGATGGGGCTTAAAATTAACTGTTGGCGGGTCCACGTTTGCCCGAATGAAAAGGAGATAGATACCATGAACCAAAAAACAGCACTTCGTCCGATTACACCTGCATATGACCCTTGGGAAGCCTATCTTGATGTGCAGGATTACGGAGAGATGAAGCTGACAAATATTGAATTTACAACTACGACGTTGTGTAACATGAGATGTGAGCACTGCGCGGTCGGCTATACTTTGCAGCCAAAAGACCCGAATGCACTGCCGCTTGATTTACTGCTTCGCCGTTTAGATGAAGTTCCGCTTCTGCGCTCAATCAGTATTACAGGCGGAGAGCCGATGCTTTCTCTCAAATCTGTGCGGGAATATGTCGTCCCTTTATTAAAGTATGCCCATGAACGCGGCGTCCGTACACAGATCAATTCAAACTTAACACTTGATTTGGCGCGATATGAAGAAATTATTCCATACTTAGATGTTCTTCACATCTCACATAACTGGGGAACTATCGAAGAGTTTGCAACGGTCGGTTTTGCGATGATGGACAGAAAACCAACCTTTGAGCAGCGCGAGAAATTATTTAACCGCATGATTGAAAATAGCCGGGCACTTGTCAAAGCAGGTGTTACCGTATCTGCTGAAACCATGCTTAATAAACGCACACTTCCATATATTGAACACATCCACCGGCAAATTGTGGAGGAAATGAAATGCCAGCGCCACGAAGTTCACCCGATGTACCCAAGTGATTTTGCCAGCGCCCTTGAATCATTGACGCTTCCGCAAATGCGTGATGCGATTCATCAGCTGCTTGATATTCGTGATCAAGACACATGGATGCTGTTTGGCACCCTGCCATTTTATTCTTGCAGTACAGATGAAGAAGACCAGCGCCTCCTCAAACGATTACGCCAGGAGAAGCATGTCACGGTACGAAATGACCCTGACGGACGCTCACGGTTGAATGTGAATATTTTTGATGGGAATATTATTGTGACAGACTTTGGTGATACACCGCCGCTTGGAAATATTGCGACCGATACATTGCAATCAGCTTATACTCGCTGGATGGACACAAAATTAGCAAAAGAGCTGAATTGTCATTGTCCAAGCGTACAATGCCTCGGTCCGAATGTTCTTGTGAAAAACAGCTATTATCAAGATGTTGATTTTACTTCTCGTACAGCCAGGGGGTAACCGATAGATGGACGATACATTTCTGACAGTGGTCAAGAACAAATACATTGAAATTCTAATTGTTGGACTTGTTCTTTGGCTTGCCGTCTTTATCATCAACAAAGCCCTTCAGATTTTCTTTAAACGAACGGAGTTTATTGAAGATAAGAAGAAGAAAACGATCGAGAGCTTGGTCAAATCTGTGACGAAGTACACAGCTTCAATTTGCTTTGTATTCTATGTCATTTCTCTCTTCTTTCATGATTTCGGAAAAATTCTTGCAGGTGCCGGTGTTGCTGGGATCGTCATCGGTTTTGGCGCCCAGACGCTGATTCGCGATATTTTAGCAGGCATCTTCCTGATCTATGAACGTCAGATTCATAAAGGGGATTATGTGACAGTGAATAACCTCTTTAATGGAACGATTGAAGAAATTGGTCTCCGCTCTCTGCAAATTAGAGAATGGAGCGGCAAGCTGTTAACCATTTCTAACGGAGACATCCGGCAAATTCAAAACTATAACATGCACTACATGCGGATTACGGAGTCTGTATTAATTAGTGCGAATCAAAACCCAGACACCGCCTTTCAAGCACTCGAAACGGCCTGTGACAATTTAAATCAAATGCATCATGATTTTCTTAAAAAAGATGAATTCCAGCATGCCATTGAACCGTTTCAAGTCCATGGCATTATGGGTCTGAACAAGCTGAACCGCGGGATTGAGATCACAGTGAAAGGAATGGTCGAAGACGAAAAATACTTCGATGCCGCCCTCGCTGTCCGAAAAGAAATGATCAAACAACTTCATCAGCATGATGTCAAATTGCTTGAAGATCTCGTTTATCCCCAGCCTGCAAAATAACCTCATTTATGATGGGGTTATTTTTTATATCATCGGCTCTTATTATTTCTTTATTTATTAGGTGCGCCGAGCTGACTCGGGCTCTCGAAAAACATGAAACGCTTGAACAGCTTGGACATATCCGTTAAGAATTCGCTTTAATTCAGCCCCTCTAACTTCTATCCTCTTGACTAATTCATGTATAATAGAAAGCAGAATGATTTCATGCAGCATGGGGACCCTCATACTGTGTATTTTCTAAGTGAAAGAGAGTGAATAAGATGGGTCGTAAGTGGAACAACATTAAAGAAAAGAAAGCATCAAAGGATGCCAGTACAAGTCGTATTTACGCAAAATTCGGGCGTGAAATCTATGTGGCTGCCAAACAAGGTGAGCCAAACCCAGAATCAAACCAAGCACTTCGTTTTGTCCTAGAACGTGCAAAAACATATAGTGTCCCAAAACACATCGTGGACCGTGCCATTGAAAAAGCCAAAGGCGGTGCGGAAGAGAATTTCGATGAGCTGCGCTACGAAGGATTTGGTCCAAACGGATCAATGGTGATCGTTGATGCCCTCACCAATAACGTGAACCGTACAGCGTCAGATGTTCGTGCGGCATTTGGGAAAAACGGTGGAAACATGGGCGTAAGCGGTTCTGTTGCCTACATGTTTGACCAAACAGCTGTCATCGGTGTCGAAGGAAAAAGTGAAGAAGAAACGCTTGAGCTTTTAATGGAAGCAGACGTTGATGTACGTGACATCATGGAAGAAGATGAAACAGTGATTGTGTACGCTGAACCAGATCAATTCCATCAAGTACAAGAAGCATTCAAACAAGCCGGCGTAGAAGAATTCACTGTCGCTGAAATCACAATGCTTCCTCAAAATGAAGTGACATTAGATGATGAATCTAAAGAACAATTCGAGAAACTAATAGATGTATTAGAAGAGCTTGAAGACGTGCAGCAGGTTTATCATAATGTGGATTTAGGGGAATAAAAATTTAAGCCATAGTCGAGGTTGGGTTCATTCAACTGCTGCTATGGCTTTTTTATTTTCTCAAAACATGTAATATATAAATAAAATGTTAATTTCTACAACTCTTTAAGGAGCTGAGCTTCATTTTTAAAACATGGTGGTTTTCTTATTATGGATTTATGATCATTCCTATTCTTGGGCTAAGTTTAATTTTCAGCAACTTCATGATAGTAACAAAAATTTTCTTCTTTCTCTTCATCGCATGGTATTTATATACCATCTTTGACTTTTACAAAAGTGAATTGAAAGGGAAAAATGATAAAACCAATTAGCAAAAAACAGTCATCTCCCCTTGATAAGAGGAGATGACTGTTTTAATTCATCCCTTGAAACCCAAACGTCAGGTGATCCTGAACAGGAATCCAAGCGCCGATTCCTTGTGAGGTCACGTTTTTCACGACGAGTTTGCGTTTATTTCCTTTAAGCACAAGGTACACTTCTCCGTATGTCACCTTTCCTTTTTCGTTAATGGCCGGGGCATAGGCATGAAGTGAAGCTGCTTTTTTCGGAGAGACATGGTACGACTGATCTCGTTTTGTTCCTGCGCCAATGACTGTGTCAAATGCGAGGGGTAGCTTTGTTTTTTGAATGGCTTTTTGCATCATCAATGTTTTCACATCTTCCGGGCTTGGCACCTTTGCTGTGAGCCCGCCGCTCACTTTTACTTGCTGCTTTTGAACATATTTGCCAATGGCTGTTTTGTTGCCGCCTCTGTTATCAATATGATTCGTATTCACTTTTTTGTATTCCCAGTTGGCGACCGTTTCGTTTGAATCATAGCTCAGTGCCCATCTTCCAAGGAAAATGGTCGCGCGGTAACCAACAGCTAATGGCGTCCCTGAAATGCTGGATTCATTCAGCATTTTGATCAAATGAGTATTCTCAATCGGCACATTCGTTGTTTTAAACAATTCGGCTGTCAGCTCGCTCGGCTGGAGCAATGGCTGATCCTGTGACGCATTCGGATACGTATTCTCCTTAGAAATACTGGCGACAGACGATGGCACCTTAAATGGCTTCGCCGCCTCCGCTGGAAAGCTGTATAGAAAACTTAAGGATAAGAGAACAACAAACATGATGCGGGGCATCTTTTTCATATCATCACTCTTTCTCATTCATTTTTCCATAGTATTTTCCGCAAAGGCGTCCCTTATCCACAAAAGATTATAAAAGGAAAAATCCAATCGCCATAATGAAATAGGCAGCAAGTAATGTGGCGCCTTCAAACCAATTGGTATCTCCGTCATTAGATAAAATGACTGTGAGTAATACAGCGGACGCCATGGCAATGAGCTCTGGTAAGGAGAAAATGAGCGGCATCTGCGTATTGAAAAAAAGCGAGCTGATGACAAGGATTGGTGCGACCATCATCGCAACCTGAAGTGTGGAACCAAAAGCAATTTCCACTGCGACATCCATTTTGTTTTTATACGCCATGATGACAGCAGAGGCATGTTCTGCCGCATTGCCGACGATGGCCACAATAATGACTCCGATAAACAGCTCACTCCAGCCAAATTGTTCCCCCACCGTATCAAATGTATGGACGAGGCGCTCTGAAATGTACGCAACGGCCATCGTTGCAAGCAGCAAAATCAAAGTGGCAAACTTACCAGACCATTCAGGTATTTCTTCTTCCGTCTCCGCCTCTCCGTCCAAGCTCTCCTGCTTGGCAACATAGACACCTCGGTGGCTCACCAGTTTGAAATAGAGCGCTGCAACATAAAGCAAAATCATCACAATGCTAATGCCAATGCTTAAAACAAATTGCTTCTCCTCAGCCATTTCCACCGAAAACACTTCTGGAATGACAAACGCCACAATAATGGCAAACATGAGCAAGCCCGAGTTGTGCCTTGCATCGTGGACATTGAACACTTGGCGCTTATATTTTAATCCGCCAACGAAAAAAGACAGTCCCGCCACAAGCAGTAAATTTCCGATCACTGAGCCAGTTAACGACGCAAGGACGATGGCTGTCAGTCCTTGCTTTAATGCAAAAAACGAAATAATTAACTCCACCGCATTTCCAAATGTGGCGTTTAAAAGCCCGCCAATTCTGGGACCTGCTATGATGGCAAGACTTTCTGTGGCTCTTCCCATAAAACTAGCAAGACCAATAATCGCGATACAATACACAGCAAACATGATGACCTGCGGAAAATGAAGAAAACTGCCAATCACCGATAGTGGTACACCAATTGCGACAATCACAAGAAACAAACGATTCATACAGCCATTCTCCTTTACATATGTCTGACTGTTATTCTTTCGTGAGTGCCGGCTTCATATACATTTAGGTTTTCTCGTGTGAGAAGGTGATTTCAATACTACCTTTCACAGACTGCACCATCGCGCAATGCTTCAATGCCAGTGTAATGCTTTTCTCTATTTTTTCATCAGATGTACGGACGCCTTCAAATAAAATATGTAAATGAATACGGGAGATTTTGTTTACAGCTCCTGCTCTTGTCGTTTCAGGTGTAATCGTCAGCCCTTCCCAGGATATTCGCTTTTTCCGGCATACATGAATGAGCATTTCTCCAAAACAGCCGGCAATAGCTGAGGTGAATAATTGAGATGGCCTGTACCCCGTTTCTTCATTTGCTGATATATACAGCTGCCTTTCATCTATTCCCGCGATCCACCCGCCTGATTCGTATATCAGTTTCATTCCTTTCCCACCTTTCTATTGAAACCCCTATGGTTCCATTGTACGATGAAAACATGAACTTGTAAGGAGCATCTTATGTCGAGAATTCACTTTATGATTTTAATTTTACTTGTATCTGTATCTGGTTTTTCGCAGGGAGCGTTATTGCCAGTCATTTCGATTATTTTTGAACATGCCGGGACTTCTCCTACGTTAAACGGACTGCATGCCACAGGCTTATATCTCGGCGTGCTGCTAGCATCTCCCTTTATGGAAGCGCCGCTTCGCCGGTTTGGGTTTAAGCCGTTAATTGTCATTGGAGGCGCCGCTGTTTTTTTAAGCTTGTTCAGCTTTGTGTTTTTTGAATCTTATGTTGTCTGGTTCTTCCTGCGGCTCATGATCGGGATTGGTGATCATATGCTGCATTTCTCTACACAGACGTGGGTGACCTATGCGTCGTCATCGAGAAATCGCGGGCGAAATATTTCATTGTATGGGTTATCCTTTGGACTTGGTTTTGCCGCTGGACCTTTTTTAACACCACTCATCGAAATCAATCCATCTTTACCTTTCATTGTTTCCGGTGCTGTTAGTTTATGTATTTGGCTGCTTGTTTTTGTTTTGAAAAATACATATCCAGATACGGGCGAAGTGCAGACGTCAGAGCAGACAAACAGTTTGAAGCGCTTTAAGAAAGCTTTTCAATTTGGCTGGGTCGCCTTTATGATGCCTTTTTGCTATGGCTTTTTAGAAACGACACTCAATAGCAACTTCCCTGTGTATGCACTCAGAAGCGGGGTGACCGTAGATGCAGTGGCGTTTATTTTACCTGCGTTTGCCATTGGAAGTATTGTCTTTCAGCTACCTCTCGGGATGCTCAGCGACCGGTTTGGCAGGCGCCGCATCATTTTATGTGTCACACTCGTTGGATCTTTCTTTTTCTTACTAGCGGGGATTTTCATTCAATCAGTTTTGGCTGTGGCGATTTGTTTCTTTATTGCCGGAATGGCTGTAGGCTCTACCTTCTCACTTGGCATCAGTTATATGACCGACTTATTGCCAAAGCATCTGCTTCCTGCTGGAAATTTGATGTGCGGAATGGCATTTAGTGCGGGAAGTATTCTCGGGCCTGTTCTCGGTGGAATCTTTGTGCAAACGTTTGAAGGAATGAATTTACTTTACCTTGTCAGCATCGTGATATTATTCGTGTTTTTCTGCGTTCGATTTGGGCGAACGGCGGCAGTGGTGGAAAGTCATTAAAATGGAGGGTCGATCTTTGTTTTCATACGACGTCACAAATGAATTGACTTTGGCATCTCTACAATTAGATGATGCGGACACATTATTGGAGCTTATTCAAGAGAATCAGGCTCATTTAGGGGAATGGCTACCATGGGTTCATCACTGCAAAAGCATAGAGGATGTCAAAACGTTTATTCAATCGACTCAAACCATCTACAATGAACAAAAAGGATTGGAAGCTGGCATTAAACTGAACGACCAATTGATCGGGGTGTTCCGCCTGACGTTTAATCAGAAAATAGGCAATATCGGTTATTGGATTCGTCAAGACGCGCAAGGTCGGGGCATTGTGACAACGATCGTGAAATATATGACAGAAACTTTTTTTTCAAAAGTCGATGGATTTGAAATTTTTTGTCCCGTAGGTCATGTTCGAAGTGAACGTGTAGCAATGAATGCCGGATTCGAGCTAGATCCTCACTATGAGTCAAAGCCTGATGCCGCTTTTATCCTTAAACGATATATACGATTGTGAAATAGAAACTCCCCTGCATCCATGCAGAGGAGTTTTTTTCATTTAGTGATATCCATTTTGCCCGTTCGCACTGCCGCTTGTTTTGTGCTTAGGCTGATGGCCTTTGTTTTGTTTCGTATTGCTTCCGCCTTTTTTCGATTGTTTGGACATATGTGGTTTCCCCCATCCATTCAGATTGAACTTGATCGTTCTTCTTTAGGATGCCCGGATTTCTTTATAGTTTGCCTGGTACGATTTTACGCTTATGTAAAAGCGCATTGAGCTCGCCGCCAAGGATAATCATGATGCCGGTTAAATAAAACCAGATCATTAAAATAATGATTCCCCCAATGCTTCCGTACATCGCACTGTAGTTAGCAAACTCGCCTACGTAAAATGAAAATAGCATGCTGACCAAAATCCATCCAATCGATGCAAAAATGGCACCTGGCAGAACAAATTTTAATTTCAGCCTGATGTTTGGAGCAAAATAGTATAAGGATGTAAAAACAATCAATAAAATGAGCGGGCTAATGATCCATCTCATCGCAGTCCATACAGTGAGAAAGGCGTCTGACTGCCCAACTAATTTAGCGACAAATAAACCGAGTTCTTTGCCAAAGACAGGTAGCATCAGGGCAAAAATAATGGTCAAAACCATCGCGATCGTTAAAATGATCGATGTTAAACGTACGAGAATGAAGGAACGATTTTCCTCAACTTCGTAAGCATGGTTAAATGCTCTGACGACGGCATTAATGCCGTTAGATGCTGACCAAAGGGCGGCAATAATCCCGAACGATAATAACCCGCCATTACGATTATTCAGCGTCTGTTCGGCGATGGATTCAATCATCGAAAGCGCTCCTTCTGGCGCATAGCCAGAAATGACGCTTAGGACATCCTTTGACGTCAGCGGCAAATACCCAACGAGTGTCAGTACGAAGATGAGAAACGGAAATAATGAAAGCAAAAAGAAATAGGCAAGCTCAGCAGATTTTGCCGGTCCTTCATGCAGCAAAAAGCGTTCAATTAACGCTTTAATAAAACCCATACGCCTCATCTCCAATGATCAATCTGTCTGTTTCGATTGAAAGTGATCCTTTGTTTCTTCAATAATTTCTAATACCCTTGGGGTTGTTTCCTTTAACTGATTGACCTGTTCATTTAAAAATGACAAATCATCTGAGACTGTTCGCATAAGTTGCTTCGTTTCTTCCAGCTTTTCTTTCATGCAAGCCGATATTCTGCCTGGCTCCTCACGGTACTCATCAAGCTTTTGCTGGCAGTCATTCCATTTTTCTTTGAGTGCAATTCTTGTTGGCCGATGAAATAAAGTCAGCAATGCGCCGCAAGCTGCACCTAAGAGAGCTCCTCGGAGCATAATTTGATTTTTTTCTTCCATCTCGTCTGATCTCCTTTCAGTTAAAGGTGGTTCTCTTTCTTTACATACGTCAAAAAACGGTCAATTCCTGTTTCAATTAATTCATGGACTTCCTCAAAGTTTCCAGTGTAATAAGGATCTGGCACATCATCTCGATCGTCGTCTTCTACAAAATCAAGAAGACGGCCAATAAAGTGATGTTTCCCATAGCCAGCTATACTGCGAAGTGCCCCTACATTTTCAGCATCCATCGCAATGATATAGTCATATGTTGTGATGTCCTCATCCATGATTTGTCTTGCGGACATTCCTTCATAGCTGATGCCTTTTTCATCAAGCAGCTTTCGCGTTCCTTCATGCGGAGGACTGCCTTGATGCCAGCCGCCAATACCTGCTGAATCAATCACAAAGTGCTCGCTAAGCCCCTCATCTTCTACTTTTTTTCTAAATATGGCCTCTGCCATCGGTGACCTGCAAATATTGCCAAGACACACGAATAACACATGAATCATCCTTCATTCTCCTCCTATCTTTTCCCTAAGAGTTCTTTTCGAAAACCTTTTCTCTATCATATCAAGCCCTTTTTCTTTTGAAAACTTTGCAAGAAAAACTCTCATCGGCATTGACACATTATACAAAAAAAGGAGACACTTTAGGAGAATTGCACAAATAAAGGGGGATACATATGGGATGGGTTGAACAGATTGTCAGCAATATTAATGACGTATTATGGGGACCGCCGCTCTTGCTTTTGATCGTGGGAACAGGGATTTACCTGACCTTTCGAGTGCTTTTTATTCAGATTAGGCTGCTTCCTTATTCACTCAAGCTTGCATTTTCAAAGCAAGACAAGACATCAGAAGGTGATATTTCTCACTTCCAAGCATTAATGACAGCTCTAGCTGCAACGGTTGGAACGGGAAATATTGTAGGGGTCGCCTCTGCTGTCATTGCCGGCGGACCAGGCGCCGTGTTTTGGATGTGGTTTGCTGCATTCTTTGGCATGGCGACAAAATATGCTGAAGCTGTTCTTGCCGTGAAATATCGTGTAAAAAATGAAAAAGGCGAAATGTCTGGCGGGCCGATGTATTATTTGGAGCATGGCTTGAAGCAAAAATGGCTTGGGGTGCTGTTTGCTATTTTTGGCGCCACGGCTGCCTTTGGAATTGGGAATCTCGTACAGTCAAATTCGATTTCTGGTGTCATGAATTCAACCTTTCAAGTCCCAACATGGGTCACAGGCATCATCATTACTGTTTTTACTGCCCTTGTGATTTTAGGCGGAATTAAAAGCATTGGCCGGGTGACGTCTATTTTTGTACCAGTCATGGCATTATTCTACGTCATTTGCGGACTGATCATTCTTGTCATGAATGCCGACCTTGTCCCAGGCGCAGTCGGGCTCATTTTTTCAGACGCATTTACTGGTCAAGCGGTTGCAGGCGGTGCTATCGGTACGGTGATTCGCTGGGGTGTGGCGAGAGGGGTCTTTTCCAATGAAGCAGGTCTCGGGTCTGCTCCAATCGCTGCGGCCGCAGCAAAAACGGATATGCCCGCTCGTCAAGCGCTTGTGTCGATGACGCAAGTATTCATTGATACGATGATTGTTTGCTCCATCACAGGTATTACGATCGTCATGGCAGATATGTATGTCACAGAAAAAAGTGATGCACTCACCTCGTTATCCTTTGCTCATTTCCTCGGTCCAATCGGTTCAACCATTGTGGCCATCGGCTTACTTTTGTTCGCTTATTCCACCATTATTGGCTGGTCATATTATGGCGAAAAATGCTTTACTTATTTGGCGAAAGACTCTTATGTGATGTATTATCGTGTTGTGTTTGTCATCGCTGTCTTTTTCGGTGCCATCTTCAAGAATGATTTCGTCTGGGGTGTGGCAGATATGCTCAATGGGCTGATGGCCATTCCAAACTTAATCGGACTCATCGGTTTATCAGGGGTTGTCGTATTTGAATCCAAACGAATCATTGATAAGATGAAGCAGGAGAAAAAGGAGAAAAACATCTCTGTGTCATCTTAATAGCCCTTTTATTCTTTTGCATTTCTGTTAAAATAGATATATTATTCGACACATATGCAGGAAAGGACGTGCCGCCCTTGTCAGAGCAAAAAGCGGCTGAAGTCAATCAGCTGATTGAAGACATTTCGCAAAAGTTAAATATGCTGAACATTGGAGTCATCAAAGCAGAAGACTTCAGTCCAGACAAGTACGAAGATATTGAATTTCTTCACCAAATGGTGATGAAAAAATCTTCATTCAGCCCAAGTGAAATGCAAGCCATCGCAAGCGAGCTAAAAAACTTAAGAAAATAATGGTGCAAGGGAAACTGTTTTTATGGTCTACACGCAGTTTTCTTACATCATGCACACAAAAATCCAGCACCCCGCAAGGTGCTGGATTTTTTATTCTTTTACAACTGCGGTTTATTTCTCAAGCAGTTTTAATGATTCACGGTTAAAGGCTGGAATGTCATCAGGTGTACGGCTTGTCACAAGCTGATCCTGACAAACGACGACTTCTTCGTCTTTAAATTTAGCGCCTGCGTTTTCCATATCGACTTTGATGGATGTATACCCAGTCGCCCCTCTTCCTTCCAGCGTCTTCGCTGTAATGAGCAATTGCGGTCCGTGACAGATTGCAAATACTGGTTTTTTCTCATCCATAAATGCTTTAGTGAATTGGACGTAACGATCATCTGCACGCAGAATATCTGGTGAGAAACCGCCAGGAATGAGAAGTGCATCGAAGTCTTCAGGCTTCACGTTGTCAATAGACGCATCCACTCTTACTTCTGCCTCTCCTTGCTTCCCTTTCACTGTTTTTCCTTTTTCATTTTCAATGACTGTCAACTCATGACCTGCATCTTTAAAGGCTTTTGCAGGCTCGGTGAATTCAACATCCTCAAAGTAATCTGTTAATACAACTGCAATTTTCTTACCCATGTAGAAACCCTCCTGCTTGATTATCGTTTACACTACACACTATACCCGGGCATGTTGAAATCAAACATCCTATCCCTATCAGAAAACCCCTTATGATAAAAATAAGCATTTAGACTCATTCACATTACCTCAACAAGGTAATTCGTATGATTTATGTTATCTTTACAATAATCTGCAAAAAATAACTACAAAAGTTAACGAAACATTTCTACAATAGGTATTGTGGTCAAAAAAATTAGAAAGGCGGAGATCAGGTGAAGAAGCAAGCACATAGGTCTAAACGAAGGAAAAACCTGTCTATTCTGCTCACTTCCATTATGATGATTAGTCTCATTCTCCCAGCAGTACCTACTCATGCAGAAACAGAAAACGGCAAAGCCGTAAAGGTCAGCATCTTAGCCACAACCGATGTTCATGCGAACATGATGAATTATGATTATTACAGCGACAAAGAAACAAATGAATTTGGTTTGGCAAAAACAGCCGAGCTGATCGACAAGCACCGATCACAAAACCCAAATACACTCCTTGTGGATAACGGAGACTTGATTCAAGGAACCCCTCTTGGAGAATACGTTTACAAACATGAGAAAGACAGCATCATCAATCAAACAAAGGTTCACCCTATTATTCATACACTCAACAAACTAAAATACGATGCAGGAACACTTGGCAATCATGAATTTAACTACGGATTATCCTTCCTTGACGGTACCATTGCGGGCGCCAACTTCCCGATTGTTAATGCGAACGTCAAAAAGCTAAATGGAGAACACCGTTTTACACCTTATGTGATCCAAGATAAAACCTTTAAAGATGCAAACGGAGCCTCACAAACTGTGAAAGTTGGTTACATAGGATTCGTTCCACCACAAATTATGACGTGGGATAAGAAGCATTTAGATGGACAAGTCCAAGTGCAGGACATCGTCGAATCTGCCAATGAAACCATTCCTGAAATGAAAGAGAAAGGCGCAGATATCATTGTCGCTCTTGCTCATACAGGAATTGAAAAAACCGCTTCACCTAAAGGATCAGAAAATATGATCTTTGACCTTGCCACGAAAACAAAAGGCATCGATGCCATTGTATCAGGCCACCAGCATGGCACATTCCCAAGCGCTGAATATAACGGCGTCGACAAATTCAATGTCTCAAAAGGAACCATCAATGGCATCCCAGTCGTCATGTCAAAAAACTGGGGCAGCTACCTCGGGGTCATTGATTTAACACTAGAGCCTGACGGCAGCAACTGGAAGGTCACAGACGGAACAGGCAAGATCGAATCTGTTGCCGGAGTATCATCTCAAAACAGTACCGTAAAAGACGCCATTCAAACAACGCATCAAAACACACTTGATTACGTGAGAAAGCCTGTTGGCAAAACAGAAGCAGACATTAACAGCTTTTTCGCTCAAGTGATGGATGACCCTTCGATTCAAATTGTGACAGATGCCCAAAAATGGTATGCACAAGAAAAAATGAAGGACACATCGTATAAAAATTTACCGATTTTATCTGCAGGTGCTCCGTTTAAAGCAGGCGGCCGAAACGGTGTAAACTATTATACAAATATCGCAAAAGGAGATTTAGCGATTAAGAATATCGGCGATCTCTACCTTTACGATAACACTGTGCAGATTGTGAAACTGAAAGGCAGTGAAGTGAAAGACTGGTTAGAAATGTCTGCTGGCCAGTTTAATCAGATCAAACCGAACGATGCAAAAGAACAGCCGATTTTAAACGAGGAATACCGCTCGTATAACTTTGATGTAATTGATGGCGTGACATACCAAGTCGATGTGACGCAGCCTGCTAAATACAGCACAACAGGCACACTTCTCAACGCCAATGCCAACCGCATCAAAAACCTGTCTTACAACGGGAAAACCGTCTCTGATAATCAAGAATTTTTAGTCGTAACAAATAACTATCGTGCTTCTGGCGGCGGAGGCTTCCCTCATCTGACGCAAGATAAAGTGGTGCTTGCCTCAGCAGATGAGAACCGTCAAGTACTAATGGATTATATTATCGAACAAAAAACGATCAACCCAAGTGCAGATCAAAACTGGTCTATCGCACCGATCAAAGGCGCAACAGTCACTTTTGAATCTTCTCTTTTAGCCAAATCGTTTGCTAAAGAATCAAGCAGCGTAGACTTTATTCGTAACGCAAGCACAGATGGTCTTGGTGTGTATAAGCTAGCCTTTAAAGACGATGGCACAACAGAACCGCCTACATCAGACAACTGGAATTTAACAGTGATGCATACGAACGATACACACGCACACCTTGATGATGCGGCAAGACGCGCAACAAAGATCAAAGAAGTCCGTGCTGAAAGCAAGAACAATATTTTATTAGACGCTGGAGATGTCTTCTCTGGTGACCTGTACTTCACAAAGTGGCAAGGACTTGCCGATCTGAAATTGATGAATTTAATGAAATACGATGCCATGACGTTTGGTAATCATGAATTTGACAAAGGTCCTTCTGTACTCCGTCAATTCCTGACAGGTGATGCATCAGATGTCGATCCGAAAAACCGTCATCAATTTGAAAAGCCTCGATTCCCGGTCGTGTCATCCAACGTGGATGTCTCGAAGGAAAAACAATTGAGTGACTTAGTGAAAAAACCAGCCTCATTTAAAGCTGGTGAGAAAAAAGAAGCCGGGATTTACCCTTACATCCTGCTCGATGTAAACGGTGAAAAGGTGGCCGTATTCGGTTTAACGACTGAAGACACAGCCATTACCTCCAGCAGCGGTCCTAACATTCAATTTAAAGATGCGTACAAGAAAGCAAAAGAAACAGTTAACACCATTCAAACAGAAGAAAAAATCAATAAAATCATTGCGTTAACACACATTGGCTACAACCGTGATCTTGAGCTCGCTCAAAAAGTCGATGGGATTGATTTAATCATTGGCGGTCATACGCACACACTTGTAGAAAAATTAAAGGTCGTCAAGAAAAAAGAACCTGCGATCGTTGCTCAAGTGAAAGATTACGGACAATTTTTAGGAAAAGTAGACGTAGCCTTTGACAAAAAAGGTGTCATCCAGCCAAAAGAATCTTCATTTGACCTGATTCCCATCGATGACTCTGTCAAAGAAGATGCAGAGGCAAAAGCGATCCTTGATGGATACAAAGCGGATATTCAAGATTTAAAAACAGAAAAAGTCGGCCATACAGATGTCCTTTTAGACGGTCAACGTGAGCATGTCCGTGCGAAGGAAACGAATCTTGGGAACTTTATTGCTGACGGCATGCTGCAGAAAGCGCAAGAATCTGCTGGAGCTGACCTTGCCATCACAAACGGCGGCGGTATTCGTGGAAGCATCGAAAAAGGTGATATCACGTTAGGTGATATTTTAACGGTGATGCCTTTCGGAAATACGCTTTATGTCGCAGATTTAAAAGGCAGTCAAATTAAAAAAGCACTTGAACAGGGGCTGTCAGGCATTGAGGAAGGCGGAGGTGCATTCCCTCATGTAGCCGGCATTGAATATACGTTTACGCTCAGTAAACCAGCTGGAAGCAGACTGATTGATGTGAAACTGAAAGATCAAAAAGGTCAACTGACAGACATTGATGATGAGAAAACATACCGCGTAGCCACAAACGCATTTGTTGGCACAGGTGGCGACGGCTACAGCGTCTTTACAGAAGCCTCTCACGGCGAAGACTTAGGGTATGTCGACTATGAAATTTTCAAAGAGCAAATTGAAAAGGCAGACGGTCAAATTTCGCCTGTTATCGATCACAGGGTGAAAGAAGTGTTCCTTCCTCGTGCGAAAGGAAAAGGCGCTTATGACATTCAAGATGATAAGAAATTCCAAACGTATGTACAGCATACAAACAAAGCATTGCTCTATTTAGACAAAGCAAGCAAAGTGAAAAACGTTCAATTGTCTCTATCAAAAGCGCAAGTAGCCGAGCTGAAGAAAAGAGAGCAAGATCCAAACGTCACCATCTATCATGACAAAGTGGGACTCGTATTACCGCTCTCGAATTTATCCGAGACAAGCGCAGATATATGGATGACAAAGACAGATAAAGTGAAAAACGCATTAACGGATACGTATGATTTCCAAATCAAACAAGACAAGAAAAAGGTTTCGACCTTTAAAGACCCTGTCACACTATCCTTTACACTAGACAAGCCTCAAAAGGCGAAAAAACCTAGTGTATATTATGTGGATCGCAAGAAAAATCGTTACACCAAAACTAGTAATGGATCATTTGAAAACGGAGTCGTATCAGGTCAAACTGAGCACTTCAGCGAATACACGGTCCTTAACCAAAGCGGGGCAGCTGGAACAACGCCAGATCAAACTGGCGGAGACGGCGGAACAACAGCACCAGGCGGAGGCACAGGTACAGATCCAAACCAAGATGGAACAGGCCTTCCTGGCGGCACATTGCCGAATACAGCCACGATGATGTATACAGCTGTACTGATTGGCGTGCTCATGCTCTCTGCTGGCGGTATCCTATATTACTACCAGCGCAAGCGTACAAGAAAAAATGTATCATCCTAAAGGAAAAGGACAGAGCCTATGCTCTGTCCTCTTTTCTTGGAATAAGACATCAATCTTGAGATAAATAGATCCAATTGCGATCGTCGAATTCTTTTACATCATCTGACCCTATATGCCGAAGCATCCTATTAAAGAACATCATGTCATTTTCATCATCGACATCATATAAATCCTTTAAAACATAATCTCTCGTAATAAAATTCGTTAAGTTCGTATTATTTACTAAATCAGCAAAAAAACCTTTTACCATCGTTAAATCCTCTTCACTTAATTTTTCATCATTGATAATGGAAATATGAAAAACATTCAAAATCGCTTGTATATCTTCTTCATCCATATAACATAATGGCTCTAGCTTTCTGTCTTCTGCCGTAAACGGTTTTCGCGTATCTTCAATGATGACATAACATAAAATCTGATGATCTTTCATCACGCTGAATATTTCTAAGTCCCTTCATTTTAGTGGTCTATTTAATCTCATCATCTTTCCTCCTGAAAATGGTGATCTATTCGTCGTCTACTTCTCCCAAAACCTGAAAAGGACAGAGCGCCTATGCTCTGTCCACTTTTTCTCTTCTTGCAAAATCGACGAATCTGAAGCGGTCTAATCGGTGACGGCTTTCTGTGTATTGAAATAAACTTGTATCCTCTAAGAACACGTAATTCTTCACGACGACGACATGATCAAACCCGTTCAAATCAAGATACTTGGCGTCCTCTTCTGTACATGGCTCTACCACAAATTCCTTTTGGGCATAGCTGATTGATACACCGAGCTCTCCTTCAATATACTCGTAGATGGATCCTTCGCATATGTCCTTCGACAAGACCGACACATGCTTTTGCAAAAAGTAATCCTTGTCTAAAATCACTTCTTCTCCGCTAATATTACGAGATCGAATGACTTCCCAGACATCCTCCTGCCCATTAATTTTCAGCTGAGACTGAATATACTGATCCGGTTTGATTAAACCAAATTCGTGAACCGTCGTAACGGTCTTTCGGCCAAGCGTTTGGGAAAGTTCTTTAAAGCTGACAAGACCCGAGACTGGGAATTGCATTTTCTCTCGATTCAGCAAGACAGAGCCTTTGCCGCGGATTTTTTGGATATAGCCATTTTGCACAAGGATATTTAATGCCTTTCTTACCGTCTCACGGGATGTGTCATACATCAAGGACAGCTCATGCTCTGATGGCAGAATGCCTTTATCCTGCCATTCACCTTGTTCAATTCGTTTTGCGAGCTGATCATAAATCACTCGAAACTTATTCTCTTTCATTTTCCCTCCGCCCCATTTTCTAGCGTTTGGTTAAATGATAAACGATTGACTCGTATGGACGCAACGTAAATCCCTTCATATCTGCCGGTGCATCCTCATAATTGGATAACAGCACTTGCCCCTCCATCTCATCTACAGCCTGCATAAGCTCATCAGGAAGCGTAAAGTCCGTCTCTCCTGCATAAAAGTGATTGATCACAAGAAGCTTCTCCTCACCGCTTTCTCTCACATAAGCAAAAATCTTTGGATCTTCTGCTAAGAGTAAGGTGAAGCTTCCATATGTGATCACGTCAAGTTCTTTACGCAGCCTGCAAAGGGCTTGATAATGATAGAAAATAGACGACGGGTCCTTTAACGAAGCTTCGACCGAAATGTCGTTATTGGCTGGCTCAATCCAAGGTGTCCCTTTTGAAAAACCTGCATTCTTTTCTGAGGTCCACTGCATCGGTGTTCTCGCATTATCTCTTGACTTGACCTGTAAAATGGCGAGCGCTTCTTCCTTTGATTTCCCTTTTTCAAGCATTACTTCATACATATTGAGTGATTCGATATCGCGGTAAGACGAGATGTCCTCAAACTGAGGATTCTTCATGCCAATCTCTTCACCTTGATAAATATATGGAGTCCCTTGCATGAGATGAATAGTGGTCGCCAGCATCTTCGCTGATTGCTGATGGTACGTTTCATCATCACCGTATCTTGAGACGATACGCGGCTGATCATGATTGCACCAGAAGAGCGCATTCCAGCCGCCGCCCTCATGCATTTTCGTCTGCCACTCAGACAGAATCGACTTCAATTCCTGAAAATCAAATGGTGCGAGGGCCCATTTTTCTCCGTTTGGATAATCGACCTTTAAATGATGAAAATTAAACGTCATATCCAGCTCCTGCCGATCCGGTCTTGTATACCGAATGCAGTCTGCAATATTCGTTGAAGACATTTCTCCGACGGTCATGCTGTCATATTTCGAAAAAACCTCTTGGTTCATTTCGTGCAGAAATTCATGAATTCTTGGGCCATCCGTATAATACATGCGGCCGTCTCCTTGTACAGATTGTCCGGCGTCATCTAAGAAGCGTTGATCCTTTGAGATGTTGTTGATGACATCCAGCCTGAATCCATCAATTCCTTTTTCAAACCAAAAATGCATGATGTCATATACTTGCCTGCGCACCTCATCCTTTTCCCAATTGAGATCCGCTTGGGTGACATCATATAAATGAAGATAATATTCTCCCGTTTCTTCATCTAGCTCCCAGGCTGGACCGCCGAATTTTGACTGCCAATCATTCGGCGGTGATCCGTCCGCCTTGGGCTCCTTCCAAATATAATAATCTCGATAAGGATTATCCTTTGACTCGCGTGATGCTTGAAACCACTTATTGAAAATGGATGTATGATTGACGGCTAAATCCATGATGACTCGTATGCCTCGATCATGGGCTTCCTTCAGCATGTGTTCAAAATCTGCCATTGTGCCGTACATGTCATGGATTTTTGTATAATCACTAATATCATAGCCGTTGTCATGCTGCGGGGACTCATACATTGGCGTGAGCCAAATACAATCCGCCCCAAGCTCTTTGATATAATCGAGCTTTTTTGTCACACCATTGATATCGCCTGTACCTGAGCCCGTTGTATCTAAAAAGCTCTTCGGATAAATTTGATAGACCACCGCTTTTTTCCACCACGGTTCGTTCGTTTGTTGTTTCAATTTCATCCACCACCACTAGTTAAGTTCTTGTGAAACATCTTTCTTCTTTTTCAGCTTTGCATACAAAAGGGTTCCGATGAATGGGACGATGAGGACAATGACCATCCCTATCGCAAATGCGCCCCAATATTTCGGGATAATAGAGAAGATTCCCGGAATGCCCCCAACACCAACTGAGCTTGCCAGCACCCCTTGAGAGGCGATAAACATACCAGCTAAACCAGAGCTAATGAGTGCGAAAATAAATGGGAATCGGTAGCGCAAGTTGACGCCAAACATCGCTGGTTCGGTAATTCCTAAGTAAGCAGAAATACTTGATGTGAGTGAGAGACCTTTTTGCTTTTCATCTTTCAAAACAAACATCATCGCAAGTGCGGCTGATCCTTGTGCAATATTAGACAGTGCGAGCATTGGCCATAGAAACGTGCCGTGCAGTTTTGAATTAATCAATTGAATATCAACAGCAAGGAACGTATGATGCATTCCTGTAATGACTAACGCCGCATACAAACCGCCGTATAATAGACCGCCAAGTGCTGCGAACTGTTGGAATACAGCGACAAGTCCAGATGTTAATACGTTACCGATTGCAAATGTAATAGGTCCAATGACGATAAAGGATAAAAAGCCAATAACTAATAACGTAATCGGAGCAACCACTAATAGCTGAATGCTTTCAGGTGTCCGTTTTGTGATAAACAATTCGAGCTTCGCTAGTAAATACGAGGCGACGAGTATCGGAAGAACCTGTCCTTGATAGCCTACCTTTTGCACTTCAAGTCCAAACAAATTCCAGACTGGAATCTCACCGGACTTTTCAGCCGCTCCATAGCCCCACGCATTTAATAAGTCCGGGTGTACGAGCATGAGTCCAAGGACCATCCCTAAAAGCGGATTTCCCCCAAACCGCTTCACGGCTGACCAGCCGATTAATGCGGGCAGGAATGTGAAGGCAGTGCCTGCAATCAAGTTGATCATATTCGCTAAATCAGCCCATGCCGGATACACATCGACAATCGATTTTTGATCAAAGAAAATATCAGGAGCTGTTAAAATATTATTAATCCCCATTAATAAACCGGCTGTGACGATGGCAGGAAGAATCGGAATAAAGATATCCGCAAGCGTTTTCACAGCACGCTGCAATGGATTTAATTTTTGATCAGAGGCACGCTTCACGTCCTCTTTTGAGGCTTCGCCAATCCCTGTCTGTTTCACCATTTCGGCATATACCCGATTGACGACCCCTTGGCCGATCACCACTTGGTATTGACCGTTCGCTGAGAAAGATCCCTTCACTTCTTCTATTTGTTCAAGTGCTTTCTCATCAACCTTTCCTTCATCCTTCAGCACAAAGCGCAGCCTTGTCACACAATGTGTCGCTTGATCAATATTTTCTTTGCCGCCGATGGCTTTCACAATCTGATCTGCTGCTGCCTGATAATCAGCCATGCTATCCCCTCCGAGATCGTTTTTTATAAGAAAAAAGAACCAAAAAACTTGTATATACATGTTTGATTCTTATTTTATATTTGTATATACATGTAGTCAATAACAAAATGTAGCGCTTTCATAAAAAAAGCCCCCTCAATGTGCTCAGGAGAGGCTGCGTGTCATCATCTTTTTTTATGCTCCGTTAATTTTTCGTAGACCCTGTTTTTATAAAAGGAGGAGGCTGGACGAGCAAAAGTTTGGCGCTTAGATGTGAGTTCATCCAGTCGTTTTTGTTTTTCTTCACATATGAGAGAAAGCTTTTTTCTTTCCTCTCCGTCTATACTGGAGTGAAGTAGGTCTTTGACGGTCATGAGTTCTTTTTTCAGTGCTGTTTCTTCCCCAGCAAAGCCAGCATTTTTCATCATCCGGTAGCCCATTCTTAGTTCTTCAGGCACATGAGCAGCGTCATCTTTAGGTAGAGGTTTGCCAAAGCCAGATAATCCTTCAAAAGCCCCGTTATCCATCGCTTTTTTGATCCGTTCTTCTGATAATCTCTGCGCAAAATCCATGGCGTTCTCCTTTCGTCTGAAACGATTTGATTAAGCATAGCAAAAAAGCTGACTCTCTCACAAGAGTCAGCATCAGCTACGTTGAACATAAGACAAAGGGCTAAAATCAAGATCATTTTAGCCCTTTCTCGTTATTTATTGTCGATTTTGAAAGTAGAAACCATATGTGCTAAGTCCTCTGACATATCAGAGAGCTGTTCAATCGCACTTGAAATTTGCTGCATGCCAGCACTTTGCTGTTCTGTTGCTGCCGCTACTTCTTGAGAGCTGGCTGCATGTTCTTCCGATACAACAGAAATTTGCTCAATCGATGTAGAAATCGTTTGATATGCTCGTTCTACTTGCTTAATAGAAGCAAGCAAATTGTTCGTTCTTGTTGCAAATTGAGACACACCGTCGTAAATCAAAGCGAAATTTTGTGACGTGCCTTCCATTTGTACGCGTCCCTCTTCCACTGCTTTACTGCTTTCCTCTACGCTTTCAAGAACGCGCTGACTGTTTTCCTGTGTGCCGATGACGAGGTCTGAAACGGTTTTAGCCGCATCCGCTGATTGCTCAGCTAACTTGCGCACCTCATCTGCCACAACAGCAAAGCCTTTTCCTTCTTCTCCAACACGTGCCGCTTCAATTGAAGCATTCAGTGCAAGCAGATTCGTTTGGGCCGAAATGTCTGTAATAATTGAGATGACACTTTCAATCTCCGTTGAATGAGATTGTAATTCTTCTGCTGCATGCTTTGAGTTGGTCATCTTGTCATGAAGCATATTCAGATGATCAAGCACATGGTTCACTAATGTTTGACCAGATTCTGACTGCTCTTGTACGTCAGATGAAACAGATTTCATTTCATCGACTTCTTTTGTGACGCCTTCGATTTGAGTATCGATCTCTGCAACGGATGTCGTACAATCCGTAATATTTGCGACAGAATCATTGATTCCTTCACTCATATTCGTCATAGCTTCTGATACTTGCTGCGCACTTTGACTCGATTCGGTCGTCACTGTACGAAGCTGTGAAGACATTTTCGACACTTCACTAGATGAGTGTGAGATTTTCGAAATAAGCTCTTTGATCCGCCCCTGCATCTTTTGGAAGGATGCGGCAAGCTGGCCGATCTCGTCTTTACTTTCAACCTCTACCATACCAGTTAAATCACCGTCAGCAATTCGGTTTGCTGATTCCATCAAGGAACGTGCTGGTTTCGCAATTCTTCTTCCCATAAAGAATGAGAAGAGTAATCCACCGATGAGCACAATAGCAGATGCCACTGTGATATAGATCATCAACTTCTGCGTTGTTTGAGGCACGACAGACGCATCTAAATCAATGCCTAAAATCCCTGTCAGCTCACCGCCTGAATCCTTGATTGGCAAAAAGACTGATTTATGTGTACCAAATGAATCTTTATAAATATCACTTTTGACCATTTTATCTTCAGAGAGCGCTTGTTTCATCTCATCTGAAAAAGCATAATCTTGATCAAAGTCATTTTCTTCACCGGTTAATATAATAATTCTTTCTTTGCCGCCTTTATTAGATAGCACGTATAAGTTCTCAAGCGTATGATCTTTTTGAAGCTCTGTGAATTTCTTTTTGACCTCCACATAAAGAGGGTCATCTTTCCCGCTAATACCAAGGACGTTCCCATCCAGATTATCGATCTCTTTCTTCGCTGTATCAACATCTGTTGTTAATCGATAATCAAATTGCTTTAATAACTGGGATGATAAATCCTGGCTGACTAGATAAAATGTTAGAACGAATAGTGCAACGGTTGCGAGTAATGTTACGACAACGACTGACATGATTTTAGAGGATATGGTGTATCCTCCAAATTTCCTTTGTTTCGCCATTTTTTCCTACATCTCCACTCTCAGATTTGATTTAAGCATGTACATGTTCAAATTGTCCACAAACAGATGCGATCACATCTTTTAAATAAGATACGATATGTGGGATATGCTCTGGTAACGTATAAGGTGAGATGACAAAAAACTTACTAACGCTTAGATAGAATTCTTGTCCTTCTTTTGCATTTACAAGTAAAAACTTCGTTGTATCACCAAAGAACATTTCATCTCTTTTTTCTCCAAGCTTTTCAAACAGCATTTTGTTCAATTCATTGTTCCGCTCAATTTCCATTGCCGTTGCTTCGCCTGAACTTTCTTCTTGAAAGCGCGGTGAGCCGTCTAGGTAAATTCTAAATAATGTAGCCATTCCGACATTGTCATCATTTACGACTTCTGCTTGCGGAATTTCTTGACTGAGTGCTTCTCTGAAGGCAAGGTTCACCTCTAAGAATTGACCGAGCAAGCGCTGGTAGCCTTCAACTCCAAACGTTAACAGCACACTCAGCATACTGATCGAGCTTCCCATTCTTGAGCATTCCAGCGTATAACCTGTATGGTATTCGCCGTAGCCTCTATGACCAACGTATGGTGTCTCTTGTTCTTCCAGATCTAAACGCTTTAGGTCTGCCGCGTTTTTCACTAAGAATAAACTAGATGTGTAAGGTGTTTGGCCGAGCTTTTGAAAGTCAAAGCACATCGTGTCAGCAAGAGAAAGATGCTGGAATTTCGCTTTGATTTCTTTTAACATACGAAGAACACCGTCTGAGAATTGCAGCGGGTTTTCAGCTAGATCATACTCATTAAAGAAAGCAAAGAATCCGCCGAGCGCTGAATCCGCATGAATATGCGGCACCTTTAGACCATACTCCTCAGCAATGGCTTCTGCTGTTTCACGTACCCCTTTTACATCATCAATTGCAATGGCATCTGTTGTTCCGGTTGTTGCGACAATATAAACGGGAATTCCGCCATTTTGTGCAACACGTTCCATTTGACAACGCAAATCTTCCATATCCATCGAATGATCTTTATTCGTTTTAATTCTGATCAAGTTGTCTGTGCCAAGTCCTGTTGCTTCCATTGACTTAAATAAGCTGTAATGTGCCGCATCAGAACAAAACGCATAAAGGTTTTGTGGAACACCTTTTCGCAGTGACTCCGGCGCAGCTTTTGCAATCGCTAAACGCAGTCCTGAGAAAATGGCTCCTTGACCTCCCCATGTTGTATATCCCCCGCTCACACTTGGATCATATCCGATGAGCTTAGACATCATTGAGACCACTCTGACCTCAGCTTCCGCTCCTGCTGGTCCATAAACATCCCATAGGTTGTTTCCATTTACCAGCATCGCCGTCAGCATGCCTAGAATTCCTGGTGTACTTGCCATTGGCAAAATGTTCGTGAAGAAATACTTTGTGTGGTAAGGATGGTTATGTAAAAGCTTCAGTAATTCTTCATTCACAAGTTCCGCTTGTTGGCCGTTCAACGGAATTTGACTTGTTTCAGTGAGCTTTTGGTAAAAATCCTCCTCACGATTCTTTTCACCCTTTAGGTGAGCACGGTTCGGATCTTTCAGGTGATCGACCCCTGAAACAATCTGCTCCATCAATTTGATGAGTTCTTTACGCTCTGCTGCATTTCCGTCCTCACTCGGAAACCAGTTCTGAACGAGGTTGTTTGCTCGTACAGTCATATACTATCAATCCTTTCAATGGAAGATTTCCTGTCAAAGTCTATATCGACCCCATTTCAAAAGTTTATAGTCTCGAAATGTTCACTTAAGTATATTTAGATAATTTGTTCATTCATCAAAATAAATAAAACCCTTACAAAACACATAAAAACCATTATATTGATGAAACAAAAAAATATATCGATATATCTTATATTAGGAAATTTCATCCATGTCCTTTCTCTTTTCTTCTTCTCATTTTTTTTACTTAACCTGCATAAACATTAAGAAACACTGGAAATACACTCTAAATCATCATTGTAGAAACCAAATTAATTCTTTAGACTCGTGCCTTTTTACCTGTTTTATTGATATAGCAACTGGAAAACGGCTGAATTTTCTGTTAATAATAGGATGAATTTCATAAAAAGTTTTTCGAAGAGCGAATATTTTCGTTTTCCACCCTTTTATTGCGCGGACGAGCTGCTAGACACTCTTCGCCGGTTATCACTTTTCTATTTGATCATTTCATGGTATATTCTAATGGTTCGTTTTCTTTCGTTCCGCCTCTTCCGTGTATCGGAGAAAAGGAGTGTTTTTATGAAAACATTTATTCAAAAACGAGGCCTCGGCTTCTTTGTTATTGCAGTCATTTTACTGTGGCTCAAAACGTATTCAGCGTATTTAATTGAATTTAAACTTGGTATATCAAATGTGCTTCAGCATATTTTGCTTTTCGTGAATCCTATTAGCTCCAGCTTGTTCTTTCTTGGCTTTGCTTTATTGTTCAAGAAAAAATGGCAGCCTGCCGCTATCATTGTGATTCATTTTTTCATGTCTTTTTTACTATACGCAAACATTGTGTACTATCGATTCTTCAATGACTTTATCACGCTGCCTACCGTGATGCAGGCAGGAACGAATGGCGGACAATTAGGTGATAGTGCATTTTCACTCATGCGTTGGACTGATATGTTTTACTTTATGGATACCATCATTTTGATCGTACTCGCAGTCCGCATGAAAAAGAAGCAGCAAACAAGTACAGCTACTGTACCTGTTCAAAAGTCAAAATCGTTTAGACTCGTCCTTGTGTCCTCTGTTGTCATCTTTGTGATGAATTTAGTCGCTGCAGAGATTGATCGTCCAGAGCTTTTATCAAGATCATTTGACCGCAATTATTTAGTGAAATATTTAGGTGCTTATAACTTTACTGTGTTTGATGCCATTCAAAATGTGAAATCAAACAGCCAGCGCGCTCTGGCAAATTCAAATGACGTGACAGATGTAGAGAACTATTTAAAAGCGAACAGCGCTGATCCTAACCCGGCTTATTACGGGAAAGCGAAAGGCATGAACGTGATTACGATTTCTCTTGAATCTCTGCAAAACTTTGTCATTGATTACAAAGTAAACGGAAAAGAAGTAACGCCATTCCTTAATTCATTGGCACACAACAACAAAACGTTTTACTTTGATAACTTCTTCCATCAAACAGGACAAGGAAAGACGTCTGATGCTGAATTTATGATGGATACTGGGCTCTTCCCATTATCCCAAGGCTCTGTTTTTATTAACAAAGCGCAAAACACGTATCAAGCACTTCCTGGCATTTTGAAGAAGGATCAATACACGTCAGCAGAGTTCCACGGCAATACAAAAACCTTCTGGAACCGTAATGAAATGTTTAAGTCGTTTGGATATGACAGATTTTACGATTCTGAGTATTACGATATGAACGAGCAAGATACGAAGAACTATGGGCTGAAAGACAAACCATTCTTCAAAGAATCTATGCCAATGCTTGAAAACTTGAAGCAGCCGTTTTATTCGAAATTTATTACGTTATCGAACCATTTCCCATTTGGAATGGATGAAGGGGATACCGATTTTGAACCTGGTGACTTCGGAGACTCTGTCGTCAATAACTATTTCCAATCGGCTCATTATTTAGATGAAGCGATTGAACAGTTCTTCAACGACCTGAAAAAGTCTGGACTCTATGACAATACAGTCGTCATTATGTACGGAGACCATTACGGCATTTCTGAAAACCACAATGAAGCGATGGAAAAAGTGACAGGACAAAAAATCGGAGATTATGAAAATGCGCAGCTCATGCGCGTACCGCTCTTTATTCATGTACCAGGCGTAAAAGGCGGACAGATTCATAAATACTCTGGTGAAGTCGATGTCGCACCAACCCTTCTGCACCTGCTTGGTGATGATACGAAGAACTATTTAATGTCTGGTTCTGATATCTTATCGAAAAATTTCAAGGAGCTAGTGCCATTTAGAAATGGTGACTTCGTCTCTAAGGATTACACAAAAGTAGGCAATAACTATTACAGCAACAAAACAGGCGAGAAAATCGAGCCGACTGATAAGGCATCACAAGAAAATGAAACGGTGAAAAAGATGCTTGAGACATCTGATAAGATCGTCACCGAAGATTTACTCCGTTTCTACAAGCCTAAAGGCTTTACACCGATTGACCGCAATCAATATGACTATACAAAGAAAGTACAGGATGAAGAAGATTCCTCTTCCGCCAAAGATAAATCCGGCACTTCATCAAAATAACTTTCTCATTTTAAGAACCAGCCGATCCATGATCAGCTGGTTCTTTTTACGTTTGACTCCTATTGCACCGGGTATAGAAAGAAGAAGGAGGGATTTTATCATGAAGAAAACAACCGCTTTTGTCATGACTGCTTCACTCGCTACGTCCTGCCTCATTGGATTCAGTCCTGCAGTCTCAGCACACGCCATGACCAAAACAGCAGTCGAACAATCCGTTCCTCAAGGTCCGAAAACCGCACTAAACAACATTTATGAGCTGGCACATAAAGGACAAATGCCGTATTATGCAAAAGGTCTTAAAATTGGAGTTCAAACAAAGATGGATGTCCATCATAAACTAGGAAATCCATATCCAGAAACAGGTCAAAGCAGCTTTGATTTGTATCATGCTGAAATGGGGAATCCGGGATTTGCTTTTCATTATGATGCAAAAGGCAAAATTGACGAAATCCGTTATTTCGGTACAAATGTAGAAAAAGAAACGAATATCGGCGGAATGACCCCTTCCCTATTAAAGAAACAACTTGGACAAGCAGGTTCGGTCAGCACCATCCCACAGACAAAAGAGAAAAAATACGTGTATCGTACTGGAGATTATGAGCTGGAATTTATCGCCGGCCATGACCCAGATATAAATCAGCAGAAGCTCACCGTCCTGCATATTAATCTGGTGAAAGCTGATTCCTAAATAAAAAAAGCATCCTGAGCAGAAGCTGAGGATGCTTTTTCTTTATTATGAAGCCACTTCTAAATGCGGCTTTCTTTTCATAGTTCGTTTCAAGACGGGACCTGCGACATAATCAAGTCCAAATTTGCCTGCATTTCCTTTCGCAGCCATGATGACGATGGCAATGAGCAGAAGAAGCGGGTTGACAGAGACGGTACCAGCTAGTAAGAAAGAGACATTCATCATGCTTCCGAAAAACGCTGCGGTTGTTGTGAATAATCCAACAATTAATCCTAGACCTACTAAAATTTCTCCCCACATGACCATGGCACTGAATAGTCCAGCATTCGGCAAAGCGACATTTTCTAAAAACCATACATAGAACGGATACACAAGGTTTCCATCTTTGACAACAGGTTCAGCTATCGCAAATTGTAAATATCCTGATGCATCGAATCCGCCTGTTAGTTTTCCTATACCAGATGTGAGCCAAGTCCAACCGATATAAAGTCTTGCTGCCAAAAGGATAACCGCTGCCCATACATTCGTTTGTAAGAATTTTGTAAACATGATGATGCCTCCCTTTAATTTATGTGAATTTCTTCACATTTTCTTTATGATCTTATTATACTATGTTAAAACTAATTTGTGATCTTTTTCACATACATATTCACAAATTGTTCATGAATATCTAGTTGAGGTAACTTTTCCCTTGCTAAATCCGTCTTAGTCATTTCAGACAATGAAAAGAGGTTTCATTTTGTATGAAAACATTATTCCAGTTTGCTTACTTACAGGCGATGTCGTGTCTATTCCCCGTCATGATCTTTGCGGCGCTTGCCCTATCAAAGATAGTGACGATTCCTTTTCTACACCGGTATGATTTCATTCTACTGCTTTGCCTTCTTGCCCAGATACTCATGCTGACGCTTCGGCTGGAGACATTGAATGAATTGAAGGTGATCTGTCTATTTCACATAATAGGTATTGGCTTAGAATTGTATAAAGTTCATATGGGTTCTTGGTCCTATCCTGAAGAGGCTTATATGAAGGTATTTGGGGTTCCGCTCTATAGCGGGTTTATGTATGCGAGTGTAGCAAGCTATATTTATCAGGCACTGTCCCGGCTTCACGTGCAGGTCAGTTCATGGCCCCATCCGTTTCTTTCAATTGGGATTAGCTTGTGTATTTATCTCAATTTTTTTACGCATCACTGGCTCTATGATGTCAGGTGGTGGCTGACATTACTGCTTGTTGTCGTATTTCGAAAAACGTCCGTCTCGTTTCAGGTTGGCTCTTCTACCTTCCGAATGCCGCTTGTCGTCTCTTTCTTGCTGATTGGTTTCTTTATTTGGATTGCCGAAAATGTCACCACCTTTTTAGGGGCATGGCAATATCCAAATCAACAGCACGCTTGGTCTCTCGTCCATCTTGGGAAAATCAGTTCTTGGTTTTTACTTGTTGTGATCAGTATTGTGCTCGTCATTGAACAGCGCAAACAAAAAAACGTTCAGCCCATTTGACCTGGCTGAACGCTTTTTTTAATCTCGATCGACTTCCTTGCGAAGATCATCTGCGACAAATTCTACATTCGTTCCAATGATGATTTGTACGGAGGTTTTCCCTGAAGTCAGTACCCCTTTGGCACCTGCTTTTTTCAATGTGCCTTCATTTAATAAATGTGTATCTTCTACTGTTAAACGCAGGCGGGTGGCACAATGATCAATGGCGGTGATATTGTCTTTGCCGCCAAGTCCCTCTAAAAGTATACTCGCACCTGCCGTCTTCGTATCATCGGCTGCAATATCTTCAATGTCCTCATCTTCTCTACCCGGTGTTTTGAGCTTTAACAGTTTAATGAGGAAATAGAAAACGACAAAGTACACAATGCCATAAAGCACCCCAACCCCAAGCAGCATGAGTGGTTTTTGTGCAATGCCAAAGCTTAAAACGTAATCAATTGCTCCTGCTGAAAAAGCGAAGCCGCTATGAATCCCGAGAATGTTCACAATAAAGAGCGAAAGACCCGTTAGTACAGCATGGACACCATATAGGAGTGGAGATAAAAACATAAATGAAAATTCAATTGGTTCAGTAATCCCTGTAATAAATGACGTAAGCGCCATCCCAATCATCAGGCCAGCCGTTGCTTTTCGCTTTTCAGGCTTTGCGGTCACAATCATGGCTAAACATGCCGCTGGCAGACCGAACATCATCACTGGGAAGAAACCAGTCATAAAGACACCCGCGCTCGGATCTCCTTTAAAGAATCGCGCTAGATCTCCTGTTGCCCCGCTGAATTCCCCGAATTGAAACCAAAATAAGTTATTCAGCACATGATGAAGCCCTAATGGAATGAGCAAGCGGTTAAAGAAACCAAACAGCCCTGCACCCGTTGCACCAAGACTTAAAATCCATTCTCCTAAACCATTGATCCCGCTTTGAATCGGAGGCCATACAAATCCGAAAACGGCTGCTAATAAAATGGTGAAAAGTGCGGTCATAATCGGCACAAGCCGTCTTCCGCTAAAGAAACCTAAGTATTCGGGCAGCTTCGTATCCTTGAAGCGATTGTACACATAACCTGCCAATAGCCCGCATAAAATACCGCCCAATACCCCCATATTGTTCGTTGAATTAATCGACGTTGTACCAGCTGATAAAATAAAATAAGAGATTGCACCTGATAATGCCGCTGCCCCGTTACCATCCTTTGCAATGCCGATCGCTATCCCCATTGCAAAAATTAAAGCCAAGTTTGCAAAAATGGCATTTCCAGCCGCATGAATAAACGGGATATCGAATACATCCTCCCGCCCAATAGCCAAAATAATCCCTGCTGCTGGAAGTACAGCGATTGGAAGCATAAAAGATTTGCCTAGCTTTTGAAAAAACTGAAACACCATTTGCCTTCTCCCCCTTTGTCATCATCATGACTAAACGTCCATGATGCTCATAAAAAATATATCATATGCACATCTAGTTATCTATACCAATTTGTCCACATTCATTTGAATTCCGCTCTTTACTCTTTTTGCGTAAAATGTGGTAAGCTATTGAATAGAATGAAGTTATAGAAAGCGGGAATGAACAGTGATTGTCAAACATGATCATGAGTTAGAAGCCTTAAAAAAAGTCGGCCGAATTGTCGCTTTGGCAAGAGAAGAAATGAAAAGCCAAGCGAAACCAGGCATGTCTACAAAAGAACTAGATTTGATTGGGAAAAAAATATTAGAAGAACATGGGGCGAATTCAGCACCCGAAAAGGAATATGACTTCCCTGGGACGACTTGTATCAGCGTGAACGATGAAGTTGCTCACGGTATTCCAAGTGAAAAAACCATTTTACAAGAGGGCGACCTCATCAATATTGATATCTCAGCAGAGCTGGACGGCTATTATTCCGATACCGGTATTTCATTCGTATTAGGTACAGGTGATGCTCGTCTTGAAGCATTATGCCAGTGTGCAGAGGATGCATTCCTTGAAGGATTAAAGCATGCAAAAGCCGGTAAAAGACAAAACCAAATTGGCCGTGCGGTCTACAATACAGCAAAAGAACAAGGATTTACTGTCATTAAAAACCTGACAGGACATGGTATTGGGAAAAATCTGCATGAAGCACCTAACCATATTTTGAACTATTATGATCCATTCGATAATGCTTTGTTTAAGAATGGCACCGTGATCGCCTTCGAACCTTTTATATCAACAAATGCTGAATCGATTTATCAAGCTGATGACGGCTGGACCTTTAAAACACCAGACAAAAGCCTTGTCGCACAGATTGAACATACCATTGTCATCACAAAAGACGAACCGATTATATTAACGAAGCTATAAGCCAGCTGATCCCCTTCTTCATTGGAGGGGATCCTTTTCGTTTCCCTTTCACGAATCTGTCATGACTAAACAAAAATGCCTGTGGTAAAATAGGCAAAGATATGCGAAAGGGGTCTTATTTGATATGTGGTTCATCATCATCGGCGTTATCTTTTTGATTGAAAGTATTATCTTAACGGTTGTAGGTATTAAGAAAAAACAATCCATGATGACTTATCTTGGTATTGTCATCATGATTATGACGGTCGGCATGATCATCGTTACCCTCAACCCGCCAAATTCATAAATGATCATTTCCAGCATATACATGGATCATAGGAAGATAGAATCAGTTTTCATTTATTCATACCTGCACACTTTTCACGTCCTTTTTTGAGATGTTACAATGCAGGCAGTTTCAATTGAAAGGAGTTTTCTATCATGCATTATGGTAGCAAAGGCTGGTATGTCGAAGAATTAAAGAAGCTTGGTGTGACCAAGCATGAAGGAAGAAAGCTTCAAAGCTTAAAAACATATTTCCTTGCAAATCTTCTTGAGCAAAAGAAACCTAGCTCATAAGCGCTTAAAAGCCGTACATCTTATGCTGATGTACGGCTTTTTTTAAATGGGCTGAATTCGTTTTTCTAAAGACTTCCTCACGACATCTGCTAAGGCATCTACTTCAAGAACGGCTTTTAGCCTCTCTGGACTTGTTTGACGATATTTGACCTCGTTCACTTCATGGACTGTAATGTGATGAGGTGCTTTTTCTACTAATACAAGAGAAGCATCAGCAGGCACTAAGCCTTCTCTCAGCACCCGTAAATAAAAGCCGGTATACCCCGTTTGCTGTACTTCCTTTACAAGCTTCATGTTGCCATGCTTAAAAGCTAGTTTCACACACGGCTGTCTTGGCTGGCTCACTTCAACAAGTGCTTCTCCAAGCTGAAATACATCGCCAATCCGCACTTCTGTTTCAACTAGTTGGTGCACGGTCACATTCTCACCGAAGGCAGCTTCCTGTAACGGAACCCCTAAAAACTGCTCAAAATAAGCATAATGATCGTATGGAAAGACGCAGACGGCTTTATCATATCCTCCATGATGAACCAAATCACCTTGACCATCTCCCTCAAAATTGACCTTACTCAAATAGACAGGCTCATGAATTCGCTTTTTGTTGATGGCTGTTTTGATTTCTTTTCCGTTTGCATAGGTCGTGATGGGTTGTCCTACTTGAATTCCTACTATGTCGTATCTCTTCTGTCCCACGATGACCATCTCCTTTGATTGTCTCATGGCTATTATTTTACATCGTTAGACAGTGAAATCATAGTCGATGCGTGAAGGTCAGTTAGATGCTATGGTACGATGAGAAAAAAGGAGAGATGACATTGATTCATTATCATGCCATTGTCACAGGACGGGTGCAGGGAGTCGGTTTTCGCTATTTTGTACAAGGAGAAGCCGTCAATCGCGGGATGAAAGGCTGGGTACGCAACACAGATGAAGGGCATGTCGAGTTAAAGGTAGAGGGTGAGCAGCAGGAAGTGCTTGATTTCTTAAAGACCGTCCGGAAAGGAAGCCCTTTTTCAAAGGTCACAGATATGCAGATGGAGCCGCTCACTGAGTTCGCTCATTATAAGGATTTTCGCATCAAGGGATGAAGTTTTCATAAAAAAACCTAGCTTTCGCTAGGCTTTTTCTGTTCCATGATAGGGCTTTTCCTGATAAAAATAATTCGGCTTCACAATGGTATTGTCGTAATGCTTGTGGAAGATGTGGGTAGCAGCTGGTGATACCGGTGGAATCAGCCAAGTCCAGTCCCCAGTCAGCTTACGGTCAGCCTTTTCTTCCTGCTTTTCGAACTGTTTGAATTGATGTGCTGCTGTATGGTGATCAACAATGGTCACCCCTGCTTCTCTGTAAGAATGGAGAACCGCCACATTCAACTCGACAATGGCTTTGTCCTTCCAAAGCGACGCATTCTTTGTCGTGTCCAGTCCTAAAATCGAAGCGACTTTTTTCAGCATATTGTAGCGATTTTCATCGGCTAGATTACGTGCGCCAATTTCTGTGCCCATATACCAGCCATTAAACGGCGCTGCATTGTAATGTATACCACCAATCTCCAATTTCATATCAGCAATAATCGGAACGGCGTACCATTTCAGTCCTAAATCACGAAATCCTTCATATTCAGGATGGGTAATCTCGACTTCTTGGACGATTTCTTTCGGAAGCTCATACAAAACTGGCGGTTGATCCTTTAGCTGAAACATGAGAGGCAGGATATCAAAATGCGTGCCTTCCCCTTTCCAGCCATGGGCTTCACACAACTTTGTTAATTCAAGAGAAGCCTCGTCGCCGATGATGCCGTACTCCGTCTCATAGCCTGCATAACGAACGAGCTGATGATTATAAATGACGACTTCCTTTTGCGCATGATTTTCTGGAGGAAAGATCGTAATGGATGGTTTGATTTTCCCATCATTGGTCGCATACTCAATATGATGAAAGAGTGCCTCTTTCACCTCTTCTTCTGTCTTCACATGACGACAGTCGTGAACATGCAGGGTTGACCAAAATAAACGGCCAATGCAGCGGTTGCTGTTGCGCCACGCCATTTTCGCCCCATGCGCCAATTCCTCTTGTGTGTGAGTATACATCCCTTTAGAGTTAATTTCTTGTTTTATTTCATGCAGACGTGCTGCTTTCTCTTCATTTGACTTGCCCAATTCTTCATAGCATACAGAAATAAAAGCTTCTGCTTCATTCCACAACGCTTCTTGATTACTCAAACATACTCGCCTCACTTTAATACGAATATATCCATTGTAGCGGTTTCTATTTATAAATTCACTAGTTTCAAACCATTTTTTATCATATCATCCGACCATTGTCCTTAGAGCGAGGATGAAACAATCCGTTTAAGGGTTTGCTCGAGCCAGCGGACATAGCCTTTTTCTCTTTCAATTGCCCTTGTCAGCACTAAGTAATGCCCAAATTGCGCTGAATGAAGCGATTCAGCCCCAGGATCTTCCTCTGTTAACGCATGCAGCTTCTGCTTTAGCATGTCGACTTTCTTCGTGCGCTCTAGCAGTTGATGTGTAAACAGATCAGCCGCTTCTTTTTTGTCCATGGAGGAGATGAAAAATGTTTTGAGCATGAATTCATCCTTTGTTGTTTCTGGGATCGGGTCTTTTGTCCTTAACCACTGATGCAATGCTGCTTGCCCCGCCTCTGTGATTTGATAAACCTTCTTCTCCAGCTTCTTTCCTTGTATACGAACATCAAATTCAATAAACCCTTCTTCTGTGAGCCGTTTCAGCTCAGGGTAAATTTGGCTATGCTTCGCGCTCCAAAACTGTCCAAGGGAATCCTTAAAATGTTTGGTGATATCGTATCCAGTCAGCTCACACTGATCTAGTAAACCAAGAATGGCATATTTCAAAACTCTCATGATGTGCCTCCAACGTTTATTCTTTGACAATAGTATACCACAGGCTTTAAAATAAACATGTAAATCACGACATGTTTGAAACAACATCATTCTAATGAAAGAAGGAATCAACATGGAACAATTCGTTGGACTTCATATGATTTATACGTATGAAAATGGCTGGGAATATGAGATTTACATTAAAAACGATCACACCATTGATTACCGCATTCATAGCGGAATGGTTGGAGGCCGCTGGGTCCGTGATCAAGAAGTGAATATTGTGAAGCTAACAAAAGGCGTTTACAAAGTTTCTTGGACAGAGCCAACTGGGACAGACGTCTCTCTGAACTTTATGCCTGAAGAAAAACGCATGCATGGCGTCATCTTCTTCCCAAAATGGGTGCATGAACGTCCAGATATCACAGTTTGCTATCAAAATGACTACATCGATCTCATGAAAGAATCTCGTGAAAAGTACGAAACATATCCGAAATATGTTGTTCCAGAATTTGCGGACATTACGTATATCCATCATGCAGGTGTAAATGACGAAACCATTATCGCCGAAGCACCATATGAAGGCTTGACTGATGAAATAAGAGCAGGACGAAAATAAAAAAGCAGCACGCACTGTGCCGCTTCTAGATTGTAGACAAAGGGCTAAAATGATGTTGATTTTAGCCCTTTTTTATTTAATGCCCAACGTCCTTTTAGATAGCAAGAACCGGTATACTGGCAGTTCATCGCCTACTTTTGAAGCAATAAATCCAGATGACATGTAGCTGTCTTTTGATTCTGGCTCAAGGGCAAGTGACAACAAATTCGTTTGCGGCTGCGCCGTGAAATATACCTTTGTCCCTTTTGGCAGCTGACGTTTCTTTTGGACGAGTTCTGTTTCAAGCTGAATATCTGTTTTACTCTTTTCATCTCGTTTTGTTACTTGATAGGCTTGTACCGGTACTTTTACACTGGCAGGCAATGTGACACTTTTTAACCCTAAGGTTTGAAGCTTCCGTTCTACCCCTTCATGTCCAGGTAAAACAAGATAAGCTGTCGGTCGCTCTCTCGACATGACAGGAGTAGCATCGCTCGCACTGTGAAAGCGTACAGGGACATTGATGGTCTGTCCTTTTTCAATATCTACCATTTCAAGCGAATCATCCACCGGCGCTTTGAAATCATCTTGAATGACCACTTGATCGTCATCATTCGATTGGAGACCTTTTTTCACCAGCTTCAAACGCTCCGTCACCATTTGCTGCTTCACCTGCTTTGCATGTTTCACCGTTGTTTCAATGATTTTTTCATGTGTGGTGACTTGTGCTGCGACGCGGCGGGTAAAGTCCTCTCTCCCAATGCCAATCCCTCTGCTTTCTACAAGAAAGGATAGTGCTGGGGAGAGTGCCAGAGCATTTCGACCAATTCGTGCATCCGTTCCGCCTTCATAGAGATCGATCTTTCCATCAATTCCTCTTGTGCTTGTATAATATAAATCATTTGAAAATCCTTGATTTGTTAGCGTTTCACGGACGCCGCTCACGTATAATTCATTTGACGTGAGCCGGATGCTTTCTGGAATATTCAAGTTCTTCCCTGATAAGATCAGTAAATCGTGATATTTGAGGGCTCCCGCTGAGCCGATATCTTCAAACTGCTTTTGACCCACATCGTATTCATGGGCATCAATAACTACCTCTGGCGCATACCGATTAAATTCTTGATGCAAGGCTGTCAGCTCTGGAGATTCTAATGTCATATGATCACGGTTTCCATCCATTCCGTTTGCAAGCCTGCGGTCAAACGCATAAGCACCATCAGGATTGATTCTCGGGACAATGATGATATTGACATGATTGAGTATACGCTCTCCTTCTTCACCAGCTAATCGTTTTGCGATGACGAGTGCCGATTCACCGGAGGCTGGTTCATTTCCGTGTATTTGTGCTTGAAGCCAGATCGTTGGCTTTTTTGAAAGTGGAGAAATATGACGATCCTTTGTAAAGTAGAGGGCTGGAATGGACCGTCCTTCAATGGATGTTCCAATCTGCTTCTGCGTAGCGTAAGGACTTTTGCGGACAATATCACGTAAGAATTGTTGAAGCTCTTCTTGTGTGGTGAAGGCTTCTCCTTTTTTCTGAAATGCGGGGGTATCGAACGTCTCGTCAGGCTCAGGGTATAGCTTCTTCACTGAGGCTGGCTGTTCATAACTCTTTCCATAATAAGGGGTATCTGCATGAGCTGAAGCCGGGCTCATCATCGACAAACTTCCTGCTATGAGACATACAGCAGCAAAAAGAATCGTGCCTTTTCGGTTGGACATGCTATCCTCTCCCTTCGTTGATTTGCATTATAAAGAAAAAAACAGTAAAAGTGTCAGTATTTTTCAAAAATATATCTTTTGGAGGAACAAGAGTGTTTTTGTATAGGGCAAATGAATTGAGCCTGCTCGGCAATATGACCTAAAAAAAGTGCCTGCTCACGTAGCAGACACTCTTTTATTTACCAAATGGAAATGGCCCCAATGAGTACCGACATGACCGTCATGGCAACGACTGCAAGCACAGCCCATTTCATGCCAAACTTCTGATGCTGATCCAGTGATACCCCAACAAGTCCAACAAGTAAATGAGTGGATGGAACAAGTGGGCTTAACATATGAATCGGCTGGCCAATAATAGAGGCTCTCGCGATTTCAATTTTATCAACACCGTATGCTGCCGCTGTTTCTGATAGGATCGGCAGGACCCCGTAAAAGTATGCATCATTCGGCATAAAGAACGTAAAGATTCCGCTCGTTAACGCCACAATGACTGGAATGAAGCCGCCAAGCTGCTCTGGAATGGCAGATACAATTGAAATTGCCATTTCATCGACCATTTTCGTCCCAGTTAAGATGCCTGTAAAAACACCTGCCGCAAATATCATCGAAGCAATGGCTAAGACGTTGGTTGAATGAGCCGCAATCCGCTCACGCTGCTGTTCAAGGTTCGGATAGTTCACGATAATTGCCACACAGAAAGCAAGAACAAATAGAACCGTTAAGCTGACTTTTCCTGAGACAAGAAGGAGCACCAATAACAACGTAAGCGACAGGTTAAACCACCAAAGTTTCGGCCGCTTGATGTCATCCTGTAGTGCCGCTGCCATTTCATTTGCATGAATCGGCTGTTCGAGCTCAATGACACCAAGACGCTTTCTTTCAGACTTCCCAAGAAAATATGCCACCACAATCATGCTCAAAACCCCTGCACCAATGACTGGAATCATCGGACCAAATAAAAGTGATGGATCAACGCCAAGTGCACTCGCCGCTCTAGGTGTGGCTCCTCCCCATGGAATTGTATTCATAATCCCCATGCCAACTCCGGCAATTCCCGCTAAAATAATCGGTCGGATGCCAAGCAGCGTAAATAACGGAAGCATCGCTGTTGTTGTAATCATGTACGTTGTGGTTCCGTCACCATCAAGTGCAACAAGCATAGTCAGGACAGCTGTTCCGACGACAATTTTTAATGGATCGCCTTTGACGATTTTTAAAATTTTCGCCACCATCGGATCAAATAAACCTGCATCAATCATAATGCCAAAGTACAAAATCGCAAACATGATCATGACCGCTGTCGGTGCGACTTGCTGCACACCTTTGACAATCATGTCTGAAATTTCAGTAAAATGAAAACCTGCGATAAGAGCAAATGCAATTGGTGTTAACACCAATGCCGTTAAAACAGACATACGTTTCGTCATAATCAAAACCATAAATACAACCATCATAAGAAATCCTAAGATTGCTAACACTTTGTTCACCCCTTATGTTGTATACGCTTTCATTAAATGTTGGTATCCCATTTCCAACCCTTTCTGTCATGATATCTGACGCCTGAATTGAAGTAAATATTATGAATTTTAATTCTTTTTCGGTCGATAAATGCTTTTTGTTCATTTTGTTCAAACCTTGGTTTTGATGGATTCCATGAAAAAAAGCGGTCTCACTCGACCGCTTGTTCTCCTTGAATAAACTGCTCATATCGCCTTAATTGCTCTTCCATAAAGATCTTTGCCTCTTTGCTGTTCATATAACGACTTGTCCAGCCCTTTTGCTTTAATTGCTTTTTCCAGGAATTCGTTTGTGTCATTTTTTGAAGAAGCTGATCCCATTCACGAATCTCGTGCTGATTCATTTGCTTGGGTCCCATGACACCACGCCAATGAGAAAAGATGAGTGGGATGCCTTGCTCTTTCCAAGTAGGCACATCTTCAAATCCCGCTAAACGCTGATTGGTTGTGGTCGCTATGAGTTTTAGCCTCTTCTTTTCATAATCATGACGAACCTCTGTAATCGTTGTTGTTGCTGCATCCACCTCATGGTCAATGAGCGCCTGAAATAAATCATCTGCACTGTCAAATTTCAAAAATTGAATGCGGTATGGATCAATTCCTGCCATTTCTGCCGCTCGTGCGAATGAGATTTGATCATCATTTCCAAAGTCTGGGGCAAATCCAATTTTTAAGGAATCCGGTTTCTTCTTTAGTGTGTTTAATAGCTCCTTCCCATTTGAAAAGGGAGAATCCACTGGGACTGCGACGACCTGCCACTCTTCTGCAAGAATCGCAAGTGGCGTGACATCGTTCATTGTCATGTTACTGCTGCCAAGCAAATTACGGCTTAACAATAAACTTGAATTCAAACTAATATAGTTGGTATCTCGCTCCAGCATATATGTCCATCCTTTATCCACCGTTCCGCCTCTTTGATAAAGGATATTCACCGGCCGCTTCACCAGCTTTTCCTTCTCGAGCACTGATTTCATCACTTGAGCTGTTTGGTCAAAGCCGCCGTCAGGGACACCAGACACCACAATATATAATGGACTGTGCTGTAGGAAAGAGTCACCTCCCTTTTTTTCATTAAAGGTGAGCGTCATACAAAGACATATTATGATCACGACAAGGCATATTGCTTTTTTCATCTTTTAAGACTCCGCTTGCTTTTTGGCAGGATAATATTTTCGCTCTGGTCTGCCAATGATTCCGTACGCAAGCTCTGCCCGGCATTCTCCTGTTGTCACGAGATACTCAACATACCGTCTCGCTGTTGTACGTGATGCCCCCATCTTTTCTCCTAGCTCTTCTGCTGTAATTCCATTATTCTCTGATGCCATCAATGTTTTCACCTTGTCCAAAGTCAGCGAATTGATGCCTGTAGGCAGGTCTCTGTCATCCTGTTCCTTTGGCTCTTCCTGCATCTGTCCAAAAAACAAATCAATCATCGTTTGATTGACTTCATCCTTGGAATTGATGATGTCTTTCTTCTCTTTATATTCAGTTAAAACTTGCGCAAACTTTTGTGCGGTCACTGGTTTGATTAAATAATGAACCACTCCGTATTGAAGGGCATCTCTTAAAAGTGTCGTTTCCGTAGCCGCTGTGATAATAATCACATCTATTTCTGGATAGCGTTCTCTTAAAAGCGGCAACAAGTTTGTGCCGAGCTCATCGGGCATATACACATCAAGCAAGATGAGGTCGACTTGTTCCTTTTGAAGCGCCTCCCACATATCCTTTGCACTCTTTGCCTTTCCGGCGACTTGAAATCCCTCTATTTGTTGTATATAAGATGCATGAATGGCTGCGATTCGAAAATCATCCTCCGCAATGAGTACCTTCATCACCATTTATTCCCCCTTTGTGCCTTTCGGTATGTATGCAGTGAAGATGGCACCGCCTTCTTTTTGGTTCGTTATTTCAATCCAGCCCCCAAGTTCGTCCAGCACTTCTTTGACATTGGCGAGTCCATAGCCTCGTCCTTCTCCCTTTGATGAATGTCCTCTTGTGAAAAGTTGTGAAATGGCTCCTTCATTGACACCATCCCCTGAATCAGACACCTCTATGATAATATCAAATCCAATATCTGTGATGAACAAGCTTACTTCTCTTTTCTCCTTATTCAATACAGCCTCAAACGCATTGTCTACGAGATTGCCGATGATGGTAATAAAGTGAGATAGACTTAAATGTGCTGGTAGCGGCTCCAATGAACTATTTTCATCGATGTGGAAATGTACCTTCTTCTCAGAGGCTTTCCCTAGCTTGCCAAGTAGGATGGCTTGTATTTTAGGAGATCGTATTTGCTTCATCAGTAAATCGTGCTGACGGTTTTGCAGCGTATATTCTTCCTTTATTAAGTCAATGGCTTCATCCACTTGCTTCAGCTCAAGCAAACCTAAAATGGCGTACAGCTTATTTGAAAATTCGTGCGTTTGTGCTCTCAGGTCTTCTGAATATTGGCTGACCTCTGTTAATGTATCCAACAGCTTCGTCAGCTCTGTTTTCTCCCTGAAGCTCACAATCCCTCCAAAGACACGGTTGTCCTGCACCACTTTTTTCACATTTAAGACATAGGTTTTATCATTGACAACGGTTTCGATGTTCGGTTCAATTGTCTCTGCCTTTAAATAGAAAAGGAGGTTGGCTTTTGGCAAGACTTGATCAATATGAAGCCGCAGCTCGGATGAAACGCGCAGCATGTGTTCAGCAGATGTATTCATCATCGTAATCGCGCCTTTGCGGTCAAATGCAATAATCCCTTCTTTTATCGCAAGCAGCATCGCTTCTCTTTCTCGAAATAATGAAGCAATTTCATGCGGTTCAAGACCTAATGTATCTTTACGAATACTTCTTGTTAAAAAGATCGCTCCGAATATACCAGGCAGGAGGACAAGAAGAGCAATATAGCTAAGCTTGAATAGTTGATGGGCGGTCGCTTGATCGATTTCCTTTTTTAAAAATTCGACAGTGACTGTGCCAATAATTTCTTCATGCTTGCCTGTTTCTTTCATAATCGGGGCACTGCCTCTGACAACGGTTTCACCATTAGAATCACCCGATGATATGGAGGTTCCCCCAAAAAGCAGGGTACTTCTTCCTCTAAATACACTGATGGTTTTTCCTACATTCTCATGGTTCGTATGAAAAAGGATCTTCCCTTTTTGATTGGTAATGAAGATGGCATGTGCTCTAACTTGATCCTTCATTTGCTCAAGTACTACCTGTTCTTCATTTTTCGATGCAGATGTGGCCACCGATGTTTTAATGGGCGGCATATATGAGATTGTTCTAGCGGTTTGCACCGCCAGCTGTTCTGCTTGCCGCTGCCTTTCTGAGGTCTGCAAAAAACCAAAACAAATGGTCAATAACGCAATGACAACAAGCAAAAGCCCGATTATTAATCCCAAAATTTTCGTTTGTAAAGTGACTTTCCTTTTGCCCATCCTCACCGCCACAACCCCTAATCCAACTAAATTCATCGAATAAGCTCTAAGAAAATCATATCATTTTTTCTTGCGAAGTTAAGAGAAAATTCATTCAAACAAAAAAGGACGACTCAAATTGAGTCATCCCTGTTTCAATTACGTGATGGATAAGCCTGCACTCGCATAGCCTGCTACGGTGTTAATTAAAGATAAGCCTGTTGCAGTCGCAGAGAAAACAACCAGTAATCTTGTTTCTGCTGTAACTGGCACATTCAGACCAGTAGCGATGCCGTTTGAAATAGCACCTATCGATAAAATACCTGTTAAGTCTGGAGCCAATGTGACGCTCGCTACTTGAGTGAAGCTGTTATCTGGTGTCGGTGAAGCAAATAAGCTAGCTGTTACTGTAATATTCGTGCCGACTAAAGCTAATGCTGCCGTGGTACTAAAGTATCCGGCAAATGAAGTAATGGTTCCGTCCCTTGGTACAGAGAATGCCATATTTAAAAGCGTACCTGCTGCACCTGTTAAGTCGATGATACCACCAAGTATGCTAACGCCTGTTGCAGAGCTACCAAAGCCGACCAAACTAGATGTTCCAACAAGACCGCCTGCAATTGTAGTCAAGACAGCAGGGGTACCTGATGCAAATGGAATAATCGCACTCGATCCAGTTGCTCCGGTGACTCCAGTGGCGCCGGTATCTCCTGTTGCTCCCGTTACTCCAGTCGCTCCGGTGGCTCCGGTGGCTCCAGTGACTCCAGTGGCGCCGGTATCTCCTGTTGCTCCCGTTACTCCGGTCGCTCCGGTGACTCCAGTGGCGCCGGTGTCTCCTGTTGCTCCCGTTACTCCGGTGGCGCCGGTATCTCCTGTTGCTCCCGTTACTCCAGTCGCTCCGGTGGCGCCGGTATCTCCTGTTGCTCCCGTTACTCCGGTCGCTCCCGTATCTCCTGTTGCTCCCGTTACTCCAGTCGCTCCGGTGGCGCCGGTATCTCCTGTTGCTCCCGTTACTCCGGTGGCGCCGGTATCTCCTGTTGCTCCTGTGACTCCAGTGGCGCCGGTATCTCCTGTTGCTCCCGTTACTCCGGTGGCGCCGGTATCTCCTGTTGCTCCCGTTACTCCGGTGGCGCCGGTCGCTCCGATATCTCCTGTTGCCCCCGTTGCTCCGGTCGCTCCGGTGGCGCCAGTATCTCCTGTGACTCCGGTGGCCCCGATATCTCCTGTTGCTCCCGTTGCTCCGGTGGCTCCGGTATCTCCTGTTGCTCCCGTTACTCCGGTGGCGCCAGTATCTCCTGTGACTCCGGTGGCCCCGATATCTCCTGTTGCTCCCGTTGCTCCGGTCGCTCCGGTGGCGCCGGTATCTCCTGTTGCTCCTGTGGCTCCTGTACCTGTTGCTCCTGTGGCTCCTGTGATCCCGGTTGCTCCCGTTACTCCGGTGGCGCCGGTATCTCCTGTTGCTCCCGTTACTCCGGTGGCGCCGGTCGCTCCGATATCTCCTGTTGCCCCCGTTGCTCCGGTCGCTCCGGTGGCGCCAGTATCTCCTGTGACTCCGGTGGCCCCGATATCTCCTGTTGCTCCCGTTGCTCCGGTGGCTCCGGTATCTCCTGTTGCTCCCGTTACTCCGGTGGCGCCAGTATCTCCTGTGCTCCGGTGGCCCCGATATCTCCTGTTGCTCCCGTTGCTCCGGTCGCTCCGGTGGCGCCGGTATCTCCTGTTGCTCCTGTGGCTCCTGTACCTGTTGCTCCTGTGGCTCCTGTGATCCCGGTTGCTCCGGTAACTCCAGTCGCACCTGTATCTCCTGTCGCACCGGTCGCTCCTGTACCTGTTGCTCCTGTGGCTCCTGTGATCCCGGTTGCTCCGGTAACTCCAGTCGCACCTGTATCTCCTGTCGCACCGGTCGCTCCTGTACCTGTTGCTCCTGTGGCTCCTGTGATCCCAGTTGCTCCGGTAACTCCAGTCGCACCTGTATCTCCTGTCGCACCGGTCGCTCCTGTACCTGTTGCTCCTGTGGCTCCTGTGATCCCGGTTGCTCCGGTAACTCCAGTCGCACCTGTATCTCCTGTCGCACCGGTCGCTCCTGTACCTGTTGCTCCTGTGGCTCCTGTGATCCCGGTTGCTCCGGTAACTCCAGTCGCTCCTGTATCTCCTGTCGCACCGGTCGCTCCTGTACCTGTTGCTCCTGTGGCTCCTGTGATCCCGGTTGCTCCGGTAACTCCAGTCGCACCTGTATCTCCTGTCGCTCCTGTACCTGTTGCTCCTGTGGCTCCTGTGATCCCGGTTGCTCCGGTAACTCCAGTCGCACCTGTATCTCCTGTCGCACCGGTCGCTCCTGTACCTGTTGCTCCGGTTGCACCCGTTTCACCAGCAGCTGCTAACAATGTATAATCTGGTGACGTACCTGGCGTACCTGTTGGCGGCGCTGAATTCACCACATACGTACTTCCATCGAATGTCACGACTTGACCTACTGGATAAGTTGGGGCTACCGCTGGATCAAATGCCACGATGCCAGTTAAGCCTACTCCCGTTGGACCTATCGGGCCTGCTGGGCCTACTGGACCTGCTGGACCTGCTGGACCTGCTGGACCTCTTCTGCCTGGCCGACCTTGAATGACACAAACACAAGGATCTTTTCCGCAGCAAGGATTTTTCACTGGTTTTCCTGACTTTCCTTTCTTACAGCTATCACATTCCCATCCATCATCCTTATACGCATCATACCAGCTTCCTTTTTGGTAATGGCCTTTAGAATGAGAGGGATAGGTTTTTCCGCATTGTCTACATCTTTTCATAGAATCACCCCCATCCATCGTATTCAACCTCATAGTGAAAGGTGTATGTACATTTTTATTTTTATTTGGAAAAGTTGAGAAGACCTTGCGCTCCATACACAAGGTCTTTGTTTCATTGAAATCTCATCGTCATTTTTAAATCTTTTCCTACCATACTATATTCAATATCCGCTGGACGGATCGCCTCTTTTAGTTTTTTCACACCCTCTCCTTCAAAGAAAGTAGGTGCGTCTTTCCCTCCGATCAATAAAGGCGCCATATAGATAACGGCTTCGTTCACAAATGATGCTTCTAAAAATGACGCACTCACACTGCCTCCTGCCTCAACAAGCACTGACATCACAGAGCGCTTCTTCAACATGTGTAACACATCCTGAAGATCTGTCCGATGTTCTCCGCTTGTGACAAATACTTGATGTCCTTTTTGTATCAGCTGATGATACTTTTTTTGATCGTAGTTTTGTGATGTACAAATAATGGTTTTCGCCATGTGATCTGTTAAGCATTTGGCATGAAGCGGAATTCTTAATGTGGAATCTAAAATGACACGAATGGGCTGGGTCATGATTGAATCTTTCACAATAAGACCTGCATCATCTTGAATAATCGTTTCGACACCTGTTATCACAGCATCTGCTTCTTGGCGCAATTGCTGCACTTCTTGCCTCGCTTCGGTTCCTGTGATCCATTTGCTTTCAAGTTGAGCTGTAGCAATTTTCCCATCTAATGAAATGGCTGATTTTAAGATGACGTAGGGAAGGTTTGATTGAATGAAATGAAAAAAAGGCACATTTAAGCGATCCGCCTCCTGTTTACATATTCCTTCATCTACTTCGATCCCTGCTTGTTTCAACACGGTAATCCCTTTCCCTGCTACAAGCGGATTCGGATCTTGCGTCGCAATGACTACCCGTTTCACACCACTTTTGATAATCGCTTCGGTGCAAGGACCCGTTTTCCCATGATGCGAACAAGGTTCGAGCGTTACATACAGATGAGCTCCTTCTGCCTTTTCTCCTGCCATGTGCAGTGCATGAATTTCAGCATGAGGTTCGCCCGCCTTCATATGAGCACCCATTCCAACAATTTCACCTTGCTGCACAATGACTGCACCGACAAGCGGGTTTGGGGAGGTTTGCCCTTTCATTGCCTTTGCGTTGGCAATCGCCAGTTTCATATAAAACACATCGTCTTTCATGTGAGTCTCCTTTCTTCTCTTTCAAGGGAAAGAACTCCTTCAGGAAATGAAGGAGTTCTATTCTCATATTTTTTCCATCCGTTTCTTTTCAGAACGATCATAGTAAGGCAAGGAATAAAAAAGTTTATATGATGCTCGTTGTTTACAAAAACAGCATTTGCGACATTCATATTTATTAATGAGGAGCACATGCGGACAATTGAGTACAGTCAGACCTTTTTTCATATGTTCCTTGCAAACACTTATCATGAGAATCCCCCGCTTACATTCTTTTTCTTAATGAGAGATTACTTCTTTTGGAAATTGTTCAAATAAGCGCAGTACTTCGGTATACGTGCCATCTTCTCGAATATGATAAATCCCACCATCATACGAGCTTGCGTATACATCATTGCCTAATTGTCTGATGGCACTAATTCCATTCTTGGCAATTCTAATTGGGCCGGTATTGACCCCGAGCTCTGGATTCCACACAACGATATAGCCCCAATAATCTCCGCTCACAATATAGCCAGAGTCTGTGACAGAGACCGATTTAATCGAATACTGGTGTTCATTATGCTGGTCTAAAATTCTTCCTGTATGCAAATCAAACAATCTCACATTCTTGTCACGGCTGACAATGGCAATACGATCTCTTTTGCTATCAATGAATACGTCATTTAATAGCTCAGTCGCCCCGATATATTTCGCTTTTAAAGACAAGCTCTTCTTATCTAAAAGACAGATGGTTCCTTCTACCGCAGCTGTGATGATATGATCTCCTTCTACTTTTAGTGCTTTCACAGCACAATCGTGTGCTTTGGAACGGCCAACTTCCTTTAAATGCTCCGTCGAAATGACATGTACATAGCCGCCGTAAGTTCCAATATAGAATTGCCGATCCTCCTCGTGGAAATACACACTGTTGACCGGCCCTGTATTGAGATCAAACGAAACCATTTGCTGTAATGATTCATGAACAATATGCACCTGACTTGCATGATCTCCCCAAGCATAATAGCTTCCATCTCGTGCGACAGCCACTCCATTTGTTAAAACGCCTGTCGATTTAGCGATTTCAATCCCATTCTTTCTGAATTTTCCGTCATCTGATGCTGTGATGATATCTCCCGCATCAGTCAGTGCAATATCATTAATAGATGGTGTCGCCATTTCGATCTCATCTGATACCACTTTCCCCTTTTCAATAGACCATTCACAATACGTTTTTCCAAAGCTGGCTCCTAGGATGGATTTCTCATCCTCCGTCCAGACAAGCGAGCGCTCCCACTGATATTTATGAGGGAGAAGAGTATCAACCAAATCCCCTGTTTCGTAATTCCACAGCTTAATTAAATGGTCATAGCCTGCTGTCAGCAAGTAATTGCCGCTTGGAGAAAAGTTCACACGCTTGACGCCCTGTAAATGAGCTTTGATGATTTTTTTCTCCTGTAAAGTCACCGCATCATAAATAATAACGGTGCCATCGTCTCTGCCAAGTGCGAACACTTCTTTTTGATTGCTGCCGCTGATTGTGTCCAGCTCATAATCAAACGGACCGATCTCCCCTACAATTTCTCCTGTATCATACAGCCACACAAGAACATAGCCATCATCACCTGTTGTATAAGCTTTATCGCCATGTATCCATACAGCTAATACATCCTTGCTATGTCCATGAAATTCTCTTAGGATGGCTCCTGTTTCGATATCCCAGACTAAGCATCGTCTATCTCTAGATACCGATACAAGCAACGTATCCTGCTTCGCAAAAGCAACGGCTTCTACATCATCCGCATGACCAAACAGGGTGCGAATTTGAGTATGAGTACTTGTATCAAACAATTGAATGGTATAGTCTGACGATGCACTCGCTAAATACTTTCCGTTTTCAGAAAGAGATAAAGAGTTAATGATATGCTCGTGACTTCCAATAAACGTTCCTTCTCCTGTCGCCCGGTTCCACTGATAAATACAGCGGTCATAGCCGCCAGTGTAAACAATTTGGTCCTGCTGAGTTGATAAAACAGATGTAATTGGTCCTCTATGCATAGTTTTACACTCCCACCTTTATATGTTGTTTTTGACGAGTCATTACACGAAAGCCAGTAAATCGAAAAACAGGGTCTGGGTGCTTTCCGTGTCTTCTGGCGACTCTGCATAAATCTCCGCCTCTTGCAAAGGAGCCGCCTTTTAAAATGTAGTAATCACTGCCAAGCGTTTCCGTTAAATCATCTACGACCTCAATGCCGCCTTCGTACACATGATATTTGGTGTTGACCCATTCCTCGACGTTGCCCCCCATATCATAAAGACCGAATAAGGATCTGCCCTTTTCGTAATGGCGGACAGGCGTCGTTTTTTCGATATTTGATTCGTACGTATTACAGGAAGAAGGGTCAAACTCATCTCCCCATGGGTATTGATTTCTCGTGTTACCCCGGGCAGCATATTCCCATTCTTCTTCAGTAGGAATCGACACGTCTATCCCAAGTTTCCCGCTCAGCCACTGACAGAATGAGAAGGCTTCCTCAATCTCCATTCCCCACGCCGGATGATCTTTCCCGCCGCCAAGCTCTTGATTCGTTAAGCTCTCCGGGTACGACTGGCCTGTTTCATCACAATAGCTTTGATACCATTCATTGGTGACGACCGTATCTGAAATGAAAAATTCATTGATATACGACTGATAGGATGGAAATTCTTTATACAGCCATTTTTGAAATTTTTTCTCACGGCCGTAAGTTGGATTGAGAAGCTTGTCCTTCCAGAATTCTGATGCCTTTTTCATATCTTCTTCATTACTTCCGATTGTTGCATAGCCGCTTGGGATTTGAATCCAATTGATTTCAGGTTTCACGCTTTTCTCCCGCCTTCTTTAAAGTAAACTCATCTACTGATTAATTAATTTTTTCTCATCGACCATATGCCCTGAGGCTGCTTTTGCTTTTAAATAGGCTTCATTATAGAGAGAGGCTTCGACCGTATGATCAAACCGTAAAACAGGAAGACCGTAAGCAGCAATGGAATCGACTTTATCTGGATTGTTCGTTAGGAGATGCATTGGTTTCCCTTTGTTTAAATAGTGCAGAACAGCCGCTGCCTCCTCGTAATGCCGATCATCATCGCCGCAGCCAATCAGGCGGTTGGCTTCAAAAGTATCCAGCTGCATTTCCTGTAATTTATACGTCAATGCTTTCGCCATTAGCCCAATTGACCGCCCTTCTTGATTGGCCATATAGACGAGCATGCCTTTTCCGTAATCGGTGATTTTCTTCAGCGATAACGCAAGCTGTGGACCGCAGTCACATTTCAGTGACCCAAACACATCCCCTGTTTGGCAGACACTATGAATTCGCACAAGCGGCGGCATTTCATTTTCAAAGTCGCCAAATAAGAGACAAGAGGAAAAGGTTTGCTGCGCGGTACTCATTTGGACAATAGATTCGATCGTTGGTTTTGTCTCCCCTTCAACAGGTGCGAAGGCATACCATTTAAATGGCACTTCTTCATGTTGAATGGAGATTGGCAGGTTCACTGGCCCCACGAGCAAATAGTTTTTTTCTTGAAAGGTAAAATGATGAATCATTGATTGCAATTCATCTACAAACTTGTTCATTTGTCTCCCCCCTATTCATCGCTGCACCCAAATCGACTCACGTAGCGCAGTGATGGTGATGAATATGTGCCTGCACTAATAGCTTAAAAGAACATGGATGTGCGTTTCCTCTCATCGTTCAAACCTTGATTCCACCTATTCTAGCGATATGTCAATCTAGGTCTTTTCCAGTACAAAGGAGCAGAATTCTTGGTTCATAACGCCTTTCCCTTACATGTTGCGCACAGGCTGTTTCTTAGAATGAACACCTCTGCTACGTTTGAGTGTTCACCTTTGTACTAGATTTTGACGGCAATGACATGATGCTGGCTAATGCCGGCTTTTGCTTTTAATGGTGTAATCGATACAAGCTCCAGACCTGATGAACAAATTCTTTCTCCAAGCTGAGAGTCTGAAAACGAAAAGTGGAAACGGCCATCCTCTCCGATTAATCCTGTTCTCCACTCTTCTCCCCATACAACAAGTGAGAAGACGCCGCCTTCATGAAGCAAAGAGGAAACCTGTTTTAAATAACGCTCATGATCATCAGGGTGCTGGTGATGAAAGCAGCCATGATCTAAAATTAAATCAAACTGCATCCCTCGACCCTGGCCCATCGACCAGGACATAAAATCTTGATGAACAAAATGGACAGGAACCGTTTCTCTTTTCTGTAATCCTACCCACTCCTCATGCTCATACAGGTCGATGCCGACATATGCGGAAAGCCCGCTTAAATGTTCAAGTGCCCGGCCGTTCCCGCACCCGATATCCAGCACAGAAGCAAGTGCATTCTTTTCCCTTGAACGCCATGCCTTTAGTGACACCACGGCTGCATCTGTTAAAGATGGATCAGTAGACCACATATCTGTTCTTTTCTCATAATGTTCTTGAAATGCCATTCGCATTTTTTCTAGATACAACCCACTGTCTTCATGGTATAAAGCCTTTTTCATCATAGGACCTCCTTCTATTTAAAATCGACTTTCCGGGCAAAGGTCATTTTCAAGCCAAACACCTTATGTTAAAATGAAAGATGGATTTTTTAGGAAATCTATTTTCTGAAAAAGGAGAGAAGCATCCCACATGTTCACTCTTCTTTTTCAGCATGCATCCTCATATGCAGCCATTTGACAGCTGCAGCGCCTCAGCTTGTTCTCTCTTTTTTTCATATGAGTTCACCTCCTTCACCGTTCGATCAACTCACTGCCTTTCTTGAAAACGCTTTCTCTATTGTGCAGGAATACGACGTCTTTTAATTATCTCTTGCAAAGTGATCATATTAGAAAGATCATCTACTGTTTAAATCGACTATCATTTCTTCTTCATGTAAAAAACCATTTTCTTGTGTTTTAGTAGAAATTTCCCGAGTGCTTTTACCTTGGTTTTATGCCACCACCTATCACTAGAGTGTGCCTAGAATAAACCCATCAGAAATTTAACAACTACTTCCATAACAACTGGAATAAGCCAAATATATTGTTTTTAGATTATTTTGTCAACAAATTATTTCCTAAACATTAAAATGAATTTTCTAATTGAAAATACAGGTATTTTTCGTGGTTTTTTGACCTCAAAACACTTATTTCTACATAAAAACACAACATAAACCAATAGAACTAAGAAATTTATCTACTAAATTACACAAGATTCCCATTACATTTTGAAACAAAATTGAAAGATACAATAATTATTTCCCGAATAGATTTTTGTGATATTTTGACTATTCCTTTCTCATTTCCTATCATTTTCTTTGGTATATCTGCATTTTCAATTAGATGATTTACTGTTTATTCCAATCTGCTGTTTTTTCTTAATATAGGAAAAAAGATGCATCCTCTCCTTCAGAGATGAAGGCATGAAAAAAAGCCCCTTACGAAAGTAAGAGACTTTTTTCAGTTGGCGATTATGCCCAAATTTTCACTTTTTCATGGTCTGTCACAAAGAGAAGGACTTTCCCTTCGTCTAAATGTTCTTCAAATGTTTCAGCTTCTTCTTTAGAGAAACCAATTTCATGGATTTTATTTCGGAGCTCATCGCCCTTTTTACTAAAGATGTTCCCAACAGCATGTTTCAGTCCAACTTCTCTTGGACCTATCGTATTGGCATCTGCGTTTCCAGCAATACGCTCTGTACGATCATCGTCATGGGACAGAACATAAATGTCCTCTCTTGCAACACCGAGTGATTTTAATTGCTCTACATCTCTTTGAAGTGTTTCATCATTTGAATACTCTCTTACAACAGGTTTCATTTTATATTCCTCCTTTAGCGTCTTACGAATCTTTTACCCGTCACTTTTATCATTAAACCTTCCTTGAGCACATCCATTTTACATTGTGTACTAGCCATGCCTATTGACTTATTTTTGACAAAAACCCTGTAAAAATGACTAAATTTTCAGAAATATTATGTTCATCCCTGCTATTTTGGTGTACAATTCTTGTACTGGAGGCTAGAAATGAGGTAGAGCTGATGTATTACTTTTCAGCGGAGCAGCAGTTTAATGCTTGGGTTGTCAGTGATTTGGTGAAACAGCTTTTTCAAAAGTGGAATCCTGAAGAAGCAAAAGCAAAGCCGCTTACATTGTTTGCTGAACAGCACTTTCGCATCTCCATTGATTATCTCTTTTCCATCATTATTAACATTGGAGATATCGAGTCAATTGAACAAGATCCACAAGACCTGTTGTCCTCATACTTGAATATCCTTTTTCCTTTTGTGACGCGCGATATGATGAAAGCCTCCATGCAAAATGCGAACGAATATTTATTAAAAGAACGTGATGCGGACGTGTATCAGCTGTTTGGCTGTCTGCCACCGCTCCTCTCTGTTGACTTCCAAAAAAGTAGTCCTCATCTCTGAGATGGAGGCTGCTTTTTTGTATGTGCTTGAAATAGACCGTATGTTTTGAATGAAAAGAAGCATCATGTTAATGTAAATCTAGGTTGCAAGTGAAAGGGAGGATTTGACATGAGTCAACAAAAGCAAATTCAATTAGCCAAACGTCCACAAGGATTACCTACAAAAGATGTTTTTCATTTTGAAACAGTCGATATACCTGTGCCGCAAGATGGTGAAGTCTTGATTCAAACGAAATATGTTTCTGTAGATCCTTATATGAGAGGACGAATGCAGGATACAAAATCCTATACACCTCCATTCAAGCTAAATGAAGTGATTCAGGGCGGTGTTGTCGGAGAAGTTGTCGAGTCTAAATCGCCTCAATTTGAAAAAGGTGATTTTGTTCTTGGATTCCTTGGCTGGCAAGAATATTCTACAGCCAAAGCTGAATCTCTGACTAAAATTGATCCATCCATTGCGCCATTGTCCTATTATTTAGGCATTTTAGGCATGCCAGGACAAACCGCTTATTTCGGTCTTCTTGCGATTGGTCAGCCAAAAGAAGGCGAGACCGTTGTCATTTCTGGGGCCGCAGGTGCTGTTGGTTCCGTTGTTGGGCAAATTGCTAAGATCAAAGGCGCTCACGTCGTTGGGATTGCGGGATCTGATGATAAGCTGGCTTATTTAAAAGAACTGGGTTTTGATGAAACGATTAATTATAAAACAACAAATGACTTAGATGATGCTATTGCAAAGGCATGCCCTAACGGCGTCGATGTGTATTTTGACAATGTAGGCGGCGAAATATCTGATGCTGTGATGAATCATTTGAACCGCTTCGCACGTATTCCAGTGTGCGGCGCGATTTCGTCTTATAATATTAGCGCAAGCGAGGACATCGGACCGCGTGTGCAAACAAAACTCATCAAAACAAGCGCATTGATGCAAGGCTTCATTGTTGCCAACTATTCAGATCGTTTTGAAGAAGCAGCAAGAGATCTCGCACAATGGGTAAAAGAAGACAAACTGACTTACAAAGAAACAATCATTGAAGGCTTTGACAACATTCCTGATGCATTCCTCGGACTATTCAAAGGGGAAAATGTCGGAAAACAGCTTGTCAAAATTTCATAAAAAGAAAGGACCCTCCATGTGGAAGGGTCCTTTTTCTATGCTTGCTTTGGCGCAAGATGCAGCTGGCCTTGCTTATAAACAATTTCCTGAAGCGAAAGATTCAGCTTTTTCGCCATTTTTTTGAGCGTTGTATGCTCTGGAGGTGTGACTAGGCTGATGACAGCCCCTTCTTTTCCTGCGCGACCGGTTCTGCCTGAACGGTGGATATAGCCTTCTTCGTTTGGCAGGTCGGCATGGATCACGTAAGGCAGATCGTCAATATCGATCCCTCTTGCTGCGATATCTGTTGCAAGAAGAAGCGGGAATTCACGCTGTTCAAATTCCTTTAAGATGATAGCTCGCTCTGCTTTTTTCGCTTCACTATGAAGAACACCGAGGTCGACATGGTGATACGCTAATTTCTCTGCATAAATGCTTAGATTCGTAATATCACGCACAAAAACGAGCGCCTGCATGTCCTCAAGCCGTGATAGCTTTTGCAGTAGTTTCACTTTGTCACGCTGGTCACATAACAGATAATAGTGTCCTACTTTCTGCGCTTCTTCCTCGCTTCTGGCAATTTTCAATACTTCTGGTTCAGTTGTCATTTCTTTAATCAGTTGAACCGTTTCGTCTTTCAGGGTTGCAGAAAAACAAAGAATTTGTCTTTCTTTTAATGTGGATTTAATAATCGCTTGGATCGTTTTCATATGCTCTGGCACAAGAAGCTGATCTGCTTCATCTAGCACGATCGTTTTGACTTCGTGCATTTTCAGTTTCTTGATTTTGATTAATTCTTGTACACGGCCAGGTGTTGCGACAACGATGTTCGGGTGTTTCTTTAGTTTTTCCTGCTGCTTTTTAATGTTCGCTCCACCAATCAAGGAGATCGCTTTGATGTCTGATCCTTGTTTGAACTCTTGCACGACATCAAAAATTTGCATCACAAGCTCTCTTGAAGGTGCCAAGATTAAGACTTGCGGGTGCTTGATATTCACATCGATTTTATTTAAAAGCGGCAACACATACGCCAGTGTCTTCCCCGTTCCCGTAGGCGATTCTGCAATCACATCACGCTTCTCCGTAATCCATTCTGCTGTTTTTTCTTGTATAGCTGTTGGTTTTTCAAAACCAGCCGCTTGGAAGTTCTCTTGTATAAATGGCTTTGCTTCTTTCAAAAATGCCCAATTTTCTATCATGTCGATCTCCTTTATCCTCATTCAATCTATCCTTTAGTATCTCAAAATCAGCTTTGAAACGCAATTTTTCTTTTGATGCTTTTATCGAGCCGGACAGTTCGATATAATCATGAGAGGCACTAGCCGTTTTGAATCTATTTGAGGTGTAAAAAATGATATTATCTGTTAAAGATTTAAGCCATGGCTTTGGCGACAGAGCCATTTTTCACGAAGTCTCCTTCCGTTTATTAAAAGGCGAGCATGTCGGCTTAATTGGCGCCAACGGTGAAGGAAAGTCAACGTTTATGAATATTATTACTGGCAAGCTGGAGCCAGATGCAGGAAAAGTCGAATGGGCAAAAAATGTCCGTGTTGGCTACCTTGATCAGCACACTGTGCTAGAAAAGGGAAGAACGATCCGCGAAGTCCTTCAGGATGCATTCCACTATTTATTTTCCATGGAAGCATCGATGAATGACATTTACGGCAAAATGGGTGAAGCCGATCCTGATGAGCTGGAAAAGCTGTTAGAGGAAGTGGGCGTTATTCAAGATGCGCTCACAAACAATGATTTCTATATCATTGATTCCAAGGTTGAAGAAATAGCCAGAGGTCTTGGGTTAACGGATCTCGGGCTAGACCGTGATGTGACGGAGCTGAGCGGCGGGCAGCGTACAAAAGTATTGCTTGCGAAATTGCTGTTAGAGAAGCCAGAAATTCTCCTTCTCGATGAGCCGACCAACTATTTAGATGAGCAGCATATTGAGTGGCTGAAGCGCTATTTACAGGAATATGAAAATGCGTTTATCCTCATTTCACATGATATTCCGTTTTTAAACAGCGTCATTAACTTGATCTATCATGTTGAAAATCAAGAGCTCACGCGCTATGTTGGTGATTATGATCAATTTAAACAAGTGTATGAAGTCAAAAAGCAGCAGCTTGAAGCAGCTTATAAAAGGCAGCAGCAGGAAGTCGCTGAATTAAAGGACTTTGTTGCAAGAAACAAAGCACGTGTCAGCACAAGAAATATGGCCATGTCCCGTCAGAAGAAACTGGATAAAATGGATATGATTGAACTCGCAGCAGAAAAGCCAAAGCCTGAATTCCACTTTAAGACGGCACGGACTTCTGGGAAATTGATTTTTGAAACAAAAGATTTGGTCATTGGTTATGATGAACCGCTCTCTCGTCCATTAAATCTGAAAATGGAACGCGGGCAAAAAATTGCGTTATACGGCGCTAACGGGATCGGAAAAACGACATTGCTGCGAAGTCTCCTTGGAGAAATCTCGCCAATTTCGGGTGAGGTGGAACGCGGAGAATTCCTTCATATTGGCTACTTTGAGCAAGAAGTAAAAGAGCAAAACAGCAACACCTGTATTGAAGAGGTATGGGGCACCTTCCCTTCTTACACGCAATATGAAGTGAGAGCCGCTCTTGCAAAATGCGGATTAACGACAAAGCATATTGAAAGCCGCGTGTCTGTATTAAGCGGAGGAGAAAAAGCAAAAGTCCGTCTTTGCAAGCTGATCAACGAAGAAACCAACTTACTTGTTCTCGATGAGCCGACCAATCACTTGGATGTCGATGCAAAAGAAGAACTAAAACGTGCATTAAAGGAATACAAAGGGAGCGTCTTATTGATCTCTCACGAACCTGAATTTTATCAAGATGTAGCCACTGAAACTTGGAATTGCGAATCTTGGACGACCAAAGTATTATAGGCTTCAGATTGTTGACAAAGGGCTAAAATGATCTTTATTTTAGCCCTTTGTCTTCTTTTCAACATGATAGAAAAACTTTGAAGTCTAGGAAGGACGAGTACCGGAGTGGAGCGAATTGAACATTCGTGAGCACCGGAACGCAGTCCTGACAAAGAATGCGAGGGTTTGTCTACACGCTGAGCCATAGATGCAGATATATGGCTTTTTCTATTTAATGACCTGCTTGAATATTGATGAGATGCTTACGACCAATCAGCAGGATGATCATGCCTAACAGAACGACAGCCGCCCCAACATAGTAAGGGGTGCTTGCTGTATAAGATTCAGCAAGTACGCCGGCAATCCAAGGAGCAATCGCGCCCCCAATAAACCGTACAGCACTGTAAGAGGATGAAGCAATGGAACGCTCAACCGGTGCTGATCCCATCACAGCGGTCGTGAGCACAGTATTGATCATGCCAAGAATACCCCCAGCAATGACAATTCCGCAGATGACGACGACAACATGTGAAGTCCAGATCCCAATACCGAATAAAATCACAGCAAACGAAGCAAACAGAACCACAAGAGAAGTCAATGTCCCAAGCTTGCGATGAATGACCGGCGCTGAGAAGACGGATGTCACAGCTAAAAATAGTCCCCATCCAAAAAAGACATAACCAAGACCATGCTCATCCAGATGAAGCACAAATGGCGAATACGCTAAAAGCACAAAGAAACCAAAATTGTATAAGAAAGCGGCAGATGCCATCGTTAAAAGCCCTTTATATTTTAACGCCCCGACAGCCTCGAATAATTTCACCTTTTTCTGAGGTTTTTGCATCGGTGGAAGCATAAACGTAATGGCTAAAAGAGCAACAAGCATTAATACCGCAACGCCAAAGAATGGTCCGCGCCAAGAGATCGTCCCAAGCTCTCCCCCAAGCAGTGGTCCAACCGAAATCCCAAGACCTAGTGCAGCCTCGTATAAAATAATGGCCTTCGCACTTCCTCCAACAGACACGCCAACAATGACAGAGAGAGCCGTTGAAATGAATAAGGCATTCCCGATGCCCCATCCGCCTCTAAAGCCGATTAATTCGTTAATCGTTGAAGAGGTACCGCCTAAAGCAGAAAAGACAATAATAAAAATAAGTCCGATTAATAACGTCCATTTCGCACCAATCCGGCTAGAGAGAAAGCCGGTAAAAAACATCACAAAGCCGGTCACAAGTAAGTAGCTCGTAAATAAAAGAGAGACCTGACTTGGAGATGCATCTAATTGTGATGCAATGGCCGGCAAAATCGGGTCCACAAGTCCTATCCCCATAAATGAAATCACACATGCAAAGGCAACAGCCCAGACGGCCTTCGGCTGTCTAAGCAGACTTGTACGCTGTTTTAACACTTCTTCTTCCTTCATTCCATCAGAACCTTTCCTTCAAATGTTGACAAAATAAAATAAACACACAGAGGTGTTTATTTTTGTAATTGCTCAATTGCATGAGCCGCTTTATCTTTCATCGTTTCAAGATCCTTTTTAAAGGATTGAATCGTTTCAAGCTTTTTTGTAATCAATTGATGCTGCACAGTCAGCTGCGCATCCATATCTAACAGCTTCTCTAATCGTTCCTTCGGATCAAGCGACAGCAAATAGCCTTCTTTATTTAGCTCTAACTGCTTTCCTATTTCCATAAACGATTGAAGCTCTTGTAAAGAAAAGCCGAGTACCTCTTTTGCCTGCATCACTTTTTCTAGTTCTTCCATGTCGTCCTCTGAGTACAGTCTGACACCGCCCTCTGTCCGCTTTGGTGCTGATAATAAACCAATCTCTTCATAGAAACGAATCGTCCGTTTCGTCAGCCCGCTTCTTTTCGCCACTTGATCAATTTTCATCCATTCCATTGCCAGTGCCTCCTGCTCATCAATTCATGATTTATTATACACCTTTATAACCTTAACGTAAACGTAAATGTTTGAGTTCTTGATTCTCTCGTGTTTTGATGTAAAGCAAAAAACCTGTAGAATGTTCTACAGGTTTCATATTAGGATTAACCCTCTAATTCCTCAATCATGATCGACAGTTCTGTCCAGCGGTCCATTGCTTGTTCTAGTTCTTCAGCAACGGCTTTTTGTTCGTCCATCAGCTCTTGAATTTTCCCAAAATCACTGCCTGCTTCTGCAATGCTGGCTTCAAGCTGCTGATGTTTTTCCTCTAATGCCTGAATCCGGTCTTCAATTCCGTCCCATTCAAGCTGATCTTTATAAGAAAGTTTTTTTCTCTTTTTAGGCGCCGCTTCTACTTGTTTCTCAGCAGGCTTTGTCTCTGTCCGCTTCGCCTCTTTTTCTTGCTCCATGTAATCGCTGTAAGCACCTTGGTAGTGTGAAATGCGGCCATTTCCTTCAAAGACAAGCAGACGATGAACCACTCGATCTAAGAAATAACGATCATGCGATACGGTCATGACAACGCCAGGGAACTGTTCTAAATAATCCTCTAAAATGCTAAGTGTCTCCGTATCAAGATCGTTCGTCGGCTCATCTAGAAAGAGAACATTCGGTTCTTCCATTAAGACTTTCAGTAAATACAGTCTGCGGCGTTCTCCCCCTGACAGCTTGCGAATAAACGTCCGCTGCATGGATCTTGGGAATAGGAACCGTTCCAGCATTTGCTCTGCTGTCACTATGGCGCCATCAGATGTCTTAACGATTTCAGCTGTTTCCTTGATGTATTCAATGATCGTCAGCTCTTCATCCATTTCCTTGTGATCCTGCGTGTAATAGCCAATACGAACGGTTTGTCCAATTGTCAATTGTCCTGAAGTCGGTTCAATTTTACCCGCGAGACAGTTGAGAAGCGTCGTTTTTCCGACTCCATTCGGTCCGATAAATCCAATCCGGTCGCCCGGCACGACTAAGTCTGTAAACCGCTCCACAAGGTTCTGGCCAGCAAAGGAAATCGATAAGTCTTCTGCCTCTATGACTTGTTTTCCTAGGCGATGGGAACCGATGGCGAAATCCAGCTCTCCCTTCGCATCAGGCCCTTTTTGATCCATCAGCTCTTCGGCTCTGCCGATGCGTGCTTTCTGCTTCGTCGTTCTTGCTTTTGCCCCTCTTCTCAGCCATGCAAGCTCGCGTCTGAGTAAGTTTTGACGCTTCGTTTCTTTCACCTGAGCCTCTGCTTCTCGTTCCGCTCTTTTTTCTAAAAAGACTTCATAATTTCCTTTATACGTATAGAGCTGTCCTTGATTCAATTCATAAATCCGATTGGCCACACGGTTGAGGAAATAACGATCATGCGTCACCAGAATGACAGCACCGCTGTATTGACTCAAATATCCCTCGAGCCATTCAATCGTTGCATTATCGAGATGGTTGGTTGGCTCATCTAAAATCAGCAATCCCGCAGGCTGAATTAAATTTTTAGCAATCGCGACACGCTTTTTCTGTCCGCCTGATAAGGCATGAACAGAACGGCTCACATCTTTGACGCCAAGCTTTGTCAAAATCGTTTTGGCTGACAGGTTCGCATCCCATGCGTCTTCCTGATCCATTCGATTTTGCATGCGCATGAGCGCCTCTTGTTTTGCTTCATTTTGCGGATCATGCTCTAAATCAGCGAGTGCCTGTTCATATGCCTTCATCGTTTGAATCATGGGTGCTGTTCCAGAAAAAATGTAATCGAGAATCGTTTCATCCCCGTTCATTTCAGGGTCCTGCTCAAGAAATTCGATATCAAGTGTCCCTGCCTTCGTGATGTCACCCTCCTCAAACGATTCAAGTCCTGCAATGACCTTTAGGAGCGTTGACTTTCCTGTTCCGTTTGGTCCAATCAATCCGATGCGTTCCTTTGGTTCTATATGAAAAGAAATATGATCAAACAGCGTTTTCTCGCCATAGGTTTTATATAATCCTTCAACATTCAATAAACTCATTTTTATCAGCCCTTACATAGATTCTTCCTTTATTCTAAATCAGCCAGTAGCAGAAAACTAGTTTTAAAAAACCTGCTGCTGAAAAGAATGTTTCCTTTTGCTGCTCGATACACTATGAAGAGGTGATCTAAAGATGGTAACCATTAGCTTATGTATGATCGTGAAAAATGAAGAGGAGGTGTTAGCGGACTGCCTCTCCTCTGTTCAAGACATTGTCGATGAGATGATCATCGTTGATACAGGTTCAACAGATCGTACGAAGGAGATTGCTCACTCCTTTTCAGCACAGGTACTTGATTTCGAATGGGTTCAGCATTTTGCCAAAGCCCGCAATTTCGCTTTCTCACGTGCAACGAAAGAGTATATTTTATGGCTTGATGCAGACGATGTTCTGCTAGAAGAAGACCGTCAAAAATTTCTTCAGCTCAAAGAGACACTCGATCCTTCGGTAGATGCCGTCTCGATGTTTTATCATGTGGGATTTGATGAAGACGGTCGGGTGAATTTTAAATATAGAAGAAATCGCCTAGTGAAGCGTGCCTTAAACTTTCAATGGTACGGAGCCGTTCATGAGTATCTTCAAGTGTATGGCAACATCTTTCCAGCCGATATCGCCGTCACACACCAAAAGCGTAAGAAAACAACCGCTGGTGAGCCTGGGCGCAACTTGCGAATTTATGAAGATATGCTGGCAAAGGGAGAGAACATGACACCCCGTGATCTCTTTTACTTTGCCAATGAATTAAGAGATAACAAGCAGCATGTCAGAGCGATTCGTTTTTATCATGAATTTTTAGCGACAAAACAGTGCTGGATTGAGGATGAAATTCGCGCATGCCAATATTTAGCCGACTGCTATTATGCGGTAGGTTTCGAGGAAGCGGCTTTATCCTCATTATTACGTTCTTTCTTATATGATCAGCCTCGGCCAGAATTTTGCTGCCGGATCGGGGATCATCTAAAAATTCAAAATAAACATCAGGCAGCGATCTTTTGGTATGAGCAGGCGCTGAAGGCTCCTGAAAACGAAGCAGCCTTCACACTCACACAGTATAAAACGTGGTATCCTCACCTTCAGCTTTGCTATTGTTATTATCAGCTCGGCAATTTGGAGAAAGCCAAAACACATCACCTTGCCTCCGCCGCCCATAACCCCACTCATCCAAGTGTGCTGTATAATGAAAAAATATTTACTAAATAGACATAGACTATCTATCGCCACATCCGCCTTCCATCTCTTGGCGGATGTCTCTTTTTAAGCACAAATTCGATTGTGGCGTTTAATACTTTAGTGATTTAAAGCGTTCTCCAACCAATTGACTAAATTATCATTTAAGCATATACTAACACTCGTCTTACGAAAAGATTTATCCATTAGGAGGTCAACATGAGTTCTTTATTTCGAAAAAAGTCTCTCGACCAGCTCATGCTTGAAAGTCAAACGAAGCGGCTCAGCCGATCGTTAAATACGTTTGATTTAATCTTGCTTGGCATTGGCTGCGTGGTCGGGACTGGTATCTTTGTGATTACGGGGGTTGCTGCTGCGAAAGATGCGGGACCTGCGATTATTATATCTTTTATTTTAGCTGCGATCGCATGCGCCCTTGCTGCTTTTTGCTACGCTGAATTCTCCTCGTCCATTCCTGTGTCAGGAAGCGTCTATACGTATTCCTACGCAACACTTGGGGAATTTCTCGCCTTCTTAATGGGCTGGGATCTCATGCTTGAATATGTCATTGCGCTCTCTGCTGTAGCAAGCGGATGGTCGTCCTATTTTCAATCACTGCTCAGTGGATTCGGTCTGCACATACCGAAGGCATTATCAGCTGCACCTGGAGCCGCTGATGGAGCCGTCTTTAACCTTCCAGGCGCACTCATTATTTTGCTCATCACCTTTATCGTCTCAAGAGGCGTCAAAGAAAGCACGAAGCTGAATAACATCATTGTGCTGATTAAAATTGCCATCGTCCTTCTCTTTATCATTTCTGGCTTTGCTTACGTCAAACCTGAAAACTGGACACCTTTTATGCCGATGGGCTTTCACGGCGTGATTGCTGGAGCGGCGACTGTCTTTTTTGCTTACCTTGGATTTGATGCAATCGCTAATGCGTCTGAAGAAGTCAAAAATCCTCAAAAGGCGATGCCAATCGGAATCATCGGTGCGCTCGGTGTTTGTACGATTTTATACATTGGTGTTTCATTCGTCTTAACAGGCATGGTTCACTATACGAAGCTGAATGTCAGTGACCCTGTCGCATTTGCTCTTCAAGTTGTTGGCCTGAATAGTGTGGCGGGCATTATATCCGCAGGTGCTATTATCGGGATTACGACAGTGTTAATTGCACTTGTTTATGCTCAAGTTCGCTTAACCTTTGCCATGAGCCGAGATGGACTCATGCCGAAAATCTTTTCAAACGTTCATCCAAAATCGAAAACACCGGTTGCCAACACTTGGCTCACAGGTGCTGTTGCGGCATGTATCGTTGGATTCGTTAACTTATCTACGCTAGCGAATTTAGTCAGCATCGGTACACTTGCAGCCTTTACGGTGATCTCTATCGCTGTGATCGTACTACGGAAAAAACATCCGAATATGAAGACAGCTTTTAAAGTACCTTTTGTACCTTACCTTCCCATTATTAGTGCGGTCATTTGTATGATATTGGCTGCTACACTGAAATGGGAGACATGGAGAGCCTTCCTGATCTGGGTGGCCATTGGTGTCGTTGTTTATTTCACCTATGCAAGACGAAAAAGTCATCTGAATGAAACACATTAGAAAAGAGACACGGGGATTCCCGGTCTCTTTTTTTTGCTTAAACCACGCTGTTTTTGACTGAATTTGAGTCCACCATATCTGGATCTAACACGCTTGAAATTGGAATGACAAGCGGTGAACAATCTCCATTGTCCTCTCCAAATCCTTGGTTCAATTTCATTGAGAGAAAATAATCGATCTGCTGATAAGGACCTAGCGTCAGTGATGCACCCCGATCCATTGCATTGATTTTAAAAGCACCGACATTGACGACTGAGGGTGAGAATAACATCACACGTCACTTCCTTTGAATGGGTTTAGCTGCTGGTGAAAAAGAGGCAGGTGAGTCCACTTGATCTCGATCATCTACATGGCTTTTTGTCCCGACAAAACCGCTGGCATCTCCAAAATTTTGTCCGTACCCCTGATTTTTTTTATCTGAGTTTTGCCACTCTGCTAACAAATTTTGTCCGACATTCACCGCCGATGCATTTTCCAGCCATCCCCTCTGTCACCGAGCTGGAGAAAAGGCTCACCGCTCTCGAGCAAAAAATGTCCGCACCAGCTTCTCCTGTCTCAGAGGATACACACATTCATATCGAATCCCTGCATGTGGACAAAATTGATTACCATTTAGAGTTTGGGGAGCTTTCCATTGATCAGCTTCAAGGCAGGCTCAATATTGGGGCAACCTATTACACGCCAAAGGACACTCACATCAAAAAATCAGCACCACCACCGAAGCCAAAAGAAACAAAAACACCGACAGTCTCGATTCGATCAAAGCCATCATCTTAACCCGCTCAGCTTTTAAGCACAATCGGGAGCCAGAAATACACCGCAAGGACAATCACCACAATACTCATGATATTTAACCAAAAGCCTGCCCTGACCATATCAGATATTTTCAGCACGTCCGCACTAAAGACAGCGGCATTTGGCGGTGTGGAAATCGGCAGCATAAACGCACATGAGGAAGCCAAAGCAGCCGCAGCCATTAACCCATAGGGCTCGATGCCAATCGCAAGCCCAAGCCCTACCGTAATCGGAATAATCATATTGGCAACAGCTGTATTTGACATAATTTCAGTCATAAACAAAATCGCTCCCGTTAAAATGATCAATAGCATGATATACGAAAGCCCATTTAAATGCTGTAGATTTTCCCCGATCCATCCTGTTAGATTGGTTTCTGCAAAGCCCGTAGCGAGTGAAAGCCCACCTCCAAACAAAAGCAACAGCCCCCATGGTAGCTGTTTCATATCCTGCCATTCTAATATTCTCTCTCCGTTTGTTGCTGGAATGAGAAATAACAGCATGGCACCGAAAATGGCGATAGATGTATCAGATACGGTGATCCCTCCAAACAAAAAGAGCTTAAAAATCCACAAAAACGCCGTCATAAGAAAAACACCAAACACCCATTTCTCCTCTTGTTTCATTTTCCCTAAATTCTCTAATCCCTTTCGAATGAACGTTACACTCATTTCACCTGTGTGCTCTACTTTGAACTGTACCTTGGTCAAATACAGAAATAAGAGAATGAGCAGAATCATCGCAACAGGAAAACCAAACAAAAACCACTCAAAAAACATAATTTCCCGATCTAATAGCTTTTTTGACATTGCAGCAAACACAGCATTTGGCACAGACCCAACAAGTGTTGCCAAACCACCAATTGACGCTGAATACGCAACCGACAATAAAATACTTTTACTGAATCGCTCAAGAGATGGACCAGCTAAGATGTCATTAGCCTTGACCTCTTTAATCACAGCCAGTGCCACCGGAAGCATCATCAGGGCTGTCGCTGCATTTGAAATCCACATAGATAAAAAAGCAGTCGCAATCATGATACCTAATACAATGCGGTCACTTCGTGTGCCAATCACCCTTAAAATGTGTAAGGCCATTCTTCTATGCAGATTCCATTTTTCAATGGCAATTGCAATCATAAATCCTCCCATGTACATAAAAACGATCGGATCTCCATAAGCTCTTGATGTCTGTTCCATAGAAAGCCCGCCAAGTGTCGGCAGTAGGATGATGGGCAATAAAGATGTTGCAGGTATGGGCAGTGCTTCTGTCACCCACCATGTAGCCGTCCAAGCGGTAATGCCCAAGACTACCCTCGCAGCATAGGTCAATTCATTTTCAGGTATGAGAAAAAGAATGAGCAAGAAGAGTGCCGGTCCAAGAACAAGTCCAATCACATTCACCTTTTTATAAACGATAACAATTCCCCCTATTGAAAGCGTTTGTATATTTTTCTATTTTTTCACATTCGATGATCTCTTAAGAAATCCTTTAAATCATAAGAAAAAATGAAGATATCTTTCATAGAAACAAGCTATCATTTTCGTCCCTTTCCCAAAACCATGACATCGTGCCTTGGTCTATTTTCATAGGAGAAACTATACAAATCACGACCAATCACTGTAAAATATAGAGGATCTAATCAAAAATTGAGGTGTTTTCATTGTATACGGATCAACGAAAATCATTTTGGAAACAGAAAAAAGTCATGATCCCCATTCTTAGTATCATCGTAGTTGCTGCTGCTTTCTTTTTCTTAAAAGATTCTCTTTTTTCAAAAGAAAAAGAAGCTTTAAAAGCGGCTCAATCCTTTACGAAACAAATGGAGAAGAAAGACTTTACAAAGCTGGCTGATGAGGTAACAAGTGCGTCTTTGAAAGCCAATGACTTCTCAAAAAAACAACTAGCCGAAAAATACGACAATATCTTTAACGGAATTGGTGCTTATGATCTGAACATATCAAAGCTCAACGTCGAAAAACAGGACAAAGGAAATGGGTATCAATTTTCCTATGATGTGACAATGAAAACGTCATTGGGCAAGCTGCACAAACTTTCTTACAAGGGCGTTCTCTCAGAAGAAGATGACAAATGGAAAGTCGACTGGAAGCCAAATCTCATCTTCCCGCAAATGGAGAAGGGAGATACCATCAAGGTCAAATCAGACCCTGCTGTCCGTGGAAACATCGTCGATCGAAAAGGGCGTACCCTAGCAGAAACAACTGGTGGAAGCGCACTTGGCATCATCCCAGGAAAGCTTGGCACAGGGGAAGAAAAAGAACGCAATATCAAAAAAATCAGCAAGGCGTTTGATTTAGATGAAGAACTAATCGACAATCAGCTGAAACAAGCATGGGTCACAGACGACACGTTTGTCCCGCTCAAATCAATGTTAGAACAGAAGCCAATTCCAAAGGATATAAAAGGCGTCACCTATCAATCGAAGGAAATGCGTTACTATCCTTATAACGCAGCCGCCGCCCATCTCACCGGCTATGTCGGGAAAGCAAATGCAGATGATATCAAAAGAAATCCGGCATTAAAAGCAGATCAAATCATTGGCAAAACCGGTCTTGAATTCACATTTGACAAAAACTTGCGCGGACAAGATGGCGGAAGCATTTTGATCGTCCATGATGAAACAGGCATTGAAGAAACATTGCAAAAGTCAGATCGACAAGATGGAAAAACAGTGAAGCTGACCATTGATGCCTCTTTACAGAAAAAAGCCTATGAACAGCTGAAAGGTGAAAAAGGGGCCGTCACGATCATGAATCCATCATCGGGGGATCTATTAGCGCTTGTCAGCGCCCCTTCCTATGATGTCAATCTTATGACAAATGGGATCACACCTAAGCAATATCAGGCATACAGTGAAAACCCAGATCTCCCATTCCAAGCCCGGTATGCGAGCCGGTATGCACCAGGGTCTACATTCAAAACCATTACAGCAGCCATCGGGCTGGAAACAGGTGTCACAAAGCCTAATAAAGTACGCACCATCCATGGACTGAAATGGCAAAAGGATCAATCTTGGGGCAATTATCGAATTACACGGGTTCACGATAAAGAGAACGTAAATATGGTTGATGCCCTCGTGTACTCAGATAATATTTACTTCGGACAGGAAGCACTGGAAATTGGCAAAGACACCTATGAGAAAAAAGTGAAAGCATTTGGGTTTGGCGAAGATTTGCACATGCCATTTACAATGAAACCAGCACAAGTATCAAACGACGGCATTCAATCGGACATCTTACTTGCTGACTCAGCATATGGTCAAGGCGAATTACTCATGTCACCGATTGAACAAGTACATGCCTATTCTCCATTTGCAACAGGAGGCAAGCTTGTCTATCCTCGAGTCGTTCAAGATGAGAAAACAGCATCACCAAAACAAATCATCAAAGAAGACTCGGCAAATACAGTGAAAGACGCGCTCACTCAGGTCGTGACGAGTCCAAACGGTACAGCTCACTCCTTACAAATTGAAGGAGCTGATATTGCCGCTAAAACAGGAACGGCAGAGCTGAAAAGCAAACAAGGAGCGACAGACGGTTCTGAAAATGGATTTTTACTTGCTTTTAATCCTAAAAAAGAAGATTACGTCCTCGTCGGCATGATTGAAGGTGTAAAAAATCGCGGTGGTAGTGGACTCGTTATTCAAAAAATGAAGCCTGTCATCGCAACTTTTTATAAGTAACCATTTAGAGACACAAGCGCTTGTGTCTCTTTTTTCTAAATCATGACAATTTGCTATTGTTTTATAGTTCACCTTATGAATAAAATGAGAAGAATGCAAAATAGAAAACAGTTGAATGAAAGGAGGAAGTCTCATTGGCTATTGCTGCTCGTACAAAGGATAAACCTCAAAATTCTGTCACTGGATCAACGGTTTATCCCATTTTATTGATTATTGGCATTTGCCATATGCTCAATGACACTTTGCAAGCCGTTATTCCTGCCATGTTCCCTATTTTAGAACGCTCAATGGGGCTGACCTTTACACAATTAGGGCTGATTGCCTTTACATTAAATATGGTCTCCTCCGTGATGCAGCCCGCTATTGGGTGGTACACAGATAAAAGGCCGATGCCTTATGCACTCCCGGTTGCTTTATTTTCTAGTGCTGTCGGTATATTCGGGCTTGCGTTTGCGCCTTCCTTTGCCACCATCTTGCTTTGCGTTGTCTTTATCGGACTCGGCTCTGCCATTTTTCATCCAGAGGGCTCCCGCGTTGCCAACATGGCAGCTGGTCCAAGACGAGGACTTGCACAATCCATCTATCAAGTAGGCGGAAATACAGGTCAAGCCTTTGCTCCGCTAATCGCTGCTTTAATGCTCGTCCCTCTCGGTCAGCCAGGCGTGGCTTGGTTTACGATTGTTGGAATGATGGCTGTCGGTTTCCTTCTTTATATTTCAAGATGGTACGCAGGAAGACTTCAAACCATTCGAGCTCAAGCGAAAAAAGCTCCACCAAAAGCTGCAAGATCTGAACTTCACCGTAAGTCAGCACTCACAGCACTTGGCATTATCGTCTTTCTCATCTTTGCCCGCTCTTGGTATGGGAATGCGATATCAAATTTCTATGCGTTTTATGCGATTGAACAATATGGATTGACGATTAAAGAATCACAGACTTATATTTTCTTATTTCTCATTCTAGGTGCAATTGGGACATTTTTAGGCGGACCGCTTGCAGACCGCTTCGGCAAGAAAACGGTGATTTTAATTTCCTTATTGGCATCCTTTCCACTTGCCTTGCTGCTGCCATTTGCCGGACCTGTTTTTGCCTATGTTTTACTTGGACTGATTGGAGTCATTCTGACGTCAAGCTTCTCTGTCACAGTCGTTTATGCTCAAGAACTATTTCCCGGGAAAATTGGCACAATGTCTGGTTTAACGGTTGGACTTGCGTTTGGTATGGGTGCAATCGGATCGGTCGCTCTAGGCTCATTCATTGATGCCTTCGGTTTAACGCCTACCATGATCGGAGTCGCCTTTTTACCGATATTAGGCATCCTTGCCTTCTTACTACCTAGCGATCAAACCATCTCCAAATGGAATGAATCATAAAAAGGAGAAAACCGCTCAGTGATTGAGCGGTTTTTTCATATCTCATAAAAATGCGTATCAGGTACATGCTTCTTTGCAATAAACCCTTGCTGGAATTCCGGAAAGACCTTTTGCACCTGTTTGATTTTTTGACGAACCAAATCGGCATATGGAATATATAAATGATCCACAAGCTTTTGTTCTGTCATATAGTAATACCAATTCAGATTAAAGGTATTCTCATCAATGATCGTAAAGGCAGAAAAATGATAGAACAAGAGTGGACATTCGTCGAGATACATTTCCCCTTTCACAACTGAAAGCTTGTAGTTTTCAATATTCCAAATCGCGGCATTGGCTCCTTTAGATGTCACCACATGGACCCCTTCAAAATCATCGATCCATCTTTCAACATACCGCTGATCTCCATACGTCTTATTTTTTGTATCCATTTCGACTGTACAGTGTGCAAGACAGTTTTCCTTCCATTGTGTGACCGCCCGTTTGGCAACGTCTGTGTTGCGGCAGCCGACAAATCCAGTATTGAAGCGGCCAGATAACTCATAAAAGTGATAGAACCGCTTGGAATTCATATGATCCGTCAAAAATAAATGAGCGAGTGGATTCTCTGCAAATATCGCCTCTGGATCATGATAAAAATACAAATCCGTATCCAAATGGGCGAGATAATCCGCTTCTGAGGACTCAAGGATTTTGAGCAAAAAAACGGGCTTTAACGTCCAGCAATACTCATGGAACGTCCGATCATCCTTTGCCTTTCGCAGCGTCTCATCTTCAATATCTTCAAGCTGTTCATATTGAACGTGCGGATGAGGAAATTCACTTAACACCTTGTAAGCCAAAGGGTCTGCACATAGAACAGACAACTTGAATGAATGAGCGGTTTGTTCAAGCGAATGAATCAGCGCCAAAAGCTTAAAAACATGGGTATTCGACACAATGGTTGTAAAATGATAAGACGCCATCTACAACACATCCACTTGAAACAAATCAACGCGTAATAACTCTTTTGTCAGCCCTTGAATGGCTTCTACAAGCACTGTGCAGCCATATTCCTGCCGCGCAAGCTGCGCTGCCTCGGACAGTTTTTTCAAAGGGACATGTCTAGCGGTCAGCTGATCTTTTTTATCCCGTTTGACGCCTACGTTCCGCTCCGTGATCAAATGAAGCAGCTCTAAAAAATAAGAGAGCAGACCATCGAATACCGGATTTTCACGCAGCTGCCGAACCTCTTTCACAATGTCATTTGTGACGGTGTGAGAAAATGGACCAGAGAAAGCCAAATGGACATCAATGGCATCAATATTGTTGTACTTCTCGCACATATACAAAATGTTATATTTGATGTCATCAAATGACGTTAAATTACTTGGATGCTCCTGATGCACGCTCATGATATCCTCTCGCAATTCAAAGGAGAGACCAAGCTGATGCAGACGAATTCCTAAATCATAATCCTCAAACCCATACCGAACGATCTGTTCATCAAACATCCCGAGCGCGATGACATGCTTGCGTTTGACAGAGGAGTTATTCGTAATAAAAAATCGCCACGGCAGCTCATAAGAGCCTAAATCATAGTTGTACGTGCGCAAAATGTCTTTGAGGATATCAATAAACTCAGACTGCAAATCGAAGCTTTTCTCTAGAAATGCACCATTTTCAACTTCCTTCATTGATAAAAGAGGCGTTTTATCATTCATTTTCCGCTTATACAGGCCTTGCTTTTTCAACCGATTGATATGATCCTGATCAAATGCTTCGTAAAAATAACGATAAATCCGCTTCCAGCATACACCACAAATGACAAGGTCCTCATGATCAGCATGTGCCTCCGCATGCTTTTGAATAAATTGCGGCTCTGCCAGCATATCGCTGTCATGGAATATCAGCAGGTCTCCCTCCGCCTCGCGAATGGCATGATTGCGCCCCTTGGCTATCCCTTGATTGACAGGAATACGCACCTTTTTAAACGGGAAATTCACCTCAATGTTCTCAAGCATTTCCATCGTGCCGTCCGTTGACCCATTATCGGCGACAATGACCTCAAACGGAATATTCGTATCCTGAAGCGTTAAAGAAAAAAGACTCCCTTCTAAACGCTCCTTGGCATTATAGCTCGGAATAATGACGCTTACCTTTGGCTTCTCATTCATGCGTCATCCTCCTCCAATTTGGCATAGCCGTTAAACAGCGGATCGACCTGCTCAACAGATTCAATTACATGGCGCAGCACGTTTCGATAGGCTTCTTGGAAAAACGGCAGATCATCTCTCCCCTTTTCATGAATTTGCTGCATCTCATCCTTGCTCACGATGCGAAAGCCGCTGAAATGATAGCAAATGAGCGGATGTCCATCCTCCAGCAAAATCCGTCCATTCTCTTCCCGATAAGAATGCTGCCCATAGTTCCAATGACCAATATTCACGCCTTTTGTTTGAATATCCTCCACTTTTTCAAACAGCTTCGGCATATGATCGAGATATCCTTGATCTCCAAACTTGCCTTCTCCCGGTGCATTTTTGCATTCCTTCAAGCATTCTTCCTTCCACCAGCTGAGGCATTTTCGTCCGGCTTTATCTCCTTTAAAATGCAGGAAGCCAGAGTTATAGCGACCTAAAAGCTTCTGAAGCATTTTCACTTCCTCAGGATCGAAGCTCGGAATCACAATATCCCCTCTCGAAAGTAAAACAGAGGCATCCGGCTGATGTTGAAAAATCACTTGCGGGCTCTCATAAAAAAATAAATCCGCATCAAGATAGGTTACTCCTTCTGCCTGCTCCTGTTCAAATAACCACTCAATCCACATCGGTTTTAATGTCCAGCAATATTCCGAGGCATCCCGTTCCTCTTTTTTCTCCAGCAGCTCCGGCGTTTCGAGCTCCCGTACATGAACAAGATCAACATGAGGAAAATTCATTTTTTGAAGCAGATCAAATGCAGCATCATCCATACATAACGTCTTGATGACAGCATCATCTTCTACTTGCTTCAATGACAAGAAAAACGCAATGGCTTGATAAAGTCTTCCACTTGATAGAACCGTACAATATATGCTGTTCATCTACTTACACCTCTATTTTTGAAAGAATTCGCGGTACCATTCAATCGTCTTCTCTAAACCTTCATCAATCGAGTAGTCTGGCTTCCAATCAAGCAGCTTTCTCGCCTTTTCTGCCGACAAATATTGATGCTTTATCTCATGCGTTCCTTGGTTTAAAATACGAGGCTTCAGTTCACTGCCCATTGCCTTTAAAATCTTATCCACGAGCTCAAGAACCGTCAGCTGAATTTCATTACTAAAGTTAAAGGCTTCTCCAGCGAGCCCTTTTTCCTCCATCTTCTCAGCTAGCAACAAATAAGCCTTAACCGCATCTTCAATGTAGAAATAATCACGAATAAATGTCCCGTCACTTCTAATTTCCGGCGCTTCTCCTTCTAGCACAAGCTGGATGGTTTGCGGAATGATTCTGTTGAAATTTAAATCCCCGCCCCCGTATAAATTGCCGCAGCGCGTAATACAAACTGGAAGACCATATGTGTTGTAATACGTGTGAGAAATTAAATCTGCACAGCTCTTTGATACATCATACGGATGTTTCCCATTTAGCGGCATGTCTTCATCGTATGGAAGCTGCTCCTGATCGCCGTATGCTTTGTCACTTGATGCCACGATGACTCGTTTGATCAGCGGCTGTCTTCTGCAAGCCTCGAGTACATTCCATGTCCCTAAAATATTGGCTTCAAATGTAGAAACAGGGTGTCTATTTGCGACCCCAACAATGGCCTGCGCCGCCAAATGGAAGACAGTATCAATTTCGTATTCTCCTAACGCACGTTCAATCGTTTGCATATCCTCCAATGCACCTTGCACCACATTCATCTTTTCAAATTGACTGCCTTGATATAAATTCGACCTTGGCACCTGATCACGCACAAGTCCCGTCACGTTTGCCCCTTGATCAATCAATTCCTTGACGAGATAGCTTCCCAATAGTCCTGTACATCCAGTCACAAATACGTTTTTCCCATTCCAAAATCCGCTCATGCCGTCACCAAACCTTCCATGGTTGTTTTCCATTTGTCCACATGCCATTGATTTCCTTCAGGTTCTTAAACGTATCGATCGCTGTCCAAAATCCGTGGTGCTCATAAACCGCAAGCTCTCCATCATTCGCCAGATTTTGAAGAGGCTCCGCTTCAAACACGCATTGATCATCGTCTGTCAAATAGTCAAATACCTTTGGAGACAACACAAAAAATCCTCCATTGATCATCCCGATACTGTCTGTCTTCTCAGAGAAGGATTGTGCCATCCCGTTATATACCTTCAACGTCCCGTACTGTGACTTCTTTTCAATTCCTGTGACAGTCGCAGCTGCCCCAAGATCCTGATGACGCTTCAGCAGATGAAACATATTGACATTGGCAAGTCCATCACCATACGTCATCATGAATGTCTCATCCCCAATGTAGTCCTGTGCCTGCATTAACCGTCCGCCTGTCATCGTATTCTCGCCTGTATCTAAAAAGGTGATTTTCCAGTTCTCTGACTTTCCTAAAAGCTTCATCTCCCCTGTCGCCATATCCAGCTTCATGCTGTGATGCCGCCAGTCGTAGTTCAGGAAATACTCTTTGATCTTCTCTCCTTTATATCCAAGCAATAAGATAAACTCATCTACTCCGTAATACTGATAGATTTTCATAATATGCCATAGAATAGGCCGATCTCCGATCATAGCAAGTGGTTTAGGAAGCGCTTGTGTGACCTCACTCATTCTCGTTCCCTTTCCTCCGCAGAGAATGACTGCTTTCATCTTCTCCCCTCATCTCTCTATGAAAAATTTTTGATTGAAAACCTTATCTTTATGCGGAAAATCAGTACATGTACCCTCATACTTTGTCCGACATCAGGTTTTGAATCTACTCTATTCATATGTCGAAATGAGAGAGGGTGCCACCTAGCATTTAACTATTTTTACAAATAAAAAAAGAGCGAGATTTGCATTCTCGCTCTTTCAAAGTTTAAATTGTATATTATCAGGGTAGATGGTATGATAAACATGTGCATCAACAGCACAAACAGCCTCTTTTTATCAAGAGACTACTAGATGGAATGAATTCAAGTGGCAGCTTGCTTCATTCTCAATATGAATCACGGAGGTGAATTCCCATGGCACAAAACGTACTTTGTGAAGTGAACTCTTGCCGTTTTTGGGCTGATAACAGCTGTACGGCTTCTACCATTAAAATTGGTAAAAACACAATGACTGATGTGACTCGCAATGCTGAAACTGATTGCGAAACGTTTGAAACAAAATAAGAGGTTTTTCTGAGATGAAGGAACTGGCAGGTTCCTTCTTTTCTTTTATCATTCTATCAAGAATGATAATTATTATCAAGTGTTTTTCACTAAACATTTCTCGGGAAATAATGACACGATATTTCTCCATTCGTTGACGATTTTCACTCCTTTTTCTATACTCAACATATCCGAAGAAGAAAAAGTGGTGACCAATCAATGGATTTTACGATACGTTTTCTATCATTCTTTGTCGTAGAAATCGAAGGCAAAGATGAACAAGCAAATAAACGGTTCAAGCATTATCAAACATTAGATCAAGAGGAATTTGAACAAAGTGAGCTGAAGGACTTTTTAGATGGTGAGCTAAAAAAAATCGTCAAACGAAAAGTGGACAGACACCCTAAATCTGAACAAGTACCAACCAAAATTGGCCGGTTCATTGTCGAACCCGGTCATGAACTCGATTCAAATCCAAACTACAATTTATTTCATCAGACGAGATTTGCCGATACAAAAGAAGTATTTAATGAATGCAGTGAACAGTTTGTTCGCACGTATTTAGATACAAGTGCTGTCAGAGGCGGCGTTTTTTTAGTTGCGTCTGCCGTTCCTAAAAAGTACTTCGATGACTCCTTTGTCTTTATTATGAAATGCGATTTTGAACAGAAAGTTGCTTCTATCGCTGATACATCTACCTTGATCAAAAAAGTAGAAATGGCGATTACAACAAAAAACATGAAATCAATTCAATACCCTTTTATGCCAGAAGAGGGCATGACAGAGGAAGCTGAAGTGAAAATTCACCAATCCTCACATGCTCGTTATTTTGAGGACTTTCTGAAATTCGTCGAATACGGAGAATCTATGCCTGAAATCATGAAATCACAGGTCATGAACATGGTGCAGGAACAAGTATTTGAAACATTACAGGATGAAAGTGAAGAATTAAAGCAGTTCGAAGAGGATCTTGAAATATGGGAAGCGAGTGAAAAACGAGAAATTAGAGAAACACTCGATACAGAACAGGTCACACTAGCAGCTTCTCACATTGTGGAACAAACCCCTGATATCACAATGAAAATGCGTCTAGGTGAAACAGAAATCAAAGGGCTTCTAGCGGACTTTGGCCACTCGATCCATATTGCGAAGGTCAACAATCGATATGTCGTGCTCGTCGAAGCAGACCAAATTGTCTTCGAAAAAGGAAGCACACCTGTTGAATTCCATAAACCAAATGGATTAAAAGAGGTTGTCAGCCAGCTCACGCAAAAAGCCTACGATTCAGACTTAGAATAAGAGAATATGACTGCCTCCTGCGATCAGCTGCATGAGGCAGTTTTTTTATATAACGCTTTATTTTTTACACTGCACTAGAAGAAACATGCTGCCCGCCTCTTACCCACATGCTGACAAGCATTAAGCTTATGATGAGCATCAACCAAAAGACGCTGTTTGTTCCGAAAAACTGAATCAACGTATACCCGCACAAAGGCCCTAAAGCAGCCCCCATATCTTGAACAAAAGAATAGCTGGCGAGAAAGCGGTTCTTATCTGTTTGAGCAGAGGCTTTTTGAAAGGCAAGTGTATCGGTGAACGTTGTGACAATCGATGCCAGCAGCTGAATCAAAAGCAGCATCAATAGGAACCAGCCGCTTACCTTCAGCATGACCCCAAGAAAACTGAGCCCTCCAAATGAAAGAAACATCCAGCATAGCATTCGTTCCTTCATTACAAGCCGATCAAACCATTTGCCCGTTCTCGGTGCTACAAATGGTTCCCATCCCCACCTAATTGCTTGAATCACACCGCTTAAAGCCGAAGCTCCGATGACAAAGCCAAACAGAGTCAATTGATCCTGGTCAATCTTTGCTTCAATGACATGACTCAGCGTGGATGCGAATAAACCTTGAATGATCAGTGCGATCAGCATGCCTGTTATCAGTACTTTTACAACATCTCGTGTAAACCACTTTTGTTTGATGCCATGATACACCTGCGTGCCTTCTCTCTTTTCAATTTCATCCAACGATACATAAAAAATGCATCCCATCAATGTAAGTAAACCAAAGACTAGCGTCATGGACTGGAAGCCGATCAAGCTAGCAAAGATTCCGCCAAATAACATGCCAAATAAACTGCCAAGCCGGTAAAGCCCATTATAAAGCCCCGTCAAATGTCCTTGTGAGCCTTCGTCCATTTCAGCCAAAACCCTCATCCCGCTCATTCGGAGTAATGTCCAAGCGAGACCCCATGCGCAGCGGCAGATAAGCAGCAGCCAAAAGCCGCTCATCCCATATAATATCGTGGTCACTGACGCGATCAAAATCGCGATCAATACACCCGTCTTCATTGGGATATAGCGATAGAGCCACCATACGACAGGTGCTAGCGGGATACGAATGAATCGGTTGATGGACAGCAGTAACCCGACCTCCCAAATGGATGATAAACCAATCTCTTTCCAATAGACCGGGAGAACAATATAGAGCATTGAATCCCCAATAAGTGCAAATGCTGTGATGAGCGATATTGACACAACTTGCTTTTGACGACGATCCATTTTTTCTTCCCCCTTCGCTACCTTTACGATAAGGGATGCCTTATAATAAATCTAATGAATGTTTTTGATTGTTTTATCAAAATAATTGATAGGTGGTGCGAAGTTGAATTTACATGCCCTTCGGATTTTTGCAAAGGTCGCAGAGACAAAAAGCGTCACACAAACTGCCGACGCACTATCTTTGACACAGCCAGCTGTGACGGCTCAGCTTAGAAGCATTGAACGAGAGATCGGGTTTCGCCTTTTTAAACGAAACGGTCGGGGCATTGCGCTCACAGAAATGGGAAAGATGCTGTATCCTTATGCCCGGCAAGTGTTTGAGGCTGAAAAGGAAGTAGAATATCAGATCACGCTATTACAAAACGGGAAGAAGGGGCGCCTCCGCATCGGTTCTACCTATGTACCACTCAACTTTTTACTGCCTGATTGGCTGGCTGCTTTTAAAACGTCATCACCACAGACAGAAATCGAATTAAAAAGCGGAAATTCCGCTCAAGTGATAGAGAGCCTGCTTCAATATGAATCAGATGTCGCCATCGCTGTAATTGAAGATTTGCATCATGAGGAGATCGTTACCTCTCATTTGACGAATTTAAGCTATGATTTTATTGTGCCAGCAGACCATCTGTTGAACGGAAAAACCGTTCCGCTAGAGCACCTGAGTCAGGAGCCCTTTTTAATGCGTGAAGAAGGCAGCTCCACTAGAGATAAGCTCTTTTCCCTGTTCACCTCGAAAGGAATTAAAAAACCGACTGTTGATTTACAATTCAGCGGTGTTCATGAAGCGATTCAAATGATTAAAGCTGGCTATGGGATCACACTTGTTCCCCGTGATGCGGTTCAAGGCAGTCTCAAGCGGAAAGAGATTGGGCGTGTATATATCGAAGGCATAGAAATCGTCAGACCTGTTGTGATCTGCAAACGGGCGAATGATCTTGAAGAGAATAGAACCGTGGATGCCTTCCTGCAAATGAAAGATATCGGTCCATTTAAGGAGCCTACTGCAAATTAAAAAAGTGCCTGCATGAGAAACAGGCACTTTTTTCTATTCTGCTGGCTGCACGATGTCATACGGTACAGCCTTTGAGGCTTTCACTAATTGTTCTGGTGTGATCAGTATTTCATTTCCCCATTCACCTGCTCCAACGCCTAATATTTCCTCCTCTAATAGCGAAGCTTCGATGATGGTGCGGAAGCCTTCTGGCTGCCAGCAAAACGGCGGTATTGAGCCAATTCGGTAGCCTGTCACTTCCAGAACCTTCTCTGGTGATGCCATTTTAATATTACGAGAGCCGGCCGCTTTCTTTAGTTTCCCTGACTTAATATGCTGGTCTGCGCCAACCATCACAAGCAGTTGCTCCCCTTCCCCTGTTTCAAAAATCAATGTTTTGATCATTTGTCTTTCGCGAAAACCAAGGGCTGCTGCTACATTTGCGGCTCCCTTCTCTGTTTCGGAAGAAAATGTTTTGATTTCATATGGGATACCGTGTTTGTCCAAAAAGTCATGTGCTGGTAATGTTTTCATTGATTGAACCCCTTTCCTTACGATGTGTTTAATTTAGCTTATCACAATCCTCTCATACTTAAGATGTATTTTTGAATGAAAATCCTCTAGGTACTTCATCACCATGGTATACTGAACTTGTTTTTGGAAAAGAAGGAGTCGATTGGATATGGGAAATAAGTTTTGGTGTTATACAGGCAGTAAAAGCCTTCTCATGCTAAGTGATATTCTATTTTTGATGACGATTACGTTAGTTATTTATCAAGATACACAATCTGTTGCCTATGCTGCTGTATTTCCGCTCATAAGAACGCTATGTCAGCTATTGGCTGGGCTCATCTCTCCTGTTTTGACCGCTCACTTTCACGCCGATCGTCTATTGAAATGGGTCCCTCTTTTACGGATTGGGATGCTCGTCGTGTTCACGACACAATTTCATTTCTTTCAGCAGCATCTGATCTGGCTATTTAGTGCGTTCATTTTAATTTCCATCACTGGCGGGTTCATTAGTCCTTTATTACAGTCCATCATGCCGATGCTTGTACCAGCAAATCAGCTTGTGAAAGCGAACAGTACAGCCTCCATTTTTCATCAATCTGTTCAAATTGCCGGCTATTCGTTCACTGGAATGCTTGTCCTATTGATTGGGCCATTTTATTTAATGTGGGCCTCTTGTTTCATGATTGCGTTGTCTTATCTATTTATCATCCCTGTTTTTTCTCTACTCAAGCAAGAAGACACGGTTCAAAAAGCAAATACGAAGAACAGGTTCAAGGATGGCTGGACGATCATTTGGACAAACAAAACGGTTCGCACCCTGACCTTCATGGATGTTTCTGAAAATATTGCAGGTGCTTTGTGGGTCGGACCGGTTACGCTTGCCTTTGTCACACTTGTTTTAAAGGAAGGTGGAGAATGGTGGGGATTTATCAATGCTGCTTATTATATAGGTGCCATTATAGGCGGGATCTTGGCTACATGGTTGAGCCGATTTATTCAAAAAAAGCTTCTCCTCTTTATGGCAGCAGGCTCTTTTATTTATGCAGTGCTGACCATTCTATTTGCGCTGAACAGCCTCCCGTGGCTTGCGTTGCTGCTTTGTATTTTGATGGGGCCTGCCTATCAAATTCGGGATGTTTCACAGCAAACCATTCTTCAAACGGAAACACCAGTCCATGATTTATCAAAAGTGTATTCGGCTCAATACGTCCTCTCTTCTATATCTGTCAGTTTATCTATTTTCTTTGTTGGATTGATTGCGGATACATTCGGAACGAGATTTGTGTATTTGCTAGGCGGTCTATTTGTGCTTGTCTGTTCCGGTATTGCCATCCTCGCTTTTATAAAGCAGAAAAAAGAGAGCGGCTGATTCATGCAGCGGCTCTTTTACTTTTCCTTTAACATCGCGAACATATCACGTGCCATCGCTTCTAAAATATACACAACGGGCGTCTGTGTCGTAATATTAGCTCTGTGAACCCGTTCGTCTGTCACGTAATAAGCAATATTTAAATCAGAAATGCGCGAAACCGTACAGTGCTGATTGTTGGTAATGCTAATGATTTTGCTTCCTTCTCTTTTTAACTTCGAAATATGATCAATCGTAATACTGTTCTCCCCTGATACAGACAGCACAATGGTGACACTATTGTCTAAATACTGCATATTCATCGGGAAAAACGGATCATTGATGTAAAATGAAAATTTCTCAAGACTTGAAAAGTACCTTGCCCCATACTGCGCCAAAATACCAGAGCTGCCAGTGCCAATAAACAGCACATTTTTTGCATCGGCAATGAGTCTTGCTGCCTCTTTAATTTTCCCCTCAAAGTCCCCTTTTAGTGTTCGTTCAATAAATTCATACAGAAAGTGCTGGGTGCTTTTTAAAGTAGGTGTCTGCTCTGCTTCTAAATACATTTTAAGCTTCACTTTAAACTCTGAAAAGCCTTCACAATTTACTTTTCGGCAAAAGCGAAGGACAGACGAGGTGGATATATGGGCAGCATCTGCTAAGTCCCGAATTCTCATATACACGACCTTTTCACTGTTTTCCATGATGTATCGGTATAAAGCGCTTTCTAGTTCATTAAAGCTGGAAATAACCTCACTTGAAAACATCTGACTTCCCCTTTCTCCAACAGCATGTCACAATGTGTTTCTTTTATGTAACAAATCTCTAAATAGGGCACCCTTGCCTAAAGACGCTGAAGTCATTTACGCACGAGATGCTCTCACGATAAGCTATAGATGTACAAACAAAAGAATTGGCTTTTCTCTATTATAACATTGCGCGTTACATTATTCGGAGGTGCAGAACATGGCAAAAGGATTAAAGGTTGTCACAATTGGCGGAGGATCAAGCTATACACCAGAGCTTGTAGAAGGATTTATTAAACGGTACGATGAATTCCCGATTAGCGAGCTTTGGCTTGTCGATATTGAAGCGGGAAAAGAAAAGCTTGAAATCGTCGGAGATCTTGCAAAACGAATGGTGAAAAAGGCAGGACTTCCAATCGAGGTTCATTTAACATTAGATCGCCGGAAAGCGCTTGCGGACGCTGATTTCGTCACAACACAATTCCGTGTCGGACTTCTCGAAGCACGTATGAAGGATGAACGCATTCCTTTAAAATATGATGTCATTGGTCAAGAAACGAATGGTCCAGGAGGTCTATTCAAAGGGCTTCGCACCATTCCAGTCATTCTTGATATTGTGAAAGATATTGAAGAACTGTGCCCAAACGCATGGCTTGTGAACTTCACAAATCCAGCGGGTATGGTTACAGAAGCCGTACTTCGCTATTCAAACCATCGCAAAGTCGTTGGACTATGCAACGTGCCAATCGGCATTCGCATGGGAATTGCCAAAGGGCTTGATGTCGACGCAAGCAGAGTCGAGGTCAGCTTTGCTGGATTGAACCATATGGTCTTTGGACTCAATGTATTCTTAGATGGCAAAAGTATCATGGATCAAGTCATCGAAGACATGGCAGATCCAAACTCCACGATGTCGATGAACAACATTCATGCCATTCCGTGGGATGCTGATTTCTTAAAAGGGCTTGGCGTGATTCCATGTCCATATCACCGCTACTACTACAAAACAAGTGATATGCTGGCTGAAGAAAAGAAAGCAGCAGAGAATGAGGGCACTCGTGCAGAAGTCGTTCGTGCACTAGAAAATGACCTGTTCGAGCTGTACAAAGACCCTGATCTTGATATCAAGCCGCCACAGCTTGAAAAACGAGGCGGTGCCTACTACAGTGATGCAGCTTGTAACTTGATTGCATCCATTTATAACGACAAGCACGACATTCAGCCTGTCAACACCATCAACAATGGTGCCATCAGTGACATTCCAAATGATTCTGCTGTTGAACTGAACTGTGTCATCACAAAAGACGGCCCTAAACCAATCGCTGTTGGTGAAATGCCAGTCGCAGTCAAAGGACTTATTTCTCAAATTAAATCCTTTGAACGTGTTGCCGCTGAAGCAGCCGTGACAGGCGATTACAACACAGCACTTGTCGCAATGACAATCAACCCGCTCGTCCCATCAGATGCCATTGCAAAAAGCATCCTAGATGAAATGCTAGAAGCACACAAAGAATATTTACCACAGTTCTTCAATAAAGTAGAAGCATAAAACAGAACCGCACTTGTCGACAAGTGCGGTTTTCTTATTTCTCTGTAAACAACTGATCCATCTGAGAGCGGTCATAGTCTAATAGCCAGTGCTGTAGATCAAAAGCATATCTGACAATTTTCAAAGCACGATCCCCTGCTTTTTCTAATACAACTGATTCTTCTCCTAATGACCAATCTGCCACTTCAAAGCGAAGCCCAAAAGGCCACCCATAAAAAAGAGGCGGCGTGAGGACAAGATCAGGAAAATGACTTTTTAAAAAACTATCGGTTTGATCGCTCATGTCATATCCTTCCATTGGTTTTATTTCTTATTTTACCGTTGAAACTGATGGAAACATAATTGGAAATAAACTGTCATTTCTTATATGATAGAAAGAGATGGAGGTGTGACCAATTGAAAAAATGGTTTTTACAGGTGTTCCTCACAGCATTGATCACCATGTGGATACAGGCTGGACTTGATCAGGCGAACATCATTCATATCACCAATGTATGGGTCGATGTCAGCAGCTGGATTCTGATCTTCTTTGTCATCTACGCACTTTTTGAATGGACAGCTCACGTCTTAGCAAAAAGGAAAACCGTTCATCGCTAAACATCTCTTTTCATAGAGATGTTTTTTGTTGAAATTCTTCCTGCACAAGTTCATGGATAACGCCCATTCCTGCCTGGCTTCCAGCTGCTGCTGCAAGGACAAGCTGAGCAGGGCCGCCTAAATTGTCACCGCATGCAAAGACACCGCTGACTGTTGTACGACCAAGAATATCTGTTTCGATACCGCCATTTTTCGTCATTTGACAGCCTAGTGTTTCAGCAAATGGAGCTGACTGCTTGAATTCACTTGCGACAAATCCGCCTTCTCTATTCACCGTTCCCCCATTCGCAAGGTGAATAGAGTGCATTTGCCCATTCTCATGATGAATGGACATAATCGGTACATCAATGACTTGGATAGAATGTGCTGATAGCAATGCCTTCTCCTCTTCAGCAAACACTTGCTGCCCATTCGTAAACACAATCAAATCCTTTGTCCAATTGGAAAGAAGTTTAGCCATATGCAAGGCGCGTGGATTCTCAGCAATGAGAGCAAGCGGCTTATCCTTTAGCTCCCAGCCATCGCAGAAAGGACAGCTAAACAACGTCTTTCCATACACTTCATGCATCCCCTTGATCTCTGGCAGTATATCCTTTAGTCCTGTTGCCAATATGATTTTCTTCGCTTCGAATCTTTCTCCCTCTTGTGTCAGTAAGGCAAAGTTGTCCTCATTGTTTTGTACCTCAACAATTTTACTTCGTTTGATTTGGATATTGGGGTAGTTTTGAAGATCTGCTTCACCCGCTTTTCTGATCTCAAACGGTGTCATTCCATCGTTTGTAATAAATCCATGTGATTCCTGAGTCACTCGATTTCTTGGCATCTCGTCATCGAATACAATGACCTGTTTTCTGCCTCGCCCCACAACAAGTGCTGCACTTAATCCGGCTGGCCCGCCTCCAATAATGGCACAATCTAATAACATGTCAATCTCTCCTTTTTATTCAAGACTTTAAAGACTCTTAATATCTATAATAGATTCAAAAAAATCACATGTTGAAAAATGGATTTTTTTCTGTCTGCTCTATTTGACTTGCAATATCAACTAACCGCTTTTGACTTAGCGTTTCCTGCATTTTCGTTTCAACATCCTGCATGACCTGTTCAATCAAACAGCCATCATGAGGCATGAAAGAATCATGTTCTAAGGAACAACGAAATAAATTGGTTTGTCCTTCTACAGCCTGAATCACATCTAAAAACGAAATGTCTTCCTTCTGTTTCATAATGGCGTAGCCACCTTTTGCGCCAGGTGTTGATTCAATCAATCCTGCCTTCACAAGCTTTGTTAAGATTTTGGATAAATAAGTGGATGAAAGGTCTTGCATCTTGGCGAGAGGCTCAACGCCTATTGCTTTCCCCTTTGGTGCAAGAGTTAAAAACACCATTGTATGCAGTGCATAGTTGGTCGCTTTAGAATATTTCATAGGAACATCCCTTTCTATCTATTACAGACCTTTTATATCTGTAATTGATCATAAAATATTCAAGAAGAAAAAGCAAGTGTTGTGAATCTACTTCTTTTTTCATTCCACATTTCGCATTTCCTTCCGATAATAGAGGTAAGCACGAATCAAATTTTGATGAAAACTAGAAGGAGTGAAGAGAAATGTCAGATCAACAGCACAATGCAGCACACGAAGAAGAGGAATTTAACGTATACGACATGCTTCCGCCCGCAGGAACAATCATTGGAGAAGCAACAGAAGAAGAAATGGAAGCTGCGGCAGCATTAGAAGTGAGACATGTCGCGTTCATGCGCCTTCAAGATATGTTCATTCAATTTGATGGCTCGTCTTACAAAGACTTATTAAAAGACTTCCAAGAATTCGAATTGGATTCAACAAAATTCTGGAGAGCCATCGCTAGACGACTTCAAGTTCCATACGAATGGCCAATCCGACTCGACCACGCAAACGGTCCTATTTATATTGGTGAAACAGAGGATAGCCGTGAGGTTGAGGAGATTGCGGAGTAAGGAAATGGTGACCCCCTTTTTGGTGAGGGGGGTCTATTTTAAAAATGATAAATACTTATTCCTCTAAATCAAATTCAAATGCGATTGATATATTAATGGCAATGTTATGCATCTCATCTATTTCTGATTGACTTAATTGTTTCGCAAAACGACGTGCATGCTCGACAACATCAGCATGCTTCTTAATCATTTCGTCATTCATTATAAAGATCGTATTGATTGCCCAGCCAGCAGTCGTTAACATTTCTTCGTTCTGAAGGGTGTCCATATACGTTTCTACCTCAGAAAAGATCCACTTGATATCATCAATTTGTTCTACTTGGAAATTCGCAATTTTTGAAAGCTGTTCAGGGTCTTTGGTTAAGAAGATATCTTTCACTTCTTCTTTTGATAATGGTTTATTCTGCTTTTCATATTCAGCCTGCCACTCTTCATCTGACATCCCATCTTCTTCGCTATCTTCTGCGGTATAATGCCCAGCAATCAGTTCATCAAACGAATCCGCTAATTTGAAATCCGTCTCATATTCTAGATCAAAGTAATGAATTGGCGGATGCTCCTTTGTTTCTCTGTAATCCAATGCAATCCAAGTATGACCATCCCCACAAATGAGCACAAGACCCTCAGGCAATTCCCATTCTTCTATTAAATAATCACTGTCCATGATGCCTTCGCCTTTGGCAATTCCTCTTAGATGGTTGAACTGTACATGATCCTCTGCCCATCCATTCGGCTGGTCTGTTGGAAAAGCATTATGAATGGTATACCCGCCATTTTGTTCAAGAATCAGTTTTTTATATGTATCAGGCAGGATGACGCCTAGCTTCTTTTCCGCTTTTGCAATGCCTTTCTCATTGATTTTCTTAAATGTCTCTTCACTTTCTATGTCTATATCCCAAAATGGTTTCAAATAAAATACCTCCAATTGTTATTTCTATCTCATTTTACCATTTAGAGCCACTAGTTTAATAGTCCTATTCATAGAAAAAAGAGAAGGGCTTCCCCTCCTCTTTTTCATCATGATTGTTCTTGATTTCTCGCTTCAAATTCATCCAGCATTGCACGCACTTCATCTGTTGATGATGTATTCATTAATTGATTTCTTAGGAAACTCGCTCCTCTGAATCCTTTCACATAAATCTTAAAGAAACGATGCAGTGCCTTGAATGGGCGCAAACCTAGTGAGGAATATTGATCATGAAGATCAAGATGTAATCTTAAAAGACCAAGCAGTTCATCACTCGTATGCTCCTTCGGCTCTTTTTCAAAAGCAAATGGGTTATGGAAAATTCCGCGCCCAATCATGACACCGTCCACTCCATACTGTTCAGCGAGCTTTAAGCCCGTTTGACGATCAGGAATATCACCATTGATCGTCAAAAGCGTATCAGGTGCTACTTCATCACGAAGTTTTATAATCTCAGGAATGAGCTCCCAATGCGCATCCACCTGGCTCATTTCCTTTCTAGTACGAAGGTGGATCGATAAGTTCACAATGTCTTGCTCCAAAATGTGTCTGAGCCAATCGCGCCACTCATCGACCTCTGTAAAACCAAGTCTTGTTTTGACGCTGACTGGTAATCCCCCAGCTTTAGCCGCTTGAATCAGCTCTGCCGCAACATCTGGGCGAAGAATCAATCCACTGCCCTTCCCGTTTTGCGTGACATTCGGGACAGGACAGCCCATATTAATATCAAGCCCCTGAAACCCTAATTCCGCCATTCCAATGCTCATTTGTCTAAAGTTCTCGGGCTTGTCTCCCCAAATATGAGCAACAATCGGCTGCTCATCCTCTGTAAACGTTAAACGCCCCTTCACACTTTGAATGCCATCAGGGTGGCAATAACTCTCACTGTTTGTAAACTCTGTAAAAAATACATCCGGTCTCGCCGCCTCACTCACAACATGACGAAACACAACATCTGTCACTTCTTCCATTGGTGCTAATATAAAAAATGGCCGCGGTAAATCACGCCAGAAATTTTTACTCATCTTTCATCCAATTCCTCTCATGACATAGCGCCTTAAAGGGCATGTCCTTCTATAAAGTCTTTCAGCAATTTTTATCATTATATACTTTAATATGAACCGGGCAAAATTGCAAAAAAGGACATTTGGTGATGAATTGCGGGATAAAAAAATTAATTCCACTTTCAAATATCATTTTTTAGTGCCGATTGAACATACAAAAATAAAAACATCCCGATTTCAATGATTATCATGAAATCGGGATGTCTCAATACATTATTGATTTAGAATAAAGTGTGCCACACATTCAACATGTATTGTCACTACTATGTGTACTAAATTATTATCCTTGTTAGCTGTGCACAATACCATAGATGTTTTTTTATTACCTTTTTCGCATTGATTTAAACTTCTGACCAACAAAACTGTTACTTAATCCTTTTATATATGAAAGTAATCATGACATGCCTTTGTTTCAATCTTCATTTACACCATCCTCAATTACATTGTCAAAAACATTTTCGAATACATATCGATCAAATGTATGTGCAAATTAATAAATGTTTATCGGAAAAATTATCGTAACTCGAGCTCAAAAAATTAATTAGTCAACTAGGAATTCATTCTTACTTATATCTATGAATCCCTTTTCTCCATTTCTAAATGAATATTTCACATATCGTGACATTTCTTCAGGAGGAGTATTTTCAACAATTATTATTTGTGCGTTTTGCGATAATTCTACTAACATATAATATATATGCAAATACACTTCCGGATCATTTATCATATTTTCATCATCAATTTGAGGATTTTGTTCGTTTTTATTTGTACCGAAATACTTGCTAATAGAATCAAGAATTAATAACTTAGGATGAAATATGGCAGAGGTATTAGAAATAATGGCATTGAGAAAAGAAAGTTGCATGCACTCTAATAATCCCCCACTTTCATGCTCATAAACACTAGCATTTTTATAATATGGAATATAATCTACTTCATCAATGAACGATGCAGTTGTGTCAGTATATTTCATTTTTTTCATATTGGTTAAATAGACACTATTTAGTTCCTTCATTATTTGTTTTTTCCCTTTGCTCTTCTTATCCATTTCTTTTAATTTGGTCTTTAATCTATCTAATTGTGATCTATCTCTATTCACTTTATTATTAAGTTCATTAATCTTATTAAAAACACGCTTACTTTCCAACAAAACCTCCCTATCTTTTTCTAAATTATTTATATTTACATTAATACTGTTAAGTTGAGGTAAAAAAGGTGTATGAATATCTTTAGAAAACTCACTTAATGCAAGAGATAAAATCTCCTTTTTTCTATTTTTTTTACTGATCTGAGCTTGAAGTTCCGAGATTTTTTCTTTGCTAGAAATGATTACTTCATCAACCATTTTTATTTTACTTTGTATATCTTTCAAAATATGTTTAAAATTATTAGGTGAGCTTCCTTTTATGGGCTCCTGAAGTAAGTTTTTTTTTATTTTCGTATTGCATAAAGGGCATGTAAGCTCATGCGAATCAATTTTCAGTTTATAATTTATCTCCTCGGTGGTTTTTATATCCTTCAGTTCAGAATGATAATCACTTAAGAGTAATTCATTACTAGTTATGCCTAACTGCATATCTTTTATTTTACTTTTTATTTGCTCAATTTCAAAATCTAATTCATTAATTTCTGAGTTTAAGAGAATATAGTCTCTATTGCTCGATACTAATTCATTTTCTTCATTCTGTCTCTTAACAATGTTATTTTTCCTTTGTAAGAGTTCATCTATTTGATCATCAAACTTACTAATCTGCTTCAACAGATTAGTATAATCATCATTGCCTCTTTGATCGAGATATCCTTCTAAGTTAGCTATCTTTTTTTCATTATCAATTATTTGGTTTTGTACCTGAGCTATTTCCGTTTGTAACTCATTTTGTGAAAAGTTAACTAAGTCAAAAATCATTTCAAATGAAATAGGGTTTTTATACCTTTTCATAGGTTCATTGTGAGATAAAAAATTATGAGTTCCTAAGTCATGTTGATTTATAAAACAGTACCTATAAATATCCCTAAAAGAGATAGTTTCCGTGGTTAACTCATTACTTCTTATTTTATTTTTTGTCTTCTTAAATTCCATTGCCCCCATTTTTTTCATTAAAAAAGCCTGTAAATCTTTTTTATTAAGTTTTTCTGGAATGTATTCATTAATGAAGTCAAATTTGCAGTGATAAAGCCAAAATATAGTAATATCCTTTTTTATACCTCGAAAAACAGTAAATGTTTCTTGATTAACTTCTATTTCTAGAAAAATAAAATCTACATTATCTGCTAGCTCAGTTTGTACCTTCAATGAAATACCGCGATCTTTCCCTAAACAGTAATCAATCAGCGATAGAACTAATGATTTACCAGATGTTTTTTCTCCACTTATAATATTTAAACCCCTTGAAAAATCTAGTGTCCTCTGATAGGATATACCTTGGACAATTAACTTATTTATAATCAATTTTCAAGTCCCCCTCGTATAACAATTGATTAAAATTCTCCCCCATATTCCCATATGGATATCTTTTTATAATAATAAAGATATTTTCCGAATATAATAATACATTCTCGGATTCCAAAGATTTAATTGTTTCAATTCCTTTTTTCGTTATAGAAATTCTCAGCTTATCAATTGGAGTGAAAATATCGCCATGGACTTGAATAAACTCAAGATTTTCTAATGATATCATGCTTTCATTGATTGTTTTCTTATCTCTTAAATACTTATAAATTAAAGGTGCATCAATTTCATGATTTTCAAAATAAATTATTGAATAATAATATAATAGTTCTTCAAGACTTAGCCGCCTTTTGTTAAAGTTTTCTTTTAGATGATATATAATCAAAAGATATTTTAAAATATCTAACTTTATATTATCAAAGAGCAAATCTATTTCTGTGGGCAATTGAAATATTATCTTATCAGTACTCATAATCTTTCGCTTCCCCACCAAACATTCTTTTCTTCATCATCAGCAAGTATGTGAATAAACCCTTTAGATTCCGCCGTAGTTGGTTTATTTGAGTTATTTACCAATCTATCAATATTAATATTTTCTAAGTTTTCATGAATTTTTATTAATAACTCTTTACTTGTCCTACCTTCAATATCATAAATTTCAACATATTTCTCTTTATACTTCATAAACACTTCTGCTAATATGCCATCAATAAACTCTTTAGGGAGCCCTAATTTTCTACTTGTTCTTATAAATTTTTCTGCTGCAATGTAAAAGTATTTACTTATCTCGATTAATTTTCCTTCGATATTAGCAATTTCCAACTTACGGTAAAATAAATTCCCCTCATGTGGTTCACTATTGAGTAAATCATCAATACCAATTGCTGTATAGGCTAAGTCTTTTGATTGAGCAATTTTCTTTTCGTCTGAAGCCGCTATTTCTTCAGTAATCTCAGATATTAATCTTCTTATTTCTTGTATATGGGTGGACTGGCTCGTATCATATTCAATGACTCTCAAACCATATTCTCGACTTAATTCCCCTCTTTGTTTGACATCCAACTCTTTGGAATCAACTAACATATAATGAGTACCCTTAAAATGTTCTTTATGATTTTTAACCAAGGATTTAACAAAAACATCGTTAAATGAAAATCCTAAGAAAAGAAAACTATAAGAACTCGAGAACACTTTCATCTTATTATCAAATATTTCATCAGAGTATAACTCATCATATTTCTCTGAAGAAATAATAATTGAATCCGGGTTAGATACGCTTCCATGAATATGAAATAAATACTTTTCTTGATTGTCGAATAACCTCTGCATATTCGAAGTATAATCAGTAAGAGAATTGAAACTATTTATTTTATAAATATGATCTTCAATTAATCTATCATAATTTGTAGTTAAATATAATCTAAAATTCTCTTTTATAAGATCTTTATAGTTATTATCTACAGTATTGTTTGTACCTTCCGTTCTTTTAGAATAGCAATCCGCTATTTTTTCTTGAATTGGTTGATCATCTATGCCTCCATATTTTTTTATATTTTCAATAGCTGATTGATATTCACCTATTTCCAAATCAAAGTCAATCATGGGCCAATGGACTTCATTCAAAAACGACTCTTTTAACTCCTGAATTAAATCGTTCCACGATTTTAATTGAAATGGTATAGATAATCCAGCACCTATGAATGGGATAATTTTTTGATTATTATATTTTGTTTTTAATTCATTTATTATATACTGATTCATTAATCTTTCACCTCTTCAATAATAATACATATATTTCAATTATATCACATTATTTTATGGAGAGATTAAGAAGTAGTCAGCTAAGTATCCTACTGAAAATAAAAAACATTAATACCTTCAGGTTCATAAGAAGACCGAAGGTATTAATGTTTTTATACAAATAGTATTAAAATCATACTCATGCGTTATTAAATATCCTTTTTTGTCCCGCACACCCAATCAATTATCACCGAAACGATAATATGGTTTTTCAGTACCTCAGTTCTAGTTTTTCGCCTTCCCTACAAACACCAAATTCTTGTGAAAGTGTTTAAAGAATTTCTATATAGTTTCTCTTTGTAGCATCGTTACACACTCCACATGACTCGTATGCGGGAACATATCCACAGGCTGCACTTCCTCCGTCACATACCCACCATCTTCAAGAATACGCAAATCACGAGCTAGCGTCCCAGGATTACAGGAAACATAAACAACGCGATTTGGCTTCATCTTTAAAATCGTATCAAGCAGTGCTTCGTCGCAGCCTTTTCTTGGTGGATCGACGACGAGGGTATCTGCTTTGATGCCTTCTTTGTACCAGTTTGGGATGACGGTTTCTGCTTCGCCGACTGCGAATTCGACGTTGTTGATCTCGTTTAAGGCAGCGTTGCGTTTTGCGTCTTCAATTGCTTCTGGCACAATTTCTACGCCATATACTCTGCCTGCTTTTTGTGCGAGAAATAAAGAGATCGTCCCGATTCCGCAATACGCATCAATAACAGTTTCTTCTCCTTGCAGCTCGGCATATTCAAGCGCTTTGTCGTAAAGCACCTTTGTTTGAGCTGGGTTCACTTGATAAAACGAGCGGGCTGAAATAGCAAATTTGATGTCGCCAATCGTGTCATAAATGTATTCTTCTCCCCATAAAACAGTCGTTTCGTCTCCGAAAATAACATTTGTTTTCTTTGAATTCACGTTTTGCACAATTGACCGAACGTGTGGGAAGCGTGCTATAATCTGCTCAATCACCTGCTGCTTTTGCGGAAAGTCAGCCGTTCTAGTAACAAACACAACCATCATTTCACCTGTTGCAATGCCGTAGCGAACCATCACATGACGCAGCCAGCCTTTGTGCCGCTCTTCGTTATATGCTTTGATGCCAAACGCATTACATATGTCTTTTACTGCCTGTACCACTTCGTCATTTTCTGACTGCTGGATCAAACATTTTTCCATATCGATGATTTCATGGGTACGCTGCTGATAAAATCCTGCAACTAGTCCGCCTTCGCGTTCGCCAATTGGAACTTGTGCTTTGTTTCTGTAATTCCAAGGGTCTTCCATGCCGAGTACAGGATGAACTTTTACACGGCTCATATCAAGCTTGCCGATCCGCTCTAAAACGTCCTTTACTTGTTTCTGTTTAAATAGCAGCTGGCCTTCATAGCTCATATGCTGAATTTGACAGCCGCCGCACTGCTTATAGATAGGACATGGCGCATCTTGCCTATGCTGACTTTCCTTTGTCAGCTCCATGAGTCGCCCAAAAGCAAATCCTTTTTTGACACGTGTGACTTTGATTTTCCCTTGTTCGTCAGGCAGTGCATTCGGTACAAAGACAGGGAATCCTTCAATTTTCGCTACACCTGCACCTTCGTGCGTTAAGTCTTCGAAGGTTACATTGTAGTATTCATTCTTTTCAACAGGCGGTTTCATTTTCACCAATTTTATCACCTCATTTGCAAAGAAAAACTTGGTGCCATAAGGAACCAAGTTCAATCTCTACCCTATTTTTTCAGCTGTTGCTTTTGGCACTATAAATTCAATATGACGATACAGGTTTTCAAATTCACCTGGCAGCATGCCGCCGAATTCGCCATCTAAATTTAATTGCATTTTATCTTTTACATCTACCTTCACGCGATTCGCTTTTGTGTAGATGACATTGTTATCATGAATATGCTCGCCTCGCAGTGCAAGGCTGACTACTCGAATGGCTTCTGCTAAATTGACCTTCTTTAAAATAATCAGGTCAAACATTCCATCATCTAAAACAGAATCTGGCGCTAGCTTTTCAAAGCCGCCTACTGAGTTTGTGAGTGAAACAAGAAACAGCATGATTTCTCCATGAAACAATTTGCCGTCATATTCAATTTCGACTTCTGTCGGGCGGATCGAAGGAAGCATCTCCATGCCTTTTAAATAATAAGCAAGCTGTCCAAGCATTGTCTTCAGCTTACTAGGCACTTCATAAGTGAGCTCTGTTAACCGGCCGCCGCCTGCAATATTAATAAAATAATGGCCATTGACTTTACCGATATCAAGCGGCTTCGCTACACCATCTATAATGGCATCTGTTGCTTTTAAAACACCTTCTCGTGGAATTCCAAGTGCTCTTGCGAAGTCATTTGTTGTTCCAACCGGAATAATTCCTAGTTTTGGTCTTTTTTCAAGCGGTGCTAGTCCATTGACGACTTCATTGATCGTGCCGTCTCCACCTGCTGCTACAATTAAATCAAAGTCTCTCTGTGCGGCATTCTCAGCTGCTTGTGTCGCATCTCCTGCACATGTCGTTGCATGACAAGATGTTTCATAGCCGGCTTGTTCAAATTTTTGCAAAACCTGCGGCAAATTCTTCTTGAAGAGTTCACGCCCAGATGTCGGATTGTATATAATTCGAGCACGTTTCATTCATCATCATCCTATATTCATTATGCAATCTATTTTCACCACTAACAACCTTTAATTATACTATGAGATTTGAAAATGGCAACAGAACAACACCCTAATATGACAAATCTCCTGCCACATTTCCCTCAGCAAGAAAGCATTCTGATAAGATAAAAGAAAACGCTGTAAAGGATGGTTTGCGATGAAAAAGCCTGTCTATTTTAATCATGATGGCGGTGTTGATGACCTCGTCTCGTTATTTCTTCTCCTTCAAATGGAACATCTGAAAGTGATTGGGACGTCTGTGATTCCTGCTGATTGTTATTTAGAGCCTGCTCTCAGTGCGTCTCAAAAAATCATTGATCGATTTAGCCCATATGAAATTGAAGTCGCTGCTTCAAATTCTAGAGGCGTCAATCCCTTTCCAAAAGAGTGGCGCATGCATGCTTTTTATGTAGACGCCTTACCTATCTTAAACGAGAAAGGCACTGTTGATACAAAAGTGTCCAAGCTTCCAGCACATCTTCATTTAATCGAAACTGTTAAAAAGTCTGCAGAACCTGTCACGCTGCTCTTTACAGGTCCGCTCACAGACCTTGCACGCGCCTTAGAAGAAGATCCTTCAATCTCTAATAAAATTGAAAAATTGGTATGGATGGGCGGTACATTTCTTGAGAAAGGGAATGTGGAGGAACCCGAGCATGATGGGACAGCAGAATGGAATGCATTTTGGGACCCTTATGCTGTCAGCACCGTCTTCAAGGAACGCTTTCCTATTGAAATGGTCGCACTTGAGAGCACAAATCAAGTTCCGCTTACACCTGATATTCGTCAGCGGTGGGCTTCCCTTCGTTCTCATATCGGGATTGATCTTATTGGGCAGTGTTACGCCTTTTGCCCGCCTCTCATTCATCACGAAACCAACTCGACTTACTACTTATGGGACGTGCTGACAACGATCACTCTTGCTTCCTCATCATTTACTCGTTCAAAGGAAATGAATGCGATCGTTTACACCGAAACGCCAAAGCAAGGACGTACCGAAGAGCATACAGATGGAAAATCAATTCAAGTGATTGATCATGTCGATCGTGACGCATTTTTCCAAGCATTTGAAGAGCTTATGAAAAGAGCTGTTTGTCAGATTTCAACATAAAAAAGCCCCGCCATCAAAGCGGGGCCCCATCTCAATCTTCTTCTACGTATTTCTTTTTGCGTTTAAATTTGCTTAACACTTCGTATACAATTGGTACGATAACCAGTGTTAACAATGTTGAACTTGCGAGACCACCAATGACTGTGACGCCAAGTCCTTTTGAAACAATTTGGCTTCCGCCTTCAAATCCTAATGCTAATGGAAGAAGTGCCCCAATTGTCGCAAGTGCCGTCATTAAGATTGGACGTACTCTTATTGTACCAGCTTCCAGTAATGCCTCTCTTGTTGAGAGTCCTTCTTTCTCTTTATGAATGACTCGGTCAATTAAGACGATCGCGTTTGTCACAACAATTCCGATCAGCATGAGCAATCCAATCATGGCGTTTAAGCTGATGGTTTCTTTTGCTAAAAACAATCCAACGAGCGCGCCAATAATTGTAAATGGAAGCGAGAAGAGAATTGCAAATGGTGCAAGACCTCCGCCAAATGTGATGACGAGAACGAGATACACAATGGCAATCGCTGCGAGCATTGCGAGCCCAAGCTGTGTAAAGGATTCCTCAATATCCGCACTTACGCCGCCTGTGTCAATCGTTACGCCAGATTTCAGATCAAGCTTGTCGACTTTTTTCTGAACATCCTGTGTCACACTTGAGACATCATCTGTTGTCATGTCTCCAGACACTTCTGCGTAGATTTTTCCATCACGTTTTGTCACCGTATTCGCTGTCGTACCATTTCTTACTTTTACGACATCACCAATTCGGACTTCTTGCCCTGTTGGTGTTGTGATCTTTTTATTTTCTAAATCTTTTTTGCTCTTATATTCATCTTTTTCCGTTTGAAGATTCACATCAAGTTCTTTGCCGTCCTCAGTTACTTTCGTCAGTGTTGTTTCACTATTTTGAGGAGCAATCGCTTGAGCGATTTGTGAAGCAGTTAGACCCAGTTTCGCCAGTTTTTCTTGATCTGCATTAAACGTATATTCGTCGTATTTCTCAGATAAGCTTGTGCTGACATTTTTCAGGTTTTTCTCATCTTTTAAGATGTTCTCGACATCTTTTACTGTGCCTTCAATATCGCTTACTTTGTCACCGTAGACATAGTACGTTACTGTATTGCTTGCGCCAGCAGATGAGAAGTCTTGTGATTTCCATTCCCCTTTAGACGTTTTGTCTTGCAGGGCTTTGACCACTTTATCTTTTTCTTTATCAAAGTTTGGTGTGTCTTCATCATATTGTACGAAGAATAACGCACCGTTAGAATTGCCGCCTACACTTGCTGTCAGGGCATTTGAAGAGCCTAGTGAATATTGAACAGTATTGACATGGTCACGTTTGATCAAATATTCTTCTGCTTTTTTCGTTTCATCGATAGCTTGTTCTCTCGTTTGTCCAGGTTCAGGTGTATAAGTCACCATCGCCGTCTTCTCTGCTTCCTGTGGTAAGAAGCTGACACCGACAAGTGGTGCTAAGAATAAGCTTCCGACAAGCATAAGAATGGCAATTCCTGATGTGATCCATTTGTGGTTCAATGTCCAATTGAGTACACGTCTATAACCGCCAGCAAGCTTGCTTGGTTTATGTTCTTTTACCTTTTTCGCTGTGCCGTACAGGTTCTTTTTAAATAGACTGTGTGCCATCATTGGAACAATCGTAATGGCGACAAGGAGTGAAGCCATTAAAGCAAACACAATCGTTAATGCAAATGGGATGAATAGTTCACCAATCATTCCACCCACAAGTGCTAGCGGTAAGAAGACCGCAATTGTGACGATTGTCGAAGACATGATTGGAATAAACATTTCTTTTGTGGCTTCTTTAACGAGTTCTTTTCCTTTTAATGGCTCATCCTTTAATGCCATTCGTCGATATATGTTTTCTATGACAACAATGGAGTCATCAACAACACGCCCAATGGCGACGGTCATGGCACCAAGTGTCATGATATTTAGTGTGATATCCAGCTGATTTAATATTAAAACAGCAATCAACAGAGATAACGGAATGGAGATGACCGAAATTAAGGTTGATTTGATATCTCGAAGGAACAACATAATGATAATGATCGCAAAAATCGCTCCGATGATAGCCTTATTCAGCATTGTGCTAACGGACTCTTTAATCGGTTCTGCTTGATCATATGTGGTACTTACTTTGATTCCTTTGTTATCTTTCTTAAACTTCTCAAGTTCTTTTGTGACTGCTTCTGCTACACTTACTGTGTTGGCATCAGAGCCTTTGACAATTTGCAGACCGATACTGTCTTTTCCATTTGTTCTAGAGATCGATTCTGCATTCTTGACGACTTTAATATCCGCAATCTCAGAAAGCTTAATTGTCGGCAGCTCTACAGATTGACCGCTCGCTACACTTCCACTAGGTTGCTGCTGGGCTGCTGCTTGCTGCTGACTTGCATTTCCAGCCTGCTGCTCCGCACCTTGCGCACCTGGGTTTTCAGCGCCGCTAGATGGTGCTCCAGCTCCACTGCTTGCACTTGGTGTGACAGGAATTCGCATGTTTTTCAAATCTTTGACGCTTAAAATATTGCCATCCACTACAACTGATTTTTGCTTGTTGCCGAATGTGTATAAACCTAATGGTACATTCACATCAGAGCCTTTGATCATGTTTTGGACGGTTTCTTCATCTAAACCGTATTCTTTCAATTTCTTTTGTTTAAACGAAAATTCTACTTCTTTGATTTGCTGTCCAGAAGCTTCGACGGAAGATACACCGTCTAATCCTTCAAGTGAAGGGACAAGGTCACCTTCCACTTTTTTCGTCAGGTTTTCTAATGATTCTTTATCACCAGATACACTGAGTGCTAATATTGGGACCGCATTGATACTAAAGCGTGCGATTTTTGGTTTTTCTGCATTTTCCGGAAAATTGATATTGTTAACCGCATCTTCAATTTCCTTTTTTGCTTCATCCATGTCTTTGTTGTAATCGTACTCGACTTGAATCGATGAAGCATTTTCAAAAGAATTGGATGTGACTACATTGACTCCGTTTAGGTTTTGAATAGACTTCTCAATTGGATCGGTCACCTTATCTGATACTTCGTCCGGCGTTGCGCCAGGATACGTTGTAGAAACCGTAATGACTGGAGTGTTGATATTCGGGATTGATTCTTGTTTCATATTCAATCCAGCATATAGACCAGCAACTGTTACGATAATTGTCATGAGCCATACAGCGAACTTATTCTTTAATACAAAATTGATGATCGAATTCATTATGTCCTCCATTTTCCTTTATGTATTGACTGACTGGTCATTCTATATCATAATAAACGGTGATATACAATGCCGTCAACCATTTCTCTTGCGTTTGACGTAACATTCTAAAGCTGAAGGGGCCTTATTTCATGAACGAAAAAAAAGAAAAAATCATTAAAGCAAGCATCCAGTTGTTTGCGAAAAAGGGTTTTTCTTCTACGACCATTCAGGAAATAGCAGATGAGTGCGGAATATCGAAAGGCGCGTTTTATTTGCATTTCAAATCAAAAGAACAGCTTTTCAACCGAGCGTTCGAATATTATATCGACACTTCTATGCAAAGTATTGAAACGATTCGAAAAGAGAATCAGCATCTCGCACCGAGAGAGATCTTCCAGAAGCAAATCGCTGAACAGTTTCAGCATTTTGCTGAGAACAAGGATTTTATCATTTTGATCCTCAGCGAGAACATTATTCCAGAAAACCAGCAAATTAAAAAGTATTCAAAAACTGTGAAAAAGCAAATGAATGATGAAATTCAAATTTCCATCTTGACCACTTATGGACAGGAGATCGAACCATTTATAACTGACCTGTCAGTCATGATTCAAGGAATCATCCAATCGTATGTGCAGGTGCTGCTTTTACAAGATCAGATGCAATTATCATTTGATGAGCTCTCTTCCTTTATACTCGAACGATTAGATGATTTGGTTCAAGGTATGCTTCGTTCTCAGACAAAACCAATCTTAAAGCCAACCATTTGGGACGATGAAGCGCCGAGTGCTGCTTCCCTAGAAGAGGAGCTTCGTTTGTTAAAGCTTGAGCATTTACTTTCTGATGATACCCTTGTATCCATTGAAGTCATTGAGGAAGAACTGGCGAAAGCTGAGCCTCGTAAGCCAGTCATTCAAGGAATGCTGACGAATTTAGAAAAGTGTGAGGACCCTGCTGTCATAAGAGTAGTCGAACAATTGAAGCTGTTTCTTTCATAACTTTACGCGCTGTTTTTCCGATTCGTTCACCTTTATCCCCCTTCGAATGTGCACTTTCGCTTACGCTTCATTATAAGAAAAGAATCCCCGAATTGATATACGGCGGTGGTCTGAATCTATGATAAGACCCTGTCAGTTCAAATAAAAAAAACCGCCTCTTCTCATGAGGCGGTTTTTTGCTATTTAGCGTTTTTTGATTTCTTCTAGGAGAATCTTGTTGACCATCGGCGGGTTTGCTTGTCCCTTCGATGCTTTCATGATTTGTCCGACTAAGAAACCAATCGCGCGATCTTTTCCGTTTTTAAAGTCTTCGATGGATTGCGGGTTGTTATCAAGTGCTTCTGTGACAAGTTTGAGCAGGGCACCTTCGTCAGAAATTTGGACAAGTCCTTTTTCTTTGACGATTGTTTCTGCGTCTCCCCCATTTTCAATCAGCTCTTTGAATACCTTTTTGGCAATCTTAGAAGAAATCGTTCCTTTTTCGATGAGATTGATCATGCCAGCCAGGCCTTGCGGCGTTAGCTTTGTATCTTCCAGCTCTTTTTGAGCTGAATTTAAGTAGGCAGATACTTCACCCATCAGCCAGTTTGAAGCTTGCTTCGCTTCTGCACCTTCTGAAATGGTTGCTTCAAAGAAATCAGACATTTCTTTTGTCAGCGTCAGCACCATCGCATCATATGCAGGAAGCCCAAGCTCATCGATGTAGCGTTTGCGGCGCTCGTCTGGAAGCTCTGGAATCGATGCTCTTACGCGTTCTTTCCACTCGTCATCAATGTACAGCTCCACCAAATCTGGTTCTGGGAAGTAGCGGTAATCATCTGAGCCCTCTTTGACACGCATGAGGATCGTCTTTTTAGACGCTTCGTCATAGCGGCGAGTTTCTTGTTCGATCAAGCCGCCAGAAAGCAATACTTGCTCTTGGCGTTTCTCTTCGAATTCAAGACCTTTTTGTACGAAAGCAAATGAGTTCAAGTTCTTGAGCTCTGTTTTCGTTCCAAACTCTTCACGGCCAATCGGACGAAGTGAAATATTGGCATCACAGCGAAGTGAGCCTTCTTCCATCTTACAGTCAGATACGCCTGTATATTGAATAATAGATTTTAGTTTTTCTAAGTACGCATACGCTTCTTCTGGTGTGCGAATGTCTGGCTCAGATACGATTTCAACAAGCGGTGTGCCTTGACGGTTGAAGTCAACAAGTGAATATCCGTCGCCTGTGTGTGTCAGTTTACCTGCATCCTCTTCCAAATGGAGACGCGTAATACCGATTCGTTTCGTTTTTCCTTCTACTTCAATTTCAATCCAGCCGTTTTCACCGATCGGTTTATCAAATTGAGAAATTTGATACGCCTTTGGGTTATCAGGATAGAAGTAGTTTTTACGGTCAAACTTTGTATCTGTTGCGATCTCACAGTTTAGCGCCATTGCTGCTTTCATTGCAAAGTTCACTGCTTCTTTGTTCAATACAGGCAGTACGCCAGGATATCCAAGGTCGATGACACTTGTTTGCGTGTTGGCAGCTGCACCAAAAGGTGTCGGCGAGCTGGAGAAAATTTTTGATTGTGTTTTTAGCTCAACGTGGACTTCAAGTCCAATTACCGTTTCAAAGTTCATTCTGATTCACCCCTTACAGTTCAGGTTTTGCTTTATGATGATCTGTTGCTTGCTCGAAAGCGTGAGCCACGCGGTAAACCGTTCCTTCATCAAAGTGCTTACCAATGATTTGCAGTCCTAACGGAAGACCGTTTGCAAATCCACAAGGCACACTGATTCCTGGAACGCCTGCAAGGTTCACAGGGATCGTTAAAATATCGTTCGCGTACATCGTCAGTGGATCGCTTGTCTTTTCACCAATGTTAAATGCAGGAGTTGGCGTTGTTGGCCCTACAATGACATCATACTTTTCAAAAACATCTTCGAAGTCTTTTTTGATCAATGTACGGACTTTTTGCGCCTTTTTATAGTATGCATCATAATATCCTGAGCTAAGAGCGAATGTGCCAAGCATGATGCGGCGTTTCACTTCGTTTCCAAAGCCTTCAGAACGAGTATTTTTGTATAAATCAATCAGGTTTTCTGCATTATCTGTACGGTAGCCATAACGGATGCCGTCAAAACGCGCAAGGTTTGCAGATGCTTCTGAAGAAGACAGTAAGTAGTAAGTCGCAAGCGCATATTTAGAATGCGGAAGAGACACTTCTTCCCATGTGGCACCAAGTCCTTCTAATACTTTTAACGCTTGAAGAACAGACTCTTTTGCTTCCTCGCCAACACCTTCTCCAAGGTATTCTTTTGGCACTGCAATTTTCATGCCTTTGATGTCGCCAGTTAATGAAGAAAGAAAATCTGGGACGTCGACATTTGCACTCGTTGCGTCCATTTGATCGACTCCAGCAATCGCTTGAAGAACGTAGGCATTGTCCTCAACGTTACGCGTAATCGGCCCGATTTGATCTAATGAAGAAGCAAATGCGATTAAGCCGTATCTAGATACACGGCCATACGTCGGCTTCAGACCCACAACGCCGCAGAATGATGCCGGCTGGCGAATCGAACCGCCCGTATCTGATCCAAGTGAGAATGGTACTTCACCTGCTGCAACAGAAGCTGCTGAGCCACCACTTGATCCACCTGGAACAGTGTTTAAATTCCAAGGGTTTTTCGTTGCTTTGTAGCCTGAGTTCTCTGTAGAAGATCCCATTGCAAATTCGTCCATATTTAATTTACCGATTGTGACTGCTTCCGCATCTCTTAAACGATTGACAACCGTTGCATCATAAATAGGATCAAAGTTTTGCAGGATTTTACTAGATGCTGTTGTACGTAAATCCTTTGTGACGATGTTATCTTTCACACCGATTGGCATACCGAACAATAGACCAAGCTCGTCCTTTTCACCAACTGCCTCGTCCAATTCCTTTGCATACGCACGAGCTTTCTCTTCGTCCAGTGCAAGGAATGCTTGTACTTTCCCGTCTACTTCATTGATTCGTTTATAAGACTCGTCCACTAAATCAGAAACAGACAGTTCCTTTTTATGTAAAAGCTCTTTTAATTCAGAAATTTTGTGATCAAACAGTGACATGCCTCAGGCCTCCTTTAGTCCAAAATTGATGGCACACGAATATAGCCGTCTTTATGATCAGGCGCGTTTTTGATGACTGCCTCAATGGAAAGACCTTTATTCGGAACATCTTCTCTCATGACGTTTTTCATTTTTAATACGTGTGTTGTTGGTTCAACGTTTTCCGTATCTACCTCGTTTAACTGCTCTGCAAATGAAATGATGCTATCAAGCTGTTCAGTAAACATTTCAGCTTCTTCTTCTGTAATTGCAAGCCGTGCCAAATGCGCCACGTGCTTTACTTCTTCTATTGAAATTCTAGACATGCAGGTTCACCTCCAAAAATGATACGTGTTCGTGGTCATGATCATAAGTCATATACACTTTATCATATCAAATTTTACTGTTCTAAAGCAACTTTACACAGGCGCAGCAAGAGCCCTTTTCTCTCGAAGCATCATAGTGATCCAACAGATAAAGAAAATAGTCATGCAGACCACCTTTTATTTTCAGAAAATTTTTACTTTTATTTACTTTTGTAAGCGTATACAAACTGATTCGTATCACCGATCTGTCCATTTTTTCTTCAAAATGAGGAGGTTTAAGAAGGTTGATCACTTGGGAATACTCTGTTAGGTTAAGTAACCATAGCAGTGAGAAGGGCATTCAATCAAAAAACTAGCCCTGACACTTCTGGATATTTTGATTGAGGTGATGTCAAATTTATACGAAAAAGGTGAGAACACAAAATGAGTATTGAAGTTACAATTTCCTTATCTATTTATTTTATCGGGATGCTTGCCATCGGTTGGTATGCATTCAGGAAAACACATGATTTAAATGATTATATGCTTGGTGGACGCGGACTTGGTCCATTCGTTACAGCTCTTTCAGCAGGTGCTGCGGATATGAGCGGCTGGATGCTGATGGGTGTACCAGGTGAAATGTATAAAACAGGTTTATCGACTACCTGGCTTGCGATTGGTCTCATCGTCGGTGCTTACTTAAACTATCTCATTCTTGCACCCCGTTTACGTTCTTATACAGAAATTGCTGATGATGCCATTACAATTCCTGATTTCTTTGATAAACGATTCAAAGGATCATCTTCTTTATTAAAAGCTGTATCAGCTGTCATCATTTTAATTTTCTTTACGCTGTATACATCGTCTGGGATGGTATCAGGCGGACGTTTATTTGAGTCAGCATTTGGTGCACACTACATGTTTGGACTGATTTTGACGTCAAGTATTGTTATTTTGTATACATTGTTTGGTGGATTCCTGGCAGTGAGCTTAACTGACTTTGTCCAAGGGGCTATCATGTTTTTAGCATTAGTGCTCGTGCCGATCGTTGCCTTTACACAATTAGGCGGACCTGTTGCTACATTCCAAGATATTCAACAGATTGATCCTAAATTGCTTGATATTTTTAGAGGAACGAGCGTCATTGGCATTATATCCTTCCTCGCTTGGGGACTAGGTTACTTTGGACAACCGCATATTATCGTGCGCTTTATGGCGATTACGTCCGTCAAAGACTTAAAACCAGCACGCCGCATCGGAATGAGCTGGATGATTATTTCAGTAATTGGTTCACTATCTGTCGGTTTAGTCGGTGTTGCCTATGTTCATGAAACGGGTATGAACCTTGCTGACCCTGAAACGATCTTTATCGTCTTTTCTAAGGTGCTGTTCCATCCATATATCACTGGATTTTTACTTTCTGCTATTTTAGCGGCGATTATGAGTTCAATTTCGTCTCAGCTGCTTGTCACGGCAAGTGCGATGACAGAGGATTTATACAGAACGTTCTTTAGAAAAAAAGCATCTGATAAAGAGCTCGTGATGATTGGCCGTATGTCTGTACTCGTTGTCGCTGTAATTGCCCTTTGCCTTTCACTTAATCCAAGTGATACCATTCTTGACCTTGTCGGTTATGCGTGGGCTGGATTTGGTTCTTCATTCGGTCCAGTCATCTTACTTTGCCTATACTGGAAGCGAATGAATCATCATGGTGCCCTTGTCGGGATGATTGTTGGGGCGATAGTCGTTCTCACATGGATCACGACAGGCCTTAACCATGCAACAGGTATTTATGAAATGATTCCTGGCTTTACGTTAAGTGGATTAGCTGCCATTATTGTGAGCTTATTGACAAGTAAGCCGTCAAAAGCATCAAAACAGCTATTTAACAAAATGGAAAATCATCTTGAAGAAGAAACAAAATAAAGAACATGAAGGGTCGTCTGCCTTATGCGGATGACTCTCTTTTTAAATTAAATAAAAAGCTTTTCTTTCTTCCGATTCTGAATAAAATAAGAGTTGTGCAGCCATATGGGCTGTGAGAAGATCATATACATGATGTGAAACGTACATGAAGTGAAGGAGCGATACGCATGTTTTGGACAATTGAATGGGATACAGTCTTAAAATTAGCCGTGGCCACCTTAATCGGTTTGATTATTGGGCTTGAACGCGAGCTGAAGAAAAAGCCACTCGGCTTAAAAACGTGTATTGTCATTGCTGTCAGCTCCTGCGTGTTAACCATCATCAGCATTGATGCAGCCTACAATTTCCCTCGAGTCTCTAGGCTTCAAATGGACCCACTCAGGTTACCGGCGCAAATTATATCTGGTGTTGGTTTTATTGGAGCAGGTGTGATTCTGCGTAAAAGCAATGATGTCATCTCAGGTCTTACGACTTCTGCGATGATCTGGGGAGCAGCAGGACTTGGGGTTGCAACAGGTGCAGGATTTTATAAAGAAGCCTTCCTCAGTCTTTTCTTTATTCTGGTTAGTGTCGAATTTCTACCATGGCTCTTCCAGCGGATCGGACCGATTCGCTTACAGGAAAAAGAAATCCGCATCAGAATGTCTCTTTCTGATCGAAACCGTATGACGGATATTTTAAAAGAAATGAAAGCCCTCAACATTCGCATTCATTCTGTTCGTATTGATGATTTAACAGAAAAGAACTATCCGATTATGGAAGTACGCGTACGCGTGCATAAAGATCGCTATACAACCGATGTGTATTTTGATATTAAAGATCTAGAAGGCGTCGTTGGCGTCAAGTGTGATACGGTATAAAAGGTGATGAGGCAAAAGTCTCATCCCTTTTTTTATGGGAAAAGGGGTTGAACCATCGCCCTCATTCAAATAAAATACAAATTATGAAATAAATGATAAAAGGGGATTTTTCATGGGCTCTATGGATCGTAAAAAACGTATTTTTCTTATGAGTGGGATTCTAGCGGTACTCGTATTCGCTGCTTTATTGACCTCACATTATGTCACTCCCGTCTCAACAAATGCAGCAGACAAGAAACAAACGAAAACACCAAAAAATGTTATTTTTATCGTTGGCGATGGAATGGGGATGCCCGTGATCAAAGCCTACCGCACATTCAAGCAGGAAAAGCTTGGTTCTCCAAAAGCACAAACCGTCTGGGACCCGTATTTAGTCGGGATGCAGACCACACACCCAGATGATCCTCGAGATAATATTACCGACTCAGCTGCCGCAGCCACGGCCATGGCGACTGGAAAAAAGACATACAATGATGCCATCGCCGTCAACCAAGAAAAAGAACCTCTTAGAAGTGTCGTTGAAGCAGCAAAGGAAGCACAAATGAAAACAGCCTTTGTTGTCTCATCTGACATCACCGATGCTACACCTGCCGCTTTTGGCACACATAACGTCTCCCGAAAAAACAAAGAACAAATTGCAGACCACTTTTTTGATGAGAAAATAGGCGGAGAGCACAAAGTTGATATCCTTCTAGGTGGCGGCATGCAATATTTTGACCGAAAAGACCGTGATCTTGTGAAAGAATTTGAGAAGAGCGGTTATTCCATACTAAGGTCAAAAGATGATTTAACCTCCCAATCATCTTCGAAAATGCTCGGCTTATTCCAGGAGGACGAGCTGGATCGAGCCATCGATCGTCCAAAGCATGTGCCTACTTTAAAAGCCATGACGCAGTCAGCATTAGCCCAATTAAATCAAGACAATTCGCATGGGTTTTTCATGCTGCTTGAAGGTAGTACCATTGATTCTGCTGGACATGAAAATGATGTGGTCGGCGCAATGAGTGAGATGGAGGATTTTGAGAAAGCAGTCCAAGCGGCTCTTCAATTCGCTAAAAAGGATCAAGAAACACTCGTTGTCATCACAGCAGATCATGCGACTGGCGGCTTTTCGTTTGGTGCAGACGGCATGACAAGTGAAACTGGCTATAAATGGGACCCAGCACCTATTTTAGCTGCTAAGAAAACACCTGTGTATATGGCAAAGAAAATCGCAGGCGGACAATCGGTACGTGATGTCCTTCACACCCATATTGATTTCTCGCTCACAAATGAGGAAATCTCACAGGTGGAGAAAGCGGCACAATCAGGGAAGGCCAGTACAATTCAACTCAGCATTCAACACATCTTTGATCAGCGTTCTTTCTCAGGCTGGACAACCTTTGCTCATACAGGTGAGGATGTCCCTGTCTATGCATATGGACCTGGTAAAGCAGCATTTCAAGGCTGGATCGATAATACAAAGCAAGGAAAGAACCTGTTTCATATCATTGAATCACCGTCCACCTATCGCCCATAAAAAAACAATCCCCGCCTCATCACATAGGCGGGGATTTTGATGTTAAGATTGACTTAGCTTTGTAAAGTCAAACGTCGTAATCGGTGCTGCTTGCTCAATGTCGGAGCGGAAGCTAGCGAGCATGGCCTTCTCTTCTTCTCCGATGGTAGCCAAATCAAATGCTTGATGCAGCAAGCCATAGATTAGCACGTGACGTAAGCGAAGGAAGTCAGGAATGTAGGCAAGCCACTCATCCCCAAGCTCATTCTCTTCACGATAGCCTTTAAGGAACTGCTTCATAAAGTTTCCTGCAAAAGCTGCTTTGTCTTCGTATGGAATGACTGGGTACCACAACACATTGTATAGCAAAATGCTAATGTCATTCATAAACCAGTTGTACCCAATATCATCGAAATCAAAGGTCGTAATTTTGCCTTGATCCCAGTGGAAGTTTCCGTGATGAAGATCCGCATGAACCAATCCGTACGTATCCTGATTTTTCGGAAGCTTTGCCAGCTTTTCCATCAACCGATCCGCTTGTTCGAATACAAGCGTCTGATCGGCTGGGACATACTTACGCAATTTAAGCTGCTCCTCTTCATCCCACTCTTGTCTTTTATATCGCGTATCTGACAGCTGATAGCTTTTTGTCAGTTTATGCATGCGGCCTGTGTACTGTCCAAGGGCATAAAATAATTCATCATTCCAGTCTGCCTCTTCGACTTTATGACCCGGTGCTTTTTCATAGACCCGCAGTAAAAATGAACCGCCTTGCCCATCGTCTACTTGCTCGATATCACGGCCATTTAATGAAGCAATTGGTTTTGCAACCGAAAGTCCGCCCTTCGCTAAGTGATGGAGCCATTCCATTTCACCTAAAATATAATCAGGTGATCTGCGGATGGTATGGGTAATTTTTAAAATGAAAGACTCTCCGTCTTTTTTAAGTTCATACACATAGTTTTCTGCATCTGCGATAAAGTGGATGTCACTTCGCTGGACTCCGTATAAATGAGTGGCCTCATCTAAAATTTTTGATTCTTCATATATGGCTTTTACATCTTTATGCATGCTGATTCTCCCTCTTCATATATTTTGCTAATTCTCGAATGGTGTGTTTTTCAGCAAAATTCAAATCATCAACATACCAACCCTTCTTTTCAATCTCTACTTCCATTTTGACAGCAAGTAAAGAATTTCCTCCTAAATCGAAAAAGTCGTTGTCAATTCCTACTTTTTCCACATGAAGAATGTCACACCAAATCTCAAGAAGCAATGCCTCGCGTTCATTGGTTGGCTGTGCGTAAAGTCCCTGATCCTGCGTTAGTTCCGTCTTTAATAATGAACGAAGACCTTCTTGATCATGTACCTTAAGGGCTTTTACATACCCGCTGTGCAGCGTTTGATCTGTTTGAACCGTTTCCCATGTGTAACCTTCAGAAGCTGAATGACTTGCTGTCTCCACCCTTTGACCCTCTATTTCTTCAGCCGGGTGCTGACGAGGTGACAGGTGGTCGACGATCTGAATGTGATCGCTCAGTGAACCGATTTCTTCCACTTGTATCCGGTATGTTTGCTGCTCCCCCATCTCCTGCATCTTGTTTTCTTTCATAAATGACTTGAATAGCTCATTACGTCCAGTCGATGCAAATGTGAATTCAATAGAAGAAAGCTGGTGCTGACGGCTATATTCAGCGAGCCATGTCAGACATTTTTGCTCAATCCCTTTCCCTAGAGCACGGCAGCTTAGCATCCATGCATCAATGATCAAGGTGTCGCCTGCATGATGAGCCAAGATCGCCCCTACAATTCCTTCATGACTGAAGCGATCCGCTGCCTCAATAACCCAGCCCTTAACAAGCTCATTTTCCATCCGCTCTCTCAGCTGCTGTTCATCAAAGCGCTGATCATTTAAGCGGAATTGGTTAATGCGACTGCTCATTTGCGCCACGCGGGCAAGGTGCTTTTCTCCCCACTCTGTTACACTCATGTTCAAATTCAAATCTTGTAAAAATTGCTCCATTGACGGCGATTCTGCTTTCTCTTTTTGACGAGCTTTTTCAGCCTTGTAGCTTGTTGTTCGCCCTCTATCTTCATCTGTGACATCATAGCGGTCAAATGCCCAAGCATGCTGAGCGAATATTGGGATCGCTTTTTCATTGGCAGGTAGTAGCAGTGTCATCACTTCAGGCAGCTCTTCATTCATACGCAAGCACTGAGCAGGATCATCGTCTAAGAAAATAAACTGAGATAATGAAAGATTCAGGGAATCTGCCATTTCTTTGAGATGTGCCGGTTTACTTTCCCAATTGATCCGCCAGTCGACAATATCGTCTTTTTGCAAGATCATATCTGGGTGGTTTTCAAACACGCGCCACACATCTTCTTCATTATTCCTGCTGCTTAAGACAAGCAAGAGACCTTCTTTTTGCTTTTGTTTTAAAAAGCGCTGAAGCATTTGATGTTCTGGCGTAATATCGATGCCTTCTATACCGTCTTCTGAAACGACACCTCTCCAAAGCGTGTGATCACAATCAATGGCCGCTACCTTAAATGGTGCACCTTGCCATGCAATGAACTCGCGTGCGACTTTTGTACCGATGGCTCCACAAAAGACTTCAGTGAATGGGAGATGTGCGGCTTGCTCTCCTTTTACATCAAAGATGTCATCTATCTGATAGTGCTTCGCAAGCTGACGGCAGTCGATTAATTGAACACCGTCTATCTCAGATAATTGAGCAATCCACTCTCGTTCCACATCTTGCAGCGTGTCTTTAAGAGCAGCACTTATCGGCAGAATCCCAACAAAATATAAGTTATGTTTCGTTTTTGATTTCAGAACGTTTGCAAGTTCTTCAGCATGCTCTGCAGCCAGTTTTTTCTTTTCTTCCAGTGAAAGATGAGCTGGACCCGTGATATCCTCTAATCGAATGAGCAGAAGGTTCGCACCGTTTTTCTTCTGTGAGATAAGGCTGCGCTCATTTAGTAATTCCTGATATACCTGCCCATACGGTGCAAATTGAACATCAAGCTGCACATCAAACTGCTTGGTCCAGTACTGAATGTAAGGTGCGATTGGATCTGCTGTAAATGTCGAGCTGACTGTTAGTACGAGCGGTGCTTTTTCCTCTGCACGCTCCCTTTTCTCCTTTGCTGCCTGTTCTTCTTCCTGTGAAAGAACAGCGAAATCCTTGAGCAATTGATCAGGTGTTTGAACAGCCTGTTCGACCAAGTGCTCGAAGTGCTTGACGAACGCTTGCATTGTCTCATGTTTAAACAGCGCAAGATTGTATTGAAGGACGCACTTTAACTCACCTGTTACTTCTCTGACAACATCCATTTTCATATCGAGTTTGGATATTCCCTTTGCAAACTCATGTGTTTCGAAGGTTAGTCCATCGGCTTCGATTTTAATATTCGGATCGTACTCATTATGGTAGATGAGCATTGTATCAAAGAATGGATTGCGATGCGGTCTTGTTTTTGGATTCAGATGCTCAACCATTTGGTCAAATGGGTACTCTTGATGGTCATACGCATCCAGCAATACTTGCTTTGTCTGCGCCAGTTGCTCTGTAAAGGTTGATTCTTGTACCATGTCTAGTTTAATTGGCAGGAAGTTTGTAAACATGCCAATTGTATGCTCGATATCTGCATGACGCCGTCCAGCCACAAGTGAACCGACAATCAGCTCCTCTTGATCTGCATAACGTGAGAGCAGTAGCCCATAGAGCTGGAACAAGATAACGTTATTTGTCAGCTGATACTGTTCAGCAAGCTGTTCAATTTTCTCAACGATGTGCGGTTCAATATTGAATTTGATCGCTCTTCCTAAGAAGGATTGTTCCTTCCGTTCAAAATCATATGGCATTGTCAAAGTTGGCACATTTGAGCCAATTTGCTGCTTCCAATAATCCTGCTGCTTTTGAAACATTTCGCTACGGAAATATTTGTCTTGCCATTCTGCATAATCTTTATATTGAACAGTGAGTTCCGGCAAGGTTTCCCCTCGATAGAGCTCAGTAAATTCTTTAATAAAGATGTTCATGCTCGCTCCATCCGCCACAATATTATGCATATCGACTAATAAGAGGTGATCGTGAGCTGCGATTTTCACAAAACGAACACGGATCAATGGTGCAGCCTTTAAATCAAATGGACGAATGAATTCATCGATTTGTGCTTCTAATCCTTCTTCATCAGCCTCTGTCAATTCAACAGCAAATTGGAAGTCATCATGGACACGCTGAACTGGTTCACCATCTTTTAATTCAAAGGTCGTTCGCAAGGTTTCATGACGATCAATTAATTGCTTGAAGGTCTGCTCAAAGCGCTCGACGACAATTTCCCCTTTACATCTCAGTGCCATCGGCATGTTGTAAGAGGTCACTTGACCAATACGCTGATGAATGAGGAATGTCCGTCTTTGAGCAGCAGATAATGGATATGTGTCTTTCTTTTCGACTGGTTCAATCTTGAAATATTGATGCTTCTCTGCCTTTTCGATGAATGCTTGGAGCTTTTCAATTGTCGGATTGTTAAACATGTCTGTGAGCGTTAGCTCTACTCCAAATTCTTTGTGAATTTGAGAAATCAGACCGGTGGCATTTAACGAATGTCCGCCAAGCTCAAAGAAATGGTCGTCTCTTTCCACCTTTTCAATTCCTAAAATGTCTTTCCACATCCGCTGTAACGTTGCCTCAATGTCATTCGATGCGGCGGCATGGACTTGATTGTTTTCTTCTATTTCCTGCCCTTTGTTATCCTTTGGCACCATCATTTGCACACCTGAGGATGAAGATAGTGCAGATGTATCTACCTTTTCAATCCAATATCGTTGTCGTTCAAACGGATAGGTCGGCAAGGATACTTTTTGATTTGATGTCTGATTTCGCAATTTTGTCCAGTCAACCGGCACCCCTTGAAGCCAGATGTCACCCAATCTTCCCAGCAGGTAGCGGTCGTCGGCTGCCTCTTCTTTTGGATGACGCATCAATGGAATCGGCTGCTGATGATGTTCCTTTGAAGCTTGGCGAATAAAGGCACTTAACGTATTCCCCGGCCCGACTTCAACGAAAATAGGATCAAGCTCCGTTAATAACGTCTCTGCTCCATCACGGAAACGAACCGCTTGCCGCAAATGATTAGCCCAATATGCCGGGTCTTGCACTGTTTCATGGTCAATCCACGTACCTGTGACGTTAGAAATATACGGGATAGACGGCGCATTCAATTGATACTCGGCTACCTTTTCTTTAAATGATGGCAGGATGTCATCCATCATTTTAGAATGGAAGGCATGAGAGGTGTGAAGCTTCCTGCACCCATGTCCAGCAGCCTCCAGCTTCTCAGCAAGTGCATCAATGGCTACGGTCTCACCTGACACTACGCACAATTCAGGACCATTTACTGCTGCAAGTGAAAGATCATCTGTTAAATATGGCAGCACGTTCTGTTCACTCAAAGGAACACTCAGCATAGAGCCTTTTGGAAGCTGGCTAATGAGCTGTCCGCGATAAGCCACAAGATCTACGGCATCTTCAACAGATAGTAAACCAGATACGGCAGCAGCCGTATATTCTCCAATACTGTGACCGATCAGTGCCTGCGGTTTGACGCCAAAATGAATCAGCAATTTAGCCAAAGCGTATTCCACACTAAAGAGAAGCGGCTGCGTATATTCTGTTTGATTGATCAGCTGACGATCATCACTTGCTTCTGTTGAGAATAAAATACTAAATGGGTCAACTGAGACATGCTGTTTGAATTGATTCAAGCATTGATCCAGCGCTTCTTTAAAGACTGGATATTTGTCATAAAGCTGACTCCCCATGTCTACATACTGAGATCCTTGGCCTGGGAAAAGAAAGACGACTGGACGGCTCGATGTTTGGGAGCTAGCCGTCTTGACCACCTCTTTTGACCTTTGATTCAGCGCCTGTAACATATCCGCCGTGTTACTTCCAAGAATGACACGTTTATGCGGGAAATGATGGCGGCCTGTTTGCAGCGTATAGGCAACGTCACTTAGACGAACATGCTGCTGATGCTGGAGTAAGTAGTCCGCAAGGCGATCCGTCATTTTTTCAAGAGCTGCTGGTGTTTTGGCAGATAATAAAAGAAGTTCACTATCCTCAGGACTATCAGCGGCAACACGTGTAGCAGGTGCTTCTTCTAAAATGACATGAGCATTTGTTCCACCTATCCCAAATGAGCTTACACCTGCTCGGCGAGGAAATTCTTGCGTGCTCCATGGCGTCAAGTCTGTGTTTACAACGAAAGGCGAATTGGCAAATTCAATTTTTTCATTTGGTGTTTCAAAATGAATGGTCGGCGGAATCACTTGATGCTTTAAGCTTAAAACGGTTTTAATAAAGCCCGCGACACCTGATGCATCATTCAAATGACCAACATTTGATTTGACAGAGCCAATGCGGCAAAAGCCTTTTTTATCTGTATCAAATGCTTGCTTGAGCGCTTCAATTTCGATTGGATCTCCGAGGGTTGTCCCCGTTCCATGTGCTTCAATGTACGAAATGGTTTCAGGTTCCACCTCAGCCATTCGCAGTGCTGTCTTGATCGCTGATACTTGACCTTTCGTACTCGGCGCTGTATATCCTACTTTTCTATTTCCATCATTATTAATAGATGACCCTTTGATGACAGCATAAATGTGATCGCCGTCTTCAATGGCATCCTCTAAATTTTTTAAAATAACGGCTCCTGCACCATCACCAAAAACGGTTCCATCGGCTTTGTTATCAAAGACGCGGCAATGCCCGTCAGATGAATGGATCATGCCTTCTTGATAAAGATAACCTGATTTTTGCGGCAGACGAATGGACACGCCACCTGCAACAGCCATATGACAGTCGCCGCTTAATAAAGCCTGAACGGCTAAATGAATCGACACCATCGAGGTCGAGCAGGCGGTTTGCACCACCATACTCGGTCCCTTCAGATTTAATTTATATGAAATCATTGTCGCTAAATAATCACGCATATTCAGAACAGCAGCTTCCAGTGTTTTCGAATCCTCACCTTGAGCCGCCCCTTGAAGTGCTCTCATAACCCATTCTGTATTGATCCCTGCACCTGTATAAAGACCGATTTGCCCTTTATATTCAAACGGGTCGTACCCAGCGTCTTCAAGCGCTGTCCACACACATTCATGAAACAGTCTAAACTGCGGGTCCATCATGGCCGCTTCCTTTGGTGTATAGTCAAAGAAATCTGCATCAAATAAATCAACATCATCTAGCATCCCTTTTGCTTTAACAAAACGGGGATTTTTTAATAAAGCTTCATCTGTACCTTCACGCCGTAATTCTTCTTCTGTAAAAAAGGAGATTGTTTCTTTTCCCTTTTTCAGATTCTCCCAGTACTCATCTACATTTTTGGCCCCTGGAAAACGACCTGCAAGACCGATAACAGCAATTTCTGCGCCATGATAGTGATTCGTTGTATCATTCATTCTCGATTCCGCCTCTCAATCTTTTATTCCGTTGCTGTTTAAAACGAGCTCTTCGATCACCGGAAGTGACGACGGCTAGTTCTTCTTCCATCGCTTCTTCCTTCGAGTCCTCAGAAGGCTGGATATATTTCGCAAGCTCTGCAACAGAAGGGTACGTAAACAACGTCACAACCGCTTCATTTGTTTGAAGTGCTTGATTTAACCGATTGGTGACTTGGACAATATCCAGTGAGCTTGCGCCGAGATCGAAGAAATTGTCGTGAATGCCCACTTGTTCCATGCCCATAAAATCCTGCCATACTTGGCAGATCGCTTTTTCAGTTTCATTTCGAGGCGCCACATATGGATTGCCCAGCTCTGGTCTTTCGTGCTTAGACACTTCATACGAATCCTCATCCGCTGCGCCCTTAGGCTCTAGTGACAGCCATTGATCTATCCGTTCATCAAGATTTCCTGTAGACACGAGCATGTGTCGATTCTGCCGGCTAGACAGAACATACTGGAACAGCTCAGCACCCTCTTCTGGTAAAATCGCAAGCTCATTGATCGATTCACCTATTGTGGATTCTAGCTCACCCCAGAAATTCCACGCATCCCAGTTCACACACATCCACGGGGTTTGACTATGTTGATTAAGTCTAGCTGCAAATGCATCCATATATAAGTTAGCCGCTGAGTAAGCAGAGAATCCTAAGCCCCCAAGCAATGCACTAATGGAAGAAAAGAGAAGACAAAAGTCTGCTTGTTCTTGTTCCAGCAGCTGCTCTAGCACATCGAGCCCTTTCACCTTTGATTGGAATTGATCCTCTCCCTGCGTCAGTGTAGAAGGGATATCTTTGATTGCACGGAAGGATGTACTTCCTGGTAATCCTGCTGCATGGAATACACCATGAACGCCGCCATGCTTTTTGCGAATGGCATCAAATACATGTTTCATCTGATCCAGATCTCCTGCATTCGCCTGCACCGCTTCTACTGTTGCACCTAATCGTTCGAGCTCAAGCACCTTCTCAATTCTCGTGCGCTGCGCTTCATCGGCATTTGCTTGTTGAACATATGACGCCCATTCATTTCTTGGCGGCAATGCCGTTCTGCCAGTTAAATAAAGATGTACATTTCCTTCCTTCGCCAGCATCTTTGATAAAACAAATCCGATACCGCCTAAACCTCCTGTGATCAAATAAACACCATTTGGCCTGATCATCTTCGGAAGTCCATCTTCTTTTTGCAGCGGCAAATGCTTGTAGCTTTGCACCCAGCGCTTTCGATGACGATACGCCACAAGCTGGTCCTTTCCAGGCTGCATGATTTCCTGCACAATAAGATCGACAAGGACTTGTTCCTTCCAAGACATGACTTCTGGCACGTCTTCCACATCGATATTCCAGCACTTAATATGATGGTATTCCTGTGAAATGACTTTACACGGTCCAAGCATTGCACTTTTCTCTGCACATATCGTCTCATTGCCTGTAACTGGCTGGATTCCGCTAGTGATCGTAAACAGACGGCATTCTCGAATATTTTTTTGGGCAGCAATCGCTTGAGATAAGAAAATTAAGCTGTAATAGCCTTTTTCAATGTGCGCCTGAAAAGCGGCTTGACGATTCGAGTTGTCATCTTCTTTCGCAGCTTCCCATAAATGAAGAATCCGCTGAATATTGATGCCCCTATTAGACAATGAATCTAGCATGTTTCGGTAGTGCTGGCCTTCTGCCGGATTGATCGTAAACGACTGATCTTGCTCTTGATAAGCTTCACCCTTTGTGACAGAAATGACCTTGATACCTTGTTGCGTAAATGAATGAGTAAACAGTTCATGAAAAGCATCCTGTTCCTTGAAAATGAGCCACGTTTGTTCTTCTGTTTCTTTTTTGAAAACTGGTTTTAGCGGCTGCTGCTCCCAAGAAGGCAGGTAGAACCATTCTTCCATCTCTTTTTTCTTCGTTTCTTTAGGAGCGGATAGCTGCGGAGACGAGGGCTTTCCTGCTTCAATCCAATATCGTTTCCGCTCAAATGGATAGGTCGGTAGCGATACGAGCTGACGTTCCTCTTGAGTTGGATGTTGCTGCGCTTTGACCTCGTAGCCCCCTGCCCATAGCTCTCCTATTCTCTTTAAGAAATATGCATGGTCATCCGCTTGTTCTCTCGTATGCCTCACCATATTCAGGACATCATGATGAGACTCCTTGTTTTCATGACGTTTCGCTAATGCCGTCAAGCTGTTTCCAGGTCCAACTTCAATGAGTGCTCGTACTTCATCCGTTAACAGCTGAGATAGACCTTCATGAAAACGAACGGTTCCACGCAGGTGGTTCGTCCAATAAGATGCTGTCATCACCTCTTCGCTTGTCGCCCAGGTGCCTGTCACATTCGATATAAACGGAATTGCCGGCTCGTGCAATTCTACTTTCTCTACGAATTGTTGAAACGCCTCAAGCATCGGCTCCATCATGTAGGAATGAAAGGCATGAGAAGTATGGAGCTGGCTTGTGACAATTCCTTTGTCTTGCAGTTTCATTTCAAATGCAGCGATATGCTCTTCTCTTCCAGAAACGACACAAAGGTCTTTTGCATTGACAGCAGCAACAGAAAGCGATTCATCGATCATTGAGATGAGCTCCGCCTCGGGTAATTGCACACTAAGCATCGTGCCTTTTTCCATGTCTTGCATCAATCTTCCTCTTGCCATCACGAGTGTTAATGCAGACTCGAGAGAAAAGACCCCTGACAAACAAGCGGCAACGTATTCGCCGATACTGTGTCCAATCATTGATTCTGGCTCAACACCGCTATGCTGAAGCAATTTGGCTAATGCATACTCAAATATAAAGAGGAGCGGCTGGGCATTTGACGTTTTTGTGATGTCTTCGTTCGTTTCATTCTCGGAAAAAACAATGCTCTTTAAATCCACTTGCTCCGTTTCCATTACATATTTAAAGCATCTATCTACTTCCCATTTGAACACTGGCTCTGCATCATATAATCCGCGCATCATACCAGCATACTGAGCGCCTTGACCCGAAAACATAAAGGTCGCTTTACGCCATTTTTTGCTTCGGAACACACTCGTTTCAAGCTGTTTCTGCTGCATCCATTCATCAGCAGACGCGAGTACGATCGCTTTTCGGTATGGAAATTGCTTTCTGCCATACCGTAATGTATAAGCAATATCTTCAAGCGGGACTTGAGGATGCTGGATCACATACTGCTTTAATCGCTCTGTCATTTCCGCCAAAGCAGTATCTGTTTTTGCAGATAAGACGAGCAGCTGCTTTTGGTTAGAAGCTGGCTTCTGCTTCGCCTGTATGCCCTCTTCTATGATCATATGGGCATTCGTTCCGCCAATACCGAAAGAGCTAACTCCCGCTCTTCTCGGACCATCTGCTTCCTTCCAATACAACGCCTTTTGATTCACATAAAACGGTGTATCTTTGAAAGGAATCTCCTGATTGGGTGATTCATAATGAATGGTTGGCGGAATCGTTTTATGCTGGAGAGCCAAAATGGCTTTAAACAGACCTGCAATCCCTGCCGCACTATTTAAGTGTCCGACATTACTTTTCACAGAACCGATCGGAATCGTCAGCGGATCTGTCCCTTTGAACACTTGACTAAGAGCAGATACCTCAATTGGATCTCCCATGTTTGTCCCCGTACCATGAGCTTCTACATAACCAATGGACGCGGGGTCGATACCTGATTTTTCATACGTTTCTTTTAAAACCTCTGCCTGTCCTTCCACACTCGGAGCGGTAAAACCAGCTTTTCGGCTGCCATCATTGTTCACACCAACCCCTTTGATGACCGCATGAATCGGGTTACCGTCTCTCATCGCATCTTCATAACGTTTTAGCAGAACAATCCCCGCTCCATCTCCGAAAATGGTTCCGCTCGCCTCTTGGTCAAACGGTCGGCAATGTCCATCCTTTGATTGAATCATCCCATCTTGATAGATGTAGCCGATATTTTCTGGAGAACTAACCGTCACACCGCCTGCCAGTGCTGCATCACATTCTTGATTCAATAATGCTTGACAGGCCATGCCAATATTGACAAGTGAGGTCGAACAAGCTGTTTGCATGGTCACACTAGGCCCGTGTAAATTCAATTTATAAGAAAGCTGTGTACTAAAGAACTCACGATCATTTAACAGCATGGCGCTGAATTGCTCAGTTGCTTCCATTTGATGGGCAAAGCGCGTCAGCCACTCATGGTTTGGACTCGTTCCTGTATAAACGCCAATTTTCCCTGCCATTCGATCAGGGTCACAGCCAGCATCCTCCAGCGCTTCCCAAGCACATTCATGCAAGAGCCTGAACTGCGGATCCATTAGCTCTGCCTCTCTAGCAGAATAGTTGAAGAAGTCTGCATCAAAGCCTTCGATTTCTTGTAAACGACCTTTTGCTCCAATGAAATTCGGATGCTGGTAGACAGACGCATCCAGCCCTGCTTTCTTGAGCTCTTCTTCTGTGAAAAAGTGAATCATTTCCTCGCCATTCACAAGACGCTGCCAAAAGTCTTCTAGCGATGAAGCTCCCGGGAATCTTCCAGCCATTCCGACAATCGCAATATCCGTTTGCTCCTGGGACGTGTTTTTTACTTGGCGAGAAGCAGGCGTTTGAATCTGTTCTGACTGTTCTTCAAACAAATATTCAGCAAAACTTGCCACTGTCGCAAACCGATACAATTGCACAGTGTCAATTTGCTTGTCCACATGCTCAGATATTTTCGCTGCAAGCTGAGAAATATCAAGGGATGTCGCACCAAATTCGAAAAATGGCGATTCATCATCTATTTGATCAAACCCAAAATGAGTTTGCACAATGTCGTGAATGTCTTTTTGTAAAGAAGCGAGTGAAGCAAAGACACGCTGTTCATTCTGCGGCTTTTGTGGTTCAATGGCTGCCATCGTATTTGTTTGTGCAGAGAAATCAGTTTTATGAAATGGGTACCCAGGTAGCGGAATACGCTGTCTGTTCTTCTCATCTGTTATTGGGAAAGCTAAGCCGACCCCCATTTCCCAAAGAACACCTGCGATTTGAAGCATGTCTCCATCAAGTGGTTCGGTTGTTTTTTCTGCTCCCTTTTCAACTACAATCCCTTGTTTCGTTGAAAGGTCAATGATCAAAGCTGGTGATTCTTGCTCAACTATTGGTGATTTTACAGGCTGATCCATAGTAAGAAGACCCTTTACAGACGATGGATCGAAAGTGGTTAGTTCCTCCCCAATTTGCTGCAAGTAAACAGGCTGTTGGAGTGTCCTCTGAGGCAGGGAAGCCAGCCTTTGATTAACCGTCTCGGTATCATGAAGTTGGTACACAATAGATGCCGCATCGTTTAGCTCAAGGCCGCCTGCTGCATATAAAGCTGTCCAGACGCCGCTACCTTCTCCAACCCATCCATCTAGTTCAATTCCGAGTGATCTTACCATGTTGGCAAAAGCCGATGTCATGATCAGCATCGCCACTTCTGATTGACTGCTTTGTTTAGGATGGAACAGCTCATCTTTTTTGATAGGTACCGCGGATTGGACGAGGCTTATGATTCGATCCACTTCTATTTTGAAAGAAGAATCTTTCTCATACAGCTTGATGTAATCACGTAAACCTGACTCATGATACCCCGTCAGCTTCATGCTGATCCGTTTATAAAAATGACTTTCTCTGCCTGCTGTCTCTTCATTCAGCAATTGCAGCTCCGCTAATAACTCTTCCCGCGTGGAACAGACAAACGCTTTTCGATATTTGAAAGCCTTTCTTCCACTTTGTAAGGTATAAGCTGCTTCACCAAGTGAGAGATCAGGATGTGAGGAGACATATTCCTTTAAGTTTTTTGTCACGTTCTTCAGATCATGCGTTGATCTAGCTGACAGCACGATTAATTCTTTGGACGAGGCGTTGCTGTTTGCTTTTCTCGGCTTTGCCTCTTCTAAGATGACATGAGCATTTGCTCCCCCTATACCAAAGGCACTGACTCCCGCTCTCCTTGGCAATTGAGATGTCTTCCACTCCTCTTTGTCTCTCCCAACATAAAATGGGGTTTGATCAAAAGAAATGCGGTGATTCGGTTTCTCAAAGTGCGGCATCGGGGCAAATTGACGATGATGTAGCATCATGACTGTTTTGATAAAACCAGCTACACCGCTTGCGGCATCTAAATGCCCAATATTGGCTTTGACTGATCCAATTCGGCAATAGCCTTGTTGATCTGTTTGAAAAGCACGGGTAAGCGCCTCAATCTCAATCGGATCTCCAACAGGCGTCCCCGTTCCATGCGCTTCGATATAAGAAATCGTCTCTGGTTCTGTCTCAGCCATTTCTAACGCAGATTCAATGACACTTGCCTGTCCACTCACACTTGGGGCTGTATAACCGACTTTATTGCTCCCATCATTGTTCGTTGCAGATCCTTTTACGACAGCATAAATAAAATCTCCGTCTTCTATCGCATCTTTTAATCGTTTTAGCGCAACAACGCCTGCACCTTCACCAAAAATGGTTCCTTTTGCTTTTTCATCAAACGGACGGCAATGACCATCAGGAGAATAAATCATTCCTTCTTGGTATTGATAGCCTGTGATTTGCGGCTGATGGAGTGTGACACCTCCTGCTAACGCAAGGTCACATTCACCGCCGATTAATCCTTGGCAGGCCATGTGGATAGCAACAAGCGATGTGGAGCAAGCCGTTTGCACCGATACGCTTGGACCTTTTAGATTTAATTTATAGGCAATCCGAGAAGCAAAGGATGGGTCATTGAGATGCATGATTTGAAACACATCTTCGTTCTTTGCAAGTGACGACATATGCTGCCCCATCCACGATAGATTGCTAGATGCGCCGGCATAAAGACCAATTAATCCTTCGTATTGCTCGGGCTCATAGCCTGCATCCTCTAGCGCATGCCATGTGCATTCATGCATCAATCGAATTTGCGGGTCCATAATAGATGCCTCTCGCGGAGAGTAGCCAAAAAAGTCTGCATCAAATGATGATGCATGCTGTAAATATGGCTTTGCCTTGACATAATCAGAACGTTTTAGCAGCGTCTCATCTACACCCGCTGCCTTTAATTCTTCATCAGTGAAAAACGTAACGGATTCTTTCCCTTGCGATACATTTTCCCAAAACGCTTGCACATTCGGTGCCTCGGGAAACGTACCTGCTAATCCTACAACTGCAATTTCAAGTCCAGATTCGCTCCATTGCTCTTGATCAGACATACGCTGCATTTCTCCCATCTATTTTCGTTTTAATCTCTGTTTACGGCGGTTCTTTCCATCTGCCATCGCCTGTTTGCGGAGATTAGATGACTCAGTGACAGCTTGCTTTTCTTCCTTCACTCCATGTATCTTCTTCAGTTCTGCAGCCAATGACGCGATCGTTGGATGACTATACATCATGACCACTGGAACCTCTATACCATAAATTGATTTAATATGACCGCTCATCTGCAGTAAATCAAGGGATGTCGCACCCATTTCAAAGAAGTTCTCATTCACATCCGGTTCATGAGGAAAAAAGGAGCTGAGTACATCACACAATGATGCTTCTAGACGATCATCTATGACCTGCGATATTTGTTGAGTCGACTCTTCTTCCTGCTGCATAGGTGTTAATCGGTGTTTCATTCTCTCACCCATGTCTCGAACAGAAACAAGAATTTGCGGATAATCTAAACGCAGCACTTCCTGAAAGGCCTTGATTCCTTCATCTGGTGAAATTCCCGCCTGCTCCTCGAGCGTCATCATGTCATTGACTTTGGCCGCTAATGCTGAGTTGTGTGCCATACCGACTTTTTCCCATCGATCCCAGTTTAAAGAAATCACTGGCTTTCCTTCCTGCCTCTTCTCATGAGCAAAGCTGTCCATAAAAGCATTGGAAGCGGCATAAGCCACTTGTCCAGCCGCTCCAAGAAAGGACACTAGGGATGAACAAAGTAAAAAGAAGTCGAGCGTTTCATCCTTGAGTGCTTCATCCAGCACATAGGTCCCGTTGATTTTTGGCAGACACATGCGAATTTCATCGTCTGCTGTTCTTGCTTGGATGATCTTCCCATCTGCCTCTCCTGCCGCATGGATGACACCATGTAAATCACCAAATGATGTATGAGCCAGCTGGATCGCTTTCTGCACGGCGTCTTTATCTGACACATCACCGTGTACAGTTAGTACATCAGCTCCTAACTCTTCAAGAGTCATCAGCTTTTTCACGGTTTCAGCTTCTTTCCCATCCGCATCACGCAGCTCATGCCATGCAGAGCGTTCACGTATTTGTGATCGGCTGAGGAACACAAGTTTTGCTTGATACGTTTCTGCTAAATGTTGAGCTAGTGTGAAACCAATGCCTCCCATACCGCCGGTCAGGAGGTAAACACCATGAGTCCTGATAGGCTGTGCGGACGATTCCTCTTTGCTTAAAGGTGTACTTGAAGCTTTTCGAACCCACCTACTGTTCCCCCGATACGCCACGACTGCCTCTTGATCGTGCATTGCAACCTCATATGAAAGAAATAGCGGCCAGTCCGCCTTTGTTTCCTGACATAAATCAATGTGCTGACACGCAATATGCTGATATTCTTGAGGAATGGTCAGAGCTAATCCAGTACATGTTGCTTGAAGAGGATTGACCTTCTCCATCCCGATAACATCATGCGCTTGGTTTGTCACAAGGTGAAGACGGATGGTTGTGTTATGATGCTGACTGATCAGCCTGACGAGATCAAGTACAGATAAGTAGTTCGGCTGATCACCTGTATCTTCTGTTAGTTCATCATGCATCCAGATGATCTCTTCCGGTATAAATCCAGATTGCTGCAGTTCAGCCATCACCCACTCTAAGTGTGACAGCATATGAACGTCAGCCTTCATCACCTGGTCATTTTCTTTGATCGTATGATCACTTTGACAGACGCTGACAACCTCTGCATGCCGCTCTTTCAAATAAGCGGCAATATGACCATTTTTCTCAAAAACCAAGATACGCTTCCCTTGATGATGATGCTCTTTTAGTACAGGTGCAGAGCGCTCCCATACCGGAATGTAAAACCAGTCTTGAAAATCAGCGGAGAGTGTCTCCCCCATTTCTGATGGTGCTAAATTGCTCATCAGCTGATCCGCTTTAAACTGCGGAGAGGGGAATATTTGATGCTCAAATGGATATGTTGGCAGTGACACTCGATATGGGGTCTTTTCTTTTCTGACAGCGCTCCAGTTCGGTTCCACTCCAAAACTCCACAGCTTCCCTATAGCCTTTTTCATATATTCATCATCAGCAGCTTGTTCTTTTGGATGTCTCACCAATGAAACAGCCGCTGCTTTGTTCACATCATAGTCATCATGTCGTCTCACAAATTGAGTTAACGTATGACCTGGTCCCACTTCAATGAAAACCACTTCACCAAGTCCAAGTAACGTCTCTAATCCTTGACTAAATAAAACAGGCTGCCTAATATGAGATGCCCAGTAATCAGGCGATGAGGCTTGCTCATTTGTTAACCAGCTTCCTGTCACATTCGAAAGGATCGGAACCTCGCCCTGCTGATAGGTGATCTCTGAGAGAGCGTTCTTAAACTGTACGGACGCTTCAGCCATCATACTCGTATGAAAGGCGTGAGAGGTTTTCAATGTTTGGACAGAAGCTCCTCTTTTTTCAGCTTGTTCGAGATAGATCTGTAACCGTTCTGGAGGACCGGAAACAACAGATAATTGTGAGCTATTCACCGCAGAAAGCTCGACACCCTCTGGAAGATCATGTTCAATCTCTTCGGCAGAGAGTGACACTCCGGCCATTTCACCCCGAGGCATTTTTTGCATCAAACTGCCTCTTTTTAAAACGATACGGATTGCATCTTCAAGGTGTATGATACCGGCCACGCAGGCAGCTGTTATTTCTCCAATACTATGACCAATGAAATAATGCGGACGTATGCCTAGTCCCATCAGCTTCGATGCGAGCGCATACTCAAAACTAAACAAGATGATTTGTGTATATGATGTTTGCTGTATGAGTTGTTCTGCTTTTATGAACTCTTCTTCGGTTGTTGGATATAACACGTTCTCGATCTCAACACCTGATAAAGATAAAATGATGGCAAAACATTTCTGAAGCGTTTGTTTAAATTCAGGATCTTTCTCATATAAATCCTTGCCCATATTCACATACTGAGCACCTTGTCCAGAAAACATCCAGACAACTGCCGGCTGTTGAAAGGCCTTTTGCGGCTGTCCAGCTGACTGGAATGTGCGGTCAGGCCCTGCAAGAAAAGCTTGTCGATAAGGAAAATGCTTTCGTCCCTCTTGCAGTGTAAAGGCAGCCTCGGATAGTGTGACACGCTTTTGTTCTTTTAAATAAGATGTCATTTGTTCAGCCGATTTTTGAACCGCCTGCTTCGATCTTGCAGAAATCACCATTAGTTCATGATCTCTTTCTACTGACGGTTTGTCGGCGGCGGGTGCCTCTTCCATGATCAGGTGTACATTCGTTCCACCGACTCCAAACGAACTAACTCCAGCACGCAGCGGCTGCCCTGTTTTCATCCATGGTACGGGTGTTGTATTGACATAAAATGGACTTGATTCAAAATCAATTTTCGGATTCGGTTTTTTATAATGAAGGCTAGGCGGCAGCGTCTGATGGTACAGACTAAGCGTTGTCTTGATAAAACCTGCAACCCCTGCGGCTGAGTCAAGATGACCAATATTGGTTTTCACAGACCCAATTGCACAAAACTGCTTTTTATCCGTTTGAAAGGCTTTCTTTAGTGACTCAATTTCAACCGGATCTCCAAGAGTTGTACCGGTGCCGTGTGCTTCAATATAAGAAATACTCTCAGCTTCTACACGACTGATGTTGAGTGCCTTTTTAATCACTTCGCTTTGTCCTTCTATGCTTGGTGCTGTGTAGCCAACCTTCCGCCCGCCGTCATTGTTATAGGCTGACCCTTTAATCACGCCATAGATATGGTCCTTATCTTTTAGTGCCTGCTTTAATGATTTGAGCACAACAACACCGCAGCCCTCACCGCCAACGGTGCCTTCTGCCTGTTCATCAAAAGCCCGGCAGTGCCCATCTGGCGACATGATCATGCCTTCTTGATACATGTATCCTTTTTTGTGAGGGGTCGTAATGGTGACGCCGCCGGCGAGTGCCATTTTACATTCTCCAGTAATCAGGGCACGCGCCGCCATATGAATGGCAGTCAAAGAGGAAGAACAAGCTGTATCAACAGCTACGCTCGGCCCCTTCAAATTCAATTTATAAGATACCTTTGTGTTCATGAAATCTTTATCTGTTAACTGAACAGCCGCAAATTGTTCGGATGAGTGATTCGTTCTCATCAGCATGGAAGCAGCTTGCCAATATAAATTAGCAGAAGCGGCTCCAAATAAACCAATCGGTTCCTGATAGGTTTCAGGGTTATAGCCTGCATCTTCAAGAGATTCCCACGCCACCTCATGAAACATGCGGATTTGCGGGTCCATTACTTCTGCTTCACGCTGTGAATAACCAAAGAAATCTGCATCAAAATGATCATGCTGATCAACTGCTCCTTTGGCACGTACATATTGCTCATGATCCAATGCTTCTTTCTCAACCCCTGCCTCAAGCAGCTCTTCCTTCGAAAAGAACGTGATGGACTCTCTTCCATTTGCAAGGTTGTCCCAAAAGTGATGAATATTCTTTGCTCCGGGAAAACGGCAGGCCATCCCAACCACTGCAACCTCTAATCCTGTGAACTTACTCATCTATCATCCCGCCTAACAGTTGAGCGGCACTTTCTAAGTCATCCGCTTCATTTTCTCCATCATCTTCGATCTGTTTCTCTTGCCCTGATGCTTTGTTTTTTAATTGCGTAGCTATTTGCGAAACAGTTGTATATTGGAACAGCTCCATCACTGTCAGCTCCTGCTGAAATTCCTCTTTCACTTTATTGGACAACTCAACGATATTAAAAGAGTTCCCGCCTAAGTCAAAAAACGGTTCATCTATACGAATCTGCGAAGCAGGGACTTGTAAAATAGAGGCGAAAATGCGAACAAGCTTCTGCTCTGTTTCATTATGTGCTTGAATGGTCACAGGCTCTTGATTGTTTGACAGCTGATCTTCTGGATTCGGTAGTGCTTGGATATCCAATTTCCCTGATAGATTCAAAGGAAATTGCTCTATTTGGATGACATGTCTCGGCACCATATAACCTGGTAATCTTTCACTTAAAGACTGACGAAGCGCACGCTGATCTATCACTTGTTTTGCCATCATGTATGCGCAAATATATTGGTCCTGATCCTGCGTTTCCTTAGGAATGACAATGACATCTTGAATCAGTCCTTGCATATGCGGGTCATCAAGAATCGCTCTACGGATTTCCTCTAGCTCAATTCGATATCCCCTAATTTTCACTTGACCGTCGTTTCTCTTGGCAAATTCTAATAAACCATCAAACCGCCATCTTGCAAGATCTCCCGTACCGTATAACATCCCGCTGCTCAGCTCTGGTTTTTTGATAAATTTCTCCTTGCTCAGATCAGGGTGATTGATGTACCCACGACCTACACCATCGCCTGCTATATATAACTCTCCAAAGACGCCAATCGGAACTGGCTCTCCTTGCGCGTCACATATGAAAATATGCTCATTCGGCATCGGCTGCCCAATAGGAATGACTTGTTCGTCCCAGTCTTGGGGAATCAAAAAGGATGATGACTGAACCGTACATTCAGTCGGCCCATACGCATTAATCATGATTGGTTTTTCACCTGATATATGCTGTAAAAATTGATCCATCAGCTCTTTTGTGAACACCTCTCCGCCCACCAGCATCATCTTCAATGCTGGCAAGTCTTGTTTCGATTGCGCTGCTGCCTTGTTCATCAGCTTCAAGTGAGAGGGGGTCACATCAGACAGCTGAATGTGATGTTCTTGGTAAAACGACCATAACGCATGTCCATCCATACGGACTTCATCTTTGGCAATATGCAGCGTATGCCCGAGGAGCAATGCCGGGAACAATGTTTGAACAGACGCATCAAAAATGTGAGAAGCCAGCATCCCTACTTGCAAAGAATTAGGGAGCAGATCAAAAAAGCGCGTTTTCATTCCATATACCAAATTAATGACATGACGATGTTCGATAACGACACCTTTCGGATGCCCTGTCGTACCTGATGTATACAGGACATACGCCATATCCGAAGGCGAGATAGACCAAGTCATATTCTCTTTTATTGATGGTTCTTGAAGCATGTCTTGAATCACATGAATCTCGACATCCAATCCTTCGTGTCCTTCTGTATCCGAGACAATAGCTGTAGCGCCGCTGTTTTTGAGCATATACCGAATTCTTTCAATCGGTAGATGAACATCAATCGGTAAATAAGCATAGCCAGCCTTTAAGATGCCAAGAATGGCAATGACAAGTTCAGCAGATCGATACATTCTGAGTCCAACAGGAGTCTCACGTGTTATCTGACTTTGAGATAGTCTAAGCGCAATGCGATCTGATAAATGATCAACCTCTTCATATGTATAGGAGGTGGTGCCAAACACAACAGCCGTTCGCGCTGGATGCAATTGGACTTGTTGTTGAAATAACGACACAATATCACGATCCACTGGATAAGCGAGCGACTCCCCTTGAAACGAATCAAACAGCTGATTTTTCTCTATATCAGATAAAAATGAGTGTGTGCTCATCGTTTGCTCAGACGTTTCGAGACATTGCTCTGTGAATCCCATGAAATGATTGGAGAACTGCTCCATCATGTGGTCATCATAAATGGAAGCATCCCAGTGAACTTCAGCATGAAGGTGATCTTGTTCTTTCTTCCAAACAATAAGCACATCCGCATGCAGCTGCTCTCTGTCAACTTGCCCATGCAATGTCTCAAATGCACATGCCAGATTGACACGCTTCTTGTCTTCTCCTGCTGAATGCCAAAGCTCATCCATTAAAATATAAACAGGATAGTTTTGATGACGCACTGCCTCCTGAAACGATTGTTTCACTGCCTCTAGCCCTGCGCTAAAGCTCATATGAGGCTCAATCTCTGCCTTCAGCGGCAGCATATGATTGATGGCGGATTGATTAGCAGACTGTTCCATTGTAGGAACAGTCACCATCAACTCAGTTTTTCCGCTATAACGTTGAAGCAAGCCAAAAGCTGCTGTGGTTAGCACGATAAACAGGCGCAAATCAGAATCTCCACATAATTGCTTTAACGAATGATTCATAGCCACAGGGAAGGACGAATGAAGCGATCGGTTCATTGCAGCAGGCTTGGCATGTGAAACCGTATGAGGAATGCGGCCATCAAGCTGGACACCTGATAAGATCGATGTCCAGTAGGCTCTTTCTAACACCCTTTCCTTCGCCGCTGCTTTCAGTTGAAAATCATCATGTTCAATCACTCTTCCATTCACCTCTTTACTTATATTTTCAAGTCATCTAATTCGAAAAGAGATACGTCATCTAATTGCTTGAATGAAGAAGTCAGTTCGATCTCCTCTATTCTTACAGCATCTACTGAAACAGCCCTCATGATGTCTTTCAGCAAGCCCGCAATCTGCTCGATGGTTTCCTCTGTGAAAAGCTCAGTATTATATTCAATTGTTGAAGAAAGACCGTCTTCCTGCTCATACGCAATCCAGAGTAAATCAAAGCGTGACGTTCCTGTCTCATACGGATAATCACTAAAGGTTAAACCGCCTACCTTCAGTTCTGGCTGATTCATATTTTGCAAGGCGAACACAGCATCAAACAATAGATTCCGGCTGACACTCCGGCTTAACTGGAGGTCTTGAACCATTTGTTCATATTGATAGTCTTGATGTCCGAAATCATCGATGACATGTGCTTTCACATCCTGCAGGAATTGCTGGTACGTCAGTTCTGCTTTAGGATACAAACGAAGTGGCAGCATATTGACAAAAATACCGATCACTTGCTGCAGCTCTTCTTGTTTTCTCCCTGCTACCGGAACCCCGACCGTGATATCTGATTGTCCGCTTAATTTGTGAAGCAAAATCTGATATACACTTAACAAGCCCATAAACAGTGTGGCGTCTTCCTGTAAAATCACCTGCTTAAACGCGTTCAGCTCCGCTTCTTCTATACGGAACGTATAATGTCCGCCGCGAAATTGTCTCACTTCTGGCCGATCGAAATCTGTTGGCAGATCAAGTAGCGGGGCACTTTCTAACCGGTTTTTCCAGTAATCACTCGATTCTTTCAGTGCTTCTGATGCAAGCAGGTCATTTTGCCATTCTGAAAAATCTTTATATTGCAGAGCAAGAGGCTCGAGCGTCCTGCCGTCATATAACTGCATAAAGTCATTGACCAAAATATCTTGAGAAAGACCGTCTGAGATAATGTGGTGCATGTCCAGCATGAGTACGAATTCCTCATCTGCCAGCTTCATCACACCGACTCTCATCAATGGAGCTTCACTTAACGTAAAGGCAGTCAAAAATTGTTCAATCACTTGTTTTTGCTCTTCCTCAGATCCTTGTGTTGATCCGTTAGTGAGGTCAAACAATGTGACTGCAAAAGGTACCTCTTCTTCAATCTTTTGATAAGGGACGCCATTCTCTAGTACAAACGCTGTCCGCAAACTTTCGTGTCTCTTAATGAGCTGCTGAAATGCCCATTCCAACCTGCTAATATCGAGTTTCCCTTTGATTCGTCCCGCTTTAAACTCGTTGTATCCTGTGCTGTTTACATCCATTTGCTGCATGAGATACAACCGTTTTTGCGCAGACGACAGAGGATAATGCTCCTTCACTTCGGCTTTTTCAATCGCATGATAAGCAGCAGTATCTGCTTGATCGATATATGCTGCCATTAATCGTATCGTAGGGATTTGGAAAAATTGTGGCAGCGTCAGCTCTACACTAAATGCACGATGAATGATACCAATGAAGGTAATCGCCTTTAGAGAATCTCCACCCATTTCAAAGAAATGATCATCTATGCCAATTTCATCAATCTTAAAGAATGCTTGCCAATGTTGACTTAATGCCTTCTCCAGCTCCGTTTCTGGTTCCGCATAATTCGTGGAAAGCGCTGGTCGAGAATACAGGTTGCCATCTTGTTCATGCTCTCCGCCGCTCTCTTCCTTAAGGGATAAACGGTCTACATATCGGTGAATACGATCATGTAAAGATGTTGTCGAAATAACCATTTGTTCCACTTGATCCAGCGAAAGCAATCGTTCAAAGATCATTCTTCCTTCTTTTTCTGTAATTAACGTTTCGGTGACATCATCTCCGATTGGAAGATCAAGCTGCTTCCCCTGCTCAAATTCCCAGCCGTCAAAGCTAATGACAGACCACTGTGTTTCTGAACGTAGATTGCGTTCATACACGTACGCATCGATGAAATGATTCACAGCTGTATAGGCTGTAAAACCGAGTCCGCCCAAGATCGGTGACAAAGATGACAGGACAAAACAGAAATCAAGGGATCGATCACTTAAGGCAGCATCAAGATGAAGCACACCATTCATCTTCGCTTCAAAATGCGGCTCGGAAAAAGTGACATCTGTTTGCTCCATCACCTGGAAAGATTGGTCGCCTGTCACTCCAGCTGCATAGATCACGCCATCGATTTGCCCATATGATGCATCCACTGTGTTGATCAATTGCTGGATATCTTCCTTGTGACGAACGTCTACTTTCTGAATGAGAACATCTGCACCTGTCTCTTCCAGTGCCATTACCCTTTGGATTTTTTTCTTTGTTGGATCCTGTTCATCATGCGCAGACAGCCATTCTTGCCACTTGCTTCTATCAGGGAGTCCAGATCTGCTCGTTAAGATCAATGTTCCCTTCGTTTGCTCGGCCAAAGTCTGGGCGATATTCAATCCAATAAACCCAAGTCCGCCAATTAAAATGTATACACCATCTTTTTTAGCCAAATGAGCCTGTCCTGTTTCAGGAACTGAACTATTCGCATACTTTTTCACATATCGCTTATTTCGTCGATAGACCGTGAGAAGCTGTCCATACGCTCGATCTAGCTCATCGCTTATTTGCTTTAGCAATCTCTTTTCTTGAACCCCATTTTCCACTGGGCGATCAATATCAAGAATGCGGTAGCGTAAGTTCGGTGTTTCTTGTGAAATCACCATCGCAGGCCCTAGATGGATCGCTTTTTCAGGATAAAGTACAGGCTCACCGCCAACGGCATACGTCAATGAGGAAAGAACTGTAATCGATACCTTTTGGTCCAACACATATTTTTTCAGTGCCTGGCCGATATAAAGCAAGGAGTAATAAGCATCTTGCTGCGTTTGCTTCACCCATTCTTCTTCCGTTTGAGATGACTGTCTTTCTGCAAGCCCCCATAGATGACAAACTTTTGACACGTTGATTTCATCATCTGCCAGATTTGATATGAGCCTTTCATAATCAGATGGCTCATGTGACCGAATGGTATAGCTTTTTTTGTCATGCTTCGTAAATTCATTTCCTTTACGAACGACTACGGACTCGTTCCGTTTCGTCAGGAGCTCAGCCGCAATCTTCTCTCCAAAAGCAGATGGATCTGCAAACAAAAGCAAGGCTCCGCCAGATGTATCTTCTGATGGCACGCAAGGTAAAAGATCCGCTTCCCAATGAGGGGTATAGAACCATTCATCCATTTGCTGCTTTCGTCCAGACTGCTTTGGTTTTTCTTGTTTCACACGATCTGCTGCATCATACCAATAGGAAGTTTGATCAAATGCATACGTTGGCAGCGGCATTTTACGCGGCTGACGGTTTAGATGGAACCTGTCCCAATCAATAGATAATCCGTTTGTCCATAGACGTCCCATTTGACCAAGTAAAAATTCAGTATCCGTCACATCTTGTTTTGCATGTCTTAACACATGACATACATGCTGGTTCAGGCCGTTCAGCGACCGGTTGACCATCACGCTTAAATCTTGTCCTGGACCAATCTCAATTAATTGAATATTGTCCTCTTGTAAAATATTTGTGATGCCTTCAGCAAAGCGAACTGTATCGGTCATATGCCTTTTCCAATAAGACATATCCTTCGCACTCGTATCTGTCATCCAATCTCCTGACAGATTCGAAATGAATGGAATACGAAGCGACTTGGCGTTAATATGCGTTAATTTTTCTCCGAATTGCTCCGCTGCCTCCTTCATGACATGTGAGTGGGCGGCAATGGTTCCACCTAATCGCATACACATCAATCTGTTGCTTTTTAGCTCTTGTTCAAATTCACCTATCGCCTCTTCTAGACCTGACACGATACATGATGAATCATTGACAACCGCGAGAGAAATATCGTTTGGAAGCATCGGTTTTAGCTCTGCCTCAGGTAATGGAACACTCATCATGACGCCAGCTGGTGACGACTGCATCGCATTCGCACGATAGGCGACCATGGACATTGCGTCCTTTAAGCTGAATAGCCCTGATATGGCGGCTGCCGTTAATTCGCCAAAGCTATAGCCGATCATTGCATCAGGACGAACGCCCCATTCAATGAAAAGCATGGATAAGGCATATTCAATGGCAAAAATGGCTGGCTGTGCATATTGAGTACTTGCCAATTGTTCACGTGCCTTTTCTGTTTCAGCTGCTAATGGGTACAGAATACGGGCAAGACTTCGTCCTGTTGCTTCTTCATATGCTTGAAAACAAGCATCCATTTGCTTCTTAAAGTAAGGCTCTTCTCGGTACAAATCTAATCCCATATTGAGATATTGATTGCCTTGTCCAGAAAACATAAAAATAATCTTTTGTTTTTCCACATGCGAATGCATGAGCTTTCCAATGCCCTTGCCTTGCTTTTCTGTTAATACTCTTAGAGCATCTTCTCTGTTTGCCGCAACAAATGCCTGACGAAAACCAAAGGATTGTCTTCCTGTTTGCAGGGTATAAGCTGCATCTGCCAAATTGATAGAAGGTGTGTTTTCTATTTGGCTTGCGAGTTTGTCTTTCATTCGTTCCAAGCTCGTTTTGCTCTTGGCTGAAAGAACAAGCAGCTCAGCAGAACGAGGCATTTGCTGACGATCTCTTTGTGGTGCTTCTTCTAAGATGACATGTGCATTCGTTCCACCCATTCCAAATGAGCTCACCCCCGCCCGCCGCAAATGGGAAGCTGGCTGCTTCCAGTCGGTCAGCTCAGTGTTTACAAAGAAAGGACTGTGCTCAAATGCAATGTTTTCATTGGCTTTTTTGAAGTGAAGACTAGGTACAAATGTGTGATGCTGAAGCGAAAGCACAGCTTTGATCAAGCCAGCTGCTCCTGCCGCTGCATCTAAATGTCCAATATTTGTTTTCACAGACCCAATGCGGCAAAATTGTTTTTTCTCTGTGTCGAAAGCCTTTGTGAGCGCCTCTATTTCAATCGGATCACCAAGTGATGTGCCAGTTCCATGTGTTTCCACATATTCAATCGTCTCTGGTGAAACATCTGCTTGATGCAGGGCATCCTGAATGACACGTGTCTGTCCTTCGACGCTCGGAGCATTGAAACCAACCTTTTGATCACCATCATTGTTGATGGCAGAGCCCTTAATAACCGCATAAATATGGTCACCATCTTCTATGGCTTCACTAAGTGCTTTTAAAGCAACAAGACCAACACCATCTCCGCCAACAGTTCCATCTGCTTGATCATCAAAAGCGCGGCAGTGGCCATCACTTGATTTCACCATGTTCTGCTGATAAACGTAGCCTGATTTCACTGGGTGCAGGATCGACACACCTCCCGCAAGAGCTACATCTGAATCACCATTTGCAATGGATTGACAGGCCAAATGCAAGGCGACCAAGGAAGTTGAACAAGCGGTTTGCAGCGTAAGCGCCGGTCCTTTCAAATTCAATTTATGGGCAATTCTTGTACTGACGGTATACGTATCATTGAGTGAACCCACTTCAAACAGCTCTGACATGCTGCTATCAAGGGAAGCGGCAAAACGCTGAATCCATTGGAAGTTCGAAGTGGACCCAGTAAACAACCCGACCTTCCCCGTATAATTTTCTTGTACATACCCCGCATCTTCCAGCGCCTTATAGGCGTATTCATGCAGGAGACGTATTTGAGGATCCATCATTTCTGCCTGACCTGGCGAATAGCCGAAGAAGGATGCATCAAATAAATCAGGTCCATCAATGACACCCTTTGCCCTCACATAATCGGATCGCTCGAAGGTTTGGCGGTCAATACCAGCTTCAAGCAGTTCTTCATCGGAAAAGAAGGAAATTGATTCTTCTCCATTCTTCAAATTTCGCCAAAATGCCTCAACATTTTTCGCACCTGGGAATTTACCAGCCATTCCAATAATGGCAATCGGCTCATTGGCTTTTCTTGTCTTTTGTTTTACAGGCTGCGCGCCTGCCGCTGCCTGCTCTGAATCGCCGCTTAAATATGCGGCAAGCTCTCTAATCGTTGGACGCCGGAACATTTCGACCATTGGAATGCTTTGATTCAATTGCTTAGCGAGCTGTTGATTGACGTGGATCAAATTGAGTGAATGCCCGCCAATGTCAAAGAATTTGTCATGAACACTTACCTCATCTAAGCCGAGGACCTTTTTCCAAATGTCTTGAATGACTTTCTCCGTATCAGAAAGATAGTCAGAGCCCGCCTGTTTTTTCGTTTGCTGCGCCTGTTTTAAAGCAGGTAAAGCTCGTTTATCTAGTTTGCCATTGGCAGTCAGCGGCATATCGTCTAATTGAACAAAGTGAGTTGGGATCATATAATCCGGCAGTTGATCAGCCAACGCTTGTTTTATTGCCGCTTGATCAAGTATGGCTGTCGTGACAACATATGCGGCCAAACATGGTGTACCAGAAACATCTGGCTTTACAACAACAGCTGCTGCTTTTATTCCTGGCTGTTCATTCAACCAAAATTCAATCTCACCAGTTTCAATCCGGTAGCCTCTCAGCTTCACTTGATCATCATTTCGACCTAAAAATTGAATGAGACCATTAGGGAGAATGCGCGCTGCATCACCTGTTTTATAAATTTTTTCTCCTGGCTGGAAAGGGTGATCGACAAATCTTTCTTCGGTTAGTTCTGGGCGATTCAAATAGCCTTTTGCGACACCTTTTCCGCCAATATATAATTCACCGACGGCTCCTTCCGGCATGAGATTCATATGTCTGTCAAACAGAAGAATATCTGTATGCTGTGCTGGCTTTCCAATCGGTACATACACGTCTTGATCAATGTCCTGGTCATATCGATGAATCATGCAGCCAACGACCGTTTCAGTTGGTCCATATTCATTCACAATTTCAACTGGCTGCGGAAAGGACTGCTGAATGGATTTCGCTAAAGATGTTTCCAGCTGCTCTCCGCCTAAAATGAAACATTTCATTTGGCTGTCTGGGAAAGACAAATGCTTAATAAACTGTAAATGAGATGGTGTCAGTTTCATCACATGTACACGGTTGTCGTTTATGATGTCTTCGACAAGTAGCTGCCGGTTTTCATGGTGATAAATCATGATGGTATTTCCTGAAATGAGCGGCGTGAAAATAGAAGTAACCGTCAAGTCAAAGGACAGTGAGGTATACAAAGCAAAATGCCTTGTTTCTCCTCGAACATATACTTGCTTCGCCCATTCAATATAGTTGGCTAAGCCAAGATGATGAATGAGTACACCCTTTGGTCTTCCGGTCGTTCCTGATGTATAAATGCAGTAGGCTGTTTGGTCTGAGGTGATGGCTTCTGCCAAGTTGTCTGATGGTCCGGTGTATAGATCCGGCTGCGTGATATCGATTTTTTCTCCATGATAGGCGTAGGTGAGCCCTTTTATTGGATGAGTTAAGAGCCATTCTACTCCGCTGTCTTCTAATAGATATTCTATTCGTTCCTGCGGATATTCAGGATCAATCGGCACGTATGCACCGCCAGCTTTTAAGATCGCTAAGCATGCTATCACCATTTCAATGGAATGCTCTGCTAAAATGCCGACACGCTGCTCCTGTTTGACTCCTTTGTTTTGTAAATAATGTGCGAGCTGGTTCACTCTCTTATTGAGTTGTTCATATGTAACCGTCGTATCGCCAAACTCAACTGCGACTGCCGCTGGCGTTCGCTCTACTTGTGCTTCAAATAGGTCAATCACCGTTGGCTCATGGCTAGGTGTTGCCCCGCCATATTGCTTGAAGACCGCTAACTGCTTTTCTTTCTCTTTTTCTGATAGCAGCTGTAGTTGAGCAGCAGATTTATGCGGATGTGCACATGCATCAGACAGGAGATGAAGAAAATGCTGACACCACTTTTCGATTTGTTCAGCTGAAAAGGTGACGGGGTTATACACCAATGAAAAGTGCAGCTGATCATCAAACGCCTGAACACTAAGCGTGAGATCGAATTCTGTCTGCTCAGTCATCTCAAATCCACGAATACGAATTGGCTGATCGTTTTTCGTGAGCATTTGATCTAGTGGATAGTTTTCAATGACGACGATTGAATCAAATAATGATTGCTCTGCAGTCATTCCCGCATATTTCTTTAAGTCAGATAGCGGGGTATGTTCATATTCATTTCTTACAGCGATCTCACGGCTCACTTCCTGCATCTGTTCAAGAATTGGCCGCTCTTGTTCGAATGAGACCCGCAGCGGTAATGTGTTAATGAACAATCCAGTCATCTTTTCAATATGAGGGACATCAGCATTTCTCCCTGATACTGTTGTCCCAAAGACAATATCATCTTGGTTCGCATACTTAGATAGCAAAACTCCCCACAGCGTATACATCACAGATGCCAGCGTCACGTCATATTGATTCGTGAATTTGCTCAGGCTCTCCGCAATGGAAGTATCCACTTGATGTTCATATTGATGAAACACTTCTGAATTTTCATGTACGCCGCTTGACTTCGGAAGCAGTTCTGCATAACTCCAGCCGTTGAAAACATTTTTCCAATAGGCGGCTTGTGCTTCTGTCTGTTGAAGGTTTTTCTGCTGCCATTTAACAAAGGATTGGTAGGACGGTCTTTCTTCCAGAAGAGGTTTGTCCCCATTCGATAAGCGCTCATATGCACTCATCCAATCGCTTAATACAATCCCAAGGCTCCATCCGTCTAATAAAATATGATGGAAGCTAATGAGAACCCAGCTGACTTCATCATTCACTTCACATAACGTCAGACGAAATGGGACTTCCTGCAGATCAAAGCGTTCCTCTCGGTTCTGTGCCGTCACCTCTTCTTTCAGCACATGAAGAGGCTCCTTCGCTTTTGTCAAATCACGGTATCGAATGTCTGGCTGATGCTCCTTCAGCACAATTTGTACTGGTCTTGCGAGTTCCTGCCATCTGAATAATGTTCTAAGCATTTCATGCTGTTTGGTGACATTCGTCCATGATTGTTCAAAAATGTCTCGATCTATCGGTCCATCTATTTCGATCAGCAGTTGTTCAAAATAAGCTGTTCCGTTCGGTTCCATTAAATGATGAAACAGCAGTCCCTCTTGGATCGTAGTGACACCTAACATATTTTCAATGTTCTGTTTATCCAGCTTCTGCGGCTGTAAAGCCATGGGATCATCTCCTTTCTCTCTAAGAATGTTTCACGAAATAATGGCGTAAACCATAGTTAGCAATAACCTGCTGCTGAATTTGCGAAGTTCCTTCAATAATTTCAAGCACCTTTGCTTCACGATATAGTCTTGAAGCTGAGTTTTCCCGGCTAAATCCACTTCCGCCATGAATTTGGACATTTGTATTTGTAATGTCAACGGCAATTTTAGAGGTGAAATATTTTGCGATGGATGTTTCAGTGATCGCATCAGGATGATTCGCTTCTCTCATTTCCCCAGCCTTTAGGCATAAGGCTCTCGCTGCATGGAGCTGGGTCACCGCATCTCCGATCATGCCTTTGATCATTTGATGCTTGTACAATTTTTCATTAAATTGTGTTCTTTTACGCGAATACGTGACAAGAGAATCAACGGCTTCTTGTGCGATGGCAAGCCCTGCCCAAGCGACACTGTATCTTCCATGGTCTAATGCGAGTGACACCACATGGTTAAATCCGCCTCCAACTGGTCCTAAAACACAGTCTTCATGCACATGAACATGATCGAGGGTGATTTCCGCTAAATATGACGCTCGGTTGGCCATCATTCCTGTAATCCTCTCAATCTCTACACCCGGCTGATCTCGATCGACAAGGAATGCCGTGACTTGTTCACCGTCTCTTGCAATCACAATAAAGAAATCGGCAATCGCTCCAAAGGAAATCCACTTTTTCTTCCCATTTAATACATAGGATTGCCCTTCCTTTTGATAGCTTGTTTCAACATGATTGGCATCTGAACCAATATTCGGCTCTGACAAAGCAAAGGCTCCGATTTTTTCTCCCTTGGCTAATTCAACGAGCCAGCCTTGTTTTTGCTCTTCTGTTCCATAACGAAGAATGGCTTCTCCTACAAGTGAATTCACTGTCAATAATGTGCGTACATTACAGCAAGCTTTTCCCACTTGTTCTGTGAACTGTCCATATGCGATTGGATCAAGCCCTAGCCCTTGATAGGAAGACGGGATACCTGCTGCCAAGTAGCCTCTTTTTGCCATATCTCGAATCAGTGACTCTGGCAAATGTTCCGTCTCATCGAATTCATTGGCAAACGGACGGATATGTTCATCGCAATACTGGCGAATTTCTTCAACGGCATTGATCGTTTGTTCAGCTGTTTTCATGAAGAGCCGCCCCCTGTTGTTTTCTCTCAATTAAGGCGACAATGCGATTGACCGTACTAAAATGAGCAATGTCGAGGTCTTCGTTATCTAATTGGAATTGAAAGTCTTGCTCGATATAGTTCACTAGTTTCATCGCAAATAGAGAATTCACAAAGCCTTGTTCAAAAATATGATCATCATTTCCAAGTTCAATTTCCTCATCAAATACCACTAGGTTTTGCTCGATATAAGCTCTTACTTGTTCGTGTAGGTTCATGATTTAATCTCCTCGCTTTTCGCTTTTTTATTGTTTGGCTGGGTCTTTCTGATTTAATTCAATATTGACATCTACGTATTCTGGGAAAGGCTGAATCATGCTTAAATCATTTTCAAACAAGATATAGCCGTCCTCCCCTTTCTCAATTTCTTTGAAATTCGCAAACTTATATGTGATGTACATCATGCGGTTTCGGTCGGTTTGTTTAAAGTCAGCGACAAGCCGCTTTCCTCGCTTTTTCGCTTCTTGCAAAATCGTTGTGAGTAAGATGGTCCCGACACCACGAGACATGACGCGGCAAGACATAAGCAGCAGTTTGACATGCCATGTGTCACCTGTTTCTTCTATTAATGAGAGTCCAATTTTTCCATAGGAACCGAATTTATCTTCAAGTTCACAGACAAGCAGCAAGTGAGAATCTGATTGACGGAAGAAATCAAGCTCTTCATAATCGTAGGTTTTCCCGCTCGCATTTAATTGATTGGTACGGACGGTCAATTCTTCAGCGCGCTGGAGGTCTTGTTCTCCTGCTTCTGATATCACGAATTTCATATGTAAAGACGCCAAGAATTTCTCAGGCGGCCCTTCATATTTCTCTTCTTCCTGCTGCCTTTTGTCCGCTTCTAAGTACATTCTTCTGCGTCGTCTAGCATCTTCTGTGATAAAGACTGGACGCAGCCGATCATCAGTGAGTAATGACAGATAATCCACTGCATCCCAGCACGTAATCTCTGGATGAACAGCCTTCACTTCTTCTCGTTCAAATGGCTGATCATCAATAAAGAGAATGGTATCTTTATGAATATTTAGGCGCTCGCTGATTCTCTCTAATGAACTAGATTTGGCATTCCAATGAATCTCTGGATAGAGAAAGAAATGTTCGATTCCGAAGGCAGAAAGCTTTTCCTTCACGGCTGCTTCATCGTTCCGGCTTGCTATAGAAAGAAGGATGCCGCGCTCATCTAACTCTGTTAGTACTTCCTTCATCGATGGTTTTAACGTCACTTCATCTGACTCAAGTAAAATTCCATCCCATAATGTATGATCTAAATCCCAGACAACACACTTAATTTGCTTAGCCATTGGTTATTCTCCTCTCACATGTCATATTGGAAAAAGCCCTTGCCTGATTTTTTGCCGTACTCGCCTGCATCAACCATTTTGACAAGCAGAGGACATGGACGGAACTTCGGATCTTTGTAGCTCTCGTATAAAACAAGCAATGAATTCAAAATCGTATCAAGCCCAATTAAGTCTCCTGTCGCAAGTGGTCCCATTTTATGACCGAAACCTCCGCGGAAAATTTTATCGACATCCGCTGGCGTAGCGACTTGATCTTGCACCGCCCAAATCGCTTCGTTGATTGTCAGCATCAGCACACGATTGGAAACAAATCCCGGAAAATCATGCACCACAACTGGTGTTTTATCAAACGATTTCAAGAAATCTTTTGCCGTTTCCACTGTGTCATCAGAAGTTGCTTTACCTCTAATGACTTCAACTAACGCTTTAAGAGGAACAGGGTTCATAAAGTGCGCCCCAATGACATTCTCAGGGTGATACATAAGGGAACCTACCTTTGTGATGGAGATACAGCTTGTGTTTACAAAATAGATGGTTTCTTTCGCACAAATATCTCGTAGCTCTTCATAAATAGGTTTTTTAATCTCCCAATCTTCCGTCACATTTTCAATGACGATATGCGCGTCATGTAAGCCTTCAAGTGAAGTTGACAGCTGGATTTGAGACAATACATCTTCTAAAGACAATGAGATTTTCTTCTTTCTCACAAATTGAACCAATTGATAGGTCTTCTTAATTTTTTCCAGCGCTTCGTTTAACTTTTCTTCTGTGACATCAACTAATGTGACTTGATAGCCATTTGCTGAAAGGTCTAATGCCATATCAGCCCCCATGACACCTGCTCCAATCACGCCTACTTGCTTCGTGTTCATTTCTCCAACACTCCAATTCGCTTTAAAATGACATTGATTTTTTCAACGACTTCATTTGTGAATGAATGAATAAAAAAGTGATCTCCATCGAATTCGAAAAACGCACAATCTTCACTTGTATATTGATCCCAATCGTCTAAATCAAACAGCACAGAAGGCAAATCACGTGTACCATAAAAAATAGAAATTGGACAAGCAGCTGGAACGACTTCATCACACAAATAGGTCTCCAAAAGCTGAAAGTCTGCTCTTAAAATCGGCAGAAAGAAATCAAGCACTGCATGGTTATCAGCAAGTTCCTCAGGAACGCCTCCCATCGCAATGATCGCTTCTTTTAATTTGGAATCTGACAGCTGATGATAGACTTTCTTTTCTGGAATATGTGGCGGGAAGCGCCCAGAATAAAAGACATGAACAGGCTCTCTGTTTAACCTTGTTTTCATTCTTTTTTGTAATTCATATGCAAGGACGGCTCCCATACTATGACCGAAAATGGCATAGGGCTCTCCTTCTTTTAAGGAGGAGGACGCCTGTACATAAAGATCATCTGCGACCTGCTGTAAATCGGTTAGTACAGGCTCTGTCATTCTTGTCCCGTGCCCAGGGAGTTCAAGGGCATGAATTTCTATCGACCGGTCTATATAAGATTTCCACGTACTGAATACGGTACTGGCTCCACCTGCGTACGGTAAGCAAAATAACTTCACGACACGCCACACTCCCTTTTGCATTTGATTGCCAACGCTTCCAGCCAGTGTTTTTCATCCTGGATGATCTGTTCTAAAGAAGCTTTGATATTGGCTTGGTACCTACTAGACATCTCACCTGAAAAAAGGAGTTTTGCTGCCTGATGCCTTGCTTTCTCCCATTCTGCTAAAATACGTTCCATCCCTCCCACCAGCTCAGGTAGATCGCCTTTGATGAGATTCAGCCGATACAGCTCTACTTTCTTCGTATTGATGATCTGATTGAACGACGCCACGAGCTTCTCGATATCATCCCATTGCGGAAGCTGCTCATAAAATGTTTCAAGAGCTGCGATTCCTTTTTCTATTACGTCTATCTGACCATGCATATTTCTCAGGAAATAAGTCGTTTTTTGATCAAATAACTCAGTCGAGAGCTTGTCCGGATCAAAGTAGAAGGCCGCATAGGAATGAAATTGATCATTCGGCTGAAAATGATCATGAAAGGTGTCATACCCTTTCTGTACATCTTTAAATGACAGCACTTGATGCTCATAAGACAAATTATCTAAATGCCGATTCTCTAATACGTGAAAGATTTGCTGATTTTCATCGAATCCAGTAATTAAAATGGAATGACGGCTATGGGTTGTCAAATACTCTTTTCTACCTCGCTGAACGTAAGGGTCTACCCATACAATTACCGGGCGGTCACACGTCACATCTTGCTTGACCTTTTCAATGAGGTTTGGACAATACGTCATTTTTTCTACTTGAATGCCTTGTAAATTCATAATCTTTTCTGGATCGTGTGCCGACATCCAGTCAATCTGTAGCAAGCCGTGCTCTGTAAGCCCGTAGGCAAATTGATCATTTAATAAGTATGGAGAAACTTCTTGATCATGCAGCTTCACAATTGGAAAAAAGCAATTGAAAAAACAGCTGCGATAAAACAAATCATTATAAGGATGAATGCCCGAAATCTGTTTGACGGTCATCTTTTTTTCCTCTCTTTCCAGCAGGAGATGTCACCATAAATCCTTTGATGAAACCAATCGTACAAAACCAAATGAAAAACAAATAATAAGAAATCGCTAATTCAATGAGAGAGGAAGGTCCCCATACAAAAGTCATTTTCCAAGGCAGCCCATTAAAGGCTAGCTGCGCAACAATGATTGGCAGGAGCAATATCCCAATTAGCAGAAGCACCCAGCCGCTACTTTTCAGCCAGACGCGAAGTGACATGTCACTGCGAACGAAAGCGCCGTTTCTTACACGCTTTTTCCACTTGATAAAACGAACGATAGACACTATTTGCAGCAAAATAAAAAGACATGTGGCACCAAGACTCAACTGATCAATGAGCTGAAAAGGGTCCATTGATGACTCTACTTCCTCATTTGTACCCGTGATCGTTTTGGCAATAAGACGTGCTGTTTGCTCTGTGTAGCTGCTATTCATATTTGCTAACACTCCGATCGCAACCTCTTCTTTTGGCTGGATCAGAAAAAATGATGAATAGTTAGGGTTAGAGCCTGCATGAAAAAGCGAGTCTACCTGCTCATGTGCCTTTTCTATATACCAGCCGGCATTGTAATAGACATGCTTCCCTTCTTCTGGGACATTCACAGTTAAGTGATCAGGATTTTTTACAAAGCGAGACCAAGTTGAATCGGTCAATTGATATTGCAGCCAAGTCCCCACATCCTGACTATTCATCACAATATATCCTGCCGGAGTATTGCCTCGATATTCTGGTGCTTCATAAGCATGCGGAGCAAGGAATTGCAATTTAAACCCTTCTGAGACAGCGCCGGATTTCATCCGTTTTAGCCCAGCCTCCGTTTGGTCAAGATGATGCCTTTTAAACAGTCCTTTCATATAAGCCTCATACGATGTTCCTGTTACATTTTCAATGATGAGACCAAGAACATCATAGTTGATGGTCGCATATTCAAAGGAACTGCCTGGCTTACGATTAAGCTCGATTGATTTCAGCTGATCTACTGTTTTTTTCAACGCATCCTTTGTAGTATCTGGCTGGATAAGCGCAATGGATTGAAAGGGAATGCCGCTTGTGTGATGCATTAATTGCTCCACCGTTAAACGCTGAGGCTTTCCATTGTATGTTGGAAAAAAACCTGGAATATAGCTGCTCACCGGATCTTTTAAATGAAGTTTCCCTTGCTTCTCTAACTCCACAATCGCAAGAGCGGTAAACGCCTTTGATGTAGATCCAATTTCAAAGAAAGTGCTGGCTGTCACTTGCTTCTTTTTCTTTCGATCCGCATAACCAAAGCCTTTTTGGTACACCACTTCGTCCTTTTTCACAACCACAACGGACATGCCTGGAATGCGTCCAAGCTCCATCTGTTCCTCTATCACTTGATCAACGGCTTTAGATGAAATCACTGCTTTGGCATGTATCCCCCCAGCAAAGCTGCTTACCCATAAGATCGCTAATAAAAATGAAAGATAGATAACATACTGATTTTTCCTCATGTAAATAATGAATCCATTTCTTCAAGAGACATATCCACTGTTTCAAAATCAGACGGTGTAAATTCGATTCCTTCTTTCTCTAAGCAATGCTGTACAAGACGCTCAATTTGCTGCTCTACCGCTTGCAATAGCTGCATCATGTCTGTTTCACACAGCTGTTTTTCGCTGAAAGAAAGATGAAAAATCAGCTGACCGCCCTTGATGGTAGCGACCATATCGATGACGGTTGTTAATGGATTATCCAATGACGAATCCATCCCCGATGTAAAGTAAGACATCTCATAATCAGATGATTGTTTCAGCACTTGATCAATTTCACCTAGATAGTTAAAGCGTAATTGCGGCGCTGAATGAGGAGAAAGCTGCTTATTGATGAGTGACAACAGCCCATAGTCTGCACCTTTATTTGGCACTTCACGTATCGTTTCTTTGACAGTTCGTATGTGATCCGAGAGAGATTCAGACACATGAACATTCACAGGATACATGGTGGTGAACCAGCCAAACGTTCTAGATACATCGATCTCATCCTCTACTGCATCCCTGCCATGACCTTCTAATTCCAAAGAAATCTGCTCTTGATTCGTTTGCTGATAACAGGCTTGCGTCAAGGCTGAAATTAACAGTTCATGCGGCTGCGTTTGATACGCTTGATTCGCTTGATTGAGCAATTGATTCGTGAGTTCCACTGATAATGCGTTGGTTAATTTGATTTCGTCTCTGACATATCCCTCATTTGAGGAAACTGGATACAGAGGCTGTATATTTTGCACCGCTTTTTGCCAATAGCTGACCGACTCTTTTACACTCTCTGATACTGCATACTGATTCACCCGCTCGGCAAATGTTTGATAGGAATGGGTTTTAGACGGAAGTACTTCTGCTGTAACCTTCTCTGCATGCAATAATTGAATCAAGTCCTCCACAAAAATTTGCCAAGACATACCATCAGCTAATAGATGATGGGCGGCAAAGATGAGATGTGATTGAGAATCAGTTTGACAAAGCGCAGCCTGAATCAATGGTCCTTGATAAAGATGAGTCCTTTGCTTGATCTGATATCCTACTTCTTGTAACGCTTCTTCCACATTCTCTTCTGACAATGCCGTGAAATCGTGTATCATCAGCGGAATATCTTGAATGTCTTCATCATAATAGAGTGTGTTTGTTGCCTCATGTACTTTTAACCTTAGTCCATCATGGTGAATGACGAGCTCTTTGAGAGCATCCTGCACGATGGTTTCATCCATCTTTTTCTTTGAATGAACAATGATGGATTGATGCCAGAAATGTTCATCTTTTAACCGCTGGGACCAGAACCATTCGATAATTGGAATCGATTTCACATCACCCACAGCGTGCTCTTGTGAGATATGTATGACAGGTTCCTGCTGAACGACTTGTGCCATTTCTCTAAAAATGGGATAAGTAAAAAGATCCTTGGTTTTTAAATAGAGTCCTTTGTCTTTTAACTTCGCAATAAATTGAATCGCCTTAATGGAATCTCCGCCAAGCTGATAAAAATGATCAGCCGGTTCGATTGTTTCATGCCCTAAGATGCCTTTTGCTGTATCTACGATGATCTCTTCAATGTCCGCTGTTTCCTTGGACCACTCAACAGCTGTTTCTTGAGACAGCAATGGATCAGGCAGTGCCGTCCGATTGATTTTTCCGTTTTGAGTGAGCGGGAGCTCGTCTAGTACAACAAAATAGGCAGGTACCATGTAAGCTGGAAGCTGATCTGATAATTTCTTTCTAAGTAAAAAGGACGTCATCTGTTTTTCTTTCAATTCAATATAGGCAGCCAGCTGTTTTTCTCCAGATTCATCGGTTAGATCAATAACCGCTGCTTTATCAACTTCTTCAAGTGCCATCAGTGCAAGTTCAATTTCACCGAGCTCAATCCGGTAGCCTCGCAGCTTGATTTGATGATCAATTCTGCCAATGTAATCAATCTTTCCATCATTTGCTCGTTTGGCGATATCACCTGTTCGATACATGCGGCGACCATTTACAAATGGATTGGGCAGAAAGCGTGATTCCTGCAAATCAGGTCTTTGCCAATACCCTCTGCCAACACCTGCACCTGAAATATAGATTTCTCCTACTGTCCCAGGCAGCACGGCTTGCTGATGCTCATCTAAAAGGTAAATCTCTGTATTGGGCATTGGCACACCAATTGACACAGATGCCCCTTCATCATCTTGATGGAATTGATGAATCATACAGCCAACGGTTGCTTCAGTTGGTCCATATTCATTAAAGATAGATATCCTTCCATCACTTGCCTCTGTGATTCTTTTGGCCAAAGCGGTCGATAATTGTTCTCCGCCCACAATCATCCGTTTCACAACTGATTGAGAAAGTGCAGCATCTGTTAGCAGTGCCATATGAGCTGGTGTCAGCTTGATGACTTTCGCTTTTTGATCAAACAAAATATGTTCTAATAAAAAGCCTTGCTGATCCTCTTGACGATAGATCATCACGGTACTGCCAATGACCAATGGCGTATAAATGGATGTCACGGTTAAATCAAACGCAATGGAAGAATACAAGGCAAAATGATCATCTGATGAATCAGTATAGTGTGTTTTGGCAGACATGATATAGTTCACTAAGCTTCGGTGCTCAATCATGACTCCCTTTGGCTGTCCTGTAGAGCCAGACGTATAAATCATATATGCGACATCATCAGCATCTCCAATGAATGAATGTTCCGCATTATACTGAGCGAACTGATCCCACACGTTGTAGATATTGTACGTATCGCCATTAAAATGGTATGCAGATGCGTCATCTGTGAAAAACAGCTTTGCCTGGCTGTCATCCAAAATAAACTGAATACGTTCCTCTGGATACTCAGGATCAATCGGCACATATGCGCCTCCAGCCTTTAAAATCCCCAGCAGCAGCACAATAAGTTCTGGTGAATGATTCATACATACGGCAACAAAGTCATGTCTTTGTAAGCCATGTGTTTGTAGAAAATGCGCCATTTGATTGGTTTTTCTCTCAAGTTCACCGTATGTCATGCTATGAGATCCGTCCTGAAGTGCAATTCGATCAGGAGAAGACGTTGACATGTCTGTGATCAATTCATGGATTTTTTGTTTCTGTGGAAACAGCATGCCTGTGTCGTTCCAGTGATATAGCTCTCGATGTGTCTCGACTTCTGTCATGAGAAGTACGTCTTTTAACAGCTGCTTTGGCTGAGCGAGTATCGTTTCGACAAAGAGAAGCATTCTTTCGTGTAGAAAGTCGATATCTTCATTGCTGTAATCTGAGATCTTGTAATCATATTGAAGCTCGATTTGCCCTTTTTCATCCCATTCTTTCACAGCAACTTGTAAGCCATATGGCTGGAAGCCATTGTAAAGCTCTATGTATTCAACCTTGTATCCTTCCATCTCCTGCACCATATTTGTGCTGTAGGAGTTGATATAGATTTGAAAAAGCTGATCATACCCTGCTTTTGCAAGCTCTAAATCTTTGACAAGTGCATCATAGGGATAACGCTGATGCAGGAAGTAAGCCTTATAGCTTTTTTGAACGTCTGTTAAGCTTTCTAACAAAGAGAGATGAGGGTCGATCTTCATTCGATATGGCATTGTACTTACGGTCATACCGGACGTGGCTTTTTCCTTTTGTCCGGAACGATTGAGAACTGGCGTCCCAATAATAAAATCTTTTTGCTGGTATCTTTTATGCAAGTAGACGAAGAGTCCTAAAGTAAATAAAGAGTTGATTGAACAATGATGGACATCTATAAATTCATAGATTCGTTCTGAGAGTTGTCGATCAAGATAATGGCTTTGCCGATGGCCTTTGATTTGGTCAGTTCCCTGTACCAAATAACTATCAGACACATCAGATAATGCTTCTTTCCAAAATTGCTGATCTTTTTTAAATCTTGGGGAGTTCATATATTTTGATTCTTTATCAATAAATACAGAGTGATTGTCTGCTTCTTGTTCGATAGAGGAGCTGTGGGTAAGAGCAGTGTAAAGCTGGCTAATTTTATCGATGATTACTTTCATCGACCATCCATCTGCTACTGTATGATGGCATTTGATGAAATAACCGGATTGTTGTTCACTGATTTTTAGTACCGCAAATTCGGCGAGAGAGGTTTCTGTTAATTGAAATGGTGTTTTGAAGGCTTTTTCGGCCCATTCTAGCATGTCTTCATGTGTGGAAAACTCATAGGTAGGAATAGGGCTATCGGCGTTTGGATCAACGTATTGAAGCGTTTCACCATCTTTCTCTACTAGCTTGAGACGAAGAGATTCTGTCATCATGATACAAGATGCAATGGCCTGCTTCAGTTTATCGAGCTGCAATGGCCCATTGACGAAAATGATACCGCCAATATGATTGATCGGTGTTCCTGGATAAAATGTTTCCATGTTCATCACGCGCCGCTGCGGATGTGTTAATGGCCAATATACTAAACTATTAGTCAATTACGCCACCTCTACTTTTCATATAGTTAACATTTCTACCAACATATTAAATCACATAATGGTATTTTTGTAAATAATTGAGATAAAATGTCTAAATTTGTTCATTTTTTAATCTAGACGCTAGGAAAGCCGACACAGTAAACAGGGCAACGTTTATAAAAAAGACGACTCTTGCCCCAAAGAGATCGGTCATGGTGCTCATAACGAGGATGGACATTCCGTATATAAAAGTTGATAGTGTATGTTGAGCTGATAGTATTTTGGGCAATTCAATTTCACTCAGTGTATCTTGTACATAGGTTCGAATGGAAATACTGCGAAGCTGAAAGGCTGGTCCTAATAAAAAGACAAACAACAAACTCATCCATGCAGAATGATTCAATCCTAAGCAAAGGGTTAGCACAGCTACGATCACCGAACTGTAAAAAATGTGATCAAACAAACGCTGTTCCACATGCTTTGCGAACCGCAACACAAGCAGGCCGCCTAGAATGGTTCCGCCAAAATAGCTTGCGTTAATAAAGCCCCACCATGTTTCAGGCTGATGTAAAACTTCTGTGACATACACAAGGATAATGGCACCAGTCCAAATACTTCTACCGCTCATGGATAGCATTTCTAAAATCGTTAATGTTCGAATAGTTGGTTTTTCATACATGAGCTTCCACCCTGAAAAGACCCTTGTAGCAAATGATTCAGACTGTTGCTCTTGTTTAGGTGCAGCCCCAGTATCAATGATAAAGAGCATAGATATGAGTGACAAACTGTATAAAACAAGTGTCGTCAATAGGAGAAACTGTGGTCCAAGAATGCCAATAAACAGCCCTCCTAAAAGCCAGCCTAGTAAAAGGACCATTTGATCAGAAGTTAAGATATAGCTATTTGCTTTTAGTAAAAAGTTCTTTTCTACTAGACGTGGGATCATCGAATTTCGAACTGGAATGGTTCCTCCATCTATCAAAGAAAGGAAAAATACAATGATAAAAAAGAGAGGAATAGTAAAAGTTGATAGTTGTAGAATATAAATGAAAATTAAGCAACCGAAGAAAGCAATTTGACACATTTGTAAATAGATAATGAGTCTTTTTAGCTTAAATTGATACATAAAGAAAGGAATGAGTACCGCTCCAAGTGCTTGTCCAACAAACTGTGAGACAGCCACCATTGAAGCAATCAGTGTAGAATTTGTTAATTGATATGTCAGGATGGTCAATACGAGGACATATAGCGAATCCCCAAAATTAGCTAGGGATTGTCCCCCTAATAAAAAGTAAAATGATTTATTTTTCATAGTGATCTCCATTTTCTCTTCATTATCACCCATAATAATACATTATTTTCTACACTTCTACTTTTTATAACAATATTTTCATAATTTGATACATTATGACTAATTTAAAAAACCGCCAAAAGGCGGTTTTTATTTAGTCATATATATGGACGGTTGGTTCTTTGTCTTCAGCATTTTTCGTGATCAAGGCTTCTTGTTGATCTGAAGATGTGATGTTAATTTCGATATTGGTACTCTTATAGTAATCCATGACTTCACCTGTTAAATATTGCGTGAAGGCTACGACTTCCGTTTTTCCGTAGAACTGCATTGGAATTTCGACTTTCATTTTTTGCAGGTTGCCGTCTTTGTAAAACCCTTTTCCTACGACACCAGTATAATTCGGGAAGTAGTCTTCGACTTTTGTTTTGAAGCGGTCAAATCGCTCGGAATCATCTTTGTAGTTGCCTTTCGCATTATCTGAAGGGAAGAAGACATTCTCCTCTTTGATCGTATCCCAATTGCCGATATCAGCTGAGCCCGCTTTCACATCCGTTTTGGCGATAAAGTTTCCTGGAACGATAGATGATTTTGGTGCTTGCTTATAAAGGGCAATCATGACAGGCACTTTTTGCAGCCCATCCATTTGACGAATTCGTTTGATCACTTGTTCAGCAATTTTTTCGCCTTCTGCCAAAAGTTTCTTTGAATTTTTCGAAGAATCGATCGTCACTTCTTGCTGCGGGTCACCGATATTTTCACGGTAATAATAAACAGAGTTCAGCGCAAGTCCAATGACAACTCCGCCAAGCTGTAAGCTGTTTTTATCTTTTCGAATTAAGTAATTATGCTCTAGCATCGAAGCTAAGTAAATTGGACTACTTTCATTTTTAGACTTTGTTGAACCTGAGTTCGGAAGAGCAGGGTTTAAGCCTAGATTCTTAAAGTCTTTATCTTCTTTTTCTGCCTTTTTCAGATCACTGCCTGTTTTTTTGCGCGCCAGCCAGCCTAGAACGGTGTCCTCATCAAAATGCTGTCCTTCTTGGAAAAGGTAGTCGTTTGTATTAAATGACTCTGTTGCAAGGCGCATGAGTCCTGTTTCAAATTCATCGATGTCCAAGCGTGTGTTGAGACGCTCTGCTGTTAATCCTCTCGCAGCCCCTTGTTTAAACGGCAGCACCATTTTGTAATAGGAGTCAGAGATATTGTACATCGGGATGATGGCTGTTTCCTTCGTTTCATCCGTTTTTTGTGTGACCTCTTCCTCTTCCTTTCCCCCAAAAGGTGCACACGCTGACAATATCAGTGTGAGCATTGTCAGCAGCAATAACAACTTTTTCAATAGAAAACACTCCTCTTATTTCTTTAGCTCCTCGAGCATTTTAGCTTCGTCCCAAATTTCTATATTGAGTTCTTCTGCCTTTGTCAGCTTACTTCCCGCTGCTTCTCCGGCTATGACTAAATCTGTTTTCTTACTCACACTACCTGCCAGTTTACCGCCTAGTGCTTCGATCGCTGCTTTTGCATCGTTTCGAGCCATTTCTTCTAATTTCCCTGTCAGCACAATGGTTTTGCCTGCAAAATAGGAATCACTTTCTTCAACCTTCACCGGTTTTGGTCCTGTGTAGGTCATATTAACCCCAAGCTCTTTTAGTTCATTTAGCAGATTGAGTATTTCTTCTTTCTCAAAGTATGTGACGACAGCATCAGCCATTTTTTCACCGATTTCATCGACTTCGAGTAATTGTTCTTTCGTCGCTTGCTTTAATTGATCGATATCACCGAAATGCATCGCCAAGGTCTTCGCCGCTTTAGAGCCAATAAATCGTATACCGAGTCCAAATAGTAAACGCTCTAGAGAGTTTTCTTTCGATTGCTCAATCGAACGCAGTAAATTGTCGACAGATTTTTCGCCCATTCGCTCAAGCTGAATGAGCTCTTCTTTCGTTAATCGGTAAAGATCAGACACACGAGAGACAAGCTGTTCTTGGAAAAGCTGTGTAATGACCCGCTCGCCAAGCCCATCAATGTTCATTGCATTGCGGGAAACAAAGTGAATGAGTCCCTCACGTATTTGGGCAGGGCATTCTGGATTGATGCAACGCAAAGCCACTTCGCCTTCAATTCTCACCAGCTCACTATGACACTCCGGGCATTCAGTCGGCATGTGAAACGGCTTTTCTTCTCCTGTACGCTGATCGATCAGTACACCTGCGACTTCCGGAATAATATCGCCCGCTTTTTTCACAATCACTTGATCAAAAAGGCGAATATCCTTTTCTTTGATCAAATCTTCATTATGAAGGGAAGCTCGCTGCACTGTCGTTCCTGCTACTTTGACAGGCTCAAGGATCGCCGTTGGTGTGATGACACCTGTACGCCCGACACTTAGTTCAATATCAAGCAGCTTTGTCACCACCTCTTCAGCTGGAAACTTGTACGCAACAGCCCAGCGGGGACTTTTTGCTGTAAAGCCGAGCTCTTCTTGCTGAGCTAACGAATCGACTTTGATCACAATTCCATCGATTTCATATGAAAAGTCGGCACGCTTCGTTTTTAGTGTTTCAATGAGCTCGATCACTTCCTCAATCGTTTGGCACATCCGTCTTTCTTTGTTCGTTTTAAAGCCAAGTTCGTCAAGAAGATCAAGTCCTTCGCTTTGCGATTCAACACCAATTTCATCAAGCTCCGCTATACTGTAGACGAAGATATCAAGGTTTCGTTTCGCCGCAATTTTCGTATCAAGCTGACGAAGCGAGCCTGCCGCCGCATTACGCGGGTTCGCAAACGGCTCTTCTTCGTTTTGTAATCTTTTTTCGTTTAATGCTTCAAAAGAAGGTTTTGGCATAAATGCCTCGCCTCTCACTTCAATTGACAAAGGACGTTTGATTTTGAGCGGGATGGATCGAATGGTTTTGAGGTTTTCTGTAATATCCTCACCCGTTGTCCCATCTCCACGTGTGGCACCTCGGACAAACAGGCCATTTTCATAACGGAGAGAAACAGCGAGTCCGTCAATTTTCAGCTCGACATTGTATGCAATATCGTCACCGACTGCTTGACGAACCCTGCGGTCAAAATCAAGAAGGTCCTGTTCATTAAACGCATTCCCGAGGCTGAGCATCGGTGTGCCGTGGCGCACTTTTTGGAAGGCGTCTAACACAGCGCCTCCGACTCTTTGTGAGGGAGAATCCGCTGCTTTTAAATCAGGGTGCTCTTCCTCTAAAGAGATCAGCTCACGCATCCGCGCATCATATTCAGCGTCAGGAACACTTGGACGATCCAGTGTATGATATTCGTAGTTGTATTGGTTCAAAATCTGGTGCAGTTCCTCGATCCGGCGTTTCGCTGCTTCTTTATCCATCTGCTTCTTCCTTTCAATTCATCCGTTTTATATGTCCTATCGGTTTATTGCTTCTCAATTGGCGCAAATGCTGCGAGAAGACGCTTAATGCCTGTAGGGCTTGGGAAAGCAATATCAAGCTCCGTGCTGTCTCCACTGCCTTTTACGCTCACAACCGTTCCAACGCCCCATTTTTTATGAGCCGCTTTATCGCCCACAGCCCAGCCAATACTTCCGCCGCCTGTGTTTTGAATGGTTTGAGTTTGCGGACGTGAGACAGGTCCCCGTCTTTGTGGTCTTTCTCTAGTTTGGCCAAATGGTGTTTTCGTTTCTTTTTTCTCATTTAGGTTGTCCAATAAATCGGCTGGTATTTCTCGAATGAATCTTGATTCAAGGTTCATGTTTGTCCGGCCGAAGAGTGTTCTCATCTTGGCACTTGATAAATAAAGCTCTTCTTCCGCCCGTGTGATGCCTACATAAGCAAGGCGGCGCTCTTCTTCCATCTCTGCATCTTCCATTAATGAGCGGCTGTGCGGGAAGACACCTTCCTCCATGCCCATTAAGAAGACAACCGGGAATTCTAGACCTTTTGCGGCGTGAAGCGTCATTAAAATGACCGCATCTTGATCTTCTTCCTCATTCTCATCCAGCTTATCAATGTCTGCGACAAGGGCAAGATCTGTCAGGAAGGTCACAAGGGACTTGTCTTCATTTTGTTCTTCAAAGTTCTTAGTCACAGAGAGAAACTCGTCAATATTTTCTAGACGGCTCTGTGCCTCAATCGTTTTTTCAACCTTTAGTGCTTCACGATAGCCTGTTTTCTCTAAAATTTCTTCTGTTAGTTCTGTGACAGATAAATAATCCTGCATATTTGTCAATTGATCGATGAGCTGTTTGAACTCATCAAGCGCATTGGCTGCCCTTGCACTGAGTCCAATGAAATCTACCTGACCAAGTGCTTCAAACATAGACAGGTCATTCATCTCCGCGTATGCTGCGATTTTATCAACAGATGTCGCACCGATTCCGCGCTTTGGTACGTTCACAATTCGTGCAAAGCTAATGTCGTCATCTGGGTTAGCTACTAGGCGTAAGTACGCCAAAATGTCCTTGATCTCTTTTCTGTCATAGAACTTTGTGCCGCCGACAATGTTGTATTGAATGTTTGACTTCAATAATGTTTCCTCTATGACACGAGACTGGGCATTGGTTCGATAAAGAATCGCAAAATCGGATAATTTACGCTTACCGCTCTGATGAAGCTGATGAATCTTTCCAGCAACAAATTGACCCTCGCCGAATTCATTATCTGCACGGTAATAGGCAATCTTCGCCCCTTCATCATTTTCTGTCCAAAGGTTTTTCGGCTTACGGTTTGAATTGTTTTGAATCACCGTGTTTGCGGCATTCAGTATACGTTTCGTCGATCTGTAATTTTGCTCAAGCAGAATCACTTCACTGGATGGATAATCTTTTTCAAAGGAGAGAATGTTTGTAATATCCGCTCCGCGCCAGCGGTAGATGGACTGATCCGAGTCACCGACCACACATATATTTTGAAAACGCTGAGCAAGCAGTTTCACAAGCATGTACTGCGCTCTGTTCGTATCCTGATACTCATCGACATGAATGTATTGAAATTTTCGCTGATAGTGTTCTAATACTTCAGGGATGCGCTCAAACAGACGAATCGTCATCATAATAAGATCATCAAAATCCAGTGATTGGTTCTTAAGTAATCGCTTTTGGTAATCTGTGTAGACGTCGCTAACCACTTGATCATAGAAATCACTGGCTGTTTTGGCGTATTCCTCTGCGTCAATGAGTTCATTTTTTGCACTGCTGATTGATCCTAAAATGCTGCGAGGATCGAACTTTTTAGGATCGATATTTCGTTCTTTTAAAATGTTTTTAATGACTGAAAGCTGATCAGATGTGTCTAATATAGAGAAGTTGCGATTTACACCAATACGGTCAATATCGCGTCGTAAAATACGCACACACATGCTGTGGAACGTAGAGATCCAAATGTCATCCGCACCAGGCCCTAAAATGGCTTGGACACGCTCACGCATTTCACGTGCTGCTTTATTTGTAAACGTAATCGCTAAAATGTTCCACGGAGCCACATGCTTTTCTGCCATTAAGTAGGCAATTCGGTGTGTGAGCACCCGCGTTTTCCCGCTTCCTGCTCCTGCCATCAAGAGTAGCGGACCGTCTGTTGCTTTGACCGCTTCTTTTTGCGCGTCATTTAGCCCTTCTAATAGATGATTCGATATTTCATTCATTCCATTCACCGCCAATTCGAACTTATGTTCTATTTTAACCCTTTTCGTCTTGTTTGACTATGATGACTTTTTGACTGCGCTCACTGTCTTTAATGCTTCTTTGAAATTGTCATAAATGACGTTTCCTACAACAACCACGTCCGCATGCTGCGCAAAATCTTCCGCCTGCTTTGCGTTTTCAATGCCCCCGCCATAAAAAAGAACCGTATCAGAAAGCACTGCTTTCGTTTCTTTCACAAGTTCTATATCTCCAAGCGTTCCGCTGTATTCTAGATAAAAAATGGGCAGCTTCATTAAATGCTCTGCCACTCTTGCATATGCTCTTACGTCATCGATGTCCAGTGCTGTATTTGCCTCTGTGAGCTTGGCCGCTTTACACTCTTCATTTAAAATAACATAGCCTTCAGGCACGATCTCTTCCATCGACATCAAATCACCGAATTCCTTCATCGCATCCTTGTGAAGCCCAACAATCCAATCAGGATGAGAACTGTTTAAGACAGTCGGGATGAAATACAGATCGAAGCCCGGCACAATCATTTCATGTGTTGAGATTTCGAGCACACATGGCACAAGAAACCGGCGGACCTTTGACATTAATTGAAGCACGTTGTCCTCTGTCACATTGTCACTGCCGCCAATCAATATAGCATCCGTACCAGATTCGCAAATTGCCTCTAGCTGTTCATCGGATATTTCTTTATTTGGATCGAGTTTAAAGACATGCTTCCACTCGGTAACATCATACATGAAAAACGTTCCTCCATTCGTTTCATTCCATTTAAATATTATAACAAAATCAGTGACCGCAAAAAATGGGTAACCTCCTTCAGCTAAAAGTTTCATTCTTTTGAAAATGGGGTTCGTGACTTTAGGTTAGAATGCTGAAACCATCTAGGAGCTGAGAGGGATGATCTTTGACCGTTCACTGATAGAAGAGCTTTGTATCACCACATGTTATTATACAATAAAGGGACATTTTACTATTGATCAAAAAACCATACATAAAGCAGGTGACCGACATGAAAAGAACCATCACATATGATCAAACGATCGACATCGGATACATCTATCTCCTGCCTGTAGGAATCGGGACAATCAAAGAAACCATTGAATTAGATGTGAATGAATGTATGAACGCAGATATCGACAAGGAGGGACGAGTAGCTGGTCTGGAGTTATTTGCAGAAGAAGCCGAAGTTTTGAAGCATGCACCCGTGTATGAGGACGAGCTTTCTTTACGTTTTACAGATCAGGACGTTCTCTCAACCTATCATTTATCAGGCATTGAATTTCATTTCTCGACGCCTGATCACAAAGGGCTAATCGGTTTTACGATTGTCGATCCTCATCGATATAACGTCAAAAGAAAGACAAGAAAAAACCGTTTTGAATGGTCAAAACGGTTTTTCCAAGCTATTGTCTCACTTCATTGAAATAATGGACGGATGTCATGGCCCCTTCATCGACCATCTTGTTGTCTTGAATATCTAATGGATCAGGGTGTCCGGCTTTTTCAGGAATCTTTTCATCTGAGCGGAACATGCTTGCCCATTTTTTGAGATGCTGTTTATTTTTTACTGCTAATAACACTGCACCACCAACCCCTAATCCTGCAAGTACATACGCATTCGGACGCTTATTCATGTATGTTCCCTCCCCTTATGATCTTATTTGTAAGTTACCCCGGCTTTTCATTTCTAAACGTCACAATATGTTGAAGTGGTTTCTCTTTCAATGAAAAGTGGAATAACAACAACAATGATAGAGAAAAGAGGGGATCTTCGTGACAACAACTTTCATTGTCATTGTTGGCGCACTATTAGTGATTTGTTTCATCATACCAATCATTTTATTCATCTGGATTTGGATGAGAGATGAAAAACAGGAAGAGCATTCTGTCCTGCGAAATTATCCGGTCATTGGAAAGCTGCGGTTTATTTTTGAAAAAATAGGACCTGAGCTTCGTCAATATCTGTTTCTGAATGATCGCGAGGAGCTTCCTTTCTCAAGAAGAGAATACGAGCAAGCTGTCATGTCTGGAAAGTACAAAAGCCGGACGATGGGCTTTGGATCAAAACGTGATTTTGACAAGCCTGGTTACTACATTCGCAATGTTCTATTTCCAAAGCAGCGAGATGAGTTACGCATCGATCAATCTGAAAAAATCCAAACAAAAGTGTATCAGATTGATCAAGACAATTTACTACGAAGAAGTGAACATACCAAAGAGGTCGAAGCAAAACCTTACTATCTCCATCAAGACGATGTACAAGTGATTGGCGAGCACACATGTCAAAAGCCATTCCGTGTAAAAGGCCTGATTGGGCAGTCTGCCATGAGCTACGGCTCTTTAGGCGACAGGGCCATTACAGCACTATCCTCGGGATTAAAAATGGCTGGCGGTACGTGGATGAACACAGGTGAAGGCGGGCTTTCTCCCTATCATCTCAAAGGCGGAGCCGATATCATATGCCAGATTGGGCCCGGTCTATTCGGCGTGAGAACAGAAGATGGCGCTTTTTCCTTTGAAGAATTTAAGAAAAAAAGCGAGCATGAGGAAGTCAAAGCCTTTGAGCTGAAGCTGGCTCAAGGAGCTAAAACACGCGGCGGTCATATTGACGGCGAAAAGGTCACCGAAGAAATTGCGAACATCCGTAAATTGCCGCCCCATCAATCCATTGACAGCCCAAACCGATTTGAGATGTTCCACTCCATTCCGGATATGTTTGATTTCATTGAACAGCTGCGAAGTATAGGCGGAAAGCCTGTCGGCATCAAGCTTGTGGTCGGACATAAAGAAAACATTGAAGAGCTTGCAACGTACATGAAAAAAAGCGGAAAGCACCCTGATTTCATTACAGTGGATGGCGGAGAAGGCGGCACTGGCGCATCTTTTCATGAATTGGCAGATTCCGCAGGGCTGCCGATTTTCACGGCACTCCCAATGGTTCATCAAATATTGAAGGAATACGGTGTCAGAGATCAGGTCAAACTCTTTGCTTCTGGCAAACTTCTCTCACCAGATAAAATTGCAATTGCCCTTTCCATGGGTGCTGACTTTGTCAATATCGCACGGGGACTCATGTTTTCAGTCGGATGCATTCGCGCCCAAGTGTGCCACACGAATAAATGCCCAGTCGGGGTCGCCACAACTGATCCAAAACTGCAAAAGGGTTTATCAATTGAAGAAAAGAAATACCGAGTCTGCAATTATATCCTTTCTCTAAGAGAAGGCTTGTTTAACTTATCCGCAGCCGCTGGTATTGAATCTCCCATTCATTTTAATGAGAAACATATTGTCTATAGACAAGAAAATGGTCAGACAAGTGAAGTGCCTATTTTTACAGGGACACAGCCATCCGTCTAGTTTGAGAAAGGTGCGTTTTTGCACCTTTTTTTCAATTGACATTTTGGCTCAATCGCGTATAAAGAACTTAGGGCAAATGACCAGGAAGTGGAGAGATGGAGGATGCGTGAGAAAAAGGTTCGCGGGATGAAACGGAAGACGAATGAGATGGTGACAAGAATTGAGGAAAGTACACGAGAGTTCCCGGCAGATATTGAACAAGGGTATTGGCATCTTCCTCTACCAGTTGCTTATGATTTTATTTGTACAAACAAAACACCTCAAAAAATCAAGCGATTGTCCATCCAGACACTGATAAATAGAGCTGAACATCTCATTGATTTGAAGCCAATTGATGGAGAAGTATATCGTGTCGTGGTTGTAGTAGATGCCACTGAATGATGGGGATCACAAATCATTGTGTTTAAAGGAGATTCCTATGTTAAAGACTTTTTCAATAGACATGATGATGATCAGAGATGGCCGCCTCTTTCCGATGCGAGAAACATTCAAAGGGAATGGCAGTAACACAAATTTAAAAATAACCGTTGTCCTTTTCGGCAATAGTCAATTTTTTGTATCTGTACTCATGTATCTTAAAATAAAAAAGAGTAGCCGCAGCCACTCTTAATTTTACTTATTCAACAATCGCGCCCTATTCTGGAAGAGACTTTCATGTTAACCTGCCATTTCTTGCGAGAACCTAAGTAAATATCCATCAGGATCTTGAACAAGAAATTCCTTTTGTATAAACGTAGTATCATTACTTTTATATTTGCTAACAGTTGGCTCTCTGAATAGTGGAATGTTTTGCTTTCTTAAACGGTCAATGACAGGCTGTACGTCTTTAATGTCTATTTGAAAATTGATTCCCCGTCCAAATGGGTGTTTTAACTCCCCAGTGTCCCAATGGCCATTGATTTCTTCTAACATCATTTGTGTTTCCTCTTCCAACGAAACAAATATAAATTTATCGTCTTCACGCTCATATTCCAATTTAAAACCAAGCAATTCTATATAGAACCATTTAGACTTTTCGATATCTGTTACAGATAACTCTGGAATCAAAGCATTGAATCTCATTTTTTCTTCTCCACAACCTTCTGATAAAGTTATTCGGTTAAATGACCCGTTTGTTGCTTCTTTCAAGCCAGTCCTTGCTTGTCTTTTCAGCGCTCTTCATAAAAAAACTGTAAACAACGCCATTCTTTTTGAATAGGATTGTTTACAGTGAAGTCTGCTTTATTTTGTTTCGTCATTTGCCTGCTGTTCTGCTACGCGGTCAAGTGCCATTGTGTAGGCATCATTTCCGTAGTTCAAGCAGCGTTTGACACGTGAGATGGTTGCAGTGCTCGCACCTGTTTCCGTCTCAATTTTATGATACGTGTTCCCCTCGCGAAGCATACGTGCTACTTCAAGACGCTGTGATAAAGATTGGATTTCATTGATGGTACACAAATCATCAAAGAATCGATAGCATTCTTCCAGGTCTTTAAGGGATAAGATGGAGTTGAATAACTGATCTAAGCTTTTGCCCCTTAATTTATCAATTTGCATCTTTATACATCTTCTCCTTTACTATTGGCACCGCTTCGCACGACATTCTGCGGAGAAAGCGGTATCTTTCCTGACTATTTTTTTTCAACCTCAGCAATGAGCTTTGAACGAATCATGACAGGTTTGGTTATACGCTGGAAATGCCGTCAGTTCTTTCGTAAGCCGAAGCTTCTTTATCGTATACAAAATCGACAAGTTCTGTCATTTTCCTTGTTCGACAATCTGACAAACTTGTTTGCTTCCGATATCAAGAACACTTCTGCTTGATTAGGTCTGCCCTAAAAATACAGGTTGTGCGGAAAGCTCGGCGAGACCACAAACATGCGCCCCGCCTCGCTCAATTATTCAAAATATGTTGGTCGGTCAGCGTAACCGACAGATTCATTTTTCAATCAGGCCATTTCACTCGTCATGTCAAAGCCCTCTGCTTCAACAACTCCACATAAGTATTTTCACTTACATGGCAGTGAAGAGATCCATTGCTCACGTCTGCCCTATAACAGTTGTCAGAAATGTGGCAAAGATGATACAGCTCCACTCTGTTATATTTTAACGCATTATAGACGGAAAGAGTACAGTTTTTTTCATGACATCAAATATTCCTCTTGGTGTCACTCGAATATACGGCAAATGGGTACTTTGGAAAAAGACAAGTGTATCAATTGGGCAATCAAATGGATAGCCTCGCTCAATGAGCAGCTCACGCAAGGTTTGTATTTGCTGAAGAACTGTCTCAAACGGTTCAGCAGAGGCACAGCCTGATAATTGCAGCGGGATTTCGTGCAAAATTTTCCCGTTCTCTGTGAGGACGATCCCCCCGCCGATTTCTTTCATTCGCTTATGTGCCAGCATCATATCTTCTTTATTTTTCCCGATCACTAAAATGTCACCCGTGAGCGAAAATGAGCTGACAAACCCTTGCACTTTGTTTGCAAAGCCTTTGAGCATCGTATTCACACGCCACTCGCCTTTTCGGTCAATCAGGCTAAAGAAACTTTGATCATGATCACATGACAGCTGGTTCACAGAGTTATCAATCTCCACTGTATAAGGCTCCATGATGACAGCATTTCTCATTTTGACACCTAGCGGCATGGAAAATTGCAAATCACTCGTCGTCAGATCATAGCCTAAATCTAATGGAACAAGCCCGCCATTTTCCCATTTAGTTTCTTGAAATTGATGCTGGTTCTCTCCATCTAATTTGAGGATAACCCCTTTAGATATCACCGTTTCCGGATTTGGATTCATTGGATCATCTAACACATTCAATGAAGCCAGACGTCCTGGACCGACAACACCTAATAGGTCATCAATTTGATAGTATTTCGCAATGTTAAAGGTCGCCATATTGTATGCATCGATGATAGGCACGCCTTCTTCAAGGGCAATTGAAATCAAACGATTAATCATACCCTCCTCATAAAAATGAGGCGCTGCTCCATCTGTTGTATAGAAGAAGTGATCATAGTGTCTAAAATCACGCTCGTGCAGCTCTCTTAAAATGTTCACTAAATCTGGGCGGATGGAAGAATGACGAAGTGAGACATGGTAGCCAAGGGACAAGCGTTTGAGCACATCGTCTGCATTCATCGCTTCATGATCGCTGTCCGCGCCAAACAGCTTCATTTTTGTTAGCGTTTTCTCAGAAGCTCCGGGGAAATGCCCTTCAATTCGTTTCCGCTGCTTCTTCGTTTCTTGCATGCAATATAAAATGAGATCATCACCGTCCATCAATCTTGGCCAGCTTGTTAATTCGCCGCCTTGAAGGACATCAGGATGATCAATCCATTCCTTCCGGTAGTTGATAGGAAGCATCTCATCTTCATATCTGACTTCAGTTTGAAGATCATATCTAGACCACCAGAAATACTGAAATGGCTGCTGTTTTAATTCACACAGAGTGGAAAGCGCTTTCTTTTCATTGCTCTGCAAAAGAAGAAATAAGTTATCACTGACCATCGTTGTTGTGCCAAATTGAGACACATATTCTGCAAGTGATTGGGGATTATAAATATGGAACGGGTGCGCGTGAGGCTCTATATACCCAGGCACAATGTATTTCCCTTCACAATCAATCACACGTTTAGCTGATTTATTTTGAGGAAGCTCTGCTCCGACATAAACAATTCGATCATCATGTATCCAAATATTTGCCTTCACCCATTGTTTTAAAAACGGGTTTAGCACGAGTCCATTCGTTAAAAGGAGTGTTGGAACTATTTTTGAGTCGACTACATCGATTTGTGTGCGGATGTCATTGTTTCTCCAATTAAAAGTACGTTCGGACATTCACATACTCTCCTTCATTTGTATTAGCCCTATCGTAACATAACGAACCACGTTACGCATTAATGAAACGTTACAATTTCTTGAAATCACACTTAAAATATTTAAAAAAGGAGATTTACCTTCAATGAAACCTAATCTCGGCTTAATGGAAGCGCTCATTCGAATTGCCTGTGGAATGACAATATGTACTGTAGCTGGTTCTTTATATGCTAGAAAACCATGGAGTAAAATGCTGCTTTTCAGCATCATGTTCGGCGGAATGAAACTGGCATCTGGCATTCTTCGTTTTTGTCCAGTGACGTATATGTGTGAGCAGCAAGACACACATAAAGAGAAGGCTGAGTGAGACAGCCTTCTTTTTTTGTGATCGTTTTCATATCACTCCGCTGCTTCACACCATTCCACCATCGTACCTGCGATAATTTCCGCTGCTTCAATCACATGCTCAATGTCGATGGATTCATTCGGGAAATGGGCAAGCTCCGTTGTTCCAGGTCCGAAGACGATGATCGGGATACCTGCCGCCTGTGACAGTAATCCGCCGTCTGTTCCCCAAGGAGCGGCTTCGATCTTTGGCGGCTCCTTCTTGACCGCTTCATATTGTTCCTTCAATAGACCTAAAAGTAGATGGTCCGTATCAATTGAGCCTGGAAGCCATCTTGCACCAAACCATTCGACCTCAACAGGATGCTCTTTGAACCATTCATCCTTTTCCCCAAGTCCCATCATCCAATTTTCTAATTCCTTCTCTGCCTGCTCAACCGTCTCAACTGGCATCACACCAAGTCTTCCCTCCATTGTGAGCAAATCCGCTACAGAGGACGGCCAATCACCGCCTTGAATTTTTCCTATGTTGATGGGGATTGGAATCGGAATATGCTGAAATAACGGCTCGGTGATGCGCTGATTTCGTTCTTCTTCAAGTGCTGCTATATGTGAAAGAACGATCATACTTTTTTCAATAGCGGAAACGCCGTGATATCTTGTTCCGCCATGAGCTGCCCTTCCTTTAATATGCAGTCTGAACCACTTAGATCCCTGCTGAATCGGAAAGATTTTCATATGACTTGGTTCTGGAATGATGGCCGCATCTGCTGTATACCCTCTCAGTATGGCTGCAAGGGTGCCTGCACCGCCGCTCTCTTCTTCGACGACACTATGAAACACGACATCTCCTTTCAGCGGAATCTGTAGTGCATGCAGTGCCTCTAGTGCAAAGAGTAAAGAAACGTTTCCGCCTTTCATATCTGTTGCCCCGCGTCCATAAAGTCTCCCGTTTATGATATGCCCGCTGTAGGGCGGATATGTCCATTGTTTCGTATCTCCTGCTGGCACAACATCGACGTGCCCATTTAATAAAATGGATTTGCCGCCCCCTTTTCCCTTCAATCGTCCGGCGACATTGGGACTTCCTTTAAAGGAACGTCTCGGGGAATAGAAATACGGGTGTTCTAGCAAGTCTTCTCCGCCAATGTCCCATACATCTACATCAAAACCAATGGCAGACAGCTTATTTGCTACGATTTGCTGCACACCTTGTTCATTCCCTTGGGTGCTCTCACATTGCACCATTTGCTGAAGAAGCGCAATCGCTTCATCTTGGTGCTCTCTCATCCAGCTTCTGATACGTGTGATTGGCTGCAAGTCATTCATCCTTTCTACACAACAGATTTGACATCAGGCGCTAAAATTAAAGGTGCCTCTGTCGCCCTTATGACATCTTCCGGCTGATACGGCGGCATGACTTCACGTAAAATGAGCAGCTGCGATTTGACCTCAATGACTGCCATATCCGTTATAATCAGATCCACACAAGACTTAGCAGTTAAGGGCAGTGTGCAGGCAGATTTCACCTTTGATTCACCGTGTTTATCGAGGTGGCTCATCACCACCACAACCTTTTTCGCCTTTTGCGCAAGCTCAATCGCTCCGCCCATCCCGGGTACTCGTTTGCCTGGCACAATCCAATTCGCAAGATCACCCTGACTGCTTACTTCAAGTGCACCTAAAATGGTCATATCCAGCATGCCTTTTCGAATGATGCCAAAAGCAGTCGTGCTGTCCATGTATGAGCCGCCTTTTGTTAACGTAATAGGAAAACCACCGGCATTGCACAAGTTCGAATCTTCTTCTCCTTGTGCTGGTGAGGCGCCTGCCCCCATAATGCCGTTTTCTGCATGAAGCCATACGTTGTAATGCGCTGGAATGTAATCAGCCGCAAGGGTTGGGATGCCGATCCCAAGATTGACGATCATGCCATCTTCAATTTCCTGCGCCGCCCGTTTGGCTATGCGGTGTCTTATATCGTTGTCTCCCATGCCCATGCCCATGTCCAGTTCACTCCTTTTGATTGCACGATCTGGTTCACAAATACGCCTGGTGTCACGATTTCTTCTGGATGAAGACTACCTACAGGCACAATCTCTTCCACTTCCGCAATGGTCCAGTCTCCTGCCATCGCCACAATCGGGTTTGTATTCCGTGCACTTTTATCAAATATCAGATTTCCTGCTTCATCTGCTTTGAAGGCATTCACAATGGCAATATCCGCTGTCAGCGCAGGTTCAAGGATATATGTCTTTCCGTTTAGTGGCACGAGCTGCTTCTCATCAAGATTGAGGCTATCCATGCCGACATCTGTTACAATGCCTGCCAAGCCCATCCCGCCTGCTCGTATTTTTTCTGCTAGAATGCCCTGCGGGTAAAAATGAACATCTAGTGTACCTGATTGCATTTTCTGTCCGGCTATTGGATTTGAGCCAATATGAGAAGCAATGATCTTCTTGACTCTTCCTTCTGTGATCAGCCGGCCAACACCTATTTGCGGGAAGCCTGCATCGTTTCCGATCAATGTCAGATCTTTGATATTGGCTTCTAGGATGGCGTCGATCAATGATGGCGGGGACCCTACGCCGCCAAATCCGCCAAACATGATGGTCATGCCGTCCCTAAAATGCGTGATCACTTCATCTACATTCACTGTTTTGTTCATCATCTTTCCTCCCTACATCGCAGATGGGAAAAACCCTCGGTTGATGACTTCTTGTTCGACCTGCGTGATTGTCTGCTCAAATAATTGAATGAGTTCATCCATCTCCTGCTGCGTGATAGAAAGCGGCGGAGCGATCATGACCGCTGCACCTCCCACTCCATCCTCTCCAGCGCTTGCTGGGTAAACGAGCAAGCCATTTTGCTTCGCTGTCTCAACGACTAAATGCGTCATTTGAGCATGGGCAGGAAATGGTGTTTTCGATAAACGGTCTGCGACAAACTCAATGCCGATAAGCAGTCCCTTTCCTCTCACATCTCCTATGATGAAATGGTTTGTTTGCACATCCTTTAAAGCATTCATTAAATAGCGGCCAGACAGATCCGCTCGTTCAGGAAGCTGATGTTTTTTCATATATCGAATGACAGCCAGTGAGACGGCTGCTGAAAGCGGGTTGCCGCTATAGGTGTGACCTGCCATCACAGAGCCGGAACCGCTCAGAATTGGTGCGATGACATGATCCGCTGAGACGGCTGCCGCAATCGGTGAATAGCCAGCACTCATCCCTTTGCCGAGAACCATAATATCTGGTACGACGCCCCAATGCTCCATCGCAAACATTTTCCCAGTTCGTCCAAAGCCTGTCATGACTTCGTCTGCAATCATTAAAATATCGTTTTCCTCACAGACACGCTTCATTGCTTCAAAATATCCGTCTGGCGGTACAAGCGCCGCTCCCGATGCTCCAACAATCGGCTCTGCAATAAAAGCGGCAATCCTCTCTTTTCCTATACGCTGAATGACGGTTTTAAATTCCTGGACATACCATTCGACTTGCTTGCCCTCTTCCTTCGGCAGCCATGAACGATAGCTATATGGCGGAGACAGCACTGGGTTCTTTTCGAGCAATGGTTCAAAGCGCTCTCTCCTTGCAATATGTCCTGACATCGACAGTGCACCGAGGGTGATGCCGTGATAACTCATCCATCGTGAGATAATGTGATTCTTCTCAGCCTTTCCTTGCTCCTGCCAATGCTGAATTGCAATTTTCATAGCAGTTTCCGTTGCCTCTGATCCGCTTCCGACAAAAAAAGACCAGTTCAGGTTACCTGGACAAAGCGTACTCAATTCATAGGCAAGTTCTTCTGCTGGTTCATTTGTGAATTGTGATCTGTACGTAAAGCTCACTTTTTCCGCTTGCTCGGTCATGGCATCAACGATTTCACGTATGCCATGTCCAATACTTGCCGTGACAGCCCCCGATGAGCCGTCTATATATTTTTTTCCGTCCCGATCATATAAATAAATTCCCTCTCCTTTCACAGCCACAGGATAATGCTGATTCAACATCGGTTTGATTAAGTAATCCCGGGTCTCCACTTTGCCATTCCTCCCTCTCTCGTCAGCAGCTGCCTCTTTCTTTTTCATGAATCGCAAGAAAATTTTGTATACTTGTTATAAGATTAGCTTAATCAAGAGGGCAGTCATCCTCCATTCGCCACATGCCCGAATTTCAGACGCATTTTTTATACATCGTGTATAAGAGTGTTCAAAAGGAGGTCATGAGTCTATGGCGATTCTCGTCAAAGATGCACTTTCGCTCGATATCATGAAGGGAACAAAGCTGCTCGCTGGAGAAAATGGACTGGACCGACTCATTCAATGGGTGACCATCGTGGAAATCATCGAAGACACGTCGAGGCTTTCCGAAGGAGAATTGCTCGTCACAACCGGATTTGGACTCGCAGACAATCAAGAAAGACGCAACCGGCTTGAAGAATTGATTCAATCTAAAAGGCTATCAGCCATCGCTATTTATAAAGGTGTATACTTAAGCGACATTCCAGCATCACTCATTCAAGCGGCGAAAAATAGCGGCATTCCGCTCATCGAGATTCCCCCGCACATCAATTTCTCGGACATTACAAAAGCCGTGTTAGAACAAATCGTGAGCAGTCAGCTTCATCAGCTTAAATATTCATCCGCGATTCATCAAAGACTGACCCAATTAAATGTAAGAAATAAAAATGTGACGCAAATTACAGAGGAACTGGCACATCTCACTGCAGCGAACATTGTCGTTCTTGATGTCTTTTTACATCAAACAGCGGCTCATCTCATAAAAGATGAAGTGACGTACTCTCCTGCTTTTGGCTTTCTGACAGATCATGAACCAATTGAAACCATGCCCCTTCTCAAGCAGGCAGAAGAAAAAGGGCGGCTCGTTTATGACACGTGCGGAGCATTTGTCCTCGCCGCATGTCCGGTGATTGCGATGGGTGATATTTTCGGGTTCATTGTGTCTTTAAAGAAAAAGGATACGTGGCATCATCTCGACGCGATTGCAATCGAGCATGCCGGGGCCGTGTATGCGATTGAATGGCTGAAGCAAAAAGCCATTCAAGATACAGAAAACCAAATGCAGGGACATTTGTTAGATGATATTTTGCAGCAGCAATATACAGAAGAAAGCTACGTGTTCGAACAAGCAACAAAGCTGCAATATGATATGAGCGAGGAGCAGGTGGTGATCTACTTTCAATTCCAGCATCAGCACACACAGCTCGATCACCAAATGATGCAGCGTCTATCGCAATTACTCACCTCGATCTTTGAACGAAGACATATTCCTTTTTTACTAAAGACAAGGCTCGATTCCATTTTTGTCCTAACACCAGCCGGAAAAAAAGTGTTTCAAGAAGCGGAGTGGTATCGCGCAGCAGAGGAATGCCGGAGCACTTGGTCGTATTTTTTCCCCGTCCATCCGATTGTCATTGGCATTGGGAGAGCCTATGACCAGATCAGTCTCTTTGCAAAAAGCGCGAAGGAAGCGCAGTATGCAGCAAGGCTTCTTCCGCTTTTAAAAACAGACGAAAGCATCATTCATTATCAAAAGCTCGGCTTATATGGGATGCTTCTTGAAATGAATGAAGCCGGTATGAATTTGCATGATTTTTACGTGGAGCTGTTAAGTCCTTTGCTTTATACGAAAAAACAAGGGGCTGACCTGATCCATACACTCGAAGTGTATTTGGCGCACAATGAAAATATTCAAAAATCTGCGGGAGAATTATTTATTCACAGACATACGTTAAGCTACCGGCTGAAACAAATTGAAACGAGAACAGGCTGCAGCCTCAAATCCACTGATGATCGGATGAAGCTGCAGCTCAGTATCATGTCGTACCGCCTATCTGGTCTGCTTGATCAGATGAGAACCATTTCATGATTCATTTGGCGTTTTGACCCATAGATTCATATCTTCAATTTTGTCAAAAATATAGCAGTTGTTTTGAAAGCGACCGGTATACGTATAACCGAGCTGATAAAACACTTGATTCATTCCATAGGACAAAGCACGGGCAAGAGAATAAAAGACATAGATATGCATCGACTGGAGTTCCTTTTCAAGGGCTAGAATCAAATGATGCATGAATCCTAGTTTTCTATATGAAGGAAGGGTCGCACAGTCTGTTAATTCTGCATGACCATACGGCGCATTGATCTCAGCGGATGCTGCACTCACAATGTGTCCGTCATGTTCAACAGCATAAAAAATTGTCCCTTCCTCCATTACCTTTTGGATATAATCAGCCTCGTTCATTGGCGTGGGGTACGTTTCAAAGACGGTATCATAGAGCTTTGCCAGCTTGTGAATATCCTTTGGATCGGCTTTTCTCATCACATACTCATCCTGCCATGTGCCTTGGTCTTTTTTGATTTCTTTTGCTTGAATGGATGCGACGATCTCATCCTCCTCCAGCCAATACGAACTGTTCATTCGATCCTCAGTGAGAAAAAGCGACATACCGTAAGCGTCACTTCCAAGAAAATAATGAGAAAACACCCCTTCAAGCCGAAAGCCTTTTTCTAAAAAAAGCGGCACATGCTCACGTCTTACTTTCACAATGATCTTAGAAGCCTTACAGTCCGCCGCTTCCTGAAGAACGGATGGAATGACATCCCGCACCCTGCCGCTATAATCATCTAAACGGATTCGCTCATTAAAGGAATCAATACAGATCAAGGCAGAAAAACGCTCGTTTGCAAGTTTCTTCAATTGCACCATACACTCATTCCTCTCTAATGAATCAGTTAATAAAGAATGTCCAAATAGAAAACGAAACAATGACAATGCCAGAAAAAATGGAAATGACCATATAACGAAGGGCTGAACCTTTTTTAACTTTGTTTTGCTTGATTGCTACCCGCATGATGTGATTTGAAGCGACTAAAAATAAAATGAGCATGACGATTGCAAAGATAATAAATGCTTTGATTTCCATGTTTCCTCCCGATATCTATTCGTGATCCCATACTACTTCTTCATTTTCAATCGGCATCCCTTCTCATGAACAAAAAACACCTTTCCATCTCATCAGATAGAAAGGTGTTTTGATTAAACGGATTTCCCCGCAGCCTTCAGCGCACGGGCGCCAATGTCACGGCGATAAAATAGACCTGGCTGAATAATTTCTTCAACCGCTTCATACACTCTTGATCTTGCCGCTTCAAATGTCTCGTCAAATGCGGTCACATTTGCTACACGGCCGCCATTTGTGACGAATTGATCGTTTTCTTTTTTTGTTCCTGCGTGGAAGGTCACGACATCAGAGACCGTTGTTTGCAAAGCGCCGATTGGCGTGCCTTTTGCGTAGTCCTCCGGGTATCCTTCTGAAGCAAGAACGACACTGACAGCGGCAGTGTCTTTCCACTGCAAGTCCACATCTTTTCCATCTAGAATGTCGAGGAAGACTTGAACTAGATCTGATTCAAGACGAGGAAGAACCACCTGCGTTTCAGGATCGCCAAAGCGTGCATTGAACTCAATGACCTTTGAGCCTTCTGGTGTCAGCATTAAGCCAGCATATAAAATGCCTGTAAACGGACGCTCCTCCTGCACCATTGCGCGAGCCGCTGGTTTGACGACATCTTCCACCGCTTTTTGGACGACTTCATCTGAAATTTGTGGAACTGGTGAATAAGCGCCCATCCCGCCGGTATTCGGTCCTTTGTCATCTTCAAATGCCCGTTTGTGATCTTGCGCGATCACCATTGGGTACACCTTTTCTCCATTGACAAAGGCCATCAATGAAAATTCCTCACCTGTTAAAAATTCCTCGATGACGACCGATGCACTTGCATCGCCAAACTTTTCATCCTCTAAAAAATCGTGCAGACAGTTGATCGCCTCTTCAAGTGTCATCGCAACTGTCACGCCTTTTCCTGCTGCGAGACCATCTGCTTTAATGACAATCGGCGCACCCTTTTCTTCCACATATGCCTTCGCTTCTTCAAACGATGTAAAAGTGGCATAAGCGGCGGTCGGGATCTCATAATTTTTCATTAAGTCTTTTGCAAATTCCTTTGAGCCTTCAATGACTGCGGCTTTTGCATTTGGTCCAAATACCTTTAGACCTGCCTCTTCAAATGCATCGACGACACCTGCAATTAAAGGAACCTCTGGACCGACAATCGTTAAGCCGATTTCATTGTCTTTTGCAAAACGAATTAATGCCTCATGATCACCTTCGTCGATTGGGACAAGCTTCGCAGCATCTGTCATTCCATCATTGCCGGGTGCGACAAATACTTGGCTGACAAGTTCACTTTGGTTCACTTTCCATGCGATGGTATGCTCTCTTCCGCCTCTGCCGATAATTAATACGTTCACACTGTCATCCCCTTAATGTTTGAAATGTCTAACGCCAGTGAAGACCATGGCGATGCCGTATTCATCTGCTTTTTGGATTGATTCTTCATCACGAATGGAACCACCTGGCTGGATGATTGCTGTGACGCCTGCCTTTGCAGCAGCTTCCACTGTATCGCCCATCGGGAAGAATGCATCAGAGCCTAGTGCGCTTCCTTTCGCTTTTTCACCTGCTTGCTCAATCGCAATATTTGCTGAGCCCACGCGGTTCATCTGACCAGCGCCGATGCCTGCTGTCATTTGATCTTTTGCAAGGACAATCGCATTTGATTTCACATGCTTGACGACTTTCCAAGCAAGCTTTAAGTCTTTCCATTCGTCTTCTGTTGGTTCTCTTTTCGTTGGAATAGAAATCGTTGCTTCATCTAAGCCATACGTATCAATATCCTGCACGAGCAGTCCACCATGAACACTCGTCAACTGCTTTTCTTTTTTCTCAAGATCCGCTTCTACATCTAATGTTAATAGACGAAGGTTCTTTTTCGCTGTTAACACGTCAAGCGCTTCTTGGCTAAACGATGGAGCGATGACGATTTCTAAGAAAATCGTATGCAGTACCTCAGCCGTTTGCTTGTCTACTTCACGGTTCAGCGCCACAATGCCGCCAAAAATAGAGGTTTCATCTGCTTTGAAGGCACGATCAAACGCTTCTGCAATCGTTTCTCCTGTACCAACGCCGCATGGGTTCATATGTTTTACAGCTACAGCCGCTGGCTCCGTAAATTCACGTACAATTTGAAGAGCTGCATCTGCATCTTTAATATTGTTGTAGGAAAGTTCTTTTCCATGTAACTGTGTAGCTGTTGCCAAAGAGCCTTTGCTTGGAAGAGCATTTTCATAGAAAGTCGCCGCTTGGTGCGGGTTTTCTCCATAACGAAGGGATTGTTTTTTCTCAAACGTGACGGTGAACTGCTCTGGCTCTGTTTCGCCAACAAAGTTCGTTAAATAATCTGCAATGAGGGCATCGTAAGCAGCTGTATGACGGAATACCTTCGCCGCAAGCTCACGTTTTTTCTCAAGTGACACGCCGCCTTCTTTGATTTGCTGAACGACTGTATCATAGTCACGAGGATCGACAATCACTGTGACGTCTTGGTGGTTTTTCGATGCCGCACGAAGCATTCCCGGTCCGCCAATATCAATGTTTTCAATTGCTTCTTCATACGTTACATCGTCTTTTGAGATCGTCTCTTTGAAAGGATAGAGATTCACGACAACAAGATCAATCGGCTGAATGCCATGCTTTTCAATCTGTGCCATATGCTCATCGTTTTCTCTCACTGCCAATAATCCACCATGAATGTTCGGGTGAAGCGTTTTGAGTCGTCCGTCCATGATTTCAGGGAATCCAGTGACTTCAGAAATCCCAATGACATCAATGCCATTCTCTTGAAGAAGCTTATGAGTACCTCCAGTTGAAATGACTTCAACACCAAGTTCTGTTAATTCTTTCACAAAAGGTACAAGATTCGTTTTATCAGAAACACTGATTAATGCGCGTTTGATCGTCATGCCTTCGTCACCTCATTAAGATAATTCTAAAAGTGATTTGATCACTTTTGGATATAGTGTGTGTTCTAGTTCATGCATTCTTTTTTCAATTGATTCAAGCTCTTCGCCTTGTTCAATATAGATCGCGGCTTGGTCAATAATCGGACCTGTATCCATCCCTTCATCAACAAAATGGACGGTGATGCCTGCCACTTTGACGCCTGCTTGATGCGCCTGTCCGATGGCATCAAGACCAGGGAAAGCTGGCAGCAAGGATGGGTGGATATTCACGATTTTCCCTTTGTATGCTTCAAGTAATGTCGGGCCGATTAGTCTCATATACCCCGCAAGGAAAACCCATTCTACTTCATGAAGCCTCAGTTGTTCGATGATTGTTTGTTCAAAAGCGGCTTTATTCGGAAAAGCCTTCGGGGTAAAAGCAAAGGAGGGAATGCCCTCTTTCTCAGCACGCTCCAGCACCTTTGCACCCGGTTTATCACAAATCACAATGGCGGCCTCTGCCTGCCACTTTTCTTCTTTTAACGTATCTATAATGGCTTGAAAGTTCGTCCCGCTTCCAGAGGCGAAGATCGCAAACTTCTTCATGAGAGGCTTCCACCGCCGAATGTGACACCTTCTCCTTTTTGAACACGTCCGATGAGAAATGCTTTCTCTCCATCCTGTTCAAGCTCGCTAATCACATCCACAAGATCGTCCTCTTTGACAGCTAGGACAAAGCCAATGCCCATATTAAACACGTTGAACATCTCTTCTGCCTTCAACTGACCCTTTTCTTGAATAAAGGAGAAAATAGGGGGAACTGGCCATGAGCCGTTATCTACCTCAACACCAAGACCTTCAGGCAGCATACGTGGTAAATTCTCAATAAAACCGCCGCCTGTCACATGTGCCATGCCGTCAACCTTGCCGGCTTTCACTTGTTTGAGTACGGGCTTCACATAAATTTTTGTCGGTTCAAGAAGCTCTTCTCCGAGCGGTCTTGTAAAAGGTTCATACGTTTGATGCAGGTCAAGACCAGCGTCTTCCAGCAAGACTTTACGAACGAGAGAGTATCCATTGCTATGAATTCCGCTTGAGCTGAGTCCAATAAGCAAATGCCCTTCCTTGATGCCCTCTCCCGTTACGATTTCATCCTTTTCAACTACACCTACTGAAAAACCAGCAATATCATATTCTTCTTCTGTGTAAAGACCTGGCATTTCGGCTGTCTCACCGCCGACAAGTGCTGAACCAGACTGCTCACATCCGTCAGCCACACCTTTGACAATGGATTCAATTTTTACCGGATCTGCTTTTCCAACGGCTAAGTAATCTAAGAAAAAGAGCGGTTCTGCCCCTTGTGCAAGCACATCGTTGACACACATGGCCACGGCATCGACGCCGATCGTATCGTGTTTATCCATTAAAAAGGCAAGCTTTAATTTCGTTCCGACACCATCTGTTCCTGAAACAAGAACGGGCTTTTTGTATGGCAGCTCAGATAGATCAAACATACCGCCAAATCCACCTAGAGCGCCCATGACACCTGCTCGTTTTGTACGTTCTACGTGTGTTTTCATTCGTTTGACGGCTTCGTACCCTGCTTCGATGTCGACACCGGCGTTTTTATATGCTTCTGACATCCCATTCACTCCTTTTAGCTGCTGCTTTCCATGTATTTTCGGCAGAATGAAAGAGCAGCATATCAACTCATCTTGACTGCTGCTCCTTTATTCGATTATTTCGTCAAGACCGTTTCCTTCACATGCGGAAGAACCGTATCTTCATATATTTCAGTCGGGTATTTCCCAGTAAAGCATGCTAAACACTGACCGCGCTGCGGATCATCATACTTCCTGCCAATCCCGTCCATTAAACCGTCTACAGATAAAAATGCAATGGTGTCCGCACCGATTTCCTGTCTAATTTCTTCCACTGAATGAGATGAAGCAATCAGCTCTTCGTGTGTGGATGTATCAATTCCATAAAAACATGGGTGTGCGATTGGCGGTGAACTAATGCGTACATGGACTTCCGTCGCACCCGCTTCTCTTAGCATCGTGACAATTCTGCGGCTCGTTGTCCCGCGTACGATGGAATCATCCACCATCACAACACGCTTTCCTTCGACTACACCGCGCACAGCAGACAGCTTCATCCGTACGCCCTGCTCACGCAATGCTTGAGACGGCTGGATAAACGTCCGGCCAACATAACGGTTTTTAATCAAACCGAGCTCATACGGAATACCTGTTGCTTCGGCATATCCAATCGCTGCAGAAATACTGGAATCTGGTACACCTGTCACAACATCTGCTTCGACATGCGCTTCCTCAGCAAGCTTTTTGCCAAGACTCTTTCTCGCACTATGCACATTGATGCCGTTGATATTGCTGTCAGGTCTTGAGAAATAAATATATTCCATGCTGCACATGCTGCGGTTAATATTCATCGAGAAGCGCTCAGATTTTAAGCCTTCATCATTAATGATCAGCATTTCGCCAGGCTCCACATCACGTAAATATGTGGCACCGACAACATCAAATGCACATGTTTCAGAAGCGACAACATAAGCATCCCCAAGCATACCAAGTGAAAGCGGGCGTAAGCCGTTTGGATCAAGCGCCACGATCATTTCTGTTTCCGTCATGATTAAGAAAGCATAGGCTCCCTTAAGCATGGACAGCGCATTTTTGATCTGTTCCTTCAATTCCATATGTCCGCTGCGCTTAATTAAATGTGCCAGCACTTCGGTATCAGAAGAGGTCTGGAAAATGCTCCCTTGGTTCTCTAGCTGCTGCTTTAACTGCGTTGCATTCACTAAGTTTCCATTATGAGCAAGGGCAAGACTGCCATTGTTTTGCGAACGGAAGAAGAGGGGCTGCACATTTTCAAAGCCGCCTCCGCCTGCTGTCGCATATCGAACGTGTCCGATCGCACCTTTTCCTTTCAAATCCTTTAGCTCACCGTTTTGAAAGACTTCCGTAATCAGTCCAAGGCCTTTGTGTGATGTGAGGTTCTCACCATCTGTTGCAATGATTCCCGCACCTTCTTGTCCTCGGTGCTGAAGGCTATGCAATCCGTAATATGTGATTTGCGGGGCTTCTTCGTGTCCCCAAACCCCAAAGACACCACACTCTTCATTTAAGCCTCTGATTTCAGCAAGCATGGGATCGCTCCTTTCCATGCACGTTCAAGCTCGTTGACCGCTGCATGAATCCATTGTTGTCCTTCTTGATTTTTGACAGTAAACACACCATCATTTGTAACCGTTCCGACTTCTTTCGCATCTTTGACAGCCGCAGCAAACGCTTCGCGGTGCTCCAGTTTGACTGTGACGACAAAACGTGACTGTGTTTCACTGAATAATGAAGCTTCGCTGTTTAAATCGATTTGGATATCTGCACCAAGCCCGTCAGTTCCAAATGTACTTTCAGCAAGTGCTACACCAAGTCCGCCTTCAGACACATCGTGTGCTGATTGAACGAGACCGTTTTGAATCGCGGCTAGCAGGGCTTCTTGACGCGAAAGCTCTACGTTCAAATCAATTTCCGGTGCTTTTCCGTAAATACGACCTTCTGTCATCTTTTGAAGCTCACTGCCTGCAAATTCTTCCTTCGTCTCACCAATGACGAAAATGACATCGCCAGCCTGCTGGAACGATTGAGTCGTAATATGAGCAGTATCTTCGACCAAACCAACCATCCCAATGACTGGTGTTGGGTAAATCGCTGTTCCATTTGATTCGTTATATAAAGAGACGTTCCCACCGATAACTGGTGTGCTTAGCGTGCGGCATGCTTCGCTAATCCCGTCAGCAGACTTTTCAATTTGCCAGAAAATTTCTGGTTTCTCTGGGTTACCGAAGTTCAGGTTATCTGTCACTGCAAGTGGACGAGCGCCTGAGCAGACAATGTTACGTGCTGCTTCTGCGACGGCGATTTTCCCGCCGACCTCTGGATCAAGGTAGAGATAACGTGCGTTACAATCTGTTGTCATCGCTAGGGCTTTTTTCGTTCCGCGGATTCTTAGTACACCTGCATCAGAGCCAGGTGCAACGACGGTATTTGTCCGAACCATGTAGTCATACTGATCATAGACCCATTCTTTACTTGCAATCGTTGGCTGCTGAAGGAGCTGCTTTAATGTCTCTGCTGCATCTGTGATCGCTGGAGCTTCCACTTTCGTTTCTAAAAACTCACGATAGTATGCAGGCTCACTTGACGGCTTATGATAAACCGGTGCTTCTTCTGCAAGAGCGTCAACAGGAAGCTCACATACCACTTCACCTTGATGGAGTAAACGAAGCATTTTATCGTCTGTCACATGACCAACTGATACTGCTTCAAGATCGTATTTTTCGAAAATATCAATGATTTCTTGCTCACGGCCTTTTTCAATGACTAGAAGCATTCTCTCTTGTGATTCAGACAGCATCATTTCGTATGCGGACATGCCTGTTTCACGCTGCGGAATGAGGTCTAAATTCATCTCAATCCCAGAACCTGCTTTACTTGCCATTTCCGCACTTGAGCTTGTTAAGCCAGCCGCTCCCATATCTTGAATTCCAACGAGCGCATCGTTTTTGATGACTTCAAGGCACGCTTCAAGCAAAAGTTTTTCCATGAATGGATCACCGACTTGAACCGCTGAACGTTTTTCTTCTGATTCATCAGAAAATTCTTCAGACGCAAATGTTGCACCGTGAATACCGTCACGTCCGGTTTTAGCACCAACATACATTACCGTGTTGCCGACACCTTTTGCCTGCCCTTTTTTGATGTCCTCATGATTGATTAATCCAACACACATCGCATTCACGAGCGGATTGCCTTCATAGCTTTGATCAAAATGAACTTCTCCGCCGACTGTAGGAATTCCGATACAGTTTCCATAGCCTGCGATCCCTGCCACTACTTCTTCAAACAAGTACTTCACGCGCGGTGAAGTCAGTTCACCAAAACGAAGAGAGTTTAGTACAGCAATTGGACGCGCACCCATGGAGAATACATCACGGATAATTCCGCCGACACCAGTAGCTGCTCCTTGATACGGTTCAATCGCAGATGGATGGTTATGTGATTCGATTTTAAATACAACCGCTTGGTTGTCTCCAATATCAACGATTCCAGCGCCTTCCCCAGGACCTTGAAGAACATGCTCTCCTTTTGTCGGGAATTTGCTTAAAACAGGCTTTGAGTTTTTATAACTGCAATGCTCTGACCACATGACAGAAAAAATGCCTATTTCTGTGTAGTTTGGCAGCCTGCCAATAATGGATTCGATTAAAGCGAATTCTTCATCACTCAATCCCATTTGCTGATACAATTTCTCTTCTTTAATTTGCTTGTGACTTGGTTCAAGCAGTAGTGACATGAGTGTCCCTCCAATTTTTCACGATAGATTGAAACAATTTAAGTCCGTCTGCGCTGCCTAGTAAACTATCAACCGCGCGCTCAGGGTGCGGCATCATGCCGAGTACATTGCCCTCTTCATTCGTTATACCTGCAATTCGATTGACACTGCCGTTAATATCGTCTCCGTAAGTGAAAGCGATTTGGTTATTTTCAATCAGCTTCGCTAAAGTGTCTTCATCACAGTAGAAGTTGCCTTCACCGTGCGCTACAGGAACCGAAATGGATTCGCCTTTTTGATAGCCGCTTGTAAATTGCGTTTCGTTGTTCTCTACAATGAGTTCAACTGGACGACAGATAAATTTTAAGTCTTTATTTCGTCTCATCGCACCTGGAAGAATACCAAGCTCCTGAAGAATTTGAAACCCGTTACAAACACCGAGAACAGGTTTTCCATCCGCAGCTGCTTTTTTCACCGCCGGCATGATGTTTGAAAAGCGAGCAATCGCACCGCATCTTAAGTAATCCCCATAAGAGAAACCGCCTGGTATGAGTACACCGTCAAATCGGTCAAGATTTGTTTCGTCGTGCCATACATATTCAACTTGTTCACCTAACTCATCTTGAATCGCATGGTACATATCGATATCACAGTTAGAGCCAGGCAAGACGATCACTGCAAACTTCACTGTGCGACAACCTCCTCCACCTCATAGCGGTAATCTTCAATCACCGTGTTGGCCAGTAATTTTTCACACATTTCTTTGACGACTGTATCTAAATCACGATCTGATTTTTCAATGACAAGCTCCATGTATTTCCCGATACGGACATCCTTTACTTCCTGATAAGACATGCTGTGCAAGGCGTGCTGCACGGCACTTCCTTGTGGATCAAGAACGCTCTCTTTTAAGCTGACAAAAATTTTCACTTTATACATGTTTATGGCCTCCAAGTCTTTTGAAAATTTCTTCGTATGCATTTGTTAAGCCGCCCAGGTTTCGTCTGAACACGTCTTTATCAAGCTTTTCGTTTGTATCTTTGTCCCAAAGCCTGCACGTATCAGGTGAAATCTCATCAGCTAGCAAAATACGATTCTCGTGATCTATTCCGAATTCAAGCTTGAAATCAATTAAATTCACATGGCAGTCTGAGAAGATTTGCTTTAACTCTTCATTTACTTGTCTTGTGATCTGCTTCATTTCCTCGACCTGCTCTGGTGTCGCTGCATCTAAAATGCGAATATGATCTTCTGTAATGAGCGGATCGCCGAGTGCATCATCTTTGTAGTAAAACTCGATCAATGGTGTATCCAGTTTTGTTCCCTCTGGAATGCCAAGGCGCTTTGACATACTGCCTGCCACCACATTTCGTACAACGACTTCAAGCGGCACAATCTGCACCTTTTGAATGAGCTGCTTTGTTTCAGAAAGTCGTTTCACAAAGTGATTGTTGATCCCTTTCTCATGTAGCATTTGAAAGATTAAGCTTGAAATTTCGTTATTCAGTCTGCCCTTGCCTTCGATTTCAGCTTTCTTTTCGCCGTTAAATGCTGTTGCTGAGTCTTTATATTCGACATATAAAATTTGCTCGTCATCGGTCTGATAGATTTTTTTCGCTTTGCCTTCGTAGAGAAGTTCTTGTTTCACAGTCATTCAGGTTGGCCTCCTAATTTGAATGTTGGCAATTTTCAGGATTGGGCACCTGACAAGCAGGTGGCCCTTTTCTTACGCAAGACCTAGACGTTCGAAAATCATATCGACATTTTTCAAGTGATAGTTGTAATCGAAGCAGTCAGCGATTTGTTCAGGTGTTAAGCGTGATGTGATTTTTTCTTCCGCTTCTACTAATGAACGGAAATGCACTTGCTTTTCCCACGCTTCCATTGCCTTCGGCTGAACCGTATCATATGCCTCTTCACGTGCCATGCCTGTATCGATTAATGCAAGAAGAACGCGCTGTGAGTAAATCAAGCCAAGTGTGCGGTCCATGTTGCGTTTCATGTTCTCAGGGAAGACCGTCAAGTTTTTCACAATGTTTGAGAAACGGTTTAGCATATAGTTCAGTGCAATCGTTGCGTCTGGTAAAATGATGCGCTCAGCAGACGAATGAGAAATATCACGCTCATGCCAAAGTGGTACATTCTCATAAGCTGTCAGCATATATCCACGGATGACGCGGGCAATTCCCGTCATATTTTCAGAGCCGATTGGGTTGCGTTTATGCGGCATTGCTGATGATCCTTTTTGTCCTTTTGCAAAGAACTCTTCTACTTCACGTGTTTCACTCTTTTGAAGTCCACGAATTTCAACAGCAAATTTCTCAATGCTTGTTGCGACGAGTGCAAGAGTTGCCATGTAATCTGCATGACGATCACGCTGCAAGGTTTGGGTGGAGATTGGTGCAGCTTTGATGCCAAGCTTCTCACATACATATTGCTCAACAAACGGGTCGATGTTCGCATATGTGCCAACAGCTCCAGAAATTTTACCGTATTCGATGCCAGCTTTTGCTTGTTTAAAACGTTCTAGGTTACGCTTCATTTCTTCGTACCAAAGACCAAGCTTCAGGCCAAATGTTGTCGGTTCAGCGTGTACACCGTGTGTACGGCCCATCATGACGGTATATTTGTGCTCTTTTGCTTTTTCTTTTAGGATGTCAACAAATCTCTCAATGTCCTTGAGCAAGATATCGTTCGCCTGCTTTAATAGATATGAAAGCGCCGTATCCACTACGTCTGTAGAGGTTAACCCGTAATGAACCCACTTTCTTTCTTCTCCTAGAGATTCAGATACAGCACGCGTAAAGGCAACCACGTCATGGCGCGTGTCTTGTTCAATCTCTAGAATACGATCAATATCAAAGCTTGCATTCTTGCGCATGGTCACAACGTCTTCTTTTGGAATAACGCCGAGCTCTGCCCAAGCTTCACAAGCGAGAATTTCTACTTCAAGCCATGCATTAAATTTGTTTTCCTCTGTCCAGATTGCTGACATTTCTGGTCGTGCGTAACGTTCGATCATTTCCCGTTTCCTCCATCTCTTTCAGTCCATATCTTTGTGATGTTTGTCATCCATTCATCATCAAGCTGTTTCATAAAAGTCATATGACCCATTTTGCGGCCGGTTTTTACTTCATGCTTTCCATATAGATAAAGCTTCGCTTCTTTGAGAAGCTCAGGATGCTCTTTTGGGATGTCTACTTCATCGCCTAATAAGTTCACCATCATGCCCTCTGATAAAAGGGCTGTACCGCCAAGCGGCAAACCGCATATCGCGCGAATATGCTGTTCAAACTGACTCGTCTCACATAAATCGAGCGTATAATGACCAGAATTATGCGGGCGAGGCGCCAGTTCATTGACGAGTAGCTCTCCTTCGTTTGTCAGGAACAGTTCTACAGCAAGTGTACCAACTAGCGCTAGCTTTTCAGCCAGTGTCGTTGCCAGCACTTTTGCCTTTTCCTGAATGCTTTCACCTACTCTTGCAGGCACAATACTCTGGAACAAAATGTTGTGCTTATGAATGTTCTCAGCGACTGGAAATACCGCAATCTCCCCGTGAATAGAACGAGTGACGATCACCGAGAGCTCCATTTGAAATGGGACCCAGCTTTCTAAAATACATGCTCCATGTGTGAGCAATTCAGCTGCTTCGTGAAGCTGTCCCTTTTCCTTGATCACATACTGCCCTTTTCCGTCGTAGCCGCCTCTGCATGTTTTCAGCACGGCTGGCAAACCAAGTACGGTTACTGCGTCTTCCAGCTCTTTTTCATCATGAATGATGCGGTAAGGTGCGACTTCACAGCCTGCATCTACAATCCCTTTTTTCTCCGTTTCACGATTTTGAGTTAAAAGAAGAAGTTCACTTCCTTGCGGTAAATTGGCTTCTTCCTTCAATTGATTAAGTGCATCATAATCAATATTTTCAAATTCATATGTCACGACATCGCTGATTTCTGCGAGCTGTCGAATCCCATCGAGGTCACTATAAGCAGCTGTGATTTCTATATCAGCAACCTGTCCACAAGGAGATTGTGCGACTGGGTCTAAGACAGCTGCCCGGTATCCCATTTGCTTTGCGCTGACGGCCATATATCTGCCAAGCTGTCCTCCGCCGATAATACCGATGGTTGCGTTTGGAAAAATGGTCTGCTTAGCCAAGCTGATCACTGCTTTCTAGTACAGTCTGTTTTGTTTGCTCTCTTCTTTCCTCAAGGCGAGCAGCGATTGTTTCATCAAATGCTGAAATCATTTGTGCAGCTAGAAGCCCTGCATTTGTTGCACCAGCTTTGCCAATCGCCACTGTCGCAACTGGTACACCGCCTGGCATTTGAACGATGGATAATAAGGAATCCAGTCCATTTAGTGCTTTTGATTGTACGGGCACACCAATGACCGGCAGTGTCGTTTTCGCTGCGACCATCCCCGGTAAATGTGCTGCGCCTCCAGCACCGGCAATGATGACTTTTAGTCCTTTACCTCTTGCTTCTGTCGCATATTCAAACATCAAGTCAGGTGTCCGGTGTGCGGATACTACCTGTTTTTCATACGGAATGTCTAATTCCTCTAAGATATCGCACGCATTCTTCATTGTTTCCCAATCAGATGTACTTCCCATGATGACACCTACAAGCGGCTTCATTTTGTCCCCACCTTTAAGCTGATATTCGATTTTGTATCGTTTGACACGCTTCTCAAACCTAAGCAGCTTGTCAAACGCCGAACAAAAAGGCCCGATTTGCATTGCATTGTTAGGAAGCAACACAAACCGAGCCATGGTAAGCGCTGTTCGCTTTTGAAACGCCATGTCAGTTTTGTTCACTATCCTGCATAGTCCAGTCATTTACGGTAACTGGGTAGAAACTTATGGGCCATATTCCCAAGATTATATGAGGTTCGTGTTTTGAATTCATGTTTATCTTAACAACGGATGTTCATGATGTCAACGGATTTATCGAACAATCTATGAAGTCGTCGTTTTAATGTTCGGATTTAGACTGTTTTTCCTTCAAATACGATTTTTTTCCCAATCGGAATGATCTGAATCGACCCATTTTCCTTCTTTTCCTGAAAAATGGGCTCCTCAATTCGTCGGACAGGCGCGTAGCCTTCCGCTGCCATCTGGGACAACACTTGATCGATCGTCATGTCGTCTTCCACATAGAATTTCTTCTTCTTTGGTTTTGCGGTCATTCTTTAATTCTCCTTTTCTTCACAGCCTTCACCCAGAAGCCGCCGTGAATCGATTTGGGCTCATATGAAATGATAAATGCCTTTGAATCCAGCGTTTTAATCGTTTCATATAATTGCAGTTCATATTTTCTCGGTGTTAAAATTTGCAATGCTGTCCGGTCTCCTTCAAGACCGCCTGCTACCCAGCTGGTGACACCATATCCTTTTTCTCTCAATTGCCTTGGGAGATCGACATCTAATTCTTTTGTGATCACGTTAACAGTTGTGTAGCCAAGTGCCAGCTTCTCTTCAATTTTCATCCCGACAATGATCCCCATCCCATAACCTAACGCATACGCAATGACATTTTGGATTTGATCTAAGTTATCAAGTACGATACTTAATCCAATCACATAAATCAGCATTTCAATCGTACCAGCAAAAGCTGCTGCGTACCGTCTGCCTTTCATTGTTAAAATCAAACGCATGGTGGAAAATGAAACATAGACAATATTAATCACTAAAATGATCAAAACCATGGTGAACGCATTGGATAAAAGTTGTTGAAGCACGATTCGAACCCCCTGCACTAAAAAATCAAATAAAGCACCCCATATTCTACTAGAGAACATACCTTGATACAATCAAATTTGCGCGAGAAAAACACATATATCTTTCGACAAGAACGGTGGTCTTTGTTACCAAGAGTTTACCCGTTTTTTCCTCTTCTCAACATGAAAACCTCCTTTTTTGAAAAAGGAGGTTTTCAGTGTGTGTATTATCCAAATCGAACAGGCACAAGTGAAGGAATCAAATACTCTCCGACAATGCCCCAGAGCAGTGCAATGATGACAAGCTCCACCAATAAAAAGATCCAGCCAGCATACATCAAATCACCGCGCACCGCTTCATGCTCCGATTGAATCGAGCGAAACAGCACGACCGCAATCAACTGGAGACCAAAAAACATCATCACAGATAAAATGACCGTCACATATGGAATATTCAGCATGGCAAATACAAGCCAAAGGATGGATAAAACCAAAACCGGTACAAGTGCGGCACCAAACTTCATGATCACTTCTTTCAGTGATATGTTTCCTTTTAGCATGTACTTACCGAGTAACCAGACGGTCAGCATCATCAATGTGAGCAGAATGAGTGTAAAGACCGCTACCCTCAAAAAGGCGTCACCAAAAGAGTAATGAATGCCAAAGCCTAATAAACGAGTCTTTGACGCCTTTAATTGAACATAGTTGCCTAAAGCAAAAAACACGCTGAATAACACAATCGAGATCCAGGCATACTTCATCCGTAATGTTTCCGCTTGATTGATGGCCCGGCTCGGTGATTTTAACATCGCAAGTCCATATGAGCCATAGCGCTTAAACGCGCCTCCTACACCTTGCAGCATACGCTGAATGGCAGAACGCTCATCATCCGCTGCTGCTTTTACTTTCGACGTTCTTCCACGTTTTGCAGCGCTTCTGCTAAGGCGGGATTGCCTCGTTTCTTGATCTATTGATGGCTCTTCATTTTTTACGTCTGATGTACTTTGCTCTTCATCTTTTTCTAACATCTCATATCAACTCCTATCCAGCACAATCCTTACAGGCTCATACGAATGACCTGTAAGGATGACTCCTCTTAAAGTAGCGGAGTCTCTCTGTTCAGTCAAGATTCCTTGACGTTCATACGAATAGACGGCTAAAGGGCATCAGAGGTTTTAAAATGGCAAGAAAATTAGGGCAAAACAAAAAAACAGCAGCTTCCATGAGCTGCTGTTTCAGGCGAACCATTAATGATTTAAGAAAGCAAAGTAGAGAATAAAGATCACAAACAAACCGTACATAATCGGATGTACTTCTTTGGCTTTCCCTTTAAAGATCATCGTAATCGGGTAGAAAATAAAGCCAACCGCAATCCCTGTTGCAATACTGTATGTGAGTGGCATCATAATCATCGTTAAGAATGCTGGTACGGCAATTTCAAAACGATCCCATGCAATCTTCGCAAGTGGAGCGACCATCAGTGCACCAACAATAATTAAAGCAGGTGCTGTCACATTCGGTGTAACGATGGATAAAAGCGGCGAGAAGAACATCGCAAGCAAGAAGAAAATACCTGTCACGACAGCTGCAAAGCCTGAACGCGCACCAGCAGCAACACCTGAGCTAGATTCAACATAAGATGTTGTCGTCGATGTTCCAAGGACAGAACCTACAACGATTGAAGATGAATCCGCTAGAAGTGCTCTTCCTGCACGCGGCAGCTCATTATTTTTCATTAAACCAGCTTGGGTTGCAACAGCCACAAGCGTTCCTGCTGTATCAAAGAACCCAACGAATAAGAACGTTAAAATCACGGCAAGCATTTGAATCGAGAAAATGTCTGGCAAGTGAATCAAGGCTTGTCCAAAGGTTGGAGATAAGCTTGGAATACTTCCCACAATTTGCGTCGGAACTGGTATAAGACCAACAATCATTCCTGCAATAGCTGTCACAAGCATCCCAATGAAGACACCTGCATTCACTCGAAGAACCATTAAAATGACAGTCACCACGATACCAAACACCGTTAATAAGACAGGACCACTATGAATGTTCCCAATGGAAACGAGCGTATTATCATTATTAGCGATAATGCCAGATCCTTGCAGACCGACAAATGTAATGAATAGACCAATACCTGCACCAACCGCAAGCTTTAGCTCAGCCGGAATGGCATTGATGATTTTTTCACGGAAACCTGTTAAAGAAAGGGCAACGAAAATCAATCCTGAAACAAATACACCAGAAAGTGCTGCTTCCCATGTGATGCCCATGCCAAGAACAACCGAGAAGGCGAAAAAGGCATTCAAGCCCATACCTGGAGCAATCGCAATCGGATACCTGGCAATCAGCCCCATCAGAATACACCCTGCGGCAGAGGCTAACGCCGTCGCAGTAAAGACAGCGCCCTGATCAATTCGTAATTTATCTGGAAAATCCGGTACCGACACTAAAGCAAGTGTGATCGGATTGACAAACAAAATGTAAGCCATCGACAAAAATGTGGTTAAACCACCGATGATTTCTCTGCGGTAATTCGTTCCTAACTCATCAAATTGAAAAAACTGTTTCAAGCCAACTGACTCCCTTCATGTCCTTTTGCTTTAGTCTGCCCCATTCACAAGTCAAATAAAAAACGCCCCAACAGTTTTGGGACGCTTGACTACATATGTGAATTCAGACGGTGACATAAAACAAGAACAATGCATGATTTATATCAAACGAGTGTGAATTGACGTAGTCAAGCTATTTACGGTAGCTTGGTAGAAACTTGCGGGCCATATCCCCGCTATTATACGACTTCTATCTATTTGATTTCTGTGTCTATTGTACCAACTTCATTTTTAAAACACAATACGAAAAGCGAACATTTTTCAAAGAAATGTCCGCTTCATTCGTCTTATTACACGAATTTGGAAAATCGCATCTAGTTCTTTATACACCCTTCTCCAAATCAATTCTCTTTTGCAAAAACTGCCTCGGCTACATGAAAAAACTCTTTCACTGCCGGAGAAGCTTGGGAGAGAGACGGACAGGCGAGCGCAACCTCACGATGATGAGAGACATTCAACTGACGAATGTGCACAAGCTGCTGCGTTTTCAAAAACAACTCAGGACCTATCGTGACACCAAGTCCTTCCCCAACCATACGAGCAATGGTCGTACAATCGTGTACTTCAAATAAAGTAGCTGGCTTCAATTGAGCCTCAGAAAAAATATCCTCTACATGTGATTGATACATGCCAGTCGGCATAATAAATGGTTCATCCGCCAAATCTGTGATGTCTACAATGGACTGCTGGTGAAAACGATGATTTGGATGATAGGCAACCACCATCTCATCTTTGATCAGCGGCAGCATGTCAAAGGCTTCATCTGCATGGCCTTTCACAACAAATCCAACATCAATGATGCCAGAATCTAGCCACTCCAATATTTCTTCATACGTTCCCTCATAGAATTTAAATTCGATTTTTGGATGTTTTTTCTGATAGCTCACAAGCAGTTTAGGCAATAAACAAGCAGATGCACTGGCAAATGTGCCGATACGAATCAAGCCCGTTTCTATATTTTTTGTGAGCGCAATTTCCTGCTGGATCTTCCCCACTCTATTTAACACTTCTCTAATATGCGGGAGAAGCGTTTGACCGATATCTGTCAGCATGATGCCCTTTTTTCGATCACGAATGAATAAAGACACACCCCACTCCGTTTCTAAACTCGCCACCGCATGACTCACTGCGGACTGCGTCATATTTAATGCTTCAGCTGCTGCGGTAAAACTGCCAAGCTCGACCACTTTTGCGATGATATCAAAGCGAACAAAGCTCATGAGTATTCACTCATCTCCTTCATGAAAAACATCAATTTTACTTATGTTAGCACGGAATTTAAACTAAAAACAACGTATCAAATTGAAGGAAGGGTTCAAAAATGAAAAACACATCACATCAGCTATTGATTATTCTTTTAGCTGTCGGTTCATTCGTCACAGGCACGTCAGAATTCGTCGTGTCAGGCATTCTAGATATGATTTCTGTTGATTTAAATATCTCTATTCCTGCTGCCGGGCAGCTTATCACCATTTACTCTCTCTTTTATGCAGTAGGTGCTCTCTTTTTAGTGATGGCAACATCGAAATTGAACCGAAAAAAGGTTCTGTTATCGGCTATTTTTGTGTTTATTTTAGGCAATGTGGTCGCCTTTTTTAGCCATCACTTTGTGCTGCTCCTGCTATCCCGAGTCATCATGGCGATGAGTGGCGGCTTATATATTGTCGTCGCCACAAATTATGCAGCGCAGATCGCCCCTCCAGAAAAAAAGGGGAGCGCGATGGCAACGGTCATTACTGGTTTTACCGTTTCACTCGTACTTGGTGTCCCTATTGGCACATTTTTATCAGGTCATGTGGATTGGCACTATATTTTTCTCATCATTGCGCTAGGTACTGCTTGTCTTTTATTACTGCTTTATCAATTACTGCCACGCATGGAGGGACATTCACATCTGCCATTGAAGCAGCAATTACATCTCCTTCAAGATAGCAGAGTGATCAGCGGCTTAGCCACAACCGTCTTTTGGATTTTAGGCTACACAATGGTATTCGCTTATATCTCACCTTTATTACGACAGACCGCTGGCTTCTCTCTTGAAATGACAAGTATCGCCTTACTCATTTTAGGAATCGCTGCTTTTATAGGCTCACGATTTGGCGGCTTTGCCGTTGATCAATGGGGACCAAACCGAACCATCTCGATCAGCATCATGATCCAGATGCTCGCTCTCTTTGCTTTATTCTTTACGCAATTCTCTACAATAAGTATCTTGATTACGCTTGCCATATGGGGCATCGCTACATGGACGACAACTCCAGCGAAGCAGTTTTACCTCATCTCTCTAAAACCCCAAGCATCAGAAACCGTGCTGAGTTTTAATACAGCGATTATGAATATCGGCATGATGCTCGGATCGTCAATGGGCGGTGTGATTATACAATATACAAATGTCACGAACTTAAGCTGGATTGGCGGTTTAGCCAGTTTTGTCGCATTCATGTTGATTCGGTACTCGTTCCAGCGTAATCGGCTGGTCCAAAAGCAGACAAAAAGCGAACATGTATAACCATGTTCGCTCTTTTATTTATTGACTAGCTTTTGATGTTTCTTTTTTGACTGGAATGGTTACCTTTATTTCTTTGTGCGGTGCCAACATATTCAGTTCTGACAAATCAAGATAAAGCCCATATTCTTTAAAAGAAAAATGGTTTAATGATAAAGTCTCTAGATTCTTATCATCAAGTTCAAAGGTGGATTGCATGGAAGCTGTCTTTAAATTCGTCATCTTCGCATGGTTCCCCTTCAAGTAATATCCGCTTTCATAGTCTGCTTGTGGATCGGGCCATGATTTCATCTTTTCAACATCGCCTAATCCAATGAATTCACCTATATTCTCCATCACATCCTGATCTAATTCTTTTTGATCTACTCCAGTAAATTGATAATCAACAATCACAGAACGGTCTTTTTGCTCTATCTTATTGATTTTGATTCCGATGCCATGGTGTTTTGTTTTGAACTGAACAGGCAGCTTTGTCTGAAGAGGAATAATGTGGCTGTATTCTCGTTCGTTTCTCACATCCGTGTAAAATGTCAATTCAGTCGCCTTTGGATTAATCGGTTGATTCAAAATCGTCAAATGATCTTTTCTAGTTTTGTCAGAAGTCAGTTGTTTTTTTCTTAAAACGGTTCCAATCTCAAGCTCATACTCATTCCCTAAATTATCCTTCATTCCATCAATACTAACTCTATCATCTTTGGCAAAACCATTGTAATCAATGGCATATTGAATAGCAGAGCCCTTCACTCCATTTTCCACCTTTACGTTTCTTATTTGATAACGTCCATTTAAAATAGACACGTCTTTTTGCCCCGCTAATAAAGTGGTTTTTTGCTTGACCACAGGTAACTTGAAGCGCCAATTTCCTACAATATCCCCAATCTTCGAAATAACAAGCGGTACTTGCTGACCTTGTTTGATCGTTTGTCCATTTGTATAGACTTCCGTCTGCCCAACATAGCGGCCATCTTTTAATTTTTTCAACTCTGTTTTATCATAATTCAGTTGAAAGTTTCCATCGATTTTTTTTGGATTCACACTAAACGATACAACATCTTCTTTAGTATGGAGGTTCTCCACAATAAACGTATAAACAAGTCGCCCGGCATCATAGTACACACTGTTTACTTTCACAGTAACCCCTCTTGATTCAGCCCCCTCATTGACATGCTTCACCAAATCACTCTGAAAAAGAGACATTCCTACTTTATCGTGAAACATCATATAAAACTGTCCAATAATCGGGACACGTGCCATCGCTGTATTAAGAGAAGGAAAAAGGAAGCCTGATGACAAATAAAGGACGATCAGTACGATGACAGAGTATATTGGTGTTCTCCAATTCCATGTGAACCAACGTCTTTTCTTTTCCGCTTTCACATCTCCTATTGCTTGGCGAATTGCAGAGGTTACTTCAACCTTTGGTACTTCAATCTCATCATAAAGCTTTTTCATTTCTTTTCGTTCCATCGACACTCTCCTCCTTTTCCAACGTTTGCTTTAATAACTTTCTTGCTCGATACAAATGAGTTTTGACCGTTCCTTCAGGCATGCCCATCTGCTGAGAAATCATTGAAATCGAATAATCTTGAAAATAAAATAGCTGAATCACAATCTGGTATTGCTCGTCTAACACATCAAGTGCATGTTTTAAATCTAACTTGTCTTCCAAAAAATCATTCCGCTGAACGCTTTCGTGCTGCTGTTCAAACGGAACAACATCTTGCTGCTTTTTCTTCATCGCAAAAATCGTATGAATCAAAATCCGCGTCAGCCAGCTAGAAAAATAAGCTGGTTCTTTCAAGCCAGATAGATGCTTAAACACTTTAAATACCGTCTCCTGAACAGCATCTAACGAATCCTCTTTATTTCTTGTGTAGAGAAAAGCCGTTTTATATAAACGCTCCTGATACATCAGCATTAATTTCTCAAATGCCGGGACATTCCCTTTTTGTGCTTTTTTAATTAGACGCACTTGCTTCATCTCATTCACACCTCCTACACCTGTTAGAGCAAGCTTTCTCTCAAACGGTTTCAACAAACGGAAATTTCTTTTACTTAGCATATGTCGGATAAAAATTGAGAAAGTGAAGAATAGAGTCGAAAGAACAAGTTGGATATTTGATATAATGGAAGAAATATCTACAAAAAGGAGTATGTCGATTGTTTCGATTCGAAGAACCCACGTGTGCTAGCTGTAAGAAAAAGATAGAAGGAAACGAAGAAGTGTACGTCAAGCTGGTCTATCCAAAGAGAAAAGGAATGACAGAGGTGAAGGCTTGGCTGAGGAATGAAGGGGTTTTTTATTGTCAGGCATGTACAGAACAAAAGTCATCGCATGGAGGATAATCAAATGAAAAAAATCAACTTTCCACAATCATTTCCAACCATACATACCGAAAGACTAATCTTAAAACAAGCAACGATCGAAGACGCTGAGGATATGCATATCTATTTATCCAATGAAACCGTGTGCCGCTATATGAGCATTGATGCTCATGAATCCATCGAAGACACAAAAGGAGAAATCAAGTGGTATGACAATATCTTCAAAGAACAAACAGGCATCCGGTGGGGCATTTCTTTAAAAGAAGATCCTGCGATCATCGGCAGCTGCGGCTTTCTCAATCTAGAAAAACAGCACTACCGTACCGAAATTGGCTATGAATTACACCACAATCATTGGAGAAAAGGCATCATGAAGGAAGCGATTGCTGCGGTGTTACGATATGGATTTCAGGAGATGAACCTGAACCGGATTGAAGCCATCATTGATCCAGCAAACACGTCCTCTGTTCAATTATTGGAGAAGATTGACTTTGTACGAGAGGGTTTATTGAGAGAGTATGATCTTGGTCAGGATGGGTTTGATGATGTGTATATGTATGCGATTTTGAAGAGGGATTACGAATAAAACAAATGAAAACAGATATTCATTTCATTCAAAAGCCGCAATCAGAATATGTTTCTTTTCACATTTATGAGCTTAATTCGACGATTGAAAAGCTTGTCCAGCAAGTGGAGCAATCAGCCCCCTTCTTCCTAGCGAAAGATCCTGAGAAAGAAAACACGAAAAAGATTTATTATTACGACATCTTATATATAGAAAGCGTCGATAAAAGATCGTTTTTGTATACGACAGATGGGGTGTTTCTCATAAAAGAAAAGTTATTTGAACTCGAAGAGCAACTTGAGGCGCATGATTATTTGAGGGTATCTAAATCGATGATTCTTAATATTGATCAGATCGCCGCTATTTCTCCTAAAACGAGTGGCCGTTTTGAAGCAAGCCTTATGAATGGAGAAAAGGTAATGATTTCACGCTTTTATATTCAAAAATTAAAAGAGAAGCTTGGATTACGGAGGAAGTGAACAGGATGAGACGTTACATCATAAACCTTTTGATCACATTTTGTATGATCTTTACTGCCCTCGTGTTGATTTACTGTTTCACTTTTGGATCGATGCCCATCTACATTTTACAAGCGATCATTGGCAGTTCCTTTATTTCAAGCGCACTTACCTTTTTGTTGTACCCAAAACAAACGTACAGCCACAAACGGATTCTTTTTCAACAAATCTTATATATCGTCCTTGTGATGTGTATGATTATGACAACCATCATCATCGTCAGCGGTGAAATCAGTCTCCTTTCGTTCATCGTGAATTTCCTTGTGGTCATGGCTTTATTCTTTTTGATCAAGTATCTATTGTATAAAAAAGATCAAGCTACCGCTGCGGAAATTAATGAGATGTTACATCAAAGAAAGAACCCAACATCATCATAATGTGCATCTTAGGGTCGAAAATCTACATGTTAGGGAGATTTATTTGAAGCTCCTCATTGATTCCACTACTCTGACGTTATAGAGGAGGAATCAATCAATGAAACCTATTACAATCATTCGAAACGTCATTTTTTTACTGCTGTTTTCTTTAATCATCCCAACGAGTGCAGGTGTTTATATATCCATCAAAGAAGTAACTGATCCACTTCAAATCTATATCGTCAATGGCTGTGCGATGCTGGCTGGGTGTCTTTTACTTCTATTCATTATTCAAAAAAGTCGTTTTCACTTGAAAGAAATAGGTTTTCGAAAAGGGTCTCTTGGTATGTGGATATTTCCGATCCTTATCATCGAGGCCATTCCATTTATTGCTGGATTAAATAAGGATCTAACCCTTTCTTCCTTTATAGCACTTTGTTTCTTCATGGTGTGTGTCGGTCTGTTTGAAGAAGGAATCTTTCGAGGCATCCTGTTTCAATATTTAAAACAGATCAATCTGAGTACCGCCATCTGGGGATCTGCCGTACTATTCGGCCTTGGTCATTCTGCTAATCTACTAAGCGGAAAAAGCCTCACATTAACAGTGGCACAAATCATATTCGCCTTTTTATTTGGATTCGTTGCAGCTGAAATTGTGGATCAAATGACAAGTGGGCAAACGCCTAAGGCAATGCAAATGCTTTTGCTCTCGGTTCAATGTGTCATTCTACTTGTGCTTGCGGTGGTGTTGTGGAGAAGATTAAGAATGAACATATTCGGAACTGCTAGATGAGGCGACTGAAAGATGGGTAATTCGAATGTTAGGCATTTGTTATTTCAAAACCCCTTTTATATATGGGCACCTTAAAAACCTCTACTCTAAAAGAGGTGGGGCATTATCATGTGTGCAAAATTCGACACTGCACCGTCACAGTGTATCGCCCCTTAAGGTCTAACGATCATTTTTAGAAGAGAATAAAAATCCCTATCAAGATTAATGCATTTTACATCTATTTAATAATTAATCAAAATAAGATTTAATTCCATGCTTTTGTAAAATTACATTCAATAAACTGAAATCATAATCTCTCATATTCGGATATTTTTCCTTTAATTTATTATTCATCTCTTTCAAAGTCGTACATTCACTTTGATCGCTTGAAATAATAGTATTAACAGCTTTAATAACACGAAATTTTGGCTCCTCATTCATATTATTATTTAGTTGAGCTCTTATGTCTGACAAAGGATACTTAATCTTATTGTTCCACCAGATCGTTAACACATCTATCGCATCTCTTAAATTCCTAGCAACAATATTTTCAGCTTCAGTTCTCTCGCCATCTACATCTACTCGTCTATCAAATTGATGTTGAAGATTATTATCAGCTACCTCACCAATTAAAGGGTTAAACAACCTTATATTAGACTTATTGATTAGTTCAAGAAAATGTTTTGCTGCATGTGAGCCACAAACAAAGACACCTTTTTTCTTTTGATCTTTTCGATCACTATAAGAAAAACAATAATATTCATTCTCTAACTGATCACCCGTACAGCTTATGTGTTCTTGTCCAGGAAGTAATTTTATTCTAGACATAATGTCTACTTTAAAAAGTCTTACTATTTCCTTTCTCCTTTCCTCACCACGACAATTAATTTTTCTACACACTTGTCCCATTTACTCACCACCCTTAAGCAATTATTTGAATTAATTACAATTAAAAAGTATATTTGATTTAGAAAGTAATCACCCTTGTAAAAGGTTTTTTTATTTATCTAAGAATTTGTTAAATACCCTATACAACGAGCACCGAACCTTTTAATTGCTGTCGAAGTAATAACTTTGTAACCCCACACTTTTCTGTGAATAATCAATAAATAAAGTGCGGACATTATCTTTTCTTGCTAAGTGATATCAATATTAATGAAATGGAATCAACGCCACCACTAAGTAATATTATGGTATCCAATTACTTATGATCATCCCTTCTAATATTAAAAATACTTTTTATTTTCATTTCAAAAGATAAAAATTCACCGACATATGCGGATTATAGTCTAATTTTTTACTAACATCAATTTTCTCTTTTAGGCGTTGCTTTTCTTTTAAAAATACCTTATCGGGAATAATTGGTGCATTTTCGTGAATTTCAATATACTCTTCTGAAAAATTTTCTACATCATCTTCATTAATTTTTTCGTGAGATAATAATGTGCTTACTCTTCTAATGAATCCAGTTAGTTGTTTACCTACATTTTCATGAGATGAGGCTCTTTCAGCAAACCTTAGATATTCTTCTAATATTGTTATTATAAAAATTACTCCAGCGCCCCCAACAATTAATTTATATTTATCATCTGTCATATATGGGAACCAAACTGCAAATGTTTTTGAGTCTGCAAAAGTAATAATGGCAATTATAGAAGATTCACTAAGAGCAAAGATATGAAGTGCATTTTTTGACATATTCGCTTTTTTACTCATACTAAAATGCATTTTGTCTATTTTGTTCATCTTTATTTTTTAATTTTTTCAAGTTCATCTCTTTGTTTTTCGCTCATTAAAATTCACTCATTGAAAAAGACTTTTATTTTCACAGTACCATTATTTGTATTATCGTCTGAAAATCTAAATCTTTTAACACTCTTGTAAAACTAATGCTTTTCATATTGACAGAGCATTTATCATTAGACCTCTCTTTCAAGATGAGATATAGATGATTCCTTTCACCGTATGTTCAAGAAAGTGATTAAGAAGTCAGTTGTGGATTATATAAGGGAACGTCGAATGACCCAAGCGGCGAAGTATTTAATTCATATGGACCAAAGGGCGATTGATATCGCATTGCAGTATCGTTTTGGTTCTCAGGAATCCTTCACTAGAGATATATGACATGTCACTCGCACGTTATCGGAGATTACTAATGAAAAAACCCTACCGAAATTCTGGTAGGTTTTTTTGTGGAGAACTGCATGTTCCAAAATGGTTTTATCTTTTTATCAAAATGTTATAACCTGATCAATCAACGTTCCCATTACATATGAAGTTATAATGCTATTCCCACTCTACGTGATTTTTAGTTTAGAGACGTTGATATAACAGCATTTGTAAGCTATAAAAATTGTTTTGGCAGAATTTTTACAGGGTTTAATTTTTAAAAGCTCGTTTTCTGGTAAAGCTAATTTAGATTTTGTTGGAATTGTATATTGAACATCACCAAGTAACCCCAAATCATCACAAAGCACATTAATTCATAAAAGTTCTTTGTATAAATAACAGACCAGACTTTCTCAAACTCTTCTTTTGTCCAATATACAACATTTTGCTTTTCCCTTTAAGAACAGTTTTGTGACTGCACTCTTGAAAATCAACACAGAAGCAAACTATGAATAGCGTGTACCCAAAAGATGAAAAGAAAAAAGTTCTAAATGACTAGAATTCAAACAATTTGATTACATTTCTAAAATATCAGAACTATCAAAAAATGAGGATGTAGCTCTATTTATAGTTTCTTTTTTGAAGTATTACGATGCTTGTACATATTTCAATCTACCTAAAAAACAAAAAAATATATTGACTAAATAATAATATATAATATACTTATTTCTAAAACAAGAAAATAATAGGAGGGGAAAATGTCTTTTTTTGGAGTTTTATTAGCGGTTATTTTATTAATAATATTGAGTTTTAAAGGTGTAAATATTGTTGTTGTTACGATAATATCTAGCTTCGTTGTGATTTTTACAAGTAATATGGATATAAATACTGTATTCTTCGGAGGTAGTAATTCCTATATGGCAGGCGCAAAGGAATTTATCGGTAATTATATGATTCTTTTTTTGTTAAGTTCTATTCTGTCAAGTTACTTTCTTGAATCTGGTGCTTCTGAACGTATAGCTGATACAATTATTGAAAAATTAGGAACAGCTAGTGGCTTTTCTATGTTAGTTGTCCTATATATTATTAGCGCTTTTTTGACATACGGAGGAATTAGCATTTTTGTAGTATTTTTTATTTTAATACCGTTGTCTTTCCCGTTGTTTAAAAAACTAAACATCCCTTGGGAAATGGTTTCGTTACCTATTTTTCTTGGAGGAGCAACGTTTACAATGACTATGTTGCCAGGGAGTCCGTCGATCCAGAATAATATTCCAATAAAATATTTAGGAACATCTGTTTTTTCAGGAGCAACAATAGGGATTATTAGTTCAATTATTTGTGTGTGTTTTTCTATTTTGTTTATGAGAAGAGAAATAGGTAAACAAGGAAATGTAGAACGGACATATCCCTCGATTTTTGAGAAAGCAAACAATCAATCAAAAACAATAAGTTTTTACACATCAATTATTCCAATAATAATATTGTTCTCAACTGTAATTCTTTTTGGATTATTTTCAGATATAAATGGAGTATATCCAGCAATGCTATTATCAATAATATATTTCATGATAGTTCATAGGGATATTGATGCTCTAAATAAAGGTGTAATAAATGCTTTGGGACCATTAATGTTTACAGCTTCGTCCATGGGGTTTGGAAGTGTTGTGGCTCAATCAGAAAGTTTCAAAGTGTTTTTCCAGTTACTTTCGGAGAATAGTAGTTCTATTGTCAGTTTAAATCTTACATCTATTTTTTTTGGAGGAATAACGGCGTCTTCTTCAAGTAGTATTGCAATTATAATGGAAAACTTCAGCTCGTATTTCTTAGATACTGGAATTCCTAAAGATGTTATTCACAGAATTACAGTAATGTCATCTGCTGTTTTAGCTAATATGCCATACTGTGGTATTGTATTTGCTGTATTTAAGATGTCTGGAATAGATCATAAGAAAGGCTTTAGACATGTATTTTTAGGATTCACTATTGCTCATATTATTTCGTTATTAGTTGCGAATATATTGGCTTATTATATTTATTAGAAGAGGATGTTTTTATGAAAAAGGCGTATTTTAAAGCAAAAGACAACACAAATAAGGTTGCGTTTCCGATGATTGTAGACTATTTTGAAAATTTGGAGAAAAAAAATAAAGATTTCGAGCATAATTCTTCTGATGAAACTCTCAAATATCAAGAAATGGCATTGAATAATGTTTTAGACTTTGCCCGAGAAAATAATGAATTTTATGAAAAAAGAATTCAGAATCTAACATTTTCAGAATTAAGTGAAATACCATTATTGTTAAAAGAAAATATTCGTGGTGAAAAAGATTTGATTCAATGCGTTCCTGATGAACAAATAGGTCAGTTGCATCTTACATCAGGAACAACAGGGAAACCAACATACATATCCTATACTTTAGCAGATCAATATATATATGACTTATTACCTCAATATAATGGACTGTTTCCGTTTGGGCCTGAAGATATCGTTGGCATTGCATTACCATATGAATTCGCTTTGCCTGCTTTGGGATTTCAAAGGCTGTTTCAATTTGTTTTTGGGTCTATGGTATTGTCACTTGGAAAAGGAGGTTATATGGCCCCAGTAGATAAAGCTTTAGACTTATTGAAAGAATATCAACCATCAGTGATAGCAACAACACCTTCTTACGCTGCTTTATTATATGATGAGGCCATTAGTTTAGGATTTGATCCTAAAGACTTCAAAATAGAAAGATTTATTCTCACTGGAGAAGGTTGTTCTTTTACCTTCAGAAAACAATTGGAAGATAAATGGAACTGCAAAATGACTTTTTTCTATGGATCAACAGAGATAGGATTGATTGCAAAAGAATGCATTGCTCAAAATGGGTATCATATTTGTGAAGGGCATGTGTTTGTAGAAATTTTAGGTAAAGATGGGAATCCAGCTTTACCTGGGGAAATGGGAGATATCGTTGTTTCAACTTTATTAAGAGAAGGAATGCCTATGATACGATACCATACTGAAGATAAAGGATTTATTTCAGAAGAAAAATGCGATTGTGGTTGTGGAATGAAAAAATTATTCCTTTTTGGTCGTGAAAGAGATCAAATACACTTGAAAGAAGGAAAATTTCCACCGTTAGTATTGGAGAATGTATTATTGAAAAGCAATTTTATTACGTTGTGGTACCAATTTATTATTGAAAATGAAGTATTGAAAATAAGGTGTGAAAAACAAAGCGATAATATGTCAGACAATGAAATAATATTAGAAATAAAAAAATTATTCAAAGAAAATTTTGATATTAACTGTGAAGTAGAAATTACAAATGATATACCTAAGCACAAAGGAAAAAATCAACGAGTATTTTATAAAGAATAAAGGAGGATGTTGTATGGGTAACGAAGTAATATTTTCAAAAAAAGTATTAGAAGGTAAATCACAAATTGAATTATTGGACAGGAGAAATGACCAGAGTATAACATATGTGGAGTCCTCTGGGACTAGTGGAATTAGAGGATATGGTTGGTATAGTGAGCAAGAATTAGAAAAAATGTCTGATCACATTATTAATAGAGGAGTTCAATTATCTGAAAAGGATACAATCATGATTAGATTTCCTTATACATTATCCTTACCAGCACACTTAATAGAAGCTAGTGCTCGAAAAAGCAAGTCAGTTATTATACCTGTAAGTAGTAGAACTGAAATGGCGCCATACTTTAAACTTTTAAGTTTGATGAAAGAACTAGAGGTAACTGTTTTCGCAGGTAATCCAAGGGAAATTGAGTTTTTGTTTGAGGCACTTAGCATTCAACAACTATCTCCGAGTGAGTATTTACCCAAATTTCGTGCGTTTGTAACAGCAGGAGAAGTTTTGAGTTATCAAAGAAGGAAGCATATCGAGCATATTTGGGGGGTCAAAGTATTCAATTTGTACGGAGCAACAGAAGTAGGTAATTTTGGTTATACTTGTGAAAATAGGATGATGCATATTGACGAGGATAACTTTCAGATGAAAAAAGAGCAGGACGGTGAATTTTACCCATTATCGACAGGTCTAAATAAAAATGTTTATATTACCAATAAATCAAATTGCACTTCGAAAATTAAGAATTACGAAATTGAAGATATCATAGAAGTTTTACAAGAAAGATGTAGTTGTGGAGATAATAACACATTAATTCAGGCTAGAGGAAGAACTGATGATTTAATCGAGCTAGACGAAAAAAAAATAGATATGTACGAAGTACAGGAAGCCATTTATTCTTTAAACGAAGTTCCATTTCTTTGGGAAGTTCATGTAGAAGATGAAAATATTGAAATAAGAATGGAGTACAATTTAGACAAATCAATTGATAGATCTGAAGTAGAGTTAGAATTGAAAAATAGGTTAGGATTATCTTCTATCAGTGTCCTCATTTTTAAGGAGGGAGAACTAGTTGATCGTGGAGAAATTTTTAAGTATCCAAAGAGTAGAAAACCTATTTACATTTATAATTCAGCAGAAAAAAGAATACGGGCGGAAATCAAGCAGGGTAAACAGGAACTTCAAAATAAAAATTATAAAAAGGCTAAAGCTTATTTTAAAGACATAATTAAAGAATATGATTTTTCAGAAGCATATATTTGGCTGGCTGCTGCTATTGGTTTAGAAGCGGACTCAAAATCATTAATGGAAAAAATCACATTATATCCAAGTTTAAAAAAATACACTGAGATGGCAATAGAAAGAAATCCATATGATGCCTTTGCTCACTATTTGTTAGGAATGTTGTTATATAAAACTCCTGAAGAAATTGGGGGAAATCGCAAGAAAGCACTGAAACATTTTAGAATGAGTAAATATTTAGGATATAAAGAGGATATATCAGCTTATCTAGAAGATTTGGTATAGTCTATTGAATAAATTTTAATAAGGAGATCATATGACTTTTTTAAAAATAGATAACCTAGTTAAAAGATATGAAGATTATGAAGCGCTTAATATAGACAATATATCAATTAAGGAAGGAGAAATGATTGGATTATTAGGACCTAATGGTGCTGGAAAGTCAACCTTGATTAGCATTTTAACTGGTTTAGATACACAGGACAGTGGTTCCGTCTTTTATAACGGTGAAGAGAAAATTCCTAAAGAAAGCATAGGCTATGTCCCTCAAGATATTGCTTTATATGAAGAATTGAATGCTATTGACAATTTAACCTTTTTTGGATCTATGTATGTCAATGACCGTAATAAAGTTAAAAGGAAAGTCAAAGAGATCATTACAATGGTTGGGTTAGAGAGCAAGTCTAGAAAAGCTATTAAGACTTATTCAGGTGGAATGAAAAGAAGAATAAATATTGGTGCAGCCTTAGTTCATGATCCACAAATTCTATTTTTCGATGAACCAACAGTAGGAATTGATCCACAATCAAGGAACTACATTTATGAAATTATTAATAATTTAAAGGATGCAGGGAAAACACTAGTTTATACTACTCATTATATGGATGAAGTGGAAAAATTATGCGACTCCGTTTATATCATTGACGAAGGAAAGGTCATTTTAAAAGGCAAAACTAAAGAACTACTGCAAAGTCTAGGAAAGGGTATTTTGGAGCTTACAGTCAAAAATTCAGCTATTAATGATAAAATCCCTTCAATTGTTGAAGAAATTTCCGAAGTGAAATTTTTAAAGGCAAGAAACGAGACTTATTATTTTAGTATTCATGGAAGTATAGAGAAGGTAACAAAAAAATTATTTGATAAAACAAGCCAAAACGAAATTATGATTGAGTCACTGAACTATTCTTCTCCCAACTTAGATACGTTATTTTTAATATTAACTGGCAAAGAGCTGAGAGAGGGATAATCGATATGAAATGGAATTATATAGCAAAAAAAGATATAAAAATTCTTTTAAAAGATCCTAGTGCGTTAGTTGTATTATTGATATTGCCGTTGATGTTTATGACCATTATGAGCTTTGCGCTAAAAAATGAGTACGGTAGTAATGATAATCCAGTCACATTGGGGTATTTTGACAAAGATAACTCGGTACTATCTCGTGAGTATTTAGCCAAAATTAAAGAATCAGAAGGGATAAAATTAGAAAAAATTAGTGTAGCAGAAGATTTTGCTAATTACAAAAAAGAAAATAAATATATTGTTTTGTTCACAATACCTGAAGGTTTTGAAAAATCAATAGTAGATAATAATAGAGTTAATATTGAAATGTTTTCGGATGCTACTCAAGCTACTACAGCTAATGTAGTGATTCAGTCAATTATAGGAGTTTCTAGAGCTTTTGAAGTCAAATACCAATTAAAAAATTATGGTATAAAACAAGCAGATATGACTAATAAGTTTGTTAACAATGCTATTTCAGAAACCATTAAAGACATTGAAAATGAATTAGGTATGGAATTATCAATTAATAATTCTAAAAACGAGGACAAAGAAGAAAGTATTAGTAAAGATACTGAAAAGTTGATGAAAGAAGAAGTAGAGAAGCAAAACATATCTGTTAAAAATGTATTTAGTAACGATCAGAAAACTTCACCAAATTCATTTCAACAAAATGTTCCTGGTTATGCTGTAATGTTTGCCTTTTTTATTGTAATGTGGTCAGGAAAATCTTTCTTGAAAGAAAGAGAAAGTGGAACATGGAAGAGATTATTAATATCTAAAGCCAATTCGTTTGACCTTTATTTTGGAAAATTCATTCCAAATTATGTAGTGAATTTCTTTCAAATTCTCTTGTTGTTTATTTTTGGGAATTTGGCATTTAAAATGAGCCTTGGAAAAGATATGCTTGCTTTGATATTAATGATAGCCGTTTTGTCTTTATGTAGCACGTCGTTAGGGGCGCTATTATCATTAGTTGCAAAAACTGATTCACAACTTACAGGGTATTCTTTGTTTATAGTTCTATTTTCTGCAGCATTAGGGGGTACTATGGTTCCCTTAAGATTAATGCCTGAAATGATGCAGAAAATTGCACAAGTAGTACCTCAATCTTGGGCTTTGGAAGGGTTTCAAAAGATTATTGTAAGTAATGGAAATATTTCAAGCATATCAATAAACCTGACGGTTTTATTAGGTTTTTCATTAGTATTTCTGATGTCTTCTTTAATTCTTATCAGAACAAATAAATAGGAGATTTTGCAAATGAAATCAGTAATAAAAAACATTAATGAAATGGCTAAACTAGATCCAAATAGAATCGCATATATTTCTATAAATGAAAAGGTAACTTATATGGAATTGAATGAAAAAATCGTTAAAATGTTAAGTTTTTTCAGTCGAAATAAAAAAGATATAAGTGAGATATGCACCATATGTCAAAAGGAATCTAATGCGTTAGCATCTTTATTGGTAACTAGTTTACTAAATATAGATAATTCAATAATTCCATATAATGCACACCAATATACTAAGGTTGAAGATGTAGAGTTTACTAATGACGTTATTGTTATATCAAACGAAGATATTGAAAAAAATAATACTATCTTAACAGATAAAAGCATTGATTTTGTTAATAGTTCAATTGCACAAATTAATGTTAAAGATATTATGGAGAAAGGAGAACTAGGAGATATTCAACTATTTCTTGAAAAACACAACGATAGTGATGGTAAATTAGTATTGTACACTTCAGGAACTACGGGGAAATCTAAAGGAGTTATAGTTTCATACAATCAATTTAACTTTATTAATTCTCCAATAAATGTAGACAACCAGAGTGTTAATATTATTACAAGAGGTAGTTCGGTCAGACCATTTTTAGGAACTATGCTCTCAACGTTAAAAGAAGGGAAAACGATTCTACAAGTCGATGTAGATAATTATTCAGATATTGCTGCAATGTGTGATAAAGGAAATGTAGAATCTGTAACTACTAATATATATGGAATAAAGAAATTTATTTCAATGGCTGAAACGGATAAATGTCTTTTTAATGAGGTTCCATTAGTCACGATTACAGGCGGTGTAATGCATCAATATCTAAGAAGAAAATCATCTGAAACATTTCCAAATGCCAAATTATTAGATTTGTATGGACAAACTGAACTAGGATTAATTTCTGTTGTTGACTCAACAGAATGGTCGGAGAACGAATATTGTGTTGGGACACCAAGTTTTTTTGTAGATGTTGTTATAAAGGATTTACATTCTGGGAAGCAACTACAAGAAAATGAGGTCGGGCATATAACTGTTAAAAGTAATCACAAATTCAAAGGGTACACTAATTACATCACTGAAGCACTTGATGAGGTTTACACCGGGGATTTGGGATATCTTAAAGATAATAAATTATATTTATTAGGACGAATATCAGAATGTATAAAACATAATAATTCTTGGCTTTTAAAAAGAGATATAGAGTGTAGCTTGTCTAAGAAATTTTCAGAGAAATTTCAAGTACTTACGAAAGACGAAGGTTTTTATATAATATTAGAAAAATATTCACCAGAAATAGACGAAATTATCGAAAATGAATTTAACTCGTTCAAACAATTGATTCAAATAAAAGTTGTTAAAGAAATAAACGAGACTAACTAGAAAACCCATCTGTTTACGCAAACGACATCAATAGACTCAACATATTCTTATCTAACTTAGTAGTTTTCTCTGGATCAAAGTTTAATGTGTCTCATAAGTCTCAAGTCTTGCATTCGGAAAAGTAAAAATATGTTATTAATAGGACTCATGAATACACAACGATTTTAGTTTAGGACGAATAAAGAATTTATCTTAATAAGGAAACCCTGTCAAAAAAATCTTGACAGGGTTTTTGGCAGGGAAACATTTAAATTTAAGTGTTTTTTCTCCATTATAAGTACCAAGAAATGCTTTTAAATAAGTGTTTTCCATTCATAATATGCTGGCTCTTTCAAGCATTTGCAGCCATTTGGAATAATATTTGATACTTATCATAGACAGTTATTGCTGTTGTTTCATGTCCTTTATAGCATATAAAATTATAAACGCCTTCTTCATTTACAAAAACTTTATAGAATTGAAAATCTTGAGGATCAGGCGGATTTTCGCTTAATCTCAAACACTCACTACAAGTAATAGATATATTCATTTTTTCTCCCCCCTCCATTTAAATTAAATCCTCTCACAATTTCATAAACTTTAGAAATGAGCTCCTCTCTTTAATTATTCTATCCTTTAGTTTAAGACTATTTCCTATTGAAGTCTCGCTGTAAAGAGTTCGCTTCGCCGCTCTCCATGTTACAAGACAGTCTCCAGACCTACCATACTTCTGTCTAAATAAAGTTATCTTCTTACTTTACTTTTATTCAATGCTTGATTCCCATTAAATTTAATTTTTGTACGTTCAGCCACTCTGATTTCAATATTTCCAGTCATTGCATCAGCAATGCAGTATCTACCCCACTCCACATATAGGCATAGTGTTTTAAAGTAATCTATGGACTTGAATACCCCATACGTTGTGATAACACAAGAACAGAAACATTAAATTCGTTGATTAAATATGAAGCATGGGAGTGACGCAATCCTTTTGCTTGAATCCTTGGTACTCCTGTGAATTTAGAATAACGCCTAATGATTCTGCCTGTTGTCGATTTAATCATTGGCAAACCATCATAACTAAACATAAAGTCATTTGAATTACCTAACCCTATCTCCAATTGTCGATTTCGCCATATTGTTAATATATTTATTGTATCATCAAGAGCAATAATTCTCTTTTCGTCTTCAGTTTTTGTATACTACCCGTGACAAACGGATGTTTGGAGAAACCGTGAAGTATTTTTCAGATGTTACACTCAAGTACTAAGAGAGTAATTCCTTCGCATACAATCACATCCAATTCACGGAATATTTCTAATTTTTCTCATAAATTCCAATCAGTATACGAATACCTAGTCCTGAACCTAGGACTAAAAGATCCATTCTACAATCGCAACATAGCACAAAAAGTCAAGTTTCCTAAAGAGTATTTCCGCTATACTAAACTCGTAAAGCAAGGAGGTGCTCTGTTGTCCTATCAAGAACATGAGAAAACAATTCAAGAAACATTAAATTATATTGAACAACATTTGAAAGACGATTTACCGCTTCAAACTCTAGCGAAACACGCTGGTTATTCTAGGTTTCACTTTCACCGTATGTTCAAAAAAGTGATTAAGAAGTCAGTGGTTGATTATATACGGGAACGTCGAATGACCCAAGCGGCGAAGGATTTAATTCATACGGACCAACGGGCGATTGACATCGCATTGCAGTATCGATTTAGTTCACAGGAATCCTTCACTAGAGCCTTTAAGAAAATATATGACATGTCACCCGCACGTTATCGGAAATTATTAAGAAATGTGATTAATGAGGAGGAAACAAATATGGCTGATCATCAGAACACACCTACTGGCTGGATTATGACGGGGGATACCCCATCTGACTATGAAACAGGTTTGGATAACAGAATTGTACACAGTGGTACTAACTCCGCTTATTTAAAATCAAAAGATGAAAAAGCTGGAGGTTTCGCAACATTGATGCAGCAAATTAAGTCTGATCGTTATCGAGGAGAACGGCTTCAATTTTCTGCTTTTGTTAAAAGCGAAGATGTGAAAGGCTCCGCTGGTTTATGGATGAGGATAGACCATTCTTCAGGTGAAATTCTTGCGTTTGACAATATGATGAACCGTCCTATTACAGGAACAAATGGATGGAATCATTTTAGTGTCGTACTAGATGTTCCAGTAAAAAGTGAAGTCATTGCGTTTGGCATATTACTACAAGGTCCAGGTCAAATTTGGATGGACGAACTTAGTTTTAAAATTGTAGATGAAAGTGTTCCAGTGACAGAACAAAATACTGTGGATCATTTAGAGGATGAACCAGTGAATTTAAATTTTGAAGGCTAGCAGACTAAATTTAAGAGGAGGTTAATTGCCATGAAAAAAATTGGTGCAATTTTATTGTTCGCTGTGAATTCACTTACCTTTATTTGTGGCCTTGGATTTTTATTTGGTGAAGAGGATACCACATTAAAAAAGAAGTAAAATGAAGATAAGACACCCATAGGACAAAAAAAATCAATTAAAAAAGATATCCCTATCACTATCTCTTTTTTGTAGACTTGGTATAATAGAAAAAATCAGAAAAATTAGAATGCGATGATAAGGAATAGTACTTGCCGAAATGTTTTCAGAAAGTTGCTGGTTGATGAGAAGCAATAACAAAAAGGCAGGGAACTCACCTTAGAGTAGCCTTAGTGAAATGAAAAGGATTGATGTAGTTAAGGTCGGCACCCCACCGTTATATGGGAAGGATATAAGATCAAACAATCTGTATCCGAATAAGGGCATGATAATGTACGGTTATCATGAAACAGGGGTGGTACCGCGTAAGCAGAAGTCTTTCGTCTCCAAGGTAAATATTGGAGATGATAGGCTTTTTTTATATTCTATTTTCTAGGAGGAATCGATCATGTTTAACCACAAAAAATACGAAAAGAAATACTTTTTGCCACCGAACCTTACGTATGATTGGGTAAAGAAAGAAACATTAGAAAGTGCTCCGATATGGTGCAGTGTGGACTTGCGAGATGGAAATCAAGCATTACCTATTCCTATGAACTTAGAAGAAAAATTGGAAATGTTTCAGTTATTAGTAGAGATAGGTTTTAAAGAAATTGAGATCGCATTTCCAGCTGCTTCTGATACGGAGTTTAGGCTATTACGGACACTGATTGATCATCATATGATTCCAGACGATGTCACGATTATGGTGATCACACAAGCGAGAGAGCATATTATCCGCCGAACCTTCGAAGCCATTAAGGGGGTACCGAAAGCGATTGTTCATTTATATAATTCGACTTCAGAAGCGCAGCGCAGACAAGTATTTAAGAAAACAAAAGATGAAATTAAACAAATTGCAATTGATGGAGCTATTTTAGTAAAAGAACTTGCCGAAAAAACAAATAGTGATATTTATTTTCAATATAGTCCTGAAAGCTTTCCAGGAACAGAAGTTGATTATGCGTTAGATATTTGTAATAGTGTTTTAGATATTTGGAAACCGACACCAAATCATAAAGCGATCATCAATATTCCGACAACAGTTGAATATTCAATGCCTCATATTTTTGCAAGTCAGATTGAGTATATACACAAAAATCTGTCTTATCGAGACAGCGTGACATTATCTGTTCACCCTCATAATGACCGTGGCTCTGGGGTGAGTGATGCAGAATTTGGCGTGCTAGCTGGCGCAGAAAGAGTCGAAGGTACATTATTTGGTATCGGTGAACGTACAGGGAACGTAGACTTGATTACCTTGGCGATGAATATATATTCACAAGGTTATGATCCAAAATTGAATTTCAATAACCTAGAAGCTATTCGTAAAAAATATGAAAAACTAACCAAAATTACTGTTCATGAGAGACAGCCATATTCTGGCGAGATGGTTTTCACAGCATTCTCTGGGTCACATCAAGATGCTATATCTAAAGGTATGAAATATAGAAAGGAAAATCATGTTGATAAATGGGACGTTCCGTATATCCCAGTAGATCCAGTTGACTTGGGGAGGAATTATCAAACGGATGTGATTCGAATCAATAGCCAGTCTGGAAAAGGCGGCATAGGCTATATACTAGAAACAAATTATGGCATTCAACTTCCTTATCAAATGAATGAAGCCATGGGATATGAAGCGAAGAAAGTATCTGATCAGACAAATAGGGAATTGTCTGTCGAAGAAATATATCATGTATTTGAAGAACAGTATGTTGATTTTCACCCTCATTTCCAGGTGCTTGATTATCAATTTCATAAAGGAGAGAAGCAGGAAGTCACCTTAACTTTGCTGAGAGATCATCAACAAATTGAAATACAAGGAACTGGCACTGGAAGTTTAGATGCAATCAGTCATGCGTTAAAAGCTTACTTTAATCTCGAGTATGTTTTGGAAGTCTATGAGCAGAATTCTTTGGGCAAGGACTCTCAAGCAAAAGCCTGTGCACAGATTGGTATTTCATATCAAGGAAAAATGCATTGGGGTGCTGGAATTGATAAAGATATTATTGAAGCAACAGTGAAAGCCCTGGTGGTTGCAGTAAATAGACTAGAGGTTTGGATGTAGATGGAAAAAGATAAACTTGAAAAACATGAAGCGATGCAATATTTAAGAGAATATAACGAGCAAGAAATCTTTTATCAACAATACCAACAGAAAAAGCATGACAATCAATCATTGCAATTATTTTTGAAGGATTATGATCAAAACACTTTCATGCATAAGCAAATATATATAGAAGAATTTTTGCTTAAAGGGCAGAACGAATTTGAAAAAGAGGATACCATGTGGTTAGGTCAGGAGAAAGATATCGAAGTGAGAAAGTATAGCCGTTTTATGCCTCAATTGTCGGCTATCCATGATTTCTTTGAGATGATCTATGTTCAGGAAAATGAGATGTATGTAGAAGTGGAAGATAAAAAATTGGCTTTAAAATCAGGAGATATTGCCTTTATTCCACCTAACACAACACATAAGCCAATTGTCATGGAGAATACAATCGCAATCCAAATCATGATCCGTAAAGTACTTTTCAAAAAGTGTTTTTTAAAACGTTAAAAGGCAATAATGTCATTTCAGAGTTCTTTTTAAATGCATTGTATATAAAAGAAAATAAAAATATTCTTATTTTTCATAGTCACTTGGATAAAAATTTGCTAGACTGCTCTCTTCAACTATTTACAGAAAATTATAATCGGTTTCCTAGTTACCAATTGATTATGAATAATTTGTTTGAGATATTATTATGCCTCTTATTAAGATTCAAACCAAGTCATATGAACGTAAATCAGGTCAAACAATATAGTGATATACGTATTATTCAAATGCTCCAATATATTCAGCAATGTTGTGAGCATATCACAATCCAGGAGATGGCAGAGGAATTTAACCTTTCACAATCTTATCTGTCAAAATATATAGCTCGTAAGCTTGGCAAATCATTTAGTGAGATTCGACAAGAAATAAGATTGGAAAAAGCCTGCGAAATGCTCACTGGTAGTGATTTGAAAATAGATGATATTGCGACAGCTGTTGGTTATCAAAATGTAGAGCATTTCATTCGTTTATTTAAGAGAAAGTTTCACCTAACACCACATCAATATCGTTTAAATAATAAAATCGAGCAAACTTCAAATCAATACTAATAAAAAGGAGAAATCATCATGTCGATCAAGAAAGTAAAAGATTATTTTAAACAATATGATATGGATCATCGAATTCAAGAATTTTCAGTATCTAGTGCAACCGTAGACTTGGCTGCTTCTGCATTGGGCTGCGAACCTGAAAGAATCGCAAAAACACTCTCCTTTCTAGTAAATGGACAAGCTATTTTAGTTGTGACCTCTGGCGATGCAAAAGTTGATAACAAAAAATTCAAGGAATATTTTAAAACAAAAGCTAAAATGCTGCCTCCTCATGAGGTCGTTGACTTGGTCGGTCATGAAATTGGCGGAGTATGTCCTTTTGCTATAAAGAATGGCGTTTCTGTTTATTTAGATATTTCACTAAAACGTTTTGAGACAGTTTATCCAGCCTGCGGGAGCAGTAACAGTGCGATTGAACTAACAATAAAACAATTAGAAAAATACTCCGGTTATTCACAATGGATTGATGTGTGTAAGGGATGGAATGATTCATTAACACATTAAAAAGGAAGGAAAAAGTGCAATTAAAAATAAAAAAGAGCTAAAAACCCTTGATACACAAAGGTTTCTAGCTCTTTTATAACTATTCCCACTCAATCGTGCATAGTAACAAAAATTCCTTTAGTAGCAAGGCTTCTTAACTGTCTAATTTGATTTGGTGGTAATTTCGGTGGGAAAGCAAATTGCAAACATTATAAAAACAAGATTATCATTGTTGAAGATTCCTATTGAAATCAATTAAATCAATATTATGTTTTTCAAAATCACTAGCATCTTTTTCTTTGTAATATGTTTTAGCAGCTAAACAAATGTACTCACACAATTTATCAATATTTATGGTCACACTTTTTGTCTTTATGATTTTTCCATTATTACAAACCGAACTTGACCAAGAAGAACCAAACGAATCTGCCCCATTTATCGCTAGATTAAATTCGTAACAATAAAGATGTTCATCGTCATCTTCATTCTCATCCCACTTTTTTATATCCGAATTTCCAGCATGTAAAAAAGAACAGCGTAGATCATAACACATTTCTCCAGTGAAATATGGATTTTTCGCCTCTGAATAATTATTTGTCCAACCTGTGTGGTCTGCATAATATTGATTTACCCAATCATTAAACCATGTTTCATACTGTTTTCTACCTAGTCTGGATCCATTTTTGCGTTTGAATTGGGGATATTCAACTCCCCCACAAATATCAGGTAAAGTTAAAGATAGTGCCAGCGCTGATAAATAGCTTTTATTACGAAGAGCATTTTCAATATCCTTTATTAAATCTAACATGGAATTTTCCTCTCTAATTCATTTTTTTAATGATTGGTTTCCATTGAATTTTATTTTTGTTTGTAAAGCAGTTTCAATTAAAATATTTCCTGCCATTACCTCAGCTAGTGCAGTATCTGCCCCACTCCACATATGAGCATAGTGTTTTAAAGTAATCTCTGGACTTGAATGCCCCATACGTTGTGATAACACAAGAACAGAAACGTTAAACTCGTTGATTAGATATGAAGCATGGGAGTGACGCAATCCTTTTGCTTGAATCCCTGTTACTCCTGCGAATTGAGAATAGCGTTTAATGATTCTGCCAATTGTTGATTTAATCATTGGCAAGCCATCATAACTAAAAATAAAATCATTTGAATTACCTAACCCTATTTCCAATTGTCTATTTCGCCATACTGTTAATATATTTATTGTATCATCATCAAGAGCAATTATTCTCTTTCCATCTTCCGTTTTTGTAAACGAATTTCTTTTCCATTCACTCCTCGTTTTCATAATTAACATATGATGGACACGTAAACGTTTATTTTTCAAATCGACATCATTCCACCATAAAGCAGTGCCTTCATTCACTCTTATTCCGGTCATATAGTAGACCCACAGCATAACAAAATTCAAATGTTCATAAAAATCTTCTATATAAATTTGGTTTATCACTTTTTCAAAATCTTCTTTTGTCCAATACGACACAATTGCCTTACCTTTTGGTATTGCTCTAACCTTCTTAGAGATATTCATTTCTAGGTATTGCATTTCCACAGCTTTATCTAAACTTTTACGGAACGTTCCAAAGACTAGACTTGCATACGATTGTGAATACCCAGCGCCACCATTATCTTTACTTGTTAATAACCATGTTCGAAAATGCTGTACGTCTTCAACTGAAATTGAACGAAGAGGGATAGAAGCAAATCTATCCCTAATCTTCTCCAATATTCTTTTTCGAACGGAGAATGTACTTTCCTCAACATTTGTTTGATAATAAGGTATGTACACGCTATTCATAAATTGTTCGTAAGTCATTTTATAGTTAGAATAACTGTTAACCTTATGATATTCTCTTTTTAATCTAGTTAACTCTTTGTTTGCTTCAAATGCAGAAGCAAAGGGCTTACCATTAACATCTTTTCTTCCCTTTTTACGTATTCGTTTTCCCGTAATTCGATCAATACCAAATTCAGATTGATAAAAGAAATTTCCTTTATCATCAACATATACACCAGGATATTTCGTTGTTTGTTGCGTTTTATTTTTCATTGGGAGTTACTCATTTCTGCCAAAAGTGAAACTCCTAAAATTGATTCAACCACATCCCTCGGTACTCTCCCCAGCCTTTTGTTGTTATAATATGGACAACCTTTTTGTACCATGATTGCTTTTGCTTGCCTAATTAACGAAATAGCTTGATATTTCTTATAGCCTAGTTTAATTAAATCATCTTTACATATTGTTGTACCCATCACACTCATCCCTTTCCACACTAATACTCGTCTTCACTTACAAGTTCTAAAACACGTTGCTCGATTAATGATTGATCAGACTCAGTGATTTTTTCTTTTCCTATATGTACTAACTCTTTCAAATATAGCTCAGCATATTTTTCACCATATGCTCGCCTAAATGACTCATAGATCATACTTATTGACTTTACAGTTGAATGTTCCACCCATTTTTTCTTTTTCTTTAAAGTCAATTTTTCACGCTTTACTTTCAAAGGTATTTCTTCTATACCTTCTATAAACTTTCCCCACCATTTCATTGTAGGAAGCCTATTTTTGTTATGTAACTCACTAACATTCTTAGGTTGTCTCTTGAAACAATAATGTGCTGATAGAACACCTTTAACTATAGTATTCAATGGTTTCCCATTTGAGATTTGAAGAGCAACTAACATTGCTTTGTTTCCTGTCAACTCCAATTCCCATCTAACCCATTTTCCAACGTTCACAACTTCATCTGCATTATCTCGTCTTTCTTGTTTCTTATCATAAATTCGTAAAATTTGAGGAGATGATCCTACGTACAACGTAAATCCTGTTAGTTTCCCATCAAGGATCCTTCCACTATTTATTTCAACATATTTATGGCTTTTTGTACTCAACTGCCCTCGTTTCACATAATCCTGTAGCGTTTTTACAGATGGAGAAGCATTATCGAATATATCTAATGCCAAATCTATCCTTGATACCTTCCCTTGTATTCCTAAAATAAATGATACAAATTTGTACCAATGCCATCCATCAATTCTTGACATGTATTCCTCATACTGTCGACAAGCTTGTCCTGACATATCTACAAGAATGCTTCCATGATTTCCTGAAGAGTGGAGTTTTATATTCGCAAAGCTAATGCACCTATCGTATGTTGGATAAGGCGACCCCTTAATCTCTGAAGAAAATTCAGAGATAGGGATTCCTAAAATTCCATTAGCAACGATTGAAAATTCACTATTCGGAATTGAACAACGAAAGTAATCAATAAGACACTGATTACTTCGATTTAGGCTCATGTGCTTCACCAATGATATAACTATCAGCCTCAACTTTAAGCTCTGAATACTGCCATGTATCAATCATTGGCTTACCTTGCCCAACAAAGGCTTTCTTTTGAACCTTTTTAGGTTTCACTTTTAGTCCTGCAAAAGAAATCGGAATGAACTCACCATCTTCATAATCATCTAAAATAGGTAGGCTATCTTGTTTTTCAACTATTATAGTAATAGGAGAACCAATTTCAGTACCGCCATTTTGTAAGACGAGTTCGATAAATGGACGATCATAGACTTTAAATGTGACAGAATACTTTCCAGTTTCAACTAACTCTCCATTTAGATTTTTTTCTTTTTCAATTCGAGTAGTAAAGCCGTCTTTCTGAATCAGCATGGCTGCAGGAATCTTAAACTGTTTAATATCAAAGTGGAAATCAGCTAAATCCACATTTTCCGAGTCATTTAACGAATGTAACTTAGACGATTTTAATATTAGTTTTCCCATTTTTACAGACACCTCTTTATCATTTTATAAATCCCCAACTCTCGGGATTTCACAGAGCCTTCTAACCCATGAGCACCAAAGGTTTCGAGCATTTTCGTTGAGGGAGATTCACCAGTGTTACCCAACTGGTGCGACCCTTTTTTTCGATTCATGTTGAGCAAAAATCGCTCAACTGGCCATCACTTTTTCTGAACGTTTTCGACCACTCCGTTCGGATGGCTCTGCCACCGCCTCAAACCTTCACAAAAATTGACGGTCAATATTGGCTGTAGCTGTTTGACAAGAATAGCATTAAACACTTAATTTGCTCTCTGAATCATTAGTTTTTCTATTTCTGCTATAAAATCAAAATCTTTGTCTATATACGGCGTTTCGAAATAAACTGGAGAAATGTGTTTGCCATCTAGTTGTATGTAACCTCCACCTTTTTCTGTGACAGTCTTATATTCAACATTTTTCGTATCAAATATCATATTATAGCCAATAGAATCCATGGCACCTACCCCAGCTTTAAACCCCATTTGTGCCCTTATATTTGTAGGTAGATCATCTGCCGATGGACGTTGCATAAGGATCTCGATCATTACTCCTGCTTGTCTACCTTTCATTACTAGAGTAAATACATAATCTAATGCTTCTTTAGCAATTTTCTTATCCACTGAATGCATAAAAGCTGAAAATTCATCAAATATCACAATAACGACAGGCAAATTGAAGTCTCGATACGTTTTTCCGAAAGCTGATATATCATTAAAATACTCTGTATATCTTCGGTCCATCAATTCGACAGTTTCCCTAAGAATTCGACATATTTGGTTAGCATCAGTTGCAACTTTATTTTCAAATCCAGTAACAAATCTAAACAGACTCAAATCGGCTTTTTTAGGGTCTATAATTCGTAAATCAGCTTGCGGAGTTAATTTTAAATAATTAACAATCTTACCTAATATAAAGAATGACTTGCCCGATCCAGTACCTCCTACAATGAGAGAATGGGGAACCTTATGAAGCTCATAAGATATGTTGCCAGTTATTTTGATTACATCTGAATCATTTACGTTAGTTACAGTAGAATTTAAATCTATACGTTCATCTTTATGCTTTAAAAATACATATTCAGCATAATCTAATGATTTATTGATAGATTCTAGTTCCAAGCCTAAAGCAGCTTCTAAATTCTCTCCAAGTTTCGTGGCTTCTTTGGTAAACCTATCACCATCACGTAAAATTCTTACGACCACATGCCTACTTGTTTCCCTATATTGGATGCGGATTACTCTGACAATTCGCTTTTCCCTAACAACTTTATCGTTTTTAATAGATTCAAAGTATTCCTCGTCATATAATTTCAAAGTATCAATCATATAAGCTAAATTGTTCGCAATCCATGATTTAGGATTCTTAACAAAGTTAAAATAGAGCCTTATACTTTTATAAATAGATACCGCCCAAAAAATGATGATGATTAGATTAACGAAACCATTAAAACTGACTGAGCGATACACCACAGGAATATTAATTATTAGTGGAGGAATAGCATTAGACACCATTCCACAAAAAGCTGTTAGCACAAATATGAATATTCCAAGGAGATATTTTAATAAATTCATTTTCCTGCGCGGAAAAACAACATAATGCCATTCACTCTGCCTTCTACTAAGGATATTCTTTAGTGCCTCTAGCTTCACGGATCACTAACGCCCTTTCAAGTTCTATTTTTAATATTTAATCGATTCCCTAATAATTTTAAAAGGCCCACATGAATTAGCTTGCCAATTAAAACTAGAAGAATTGAAGATATTAATCCGCCCCAAAAAACATGGGAAACATCAAAACTGTAATTTTTAAAACCTTGACCAAAGGTATCAAACTCTATCCAGCCATACTTTACTCCTGTCCCATAAACCTCACGAAGATTAGTTACTTCAGATGAAAACACATAAGTTCTACCAAAATCCGTAATACCTGACAGCCAATTCCCCATTACTAAATAAACAATAGCAAAAGGTAGAAGAATTATAGCTACTTCAAAGAAGAATTTGTTTATCACTTTAATTTTATTTTTCATTGTATTCTCTTCCTTTTTAAATTGATTTCCGGGATAGGTAGACTACCTTTTTGGCGGGAAATGAATTCCCGCCAATTAATTTCTTTTTCAAACAGCTATTGCTTCTTCACTTATTAATCTTCTTAGAATTCAGAAGAATACGCTTATCAAACAATTCTTCTATATGAATGACTTTACTTTTTAGCGAAACGAGTAGATTCTTTACATCATCTTCATTACATTCATAACGATTTGTTGAAAGGTTTGCTACTAAATCTAATTTGATTAATGCTGTGTCTAATCTTTTATTTAATAATCTTTGAAACTTATCTTTTTTTGATGACATGTAAGTTTTCTCCTTTCTAATTAAATTAGTCAATAATGATTTCTCCATTTCCAATTGCAACAGATTCTAAAAACTCCTCCATGTACTCAATAGATCGTTCTCTTTCTTCTAATATGTTTTTCAAATCATCTACAACCATACTTTATTCCCCTTTCTAAATTATTTAAGGTGGATTAGAGTAGTCAAACCAACAAGCTCTCAATTGACCGCCTTGATCCCCATAATAACTCAGTTATTTAAGGCGGTCAATAGAGAGCCTCAAATATGATTTTCCCCAAATAATTACATAACAAAAAGACACCATAAAATTAGATTTATGCTGCCTGTTATAATATATAAAATTTTCAAAACTTAAAGTTTAACCTTCAGAACTAGCTAACTTTATTCTCTCATGTTCATTTGCATACTTTTTATAATCATAAACACACAAAAGCTTCCTATAATCCGTAGATTTCTTATCATCATAACCCCTTAAATATTCTTCAATTATTTCTAATGGAATTCTTTCGTTTATTCCCCCTAACATTATAGCTAAGTTCTTTTTCGATTGTGCTATATCTACGTCTTGTAAAATTTCATTAATACTTGTATGTTGTTGTGCAAAATCGGTTTCCTTATTAATTATATTAATTATTTTTGTATTTTGATTGCTTTTCAAATTATTAGAACTTGCAAGATCGGGCTGAATTTTACTAAAAGCGTATATAGGAAAATGTTGAGTTTGTTGAATCCTGTGTTTGTCAATTAATTTTAATAATTGATGGTTAGATTCATCTATAATTTTAAAATAATTTTCCATTAGTTCTGATGTTGTTTGAAAATCATAATTAATTGTTTTTAATGAGCCAATTGCTAAGACCTTTTCTCCATTTTTCAATGAATCTACATCCTCTGTAACACTAACTTGTATATTACCTCCTGCATAAATTTCTTTTACTATATTTTGTACTTTTCTAACATCCATTGCAGATACAGGCAAATTTAAATCTGCCAAGTGTTTATAAATCTCTAAAAAATTATCCGTTTTAATTTTATTAATTCGTATTGTAGAAAATCCGCTCATATCAATATCATGATCAGTAACTTCTGTATTCTGTGACTTTTCAGCATATTCTACAAGTAAAAAGTTTTTCCTGATTTTTTCTGCTTCTTCGGTATTAGGGTCTATATATGTAAAAATAGTTTTAAGAATTCCTTTTATGTTAGGATCACCTATGTTATAGCCTAAAAATATTATTGGATTATGAATAAACAGTGATAATAATTGTGCCCTTATAAGTTCGTATTTGTTTTCAAAATTTTGATAATCAATATCTGTAATAATAATTTTATTAGGATCATTAACACACCCATGTATTTTGTAAACAGATCCGTAAGGATTGCTCAACAAAATATCGTTACCAATCAATTGTTTGAATTCAAATATATCCTCTATGAAACTATCATAATTTGTAGTAATCACTGAACCAATATTTTTCCTTACTTTTTTCAGCTCAGAAACCTCATCTACTTGGCTATCCCTAATCTTATAATCAGATAATAATTGTGAAATATACAATTTAAAACGGCTAATATTAATATCCTGCTTCATATTTTCATAAAATTGATCGTTAATTTCCTTAAATACACCGTTACGATCATTTATTGCTGCTTTATTAAATTCCTTTTCAAGGTCTTTCGCAATTTTAGTATAGTCGTAATTTCCATTTTCTTCATATCTTGACTTCAGATCATAATAAAATTCATTTGATCCTTTAACCTTAAATGAAATGTGTAAAAGAAGGTCATTCCATGTAAAAGAATTTTCTAAATACCTAAGGCTTAGTCCAGTACCTACAAAAAGCACTGGATGATTTGTAAAGTTTTTAATAAAATCACTAATATGCATCATATTCCCTCTTTTCGTTTTATTGATTAAAATAAAATTCCGACTGCATATAAAGTTAATATTGCTGTTGTGTTGCAGTATTGCTGTTGTGTTGCAGTATTGCTGCATACATTATTAATTTTACTACATAGGATTTATGAATTCTTTTAGCTTTAAAAATATTTAAAAAATCTTTTTGAAGTTTTTCTATACCTTTTAGAATTGATGACTCAATATTTAAAGTAGTATCTACACCAACAATTGATTTATCATTATTGTCTGTTACATTGGGTATAGGACTCTTATCGATCTCCTCCCAATTAATTGATGATAAATTTGCTTCCAATGTTTTAAAAGCCGCTCCTAATACATATCCATTTGTCACTTTCATATTTGGATCTCCATAAAGAAGCTTTTTAAATTCTTGAAAAGCTATAACAGTGTGACGACTCAATTTTATTTTCACTCTCATAGTATTTCCACACTCTCTTCATCTTTACATTTCATTAAATATAATTATAACAAGCCAGTCAATAGACTGACTGAATTAATATATAAAAACAACCAACTTTATATTAACGATTAAAGTTGGCTGTTTTCTTATCATAAATTTATGGTGGGGCTGTTGGTGGGGAACTATTTAAATTCCCCTTCTTTTTTGCTATTCGTAAACACTACAAAGCATTGTTAAACAGACATTTACATGCCAATTTATAATACGTGTTTATTCCCACTCAATCGTAGCAGGCGGCTTACTCGTAATATCATACACCACGCGGTTCACATGCTTCACTTCATTCACGATACGAGTAGAGATCTTTTCAAGGACATCCCAAGGGATTCTTGCCCAGTCACTCGTCATCCCATCAATCGAAGTAACAGCACGGATACCGATTGTGTAGTCGTATGTTCTTGCGTCACCCATAACACCTACACTGCGGATGTCTGGGAGGACCGTGAAGTATTGCCAGATGTCGCGATCAAGGCCGAAGTTGGCAATTTCTTCGCGTAGAATCGCATCCGATTCGCGGACGATTTCTAGTTTTTCTTCAGAAATTTCACCTAGTACACGGATACCTAGTCCTGGACCTGGGAATGGCTGTCTCCAGACGATGTCGTCAGGAATACCCAGCTCTGAACCTAGGGCACGGACTTCATCCTTGAATAGCGTATTCAAAGGCTCAATCAATTCGAACTGCATGTCTTCTGGAAGACCACCTACGTTGTGGTGAGATTTGATTGTTTGTGCCGTTGCTGTTCCGCTCTCAATGATATCTGTGTAAAGTGTTCCTTGTGCTAAGTAGTCGATTCCTTTTAGCTTGTCCGATTCATCATCGAATACATAAATGAATTCGTTACCGATGATTTTACGTTTTTGCTCAGGATCAGACACACCTTTTAGCTTGTTTAAGAAACGATCTTTCGCATCTACTTTAATCACGTTCATGTTGAAACCTTCGCTAAATGTCTTCATAACCCCTTCTGCTTCGCCTTTGCGAAGAAGACCGTGGTCAACGAAAATACATGTCAGCTGATCGCCGATTGCTTTGTGGATCAATACCGCCACAACAGATGAATCTACACCGCCGCTTAGTGCGCACAGTACTTGTTTGTCGCCTACTGTTTCACGGATTTTCTGCATTTCGATTTCAATGAAGTTCTCCATTGACCATTTGCCATCGCAGTCACACACGCCGAAGACAAAGTTTTTCAATAGGTCATTTCCGTACTCAGAGTGACGAACCTCTGGGTGGAACTGAACGCCATAGAAATTCTTCTCAGCTAAGCTCATCGCTGAGTTTGGACAATGTGCACTTGTTGCATCAACTGTAAAGCCTTCTGGTACTTCAACAACAAGGTCACCATGGCTCATCCAAACGACTTGATCAGTCGGAAGGTCTTTGAATAAAGCAGGCGTTCCATTAATGTGGATATCTGCTTTTCCGTATTCACGCTGGCTTGCCGCTTCTACTTTCCCGCCTAAATAGTGAGTCATGAGCTGCATGCCGTAGCAAATGCCTAGAACCGGAATGTCTAGATCAAAAATCTTTTCATCACAGCGGAAAGATCCTTCATCATAAACACTGTTTGGACCGCCAGAAAGGATGATTCCTTTAGGCGCCATTTCTTTAATTTCTTCAGCAGTTAAAGTGTGCGGATGAAGCTCACTGTACACACCAAATTCACGAATACGGCGTGTGATCAGCTGATTGTACTGACTGCCGAAATCTAGAACCAAAATCATTTCATTTACTAAATTTGTCATGGTGTCACCTCTATGTCCAATATAGTTTTTATAAACGCACAGAAAAAATGAGAGGAGAAAACCTGCTCTCAGTGTAAATCACGCTTTTGAAGCGCCCAGACTCACATCCGAACGCTTCAATTTCATGTATTTTAGAAGGTTTTAATATTCACCTATTCTAACAACAGGAAGGTACGGGGTCAAGACTATCTCCTGTTTATTAAATTTTCCCATAACTTTGCCGATTGCCGCCAAAGCACCGACGCATCCTCTCGTCGATAGAGTGCCCGCTCATAGAGCTGCGTCAGCTCTGACATGCGATGATCTCCATCCTTGTCATCGATTAAAGAAGCAAATTCTCTTAGCGTCATGCCAGGTTTTTTCTCAATTCCCCTGCGCTTCAGCTGCTTTAATAGAGCAGCATACGCATAAAAGAATGCTTCCTCCTCTGGCAGACGTTTCACCTTGCTCACAATAAAGAATGGCAGCCATCTTGCTCTGAATCGATAAAGCAGCCAGCTTATCAAGCCTAGAAGGATCATAGCTCCTGCCGCAAAACCCATGATTGCACCAACATGTACCATATTAGGCTTCGCTTGCGCTGTTTGTTTCTTTGGTTCTGCCGGTCGCTCTGTCTCCTGCTGCTGTGGCTGTTCTGCCTGCTGATCTTCGCTTGCATCAGAGCTAGACTGATCTTCTTCCTTTTGATCATCATCTGTTTGATCACTTGAAACCGATTCATTTGTAAAGGTCTGTGGGTTCGTAAACCCTTTTGTCGGTTCGAAGGTCACCCAGCCTCTATTTGGAAAATACACCTCTACCCATGAATGCGCATTGTTATTGGTTACTTCATACACATTGTTTCCATCCATCTGTGTTTCATATAATTGACCTGACGTGTACCCTTTCACCCATCTCGCCGGAATCCCGATCGAACGGAGCATCACAATCATAGAGGTTGAAAAATTATCACAGTAGCCGATCATCGTATCAAACAAAAATTGATCCACATAATCTTCATTACGACTAGGCACAGCGACATTTTGCGTTTCATATGAAAACTTCGCTGACCCTAAGTAGTCCTCAATCGCTTTAGCCTTATCGTACATATTATCCTTCGTTTCCGTTAAGCTGTTTGCCAATGTTTTCACTCGCTCTGGCAATGAGGAAGGAAGCTGTAAGTATTCACGGCCAACCTGCTGATTGACCTGCTTCTTTGTCGGTACTTTGATGCTCTGCAAATCCTCAAGGATAAATGTAGGAGACAAAAAGGTGACTTGGTAGTTCCCTAAATTTTTCGGCGGATTTTGAATGGATGGGACGATTTTCTCCGTTTTACCCATAATTTGCAGTGGAATGTTATCCATTGGCATCAGCATGATCGTCCCAATCGGATAGACGGCATGATTAAAACGATAATTCGATTCCATATCGACTCTCGTTTCGTGCTCCTCTGTTTTTACACGCTCGGTAAACCAGCGATTCGGCACACTGTCCTCTTTTAGCCGCGTAGGTTTCGTATCATTTGAGGCATCCTCCCAGCCCTTTCCGGTATAGATACTTTTTGTTTCAACACGAAAGTAAGACGGCTCTTTTCCGCTCCATTTAAAGACCGGTGTGCGGTCCTCACTAAACGGTCCGCCAAGCGACGAATCATCTGTACTATATCCCACCTTATTCTGTCCGGCAGAGCCATCTTGATTCGTCACCGCCTTAAAAAATGGGACAGGATCAGGCCATTTCGGATCAGACTTTGGTAAAGAAGCGCCAAGTGTCGCTGACAGAAGAACGAGCGCCAGCATGGGCAAAAACCACTTTAGGCGCGCCTTCTGCGTCACCCGAATGCCTTCAGCCGAACGCAGTCGATCGAAATACAGCAACCCAAGCAAACAAAAACCAAACACCATAATACGAACGATCGCAAAGGTTGCATCATATGGCGTAAACGTATCCAGAATGGTGACATACACAATCGTCATGAGTAAAAAGAAAAAGATACGCTGCTGATAGACCACCCAATAATGAAGCAAGTAGACAAGCAGCCATAACAAAATATAAAACAATAATGTGCGGAAGGAGGGGTACATGTCACTCCACATGCCTGTGCTCATCAAGGTGATATTATCTTTAATATCACCTAATAATGCAGCCGGATAGCTTGGCTCTGCTTGATAAAAGATCAAATATAAGGCGAGTAGAATCAAGCCAGTACAAATAGGAAACGTCACATACCATTTCAAACGAAAGAATGTAAACAAACATGTAAGCCCTATAAAAATGATGAAATAAGACGTATGACTCGTCTCTGTAAAATCTTGAAGCGGTCGAAGCCACTCCCAAAGCAGCAGAAATGCTACAGCATAATAGATGAACAACTCAAAACGGCTTTGCCGCTGATGCGTATGCAGCATAAATGTTTGTCACCTCACAGTTCTTTCGTACAGCCGGTCTTCAAATAAAACGGTCGTGCGTATTCCAGATGCCCTAAGCCGGTCTACAAGCTGTTTTTCTTTTGTCGTGAATCGATCCACGGCTCTCTTCACTAAAAGAACAGTGATGTTCTTTCTGTTTCGATTTCCAAAGAGACTCGCAGCAAGCTCCTCCTGCAGCTGACCCGTGATGACATATTTTCCAGAATGCTGATACTCACTCGCTGCTAACGCCTTATACTCTTGTACGCGAGAAGGGTGATGCTGCACTCTTGTTAAATAATAAAGCATGTCCTCTAAATGAAGTTCTCCTTGATCCACTCGAAAGGCATGCTGATCTCCTAGAGGTACAAGACCTAACGGCACCCCTTTTTTCACTGCCGATTGTAGGACAGATGCTACAATAGACACGACGGTCTCAAAAACTGCTTCATCGGTAAAATCAGCAAACACGACAAGATCCTTTGTTTGATTCTGTTCAAATTCCTTCGTCATCAGCTGACCCCTTCTAGCCGTCGTCTTCCAGTCCACCCAAGCAAAACGATCTCCTTGCTGATATTCCCTTACGCCTGTTGTCACATGGGTCGGTTCATTTAACCACGAGTGAACCGCTTTGCCTCCATTTTCATTCAATGACTCAGCAGACTCCACCTGAAGATCGAGCATTTTCGGATAAACAAGCAGCTTTTTTTCTAACGGAATGATGACTTCTTTCTCCACAAAACCAAACATATCACCCGTTTTGATTCGAACTGCTGACAAATGATGTTCTCCGCGCATGACATCATTCAATTGATAGGAAAAACGCCACGTTTTCCGAAACCAAGGAAACAGCATTTGCTTCATTTCAATTTGTTCCTGTAAACGAAAGGTGTCCGGCGGATCATCCTCAATTAAGACGTAAACGTATGGAAATAGATTTGTCCGCTGAATTTCAAGGTCAACAGGCAGCACGTCTCCCGCCTTCAAGCGGGTTTCTTGTAAAGTCCTTTTCGCTGTCACTCTCAGCGGAACGAGCGCAAACAGCAAAGCATACAAAGTATATGGTAAAAATGCATAAAAAAGGAACCAGCTCACAAACCCTCCCTGAAACATGGCATAACAAAAGACTGCCGCAGTGAGGATGATAAGCATCATCACCCGTAACCATAATGAAAAAGCGAAACGATGACCTAATTTCATTGAGTCATCGACTTTTGAACTGGCACGCCAATTTGCTCAAGCATTTGTCGCAGCAGTGTCTCCGCCTTCTTCCCTTCATACGTCGCTTCTGAAGTCAAAATCATACGATGCGGTAATGTATATGGCGCTAAATACTGTACATCATCAGGAATCACATAATCGCGCCGATTCAACAGGGCATACGCCTGAGCCGCTTTCATGAGGGCGATCGATCCCCTTGGACTCACACCTAAATAAACAGATGGATGCTGCCGCGTCGCTTGTGCAATTTCCACAATATATTCTTTAATGGATACATCCACATGAATAGTCTGAACCGCTTGCTGCAACGCATGGATATGATCCTTGGTCATGACTGCTTGGAGCGTATCAATCGGGGACTGCTTTTCCTGCAAGTTGAGTACCTCCAGCTCCTCCAGCATGGTCGGATACCCCATTTTCAGCTTGAATAAAAACCGGTCCATTTGTGCCTCTGGCAGTGGATAGGTCCCTTCATATTCAACTGGATTCTGCGTAGCCATGACGAAAAAAGGATCAGCAAGCAGCATTGTTTCTCCGTCCACTGTAACACTGCCTTCCTCCATCGCTTCAAGCAATGCCGACTGTGTTTTGGGAGAGGTCCGGTTGATCTCATCAGCCAAAATAATCTGCCCCATAATCGGTCCTTGTCTAAATTCAAATTCATTTGTCTTTTTATTATAAATCGACACGCCTGTTACATCTGAAGGCAAAAGGTCAGGAGTAAATTGGATTCGCTTAAACTCACAGCCAATGGATTTTGCCAAAGCACGAACCATCATCGTCTTCCCAACACCAGGCACATCCTCTAGCAGCACATGCCCCTTCGCCAAAATCGCAACAAGGCTTAATATCGCAATGTCTTTTTTCCCAACCATGACTTTATTGATGTTATCTACGATTTTTTGTAAATCTGAATGCATCGGTTCATCAAATGCCATCCTGATCCTCCTATCACGTTTCCGTTAAATTTCATATAGTCTAACTTTACCATACAACGCGCAATAGCATAAAACATCAACACGTAGAAAAAAAGAAGCCTTCTCACGATGGATAAGACTTCTTCTCTTCTTTTGGCTCACCTGCTGGCTCCATATGAACATGAGAGTGTAAAATATCATGTTCCTTCTTCATTCTACGTTCGATCTCATCTGCAATATCATGGCTTTCTGCAATGTTCAAGTGCGGCTCGACCTCCACTACTACATCCACATGGACCGTACTTCCGAGATACCGTGCCTTAATATCTTTCAAATCGCCCACCCCAGGTGTTGCTTCAATGGTCTCTTTATATTTGGACATATCTTTTATATGAAAACCGTCCGTTAACGAATGAGAAGCATCTCTGAAAATCTCCCACGCCGTTTTACAAATAATGAGGCCAATCACAAACGCTGCAAGCGTATCAATCCATGCCAGTTGAAATTGAGAGGCGATAATCCCTACAAATGTTCCGATACTCACATACGCATCTGATTTATTATCAGCTGCTGCTGCATGAAGAGCTTGGCTATTGATCCGTTTGGACAGATTGCGGTTGTAAATATACACACCATACATCACCACAGCACTTCCTGCTGCCGTCCAAGCTGCGATCATATCGGGCGTTTGATGCTTAGATGAGAAGAGTGACTGGCCTGCACTCAGCAGAACCTGAAGTCCAACAAGCATCATAATAAAGGACGCCACAAGAGACGCAATATTCTCTGCTCTAAAATGACCGTATGGATGATCTTCATCAGGCGGCTTTTGAGAAATACGCAATCCAATCAACACTGCAAGGGATGCAATAATATCCGTCGTATTATTCAATCCATCTGCCGAAAGAGCCTCTGAATGAAACGTATACCCAATCAGAAGTTTCACCGCAGATAAGATCACATAGGCAATGATGCTGACCCAAGCACCTGTTTCACCTTGTCTTAATTCGTTATAGCGCTCCATGTCGAACCGCGCCTCCTCACACATCACTTTTCTATTATTTATCTTACAAAGCAAAGCCCGTGTGGGTCTACAGCAACATGATTCGCTTGTGTCAGCAAAATAGGATACATAGAAATGTGTTGACCTAAGTAAACTTATTTTTATAAGGTCAATTGACCTCAAGACCTACTCCCATCAACCTTTTTCCAATTCACTCTGTGATGATCATATTGGCAATAGCACCCTTTCTGAGAAATTATCAGAATAATTTTATTTTGAGACACAACTTCTCCCCATCCGATCTTATGCTATTTTTAAGAATGAACAGAGGAAAAAGAGGGAACATAATCTCTCAAATCCTTTATACTTTTTAACATCATGTTAAGAGGTTTGAAATGTCAGTTTGATAACCTGTCCAATGCTGAATGACAATTCAGTATGATAAAATTTAAAATATTCTAAAAACAAATTCTCTATAAGGAGAAATGTTTGGAGGTAAAGACATGTCCAACATGACAAACGGTCTTCAAAAAAATCTGAAAACAAGACATATTTCAATGATCTCCATTGCTGGGGTTATTGGCGCAGGGCTATTTGTTGGTAGCGGCGCTGTCATTCATTCTGCAGGGCCTGGGTCCATTCTTTCCTATTCTTTTGCAGGACTTCTCGTGATCTTTATTATGAGAATGCTTGGAGAAATGGCATGCGCCTATCCGACAAGCGGATCCTTCTCACAATATGCGAGCGATGCCATCGGTCCATGGGCCGGTTTTACAATTGGCTGGCTTTATTGGTTCTTCTGGGTGATTGTCATCGCGATCGAAGCCATTGCCGGTGCTGCCATTATTCAGTATTGGTATGGAGATGCACCTGTTTGGCTCACAAGTCTTATCCTCACTATCCTCTTAACATTAACAAATATCTTTTCTGTTAAATCTTTTGGCGAATTTGAATATTGGTTCTCATTAATAAAAGTCGTCAGCATTATTCTCTTTCTACTCATCGGTTTTGCATTTATCTTTGGTTTTGGTGGTCATCATACTGTAGGTCTTGCCAATTTAACGGGGAACGGCGGTTTCCTTCCAAATGGATTCAGCTCTGTTTTACTCGGAATTGTCGTCGTCATCTTTTCCTTCATGGGAACCGAGATTGTGGCAATAGCGGCCGGAGAATCAGCAGACCCCGTCAAGTCTGTGACAACAGCTACCCGCTCTGTTGTATGGCGTATCATCGTGTTCTACGTCGGTTCCATCGCTGTCGTTGTGACCTTGCTTCCATGGAATTCAGCGAGTATTTTAACAAGCCCGTTCGTTGCGGTATTAGAATACATCGGTGTCCCATCGGCTGCTCAAGTGATGAACGTCATTGTTTTAACAGCTGTTCTATCTTGCTTAAACTCTGGGTTGTACACAACGTCCAGAATGCTTTATTCATTGGCAGAAAGAGGCGAAGCACCGAAACGCTTTATGAAAATCAGCAAACGTGGTGTTCCCGTAGCGGCTACAGTCGCAGGCACCTTCTTTTCCTACATTGCCGTGATGATGAACTACTTTTATCCTGAAACCATCTTTTTGTTCTTAGTCAACGCATCCGGCGCGATTGCCCTTCTTGTCTACTTGGTCATTGCTGTTTCACAATTAAGAATGCGCCGTAAAATCGAAAAAGAAAATCCAGAACAGCTCAAAATCAAAATGTGGCTGTTCCCATACCTCACGTATTTTACCATTTTGGTCATTTGCGCCATCTTGGCATCAATGCTGTTTATCGAATCAATGAGACCGCAGCTCATTTTGACGAGTATCATTACCTTCGGTGTGCTTGCCGCTTATTTCTTCTTTAAACCGAATAAAAAAGTGCCTGCAAATGCAGCGCTTGAAAATAAACATCCGTAATGCTCCCGCTGAAAAGCGGGTTTTTTATTTTATTCACCTATTTTGATGTCCGCACTTATACTGTATCAAATTGGATTTTAAGTGAGGATTAGATAACATGAACCTAGAAAAATTTGTTGACGAGCTGCCAATTCCAGAAGTTGCGAAGCCCGTCAAAAAGAACCCAAGACAAACGTATTATGAAATCGCTATGGAGGAGGTATTTCTAAAAGTTCATAGAGACCTGCCCCCAACCAAGCTATGGACCTATAATGGCAGTTTGCCTGGTCCAACCATTCATGCGAATCGAAATGAAAAAGTCAAAGTGAAATGGATGAACAAATTGCCACTTAAGCATTTTCTACCGGTCGATCACACCATTCACGAAGGCCATCATGATGAACCAGAAGTCAAAACCGTCGTTCATTTACATGGCGGCGTCACACCAGCAAGCAGTGACGGCTATCCAGAGGCTTGGTTTTCACGAGACTTTGAAGCAACCGGCCCCTTCTTTGAACGAGAGGTGTACGAATACCCAAATCATCAGCAAGCCTGCACATTGTGGTATCACGATCATGCGATGGCATTGACACGATTAAATGTGTACGCCGGATTAGCTGGATTTTATTTAATTTCAGATGCGTTTGAAAAATCGCTAGAATTACCGAAGGGTGAGTATGATATTCCGCTAATGATCATGGACCGTACGTTTCAGGAGGATGGCGCGCTGTTTTATCCAAGCAGACCAAACAACACGCCAGAAGACAGTGACATACCAGATCCGTCTATCGTGCCCTTCTTTTGCGGAGAAACCATTTTGGTCAATGGAAAAGTATGGCCGTATTTAGAAGTAGAGCCGCGAAAATACCGTTTTCGTATTTTAAATGCGTCCAATACAAGAACTTACGAGCTGCATCTAGACAACGATGCGACGATTTTGCAAATTGGATCTGATGGCGGCTTTTTACCAAGACCTGTTCACTATCAATCCTTTAGCATTGCTCCTGCTGAGCGATTTGATGTCATCATCGATTTTTCAGCTTATGAAAACAAAACGATCATCCTTAAAAATAAAGCCGGCTGCGGACAGGAAGTGAATCCTGAAACAGATGCGAACATCATGCAATTTAAAGTCACACGTCCGCTAAAAGGGAGAGCACCTAAAACATTACGGCCTATTTTCAAACCGCTTCCACCGCTTCGTCCTAGTCGAGCTGATAAAGAGCGTACGCTCACACTTAGCGGCACACAGGATAAATACGGCCGCCCCATTTTATTGCTAGATAACCAATTTTGGAATGACCCTGTCACGGAAAATCCTCGTCTTGGAAGTGTGGAGGTTTGGTCTATCGTCAATCCAACAAGGGTCACACATCCTATTCATTTACACCTTGTTCAATTCAGAGTGATAGACAGAAGACCATTTGATACTGAGGTCTATCAATCGACAGGGGACATTGTGTATACAGGACCAAACGAAGCACCTCCCTTACATGAACAAGGCTACAAGGACACCATTCAAGCGCATGCCGGTGAAGTCATTCGGATCATCGCTCGCTTTGTTCCATACAGCGGCAGGTATGTGTGGCATTGTCATATATTAGAGCACGAGGATTATGATATGATGCGGCCGATGGATATTATTAATTAACATGAAACCGATCTCCCGTCACATGCGTAAACACATATATTGACTACATCATTGCGAAGGGCTAACAGATAGCGATATATTAGCCCTTTCCTTTCTTTTCATTGAATCCATTCTAAAATAAAACAATGCATGACTTGAAATGGCATTTATTTGTACATTCAACACTTAAAAAATTGACGCAGCAAACCGATAATACTACTATATACCCATTGCATCTATCAAAAGGCACATTTGCCACACTGAACGAACAAATGGAAAATTGCGATAAAAAACGGAGGAGTTCAATTTGAATGAAGAAAAAGAGACTTGCCAGATCACACAAGAAACAACGGCAGGTAACATAGAGAAGCTTTCAATTCAAAAAAACGAGAGCATTCGGTCAAATATTGAACAGCTAACAATTGAACTCGGTGAACAAAAAGAATTCAACCACTTCATTTTAGATGAAAAACAAAAGGCCATCAGTACATTATCTGCCCTCATTACAAAAGGCGATTGTGATGAAGAATTAAAGACTCATTTTGAACAAGCATTACATATCGGACTTTCTGTCATAGAGATTATGGAGATTATTAAGCACTGTACAAAAGTTGCTGGATTCCCTCACTCTATTAATGCCCTGTTTATCTTTCAAAACTTATTAGACAATAACACCAAATAAATCAGAGAAAACGAGAAGCATCTGTCCTCTCGTTTTTTTATGTCCACTCATATTACTCTCTTTCCTTTCCTCTGTCACTTAAGCAAAATATGAAAATACCACACGTTTCCCACCTTAAAAACTGATTTTCCTTACATAAATTCCTTAATTTCTGCAACATGTCAAATGGCAAAATAAAAAAACGTCCAGTTATATAAAAATAACTGAACGTACCTTTTATCGATTGACAGTGAAATTGTTAACAATCCCGCCATCCTTCTCCCAAACGGCTTCCACTGTTTTCTTCTTGATATTGTATTCAAATATCGTTCTTACCTTTGCTTTTCGACCGGTGTCATCCTTTAATTCCTTTGCGTTTTTAGCAACACCTAAGAAATAAATAGAAGACCCATCCGTAGAAAATTGCGGCTGTGCGGCACTTAAAATATGCACATCCTCACTGTTCTTAACGAGTGTCGCCTGTTTTCCTGTTTCTACATCAAGCATTTTAATAGAGGCTACTTCTTTTTCGTTTCGCACCTTCACTTCTGTATAAATCAATGTCTTATGATCTGGTGAAAATGAAATATCATTGATCGTTTGCGAGATACGTGCAATTCGCTTCCCCTTCACGCCTGTTTGAAGGGTGATCTTCATGGTTGTTGGTTCAGGGTCTCTTCCCTTTTCATTCGCTTCATCGGTTTTCTTGTAATCTTCTTTTAAGGAATAATGCTGGATTGCCAGAAGGTTTGACGCAGGATCATATGCAAAAGAACTTACCGTGTCATCCTTGCTTTTTTCTGGATATAATACCTTCACTTTGTGTGTGTTTACATCAAACATAGCGACATAAAATTGTTCCCCAGAATCCTTATTATACCTAAGATATAACTGTTTCCCGTCTCCAGACAGCCTCATACTGTCGATGGAATCTTCACTCGTAAATAGCGTTTTTTCTTCATCCGTTTTTACATTCAGTTCTCGAATACTCACTTTTTGCGTGTCTTCATCCGTATACGTGTAATATAAAAGCTGTTTCGTAGAATCATAAGCAATCGAAGGATAGGCTGTCAGTTTCTCCGTATGAAGCGCCCGGTCATGCAAGTAATACGTATTGTTTAACTGTTGATCTGTAAATGAAACGAGTAATTCGTCTTTTGCATCCTGATTTGTTTTCACTTTTACCGCATGCTTCGGCTCTTGCCCCGGCTTCATCATAAAGAAAATGATGGCCGCAATCACTGCGACTCCGATGACCGTGATGATCCACCATGTTGATTTTTTCATTGCCTTTCAGACCCTCTCTACAAGAAAAGAAGCCAGAAAATGAACTTTTCCCGCTTCTTTGCATGCCTATGTATTAATAAGTGTAATGTCCTTTTACGACACCTTTACTTGTTTTAAACCCTAGTGCTTTGAATGCTTTTGGGCTGACGTCTAATACAGCGTTTGGCATTCTACCTACATCATATTTATATACTGTAATCACTTTATGTGGTTTCGCTTTTGTTGTCACTCTTAGTTTTGTACCTTTTTTCGGTACGTCAAATCCCATTTTAGTTGCTGCATCCCAATGACCGAGTTTTTTTCCATCTGCGCCTTTTTTACCGACACCATTATACCAAGTAATATTGCCGCTTACTTTTTTTGCACTTGCTCCATGTGAGAAACTAAACGCCAAAAATAAACTAGCTACTGTTACGATTGTCGCGATAAGCTTTTTATTCATTAAAAAATCCTCCGTATTTGGTTTCTGCACTTATTATACATGAAGATGCCCCCAGTTATTTTACAGTCACATTACAATTCGAATACAAATTGACCACTTTATGACCGATTTTGTTCATAAAAAATACCAAAATCAGCCAGAACAATGTAAGCAACTCCTCTCTTTCATTTTATATAATAAAAATGAATCAAATATAAGGAGGAATTTTTATGAAAAAGTGGTTCATCGTTTTGAGTGTGAGTTTAGCGTTGGTTTTGATGCTTTCAAGTCTTCCTGCCTCAGCAGCTAGTCCTCGTCACGGTGCGATTGTGACACAAACGGATGAAGCCAAATGGTCAGGCATCTCGGCTGATATTGTGCTTCCGAAAACAGCGACGATTAAAAATGGCTATGCGGACTGGTACCTCGGTCTCGGCTCTGCCGTTATAGAGAGCGGTATTTCAAAAACGTCTTCTGGCTATAAAGTCTTTCTAGGCAGCGGCTCACAAGGTGGCAGCCAATATTGGAACAGCGAATATGATAAGAGCATTAAGGATGGTGCACGTGTCAACTTAAAGCTCATCAACAATGGTGATGGCACAGTGTCACTATACGTCAATGGGACATTGCGCTATAAACAGCCTGTTTACAAACCTAGCCGTCTGAAAAACCTCGATGTCGTCAAAATGGTACACGGCGTTCAGGATAATGGGGCAAACAGCTACACACAAGCAAGCTTCTCGAATGTACAGCTTCGTGCAGATACATCAGGAAGCGTCTATAAAAAATGGGATGGGTCCATCAAATCATCGCTTTTACGTAAAAATTTAGAATCAGGTGCTGCAGCTCCTAAATTCACCGTCATTTCTTCTGTTCCATTAAGTACAAGCCTTTCAGCACAATAAGAAAAAAGCGCCCTTTTTGGGTGCTTCAGATTGTTGACAAAGGGCTAAAATGATCTTTATTTTAGCCCTTTGTCTTCTTTTCAGCGTGATAGAAAACCTTTGAAGTCTAGGAAGGACGAGCATCGGAGCGGAGCGAATTTGACATTCGTGAGCACCGGAGCGCAGACCTGACAACGAATGCGAAGGTTTGTCTACACGCTGAAGCGCCCTTTTTGGGTGCTTTTTATTGTTCACAGCTTATCAACACTTCTCTTTTAATCAAAACAAGGATTCGTGGTAACATAAACATACATACTTCGAAGAAAAAAGGAGAACGAACGTGAAAAAAAGTCTACTTGTTTTCATGAGCCTAGTTGCAAGTCTCTTCATGCTAGCAGCTTGCTCAAATACAACAAACGAACAAAAAACAGAAACGAAGGCACTTCCAACGATCAATGAACGCATTCAAAAAGAAACGAAAGAAGTCATGGAACAGTCTAAACTCATACAAGACACAGCGATTACCGTTGATCAAAAGAAAAAAGTCATTTCATTAAACGTGACGGCTTCCTCTGATACCAATAGTGATTACGCTGAAGTCATCGGTTTAAACTTTGCCAAGACACTGGCCATTGGAGCTTCAACTGAAAAAGAAAACAACCTGCACAAACCGGAAAATGACAGCCTTGGTGCTCTCTATTCCTTTTACGACCTAAACATCACCGTGAAACAAGAAAACGGCAAAGTGCTGGCAAAGGGAAAGAAAAAAACAAATGAAACAAAGATTACATGGGAAAGAGCCCAGTAATTTAGAAAGGCTTGTAGAGGATCGCTCTACAAGCTTTTTTCAAGTTTATACAGACAAATCGTCTCTCATCGCATCGACCAGTGTGTGAATATCTGAGTGAGCCCACGATGCTAATCGTACCAACAGATCATCTATACACTCATACAAATGATGTTCCCTCAAAATATACTCCTTATAAAATGGAATGACAAAGAAATAGAGCAAATCAGCCAATTCAAGTGCAACGTTATCGTCATCCTCATCTTCTAACGCCTGTCCAACACTTTGAATCAACCAATGCAAATCTACTTTCTTTTCAATCGGAACATACATCAGTTGATGAATATTATCCGTATCGTTCGTTTGTAAAATCCGCTCAGCCGCTTCCTTTGACAGCGCCCCAATTTCTGTAGAAGAAATATTCACAACAGCTAATTCATCCTCTGATCTCACTTGATTCATTTGCAGCAAGTTTTGGTCCATCTCGACTCACTCCCCATTCTCAGATACTTTTATTATAAGGAATTGATCTGATTTTTTATGGAATAAGTGGATTTTTTTATGTAATTTTAAAGAAAATGTGACATTATAAGTCAAGGTATCTCATATCTCTCTGAAAACAAAAAAGCACTCTTGATTATAAGAATGGTTTTCTTATACGTCCTTTACTCTCTCTTTCATTGTTTCAGCCATTTCCACTTCCCCCTCTGCATCAGCTTTTCAACGATGCGAGCACAATCTAAAGCCTACAGTGCTTTTCATTTTGCTTCTCTTAATAGTTCCTCAGACAGCAACTCTCTGAAGTCGGTCATATCAACCACTTCAATTTTTTTATATATGATCACAATGACAAATAACATCATATTTCACAACTTAGATTTTTCTATTTTAGAAATATTTTTATACAGAGGATAATTTTAGATTAAAGAAGAGACAATCTTGAATATACTAACAGGTTCTATTTTGAGGTACAAAACCACAAATAAACATCAATTTATAGTCTAGTTTCAAAAGTATGAGGTATAATCATCTTATAAAAAATACCAATTAAAAAGGAGAAGCATTAATAATGAAAAAGTTCGATTTGAACATCGAAAAAGTATTAGAGCACTGGACTATTCCTCACGCCTTAAGAGAAATCATAGCAAATGCACTGGATGAATCAAATTTAACGAACACGAAAGAGCCCCTTATTTTTAAAGATGAAGATAATAAATGGCATATCAAGGATTTTGGGAGAGGTCTAAAGTATGAACATCTAACGCAAAACGAGAATATAGAAAAGACAGAGAACCCAGATAAAGTCATTGGTAAATTCGGGGTAGGTTTAAAAGATGCATTGGCGACATTCGATCGAAGGAACGTAGAAATCCTCATCCAATCAAAATATAGTGATATTACAATAAAGAAGTTATCTAAGGGAGACTTTGACGATCTGGTAACCTTGCACGCCATCGTCCATAGTCCGACTAATCCTAATTTGGTAGGCACAGACTTTACGTTTACTGGTCTCAAAGATGATGATATCGAAAAAGCCAAGGATTTCTTCTTACTTTATTCCGGAGAAAAGACAATTGAAAAAACGAAGTATGGGGAACTCATTGAAAACAAAAAAAAACGTTCAAGAATTTACGTTAACGGAATTTGTGTAGCTGAGGAAGACAATTTACTCTTTTCTTACAATATCACTTCCACCACTAAGAAACTTCGTCAATCTTTAAATCGGGAGCGAACAAATGTAGGAAGAAGTGCTTACACAGACAGGGTGAAGTCTATTCTCTTAGAATGTAAGAGCCCAACATTTGCTAGAAAGCTGGTGGATGATTTACAAAGGATTCAAACAGGAGATTATCACGATGAATTACAATGGGTTGATGTTCAACTACACGCCTGTAAAATATTAAGTAGCAAGGACAAAAAAGTGATGTTTTTAAGTGCTTATGATTTAATGGATGGCGGTAAATACTTAAATTACGCAAAGGAGGAAGGGATACGTATCATTACTGTTCCTGATTCACTAGCGAATAAACTTGAAACTAGTAAAGATCTGAATGGTAATAACTTCAGAAATTTGGAAACTTATGCGTTAGAATGGAACGAACAATTCGAATTTGATATCGTAAAAGTCAACCAATTAACGGCTAAAGAAAAAGAAATTTTCAATTACAAAGATATCATTGTAAGTTGGTTCCCAAAAAAGAGTAATCTCGTCAATGATATAGTGATTTCCAATTCAATGCGGCCAGACAATTATACGGGTAATGATGCACTTGGGTTATGGGAGCCGTCCACTAAACGAATTATCATTAAACGTAGCCAACTGAAAAATATACAATCATTCGCAGGTACACTTGTACACGAGTTGGTTCACGCTCATACAAATACTGATGATAACACCTTAGAATTCGAAAGTGAATTAACTGAAATGCTTGGGAAGTTATCTACCCTTATCCTTGAAAGTTCAAATCCTGTAAAACCCAAAAGTATGCTAAAAAGATTATTAAACAAATAGAATGTGTGAATTATACAAAGATTTATAAATCACATATAAACAATAAGGAGCCGCTCATATTGTGGAAGAGCGACTTCTTTTTTAATATTTTTCTGCCCTAAAAACGATGTATAAAACCGCTACAAAGAAGCACAACATCAAGTAATCGAACGAACGACTTATTACAATGTTAAATAATAAATGAAAAAAGAGGCTTCCCACAAGTTTGTTCAACTTAAGAGAAGCCTTCGTTAAAAACTTCATGTTAACAACCCGCTCTATTCTTACATAAAATCCCTATATATTAAGGGATTGGAGCGCGTATTATATCATTCTACCAATGCATTGCCTAGTTATATGTATTTTTATGACCTTATGTAAAATGAAGCGGGGAATTTCCTAAAGGTGATTTAATATGATCACTTTTACTTCTCTATATTCAATTATACAGCTTTCAACATCAAAAAAGTCTCCTTCTGGGCGGCCATGGTGCGAGCTAACCAATGCAATGTATGAATTTTCAAATCAAAAAACTCATCTACATTACAAAAGACAGAAAAAAAGAAGCTTCTCAAAAGTTCGGAGAACTAATGAAAAGCCTCTAATTTTTCTAGGCGACGTCAAAATGGCACCAAAATGAGTGTGACTTACGGATAAACCCTTATTAATCAAGGGTTTAAATCCGTTTTTACATCATTCCACCCATACCGCCCATGCCGCCCATATCTGGCATTCCGCCGCCTGAGCCGCCTTCTTCTGGTTTGTCAGCAACGACTGCTTCAGTTGTTAGAAGCATTGCTGCAACAGAAGCTGCGTTTTGAAGTGCAGAGCGAGTTACTTTTGTTGGGTCAACGATTCCTTTTTCGATCATGTTTACCCATTCGTTTGTTGCTGCGTTGAAGCCTACGCCAATTTCTTCGTTTTTCAAGCGCTCAACGATGACTGATCCTTCAAGACCTGCGTTGTGAGCGATTTGGCGGATTGGCTCTTCAAGAGAACGTAGAACGATGTTTACACCTGTTTGAACGTCACCATCAGCTTCGATTGAAGCGACTTTTTTGTATACATTCACAAGTGCTGTACCACCACCGGATACGATACCTTCTTCAACTGCTGCACGAGTTGAGTTGAGTGCATCCTCGATGCGTAGTTTACGCTCTTTTAGTTCTGTTTCAGTTGCAGCACCAACTTTGATGACAGCGACGCCACCAGCTAGTTTTGCAAGACGTTCTTGTAATTTTTCTTTATCGAATTCAGAAGTTGTTTCTTCAACTTGCGCACGGATTTGGTTGACGCGTGCTGCGATTTGAGCAGAATCTCCTGAGCCTTCTACGATCGTTGTGTTTTCTTTTGTCACAACGACTTTAGAAGCGCGGCCAAGCTGACCGATTTCAGTTGATTTTAGGTCAAGTCCTAGATCTTCTGTGATTAACTCTCCGCCAGTTAGAACAGAGATATCTTCAAGCATTGCTTTACGACGATCACCGAATCCAGGTGCTTTTACTGCCACTGCGTTGAATGTTCCACGAAGTTTGTTCACAACAAGTGTTGCAAGTGCTTCGCCTTCTACATCTTCAGCAATGAGCAATAATGGTTTTCCTTGTTGTACAACTTGCTCAAGTACAGGAAGGATTTCTTGAATGTTTGTGATTTTTTTATCAGTGATTAAGATGTAAGGATTTTCAAGAACCGCTTCCATCTTATCAGAATCCGTCACCATGTATGGTGAAGCATATCCGCGGTCAAACTGCATTCCTTCAACCACTTCAAGCTCAGTTGTGAACCCTTTAGATTCTTCGATTGTGATCACGCCGTCGTTACCTACACGCTCCATTGCTTCAGCGATTAGGCTTCCCACTTCTTCATCTGCTGCAGAAATAGACGCAACTTGAGCAATTGATTCTTTGCCTTCGATTGGTTTAGAAATCTCGTGCAAACCTTCAAGTGCTACTTTCACTGCTTCTTCGATCCCTTTACGAACGCCAACAGGGTTTGCACCAGCTGTTACGTTTTTAAGACCTTCACGGATCATCGCTTGAGCTAGAACTGTTGCAGTCGTTGTACCGTCACCAGCTACATCGTTTGTTTTGCTTGCAACTTCAGCCACAAGTTTTGCACCCATGTTTTCAAATGCATCTTCTAATTCGATTTCTTTTGCGATCGTTACACCATCATTTGTGATAAGTGGAGAACCGAATTTTTTCTCAAGAACCACGTTACGTCCTTTAGGTCCTAAAGTTACTTTTACAGCATCTGCAAGTGCATCTACACCACGTAGCATCGCGCGACGTGCTTCTTCACTGAACTTAATATCTTTTGCCATAATAACGAAACCTCCTCAGTCTTTTTAAAAATGTATCTCAATGTTTTTTATGTGATTAACCAATAACAGCTAAAATGTCGCTCTCACGAAGGATTAAATATTCTTTGCCTTCATATTTCACTTCAGTGCCTGCATATTTTGAGAAGATAATGCGGTCGCCTGTGTTTACTTCTAACGCAACGCGCTCACCACTTTCAAGTACACGACCTGAACCTGCTGCAACAATTTTACCTTCTTGCGGTTTTTCTTTTGCAGAATCCGGTAACACAATACCGCTAGCGGTTTTTTCCTCAGATTCAACGAGTTCAATGATTACGCGATCGCCTAATGGCTTTAACATAAGAAACAACCTCCTCAATTTTTATATGTAGTCTTTTTTTAGCACTCATCATCAGTGAGTGCTAACACATTTATTATAATAAAGAATGTCTTCTGCAATTTCAAGTAAAAACCTTTAAAAATTTTTACGCTTTCATGATCTTTTTTCATCTCAGATTCTTTCCTTTTCATCGAAAAAGAAGACTTGTGTTACAATAAATCTAGTTCTTTTAGTAAAGGGGTTTTCGTTACTTGAAAAAACAATATTGGTACATCATCTTAACGTATATATTGGTGCAGGTTTCTGCGTTTCCGTATGTGTTCATCATGAAATGGTTAGGTTACATTCAGACACCGATGACACAAGCAGAGCTCTCTAAATTGTCAGGTACATGGACAATCATCAGCTTCTGTGTCGGATTAATCATTATTCTGCTCATCCTTCGGACTGTGCCAAGAGCTTCACTTCGAAATGAGGCACCGGCTTCAGTCGGCGCGGCAATCGCTTGGATCATTGGTGGTTTCTTTCTTTCCCTCTTTGCACAATCGATTGCAGGAGCGATTGAACAATATGCATTTGGCATTGGCCGTGAATCCGAAAATACTCAAAACATTTTAGCCATAATGGATGCAGTTCCATGGCTTGTGATCGTCATCGCCCTGATTGGACCGATATTAGAGGAAATCATTTTTCGAAAAATCATCTTTGGTGTGGTTTATGAAAAAACGAATTTTTTCATTGGAGCACTTGTCAGTTCAGTGGTTTTCGCTGCTGTACACAATGATTTTCCCCATATCTTGCTCTATACCGCAATGGGCTTTACCTTTGCCTTTTTATATGCGAAAACAAAACGAATCATTGTTCCAATCGGTGCTCATATGCTGATGAACTCACTCGTTATTCTTGTGCAGATTGAGCCAGTAAGAAAAATGATTGAAGAACAATCTCAAACAATGCAAATGATTATTGGAGGCTTTTTCTCATGAGAAACCCTGTTGTATGGGGCATCATTTATTTTGCCGTAGGTGTGGCTTTCACCTATATGGCCATTCAAAATCCAGGTGACATGTGGTCATTTTACAGCATTTTGCTGATGGTGTTTGCGGCCTATAATATTAATATCGCGCTTAAAATGTTTGCCTTCTCTGTCAAACTCAAAAAACAGCAGCAAAAATAAATCAAAAACCATTTTCCAAGTGCGGAAAATGGTTTTTTTATGGAGGACAAGTTTTCATGGAACAAGAAAAACTGAACATCTTAAATGAGCAGCATGAAACGATTGGAGTCGCTGCCCGATCAGATATCCATGCCCAAGGCCTTTGGCATGAAACCTTTCATTTTTGGCTTCTCAAAAAGGAACATGACACCATCTATCTCTATTTTCAGCTAAGAAGTCCCGCAAAAAAGGATTTCCCTTCTCTTTTTGATATCACCGCAGCAGGTCATCTTCTTGCAAATGAACAGCCTTCTGACGGTGTGAGAGAGGTAGAAGAAGAGCTTGGTCTTACTGTCCCTTTTGAAGATCTAGCCTTTGCAGGTGTTATACAGGAGGAAATCCATCTACCCGGTTTTACTGATCGTGAATGTTGCCATGTCTATCTTTACGTCCATCAAGAAGAGCAGATGAACATTCAATTACAAAAGGAAGAAGTCGCTGGACTTTACAGAGCAAAGCTAATGGATGCACAGCAGCTTTTCACAAGAAAATGTGAAAACATGCAGCTTGATGGCTTTGAAGTTGATGAATTCGGAGAACGACGTGAGAAAAGCAGAGTAGTCTGTATACAAGATTTTGTCCCGCATGAGCCTTCCTATTATCAGCATCTATTTCAAGCGATCAATCAATTCCTTTCATAATAGAAAAAGCATCGTGACCCTTATTTGGATCACGATGCTTTTTTATGTGACATCATAACTTTCTTTCTCCTCTGTTTGCTGCATTTTGCGATAGGTCACTCTCGAAATGACGATACTCACTTCGTATAAAACGAGCATCGGCAAGGTAACCATGAGGTGAGAAACAAGCTCTGGTGGTGTAATGAGTGCGGCAATGACAAGGAGGACAAAATAGGCATACTTCCGTATTTTTGATAAAAACATCGGTGTGATGATGCCAAGTCTTGTGAGAAACATCAACACAACGGGCATCTGAAACAAAAAGCCAAATGGAAGTGTTAACTGCATCAGAAATGTAAAATACTCATGAATCCCAATGACTTGCTCTACATTTAAATCATTCGACATTCGCATCATAAAATCAACGACAAACGGAAACAAAATAAAATAAGAGAAAGCCACACCGCTCAAAAATAAAAGCAGTGCAATCGGAATATAAGCAAGTGTCACCTTTCTTTCTTTTTCATATAAGCCGGGGCTCACAAACGCCCAAAGCTGATATAAAATCACGGGACACGTCAAAACCAAAGCGATGACAAATGCGAACTGCATAAACACGTACAGCGGATCTGTGAGCTTAAATGCATTCAGTGTCAGTGTGGCCGCTTCATCGGTATTTTGTAAATACACAATGACCGGCTTAGCAAGAAAAAAACCAGCCACCATAAAGGCGACAAAAAACATCGCAATGATCACTAAACGTTTTCGCAGTTCCACAATATGCTCCATAAGCGGCATATCTTTGACATTCATGAAGCTCATCCTATTCTACTGATCTTCTTTTTTCTTTTTTTCTTCCTGATCATCAGCTAAACCTTTTGTGGCATTTTTGAATTCACGTAATGTATCTCCTGCTGCTCTTCCTAATTCAGGAAGCTTTTTCGGCCCAAAAATAATGAGCGCAACAATCGCAATCAGAACCAAACTTCCAGGACCGATCGGACCCATTTGCTCCACCCCCTTTACCCCTTTTCGTCAATCCTCCTGTGTAACAGAGTAATGCTTTAAGAAATACACAAGTGACTGAAGTTCAACCGCCAAATCTATATGATGAATTCGAATGTGTTCCGGCACATTCAATCGAGCCGGCGTAAAATTAAGGATTCCTTTGATGCCAAGGGCAATCAAACGATCTGTAATGGGTTGAGCTGCTACGGCAGGTACTGTCAAAATGGCAACAGGAATATCTCCTACCTCTTGAACATGCTCTTCAAGCTTATCCAAATCATAGACAGGCACGCCGCCTATCTCACTTCCTATTTTACTCTCATTGACGTCAAAAGCCATTGAAATTTTTGTATTATTGTTTTTGATGAAATTATAGTGTAAAAAAGCAGTCCCTAAATTCCCGACACCGATGAGCATGACATTGGTCATTTCATCTTGGTCAAGTGTCTTTCTGAAGAAGGTCAAAAGGTAATCGACATTATAGCCATAGCCCTTCTTCCCAAGTGCACCAAAGTACGAAAAATCTCGGCGAATGGTAGCAGAATCCACTTTGACTGCATCACTAAGCTCTGCTGATGACACCCTTTGTTTTCCTGATGCATGCAGATTTTTTAAAAAACGGTAATATAGCGGCAAACGTTTGGCTGTCGCTTGTGGAATTTTTGACTGATCTATATTCATATAAGGTCCTCCAACTTAAATATCAGATGCTCTGTGAAAATCACCGTTTTTCCCGCCTGTCTTTTCAATTAAATAGGTAGGACCGATGATCATGCCTTTATCAATCGCTTTGCACATGTCGTAAACAGTCAGTGCACATACTGAAGCAGAAGTGAGCGCTTCCATCTCCACACCCGTACTTCCTTTTGTTTTCACTTGTACTTGTATGTTCAGAATGTGCGCATTTCCGTCTTCCTCCCAATCAAAGGAGATATCCACACCTTTTAGTGCAAGCGGATGACACATTGGAATGATGGTAGATGTTTGCTTTGCTGCCATGATGCCAGCAACCTGTGCAACAGACAGCACATCGCCTTTTCCAATTTCACGCTGCTCTATTTTATGAAACACTTCTTTTATCATACGAACGCTAGAAGCAGCAACGGCGGTTCTCACGGTAGACGATTTGTCACTAATGTCGACCATCTTTGCTCTTCCCTGTTCGTTAAAGTGGCTAAATTGACTCATCTTTTCAACGCTCCCTCACTCAAATGATACACTATTTTTTCCTATCTGTCTTTCATTTGAATATGGCGATTGTATGTAACATTTGCTGGTTTACTGCTGATAAGCTACACTTAACATATTATAGCAGAGGTGAAGTTACATGATGATTCTACAAGTGAATCAGCTGTCCAAATCGTTTGGTGCTGATACCGTTTTAACGAATATAAAATTGGAAGTCAAAGCAAGGGATCGGATTGCCATTGTAGGTCGTAACGGCGCAGGCAAATCCACCCTTTTGAAAATCATTGCCGGTCAATTGTCTTACGAGCAAGGTGAGATCATCAAACCGAAAGACCTATCGATCGGCTATTTAGCACAGCATACCGATGTGACGTCTACACGTACGTTAAAAGACGAATTATTATCGGTTTTTGATCATTTGAAAAAGATGGAACAAGAGATGAGAACCATCGAGGAGAAAATGGCTTCCTCTACAGGTTCTGAGCTAGATTCCCTCATGAAAACCTATGACAGGCTACAGCAGGAATTTAAAGACCAAGGCGGCTATCAATACGAAGCAGACGTCCGCTCCATTCTTCATGGGCTCGGCTTTAGTCACTTTGAAGATGGGACAACCGTTCAATCCTTAAGCGGCGGCCAGAAAACCCGTCTAGCGCTTGGAAAGCTCTTATTAATGAAACCAGAACTCTTAATTCTGGACGAGCCGACCAACCATTTAGATATTGATACCTTATCATGGCTGGAGCAGTATTTGCAAAATTATACAGGCGCCATTCTGATCGTGTCCCATGACCGCTACTTCTTAGACAAAGTGGTGAACCATGTTTATGAAGTCTCAAGAACTGCCATGAAAAAGTTTGCAGGCAACTATAGTAAGTATCTTGATCTGAAAGCTGAGCAGCTAGAGCGCGATATGAAGCTTTACGAAAAGCAGCAAGAAGAAATCTCAAAGCTTCAGGATTTCGTAGATCGCAACCTAGCAAGAGCCTCAACCACAAAGCGCGCTCAGAGCAGACGCAAGCAGCTGGAACGGATGGATCGTATAGATAAGCCATTAGGTGATGAAAAATCTGCAAACTTTCATTTTGATATTACGAGACAAAGCGGCAATGATGTGCTGAAGGTACATGATCTCGACATTCGTTATGATGAAAAAACACCGCTCCTATCCTCTCTTTCTTTTCAGATCAAACGAGAGGATAGCGTGGCACTCATTGGTCCTAATGGGATCGGGAAATCAACCCTTTTAAAAACGTTAACGAACACAATAAAGCCTGTAAAAGGCGACATCACCTTTGGATCTCATGTCACAATCGGCTACTATGACCAAGAACAAGCCAAACTGACATCCTCCAAAAAAGTGCTGAATGAGCTTTGGGATGACTATCCTCATATGAATGAAAAAGAAATTCGAACATGTTTAGGGAACTTCCTCTTTTCCGGTGACGACGTCTTAAAGCCCGTTCATGCATTAAGCGGTGGAGAAAAAGCGCGCCTTGCCCTGGCAAAGCTGATGCTCCAAAAAGCCAATTTCCTGATACTTGATGAGCCTACGAACCATTTAGACTTAGATAGTAAGGAAATTTTAGAAAATGCACTGATTGATTACCCAGGAACCATCTTATTTGTGTCTCATGACCGTTATTTTATCAACCGTCTGGCAACGAAAGTATTCGAACTGTCGCCTACAGAAACAAAAGAGTATCTCGGTGATTATGACTACTACCTTGAAAAGAAAAATGAACAATTAGAGCTTGAAGCGATTCAAGAAAATGAAGCGCTGAAAAAACAAGCAGCCAAGCCAGTTGAAACGGCAAAGCTTTCTTATGCGGAAGAAAAAGAACTGAAAAAGAAAGAAAGACAAAAGCAGCGCAGAATCGAGGAAATTGAAGAACGGATTGCTGTCATTGAAGCGAAGCTTGGTGAAAATGAAGAGCTTCTATGTGATCCTGCTATTTTTCAAGATCACGAGAAGGTCCAAAACATTCAAACAGAAAACGATACACTTCATCAAGAGCTGGAATCCCTTTTCGCAGAGTGGGAAGAGCTATCCGAATCGTAAAGAGTGCCCTAATGGGTGCTCTTTTTTCTTTTAGTGAAAATTTCTTATCCACATTAATATCCACAATAACTTCTTTATTATTCTTTTAAAAATCGGACTTATCCACTTTATCCACAGAGATTTAATCACATATCCACATAAAAGAACGTATTTGTGCACATCCACTTCATTTTAAAACGAAATTTTCTAACAATTGTGGATATATCACGTTTACTTGTGAATAAATCGCTTTCATTAAAAATGAAAAAAACCTGTGTATCCACAGGAGTTTTTATTCATATGAGACAAGCGGTAAGCCCGGCTGGCCATTCATCGCCATATCGCCTCTTATACCTTTTTCAAACGCAATGGTTCCAGCAGCAGCGATCATGGCTGCATTGTCTGTACAAAGAGATAATGGTGGAATAATGACCTTCACGTCAGGAAGCTTCGTGAATGCTGTCGTTAAAGCTTCTCTCAGTCCTTTATTGGCAGCGACTCCACCAGCTAGGACAACCTGCTTGACGCCATAGGCCTCAGCCGCTTTTAATGTTTTCCCAACAAGCACCTCAATGACACTTGCTTGAAAACTTGCTGCCAAATTCTCTGGAGTAATTGTTTCTCCTTTTTGAGATGCATTGTGTAGTGTGTTAATAACAGCTGATTTTAATCCACTAAAGCTAAAGTGATAGGAACCTTCTTCAAGCCATGCACGTGGAAGCTTAATCGTTGGCTCTCCTTGATGTGCTAACCGATCAATATGAGGTCCGCCTGGATACGGGAGACCCATCGTCCGGGCCACTTTATCGTATGCTTCTCCAGCCGCATCATCTAATGTTTCTCCGATAACCTCAAAAGACCCGTGCTCTTTCATTAGTACAAGCTCAGTATGTCCACCAGAGACGACAAGAGCCAAACATGGAAACTGCAATTCATCTACAAGTTGGTTTGCATAAATATGCCCCGCGATATGATGTACACCAACAAGAGGAATTTGATGAGCAAAGCTCAGTGCCTTGGCTGCATTGACACCGATCAGAAGAGCACCGACTAAGCCCGGTCCTTCTGTGACAGCAATGGCATCTAAATCCTGAAAGCTCATATTGGCCTGTGCCATTACTTCTTCTAACACGATGGTGACTTGCTCCACGTGATGCCTTGAAGCAATTTCTGGGACAACTCCGCCAAATCGTTTATGGCTTTCTATTTGCGATGCGACAATATTCGCTACAATTTCTTTCCCATTTTTCACAATAGATGCCGCTGTTTCATCACAGCTTGTCTCTATACCTAATATAAATCGATCTGTTTGTTCACTCATTTATATTCACCCACATGACCAATGCATCTTCCCCATTATCCGTATAATAATTCTTTCGAATAGAAGCTGGTCTGAAACCAAGCTTTTCATAAAGGGATTGTGCAGGTGTATTTGACACCCGCACCTCTAAAGAAAGATGATCTGTCTTTTTTTCTTTACAAAATTCCATGACATATCGCAGCAATGCTTCCCCGTAACCCTTTCCTCTATGCTCAGGGAGAATCGCAATGTTCGTAATTTGTGCATCGTCCATGACGATCCAGACCCCGCAATAGCCAACAGGCTGCTCATCTTCTTCAATGAGGAAATAATGGCTGTACTGGTTATGGAGAATCTCATAGACAAATGATTCTTTTTTCCAAGGCGCAGTAAACGAATGCACTTCAATCGTATATACCTCTGGAATGTCCGCTACCGTCATTTTTCGAATCTCGGTTATGTTGAGATTATTTTTGTCCTTCAAGCCATTTCACTTCCGCTTCTGCCAAACGAATATAGTTAGGAACAAGCTGATGGACATCTTCAGCAGGACGATCTGCCCCTAAAAACGCAAGCATTGAAGATCTTGGGTTATGAAAAGCTCCCTCCGCTATCACAGCCGTTTCTCCTAAAATGGAGCCAATGCTTTCTTCATGAAGATGCACATCCTGTCCAAGGAATAGGACAGGCTTTCCTGTCTGCTTCAGCTCATGAAGCCAATCCGTGAGCAAGATATTTTGGTCTGGTTTGATCTCTTTGATTTTTCCTTCTTTAAACGTATATAGCCCAGTATATACTTGTCCTCTTCTCGCATCGAATAGTGGCGAGATCCATCCATCAAAGTATTGACCATTTGCCGCAAGTGTTTCTAAACTCGAAACAGCCGATATCGGGATAGACAGCGTCCATGCGAGTGTTTTGGCAATGGTCACACCAATTCGGACGCCAGTGTAGGAACCAGGTCCTTTTGCTACAACAATTTTACTTAGTTCACTTGGGGCTACACCACATTCTTTCATCAATGCCTCAACAGTCGGCATCGCTCGGACGGAATGGTTCTTTTTTAAATACGTAATGCTCTCACCAATCACTGTGGAATCTTTGACAAGGGCAATTCCTAGTGTATGGTTTGACGTATCAATTGCCAGTATGGTCAAATTCTTTCATCTCCTTACAAAGGGTCTCATAGCGTTCCCCTTTTGCACTAAACGTAAGATGACGTTCTTCTTCACGTTCTGTTCTTAGCATTTCTATTTTCAAGTAGGAGGAAGGCAATTGAGGTCCAATAAGATGTGCCCACTCAACCAAGCATACACCTTCGCCCTCAAAATATTCTTCGAGCCCGATATCTTCTTCCGCATCTTCCATGCGGTACACATCCATATGATAAAGTGGCAGTCTGCCATCGGTATATTCTTTAATAATCGTAAAGGTAGGGCTGTTGACGATACGGGTAATCCCTAAGCCTCCTGCAAAACCTTTTGAAAAAGTCGTTTTGCCTGCGCCTAAATCTCCTTCTAATGTCAAAACATCGCCTGGCATCACAAGTTTGGCCAATGCAGCGGCAATTCGTTTCGTCTCATCCGCACCTTTTGTCGTCCACGTTAATTTCACAGTTGATGTCACCTCATTTCTTAAAATGATTATATCCTTTTTTCATTAACATTGTTTGCTGTTCATTGTCTTTTAATAGAACGCTTGCTGCTTGATCACCTTTGACTTGTCCAATGCGTTTGACTTGAATGTCTTTTTTTCTACATTGCATTTCAAAGCTATCCCAATCAGCCTCTGAAATTGTACCAGTTAATACAAAGTCTTCCCCGCCAAATAACACCCATTCCAGCCAGTCTTTACGCAGCACTGGTAAATTTGGATGTACAGGGAGCTTGTTTGCTTCTATCTCTATCGTCACACGACTCGCTTCGGCTATCTCATTCAGCTCACTCGCTAATCCATCACTCACATCATTCAAGGTGACCCGCGGGAAGCTTGAGCAAATGAGGCCAGCAGCAATGTGGGGCTGAGGCTTTTTATGACGCTCAAGAAAAAAGGCTGTGTCGACTGCCTTGGGAGGGGCTACTTCGTTCATTAAAAGTGATAATCCAGCAGCTGATGAACCAAGCTCACCTGTGACAAAGACGACGTCTCCTGTCTGAGCACTGTGACGATAACAAGCTTTTCCCTTTGGTACCTCGCCAATGACCGTCACTGTAATGACAAAGTCACTTCGAGTGGCAACCGTATCTCCACCAATCAAATCCATATGATAAATATCAGCCAATGCTCTCATTCCCTCGTAAAGAGCTGAAACGATCGTCTCATCACCATGAGGCGGGATCGCAATTGATACAAGATAATACTTTGGGGTTCCTCCCATTGCGGCGATATCACTGACATTGACCGCTAGTGCTTTAAAGCCAATCTCAAAAGGTGTGGAAAAATCAAAGCGAAAATGAACATGCTCCACCATTGTATCAACACAAACGACCTCTTCACAATGTGAATGAGGTTGATAAACACTTGCATCATCTCCGATACCCATAACCAAAGAACGCTGATGTGTTTCTTTTGGTGTAATTCGGCGAATAAGATCAAATTCATCCATAAAAAGACAGCCCCTTCATGCAATCAATTGATTGAATAGACACGATGTCAGACATAATTAGTATTAGTGTAAGCCAATATGAGTTTCAGTTTCAATTAAAAATGATATAAAGAAAGCCTGGTATGAAAAAACCAGGCTGGGTTGAAGTGATCTATCTTTTCTTTTTACATAACGTGTAACCAAACACAACGCCATTCAATGTATATTGGATACGTATGAAAAGAAAAAGACATAAAAAAAAACGAAACTATACGTTTTCGTTTACAAGTCATAAAAATGGCGGTCCGGACGGGACTCGAACCCGCGACCTCCTGCGTGACAGGCAGGCATTCTAACCAACTGAACTACCGGACCATTTTGGTTGCACTCACTGAGCACTACCCATTGGTATATAAAATAATTTGGTTGCGGGGGCAGGATTTGAACCTGCGACCTTCGGGTTATGAGCCCGACGAGCTACCGAACTGCTCCACCCCGCGACGATATAAATATAACAAGCTTGGCGGCGTCCTACTCTCACAGGGGGAGACCCCCAACTACCATCGGCGCTGAAGAGCTTAACTTCCGTGTTCGGTATGGGAACGGGTGTGACCTCTTCGCTATCGCCACCAAACCTGATGGAGAGAATGTTCTCTCAAAACTAGATAACAATGTTCAAGCTTCACATTAGAATATAGGTTAAGTCCTCGATCTATTAGTATCTGTCAGCTCCACGTGTCACCACGCTTCCACCTCAGACCTATCAACCTGATCATCTTTCAGGGATCTTACTTCCTTGCGGAATGGGAAATCTCATCTTGAGGGGGGCTTCATGCTTAGATGCTTTCAGCACTTATCCCGTCCGCACATAGCTACCCAGCGATGCCCTTGGCAGAACAACTGGTACACCAGCGGTGCGTCCATCCCGGTCCTCTCGTACTAAGGACAGCTCCTCTCAAATTTCCTGCGCCCGCGACGGATAGGGACCGAACTGTCTCACGACGTTCTGAACCCAGCTCGCGTACCGCTTTAATGGGCGAACAGCCCAACCCTTGGGACCGACTACAGCCCCAGGATGCGATGAGCCGACATCGAGGTGCCAAACCTCCCCGTCGATGTGGACTCTTGGGGGAGATAAGCCTGTTATCCCCGGGGTAGCTTTTATCCGTTGAGCGATGGCCCTTCCATGCGGAACCACCGGATCACTAAGCCCGACTTTCGTCCCTGCTCGACTTGTAGGTCTCGCAGTCAAGCTCCCTTGTGCCTTTACACTCTGCGAATGATTTCCAACCATTCTGAGGGAACCTTTGGGCGCCTCCGTTACATTTTAGGAGGCGACCGCCCCAGTCAAACTGCCCACCTGACACTGTCTCCCTGCCCGATAAGGGCAGCGGGTTAGAAGGTCAATACAGCCAGGGTAGTATCCCACCGATGCCTCCACCGAAGCTAGCGCTCCGGTTTCCAAGGCTCCTACCTATCCTGTACAAGCTGTACCAACATTCAATATCAGGCTGCAGTAAAGCTCCACGGGGTCTTTCCGTCCTGTCGCGGGTAACCTGCATCTTCACAGGTACTATAATTTCACCGAGTCTCTCGTTGAGACAGTGCCCAGATCGTTGCGCCTTTCGTGCGGGTCGGAACTTACCCGACAAGGAATTTCGCTACCTTAGGACCGTTATAGTTACGGCCGCCGTTTACTGGGGCTTCAATTCGCACCTTCGCTTACGCTAAGCGCTCCTCTTAACCTTCCAGCACCGGGCAGGCGTCAGCCCCTATACTTCGCCTTACGGCTTCGCAGAGACCTGTGTTTTTGCTAAACAGTCGCCTGGGCCTATTCACTGCGGCTTCTCGGGGCTTTAACACCCTAAGAAGCACCCCTTCTCCCGAAGTTACGGGGTCATTTTGCCGAGTTCCTTAACGAGAGTTCTCTCGATCACCTTAGGATTCTCTCCTCGCCTACCTGTGTCGGTTTGCGGTACGGGCACCTCTCACCTCGCTAGAGGCTTTTCTTGGCAGTGTGGAATCAGGAACTTCGCTACTAAATTTCGCTCGCCATCACAGCTCAGCCTTTACGGGAAACGGATTTGCCTATTTCCCAGCCTAACTGCTTGGACGCGGATATCCAATACCGCGCTTACCCTATCCTCCTGCGTCCCCCCATTGCTCAAATGGTGAGGAGGTGGTACAGGAATATCAACCTGTTGTCCATCGCCTACGCCTTTCGGCCTCGGCTTAGGTCCCGACTAACCCTGAGCGGACGAGCCTTCCTCAGGAAACCTTAGGCATTCGGTGGACGGGATTCTCACCCGTCTTTCGCTACTCATACCGGCATTCTCACTTCTAAGCGCTCCACCAGTCCTTCCGGTCTGACTTCACAGCACTTAGAACGCTCTCCTACCACTGTTCGTAAGAACAGTCCGCAGCTTCGGTGATACGTTTAGCCCCGGTACATTTTCGGCGCAGAGTCACTCGACCAGTGAGCTATTACGCACTCTTTAAATGGTGGCTGCTTCTAAGCCAACATCCTGGTTGTCTAAGCAACTCCACATCCTTTTCCACTTAACGTATACTTTGGGACCTTAGCTGGCGGTCTGGGCTGTTTCCCTTTCGACTACGGATCTTATCACTCGCAGTCTGACTCCCAAGGATAAGTCATCGGCATTCGGAGTTTGACTGAATTCGGTAACCCGGTAGGGGCCCCTAGTCCAATCAGTGCTCTACCTCCGAGACTCTTACCTTGAGGCTAGCCCTAAAGCTATTTCGGAGAGAACCAGCTATCTCCAGGTTCGATTGGCATTTCACCCCTACCCACACCTCATCCCCGCACTTTTCAACGTGCGTGGGTTCGGGCCTCCATTCAGTGTTACCTGAACTTCACCCTGGACATGGGTAGATCACCTGGTTTCGGGTCTACGACCACGTACTCATGCGCCCTATTCAGACTCGCTTTCGCTGCGGCTCCGCATCTTCTGCTTAACCTTGCACGGGATCGTAACTCGCCGGTTCATTCTACAAAAGGCACGCCATCACCCTTTAACGGGCTCTGACTACTTGTAGGCACACGGTTTCAGGATCTATTTCACTCCCCTTCCGGGGTGCTTTTCACCTTTCCCTCACGGTACTGGTTCACTATCGGTCACTAGGGAGTATTTAGCCTTGGGAGATGGTCCTCCCGGATTCCGACGGAATTTCACGTGTTCCGCCGTACTCAGGATCCACTCTGGAGAGAACAACATTTCAGTTACAGGGCTGTTACCTTCTTTGGCGGGCCTTTCCAGACCTCTTCGCTTATATCGTTCCTTTGTAACTCCGTATAGAGTGTCCTACAACCCCAAGAGGCAAGCCTCTTGGTTTGGGCTGTTCCCGTTTCGCTCGCCGCTACTCAGGGAATCGCATTTGCTTTCTCTTCCTCCGGGTACTTAGATGTTTCAGTTCCCCGGGTATGCCTTCTCATACTCTATGTATTCAAGTATGGATACTACTCCATTACGAGCAGTGGGTTTCCCCATTCGGAAATCTCCGGATCAAAGCTTGCTTACAGCTCCCCGAAGCATATCGGTGTTCGTCCCGTCCTTCATCGGCTCCTAGTGCCAAGGCATCCACCGTGCGCCCTTTCTAACTTAACCATTTCTTACTTTAGAAAGAATCACTATGTGTGATGAACTTTGCATTGCATTCAATGTGAATGTATTACTTATTGTTATCTAGTTTTCAAAGAACAATCCTGTCTCGCTAGAGACATGTCTTGAAGGAATGATCCTTCAAAACTAAACAAGACGAAAACGCACGCTGCTCCATATATCCTTAGAAAGGAGGTGATCCAGCCGCACCTTCCGATACGGCTACCTTGTTACGACTTCACCCCAATCATCTGCCCCACCTTCGGCGGCTGGCTCCATAAAGGTTACCTCACCGACTTCGGGTGTTGCAAACTCTCGTGGTGTGACGGGCGGTGTGTACAAGGCCCGGGAACGTATTCACCGCGGCATGCTGATCCGCGATTACTAGCGATTCCAGCTTCACGCAGTCGAGTTGCAGACTGCGATCCGAACTGAGAACAGATTTATGGGATTGGCTAAACCTTGCGGTCTCGCAGCCCTTTGTTCTGTCCATTGTAGCACGTGTGTAGCCCAGGTCATAAGGGGCATGATGATTTGACGTCATCCCCACCTTCCTCCGGTTTGTCACCGGCAGTCACCTTAGAGTGCCCAACTAAATGCTGGCAACTAAGATCAAGGGTTGCGCTCGTTGCGGGACTTAACCCAACATCTCACGACACGAGCTGACGACAACCATGCACCACCTGTCACTCTGTCCCCGAAGGGAAAGCCCTATCTCTAGGGTTGTCAGAGGATGTCAAGACCTGGTAAGGTTCTTCGCGTTGCTTCGAATTAAACCACATGCTCCACCGCTTGTGCGGGCCCCCGTCAATTCCTTTGAGTTTCAGTCTTGCGACCGTACTCCCCAGGCGGAGTGCTTAATGCGTTAGCTGCAGCACTAAGGGGCGGAAACCCCCTAACACTTAGCACTCATCGTTTACGGCGTGGACTACCAGGGTATCTAATCCTGTTCGCTCCCCACGCTTTCGCTCCTCAGCGTCAGTTACAGACCAGAGAGTCGCCTTCGCCACTGGTGTTCCTCCACATCTCTACGCATTTCACCGCTACACGTGGAATTCCACTCTCCTCTTCTGCACTCAAGTTTCCCAGTTTCCAATGACCCTCCCCGGTTGAGCCGGGGGCTTTCACATCAGACTTAAGAAACCGCCTGCGAGCCCTTTACGCCCAATAATTCCGGACAACGCTTGCCACCTACGTATTACCGCGGCTGCTGGCACGTAGTTAGCCGTGGCTTTCTGGTTAGGTACCGTCAAGGTGCGAGCAGTTACTCTCGCACTTGTTCTTCCCTAACAACAGAGCTTTACGATCCGAAAACCTTCATCACTCACGCGGCGTTGCTCCGTCAGACTTTCGTCCATTGCGGAAGATTCCCTACTGCTGCCTCCCGTAGGAGTCTGGGCCGTGTCTCAGTCCCAGTGTGGCCGATCACCCTCTCAGGTCGGCTACGCATCGTCGCCTTGGTGAGCCATTACCCCACCAACTAGCTAATGCGCCGCGGGTCCATCTGTAAGTGACAGCCGAAACCGTCTTTCATCCTTGAACCATGCGGTTCAAGGAACTATCCGGTATTAGCTCCGGTTTCCCGGAGTTATCCCAATCTTACAGGCAGGTTACCCACGTGTTACTCACCCGTCCGCCGCTAACATCCGGGAGCAAGCTCCCTTCTGTCCGCTCGACTTGCATGTATTAGGCACGCCGCCAGCGTTCGTCCTGAGCCAGGATCAAACTCTCCGAGGTATGCAGGATGCATATCACACATGCGTTGCTACACGATGTAGCGAACTTAGCATGTGATCATTTCCTGCCTCGTCAGCGTTTGACTGACTACCTATGATATAACATAGGATTTTTTATAAAAACTCGAATTAACAGGTACGTTTTGTCTTGTTTAGTTTTCAAAGATCATATTTCAAAAAATGGAGCGGGTGATGAGAATCGAACTCACGACATCAGCTTGGAAGGCTGAGGTTTTACCACTAAACTACACCCGCGTGGTTTGTATTGGCGCGCCCGAGAGGAGTCGAACCCCTAACCTTTTGATCCGTAGTCAAACGCTCTATCCAATTGAGCTACGGGCGCTTAATCAGGCGACTTAATTATCTTAACATATCGTTTTTATCAAGTCAATATCTTTTTGAGATTTGTTTGTCGCATGTGTTTGAATGTCTTTGTTTCAAATACGTCATCAGCGACGAATAAAAATATACCATGGATCACATAAAAGGGTCAATACATTTTTCTAAAAAAGTTTCATGTTTTTTAAAAAGTCGTTTTTTCTTAGATAAATAGAAATGCAATAGCCCTATTTTCTTCCCTTTCTTCATAATTCCAATGATTCTTAAATAAAATCTTTCTAAATCCAAAGGAGGACAAAACATGGTCACATAGAATTTTTATTTATTGGAAAATTCTTAAAATTTTCCAAGCATTTAAAGGGGGTAGGAGATGATGAAAAAGTTCGTCGCTTTTCAAATCATGATCGCTTTGGTGATAGGAGCTCTTATCGGCCATTTCTTTCCTGACTTCGGGATGGCTCTCAGGCCAATTGGAGATGGATTCATCAGGTTGATTAAAATGATTGTTGTTCCTATCGTTTTCTCTACCATTGTTATTGGTGCAGCCGGCAGTGGTGGTATGAAGAAAATGGGAAGCCTAGGATTAAAGACGATCATTTGGTTTGAGGTCATCACAACCATCGTTCTAGGAATTGGTCTATTGCTGGCTAATGTTCTAAAGCCTGGCGTTGGCCTTGACTTCTCTAAATTAGCTAAGAAAGATATTGGTGAATTAGACGGCTATACGCAGAAAGTCGTCGACTTTAAACAAATGGTACTCGATATCATTCCAACGAATATCGTCGATGTCATGGCTCAAAATGATTTACTAGCTGTCATTTTCTTCGCCATATTATTTGGTGTAGCGGCAAGCGGTATCGGTAAGGCATCCGCTCCTGTTCTCAACTTCTTTGAATCAGTGGCACAAATTATGTTTAAGCTAACGCAGATGGTCATGGTGACAGCACCTATTGGAGTGCTTGCATTAATGGCTGCTTCTGTTGGTCAATATGGCATTGTGTTATTAATTCCAATGATGAAGCTTGTTGGGACTGTATTTTTAGGTTTATTCATTATTCTCTTTGCTTTGTTCCCTCTGGTCGCACTGATCTTCCGTTTTAACTACTTCGAAGTTTTAAAAATGATTTGGGATTTGTTCTTGGTTGCCTTCTCTACTACAAGTACAGAAACCGTCCTTCCTCAGCTTATGTCACGAATGGAGAAATACGGCTGTCCGAAAAGAATTGTCTCCTTTGTCATTCCATCTGGTCTTTCTCTCAATTGTGATGGGTCCAGTTTATATTTATCGGTTTCCTGTGTGTTTCTTGCACAAGCGTTTGGTGTCGACATGAGTTTGTCACAGCAGCTTTTGATGATGCTTGTTCTTGTGTTAACGAGTAAAGGGATTGCAGCGGTGCCATCCGGTTCACTCGTCGTCCTTTTGGCAACCGCCCATGCAGTAGGTCTTCCAGCAGAAGGCGTCGCCATTATCGCCGGTGTCGATCGAATTATGGATATGGCACGAACAGGTGTGAATGTTCCAGGTCATGCCGTTGCATGTATTGTCGTATCGAAATGGGAGAAAGTATTCCGCGAGTCTGCTTGGGAAGTTCCAAAAGCAGGTGAAGAAACAAAAGGAATGTAGTGTTATATGAAGGAAAGGGCTTCCCCTTTCCTTTTCTTATGATAAAAATGCTTGCTTTAGGACCGCTTTGCCTTGAGGTTGCAGCTGCACTTCTGCATATGCGCCATTAACCAGCGTCATTTGCGGCGGGACATGCCCACAATCTATATCGTAAAAAATGGGGATTTTTAATTCCTTTTGTAATTCTTCATATACATCATGATACTGATACCCTTCCACAGGCACATCTACTGCACTTCGCCCAAACATAATACCTGAACAATGGTCAAACCATCCTGCTAGTTTCAATTGAACAAGCGATCTCTTCACGCTTACAGCATTTAATTCACAGTTTTCAAAGTACCAGAGAATTGGTTCATCTTTTAAGAATGTTTTTTGAAAAGCTTTGACATCTCCAAAAGGCGTCCCAGCTAAGTGGCGTATGACATCAATACAGCCGCCCATTAGCCTCCCCTTTACCATCTTTTCTTGTCGATCAACCGTATGCCATGCGGTCGGTTCTGTTAAATGAAAAACATGTTCAATCGGATTGTCATACTGCCATTCCTTTTGATACATTGATGAAGAATATTGGCTGATGTCCATTTCCCCTTTTGTTGAAAGTACTTCTTCCCACATGACAGTCGTTTGATCAAGCTCTTCTCCCTGAAGATCTACTAGGTTCGGTCCATGCGCAGTGGCAATGCCTGTTTTTAAAGTTAACGCCAGCAGAAGCGCACTCGTATCCGAGTAACCAAGAATCCACTTTTTTTGCATCGATGAGAAATCAAGGTGCTCTAACACCTCCATCAGAAGCTGCCCTCCCCATGGCGGGATGATGTGATCAATCTCATCACAGGTCATCATGTACTGAAGCTCCTTTGCTCGTTCTACGGCAGGAGCTGATTTTGCCTTTTCCTGGTGCCATACCGTATCTCCACATATGACATCATAGCCTCTTTTTTTCATTCGCTCGCATGAGAGCTGAAACATGTCATGCAAAGACGGCTGTACACCTGAGGAAGGTGCTGTGACGCCAATTGTTTGTCCTTTTTGTAATTGTGGAAATTGTATCATCCTATTTCCCTCCATCCTCTCTCAATCTCTCATTTATAAAGAAGATGCCCCTATTACAAGGGACATCTTCTTTTATTCCTTTTGACGCAGCACAGTATAGACACCTGCAAAGATACATAGAATGCCAATGAATGAGCGTAATCCCATTTCTTCTCCCAAAAGCAGCCAGCCAAGAACGGCACCTACGATCGGTTGAAAGAAAAAGAACAAACCGCCGCTTGAGGCATCCATTAATTGAAGCCCTCTATTCCATAAAAAGAATGCTAGAGCTGTTGAGATGATGCCTAGATAAAGAATACCGCCCCAAATCTCCGGCCTTGCCATCTGTTCCACATCTAGGTGAGGTAAACGAAATAATACAGGCGGTGTTAAAACAATAAATGCAATGATGATCGCATATGTGGTTGTCACCACCTGAGGATACTTTCCTGGAACACGTTTGAGCAAAACAGACATCAGCGCCCATGTTAAAGCAGCGAAGACCAATGAAAGACCACCGACAAATTCATCTGTCTGTACTGCAACTGGTCCAATCATGAGCCATACACCTGCTGTAGCAAGCAGGATGGATGCGCACTTTCGAACAGTCATGGCTTCTTTTAATAGAAAGAAAGCAAACAGCACCATAAACGCAGGAGTTGCAGATGTAATAACAGCCCCCATTTGTGCAGAGGTATACATCGTCCCAATTTCTTGGGTCACGATTGAAAGGAAATTTCCGATCAGCCCAATCAACACCATAAGGGGGATATCTTTTTTATCTAATCGAAAGGAATAGCCCAAGCGCCAAATGGTGATCACCAACACGACTCCTGCTACAGCATATCTCATCCAGACGAGTTCAAGTGGCGGAACAACCGCTACTGTTACTTTGACAACAACGTACATGCCGCCCCAAATACTTGCTGCGATTGCTAGGTAAAGGGCGCCTATATATTTTTCATTCATCATTTTCCCTCCGTTATTGGATATTTTGAATACCATATCCACAAACGGAGATCACTCTCCGTTATGGACGGAGGGCATTTGGAACATCATGTTCAAACAAAGGTTTGCACAGCATTGTCGTCACTCCATTTTTTTTATTTTCTGATACTTTATAACAGATTCTGGCTAACTTCAATCCTTTTTGCGCCTTTTTTCTTTATATAATAGAAGATAAGGGGATATTGACATGCTAAATTCGTTTTCATATAGTAAGTAAAACTGTAGGTCGTCACGCAGAAAAGGAGTAGAGGTCGTTGGATATTGAAGCTAGAAAACATATTCCCAGCACGGAACATGAACCATTTCTCGAGGGAATAAAAGATTGTGTGCCAACCCTGCTTGGTTATATGAGTATCGGGTTTGCCTTTGGAATTGTTGGAATTAGCGCACAGTTGAGCCTATGGGACATTGCGCTTCTAGCAATCTTTATTTACGCAGGTGCTTCACAGTTTATTATCTGTGCACTGCTTGTCACAGGAAGCCCCCTTTCCGCTATTATTCTCACTACATTTATTGTGAATCTGCGTCATTTATTACTAAGCCTGACGCTGGCTCCTCATTTTACACGCTACTCTTTAAAACAAAATATTGGATTCGGTCTATTGCTGACTGATGAATCCTTTGGCGTAGCCATGAATAAATTAGCTCAGCATGGAAAGCTGAATAACCGGTGGATGCACGGGCTGAACATAACGGCTTATTTGTGCTGGATTGCTGCCTGTATACTTGGCGGCATTTTTGGACACTGGATCTCAAATCCTGAAGCACTTGGTCTTGATTTTGCTCTTTCCGCTATGTTTGCTGCACTGCTGGTTCTTTCTTTGCAAACTGTGCCTAAAAGTAAATTAACCCATCGCCTGTCACTTGTTTTGTATATGGTCGTTGCGATGTTTGTCCTGCTTCATTTTGTTCCATCACACGTGGCTGTTCTATTAGCCACCATAATTGTCGCAACCATTGGGGTGGTGACAGATAAATGATCAGCAGTTTTATGATGTGGCTCATTCTCGGCTGTATGATTGTCACTGTGATTCCAAGGGTCGTTCCCTTTATATTTGTACGAAGTATCGAGCTGCCTGAAGTGGTGCTCAAGTGGTTATCGTTTATTCCCATTTGTATCTTTACGGCTTTAATTGCAGAGCATTTGTTCATTCATACCACAACAGGTGTCACCATTCACTGGATGTACCTTGCTGTCTTGGTTCCGACCGTCGTGATCGCCGTTTGGACAAAGAGCTTATCACTTACTGTTCTTGTAGGCGTCCTGCTGATGGGGACTGCCAGATGGTTTTTTTAAAAGAAAAAGCTTAACCGCATGTGGTTAAGCTTTGTTTCATTTTACGATTCCGTATACAAATCCATCGTAACCCTTTTCACCAACAGTTTGAATGGCTGTAGCCTCTATTCTTGACTCTTGTTTGAGTAAATTGAAAAATTCACGAGTTCCTTGAACTCGCTCATCCCCATCAGAGTCATGAAGGACTGCTCCATTTCTGACGACATTGTCTGCAATAATGACTGTTCCCTTTTTTGAGAAGTGTAACGCCCACTTTAGATATTTCGGGTTGTTCGGTTTGTCTGCATCAATGAAAATCAAATCGAATGGAAGCACATCCCTCTCTTTTAACTGAGATAGCGTATCCAATGCCTTTCCTTGCAAAATGCTCACCCGTTCCGATAAGCCCGCTCTACTAATGTTTTGCTGCGCAATCTGTACATGGTGGCTGACAGCCTCTAATGTGATGAGTTCTCCATCCTCTTCAAGAGCACGCGCCAACCAAATGGTACTGTATCCACCAAGTGTCCCGATCTCTAAAATGCGCTTTGCATTCTTGGTTTTTGCTAATAAATAAAGCATTTTCCCTTGAGCTGGTGACACATCAATTTCTGGCAGGCCTGCTTGCTTATTATGAGTAAGAGCTTGCTCCAAAACATCATCTTTAGGAATCAACTTGTCTGTGATATACTCGTCAACTTTCTCCCACACTTGCTTCATCTCAACCATCTCCCTTGATCATGTCTTCTGTCTCAAGTCTACATGATGATAGCGAGCGCGTATAATCAATTCTTTTCACACATCTATTCATTTTATTGATGAAAGACATGTCATGATGGAGACATGAAGCAGTGCCATGTTTTCGGATTTACTGGTTCAGGTGATTTTTCAAATCCCCTTTTTTATCTTGAAGCTTTCCTTTGGCTTGATCCTTTTTCCCTTCTGCTTTCAGGTTTTGATGATCTGTTGCTTCGCCAAGCTTCTCTTTCAATTGACCTTTGGCTTGATTTGTTTTTCCTTTCGCTTTATCCATATGTCCTTTTTCTTCACTCATTTGTTCCACCTCCACGTTTGATACTATTCATTTAGCCTTTTTCACAGATACAAAACATCTGAGTGTGCGATCCAAGAAACTACAGCAACAAGAAAATCCAGCCAAGGTCGGCTGGATTAAAAATAATGATCTATAAGATAGACTTAAAAGCTTTAACCTGTTTTACTCTGATCGTACTCAACAAGATCACCTAGAATTTCGTCAATCTGATTCATCATCTCAGTTTCAATTTTCACCTCAGATGCTAAAGCATTCTCCCTCACCTGTTCTGGACTAGATGCACCGATAATTGCTGCAGAAACGTTCTGATTTTGCAGTACCCATGCTATTGCAAGCTGAGCGAGAGTAAGATCAACCTCTTGTGCGATGGGCTTAAGCTTTTGGATCGCCTCTAAGGTATTATTATTCATCCAGCGTTGAGCAAGGTTTTTAAAAAAGGGTTTTCCAGCAGGTGAGTTAGCACGCGAATTAGTCGGAAGTGATTTTCCTGGGAGGTACTTTCCAGTAAGGATTCCCTGGGCCAAAGGCGACCATACTACCTGGCCAAGTCCTTCGCGCTGACAGGTCGGTATTACATCACTTTCAATGATTCTCCATAACATGGAGTATTGAGGTTGGCTGGCAATTAGGGGGACTTTTAGCTCTCGTGCAAGCGCTGCCCCTCGAGTAATTTGTTCTGCTGTCCACTCACTTACACCAATATAGTTCACTTTCCCCTGTCTTACTAAATCTGCGAAAGCTAACATCGTTTCTTCCAGAGGTGTAGTTGGATCAAACCTGTGTGCATAGTAAATATCAATATAATCCGTTTGTAAACGTCGCAAAGAGGCATGACAGTTTTCCAAAATATGCTTGCGTGATAATCCTCTATCGTTTTTCCCAGTACCGGTTGGATGACATACTTTTGTACATAGTTCAATGCTCTCCCGCCGGATCCCTTTTAAAGACCTGCCTAGTATCTCTTCAGCCTTGGTGTCTGAATAAACATCAGCAGTATCAAACGTCGTAATACCAACATCAAGAGCAGCTTTCACACAATCATGGGCAGTTTCTTCATTTATCTTACCACCATGATTAATCCAGTTTCCGTATGCAAGTTTACTAATTGTTAATCCACTATTTCCAAGTTTACTATACTCCATAATAATGCCCTCCTTTTGAAAGAATACTTTCATTATAAAAAGAGGCCGTTAATATGTATAATATATATATTCAGATAAATATATATATATTTTATATAACTAAAAATATTTCCATTAAAAAAACACAATAAGCAAGGTTGAAATTTATAGGGGGCTTAAAAAATGGATCTGAGACAAATACGTTATTTTATCATGGTTGCTGAAGAACTAAATTTTAGCCGGGCAGCTGAACGTCTTAAAATGGCACAGCCTCCATTAAGTCAAGAAATTCGCAAATTAGAAGAAGAGTTAGGTGTTACGCTTTTTCATAGAACGAAAAGACAGGTTGAACTTTCAGATTCGGGGAGAGTATTTTTAGAAGAAGCCCGCCGTACGCTTCTTCAAGTAGATAGAACGATTAAAGCAACACAGCTTGCAGATGACGGAAGAATAGGTCATTTGACGATCGGTTTCGTTGATTCTACTGATATTGTGATTGATATTATTAAAAGGTTTCGAGAAAGTTTCCCTAACATCCATCTTGTCTTATGTGAAATGGCTACAGAACAGCAGTTAAAAGCACTATATAAGAAAGAAATTCAAATAGGATTTATTCGTTCTAACCAAAATAATAAGATACTTACCTCAGAAATTTGTTGTGAGGAATCATTAAGCTTGGTTTTGCCAGAAAATCATCCTTTAGCTTCATTTCCCAAAGTTCCAATTCATTTATTAGCCAATGAACCATTTATCATGTTTCCACGTCATCTAGGTGCAGCTTTTTATGATTTAATTATCAGCTACTTTTGGGAAAATAGCATAAGTTTAAACGTAGTTCAGGAAGCTATTCAAATGCATACGATTGTGAATTTAGTTGCTGCAGGAATGGGAATCTCTGTGGTTCCATCCTCAGTAGAAAGCGTAAAACGTTCAGGGGTTGTTTATAGAAAAATCCAAGAAACTACACCAAAAGTAAATTTATATGTTTCATGGAGACAAGATGAAACATCAACCGTCGCTGACCACTTTTTAACAGTTGTGAGAGAAGCCTATTTAAGTTCTCAGTCTAAATCATGAAAATCCAGCCAGGGTCAGCTGGATTAAAAAATAATGATCTATAAGACAGACTTAAAAGCTTTCACCTGCTATGTACACGTTTCAGGTATGATAGACATAATGGAAAGAAAGGTTGGTGTTCTATGATTATCTCTGAAAACATATTCACCGTTCGTGACTTGACCTATCGTATTCGGTCTGCTGCAATTGGCGATGCCAAGCAGTTATCAGCGCTCAGACTGAAAATTGATGGTGAAACAGAATATTTAGACCGTGAACCAGGCGAAGCCTTTCTTCATGAAAAAGATTTTGAGGTGTTGATTCAAGATGATACCAAAAAAAGCAGGCATTTATTTTTGGTCGCTGATATTGAAGGAGAAATTGTTGGTTTCTCCAGATGTGAGGGACATTCACTCAAGCGCTCTGCTCACAAAGTGACTTTTGGGGTCGCCATTCAAAAGGATGTTTGGGGCTATCACATTGGCAAAGAGCTTTTAGCCGCTTCTATTGACTGGGCTGATCAGCAAGGCATCCAGAAGATGTCACTTCAAGTGCTAGAAACGAACCAAAAAGCCATTCGGTTATATGAGCACCATGGCTTTCTGATTGAAGGGGTATTAAAAAAGGATAAACGTCTGGCAGATGGACTTTATTACAATACTGTTGTGATGGGCAGGCAGCGGCCAAGCTTCTGACTACTTACATCACATAACCCCATACCATTGAAATCGCACTGTATATTAGAAGCAGCCCCATGACATACTGGAACGGTCTTTCATAAGCAGTCAAAAAGCGCTTATACAAAGAGCCAAATAGGCTCCAGCTAAATGTACCGAGAAATCCAATAAGTGCGAGAATCAGCGTCCATATGACATACTGCATATTCGATTGTCCATATGGCAAAACAAATGTTGAAATCACAGTCAATCCATACAAGATCGCTTTTGGGTTGATAAATTGCAGCATCATACCAGGGACAAAATGATTGTAACGATCAAGTGTTTCGTCATCCCCGCCTTTACTTTTCATGATTTTGACCGCTAAATAAATCATGTATGCAGCTCCGATGAACGCCATGACCCAGCCTATTTTCGGCATCACTTGATAAAGAATGATATTAAAGAAGCAACTCAAACACAAAATAACGAGAAATCCGATACCCACACCTAAACAAAATCGAAATGTTTGCTTGACCCCATATTTATTCGTAAAGACCATGGCCATGATGTTGTTTGGCCCTGGGGTAAAGCTGCTCACAAAAGCATAGATCAACATAGAAAGAATCATAGTTGCCGCCTCCCTTGTACGTTATTAAGACTTTAATTACTTTATTGCGTATGTTACGTTTTATTGTAACGTTCGGTCTTTATAAAGTAAATAGAGAAAGGAGTTTTTTTCATGGAAGATGTACAATCGATTATTTCTAAAAATGTGAGGCTTCTTAGAGACCAAAAGAAATTAAGCCTCGAAAAGATGGCAGAATTAACAGGTGTCAGCAAAACCATGATTGGACAAATTGAAAGAGGAGAATCAACCCCTACCATCACGACTTTATGGAAAATCGCCAACGGATTAAAGGTATCTTTTAGTGAGCTCATTCACGCACCACAGCCTGAAATCAAAGTAGTACGCAATGAAGATGCACAGATTTTAACGGAAGATGATGGGCGATATCGCGTATATACGACTTTTCCTTTTGATAACCGGGGGAAATTTGAAGTGTACCGAGTAGAAATTGATCCTGGCGGGTCGCTGCATGCAAATGAACACATTGGCGGGACAGAGGAATTGATTACCGTTTTTGAGGGAGCGCTTGATATATCCATTGGAGATGAGCAATACAGCTTAAACGCCGGCGACTCCATTCGTTTTAAAGCGGACCGTACGCATGCATATAAACAAACCGGAGAACAAATGGTCCGGCTGCAAATGATTCTTTATTATCCTCATGAAAAAAGCTGACAGGCTTGTCCACCTGTCAGCTTTGCATTTTATTTAATTAAATCCTGGATCGCGTACCACTGTTCCAGTAAATGTGACACTATATTTTCCTAATCCCAATTCTTTAATAGAGGTTTGTTTTAAAATACCGACCCAGCCATCCTCTGCATATACAATACTTTCTGGGATGTTTGATGTCGTATATGTTCTTGTTACTGAAACAGTTCGACTGGCCTGAGCCGTTATTTCACTGTTTGTTTGCTCCTTTGCTTCCACTGGAGTAGTTGTGACCCCAGCACCCGTTAAGACAATTGCTCCAACCAAAACAGAAGACATGACCTTTTTCATAAAAAAATCCCTCCCTTTTTTTGTAGAACATAATAACCATACCATAATTCAGTACTTATATAAGATATTTTTTCATTTTTTTGAAAATTATGATATGATTGTCTTATGTTGGATAGAGAGTGTTTTATACTTCTGTGCTTTTATCCTCATCTCATTCCGTCAAACAATTGTGAACGGAGGTGATTTCATGAAAAAATGGCTCATCTGTTTTCAACTTGTTTTTCTCTTCACCTTGACGACCACACCACTTGCTTCTGCTGCTTCATGCCCTTCAGTGAAACCTTGTGTCATTGATCCTTAAGCATCAAAAAGGTCGATCAAGCCTATTCACTTGATCGACCTTTTTCGTTATGCTTGCTCTGCTTCCCAGCGGGCAACCTCTTCTCTTACTTTAGGAGCGACTTCTTTTCCAAATAGCTCAATGGCTTTTAATACTTGATCATGCGGCATTGAACCAACTGGTACATGAAGCATAAAACGCGTGATTCCTACATTTTTTCTTAGGTGAATCACTTTCTCTGCCACTGCATCTGAATCTCCTACATACAGCGCGCCTTCTAACGTTCTCGCTGCATCAAATGTAGAACGAGTATAAGGTCCCCAGCCTCGCTCTCTTGCTAACGTATTCATCACATGCTGTGTGGAAGGGAAGAATTGGTCTGCTGCCAGTTCTGTTTCTTCCGCAACAAATCCATGCGAATGTGACGCCACGGTTAATTTCTCTGGGTCATGTCCAGCGTGCACTGCCGCTTGCTTGTACAGCTGAACGAGCGGTGCGAACTGTCTAGGACTTCCGCCAATGATGGCAAGTACTAAAGGCAGTCCCAATAATCCAGCACGTACGACAGATTCACGGTTTCCTCCACTGCCGATCCAGATTGGAAGCGGATCTTGAACAGGTCTTGGATATACGCCGACATCTTGAATAGCTGGGCGATGCTTTCCGCTCCATGTGACACGCTCAGACTGCTGTAATTTGAGCAACAAATCAAGCTTTTCTTCAAATAATTCTTCATAGTCATCAAGGTCATAGCCAAAGAGCGGGAATGATTCAATAAATGAACCACGGCCTGCCATAATTTCTGCACGCCCGTTTGATAGTCCATCTAGCGTTGCAAAATCCTGAAAGACACGAACAGGATCTGCTGATGAAAGGACTGTCACTGCACTTGTCAGGCGGATATTCTTTGTTTGTGTTGCCGCAGCCGCTAAGACAACAGCGGGATTCGATGCTGCGAAATCCTCACGGTGATGCTCACCTACGCCAAATACATCAAGGCCGACTTGATCTGCTAAAATAATTTCTTCGACTACTTCTCGAATACGCTGTGCGTGACTGACTGTTTTTCCTGTTTGAAAATCAGGTGTTGTTTCTACAAATGTACTAATTCCTAGTTCCATGAGTGGAACCCCCTATCTTATAAGTATGTTACGAATTCAGAGACTGGCTTTCGGTAGCCTCTCGGTTGTCTGCTCTCTACTTTTTCTTTTCCTAGTGTGATCATTAACACGGGAACCAAATCCGACTCGATGTTGAGCACCTTTTTCATGACATCAGGGTCAAAGCCGATCATTGGGCACGTGTCCCAGCCCTTGTTTTTGGCGGCGAGCATAAACAGCATCGCAGATAATGAAGCATTGCGGATTGCCTCTTCTTTCTGAAAATCCGATCCTCTCTGTTCATAAAAGCTCATCGTCTCTCTGACCATTTCTTCGTATTGCTGCGTGTTTAAAATGCCAAGCATTTTCAGACCTTCATAAATGTTCGCCGCTTGCTGATAAGCCTTTGTGTCTCCCAGTACAATGATCGCTGCTGAGGCGGAATGCACTTTATATTGTCCAAATGCAGCTTCTCTTACTTGTTCTTTAAGACCTTCTGTTTGGACGACGACATATTGTGTGTGCTGTAAGTTAAAAGCAGATGGTGCCATTTTGACCTCTTCAAAAATGCTGTTAAGCTCTTCTCTCGAAATCGAGATATTTGGCAAAAAATTTGATGCGGATCGTCTTTCACGTACCAATGTATCAAAGCTGAGAGTCATCTTGTTTCCCCTTTTCGTGAAGTTGTTTTGCACCTAAACCGACTTTTTTTAATAATTCAATGAGCTGTTCTTTTTCTTCTTTTTCAATAAAGGATAGGTTTTGTGAAATGACATCTGTGTGTTTAGGAAAAATGTCGTCAAACAATTGCTTTCCTTTTTCCGTCAGTAATACATGAAATACACGTTTATCAGAGGGCGCACATTGCCTTTTCACGAGCTCTTGTTTTTCTAGTTTGTTCACGACATATGTCATACTTCCACTTGGGATTGACAGGATGTCGCTGATTTTTTGGACGGGATGTGGCCCCTTACTATAGAGCAATTCAAGGATCTGAAAGTTTTCAAATCCGATATCATAACGTTCAATGTCTGTTTGAATATTTGTAAAAAGAGCTTGATAGGCTTTCATCCACACGCGGAATAGCCTTAAGTCTAATTCATGTTCATGCTGCACCATGGCAACTACTCCCTTTTTAAGAAATCCTAAAACTAGGATAAATTTATCCTAACACTAGGATATATGATTGTCAACGAGTTTGTTTCATAAAAAAAAGACCACCTCAAATCAGTGATCTTCTTCTTTTAAGACAAAATGCAATTCAGCTATCTGCTTGTATTGTTTGACTTCTTTTAATGAAAACCTGGATTCTATATCTGCTGGGGAAAACAGGGGAATGCCTCTCCCAATCATGACAGGAGCAATTTGAAGATAAAGCTCATCAACCAATCCTGCTTTTATGAAAAACTGAAGCAGTTCCCCGCCGCCGACAATCCAGATATGCTGACCTTCTTCATGTTTTAATTTTTTCATAAAAGATAAGATATCTTCACGAATGATATGGGTTCCTTTCAAACTGTCTTGTAAAGTACGTGACATGATATAACATGTCTTTCCTTCATAAGGAAACTCATCTGGTGACAGCTGTAGAACCTGCTCATATGTATTTCGCCCCATGATCAGCGTATCAACTGACGCATAAAAGTCATCATACCTCGTTTCTTCTTCGCCCTCTGTTCCTATTAACCAATCGAGCCTGTGATCCTCTCTCGCTAAATAGCCATCGATACTCATTGCCCCATAAAAAAGCAGCTTCCTTTTCTGACTCAATTCCATCACTCCCTTACCTTAAATGAGAACATATATTCTATTTTAATTGTATCAGAAAGGAAAGACAAAGTATATATGGATTTTTCATCATCCGTTTTCATGCCTTCAACACCGTGATTCACTAAGGTATCCTCTTCAAGTAATGATATAATAAAATCAGTTCAATCAATGATCATACTTGGAGGAGAAACTGATGATACGACGACTTGATCATATCGTGTTGACTGTACAACATATGGAGGACACCATTCGCTTTTATACAAACGTATTAGGAATGAAGGAAGAAACCTTTGGAGAAGGCCGTAAAGCGCTTCGTTTTGGTTTACAGAAGATCAATATTCATGAAGCTGGTCATGAATATGAGCCGGCAGCGGCTCACCCACTTCCAGGCTCTAGTGATTTGTGCTTTATCACCGATTTAGATATGGACAGTTTGCTCCTGCACCTTCGCAAGCAAGTAGTTCCTATTGAAGAGGGGCCTGTCAGGCGCACAGGTACATTAGGTCCGGTTGAATCTGTTTATATCCGTGATCCTGATCTGAATTTAATTGAAATATCTCGATATATAGAGGAGGGTGATCCGTCATGACCCGCTTATTTTTGAGACCGATTGAAGAACAGGATTATCTGGGTATTCAAAGAGGATGCCAGCATGAAGAAACACTTTACATGACTGGCACACGAAAAACGTTCACACTAGAAGAAATTCGTTCAGCCTACACCCGATTTTTACAAGATGACAGCAGACGAGATTTCGCCATTTGTCTGTTAGACACGAAAGAAATGATTGGGGATGCGGCGATTGTGGATATTGATCCAATCAATCATACGGCAAGCTTCCGCATTGCGCTTCATGGACCAGAACATTTCCAAAAAGGCTATGGCACCGAAGCTGTCCGAATGGTTCAAGCATTCGCCTTTGAGACATTAGAACTCAATCGCCTTGAGCTCGAAGTCTTTTCCCACAATCCGAGAGCCTTCAGAAGCTATGAGAAAGCCGGATTTCAATATGAAGGAAAAAGGCGCCAAGCGCTTTATTTCAATGGTACCTACTCAGATGTGATCATCATGGGCATCCTTCGTGAAGAATACAATCAGATGAACAGTGGAGATGCCCCTGCTTAAGAAGGGACATCTTTTTTTAAAATTTGAATCGCTGTGACGATGATCAAACAAATCATGGAAGAGAGAACGATAGAGACGCTTGATATACTAAGCGCCATGCCTTCCCATCTGCCAATGAAGAAACTCGCTATCAATAAAACCAATCCAAATAGAATAAAGCATATAGGGAGGATCAGACCCGCATGACGGTTTCTGCCTTTTTTCCCTGCCCACCATGAGAGACACAATACAACGATTGTAAAAATAGCGGTTTGCAGCCAAAACATGTTGTTTCAACTCACTTTCTCTTTTTTTATTTTATGACGATGGAGGTACTTCCAATGAACATGAGACCCATTGAGCAAAAAGACAACCCGTATATCGCAGCGATTATCCGCCAGTCACTAGAATCGGCGAATCTGGCGATTGAAGGAACCGCCTACACTGATCCCCACCTTGACCAGCTGTTCGAATACTATCAATCATTGACTCATGCAGCCTATTGGATTGCTGAAGAGAATGGCGATATTCTGGGCGGCGTAGGCATTGCTCCATTTACTAACGGAATATGTGAATTACAAAAGCTTTATCTGAGTCCAAATGCTCAAGGAAAAGGTGCTGGCAAAAAACTGATGGATACAGCGCTGCAATATGCCTCTACATACTATGAAGCATGTTATTTAGAAACCCGCCAGGAATTAACTGCAGCCACCGGCCTTTATCAGCGATATGGCTTTTCTCTTCTTTCAGAGCCGATTGAAGGCTCTGAGCATTCTGCAATGGATGCTTGGTATCTCAAAACCTTCTCATCATGAGCTGTAAAACAATCGATAGGTTTTTGTCCGCTGAAAGCCTAGCTTTTCTGCCAGTTTGATCGAAGTTAGGTGATGGACATCGCAATCCCAATGCGGTGTCCTCTTATTTTCAAGACAATTCTTGATCATATGCTGACCCGCCAGCTGCGCTAAACCTTTCCCCCGGCAGGCTTCTTCTGTCCAAATATCTATCTCTACACGATCTTCACTTGAAAAAATGGAGACACATTCACTCACCACGTTCTCACCATCTAAGATGGCAACTCCGATTCCTTTTGATAGAAAGCGCGCCGCTCTCCCCCAATAGGCTTCGTAATAGCTAGGCGTGAAAGCCCTGCTTGCATTGATCACCTGTTCTTTTGTCCGCTCTACTCTGTAGCCTGAATGAGACGCAGAAACATAAGATTGTGCTTGCGAAAAAACGTACGCATGTCTTTCCATCTCTTTCAGATGTGATCCAAGACAATTTTTCATCATCACATCTGTCGATTGATTCGCTGAAAATATGGTAAATCGGCCGTTTTGTCTTTTCTGCCTTTCGTAAATATCCACAATAAACGCCGAGAAGTGTGACAGCTCTTCTTCTCTCTTGCCTGCAACATAATAAATGCCGCATGCTGTTTCGAGAAAATAAATACGAGGGTGCACTGCATCATCTACATAAAGATTCCCTTGTATGAAACCATCCATGACCGCATCTACAAACACTGGATATGCCGGATCGATCTGGCGAATCCCTTCTTTTATCGATGCTGTCCTTTGCTTTTCCAAAAGATGCATGGCGCTCCCCTTTTCCAAACATGTTCTTTCCTTCCATTATATATAAAAAAATGCGCGCATGCAGTGACTCTTTGCAACAAATAAAATTCTTTCTCATTTGCTTTCCTCTATTGCTATGCTCATTGTGAAAGGAGGTTTATGAATGAGGGTTTGGTTTTATTTAGAAACAAGAAAAGGTTGTGAAAAGTAAACGTCATCAACCATCCACATGGCACAGGCATTAAAACACCTGAAGCCGCAGTCTTAAAAAAAGAGACCTCGTTTAAAAGGTCTCTTACTTCTTCATTCATTATTCTGCTGCTGTCTCTTCTGTCGCCTTCACCTTCCAAATAAGGGGTAAGCCTACCTGCGAATAAAAATGGGACATGAATATTTTGATCGGATAATATGCCGCCAAGTGCCGGGTCAAAGATCGTACCATTACTTATGTAGGCAGAGTTCATTTTCCTACACATACTGAAACCGCAGTGGAAGAGATAATAAATCACTTGACGCTGAAACTTAACAGAGCAATGTTTCTTGTCATCTTCTCATATGATCATTCTCTCTCTCTAAAAATGAATCACCCCTAATTCTAATGCTGCTTTAATTGCTTCCGCTCTTGAAGTGACCTCCAGCTTTTGATAAATATTTGTTAAATGAGCTTTGACAGTTCTCTCGGAAATCCCCATATCAAATGCAATTTCCTTACTTCGTAATCCTCTAGCCACTGCTTGCAAGACAAGCATCTCTTTTTCAGTCAGCATGTTTATTTCTTTTTTCAAATGGTTCGGAGTCACTTGATACTCTGTTGATTCAAATACCTTAGCAGCGACGTTTGCTTGAAGAAGAATATCTCCTCTGATAGCTGCTTCAATTGTATAAAATAAATTTTCCCTGCTGGCATCCTTTAAAAGATAGCCCTTTGCTCCAAGTTGCAGCCCTTCAATCATTAATTTCTCTTCGTTATAGGTAGTGAGAATCAGGACCGGTACTTTTAATTGAAGAGACTGCATCTCTTTTAGCATCTCAAGCCCACTCATGTTAGGCATGTTGAGGTCAAGTAATACAAGGTCTGGAGCCTTCTCTTTCAAGACATCTAACCCCTTTGCCCCATCCTCTGCTTCACCAACAACATCAAATCGTTGATCTGTCTCAAGAATTAATTTTAATCCTTCTCTAACAACAAAATGATCATCGACAATCACAATTTGATAAGACATTGTTTTTACTCCTTTTTCAAAGGTATGGTTACCGTCACTTGTGTACCTTCATTTTTTTCACTTTTTAAGTGTAGCTGTGCATCAAGCAGTCGGGCTCGTTCTGACATACCTATTAGACCGTAATGCCCGGAAGTGGATTCTTGTTTTTTCTCATCAAAACCCACTCCATTGTCTGTGATTTGCAAGGAGATGTGATCTTCTTTTTGCTCCATCACCAATTCGACTTTACTTGCTTTGGCATGCTTGGCAATATTCGTCAAACATTCACTGACAATGTATACGGTATGTTCGATGAGAAAAGGGGACACTTGATAGGAGACAGCCACTTTTGTATGAACTGGAATATTCGTCGCCGTCATAAACCGATTCACTTCATCTTTCACAGAATCAGCTAAGTCATATTGATCCTGGCTATATGTTCGAAGGTCGTCAATGACCAATCTCGCCTCACCTAATGTCGTCCGCGCATGGCTCATTGAACCTTTAATAATGCTTTGAGCACGCTCAACATTCTGATTCTCTAAATGTGCATGGGCCGCTTCTAGCTGCATAATAATACCTGCCAGTCCTTGTGCAAGGGTATCATGTAAATCTCTCGCCATTCTTTGACGCTCATTTGCAAGTGTCAGCTCTTCCACTTGTTGATGTGCCAATTCAAGTTCCTTTAAAAATGTTTGTGTACGAATTCTAGCTTTGACTTGTCTAAAAAATAAAATGGAGTATGCGATGACTACAATCAGAATCAAAAACAAAATAGGAATGTATACCGTCAAATCATCTGTATCATTGACCAAAATAAGTGCAAGAAAAAAAAGGACATAAAAACTAAGCCCTGTCAAAATCACCTTCAATGTATGATAATATACCCCAATACTTTGCGCAATTAGTACCGGTAACAGACCAATTAAGATCACAGGGGAAGCCGCCTGCATGACTGAAACACAAAGTAGAATCACAATTCCTTGAATCAGAAAATATACCCATGGATTCTGCTGAAACCAGTAAAATGCCCACCAATGCAGAATCAGATGTATGGCAATAAGTGCAGAAAAAAACAGGCCAGAAATTGCTATTGGGGTGGTTATAAACTGAAATATCATTGCTGCAATATAAACAAGAATGACCCATAATAATGTTGGAATCCGCGAATAGATCATTTCATTAAAAGGGTCTACCCGTCGTTTCGCCATAAATAATCACCATCCGAGCCTCATATTCACTCAAAAAATACCGCCCACCCTTTATCGAGGTAATGGCGGTATCATCAATCATACCATGTAAGACTATCAGTGACTAAATCACCTTCTCTTCTTTCTCTCCTTTCTCTTCTTTCTGAGAAATAGACTCACCTTCAATGTCTATACGTGGAAGCCAGCTTTCGAGCCATTTGGGTAAGTACCAAGCAGCTCGTCCGATCAGCATCATACAAGCTGGGATAAAAGTCATTCTTATGACAAATGCATCAAACAGAACACCGAATGCCAACGTTAACCCCATTGTTTTAATGATCAAGTCATCTGCAAAGATAAAACTAGCAAAGACGAGGATCATGATTAAGCCTGCGGCAGTCACTACTCTTCCACTGTGCTTCAAACCTGATACAACGGATTTTTTCGCATCACCTGATAGAAGGAAATCTTCTCTCATTCGACTGACTAAAAAGACTTCATAATCCATTGCAAGACCAAATAATATTCCTGTCACTAGTACAGGCATAAAGTTTAACAATGGGCCATTTGCTGGTATTCCAAACAATGGCGCAAGGTGTCCATCCTGTAAAACAAAGACTGAAAAACCTAGTGTAGCGGTCAATGTCATAAGGAATCCTAAAACCGCTTTTAATGGAACAAGGAAGGATCTAAACACAAGAATCATCAAAATCAAAGCAAATCCAATAATGACTCCTGCAAATTTCGGTAACGCTTCACTGAGTCTATCTGAAATATCTATATTAACTGCCGTAGAACCAGTAACAAGTAATTTCGTATCATACTTTGCAGCAGTTTGACTAGATTCATTTCGTATATCTTTGACTAATTGCTTTGTCGCCTTATCTTCTGGACCGCTTTTCGGTAAGATGGTCAGCATGGCGTACTTACCCGATGGATTAGGAACAGCCGGTGCCACTTGTTTGATGCCATCCATCTTCTCTAATACTTTTGTTGTTTTCTCAATAGATTTCATTGCGTTATTTGCATGGGAGGCATCAATGATAACAACCAGTGGCCCATTAAACCCTTTGCCAAACCCTTCTGCTAACAGGTCATAGCCCTTGCGTTCAGTTGTTTCCTTCCCCTTCATACCGTTATCAGGAAGACCCAACTCCATATGAAGTGCTGGCCAACTAAATAGACCAGTCAATACAATGACACCTAGGATGATTTTACCTGGATACTTTTTGATAAACCTTCCCCAAGCTGTTGTTTCTTCTTTTTGTTGAGATTGTAATTTAGAGAACCATTTATTCTTTCTTGAAGGGCTTACTTTATCACCAAGAATCCCTAGTATCGCAGGAACAATTGTCAGAGACACAAGCATAACTGATAGTACCATGAATGCAGCTACAAGACCCATCACGCCTAAAAATGGTATACCGACTAATACAAGTCCGCATAGTGCAATCACGACGGTGACACCTGCAAACAATACAGCACTGCCTGCTGTAGCAACAGCTCTAGCAGCTGCTTCTTTCAATTCGTAACCCTCTGCTAATAACTGTCGATATCGAGAAATGATAAATAATGCATAATCAATTCCTACGGCAAGTCCAATCATCACAGCTAATGTAAGACTAAATGCAGACATATCAACAAAATTTGAGGTAATTAATATGACCATCACGCCGATTATTAACCCAATGACAGCCGTCAAGATCGGTAGTCCTGCAATCAATAATGAAGCGAAGGTAAAGGCTAAAATAAAGAAGGCCATGACAATACCTATGACTTCCGAAATCCCGCCTACCTCAATTTCTGAGAATGTGACGGAGCCTCCTAATTCTGTTTGGATGCCAGCCTTTCTTGAAATCTTAATACTATCTAATACTTTCTCTTTTGAGGATGCTTTTACCTCACCCGCCTTCACCCGGTATGTAATATCCGCATACCCTATTTTCTTATCTTTACTAATAGCAAATGTCTGATATAAATCCGTCACTTGCTTGACTGCTTTATCCTTTTTGACTTCTTTGATCGTTTCGTTCAATTTATTTTTTACTTTTTTTGTTTCTAATGTTTCGCCCTTAGGTGCTTTAAAGATCAGACGAATCGTCCCGCCATCATCACCTGCTGGGAACTTTTTCTCCAAGAGATCCATTGCCTTTTCTGACTTTGTTCCTGGAATCGACATATCTCCATTAAATGAAACACCTGTCCCTATTGTTGCCGCCACAACAGCTACTAAAACAAATAACCAACCGATAATCATCCGTTTCGGCTTAGAAAAAGCACTTTTTCCTAAATGATATAAAAATTTTGCCATTCACTTACTCCTTTTTCTTCAACTTCATGAACTTCATCTTTTTATTCTAAGCAATGAGATGATCGATTAAAATTGTACTTTCGGGCAAAAAGCACTGTACTTTTAGGCAACAAAAAAAGGGCATCTTCTTAAGATCCCCTTTAAATCGTTTATGAGGCGACTGTTTTTCGTCTCGTTCTGTTGATTTTACCGACAAACATATAGCCATATTTATAATGATTTGCTAACCGAGACAATAGGATAGGTCCAGCAATTGCAAGTGCTGATATTATGAATGTCCCCACAAAGAATGGATAATCTTTTAATTGTCCCCATAGTAACACAGAGATACCTAGAAAATACCCGTGAAGCAAATAGATGGTGAATGAATATTGACTAATGACAGCTACGAAAGGTGGAACGCTTTTTACTTTAGAAAACAAGAGAAAGCATAAGAAGACAATACTGATTGTATAAAGAACAACATCTGGCCTCTTAGAAGAAGGCTCGAAAAAGCCTACATATGTATTGCTTAGAAGGGTCACTGCTGAAATCAGAACAAGTCCATACACGGCATACTTAAAATGATGAAGTCTTGTGATAAACTGCTGATAATTCACTCCACAATAATAGGCTAAACAAAAATAGAATAACCAACCTGGAAATGGAATCCATTCTAAGCCGAACATTGGATTAGGTAATTGAGGTTGTGGGATTTTGACGAGGTTCATGACACTTAAATAACCAACTGTGATGATAAAGGAGATCGGCAATACCCATTTGGCTGAGGTACGCTTAGCCATTTTGTGAAAAAACATATGCAAAAAGTAAAATTGAAAAATAATCAGAACAAAATAACCAATATAATTTCCCAATAAGACATTTGCTGAAGCTCTTTTAAAGAAGTCAGCTGCCCCTCCATTTAACGATGCCGAATGCAAAAAACCATCGACAATCCCAATAAATGCAAATGGAAAAAAGATGGCTTTCACTCTCTTCCACATAAATCCTTTAGGTGTACCATTTGGATAAGAATGCGCCAATAAAAACTCAGAAATGAAAATAAAACTCGGTGTACTGAACATGAGTAGTGCTACAAGAATAGATGATGATTGTGGGCTAGATAAAATGGCTATTGCATGAATGAGCACAACACTCAAACACGAGATACACCGAATATAAAAAATCTCTTTAATTTGCATTGAAAATCCTCCTCTAGCATTTTGGTAAAATATGTATCATGTTAACATGAATAACACCTCATCAACAGGGACCTTGTGATTATTTCAATACTCTATCCACAGGAACAAAAAAAGAGCCCTAGTTAGAGCCCTTAATCAGATACAACCGTCGCCTTCCCCTTCCAAATAAGGGTTAAGCCTAATCCGAGAAATAAGACAACACCTGCGAATAGAAATGGGAAATGTATATTTTGATCGAATAAAATCCCGCCAAGGGCTGGGCCGAAAATCGTACCTAGGCTTGTGTAGGTAGAGTTCATCCCTGCGACAAATCCTTGCTGATTGCCAGCGATTTTTGATAAGAAGGTCGTTAATGCTGGACGCAATAAATCAAACGCTAAGAAAATCACACATGTGACAATGAGGACTACCATAAATCCTGAGACGACAGTTGAAACAAAAGCGAGCACCGCTCCGACAATCAAGCAAAGCTGAATGACTCTTTTTTCCCCGAGGGTATTTACGAGTTTCCCAAACACCAGCACTTGGATGATAACCGCCACAATCGAGCTGACCGTAATAATCACCGCAATATCTTTTGGACCAAATCCAAACTTATGATTTGTAAACAAGCTGAAGACCGTTTCATACGCAGACAGTCCAAACGCGAGGACAAACACAATGATAAAAGCGATGAGATAGCTTGGATTGATCGATTTTTTCAAATCCTTAAAGAAGGTCGATTCCTTCACTTGATCCATCTGCTTCGCTCGCTCTTCTTTTGTTAATGGCTCCTTCAGCAAAAGCATAGACGAAATGACGGCTATAAAGGCAATCCCTGCTGCAAAGAAGAATGGCAGGCGTACACCGTATTCTGCAATAAATCCGCCAATCCCAGGACCGATAATAAAGCCGGTACTAATGGCCGCTGACACATATCCCATTGCCTTTGATCTTTCTTGAACGGTCGTGATATCAGCGACATAAGCAGTGACAGCTGGCATGATAAATGCCGCACTAATACCGCCTAGCAGCCTTGCAAAATACAGCACATACACGTGTGTCCCAAGACCGAAGACGAGTTCTGATAACGCAAATAGAAATAGTCCTGACACAATCATAATCTTTCTTCCATAGCGGTCTACCCATCTCCCTGCAATAGGTGATGCAATGAGCTGAGCCACAGCAAACGCCGCCACAAGGTATCCCATCGTACTCCCTGTTAGATGCATCACATTCATGAATAGCGGCATGACAGGAATAATAAGACCAATGCCTAAAAACGCAATAAATATGTTACTTAATAAAATAACGAGTACAGCTTTTTGCTCACGTATCGGTTTTTGCATGATGTTTGTTTCCCCTTTATTGATTCAATTGTTACTCATGATGGTTGATTCCGTGAATAATCAATGAGATCGCTTGTTTTTGTAATTCTTTTTTCTCTTCGATTGGATCATTTTTATACAACACGTCTAATCCGTAAAAAACGGATAATAATATTTTCACCGTTGACTCGACATGCTGGATCGACCAGCTGCCATCTTTGTTACCTTTAAGTATGATGTCTCTCATCACATCATCAAAGTCGACATCAATCTTGTTCAGCCGTTCCATGACCTCGTCTGATGTAAAGGCACTTGCACAAAATTCCTCACTTGCTCTCATTAATGGGTAGTTAATGCCCATTTGACTGAGCAGCTCTGCAAATCCTGCGAGCTGATCAATAGCCTGGTGCATCGTTTGTTTTTCCTGATGCCACGTCTCCATCATCAAGAGGTGATCCTCTTCCATGATATGAAGGAACAAAAACTCTTTTCCTTTAAAATGGTGATAAAGATTGCCTTTACTCACTTCAGCCGCCTCTAGAATATCTCGCACAGATGTTTCTGAATATCCCTTTTTTGCAAATAAATCACGTGAAGCGGTGACGATTTTTCGCTTCGTCTTCTCGCTCTTTTCAGCCCCGCTTTGTGTACTTGTCATCTTTCACAATCCCTTCTATCTTGCTTTTCTTCATCAGGACAATTCAAAACCGACCAGTTGGTTTATTTTTTATTATAAATGGATCATTCTCAAAATACAATGAAAAAGTCGTCGAAACAATCACTCATGCCACCTCCTTATTTAAATTACCTTAATATTTAACTTCACTTAACTATAAACATTGCCTATAATGGAGTAGAGGTGATGTCATTGGATGCAGAAATCATTCATTACAGTAAAAAAATCATTGAATACTCGAATGCACTAGGCTCCATCTACGTAGAAGAGTATCAACGATTTTTAAAACATGAATATGCAGATTTATCAGCCAAACAAGAGCTGACACTTGAATTATTACGGACAAAAACAAGAACAATCAACGAACTAGCTGATTACTTTTCCATTTCGGCAAGTGCCGCCAGCCAGCTTGTATCAAAGCTTGAACAGCTTGGCTATGTCAAACGAGAAATTAATCCACATAACCGGCGGGAAATCATTGTTGATTTTGCTGAAAAGGGTCATGACTTTCACAAGAATACAGAAGAAATTCAATTGCACCTTATTCAAAAATACTATGCAAAGCTTCCAAAAGAAGATTTAAAAACATTATTGTCTCTATACGAAAAAATCTATCAGATTGCGAAAGAAACGCCTTAATCCGGTGTTTCTTTCTCTGACATTTAAGTTAGATAAACTATTAAGGGGATGAAAGTATGGATAGTATTCATTTACAAGATGGACGTCATATTGGTTTGTGTGAATACGGGGATCTTGAAGGGTTTCCAGTATTCTTTTTTCATGGAACTCCTGGATCAAGAGTGATGTTTTTAGATGATGACCCCATTTCTAAAGAGCTCGGTGTTCGTCTCATCTGTTTAGACAGACCAGGATTTGGTTTATCTACCCCTCAACCTGAACGTACGATTTTAGATTGGGCAAAAGATGTGTTGGAAGTCGCAGATCATCTTGGCGTTCACCATTTTTCAGTGATGGGTGTATCTGGAGGCGGCGCATTCGCTGCTGGCTGTGCTTATCAATTGCCGAACCGAGTCCTTTCAGCCGCTCTGATTTCAAGTACAACGCCATTTCAGGACGGAAAACCGCCTAAAAGTATGCTCAAAGAAAACAAATTGGCTTTTTTCCTCAGTAAGAAGTTCCCTTGGCTATTAAGAGCAAGCTATCGTTCCCAGAAGAAAATGATTGAGAACAAACCAGAGAAATTTAAAAAGCTGGCCAAAAACGGGAACAAGCATTTACATCCATGGGACCGTCAATTTCTTCAAACCGATGAGCAATTAGAGATGATGATGACACATTTACATGAAGCCACTCGTCAATCGGTGGATGAATGTATTCATGAACCAGATTTGCTCTCGCGTCCGTGGGCATTCGATATGAAGGATATTCAAATCCCTGTTGATGTATGGCATGGAAAAGAAGATGCGATGGCTCCGTTTGTCGAAATAGAAAAATTAGCTCCTAGCATTCCAAACGTCAAAACCTATTATATCGATGAAGCGGGACATTTTCTTACAGATGTAGACGATATTTGGCGAGATATTTTACTCTCTTTAAAAACACGTGCAAAAGAGCATCATCAGGAGCACGCATAAAAAAGACCCGAAGCTTCGGGTCCCTTTCTTCATTAATATTTTTCATAATATGTCTGCACTTTACTTGGATCTTTTGTCTTCGTTAGAGCGAGCATAAGCAGAATGCGAGCTTTTTGTGGATTCAATGAATCTGATGAGACAAAGTGATGTTCATCATCCATTTTTTCATGGGTCACAATCCCATTTCCTGCACGGCTTGACCTCACGACGACTACATCTTTCTTTACGGCATCTGTTGCCCCTTTGATGGCTTCAGTTGACATCGTTCCATTGCCTGCTGCGGCAACGACTATCCCTTTCGCCCCCGATTTTACTGCTGCATCATACATGTATTTTTGATCATTTTGATAGCCGTATAAAATATCGACTTGTGGTAATTCTTTTATTTTTGATACATCAAATTCACTTTCAGACGTATGTTTTCTTGTTGGTTCGTTATAAAAGGAAACCACTTCACCAGCAATTTCTCCAATATAGCCTTGCTCAAGAGACTTGAAGGAATCGGTTGTCGTCGTGTTTGTCTTTGTAATAAAACGAGCTGATGCAATTCGGTCATTTAATGTGACCATGACCCCTTTGCCCTTTGCTTCTTTTGTAGAGGCAATTTTGACAGCATGATACAAGTTTAGCGGACCATCCGCACTGATAGCAGATGCTGGACGCATTGAGCCAACGACTACAACTGGTTTATCACTTTTGACAACCAAATGTAAAAAGTAAGCGGTCTCTTCAAGTGTATCTGTTCCATGTGTGATGACAATCCCATCGACTTGATCATCGTTTAAGAGTTTATTGACTCGTTTAGCTAATTTTAAAAGAAGAGCATCATCCACATTTTCACTACCTACGTTCGCCACCTGCTCACCTGTTACGTTTGCAATATCCTTGAGCTGAGGAACTGAAGCAATGACTTTATCGATGCCAAGTGAACCAGATTTATATCCTGTCGTATCTGTATCACTGTCTGAACTGCCAGCAATCGTCCCGCCTGTCGCTAATACCTTAATATTAGACAAGGACTTATTCCCTGTTTCTACGGCTGTCGTTTTGTCCTTTGATTCCTTAGATGCGGTTTCGTTTTCGCTTTGATTTTTCTCTTGGGTACTTGTATTGGCACAAGCTGCTGTCGACATTAATAAAACTGAAAGAAGGACAGCACCTAACCATTTTGTTACGTTCATTCGATCATCTCTTTTCTTAAATGTGATGGATTCAAAGCTAGGTCTCTTTCTATAGGATTTACTTTATACCATTCCTTCATTCATCAGCATGAGGCGAAAGATACAGAACCAAATAAAGGAAAAAAGGGCATTATTACACTTATTTTTTACATCTAAATACCTAACTTTACTTTTTAAAAAGGAGTATTGAGGTTGTTCAATTAAGAATAGTAAACGATGCTAGATCATCAATTTATGATAAAATATAGTGAATTTTACAAAAAGGAGTATACATATTGCAAAAGCTTCAATCATTTCACAAAATCCTAATAACACTATTCCTTAGTTCGATTTTACTCAGTCTGTTCGTATGCTTCTATCCACCGATTCAGGGAGAGCCTGCGTTCATGGTATTTTACGTTCCCATCTTTTTTGTTTGTTATTTCGTCTTTGCGGTTCCTTTGCAGTTGTTGTTTTCTTTGCAACCAAAGGCTTTCCATCCACTTTATCTTGCTGCTTATTTACTGATCGCAATGGTTGTCATGCTTTTTGTGATCGATGGTATTGGGAGTTCAGTATCTATACCTATCATTATCATGAGCAGTCTCATCTACTGGATCTTTGATTCTTTGCTTTATCAAAGAACGCATAAAAAAAACACCTAATGTGAAGGTGTTTTTAGCTGCTCGAGTATATGCTCACAATGATCCAAGTACGCTTGGCTAAGCAGGAAGCCTTTCGGTGCGGCGATCGCTGCTAATGTGATCAGGGCATTGGAATGATGAATGAGCGGATTCAGCATTGAATGCTCTACGTCTCTTATTGTTTGAATATGCAACCATTGAGGTGCTACTTCTTCCTCGTAGATCCTTTTTGTTTCTGCGGAATCTACGTTTCGGTCATTTTGTGCCAAAACCAAATAGATCGGTGATTGGATGCGCTTGATATCTGAAGTGGCATCGGCTTTCATGTTCTTTTGAATGAATTCATAACGATCTTTTGTCATCTCTTGATCGTCCGTTTTCTTTTGATATGTGCGAAATGCTGCGCCTTCTTCTAATAATTTGTTTTGCTCATCTTCTTTTTTGAGTGTTTTTTGAATTTGTTCTTTAGATGCATCCGCTTCTTTTAATGTTTGAAGTGTATTGTACCTTCCCTGTCTCATCCAATTGACAGCAGGCCCGACAAGGATGGAGGCTGTGATATCGGTTCGATCTGTCATTACTTTTGGGATCACCCAGCCCGCTTGGCTTGCTCCCCATAAGATGATTTGTTTTGATTGAAGATTAGGCTCTTTCTTCGCCCATTTGATCACATTCTCTACTTCCTTTGCACGATCATCCATGGATTGATGCAGCCAGTTTCCCTCTGATTGACCCACCCCGGGCTTATCCCATGATATAGACGCATAGCCTTGCTTTGCAAAGCGTTCCATTAAAGGTCTGTATCCTCCGTCATATGTGGCATTTTGTGGACCATCTCCGTGTACAAAAAGGACAATTCCTTTTATTGACTCCTTCTTAGGTGTTGTGACGATACCTGATAATGTCCCATCCGCAGTCTCCATGACGACTTCCTTTTCATTCATAGCAAAGCTGTTTTCATAAAATACAAATGCTGTGATACAAATGAAGGCCGCCACTGCGATGATCAGCCAAATCCTTTTTTTCAATTTCTATTCCCCGCTCTCTGTTCAACTGTGTACACCATGGAATCTTGGTACGTGACAGAGACCGGTACATTCTCATATAAGATCATATAAGAAGGCTGGGCAAACGGAGCTTCGTGTAGAAAAGCCTCAATTTCTTCAATGACTTTCTTTTCATCTTCGGCTAAAAAACTTTTGACCGCGTAAGAACCAGCATCCAGTCTCACATCGTAATCCTGTTCATTTGATACATAATAAGAAATTGTTGAGTCATCTTGCAGATTGATCACATAATATCTCTCCTCAAAAAGAGACAGATCCAGCTCCTTTTGGTGAACGATTTGTTTAAAGTCGAGCTCTGTTTCACTCTTTAGAAGATGATCTGGGATCTGTTTTAAATAACGAATTGGTCGATCTTGAGTCGTTGTTTGATTAAGCTGAAGGCTGTTTTGAATCGACAGCATATGCTCCAGACGCTGTTTCACTTCGCTCAATTCCTGTAGTTGCTTCTCGACCTGATCCAGCATACCTTGATAGGACAGAGTCATACCGGGTTCTTTCGAAAAGCTCTCGCTGATATCTTTTAAAGAAAACCCCGCCTTTTTTAAGAAGAGGATTTGATAAAGGGTGTAAATTTCTTTTTCATCAAATAATTGGTATCCATTTTGAGCGACCTTCGCAGGGCGGACGAGATCCTGTTCTATATAATGACGAAGCGTATACTTTGTGATGTTTAATAGCTTACATACTTCTCCACTTGTTACATACGTCACTAGATTCCCTCCTTGTGTACATAGTCTAAACCATGTGGTTACCACACAGTCAATCATGCCATAAAAAAATCACCGAGGACATCTTCCCTCAGTGATGTGTCATTTCTATTTCATACTTGGACCAGCATGTGAAAAAATCGGATCTTTCAATTCAAAATCAAATGTCTTGCCGTCAACAATACCGACTGTTTTCTCATGATCATACAGCTCGAGCAGACAAGCTGCCATTTCTTTTGATGTATGATATTTCTTGATATTGCCTTCATATTCGAATTGATCTACATCTAATGAACGCTTTGCAAATTCCGATTCTGTTGCAGAAGGTGCTAATATTTTTGCCTGTAACTTAGCTCCCTTTTCTTTCAACTCTAGTGCCAGTCCTTCTGTAAAGGCACTCACGTAAAACTTTGTGGCCGAATAGGTGACGGCATTGCCGACGACTGTATAGCCCGCTCTTGAAGAAATGTTGATCAGCTGAGCCCCTTCTACTTGCTCATAATCACGAACAAATAAAGTGGATAAAATCGTTAAGGCTTCGATATTCAGATGAAGCATATCTCCAATTTTACTTACATCCTGTTCTCCTATCGAGCCGAAATGGCCGAATCCTGCATTATTAATGAAGGTGTCGAGCTCATATTCAGCCAATGATTCATAAAATGAATACACTTGCTCCATGTCGGTTAAATCGACAGACTGTATATTTACTTCGATATCGGGATATTGATCAAGAATTTCCTTCTTCAGTTCTTGGAGTTTCTCGAGCCGGCGTGCAGCTAAAATAAGATTTTTGCCTCGTGCTGCAAAGGCCAGTGCCGCCTCATATCCAATACCTGAACTTGCTCCTGTAATGACTGTATAGCTCATTTTATATCCCCCTATGAACGTCTTCTAACTAGTTAAATTATAACGACAGCACTTCGCTCTAGTCAATTTTGAAGAGAATCACAGGGGTGATTAGCTTGTCTATCTTCATTCATCATGTTGGAGGATGTCATGTTGAGATTTTTTTGTTAATTTGTGAAAAACCAATTGGTAGGAATGTTCGATTAACTCCTCTACAAATGAAGCTGGAATGTCTGCATCAAGGTAGATGGAATTCCAATGAGTCTTATTCATATAATAGCCCGGAATAATCCCCTCATGCATCTCTCTTAGTTCTTCAGCACGTTGAGGGTCACATTTTAAAGTGATCACAGGCTTTCGATTCGCATCCCCGCCCATCATAGCAAACATCTTTCCACCAATATGATATCGATCTGCCTGCCATTCTGGCTGATAATCATGGGTGACTCCTTTTAAAGAAAGGCAAAATGCCTGTAGATTCTCTTTTTCCATTAGATTTGCTCCTTTTTAAGTCGTCTTCTATCTTTCTATTATATCGACAATGAAGGCATATATCTGATTTTTTTCATTCACTTCACAACAATAAAGCACAGACCCGCTGGGTTCTGTGCTTTTCTATCAATGCTTCTTTCTTATTCAAATGCCTTCTTCAATTGATCACTCATGAGATGCCAAGCTTCTTCAGCTATTTCTAAATCTCCGGCATGCGTGAAGGCGTGAGGGACTCCTTTAAACTGTCTGTACGTGACGTCTATCCCTGCTTCTTTTAACTTCTCAGCATATTGTTCGGCTTCTTGAGCTAGCGAATCTCTTTCAGCTGTGATAACGAGAGCTGGTGGCATTTGTGCCAAGGATGAACGATCGGCAAAGATTGGAGAAACGAGCGGATTGCGCGGATCTTGGCCTTGCAGATAGAAGGCATTAAAGAGCCTCGCCATTTCAACTGGGATCGCTTCTTCAAACGCTGGCTTTTGTGCTGGATCAGTGGCTAAATCAAGTGGCGGATAATCAAGCACTTGATAGACAATCGGGAGTTGGTTCCCTTTTTGAATATTTAAGAGACAAGCAGCCGTTGCCAAGTTTCCTCCTGCGCTATGTCCGCCAATGGCTATTGCTTTGGGATCTATTTGAAGCTCATCAGGGTGTTCATACAGCCACTTCAGCACATCGTAGCATTCATGAAGAGCGGCTGGGAAAGGGTGCTCTGGAGCAAGCTGATACTCGACATTGACGACGATACATTGGGCTCGGTCTGCAATGACCGGACACCAGTGGTTATCCATTTCAGCACTGCCTAGAATAAATCCTCCGCCATGTAAATTCACAAAAACAGGAAGCGACTGCTTTGATGTGTTGACCGGCTTAAATACCCATACCTTTGTTTCGCCAGCACTTGTTGGAATGTCATATTCCATTTTGTTCACTTCAGGTGGATGGACTGGTTTTAGTTCCGATTGACTCGGTAATGAACCTTCAGATGGTTGACGTAATGACTCAGCGATTTTGATTTGTTCTTCTAAGTTCATGATCTCAGTCTCCTGTCTTATTTATTTCTTCTTAACTCATTCGTTTCTTTTTCCTCTTTTCCTTCTACTGAATCAGCAGCACATTCACATTGGTTCACTTTTTATCTATCTCCCCATTTTCGCCCTCTTTGAAACAAGCATTGAGAAAATAAAAAAAGCACTGCGGCGCTAAGTCCTCAGTGCTTTTCATCTGTTTTATGAAACTTGCTGTTCTACCTTCACTCGTTTAATGAAGAAAGCGATGATCAAACCAATGACTGTCATGATCACAGCAAAGATAAATGCATGCTGGACGCCATTTGTAAAGGCGAGCAGCTTGTTCATCGGATTTGCAGGATCAGCCACATTTTCCATAAAGCTGCGGGTTCCTGATGAAAGGATTGAAATACCGACCGCAGTACCAATGGCTCCTGACACCTGCTGCAATGTATTCATAATCGCTGTACCATGCGGATATAGCTCTGGCGGCAGCTGATTTAATCCATTTGTTTGTGCAGGCATCATGATCATCGCGATTCCGACCATTAATGTAATATGAAGAGTCACAATGTATCCAATTGATGTATTCACACTTAGATTGGTGAAACCTAACATCGTCGCTGCGACGATCGCAAGCCCTGGAATCACAAGCCATTTCGGTCCAAACTTATCAAATAAACCACCCATGATAGGAGATAGCAGACCGTTGATAATTCCACCTGGCAATAGCATTAAACCTGCTGTAAAGGTCGTTAGTGCCAAGGATGTTTGCAAATACAATGGCAAAATCATCATAGCAGACAGCATCACCATCATACACACTAAGATCAGCAGTAACCCAATGACAAACATCGGATATTTAAACGGGCTTAAGTTCAGCATCGGTTCCTTCATATTCAACTGTCTGAGAGAGAATACAAGAATCCCAATGACACCTACTACAATTGCCACGATCACATGCATACTGCTCCAGCCGCCGCCTTCACCGGCGCTACTAAAGCCATACACAATTCCTCCGAAACCAATGGTTGAAAGCACAATCGATAAGATATCGATTTTCGGTCTTGTTGGCTCAGTAATATTTTGCATGAAGATAAAACCAAAGACGAGTGCAGCTATTAATAGCGGAAGTGAAATCCAGAAAATCCAATGCCACGTCAGCGATTTCAAAATAAGGCCAGAGACTGTTGGACCAACAGCTGGTGCAAACATGATCACAAGACCTATAATCCCCATAGATCTACCTCGTTTATGAGGCGGGATGATTACCAAAATCGTATTGAACATCAATGGAAGAAGCAATGCTGTTCCGACTGCCTGTACGACACGTGCCACCATTAAAATACTAAAGACTGGCGCAACTGCTGCGATAAAAGTTCCAATGATCGAAAAGACGAGCGATGTCATGAAAAGCTGTCTTGTTGTAAACCATTGAAGAATGAGTCCTGAAATTGGTACGAGAATACCAAGTGTTAATAAATATCCTGTTGTCAGCCACTGAGCTGTCGTCGCTTCAATTCCAAAGTCTAACGTTAAGCTTCTCAGCGCCATATTTAGTGCCGTTTCACTGAACAGGCCAATAAAACCGGCTGTGATAAATGAGATAATAATGGGCAGCGTTCGAATATGAGAAGCTGCTGCTTGCTGTTTGTTCATAGTAGGTTGGCTCCTTTTCTTTTTCAAATTAAATCAATCATAGGAAGTAAGGACGGTCAGAAATGAGCCACTTCAATGTCTATTGAAAACAGATAAAATCTGTTTTTCTGCAGCGAATTGAGCGATTTTTTCGATTGAATAACCAGATTCATGAATATAAAACATCAGTTCAGGCGTCATCGGAGAGGACATACAAAGTGTCGTCAGTTCAATATCCTGTATGTTCGCTTCCCCTTTTTCATCTGCTTCTTCTAGCAAATCACGAATCATTTGCCTAAGCGATTGACTGTAATGACAGTCATACACTTTGCTTGTCTGCTCTAAATTCCCAGATATCGTAAGCATCCGAATCCAGTCTAAATGATGACCGACAATGAGATGAATTTCTTCGAGCACATAACGCAAACGTTCACGAACTGGCTGGTCACTGATTTTGCTCAAGTAAAGATGCAAAGCAGGGATCAGCTGTTCAAATCTTTCTCCAAGGATCGAAAGGCACAAATCACTTTTATTGGCATAACGGCGATAAAGAGTACCCTGCCCAACACCAGCTGTTTTGGCAATTTTATGCATGCTGACATTTTCCACACCAAATTCCTGAAACAAAGTAAAAGCGACTTCTTCAATTTCCTTCCCAATATCCTTTTCCATGATGCTTCACCTTCTTTACCTTCATCCATATTGCACTTCTCTCTATGTGTTCAATCAAAACTTTTTGATTTTCATTAGGACAATTGTACCGGTATTATCTTACGGACAACTGTCCGCTTTGTCAATCATTCTTTAGTAAATCGCCTGAAAAAGATCATTTTCTTTCATAACTTCCTATAAAAAAATAGAAGAGTCTAGTAAAATATCCTCTTTAATATCATATATTAGACCGATTTTCCATTTCGAGAGAATCATGTATGATCAATTAAGAAAACGCTTTCAAAACAAGAGAGGGGAATGCCTACATGTCTTACCGTGTGAAACGAATGTTAATGCTGCTTGTCACTGGAATCGTCTTGAGTTTGTCCACATTTACTGCGGGTGCCTCGGCCCAAACAGGCGGGTCGTTTTATGAGCCTTTTAACAACTATAATACGGGGTTATGGCAAAAAGCCGATGGGTACTCGAATGGAAACATGTTTAACTGTACGTGGCGTGCAAACAATGTCTCCATGACGTCGTTAGGGGAAATGCGGTTATCGCTTACAAGTCCTTCCTATAATAAGTTTGACTGCGGAGAAAATCGTTCCACTCAAACATATGGCTACGGGCTTTATGAAGTCAGCATGAAACCAGCCAAAAATGTTGGGATCGTGTCTTCGTTCTTTACTTATACAGGACCGACTGATGGTACGCCTTGGGATGAAATTGACATCGAATTTCTAGGAAAAGATACGACAAAGGTTCAGTTTAACTACTATACCAATGGTGTAGGAAATCATGAAAAGATCGTCAACCTTGGTTTTGATGCAGCAAACTCTTATCACACGTATGCATTTGACTGGCAGCCTAACTCGATTAAATGGTATGTGGACGGACAATTAAAACATACTGCCACTACTCAAATCCCTCAAACACCAGGAAAGATTATGATGAACCTCTGGAATGGTGCAGGTGTCGATGAATGGCTCGGCTCCTATAACGGTGTTACACCACTCCATGCGCATTATAACTGGGTGCGTTACACAAAAAGATAACCACATTACAAAACCTGTGACTTGTCACAGGTTTTTCTTCATTCAAATGGAATTGGTTTTTAGTTGATGAACGAGCTTTTGTTCATAACTGTGGATAATATCTTCATAACTTTCTATCTTGTAATCTAACCGCTTAATCGTCTCTTCGATTTCCTTTTGCTTTTCTACAAGTCTTTCTCTCTCATTGACCAAAATACTTTTCCGCGAGGACAGGGTATGATCCTCGCCCTCGATAAATAAAGCCGTATATTCTCGAAGTGCATCAATTGAGAGACCCGCATTTCTCATGCATTTTATAAATTCAATCCACTGAATATCCTCTTCTGCATAATCACGAACACCGTTTTCATCCCGCCGGATCGGTCGAATTAACCCAATATTCTCATAGTACCTGAGCGTAGCAGTAGATAAATTGAGCTGCTTGGCGGCTTGTGCTATTTTCATTGTTTTCACCCTTCTCTTCTTCTTTCACCTTATGAAAAATGAAATTCCTTCTTCTCATCATCTCCAATTTGATAGAGAACGCAAGATGCTTTTGGCTCAATTCTTTATTTAAGGATGTTGAAAAGCCTGAAGAGGGTTCTCTATTGACTTAGAGTTCACTTTAAGACGTACAGTATAGAAGTAGAACAGAATCTTACTTTTGAAAGGATGATCCAGAATGTGTCAGACGCACCAATCAAACGTTTTAAGTGTTTCACATGCAAAAGCGAATTTTGAACGGACAACCATTGAACGAAGAGCACTTCGTCCACATGATATTTTAATTGATATTCAATTTAGCGGGATCTGTCATTCAGATATCCACAGCGCCTTTGATGAATGGGGCGGCGGTATTTTCCCAATGGTTCCGGGTCATGAGATTACTGGAGTTGTTACGGCTGTCGGTGATGCTGTGACGAAATTTCAGATTGGAGACCGTGTAGGCGTTGGCTGCTTTGTTGATTCCTGCGGCACCTGTGAATATTGCCAAAACGGAGACGAGCAATATTGCACGAAAGGAGTCGTCCAAACCTATAATAGCATTGATTATGACGGAGAACCAACTTATGGCGGCTATAGTCAGAAGATTGTCGTGACAGAGCGCTTTGTCGTCAGCATTCCAGATCAACTATCCCTTGATGCCGCAAGTCCTCTTCTGTGCGCTGGCATTACCACTTATTCTCCGTTAAAGCACTGGAAGGCAGGCCCGGGTAAAAAAGTGGCCATCGTCGGGATGGGTGGACTCGGTCATGTCGCCATTCAATTCGCACGTGCACTTGGCGCTGAAGTCACGGTATTGAGCCGCTCTATGAATAAAAAAGAAGAGGCACTGTCATTTGGTGCAAAAGACTATTTTGCCACAAGTGATCCCGATACATTTAAAACATTAGCCGGTCAATATGACCTCATTCTCAATACAGTCTCTGCCAATATCAATGTAGACGCCTATTTATCCTTACTTCGCGTGGATGGAACCTTAGTGAATGTCGGTGCACCGCCTAATCCAGATCAATTCCATGTCTTTTCATTAATTTCCGGCCGCCGTAGCATTGCTGGTTCACTCGTTGGCGGCATCCAAGAAACACAAGAAATGCTCGATTTCGCAGCTGCTCACCATATCGCACCACAAATTGAAGTGATTAACGCAAGTCAAGTTGATGAAGCGTATGAACGTGTGCTGAAAAGTGATGTGCGTTATCGGTTTGTCATTGATATTTCGACATTATGATCGGATTCTATCTGGAAAGACCAGCTCAATGGCTGGTCTTTTTTAATGGTGGATATCCTGTTTTTCTTGTAGTGAGATTTTAGAGGATATGTTCAAAAATCATCCAACATTTTCATGAAATCATCTCTTTTTTTTAGAACTAAATTTATTGACAAAAAATAAATAAACATGTTATTATTAAAAATTTGATTATTTTATCTCTAAGTGTGGTACCCTTAAAGTAGATACATGATATGGAGGCGGATGATATGTTTCAAATTGGTGATAACATTGTTTATCCAATGCACGGAGCAGGTATAATTGAAGCCATAGAAGAAAAAGAATTTTCTGATGAAAAACAACAGTATTATGTGATTAATATGTCAATCAGTCATATGAAAGTGATGATTCCAACACGGAAAATATCGGGTTCACGCATTAGACCTGTTACAGATATACTGGCATTAAACAATGTGATGGACATTTTCCAGCATGGCAAATCAGAGCAAATACTGACATGGAAAGAACGACATACAATTAATACAAACAAAATAAAAACGGGTAGCATCCAAGACGGTGCTGAAGTTGTACGTGACCTGATGCGTATGAAAAAAGAGAAAGCACTAAATGCAAGTGAAAAGAAAATGCTAGATGATGCCCATGAATTTTTGCTAAGTGAATTAGAGGTCATCAAAGGGATTACAGAAAAACAAATCAAAAGTTTCTGTTAAGAACTCTGCCGCTCTTTTGGGCATCCCTCACCATTTTTGAATTCAAGTTCTCTGACCCACCCTTCAATTAATGAAAGAAAAAAGAATTTATTTAGGCAAATTCCGCATATTGTAAATCCAATATGCTATACTGTTGATAAACCTTTGAAGCATGAATTTTTTTACGATTACCTTGTAACATCTCCCTACTTGTACGCTGAGTAGGGTTTTTTATTGAAGAAATAAATGAAAGCACAAAAAAACAGGCTCTCTACAGAGAACCTGTTTTAAAAAAATGAAGATTAAGCAGTTTTTTGAACGTTAGCAGCTTGAGCTCCACGAGAACCTTGCTCTACGTCAAATGTTACTTTTTGACCTTCGTCTAAAGATTTGAATCCGTCACCTTGGATAGCTGAGAAATGTACGAATACATCGTCGCCTTCTTCACGTTCGATAAATCCAAAACCTTTTTCTGCGTTAAACCATTTTACTGTACCTTGTTCCATGTTTGTTGCCTCCTAGTGCGTTATCACACAATGTATTATACTATCCTTGCCCAAAGTATCCTCAAGACGAAAAGTCTTTCTTCATGCTATCCTTTACGCCGAACAAAAATAATTAATCTTATTGTAACATGATTCGGAAATAATTGCAATTTAGGATTTAAAAGAGCAAAATCAACGATCATACTCAATTTTGTTCTTCTCTGACTTTAAACTATTTTTTTGCAAAAAGGGTGTTCAATCCGAAAGGAATAAACAAGTTTATAACGTCAATCCATTTTTCAGACATCTTTCAGCTTTATTTAAAAGTAAGGAATAACGAAACATTACTGTACTCTTAGAAAATTGATGTCATTTTTATTTTAGTTAAGGTTAGCATCTTTATTTCTATCAATTCTTAAAGTTACTATAAGACTAGCTACGCTGGCTAAAGTTCCTACAACAGAAACAACAATTGTTAAAAAATCTGGAATAAGAAATCCTATTGGAATGAGCCCCAGAAAAGATAGAACAATAAAACATTGGTATACACTAGATATAGTTCTCACAATCAAGTGACTGAAAAAGGACATCACTAAAGGAGGAATGAATAAACATACCATTATTACAATTGATATTATTAAGATGTGAGGCTGATCAAATGAAATGACATGATCCCCAGGGGAATTTTTGGCAGCCACTAGCAAAACAACTATAGACATCATGAGAGTAAGTAAAACTAGAGAAAACCTTTTTATCATGTTATAACTCCTTTGGTTGATCTTAAGCGACTTAATTTCTTTTTATCAAATTATCTCATTATAACCTTTATTTAACAATATGAAAGATGAAAGGAAACTAAAAGCTGAATAAAAGAGCTTATTCAGTTCTTTTATGGACAACAATCACATCATGACTGACAACTATTCTTTAGAGGATAGTAATTAAGATTTCACAGCTAGCATACTATCGATGTATCTTGTTATCACTTTATAGTAAAAGAGCACACAAAAAAAATACCAATGGTACACGACCCTTGGTATTTTTTAGAGATGCCCGAGAGGACTTGAACCTCCACGGGGTTATTCACCCCTGACTCCGATTTGCACATATTTTGCACAAAACCTAATCTATTTCTTTACATTTTCCGACTCAAGTCTGATTAACCAGTTATGAACTAATGAGTTAAATACATCGGGTTGTTCGATTTGCAGGTTGTGGCCAGCCATATCAAGCACTCCAAAGGTTGCCCTTGGATAGTCTTCGATCAGCCGCCACGCATCGTGATATCCAACTACATTGTCTTGACGCCCTGTGATAATGAGCGTGGGATACTGAAATTCAGATGTAATGTCGAAGGTATAGCCATATCCATTTTGAAGAATGTTATTGATGAATTCATGATTTGTTTGTTTTGAAGGAAGGTAAATTTCATCTCGAAACCTCTCCCATTCCGGTTTTCCTTGCACAACTGCCATGGAGCAAAATTCATCCGTCTCCTCTGGAGAGAGTTGTGATATCAAGCTGCTGTCACTTTTTAGAACGGTCTTCTCTGGCACGACTCTTTGATCGAATACAGGTATAGTCATTGGGGCCACAAGTAGTAATCCACGAACGGTTTCTAGGCGTGAATGAACAATACCTCTAGCTATGTACCCTCCATACGAATAACCACAAACAATAAACTGTTCATCAGGGATCATTTCGTCCAAAAGACGCAATACCGCTTCTAACATATCATCAGAATTCTGAATAGATGGATGCGGCTCGGAACGTCCCATACCCGGTAAGTCTATGTATATTCTCTTCCAACCGCTTTGTTTTTCAAATACCGGTTCCAATGCATGTAACATCACTTGATGGTCAAGTGTCCAACCATGTAATATAACGATCGGATATCCTTCTCCAATGACTTTATGGTAAATTGACATGTATTTGCATCCCCTTTTCTAGCGCTTCCCTAGTAATCTCAAGATTTTTTGTTGTTTTTCTTCATCATAGCTTAAAGTGAATAAAATCTTTGTTAGGAAGCTATGCTATGATTCCCTAACGAACTTCTCACGTAGATGGATTTTATTATGACTTTGATTTTTCTAATTGGTTTTCGCCCCATAAAAGAAGTTGTTCAAATATAGGGATCAGCTCTAGTCCTGCCCCAGTCAATGAATATTCTACTCTTGATGGAACTTCATTATACTGAACTCGTTGAACAATTCCGTTTTCAATCAGGTCCTTTAATGATTGATTGAGCATTGTTCCTGTAATTCCATACACTTTACGCTTTAACTCATTATATCGAATCTCCTTGTAACTACATAGTACAGCTAAGATTTTCAAATTCCATTTTCCCGCTAATATATTTAATGCATAATTCGCTGGAGCTATCGCTTTATTCAGCTCACTTTCAGTCATATTTTATCCACCCCTTAGTCAGTTTTTCCTTCCTTAAGCAGTTTATATTGCGTACTTGTTAAATCAATTCCATTTATTATAATCAAATATGTAAACCGTGTCATCCATGTAATAGAGAGCAAAATTGATTATAAAACCCTTCAAGTTAATACTTTTTCAAGGAGATGGAGTGAGTAAATGAAAAATGAAAAGATGCGTGCTGCACAATATTCTAAATATGGATCACCGAATGTTCTTTTTGAAGATTCTATATCAAAACCTGTTATAGAATCTGGAGAAGTACTCATTCGTATACATGGGTCGAGTGTAAACTCTATGGATACACTGTTTCGATCAGGTAAGTTAAAACTATTAACGGGTAATCAATTCCCTAAAGGGACAGGGGCAGATTTTTCTGGAGAGGTTGTTGAAGTAGGATCGAACGTAAAAAGTTATCAATTAGGTGATAAAGTGTGGGGAGTTCTTCCTATGAATCTCAGGAGCCAAATTGGTAGTGCCGCTGAATATGTAGCTATATCACCTGAGAAAATATCTAAAACTCCTACAAAGATTGATCTCATACAAGCCGCGGCATTGCCTGGCGTAGGTGCTACTGCAATTATTGCCTTAAAATATCAAGCTAAACTTAGAAGAGGCGAAAATTTACTTGTACGTGGTGCAAGTGGAGGAGTCGGAAGCATTGCGATTCAAATTGGAAAAATGTTAGGTGCTCATGTAACTGCTCTTGCAAACGAAAAACATCTCACTTTTCTTCAAGAGCTAGGTGCAGACGAAGTACTTGATTATAAAAAGACGTATCCTACTGATCTTAAAAAGTTTGATGTAGTCATGGACACAGTTGGAACTGACCTCAAACATTATAGGCGCCTGCTTACAAAGAACGGAAGAATGATTACTATTGGATTTCCTAGTTTTTCGTCTTTCATATATATATTAGCTTCAACTACTTTCGGTTCTCGTAGAGTTCGCACATTCAGCGCAAACCCCAAAAATGAACTTTTAAAAGAATTAGCATCTTATGTAGATTCCAACAAGGTCAGACCAGTTGTTGATAGCATTTATCTTTTATCTGATGTTGCCAAAGCTCATCATTCCTTAGAAACTGGAGGTGGACGAGGAAAACGTATCATAAATTTACTTGATAACAAATAAACCATCAAATGACATGACATTATTCAATTTTTCTGTTGTAAGAGGTACATGCTTGGTAGCCATTTCAAATCTTCCAGCTCTTCTAAAGTATTCAGCTGCTTCTAATGCAAAGTCTTCAATATCACTATACATTTTCCTGCTTTTTAAGAACCCAAAACATCGGTCTAACAAATGCTTATCTTCTTTTAAATACAGACCTTGAAGAATGTTAAATTTCGAAATATACTCGACATCCATACAATTCAAATATTTTACATGTTGTGATGAATTTGTAATAAAACCAAACTGAGGGGGAAGTATTATGAATAAACTTTACAAGGGATTAATTGTTTCAGTATTATCAATTTCTTCATTAGCTCTTCCAGCTTTAACAAATCAAGCTTCTGCGCAAGAACCTGCAAAAATTCACAATATAGCAAAGCCTACAAATGAAATTGGAACGGTCGATTTCCATATGCTAAGAAACTCAAACGTTGGATTGCTGTATGGCTATACAAGATGGGAAATCATCTCTGGCAGTCACCTTATTAGCATTAGTTCTAGTGGTGTCGTATCTTCTTACTCATCACTTGGCACGGCGTTGGTTTATGCCTATGATATAAACGATAATTACGTCATTTTTAAGATTACAGTTGAACCTCGATAATTAAAAAAGTCCCCTTACTTAAGGTAAATGGACAGATTCATTTAAAAGTGATAAAAAATTAAAAAACCAAAGGTTTACCACCTTTGGTTTCTTAGATGCGGCTGAGAGGACTTGAACCTCCACGGGTTATTCACCCACTAGGCCCTCAATGCCGTGGAAACGGGTTGTCTCCTGCAAACAATCACATCACTTGCACTCATTTGCGCCACATTCACATAAAATCGTCTATTTTCAAATATCGTGGTGAAAATTTGGTGAACCTATATTCTCCCTTATATTACGCTAGTTAAAACCTATATGCGAATATTACCTAAATGAACATAAATACGTATTATTCTATTAAACGTTCGTAATAATTTCATTGGTATCCTAATAAATTTTATATACTTGGGTTAATATATTATATAGTCTTAAATGATAATGCTGTAAGTTAAGAGTTTGAAAGGAGTTAAACTAACATGGAAATCAATAATTTGCTTACTTTACATAACAGACAAGACTTAAGAGATTGGCTTGAGAAACATTTCAACTACGGATGAATATTGTTGGGTTATTGTTAGTATGACGGAACAACCAAATACCCTCCTATATTTAGATGCCGTAGAAGAAGCTTTATGTTTTGGTTGGATCGATGGCATTAAGAAAAAAATCTCAGACACCGAATTGGCTCAAAGGCTTTCTCCACGAAAGAAAAAAAGAGGACTGCTTGTTCTTCCTGACATGAGCCCCGAATCTTTCATTATAGATGAAGAAATTAACACCTTTATAAAAATAGACAAAGAAGTATACAAAAATTTCATTCAACTTCCTGAACTCTATAGACGAATTAGAATTGATACGATACAAAGTTATAAAGATACCCCTGTTATTTACTATAAAAGATTAGATAAGTTTATAAAAAATACGAGAGAAAATAAACTATATGGTCTTTGGAATGATAATGGGCGTCTAATCAACTATTAGAGATAAAAACAGTTACCAAAGTAATTTGGTATCTTAATGATAAAGCATTAATGTTTCCTTTAAAAAGGATGTGTATTTATTAATATAACCTTTTGGTTCAATAATTTTTACTTTGTTACCGAACCCTGAGAGAAACTGATAAGCAAATTGATTTTCAGGTAATTCTATGTTCGCCATGTAAATCCTTTTAGTCTTCTTTACGACAGATTGTCTTCCATACCTTTCAATAAATTGATCTCTAACACTAATATCTATTTGTAATTTTACATTTGCCATAGTCGGTTTTACAACGGGTTGTTTTTCGTTTTTTTCTTTAATGGCATGATCAGGTCTAGGTGTAAAAAATCCTTTCTTCACTATATCTGTTATTCTCGTTAATTTAAATGTTCGATAGTCTTCACGTTCTAAACTATATCCAAATAAGTACCAGTGCATCTCAATTAGCTGTAACTTATAAGGTTCGACTACTCTATGCGTTATATTCCCTTTTTGATCCACATAATCAAACTCCATTAACCAATAATTTTCGATTGCTTGAATGACTAAAGACATTTCCTCATGTAATTGGCTTCTTCCTATCCAATCATAAAAGGTTAGATGTAGTTTAGGTGATAAATCCGCATGACTCATCCCTCTAATTTTTTGTATCGTCATTTGAATGTCATCATTCTTTGTCAACTGCTCAAATCCATCTAGAGCTACAATAATATTCTCAATGTCTTTGTGATTTAATAAACGCTTATCAAATTTGTATTCTTCCATAAGTGCATAACCGCCCTCATGACCATATTTTGCATAAATAGGGATGTTGGCATAATTCAGTGTTTCCATATCACGTTGTATAGTACGTTTTGTTACATCAAAAAGACGACTGAACTCTGATGCTGAAACTACGTCTTTTTGTAGCAATATCATAAGAATTGAAATAAGTCGTTCAATTTTTTGCATAACACCCTCCCATATACGACATAGTGTTGTCACCTATCCTCTATTATACTACTGATATACCAATAAGGAGGCAACAGCATATGAAAGCAATCGCTTATCTACAATTTAATGGAATTGCACAAGACGTGTTAGAATTTTATGAAACAGCATTACAAGGAACAGTAAAAAAGGTCAACTTTGGTGCACTTCCTCAAAATCCATCTGCACCACTTTCGTTAGAAGAACAAGGCATGATTATGGAATCTCGCATTGAGTTTTCAGAAAACATATTAATGATTTCTGATGTATTACCTTCTATGCAAGCTGTAACAGGTGAAGTAACACAAGGAACGAATGTTATTATAAGCGTAATTGATGGAGACCAAGAAACGAACAAAATGTACTTTGATAACCTCTCTAAAGACGGAACGATTATTATGCCGATCTCTTCTGTACCATGGTCATCTAGTTTTGGCATGCTAATAGACAAGTTCGGAGTTATGTGGAAATTCAACAGCGACGCAAGTCAATTTTTAGATAGTTTAGTCTAAAAATAGAAGTTCTAATATTTCAATCCATTTTTAAGGACATTATAAAAAGCTCAGTGAGGAAATATATCACTTAGCTTTTTTAATGTAATCGTGTTCACCTAATATAAAAAAGCAACAAAGCTCTTATGGCTAAGATACTTATCATCTTATTTATTTGTCTGCAATTGAGAGGAGTCGAATCTCCATGAGTTTAACCTCACTAAGCCCTCAATGCCATGGAAATGTGTGTCCCTTATCTAAGCTTTAAGAACTGGTTTAACGTACGTTCTGTATCATCCATGACTTCTTTGATTTTACAAACGTGCGTTCAATATTCCAATGGTGCGTAATGAAGAGTGGGAAAGCAAAAATAAAAAGATTATCGCGCTTTATAAGAAGATTTTAAGAAGTTGACAAAAGCAACTTTTTTTAAAAATTATAGATGGTTTAGTTAAAAAAAAGCAACTATTCTCTGATGTTGTAATCATGGCAAGGCTAAATAAAACCAAATGATGAACATAAACATTCTATTTGAAATAGCCGTAAACCTTAATCGTCCGCTCAATCTATACCATTAAAGGAATTAAACACAATTAATTCGTTATTAAAAGATTTTAAAACAAATGATGTATATACCATCTGCGAACAATTAAATATTTCTGTAGTAAAGATGAAAATTTAAAAGTTATTAGACTTCATGATCTTAGACACTATCACGTCGCTTTATTAATTGATCAGGGAGAAGAATATCATACTATCAAAGAAAGACTAGGACATGCATCTATTCGGACAACAATAGATGTATATGGTCACTTATTTCCTAACAAACAAAAGGCTATGGCTGAAAAATTGGACGACATTATATAAAAATATCGATCTCTAACAAAAAAAGTCCACTTACTTACGGTGAGTGGACAGATTTTGGACAGATTTATTTAGAAGTTATATAAAATAAAAATACCAAAGGTCTACAACCCTTGGTATCATTGATGCGGCCGAGAGGACTTGAACCTCCACGGGTTATTCACCCACTAGGCCCTCAACCTAGCGCGTCTGCCATTCCGCCACGACCGCGTGTATGATGTGCTCATATATTCATAAGTGCACTGTTTGAAAAAACAATGCGGGTGAAGGGACTTGAACCCCCACGTCATAAAGACACTAGATCCTAAGTCTAGCGCGTCTGCCAATTCCGCCACACCCGCGTGACAATGGTGAGCCATGAAGGACTCGAACCTTCGACCCTCTGATTAAAAGTCAGATGCTCTACCAACTGAGCTAATGGCTCATCTGCTATGCAGAAAAACATATAAAAAAATGGCTGGGCTAGCTGGATTCGAACCAACGCATGACGGAGTCAAAGTCCGTTGCCTTACCGCTTGGCTATAGCCCAACGAATAAAAAAAACAAAACATGACCCGTACGGGATTCGAACCCGTGTTACCGCCGTGAAAGGGCGGTGTCTTAACCGCTTGACCAACGGGCCATAAAATAATGGCGGAGAAGGAGGGATTTGAACCCTCGCGCCGCTCGCGCGACCTACACCCTTAGCAGGGGCGCCTCTTCAGCCACTTGAGTACTTCTCCATTATGGCTCCGCAGGTAGGACTCGAACCTACGACCGATCGGTTAACAGCCGATAGCTCTACCACTGAGCTACTGCGGAATAATAAGACATGTTTCATTATATATATGCCAGAAAAATGTGTCAAGAATTTTTAAGCGTTTCATTCCTGCTCAATTTGCGACGGCTTTTATAATTTAACATATACTAATATAACAGTCAAGCCTTTTTCCATGCCATTTGTTTAACTTGGCAGAAAGCCCCCGACCTCTTCAAGTAGACCAAGGGCCTTGATGCAGCCTTCCATGAGATTAAGACAGATGAAACTTTCGCATCCACTTATAAAAAGTACTTCTTGGCACCCCTGCTAGCCTCGCTGCTTCTGACACATGACCTTTCGTTTTATGCAGTGCGTCTATCACTGTTTGCATTTGAATGCGTTCCCTGAATGTGAGTTCTTTTGGAGTCTCGGTACACTCTGCTGGATGCAGCTTCTGCTTTTTCTGATCAACCGCCTCTAATACTGAAGCGTATTGCGATTCACCAATCCATCCGCCTTTCGGAAAGAGGACCCTTAGATGCTCAAACAGATTAAAAAGCTCTCGTATGTTTCCTGGCCAATGATACTCTTGCAATTTCTGAAAAAATGATTCAGGAAACGCTGCATTCCAGTGGTGCTTCTTTTGGTAATAACGATATAAATCATGAATGTCTTCTTTTCTTTCTCTAAGCGGCGGGATATTGATCGGATAGACATGAAGACGGTAATACAAGTCTTCTCGTATTTTTCCTTCCTTCAGCAGTTCGTTCATATTACGGTGAGTCGCTGTAATAATCCGAATATCCAAAGGGATTTCGTGTGTCCCGCCAAGCGGTACGACTGCCCTTTCTTCTATCACCCGAAGAAGCGCTACTTGCATCGCATATGGGATTTCGCCTATTTCATCTAGAAAGAGTGTTCCTTTATGAGCTTGTTCAAATTTGCCTTTAGCTCCGTGACGTTTTGCCCCTGTAAATGCCCCTTCAGCATAGCCAAACAGCTCACTTTCTAACAGGCTTTCAGGAATGGCTCCGCAATTAACAGCAATAAACGGCCCTTTATGCCTTTCACTGGCGGAATGAATGGCTCTAGCGGCGAGTTCCTTCCCTGTCCCTGTTTCTCCCCAAATATACACATGAGCATCTGTTTGTGCTGCTCTCTTCATCTCGTTAAGCGTCTGTTGAAATACCTTACTTGTTCCTGATTCCCCGGGAAATTGAGCAAAAGAAACGGTGATGCAGCTTTTCGCTGCTTCTTCAAGGGAAAGGGACATGCCTAGCATCTTTCCGTCTTGCTCTGATTGAATGATCTGCTTTCCCCGGATAACAAATGGATAATCCTTAAGCCGCTCGACATCCATTCCATACCAGTCTGAAAATCGTTCTCTAATCGACCTGCTGGCAGACACAATTTGCTTTTTTTCATTACAGACCACATACGGTTCGCCTGTTTCCACCTGCTGGAGACAATGAGTGATGAGCTCCAGCTCTCTCCTTTTTTGCTGGACTTGAATTTCTCTCTCGATGGCATAAGCAACCGTTGAAGCCATTCCAAGCATAAAAGGGTGCTTGTTATCCGTCATACAGGAGATGTCAATCACCCCTATGATTGTACCACCTGCATCGCGAATAGGAGCGGCTGAACAACTCCAATGGTGAGAGGCGATAGAAAAATGCTCAGTTCCGTTGATCGTCACCGCTTCTCCGATGACGAGTGCCGTTCCGATCGCGTTTGTCCCTACATCTGTTTCAGTCCAGCGTGAACCCTCCATAAAATTAATTCTTTTTGCTTCCACCATCGTTCTTTCGCTTCCTGTCAGACTTAGCACATAACCGTCTGCATCGATGAGTAAGGCCAGCATGTCAGATTCTTTTAATTGCTGACTGATTTTATTTAAGTAAGGAAGAGCCGCATTTAGGAATAATGAATATTTCTTTTTTTGGGCACTGAAACGCTCCTTTTCTAACAACGACTGTCCTTTATCTAAATACGGATTCACATTTGCCTGTTTACACCTGTGCCATGATTCTACCACTCTCTTATTCAGACGAGACTGATCAAGCAAACCTTCACGAACAAAACGTTTCCACGTATTTAAATAACAAGGCGTCGGATTCATTCCATCCTCTCCTCTAGGGGCTTTTTATTCATTATAGATAATTATAAAAGCGCTTTCAATTATCATTAACTAACCCTAGAAGTCAATCGGATAGAAAAGAAGCCTTTTTCAGCAGTGCACCGCTCGTCCAATGGTTTGCAGAAAGGCTTCGTGTATCGCCTCTGAAAGTGTCGGATGTGCCGCAATAAACTGCTCTAATGTATCAGCGGTCAGCTCTGTATGCATCATCACCGCCGCTTGTCCAATCAGTTCTGTTGCATGCGGTCCGATAATTGAAACACCTAATATTTCTTGATATTGCGGTTCTACAATGACCTTTACGTGACCGGCTGGTTGATTTAAGATTAATGCTTTTCCATTTGCAGAAAATGCACATCTCCCTATCCGAATCTCCTCATATTGTTTTCTAGCACTCTCTTCATTTAAACCAACACTGGCGATTTCTGGAGAGGTGTATATGCACCTCGGAATCACTTGCTCATTGACCTTTACATGCTCACCTGATGCATGGGATGCCGCAACCGTTCCTTCATGAAAGGCAGTATGAGCAAGCTGGACCCCACCTGTCACATCACCGCACGCATAGATATGCGGGAGATTGGTTTGCATATGTTCATTGACGTAGATACCGTTTCTATCAAATTCAATACCAACCTGATCAAGATTCAACTCTCCAAGCCGCGGAGTTCTGCCAATGGCCACTAAGCAAAGATCCGACTGGATTTCACACTGCTCGCCTTGATTATTCTCCACCACTACTTTACTTGAAGAGGAATCAAGCTGCTTGACTGCGGCGGACGTCAAAATGTCTACACCCGTTTCTTCGAGCTGCTCGTGAAGACATTGTGCAATATCACGATCTTCTTCAGGTAAAATGTGCACTGCCCGTTCAACCATGAAAACCTTTGATCCCATTCTGCTAAAGATGCTCGCAAACTCACAGCCGATCACCCCGCCCCCAATGATACAAAGCGAATCTGGAATCGAAGAAAGTGACATGGCATCCTTGCTGTGAATAATCCATTCGCCATCAAAAGGTGCAAACGGTAAAGCAGCAGGCGCTGCCCCTGATGCAATAATGATTTGTTTTGCTTGAATGATTTCAGACTTTCCTTCACTTTCTATCAATAGCTCATGTGCTGATAGAAATGAAGCCTTCCCATTTACCACGGTGACTTTGTTTTTATTCATCAAGTAGCGAACACCATCAGTGAGCTGCTTGACGACAGACTGCTTCCGTTTTTGGACAGCATCCCATTGGATGATAGGCTCATGTTCTGGAAGCTCAATTCCAAAATGTCCCGCCGATTTCACATGCTCATACATATCGGCGCTTTGCAAAAGTGCTTTGGTTGGAATACAGCCCTCATTGAGGCAAGTACCTCCCAGCTGACCTTGATCAATTAACACAACCTCCCTGCCAAAACGGGCGGCTGTTATGGCCGCCACATAACCTGCTGGTCCGCCTCCTATAATGACCAGTGTCATGGTACGTTCACCTTCTTCCTATAAAAGAATGGATATTGGTTCTTCTAAATGTGCTTTGACCGTTGATAAAAATGCGGATGCCGGTGCTCCGTCCAGTACGCGGTGATCAAACGTAAGACTGAGAGGCAGGATGGTCCCTTTGCACAATTCATCCTCTCGATAAACAGGGGTGTCATACATTGTTCCGACGCCAAGGATACCTGCTTCCGGAGGATTCAAAATTGGCGTGAAATGCTCTACACCATAGGCTCCAAGATTGGTCAATGTAAAGGTTGAACCTTGAATTTCATCATGAAGAAGCTTTCCTTCACGTGCTTTTTGACCATACAATTTAATGCTCTTCGCCAGCTCTATCAGCGTTAACCGCTCCGCATGCCGAATGACCGGTACAGCCAATCCGTTATCTAACGCAGCAGCAATCCCAAGATGAACATTCTCAAAGGTTTCCACAACTCCGTTATGATATTGACTGTTCATCGCAGGGTGTTCTAACAACGAAAGGATCGCTGCTTTGGCTACAAAATCGGTGATGGTCAACTTTGTATCGTAACGTGCTATGGCTGTTTCATTCAGCTGTTGTTGTAAGTTTGTAAGTTTTGTCACGTCCGCTTTCATCGTAATGGTTAATTGTGCACTTGTTTGCAGGCTTTCCATCATTCTTGAGGCAATTGTTTTCCGCATCATGTTAATAGGTTGATGCTCTGTTTCGTTTTGTTTTTTCTCTTCTTGTTTTTTCTCTTTCCGTTCAGGAAGCGCATGAAGCACATCCTCTTTCGTAATTCTTCCACCTGGTCCTGTCCCCACGAGCGTATCAATGTCTAGGTTTGCGCTAATCGCCATTTTACGGGCAACAGGTGAGATTTTCTTTCTCTCTTTCTTTGGTTTTGACTGGATGTCTCTATCTTTCTTTTCCTCCACTTGTTCATTTCCTTCACCGATATAGCAGATGACCGTGCCAGGCGGTACACCTTCTCCCTCGGGCACTTTTATATCCAATATGGTTCCTTCAGCAGGTGATTCGATCTCCATTTCAATTTTTTCGGAGTTGATGCTTGCAATGCTTTCCCCTTTATTTACGATCTCACCGACCTCCTTATTCCAGACAGATACCGTTCCTTCTTTCATCGACATGCCCAATTTAGGCATCACAACTTCGACAGCCATCTCCCTCTCTCCTTTCTTTAGTTCAAGATCTTGTCATGGCTCTTGCCAATCATCTCTAATACGGTGTTCACAACTTTATCAGATGTTGGCAGATATATATCTTCAAGAGGTGGTGAAAATGGTACCGGTGTATGAGGAGCCGTTACTTTTTTGATTGGAGCGTCAAGTAAATCAAATCCTTTATCTGCAATCAAAGAAGAGATATCTGCGGCAATTCCGCACCTTGGATTTGCTTCATCGACAATGACAAGTCGATTTGTTTTTTCTACTGAAGTCAGAATGGCCTCTTCATCGAGCGGCGACAAGCTTCTTGGATCAATCACTTCCGCTTCAATACCTTGAGCAGATAATTGCTCTGCCGCTTCGAGTGCTGTATGCACTTGTTTGCCTACTGCAAAGATGGTTACATCAGATCCTTCTCTCTTCACATCTGCTTTACCAAGCGGCAGTGTGTAATACCTCTCCGGCACATCTCCTGTGATATTGTAAAGCGTCTTGTCTTCAAAAAAGATGACAGGGTCCTGATCCTCGATGGCTGCCAGCAGCAGCCCTTTGGCATCATATGGTGAAGAAGGCACAACTACTTTCAATCCAGGGATGCTTGTAAATAGTGCATACAAACTTTGCGAATGCTGGGCAGCTGCTCTAAAACCCGCCCCATGTGTCGTTCGAATCGTGATTGGCACCTCTGCTTTTCCGCCAAACATGTATCGGAATTTTGCGCCTTGATTCAGGACTTGGTCCAGACAAGTACCGATAAAATCATTAAACATAAGCTCCGCAATTGGTCTTAGCCCTGTTGAAGCAGCTGCCATAGCCGCGCCTACATAGCCAGCTTCACTAATCGGCGTGTCAAGGACACGCTCACGTCCAAACTCCTGAACGATTCCTTTCGTTACACCAAGAACACCGCCCCATGCTTCATCATCCTGTAAGTGATCTACATGAGCGCCACCCGCAACATCTTCCCCCATTAAAATGACATCTTCATCTCTTCTCATTGCCAGTTTAATCGCTTCATTCAAAGCACTAGACATGCTGATTTCTCTTGTCATTTCCCTCTCCCCTTTCAGGTTTATTAATATGAAACATACACATCAGTCAGCAATTCAGTATGATCTGGATATTCACTTTCTTCGCTGAATCTCACGGCTTCATCTATCGCTTCTGCTACAGCCGCTTCAATACTTGATATCTCTTGATCCGTTAGCTGCTGCTGCTTTAATAATTCATTTTTAAAAAGAGTGATGGCATCTTTCTCTTCTTGATGTTCGGTTTTTTCTTGATTGGTTTTGTAGCGCTGGGCGTCTCCTTCAAAATGACCATAATTCCGATATGTCATGCATTCAATCAATGTCGGACCTTCTCCATTTTTTGCTCGTTCTATCGCTTGTTCTGCTGCTTGATAAACGGCTGTCACATCTTTTCCATCTACTTGAATACCCGGAATACCATAACTGGCGGCTCGATCCACAATCGATTTGCAGCTTGAAGCATAGGAAAATGGCGTCGCTTCCCCGTAACCATTGTTTTCTGCGATGAAAATGACTGGCAGTTTCCAGATGGCAGCGAGATTGATTCCTTCGTGAAAAGTCCCTTGATTGTTAGCACCATCCCCAAAAAAGCAAACGCTTACATTATCTGTCTTTTTATATTTAGCTGTGAGGGCTGCCCCGCACGCAAGTGGAAAGCCGCCTCCAACAATTCCGTTGGCACCGAGCATTCCTTTATCAAAATCTGCAATGTGCATAGATCCACCTTTTCCTTTACAAAGGCCTGTGGCTTTTCCATAGATTTCTGCCATCATTCCTTTTAGATCACAGCCCTTAGCGATACAATGACCGTGGCCACGGTGGGTACTTGTAATACTGTCTTGTTCATTCAGATGAGCGCAGACTCCTACAGCAACAGCTTCTTCACCAGCATAAAGATGGACAAAACCTGGCAAGATCCCCTTTGTAAAAAGCGTGTGTACTTGATCTTCAAATTGGCGAATTTCCTGCATTTTTCGATACATCCAAACGGCTTTTTCTTTTGTGAGTGCCATTTCCATGATAAAACCTCCTATCTTTTTTGCTTGCACTTCTATACAAGCAAAAAGCGTGCCAACATCACGGCGCTTGAAAGCTTAGGTTTTTGAGCGATTCACACCGATCAAAAAAGAGACAAAATGAGACTTGCGTCTCTATTTGTCTCAATATGTCTACTTCATCTCACAAAAAAAGCATCCCATATAGGTATGCTTATCACTCTGAACCGATTGTACGCTGCCATTTTAATTTTCCTTTGCAGACGCCGCACACATAACGAGAGGTATCAACTCGCCTTTTCCTGATAAAATACTGACCGCATCCTGTGCAGACATATTCTTGCCGTTTCTGTACACGCCGTTTATTTTGTACGGTCTTTAGCGGTGTACAAAAACGCGGGGCTCCTACTTGTTTTAATAACTCTTTAAAGGAACGGTCACGATGCTGATAGCCTTTTCCCTCAAGATGCAGATGATAATGACACAGCTCATGCTTGATGATCCCGATTAATTCTTCTCGTCCATGTTCCTCTAGGTATCGGCGGTTCAGTTCGATATTGTGTGTTCCAAGTAGATACCGCCCGCCTGTCGTTTTGAGACGGTCATTAAAAACAGCCTGATGGCGGAATGCCTTACCAAAGAACTGCTCAGAAATATGCTCTGTTAACTGCTGTAACTCTCTCTCCTTCAATCAAGATCGTTCCTTTCTATAAAAACATCGAACGGGACAATTTCCCCTTTGCATACATTGAAGGTACACCCACTGTTTCGATCAAAGGAGGAATGGGCGATGCCCAACTGGCTGAAAAATCAGATGCAGAAGGCTTTTTTCGAAAAAAATCATTACCAAATCAAGTTGTTGAATCAATGCTGGTACTTCTACAGAAAAAAACATTCAGTCGCATCAAGGCACACCCCATCCTGAGGTGCGCCTCGTTTTTTGTTTACTCTGGTTTCAGCATGGAGAGGGCAACGCGGCCTTTTGCCTGGTCAACGGAGTCCACCCATACAGTCACAATGTCACCAACTGATACAACGTCAAGCGGATGCTTCACAAAGCGGTTGCTGAGCTTGGAAATATGGACAAGCCCGTCCTGTTTTACACCAATATCAACGAATGCGCCGAAGTCTACAACGTTTCTCACTGTACCTTGCAGCTCCATTCCTTGCTTCAAGTCCTCTAATTTCAACACATCTGTTTTTAAAAGAGGTTTTGGTACTTCATCGCGCGGATCACGCTCAGGTCTTGTCAGCTGATCGACGATATCTTGTAATGTAATGATACCAATATCAAGCTGCTCTGCTGCTTCGTCCAGCTTGACCTCTGCGATTTTCTCCTTTAATTGCTCTGTGCCAAGATCATTTGGTGTCATCTTGATCATGCGTAAGAACTGTTTTGTTTCTTTATAGCTCTCTGGGTGAATGCCTGTCCGGTCAAGTGGATCTTGTCCGTCTGCGATGCGCAGGAAGCCGATACACTGCTCATAAGTCTTTGCCCCAAGTCTTGGAATGTCCTTTAGCTCTTTTCTGCTTGTGAATCTTCCAATCTCTTCGCGGCGCTTGATGATATTCCCTGCGACAGCTTTTGAAAGACCTGACACATATTGCAGCAGCGCCTGTGAGGCCGTATTGACGTTCACACCGACTTGGTTGACGACCGTCTCTACCACGAAGGTTAACGAGCTGTTTAATTGTTTTTGGCTCACGTCATGCTGGTATTGGCCCACTCCGACAGACTTCGGATCAATTTTCACGAGCTCTGCTAAAGGATCTTGTAATCTTCGAGCAATGGATATGGCGCTTCGTTCTTCGACTTGCAGGTCTGGAAACTCTTCTCGCGCCAGTGCAGACGCAGAGTATACACTTGCTCCTGCTTCATTCACAATCAAATAGGAGACTGGCTGATCCAGCTCTTGAATGAGGTCTGCAATGAATTGTTCGGTCTCTCTTGAAGCTGTTCCGTTTCCAATCGCAATGACTTCAATGTTAGATGATTGAATGATCTCTTTCACTTTTTGTTTCGCTTCCGCTTTTTTCTGTACAGGCGGGTGCGGGTAAATGACGCCGATATGATGGACTTTTCCTGTATCATCCACGACGGCTAATTTACAGCCTGTACGAAACGCAGGGTCCACTCCAAGTACACGCTTCCCTTTCATCGGAGGCTGAAGCAGCAGTTTTCTTAAATTTTCAGCAAAAATATGAATCGCTTGTTCCTCTGCCTTTTCTGTCAGCTCTTTGCGTATTTCTCGTTCGATGGAAGGCTGAATGAGACGTTTATACGCATCGTCAATTGCCGCTTCGATAAACGGTCTCGCCGTCGTCTGTTTGCCTTTTATGACTTGTTTGTCGAGATAGAAACGAATATTTTCAGCAGGTGGCTCGATGGCTGCCTTTAAGATGCCTTCTTTCTCTCCACGATTGACCGCTAGTACGCGGTGAGGCACTATCTTTTTGATGGGCTCTTGATAATCGTAATACATTTCATAGACATTTTTCTCATCGCTCTCGATGTCTTTTCCTGATGTGACCAGACTTCCCTTTTGGTACGTTTCGCTGCGAATCCATTTCCGCATATCAGGATCATCTGCCAGCTGTTCAGCAATGATGTGCTGCGCGCCTTCAAGTGCCTCTTCTACACTTGTTACTTCCTTTTCTCCGTTGATAAAAGAAGCGGCCTTCTTCTCGATCTCATCGCTTGGCAGGGTGAGTATATATTCTGCCAGCGGCTCGAGCCCTTTTGCTTTGGCTACATTCGCCTTTGTTTTACGTTTTTGTTTGAATGGTCGGTATAAATCTTCGACCTCTTGCAGTTTATGAGCTTGTTCAATTTTTTGTTTTAATTCATCCGTCAGTTTGTCTTGTTCTGCGATTAAGCGAATGACTTCTTCTTTTCGGTTCATGACATTTTGGATATATGTATAGCGCTCTGAAATGGTTTGAATTTGCACCTCATCCAGAGAGCCTGTCTGCTCTTTCCGGTAACGGGCAATAAACGGGACGGTGTTACCATCCTCTAAGAGCTTGATGACACTTTCAATTTGTTTTGTTGAAATCTTTAATTCTGTTGCAATTTGTTTCAATAAAAAGTCAGATGTCTTCATACTTTGCATCCCCTCACTGTGTCTTCTCTTTTAGTGTATCAAAAAAATCGGCAAAACAGAAAAAAGGTCAGCTATTTTACGTGAGCTGACCAAGTACATAGGTGAGATCGTCCTTTTTGTCTTGTGTGTATGTTTCAAGCTGTTTGGCAATGTCTGCAACTGAATGACTATGCTTTAAACACATTCTCATGTTTGGCACATTCAGTCCGTCTGAATACATAATGAATGTCGATCCTTTTTCGTAGGAATAGGTGTATGTTTTATATTTTCTAGGTTTCCCTGATAAGTATCCTGATGTCGGAAGTGGATAAATATAGTCGCCAGAAGGGGCATTCAAGATGAACCGAATATTACCAACCGAACAATAGGTAAACTGCTGCTGGGAAAAATTCACCTTTAATATGGCTACAGTGGCTCCGCGTTTATTTTTCATCGCCTGATTGCATCTGTCGATGAGGGTCGTCATATCCTCATGTCCATATTCTTCGACAATTTCGCTGACTAAAGAAGATGATTCATTGGCGAACTGACCGCTGCCTAATCCGTCTGCCACAGCACAAATTAGTTCTTCATCATCTGCTTTAATAAAAAAACTGTCCCCGCAGCATGATTTCCCTTCTTTATTCGATTGATAGATAATGGCATTCACATGCTCATGCTGTTCAATCTGCTTCATTACCCTAGCTCCATAGACGCATCTTCTGATAATGCATCTCGTAGCTTTTTAACTGCCTTCCGTTGCAGTCTCGATACATGCATTTGGGATATCCCTAGTAAATCGCCTGTTTCTTTTTGACTCTTATTTTGCAAATAAGTCAGATTGATAATCTCTTTTTCCCGATCTGTCAGAACATGAAGCACACTCTCAAGCATCATTTTTTGGTTTACACGTTCGTAGCCCTCTTCCTGTGAGCCAACAACGTCTAAAATGGTGACTGTGCTTCCTTCAGAATCAGCCTCTACGCCTTGGTCAACAGACAGTGCTTGATAGCTTTTGCCCATCTCCATGGTTTCCAGTACTTCTTCCTCTGTCACATCTAGGTATTCTGCAATTTCTTGGACTTGCGGTGATTTTTGCGTCTCTGTTGTTAGATGATCAACAGCCATCTTGATTCTTGGTCCAAGCTCTTTGATTCGCCTTGGTACATGGACACTCCATGTTTTATCTCGTAAAAAGCGTTTGATTTCCCCGATGATGGTTGGAATAGCAAAGGCTTCAAATGATTTACCGACTAGCGGATCGTATCGCTTAATGGCGCCAAGTAAACCAATCATTCCAACTTGTCTGAGGTCCTCATGAAAGCTTTTTCCTTTTGAATATTTTTTTGCCAGCATATCAACCAAGTTTGTATAGCATTCGACCAGCGTGAGCTGCGCCTGCTCATCTTGGTTGGATTGATAGCTTTGGATAAGGCGATCCACTTCATCTTTAGTTAGTTTCATAGTTTTGGATGGTTGTGTCATGGTCAACTCGCTCCCTGTTTAAAAACTTTGTCATCGCAACGGTAACTCCGGAGTTTGCTTGCACCTCGACTTCATCCATCAATGTTTGCATTAAGTATAAACCAAGACCTCCTTCTGCCAATTGATCCACCGTATGAGCAGATGTATACGGCCCTAGGTCTTCCTGCTTTTGCTTAAAGTCAAAGCTACCGCCTTTGTCCGCGACAATGATTTCTAGACGATCCTCGTAGACAAGAAAGCGAACAGCTACCTCTCCATCTTCGCCATTTTCACCTTTGTAGGCATGCTGAACTGCATTTGTACAGGCCTCACTGACCGCAATTTTTAAGTCCTCAATCTCTTCATAGGCATAACCCATTCGACTTGCTACGCCTGAAAGAGTCAGGCGGATGATGCCTACGTATTCTGGTTTCGCTGGGATTTTCATCTCGATTAGATCTACTGATTCGTTCATTGTACCCCACCCTCTGTCTTTGCAGAAATGTCAATGATGTCCTTTAGTCCAGTAATTTCAAACAACCTTACAAGCCGATCTGACAAGTTCTCAAGCTTTAGTGTTCCACCTGCTTTTTGAGCCGCTTTAAACAGCCCAACAAATACACCTAATCCTGTACTATCCATATACGTAACATCCTTCAAACAGATCTCAAGATGCTCTCCCGCCTCGGCTTTAGGCATGAGTGTTTCTCTTAGCTGAGGAGCAGAGTACACATCAATTTCTCCGCTGACACTAATTTTCGTTTTTTGATCTATTTGATGCTCTTTCACTGTCATATTCATTATGCATTCACCTCGAAATTCTTGTTTCCTAGAATTTTATATACCCGCATCTTCACTTTCTAAACCTTTCTTTTGAGCACAAGTAAAGTGAAGTCATCGTGAAGCTGAAAATCTTGTAGCTTGAGTAAGCTGGCATAGATGGCATCGACCATTTCCTGAGCTGAGTAGGGTAGGTGCTCTGCTATAAGCGCTTTGATATCCTCCCGCTCTAAAAAGCCGTCCTCCGACTTAGATTCTGTAACACCATCGGAGAATAAGATCACCATATCTCCTACGTCCAAATGCTTCTCATACTGCTTATAATCAAAATCTGGTGCGATTCCAAGTACAAGCCCTTTTGCATCTAAATCGTAAAATTGGTTCTCTTTATTGCAATAGAAAAAGCCCGGCTCATGACCAGCCGATGCATATTTAAATTCATGCGTTTCTTTATTATAACTGCCATAAAACATGGTGATAAACATACTTGGGTCTACGTTTTGCTCGACAACACGATTAAGGGTTTTCAGCACTTTAGTTGGGCCGCTCCCTGACTCAGGCAAGGAATCCATCGCATATTTAATCATCGACATACAAAGCGCAGCTGGGATTCCCTTTCCAATGACATCTGCGATCGCAATATTAATCGTATCGTGATCCGTTACAAAATGGTAATAATCTCCACTCATCTGTTTTGCCGGTACACTGATCGCCCCAATATCGAACGTATCTCCTTCTGGAATTTTCGTTTCCAGAAGGGTTTGCTGAACATTTGCAGCAATTTCAATTTCAGATTTAATTTCTTGCTGGATGCCTCTAAGTGTTAAATGTTCCTGATAGGCAAGTCCGTACCCAATCATGACTTCAATTAAGAAGTCTAGTGAATGAAAAACATCTTCCGGCAAATCAGGGTAAAGCTCCTGAATCACTTTTCGGTGAACACTCACTATTTCTTCAGGAGGTATTTGATGCTCAATGGTTTTACGGCTAAATTTTTGAGCTTGATAAAGCGATGTTTCAGTTAAATCACTGATATAACGACTGAGCAGCTGATGGTACCGCTGCTCCATTACCTCCTTAAAATCCATGGTTTCCCTCCTAGCGAAGCCACTTAACAGCTTGTATCTCCGTTCCTTGTTCTGGTGCAGAATCTAATTTAAATTCATCCATCAGTCTTCTGACGCCCGGCAAGCCTGCTCCGAGTCCGCCTGATGTAGAAAATCCGTCTTCCATCACTTTACGTATATCCATGATGCCAGGCCCCTCATCGGCTGCGATGACTTTGAGTCCACGCTTTCCGCGCTCCATCACTTCTTCTATACAAATCTGACCTTTACCAGCGTATAAATAGATGTTTCGAGCTAATTCTGAAATGGCCGTCGTAATTCTTGCTTGGTCAACTGTTCCAAAACCAAGTTCTTTTGCAACATTGCGCCCCAATTGTCTTGCTGCGACTATATCCCATTCCGTCAATATTTTCACACAGGATTGGTCTTTCATATCTATTCCCCCAATTCCCGCTTCAGTGTCTCAAGCCCTTGTTCAAGATCTAGTGCTGTTTGAATTTCTTCCAGCGATATACCAAGTTCAATAAGCGTCACAGCGACTGCCGGCTGTATTCCTGTTAATACAACTTTTGCCCCCATGAGCTTGGACATGGTGATCACATCGCCTAATACCTTTGCGATAAATGAATCAATCATATCGACGGATGTTAAGTCAATGACAACACCGTTTGCTCCTGTTTCATGAATTTTATTCAGTAAGTCTTCTTGAAAGTGAAGAGCTGTTTGATCATCAAGCTCCCACTGTATTGAGATCAGAAGACAATTATATAATTTTAAGATTGGAATCTTCGGGTGATTTCTCAATTGGTTATCCCTCCAATGAAACAATTTTTCGATTTGTCATTTCCAAAGCAGTTTGAATTCCTTTTTGAAGGGTATTCTTTGTTGTAACCTGAGATAAATCAATTCCAAGGTTAACGATCGTTTGGGCTATTTCTGGGCGAATACCGACAAGTAAACACTTCGCTCCTACTAATCTCACAGCCTCTGACGCTTGAATGATATGGTGGGCCACCATTGTATCCACGACAGGTACCCCCGTGATATCAATCAAGACGACCTGTGAGCGATGTTTGACGACACCATTGAGCAGATTCTCCATAATTTTTTTCGCACGATCTGTATCAATTGTTCCAACAAGTGGCATGACGGTGATGTGCTCAAATACAGGAATAAGCGGGGCAGAAAGTTCCTGTAGCGCCATTTTTTGAAGGCTGACGGTTTTTTCCCATGAGATGGAGTACTGGTTTAAGATCTCGTTATGGATGGGTGTGATGAATCGATCGATTTGCCAAATGAGGTCATGACTTTCTTGTGTTGTATCTTTGTCATCGTTCATTTTTTCATATAAATGTGTACGGATTTCCGTTAGACCGTTTGCCAGTAACTTAAGTGATATACCCATTTGAACAATTTTTAAAGCAAAATTTTGCACTTTTTCTTCAAAATCCTCACTATACCCCTCTGAAAGAGATGTAATGATCAGTTGAACATATTCCGAACAGATGGTTTCATACATTTTGTCGTTCAGCATCATGTCCGTTTCTTTTTCTCCGAGTCGTTTTAAAATGTCCGTCCACTCATTTTCTAATTCCTTTTGATGCTTTCTTGCAAAAGCTAACACGATATGATTCGACATGTTTTACCCCCTACTTACATTTAAAACTCTTCTTTAGTCTGTCTTCATTATAACGTTAATAAAAATTGAACACAAAAAAAGTTGCTCCCAGTAGAGCAACCATATCTCACCATATTAAAAATCAATAAGAGCCAAACTAACTTGTAAGGCTTCATCAACCTTCTCCATCATCTCATCATCAAGATGTGTGATTTTATCTGTCAATCTTTGTTTATCGATTGTACGAATCTGTTCCAAAAGAATGACAGAATCTCGTTCAAAGCCGTAGCGCTTTGCATTAATTTCGACGTGAGTCGGTAATTTCGCTTTTTGTATTTGGGCTGTTATGGCTGCAACGATAGCAGTCGGGCTAAAGCGATTTCCAATGTCATTTTGAATCACCAATACCGGGCGAACCCCGCCCTGCTCGGAGCCAACAACAGGAGATAAATCAGCAAAGTAAACATCACCGCGTTTAACAATCAAATGTTTAACCCCCGCTGACTAATCGCTCAACTGTATTCTCAGCCTCAAACTCTGCGTATTGTGCCTCTGAAGAGATATTCAGATTAATTTTCGCCATCTCCATGTAGCCGCGTCTCATCGATTCACGATTTTGTCGAATATTACGTTCACGAATATACGTTTTTGTCGCTCGGTAGATCAATTCATTTCTTGTTACCTTATCCTGCTCTGCTACTCGTTCGATCTCAGACATTAAAGCCTCCGGCAGTCGAATCTTCATTTCATTTGTTGCGCTGGATTCAGACAAAAAACATACACCTCCACAAAACTTACGGATACCGTATCGATCCATTCCAAGACTAATCATACCATTATTCAATGCACAAGCAAAGCTGTTTTTTCATGAATTCTTATTAGAACATGAAGCGGCTCGCCACCCGTAAATCAAGATGATAATGGAGTTCCTCTTTCCCATTATACGCTTTTTTCCGAAAATCATACGGTATTTCCAAAATCTCTAAAAAAGGGAGAATGTTTACCCTACTTTTGTCGAATAAAAAAGAACGAAGTCAGTTTGACTATCGTTCTTTTGAATGTTGTTTATAAAAAACTTGGCCCGCCTTGAAGGAGCGGATTCCGCACATGCACTCTTTCGCCGTCCTCTAAATATACTCTTGGGACGCGGTGGCCAATCGAGCAAGTGACTTCATAGTTAATGGTTTCAAGCCTTTTGGCGATTTCATCGACTGATACCATGTCTTCTCCTTGCTTACCAATCAAAACGACCGGCTCGCCTACTGGAAGCTTGTCATTCAGTTCAATCATGAATTGATCCATACAAACCCTTCCTGCGATCTTCCGGCGTTTTCCGCCAACAAGCACTTCCGTTGCTGCCAGCTTCCTGATCCACCCATCTGCATAGCCGACTGGAACCGTGCCGATCCACGTATCTTGATTGGCTGTATACGTCGCCCCATAGCTGACACTCTCACCCTCTTGAATATGCTTTACATGGGCAAGCTTTGTATGAAGAGACATGGCTTCTTCGAGCTTGAAAGGCAATTCATCTTTGATTTCTTCAGACGGTGACAGCCCGTACATACTGATGCCGAAGCGAACCATATTAAACAAAACGTCTTTAAACCTTAAACCTGCAGCACTGTTGGCGCAATGAACGAGCAGCTTGTCCGTATGAAGCGGCTCAAGCAGTGTTTGAAAGGTGTCGACCTGCCGATCAAAGTAGGCTTCATCCTTTTCATCTGCTGTAGCAAAGTGAGTAAATACGCCTTCCAGCTGTAAATAAGATTGCTCGCTGACAAGCTTTTTCACTTCGTTCACTTGCTCTATCGTTTTCACACCTAATCGGTTCATTCCGCTGTCTATTTTCAAATGAAAACGTATCGGTTGTCCCATCTGCCCTTTCACCATTTTGGTGACGTCTCTCAGCCAATCGATGGAGTAAGCGGTCATGATGACATTGTAACGAACGGCGACTTTGACATATTCCGGCGGTACTGCGCCGAGTACAAGTATTGGTGCTTTGATGCCTTTATTTCTTAAAGAAACCGCCTCATCTAAAAAGGCGACGGCTAATACGTCTGCTCCTGCTTTGAGAGCAGCTCTCGCCACTTCTATATCTCCATGTCCATATGCATTGGCCTTCACCACAGCCATCAGTTGAACACTTTGACCGATATGATCTTTCATATGTGAAACATTATGCTTGATTGCTGATAAATTAATTTCTGCCCATGTGTCTCTATAAAAGGCATTTGTGTCCATCCGTCACACTTCCCTATTGAATGATTCAATCCCCTCATATGATACTAAAAATCAAGAATAATGTGAAACAAATCAAAGAAAATCAGCCCATGCATAGGGCTGATGTTTCATTTCTAAGGCTCTCGCCTGAGGTATTTATTTAGCTGACTGGCCTTCTACACTCTTTGCAACCATCAAGAGCTCTTCCTTCGATAGATCACTTGAAGAAATCAAGTAGTCCACTCCGTCAGATGTCCATGAAAGGGATTGATCTGTGAGAACCCCAACTGTCATGCCAAGGTCGACTGGCTCACCGTTCATTGTCACAGGCGTAGATGCTTCAGCGACTCTCGCTTTTTCCTGAATGAGTGTGAAGGATTTCTTTCCGCCATACGTCATGACATAACGCTTACCTGCATCTGTCATCATTTCTTTCTCTTCCATCTTCTTCACACCCTCTGGCATGTCAACTGGTGTTTTCACCGCAAAGCTGTCAGATGGGTCTGCACTTGTGGCAACATCCATTTGAGAGAGTGTCATGTTTTTCTTCTCATCAAATGCATCTTTGTCAAAGGATTTATTGAATTCAAAGTGAGAGAATTCCACTTTCACCATTGGCTTTTTGTCGCTATCCAGTACTTTCACACTGGCAGGCGCCATTGTTTTTTTATGAAAGGTAATCTCTTGGGTAGGCAGCATTTGGTTGTGCTGATAATTGGTTTTGGTTTCAAACACATACTTTGAATCTTTCGCTTTGAACTGAGCGGCACTGTCATTTTTAATGTCCTTCACGAGTGACTCAAATAAGTAGACCTGACTGCTATTATTTGGCCAATCACTGTGGAAACGGAAGCTCTTGTTCAATGAAGGTGTCAGCACAAACACACCATTGCCATTTCTTAAAATGACTTGACTCTGATCCTTTTTCGGATTTTCTAAATAGACACGGTAAAGTTCCGGCTTCTTGTACCAAATTTCTACTTGATACTCCTGTGGGTCATTTCCTGTCTCAATGGTCATTTTTGCTTTGGCTTTGTATGATGTCATTTCCCCTGCCTTTTTGTTTAAATCTCCAACGATATCCTGCTGAGATTTTTGACCGCATGCGGAGAGAATCAGTACAAAAAGGATTCCCGTTACAAGCAAAACAAAGCTTTTTCTCACCCTTTTCAACCCCTTCGTTAATTGTGTTAAAAGGAAGAAACCGCTTGTTTGACTTTAACAGTACGCCTCAAGAGTTAACTGCGTACCGCGAACCATCAAAGCCTGTTAGCAACTCGCCCTTCCTTATCGCACTACCCAATATATGAAGGGGGGACAAACAATATGCAGACTAGCTTGACAACCTTTCAATTAAAACTTGTGCAGCAGCATATTCTTTCGTGTGAGTGATGGACACATGAACCTGGTCACCCTTCGTCTTTTCGCTTTTGATGAAAGGTTTTCCAAGTTCGTCTTTCTGGATCTCCATATCATGAAAGCTTAAATGCCGGCCGATTCCCGTTCCGTATGCTTTAGCGAAAGCTTCCTTTGCTGCAAAACGTCCTGCCAAAAATTCCAGCTGCCTCTTTTCACTGAGTGTGTGAAAGATGTCTTGTTCACTTAACGTTAAAATCCGTTCTGGTAAACGAGGCTGTCTACTAAGCACGCGCGCGAGCCGGTTGATCTCTACTATATCAATACCTATTCCTTTGATCATGAGGTACCTCCTATGAGACTCGTACTAATTTGGATGTTCTCTTCATAAACGTGTTACTATAAACTTACCATTATCTAGTCAAAAGGGGTTTGTTATGTTTATTCGAACGGAGAGCTTTCAACAATTTATTAGATCGTATCCAATCGTCACAACGATCCTTGCTTTGCAATTTGGTCTATGGCTTATATTTGCGCTTCCTATCCCTCTAATACAGCTTGGTCACGACCATCTCGTCGGTTTCAATTATGGTGTAGCTACTGGAGAATGGTGGCGGCTCGTCACACCTATTTTCCTTCACGGAAGTCTGACCCATATTTTGTTCAATTCTATGTCTTTGTTCTTATTCGCTCCAGCGCTTGAGCATTTGCTTGGGAAGGTTCGATTTCTCATTATCTATCTTGGTGCAGGGTTCATTGGCAATCTCGGAACCTATTGGGTGGAGCCTTTAGAGTATGTACATGTCGGCGCGTCTGGTGCGATCTTCGGTTTGTTTGGCGTTTATTTATACCTTGTTCTATTTAAACCGCATATGATGGACCGCGGCAATTCTCAGGTGATCTTAACAATTCTTGCCGTCTCTGTCATCATGACGTTCGTCAACTCGAACATCAATATCATGGCTCACTTATTTGGATTAATCGGCGGCATGCTCCTAGCACCTCTTACGCTATTTTTCCATTCAAAAAAAAGACGCTACTAACCTCATAAAAAAATGTCGATCACTCCTATGAACAGGAAGCGGATCGACATTTTTTGTTTAAGAAGATTTATTTTTTTCATACGAATACCAATCCATTACACGTGCTGCATCTTCTTCCTCAAGGTGATGCACACCAAAGGAATCAAGCAGCGCAGAGGATTTCACAAAGGTGTGAATACTCGCCACTCGGCCTTTCTTTTGGAAGAAAGATTGCGTCATCGTATAGTTTTGCATTCGTTTTCTCAAGACAATGCCAGTGGTTTTGCCAATGCCTCTTGATGTCAGTTGAATCAATGGATCTTTGATCGTATAGCCTGATTGTTTATAAGCTAAATAACCAAAAAACAAAGCAATAGGCAGCGGAATGAGTGCCAAATACCCCCATGGCGGGAAACGGACAGATAGGATTACGCCGACAAGTAATGGCACAAAGCCGAAAGAGATCAGGTAGCGCTTGAGTGAACGCTTTGGCACCTTTTTCAGTTCAGCTTCTGGCGCCAAATGATAATCATCTGTGAATTGAGAGAGCAGTTCGTTGATTTTTTTCTTCCGAATCAGTGGAAATAAGACGGAAGAGGTTTCTTTTTCTGTAATAGAACCTCCTGCACTCACAAGCATCACCGTCGCAAAGCCAAAGGGTTCACGAAGAATATTTTCTTTGATTTTCACTGCTTGAATTCTCGCAAGCGGAATGGTCATTTGATGCCTCTCAATGAGCCCTCTTGTGATGATGATGTCTTTTCCTTTTCGTTTCGCGGTGAAATTCGCATATTGAAGGGCTGTTACCCCAACACTAAGAATCCAAGCAATCAATACGGCAATAAATATGAGAATCGCATAAATCTCAACACTCGCATGACTTAAAAAAGAAAACCGCTTGAGGAAACCGTCCAAAGGAAGAATTTCATCTATTTGTGTGTAAATGGCGAGGCACCCAGAAATAATGACTCCGATCCCGCTGGAAGTGGTCGCAGCCAAAAGCAGCTCTGGTACACCCATTCGGTAGGAAACATTGATTTCTTTTTCTACAGGTTGCTGCGCTGTCAGAGGATCATGCGGGACATCCCCATTTTCATCCATTTCTTCTTGCTGCAAGCTTTTCTTCCGGTTGAAAATCGATTGCTTTAATTGTTCCGCTTCTGCTTTTGTAATCGCCGTCAGACTCACTTCCGGACCGTCTGTTCCGCCAGCTGTTTCGATTTGGACCCGCACCAAACCAAAAATCCGTTGGAAGATACCTTCACTTGTATTCACCGTTTGAATTCGCTCTAACGAAATATATTTTTTCTTTTTTGTGATGACGCCCGATTCCACGCGAAATTCATCCTCTTCCATCCGGTAGGTGAAGCGCCTCCATGCTAAAACGGTTGAAACAGCTTTCCATAAAAGAAGCACACCAAGAAAGATAAATGCATAAAAACGAATGCTCGAATTCGAGTTCACAAAAATAAGCACGAAAAAAGGGATAATGAAGTTTTTAATCATGGATACGGCATCTGATATAAAATCAATGAACATCGAGATTGGATGTACACGTTTTGGTTCAGACATCATCTTCCGTCACCCTTGCTAAACGAGATATGTAATCACGAAGCTCATCTGCTTCTTCTAATTCTAGCGCCGGTATATCATGAACTGTGGCAGCAGTCGATATTTGAACAGATGCCAAACGGTAGCGCCTTAAGAGCGGCCCTTGTGATGTATCGACATGCTGGACACGCACCATCGGTACAATCACACGTGTAACGCGAATGAGTCCATGCTGAATTTCAATTTCATTTTCGAATACTTCGTAGCGCCAGATGCGATGACGTATTTTCGGTATAAGCCAAATGCCAAAAATAACCTGTAAGACCCATAAACCGGCGAGGATGGCGCCAATCCAATATGGCCACTGTAGATAATAACTAGCAACAAATACCCCAATGATGATGAGTAAGAAAATCAATGAGATAATTCCATTTTGAAGACGCCATACCTTTAAACCATTTAAACTAATTTGACGTTGCGGCTGTTTTCTCACATTCTTCCCCCATTCTCTTACTTTTCTATCAATATATTACGAAAGAAAGCCTAAAAAGTTTCAGTAAACCTGTTAAAAAAAGCGAATCCTGCAAAGGATTCGCTTTTAAATTAGCTATTATAAGATTTCTTTTGACGGCGATCGCTAGAAGAACGATTGCGGTCATTTGAAGAACGCTTTTTATCACCGTAAGATGAACGACTTTTTCCGCGATAGCCGCCTCCGCCGCCACCGTCTCTACGTTTAGAAGAGCTGCGGTTGTTACGATTGCGTTTTGAAACCATTGGTGCTTCATCTGTCAAACGAACAGGCGTTGCATCTGGCTCTTTTGTCATCATTTTGATGGCAGCCGCAACCACTGTGACAGAATCATGATCTTCTAGCAATTCAGCAGCAGCTGTCATGTAGAAGTTTAAGTTGTTTTCACTGATGATTGTGCGCAGACGATCAATTGTTACTTGTTGTTGTCCCTCGATTGCCTCATCTAGTGTTGGTTCTTTCATACGATCCATTTTACGTTTAGTTGTTTGCTCAATCGCACGAAGCATATCTTTTTCACGCGGTGTGATAAATGTCACCGCCATACCTGTACGTCCAGCACGTCCAGTACGTCCAATACGGTGTACGTAGCTTTCTGGATCTTGTGGTACGTCAAAGTTATACACGTGTGTTACGCCTGAGATATCAAGTCCACGTGCTGCAACGTCTGTTGCTACAAGCACATCGATTGAACCTTCTTTGAATTTACGAAGCGCAACCATACGTTTCGCTTGAGTCAAGTCACCATGAATTCCTTCAGCTGTATAACCTCTAAGGTTAAGTGCTTCAGTCAATTCGTCAACGCGGCGTTTCGTACGGCCGAAGACAATTGAAAGCTCAGGTGATTGAATGTCAAGAAGACGAGTCAATGTATCAAACTTCTTACGCTCATGGATATCCAAGTAGAACTGTTGGATGTTAGAGACAGTCATTTCTTTCGCTTTTACTTTTACGTGTTCTGGGTTTGTCATGAAACGTTCTGCAATGCGCTTAATTGGTGCAGGCATTGTCGCAGAGAATAAAAGTGTTTGGTGTTCACTTGGTACATTTGAAAGGATCGATTCAATGTCTTCGATGAAACCCATGTTTAGCATTTCGTCTGCTTCATCAAGCACAACAGTTTCAACATTTTGAAGACGCATTGTACGACGGTTAATGTGATCGAGTAAACGTCCTGGAGTCCCTACGATGATATGAGGATTTTTCTTGAGCGAACGGATTTGGCGACCGATATCTTGTCCACCGTAAATCGGAAGTACACGCGCACGCTTGTCTTGGCCAATTTTGTATAGCTCTTCAGATACTTGAATCGCTAATTCTCTTGTTGGCGCAATGATAATCGCTTGGATATTTGGAGACGCTGGGTCAATTTTTTCTACAAGAGGAATACCAAACGCTGCAGTTTTTCCTGTTCCTGTTTGTGCTTGTCCAATGACATCTTTATTCTGAAGACCGAGAGGAATTGTTTCCGCTTGAATCGGTGTTGCTTCTTCAAATCCCATGCGGTTAATAGCTTTCATGAGACTTTCGCTTAATTGAAAATCTTGAAACGTTATAGTCAAATTATTCAAACTCCTTCTAATTGCTGTTTCAGTAATCTCGTGAATGATCATTAAAAACTGCCCTTACCCGAAAGGACAGGTCCATTATATACAAAGCCCGAATTACCCTACCTTATATCTTACCATTACACTATTTGTTTTTCAACAAGACAGAAATGGATATATCTACTGTTCCACAATGACAGATTCACCATCACTTTGATCGCCATCCATCCATTTCCACTTTTCGAACAGTTGAATTTTTCCGTTATCCAACTGCTTAGGTGTAGAATTGCAAGACCCGCTTCTCATGCTGCCGTCTTTGCTGACATGGTGGTATCTAAAATGAAGTGTTCCATCCTCATTTACAGTTCCTACAAGTACACCAGATACAATACTGCCGCCTTGATATGTGCCCGTTAATATATTCCCGTCCTGACGATATTGAAATATGGTGCCTGCCGATACTTCTCCGTTACTCGAATTAGACTGCGGGACAAAGGTTTTTCCGTCGTATTGAAACAACCGAATCAGCCACCTTTTCTTTCCTATTGTACCATAGGCTTGTCACTCATTCGACAAAAATGATGCAATTTTTAACAAGTGGGATTCAATTTATATTAGTTTAGCCACATTTTCGCTTTTCTATAGATTAAATTGTTTTTTTTAGAAATTGCTCTACTTTTTCAAACAATTGCTGTGCACACGGCTCGTGACAAACATGATGTTTACAGTCAGGTAAATAAAACACTTCTTTCTGACGAGACGGGATTTTATGATCAATAAATTGTGCACTTGAAGCTGGCACAATCCCATCGCTTTCCCCTTGAACAATTAACACAGGGAGGTGTAGTTTCTCAAGGGAGCTCTTCGTTTGCTTCACCAGTTTCATAAATTCAACAGCGGCTGACAGCGGTGTGCTCGTTAGCTTATGACGGTATCTATCATACAAAGGATTCGTATCAATCAGCCCAGACAATGATTCTTTCACCAACTGCCTTGTGTCTTGAATCATTTGTTTTGGATTCACATATTTCGCCGCAGCACTTAAAAGGACGAGACGAGCAACTGGATACTTCGCTGCAAGATAAGAAGCAATCATTCCTCCCATGGAAAACCCGATCAAAAAAATGGTATCACATGTTCTGTAAAGAGAAAGAAGTTCTAATTCAGCTGTCGCAATCCATTCTTGATAGAGAATACCTTTTAGCTGAAGTTCATCTCCATGCCCCGGAAGCGTGACAGACTGAACGTTCCAATCTGTCTTCTGCTTTAAATATTGCGCTAGCGGTTCCACTTCATAGGGGGCGCCAGTGAATCCATGTATACATAGACAGCCAATCATTCTGTCACCTTCTTTGCCGCTCACTTTTTATAGCGCAGTAATGACTTCTTCTAATCTCATGCCGCGTGAGGCTTTGATGAGAACAACATCGTCAGGACCTGCTACATCAGCAAGTTTTTTCTTCAGTTTCTCTTTGTCCATAAATGAGGACACGCGCGCGTCACCGAATGATTTCTTTGCTCCTTCAGCGATGAATGCACCTAGGCGGCCATACGTCATCACATGATCAATGAATTCAGGCTTGATGTAGCGGCCTAGTTCATAATGATACGTTTCTTCCTCGCTGCCCATTTCGAGCATGTCTCCAAGGACAAGAATCCTATTTGCAAAGCCGTCCATATCTCCTACAAGATCAATGGCAGCTTTCATGGAAGTAGGACTTGCATTATACGCATCATTGATAACAGTGATTCCTTTTTCTGTTTTAAACAGTTCAAGACGCATTCCTGTTAACTTTGTTTGCATGAGTCCTTGGGCGATTTGTCTTTCATTCAGTCCGAAATGCTGGCCTATGGCAATGGCAGCAAGGGCATTCTTTACATTATGTTTCCCTAATACAGGAATGAGAAACCCCTGGGCATACCCTTCGACCTGAAATTCAGTTCCTTCTGCAAGCTGGTTGATATGCGTTACCTTGATATCACAGTCCTCTGCTTCTCCAAAGGTTTTCACTTGCTGCGAAAGTGCAGTCGCTCTCTCGCGGATCAAAGGTTCATCTCCTAAATAATAAAAGGTACCATCCTTTTTTAGCCCTTTTGTGATCTCACATTTTGCATCAGCAATGGCTTCTCTTGATCCTAAATCTTGCATATGAGATTCTCCGATATTGGTGATGACTGCTGCATCAGGCTCAGCTAGGTTTGACAAGAACTCGATCTCGCCTTTTGCACTCATGCCCATCTCCAAGACAGCTATCTCTGTACCTTCTGGCATCGCAAGAATAGTGAGCGGAAGACCAATATGATTATTAAAGTTACCGTCTGTTTTATGAACTTGATACGTTGTTTGTAAGACGGAATGAATCATATCTTTCGTTGTCGTTTTCCCGTTACTTCCTGTAATACCGACAACACGAGGGTTTTCTTCTTTTAAATATGATTTTGCCAATTGCTGCAGTGCTGTCAGTGTATCGTCGACAAGAATGACAGGTACACCGAACGGTGGATTGGCTTCTTTTTGATTCCAAAGAACGGCTGCGGCTCCAAGCTCCACTGCTTTAGAAGCAAATGTGTGACCGTTAAAATGTTCTCCAATTAAGGGGATAAACAATGCACCTTTTGATACTTTTCGTGTATCTGTCGTCACTCCGTAAATTTGCTCTTCGCCAAAAGCTTGATTAGATAGTGTCCCACCAGCCATTTGGGCGATTTGATTCACTGTACGTTTGATCATGATTTTTTCGCCTCTCTTTCTCATTTCACGTTTGAAGGAAAAGAGACACTACCTAAGGATAGTGTCTGCTTGTTGCTCACATTAAAAAGTCGTTTTAATGGTTTGTTTTTCTTGATGGCGTTCAATTGCAAGTGACACTAGCTTTTCAATTAGCTCTGGATACTCTACACCAGTGTGCTTCCAAAGAAGCGGGAACATACTGAATGGTGTGAATCCAGGCATTGTATTCACTTCATTGATCAACACTTCGCCTTTTTCTGTGAGGAAGAAGTCTGCACGTACAAGACCAGAACCATCTAGGGATTTAAATGCCTTAATCGCCATATCATGAATCGTCTTGTATTCATCTTCTGACACACTCGCAGGAATGATCAAATCTGTATCGCCATCTTCATATTTTGCTTTGTAGTCATAAAAATCTGTTTTAGGTGCAATTTCACCAACGACAGAGCACTTCGGCTCGTCATTTCCTAATACACCTATCTCGATTTCTCTTCCTACGACGCCTTCTTCTACGACCACACGACGATCATATTGGAAAGCCAAGTCGAATGCGGTTTGCAGCTCTTCTTTGCTGCGGCATTTGCTTATTCCAACACTTGATCCCATGTTGGCAGGTTTCACAAAGCATGGATAGCCAAGTACTCGTTCTACCTGTTCTAAGCTGTCTGCTGTGGCTTTCTCATAGTCTTTTTTATTGAAGGAAAGGTGCTTTGCTTGCGCAAGTCCTGCTTGAGCAAAAACATCTTTCATCATGACTTTATCCATACCCGCGGCAGAAGCAAGAACGCCGTTGCCGACATACGGGATATTTAGCAGTTCAAGTAATCCTTGCATCGTTCCATCTTCACCATTTGGCCCGTGCAACAATGGGAAGACAACATCAATCTTCTCATCAGCGGATACAGGCTGTGGAAACATGCTCTCATTTAAAGAAGTTGGTAAAAACGTCTTTGCGTTCTGTTCAAATTGAAGCATTCTGACGTTTGATACTGGTTCAGTGAGTTTTTCTCCTCTTAGCCATTCGCCCTCTTCTGTAATATAAATTGGATGTATATCGAACTTCTCAGTGTTAAGTGCTTTTGTAACTGCAAGGGCTGTTTGCAGTGATACATTATGTTCGGCTGACTTTCCGCCGTAAATCAATCCTAAACTTATTTTCAATGGATACTCCCCCCACTAAAATTCATCTTTACTATCTTATCACTTTCAAGCAAAAATGCTCTAATTAATTTTTGTTGTTACGGAATTGAAATGATTTGTAAAGTTGTAAGCGCCTCCCGAGCATTTGTATGTCATTCGCCTTTATTTTATATTAAAATGACATTGAAAAGGAGTTGTGACAAATTGAAAAAAATCACAAGTACTGAACAATTCAATGAAATCATTCAATCTGACAAAGAAGTCATCGTTAAATTCTTTGCAACATGGTGTCCTGACTGTACAAGAATGGACATGTTCATTCCAGACATCTTAGAGGCGTATGCTCACCATGAATGGTTTGAAATAAACAAAGATGATTTCCCTGAATTAGCAGAAACGTATCAGGTCATGGGTATTCCAAGCCTGTTAATTTTCAAAAATGGCGAAAAAACAGGTCATTTACACAGTGCAAACGCAAAATCACCTGAAGAAGTGACAGAGTTTCTTCAAGGGCACGTTTCTTAAATCGTGAAACGAAGGACATCAGCAAACACTTGCTGGTGTCTTTTTTTCTCCACCACTTACATCAAATCTCTTCATAAGACGAATTGTTCAGTCAAAACGTTTCAATGAGCGAAAGAATGTTTTATATAGAGGCTTCTCTTACGACAAGAAATGACAGAAATTATTTCCTGGGAAAGAATGAGCGTCGACTAGGCTTCGAATTTGTCGATTACGTGAATTTTCTGAATATAATCTTTACTTCCGGCATTGTGCTTTGTATAATAGAGGTGCTAATTGAAAATGATTATCAATTTCATCTATGTGGAATCCTATAGACGTCTATTCTTATAAAGGAGCGATGAGTCACATGTCTAAGAAGAAAATCAAAACGTATCAGCAATTGATTGAAGAAAACAAGAAAGCCATCATGCGCGATCCTAAAATGATGGAAAGTATATACGAAACCATCGACAAAAAGCATCAGAAGCAGCTTGCAGCTGCTGGACGTGAATCATAAACATAAGGGGGAGCAGTCAAAGCTGGCTGCTCCTCTCTTTTGTCTTTTTCAACAAAAAAAGCCGATAAAATCTATGCTGTGATTTTATCGGCTTTTGTTTTAAAGTGATTTCGCTACACGGTCCTGCTTCATTCCTAAATAAATGAGCATATATGTGAGATAACCCATAGTCATTGTTAAACCACCGAAGAAGAACTGAGAAAAGACAGGCTCCTCAAATGTTGTGACAGCTGCAAGTATGATCCAGCTCGCATATAAATAAACCATGAACCATTTCATGTTTCTTTTAAGTGTATACAGAAAGAAAAGACCCGCTAACGAAAAGATCCCCAGCGCTAGTCTGAAATAAATAAGATGATCAAACTGGAAGGCAAAAGACACAAACGAAAACGACAGCAGCAACAAAATGGGTAAAGCCGTAATGAAATTTTTCACGATAGTGCCACCTCCAAGACTCCCTCTTATTATAAGACAAAATCAGCCGGTTATCGTGAAATGCAGACTCGTTTTCACAAAGATGTCACGAATTTTTCTTGTTATTTGACACAATTTTTACACATTTACATCACGCTTCCAAAAAAGAACCCAAGCCGTGCCAACAAAGAAAACAAAATGCGCCCCTACCATAAATAGAGAAAACAAAGGGCTCATGCCATGGAAGGGCGGCGGTCCTTGAAAGCTGTACTGAGTAAAGTCTGTATTAGCAAAAAGCAGGATTTTCCCCCACTGATTTTCTAAAAGAGACATAATAGGCACAAGTGATTTAGCTGCATATAAAACAAAAAACGAGGTCACAAGCGCAACGAGGCTGTTCCTAAACAAGCTGGAACACATAAAAGCGAAGCTTGCCATCATGATCACTTCCACCCACTGAGATCCGATCACAGCAAACGTATGCTGAAATAATCGTCCCGTACTTTCGTCAAATGCAGTACCAAAGAAAATAAAGCCAAATAGGAAAGCAATGACATAATAAAAAACAAACAAATAAATGACCATAAGCACAAGTGTGATGTATTTTGACAGGAAAATTTGCAGCCTTGTTTTGGGCCGTATCAATAAAAACTTGATCGTTCTTTTTTGAAATTCTGTTGAGATCAAGGTCGCGCCAATGACAACCGCGAGCACCTGTAAAATAAACACGACGTTTGTGGAATAAGCAAAATAGTTGGCGACAGTGTCTTGTCCACCAAAGCTGGAGATGACTCGTTTCAACGCTAGAGCCATCGCTAATTGAAACACAACAATCAATCCAAGTGCAATGAACGTGATCTTTTTCCTCGTAATTTTCTTATGCTCATTCTTGATGAGTTGAAGCATCTGCCGTCCCGCCTTCCGTCCATTTCATAAATGCCTCTTCAATTGATGGCTTTTGAGGCGTCATTTCAAGTACAGCAAATCCAGCCAGAACAAGCTGTTTGTTCAGCTCAGGCACTTGGTCTTTGTTCAATTGAAGTAATACATGCGCTCCGTTTCGTTCATATGTATAGGCATGTGTATCAAGCCATGCAGCCGCCTTTTCCACTGGCTGAATATTCATGAGCATCTGTTCTTTCCCCTCTATGTCTCGAAGCATGGCACTGGCTTTGATCTGTCCTTTTTGAATGATGATCATGCGGTCACACAGCTCTTCAACCTCATGCAATAAATGTGTGGCGAATAAGACGGACGTTCCTTCGTCTCTTACTAGCGTTTGCAAGTGCTCCCTGAATTCCTTCATACCTGCAGGATCAAGTCCATTTGTCGGTTCGTCTAAAATGAGCAGGTTCGGCTGATGTAATATGGCTTGTGCAATCCCAAGCCTTTGTTTCATCCCCAGTGAATATGTCTTCACCTTCTGATGAATGGCGTGCTCCAGACGAACTCTTTTCACCACTTCCTGTATTCGTTCCTCTGTCACTCCATCGTGCATCGCCGCATACAGTTCAAGGTTTTCGAAGCCTGTTAAATAAGAATAAAATTCGGGATTTTCTATGATTGCACCAACAGATGACATCGCATTTAGGAAATCCTCATCCTGTGAATATCCATTGATCATGATTCGGCCATTGTTTTTTTTCATCAAGCCAACGATCAAACGAATCAAGGTTGTTTTTCCAGACCCATTTGGTCCTAGTAAGCCGACGATTTCCCCTTTCCCTATTTCTATAGATATATCTTGTAAGATCATTTTCCGGCCAATTCGTTTATCGACTTTCTCTACTTTTAGAACAGCAGATTCCAACGTGGTTCCTCCTTCTGATGTAAAACCTAAAGCGGCAAATAAGACCGCTCATTCTGTTAAAAGTATATCACGCAAGACAAGGGACTCCATGAAAAAAAGGGCTGATCGAGTCAGCCCTTCTTTTACATTACATGGATAGGTTCGGTGATGCTGCGTCTGTCTCGTGTTTTTTCTCCGTTTCTGTCACAATCACCGCACATGCGGCGTCACCTGTAATATTGACAACGGTTCTTGCCATATCTAATAAGCGGTCTATGCCAAGGATGAGCGCAATGCCTTCAACCGGCAGATTCACAGAGTTCAGTACCATAGCGAGCATAATGAGCCCAACTCCTGGCACACCCGCTGTACCGATACTTGCTAAGACAGCCGTTAAGACAACCGTCAGCATTTGGACAAGCGTCAGTTCAACTCCATACACTTGCGCGATAAAAATAGTCGCGACCCCTTGCATAATCGCTGTGCCATCCATATTAATGGTTGCACCAAGCGGCTGTACAAAGCTTGAAATCGGCTCCGGCACCTTCAAACGTTTCTGGGCTGTTTCCATCGAGACTGGGAGGACTGCGTTACTACTTGACGTACTAAATGCGACAACCATTGCTGGAGAAAATCCTTTGAAAAATGCCATCGGATTTCGCTTCGCTAAAATGGCGACAGTTGACCCATAAGTTAGGAAGAAATGCAGCACGAGCGCAACTAACACGACCGAGAAATAAAGGCCCATCGCTTTCATCGCATCAAATCCCTGACTGCCAATGGCAGTTGCGATCAAACCGAATGTTCCGTACGGTGCGAACTTCATCACTATGCCGACAAGGTACATCATTAATTCATTTCCTTGTTCAAACAGCTTTAGCAAACCTTCCGTCTTCTTCCCAAGCATGGCAATGCCAAGACCTAAAAATACACAAAAGACGATGATTTGAAGCATGTTTCCTTCAACTAAAGATTGGACTGGATTGGTTGGGATGATGTTGAGTAGTGTTTCTGCCATTGATGGGGCTTTCTCTGCGGAATAATCAGCTGCTTTCGTATCAAAATGACCGAATGCTCCCGGCTTGATTAATAAGGCTAATGAAATGCCAATGATGATGGCAAAAGTAGTAGTAAGCAGGAAATAAGTAATGGTTTTTACGCCGATTCTGCCAAGCTTTTTCGGATCACCTAGACCTGCTACACCTAGTGTGATGGAAAAGAATACGATCGGCACCACTAACATTTTAATCAGGTTTAAGAAGATTTGACCTAGAGGCGTAAATAGATAAGGGTCTAACACTTTGAATACATTTGGAGCAAAAATGTTAAGCAATAGTCCTGTGATTGCACCTACAAACAAGGCAATAATAATTTTCGTCGCTAGCTTCAATAAAATCTCCCCTTCCTCATCAAAAAAGACCCACAAGAGAGTTTTCTCGTGGGTCTTTGTTTCCATACACGTACCACTGTTTACTCTCTTCACGCCGATGAGGTTAGCTGACGGGTTAGGACGAAGAGATGTCCTTTTTTCTCACAGAGAAAAATTCACCCCAAAAACATGGGTCCCCCATTCCTTTAGAAGGATTAAGCGTGTGGTAATATGATATTTTCATACTATTTATACCTTATTTTCGGAAAATTGTAAACAGGTTCATATGAACTTTTTAATTACTTTCTTCCTTATTCGTGACCTCCAAAATATCTAAAATGAACACAAAGATCGGGATACCAATAATCAGTCCCCAAATGCCGATGTAGTGTTCAGAGAAGATCAGCACAACAAATGTGAAGAAGATAGGGAGTTCTGTTTTTGCTGACATGAGCTTCGGGTTTAGGAAATAGGCTTCAATGGCATGGATGATGACGATCACAAGCACGATATACAGGACATACATGCCGCCTCCAAGCGTATACGCAATGATGCTGAGTGGAATAAGTGAGATAACCACACCTGCCACAGGGATTAAGCCTAGCAAAAAGACCATGACCGCTAATCCAAATAATTGCGGGAATCCCATAATACCTAGCGCAATGGTTGTTAAAACACAGTTAACAGTTGCAATAATAAACTGTGCTTCGAGTACCTTTCCGAACGTTCTGAAAAATTTACGTCCAAAGAAGGCGATTTCGTTATAGAACACAGAGATTTTACTCGTTTTGAACTTGTTCATGAATTGAATGAGGCGTTCCTTTTCGAACAGGAAGAACATGCTTAATATTAAGGACATAATGACCTGGATACTGAACGTACTGAAATCAGTTAAGTATGTATAGAGGAAATTAAACCCTTTCTCAAAGTAAGCTGATATTTTAAAATCTCCGAATACGTTCGTGATGACATCAATGAAGGGTAAATCTTGTGGATGATCTGCAATTTTCTTTCCTAAATGAAATAGCTGCTCCACCTGTTTGGCGATGATTGGCACAAACACGAATCCGCCAACCGTCAATCCACCAGCCAAAAGAATATACAAAATGGTAATAACCGATTTCTGCCCTATTTTAAGGAAGCGACTTAAAAAGCCTCTAATGACCTCTTCTAACCGATTCATCAAAAAGGTGAATATGAAGGTCAAGAGAATTAAATTCATCATTCCTCTTAATAAATATAAGGCTGTGGCTAATACTACAAATACAGAAAACCGCTTAACACCGGGTTTTTCGAACAATTTTAAAAATGCTGCCATTTCGTTATACACCTGCCAGGACTAAAGTCTATTTTTCATTGGATCTGATATACATTATATCGGATCTTTCTGTAAATTATATAACAAAAGGTCAATGAGGTCTTACGATTCGCACTAAATTTATCAAGCTTTCATGTTTTTTCTTTTTTTACACAAGAAAAAACCGAACCCCATGTAGACATAAGGTTTCGGTTTTGGGTTGTTTTTATACTATACAGCTTGCTTTATATTGCGCATTTCTTGAAGGGCTGTTTTGCTCTTCGCTTCGTCAAATTCACCTTCACTTTTCGCCACAACAATTGTCGCGATTCCATTTCCAATGAGGTTTGTGATGGCTCTTCCTTCGCTCATGAATCGATCTACACCAAGCAGAAGTGCAAGCCCCTCTAGCGGAATGACCTGTAGTGCAGCGAGTGTAGAAGCCAGCACGATAAATCCGCTTCCTGTCACCCCAGCCGCTCCCTTTGATGTGAGCATTAGAACAAGGATAATGGTAATTTGCTGGCCGATAGACAAGTCTACACCAAACACTTGCGCTAAGAAGACCACAGCCATCGATAAGTAGATCGAGGTTCCATCTAAGTTAAAGGAATACCCTGTTGGGATGACAAGACCCACAACAGACTTAGAGCACCCGTAGCGTTCCATTTTATCCATCATTCTTGGCAGTACGGATTCTGATGAGCTTGTGCCAAGAACAATTAAAATTTCATCCTTGATAAATCGCAGGTAACCAAACAGGCTGAAGCCATACATTTTACAAATGATATTCAGCACAACGAAGATGAACAGGAACATAGTCAAATAAACGGAGAGCATCAGACTTGCGAGCGGTTTAATCGATGCCAAACCAAAGTGACCGATTGTATAGGCCATTGCCCCAAATGCACCAAGCGGCGCAGCACGCATGATATATCCAATGATTTTAAAGAAAACAAGTGACAGCTTATCAAGCCACTCAATGATTCCTTTCCCCTTCTCGCCAAGTGCAGCAAGCGCAACACCGAATAAAATAGAGAAGAATAAGACCTGTAAAATATCACCCTTTGCAAAAGCATCTACCATGTTAGATGGCACAATGTGTGTGACAAATTCCATCCAGTCGATACCCTGTCCCCCGTTTTGGGTATACTGTGAAACATCCCCTTTTTCAAGCTTGCTATAGTCCAGACCTGCACCTGGCTTCATGATATTGACGACAAAAAGACCGATGACCAAAGCAAGCGTCGTGACGACTTCAAAATAAATAAATGCTTTTCCCCCAACTTTTCCAACCTTTTTCATATCCCCCATCTTGGCAATACCAAGAACAATGGTTAAGAAAATAATTGGTGCGATGACCATTTTAACGGCATTGATAAAGGTGTCACCAAGCGGCTTCATTTCTTTTCCGACGTTTGGCCAAACCATCCCGACAATGATCCCGATAATGACAGCTGCAATCACCTGAAATGTCAGGTTCTTCAAAAGCCTCTTCATAAAAAATCAACTCCCTCACCCTTTGATGTAAACGCTTAACTGTTATCTGTAGCTAAATGATAGCGATTTCATCAAAGGCTGTGAAGCTTATGAACATATCGTACATTTTGGTCTTTTTGGTCTCTTAGTCAGAATGTACGATATATTTATTGACAGGCCGGCCTACCCCGCCATATTGCATATCTAATTTCAGCTCGCCTTCTTTCACTAAGAAGTCTAAATACCGGCGTGCCGTGACACGTGCAATGCCGAGTGCATTGGCAACTTCCTCTGCAGACTGCGGACCTTCCTGCAAGCTCATATAGGCTTTAATTTCATTCATCGTATGCACATTCAGCCCCTTAGGGAGCCAAGTATCTTCCTGCTTAACAGCAGGCTTTCGTATGATATCATCCAGCATCTCCTGAGAAAATTCTGCTGCTGTGCGAATTTTAGATTTAAACGCTTTATAGCTTTCAAGTGATTCTTTCATACGTTCGAACTTAAATGGCTTGATGATATAATCTCGTGCACCATTTTGAAGCATGGTGCCAATCGTCTCTTTGTCCTTTGCCGCAGAAATAACGATCACGTCCACCTGTATCTTTTGCTTTCTAATGTCTTGAAGCGTCTTTACGCCATCTTTTTTTGGCATATATACATCGAGGACAACAAGGTCTGGACGAATTTCTTTGATGAGCTGGATGCCCTGCTCCCCATTACCTGCGATTGCCGCCACTTGAAAGCCAGGAACACTCTTAATGAACTCCTTATTCACTTCTTGCACCATCGGATCATCTTCAATTAATAGCACCTTAATCTGAGTCATCTGTCTCTCTCCTCTATGATCATTGGGAATTCGATTGAGAAGGTGGTACCAATGCCGATGCTTGATGTGACTTCTACATTTCCCATCCCTTTGTCGATAATCGTTTTTACAATATACAGGCCATAGCCTGTTCCGCCTTCTTTGCCGTGTGTGAAGCCTTTATCGAAAATAGAAGGAATCATTTCCTCTTCAATCCCGGAGCCATTGTCTTCAATTAAAATCGCGAGGACATCCTCGGTTTGATCAATACTAATCGAAATGCGTTTTGTGTCTCTTTCAACAGTATCATATGAGGCAAAGGCGTTCTCGATCAGGTTGCCAAGCAGCTTCGTCATATCATGCTGATCTAGACGCTCAGGGAAATCACGCAGACAGCTATGTTCGTCTACTTCGACCTTTATGCCTAGCTCCTTGCCCCTTCTGATTTTGCTCATCAATAATCCCGCAACGGCATCATGCTGTATGACGCGGTGAAGAAAGTCCAGCACATGTTCCTGTTCTTCCGTCGTTTGAAAGGCTAAATCGAGCGCCTGATCGGGTTTACCAAGCTGAATCAGCCCGGCAATCGTATGAAGCTTATTCATATGCTCATGATTTTGCACCCGCAGACCGTCTACAAAGTTCTTAACCCCGGTTAGCTCCTCTGCTAATTTTGCCGCTTCTGTCCGGTCCTGAAAAATGGCGACCGCTCCGATAATTTTCTTTTTCATGACAATCGGAATCCGGCTGCTCATAATCCGCTTTCCGCTCATATGAATTTCTTCATTGTAGACGGGTTCTGCGCGATCAATGATCTCTGGAAGTCTTGTGTCAGACAGCACATCCCAAATATTCCTGCCTACGACATCCCCTGTCACGCCAAAGATTTGCTTCGCCTTTTCATTAAAAATGGTGATCATGTGCTGATTATCAATGGCGATGACCCCTTCATTAATAGAGTGAAAGGTTGCGGTGCGCTCCTCTAGCATTCTGACAATCTCATGCGGCTCCAGCTTAAACATTTGCTGTTTAATATGACGAGCGAGTAAAAATGAACCTACAAGCCCAAAGCTGAGCGTCAGCAAAAGGATCATGAGGATATCCCGCTTCATTTCTCCTAATATATCGATCATACTTGGCAGCGTTCTCCCTACAAGGACGACCCCTGTTTGATTAAATTGATCATCCTTCACTGGATAAAAGGCTCTGATGGCGGTCCCAAGCTCTCCCTCTGCTTCTGAGAAATAAATATGCTCGGCAAAAGCAGGCTCTTCATCTGTCCCCTCCGAACGCTGGCCAATCCTTGCTTTCACTGGATGCGTTAATCTCACATGCTCCATATCCATGACGACAATGTAGTCAGCGTCTTGAATAATCCGAATCTCTTCGATGGCATGCTGTAATCGGTCACGTTTCTTTGTTTGATCAGCTAACGCCTGCTTTACCTCATTCATCTCCGCAACTGTTCTCGCTGTGTTCATGAGCCTTTTTCGAAGCTCTCGTTCCTCTGTTTGCTGGATTCCCCCAACAAGGACAATTCCTCCGATTAAAAGGGCGAAAATGACAACGAAATATGTGAGGATGGTGAGCTTCCATCTAATAGATAATTGTTGTAATTTCAATCGATTTCTCATCATTTTTTTCACCTGTATCTTTACGAATTCTTCCTCGGTCAAGTATGCTTGACATAAGGGGGATCGGACGCATGAAGAATTTACTCGCCTATACACTATTGCTCTTGATCGGTTTTGTAACCGCTTTATACTTTGGTTTCTATCATATGATGCCAAAAGCAGCGACGACCTTTGACGATGAACAGACAGGGCTGAAGGATCAGCTTGTGTTCAAATTTAGCCATGTCGTGGCAGATAATACACCAAAAGGACTTGCCGCAAAGAAATTTGCTGAGCTTGTGCACGAAAAATCCGATGGGAAGATCACCATTCAAATTTTCTCCAACGGAAGTCTTTATTCTGATATAGAAGAAATTAATGCACTCAAAGAGAATCAAGTTCAATTTATCGCACCATCTACCTCGAAGCTCGGCATGCTATCCTCTGAGTGGCTGGCACTTGACCTTCCTTTTGCTTTTTCTAATTATGATGCGGTTCAGGAAGGCTTGCACGGTGCAATTGGACAAAGATTGTTTGGCACCCTGCAAAAAGACGGGCTAAAGGGAATGGCGTATTGGACAAATGGCTTTAAGCAAATCACCTCTAATAAAGGTCCAATCAAACAGCCTAGTGATTTAAAAAACCAATCTCTCCGCATTATGCAAAGCGACATGATTGAAAAACAATTCAAACTTCTTGGCGCAAAGCCCTATCAGGAATCGTTTAATTCGACGTTTCAGCTATTAGAAACAAAAAAAGTAGATGGTGAAGAAAATACCATTTCAAATATTTATTCAAAAAAATTCTATCATATACAAGACTATATGACGATCAGTAATCACGGGTATTTAGGCTATGTGGTCTTAACAGATCAATCCTTCTTTGATCGCCAGACACCTGAAACGAAACGAATTTTACTTGAAGCTATGGAAGAAACAACAGCTTGGAATGAAAAACATGCAGAACAGATGAACAAAGATCAACTGGAGGACATTAAACGGGAATCGCAGATTGCCATTCATGAATTGACGCCAGCAGAAAGACAAAAATGGATGAAAGCCCTCGATCCTTTGTATGAGGAAGCCGAAAAAACCATTGGTTCTACCCTAATCAAACAGATTCGTGAGCTGCGTGCGCGTTATGAACATTCTCCGATCCATGCTTTTCAAGAAGAGGATAAGACCAAATAAAAAATCCCTTTGAGAAAGGGATTTTTTATGCACCAGATTCACTCTGTTCTTGCTGCGTGAGCTCTTCTAATCTTGAGACAATTCTTCGCTTTCGGTATTGCATCATGCCTGTTTCGGCAATACTTTTTAGTTGTGAGCGGTTGGAAACTGCGCCAAATAAAATCCCTGCTACGGGAACAAGCTGAAACAGTTTCTTCCAGCCAAATGAATCTCGGTAATTATAGACTACCTCACGCCATCCTTGGATTTGTGAGAACATGTTTTCGTGTTTCCCTTCGGAAGCATGATAGCTCCTGAGTTCTTTTAATATCGATTTCTTCCCAACCACATCAGCAGAGGTCAACTGTAAGCATTTTATGATGAAGACCCGCTCTTCCTTGTTTTTAGGATCATAGCCATAGGTGACGGCAATATCCTGTAATGTTTTAAGGGAGAGACCAAGTACCGCAGGAATATCTGCAGCCAGTGTAAACATACCACCGACACCCGTTGTCGCCCCTTGTACCGTGGCGAGATTCGTCCTATTTCTCCCCATATGTTCACTAATCGCATCCATGATTTCAATTGGAGCTTTTTCTATATCTTCTATACGCTGAATCGATTCGTCGGCACATTTCTTTTGAAATTGATGGATGATGCCTTTTTCTGATGTCAAATAGGCACCGCCTGATTGAATGTAATGCCCCATTTCATCTAGCAGCACACCGATTTTTTTCTGGATAAAGGCAGGCGTCAGCTTGTCCAGCATTTGAAATGGCAGGCGGCTAAGTTTCTCCCAAAACCATACCTTTTGCTGATCTTTCTCCCACTGTTCAATCTGCTTTAATTGTGCTTTTAGCCACTCTCTTTCCTCCATGCCTTTTTCCTCCTTAGATGCTGCTGAAGTATTTGTTTGTTATTATACACAATCCTTTTCCATCATACGTATAGAACATTGAATCGGTTTCGAAAGGTTTGAAACTTTTTCAAAACGGTTATTGCTTAATACACAAACAAAAAGAGGAGTGATCAACATGTTAGGATTTCTGATTTCATTAGTTGTGGCGATTGTCATCGGCCTTATTGGCAGTGCACTCGCTGGAGGTAGTGTACCAGGAGGATGGATCGGTTCAATGATTGCAGGACTTGCAGGTGCTTGGATTGGTCATGGATTACTTGGAACGTGGGGTCCTAGTTTGGCAGGCTTTGCGATCATTCCAGCAATCTTAGGTGCAGCGATCTTTGTCATCATCTTAAGCCTGATCTTCCGTAGTGTGGGATCAAGGGTATCTTAAAAAAACAAATAACAGAGGAAGCAGTAGGGACACCGTCTATAAAGGCGGTGTTTTTTATGTGTTGGATTGACAAGGTATCTATTTTTTTCACTTACATATGATAAACAAACCTATTAGTTCAGATAGTTGACTTTTCATGAAGATGGGCATATGATGATTAAAAATTGCATCAAGGAAACATTTTGTGCCCAAGCAAAACTTTGTAGAATCTAGGTGATGACATATGACAAACAAATACATCGAGGCACAGGCACACATGTCAGAGGCAGCTGAGCGTGCACTTGAAGGAAAAGTCAAGGGATTTAGAAGACTCCTTCCTTTTCTCGGTCCTGCTTTTATCGCAGCCATTGCTTATATTGATCCAGGAAATTTCGCCACCAACATTGCGGCTGGCTCCAAATATGGATATCTCCTTTTATGGGTCATTCTCATATCAAATCTCATGGCTTTGCTCATCCAGTCTTTATCCGCAAAGCTTGGAATTGCGACAGGCAAAAACTTACCTGAAATCGCACGTGAAGAGTTTCCAAAGCCCGTTTCGATCGGTTTATGGATTCAGGGAGAGCTCGTCATTATTGCCACGGATTTAGCTGAGTTTATCGGGGCGGCACTTGGTTTATACTTGCTCTTTCGAATCCCGCTGCTTGAAGCATCCATTATCGCGGCTATCGGTTCATTTGCGATATTGGAGCTGCAAAGACGAGGATATCGAGCATTAGAAGCAGGTATTACAGGCATGTTGTTCGTTGTCGTGATCGCTTTCGCTGTACAAACCTTTGTCGCCAAACCAGATATCGCAAGTGTCGCTGGCGGACTGTTCATTCCAAAATTTGATGGCGCAGACAGCGTGCTGCTTGCAGCTGGAATTTTAGGTGCCACTGTGATGCCTCACGCAATCTACTTACATTCAGCTTTAACCCAAAGAAGAGTCGTCGGCAGAACGGAAAAGGAGAAAAAGCAGATTTTCCGCTTTGAGTTTTTAGATATCCTCATTGCAATGATCGTCGCCGGGGCCATCAATGCCAGCATGTTGATTGTGGCAGCCGCTTTATTTTATAAAAATGGTCTTTTTGTTGAAGATTTGGATGTTGCGTTTCAGCATTTTGGTACACTCGCAGGGCCTGTATCAGCCATCTTATTTGGTGTAGGTCTGCTTGTAGCCGGACTATCCAGCTCTTCTGTCGGTACATTGTCAGGCGATATCATTATGCAGGGCTTTATTCAATACCGGATCCCGCTGTATGTTCGCCGGCTGATTACCATCATTCCTCCTATTGCGATTATTGCATCTGGAGTGAATCCGACCTCTGCGCTTGTGATGAGTCAGGTCGTCTTATCGTTTGGGATTGCTTTTGCTTTAATTCCGCTCATTTTATTTACAAGTAAAAAACGAATTATGGGTGAATTGACGAATGCCCGCTGGGTGACAGGAATATCTTGGGTGATAGCAGCTCTTGTTGTAGCACTTAATCTCTTCTTAATTGTAGATACGTTTATGTAAAAGACAGTGTTGAGCTGTCTTTTTCTTTCCATTTGGTTATGGTAGAATTCCCCTGAGAGGATGTGGGTACATGTTTGTTTATCAGGATCAAGAGATATCCATGCGGCTGCTTGAGCCAAGAGACGCAAGAAGTCTGTATTTGCTCATCCAGCGGTCGAGAGAGCATTTACGTGAATGGATGCTTTGGGTGGATTCAACACAGACAGAGGAAGACAGTATGGCGTTTATCCAAGGTGCGATGCAGCAAGCGATGCAGAACAACGGTTTTCAAGCGGGCATTTGGTCACATGGAGAACTTGTCGGCATCATTGGCACCCATCAAATTCATTGGATCAATAGAACCGTTTCAGTCGGCTATTGGCTCGGAGAAGGCCATCAAGGAAAAGGCATCATGACAAAAGCATGCCAAGCAGTCATTCGCTATTTATTTGAAGAGTGCGGGCTGCATCGTATCGAGATTAGGGCTGCTGTCGATAACCAGAAAAGCAGACGCATCCCAGAGCGATTATCCTTTTCGCTTGAGGGAATTTTAAGACAATGTGAATGGCTGGGCAATCGCTTTACCGATCATTGTGTGTACGCCCTTTTACAGCCTGAATATATAAAACAAAAAACGCATTCGATGAATCAGCCCACTTAATTGTGTCGATTGCATGAATTATTTTACAAAGTGAAGCTTTGTAGTATCCGTTGTGATCGGCATCTGATAAAATAGAAGGAAAAATCGAGGTATGATGTATGTCTCTTATTATTTTATTTTACTTATGGATTGTCCCTTTGTTATTTGGTATTTTCTTCTCCTTTCTAACAAAGAAAGCCACCTACAAACGCCGCTTTGTCCCATCCTATAGCATGATAGGACTCAGCATCGTTTTTCTCATTCTGGCACTCGTCTTTTCAGCAAGCCATTTTCTATTTATTTGCGGTATGTTCCTATTTGCCACCACCCTTGTTGGCACAGGCATTCCCTTATTCTTAGCCTTTGGAAAAACACCATCCTAAACAAAAACCACCTTTTCACGATGGAAAGGTGGTTTCTTTTTATTGAAGAGGCATTCGGTATGTCATTGTGGCATTTGGATGTTCTTCAATCGTCTTCATCATGTCTTGAAGGATCTCGGCTGCGCGATCATTTGAGTCATACTTGCCGAGCATCTTTGCCCAGGAAGTACTCCCCAAGATCATCCCTTCAATTTTTTTGCCGCTTACTGAGACTTCTTGGACATGAATCAGAGTTTGTTGGTTTTGTGTGAGAATCCATAGCATGGTTGTTTCTCCTTTTTTGTGGTGGTTTGTCAGTAAAGATACACATTTATACTCAACAACGTATCGAAATCCTCTCACTTATTAAGATTATGAACCAAATGTTTCTCAATTTTTATATCGTTACCATAAACTTCAAAATAAGAAAAATCGAATGCTCGAATTTCAATATCAGCTAAAGAGTGTTGAATGCCCTCATCTTCTTCTGTTTCTGGCATTGAATTCAAATCCCATTCAATCTGTAAACCTTTTTGAAATCCTATAAAAACACCTGATTCAAATTGAACAACTTGTCTTACACTATATATCAATTGGTCTGTTGACATTACACTCAAATCTTGGGTTGGAAATAGCTCGAAAAGAGAAGAATGAGTCGAGCCAAAGACATCAAAGACATACCATTGATAATCCTGTTTAAATTCCTTTATACACAATAGAATCTCAGCAAGCTGATCGCCTAAGCAAGATAATTCATCATTAAAATATTCCATACCTCTTATTTTTAATAGAAACTCTGATTCTTTTACACCCATTCAAATCTCCTCCAAATTATTCTTTAAAACTCCATGATCCATCCTTAAAAACCGCAGGATGAGAGTGGGGATTTGTGTGATCACCTCTACCATGATTCGTCCAATCTGTTCTTTGTATCGGCGTACCATCTTTTCCCCATTCGAGGGTTTGAATGTACCCCGCTTTACGCCCTTTCCTATAACCAATTTGCGTATGAGGAAACTGTGAATCTGGTTTATGGACGGTTCCATTGATTAACTTCCCATTCTCGTTTTTTGGTAGACTCGCATTTTTACCATTTTTATCTTTCGGGATATATTTGGGCTTATTAATGGAATCTAAATTACTTTTAATTCCCTTCGCCCCAAACGGCAAAAGCATTCCCAGCGCCGCATTCATACTCGCTTCCTGCTGTTCTTTCGAGACCTTATTTCCAAACATATCACGCCCTGTAATCGCTTCGCTGAAGCCGTTTGTGGCGGTAAGACCATATAAGCCTTTTTGAGATGTTTTTAGGGCGTCAAAAGACTTTTGCGATGTCTTGTAAATGTCGACTGCTCTGACTGCGGCTGATGTGGATTGGGTGGTTTTGTAGACGGCTTTTCCACCTTTGAAAATGCGTCCTGCCCATCCGACGATTGGGATATAACCCGCTGCTGCCATGCCGCCTGCGGCGACGCGCTGACCTGCGGTGAGTTCTTCCCCTGTAATTGGGTCAACGCCAGTTGCGGCTCGTTTTGCATCGTTCACGCCTGTCAATTCATTGACGATATTTCCGCCATAATCGAGTGCTTTTTCATACCAAGGACGGTTGGCGAGTGCTTCTTGTTCCTTTGCGATCTCGCGGGCTTCCTGTTGTTCTTTTTTAATGTTGAGATATTCGGAAGTTTGCTTCTCAATATCGCTTTTTGCCTTGTAGATTTCACTATTTTGATACGCTTTCTTGTCAAAATTCATAGGCGAAATGGCTTTTCCGTCATTTGTGGCATTCATCATTTCCGTATACAATGCCATTGTAGCTTGCTGCTCCGTCTCTGACAAAGCATATTCATCTTTTAAATTTTGATCAAGCTCTCTTAGGTCTTTCACTGTCTTTTTTCGCTCGTCTTCCGCATCTGCAATTTTTTCATCAAAGGTTTGACTATCAAATACCTCCAGTGAAATGAGGTCGTCGATGTCTTGAAAAATCGTTTTAAGCGCCTTTTTTTGATCCTTCACAATGCTTTTGGCATTTTTGATGCCCATATGTACAGCGTTGTCTAAAAAGTGTTCTTCTACAAAGGTTTCGCCGCCAAAACTCGTATCATCAAGTGTCCCAGAAACACCTTCATGAAAGGCTTTTTGCTTATCAATGAAGCTGATAAACATATCTACATTTCCAGCCAGTTCTTTATAAAAGCTTTTAATGTTATCGGCACCTTTTCCAGTGAAATCATCACCGAGGTTTACCACGCCTTGAAGTGTCTTTTTTAAGTCTACCATTTGTTCACGGAGTTCCTGGTAGTGTTTTGCCCTTGCATCCATGGCACTTGTTAGTGCTTTTGCATCAAGTATCTTGCCCAGAAGAAGTCACTCCCTCCATTATTGATCATAAAGTCTATTTTACCTTTCTCAGCGAATTGGAAAAATAGGCTTTAAGTTACAAAAATTATTTCCAAATATTTTAATAGAGATGAAGGCAAGTGACAATTGAAATATTTTTCCTAATCATCGCAAAAAAAGTCAGCCCTCTTTTCAGAAGACCGACTACTTTGTGTTTAGAAAAAGCGTTTGAGGCTTTTCTTGAGTGGAGGGATATCCAGCTCACCTTTTTCAAAGAATTTTTTCAATAAATATTTACTGAAGCCTGCTGCTTGGGTGTAAGTGATTTTCCCAGGTAACGGAGGTTCATTGGCGACAGCGACATCAATAATGACTGGTTTATCGGATTGAAGAGCTGTATCAAAGGCTGGAGCTAATTCTTCATGTGATGACACGGAGATTCCTTTGCCGCCACACGCTTCTGCAAACTTAGCAAAATCAATATCCTCCAGCTCTATACCATAATTTATGTTTCCTTTTACCTGTTGTTCATATTCAATCATCCCTAAATTGTTGTTGTTTAAGATTACGACAACGATCGGCAGCTTATACTTTACAGCTGTCACAAAGTCTTGCATGACCATTGTGAAGCCTCCATCACCACAGACGGCAATGGCTTGTCGGTTCGGTTCATTCAATTTAGCTGAAATCGCACCAGGTAAACCGCAACCCATTGTGGCAAGCCAGCTGGAGATAATGAAATCCTGCTGTTTCATTTCAAAATGACGTGCCATCCATACCGTGACATTACCAACATCAACTGAAAGAATGGCATTGTCCTCGACTGCTTCTTCTAGTCTAGCAATGACTTGCTGCGGTTTAATTGGTGAAGTAGCAACAGATTTTTCTTTATCCATTTCTTCTCGCCACTTCATCATATGCTCTGTACAAGCTTCAAGAAAGCCACGCTGTTCTTTATATTCAATGTAGGAAGTTAGTTCATGCAAACCACTCTTGCTGTCGCTCACAATTCCCACATCTACCGGATACCTTTTGCCGATTTGATCTGGTTTAATATCTAGTTGAATGGCTGGCGTGTCCTCTGGTAAGTAGTCTCTATATGGAAAGGAGGTGCCAAGCATAATTAAAAGATCACATTCTTCCATCGCTTCATATGCCGGCTTCGTTCCAATTTGACCTAAGTTACCTAAAAAGTATGGATGCCTGTCTGGCACAACCCCTTTTGCAGGAAGCGTGATGACGATAGGAGCAGCTGCCTTTTCTGCAAATGAAAGAAGCTCTTCTTTTGCATGTCTTAATCCTTTACCTGCTAAGATGACTGGCTTCTTAGCATTGTTAATCAGCTGAGCTGCCTTTAGCAATTGATCTTTCTTCGCCCGTACTTCTCCCTCAACATAAAGAGGAGATGTATAGACGGGTTTACGCTTTATTTTTTGAGAAAATAAGTCATCCGATACGGTGAGAACTGCCACACCTTTATGGGTATAAGCTGCTTTGATGGCTTGATTCAATAAGTCAGGCAGCGCCTCTGCTGTCTGTACCTGCTGATTAAAGACAGCGACATCGTCAAACATTCGCTCCAATTTGATTTCTTGGAATGTGTCTCTGCCTACTTCGGCCGAAGCAACCTGCCCTGCAATTGCTAAAACTGGTGCACCATCTGCTTTTGCATCATACAGCCCATTTAATAAGTGGACAGCACCCGGCCCAGCAATTGATAAGCAGACACCAAGTTTACCTGTTAGTTTGGCATCAGCCGCCGCTGATAGTGCTGCCACTTCTTCATGTCTCGTTTGGATAAATTTTATTTGACTTGATTCATGCCTAAGTTCTTCAATCAATTCGTTTATACTATCGCCGGGCATTCCATAAATATGTTTCACGCCCCACTCTTCCAGTAGCGCTGTTACTTCTTTTCCTGCGGTTCTTTGCGGCATGTGAGAAAACTCCTTTTTTCTTACTCCATACCACCGCATCCTTTTGATCAAACGTTTCAACCTGCTTCTGCTACTTTTTAAAATGATAGGGCAGGGTTGCCACCACAATATCCCGCTTCCATAATAGGCGGAATCTTAATAAAAAGGCAGATTGATTATGCAAAATGGTGTGCCATCTTTTTTTCGGTATAAATTGTGGCACGAGGACCATCACTTTATATTGATGGGCATTTGCTTTTGTCTCAACTGTCTCAAGAAATTTATCTAGCGGGTGAATGAGGCTTCGATAGGACGAATGCAGCATCACAAGCCGTACACCGCTATTGAGTTTTTCCCAATCTTCTTCAATTTTCTTATCCTTTTCTTTATCAAAGGATACATGAACCGCTATGACTTGCTCTGATAAAGATTTTGCATACTGAACAGATTGTTCAACAACACGTGTGACTCCTGCTATCGGTACGATGACCACATTTCCTTTAATCTCAACTGGCTCTGTTTCATTCAATAAACGCAGTTGTTCTCCAACAGACAAATAATGCTTTTTAATGGAATGAAAGATAAATAAAACAATAGGCAGGAAAACAAATATTGGCCATACGAGATGGAACTTGGTCAAAATGAGAATCATAAAAACTGTAAAAGAAATCAGTGCTCCGACGATATTGATTGGCATTTTCGTTTTCCAGCCCTGCGGTTTTTCACGAATCCACTTCACACACATGCCGGTCTGCGACAGGGTAAATGGAATAAACACACCGACAGCATATAGCGGTATAAGATGTTCTGTTTTTCCATCAAACAACCAGATGAGCAGCATAGAGGCTACGCCTAGAAAGATAATGCCATTAGAGTAACCAAGCCGGTCTCCTCTTACAGTAAACATACGCGGCATATATTTATCCTTTGCTAAATTGACAGCCAATAACGGAAAGGCTGAAAAGCCGGTATTTGCCGCTAATATTAGAATTAGCGCTGTGACTGCCTGAATCACGTAATAGAAAAACGTACGTCCAAAAGTGTCTGACGCAATTTGTGATACAACCGTTTCTTCTGGCTTTGGCGAGATGCCGAAACCAAATGCAAGCAATGTGACTCCCACAAATAAAACAGCTAGCAATCCACCCATCATCAACAATGTTCTCGCTGCGTTTTGTGCAGCTGGTTTTTTAAAGGATGGAATCGTATTTGAAATGGCTTCTACTCCAGTCAGAGCAGAACAGCCAGATGAAAAAGCTTTTAATAACAAAAATAATGTAATGCCTTGTACGTGTGTGCCTACCGCTGTATGTTCAGGTGCTGGCGGTACGCCGCCTGTTAATAATTTGAAACCGCCTACTCCAATTAATATAAGGAGTGAAAATACAAACAAGTATACAGGATAAGCCAGAATAGATGCCGATTCTGTTAATCCACGGAGGTTGAGCACCATAATCACGATGACCAATACAATTGAGATCAAGACATGATATGGATATAGTGTTGGAAAAGCCGATGTGACGGCATCGGTCCCCGCTGAAATGCTCACTGCTACAGTCAAAATATAGTCTACAAGCAATGATCCGCCAGCGATCAATCCCGGTTTTTCACCTAGGTTTCTGCTAGAGACGACATATGCCCCGCCGCCTTCTGGATAAGCATAAATGATCTGGCGGTAAGACAGAATTAACGCCATTAAAAGAATTAATACACAACCTGCAATCGGGAGTGAGTACCAAAATGCTGCTGCACTAACGACAGAAAGAACAATTAAGATTTGTTCTGTACCATATGCAACTGATGATAATGCGTCTGATGACAATAATGCCAACGCTTTGATTTTTGATAGTTTTTGTTCTCCTGCTGCCTGTGATTTTAATGGTTTACCAATTAAAATACGCTTCATCAAACTGTACATGTGATGCCCGCTCCTTTAGTGTCAAACGATTTAAGTTGCAAAATATGGATCGCCAAAAAGACACAGAGGCAATAGAATGCCCCTGTGCCTATTGTTTAGATCACAGGTTGGTCTTTGCTCTCTTTAACGCTTACGAGGTTAGCTGACGGATTCGGGCGCATGAGACTTTGCCCTACCTTAAAAGGATTCACCCCACATGGTGTTTTATACCACCAAAATTGGTTCCCCCGCTCATCGAAATGATTCAGCGATTGGTCTTTTATAAAAGAGATCATACTCCCGTTTGACACCAAAGTAAAGAGATTTTTTCGAGGTCTTTTGACCGTTTATTAATCAGTCTTTTTGCGGTTTTTTCGTACGAAATAAACAATCATCACAACGACAAAAATGATCAATACAGCGATACATGCAAAGTAAATCCAAGAATCACCGACGCCTTGCTTTTCACCTTTTTTAAGATCATTTTTTGCATTGCTGACTGTTTGGTGATTAGAGAACACATCTTTGTTTTTGCTTTCTATTGCAACTGTTGCGGTCTCAGTATTTGTTTGAAGGAATCGAATCACTTCATTTGATATATCAGCGTCAGCTGCCGTCATTCCTGAAAAAACGGTCATGGTTTGTTCTTTATTCCATACGGATGGCTGCGTCCATACAATACGAGCTGTTGTTTCGTTGATCATGCCAAATGAGGATACATCATATTGACCCTTTTTCGCTGGAACGATGAGATCATCTGCTTTTTCTTTTAAAAGAGAGAATGTTTGGATGCCTCCGATGAAAATGAGAGAGTTCTTTTTCAATTGTTCATTTGTCACATTCGATGCTTCAATTAAATGATATTGAGCAGCTTCCGGCTGACTAAATGATTCGGTCAGCATAGCCATTTGATTGATTGAGGCTTGATTGATTTGATCTGGCATAATGATCAATGTGTTTCCTTGCTCCGTTTCTGAAGTGTAAGGAAGCGGCCATGCGGCTAAGTCCGGTGTATCACTAGTTGTTCCTTCTGGTATTTGAAGAGAGCTGTTCTTATCAATGTAAATCCAGCCTTCTTCATCTGTATGTCTACAGGATTCCATGTTTTTAAAACCTGTTGTGACAAACTGTAAGTCCACATATTCGTTCTTTTGAAGCACTTGTGAATCTACTGGAATCGACACATGGTAGAACCCATTCTCATCTTTGTTTCCTAGTTTTGTTAACGGTACGTCGTGCGGTTCGTTATTGATCATCACTGTTAGACGCTCTGCTTTGTTCGCTGGATCTGATTTTTTAAATGATAGATTTAGTTTTGCACCTGATTTTTGTTGAGCCATTAATGCTTTCGGATAATAGTAATGATCAGATGCTGTCTTTTTGGTTCCAACTTTGACATCATCTGCGCCAAAATCTATTAAGGAAATATGGTGAGATGGCTTAGAAGCACTAGCTGTCACCTTTTGCAGCAGCAAGTCGGTTCCAGTGAGCTGACCTGTCAGTTCTGGCTGAGTCAAGACATTGATTTTTTCAGCAATTGTCTTTGGCTGCTTAGCAGTGACAAATAAAATGGGCTGTTCTTTTTTCTTTGCTGTCAGGGTTCTCACCGCTAACGTAAGTTGATCGCCTTCTGTTTTAATTCCAGCCGCCTGCTCGAGCGATTTTATTCGTCCATTCCAGCTTCCTTTTGCTCCAACAGCAATAGTTGGGTGCGCAATTTGCTCGACGTCCTTTTCTTGAACGAGTTTGAGGTCTGCTAGGCGGTCTTTGTTTTTCAACGTACGATATACTTTCATAGCCGCTTCTAATTCAGCCGCTTCTGGTTTATTTGGAATCACAATATCTGTTTGTTCTTCCTGATCACCTGATGGAATAAATGGTGAAGGGAAGCTGTCTAACGTCACGTCTTTCGTTTGAACTCCTTTGAACGCCAGCTCACTTTCAGGATATACTTTCAGCCAATTGGCAGGCGTCTCTTGGTTGATACACACACCTTCTTTTAACACACCATAAAATGCGAGCTGAATTTGATGAGATCCTTTTTTCAGTTGCGTTTTGTTCAATTTGATTTGAATCGATTTTTTTGGGTTTTTCCCTGATACAGGGATCGTTTTTTCAATCTCTCCATCGATCATCACTGTGAAAGACGATGGCGATATTAGTAATGGTGAAGCCTCTATATTTAATGTAAGAGTGCTAGACTCTACTTTTTCTTTCTCCATTTGATAGGAAAATTCAGTGCGGTCTTCTTGACCATACAAGGTCACCACATCTTCTGATAGATGCTGCGTTTCTGTTTGATTTCCTTCTGATGAGTGAACCCAATCGTCTTTCACTTGTACTCGATTGGATTGCGCCATTGCTTGACTTGCCATGAAAAAAGGCTGAATGGCAAGGGATAGCGCTAATATTAAAAACATCCATTTGACCGATTTCAATTTGTCACCCGCTTTTCTTTTGTTGTTGATCGTAACGCTCTGTTTTGTACCATTTCACTTCTTGTTTCAATAATCGGCTCTTCACCTCTACACATAAGGAGTACACGACAAGCGCAATCCATACTTGAGAATAGGTGAAGTACATGAGGACCACAATGAGAATATTTTGTTTGGTGAGCTCTGTTTTCTCAATACTTAATGTAATCATCACTTCTGTTAGAAAGAGGAAGAAGGCTAATCCCCAAAGGATTAGTGCGACAGCCCCTACAGATAAATGAAGATCAACAAATAGGTTTACAATAAAGATGCCATTTGAGAGCAGAACGCCGAAGAAAAATAAGAAATACGTAAAGAAGAAATAAAACAAATCGAAAACCATTCGTTTTCGTTTCAGCTTCATAAACTGCCTTAAAAATTTAAGGACAACATATTGATTCCCTCTAGCCCAGCGCGTTCTTTGCCGCCACCAGACCTTCCATGTCTCAGGCTCTTGTTCCCATGTGATCGCAGCTGGAAAAAATCGAATCACATATCCCAGGTTATACACACGGATCGTTAATTCGGTGTCCTCGGCCAAAGCTTGGACATCCCAGCCGCCGAGCTCTTCTAAAATGTGCCGGCGGATGGCGAAGTTGGTACCTGGTATTGTTGCAATACCAAACCATTTCCATCTCCCGCCCTGCGCCATCCATTGGAAACAGATGGTCTCAATATTAATAAATTTGGTCAGCAAATTTTTGGTTGCATTGATCACCCTGAATTTCCCGACAACAGCGCCTGCTTTTGGGTCATTTAATAATCCAAGAACCAAATGATAGACAGCCTTTGGTTCAGGCATGTTATCTGCATCGTATACGCAAATCACTTCTCCTGTTGAAGCCTTCAAACCTTCATTCAGTGCAGTGGATTTTCCCTTCCCTGCAAATGGCGGCTTCGTTTCAATCATATGGACATGATCATATTGCTCACTGAATGATTGCACAATCTCTCCTGTGCGATCAGAAGAATTGTCATTAATCACAATAATTTCAAGGAGGTGTTTAGGATAAGATAGCTGAACCATCGCTTTTAATGTCTGCCGAATGACGACCTCTTCATTATGAGCAGGAATCAGGATACTGACGGTCGGCAGCTCTTTCCCTTGTTTTGTCCATTTAGGCAGCACTTTTTCATAGGTGAGGTAATGCTGAAAGCCGCCCTGCATGAGAAACATGTGGTATAGAAGCATGATCCAAATGAGCATTAATGAAAGATAAAATAAGACATCAGCCACCTAATTTTCTCTCCTTAAAAATTCGTTTTTTCATTGTCAGTCTTAAATACAATGTGTATAAAGCAAATGCCGCAATAAACAGCATGACCACGACCGTGAGAATTCTCAGCATATTTTCCATGCCACTTCGTTTGACTGTTTTTGTTTCGGCGATGTTGGATTCCTCTACTTGAATATGTCCATTCCCAGATGTTTGGATTTTTACATGTGCAGTTTGGACCGTCTGTTTTGTTTTCTTTACATCCAGCCATTCGCTAGAAGGGATTGCCTCCATCTGTGTGATCAAATCCTGTAACCCTGCTATCCCTAACTCCACGTCATAGGACAGCCCGATTGCGGCTGATTGCAGATGCTGCACGGATTGAATCGTCTGTTCAGTTAAAACATTTGAACCTTCTTTGTCAGACACTTGCTCAACTTGCTGCTGAGGATATAAGGTCATGCCGTGTAACATGGCAGGAGACGTCACGAGCGGCGATGCACCGGCTGTTTTCCAAGTGCGGTCTGACAGCTGCACCTGTCCAAATAGACTGGACACATGCTTTGAAATTACTTCATAACCTTTTTGTGATATCGCATCATGCGGCACCTCGAACGCAAGAGGATATAAGCCTTGCCTAGCAAGAAGCTCAATGCCCTTTGTCAGTTTCTTTTCTGTATAGGCGACTTCTTGCTGCTGATTCAATTTGGTATACGTATGAAAGTCTTTTTCATTTGGGAATTGGCTTTTACTTTGTTTCTTCTCTGCATTTTTTGGATCATTTGTCGTGATGGGCTGATCATATTTTGCATCCCAGAACTCAAATCCCTGACCAGATTCCTCCGTTCGATACGTACGGCTAAAGCCATGAAGAATGATACTCGCTCCATTTTCTTGCAATTGTTTTAACACATTCACGAGCTTCGGGCGGTCGCTCAGTGTGACTTCATCACCTGTTGCTCGATCTATCCAAACAGGGGTCACTGCAATTTGATAAGGAATATGCTGTGCGGATACGTATTGTCCAAGTTCTAGTAGCTTCTTCTCGTCACTTGCTGGACTGATGTTCCCGAGCATTAAGTATTTTGTCTTCATTTGCACAGAAGATGGCATGTATTTTTCTAGCACTTCTGCAAGAAGCTTGTTGTGTTGCACGACATCTAAGATACCGATATATGCCGTACCTTCTTTTGTCTGAGTCACAAATGGCAGATCAGATTGACGTTTTTTCACTAGAAATTCATTTTCCAAGTCTGTCCCTCGAACCGTTAACACATTAATCCTTCTCTCTAGCTGACGGTATGTCTGATCATGTGTATGTTTCAATTGACTGATATGATCTTGTTTGTGAAAAGTAAGCTTGGAGAATGGGCGAAGCTGTTCCGCATTGTATCCAATGGCGATGAATTGCTGTGATTCGTTCATCGCACGAATGGTTTGTTTTGACAGGGTTCTCTTTATTTCTCCAAGATAAATGACTTGCTGAAATTCATTCATCCTCTTTTCAGCCAAATGTTCATCAGATACAATCGTCATCTGTTTTGAAAAATGACCGGCGAGTAGCTCCAGCATATGAACGGCTGGAGTCACTTCCCCCGATGGTGTGGAATAAACGATCAGTGTATTTGGCTGCGTGACGAGCGCATCGGCTGAAGCCATGTGTTTAAACGAAAGAATCGAAAAAAGCGTGATCATCAAACAACATTTCATCAAAGAATTAAAGTTCATTCATCATCATCTCTTTTTCTAGTTCTTCTAAAAACTGCTCTGGCGTACGATAATCCGAGCTGCTTGTTAAATGACAGACATGAAATGTCAAGGTCACTTCACGACCGTTTAATAGGACATGCGTTTGCAGTTTATCCTTTAGCTTAACAAGGACAACTGACACATTTTCTTCTGGTGTATGGGTTAGCAGCAAGCCCATTCGTTCTTCAGATAACCGAAATTTTTTATCGGTTTCTCTTACGCTTTCGCGTATCTTGAGACTTAATTGCTGAAATAGATGCTGCATTTCTTTTTCTCCATATAACGATTTGAATTCCGCTGCGTAATTCATATGAAGAAGGATAAAGACAAATGGCTGTTTGTACCGTTCTGCCCGTTTCATTTCCTCGGATAATTCGAGCTTCATCCGCTCAGCATTGTCAAATCCTGTTGTCGAGTCAATCGCCACAAATTGTTTGATGGCCTGCTTTTGTTGTTCAATGGTGTGACGCAGCGTATTGATCCGTTCATGCAAGCTTCCCGCTGAAATAGCGAAAAAAAGAAGTGCTACGCCCCAAATTACTACATCTTGCAATGTTTGATTTGAAAAAAGGGAATTTTCATGACCAAGCTCTGTAAAGAACATGACGCTTCCAATAAAGAACAAAAACAGTAAGGTGAAAATTAATGCTGGTAGGATACCAAATAAAATACCACAGCCTAACACGACAAATGTCAGTGCGATGATCATAAAGCTCTCCGCATCTTGTACGTTAAGGTAGCCCATAAACAAAATAAGGCCTGCAAACGTGAGGAGCAGAGAATAGTACAAGCGATACGTGTTACTGAACAACCGATTCATTTAGAAGCTCCCTTTCTGCAATTAAAGGCAATAAGTTATCAAATGAGTGTGTCTCTTTTTCGTTCATGTATCCTCCGTAATAAGGCTTGAGAGGATCTTGAGTTTGTAATTCTTTCATGCGGTGATAGACAGTCTTTGCGAATTTCAGCTCGTTTTGTTTAAGGGCATACAAAATGACGAGTGCATATACCGAAGGCGATTCATATGTGACAGATGGCTTCAATGTGCTCAGTTTGTATCTTCCGTACAGTTTGCCTTCTTGTTTAAACGACGTTTTAAGCCATTTCATGATCTCGGACGTATTCACCTTTGCATGATATGCATGTAAAGCTGTATAAAGTTGATCGATCATATTGATTTCTTGATCGAATGAATAGGTTTTTTTCTTTATGTCATAGGATTTAGGAAAGAATCCTTTTTTTCTCGATGCTTGTTTTAGAATGGCTAATTGGTTACTGGTCATTTGTTTCGTGAATATTTGGAGGGATTCCAATTCTTTGATTGCTTTTGGGTCTATATATGAGAGTGTGATTGTATGTGAAGTTCGATTGGTTGATGCATCATAATAATCGGACAATATGCCTTTGAACATGTTTTTTTCTTTTAACGCTTGAGCGATTTCTTTTGCTGTCGTTTGATACGCTGACTTCTTCCACAAATGATTTGCCTTTTGAAGTGCCGTCACTACACGTAAATCATCGACTAAAGCATTGGCCTTATTTTTTTGATCGGATTCAATTTGCCAGCTGAGAAGATGATGGTCTAGTAAAAATTGATCTTGCAGAACATCAAATTGTTGGTCAAATGAATTTTGATCTTTTTTTCGAACAAGATAATCCATCCAAAGTCCAAGTGATTCAGATAAGTAGATGTGCTGCTCTGCAAAAGAGGTGCGAATTAAGCCTTGATCTGTCATTAAGTGGTGAGTGATAAAATATTCTCCAGGCAAAACGGGCTGAGATGATACTGGATCAGCTGATTCTTTCTGCTGTTCCCAGGTACATCCGCCTAGTAGAATGACAATGAGTAAAACAATTGCTGTACGATATATGCGTGTATGCATTCGTGTCCCCTTTCAATTCCGCGTTCTCTAAGCATCTAACGATTTATTATAGAGCGTTTTTGTTTAAATTTAAATGAATATTTTATGCCAAATTACGAGCCTTTTCGCATATTTATTCCCATTTTCAGAAAAAAAATATGTCTATATACTTAATAATACTGAAAAACCCATGCGTTTCCGCACGGGTTTTTATAGAACTATTGATCTAATTTTAACTTCTTTAATTGTTCAGCTAGTGCGTTATTAATTGGTTCTTCCACTTTCTTTTGTTTCTTCATATATTTAGACACATCGTGCTTACTGGCTTTCTTTTGATTGGATTGAGATTTGCGTTTTTCGAAGACAGACAGTTTTTCTCTATGGCCGCATACACAAGCAAAGATTTTGCCATCGCCTTCTCCGCGCAGCTCGAGCTTTTTATGACAGTTCGGGCAGCGTGCGTTTGTTTTCTTCGCCACATTTTTACGATGGCCGCATTCTCGGTCCTGGCAAACGAGCATCGTGCCATGTTTTCCATTCACTTTCAGCATGAGTTTACCGCAGTCTGGACAATGGGTGCCAGTGACATTGTCATGCTTAAAGGTCTGGTTCGTCTGTTTGATTTCAGATACAGCTTGTTTGGCATATGACTTCATTTCACTCATGAATTGAGAAGCTTTCAATTGCCCTTTGGCGATTTTAGAAAGCTTTTGTTCCCATTCCGCTGTTAATGCAGGAGACTTTAAGTCCTCAGGCACTAACGAGAGCAGCTGCTTCCCTTTCGATGTGATGAAAATGTCTTTGCCCTTTTTCTCGATTAAGAAGCTATTGAACAGCTTTTCAATAATATCGGCTCTTGTTGCTACTGTTCCTAGTCCACCTGTTTCACCAAGGGTTTTCACTAAGTCCTTTTCCTCGTTCTGCATAAATGCCGCTGGGTTTTCCATAGCAGATAATAGGGTCGCTTCATTAAAACGTGCAGGAGGTTTCGTTTCTCCTCTTGTCTCTTTCAGCTGTCGTACATCTAGTGACTGTCCTTCTGAAAGCAGCGGCAAATGTTGATCTGCCTCGGCTGATTCCTCTTCTTCATATGAGTCATCGTACACGGCTTTCCAGCCAGCTGCTTGCACGGTTTTCCCTTTTGCTGTGAACGTTTCACTGCCTATTTTGGTGATGACCGTTGTTTCCTCATACTCGAAAGGATTCATGAGTACCGCAAGGAAACGTTTGGCAATGAGGTCATATAATTTACGCTCTTTATCGCTTAATACTCCTGGGTACAGCTCTTCCTCGGTTGGAATAATCGCATGGTGATCTGACACTTTGGCATCATTGACGAAGCCTTTGTGCGCTTTCACACCTGATTGTAAAATCCGGTTCACATGCTGGGCGTACGGTCTGACGTTCATTCCTTTTAAACGATCTTTTAATGTAGGAACGATATCCGCTGAAATAAATCGTGAATCTGTACGTGGATATGTTACGAGCTTATGCTGCTCATACAATCGCTGAAGCGTAGATAATGTTTCTTTGGCTGAAAAACCATAGCGTTTATGTGCATCACGCTGCAATTCAGTCAGATCGTACAGTCCCGGTGCAAAAGCTTTTTTTGCTGTTTTTTTCAACGCATCAACCACTGCTGGTTTTCCTTCGCAGGCTGCCAAGCGCTCTTTGATCACACTCTCTTGGAATGTCCGATTTTGCTTTGTTTTGGCATCCTGCCATGTCAAAGTCAGTCCATCTACTTGTGCAGTCAATCCATAGAACGGCTTCGGCTGAAATTGCTGAATGTCTTCTTCTCGTTTGGCGATCATGGCGATCGTTGGTGTTTGCACCCGTCCGCAGGAAAGCTGTGCATTGAACTTCGTTGTCAGCGCTCTTGTTGCGTTGATGCCGACAATCCAGTCTGCTTCTGCACGTGCAACGGCTGAGCGATACAGGTTATCGTATTCTTTGCCGTCTTTTAATCGTTTGAAGCCTTCTTGAATGGCTTTGTCCGTGACAGATGAGATCCATAATCGTTTCAAAGGCTTTTTCACATGCGCTTTTTCAAGAATCCATCGAGCGACAAGCTCCCCTTCACGTCCAGCATCTGTTGCGATGACAATGTCTTTGACATCTTTCCTCGCAAGCTGCGCTTTCACTGATTGGAATTGTTTTCCTGTCTTTTTCATCACCACAAGCTTAAGCGGTTCGGGAATGATTGGTAAATCCTCTAAACGCCAGGATTGAAATTCTTTTCCGTAGCCTTCTGGATCAGCCAGTGTGACCAAATGGCCAAGCGCCCACGTCACAATGTATTGATCTCCTTCTAAAAAGCCATTTCCTTTTTTATGACACTTCAGCACACGTGCAAGATCACGTCCGACCGAAGGTTTCTCTGCTAATACAACTGTTTTTGACACTAGATTTCACATCTCTTTCTTCTATCCATCCTTTTATTATAGCAGACGTGGAGATGTGGTTCTAATGACGGATTATTTCTTCAATCGTGTGATGATTTCGTTTGTGACTTCTTGCGTTTGATAGGCGCCACCGATGTCTGCCGTTAAAAAGCCATCTGCTGTGACTGATTCGATGGTTTCGAGCAGATGTGTGCCCAGTTCTTCCTCTCCGAAATGATCCAGCATGAGTTTAGCGGTCCAGATTTGACCGATTGGGTTGGCGATTCCTTTTCCCGCAATGTCTGGAGCTGATCCGTGTACAGGCTCAAACATGGATGGGTATTTACCATTTACATTAATGTTGGCGGCAGGCGCTACGCCAATACTTCCCATAATGGCGGCCCCAAGGTCTGTCAAAATATCACCAAACAAATTACTGGCCACAATCACATCGAATTTTTCTGGTCTTGTTACAAAGAAGGCTGAGAGCGCGTCAATGTGCTGTGAGTCTGCTGTCACCTCTGGATAATCCTTTGCTACGTCTTGAAACACTTCATCCCAAAAAGGCATGGTATGAACGATCCCATTCGATTTGGTTGCACTCGTCACATGCTTTCGTCTTTTTTCTGCTAATTGAAAGGCAAAACGCATCGCACGCTCTGTCCCTTTTCTTGAGAACACCGCATTTTGAACTGCAAGCTGATCTTCCCCTTGATACATACGGCCTCCAATTTCACTATATTCACCTTCACCGTTTTCTCTGACAACTAGAAGATCGAAATCCTTTGGCTGAGCAAGCGGTGAGCGAATGCCGCTAAGCTGTTTTGCAGGTCTGATGTTTATCACCTGTTCAAATTCCCGCCTAATCTTAATAAGCAGTCCCCAAAGTGATACGTGATCCGGCACTAAATTGGCATCTCCGACAGCCCCTAAGAAAATGCTGTCAAAGGCTTTCAATTGATGTAATCCATCCTTTGGCATCATCTCGCCATGCTCTAAATAATATTCACAGCTCCACGGAAAATCCTGAAAGGTAAAAGACAGACCGCCATGCACTCCTGATACCGCTTTCAATACTCGTATGGCTTCAGGTACAACTTCCTTCCCAACCCCGTCACCTGGTATCGCCGCAATTGAAACATGCTTCATTTATTTCTCCCCCTTTATTGTCGGTCGACCGTCGACCGTTTAAGTTTGAGTTTACTAGAGAGTGCATGTTCTTTCAATGGATAAAGGCGCTTTTTTGATCAAAGCGCCTGTTTATCCTGCAAAAGCATCGAGGGTTTCTCCTTCTTCCTCTTCGTACCTTTTTTATCTGAAAGCAGCAGTCCGCCTAAGGTCAGTGCCGTTCCAAGTACAGACATGAGGGTCAATCTCTCATGAAGAACGATCATTGAAATGACCATCGTAATAATAGGAACGCCATAAATATACACACTCGCTTTCACCACACCGAGCGTTTTCACTGAAAAACTCCATGTGAGAAAACAAATAGCAGATGCGAACAGGCCTAAAAACAATAAGTGAAAGGCAAACGACGGGTTCGTCAATCGCTCCCAGTCTATACGAATTTTAAAGTGCCAGATCAGGGGAAGCATCCAGAGTAAGCCGTAAAAAAAGACACGTCTCGTCACTTGAATGATATGGTATCCATATTGATTGATGATTTTCGATAAAATAGAATAGAAGGCCCAGACAATGGTCGCCGTTAATGCTAGCGCATCACCGATTGGATTCAATTGGAACGTCGTCATTCCATTAAAGCTAATCAGGACAATTCCTGTCATCGCGATGAAAAAGCCTATGAAAAACCGGCGATGCAAAGGCTCATCTTTCAATAAAAAATAAGCCAATAAAAATGAGAAGAATGGTACAACTGAGCTGATGACACCTGCATTCGAAGCAAACGTATAGGTGAGTGCGACATTTTCTAAAAAATAGTATAAGACCACACCACATAAACCTGCGAGCGCAAACATCAATTCATGCTTTTTACGCTGCACCTTCATAGTGACCGGATAGATCATCATCAGAGCGAGATATCCAATAAAAAAGCGGAAAAATAATATTTCTGTTGGAGAAAAAGCCGTTAACAATATTTTGGTTGAGATAAAGGTTGATCCCCATAGAAAAATGGTGAACATGGCCGCCAGATGACCAAGAAGCTGTTTATTTTTCATCTGCTGTTACCTGCTTTGTGAAAATTTGCTGATATTGCCCTGGTGTGAGCCCAATAAATTCTGAAAAGAAATGACTCAAATGACTTTGATCAGAAAAACCGGTGGAGACTGCCGCATCTACAGGCTTCACTCCTTTGGCGAGAAGCTCCTTCGCATAATTCACTCTCACTGTTTGTAAATAACGATACGGCGTGATCCCTCTGTACTTTGTAAAAGCACGCAGAAGTGAGTATTTATTCATGGATACAAGCTCTCCTAAGTCGTCTAACGATATATTTTCCGTAAGGTGTGTTTCAATATATTGCTGTACGTCTTGGACTTTTTGTTCGGCGGCATGTACTACTGACGCTTTTTCCTCTGATGTATCAGCGTAGGCTTCAATCAGCTGCTTCATAAAGAAATAGAACGTTTCCTGTTTATTCAAAGCTGGGGCTTCTTCTGTCATCATTTGATGAAGATCATATAACGGCTTTGTCAGTTCACTTTGTGAAAACACAGGAGCTTTAAAATGCGGCTTGTGCTGAAACATCTTCTCTATCACATCTGCTTCAATATTTAAACAACGATAATCTAGTGTACTGTGATCAATCTGCTCGCATGCATGATTGTCATATGGATTGAAAAGAAGAATGTCTCCCTTTTCAATGATGTATTCTTTATTTTGGCAGATCAAACGTCTTTGACCATCCTCAATAAATCCAATCACATAGTATGTATGAAAATGATTCGGGAACTTTTGCATGATGCCATGAAAGCGATACGCCTCTATTTGCAAGTCCTGATCAAAATGTACCGTTCGTTCCTCTTGTGTTTTCATGTCGATCCCCTCTTTCACTGAACTGATCATCAGTGTAGCACACCCTTTTTCTCTTGAATTGTACGATATTGACTTTTCCGCTGCAGGCTTGCCTAGAGGGAAAAACTTGGATAACATGAGACAAAAGATGATGTGTAAATGAGGGAATGACAGGATGAATTCATTCGAGATGGAAAGACCAGCACCATACCATATGCAATTTTATGAACAGCTGAAGCAAATGATATTTGATGGACAGTTTCAGCCGGGGGAACGCATCAATGAGACACAGCTTGCCAAACAATTTGGTGTAAGCCGATCACCAGTGAGAGAGGCAATGAGACTTTTAGAAAAAGATGAGCTCTTGATCGCTGATCATCGGTCGGGCTACTCTGTCTATACGTTAACGGAAAAAGATGTCGAGGAGCTTTATCAAATTCGGATCGCCCTAGAAACGCTTGCTGTTGAGCTTGCATGCAAGGAAGCCTCGCAAAGAGAGCTGGAGGAAATTGGGCATGTCCTCACGCAGGCAGACGAAGCAATCAAACAGCAGCTGCCATCTAAAGACATCGTCCAGTTACATGAAGCCTTTCATCAAAAAATCATTCTAGCGAGTCACAATCACCGCTTATGTAAACAATTGAATCATGTGAATGCACTCATTCATTTTTGCCGCATCTTTCATTTTAGCGGCGGGGCGCGTGCTGAGACGATTCAAACAGAGCATGCTGCCATTTATTCTGAAATGAAAGAGCGCCGCTCCACAGAAGCCGTCCAAGCAATGACGAATCATTTGTTACATGATGTGATGCACTTAAAGCAAGTACTCTCTGAAACAAACACGGATTAAGTGATTTTTCCTTTTTCCCATTTTTTAAGCATTACATGAACATATTTTGAATTTTTCGTAGATTTTAGCATGTCCAGACGATCTTTCGTTTATATTAGAAGATGAGAAACTAGCTTTTATACAGGAGGATTTGTTTATGCATACAAGTATTAGCCGTCTTCGAAAGGCGGGTTTTATTGAGGGTATGTCTCTTTTAACCCTTCTTTTAATTGCCATGCCTCTGAAATATTTTGCGGATATTCCGATGGCAGTCACCATTGTAGGCTCTCTTCATGGCGCATTGTTTGTCATCTATATGCTGATTTTGGCATATGTGACCTTTAAAGTTCGCTGGCATTTGAAATGGTCGATCGCTGGTTTTTTTGCGGCGTTCATTCCTTTCGGCAACTTCGCCTATGATAAGGTGCTCCGCCAGTATGATACAAAAGCTTAATCAAAAAGGGCTAAAACGAAATTCATTTTAGCCCTTTTTCTACACACTGAAGTATTTTTTAAATCGAGGCATATTTCACTATGGCTGCTTGACGCGTCATTTCGTGATATGCCACCCATAATTCATCACCTGGCAGTACGCTGGTGATTGGATCGATTGGCTGTTTCACTTCATACATCATGCCATCTCGCTCAATCTGAATGATCGCTAGCGGCTGGTTGCCGATGACACCAGCAAATGCGACATGGGTCACTTTTGCACTTCCTTGTTTCTCTTGCATGAGACTGATTTCTTTATCCAGCTCTTCTTGTTTTGTCTGCATCGTGATTTGAGTTCCTGGCGAGACATCCATATGATCAGGGATGAATTGACTGACCGTTTTTGTGATGGACTGATCTCCGCTAGAAACCGTCACATCTAGCATGATCGGCTTCTGACCATGAATCGTGACTGGATATTGCTTCACCCGCTGGATGGTTCCTGTTAATGTCACGTCTTTCCCCGATCGATTCCGAACTTCATGGCCATAGGCTGCCATTTTCAACTGACCGCTAATGTCGACGAGGTCGGCTTTTTCTCCTGTTCTAAATTCAAAACCAGCGGCTTGAATCATCGGAATGGTATACCTTTTCTGATCTGTTTCAAATGTAAGCGATAAGACAGTGCCTCGTCCTACGGTTCCATATGATTCTATATTTCTTAAAACAGCGCCTTTGATGAACTTTGGCTCACTTGTCTGTGAGAAGTCCCCCTCTTTTAAGAGCATCGCCTTTTTCTTCTTCGGATTGTAGAGAATGGCGATACGCTGACCCGGCTGCGGTATTTGGGTGTAGGATACAACCGTTTTAGCTGCCTTCTCGATATTTTCCCCATCATATTGAAATTGCAGCTGCATTTTGACAAGCGGCTGTTCGTTGATGTAGGTACCCGTTTCTTTGACAGATACAATATTGGCTTCTAATGTGACACTGTCTTTCATCTTGTTCTTTCTCACCAGTCTCAAAATCGGCGGTAGGAAGATGGCTAGCACAAATAACAGCAGTGGAATAAACAGCCATATCGCCCAGTTGAGAATGAGCGGTCCGCCTTTCATGACATATTGCATAAAGGTGTCTACAGACGTTTGGTGAGCAGGACTGGCGTTTTCGATTGAGATCATTTTTTTCAAAGGAAATTCCTTTAGCTCTTTGCTCTTCGTCTCAAATGCACCCGTTAATTGATTGTCGATTGAATAATAGATCCAATCGCTTTTCACATTTTTATTGAAAGAGAGTCCTTCTCTTTGTAACGTTTCATATGAAAAGGACTGCAAAAGTTTGCTGACGGACGTCGTCTTATTCGTGCGGTGGTTATAAATATAACCAGTCAGCTTGCCTTTTGCTTCGTCCTTTACTGTAGAGCCTGCAAGAAGAACTTCTTCTTCATTAAGCTGGTAGATAAGGGTTTGATAAATCGGTTTTGGTGTTGGGACGACTTCCCCAAGCCTTCCCTCTGCATTCACTTTCCTTGGTCTTTTTGGATAGTTAGATTCGACAGCGACTGCAAAGTTTTGGGATGTTCCGATCGTTTTTTCCAGCTGCTGCTCCACTTTATCTTCAATGAGGCTAAACGGTTCAGCGTTTTTGGAGACATAGACCCCAAGCTGATTCTTATCGTTTGAGACTCCGCTGACATATGCCTTCTGGTCATTTTTCAAAGTCAATTCAAATATAGGAATAGGCGTCTGTCCTCTAAAGGAATTCATGACAACATCCATAGAGACTGGCCTTGCTGGCAGCTTTAGCTCGCTTAGATTGTGCACATGAAACTGACCATCCTTTAGCTCACCAAGGACTGCAGCGGCGCCTTCCATTTCTCCTGTAAACACAAGCCGTCCATTCCATTGATATGTATTCGTTTTTAAAAACGAGGGTATCTGTAGATTTTGCTTAACGAGCTCTTTCCTTTCTCCGCTTGGCGTTAGTTTCTCGATCAACAGCTGCCCGTCTTTATTTTTTAAAGCAAGTAAGAGATTGTTACCTTGAATGGATGGCAGCATTTCATTAAACGAATCGCTTGCTGTCGTCCATTCACTGATTCTTTTTCCTGATTGAGGATCATACATTCCAAAATGGAGCTGCTGGTCTTTTGATACAGCACTCACCACTCGTTTTCCTTCATCAAATGTAAATATTCGTTTGACGTCATATTCCGTCACTTTCCCTGCTGACAAATCATCTTGGTAATGGTTCCACACCAAGACACTAAGAATGATCGCTGGAATAAAGAAGACAATATATCTGAGAAAAATCACTGGTATTCTTTTCACTTGATCGCTTCCTTTCATGAGGTTCCTTTATCTTATACGTCAGTGCAACGAGAATGTTTCATGCTAGAAGAATACCATTCCAGCCTTTAAGTTCCATATTTTACAAACTTGGTAGTTTGCGATAAAATCTAATCAGATTCGAAAAAAGGATGTTATCACAATGAGTAAGCTATCATCGATCATTCTAGCGGCTTGGCTGCGTGTTCCCCGTTGGTTCAAGCAATGGGTGCTCGTATCCATTTCCATTTTCTTTTTTTATATGTGTTTTGTAAAGGGGCTGACTAGCTGGCATACCTTGCCGCCCATCACTTTACTATCATGTATCATCGGTTCCTTCTTCATTTGGCTATTATGGCTAAAAGGTCAAAAAAATAAATGAAAGGGGGAAAATCATGAAAGAATCCATTAGTTATTTTGCTATCTCTTTTGTTCTGCAATGGGTTTGGTTTGGCATTGTGCACCCAAATAGAGGCGTGACACTATTGGACATGTTCATTTTTTCTATTTTGTTTGCGGTGATGTTCTTTTTTATTCAGAAGATTTGGCGTTATCAGAAGAAAGGAAGAAGTGAGTGATCATGAAATGAATCCAATGAAAAAGGCTGCCAAATAGATGGCAGCCTTTTTCTTGCTTTTTTCATGCAAATAAATAATCAATGTGTGATCTCCGTTACGGAGTGTATGAATTAAGATTCGATCATATCAGTGTGTCATATGTGTTCCGAGTGAACCTACGTTTGAAAGTAAACGCCATGGAAGTTCTGGATAACAAGACAACGAAAGCCCTACCTCTCATTCGTCCTTACGGCTCCGAAGCCGTGCCAGTGTGAATTGTAAATCAAAACGTCTTTTTTCCACTCTTCCGCTTTTATAGGGGGCGGGTGCAGAAGGAAAAGAATAAGTTTGTTCGCTTTGACAGCGTCTCGTTCTTATCTAGTAGAAGCTCTATTGCTTCTCATTATGTCATAGAAAAAAGAAAGTTTACTTTCTTTATTTATTTGCTTATTTCAACACTTAATATAAAACTATAACACATCCCCCCATCTTACGCAAGTGTTAAAGTGATAATTCAGCTGGAGTACGGTTTCCTTCATTCATGTAACGAATAGATGTTGGATCAATCTTCAGAATCACTAGGTTCGGATCATCTTTTCCTTTAAACCATTTCTCCATCTCCTCAGACCAAAGGCGGTCGATCAGTTCTGGATCATCGGTTAATGTGGCGGTACCTGCGATTTCTGCATACGTGTCACCGAATCCTTCACCTGAATAACCAATGAGAATATGGACATTCGGGTTTTTTTCAATTTCGTCTGCTTTATGTGTTTCTTTGCTCGTTGGTGTATATAATGTCAGTCCCTCATGGAAAAAAGTCATGTAGCGGGTATGCGGCTTATCCTGTTCAACGGTCGCTAGTGTTCCGACCTTTTGTTCATCTAATAGATTGAGTACCTTTTGTTTTAATTCTTCTTGTGACATATCGTTTCACTCCTTCAAATTTCATCCGTACTCTTAGGTTTCCACGACAATCCATTCATTAAACAAAGAAATGTGTTTTTCATAAAAAGAGATCTTCTGGCTGATGCTATAGAAAACAGGCTCAATGAAGGGAGAAGTTGAACATGCATCATGAAACGATGTTCCATTTAAGTTCACTTGTCATTGCGGCAGTTGTTGTGGGCATTATCGTATGGTCTGTCTCATCTGTGCAGAAAAATCGCAAGAAATACTAAACACACCGCCCAATCAGGTGGGCGGTGCGCTATTGATCATGTATTCATAAAGGAACCGCCGTTGACGTGAAGTGTTTGTCCTGTCATATAAGACGATTCGTCAGAAGCAAGCAGCACATAGCAGCCGACATGCTCTACAGGCTGTCCTGGTCTTCCCATTGGGGTTTCTGCCCCGAAGCTTTCCACACGATCCTCATCAAATGTAGATGGAATGAGCGGCGTCCAAATTGGACCTGGCGCTACACCGTTCACCCGAATCCCATCCTTCACAAGCGACTGTGCCATAGAACGCGTAAAGCCATTGATAGCGCCTTTTGTCGCCGTATAATCAATCAGCACTTTGTTGCCTCGATATGGGTTAATGGATGTTGTATTAATAATTGTACTTCCTGGTTTTAAGTAATCCAGTGCTTTCTTCGTAAAATAAAAATAGGAATAGAAGTTGGTTCTAAAGGTTTGGTGAAGCTGTTCACTAGATATATCCTGAATCCGTTCTTTCGGATGCTGTTCAGCCGCATTATTCACTAAAATATCTAATTGCCCAAAGGCTTCAACTGTTTTTTCTACCGCTTTCTCGCAAAAGGCTTCGTCACCGACATCTCCTGCAATCGTTAAACATTTGACGCCTTCCTGTTCTACGCGCTTTTGCGTATCCTTTGCATCCTCATGTTCATTTAAGTACACAATGGCGACGTGTGCCCCTTCTTTTGCATAGGCAACAGATACAGCACGTCCAATTCCACTATCTCCGCCTGTAATCAGTGCGACTTTCCCTTTGAGCTTGCCAGACCCTTGATATGATTCATCCTCAAAGATCGGCGCAGGATTCATTTCCCTTTCACTGCCTGGCTGCTGATCCTGTGTTTGGCGCGGAATGCCATTTGTTAAATATTCACGTAAATCCATGTGTAAGCTCCTCCTTGATTTGTTGATGTATCCTTTCATTACCACCTCATTTTTCCACTCAAACATCCTTATGTGGCACAGATGCGTTTTGAAAATCGGCATGTTTCATGATGGATAAAATCGGTTACATGATCATTAAAAAGGAGCGTTCTCACATGCTGTCAACCATTTCGAAAACCTTTAGCAAACCAAAAGGCTGGCTCGGAAGCATTGCAGGCTTCATTATGGCAAATGAAAATAAAGCACTGAATCAGTGGGCGATCCAGCATTTAGATTTGTCAGATGGTGAAAACATTTTGGAAATCGGCTATGGACCCGGCTACAGCATCAAGCATATGCTTAAGCATTATGAAGGTCTCCATATAGATGGACTAGATGCTTCCTCGACCATGCAGGAGCAAGCACAGTCCCGCGTAAACAAACGGTCAATGGACAAACAAGTCCGGCTGTATGTAGGAAAAATCGAGAAAACACATTTGCCGGGAAAGCAGTATGACAAAGTACTGTCTGTGAACAACTTTACGATTTGGGATGATCCAAAGACTGGCCTACTCAACCTTTATCACACGTTGAAACCCGGCGGAAAACTCGTCATTGTGATGCAGCCAAGAGAAAAAGGTGCTGATGCGAGCCGGACAAAAGAGATGGGTGAAAACATATTGAATGATTTACAGTTTGCGGGGTTTGACCATTTTTCTGTTGAGTATGAGGAAATTCGTCCAACGCTTGCTGTCTGTGTCACAGCCAAAAAGCCGAGAAGCGAATAAGCTCTCGGCTTTTTTCTTACCACTTTGCCTCTTTGACAAATTGATAGAACAGCTGATGCAATTTCTGTTCAATGTCTTCCTTTAACCCATGACCATAAAGCGTCATGCTTTCCTCACTTTCAATGATGGATGAACTGATCAAACTAAACATTTCTGAACCTTCCTTGCCTAGCTCTTGCGGCGCCAGCATCATGAGCATTCGTGACATCTGCTGCTGCCCGCCGTCCATGCTTTTGACCTCGTATGCCTGATCAAGATCATAAATATGAAAGATGGGTTCCTTGATGAACGTATGCTTTAAATGAAAAAGAGCAAATTCTGTACCAGGAATCCCTAAACCACCTTGCTGTTCACGTTCTAGTAAACCACTTGCTACCTCATCCGCATGTGTGATAAATCCTTCCTCTTCAAGCTGACGAAGCAGCTGACTGATTGTTGCCTCATGCTGCGGCATCGCCTTTCTATTGTCGATGGTGAAATGGTACAAGATGCTGCGAATCACAGACATGTAATTCGTCACCCGCTCTGCAACCGCCATCATATTAACGGATTCTTGTACCGCTTCTTTGGCAGCTTCTTTCATCCTTTTTTTCTCAATCATATAAGGGATCTTTCGTTTAATATGAGCCTTCACACGCATAGCATCATCCTCGTTTAAGAGCGGACTGACCATGATGTAATCGATATGCTCATATGGGATAGGGACGGTCGAGACAATCATGTCATAGCTTGATGCATCGATTTCTTTTAGCTCCATCAAGGAAGACAGATCGAATTCGGCGATCTCTGGCAATTCTTTTTTTAACCGAGATGCGAGCATTTTAGAGGAACCGATCCCGCTTGAGCACACGACCAATGCATGAATGTTCGTTTCTTCTTTTTTGATCTCAAGCACTGAGCCAAAGTGAAGCACAATAAAGGCGATTTCATCCTCTGGAAATTCGATCTCTGGAAAGAAACGTTCGACTCCTTCTTCAATCGCCATGAAAAGTAAAAAGTAGTCCTTTTTAATTTGTTGTGTAAGTGGATTGTAGATTCTCATCTTTTCCTTTAAACGGTTCATGGCAGGTTCAAGATGAGACACGAGTCCCTCATACAATGAATCATTCTCATTTAAATGATAGCCAGTTTTATTTGAAATAAAATCAATGAGCTTCTTCGTTCTAATCGCGATATCCAGCTCGATTTCATCAATACGGTATTCTGCCCCAAAGCTGCGGTTTGCACTGCGCAGATGGATCGTCATATATCCGACCTCTGCTTCAGGGATCTCGACATTAAACATGCGTTCAAGTGCTCTTGCGATTCGCAGTGATGATTCAAATTCTTTCGTCCGCTTTAGTTCAAGCAGCTCTTCCTCTTCCATTCGAATGGTTTCGCCAAGCTGAATCCGTTCGATAGCATAGGTTAAGTGAACGACAAGCGCAATATAGGCACTATCAGATAAAGAGAGTGACAGTCGATTTTTCAAATGAAAGAGAAGTCTTTCTACCTTGAGCAGCTGCCCTCTGCTGACAACGCCAAACACTTTTTCCGTCGCTTTCGTTCGTTGCTTGATATTCATTTCAATCGTTTCTAAAAATAATTGAATATCGAGCCGGTCGACAATGAGGTTGCCGACAATCTTTCGTTTTGCTTCCTCCGGTCCTTTTAATTCAATGCCATACCCGCGTTTTCGGATCAGTTGCAAACCGTATGGCGCGATCCACTCCGTCAGTTCATCTAAGTCATAGCTGATCGTCGCATTTGTGACCTGCAAATCGGAAGCGAGTGTATATAATTTCACCGGTTCCTTTGCTTCAAGCAGCGCACATAATATTAAGAGCTTCCGTTCATCAGAGCTATATTCAATTTGATCCTCATTTGACATATGAGCAAGAAGCCGCTGTTTATCCTCCTGTTCACCGACTGCCTTCAAGCCTTTCCCCGGCTGTTTATCTAGTGAAAGATCATAATTCTTTAATATGGGTTTAATCGATTTTAGTTCTCTATGAATCGTTCTTGTACTCACCTGAACAGAATCGGCTATCTCACGAATCGTGACATAACGATTTTGCTGAATGATGTATTTGATGATCTTCTGTTCTCGTGCCGTTATGTACATGAAATGCCTCCTTCTGCAAAAATAGGTCTATTGTCGTACCCTAATATAAAACGCTTTCAACAAAAGATGCAATCTTAAGTTGATCTGACTTTGGCACATCAGCTGTGACAAAATTAAATACAACGTCTGATCATACATTTCTCCAAAATGACGGTCCATAATCCTTTTGATGAAATTGAACCTTTTGTTCATGAAAAGGCAGTGAACCCCCAGCTTTTAAAGAATACGTCGGATTGTATATTGGAGAGCCAAAGCAATAATCCATCGTTCCTTCTTCCGGACGGAAGATGACGGTTCGCATTGTTCCAAACAGCTCCTCATAATTGTGCACAGCCAGACCATCAGGATATTCTGTCTGAAACAGCTTAACAAGAGAATCACTTGTTTGTTGTTCTTTTAATGCCTCTATTAGCATGTCATATCTGACAACAGAATGATGTTTCGTCACCCCTTTTGCTGTTTGATCAGCAAGCGGATGATTTGTGGCTGCAATATAACCTTCCTCCGGTCTTCTCACCATTTTACGGCCATCAATGATTTCAATCACAGCCGCTTCTCCTTTTCGATCAGTAAGCATGAGGTGGACATTTGAGGCAACGGGCATTTCCTGAATAGAGCGAATGGCTTCCTCAACCGTTCTACAGGTTTCCAGAACAGATCGAATCACATGATACACTTGCAAGCCGGCAACTGCTGGAGGCTTTAAACCGGGTTCATTTCCAACCGGCGGACCACATGCAGAGAATGTGACAGAAAGACCATGCTCATTCATCCCATCAGATCTGCCAAACAAAAGCAGCGACGAGCCTGTATGATATGCCAAGCCCTTCACATGTGTCGTCACAAGACGCATATCATCAAATATCGGAGAGAAATCATAGTTACGCAGCATGACCGTTTGTTGACCTGTCTCCATATTTCCCTGCCTCACGCAGTGGGAACAGCCTGGCTGTAGATGAGATGAATAGAAAAAGGTCAAATAGCGCTCATCTAATTGCAGTTCATCACAAAATCCAGCAATCTCTTCTTCTAACTGAGGAAGATAAGGGCGCATCAGCTGCTTCGTTTCTTTCACAGCCTCTTTTGCAAGCGGTTCTGTTCGAATGTATTGTGTCTGTAGCCATTGCTTTTTCTTCATCCAGACAGCCTGCTGCTTTCCCACTTCATAAGCGGTTCCTTTCATTTCTTGAAAATATGCACTGATTTCCTCCATGCCTGCACACCTCTTTCGCTTTCGTTTCTTTTATCATATCGAAACCCTCCTTCATTTAAAAGGATGAAAAAAACTGCAATCCCAATGGATTACAGCTGTTTACAGGATTGTTGAAACAATGCTTTTGCCATTGCTTCATATCCTTTATGGTTCGGATGAAATTGATCAATCGATAAGTACTCATTTTCATGTCCTTCAAACGCCCGGTACACATCCACAACCTCTACATGCGGATTTGCAGCAAGCGAGCGAAGCTGATGATTGTATTGCTCAAGCCACCGCCCGGCTATAGGTATTTGCGGAAAAGGATTATATAAATTCATGAGATACACGCAATAGGGCTGCTTCTGCCCTCTTTTGATCTGAGCGATTTCTTGAATCATTTTGCTGAAATTTGCTTGGCAATGCAGCGTCGCTTGCAGCAATTTCTTTTCATCTTCACCCTTTTCATACTGCTGAATCGCTTGAACAAGGTCATTCCCACAACCTGTGATGGTGATGATGTCAGCTGCTGCAATAGCACGCCTCACATCAGATCGTTTGAACAGCTGTAAAATCTGATCTGTTGTTAACCCTGACTTTGCAAATACAGACAGCTCGACTGGCGTATGTGTCTTTTTTTCAAGCATCCACTGATACCGCTCTGCGAAGCCTCCACCAAATAAACGTGCCCCCACTCCAACTGTTAAGGAATCTCCAATCGCAACATAGGATCGTCCCACTCTTATCCCTCACTCTCTCCTGCCTTCTCTTATATATACGAAATCGGAGAACAGATGCTTGTAGCAGATGACTTAGAGGCATTCATCTTTTTTTCATGAGACGTCTTTACAAACTCTTTACTTGCGAGATCGACTGATTTTTTGTTCAATAAGAATAGGTTGAGATCATGAAATTTGCACCTGCATGCGTTCCAGAAAAATTGACAAACTTTTTATCTTGATTTCGAGACTTTATACCTTGACTTCAAACTACATTGTGATTACAATAAAAATATCAGTTTTTATGTAACTGTGCTTGTTACATCTTTTTCGTAGCATTCCACTATGATTAAAGATGCCACATATTCAGTGTATCTTTGGGATACGCTAAAAAAATCACTGAAACAGAAAGGATTGAATGAACATGGCAAAAGTTTTATACATCACTGCACATCCGCATGATGAAACAGTTTCTTACAGTATGGCTACTGCTAAAGCATTTATCGAATCTTATAAGGAAGCAAACCCAAGTGACGAGGTTGTACATATCGATTTGTACAAAGAAAACATCCCTCACATTGATGCAGATGTATTCGCTGGCTGGGGCAAGCTGCAATCAGGTGCTGGTTTCGATACACTTTCAGCTGAAGAGCAAGCGAAGGTTGCTCGCCTAAACGAATTAAGCGATCAATTCGTTTCTGCTGACAAATATGTATTTGTTTCACCACTTTGGAACTTCTCATTCCCACCAGTTCTTAAAGCATACATCGACTCTGTTGCTGTAGCTGGTAAAACATTCAAATACACGGAGCAAGGTCCTGTTGGATTATTAACAGACAAAAAAGCTCTACACATCCAAGCACGTGGCGGATACTACACTGAAGGTCCTGCTGCTGAACTTGAAGCAGGCCACCGTTACCTTGGTACAATTGCGAGCTTCTTCGGAATTCCTTCTTTCGAAGGTCTTATCGTTGAAGGTCACAATGCTGAACCTGCGAAAGCAGAGCAAATTAAAGCAGATGCAATCGAACGTGCAAAAGCTTTAGGTAAAACTTTCTAATAAACTGAACGCGAAAAGCCAATGATCTTAACGGTCATTGGCTTTTTATTTATCTAGATGAAAGCCTAATTCTCTGGAGATACCGCTCGCGGCTTTTTTGACTTGTTCAATTAAGTATGGAAGACGTTCCTTTTGATAACCCGCTTCAAACCCAGCAATGCTAATTCCTGCTGCGACTTCCCCAAGGTGATTGAATATAGGTGCTCCAACCGCAGCTGTATAGTTTTCAAGCTCCGAATAACTTAACGTATAGCCCCGCTCATTTGATTCTTCCAGTATGTTTCGAAGAACCTCTTTATCTGTAATGGTTCCGATTCCGATTTTCCCTAGCTCAATCGAATCGATATAGGCGAGTCTCTCGTTCTCTGGCAAAAAGGAGAGAATACTTCTCGCACAAGCACCCGCATATAAAGGAGAGCGCCTGCCGACGGCGGTGTAAAGACGAACAGGCTGCGTCCCTTCAATTTTATCCACGTAAATGGCTTCGTCTCCTTCACGAACGATGAGCTGTACAGCTTCTCCCACTTCATCCCGCAAGCCTTCCATAAATGGTCTTGCAATTCTCCGAATATCAAGGCGATCCGCCACAAGCTGACCGTATTCTAGAAACATCAGTCCTAACCGATAAGCACCTGAATCTTGCTTTTCTAATAACCCCATATCGGTTAAAGAGCTCGCCATGCGGTGCACAGACGTTTTCGGCATGCTGGAAAGCTCGATCATTTCATTTAACGTTAATTGGTCACGAGCGATAAACAGCCGCAAAATCTCCATTGATTTCACGACGGTTTTATTTGTATTTTGCATGGCCATCCCCTTTTCTAAACGAATGCTTCCAGCTTGATTCTAGCAGCAAGCTCCTTCAGTTCTGCTTCTTGCTTAAATAGCGCCTGCTCCGCGTCCTGATGGTCGATTCGCTTAAAATACAAATTCGCCCCGGGCATCGCTTGTGCTATGAACGGCAGATCGACCGTCGCAACTTCTCCAATCCGCGGGTATCCGCCTGTTGTTTGCCGATCTGCCAGCAGAATAATCGGCTGACCGTCAGGAGGAATTTGAATAGAACCAAAGGCAACCGCCTCTGAAATCAATTCAAGCTTTTCTTTTAAATGAACCGGCTCCCCCTTCAAGCGGCAGCCCATGCGATCTGATTGAGGCGTGACCTGGTAAGGCTGTTCAAAAAAGGTGTGTTGAGATGTTTCTTGAAAAAAAGAAAGGTGTCTCCCTGGCAGCACCCGAATCACGGGCGATTTCCGCAGCGGCAAAAAATGTGTATGACTTACAGTCCAATCGGGTGCGCTGTACGCCGACTGCTTCAGATTGCTTTTGAGTCTATCAGACAATCGATCCGCTACGATTAAAGGCTTTCCAATGGACAGGACGTCTCCTTTTTCAAGCGGACGTCCGTTCAGTCCACCGATTCCTGCTCTCACATAGGTGCTTTTGCTCTCCATCACCGGCTCTACATCGAATCCGCCTGCCACAGCAAAGTAAGCGCGGCAGCCTCTTTTACAAGGTCCAAAGGTGATTGTGCTTCCTGCTCGAATAAAAAGCGGCTTCCATAAAGGGGCTGGCTCTCCATCGATGTCGATCTCTACATCAGCGCCAGTCACTGCAATAAGCGCATCCTTGTGACATGTCAACACAGGACCCGGCCCCATTAATGTGATTTCCAGTACGGCTTCGTTTTCCTCGTTGCCTGTGAGAATGTTGGCAATTCTAAGCGAGAGCGCATCCATGCCGCCGCTCGTTAAGACGCCATACTTTTGATAGCCTTTCCGCCCTTTATCTTGAATGGTTGTGAACATTCCTGGCTTGATGACATGAATACTCAACGTTCTGCCTCCTTCATGCTGAAAAATTCCTTTTCAGACATTTGGACAAATCTGACCTCGTCCCCTGCTCTCAATAGACTCGGGACTTTCTCGTCTGGTCGAAAGAGTGGCAGCGGTGTTTGTCCAATGAGCTGCCAGCCGCCAGGTGTGGAAATGGGGTAAACGCCGGTCTGCTTTCCCGCAATGCCGACAGATCCTTTTGGAATGGACATTCTTGGTGTTTCCCTGCGCGGGGCTGCGATCTTTTCAGACAGCCCGCCTAAAAACGGAAACCCTGGGGCAAATCCAATCATATAGACAAGATACGTCCCTGCGGTGTGAATACGCACGACTTCTTCTGGTGTTAAATGATTGATCCGGGCGACTTCTTCTAAATCAGGACCCAGCTCTCCCCCGTAGCAGACCGGTATGTCGATGGTGCGGCGCTTAGCCTGAACCCCCTCCTGCCATTTCTCTTCAAGGAGTGTTTCAATATAGCTTTTCACCCATTCATAGGGGGACAAATCTTGTTGTTGAAGATGGGCAGATTGATAAACGGTATACGGCTCGTAGAAAACAGTCACGTTTGTAAAGGCTTGAACAGCTTCCACATATCCGGCAAATGGATGCTGTTCAATACAAGAAAACAGCTGCACAACACGCTCATGAATTTCTTCACATATATCTGCTCCTGCTTGAATAACAATCGCTGCATCTCCTAACGGGTGGAAGGTGATAGAATTTTTTATTGTTGAAAATGCCACTTGAGGACCCCTCTCTTTCTAAAGCACACCAAGCTGTTGATCACGTTGATCTGTGATGAACATATGCCCAGGTGCATGGGTAATCGCAATGTCTGGTTTTGTATGCATGACAATGGCTTGCGGCGTCACCCCACATGCCCAAAACACCGGGACCTCTCCTTCTTTGATCACAGATGGTTCTCCAAAGTCCGGCTGATCCACATTGTCAATTCCGATCATCGCTGGGTCACCTATATGAATGGGGCCACCATGAACTGACGGGAACCTAGACGTCACTTGTACACTTCTTGTGATCTGATGCGCCGGAATGGGTCTCATGCTGACGACCATCGGGCCATGAAATGCCCCCGCCCTTTCACAAGTGATATTCGTTTGATACATCGGAACGTTATGGCCGTTTTCAATATGGCGAACAGGGATATCATTCAGCATGAGCGCATGCTCAAACGTAAAACTGCAGCCGATGAGAAAGGCAACCATATCGTCCTCCCAATAAGCAGAGATATCTGACACCTCTTCTTGAAGAATCCCTTTTCGGTAAACACGGTATTTAGGAAAGTCCGTACGAATATCCGCTTGAGGTGCAGACCGTCTCGGCATTGGATCACCCGGCTCCAGCACATCAAGCAAGGGGCATGCAGCCGGATTGCGCTGACAAAACAACAGGAAATCAAAGGCAAGTTCCTTTTTGACGATCATTAAGTTGGCTTGAGCATATCCCTCTGCTAGGCCTGCCGTTGGCCCTGTGATTTCTTTTTTACGAATCAACTCTCTGATCTGTGAAGGCTCATATGTTTGATAGATATTCATTCGATTCAGCTCCATAGTTTTGGAATTTCATTGATGATGGTATATCCGCCCATCATTGCCATGATGACAACTACAAATGCGCCTGATACTGTCAAAAAGGATGGATGTCGATAATCCCCGACAATGTCTTTCTTATAAGCCGCTACCAGCAAGGTGCCAAGCGCGAGCGGTAAGATTAATGCATTGATTGCCCCAACTAATATCAATATGTTCACAGGTCTTCCGATCGTAATAAAACAAATGGTCGAGAGGGCAATAAAGCCGATGATAATGCCACGTTGATTTTGCTCAATTTTTGGCGAGAAGGTTTTAAAGAAGGAAACTGATGTATATGCTGCTCCAATGACGGACGTAATTGCCGCAGCCCACATAATAATGCCAAACATTTTATATCCGATATTTCCTGAAGCTAGTTGAAATACAGAGGCAGGCGGGTTAGATGGATCAATCTGCAAGCCTTTTGCGACAACTCCTAATGTAGCAAGAAAGAGTGCTACACGCATGATGGACGTAATGAGGACACCGAAAATAGAGCTTTTCGTCACTTGGGGCAATGCTTCCTTCCCCTTAATACCTGCATCCAGCAAGCGGTGTCCGCCAGCGAAGACGATATAGCCGCCTACTGTTCCGCCTACAAGTGTCACAATGGATAAAATATCAATTTTCTCTGGGACAAATGTTCTCACTGCCGCTTCTCCAACTGGCGGTGCTGTTGAAATCGCCACATACAGCATCAGACCAATCATGACAAAACCCGCTATCTGTGTGAAACGGTCCATCGCTTTTCCAGCCTCTTTGATCACAAAGATCAGAATAGCAATAGCAGCACTGACCCCTGCACCGATTCGCGGATCGACTCCGAAAATGACCTGAAAACCGAGACCAGCACCAGCGATATTTCCGATGTTAAAGGCAAGTCCCCCAATGACAATCAAAACGGCCAGGACATAGCCGAGACCCGGCAGAACCATATTTGCAATATCCTGCCCTCGTTTTTCTGACACAGCGATGATGCGCCATACATTCGTTTGCGCAAAAATATCTAACAAAATAGAGATGAGAATGACAAACCCAAAGCTAGCCGCCAGCTGCTGTGTAAAGACAGTCGTTTGTGTTAAAAATCCCGGTCCGATGGCGGACGTCGCCATTAAAAAGGCTGCGCCCATCAGCATAGACCGGTTCCCCTTTGGTGCCTTCGTGTGCTTGACTTCCTCTTTTTTCATGCTGTTTCCCCCTTGATGACGATTTTTATTGAAAGGCTTTGAGATGAATGCTCGCTTCTTTTAGCTTTGATGTAATAGTTTTGGCAAATTGGAGCGCATGGATGCCGTCTCCATGAATACAGACAGTATCCGCTTTAAGCGAAATGTCTTCCCCTTGAACGGTATGAACCTTCCCTTCTCTCACCATACGAACGACCTGCTGAACGGCCAGTTCATCGTCTTCAATGAGTGCGTGTGGTTCGCGGCGGGATGTCAGCGTCCCGTCTGATTGATAGGTCCGATCAGAAAATACTTCATGCGCCACTTGAAGACCCATTCTCTCACCTGCTATCGCAAGTTCACTGCCTGAAAGCCCGTATAATACAAGACTTGGATCGACATGATACACAGCCTTCGCAATCGATTCAGATAATTCAGTATTTTTAGCCGCCATGTTGTACAGGGCGCCGTGTGGCTTGACATGCTGCATCGTGCCGCCTTCTGCTTTGAGAAAGGCTGATAGAGCGCCAATTTGATAGACGACGAGATCATAGGCTTCCTCTGCTGAAATCGCCATTGGACGTCTGCCAAATCCGACTAAATCTTGCAGACCCGGATGCGCGCCAATTCGGACCCCTTTATCCAGTGCCATTCTGACGGTTTTTCTCATGACTGTTGGATCTCCTGCATGAAAACCACAAGCGATGTTGGCTGAGGTGACATATTCTAAAATTTGTTCATCCGAACCGATAGTATATTGACCAAAGCTTTCTCCCAAATCACAGTTGATATCTACTTGATACATAGGATCCCTCCTTGTTGTTCCGAATAACGGAACATAAAGTCCGAATATTCGAATTTATATTGATTATATCAATTTTGGATAGATTGCACATGACATTGTCAGAAAACATAACAATAGAACTAGGACATAAAAAAGCGAGAGGATATCGCCTCTCGCTTTTTCATCATGTTCTTTATTTAGACAGCACCCAATGCTGGATGGCTTTTGCTACACCGTGTTCTGTGTTAGGAGCTGTAATCCAATCAGCGGCTTCTTTTACCACTTCTTGCGCATTTCCCATCGCAATGCCTAATCCGGCTTCTTGGATCATGGCCATATCATTTAGGCTGTCGCCAAGCGACATGACATTGTCCATCGTACAGCCAATGCGTTCTGCTACCTTTGCAAGAGCTGCCGCTTTGTTAATGCCAGCTGCATTGACTTCGATATTGGTTGGACTTGAATTTGTAATCTCTAGATGACCATTTGTTTTCAGTGTATTGAGCACTTCCTCACGAACGTCATCGTCATGAATTTCAAAGCCGAATTTCAGCCATTCGTGGTCATGAATTCGTTCTGGGAATTCACCTCTCCACACCTTCTCCACAGTGGAAGCCCAGTAATCGGTTTCGTACCTATTTTTTAGATCCCACATCATTTGGACATGATCAGGATGCAATAGATCTCGTTCGATCAGCTGGAAGTTTGAATCCCAGATTTCACTTCCGTTTGCTGTCACAAGGTAAGAAGACAGCTTAAGCGGCTCAACCAGCTCTCGGCATGTCATCAGCGTCCGCCCTGTGCTAATCACCACATGGACCCCTTTTGCTTCAGCATCTTTAATGGCTTGTTTATTTTCCTCTGGAATGACATGTTCACTGTTTAACAGCGTGCCATCCATATCAATAGCAATCAATCGGATGTCTTTCTTATCAGTTTGTATGGACAAATTGAGTACCCCACTTTGTATCATTTTTTGTAACTATCTTTATTTTAATATAAAGAGGGAGATGGCACAAAGGGACGAGTTTGATCCCATAGAAAAAAGACCTTGTTACAGGTCTCTTCGCATTGGCTTAGCGTTCACATGCAATCCCGTCTTTATCACGGTCAAGTCGCTTATTTTTTTGGTAAAGTGCTTTTGACACATACGGCTTGTACTTTGTTTTGCCGCCTTTGTTTTTTGTGTTTTTGCTTTTCGCTACGCCGCCTTTATAGACTTTGTTCAGCGCTTTGCAGTTTTTGTAGGACTTGACTGTTTTTGCATCTGCAGTGTGGGTGTCGACTTGTGTAACGCTTAGTAAAAGACCTAAGGACAAGACAGCCACCATGATTTTTTTCAACATGTAGAATCCCCCTATTTTTTCTATTTTTACATTTTTATCATATGTCACCACTTTTTGTTTTTCAAGACTATCGAGCTAAATATATTGATTTTTTTGGAATAAAGCATGCTTTATATCCTATATGGTACACTGAGTGGGAAACCTTTCCGGTTTTGACACGTATATGAAGAGAGGAGTTTTTCACATGAAAATGAAATATACCATTCTATATGTAAACGATGTTGAGGCAAGTATTCATTTTTATCAACATGTACTTGGCTTTCCTATGAAACTTAGGGTTGAATCCTATGTTGAGTTTGACACGGGGGACGTGACATTATCGATTAACTCGCGTCAGGATGTCAAAGATGCACTTGGATTGCCTGTCCCTGAAGCAAATCAATCCTCGCAAACGTTTGAGATTGGATTTGTTGTGGATGATGTGGAACAAACCATTGCATCAATGAAGGAAAAAGGGGTTTCGATCATCAAAGAACCTGCAAAAAAACCATGGGGTCAAACCGTCGCTTATGTCGCTGATCCTGATGGTCATTTCATTGAAATATGTGATGCCGTCTCCTAATCCTGTTTAAAGGAGTGAACCAGTATGAGAAAAAAACATGCCTTTATCGCCGGTGTTTGCTCAATGATTGTGATTTGCAGTGCCGCTATTATTTTGCAGCACCATGAGTGGATAGGATGGGTCAGTGGTGGAATCTCTATTATCGGGATCATGATGTCTGGGCTTCTAATGGGGGCTTGGACAAGCGGAGATGAAACAAGAGCCGCCTATCATTCTGAAACGAAAGAACACCGCATGTGGCGTCTGGATACGGCCTTTCTCATGATGATCTTTGCACTTCCGCACATGGCAGTGTCGATCTTTTATTTTTTAATGTAACACTTGTTAAAAGGAGTTCGTCATATGGCTGTTTTTATTTTATTCGTTGTATTTGGCTTCCCTATTCTTTCTGTGCTGATTGGCATTTTTGGCACAATGCTTTTGAAGAATGTTTGGATGCCGACTTTGATTGTCCTGTTAGCCAGCGTCATTCTCATGTACACATACATTGGCGGGGATGAATCCTTTCTCATTTGGGTCATCATCTACACCGTCTTTACGTTGATCGCTGCATGGATGACAAAGCGGTTTCGGTTCAAGTAAAAAAGAACAGTTTGCACTGTTCTTTTTTTGATCATATATCGGCGCACCATAGCTCAATTTCAATTTTCAGCTCCGGCCATCCTAAAGCTGATACATAAGCAACCGTCATTGATGGGTAAGCTGTTTTGAAGATCGTATCCCACTGAGGATATAGATGATCCCAGTCGATTTCTTCTGTTGCCCATATATTGACCTTGATGACATGCTCTTCATTCAATCCTTCTGATTCAAGGATTTTTTTGATATTTTCAAACGTATTGGTTACCTGGTCGTTTAAACTTGATGGTACCTGTCCATCGATATCTGTTCCGACTTGACCCGATGTAACAAATAATCCCGCGCCCTTTGGTACTCTTGTGATATGACTATAGCTGCCAACGGGCTTCGGCATACTTTCTGGGTTTTTTCTTGTGATTTTTTCCATATGATTTCCCTCACTCACTTTGATTTTTCTGCTAGATTTCTCTTCATGTAGACAGACTTCACCAATTTCTATCTATCCTAAAAGAAAACAGCAGTGGAGTATCCATAGCCACAAGGTAAGAACATCAATATTTTCTTTTTCATGACCGGAACACTCCCTTTTGATTGCGTGAGCAAGGTTTTGATTATCTATATAGTACCTGAAACGAGACGTTCAGTCAAAATGGTTTATAGACGATAGCGCGCAATATCGTGATTCAATCGTATGCTTAGTTCATTGAGCCTTTCTGCTGCTTTTGCCACATTGGATATGGCTGTCACTTGTTCGTCTGTGGATGCGGTGATCTCTTCGATCGCAGCGGCATTTTCCTGAGAAATATGGGCTGCGCCTTGCATGGCTTTTGTGATGAGGTCGTTTTGCTCTAGTAATGCATTCAGCTCTTTTGCCATGGCGTCTGTTTCAACGATGGTTTGTGAAATCGACGTAGAGATGGCATTGAATTCATGTTCTGTTGCATGTACCGCGTCATCTAACTCAGCGAAACGATCCATTGTGTTTGACATCATGTCGGCTGTTGCCGTCGTTTCTTCTTTAATGCCTTGTACCATTTGCTGAATTTGCACAGCTGATTGTTTTGTCTGCTCTGCTAAATTCCGCACTTCACTCGCCACAACCGAGAAGCCCTTGCCGTGCTCTCCTGCGCGTGCTGCTTCTATGCTGGCATTCAGCGCAAGTAAATTCGTCTCATTTGAAATACTTTCAATCGTATCTGTAATTTTAGAGATATCCTGTACTTTTGTACTTAATTGCTCAATGCCTGCTCTAATGCCTTGAGACGCTTGAATGGATTGTTCATTTGATTGTTTTAATTGCTGAACAATTTGCTGGCCCTGCTGCGAAGATTGATTCGATTGGTCAGAGATTCGTTTAATTTGGTCACTTTGTTCTTTGACGTTCTCAATGGATTGATTGAACTGGGTCATTTGTTGATTCGCTACATCAAGGTCCGATGCCTGATGAAGTGTTCCAGTCGATATGTCACCAATCGCTCGGCCAATCTCTTCACTGCTAGCTGAGGTTTCTTCAGATATTGCTGATAAATCTGTCGCTGATTCGACGAGTTGACTGCTCGTCTCCTGTAGACCGCTTACAAGTGTCCGGAGTTCTCCTGACATATGATTAAAGCCTTTTGCCAGCTGTCCAATTTCATCTGTTGTTTCTTTTAAACTTGTGCGTTCAAGATTCCCCGCCGCAATTTCTTTTGAAGCAGCAGTGACTTGTTTGAGCAGTCTGACCTTTCTTCGAGCAGCTAAATAAAAGACGCCAAGACTGAGAAGAGCGACACCTGCTGTAATGAGCATGATATAGAGCTTCATCTGCTCTAATTCTTTATAAAATTCATCCTGAAAGACGGCAATGCCGATACTCCAATTCCAGGGCGTGAACTGGCTCATATAGGCAAGCTTTTGCTTTTCTTCCCCAGTGGCATCGTCCTTATCTAAATAGGTCACATAGTGTGCATCCTCGCCTTCTGATTTGGCTCCAGCGACCATTTTTTCACGATTGGTCGTGTTATCTGGAATGACGCCAATGTCATTGACAGGATGGACTTGAGAGGAATAATCTGCTCCATATGCGACAAGATAGCCTTTATTTTTATAGATAAAATCTGACTTTTGAAATTGGTACCCTTTCCCGTTGTCATTTTTTGGCCCGCTCAAGTAAATGCGGGCTTGTTCCTGTGCCTGATCGAGCGTCAGTTCTTTTTTCTCTACACGATCATTCAACTGTTCAAGTGTAGCCATTGCTCCGCTGACGATGTGCTTTAAATCTGCTTTCCCCGCATCAATTAAGACATGTTTCGCTAATAAATACCCCGTTGTCCCAACAAGTCCGCCGGTTAAGATCGTGATGACGATAATGGCAGACATTAATTGAAAAAAGACACTCCTTGACGCAAACATTTTCCTTTTCATATACAAATTCCCCCTTACTTCATATATCGACAAACGGGGTAAAGTATTAAAAAGTCATCAAAAAATCCCTTTCACTCGTTGGAAAGGGATTTTCTAATTATCGATCTGTTTCTTTAAGAATGGCTTGATAGAGAGCATCTGCTGGCGTGAGGCCACATACTTCTTCCAGCACACCTTCAATGCCTTTTTCTTTTCTTAATGCCTGCAAACGAACCGCTTCTTCGTCTTCGGCAAAGTCATAAGCGAGAGCTGCAGCAATGCCTTTGATTAAGTACACTGGCTGCTTGATCTTTTTCGCCGGACCGATTAAACGGTCATCTGCTCCTAGCTTTCTAAGAGGAGAGCGTGCGACGCGAGTGACTTCGTCGGAGATAAAAACATTTTCGAATCGTTTGATGATTTTTTGAATATACGCATCATGTTCTTCTTTTTCAAAGCCATATGTGTCGATTAAATAACTGCCCGTTTCGTGCAGTGCGCCTTCAACCACCTTGCGAATCTCTGGTGTATCGACGGCTTCTTTAATCGTTTGAACGCCTTGCTGATACCCGACATAAGCCGCTAGTGCATGTCCTGTATTGACAGTAAAGAGCTTGCGCTCAATATACGGCGTCAAATCTTGTACAAAGGTCGCTCCGTCAATTTGAGGAACGTCCCCAATAAAGCCAGTCTCATCAATGACCCATTCGAAAAATGGCTCGACTGATACTTTTAAAATGTCCTCATGGTGCTGAATCGGCACAATGCGGTCCACAGCAGCGTTTGGAAAACCAACTGTTTTTGATAACGCTTCTTGTTCCTCTTCTGTTAGATGAGAGAAAACGGCTTCTTTTAAATGAGAGCTGCCTCCAATCATATTTTCACATGCCACGATGTTGATGATATGGTCAGGCTTTTTCTGTTTCAATCCTTCAGCAATCGATGAAGCAATGATCTTCAAAACGGTTGGTCCAACAGCTGTTGTAATCAAATCGGCTGATGCCACCGCCTCTGTTAATGCCGCTGGGTCTTGTGCAGAATTGATCGCTGTCACTGGACCGACTACTTCTTGCTTCTGACCTGGTGCTGCGAGTTCAACCGTGTATTCTCCTCTTGCATTCAGCTCGTTGATGACCGCTTCATTTACATCAGTGAAGACAAGCTCAAAGCCTGATGTTTTTAACAAAGAACCGATAAACCCTCTGCCAATATTCCCTGCTCCAAAATGAAGTGCCTTCATGTTAGTTCACCTCGTTAAAGATGGCGATCAATTCATCCTGATCCTTTGCATGGATGATGCGTTCTACATTTTCCTCTTCTGAACAGACAATCGCAATTTGAGAAAGAATATCGAGATGTTCGTTGTTTTTACCTGCGATGCCAAAGACGACTTTGGCGATATTTCCTTCGCCGTATTCAACGCCACCTGGAATTTGAATGATGGAAATCCCAGAATGAAGGACAGCTGCTTTCGCATCCTCTGTTCCATGAGGAATCGCAATCCCGTTGCCCATAAATGTAGACGAGATATTTTCTCTTTCAAACATTTTGTCAACATAATCACTTGTGACATAGCCATTTGCCACTAGGACTTCGCCTGCTTTTTTAATGGCTTCTTCTTTCGATCCTGCTTGTTCGTTTAGAAATATATTGTCTTTTGATAGTACTTGTTTCATGAATGATCACACCTTTTTTTAGAATGGAAAATCAAGAAAACAACCAAAACGGGGAGTTCAATGAAGAAAAATTGAACTCAACCCGTTTCGCCATGTTATTTTTTCAATTTCTCAATTAGCTCATCGTATTTCGGGCTGTTTAAGAAATTATCAACTGAGATATGCACAGCGCCTGGCAATTTTGCCTTGGCTCTGTCTGTTAAATCTTTATGAGTGAAGACCACATCAGCATCATTTGGAATGTTGCTGATGGATGTGTTTGTCACATCAATATCAAGCTCTGCCTTTTTGACTTTATTCTTTAAGATGGATGCGCCCATCGCACTTGAGCCCATTCCTGCATCACAGGCAAAGATGATTTTGTTCACATCATCTGGATTGACATCACTTGGAGATGCTGCTTGCTCATTTGCTTCAGCGTCTTCTTTTTGTGCTGTAAGAGCAGAGGCGGCTGCGCTTTTCTTCCCTTTCATGTCCTGCATTTTTTCTGTTGCTGCTGTTAAGTCTTCGTCAACTGCTTTTGAAGCTTTTAAAATCACAGAAGCGACAAGGAATGAGACGACGGTAGCCACGACAACACCTGCTAGAACAGCAAGATGTCCGCCTTTTGGTGACATCAGCATGAGAGCGATAATACTTCCTGGTGACGGCACAGCCTTTAAGCCTGCATTTAACAGGGTAAAGGTCAGAACGCCGCTCGCTCCCCCTGCAATCACCGCCAAAATGAGCTTTGGTTTCATTAAGATGTACGGGAAGTAAATCTCATGAATTCCTCCTAAAAATTGAATGACAATCGCACCCGGTGCAGACTGCTTTGCATTCCCTCTTCCGAAGAACATGTATGCAAGTAGAACACCTAAACCTGGCCCTGGGTTTGTTTCAAGCAAGAACAGAACGGACTGCCCTGTCTTCGCCGCTTGCTCTACTCCTAAAGGACCTAAAATTCCTTGGTTAATCGCATTGTTTAAGAACAAGACTTTCGCTGGTTCAATGAAAATACTTGCCAGCGGAAGCAAATGTGCATTCACAATGATATCTACACCTGCCGCAAGGGCTTTATTTAGACCAAGTACCACTGGTCCGATGGCGTAGAAGGCAATCGCGACAAGAATGGCACCTAAAATCCCTGCCGTAAAGTTATTCACAAGCATTTCAAAGCCCGATTTGATTCGATCTTTGAAGAGCTGATCAATTTTCTTAATCAAGTAACCGCCAAGTGGTCCCATGATCATGGCACCTAAAAACATTGGAATGTCCGAACCGACAATGACCCCAATCGTCGCGGTTGCACCGAGTACCCCGCCTCGATGGTCGTATACGAGTTTACCGCCTGTGTAACCGATTAAGAGCGGCAGTAAGTAGTTGATCATTGGGCCAACAAGTGAAGCTAATTGTTCATTTGGCAAATAGCCACTCGGAATGAATAATGCCGTAATGAGTCCCCAAGCGATAAATGCTCCAATATTCGGCATAATCATGCCGCTTAAATAGCTTCCAAAGCGCTGTACTTTTACGCGGAATCCGCTTTTTTCCTGCATCTATGAAAACTCCTTTCTTCTTTCCCTTTATTTAGGGCTTTATAGGTCAAAAGATATAAGAACAAGTGTCAGTGAAGCCCTTAACCTTATCGTAAAACGCTTTCACTTTCCCTTCAATTGAAACTAAATGTCACTTTGTCACTTAGTGTGTGACAAAATTGAAATATGATGTGAATTCTCTGTCAGAGCATAGGACAAATAGAGTAAAAAAGTTGATGTGCCGTGGTTTTGACGCAAAATTCATTGGAATTTCACAACTTTCAAATCGTCACTTCTTGTTTCCTCTTCTTAAATCGAATAGGCTTATACATGATCAAACCTATTCAATCAAGAAATGTCTGCGCAGACATGACACAGAAAAAGTGAACCATCTTGCTGTTTGTTTCGTTTACCTTTTAGAGTGAGCGGCACAATAGGAGGAGCGGTTTTTTCTGTGACTCACAGTTTACTGCCGCTTTCTTTCTGATACATGAGACATTTTCATAGGTAGAAAGGCGGTTATACACTTGTTGAAACATAGTAAGTGGCTTCTGCTCCTTATCGTTACGTTTGCTTTTTTCATTCCAAAGGAAGCATTTGCCCATGCATACGTCGTCAGCTCGAATCCAGCAGCAAATGAAGAGCTGGAGAAGCAGCCTCCTTCGGTCTCTATCACATTTAGTGAAGGAATTGAAAGTGGATTTCATGCCATTAAGGTGCTAAATGCAAAAGGGGATCGTGTGGATCAAGGTGATACGGTCATCAAAGATCAAAAAATCATGGAAGCTGCTTTAAAAAAGGGTTTACCAAAGGGAATTTACACCATTCAATGGAATGCGGTATCAGCAGACGGGCACTCTGTCTCTGGCATGATCCCGTTTAGTATTGGCAAAGCGGATGGCGGTTTTGACCAATTAGATCAAGGTCAAACGAATGAATCCATCGATGTTGCCTCAACCATTGACAAAGCCTTTCTTTATACGTCGTTTAGCTTATTTCTCGGGACCATTTTGTTTGGACTGTTTTGGTTTAAAGCAGCCATTTCACCTGTATTAGCGAAACGAATGAAATGGCTTTTGACATTGTCACTGGTCATGATGGGCGGTGCACTCGTGTTCCAGCTGCCGATTCAAACAAAATCAGCAGCAGACGTGTCTTTTTGGGGAGCATTTCAGCCAGCGCTTTTACAAGAAACCATTGCATCGACTTCTGGCGGTAGTTTGTGGATGATGCTCATGGTGTCATTTGTGCTTCTAACCATTTGGAGCCTAGTTGCGATGAAAAAAGGGGATTTCACTTCTTTTCGGGTATGGTTGTTTCCACTGCTCCTATTCGCAGTACTTCTCTGGCTGAAGGCACAAATCGGACATCCAGCAGCAACGGATAATAAAATACTGACAACGTCACTTGATTTCATCCATCTCGTTTCTGCATCAATCTGGGTCGGTGGTTTAACAGCCATTGTGCTTTTATTGTTGAAGAAGCTGCCAAATGAAGATCAGCCGCTCATACGGAATACGTTAACAGCATTTCACCCTTGGGCACTGCTCTCTGTTGGACTCATTGTGTTTTCAGGATTTGTAAATGCGATCTTTATTTTGCAATCGTTTGATGCTCTTTTCGAATCAGCATACGGACGAACCTTTTTAATCAAGCTTGGCTTATTTATCTTGATGGGCCTTCTTGGGCTTGTCCATTACTTGATGCTAAGATGGGAAAAGAAACAGAAACAAAACGTTTCGTTACGAGCTGAGTGGATCATCGGAATCGCTATCTTGTTATTAACAGCTGTATTCACCAATATCCCGAGCCCTCCTCCGCCTGCACCTGAGCCGTTCTTCGGCGCAAACCAAGTGGAGCATCGTGACATTGTGTCCATGAGCATTACCCCTAATGCCCCGGGCAAAAACACATTCGAGGTCGCATTTACGAAGAAGGATGGACAAACGATTACTGATATTCAATCTGTGTCAGCCAAGATCCATAAAGTCACCTTATTCGGTGAAGAGAAACCGAGTGAATTTCAGCTGAAACGATTAAAAAATGGTCATTACTCTGCTGAAAACCTCTTGTTAAATGAAAAAGGTACTTGGAAAATTGACATCCATGCGTTAACTGGTTCTTTTGAAAATATTGATACCACATTTATTAGAAGAAACTAAAAGGAGTTCATACCATATGAAAAAATACGTTAAAGCTTTATTACCAATGCTTCTCGCTTCATTTTTATTGGCGATTCCTGTAAGTGCTCACGTCACAGTCAAACCTGATACGTCTGCGACAAATGCGTGGGAAACCTATACGTTAAAAGTTCCTTCTGAGAGTGACAGCCCAACGACTAAGGTTGTCTTGACAATACCTAAAGGCGTCGAATTCCAACAATATGAGCCAGTCTCTGGATGGAAAACGTCAACTGAAGAAAAAGATGGCAAGGTGACAAGAGTGACTTGGGAAGCAACCGGTAAAGGCGTGCTTGCCGGACAGTTCCAGCAATTCGTTTTTGTAGCGAAAAACCCTGAAAAAGCAGGGGAAGCTGCATGGGATGCGTATCAATATTATAAGGATGGAACGGTCGTTGAATGGACTGGCGATCAAGATGCTGATAAGCCGCATTCGATCACAAACATTGTCGCATCTAATACGGTAACGGATTCACATGGTCAAGAAAAACCAAAAGAAGAAAAGGCATCTGAAACAGCCTCCAATTCTTCTTCACCACTTGTGCTAGGGTTGTCCATTGCTGCTCTAGTCGTAGCACTGATTGCGCTTGTGCTTGCTTTTAGAAAGAAATAATTGATTCGTAAGCGATCGTTTTCACGGAAACGATCGCTTTGTTTCTTTCCGCCTTGCATGAACACGAGATGCAAGGCTTTGCCTGCAAGCTTGGACGATCAACCTCCATTTTCCCAACCTATTATTACCAATATAGGATTGAATAGGATGATGACGCATGCCATAATGAGACACATGACCACCTAGGAGGCTATAAGATGAACCATCTAATTATATTTGCTCATCCCCAGCAAAGCTTAAATCAAACCTTATTAGATCTTGTTGTCAGCACTCTTTTGAACAATGGTCATAAAGTGACTGTTCGTGATGTTTATGCTCTTGGTTTTTCACCAGAACTAAGCATCTTGGAAAAGGCTGCGATCAAACGGGGTGATGTCCCAATTGCCATTCAAACAGAGCAGAAGCTGATTCAGCAAGCAGATGTCCTAACGTTTATTTTCCCCATTTGGTGGACAGGCTTACCCGCTATGCTAAAGGGCTATGTAGAACGCGTTTTTTCTGAGGGCTTCGCTTATCAAATCAATGAGCATGGGGCTATTGAAAACCTGCTTCGGCACAAAAAAGGTGTCATTATCAACACGCACGATGCTCCAAGGACCTTTCTTGACTCTAACCGGATCGTTTCCGCTTCCCACCGAATGACATCAGATACAGAAGTCTTCAATTTTATTGGTGTTGAGCCTGTTGAACGACTTTTGTTCAGCAGCATGGAGCAGGCACCAGCAGATTACATCCACGACATTCTGAAAGAAACAAAAGAAACGGTGGAGCAGCTTTTTCCGCCGGCTGTTTAACATAAAAAAGACTGCCGAGATTCCTTATTCGGACAGTCTTTTTCACGTCTATTCGTCTAAACCAATGGATACATATTTGGTTTCTAAATAAGGTTCGATCCCTTCGATGCCGCCTTCACGGCCAATTCCGCTTTCTTTCATTCCTCCGAATGGTGCTTGAACAGCCGATGGGCCGCCATCATTCCAGCCAATAATCCCGTAATCAAGATTCTCTGAGATGTAGAGGCCGTTTCGATAATTTTCTGTAAAGAAATAAGCTGCAAGACCAAAAGGTGTATCGTTCGCTAATTCAATCGCTTCATCTAGCGTTTTGAACGTCGTAATCGGTGCCACTGGTCCAAAGGTTTCTTCATGCATGATGTTCATGGAAGGGTCCACATGTGTGAGAACCGTTGGCTGGACAAAATAATACGACTTGTCATCATCGAAATGCGTATCTCCGCCGACAAGGATTTTCGCCCCTTTATCGACTGCATCTTGAATTTGGCTGACAATTTTATCAAAGCCACGCTTGTTGATAATTGGGCCGATGGATGTGCCCTCTTCAAAGCCATTTCCCACTTTCAGCTTTTCGACCTCTTTGCTGAAGCCTTGAGCAAATGCTTCATGAATGTCTTCATGCACAATTAAGCGGTTGGCACAAACACAGGTTTGTCCTGCATTACGGAATTTAGATGCCGCTGCTTGTTTGACAGCTAGTTCAAGATTGGCATCTTTGTCTACGATGAGCGGGGCATGACCACCAAGCTCCATTGATACGTGCTTGACTGTACTTGCACTGTTTTTGATCAAATGCTTTCCGACTGGCGTTGAGCCTGTGAACGTGATTTTGCGAATCAATGGACTATCTGTGAATATTTCACCGACTTCTTTTCCATCTCCAACCACCCATTGCAGGGCATCCTCTGGAATTCCGGCTTCGTGGCCTAATTTCACAAGTTCAATAGCCGTCAGCGGCGTATCTTCGGCAGGCTTCACAATAAAGGTACAGCCCGCTGCAAGTGCTGGTGCTGCCTTTCTCGTGATCATGGCTGCTGGGAAATTCCACGGTGTAATGGCCGCAACAGGTCCAACTGGCTGCTTTGTGACAAAAAGGCGTTTGTTCGTCGTATGTGACGGAATGGTTCTGCCGTAGATTCGTTTGCCTTCCTCTGCGTACCATTCAATATATCCAGCCGCATAAACGATTTCGCCTAATGCTTCTTGATACGGCTTCCCGTTTTCTTCCGTGATGATTTTTGCGAGCCTTTCTTTATGTTCAATCATGAGATCAAACCACTTGCGAATGATATTGGCACGTTCATGCGCTGACGTTTTTGCCCATACTTTGAATGCTTGATGTGAGCGCGAAATGGCGTCTTCGATCTGTTCTTTTGTATGCTGAGCAACTGAAGCAATTTCTTCTCCTGTTGCAGGATTATACACTTTGAGTTCGTTTGTCATGCTCTACCGTCTCCTTCGTTCTTGGATTCATTACATATAGTATATACCCAATGAGTGCCCAACCTAAAAGCAATATCCATTCAGCTGGCCATGATAAGGAGGCCGGCATCCCTGGAAAATAAAATGAAAGAAAAAGGAGACTTAGCCCGATGGCTAAAACGCCTGTCGTTCGCCAATATTTAATGCGGTACGGACGCTCAAGCTCTGGTTCTACTTTGCGAAGTCTCATAAAAGCAATGGACACAATTAAGTACCCGACGATGATCCCGACACCGCCCGCATTGACAATCCATACGAGAGCAGGGCGCCCTAATAATGGAGCGAAAAAGGCCAAAGCACCAAGAAATAAAATGGCATTTGTCGGCGTTTTATACTTTGGATGAATATACGCAAACCATTTGGAAATCATGCCTCTTTCCGCCATCGCGTATAGAATACGGCTTGCACCGATAATAAAAGCATTCCAGCTCGTCACAATCCCTGCTACACCGCCAATGACAAGCACTGTCCCAAATGCTTGATGACCGAGAAGCTGCACCATGGCATCTGCTGTCGCCAATGAAGAGGCTTCAAGCTGTCCTTTTGATAGCCCCGCAGCTACCCCAAAGACAATAAGTAGGTAAAATACGACCGCACTCACGATGGAGATAATTAAAATTCTCCCAATGATTTTCTTTGGCGCATTAATCTCTGCTGCTACTTGCGGAATCACATCAAAACCAACGAATAAAAAAGGAATCATGACTAACACGGCCATAAGCCCGCCAACCCCGCCTTGAAACATTGGCTCAAGGTTTGCAAAATCTCCATTAAAAGTCGCGCCGCCTAAAAGGAGAAAGCCTGTCAAAATAATCGCTACTGTGAACACAGACTGAAAAATGGCTGCGGGCTTTGCCCCAATGTAATTCAGTGCTGTTAAAAACAGTGCACCGCCAGAACCAATCAATACCCATGTGAAATAAACGTCCCATCCCCCTATATTCCATAGGAAGCCAACATGCTGTGTTGGAATCACATAATCAATAACTGTCGGCAAGGCAACAGCCTCAAACGTAATGACGGACACATAACCAAACAATACGCCCCATGCTGAGACGAACGCTGATTTCATCCCAAATGCCCGCTGGACAAAGACGAGCCCTCCGCCTGTCTCTGGAATCGCAGACGAAAGCTCAGCATACGTCAGTCCAATAAAAATGACGAGAATACCGCCTATAACGAAGGCAATCACACTGCCTAAAAATCCAGCTGTTAAAATCCAATCTCCCGAAAGTACAACCCAGCCCCATCCAAGCATTGCACCAATGGATAAAAACAGTACGTCAGACTGCGACATGGTTTTTGCCATTTGTTGTTTTTGCATACAACCATCCCCCTTTGTTGTTTAGCGTGCTTTGAAGGCGTCCTCGATGATCCCTAGTCCTTCATGAAGCAGCTCATCTGTGATGACAAGTGGTGTTAAAAAGCGAATAATATTCCCATTAATCCCTGCCGTTAATAAGAGTAGTCCGTGCTTGTTTGCATAGACTGCAATCGCTGCGGCTGTTTTCTTATCTGGTGTACGCGTTGTTTGATCTTCCACAATTTCAATCGCCGCCATTGCCCCTAATCGGCGTACTTCCCCAATGAATGGATACGTTGTTCTCCAATCATTTGCTTTCTCCTCAATGACTTGTCCGATGTGCTCAGATCGTTGATTCAATTGTTCCGTTTCAATAATATCAAGAACCGCTAGTGCTGCCACGCAGCCTAATGGACTTCCTGCATATGTTCCCCCTAGCTCCCCTGGATCTGCCGCATCAAGCAGTTCTTTTCTGCCGACGACACCGCTCAGCGGCAGGCCAGCTGCAAGTGATTTTGACACCGTGATTAAGTCAGGCACCACATCAAAGTGCTCAATCGCAAAATATTTCCCTGTTCTCGCAAAGCCTGTTTGGATCTCATCTGCTACAAAGACAATCCCGTGTTGCTGACAGAATGAAGCGACATGCTGAACAAAACGCTTCGATGGTACAATGAATCCGCCCTCCCCTTGGACTGGCTCCATGACCACACACGCAACGGTTTCTGGTGCAACGGCAGCGACGAAGAATTGATTGAATTGATCAATGATGTACTCATCGTAGGCTGCATCGCTTAACCCTTCTGGCTTCTGATAGTAATACGGGTATGGCGCTTGATACACCTCTGACGCAAATGGTCCGAACCCAAATTTATATGGCTTGACCTTACTCGTCATGCTCATCGTCATATTCGTTCTGCCGTGGAAGCCTCTTGTAAACGAGACAACGGCCTGTCTTTTCGTATATTTACGTGCAATTTTCACCGCATTTTCAACGGCTTCTGCGCCTGAATTGAGAAAAATGGCTTTCTTGTCATGATCGCCTGGTGTGAGGCGGCATAGCTTTTCAGCTAATTCAATATACGATTCGTACATCATCACGTTGAATCCTGGGTGAATCAGACTGTCTGCCTGTGCTTTGACGGCTTCCACAACCTTTGGATGTGAATGCCCTACATTTAACGTACCGATAGCACCGGCAAAATCGATAAAACGTTTCCCATCGATATCGAACAGCTCGGCTCCCTTCCCTTTTGCTGCAAGATGACGGTTGCCATTACTCACGCCTCTTGCGACATATTGATCTCTTTTCCCCTGCCATTCCTCTGTTGAAAAACGGTTTGTTGTCGTTTGACTCATTGTCATCCATCCCCTTTATGTCTTTTTTATTATTCTGAATATTTTTTGGTATGATAGAAAGTACCAATATCATTTTTTTCATGGTACCAGAGAGGAAGGAATGACAAGATGCTGACAATTCAACTAGACCAAACAGGGGCAAACGGATTTATTTATCATCAAATTTATACAAAAATTAAAGGTGAAATTTTAAATCGAAACCTTCAGCCGCATGATCAATTACCTTCCAAACGAGAGTTAGCCGATACTTTAAATGTCAGCGTCAATTCAGTGAATGGCGCATATCAGCAGCTGCTTGCCGAGGGATATTTATATTCGGTTGAACGCAAAGGTTTTTTCGTGGAATCACTAGAAACGTTTCATGAATCAGGTCAGCTGAAACCCTCTACACTCCCAGCAGATTTAAAGGAAGAGCCGATTGCACGGGACGATTGGTATTCCTTTTCACATATCTCAGTCGATACCACTCATTTTCCCTTTAAAAGCTGGTTGAAAAGTGAACAAAAGGCGATCAGCCTCCACCAAGAAGCGTTTGGCGAGCTTCCGCATCCACAAGGTGTGTACGAGCTTCGGGAAACGATTGCCCGGTTAATCGGGCTGGCAAGAGGAGTCAAATGCTATCCAGAACAGCTCATTTTAAGTGCAGGCACGCAGTCGCTTATCCATTCGTTATCAAGTATTCTTCCAGCCGATCAAGTATACGGGTTAGAAAACCCTGGCTATCGCCGGCTCTATCAAATGCTAAAAAACAATCATCACCGAATTGAAACGATAGGCATTGATCAAAAAGGAGTGCGGATGAGTGACATTCAGAAGAAAGAGCCGAATGTGTTGATCATTACCCCTTCACATCAATTCCCAACAGGGGTGATTATGCCAATTTCCCGGCGGATTCAGCTCTTAAACTGGGCAGCCGATGAGCATGACCGTTATATCATTGAGGATGATTATGACAGTGAATTCAAGTATGGGACTGACAGCATTCCAGCACTGCAAAGTTTGGATCGATATGACAAAGTGATTTATATGGGAACCTTTTCAAAATCATTGCTGCCAGGCTTAAGGCTAAGTTACATGGTGCTCCCGCAGCATTTATTGAGACGTTATAAAGAAGAACAGCACTTCTTCATTCAAACAGCCAACCTTTTTACACAATACACCCTTCTTCATTTTATAAAGGATGGGGCGTATCAGCGACATATCAAAAAAATGAATGGTTTATATGAGGAAAAGCGGAAGCAACTCATTGAAGAGCTCGACACGGTGTTTGCTGACAACGTGCGGATTATTGGGGAAAATGCTGGACTTCATTTTATCGCAGAGTTCCGTTCAAACCGCACGCAGCATGAGATTTTACAGCGAGCCAAAGAAAGAAAGCTGAAAATGTATGGAATGGACCGTTTTACCCTTGATGAGCAATTACCGGGGCATCAGGAAGGATTTGTTCCGCTCGTCCTCGGCTTCTCTCATATGAGACCAGAGGATATTGAGCCGGCGGTAAAACGTCTGTATGAGGCGATTTATGGGAAATAAAACAGCCAGCTGCTCTTCATAGACAGCTGGCTTACCACCGTTCTTTATCTACAGCTAGAATGCATGATACGAGTCCAGGAAAAGCGGTCTCGATATCTTCTTTTCTTAAAGAATAGTAGCGGTGTTTCCCTTCAATCCTCACTTTCACGACGCCTGCCTCCCTCAGCACTTTGAAGTGATGGGAAAGCGTAGATTTGGCAATGTTCATTTCATATGTGCCGCATGTCCTCTCCCCCGTTTCCGCTAAACAGCGGACAATTTCTAAACGGACAGGATCAGCCAAAGCGTGCAGCACAGAAATCAGTCTCATGTCTTTTTGGGTTGGATGGTTTGGATTCGTCATACGTAAAATTTATCTTATTTTTTTCTCACAAACAATCTCATTTACAAGTAACGATACACATATTGGAACTTCAATTAATAATCTGTTTTTAATATTAATGTAAGGAACTCGAAAAAAATCCCCGAAATATTCTATTTCAACAGTACGGGTATTCATAATCGATAGATATTTGAAATAAAAATACTAAATACCCAAAAAAACACTTGAAATAAATTTTTTCCCTATTATTATAATATATAAGCACTATTTTCCACCCTTAATATTTTCTACAAATCTATAATAAGGAGTTAAATTATGAGAAAATTTATTTCAATATCACTTGCTATATTTTTAATATGCAGTATAGGATTTTCGACCGATGTTAGTGCATATAAAAAAGAAGGTTGGAAACTGCCTACTAGTACACAGAGTTATAAATGGGGAGCTAGCTTAAAGGCTGGAGTACATAAGCAAGGCTGGAGTAATGCCATTGGCAGTTGGAAAAGCGCAACTAAAAATAATGTTAAAATAAACCTCTTTTATCATTCTAGCTCAGTTCATTTTTTAACAAGGTGGACTGAAAAAGATTCAAAACTTTATGGGAAGATGATAATAACTACTAACAAAAAGGGTGTTGTTGTAAAATATCAAGGTTATTTAAACGATTATTCAGTAAAAAATTCAAATGTAGCAAAAAGTACAGCAGTTCACGAACTAGGACATGCTCTAGGGATAGCTCATACCACCGGAACTTCTATAATGAATTCCGAAAGAAATAGAAATAAAATGACCACTCCTCAAAAAGATGATATTAATGGAGTAAAGAATATTTATAAATAAAGAAATGCGAGGAAATTAAATGATTAAGTATAAAAAAATATTATTTATTTTTATCTCACTAATATTATTCGTTACAATTTACATGTATTATCCTATTCACTTACCTAAAGAAAATGAACTGGAATCAGACTCTAAAAAAAATACTATTTTACTTTCAAAAGATTTTAATGTTGCTGATGGTATTGAAGAGATGGTATTACAATCTGATGTTATAGTTGTAGGTCACTATCAGAAATTACTTAAAAGTTGGAACATGTCTGGTTCCTCTGAACCTTCCGAATTTACTGAAGGCCATCTTTATCAATTTAAAGTAGAAGATACCCTAAAAGGTAATAGTGAAAGTATCATCAAAATTAACCATCGCTATTCGGAAACTGTACCAATTGAAGTCACATCAGGAGATGAGATAATTTCCGATGAAGGAATTTTAATTAAGGATGCATCAAAAAAGCAAGTATATACTGTTACAAATAAAGATCCTTTGTATATTAAACCAGAATTAAACCAAAAATACATTGCCTTTTTACAAAAAGGAAACACTGGGAACTATTTCGGATCTCTTGAACCGTATCTTATTAAATTTAATGAAGAAGACATTGCTATTCTACAAAGTAACTTAACTGATCTTCAAAAAGAAAATCTCTCCTTCAATAAAAATTTAGGTGGACAAAATATTACAGTTACTAACGACATTCATCAACAAGTTATAGATAACATTTCAGGGGACAAGTTTGATTCGATAAAAGAAAAAATAATTGAAATAAGCCAAAATTAGAATACAATAATATTAAAAGGAGGTAGAAAATTGATTATCAAGAAAGTATTTACATTATTTATTTTTATTTCAATTATTTCGGTGTTAACTGCCTGTCAAACAGAAGAAAATCACGAAAAAGTAGTGTCAAAAAAGCAGACTGCTGCCGAAGTTTTAGCACTTGAAAAAGATGCTGATATTTTTCAGCTGAATGGAACAGTCTATAAAACTAATATCGATTGGGTAAACAAATTGACGTTAACGAAAAAGAAAAAAGTAGGGACAATTAAGAATACAGCAAATAGCTCTTTTAAAGACGGCACTGCATCTATCCTACAAAAAGGGACTGTGATTTTTTCAGTAAACGAAAGAGATGACATTTTGATAGCTGAAGTGGATGGACAAATAAAAAAATATTATGCTCTTACAGAAGGATGATTCGCTAATCTGAAATAAGAATATTGAACTCCAGAGACTACTCCATCATCGATATAATGATCATGGAAAGTAAGGGTGTTGAAACTCATTCGGGCGATTGATTATTAATTTTAATTGAATTCAGTCATTGTTATAAATTTCACTTGATGATTCATCTTCCAATTAATATAGTGTTTGTCGGAGAATAGTTATAAAACATTTCTAATTTTAAAAATGATCTAGAATATTACATTTAGGCATTATCAGAGAGCATCCTTACGGGACTTGCTCATGATAACGCCTTTTTTTCATTGCTGGACGCTATTATCACATACCTGTACTTATACTATTGTAAGAAAAATAACAATGAATGAAATTGATTTATATTGTATCAAGTGATATTTAAATTTTTCATAGATAACATTCTAGTGACTTCGAACAAAATGCACTGACACTCACTTTGGATATTAGTATTTGATAAGTTGACATCATAGCTGTATCTCCATTTATCTTAAGATATAAAGTGATTTTCTTGTCAAGAGTCATTTCGTTATGTAGGGTTAGCCATTATGCTCATCGGTACATTGCTAGCTACATCGGTACATTTCTTACCGATTTCTTTACAAATGTCAACAATGCTTGTTAGTGTGTTCATTATTTTATTTGGTACAGGTACGGCTTTACCAAACTGTTTAAGCTTAGCGCTCATTGACTTTCAAGACGTCATTGGTTCTGCTGGTGCGATATTTAGCTTAGGTTATTATTTAATCGTCAGCGCTATCATCTATGGGATGAGTGTGTTCCATAACGGAACAGTCTTTGCGATGCCACTATATTTTTTAGTACTAGGCATGGCTATGCTTTTAATAAGCTTGTCCTTACTTGTTCAAAAAGATGGAGGAAGAAAGTGGAGGTCATAGATTTACCAATAGAATTCGAGTTCAATGGGCAAACAAATTGAATTTACCCTAGTTTCATTGTTGAGAACACTTAGACCGTTTTGCCCTTGATGAGCAATTGCCGGAGCATCAGGCAGGTTTTGTTCCACTCGTCCTCGGATATGAAACGGCTGTATGAAGCCGTTTTCGGGAAATAAAACAGCCAGCTGCTCTTCACAGACAGCTGGCTTACCACCGCTCTTTATCTACGGCTAGAATGGATGACATGAGCCCAGGAAAAGCGGTCTCGATGTCTTGTTTTCTTAAAGAATAGTAGCGGTGTTTTCCGTCAATTCTCACTTTCACGATGCCTGCCTCCCTCAGCACTTTGAAGTGATGGGAAAGCGTAGATTTGGCAATGTTCATTTCATATGTGCCGCATGTCCTCTCCCCCGTTTCCGCTAAACAGCGGACAATTTCTAAACGGACAGGATCAGCCAAAGCGTGCAGCACAGAAATCAGTCTCATGTCTTCTTGGGTTGGATAGATTGGATTATTCATACGATAAATGTATCGTATTTTGTGCCAACATACAATTTTCTTACTCGCCTCATAAAGTAACGATACATCCTTCGCAAACGACTATGACCATATACAAGCTTTCTTGAAGGGAAGGACCTCATTTGACACGAAAGATATGGACTTACTTATGTATGATGTTACTCGCCATTTGCTTATGTGGATGCCAATCCGTCCGGTATGCCGAATCTAAACCACCTAGTGCAGAAGAGTTATTAGCTCTCGATGAACAGGCAGATTTATTTCAATGGGAAAAAACTGTCTATGAAGCAAATGTAGATTGGACCCATCAACTAACCGTCACTAAAGATCAGCAATTAGGTGTGATTCAGAAAACAGCTGCCGAACATTTTAATCACGGCACAGCTTCCCAGCTGAAAAAAGGGACAGCGATTTACTCTGTAAAGGAGCGAAAAGACCTTTTGATCGCTGAACTTAACGGACAGATCATCATATATGCCGCACATGCAGAAGGATAAAATACCTGTCATAAGATAGGTGTTTTTTAAGTTTCTTTTCTTGTCATAGGTCATTGGTTTTGTTATCATTGCAAAAGTGACCACTCGGTTTCCATTGTGACCATATGGTTTTGCCGATTCGGAAAGGACTTATGAAGATGAATGAAAAGCAAGAAGAGATTTTGCGGGTTTCGAAGAAATTATTTTCTCAAAAAGGCTATATGAGTGTCTCCATGCAGTCAATTGCCGATGCCTGTAAAATATCAAAAGCGTCTATTTATAAGCTGTTTGATTCAAAGGAAGCTCTTCTATTAGAACTGATTAAATACAATCAGTGCAAAATGAGAGAGATTTCTCAGATCATTCATTCAGAAACGACGCTGTCCAAAAAGGAAAAATTCACAAAGAAGATCAAGCTTGAGCTTGAAGAGTTTAAAGAGAATCATAAATTTTTGAATATGCTGTCCTTTGAAGCTTTTTCACAGCATTCGCCCATTGTGATTAAGCATTTACGTGAGACACGCTCCATTATCATGCAGCGGCACAGAGACATTATTTTAAGCACATATGGGGAATCTGTTGCGCCTTACGTCTGGGATCTTGTCATTGTCCTCAACGGATTAATGAGAGAATTCATTTTAATGCTGGCGATTGAGCGCAAGAACATCCAATTAGAAAATGCCGCCGAAATGATTATCGGCGTGATGGACCGTGTGTCGAAAAAGCCTTGCTCTATTGAGCCTGTGCTAACAGATCAGCTGATGGACTCTTATTTGCTTTCCACACAGGACGAATACGATGAAGAAAAGCTTGTCATCTCGTACTTAACGAAGATTAAACAAGAGCTTCACACACTGGTAAACGGGGAAGAAAAGGACGATTTCCTCTCTGCGTTTGAACTGCTAAGTGAAGAATTATCAAAGGACCAACCGAGAACCTTTTTAATCAGCTCACTACTCGATTATTTAGGCAAAAATAGCATTTTATCACAAAACGTGTCACAGCTGAAAAGCATCATCTTATAGATAAAGAAGGGATAACATGAACCAATCTACAACATCGTATAATCGATCTGTGATTGTGGGGATTTTCCTCGTTGGGGCATTCGTGGCGATTTTAAACCAAACGCTGCTCATACCAGCGATCCCACATATCATGGAGGAATTCAATATTGATGTCAGCAAAGGACAGTGGCTCACCACAGCCTTTATGCTGACAAACGGGATTCTCATTCCGATCACGGCTTTCTTAATCGAGAAATTTTCAAGCCGCTCTTTAGTTTTAACGGCGCTTAGCATCTTTACAGCCGGTACCATTCTTGCGTCATTTGCAACGAATTTCCCTGTATTACTTGCAGCGCGTATTGTGCAAGCAGCCGGCGCAGGGATTTTAATGCCGCTGATGCAAACGATCTTTTTAACCATTTTCCCGAAAGAAAAACGTGGTCAGGCAATGGGTATGGTCGGACTTGTCATTTCGTTTGCACCGGCTCTTGGACCAACACTTGGCGGCTGGATTGTTGATTCCTTCAGCTGGAAGTTCTTGTTCTATATTGTTCTGCCAATCGGTATCATTGATCTCATTCTTGCTTTCTTCTTAATGAAAAATGTCACGCAGCAAAGAGAGACACGAATTGATGTTTTATCAGTCATCTTGTCGTCCTTCGGTTTCGGCGGACTGCTTTACGGATTTTCTAGTGTTGGCACATATGGTTGGACGAGTGCCACTGTTCTCATTTCGTTGATTGTCGGCGCTGTGAGCTTGTTCTTCTTTATTCTGCGCCAGTCGAATTTGACAAGACCGATGCTTGAATTTGGTGTCTTTAAGTTTGCCATCTTTAGCTTAACGACCTTCCTTGGGATGCTTGTCTTTGCCTTATTGATTGGGACAGAGACGATTCTGCCGCTCTATACGCAGAATGTCAGAGGGTTGTCTGCTCTTGATACAGGACTGATCTTATTACCTGGTGCTCTCTTTATGGGGCTCCTCTCACCGATTATTGGACGGATTTTTGATAAAGTCGGCGGAAAAGGGCTGGCTTTAGGCGGGTTTACGATACTTACCGTGACGACCTTGCCATTTATGCTGCTCACCCTTGATTCATCGATCGCCCTCATTACGGTCGCTTACACGCTTCGTTTAATCGGAGTTGGGATGATCATGATGCCGCTGACAACAGCAGGTATCAACTCTTTACCGCCTCATTTGATCCCGCATGGGACAGCGATGAATAACACGATGAGACAAATGGGCGGTTCCATTGGGACGGCTGTGCTTGTCTCCATCATGAGCAGCTCTGCTGCAAATGCAGAATTAGCCAGCCCATTAAAATCAGCCGTTCATGGAATGAATACGTCATTCTTCATTTCTGGTCTGATTGCGGTCATTGGGCTTGTCCTCTCCTTTTTCTTAAAGGAAAAACGCAATAATAAAGTGATGAAGCAGGAGCTATCCTCCTCATCATCTTCTTCATAAGAAAAAGAGCTCGGCATATTGCCGGCTCTTTTTTCATATACTCACGCTATACCGTCCTCTCTGAAAATACATTTGTATTTCTAGTGAAGAAAAACCTTGATAATTTGAAGAAAAGAGTTGATAATAGGAACTATTCAATTTGTGAGAAAATTTTTACTATAGGAGATGTATGCATTGAAGGTCGTTAAATTTGGTGGCAGTTCACTTGCATCTGGCAAGCAGCTGCAAAAGGTATTTGACATTGTAACAGCAGATCCAGCTCGAAAAGCAGTCGTTGTTTCCGCACCAGGAAAACGGCATTCAACGGATACGAAGGTCACCGATCTATTAATTAGCTGTGGTGAGCAATATTTACGTTTAGGCGAAGCACACGATTTACAGGAAGCCGTCATCAAGCGGTATGCCTCGATTGCGGATGAACTCGGGTTAAGTCATAACGTGATTGACACCATCCGGCAAGATCTAGATACCCTCTTACAGGCAGATACGTCTCATCCTGAGCGATATCTTGATGCCATCAAAGCAAGCGGTGAAGACAATAACGCAAAACTCATTGCCGCCTATTTCCGCTATCAAGGTGTCGAAGCTCACTATGTGAATCCAAAGGAAGCTGGTTTATTTGTGAGCGATGAGCCTGGTCAAGCGCAAGTCCTTCCGGAGTCATATGATCATTTGTATAAATTAAGAGAGCGCTCTGGCATCATCATATTCCCTGGCTTTTTTGGCTTTAGTCTATCGGGAGACATTGTCACCTTTTCTCGCAGCGGCTCCGATATTACCGGTTCCATTTTGGCAAACGGTTTGAAGGCAGATGTGTATGAAAACTTTACAGATGTGGATGCTGTCTACGCTGTCAATCCAACGATCGTTCATGAGCCGAAGGAGATTACAGAGCTAACGTACCGGGAAATGCGCGAGCTGTCCTATGCTGGTTTTTCTGTGTTCCATGATGAAGCACTCATTCCGGCCTTCCGTGCAGGCATTCCTGTGCAGATTAAAAACACCAATAATCCCTCGGCAAAAGGCACAAAAATTGTGAACCAGCGGGATCATACAAATGGACCCGTTGTCGGAATCGCTTCAGACAGCGGATTTTGCAGCATTTATATTAGCAAATATTTGATGAACCGAGAAGTCGGATTTGGGCGTAAGGTGCTGCAAACGTTAGAGGAATATGGGCTTACGTATGAGCACGTCCCTTCTGGCATTGATGATATGAACATTATTTTAAGGCAGGATCAGCTGGAGGAGCAGCATATTGAACAAGAGCTACTCGATCGCTTAAAGCTCGTGCTTGATGCAGATGAGGTCGTGTTAGAGCCGAATCTCTCCCTCATTATGATTGTAGGAGAAGCGATGCGTCACAATGTTGGCACCACAGCAAGAGCAGCAAAGGCGCTGTCAAAAGCGAAGGTCAATATTGAAATGATCAATCAAGGATCTTCAGAGGTCAGCATGATGTTTGGCGTCAAAGCGGCTCAAGAAAAAGAAGCCGTTCAAGCGTTGTATGAGGAATTTTTCTCTATGTCTACCGTCCCTGTCTCTCTTTAATCAGCAGGCTGCCAGATCCCAGGATCGGCAGTCTTTTTGTTCTCACTCGATTCACATGGATTCGCGCATTAAAGTATATCTATTTCTCGTTTGATTTTGTATGATAGAGACAAACCAACTATTGTTCCGGCCTATGATCGGAGCTACAAGGAGTCCTAAAACAATGCCTCGTCAACAACTATTAAAACAGTTTCGCAATTTTCATGATGCTTCTACGAGTATTCTAAATATGATGAGTCAATTCACTGATGTGAATACACTGTTTATTGCTAAAAACGATCAAACCACCAATCAGATTGTCAAGGTGCTAAATCATGACGAGCAGCTTCTTGAAGAAGGAGAAGAAATTCCTTACGAGAAGACATTTTGCAAGTTGGCGGTTGATCATCAGGATACGCTTGTGATCCCTGATATATCATTGGATGATCGTTCTAAATACTTAGAAGTTACGAAACGTCTTCAAGGTGGATCATTCATCGGAGTGCCGATTGATTTTACAGATGGTACGAACTACGGAACGATTTGCGGGCTTGATCTAAGACCGCAGCAATTCACAGAAGAACATGTGCATATGTTTGAAACAATGGCTTCTCTATTAAGCTACGTCCTCGAACTAGACCGTGCCAACCGGCAGATTCAGCAATTATCTGTACCGATCGTCCCAGTTGTTGACGGTGTCGCTGTGCTTCCTCTACTTGGTGATATCGAGGAGACACGTGCTCAGCATATATTAGAAACCATTTTACAGGAAAGCTATAGGCTGTCGCTCTCTCATTTGGTCATTGATGTATCGGGAACAAAACGCCTGAATGAACAGAGCATTCAATATCTGGTCAGCTATGCACAAACGCTGAGACTTTTAGGGATTTCGGCTGTTTTAACAGGGATTAAACAAGACCTTGCTTTAAGTGCGATTCAATCGAATATTTCATTTAAAGACATCACCATTCGGAAAGACTTGCCGCAGGCACTTGCTCATATTGGCTTGACGTTTACCAAAATGGATTAAGAAATGATATATACAAAAAGGGCTAAAATGATGTTTATTTTAGCCCTTTTTCTTCTTTTTCAATCATGCCAACAGCTGCAAATAAGAAGAATCGTTTCCGTCTTCAATAACTTGTACAATCTTCTGTGCATGTGAATCGTCAGTGACACTGTTTAATTTTTGCATGATGTCTTCTTTCGATAATGCATGGCCTGGTGCGCCCCGCGGAATATCGACTCGTTCGCTAATGATGGTGCCATCAGATAAGGTAAGCTTCACAATCGTAAAGCGACCTTTTGGGACTGCGTCTGGATGGGGTTCTATCGTTTGATCATATCCTCTGCTCACCCGCTTCATCCATGTGCGCATGTGTGATGGAATGGATTTTTTCGTAAAGTGATCCAGCGTGAGCGTCTGTCCAAACACGGCAAGTGCGATCACGTATTCGGCACTGAATCGTCCTTCTTCTCCAGTCGAAGGTGCACGCTCAATAAGCGCTGCATCTCCGCCAGGCGGGAATAGGACCTCTACTTGTTTCACCTGCTCCGGTAAGAAAGGATGCTCTTTCATTAAGGATTGGATCGCATCGGCTGCATGATGCGCAGCTGAACAGAACGGGTATACTTTGAACCACAGCCCCGGCGAGACAATACGCCACGCTATACCATACCCCTCTAGTAAACGACTTTCCGCACGCTTCTGATCTCCATAGAGAGAAAAGAAACCAAGCGTGCCATCAAGAACCGTTTCATTCCCGCCGAAACCTGAACAAGCTAAATCCATAGACCAGACAGCTGTTTTAGCCGCTAAGCCGGCTTGTAATGGCTTCATATCAGAGCCGAACTGCTTTCGCATTCCGGCCGATTGCGCTCCAGCAAAGCCGATTGCCTTCATCAGCTCTTCCTGCGAGACTTGTTTTAAATACCCAATGGCACATACTGCCGCAATGGCTCCAAGGGTTCCGGTATTATGCCAGCCCCGTTCATAATGCGCCTTGCCGATGGATTCGCCAAGCCTCGCCATCACTTCAACACCGGTGATGTAGGCTGCTAAAAATCGATCGCCAAACCCTTTGCCGTCTGATAGCTGTGATAGCAATGCTGGGATGATCACCGCACTGGGATGCCCTCTCACATCTGAATGCACATCATCATAATCAAGGGCATGGATCAGGTAGCCGTTCAGCATCGCTGCGGATTGACGGCTGACCTTCTTCCCTTGTCCAATGACAGGAATTTGAGCTACTCCGCCTTCTTGTTCCACCAGTGCCATGAGCTTTTGAATTCCTTCATCCTCTTTCGCAGCAAGCGCTGCTGCCGCAGCATCTAACAGACCATTTCGAGCCATTTCTACCGCCCTCTGGTCTTGAAGTGGATGAGCAGACAGTACAACCTCTGCCAGTTGTTTTGTTAGTTCCATGATCGTGACTCCAATGCCCGAACAGCAAGCTCAGCAAAGAAGGCAGCGGCAACAGGAAGTGCGCCTTCATTTAATGTAAAGGCAGGGTGATGCCATTCCTCGGTACCGCTTGTCCCCATCCATACGAAAAAGCCTGGAATGTGTTCTTGATAAAGGGCAAAATCTTCTCCGCCCGGTGACTGCTCTGCCTGAACTACTGTGAGATCCAGTGCACTTGCCGTTTCTTCGACCACCTTTGTCAAACGATCGTCATTCAACACAGAAGGCAAATACGGATGCCATTTCACTTCACCTTTCGCCCCAAATCCCTCGGCAATCCCACTCACGATTTGTTTCATAAGCTCTGGAATCATCGCTCTTACTTCAGGCTCAAACGTCCGAACGGTTCCTTCCATCTCAACACGATCAGGAATCACATTCCATGAAGTACCACCTTGAATGCGTGTGATACTGACAACTGCATGATGCAATGAGCTGATGCGGCGGCTAACGATTTGCTGAAGAGCACTTGTGATCTGCCCGCTGATGGCAATCGGGTCCACCGTATGATTCGGAATACCTGCATGACCACCCGTTCCTTTAATATTTATTTCAAACCGGTCTACACTTGCCATCAACGCTTTTTCTCTAATGCCTATAGTGCCAACTGGCAGGTCAGGTTTGTTGTGCATACCAAAAATCGCATCCACTCCATCTAAAACGCCTGCCTCTATGACATGTTTCGCTCCTTGCGCGACTTCCTCAGCCGGCTGGAACAAAATGCGGACCGTTCCTTTTATCTCGTGTTTCCGTTCTTTTAATAAAAGAGCCGCTCCAAAGATAGAAGCTGTATGGAAATCATGTCCGCATGCATGCATTTTGCCCGGTACCTTTGAAGAAAATGGTTCGCCAGATGCTTCTTCAATCGGAAGTGCATCAATATCGGCTCTCAGGGCAATTGTTGGTCCCTCTTGTTCTCCTTTGATTTCACAGACAACACCTGTTTGAAGAGCTGGAAAATCGAGTACGGTGATCCCTTCTTCTTTTAACCAGCTGCGCAGTTTTTTAGTCGTTTCATGTTCTTCAAATGCCAGCTCTGGATGCTCATGAAGCGCTCGGCGAATGTTAATTAAACGTTTGTTTAATGCTTCATTTCCTATTGATTTCACTGATACTCACCCCTCTAAAGAGTAAAAAGCAGCTTATGCTTCTTCAGCCGCTGCTTCTTTTTGGATAAATCGTTTTGTCCGTTCATTCTTCGTTTCATCAAATAGCTCAGTTGGTGTGCCCTGTTCAATAATATGACCATCCGCCATGAAAATCACATGGTCTGCCACTTCTCTTGCAAACGCCATTTCATGTGTGACGATGATCATCGTTGTTTCTTGAATCGCAATGGATTTAATGACTTGAAGCACACCTGAGACAAGCTCTGGATCAAGTGCTGACGTTGGTTCATCGAGTAGAATCGCATGTGGATCAACCGCTAATGCGCGGGCAATCCCAATTCGCTGCTGCTGTCCGCCAGATAACGTGACTGGATAGCTGTCAGCCTTTTGCTCTAACCCTACCTGCTTCAGCAGCTTCATTCCAATCTCATTTGCCTGCTGCTTCGTCATTTTTTTCGTCACAAGCAGTGATTCTGTGATGTTTTGCAGTGCTGTCTTGTTTTTAAATAGATTATAGTTTTGAAACACCATGGCCGTTTGTTGACGCAGGTGATGGGCTTCTTTTCGTGTATATTTAGACGCATCGAGCTTCGCATCGCCAATTTCAATCGTGCCTTCATCTGGTATTTCTAATAAATTTAAGCAGCGCAGCAAGGTGGATTTACCGGAGCCAGAAGGTCCGATAATGGCCACAACCTGCCCTTTTTGCACATCGAGATTGATTCCGTCTAAGACGACAAGTTCGCCGAATGATTTCTTCAAATTGCTGAGCTTGATCATGTCCACACCTCCTTAATTCCGGTAAGGTTTGCTGATTTTTCGTTCAAATAGGTCTTGAAGGAAGCTATAAATGATGGTCATCACCCAATACACAATCCCTACGGCTAAATAGGTTTCAAAGTATTTATAGTTCGCCGATGCAATCATCTTCCCTTGTGCAAACATTTCTGCCACACCAATCGTAAAGGCAAGAGATGTTTCTTTTAAAAGACCGATAAAGGTATTCCCCGTCGCTGGAATCGCATTTCTAATTGCCTGCGGGAAAATAATTCTGACGTAAGACTGCCATCTTGTCATGCCGACAGATAGACAAGCTTCCAGTTGCCCTTCATCTACAGAATTAAGGGCCGCTCTGAAAATTTCTGCTAAGTATGCTGAGTTTTTAATACTTAATCCGATAATGACCGCTGTTAGGGCATCCATTGAGGTCATCGCAGGGAATAGCTGCGGAAGACCAAAATAAATGAGAAAGAGCTGAACCAAGGTTGGAACCGCTCTGAAAAAAGAAATATACAGCTTGGCAAATTGGTATAAAACAGGTATCCGGTTTTTCGTAATGAGCGCGAATACCACACCAATGATAATGGCAAATACCATGGAGACAATCGCCATGAAGATCGTTATCGGCAAGTATTGAATCAATGTCGGAAAAACCGTCACCATATACTGCCAATCAATTTTGTTCATGTCTGCTCTTCACCGCCGCTGTCTTTATTTTTTAATTGGCACTGTGACATCGTCTTTGAAATACTTCTCAGACAATTTCTTAAGTGTCCCGTCTTCTCTTAATTCTTTGATCGCTTTGTTAAATTCTTCTCTTAGCTTGTCATGCTTTTTATCTTTGGCAAATGGGTAGCCTACTTCTTCATACACAATTGGGTTGCCAACGATTTTGAGTGGCAGACCTGTTTTTTCAATTTGAGCAAGTAATACACTGCGTCCGTTGACATAAGCATCTACGCGGCCATTTGCCACTTCATTTAAGACACCGTCTTGCGTTTCATATGTTTTAATATTGATTTTTTTGTCCGGATCTTTGCTTTCTAAGTTTTTGGCGTGGTTAGAGCCAAGAACCGCCGCCACTGTTTTTCCTTTTAAATCATCAAGACCTTTGATGTCGTTGTTGTCCTTTTTCACGATGATTTGTGTTCCTGCATAAGCGTACGTATCAGTGAAATTAAACGTTTGTTTACGCTCATCTGTGACTGCGACTTGGTTTGACACTGTATCCAGCTTACCAGATGTCAGCTGTCCCATTAGTCCGCTGAATTCACTCAGCTGCCAGTCTAGTTTGTAGCCTAGTTTTTTTGCGATGGCTTCAGTTACTTCGACATCGAAGCCAACAAGCTTGCCATTGTCTTTATAGGCAAACGGATAGCTTTGTCCTGTGGCACCTACCTTTAATACTTTTTCATCTTTGCCTTCACCCTGATTGCCCCCGCCGCAAGCTGCTAAAACTGCCAGCATTGCTGCAAATAGAACGACTAGCCACTTTTTGTTTTTCATGTTCGTATACCCTTCTTTCCTTTTATGGTTGTGTGATATCTGATCTTAGTTGTTTTTTAAAATAAACCGTGATGTGCCCCTTGCCTAAATCCTTTTCTCCTGCTCTGACGTAGCCTTTGCGCTCATACATGTCTATGAGCCACGGATGCTTATCAGCTGTACCTAGAGATACGTATGGCACCTTCAAGGTATCCCTCAACACTTCGGTTTCCACCCATTCCAGCAAGACAGAGCCTGTCCCTTTTTTGGCGGATGGTTCTGAGGCAAACCACCAAATGTGAGGGACGCCGAACGGGCCTGGCTGTTCTCCCCAAGGCATACGGAGCGACAAGGTGGATAGAAGCTCTCCGTTTTCTTCCATCACATAGCAAAGATTCTTTTGTACATTTTTCTGAACGAGAGCAAAATCAGCATGTGCTGCTTGGAACTGGATGCCGAGCTCACGAATTGGCTCATAGGCTCTTGTTGTCAGTTCAAGCAGTGCCTCTATATCTGCCTCTATTGCCAGACGAAACGTGTATCCCAACGTTAGTCACCTCACCCTTATGTCGTGTAGCGATTTTTTGGCTCAGTTAATCCTAGATTTTCTCGTAAAGTTTGTCCTGTATATTCTGTTTTGAATAAGCCTCTTTCCTGAAGGATTGGGACGACGCGGTCTACGAACATATCCAGCCCTTCTGGCAATAACGGCGGCATGACGTTAAAGCCGTCTGCTGCTTCTTCATTGATCCATGTCTCCATCACATCTGCGAGCTGCTGCGGTGTACCAATGAAAATATTATGACCACGAGAGCCGGCAACCGATTGATAGAGCTGGCGAATGGTCAGGTGATCCTTTCTCGCCATATTCATCACGAGATCAAAACGGCTTTTTACCGCATTTGACGTGCTTGGATCAATCTCTGGAAGCGGTCCGTCTAAAGGATACTGAGACAGATCAATCCCGCCTAAGTAGTTTTGCAGAATGCTCAGCCCAATCTCAGGAACAATCAGCTCCTGTAATTCTTCATATTTCGCTTTGGCTTCTTCCTCTGTATCAGCAATAATCGGGAAGATGCCCGGCATGATGCTGACGTCCTCTCTAGCACGACCAGCAGCCTCTACTTTCTCCTTTAAGCTTTGATAAAATTCCTTCGCTTTTTTGAGATCGTTTTGTGCTGTGAAAATGAGTTCAGCTGTTTTTGCTGCAAGCTTTTGACCATCTTCGGATGATCCTGCTTGAATGATCACTGGCTGCCCTTGAGGCGTGCGTGATACATTGAGAGGACCTCGTACTGAGAAGAACTCTCCTTTATGCTGGAGCTCATGAAGCTTACTAGATTCAAAGAATTCTCCCGTTTCCTTGTTTCTGACAAGGGCGTCTTCCTCCCAAGAATCCCAAAGACCTTTCACGACCTCGACGAACTCTTCTGCTCGCTCGTATCGTTTATGGTGGGCTAAATGCTCTTCTCCGCTAAAGTTTTTCGCTGTTTCTTCAATAGAAGATGTGACCACATTCCATGCCGCTCTTCCGCCTGATAAATGATCAAGGGAGGCAAACTGTCTTGCAATATGGAAAGGCTCACTGTATGTAGTGGATGCTGTTGCTGCTAAACCAATTGATGAAGTAGACTCAGCAATGGACGAAAGCAGGGTAAGCGGTTCAAATCTCGTCAGTACATTCGGATGAGAGGTTTGGTTAATGGATAAGCTGTCGGCTAAAAAGAGTAAATCTAGCTTTCCTTCCTCTGCTTTTTTCGCTAATTGTTTAAAATAATCCAGGTTCATGGCTGCATCTGATACGGCATTCGGATGTCTCCAAGAGGCAACATGATGTCCAGTTCCTGCGATGAATACGCCTAGCTTGAGCTTCCTTTTCGGCTGTGACACTTGTTCTTCATCCTTTCTATATCCTGCTGTATCAAACTGAAGTCCTCGTAAGATACATTTTTCTGATTGAATTAATCGGTTTTATCAATAAAAAAAGGGCAAATGTTGCGAAAAATGAAAAATAATTATTACTATATGCCCTTTTTACAGGATTGTCAACCGCCTTCTGAACCTCCAAAATTAGGGATTCCACCCGTTTATCACGGTGTATCGATTTCAATATTCCCAATGAGCCGATCTGTAGTATGTGTCATCAATTGGCTGCGTTCCAGCATGTTATGGGCGATCACGGAATGAGTGGAAGATATGGTGCGGACGGCAATCGCTTTTTGAGGAGATAAATTAATGATGTTATTCCGCAGCACACGGGCTGAGGCGGCTTGATCGATAAAGATCGCCGTCGGCTGTCCGATCGAACGATTTAAATAAAAGCGGTTATCTCCGATTTGTGGTGAACCGTTCTTAATATACATCACGACATATAAAGATGATTCTTCAAAGGAATTGTCTTTGATTTCTAATGGACCCGTCGTGCTGCTGTATACGGCGTAGTTTTGGTAGTGCTTAAAGCGATTTTGCCAAATGAAAGCCTTTGCATTTCCAGTGACACTGATCGTATACGAAGACCCTAGCTCTGGGTGTCCTTCTTGAATAAAGAGATTGCCGTTAACTCCAGCTTCTCCTTCCTGCACCCAGATCCCTCTGCTGAAATCTTTAAATTGATTGTGCTGGATCAGGATATTCGTTCCTCTCACCATCGCTCCATCAATCACCGAGTAAATCGTATTGTTTGAAAAGACGACGCTATCCGACTGATAGATACGCAGCGCTGCGCTTCTTTGCCCTATATTCGTCCCCGATTCAATATGATTTCCTTCTATTAGAATACGGTTCGCCATATAAACGGACAAAGCCGCATCTTCAAATAGACTGATCTTATTCCCTGTAATGTGAACACTATCGCCCCTCACATCAATCCCTTTTTCAAATCCCTCAATCATATTGCCAATAATGATCACATTGTTTTCCGTTTGACCAAAAGAGACTCCTAAGCTCGTAATCCCAGCTTTTGTGACGCCTCCTCCTACTGCACGGATCAAATTGTTGGCAATGATGGTTTCGGTGGCAAAGCCATAGGAGATACTGCTGTCTGTGTGATTGCCTTCAATGATGACACCATAGCCGTTGAAGTTATAAATGGAGCTTGCGGCACCACCTCTTACAATGTTGTTTCGAATTTGAATATTCAGTGGTTCCTCCATATTAACCGCATTTTCTCCGTAGCCTTCAATATCAATGCCCATTCTCGGCTCGACTCCGTCAACTCCTGCTCTCTCCAGCAGGCAGTCCTCCACAATGACTCCATCACAGCCTGTAATCGAGATATTGTTTCGTCTTGAATCTGTGATGTGGCAGCCAGAAATGTGAATAGATGAAGCAGGCGAGTACGATTCAGCTTGTGATAATAAACCGTGGGGACTGACAATGATGCCGTCTCCCGTACAATTCTTGATTTGTACACGATTCACTTCCACATCAGAGGCCCCTTCAATACATATCCCAAAGCCCCATTCATGGGTTTTTCGTTCAGGGGGAAGCGACTTGTACACATGCTCATGGCGATCCCCTTCGATTCGCCCACCCCGGATGGTCACATGCTGAACCTTTCCTATATAAAAGGCCGCATACCCCCACGAATCATTTGGTTTCACCTTAATTACGGCATCCGGCGCCATCTCAATGGTCATATGACTTGGCACACGTATACCCGCACCCCGGAAAGGAAAAAATTGATCACCTCTGTACACAGCATCGATGACATACGTGCCGCTCGGCAGCCAGACATGGGAATACCCCTGTGCTTTCGTCCATTCTAAGCATTCATTAAGCCTCGCTGTACAGTCCGTTTTCCCATCCGCCACTACACCAAAATCTTGAACATTGACAACAGGTTTTTTTAGATCAGATTCATTCAATTCCCCCAATCTAAACCCCTCCTTTTCACACATGTCCTCTTGTCATCCTATGCATGTGTAAAAGGTTTGCTTGTACAATCCTTCAAATTTTAAATAAATTCTTCCAATATAACTTTCTGACCATTCTCACTTGAAAGAATTTTTCGTTTTTTGAGTCTTTACGCCTATTTAACTAACATTTTCCTGTTTTAGAATAGTTTTATATTGACACAAGAACTATACAAGAATATCATTTTTCTCATATCTCTTTTTTTAAGAAAGGATCTATGCCATGTCAACAATTGACCACGATAAAATTGTTAAAAGTGTTCCTCAAAAAGGTTTTTTTGGACATCCTAAAGGACTTTACACACTGTTTTTCACTGAATTTTGGGAGCGTTTCTCTTATTACGGCATGCGTGCACTGCTTATTTACTATATGTACACAGAGGTGACAAAGGGCGGTCTTGGTTTTGATCAGACGACAGCCAATTCGATCATGTCTGTCTACGGTGCGCTTGTCTATATGTCAGGCATTATTGGCGGATGGCTCGCCGACCGAGTATTCGGTTCGTCCAGTACGGTCTTTTATGGCGGGGTTTTCATTATGCTTGGACATGTCATTTTGGCTTTGCCAAGCGGTGCAACAGCGCTCTTTATTAGTATGGGGCTGATTATTATTGGGACAGGTCTTCTGAAGCCGAATGTTTCAAACATTGTTGGCGACTTGTATTCCAAAACAGACCCACGCAGGGATTCTGGCTTTAGTATTTTCTACATGGGGATCAACATGGGCGGTTTTATTGCCCCATTAATTGTCGGAACACTCGGTCAAAAAGTGAACTTCCACCTCGGATTCTCACTTGCTGCCGTTGGGATGCTTGTTGGTCTGATTACATTTGTGATCACGAAAAAACCGAATCTTGGTCTTGCCGGTACTTATGTAACAAATCCGTTATCAGCTACTGAACGCAAGAACTTCAAAATTTTCGGAACATTAATTGCCATTGTGCTCGCTGTTTTTGTCGTCATTGGCATTCAAACAGGCGCACTCACGATTAATCTATTCACTTGGTTTGTCAGTGTCCTTGGTGTGCTCATTCCGATTGTGTATTTCATCGTCATGTATTTCAGTAAAAAGACGAGCCCAGTGGAGCAATCCAGGGTTCTCGCTTATATTCCATTGTTCCTTGCTGCGGTGATGTTCTGGGCGATTCAAGAACAAGGCTCAAACATTTTAGCCACATATGCAGATCAACGAACAAACTTGAATTTCCTTGGGATGACACTTGCCTCTTCGTGGTTTCAATCATTGAACCCAATCTTTATTGTGCTGCTGTCTCCTGTGTTTGCTTGGTTGTGGATTAGACTTGGAAAGAAACAGCCGTCTACCCCGATTAAGTTCTCACTTGGCCTTCTGTTTGCAGGATTATCCTTTATCATCATGATCATTCCTGCCTACATGTCTGGTCCGAATACACTTGTGAGTCCATTATGGCTCGTTCTGAGCTTCTTCCTCGTCGTGATCGGAGAGCTCTGCTTATCACCTGTTGGGCTGTCAGCGACAACAAAGCTTGCACCTGCTGCCTTCTCAGCGCAAACAATGAGCCTTTGGTTCCTTTCAAATGCGATGGCACAGGCGATCAATGCCCAAGTGGTCAAACTGTTTGATAAAGTGCCAGAAACCGTCTATTTCGGTATCATTGGATTGCTCGCCATCGTTTTATGCGGTGTGATGCTGCTCTTAACACCAGTGATTAAGAAAGCGATGAAAGGTATTCATTAAATAAAAAAAGAAGCCTCCCCATTGGGTTGGCTTCTTTTTTCTAGTTTAAAACCGAATCTCATCATCTCCATGAATTTGCAGCTTAAGCGGTTCACTTTTCGCCTGATGCTTTTTCACATAGCGGTGATAGACGACATACCCAATGATCATGAGAGGGACGCCGACATATAACCCGATGCGCTGCTCCTGATCAAAGGCAAGGCTGATCAACACAATGGTGTTGAGAGTAATCGCAATAATCGGCAGAATTGGATAAAGAGGGGTTTTAAATTTTAAGTTTTCCAGCTTTCCGCCTGCTTTAAGATATCTTCTGCGGAAAAGCATTTGTGATAAGGTAATGGTGATCCAGCCAGTCTGGGCACTCATGCCGGCAATGGACACGATCCAGGCAAATACTGTTTTCTCTGCAAAGAACCCGGATAATAGCGAAATCCCTGTAAACAGGAACGTGAGCAGTAAGGCATTCATCGGAATACCGCGCTGATTCACGCGTCTAAATGCTTTTCCTGCCATTCCTTCTTTCGATAAGGAATAGAGCATTCTCGTCGATGCGTACAAGCCAGAGTTGGCAACAGATAATAAAGCGATGATAATGACAAAGTTCATGATATCTGCCGCAAAAGGAATGCCCGTTCTCTCAAATACAGTAACAAACGGACTTTGCAGCACACTCGCTTCCTTCCAAGGCACCATACCCGCTAAGACGAAAATAGATAGGACGAAAAAGACGAGTGTACGCCAAACAGTCTGATGAATTGAGCGAGGAACGGTTTTCTCAGGGTTTTCACTTTCTCCTGCCGCAATCCCGATCAGCTCTGTTCCTTGGAATGAAAAGTTCACGGTGATCATCGTGACCACAACGGCGAGCAATCCATTTGGAAACAGCCCATCACTCACAAAATGACTGAAGTAAGGGGCAGGTTCACCGCTCGTTGTTTCAATAAAACCAAACATCGCCGCTCCGCCTACACCTATAAAGAGTAAAATCGCAATAATCTTAATGGTTGAAAAGAAAAACTCCGACTCCCCGAACGCTTTCGCCGACCGGGCATTTAATAAGAAAAGACACAGTCCAAATACGAGACACCAAATCCACACATCCACTTGTGGAAGCCAGCGCCTCATCAGCTGTCCTGCTGATAAAAATTCTAGGGCGACCGTTGCTGCCCAGCCAAGCCAATAAATCCAGCCGACCGCAAAACCCGCTGCAGGGCTGACAAATTTCGTCGCATACGTATGAAACGACCCGGACACAGGAAGTGCAACCGACAGCTCTCCAAGACACAGCATGGTTAAATACATAATCAATCCGCCCACAATATAAGAAAGAACGGCTCCAACTGGCCCTGCTTGTCCAATCGTATACCCCGTTCCTAAGAAAAAGCCTGTCCCAATGACACCGCCAAGTGAAATCATAAATAAATGACGAGAGGTCATCGCCCTTTTCAATTGCTCGGGCTGATTTTGTCCAACATCCACAATGATGCCCTCCTTCTTCTAAGATGATAACTTATCAAAACATGTCTCCATGTGATTCATTCCATTTTCAAAACAACCTACTAATTATACATCTTTTATAATAAATATGCTTCCTTCTATGGTCACTGTCTCAAAGTCTTTATTTTAATAATGTTCGCACAAATAAAAGATGAAAGGCTTTGTAGACGTGAGAGGTTTGAAAGAAACGGGTTGCGGGCATAAAGTTGGTGAGATTCGCTCAAGCTAGTTTCAAATGCTTTACTTTTAGGTTGCTTCTCTGTAAGATCATATGTTGTAAATACCAACAAGAAAAGTGGGGAATAAAATGAAAAAAATGTTCTTTGCCATTATGTTAGGCGCTTGTGTTGCATTGATCACGGCATGTGGATCTGGTGCAAGCGACAACGCGAATAAACAATCTGGGTCTAAGGAATCAGGTGACCTTTGGAAATCCATTCAGGATAAAGGTGTTCTGACGATCGGAACAGAGGGAACTTATGCTCCTTTCACATTCCATGACAAAAAGACAGATAAATTAACTGGCTACGATGTAGAAGTCATCACAGAAGTAGCAAAACGTCTTGACTTAAAACCTGAATTCAAAGAAACACAATGGGACAGCATGTTTGCTGGACTGAATTCAAAACGTTTTGACGTGGTAGCGAACCAAGTTGGTAAAACTGGACGTGAAAATCAATACGAGTTCTCTGATAAATACACAACGTCTCAAGCCATTGTTGTGACAAAATCAGATAACAACGACATCAAGAAACTATCTGATGTAAAAGGCAAAAAAGCAGCACAATCATTAACAAGTAACTACAATAAACTAGCTACAGATGCTGGTGCTAAAATTGAAGGCGTTGAAGGTCTTGCACAATCGATTCAATTGATTCAGCAAGGACGTGCTGATCTGACGTTCAATGACAAGCTGGCTGTATTGAATTACTTGAAAACAAGCGGGAACAAAAACCTAAAAGTTGCATTTGAAACAGGAGATCCTCAAGAAACTTACTTTGCATTCAGAAAAGGCAGCGGCGAAGTCGTTGACAAAGTGAATGGCGCATTAAAAGAAATGAAAAAAGACGGTACACTTGCTAAGATTTCTAAGAAATGGTTTGGTGAAGATGTTACAAAGTAATACCCTAGGAGTCGTCATTCCTTGGGATCTTCTTCAGCAATCTTTTTGGCCAATGGTGATGCAGGGGATTTATTACACAATCCCCCTCGCCATCATTGCTTTTATTATTGGTATTTTTATCGCGCTTGTGACAGCACTTGCTAGAATGTCTAAAATCAAAGCCCTCAGATGGATTTTTTCCATCTATGTGTCGGCCGTTCGCGGAACGCCGCTTTTTGTGCAATTGTTTATTATTTTCTATTTCTTTCCGACATTTAATATCACACTGGATCCATATCCAAGTGCCATTATCGCTTTTTCATTAAACGTAGGTGCGTATGCATCGGAAATTATCCGTGCATCCGTCCTATCTGTTCCTAAAGGTCAATGGGAAGCTGGTTATTCAATCGGGATGACGCATCGTAAAACGCTCGTCCGCGTGATTTTACCGCAGGCTGTGCGTGTATCGATTCCACCGCTATCTAATTCATTCATTAGTTTGGTGAAGGATACATCTCTTGCCTCCCAAATCCTCGTAGCAGAGATGTTCCGTAAATCACAGGAAATTGCTGCGGCGAACTTGGATCAGATCTTGTTCATTTATATGGAGGCAGCCCTGATCTATTGGGTATTCTGCTTCATTCTATCGCTCGTTCAGCATCAAATTGAAAAACGACTTGATCGATATGTCGCAAGGTAAGGAGGGAACGACATGCTAACAGTCAAAGGTCTCAAGAAATCCTTTGGTGAAAATGAGATTTTAAAGTCAATAGATTTTACGATCAACAAAGGGCAGGTTGTCGCCATTCTTGGCCCATCAGGTTCAGGAAAAACAACGATGCTTCGCTGTTTAAATGCACTTGAAACACCAAATGGCGGCTCCTTTACCTTCGATGATTTCTCGATTGATTTTTCGAAAAAAAATAAGTCAGCTGATCTGCTGAAGCTTCGCCGGAAATCGGGAATGGTGTTTCAAGATTATCACCTGTTTCCACACCGCACCGTGCTTGAAAATGTGATGGAAGGTCCTGTCCAAGTACAGCGCCGTCCAAAGGAAATGGTTCGAAAAGAAGCCATCCAGCTCTTGCAAAAGGTCGGTCTGGAAGATAAAAAGGATCTGTATCCATTCCAGCTCTCAGGCGGTCAAAAGCAGCGTGTCGGGATTGCCCGTGCACTTGCCATTCAGCCAGAGCTCATGCTTTTTGATGAGCCCACCTCTGCACTTGACCCTGAGCTTGTCGGGGAAGTCTTAAAGGTCATGAAGGATTTAGCGAAAGAAGGCTGGACCATGGCAGTTGTCACACATGAAATCAAGTTTGCCCAAGAAGTAGCAGACGAAGTGATTTTTATTGATGGCGGCGTCATCGTCGAACAAGGTCCTCCCGAAGAAATTTTCAAACGACCAAAGGAAGAACGAACAAAACAATTCTTAAACCGGATTTTGAATCCAGTATGATGAAAAAAGGCTGTTCTCACGTGATGAGAACAGCCTTTTTTTATATTTCCTTTTGCAAGCGAAGCGCCAGTAAATCTTGCAGGAGCAGTCTCGCTCCCTCTGGACTGATAACCACTCCACCCGATAGCACTTTGTTGGAGCCTGTCACTTCCCCTGTGACGATACAAGGTTTATCCTGCCAATACGGCTTCATGACAATTTGGTCTTCTTCTCGATAAATCTCCATAAAATCGCGCGGATGAATTTTCAACCGTTTTCTTATATCTGTCGGAAGAACAATTCTTCCAAAGTTATCTATATATCTTACATAGTCTTGATTTAACAAATTGACCCCCTCCTGCATCTCTAGATATAGGCGATTCCCTTTTTATCAAGGAATGAAGCGCTCTAATCGGTTAGTGAAAGGATAAGTTGCAGGCTGATCCAGTGGCTAAACACGCTTCCCATATATGATATATCTGTTTGGTGCAGGACCAATGAAAGAAAAAGGATAACATGTGGTGAGGATAAGTTCTTCCTTTTCCTGTTGCAATGTAATAATACTTTGATCATCTTTTTTCACAATCTTTGTTTTCTCAATTTCATAGGTAAATCGTCCATATGAAAGCTCAATGACGAGTTGATCCCCTTTCACCAGTTCTCCTGTTCGTCTAAACACAGTATCACGATGCCCAGATAAAACGATTTGTCCTTGTTCATTAGGTAAATAGCTTTCGTGATAATGACCAACGCCCTTTGCTAAATCCTCCGCTTCTGTTCCTTCTACAATTGGTAACTCAGCATTTAACTTTGGAATGTGCAAGAGCCCAATGATTTCACCAGCCTTCGGGACAAAAGGGGAATCTGTTTGCCCCTTTTGCTGGATGGCTGCTTGTGCAGACTGGAAAGATTGATCTACTTGCCTTTGCCCATCAACGATCCTCATATATCCTATCATCACAAGACAAATACCTGCTGTGATCAATAGAGTTGAGATGATTTTTTGAAACATGGACAATTATTCGTTTCTTTTTCTTCTTTTCCATACAATAAGGGAGGCACCTATTAGCACAAGTGCAAATCCTGCTAGTAAAAGGTTGTACATCGCTGTTGCAGTGTTCGGAAGATGATGACCAGGTGTATCCGGTTCTGAATGAGAAGGCTGTTCTGGATTCCCTGGCACCTCTGGCACATGCGGCGGTTCTACCGTTGTGGAGTTTTCAGGTTTGTCTGGTTCGTCCACATTCTCACCCTTCACAACTGCGATATTTTGAATGGTTTTACCTTCATATCCTTTAGCGATCTTCGCTTCAAAAGTAATCGTATGCCAGTCCGTATCTTTGATATCGCCAAATTGACCGGTTACTGTGCCTTTTGTGTAGTCTCCGTTGTCGTCATCTTTTGCATCTGTGACACCTTGTGCATCTACTTTTAATGACCCTTCGACATACTCAAGACCTTCTGGCAGTTGATCTGCGATGACTAGATCTTTGATGACACTATCTTCTACACTATTTTTTGTTTTGATGGTGTAAAGAAGGGTGTCGCCTACTTGAACTTGTTTTTCATCTGTATTACCTTTTGCTTTTTGAGAGATCTCAGATGTTTTTTCTGATTCAAGCTTTGGATCCTTTGGATCAATTTTTGTTTCGGTTGACGGCTCATCTGGCGGTGTGTTTTCGCCTGTTACTTTCGCTGTGTTTTGAATACTTTTACCTGATTGGCCTTTAGCGATCTTCGCTTCAAAAGTAACCGTATGCCAGTCCGTGTCTTTGATATCGCCAAATTGACCGGTTACTGTGCCTTTTGTGTAGTCTCCGTTGTCGTCATCTTTTGCATCTGTGACGGCTTGGTCATCTACTTTTAATGACCCTTCGACGTATTCAATACCTTCTGGCAGTTGATCTGTGATGACTAGATCTTTGATGACACTGTCTTCTACACTATTTTTTGCTTTGATGGTATAAAGAAGGGTGTCGCCTACTTGAACTTGTTTTTCATCTTTATTCCCTTCTGCTTTTTGAGAAATCTTAGATGTTTTTTCTGATTCAAGCTTTGGATCCTTTGGATCAATTTTTGTTTCGGTTGACGGCTCATCTGGTGGTGTGTTTTCGCCTGTTACTTTCGCTGTGTTTTGAATGCTTTTACCTGATTGGCCTTTAGCAACCTTCGCTTCAAAAGTAATCGTATGCCAGTCCGTGTCTTTGATATCGCCAAATTGACCAGTTACTGTGCCTTTTGTGTAGTCTCCGTTGTCGTCATCTTTTGCATCTGTGACGGCTTGATCATCTACTTTTAATGATCCTTCGACGTATTCAAGACCTTCTGGCAGTTGATCTGCGATGACTAAATTTTTAACGATGCTGTCTTCTTCAAGATTCTTTGTTTTGATCGTATAAAGAAGGGTATCTCCTACCTGAGGTGTCTTTTCATCTGTGTTACCTTCAGCTTTTTTCTGAATGCTTGCATCCTTTTCTGATGCTAGTTTTGGTTCACGAGGGTAAATTTCTGTTTTCGTTGTTGGATCATCTGGCGGCGTGTTTTCACCTGTTACTTCGGCTGTGTTTTGAATGTCTTGACCAGCCTGTCCCTTTTCAACTGTCACTTCAAACGTCACAGTGTGCCAGTCCGTGTCCTTCACATCGCCAAAATACCCCGTGACCTTTCCATCTGTGTAGTCACCGCTATCGTCATCTTTCACATCTGTGACGGATTCTCCATCAATCTCAAGAGAACCAGCGACATACTTCAGCCCTTTTGGCAATTGATCTGAGATCACTAGATTTTCAACAAGACTGTCTTCTATCGTGTTCTTTGTTTTAATCGTATAAAGAAGGGTGTCCCCTACTTCTGGATGTTTCTCATCTTTGTTACCTTCTGCTTTTTTCTGCAAAACCGCTGATTTTTCTGATTCAAGCTTTGGATCACGCGGATAGATTTCTGTTTTTGTTGTTGGATCGTCTGGTGGTGTATTTTCACCTGTGACACTCGCTGTATTTTGAATGTCTTTACCAGACTGTCCTTTTTGAATCGTGACCTCAAACGTCACGGTATGCCAATCTGTATCCTTAATGTCACCGAATTGTCCTGATACGGTTCTGTTTGTGACATCCCCATTGTCTTGATCTTGCTCATCTGTCACCGCTTGTCCGTCTACTTCAAGTGAATTTGGCACATATGCTAATCCTTCTGGCAGTTCATCTGAGATCACTAAGTTTTTAACGAGACTGTCTTCTATCGTATTCTTTGTTTTAATCGTATAAAGAAGGGTATCACCGACCTCTGGATGCTTCTCATCTGTATTACCATCTGCTTTTTTCTGCAGGACGGCTGATTTTTCAGAAGTCAACTTCGGGTCACGAGGATAGATTTCTACATTCGTTGTCGGCTCGTCTGGCGGTGTGTTGCCGGTTGTGACACTCGCTGTATTTTGAATGTCTTTGCCTGCCTGACCTTTTTCAACTGTGACTTCAAATGTCACGGTATGCCATTTCGCATCTTTCACTTCACCGAACGTTCCAGTGACAGTTCCACCTGTCATATCACCGTTGTCATCATCTTTTACATCTGTAACTGGATTCCCATCTATCTGAAGAGAATTTGGTACATAAGATAATCCTTGAGGTAACTTGTCAGAAATCACAAGGTCTTCAATCACACTATCTTCAACAGCGTTACGGGCTTGAATGGTATACAGTAATGTGTCGCCTACTTCTGGGTGCTTCTCATCTGTATTACCATCTGCTTTTTTCTGTAAGACCGCTGATTTTTCTGATTCAAGCTTTGGATCACGAGGATAAATTTCTATGTTTGTTGTTGGTTTGTCTGGCGGTGTGTTTTCCCCTTTGACATTGGCTGTATTTTGAATATCTTTGCCAGCTTGACCTTTTGCTACTTTCGCTTCAAATGTCACGGTGTGCCAATCGGTGTCTTTCACATCACCTATTTGACCTGTAACAGTACCGTTTGTAAAATCACCTTTGTCTTGGTCTTTTGCATCTGTTACGCCTGCGCCATCCACCTTAAGTGAGCCTGGCACATAGGCTAAGCTGCTCGGAAGGTTATCTGATATGGTCAGATTTTTAAGAATACCGTATTGCACCGTATTTTTTGCTCTAATTGTATAAAGCAAAGTGTCGCCTACTTCTGGATTCTTTTCATCTGTGTTGCCTTCTGCTTTTTTCTGTAAGGCAACAGATTTTTCTGATTCAAGGTTAGGAGGATATGGATCAAATTCGGGCTTCACCCTTGAAGCTAAGTCGTAAGATAATGAATCACCTGCAGTGCCCATATATGTTGTACTTAATGTTTTCGCATCAAGTGTGAAAAGAGTAGAATGACCGATAGAGTCATCTTTTCCTGATTGTAATAGCATTTGTCCATTTGGCAAAAAGCTAATTCCTCGTACTCCTCCCTCAATAGGTTTACCATCTGCATTTGTGATTGGAATCACTCGAATTACTTCAGCTGTTTCAGGATTCATTTGCGCAATGGACCCACTGGTATTAGATGCGAACCAAAGATAGCCATCCTTATCGACTACAAGGTCTCCGCCAATGTCTCCGCCAATGCCAGGGCCAACGTCATAACCGGCAATTTTCTTGGCCGTTTTTTGACCAGTTGCTAAGTCGTACGTTGCAAGGTAGGGTTCTCCACCAACCGCATACGAATGAATATATTTACCGTTATAAACAACGGCATTTGGCGCTCTTCCGCCTAAAACACCTACACGCTCTGCTTGTCCAGTGGTCGCATTTATTTTATAAAGAACTGGCTCTCCACTTGCTGTCGTAGTTGCATACACTGTGTTTTCTTGATCATTCACAGCAACACCGTTCACTACAGACGAATTAATTCCCTTCACCTGTACACTAGCCTTTACGTTTGTTGGGTTTTGCCCATCAAGCTGATAAAGAACTAACTTACCATTTCCAATCATGTAGGAATCTGTGTTATTGACAACCACCGTCCCAGCGGCTTTCGTAACAGGTGGTGAGACTGTTAATAAATTTCCAGCAATCAACACCAATATAAGAAATAATTGACTCGTTCTTTTTAATATATTCATTTTTTGACATCCCCTTTTCCCTGCTTTAATCATAATGGTATGTACCAGTTCACCTCCCACACTTTGGTAAAGAATATCAGTAAGATTTCAAAAGCCTCAACAGGACTAAATGACTATTTTCGACAAAAATAGACATTTTGAACTAAATACCTCCCGATGATTGATTTGCTTATGTTTTTCCAATAAAATAACCTTTTTCCATCCCGAAATTCCTCATCTATCTATTTTCCAAACAGGTCTTATAATGTGAATTACATACAATCCTTTCTATTTAAAGATAAATATTCTTTAATTGGGTGATGCTTATTTTTTTGTCAGTATATATTGAATTTTTTTCATTTTATCTTAAAAAAAGGGAATGATTGGTTCACTTTGTTAAAAAAAACAAGTCGAAAGTCTTGCTCTTGTTTTGACCTTTTACGATGCGAAAAATTCTTTTTATAAGTAAGCGATTACAATTGAGCAAAGCCATTTAAAGGGGCGTGGGAGTATGTTACGATTGAATTCGAGTGTTTAAGAAAGAAGGGAAAGCTTTTGAAGCGGGAACATCTTTTACGTTGGTTTTTTTATTTTGTTGGATTGATCGTACTAGCTTTTGGACTATCGCTGACAGTGAAAGGAAAGATTCTAGGCATTGGTCCTTGGGACGCTTTCCACTACGGACTGTTTCAGCACTTTGGACTCACGATTGGACAGTGGTCCATCATTATTGGTGCACTCATTGTGACACTAACATCTGTTTTTACGAAATCATTTCCAAAGATCGGCGCATTACTGAACATGGTGCTGATTGGTATGTTTATAGATTTCTTTAATGCGGTATTGCCTGCACCACATGGGTATTTACCCGCTTTATATGTGTTTATTACGGGCGTTGTGGTTTCAGGTTATGGTGTTGGCATTTATGTCTCAGCGAATCTTGGCGCCGGGCCAAGGGATTCATTAATGCTGCTCATCTCAGCGAAAACAGGATTGAACGTGCAGTGGGTGCGAAATGGCATTGAGCTAACAGTGCTTTTATTTGCATGGATGCTCGGCGGGCCGATTGGCGTTGGCACGATTCTGACGGCTATTTTTACAGGTCTCGTCCTTCGATTCTCCTTACCGCAATCGACACGGCTCCTGCATCTGCTTATTACAAAAACAGCAGAGAAACCTGTTCAGACGCTTATCCGATAAGAACAAGCCATTCTACAAAAAGAATGGCTTTTCTTGTGTCAAAATAAATAAACAGATTTTTCTTATATTCATAAGAGGAAATCAACCCAACCCTTCCACTTCCTGTCATTTTGAGCTTTCGCTGAAAAGGAGGTCTGTTTCCCTTTTGTACGGCGCTCTCCAATGGTACAATCAATGTAAAAAATTAGAGGTTCATTATGAAGATTTTCGCTATCCAATTACAGCATTTAGATGACATCCATGCACGAAAACAAATCGATCAATTGAAACCCTTTGTTTCAGCTGAAAAACGTGCTGCGGCTGAGCGCTTTCGCTTTTTGGTCGATGCAAGAAGGACCTTGTTAGGTGAGGTTCTGGTTCGTCAGATGATCCATGATATGTACGATCTGCCTTTTGATGAGATCGTTTTTGAAACAGAGGGCAATGGCAAGCCTGTCGTCCGGCACATTCCTTCTTTTCATTTTAATCTTTCTCACTCTGGTGATTGGGTCGTATGCGCAATAGATGATGCACCTGTAGGTATTGATATTGAGGAGATCAAACCGATTGATCTAGCGATTGCTAAACGATTTTTTTCAGCAGATGAGTATGAGGATTTACTTTCACAACCGGCAGAACGGCAGGAAGCCTACTTCTTTCATTTATGGTCAATGAAGGAGGCCTTTATCAAGCTGACTGGAAAGGGATTATCTTATGGTCTTTCGTCCTTTACAGCCCGCCTGTCAGAGGATGGACAGGCGACGCTTGCATTACCTGATCATGAAGCGCCCTGCTTTGTTCAAACATACTCACTTGATCCTACCTACCAAATGGCGGTGTGTACACGAAAGCCTTCTGCGGCTGAACGTGTTGAGATACTCTCTTGTAGTGATGTACTGTCTCGTCTTTAATATCGCCCAATTTGCTGAAATGCTGTCTTTATCAAATCGACTCCACGTGTGATTTGCTCTTCTTTCACATGCCAAATGTTCAACTGAAGAATGGGGTCTTTTTGATAAGTCGACAGATAATGGCGGTCGATTGACTGAATGGAAACAGATGCCTTTTTCAACTGCTGAATGAGCTGGTTCATCGGAATTGACCGATCGAAACGTACATGTGTATGAGTAGCTGGCTCCTCTTCTCCCAGTTGATAAGCGATTTGATCGCTTTTCAGGCATGTCACTAGTTGTTTGGATCGGTTGCGATAGGTCGCCCGCATTCTGTCTCGATGCCGTTCAAACATCCCGCTTTTTAAATATATTTCTAAGGCTGCCTGTGACAGCATGGAGCTGTCGATGTCAATGAGCCGTTTGTGTTCGCTAAAAGGTCTAATCAGTTCCTCAGGTAAGACGACCGCTCCTGTTCGAAGTCCTGGAAAGATGATTTTGGAGAAGCTTTTTAAATAAATGACCTTCCCCGCCTGATCGTACGAATAGATCGGGTCTCTTTTTGCGTCGAATTCTAAATCGGCTATGTAATCATCTTCAACGATATAGACGTCATATGTCTCGGCAAGAGCTGCAATCGCTCTTTTCTCCTGCTTTGACAAGCTCGTTCCAAGCGGGTTTTGAAACCTTGGCATCGTATAGAAAAAACGAATCTCCTCTTCTCGAAAGATACGCTCCAATTCTTGAAGATCAATCCCCTTTTCCGTCCGCTGAATCCCCCGTACAGGCAGTTGATTTTTTTCTAAATATTGAAGGTATAGATGATAGCCTGGCTGTTCGACTAATATGGTCTGTTTGCCATTCGGAAAAGGGATGGTGCTTAAAATGGATAACGCCAGCTGAATACCAGAAGTCATAACGATCTGTTCTGGATTTGCAAACACTTGATAATCCATTAATCGCTTAGAAATGACTGGCAGCAGCGAGGGTAATCCGTTGGATGTGCCGTATATAAACAAGTCATTTTGATACAAATCGATGGCTTGGTTGATGCAGTGCTGGAAATCAACATATGGAAACACGACGGGATCAGGTGCAGATGAAGCAAAATCAATCCATGTGCTATCCTGTTTCCCCGCTGACTGCTTTGTTTTCACGACATAATAGCCGCTTCTTTCTACAGAATACAGCAGATGTTCACGTTCTAATGTGTCTAGTGCTTTGATGACAGTGCTTTTACTCACTGCATATTGAGCCGCCAAATGGCGAATGGAGGGGATCTTCATGCCTGCATGGTATTCACCAGACGTCATCTTCTCTTTTAAGCTGAGAACAAGCTGATCATATTTCCTCACACCACTTCCTCCTTGTACCGGTACAGATATCATGTTCTCTTATTGTACACCTTAGATGATCCGATTACGATAGAAGAACAGAACCGGTCAATTCAACTGAAGCATGCATGCTCGTATAAGGAGTCAAATTGTGGACATTTCAAAACAAAAAGCGTATGCTGCCGCGATAGGCTACGCCACGATCATTGGTTTTTCATTTTTGTTTGTCAAAATTGCATTAGAATCAGCAAACCCGATTGATTTATTAGCACACCGCTTTACAGTTTCTTTTGCAGCCGCACTATCGCTTTATCCATTTTTACGAAAGAAGATCCGCCTCTCCATTCAATGGCGTGATCTTCTCTACATCGTACCGTTTTCCTTGCTTTATCCTGTGTTGTTTTTTGCTTTTCAAGTATGGGGGCTGATGTATACCTCTTCGTCAGAGGCTGGTATTATTCAGGCAACGATCCCCATTCTGACGATGGTGTTTGCCGCGTGGTTTTTAAAGGAACGCGCGACATGGATCCAAGTGCTGTTTACCATTCTTTCTGTGTGCGGGGTGATGCTTCTCTTTGTCATGAAGGGAATTGATGTGAAGCATTCACACATGATCGGCTATGGACTGATATTACTTTCAGCCTTATCCTCCAGTGCATACAGTGTATTTGCCCGAGTGATTACACGGCGCTTCCATGTGATTGAACTCACTTTCGTGATGACATTCTTTGGATTTGTCTTCTTCAATGCCGCTGCGCTCATCCAGCATTCAGCAAACGGGACAATGCCGCAATTTTTCAGCCCATTTACACAACCATCCTTTGTATGGTCAATGCTCTTTTTAGGCATTCTTTCATCACTTCTCACGGCATATTTATCAAACTATGCCCTTTCTCAGCTTGAAGCGGCAAAGGTCAGCATCTTTAACAATTTATCTGCGTTTATTACAGTTGCCGCTGGGGTTCTCATTTTACATGAAACAATCGATTGGTATCATCTCATCGGAGGTGTGCTGGTCATTGGCGGAGTGATTGGCGGGAATGTGGTGAAAAAGCGGAATTCATAAGAAAAAGCGGTCCCTTTAAGGAGGACCGCTTTCTTTTAAAGTTTCATTAATTGTTGTTTGCTTGCAACGTCAATCACATGTCTCATCTGTTCTGCGAAGGGCTCGAGGTGTGTGTTGATATACATGTGCCCTCCTTCGAAATTGGTGCGTTCGATGGTTTTTGCCCATGGCAGCCAGCCATTTGCATCTTTCATGCATTTTTCATCTTTTGTTCCATTGAATAAATAAACGGGTGTTTCGATGATGGATTGATCTTTGTGCTGGAAGGTTTCCAGCGCCTGATAGTCTGCACGTAAGGACGGCGTAAAGTAATCCATCATTGGTTTGTTCTCTAATAATTCCTTTGGAATCCCGCCCATTTCGGCAATATGCTGAACAAATGCTTCATTCGATAAATGGGTCAGGATCTGTCGTTTTGTTTGCGGCGGCTGAATAGCCGAGATCACGACTGCTGCAGGATCGATTCCTTCCTTTTCTAGCAGCTGAGCCAGTCTATACACAACAAGTCCTCCCATGGAATGTCCGAACAGGATAAACGGGCGGTTCAAGTTGCCCGAGAGCCCTTCTTTGTATAGCTCAGCCAATCGGTCAATGCTCGTTTCGAGCGGCATGAGATTGGTTCCATGACCTGGGGGCTCTGCTGCTGTTACTTCGGCAGTGCCTTTTAGCTGTTCAAAAAGCGGGCGGTACGAGGCGGAATAACCGCCTGCAAAAGGAAAACAAATAAGTTGAATAAGGTCTGATTTTTTTTCAAAGGTTTTAAATAAATGGTTCATATGTTCTTACCCCTTTATCATCGTTTGAAGAATCCGTGCCAGTTCATCTGCCTGCGGCCTTTTCATCATGGTGACATGGTCTCCTTTGATGTGATAATACGAGCATGATCCTTTCGTATAAGCCTCCCAGTCTGAGAACTTCTTCTGAAAATCAATGGCGTGATCACTGCTTTGTACAATATAAAACGGCACATCGAATGGTTCTTTTTCTAATTCAATGGCTTGTGACATGATTGTATTATGCGTTTGCATTTGCAAATATTTATCTAAATACTGATCATTCATAAATTGATGAACCACTTCATCCTTTTCTGCCTCTTTGAGTATTTTTTGCTTCACTTCTTGGAAGCTCAGCCCTTGTAATGCTTCTGGCTGGATGCCGACAAGATTCCCCATTCCAAGGACAAGCGCAAGCATTTTCACTTCTTCTTCGTTCATATCCGCATGGAGCGCCTGATCTGCCTCATCTCTTAACACAGGGACGGTATCTAAAATGATGAGTCCTTTCGGCGCTTTTCCTGCATGGCAGAGCCGCTGATTCATTCCGTAGGCAAGGTGCCCGCCCATTGAATGCCCTGCTAGATAGTCAACACCAGGTCGATAGAAGGTCTCAATGGCTTCAACAAATATGGACACAAGCTCTGTGTAATGGAGGAATTGCGGTTCTTCATCCTCATATAAGCCAGGAGACTGCAAGGCGTACACAGCGCCTTGATGTGTCATCAGCTTAGCCACATCGATATAGCCCATCACCGTTCCACCGGCAGGCGGTGCAAAGAAAATCCTCGGTACGGCTGGATCGCCTTTTTTCAGCTCAATCACGTAGTCCTTTGGAGACCTTTCGACGTGCTCTCCGGCCTCTGGCATTGCGTCCACATGTGCGGCTAGCTGAGCCGGCGCTGGATGCATGAAAATCCATTTTGGATCCACACGAATCCCCTGTTCTTTTAATTTGGCAACAGCTTGGATACTCATAATTGAATCGCCGCCTAAATCAAAAAATGAGTCATGTATGCCTACTTGTTTGACACCAAGCACGTCCTTGAAAGCTGTGACAATCAACTGCTGTGTTTCGGTGACTGGTTTGTCATCCCCTTGAGAAAGAGAGATCGTTTCTGCTGGGTCTGGCAGTGCTTTTTGATCAACCTTTCCGTTTGTTGTAACTGGCATTTCGTCCATTACAATAAAGTAACTTGGAATCATGTAGCCTGGCAGGCTTTCCTGTAAAAATGCTTTCCAGCCTGAAACAGGATTCTCTCCGTCTGTGACAAGGTAGGCCGCCAGCCGTTTTGAGCTGCCATACGTTTTGGCGATGACTGTACATTCTTTTACTTGTGGATGCTTGAGGAGAGCTGTCTCTATTTCTCCACATTCAATCCGGTAGCCTCTAATTTTCACGAGGTTGTCTTTTCGGCCGAGATATTCAATGGTGCCATCTGAACGCCATGTACCTAGATCACCTGAACGATACAGCCTGTCTCCCCCTAGTTCAGGGAATGGATTGTCTATAAACCGTTCATGCGTCCGCTCTGGATCATGAAGGTAGCCTTTTGCCAGCCCTGTGCCGCCGATGTAAATTTCTCCTTTGACGCCTGCTGGCACTGGGTTGAGCGCATCATCTAGTATGACAACAGTTGAATTCGATACTGGGACACCAATCGGAACTGACCTTGCTTCCTCTGGCATGTGCATGACTTGATGTGTTGTGGCTAAGGTCGTGTTTTCTGTTGGGCCGTAAGCATTGATGAGTACACCCTCCATATGTGGCAGTGCCTTTCGTGCATGCTCACTGGACATCGCTTCTCCGCCAACGAGTAATGTGCGGTAGCCTGCTACACTTTTTGGATCGTGCTCCACCAGCCGATTGAATAAAGCGGTTGGCAGACAGTTGGCTGTCACTTGATGCACTTTGATCAGCCGTGATAATTCATCCATATTCAGTGCGGCATATTTCGGAATCAGAATGAGCTGACCGCCATTCAGCAGCATGCCCCACAACTCAAATGTAAAGGCATCAAAAGCATAGTTTGAGAGCTGAAGCATCTTATCATCTGGACCTAGTTTTATATAGTTTGTTTTTCGAACCAGACGGACAACTCCTGCATGGGGGAGCATGACGCCTTTTGGTGTACCTGTTGAGCCTGATGTGTAGTTGACATAGGCTAACTGGTCTTCTCCAATGATTGATTGTTCTCTTTGATACACTGCATCTGTTACTGGTAATGGCTTGTCCATCTCAATCTTTGTACCTGTAAAGTCTACTAGACGCTCTATTAAATGAGACTGAGTGATGATCACATCACTTTGCGTATCGCGAACAATGAGGCGGATTCGCGCATCTGGATATTCTGGTGACATTGGAACATATGCAGCACCAGATTTGACAATGCCTAGCACTGAGACAATCATGTCAAAGGAACGATCAAAAAGCATCGGTACAAGTGAACCTGGTCCAACTCCTTTTGATTGCAAGTAAGCAGCAAGCTGTGTTGCCTTCTCATCCAACTCTTGATACGTCATGTGCTCTTCCAAATAAGACAAGGCAATGCGGTGCGGATCACGCTGCACCTGTTCTTCAAACAGCTCTTGAATGGTGCGCTTTGGATATGGCGTAGCCGTTTGGTTTTTCCCTATGATCATCGCAGCCTGTTCCGCTTTGTCCATTAAGCAATAATCAGAAAATGTACGTTCAGGCTGAGATGTCATACCATCTAGCAGATGAAGATAATAATTCATATAACGATGAATGGTCTCTTGATCAAATAAATCTGTATTGTATTCCACTTGGATCGACAGCTGATCCCCCTGTTCAAATACATGTAAGGTGAGATCAAATTTAGACACTGTATGATGAACCATCACATGTTCACTTGTCAGCCCTTTGAGATTGACATGGAGCGAATCTGTTACATAACCCATCGCCACTTGGAAAATAGGCGATCGACTTAAATCTCTATCTAATGAAAGATCATCGACAAGCTTATCAAATGGATAACGCTGATGCTCGAAGGCTTTTAATGTCATCTCCTTCACGTTTTCCATGACATCAGCAAACGTATCTGCTGTGGAGATATCCTGTCTCAGTGCGAGTGTATTCACAAACATTCCAACAAGCTTCTCTGATTGCTTGGCACCTCGCCCTGCGATCGGCGAACCAATGATGATATCTGTCTGTCCTGACAGCTTGTGAAGCAGGACGTAGTACGCTGACAGCATCGTCATGAACAGCGTTGTGCCCTGCTGCTTGGACAAAGCCTGCAAACGGCGGATAAGCGTATCTTCCAAGACGATTTGCTCTGTAGCGCCGTTAAATGTTTGAACTGGCGGGCGAGGACGGTCAAACGGCAGCTCTAACACCGGAAGATCACCTTGTAAATGATCGAGCCAATAGGCTTGGTCTACTTGATGATGCATTACTTGCTCATTTTCCCAATGGACATAATCTGTCCATTCGATTTCTAGCGCTGGGAGCTGCGGCGCTTCATCTGCAAGCAGCCCGTCATATGCCACTTCTAATTCCTGAATGAGCAGACTGAGCGACCATGCATCTGAAATGATATGGTGCTGCGCGCAAAGAAGATAAAATTCTTCATTGCCCATATCCACAATCGTCCACTGCGCAAGAGGCCCTCTTTCTAAATCATAAATGCGGTTCGCTTCTTGCTGAATAAGCTGCTTGAGTCTTCTCGTTCTTGTTTTTTCATTAAATAATGAGAAGTTCGCAACTGTGACAGATGGTGGAAGGTCTTCACGTATCAGTTGAACCGGCTTGCCGCCAAGCGATTGAAAAGTTGCGCGTAGTGCTTCATGACGTTTCGTTAAGAGACCAATCGCTTTTGTTAACGCTTGAATGTGCAATTGTCCTGTCAGCTTCCAAGCACCTAATATATTGTAATGATGGCTCTTTTCCAATGTGGATAAGAACCAAATACGCTTCTGAGCATGTGACAGCTCATAGCTTGTTCGCTTTTCCAGCTTTGGAATATTGGCTTCCTGAACAGCAGGTGCCTCTTTGATGTCATCAACCATTTGCGCCAAATGTGCCAGATGCTTGCTTTCAAATAATATTTTTAAAGGCGCCTTGATTGAAAACTCATGATTGATCCGAGAAATGGTTTGAGTCGCCTTTAATGAATGTCCGCCAAGGTCAAAGAATTGATCCTCTTTGTACACACGATCAACGTCTAAAATGTCCTCCCATATGGCAGCAAGCATTTGCTCTGTTTTCGTTTCTGGCAATTGTTTTTCAAGGGGTTGTCCATTTTTGTGATGATTCAGCTTAACGGCTTCATGATCAATAGAGCCATCTAGTTTTTTCGGTATTTCCTGTACTTGCTGAATATCCCAGTCACCTTTTGTTCCGCCTGCGATATCTTCCACATGCACTTCTTTGCCAGGCTGAACTGTGTAAAAAAGCTTTTTCTCAAAAGTCGGTATTGGCGCTGGCTGAAGATACGCTGCGATTTCTGGATTGGCTCCATCTAGTCCGATAAATAGATGCGCTTCATTCAGCCGAGCACCTAGACATAATGAATGGAGACCTTGCTTCTTTCCAATCAATTGAAATCCCTTGCGGACGGTAAGGGCTGCGCCGGTATGTCCCTTAGACAAACCGAGATTATCCCACATACTAAAGTTTAAAGAGATCGCCCGTCTTCCTTCTTGAAAGGTGAGCGTGTGCGCAAGCCCATCTAAAAAGCTGTTGGCCGCAGAGTAAGCCCCGAATGTTGTACCGCCAAAAAAGCCATTTACTGATCCAAAAAAGACGAGTGGTACTGCCGGATCATGCTTGAAGGCTTCCTGCAGGACAAACGCTCCGTCTGCTTTCCCTGACAGTTCCTTTGTAAAATCCTCTTCTGACGTATGCGCCAATGTATACTTATCTGTATGCTGAAAATGCTCTGATACATTGCCTGCACCGGCTAAATGCAGCACACCCCGGATGGTTTGACCAAAATGTTTTTCTGCTTTGTAAATCGCCCGCTCCACGTCAGCTAAATCGGTCACATCCGCTTGTACATAGATAACGTCACCGAGACTTTTTAGCTGTAAGAACGCTTCTTTCTTTTCCAAGCTGTCTTCCAAAGAAGTCCTTCCAATCAATACAAGCTTTAGGCCAAATTGGAACATCTGCTTAGACAGTTCAAATCCAATACCGCCGAGTCCTCCGGTCAGCAAATAAAGTCCTTCATATTCTAAAAATCCTTCTGTTTGAGGTGCGTTCATCATATCGACTTTTTCCAGCTTTGGTACGAGCCTGTGCCCTTTTCGGTATGCCACCTCTGCTTTTATATGAATCGCCGACAGCTCATCAGCAATGTGCTTTGCATCCTGCTCCACTTGCTCCGCTTCAATATCAATATGGGACACCTCTGCTCCTTCCCATTCTTGCGGGAGGGTTTTTAATAAACCAACGAGCGACGTTTTCTCCACATGAAGATCGTCTTCAGGGCTTACAAATTGACCACCCTTTGTCACCACAACAAGCCGGACAGGCTCTTTGTTTTCTTGCCTCCATGCTTGATACAAGTACAAAATCGATTGATTGGACCTCGCATGCATTTCTGTGAACTGCGCAGGCTCAACAATGGCTTCTTTGTCTGCCACATTCCACAAATGGAGTATGCACCCTGTCTTTAATTCATCTGCTTCAAGTGCTGCAACGAGCCTGACATAATCCCCCTTGATTCTCGGGTTCATCTGGTACATCCCTTTGGAGAGACGCAAAAATTCATGTCCTTTTTTCACAGAAACATAGGGCTGATTTCTTTTTTCAAAATGGGCGTAAAGTGATTGGTAAAGCCCTTTTTCATCCTCGAAAACGAGTACATGATCAGCAGCAGGCTGAGACGGACCAATATGCTCCTTTACCCAAGTGCGTTTGAAAAACCAATCTGGCAGTGTTTGTTCATTTTCAGAAGCAAGGTCCAGTGCCCTTTCAATGTCACGGAATATCCCTTCTTTTAGCGCCGCGCCTAACTGAGCACGTTGGATCTTTCCACTTTCTGTTTTCGGAAATTGGTCTTTTTTCACTGGAATGATGTGATCGGGCTCTATGCCAATTTTACGAATGATGGCCTCTCTAATCTGCTGAATCATCGTGATTTGTTCCTCTAGCGAATCCTTTTGTGTGACAAAGAAGACGGCAAGCGTGTCGTTGCTTGATTCGGGATTGTAGATGCCGTACGCAGCGGCAAAGGTGACTTCCACCCCGTCCACCTCTTCCACAACTGCTTCAATTTCGTAATTCAAATAGTTGGCTCCATTGATGACAATGATATCCTTTTCCCGGCCTGTTAGAACAAGACGCCCTTCGTGGATAAGTCCTAAATCCCCCGTGTGAAACCAGCCATTTTCCGCAAATACCTCTTGATTGGCTTCCTCATTTTGATGATAGCCCATCATAATCGTCGGACTCTTCACCTGCAAGCGCCCGACCTGATCTTCTGGCAGCACATGATGATGCTCGTCTACAATCCGAATCCATACAGACGGAATCGGTGCACCGACTTCGGTAAACGTCATTTTGTGCGGATGATCTTGCGCCACGTATTGAATTTCACCTGTTAACGAAGTCTGATCAATCGTCAGCTGTCCATCCTGATCACCATGCCGCATGAATTTCTTTGATTGAACAATGGCTGAGGATGTTTCAGACATGCCGTACGCCGGCACCATCGCATGACGGCTTAATCCGTGCTGGCCCATCATATGCATGAAGCGCTGCGTCACTTTTGGCACAACCGCTTCGGCTGCATTCATGATATAAGTCAGTGTGGAGAGATCCCAGCTCCCCTTGCGAATGTCGTCCTCATATTCATTCATCATCGCAAAAGCAAAATTCGGTGCCCATGTCCTTGTGACGCCGTATGTTTCTACCCAATCCAGCCACACCATCGGCCGCTCGATAAATTGATCGATGGATGGACTAATCTGCTGGCAGCCAAAGTAGACGTCATGCACATGAAACATGACAATGCCTCCTACATGATCAAGCGGCATCCAGTTTAGCGACACATCCTCATGCGTAAAGCCATTTGTCTGCTCAAAAGAGATGATTCGAGATAAAATACTTTGATGGTTGTGACGAATACACTTTGGCACACCCGTACTACCTGAAGAGAGCAGCTGAAGCACAGGCTCATCTGGCTCTGGCTCATAATGCTGTTCATCAGGTTCACACGAGAGCAATGTTTCGATTGTTAAAATAGGTATGTCTTTTGCCTCAAATGACTCACGCAGCCCAGCAATGTCCTCAGCACTTGCTTCATTCGTCATAATAAACGGTTCATTTTGCAGCCGAAACACGCCTTTCAGCTTGTTCACAGCTTGATTCGTTTCATCATAAACAGGCGGTACAGAAACCGGAGTCGGAATGATACCACCGAGAATACAGCCCCAAAACGCAGTGATGAAATCTTGATGATCTTTCAATTGTAGTAACACTTGATCGCCGTTTGTCAGGCCTGCTTTCCTTAAACCAGACAGAACCCGTTCTGCGTTTGTGAGTAACTCAGGATAGGATTGGGTCAACGTGCACCCGCCTTCTTTGATGTAGGTCACCCCGCGGTCAGGTGACATAAAGGCTGATCGAATCAACACCTCTGTCAGTGTGACAGGTGTGCCTGGTTTTTTGATGACATCCCCGCCATACACAAGTGCAGGCGGCTTTTCATGACAAGATGCTTGCTTTGTTTCGCCCTCTTCATCCTTCGAGATCGATTCGTTCCCTTGCGCACGCTGCCGATTAGGAAACAGATCATCTAGGTGATAAGGCGTTTGTTTTTCTGTCTGACTTTCAATGAGAGCAGCCGCTTCCTCTACTCCATCTATAGCTTTCGTACGATCTTCTATCTTTCTCAAACTCTCTTCATCAATGATGTCAATCGAAAGCAGTGCTTCTGTATCGACCGCTCCACTTTCTGTCCTTGGCAAGGAAGGCAATAAGACGAGAGCGGCTGGCACTTCATCAGGGTGAAGCGCGCCTGTCATTAGATCCTCTCTTGCTAGCGAAGGGTCCTTCGCCTGTGCAAATAGCACAAGCGAGAGGCTACCTTCTTCATTTTTCTTCGGGATGAATGCACATTCCTTTAACGGAAAATGAAGCATCACGACCTGTTCTAATGCTTTGAGATCGATTCGTTTTCCGTTGATTCTGACGATATGATTTGCTGCATGTCCTTTTCTTCTACTCATTAACATCGTTCTTCTCCTCCTACACCCAATCCAAAATCTGAATCTTGTTTTTTTCAGTCCAAACGCCGACATCCCCTGTCGGATAGAGGTATTCGCCAGTTTGATGTTTGAATGGATGCGGAATTTTATGCGTCTCCATCCAATCGGCAAGCTCTCCACAAAGTGCCTTGATATCCTTTGCACCGATAAAAATATCTCCAGGAAATCCTACCGGCATGAGCTGATGCTCTTCGCTCAGAACATAGATTTCCGTCTCACACGAAGGATCATGAATAACTGAATAGACCTCTTCTTGATCTGGGTACAGCACGCTGACTTGTGCATTTTTCGCCCAATCGGTGATCATCCGCTCTTTTTCTTTATTTGTCACGATCGTGAAGGAAGAGAGTGGTGTCTCCACTTGTTCTGTCATGGCTTCAAGTGTATGGACCAGCTGCTGCATCAGCGATTGTATTTGTTTTTCTTTATATTGATTGAAGCGGTATGTGACCCGAAGCTCCAGCGTATCTCCCGGGACAGCCACAAGGGTCAGGTCATAGTTGGTTTCTTCATGACTAGCTATGTCTAAGATCCGTACACCATACGGCTCTACAGATTCAATCGGGTAGTTTTCAAACACGACAATGCTGTTAAACAATGATTCTCCATTCGAAATTTGGGTCATCTGCTGAATATCTGGGAGTACGGTATACTCGAATTCTCGCATGTGAAAAACCGTTTCCTGCGTCTGCGTAAGCAGTTCGGCAATGGTCCTGTCTGGTGTGATCGGCAAACGAAGCGGCAAGGTGTTAATAAAGAGCCCTGTCATGCTTTCAACCTCTGGTAAGTCCGCCGGCCGGCCAGATACTGTGACACCGAACACGACATCCTCTGAGCCTGAATGAAGGTGCAAGAGCAGACCCCATGCCGCCTGAATCAGTGTGCTCATCGTGACCTTCTGTGTCCCTGTCATTTTCTCCAGCTTCTGCTGCATTTCAGGCGTCAGTTTGATACTAATTTGATCAATACCTGCTCCTTCATCCGAAGCTTGCTCTCCGTTTCCTGGAAGTGGTGTGGCTTCCTCTACTCCTGACATATAATGTTTCCAGAACTCTTGTGCCTTCTCTTGATCCTGCTTTTGCAGCCACTCAATAAAATCTTTGTATGGACGCACAGCAGGAAGGTTCATCTCTCGTTCATCCACAAGCGAGCGATACATTGAAAAGGATTCCTCAATCAAGCCGAACAGGCTCCAGCCATCAATTAAAATATGATGAAAGCTAAAAACAAACGTGCAAGTTTTCTCGTCACGATGGAACAAAGCGATACGAATGAGCGGTTCAGCCGTATTTTCCAAATCAAAATCCTTTGAACGATCGGATTGTAAATAACGCTCAATAGTTTTCTTCTGATCCATTTCACTCAGGTGGCGCACATCGTGCTGAGTGAGGTGAATGCTTCCTTCTGATTGAATCAATTGGACAGGCTCCTTTAGCCCCTCCCAAGCAAATCTTGTCCGTAAAATCGAATGACGTTCCACAAGCAGATTCCATGCTTTTTCATAGGCTTCGCCGTCCGTTAAGCCTTCGAGTGTCATATGCACCTGACCAAAATACGCCTGTGATGCTTGATCTAACAGTGCATGAAACAGCATCCCTTGCTGCATCGGAGATAATGGATACACATCTACCACATTGTCTGGAAGCTCATCTATTTGCTTTTGCGTCAGCTGGACCATTGGAAAATCAGATGGCGTAAAGCCGCCTTTTGCCTCTACACAATGCGTCAAAATGCCCTCCATTTTTTCTTTAAATCGTTCAGGTAACTGACGCACCTCTTCCTCCTGAAGCAGTTCACGATTGATCATAAAATTCATCTGAAGCTGACCACTGACAACGTATCCGTACACATCGATCAAATGCTGTCTTTCTGCTTTTGGGTCATGTACATGTCCATTTCGTTCATCTGCTATATACAGATTTGCCTCACCATCTATTTGATCTAATTGTCCAAGGTAATTAAAGCTCACCTGCGGCGCTGCCGTTTTAAGTAAACGTGATGCGGTCATGTATTGAAGTAAGCCATAGCCGATCCCCTTTTGCGGCACAGCTCTTAAGGTTTCTTTGACATCTTTAATTTGTCTCTCAACATCGGTTTGAATAAAAGGAATAAAAATAGGATAAGAGCTTGTAAACCAGCCGACTGTCCGTGACAAATCCATCTGTTCAAATAAATCCTCGCGTCCATGCCCTTCTAACGTAATCAGTAGTGGCTTTCCAACAGCTTGCGCAAGTGCTGACAGGAGTAAATCGTTGACCTCTGTTCGGTACGCTTGTGATGCGTGCCTTAGTAAAATGTCTGTTTGATCCTTCGTCAATTGAACAGTCAGGATCTCTGCATGTTCTTCTATATTGAAAAGCGCAGGTGGTTGAAAAGGCGAACCTTCTTCCTCTTGATTCATGATCTTTTCCCAAAAAGGAACCTGCTCTTGTAATTGATCGGTTTGTGCATATTCATAGAGTGCCTCTGCCCACTGTTGATAGGAAGCGGTTTTCTTTGCAAGCGTGATCTCCTGCCCTGCCGCAGCCTGCTTTAACCCATTTAATACATCTTCCTGTATGATGCGCCACGATATTCCATCCATCACAAGATGGTGGGCTGCGATAAAGAGTTCAGACGTACGATCACTTGTCTGAAAAAGAATGGCTTTGATCACTTCTCCCCGCTCTAATGACAATGTTCCTTGACGAGCGCTTGTCTCCATGCGGATTTGCTCTAGTGCTTCCTCGTGAGAAACATCCGTCAAATCAAAGAAAGTGACACAAGGAATGATGCCAGGCGCACGAACGGTTTGAATCCATGTACCGTCTGCTGCTTTTGTATAAATAGCTCTCAGCATATCGTGATGATCGACAAGCTTTGAAAGAACTTGTGTTAACTGCTCGGGTTGTATCGATTGCTTGAATTCAATATGCGCTGATAGATTCCAATAATCTTGGTTTGTCATCGATTGTTCAAGGAACCAAGATTGGATTGGAAGCAGACGAACATTTCCTGTAACAGGTGATTGATCATAGGACACAGATACATCTGCTTTTTTCATAGCGCGTGCCAGCTGTGAAATGGTCTGTTTTTCAAATACATCTCTCGGCTGTATGATGTAGCCTTCCTGTGCTAGGCGTGCCACCATTTGTATGACAATAATAGAATCTCCGCCAAGCTCAAAGTAGTTATCATGAACACCGATTGAAGGAGTGCCAAGAAGCTGAGTCCACACCTTTTCCAGCACCCGTTCTCCCTCACTGAGTGCCTGATCTGCTGGTTTGTCTGCTTCTTCCTGTCTCCACACTGGCGGCGGGAGATGCTTTTGATCTACCTTGCCGTTTGGCGTGAGCGGCAGTTCCTCGAGCTCTATGAATAGGCTCGGTACCATATAATCTGGCAGTCTATCTTTTAACTTGCGTCGAAGGTCTTGCTGAGTCCATTCACCTTTTTGGACAAAGTAACCGATCAGGCGCTTATGACCACTCTCGTGCTGATGCGGAATAACCGCACATTCTACGATGTCTTCAACACTCAGCATAGCGGCTTCAATTTCTCCGCATTCGACGCGATGTCCGCGTATTTTCACTTGATGATCCATTCTTCCAAGGCAGTCGATGATGCCATTTGGGAGCCAGCGGCCCATATCACCTGTTTTATATAAACGCTCTCCTTTATGGAAAGGATGCGGGATAAATGATTGCGATGTTTTTTCTTCATCTCCAAGGTAGCCGAGTGCCAGCCCTGTTCCGCCAACGTAGATTTCTCCAATGACACCCTGCGGAACCGGCTGCAGCTGGTCGTCTAATACATAGGCTTGTGAATAAGCAATTGGCTGACCGATAGGAACGGTCGTCTGCCCTTCGTCTAATGAACGAATGTGATGCACACAGGAGAACGTCGTATTCTCAGTTGGTCCATAGCCGTTTAAAAGCCCTTCCGGTAAATACGGCAGTGCCTTGCGGATATGAGCAGCTGAGAGCGCATCACCACCGACCAATAATGCATCGAATCCAGATAAAGCTTCTGGATGTTCTTCTGTCAATCGGTTGAACAGCGGCACCGTCAGAAATCCTGTTGTGATCTTGTATGATGTCAGTGTATCAGCCAGTGTATCCATTGATAAAACTGTATTTCGATCGGTCAGGATCAGTCTTCCCCCGTTTAGCAGGGCTCCCCATATTTCATACGTAAAGGCATCAAAGGAGAAGCTAGCGATTTGTAAAATACGTGTATGTTCATCAAGGGTGACATAATCTGTTTCACACACAAGCCGGATGACTGCTTGATGCGGGATCAATACCCCTTTTGGCTGTCCAGTTGATCCTGAGGTGTAATTGATATAAGCGAGTCCATCAGGTTTTAAGGCAGCAGGTATGAGTTCTGCTTCTGATAAAAATTCTTCATATCCTTCATCAAGACAAATGAGTTCGGTTTGACTGATGGACACCTTTTTCAGCCATTTATTTTTTGTCAGTAACAGCTGAATACCTGTATCCCTCAGCATATAATCAATGCGGGCATCTGGATATTCAGGATCAATTGGCACATAGGCGCCTCCTGCTTTCACAATCGCCAGCACCCCAAGAATCATTTCAGGCGACCTGTCGATGAGCAGCCCTACTGGTTCATGCGGCGTCACACCTCGCTGCTGCAGAGAAGCCGCAAGCCGGTCGACTTTCTCTTGTAACACACGATACGTCCACTGCTCTTCCCCGAATTCGAGAGCGATGGCATCGGGTGACTTTCTCACCTGCGCTTCAAACCGTTCAGTGATGAGAAGCGGGCCTGCAGGCTGATCTGTTTTGCCGCTCCATTCATAGAGCAGCTGATGCTTCTCTTTTTCTGGCAGGTAATTCATTAGTCTAATCGGCTGTGCTGGATTTTCACAAATACGCTCAAGCAGCTGCTCGTAGTACCGAAGGAACCGGTCCATCGTATCGTCAGAAAATAAGTCCACATCATACTCCAGTTTTAGTTGAAGACCCTCCGCTCCTTCAAAAACAAACAGGGATAGATCGAATTTGGCGGTATCGTTATCTTCAATGGCTAAAACAGATGTCGCCTCCCCCATCGGAGAAGCCTCAAGAGGAAGATTTTGCAAAACGAACATGACCTGAAACAGCGGCTGTTTGCCAGCCTCACGTACAATATTCAGCTCATCTACGACCATCTCAAACGGCACATCCTGATGCGCATAAGCGCCCATTGTTGTTTCTTTCACCCGTTCTAATAGGTCAGTGAAAGCAGGATTCCCGCTATGATCGATCCGAAGTGCCAGCGTATTGACGAAAAATCCGATGAGATGCTCCATCTCCGTCCGATTTCTCCCAGCAATGACTGACCCAATCACAAACTCATCCTGTGAAGACAAACGGTGCAGCAAGGTAGAAAAGGCAGTCAGTAACGTCATATAAAGGGTGCTGTCTGTTTTTTTAGAAAGAGCTGCCAGCTGCTCAGACAGCGACTGCGACAGGTGGTATTTTTCCGTTTTTCCCTTGTAGGATTGAACGGCTGGCCGCGGGTAGTCATACGGCAAAACCAAATCTTCTACAGGGACAGCAAATTGCTCCTTCCAATAGGAAACCTGCTTTTGGAGCGTCTCTCCAGTCAAATACTCCTTCTGCCATAGGGCGTAATCCGCATATTGTATTGGCAGCGGCGAAAGATCAGGCTCTCTCTTGTCAATCATCGCTGTATACCATTCAGACAGCTCTCTTGCGGCAATCCCAACAGACCAGCCATCTGACACAATGTGGTGAATGGACATTAGCAGCAAATGATCTGTGTCCGACAACCGAATCAGTTTTACCCGAAAGAGCGGATCATGCTCTAAGCGGAAAGCTGTGCTTGCCTCTCTTTTTGCCCACTCAGCCGCTTTTTGTTCTTTTTCTTCCTGTGACGTCAGATCTGATAGATCCACCACTTCAAGCTCTTGAAGGGTCATATGCTCATGGATGATCTGCACCGGTTCATCGCCGCTCATGGTAAAGGAAGTTCTAAGCGCCTCATGCCTTTGCACCATTTGCTGAAGACTGCGCCGAAGCACCTTCACATCTAAAGATCCATTCATCCGAAAGGAAATTGTATTATTGTAAAATGGCAGATCAGGCTGTAATTGATAGAGAAACCACTGTCTTTGCTGGGCATAGGACATCGGAATCTTCTGGCCCTTTGCCATTTTCCGCACCTGTACCGCTTCATCCACTTTTGCATGCGAATCGATCCATGCCGCTAATTCCCCAAGTCTCGTATGCTCAAAAAGAACAGCGAGAGGCACATCAAACCCCATTTTTTGTCTCACCGCAGACAGCATTTGCGTTGCCTTGAGCGAATGACCCCCGAGTAGAAAGAAATGATCACCACAGCTGACATTTGAGACATCAAGCAGCTCGGACCAAATGCTTGCCAAAAGTTTCTCCGTCTCCGTTTGAGGCGCTCTGTCCTCGGCTTCCTGTCCACTATCCTCAATGAGTGCTTTGAAATGCGCTTCATCCGGCATGCCATCCTCTGATTCTTTCCAATATTCCTCAGGAAATAGATGGACGGAATATTCACCAGATAGATGAGACTGCAAAGACGTATAAATGGACTGATACAGCCGTTCTTCAATGGTTTTTGTTTTGTCGGTTTTGAAAAAGACATACACGGCTTTCTCTGTTCGGCTCTTCGCATGAAGCATCTCTTGAATGTCCTGCTTCGACCGATCTAATCCCATATAAATGAGAGGTGCATCTGTCATCAAACATGCCAGCATCGTCTGCAAGCCCGCCCGCTTCGGAATCGGAAGATAGCCTCTTTCTTTTAACATGCCTTTGATCATCGAACCCTCGCTCATGCCGATCTCATCCCACATGCTAAAGCTAAAGCAGTACGGCTTCACGGTAGATGTCAGCCTCTGATAATGAGCAAATTGTTCAACGAACTCATTGGCAGCGCAATAAGCGCCTACGGTCATCCCGCCCTTTAACGTTCGAGCTGATGAGCTAGAAAGAAATAAGACATTATGCCGTTTAGAAGCCGCTTCATGAAGCGCAATCGTGCCATATACCTTTGCTTCGTACATCGCATGTAAGGACGCAGACGTCATGTCCGCAAGCAGCTCTTCTTGAATGATGCCAGCGAAATGAATCACACCATGCAGCCTTTTTCCATGAGCCACCTCTTGTCTCGAGATAAGGGCTTCAAGGGCTTTTGCATTCGTCAAGTCCACTTCTTCATAATGAACAGTGCCGCCGCGTTTTTCCGCTTGTTTCTCAAGTGAGGTCAATACGTCTTGCTGCTCCGCACTTAAAGCTTCTCGTGCCTTTCTTCCAAGCAGCACAAGATGCGCGTGATAGGATGTTAGAAGATGTTCACTTAGCATCCGTCCTATTCCGCCAAGCCCGCCTGTCATCACGTAAAGCCCCGATGATTCAAATGGCGGTTTTTTCCTCTTTTGCTCTCTTTCCAGATGAAGCGGCGCTATAAGAGGAATATAACGAACACCTTCACGATAAGCAGCGACATGCTGACTTGTGCCATGGATGAGCTCTGTCATGATCGCCGATACATGAGAATGACCAACCGATTCTGTGAGAGAAAAATCAAGACATCGCACCTTGATAAACGGCCATTCATGCTGAACAGCTGTCATCAATCCCGCTGTTGTTGCTTTTTCCACATGATGTACTTTGTCTTCTGGCAAATTCATCGCATGAGCGGAGACAAAGGTCATCTCTACAGATTCCTCATAGGCGGCGATCGCTTTTGTTACATACAATGCACTCATGCTGCCAGCTTTCTGTGCTTCCTTCGCTATTTCCGCCTGTAATGTGTCTTTCTTGTTTGTGTAGTTCCAAAGGTGAATGATTTGTTTCACCGAAACGCCATACGAACGGAGCGTCTCAAAGAGTTGTTCGTAGTCTGACGGCCGATTCGGGTGGATGATGAAGTGAGTGGGTGTGAGTTGTGTGAATGCTTGACCCGGTTCAACCGTGATATAGGTTTGTTCATGGTTTGAGAGGAATTTCAATTGATCTGCCAGCCCTAACTCATCTGCAAAGATCACCATGTCCCCTTCTGTTTGCTTTTCCGTTTCATGAAGCGGAGCGGGTGTCCACTTCTTTTGATAACTCCAATCAGGCAAGGTGTGTTCATTTTCAAGTCTGATGTCCAGTTCCTTGATGATTTCGTCAAATTCACCTTCCTGCCACCTTGTCTTGAGCTGTGCCCTTTCTATTTTTCCAGAGCTTGTTTTCGGAAAGGCATGCTTCTGGACAGGAATAATCCTTGATGCATAAAGACCCATTTTTGTCGCAATATGGGTTTTAATGTGCTGGCTAGCCCTCATGATATAAGCAGGCTCATACAGCTTCGGTGTAAAAAAGAGAATCAGTTCATCGGATGCAGATGCCTCCATCCGAACGGAGCAAGCTGCCACAAAGCTTGTTTCTACGCCGGGTACTTCCTCTGCCATGGCTTCAATTTCATAGTTGTGATAATTTTTCCCGTTGATGATGATCATGTCTTTTTCTCTGCCAGTTAATGTCAGCCTTCCTTCATGCAGAAAACCTAAATCACCCGTGTGGAACCAGCCCTCTGTTTGAAAAACCTCTTGATTCGCTTCGTCATTCTTGTAATAGCCCTTCATTGTCGTCGGCCCTTTGATTTGCACGCTGCCGATATGATCTTCGGGAAGAAGCTCATGCTCATGGTTGACGATACGAATCGTGATACCCGGAATCGGTTTCCCGAGCTCTGTAAAGCTGACGGTTCCAGTTTCGCGTGCCTCTGCTGGTCTTAGCTGCTCTGTCAGCGATGTTTCCTCAAAGGTCAGTACCCCGCTGTTTTCATCTCCCCGCTCAATCGCAAAAGAGAAGACCACGGCTGATGAGATTTCTGACATGCCGAAAGCTGGTCTGATGACGTCTCCTTTTAAGCCGTGCGGAGCGAGCAGGTGTAAAAACCGGTGAATCGTCTTCGGTACGACTGCTTCTGCCCCATTGATCATACAAGTCATAGCAGAAAGATCCCACGATCCCGAAGAGATTTCTTTCTCATAATCATTGATCATCGCAAATGCGAAGTTAGGTGCCCATGTCTTCGTTGCACGATAGCGGTCTATCCAGTCAAGCCAGCGCAGCGGCTGAGCGATGAAGTCATCTGTTCTTGCTCGAATTTGCTCACAGCCTGTGTACACATTGACAAGATGGAACATGACAATGCCGCCAATATGATCTAATGGCATCCAGTCTAACGAGACATCCTCTTGTGTAAACCCATTGGCTGCCACTGTTCCTTTGACATTCGCCAGCACACTTCTATGAGAATGCTCTACGCATTTAGGCATCCCCGTACTTCCAGACGTTAAGATAAAAAAGACGGAATCATCGGGCGTGACTGGGTGTGCTTCTAGATCTCTTTCTAAAGTAAGCATTGGTTCAACGGCTGCCACACGTAATTGATCTGTATGCCACAGTAAAGCCAAGCCTTGCACCTCATCAATCAGCGAGTCATCCGTGAGAATGAGCGGATGCTCCAGCAGGTCCCAAGCGTGATGAAGCTTCTTCACTGAGGCATTCATTTCCCGATAGGTCGGGGCTGCCGACACAAGTGTTGGGACAAATCCGCCTAACACACATGCCCAAAAAGCCGTGACCATCGCATGATTCGATGAAAATTGAAAGAACACAGGATCTCCTGGCTCAAGCCCTAGTGCCCTTAAACCCGTCAACACCCGCTCGGCATCCTCCTTTAACTGCGCGTAGGATTGCGTGAGCTCGTTTTCACTATTGATGATATAAGTCAGCCCATTTGTTGTTTTGGCTGCCTCAGTTAGAGCGTCCTGCAAGGTTTGAGCTCCTGCACGAACATCTATATCCCCTCCATAGGAAATGGCTGGGGGCATGTCCGCTAAAGCAGGTGAAGCCATTTGCGTTTGTATCCATTCAGCTGCGGCCTCCTGCTCCATGTGTTGGTCTAGAAATAAATGAGAGAGGTGATATGGCCGTGGTCGAATGGTTTTTTCACGAGAAAAAACAGCGAAGCGTTCGATTTCGTTGGTTTGTAAAATGGTTTTCTGTACATCTTGTAAAATCGTATCCATTGATTCATGTACATTCGATTGGTTAATGGTTGATGGTTTCATATGAGTTCCTTCCCTTTTTTGTCAGGCAGGGCTGCCAGTGTGCACCCCTGCCTCATCTAAAGTTTACAAGACTGTTTCTCTATTTTTATGATGGACTATTTCTTTAATTAGCTGTGCATTTCGGGCGGCACATTCTTTGTTTTTGAACATGTCGGCGTGCTGACCATAGCCTTGAAATTGTCGATAAGCGCCGGTCGTTGCAGTTTCCCAATGTTCCATCCATTCTGGTATCGCAATGTGCTCTTCGGATTGGATAAAGTCAATGTTTGCTTGTATCTCTCCTTGGTTCACCCCCTTAACAAAAGTTTCATAGTAAGCCCTCGTTTTTTGAGCAAGCGCGTCTTGAATGAGCTCCGCTTGGGCAAGTTCACTTTGCTTCGACTGATGGACGATCGCTGCAATATCGTCATCAATGGATCGTCCTTCTAAATCACTTTCTCCTATTTTCTTATAGGAATCGATCATGATGACTTTTTCGACGGTCCGCCCTGCTTGTTCGAGCGATTGAACAAGCTCAAAGGCTAGGTAGCACCCGCCAGAGTAACCCATCAAAGTCAGCGGTCCTTCAGGCTGAAGGTGCTGGATATGTTGAACGTATTGCGTGATTCGGTGATCAGCTTCAATAAAGTCAAAGGCGATCAAACGAACACCATCGAGCGTTTTTGCGGCTTCCTGATAGATAAAGCCATAGCCTGGTAATGGGGGTAGAGCAAGGACTGTTGGCGTTTGAGATTCATTGAATACAAGATAGCCGGATGCTTCCTGATCCTGCTGTTGAATATAACGGCTGATTGCTTCAATGGTAGGCGTCTCAAACAGCAAGTGAATAGGCACCTGAACATCGAATTCCTTCGACATCTTGGATAAAAGCGACATCGCTTTTAATGAATGCCCGCCAAGCTCAAAGAAATGGTCATCTGTGCTGATATCTTCTCGTTCAAGCACTTCCCGCCACATCACAAGTAGCTTTTGTTCTACCTCATTTACCGGAAGCTTCACATGACGGTTTCCTTGAGGCAACGCTGGCTTTGGCAGCTGACGTTTATCAACCTTTCCATTTGGCGTAAGTGGTATTTTCTCAAGTCTGATCAGGTCATGAGGCTGCATGTAAGCCGGAAGTTTTTCCTTCAGCCCTGATTTGATCACATCCAGTTTATCCTTCCACTCCTCCTCACACGTCATATAGGCGAGCAGCCTTGTATGCTGCGTGTTATGCTGATCAGCTATAAGAGCCGCTTGTTTTACACCTGGATGCATGAGAAGGTGGGCTTCAATTTCTGACAGCTCAATTCGGTGACCGCGAATTTTCACCTGATCATCCACTCTGCCTGCATACTCAATCAAACCGTCCGTTCGAAAATAAGCCAAGTCTCCTGTACGATACAGCCTTTCTCCCGTAGCGAATGGATGCGCGATAAAGGCTTGTTTTGTCAGATCAGGACGATTCAAATACCCCTTCGCAAGCCCTTTGCCGCTCAGACAAAGCTCTCCGACCATTCCAATCGGCTGAAGCTGCCTGTGCTGACTCAATATATACGCACCCGTCTGGTTGAGCGGCTTTCCGATTGGAATCGAACGGGCTTCCATCGGCAGAGCCTCATCGACTGGATAATAAGTGGCGAATACTGTTGATTCGGTTGGGCCATAGACATTGATGAGTCTGCCTTTCCCCATGACAGCAAAGGCTTTCCTCACATGCTGTACCGATGCCCGCTCTCCTCCGAATAGCACCTTGCGCACACTACGCATCCAGTCGGTTTCTTCATCAACAAGGAGATTAAATAATGCCGTTGGAACAAACATGACAGAAATGTTTTCCCTTTTAATCAATCCCGTCAGCTCGCCCATGTTTAAAATGGTCTCTTTGTTCGGCAAGACAAGCTTCGCTCCGTTTAAAAGTGCGCCATACACATCAAATGTAAAGCCATCAAATACGCTGTTGGATAATGACAGCAGTGTATCTGTTTCTGAAATGGTTAAGTAGTTTGTATTTTTGACCACCCGGGCAATATTGGAATGGGTCGTCATGATGCCTTTTGGCTGACCTGTTGTACCAGACGTATACATGATGTAAGCCGTATCGTGTAAGCCTGCTTCAAGCGGCAGATTCTCTGAGCTCATCAGTGAAATTTCTTGATCATCTGCAAACAGATACTTTCCATCAAACGCAAGTCCCTTCACTTGACCGATAAAGGATGAGTGAGTCAGTAGATGCGTTGCCCCGCTGTCTTTAAGCATGTATTGAATGCGGCTTTCTGGATAATCGGGATCAATTGGCACATAGATTGCACCTGCTTTTAAGACAGCAAGTAGACTGACAATCAGTTCAGGCGTGCGGCCCGCTAAAATGGCGATGACCGTTTGATGCGTGACCCCATTTTTTTGCAAATGTCTTGCCAATCGGTTAGCTTGTTCATTCAGCTCCGCATATGTCATCGTGTGCTCACCTGCTGATAATGCGACCGCATTCGGTTGTTTGCGGACATTATGCTCAAACCATTTCGACAAATATAGCTGGTCATGCTCAAGCTCGGGCGCATTCCATTCCTCAAGAATCAGCTGCTTTTCCTGTTTCGTGACAAGTGTAAGTGTATGAACCGATTGATCAGGATGCTTGATCGCCTCGCTCATCAATAAACTCAGCTGCTCCTTTAACCGTTGAACAAATTGAGGATCAAATGCTTTTTTGTTAAAGGCCAGCTTCAATTGCAATTGTTCTCCTGGTGATGCCAGCAAATTGAGATCATAGTTCGATTTTTCATACACATTCATGTTTTCCACAGTAAATCCTAACCGCGCCTCTTGCTCGTCCTTCTTTGCGGCTGGGACATTTTCAAACACGACAATATGATCAATGAGTGGCTGATGACCTGTCTTTGCCTGAATATCATAAATCGGAATATATTGATGCGGCTCGGCTGCAAGAGACTGCTGCTGCGTTTCTGACAGAAGAGAACGGAATGTCATATCATCTGTCAGCTGAATTCTTCTTGGGATGACATTGATGAACAAGCCAACCATTCTGTCAACACCAGCTAAATCTGCCGGACGTCCCGACACAACCGTGCCAAACAGCACATCATTTGACCGCTGATATCTGCTCAGCAGAATTGACCAGACCGATTGCAGCACACTGCTTAACGTCGCATTTTGCTGGAACGCTAACTCTGATAAAGCAGCCGTTTCTGCCTTACTCATCGACCATTCCAATTCGCCTAATTCATGTTCATTCGTTTGCTTTCTCTGTTCTTTAAAGGTAGATTGCCCATCAAACCCGGCTAATGATTGCTGCCAATATTGAAGTGATGCTTGTTTATCTTGTTTTTCAAGCCATTGAATATATTCTTTGTACGGTTTAACCGGTTCCAGTTTGTAAGGGATGTCATGTAAAAGGGCATGATAAATCGCAAATAACTCCTGCACCACAAGCCCAAAGCACCAGCCATCAAGAAGGATATGATGATAGCTCCATATCCAGCGATAGCTGGCAGGGCCCGTTTGGAAAACTGTTGCCCGCATGAGAGCATCCTTCGAAAGGTCAAATCCTCTCAGACGATCCTGTTGTTTAAATGTCTCAAGACGTACAAGCTGTTCGTCTTCAGAAAGATTCTGCATGTCCACCACATCAAGCGTAAAAGGACGTTTCTTCAGCACAACTTGGACAGGGCGCTTCACTTTTTCGTGGAGAAATACGGTACGAAAAATATCGTACCGCTCCACGATGACATTCATGCTTTTCTCAAGTAAGTCATGACGCAGTGTTCCCTTTACGTTCATATCCATTTGCTCTACATAAAAGCCCTTTTCTTGGTGATGGAGGGTATGAAACAGCATGCCTTCTTGCATCGGTGACAAATAATACATGTCTTGAACTTGATCCCTTTTAAATGAACTCATCTATTTCATCCTCCCTTCCCGTTTTTATGTCTGATCTCATGTTGTTAGGTCAATTTCTCCTCAAGCATGTCAAATATATCGTCCATTTCATCCATTTCAAGGTCACCAGCAGAGAAATCACTTGGCGTAAATTCTCGTTCGTGCTGTGCTAAACAATGAGTCATGATGGATTGGATTTTTTCTTTTAGCAATGCCACGAACTGCTGTATCGTCTGTTCTTCATATTCATCTGTACAATAGGAACACGACAACATGAATCGATTGTGTTGAACAAGACCACTGAGATTCAGCTTATAGACAGCTTCTGAATCATGGCTTGCTTGTCGTCCCATATCATAGGCGGACGGTCCAAAGAGTTCAGTCGTCACTTCTTGATCAATCTGCCCCAGATAGTTCAAGCTGATTTCAGGTTGTACATGCTGTCCTGACGATTCAGTGGCTGTGAGGTATTTTAAAATCCCGTAGCCGATCCCTTTATTCGGGACACGCCGCAGCATCTCTTTCGTTCCTTTAATAGCCTCAGCTACGGTCTGATCCGGCTTTGCTTTCAGTACGACTGGGTACATACTCGTAAACCATCCAACCGTGCGGGAGACATCCAGCCCTGATAAAATATCCTCTCTTCCATGACCTTCAAGCTGCACATGTACATGGGATTCACCTGTCCACTCCTGAACGGCAAGACCGAGCGCACATAGAAGAATATCGTTCATTTCCGTTGTGTACGGTAGATGAATGTCTGTTAAAAGATGCTCGGTTTCAGACTCTGAAAGCTGCATCTGTACTGCTTTTGTTTGAGCAACTTTTCTTTTCATTACTTCATGATCAACAGGTAAAGTGGTCATTGGCGTCCTGTCAATCTCATTCCAGTACTCACTTTGGCTTTTTAACGGCTTGGACTGTGCGTATCGTTCGATCGCCTCTGCCCATTCTTTAAAGGAGTGGGTTTTAGGCGGTAGGACGAGCGTTTGTCCTTGGGCTGCCTGTTGATAAAGAGACATAAAGTCCTCTAGTAAAATTCGGCATGAGACCCCATCAATCACAAGATGGTGTGTCACGATAAGTAAGTGATCGCCATCTTTTGCACGGAAACAGATCACTTTCATGAGCGGACCTGTTTCGAGGTTCAGCTGACGCTGATACTCGTTGGCATAGGTGGAAATGGCTTTTTTCACGTCGTGCTCTTTAGAGACATCATGAGAAATAACCGCAATCGGTTCAGTGAGCTCCCGCTGATTGTATTGCAGGATGCCGCCATCCTCTTGCCTGTATACCATGCGCAGTGCATCATGATGTGAAAGTAATTTCTGCATCACTTGTTCTGTCATCAAAAGGTCAAATCCATTTGGCGCATGAAGCATCATCGAGAGATTCCAATGATGCTGGTCAGTGAATGTTCGTTCAAAGAACCAGCGTTGAATTGGAGTCAACATGACTTCCCCTTCAACCGATGATTGGTCGGCTGACAGTTGATCAGCTTCTTCGATATATGGACGGAGCTCGGCAATGGTTGGGTACTGGAATAGTAGTTTCATATCGAGCTTCCAGCCCGCTTGTGTGAGTCTGCTTGCCATTTGAATGCCTTTAATCGAGTCTCCGCCAAGGAAGAAGAAGTGATCGTGAATGCCGACTTGGCTGACGCCAAGCACGTCTTCCCAAATGCCGCATAGTAGTGTTTCGACTTCGTCTCTTGGGGCTTCGTATGCTGTTTGGTTCGCTTCCATATCAGGTGCTGGCAATGCTTTCAGATCGACCTTGCCATTTGCCGTCATCGGCAGTTGGTCAAGCTTAATGATCCATGAAGGCACCATATAGTCTGGCAACGTTCGTTTTAGACTTTCTTTTAGGTCGGTCGTTTCTTCATCTGTGATGACGTAAGCGGCAAGGGCATCCTGTTCGCTGGCATCTTTCACCGTTGTCACAACTGCTTCTTTGACTTCTGCCAGCGCAAGGAGCTGCGCCTCAATTTCTGACAGCTCAATCCGGAAGCCGCGGATGTTGACCTGATGGTCTTTTCTGCCGAGATAGATTAGCTCGCCATCCTCTGTCCATTTCACTAAGTCGCCTGTCAGGTACATACGCTCACCTGGATAAAATGGATCTGGGACAAAGCTTTTCTCTGTTTCCTCTGGAAGATTCCAGTACCCTCTTGCCAGTCCTTTTCCTGCGATCACAAGCTCACCCGGTACGCCTGGCGGCGAGAGGTCATATAACGAACCCATAATGTAAAAACGGGTATTGGCAATCGCTGTTCCGATCGGAAGCGTGCCTTGATCTGGATCGATGATCCCGCTTGTCGCCACGACGGTGTTTTCTGTCGGACCGTAGTTATTCACGAGTTGATATGGAACTGGTTTTACCTGTTTCAGCTTGTCTCCTCCTGTTAGTAAGTAACGCAAGGAGTGATTGTCCATCGACATAAACTGCTCGCATAGCTGAGTTGGCAGGAATGCAATGGTGATATTTTCGTCATTGAAATACGCATTGAGCTTGATCATATCGAGACGAATCGCTTCATCAATGATGTGCAGCTCTGCGCCGGCGATCCATGTCGGGAACATTTCCCAAATGGAAGCGTCAAAGCCAAAGCCGGCATATTTGGCGGTTCGGTCCGCGTTTGTCACTTGGAAGGCATCATTGTGCCAGAACGCAAGATTGACAAGAGAATGGTGCTCAACCATGACACCCTTCGGCTGTCCTGTCGTTCCAGATGTGTAAATCATATAGGCGAGATCTGTTGGTTTGACATGAACCTGAATTTCTTGCGCTTCGCCTTCTACGATATCTTCTATCAACAGGACATGACCTGCAAAGGAAGTTGGTGCAGTTAATCCTTTTTGCATGAGAAGCACCTCTGCCCCGCAGTCTTCCAGCATATAGGCAATACGCTGATCCGGATAATCCGCATCAATTGGAACGAATGCCGCACCTGCCTTGAGAACGCCAAGGACAGCTGCCGTCATGTCAAGGGACGGACGAGTGAGAATGCCGACGCGGTCACCTCGTTTTATACCGTTTGAAATGAGCCTTGAAGCGACTGTATTTGCCCGATTGTTCAGTTCCTCATACGTCCAGCTCGTTCCGCGGAAGGTCGCCGCTTTTTGATGAGGTGTCTGGTATGCCTTAGCCTCAATCAGTGCATGAACCGTTTGATCTGACGGTACATGTAGCACAGGGCCTGACCATTCATTGATCAGCTCTTGTTTTTCCTCTTCATTTAAAATCGAAAGCGATGAAATTGGTTCATTTAGCTTCGCCAGCATCTCGTCTATGATTTGTTCATAATATCGACTCCAACGCTGAATGGTCTTCTTTTTAAACAGCGCCGTTGCATATTCAAAGCGTAAGCCCACTTTGTTCTTTTCTTCGAATATACCGAGCGTTACATCAAATTTTGCATGAACTGTCTCTTGCTGTTTTTGCGAAAGCTTGAGTCCATTTAGTTTCGGTAACGTCATATCACGGTCATCCGTTGTCAGCATGACACTAAACAATGGGTTGCGGCTAGTGTCTTTCGGAAGATCTAACTGTGCTACCAATTCCTCAAACGGAAATTCTTGATGTTCATAGGCTGATAGACTTCGATCTTTCATTTTTTCAAGCAATTGTGCTGTGGTTTCCTCGAGCTGCACTTCATGTCGAAGAGCCAGTGTATTCACAAACATGCCTGGAACCCGTTCGATTGAAGCATGTGTACGTCCTGCTGTGACAGCGCCTATGACGATATCTGTCTGCCCAGTTAATTTGGAAAGGAAAATAGCAAATGCCGTTTGCATGACCATGTTCATGCTTACACCTTTTTCAGCCATGAGTGCTTTAATGGTCTGCACCTTCTCAGGAGATAACCATCTATCGACTCGGTCTCCTTCAAATGACTGGACATGAGGGCGCGGAAAATCAAGTGGCAGTGCCAAATCTTCAGGTGGCTCTGCGTATTGCTCCAGCCAATATTGACGCTGTTCCTGGAGCAGCGCTTGCTGCTTTTCTTCCTGCTGCCACACCGCATAATCCTTGTAGTGCAGCTGAACTGGCGGTAACGTCTTTTTCTCATACAGCTCTGCCAATTCTTGAATGAGCAGACTGCGTGTGACACCATCTGCGATGATATGGTGCATATCCATCATGAACACATATTTTTCTTCAGAAAACTTCGCCACCTTTGCCCTCATTAATGGTGCTTGATGTAATGAGAATGGGGTGATGAATGCGTCTATGACAGGTTGCTCATGACCTTTCTCTACTTCAACAACCTCTAACGTAAACGGCACTCGGCGATACACTTTTTGAACGGGTACGCCGTCAATTTCTACAAAGGCTGTCCGCAATGATTCATGTCGTTCGATCAAGGCTTGCAGCGCTTCTTCTAGCTGCTTTACATCTAGACTGCCTTCCATCATCAATACGGCAGGCATATGGTAAGTCACTGCTTCTGGATGCAGCTGCTGCAACACATACATCCGCTTTTGAGCAGAAGAGACAGGATAGAAATCTTGCTTCTCCGCCGGCTGAATGGATGTCATGTCCGAGGAACCCACTTCTTCTAAATAAGCTGCCATAGCGCGTATCGTTGGCTTTTCAAAAAGGACTTTGAGCGGCACATGCTTGTTCAGCTTGGCTTGCATTTTTGAAATGAGCACCATGCCTTTGAGGGAATGACCTCCCAATTCAAAGAAGTGATCATGCACACCTATTTGTTCAACCGCAAGTACTTCTGACCAAATATCGCAAAGCGTCTGCTCAAGTGCCGTGTCTGGTGCTACATGGACCGCGCGCTTCATATGCACCTCGTGCGGAAGCGGCAGAGACTTCGCATCTACCTTTCCGTTTTGCGCGAGCGGGATGTGGTCGACTTTGACAAAGTACGTTGGGATCATATAATCCGGCAGTGTCTCCGCAAGCTTTTCTCTAAACGTCAGTGTTCCAATCGGTTCAGGCGACGTGTAATAAAGTGCAAGCTCTGGTAAACGGGACATATGAAGTACTTTGACATACACCTCTTGAATGGATAATCGTGCACGTGCGGCATGCTCAATTTCCTGCTTCTCAATACGATAGCCGCGGATTTTCACCTGATCATCTATTCTTCCGAGAAATTCAATGTCTCCATTTGCCTGCTGTCTGACCAAATCTCCTGTACGATACATCCGCTCTTCAGAAAAATACGGATTTTCTAGAAAACGCTCTGCCGTTAATTCAGGCTGATTCAAATACCCTCTCGATACGCCTTCCCCTGATATATAAAGCTCTCCAGGTGCGCCATAAGGGACGAGGCGCTGCTGACGATTAAGTACGAGCGCTCTTGTATGAGCAATTGGCTGCCCGATCACAGAGCGATCCTTGAGTGTGCCTAGCTCTTGCTTTGTGATCAGCTTGGTCACAGTTCCAATGGTTGTCTCTGTCGGGCCGTAGTGGTTCATCACAGCCACACATGGATGCTGCTCCATAAATGTCTCAACGTCCTCAGAGACAATCGGTTCTCCTCCAAGTATGACAAGGCGTAAAGCGTTAAATGCATGATCCTTCGAATCTGCCATCATATGAAATAAGGATGGTGTCATTTTGATATAAGTCAGCTCTTGTTCATCAATTAAACGCATGAGTCGTACCGGGTCTGTATACACATCTTCACGAGGCACATACAGGGTTCCTCCTGCCTTTAAGACAGGGAAAATGCTTGTGTAACCAAGATCATATGCATAAGAAGAAAGAAGTGCCGTCCGATCGCATTCTTGCAATGTCACCTCATTTGTCAGCCAGTTAACGTAGTGTGATAGATTACGATGCGTGAGCTGAACACCCTTCGGTTTTCCTGTTGTCCCAGATGTGTAAATCACATACGAAAGTTGATTGGCTGATGCTTCCGGTAAATCTAACATGCGGCTTTGAAGTACTGCTTTTTCAACCTGCACGACCTGAATCGACTTGTGATGTTGATAGGACCCTGCAAGAGACTCATTTGTTACGATCACTTGTGCACCTGAATCTTCTAACGTGTAATTGATACGTTCCGCAGGGAAGGCCGGATCAATTGGCACAAATGCACCTCCTGCTTTCATCACACCAAGCATTGAAACGATGACATAGACAGAGCGATCAAGAATCAGCGCTACAGTCTTTTCTTCCTCGACGCCGCGTATCTTCAGTTCACTGCCAAGCGCATTTGACATGTCTTCCAGCTCGCCGTAAGTGAGCTTCCGTTGATCATCCATCACCGCAATGGCATCTGGTGTTTCCTTTGCCTGACGTGAAAATTGGACGTGGAAAGGCTCATGATGATTTGTTTGCACTTCGTCTTTTTTCTCCAACCGCTCTATTTGCTCATGCTGTTCAAGAATAGGGAGCAAGCCGATCTGTTCCTCCGGGTGTTGGACCGCTTCATGAATAATCGCCAGAAGATGCGTTCCGAATCTGCGGACCGTCTCTTCTTTAAATAACGCCGCTGCATAGTCAAAGCTCAGCTTTAATGCTCCCTCTCGTTCAAATGCTTCTAGAGACAAATCAAATTTGACTGAGTGATGCTGTATGGCATAAGGCGAAATGTGCAGGTCGCCGAGCTTTAGCGCGGGAACCTCCATGTTCTGCATGTTAAATGACACGCTAAAGAGCGGGCTTCGGGTTGTATCACGATCTAACGGAAGACGTGCAATTAACTCTTCAAGCGGATAGCTTTGATGAGCAAAAGCATCAACACTCGTTTCTTTTATTTCTTCAAGCAGCTGTAAAAATGTTTTCGTTTGCTCTGGTTTTCCGCGCATCGCAACGGTGTTGATAAACATCCCTGGCATGTCCTGTATATCAGGATGTGTCCGTCCTGCAACAGGGGAACCAACGATGATATCTTCCTGACCGCTATAGGTGGCAAGCAGCACCTGAAAAGCAGATAACAAGAACATGTACATGGTCGTATCTGTTTTCTGAAGCAGGTCATGAATCCGCTGAGTCGTCGCTTGATCACAGCCAAACATGAATCGTTCTCCTGAAAAATCACGTTCCGCTGGACGCGAATAATCCGTTGGCAGCTCTAATACTGGCAAGTCTCCTTCGAATTGCTTCAGCCAATAGGCTTCATGCTCCTTCTGTTTCTCCGTCTCTTCTTCACTTAACTGCCAGACAGCGTAATCTTTATAATGAATGGTTCTTTCTGCAAGAGCTTCGCCATCATAGGCCTTCGCCAAATCTTGTATGAACGTCTTCATGGAGCTGCCATCTGTAATGAGATGATGTGCTTCCAAGACGAGAAGATGACGGTTTTCACTGACCTTCAACAACTGGGCTCGTAATAAAGGCGCAGCTGTTAAATCAAATGGTGATTGATGTTCAGAAAGAAATGCCTCCGCCTCTTCTTCCTTGATATCATGAACAGGAAGGTCAAATCCCGTCCATTCATTCACTCTTTGAACAATATCTTCTCCATTCATATGAAAACTCGTTCTTAGGATTTCGTGCGTTTGGATCAACTGATCGAACGCCGATTTGAGCCGCTGATATTCGAGCGTTCCTTCAAGCGTTAAGACGATTGGAATATGATAATTCGTGCTGTTTGGTTCAAGTGTCTGCAAAATGTATAAACGGCGCTGAGCTGGTGATACCGGATACTCGTCCGCCTGCTCTGCTGGTAAAATCGGATGCCCCATTTCTTCTTGACCATCCTGATCGATATATGCCGCTAATGAACGAATCGTCGGCTTCTCAAAAATCACTTGAATCGGCATTTCCTTTTGAAGCACCTCTTGAATCTTCGCAGACATCATCATCGCTTTAAGAGAGTGCCCGCCAGCCATGAAGAAATGTTCATCTACTCCTACCGTTTTTACAAGAAGCTCCTCCCAAATTTGAGCGAGTGCCTTTTCTGTCTCTGTCTCAGGCTGAATGATTTCCTTTTTCTCCTGATACGCTTCGTCCGGGTCCGGCTTTGGTAAAGCTTTTCGATCTACCTTGCCGTTCGATGTGAGCATAAAAGCATCCAGCTTCATCACATGGTGCGGCACCATATAAGCTGGGAGCTCTTGATTAAATAAATCTCGCACTTCTTCTTCTGTCATTGTCCCTGTGAAGTAAGCAGTGATTTCCTTTTCATCTGAGGAAAACGAATGGACAAGCACAACCGCATCATCTATGCCCGCTTTTTGCTGAAGCACTGATTCAATTTCACCAAGCTCAATACGGAAGCCTCGAATTTTCACCTGATCATCTGTCCGGCCGAGGAATTCGATTTGGCCATCCGCGCCATACCGAGCCAAATCCCCTGTTCGATACAAACGGCCTGACGGCTTAAAAGGATTTGCCATGAATACTTGATTGGTCAAATCTGGACGATGGAGATACCCTCTTGCGACACCATCCCCGCCAACATACAGCTCTCCTGGCGCTCCAATTGGCTGCAATCGTTGATCATCATCTAAAATATAAGCCGACGAATGGTTAATCGGCTGGCCAATTGGAATTGGACCCGTTTCATCTCCTCTTACTTCGTAAATGGTCGAGATGGTTGTATTTTCTGTTGGACCATAGGCATTCAGCAAAACAAGTGCTGGATGATGCTGTTTCACAAGCTCCGCACTCTTCACATTGATCACGTCACCGCCTGTAATTAATGTGGTTAATCCTTTGAACATTTGTGGCCGCTGCTGAGCGAGCTGATTAAATAATCCAGTCGTTAAAAAGAGCGTCGTGATCTGATGTGTTTGGATAAATTGTTCAAATCGATGAATATCCAATAAAGTATCGCGGTCAACAGGATACAGCGTCGCCCCACCCAGCAGCGTGGTAAAGATTTCAAAGGTAATGGCGTCAAAGCTGACGGCCCCTGTATGAGCCATACGATCCGACTTATTCAAGCCTAATTTCTCCTGAGAGCAAGCCAATCTCACAATATGCTGATGCTCAACTTGAACCCCTTTTGGCTGTCCAGTTGATCCCGATGTATACATGATATACGCCAAGTGAGATGGAGACGTCCTGACTGATACATCCATGTGTGATTGATGAGGCTTACTCGTCACATGTACAGCCTTGATCTGTTCATCAACTGGCGGCTGACTATCAGCATGAAGCAAAATGGATGCGCCACTGTCCTCAAGCATAAATCGGATTCTTTCTTCAGGCTGCGAAGGATCAATCGGCACATAAGCTGCCCCTGCGTGCAGAACTGCTAAAATGGCAATCACCGCATCAGCTGATCGGTTCATATACACTGCAACAGCATCTCCTGGCTGTACGCCTTTCTCAATAAGACTGCCAGCTAAACGACTGATTTCTTGTCCGAGCTCCTCGTACGTGAATGTTTGATCGCCTTCAACTAATGCCAGATGGTCAGGCTGCGCCTTCACACGTTCATTGAGCAGCTCAGGAATAGACAGATGCTTCGGATAATCTCGCTCCGTCTGATTCCACGCTTTGATCTGCTGCTTCTCCTCTTCCGTGATACACGTCACGTCCTGAAGGCGTACTTCAGGGTTTTGGATGATTTGCTTCATGAGATTGGTTAGATGTTTCGATATGTTTTCAATGATCTTTTCTTCAAAAGCTATGGCGTTGTATTTGATTTTCAATGTCCATGTTTCACCTGGATACACAAGGATATTTAGGTCGAAATTCGTTTGTTCAAATCCGTCCTTTACATCAATGGAAAAACCAAGACGTGCAGACATGGTGTCACCAGACAGCTCCTGATCTAAAGGATAGTTCTCAAACCCAACCAAATGATCAAAAAGCTGCCCTCCAGCAGCTGTCTTCTGCTGAATGTCATAAAGCGGCATAAAATCATAGTTTTCCGCTTCCAGTGCGTGCTGCTGAACCTTTTGAAACAGCTGTTTAAACGTCTGTTTCTGATCCAATGTCACTCGAACGGGTATCGTATTGATAAACAGCCCTGCCATGCGCTCAATTCCAGATACACTTGGAGGTCTGCCCGATACAACGGTGCCGAATGTGACGTCATCAGCTGCATGATAGGTGCCTAAAAGAACAGACCAGACAGCCTGAAACAGGTTCGGGGCTGTCACTTGGCATTGTCTTGCTACATTTTGAATGGCTTGTACCGTTTGAGCATCCCATGTAAACGTCCATTCCTGATGGTCGTATTGTCCGTTCGCTTCTTTTTGCTGCAGCAGCCCTTGATGCTGAACCGCTCCATCTAGACGCTCCTGCCAATAGCTTTCCGCTTCTTGTTTATTTTGCTTTCCAAGCCACTGGATATAATCTGCATAAGGCTTACCCTGTGAGCGATCCGGCGTTCGACCGTTCCGAAAAGATTCATAGTAATGAAACAGTTTTTTCATTAAAACACCCATGGACCAACCATCCATGATGATGTGATGGTTGCTCCAAATTAGATGCCAATTTGTTTCATTTAGTTGAAAAACAGCGACCTTCAATAACAGACCATTTGTTAAATGAAATCCTTGCTTTCTCACTTGTTTTTTATATTGATCCAATACCTTTTGCTGCTCTTGATGATTCAGATGTGATAGATCCTCTCGATACACATCGAGATGACGTTCAGCAAGTACAACCTGACGAGGCTTTTGTAATTGTTGATAAACAAAGGCTGTACGGAGAATGTCATATGTCCGTATGAGCTCATTGAGACTTTTTTCAAAAAGAGCGTGATCAAATTCTCCGCTTATTCCAAGCTCAAGCTGTGTGAAATAAGAGGAGGAATTAGGGTCTAGCATGGCATGATACAGCATGCCCTCCTGCATGGGTGTTAAAGGATATACCTTTTGAATCTTCTGCTTGCTCATATGTCCACCTCTTCGTTTGCTTAAAATATATCCATTAGCTTTTCAAGTTCATCCATCGTGAGATCTTCATCCCCTACATCACTAGGTGTCATCTGGGTTTCCTCCTGTGATACGCAATGTGAGATCAGCGCCTTCACATTCTTTTCAAGAAGGTCCTTGAATTGTTCCATCGTACGTTCTTCAAATTCAAGATGATGATAAGAAATCGTCACATGGAGCATGGCTTGTTCGACGAAACCAACAATATCAATTGCATGAGGTTTCTCTGATTCAGGACTCAGCGATTGTCCTGGATGCCACGTTGAGCGGCTTAACTCACCGCTGATCTGTTCATCAAACTGACCAAGATAGTTAAAGCTGATATGTGGCGCGAGCTCAAATGAGATATCGTCCTTCATCTTGTCAGGGGTTAAATATTTTAATATGCCATAGCCGACTCCCTTGTTCGGGATGTGCCTGAGTTCCTCTTTTAAATGCTTGATCTGATAAGAAAGATCGTCTGCATGCGACATATCCAGTAACACAGGATACATACTTGTAAACCAGCCAATCGTCCGTGATACATTGACCGCAGGGAGGATGTTCTCTCTTCCGTGTCCTTCAAGATGAATAAAGTGTCTGTCTTCACCAGTCCACTCTTTCATGGACAATCCGAGTGCTGTCAGCAAAATATCATTGATGTCTGTTTGATATGCTTCATGTACATCTGTCAGCAGACTGCGCGTTTCCTCCTCAGACAATGTAAAACGAATGGTCTGTGTATGAAGCATCCGCTGATCCTCCGTCACATGATCCTTTTGAAGCGGTGTAACAGAATGCGCAAGTACCTTTTTCCAATAAGCTCTTTCCGACAGCAACTCATCTGACATCGCGTATTCCGTCAGCTTCTGGGCATATTCTTGGAAAGAGTGTGTTTTTTCAGGAAGTGTCAGGATTTCCCCGCGCTTCGACTGTTCATAAAGAGCCATAAAATCTTCAAGGAAAATACGCCATGACACACCATCGATGACAAGATGATGTACAGCGAGCAGTAAATGATCCCCTTGATCCGTTCGGAAAATGGCTGGCTTTACTAAAGGTCCTTCCGCTAGCGATATACTCGCCTGCACTTCATTTGCCAGGTTTTCTACCTGCTGGATTTGCTGCGACAGTTCCCCTTGTACTTCTACCACATCAACAGCCACCAAATTTTCTTCGATTTTTCGATGACGCTGGATTACGCGTCCTTCTTCAAACGGATACACCATTCGCAAGGCATCATGATGGATCATGAGCTGCTCCAACACTTGCTGAACGATGGTTTCATCCAAGCCATTTGGCGCTTGGAGCATAACCGATTGGTTCCAATGGTGCTGATTCGTAAAGTTCCGTTCAAAGAACCAGCGCTGAATTGGTGTGAAAATAACTTCTCCTTCGACAGGTGATTGGTCGGCTGTCAGTTGATCAGCTTCTTCGATATATGGGCGCAGCTCCGCAATCGTTGGATACTGGAATAATAGCTTCATATCAAGCTTCCAGCCCGCTTGTGTGAGTCTGCTTGCCATTTGAATGCCTTTAATCGAGTCTCCGCCAAGGAAGAAGAAGTGATCGTGAATGCCGACTTGGCTGACGCCAAGCACGTCTTCCCAAATGCCGCATAGTAGTGTTTCGACTTCGTCTCTTGGGGCTTCGTATGCTGTTTGGTTCGCTTCCATATCAGGTGCTGGCAATGCTTTCAGATCGACCTTGCCATTTGCCGTCATCGGCAGTTGGTCAAGCTTAATGATCCATGAAGGCACCATATAGTCTGGCAACGTTCGTTTTAGACTTTCTTTTAGGTCGGTCGTTTCTTCATCTGTGATGACGTAAGCGGCAAGCGCATCCTGTTCGCTGGCATCTTTCACCGTTGTCACAACTGCTTCTTTGACTTCTGCCAGCGCAAGGAGCTGCGCCTCAATTTCTGACAGCTCAATTCGGAAGCCGCGGATGTTGACCTGATGGTCTTTTCTGCCGAGATAGATTAGCTCGCCATCCTCTGTCCATTTCACTAAATCGCCTGTCAGGTACATGCGCTCACCTAAATAAAATGGATCTGGGACAAATCGTTTGTTGGTTTCCTCTGGAAGATTCCAGTACCCTCTTGCCAGTCCTTTTCCTGCGATCACAAGCTCACCCGGTACGCCTGGCGGCGAGAGGTCATATAACGAACCCATAATGTAAAAACGGGTATTGGCAATCGCTGTTCCGATCGGAAGCGTGCCTTGATCTGGATCGATGATCCCGCTTGTCGCCACGACGGTGTTTTCTGTCGGACCGTAGTTATTCACGAGTTGATATGGAACAGGCTTTACCTGTTTCAGCTTGTCTCCGCCTGTTAGTAAGTAACGCAAGGAGTGATTGTCCATCGACATAAACTGCTCGCATAGCTGAGTTGGCAGGAATGCAATGGTGATATTTTCGTCATTGAAATACGCATTGAGCTTGATCATATCGAGACGAATCGCTTCATCAATGATGTGCAGCTCTGCGCCGGCGATCCATGTCGGGAACATTTCCCAAATGGAAGCGTCAAAGCCAAAGCCGGCATATTTGGCGGTTCGGTCCGCGTTTGTCACTTGGAAGGCATCATTGTGCCAGAACGCAAGATTGACAAGAGAATGGTGCTCAACCATGACACCCTTCGGCTGTCCTGTCGTTCCAGATGTGTAAATCATATAGGCGAGATCTGTTGGTTTGACATGAACCTGAATTTCTTGCGCTTCGCCTTCTACGATATCTTCTATCAACAGGACATGACCTGCAAAGGAAGTTGGTGCAGTTAATCCTTTTTGCATGAGAAGCACCTCTGCCCCGCAGTCTTCCAGCATATAGGCAATACGCTGATCCGGATAATCCGCATCAATTGGAACGAATGCCGCACCTGCCTTGAGAACGCCAAGGACAGCTGCCGTCATATCAAGCGATGGGCGAGTCAGAATACCGACACGATCTCCTCGTTTTATGCCCCTTGAGATAAGTCTTGAAGCGACTGTATTCGCCCGATTGTTCAGCTCTTCATACGTCCAGCTCGTTCCGCAGAAGGTCGCCGCTTTTTGATGAGGTGCTTCAAATGCCTTAGCCTCGATCAGTTCATGAACCGTTTGATCTGACGGAACGTCTAGGACAGGACCTGACCATTCGTTGAGCATTTTTTGCTGCTGCTTCGGTGATAATAGCTGCATTTGATCTAGCGATTGATCTGGCGCTGATACCATTTGTTCCAATAAATGAAGGAAAAACTCCTTCCACTTTTCAATCGACGACTGTTGAAAGATAGAAGAATTAAAATCGAACACAAGCTCAATGTGATCAGCCGATTCGTTTCCAGTTAAGGTCAAATCGAATTTGGCGATATTCTCTTCGAATGGCTCCGGAACAATATGAAGTCCATCCATCGTTAAATTACGGATATCCGCATTTTCCATCGAGAACACCACATCAAAGATTGGATGACGGCTAGTGTCTCGAACCGCTTGTACTCGGTCTACCAATTCTTCAAATGGGTACAACTGATGCTCATTTGCCTCTAACACAAGCTGATGAACATTTGACGCAAATTCTGCGGCTGTCAGATGTCCTGCTGGCTTTGTTCTAAGTGCCAGCGTGTTCACAAACATACCAATGACAGATTGAATATCAGGATGAGTTCTGCCTACAATCGGCGAACCGATGATGATATCTTCTTGTCTCGAAAGCTTGCTTAAAAGGGTACTGTAGCAAGTGAGCAGCACTGTATACGTCGTACTGTTGAGTGCTCTGACCAGCTCATCCAATTTCGCTTTAAGCGGCCCATTGATTGTAAATGAGACACGATCTCCTGCGAATGTTTGCACTTTTGGTCTTGGCAAATCTTCTGGGAGTGCCAGTACAGGCAGTTCTCCTTCTAATTGCTCCAGCCAAAACGCCTCTTCAGCTCTTTTTTGTGCAGCAAACGTCTCGCTTTTTGACCAAACCGCATAATCCTTATATTGAACAGGTAATTCCTCTAGCTTGTCTCCTCGATACAAGGCTGAAAGCTCTTCAATTAAAATGCCCACAGATGCACCATCTGAAATGATATGATGCATATCAATCAGTAAATAATGGACATTTACGGAAGCAGAAACTAGACCTACTCTGAGTAGAGGCGCCTTTTCTATATCAAAAGGACGGATAAAATCATTCATCAATTCCTGTATGTCTCTTCCGTTCCCTTCGATTGTCTCAATGTCTACGGAGATGTTTGGTTCAATCCGTTGAACAGGTTCATTCTGAACAAAATCAAAGCTCGTTCGGAATGCTTCATGACGATGGACAAGCTGTTCAATCGCTTTTTTAAATCGTTTTTCATCAAAAGCACCTTCTAGCTTTAAAGCAGCCGGCATATGATAGCTTTGCTCCGCATCGGTCATTTTCTCCAATACAAACAGTCTTTTCTGAGCAGATGTCACTGGATAATAGGCCGCTTCTTCTGCGATCTCCACTCGCTTGATCTCCGTTTGATCCGCTTGATCAACCGCCAAGGCAAACGCCTCTAATGTTGGTGATTCAAATAAAGACTTCAAAGTGAGCTCCACATGCATCTCTTCATACAGCTTGTTCAGCATTTTCATGCCGCGTAGCGAATGGCCGCCGCATTCAAAGAAATGATCGTACCTGCCGATTCGCGGCACTTCAAGAACTTCCTCCCAAATCTGCGCTACGTGATGCTCTGTTTCGGTTTGAGGAGGGAAATACTCATTTATCCCCTGCTCACTTAGGTCAGGCACCGGCAACGCCCGCCTATCTACCTTGCCGTTATTCGTCAGCGGAAGCTCGTCTAATTGCATGAAGAATGACGGCATCATATACACAGGCAGTTCACGTCCTGCTTGCTCGCGCAAATCAGTTAATGAGACGGATCCTTCGGCTGTAAAATACGCACATAATGTGTCATTTGGGACTGCAATGACGACAGCTTCCTTTAATTGCGGATGGCGCAGCAGCTGATGCTCAATTTCTCCAAGTTCAATACGCTGACCACGAATCTTCACTTGATGATCGATTCGTCCAATGAATTCAATCTCTCCATTTGACAGCCAGCGGGCAAGATCACCCGTTTTATACATGACCTCACCAGGGCGGAAAGGATTTTCCACGAATTTTCCACTTGTGAGTTTTGGCTGCCCATAATATCCTTTGACCAGTCCATCACCAGCGACACATAGCTCTCCTGCTACACCTGGCGGTTGCAGCTGTCCAAATTCATCTACAATATAAACAGCCGTTTGACTCACTGGCTTTCCGATTGGAATGGATAACGCCTGCTCCTCAATGTGATTCACTGGATAATACGTAGTGAAAATCGTACTTTCAGAAGGACCGTACATATGAACAAGCTTGCCTTCCCCTACCGTTTCAAGTGCAGTCATGACATGAGGTACGGAAGCACGTTCTCCGCCAAATAGAACTTTTCTGACGTTCTTTAGGCTGTCTTTTTTCATATCGATAAGTAAGTGAAAAAGAGCTGTCGTGATCATTAAAATACTGACTTTCTCCTTCTCAATCGCTCCAGAAAGCTCATTCATGTTTAAGATATGATCCTTTGGCAGAACAATCAGTTTCGCACCGTTTAATAAAGCACCAAACACATCGAACATAAAAGCATCAAATACATAGTTTGATAGGCTCATCACCGTGTCTTCATGATGAATGGCAAGATAATTTGATTGCTTCACTGTTCTCAAAATGTTCCGGTGTGTCACCATATTTCCTTTAGGTTTTCCAGTTGTACCAGATGTATAGGTCAAATTCGCCAAATCCTCTGGCAATACCCGAATGTCTATATTGCTGTCTGATTGCTGAACAATTCCACGATCTTCTGTTTCGATGATGGTTCCCTCGAAAGAAGCAAGCACCGAACGATGGCGCAGCACTTGATGTGTCAGTAAGAATTGCGCACCGCTGTCTGTTAAAAAGTGCTTCACGCGTTCATCAGGGAAATCAGGATCAATTGGTACATAGACGCCGCCCGCCTTAAGTACAGCTAGAACAGAGAGTACCATCTCATTAGACCGTTCAAAGAATAAGGCTGCTTTCATCCCTCTTTCAAACCCATGTTCACGTAAATAATGAGCCAGCTGATTCACACGGTCATTTAGTTCTTGGTAAGAAAGAATCACACCTTCACATTGGAGGGCAGACTTATGACCGTGCGCCTGCACCTGTGCTTCAAACTGCGTCACAATGGTTTCTTCTGACGGATAAGGCGTCGGTAACGGATTCCACAGATTCAGTTGAGCTTCTGCTTCTTGTTCAGACAGTAATCGATAAGATCGAATTGCCTCCTCCGGCGCTTGAACCATCTGCTTCAGCAAATACATATAATGATGAAGCATCTGCTCGGCTGTACTTCGTTTAAATAGCGCCGTACTGTAATCGAGGACAAAGGATAACCCTTGATCTGACTCCATCGCTTGCAGCGTTAAATCAAACTTTGCAATATGGAAATTGGTTTCTTCGATTTCAACTTGCATTTCTCCTATATGCTGGGCTGATTCATGATCTGGCATGAGTGTAAAAACGGTATCGAATAATGGATGACGGCTAAAATCCCTTGGCACATTCAGTTTTTCAAGCAGTCGTTCAAATGGATATTGCTGATGCTCAAATGCATGCATCGTCTTTTCCTTCACTTGCTCGATCAACTGCGACATGGTTTCATTCGGATCAACCTCGGACCGCAAAGCAAGTGTCTGGACAAACATGCCAATCATGTCATCCAAGTCTGCATGCACACGCCCCGCCGCCGGTGTTCCAACCACGAATTCCTTTTGACCCGTGTACTTCGCAAGCAATGTATAGTAAGCAGAAAGCAGAACCGTATACAGTGTCGTATGGTGTTTTGCCGCTAGCTCCTGTAATTGCCGCTTTAACGTTTCATTGATTTCTTTGATCACACGATCCCCTGCAAACGACTGGACCGCTGGGCGCTGATAATCGGTCAGCAGCTGTAAAGCAGGAAGATCACCCGAAAATTCCTGCAGCCAGAATGCTTCTTCTTTTTGAAAATCTTGTTGTTCTTGCCAAACAGCATAGTCCTGATATTGAAGCTTCAATGGGTCTTTGACCGATCCCTCGTAAGCATCTGACAGCTCACGCAGCATCAAATCAATCGAAAGACCATCTGAAATCAGGTGATGCATATCGAAAAAGAGCAGGTGCTCCTGATCATCTAATGACTTCAGGCCAATGCGAAGAAGTGGTGCACACCCAAGGTCAAAGGGTCTGACAAATTGCTGCATATTTTCTTCCATCGTACCGCCTGTTAGCTGCTCTATTTGAAAAGGCACGGATGGCGCTACCCGTTGACGCGGAACACCTTTCAACGTATGAAAAGACGTACGCAGCATATCATGACGTGTGATGAGTTTTTCAAAGGCTTCCGTCAGCTTCTCTTGATGCAGCGTTCCTTTTAACCTCACAACAGCTGGCATATGGTATGCAGTGCTTTGCTCTAATTGACTCACCATATAAACGCGCTGCTGTGGAGGTGACAATGGGTAATGGTCTAAGGCAGGTGCTTTAGGTATCACCGTTTCAGAAGATGTTTCCGCTTGCTCAATGTAGGCAGCCAAAGCGGCAATGGTCTGCTGTTCAAATAAAACGGACAGCGGCACCTCCACCTGAAAATCTCGCTGCACATGTGTGAGTACAGTCATTGCTTTCAGTGAATGCCCCCCTCGTTCGAAGAAGGAATCATATATACCAATCTTCTCTTGACCAAGAATTTCTTCCCACAAACGTACAAGCTTCGTTTCGAGACCGTTTCTAGGCGCAGCATAAACAGCTTGAACGGCTTTATCTCCTTTTAGGGCAGCAAGTGCACGACGATCAACTTTGCCGCTGACTGTGAGTGGAAATGCATCGAGCTCTTTGAAATAGAGCGGCATCATGTAAGCTGGTAGCTGATGTTTGATAGCGGCTTGAAGTATGTCAACTGACACATTTTCATGACGAGCTTGATAGTAAGCACTTAACGCCTTTTCCCCGTCCGCTTCTTCGACAACAAGTACGACAGCTTGATCCACTCCATCTACCTGCTCCATCACTGCTTCAATTTCGCCTGTTTCTATGCGGTAACCCCTTATTTTCACTTGATCATCCATTCTGCCAAGATAATCAATTGTGCCATCCGGAAGCCATCTGACTAGATCCCCTGTTCGATACATCCGCTCATCTGGAGAAAATGGATCTGCCGTAAATACTTTCTCCGTCAATTCAGGCTGATTCACATAGCCTCGTCCAACACCTATCCCTGCAACGCACAGTTCTCCAGCAGCCCCCTGTACCTGTAATTGATCATGGTCATTTAAAATGTAAAGACGGTGATGACCGAGCGGCTTTCCGATTGACACATAACGCTGCTGTTCAGAGGATTCGCGCAGCTCACTTAGTTCTAGGCGATGAACCGCCGCATCGACACACGTCTCAGTCGGACCATACACATTCCACAAAGTAAAATCAGGCTCACTCATCCGAACCGCTTCGATAAGAGAATATGCTGCTTTCGCAGGCAATGCTTCTCCCCCAACTAACATATGCCTCAAGGACAGCACATCTAATTCCGCTGCAAGTAAAAGCTGCACATGCGCCGGTGTTCCGTCTGCTGCTTCAATTTGATGTTTTTTATAATAAGCCGCTAATTGAACACCATTTCTCGTTGTTTCTCGCGGGATGATATGAAGCGTATGCCCAAATAATAGCGCAGCAAAGATTTGTTTCACCGATGCATCAAAATGGAATGGTGCAAGAAGCGCCATTTGAAGCTCACTCGCCTCTTCATAAATCTCATGATGCAAGGCATGGACCAAATGATGCAGCTGAAGATGCTCAATCATGACGCCCTTCGGCTTTCCAGTCGTCCCCGATGTATAAATCATATAAGCCAAATCCTCTGGTACCGACTGATCTACAAGCTGAGGCAGCAGTTCATCATCTAATGCGATTTGCTGCTGCACGACCATTATTTCCGAGAGGGCACGGTATGTTGAAACGAACGATTCCTCTGTTAACACAATGGAAGCACCAGAATCCTCCACAATATATTGAATACGCTCCTCAGGTAATGCCGGATCAATCGGTACATACGCCCCGCCAGCCTTTAATATGCCGAAGATCGACACCATAGCCTCTGCCTTCCGATCCATTAAGACAGCAACAGGCACATCACGCGAGACACCTTTCATTTGTAAAAAACGCGCCAGCTTTTCTGCCTTTTGAAACAGTTCTCCATAAGTAAATGCTCCATTTTCTGCTACAACAGCTGTTCGCTTTGCATACTTATTGGCTGTCTCATCAAACAGATGGTGAACCGGCTTTTCAGCTGGCTTTTCAAAAGGTTTTCTCTCAGATAATTGAAGCAGTTCCTTTTGTTCATCTGGTGGAAGTAAAGGGAGTTTCCCGATCAGCTGGTCAGGCTGGGAGACTGCCGCTTCTAGTATGATTAAGAATCGATCAAACATCTTACTGATTTCTTCTTCGGTGAATACATCTGTACAGTAGTCCAAATCAATGGTCAATGTATCTGTATCCCAGCGGTCCTTTACATGAATGGAAATATCATTCATTCCGCTCCCGCTAAAGATCGGTTCAGTAATGAAAGACAGATTCTCTTTTTTCTGCCACTGCATGACCTGGTATTCTAAAGAAATATCAAAAAGGCGTCCTGTAAACCCTTCTCTTTCTCGCAAATCATTCATAAGAAGATTGTAAGGGTACTTTTGGTGACGCAAGATCTTCATTTGATCCGCCATGACCTGTTTGACGAAATCAAGAAATGTTTGCGACCCCTGAACAGATGCACGCATCGGAATCGTGGAAACAAACATACCAATCATCTTTTTTTCTTTGGCGTTTGTTCGGTTGCCCATAAAGGTTCCAAGAACAACATCCCCCATGCCGCTAAAACGATGTAAATATACATAAACAGTGGACATAAACATCGAGAGCATACTGACTTTCTGCTCCTCACAAAACGCACGAAGTTTCTCCTTCAAAGAATCTGGAATATCCCCTGAAAATCGCTCCGCATGTAAACTCATCTCGTATCCCTTATGCGGTTTTAATGAAGCGAAATCTGGAATATTGGCAAATTGCTCATTCCAAAAAGCTTGGTCTTTTTGAAATCGTTTAGAAGTTTCATAGCTTTGCTCACTCATGATGTGGTCAACGAAGGAAATCTCCTCAACCGGTGAGATGTCTACCCCCTGCAGCATGTCCTGGTATAAGTCGATGATGCGATTTCCCATTAAGATAATGGAGATGCCATCCGCCACAATATGATGTGCTTTACAAAACAGCCAGCACTCTTGATCACTGATTTGAAAGACCGTAAATTCAATCAAGGGACTGTCAATCAACGGCATCGGCTCACGGATTTGCTCATTCGCCCAAGCCCTCACTTTTTCTTCACTCCAGCCCTTTTCCATGCGAATCGGCTGTTCTTCATAAGGCTTGATATATTGAACAGGCTCCTCCTGCTCATGTCGATACACCAGCCTCAACCGAAGGGAGTCAGTTTGGCGAATGTACGCTTGAAGCACGTCAACGACCAAAGATGGATCTAAACCTGATACCGATCTCAATCTGGCGAATCCACCCAAATTAGAAATACTTGTACCTGGATAAAATCTTTCCGTGTAGAATACTCGCTTTTGCGCATGTGTTAAGGGGTAATATACTGTATTCATTTTCATCCTCCGCCTCTTCTATGTTTTCTCCACCAATGTGACACCCAGCACCCTCTATATCAAAAGAACCAAGTCTATTTCATTAAAATAGACAGAATACGGAAAGAAGCCCACCCCGAATAAAACGGAGGGACTCCCATTTTGATTCGGTAACCTGGCGACCTTAGTAAAAAAGCAACATTTACCTTAGGACATGGCTTTGCGTCTCTACGTTTCCATAGATTTGCCTTTTTCTTCTTTTCTTTTTAAATATTTTCTATATTACGTCCACTTTATATGAAATTATTGTTTTTTTCACCGAAAAATGGGTGTAAAGATTCATGCGTTATGCCGAATGAATCACATAATAATTTACGATATTTACCGAAAATAACTAATAATAGTTGCGTTCAACCGAAAATAATCGGCTAAATACCGCAAAAATTTCATGTTTTCCCTTAAATTTTGCAAATATGACCGAAAATGTAGGATAGAGGTCTCCTTCCACCCTCCACAATTTCTTAAATCTTAAGAACTATATTCCCTAAAAAATTGAAAATATTTACCGTAAAAACAACACAAAAAGAGCTGCCATTTCAAATGACAGCTCCCTTGTTTCTTCATTATATTTACATCACCTTAGACAGGCCAATTGTTTTTTCAATAATGAGCAACGCAATGATAGAAATGATAATAAATATGACAGATATCGCATTGACACTCGGATCAAAGGTTTGCTCAATGTAATTAAACGTCCTGACGGGAATCGTAATCGTTTGGGGAGAGGAAACGAACAAACTGATCGATATTTCCCCAAATGACGTCACGGCAGAAAATACCCCACCTGCAATAATTCCTGGCTTTATCAAAGGCAGCGTCACTCGAAAGAATGTGCGAATGGGTCCTGCGCCAAGATTCATTGAAGCTAGCTCAAGCCGCGGATCCAAATTCGAGACACTGACACCTACTGTTCGAACCACATAGGGAAAGCCAATGATGACATGACCTATGACAAGCGCCCACAAAGATCCCGTAAACCCCATAGCCGTAAACAAATAGAGCATGGCAATCCCTAACACTACTTGAGGAATCATAAGAGGTGACAAAATGAAGGCTTGAATCGCCTCTTTTCCCTTAAAGGAAAGCCTTGCTAAAGCATACGAAGCCATCGTGCCTAAAAGAACCGTGAGAGGCGTTACGATGAATAGCAAAATCAAACTGATACGCAGAGACTCCATCCATTCTGGATTCGACACGACCTCTTGAAACCAACGAACAGAGAACGAAGTCGGCGGAAATTCAGGAAAGGCATTTGGACTAAAAGCAGATAGGACAATGACAAGAACAGGTATGGTCAAAAAGAGATAAACCAATGACCCAGCAGTCCAAATCAGGATGGAAAGCAAGCGATCACCTAATGATTTTTTACGCATGCATCCTCGCCTCCCAGCGCTTCAATAGATAGCTTAATAAACTGACCACCACAAGCACACAAACCAATAACGTAAAGGACATCGCTGCAGCAAGAGGCAAGTTATACACCTGCATGACCTGCTGATAAATAGACAGCGGTAGCAGCGGCTGCATTCTTCCGCCGACTAAGAGCGGAGTGATATAGCTCCCAGCCGCCAGCGAAAAGACAATAATAGCCCCAGTCACCATCCCTGGAATGGTCAATGGAAAGGTCACATGAAAGAAGGTTCGAATTCGTCCAGCTCCTAGACTCATAGAAGCCGATCGTAAATGACGATCCATATCAGTTAAGCTCGTCGCAATAGGCAGCACTGCAAAAGGCAGCATGACCTGGACATAAGCAATAATCACCGCATTCATATTCCACAGCATAGAGAGCGGCTTCTCAATCACATGTAAATCTAATAACATGCCATTGATCAGACCATTTTGTGAAAGAAGGACAATCCATGCAAATGTCCGAATCACAACGCTTGTCAAAAGCGGCGAGACAAGTAAGATATAGAAAAATGCCCGCAGACGCGGATGAGGTGCCTTGACGAGCACGTATGCTGCAGGGTATGCCATCAATAAACAAATCACCGTTGTCTGTAAGGCTACCCACACTGTACTTCCAATCGCCTTCACATACGCATCTGTCGTGAACACATGAATATATTGAGAAAAGCTATACGTTTGTAATGTGTTCATCATTGAATCCACATCACGAAAACTGAGCACGAACATCATCACAAGCGGCGCTAGAAGAAATACAACAAGAAACAAACACGCCGGCAGCAGCATGAACCAATAAAATCGCTGATTCTTTTTCTTGATACGCATCACGTATGCACCTTCGAATCTAGGAAAACGATATCTTCAGGCTGCCAATTGATATGAATAGCTTCTCCAGCTTTCGGCAGCTCTGGAAATGCTGCATCAGAAGCATGAACAATCATTTCACCGCTATCGAGCCCCACCACCAAACGTAATGAGTGACCAATATAACTGACATCAGTCAGCACACCTGATACATGGTTGGACTGAATGTCTTCCCGCTCAGAAGATATGTTGATTCTTTCCGGACGGAGCATGAGTAAATGCTTCTCCTTCTTCTCTTGGTGTGCCGCTGCCTTTAATTGAACTTCCTGCCCGTTTGACTGGATTAAATGAGGAACGATAAAAGCAGCTTTCGCTTCATCATAGACCGCCTCAAATAGGTTCACTTGTCCGATAAATTCAGCAACAAATCGATTGTTCGGCTGGCGGTACACCTCTAAAGGCGTCCCAATCTGCTGGATTTTCCCCTCTCCTAAAATCCCAACCCGATCAGAAAGACTTAATGCTTCCTCTTGATCATGGGTCACGAGAATGGTGGTAATTCCGACATTCCTTTGAATATTTCGAAGCTCTGTCTGCATATTTTTTCTTAGTTTTGCATCTAGGTTGCTGAGCGGTTCATCAAGAAGAAGAACAGATGGCTGAATCGCAAGCGCCCTTGCAATCGCTACCCGCTGCTGCTGTCCACCACTTAATTGATGCGGCATACGTTTCGCAAACGCTTCTAATTGCACAAGAGACAAACTCTCCATTACCTTCTCTTTAATTTCTGCCTTCTTTTTCTTTTGAACCTTTAACCCATACGCCACATTATCAAATACAGTCAGATGCGGAAAGAGTGCATAGCTTTGAAAAACCATACCCGTTTTTCTTTGATAAGGCGGTAAATTCGTCACATTCTGATCACCAACATAGACGACACCTTTTGTTGGCTCTAAAAAACCGCCAATGATGTTTAATAACGTTGATTTCCCGCAGCCACTAGGACCAAGAAGGGAGAAAAACTCTCCCTCATTCACCGTAAGACTGACATCGTTAAGAGCAATCTGCTCGCCGAAATGCTGGCTAATATGTTCTAAATGGATTCCACTCATACGATCACCTATTTTCCTCCGCCTAATACTTCGTTCCATCGATTTGTCCAATTGCCCAGCTCCGAAGTTGCTGTTTCGTAATCTACCCAAGTCAGCTTGCTATAATAATTCTCTCCAACCTTGACCTTCCCCTTAATCTTGTCACCGTATTTCACATCAGAATTCGACATACCATAATAAGATACTGCCGAGAAAGCCTCTTGAGCTTCTTTTCCACTTAAATAGTTTAATAGTTTGTAAGCCGCTTCTTCATGCTGACTTCCCTTCGTTAAAGCCCAGCTCGCAACTGCTGCAACAGCGCCTTCTTTCGGGTATGAGAAACCAATATTCATTCCTTCTTCTTCAAGTGCAAATGCTCGTCCATCCCAATATGGAACTGCTGCGACGTCACCACGTTCTAACAAGGTTTGAATAGACCCTGGATTGTCTGGAAAAGCAGCTACATGCCCTTTTAATTGCGAAAGGCTTTTAAAGGCTTTATCAATATCCTTAGGATTTGATTCTGTCCCCCCTTGAGCATGGACAAGCGCAGAGAAAAATTGCAGCCCGGCTGAATAAGTCGGGGATGAAATCGCTACCTTCCCTTTTAGCTGACTGCTCCATAGGTCTGTCCAGCTGTTTGGTTCCTGCTTTACGAGGTCTTTTCGATAAGCAATTCCAAGCTGACCCATACTAAAGCCTGCTGCATATTGTTTTCCATCAACAGTGAGCTTCTTTTGAACAGAACGGTAAAGTTTTTTGACATTCGGTGCTTGATCTTCATCGATAGGCGCAAGAACGTTTGCTGCAATGCCTCTTTGAATCGTATCAGGCTGTAAAATAAGCAGGTCATACGGTGGATTTTTACCATTTGACGCTTTTAATTTTGTAAACCATTCAGAATCCGCACCAGAGACGGTTTGGACTTTAATTCCCGTATCTTTTTCAAACTTTTCGAGGATCGGTTTGATATTCTTTTCCCAATCGCCTCCGTATACGCCAACGATTACAGTCTGCTGCTGTTTACCTTGATCCTGTCCATTCCCACCACAAGCTGTCAGCAGTAGAATCATTGATAGAGCACCTGCAAAAATAGTGATTAATCTTCTTTTCATGATTCATTTCCCCCTTTTTGTCCATCCATATGACGAAGTGCTTGAATAATATCTTTCTTTGTTAACGGCTCATTTCTATGACTGAAATATTGATGAACTGCATGTTTATAATGTGTACGTTCATTGGCTGGGTAGGAACGCAGCCGCACAGCAAGCTCGCTGCTGGCTTCATCCGTCCATACTTTCTCATAAGCTTCTCTGTGTTCTCCAACATCCCACATGGTATTAGCAGGATGATTACCCTTTTCACGAAGCTGATTCGTTTGCTCCTCATCAATCTTCCATTCATTTTGGTCTACATACACTTTAACGCCATATTGCTGCAGCGCTCTTTCTTCACTTAATAAACCTGCTTCCACTTCATGAAGGACTTTTTCTTTCTCTCTTGCAAATGGATTTCCCCAGCCGCCTCCACTTGGTGATATCAATTGCACAATTTCGCCTTTTTCAAGACGTAGAACATCTATTTTCGGCTGGTCTTGTTTTTCACCTTTTGTTGTGACTAGTTTGACCTCACCGATAGCTCCCGCGCGGCCGCCCATTAGCCCCCAAGGCTGAAACTTCATCCGTTCCATCCCTCGTGCGGTCACCATGGATTCAGGCTTGATCATTTCGAATTCCAAACCAATCGCATGTCCGCCTCTGTTTTCTCCTGCTCCGCCTGTGTTTGGCAAAAGCTCATATCGGTGAACATGAATATCAATATGCTGTTCTAAGCTCTCAATGGGTGTATTTTTCAAAAAGCCAGACGAATGATCAATACCATCTACTCCATCCGTTCCATTTTGAGCACCGCCGCCTCCGCCTAATGGTTCGACAACAGACATTTTCCTGCCACCTGTTTGATTATCAGGAACGGAGAGAACAACAATTGCAGATTGACCTGCACCTGCTGCCGGCACCGCTTCAGGTAACAGCTTACCAATGGCGCCTAGTACGACATTGTACAGCCTCATCGTAATTGAATGCCGAATACCAACAGAAGCCGGGTATTCTGGATGCACTAACGTCCCTTTAGGTGAAATCACTTCAATCGGATATGTGATTCCGCCATTAATCGGTATAAAGGGATCTTTACTAATAATGTAATTAATCAATCCTTGATATAGGAAGGAATGCTTCTGACCATTGGTGACAAGGTTAAAAGCTGTTTTCACTTGCGGGTCACACTCAGAAAAATCAAGTGTCAGCCGCTTTCCTTTCACCGTTAACTTGATTTTCAACCGGATCGGCACATCCGAGATCATATCATCATCTAAATAATCAGCGAATTCACTCGTTCCGTCCGGAATGGCTTCAATGACCTTTCCTGCACGAACCTCAGATTGTTTCAGGAGGTCCATCATTCCTTGTTTCACTTCATTTATTCCAAATTTCCCGATCATTTCTTTTAACCGAATTTCTGCTGTATTTACTGCAGCAATCATTGCATTGATATCCCCATCATTTAAATGACTGGCTCGGCTGTTGGCTCTTAAAAAAGTACGAACGACCTGATTCTCTTTTCCGCCTTCATAAATTTTCACTGGCGGTATTCTTAATCCTTCTTGATGAACATCTGTCGCTGTCGGTGAAATACTTGAGGGCACAAGTCCGCCCACATCACTTACATGAACAAAAGACCAAGCATAGCTGACAATTTCACCATCTACGAAAATCGGCTTAATGATATGGACATCTGGCAGGTGAGTTGCTAAACCATCTGTCGTATAAGGGTCATTTGTGATGATAATATCTCCTGGCTGCATCGGTCCGCTCTCTTCAATCGCCTTTTTAAGACTCAGCCCTAAAAAGATCGTGACACCCACTGTCTTCGGATAAACAAAGAAATCTCCAGAAGGCGTGGCTAACGCTGTCGCAAAGTCAGCTGATTCTTTGACGAAAGTCGTAAAAGACGTCCGCTCAATGACATGTCCCATGCCAGATGCAATTGCATTAAAATAACTACGCATCATCTCAAGCTTTGCTGGATCAGTTCTCATGTAAAGCCGCCTCCCTTGAAATCACCAAGTTCCCTGATTGATCAATGCTGCCTGCCCAATTTGGCAGAATCAATATTGTCGTATCATCCTGCTCAATGATGGCAGGTCCATTAATGACAGAGCCTACTGACAAAGTATCTCTGTAATAAATAGCTGCTTCATATTCTTTTTCTTCCATAAAGATTCGCCTAAATTCATGTGGCTTCAAAGATTGTCCGCTGCTTTCATGAACAGTTGTGAAAGGCAGCGGCGGCGTCTCGCCTATGACTCGAACTCGTAAATGAGTAAACTCGATGTTCGCCTGATCATCTCTATGACCATATTGACGCTGATGTAGTTTGTGAAAGGCTTCAATGAGTTGATGGATATCTTGTTCTTGCTTCAGCCATTCAGCTGATAATGGTAATTCAATCTCAAAGGCTTGTCCTTGATAACGTGCATCTGCCAATAATAGTATGGATGTCTGTTTAATATGCTGAATGTTCTGCTGACTGAACCAATCAGTCGCTTTTCGAGAAAGCATCTCATAATCTTTTTTTAGTTGATCTATCGAGTAGTCTTGTAAACATATTTTCTTCGACAGTACCGCATCATGAATAAAGTCAGCGTTCAGGGCACCTAATGCACATAATGTTCCTGGACTTGGAGGAACGACCACGTTTTTCGCATGAATTTCTCGCGCAAGGAAATTCGCTACAACCGGTCCTGCTCCGCCAAACGCTAGTAAACTAAAATCTCTTGGGTCAAACCCTTGCTGCTCCATGACATTGCTTAATTCTGTGTACATATTGGCGACAGCTACTTGAATCAGCTGGTCAGCCGCTTCTTCTACCGTTTTGTTGAGCTGGTCAGCAATTGGCTGAAAGGCCTTTTCCGCCGCGGACAGCTGTAGTTGTAAATGTCCTCCGGCAAAACGCTCTTGATTGAGATAACCACATATGAGGAACGCGTCAGTTAAGGCGGCTTTCATTCCCTTTCCATACGAAGCTGGTCCCGGCTGTGAGCCAACTGATTCTGGTCCTGCTTTGAGAAGCCCGCCCTGATCAATCCATGCAACAGAACCCCCGCCTGCCCCTATTGAATACATCGCAACAGATGGAAGAATGATCGGAAAACCTGAAAGCTGATTTGACTGAGCCATTGTAGGCTGTCCATTTTGAATAATGGAGATATCTGCACTCGTCCCCCCCACATCAAACGTGATCAGATTGGATTCGTTTGCAGCGGCTGCAATTCTTGCCGCACCAATGACACCAGCTGCCGGACCAGAAAAAAGTGTTTTAACAGGTGAAGTTGCTGCACTTTCTGCATCCATTAAACCACCATTTGATTGTGTAATGTATGGAGAAATTGGTACACCTTCTTCTTTCAAACGGCTTTTCAATGTTTGTAAATACTGTTTCACCTTTGGTTGGATATACAAATTGACAACAGACATCACAGTACGCTCGTATTCTCTCATTTGGGGCCATAATTCAGATGAAGTAAGGACTTCTAATTGCGGATAATGGTGTTTGATATAGGCTTTTGCCTGTAATTCATGAACTGGATTTTGATAGCTATGTAAAAAGGAAATGACAATACCTGCTAGCCCTTTAGACATGACCTGCTGGACAGCCTGATCTAATTGCTGCAGATGGAGAGGTTTTTTGATCGTACCATCGTGTATCAACCTTTCAGAGATTGGATATACATGCTTTCGTGGTATCAATGGTTCTGGCAAACGAGAATTGAAGTCATAAGGAATGGGTAATCGTAAACGCTGTAGTGACAATATGTCTTGAAAGCCTTCCGTCACAAAAAGGGCCAAATCTGCTCCTTTTCTCTGCAATAATGTATTAAGACCTATTGTCATGCCATGTACGAGATATTGGATTTTAGCTAAATCAACACCTCTGTCTTTTAGAAGTTTTAGCCCATTGATAATTCCCTGAGCTGGGTCGTCAGTCACTGTGGGTGTTTTGAGTTCAGTTAGCGCCCCTGTTGCTTCATTCATCAGCGATAAGTCAGTAAATGTTCCGCCTATGTCTATGCCAAGCCGATAAGAGACATCCGCCATTTGTACTTCCCTCCTACAATGTAAATAGAACGATATTTTGATAAATTACGACATTTTTTGATATTTGACTCCATATTATTAAAGCATATCGGTCTAGTCAATTTTATTTTTTTAAAATTTCTGTGTGTTAAATTCTTGAAATTAGCCCAAAAAGCAGTGATAAAGCCATTTTGATAAAGCATAATCTTTTTATGAACTGAAAAATTAAAATTTTTATGAATTTTTACAAATGTGAAAAGCAAGAAAACGGATAAAAACCGTTTTTCGAACTTTAAAAGGCGTTTTTTCAAAACCAGGAGAAATTGGTAAGTAATTCTGCTATACTTCTGTTTACAAAATACGCAAACAAGAAAGAGAGCTAGCATCTATGAAACTTCTTAAAATCATTCTCTTGCTTTTACTGATCGTCGTTGGTGTAGCAACAGGCTATATTCAGCTGGAGCAAAGTAAACAAGAGACGACGAATTCATCTTATGACAAGACCATTCACTTCCCATCAGAACGTTACCCTGAAACCGCGAAGCACATAGAAGAGGCAATTGATGAAGGGCATTCATCCGTATGCACGATTGACCGTAAACATAGCGATGAACAAAGAGAACAATCACTTCATGGCATCCCAACAAAGCGCGGGTATGATCGGGACGAATGGCCGATGGCGATGTGTAAGGAAGGAGGAACAGGAGCTTCAGTCAAATATATTAGTCCTTCAGATAATAGAGGAGCCGGCTCATGGGTCGGTCATCAATTATCGGATGATCCTGACGGCACAAGAATACAATTTATCATCGATTAACGCCATTTCCCATTTCTATCTAAAAAAATTTCCTCGCAACTGCATTCAGGTATTTCAAACATTTTTTTCATGCCGATAATCCTTAAGGAGGTTTATCCTACCTTATACCTAAAGGAGTCAAAAAGCATGAAGAAAAAGGAAAAACTGAGGCTTGGTGCCAAAATTTTGCTGATCTTTTTAAGTGTCATCATCATCTTTTCAGCAATTGTTGGTTATGTGGTGAATCGCGAAATGACAGAAAACATCAAGCACATGGCCACTGAAAAAGCAAAAGGTGATTTAAAGCTAGGCTATGCCTACCTAGATGAAAAAGTAGCAGGCTCGTGGCAGATAAAAGATGGAAAGCTTTACAAAGGGAATACCCAAATCAATGATCATGATACATTGGTCGACCATTTAGCAGAATACACTGATGATACCGTCACAATTTTCCAAGGAAATACCCGTGTCGCAACAAATGTCATGTTAAACGGAAAACGAGCTGTCGGTACACAAGTTTCACCAGAAGTGAAGGCCACTGTATTAGATAAAGGTGAAAACTATTACGGCACAGCAAATGTTGCAGGGAAAGACTATCAAACGGCTTATATGCCGATCAAAAATGATGCAGGCGAAACGATCGGTATTTTTTATACTGGCGCCAACCAAAGCATGATTTCACAAATGCTTCAGTCATTCTACATTCAATTTTTCATAGTTCTGTTGTTAAGCCTAATCGTTGCTGTGATCATTATTTCTATTTTCACAAAGCGGATTCAAACCCGTCTCAAGCGTATGGCTTCTGCCATTAAAAGTGCAGGTGAAGGAAATTTAACCATCAATGTGACAGATACAGCAGGCGACGAACTGTCTGATCTGGCTGATCATTTCAATAAAATGCGGGAAAAACTAAATCACACCATTCTTAATGTGATGAACACGTCTGAATTAGTGGCAACTTCATCTGAACAGCTGTCAGCTAGTGCAGAAGAAACAAGTGCAGCATCCGAAAAAATCACCCATAGTATTCAAGAAGTTGCTCAATCATCAGAAGAACAGTCAGCTCAAATGACAACAAGTGAGCACACGATGATTCAAGTATCTAACGAGTTGGCAAACATCACGGAAAATGCGGGACAAATGGCTTCAAGAAGTCAATTTGCACAAGAAATCGCCCTAAAAGGTGTACAGAATATTGGGGAAGTAAACTCACAAATGACATCTATTGCAAAATCAATAGAGGAAAATGGGACAGCCATTCAAGCATTAGAAACACGTTCGGCTGAAATCGATCATATTTCCCATGTTATTACAGACATCGCTAACCAGACCAACCTGCTTGCTCTTAACGCAGCAATTGAAGCAGCACGAGCAGGCGAGCATGGGAAAGGATTTGCAGTTGTCGCAGACGAAGTAAGAAAGCTCGCTGAAGAATCTCAATCATCATCAAATATGATTTCCCATCTCATTTCTGAAATCCAAAAAGAGATGACTCATTCAACTAATGCGATTAAACGAGTAAGAGAGGAAGCGGCTCAAGGGACTGTACTTATTTCTCATACAGAAGAATCATTTATTGATATTCAGCAGTCAATGAGAGAAATGGCAGATGGTATCAAGCATTTATCTAGTGCATCACAAAAAATCGTAGCTTATACAAACGATGCGAAACGATCCTTTGCCACTATTACAGAAGGGGTTAAACTAACAAGTGAACATTCACAGCAAGTAGCTGGTTTAACAGAAGAACAATTTGCCGCAATGGAAGAAGTAACTGCTTCATCAGAAGCTCTTGCCCATTTAGCAGGAGATTTAAAAGCAATGGTTTCACAATTTCACATCTAGATTCCTCATATAGAAGCGCAAGACGGCGACAATCGTCTTGCTGCCTAACATTCTCTTCAAGAATCACTCTTTCAACCATTCACATTCCAACGAAAATCTATGTATAAAGGAGTTTTTTAAATGAATAACTTAAACCAAGCCTATTCCCTATCTATCTCCTATCACCAAATCACCGTATACACCGGAAGCAAAACACCACCTGTGATTGACTGGTCAGATGATGACATTCTTCAAGGTTTCGCCATAGGAGATCACGGTGTATCCTTTGAAGGGGTCAACAACGGAAATGCATCTGTTACCGTAACTTTAAATAGCAATATGCCCCCAGCTTCGGCTGATAGAACGGTCACAGTGCCTTTTACGCATGCAAACGATCAAGTTTATATCACAAGCGTCATGGCTCAGGTGCTGTCTTTCCCTATTCCAAAGGGAGACTATCAGCTCACCTGCTATACTTCTCAGCAGGCTGATCAAGACCTTTATCATATGAATTTCCAAACGGTGTAGGTCACGACTGATCGTACAAATCAAGCCAATTTTCCGCAAAGTCTACTGATTCTCTCACCGGTAATAAATATGAACTGGCAAGCCCGATTTGACCGTGATGATGAGTGCCTCCTGATAGAAGAAAGTCACGGCCGATCTGCTCAAATAGTTCTTCTCTTGTGATAATATCTTGGTATTCTTTCCATACCCTCCATCCATTTTCTAAGATGGGAGCTCCTCTTGTCATGAGGTCTTGCTGAGGGATGCGATATTCAGCCAGATGGAAAGCTGTCAGACTTTCAAAAGACGTACCAATCAGCAGCACCTGAGCCTGAACATCATACATGCGGGCTAGAGGCGAATGTTCTCCTAATCCAAAAGAAAGTGCGTGGTGTTTCAGAAGCTCATGTTTCTTTTTCCCCCAGGCCGTGAATGAAAAATGAGGATGATTGCTTCTCGCCACGCCCGGGTATTTCCAAAACGTTTCCGCTACCTTTCCCATTGCTGTTGGCATCGAGTAAGCTGGATCAAATGCAGGCATCGTGTCTTTGATTGATTTCCACCATGAAAAAGGAACAGGCGGATCGATCCAATCAGCGGGCTCAGAAAGCTCTAACGTTTGTGCCGGCATGATTAGTGTCCCCTCTTCTGTTAAGGTTTCCATCAATGCTTGTATGAGGGCAACAGCGCCTCCGTTTACCCATCCAATAGATGATAAAGATGAGTGAACACATAAAATCATGCCTTTTTTCACACCAAGTTGAACCAAGTCTGCTTTGATTTTTTCCTTTGTCACCGGTCCAGCTTGATTTTCGATTAATTTTTTCATCGTTTCCTTATCCTCCTGCGTCTCTTTTCTTACTGCTGAATGAGACGCTTAACCGCAATAGACAGTTTATAATTTGCGTAATTTGTCAGCTCCGTTAAAAACAGATCCAGTTCATCATGACTGGAGAAATGACCTTCAGCCATATAACAGCCCTCACCACTTATTTTAAATAAATTCTTGATCTCTTCCTGTCGGTCGAGAAAGGACAGAAGCGGTTCGTGATGATGACTGCGAGTATAGAGCTGCATAAATGTTTGAATGGTCTTTTGCGTCCGCCAGTCAATCGAAATGGTATATGCTTCAATCACACCCTCTTCTTCAAGCCTTAACACACGATTTGCAACAGCTTGACCCGTTAAATGAACTTTTTCACCTAGCGCTTTCATAGTTAATCGGCTGTTTTTTGAAAGCTCTTTTAATATATCCAAATCGGTTTGGTCTAACATAGGCTCACCTCTTTCAAAAATCAAGTCCTTCTGATAAAAGACTTTCACAACCCTCTGTCACATGGAACTCTTTTAATATACTGTAAACTTAAGCAGAAAAAAAGGAGGCCTTTTCATGAAAATCACACTCATTCGGAATGCTACTTTCTACCTTGAATATGGTCAGGCAACTTTCTTCATTGATCCCTTTTTAGCAGCAAAAGGAACATATCCACCGTTTCCTCATACAGCCAATCAACATTTGAACAATCCGATTGTTGATTTGCCTGTAAACATTGACATAGACAACATGCTACACCCAGATGCTGTCTTACTCACTCATTTGCACGTGGATCACTTTGATGACGAGGCGAAACAAAAATTAGACCAAGACCAACCCATTTATACGCAATCGGATAATGACAAAAAAGAAGTTGAAGAGGCTGGTTTCCAGCATGTCACATGCATTGAAGATGAAATAGACATTTATGGTGTTCATATTCAGCGGACAGGTGGACAGCATGGGACAGGAGAAATTGCAAAGCGGATGGGACAGGTCAGCGGTTTTGTTTTCTCTCACCCTGATGAACCTACCCTTTACATTGCAGGTGATACCATTTGGTGTGATGAGCCGAAGGAGGTTATCAATACTTGCAAGCCAGATGTCATTGTGGTCAATAGCGGAGCTGCTCAATTTTTAGAAGGCGATCCGATTACGATGACGAAGGAAGACATTTTAGACGTTCACCGTTCTCACCCAACTGCACAAATTGTCGCTACTCACCTTGAGGCAGTGAATCATTGCTTACTAACAAGAGCCTCTTTACAAGCTTACATTCAGGATCATCAAGCAGCACAAGCCATTTTTGTCCCTAAAGATGGTGAAAGTCTCTCCTTTTGAATAGATTGATAAACAATAAAAAACCGGCACCTCGCTGCCGGTTTCATCCTTATGGTCAATGGTGCTGTGGTTTTTTCAGCAATGGCACAAATCCGTTGTTTTTCAAATGATTGTAATGCTCATCCATCCGTTTCGTAATATGTGTACCTTGTTCCTTTGTTAACACACCATATTGGACGTACTTCTCAATCACTTCTTTTCGTTTAGAAAGAATTTGCTGCTCAAGCGTTTCAATTTGTTTTTGTTGTTCTGTCGTTAGTTTTACTTGATGCGTTACTGGACGCTTTTCCATTTGGGGTGTTTCTCCATGAGCTGTTTCCATATAAAAACCAGACAACAGCATCATCGATAATATGATCAATCCACTTATTCTTTTCATCATTTTATTCCCTCCTTTATTCGCATTTATTTTGTGCACACTTTCCTTTTTTATACATATTCCATCACACAAATTGCACATAATATTCTTACTTTTTCGCTTTTCTTCTGAAAACGTTGTCCTAACAGAAAAAGCGTGCTATGTTTTGTTTTGTATAAAAAATAGAGGAGGATTCTTAAATGAGTCGTTTTTATCATAGAAAATCGATCTGGGTAATGCTTGTTGTGTCTGCTTTCATATTAGTCTTGTCTGCTTGCAGTCAATCAGGCTCTTCTCAGTCTGGAGATTCAAAGTGGGATGAGATTCAAAAGAAAGGGAAAATCGTGGTTGCTACTTCAGGCACCCTTTATCCAACGTCATATCATGATACCGCTAATGGCAAGGATCAATTGACTGGTTATGAAGTGGAAGTGGTCAAAGAAGCATTTAAACGCCTTGATGTGAAAGTAGAATTTAAAGAAATGGGCTATGATGGCATGCTGAGCGCCATTAATTCTGGTCAAGTGGATGCCGCTGCAAATGACATTGACATCACAGATGACAGAAAAGATAAGTTCGCCTTTTCAACTCCTTATAAATATTCTTATGGCACGGCGATCGTAAGAAAAGATGATTTGTCTGGCATTAAAACGTTAAAAGATTTAAAAGGAAAGAAAGCAGCTGGTGCTGCCACAACGATTTACATGGATGTCGCTCGCAAGTACGGTGCGAAGGAAGTCATTTATGATAATGCGACAAACGAGCAATACTTAAAGGATGTCGCTAACGGTCGTACAGATGTCATTCTAAATGATTATTACTTGCAGACACTAGCTCTAGCTGCATTCCCGAAATTAAATATTACGATTCACCCTGACTTAAAATACATGCCAAACGAACAAGGTTTTGTGATGAAGAAAGACAACACAGAGCTTCAAAAAGAATTAAATCGTGTCTTAAAAGAAATGAAAAAAGACGGAACCATGAAAAAGATTTCCGAAAAATTCTTTAATCATGCAGACGTCTCAAAGAAAATAAATGCTGATGTCGAAGATGTCGACATTTCTAAATAAGGAGCCGCAAGCGTGGGAGATATTCATTTAGAATATATATTTAATCCTGCACTGGCAAAGGCGTCATTTCCATTTGTCATGAAAGGCATCTGGCTGACGCTGCTCATTTCCTTTGTGAGCATGTTTTTTGGCACCATTCTTGGCTTTTTTATTGCGCTTGCCAGAATGGCGAATACGTGGATGCTTTGGCTGCCTGCACGGCTGTATATCTCATTCATGCGTGGCGTGCCCATTCTGGTGATTTTGTTTATTCTTTATTTTGGATTTCCTTATATCGGCATTGAGTTTACAGCGGTCACTGCTGCCATTATTGGATTCAGCTTCAATAGCGCTGCCTATATTGCAGAAATCAATCGGGCGGCCCTCTCATCTGTTCCAAGTGGACAGGTGGAAGCTGCCAAATCACTAGGTCTCAGCTATTGGCAAACGATGCGCGGTGTCATTTTGCCTCAATCCGTCCGCATCGCACTGCCACCATTGACCAATGTCATGCTCGATTTAATCAAAGCCTCCTCACTGGCTGCGATGATTACTGTACCCGAGCTTTTCCAGCAAGCAAAGATCGTAGGTGGGCGCGAATTCGATTATATGACCATGTATATTTTGGTCGCCCTCATTTACTGGGGCATTTGCAGCGTAGTCTCATTGCTTCAGGACTTTTTAGAAAAACACTATGCAAAATATCTGTAACAAAAAAGAGCAGATCCAATCGACCTGCTCTTTTTTAGATTCAGCTTTAATGTATTAGCCATAACCACGCATATAACCCCAGTAAAGTAAGGATCAAGGTTGGGATGGTAAGGATGATTCCGGCTTTCATGTATGCACCCCAAGAGATATGGACGCCTTTTTTCTTAAGAACATGAAGCCACAGCAATGTCGCCAATGAGCCGATAGGGGTCATTTTCGGACCAAGGTTGGAGCCGATGACATTGGCATAAATCAGTCCGTCTCTCATGACGCCTGCTGTATCTGTATGACCGATTGCTATCGCATCAATCAATACGGTAGGCAGATTGTTCATGACAGAGGACAGCACTGCGGCAAGCACGCCCATAAACATCGTTCCCGCAAGCAAGCCATGCGATGCTCCTTGTTCGATCCATGCCGCCAATATTTCTGTGAGACCGACATTCTTCAGTCCATATACGACGACATACATGCCGATTGAGAAAAAGACAATGGACCACGGTGCTTCTTTTACGACACGTTTTGTCGCCACTTGCGGACTTCTTCTTGCCAGCCACAAGAAGACAAGGGCAATACCGCCCACAATGATGGAGACCGGAACCCCAATGAGTTCCCCTGCAAAATAACCGACAAGCAAACAGCCAAGCACATACCAAGACAAGCGGAACATGCGGATATCCCGGATCGCTGATGCCGGTTCCTTCGCCTGTGATACATCGTATGTTTTTGGGATAAGCTTTCGGTAAAACACATAAAGCACTAGCATGCTTGCTCCAAGCGACACAAGGTTTGGCACGAACATGTTTGCTGTATATTCTAGAAACCCAATATGAAAATAGTCGGCTGATACGATATTGACCAAGTTACTAATAACAAATGGCAAGGAGGTTGTATCTGCAATAAAGCCGCTCGCCATCACAAAAGGCAGGATCATCCGCTCATCCAGCTTTAACGCTCTCACTACAGACAAGACGATCGGGGTCAAAATCAGTGCCGCTCCATCATTCGCAAAAAAAGCAGCCACGACAGCGCCGAGCAATGTTAAATAAATAAACATGCGGACACCGTTCCCTTTTGCGGCTTTTGCCATATGCAGTGCAGCCCATTCGAAAAACCCAATTTCATCTAAAATTAACGAAATAATAATGATGCCAATAAACGCAAATGTTGCGTTCCATACTATCTGCGTCACTTCCCACACATCGCCCAGATGAACGACACCAAAGGCAAGTGCAAGAATGGCGCCTCCACATGCTGACCATCCAATGGTTAAACGTCCTGGCTGCCAAATGACAAGGACGAGGGTCAGGATGAAAATCAAAATGGCCAAGGTGACTGCTCCCAAAGGTGGCCCCCCTTTCATAAAATCCTTATCTATCATACAACGAAACACAGCCGTTGTATGCCATTTTCACATGAAAACCCGCAGGTGATCCCGGGCACCTGCGGATTCGATGACTATTGATCTTTTTTCATCAGCATTAATTCAATAAATAACTCACATCGCTGGCTGAAGTGACTTAAATCGATTGAGGTCATATCAAAGATTTGTTTCATTCGATAATTTAATGTATTTTGATGAATAAACAACTGCTCTGCGGCTGGCTTTAGCTTGCAGTTATTCAATAAGTAGACTTCAAGCGTTTTTAAAAATGAGGTTTGGCTGTCACGGTCTTTTTCCTTCAAACGTAATAAATCTGGATTGAAGTCATTTTTCTTTTTTTGATGACTGTAAATTGAGTCTAAGAACCGGAAAACCCCCAGATTCTCGTAATCATATGGAATCAGCTCTTGTCCCCCCACAATTTTCACAGCCTTCACGACCTCTATCGCTTCAAATCGACTTGTGCTCATTTTCATGACATCTCGATATTCTCTTCCCATTCCAATATACAATGGAGAAGGATGGGCATGCGCTTTCGATTGCAGGTGAGCGATGACGTCAGCCGCAGTGGCTTTCGGTGAGTGCCGGTCTGACAAGCTGCCCAATATCACGACAATGTCGGCTTGAACGGAGTATACGTGATTCACCTTGTCTTCTAGCTGCAAATACGTCCGAATGACGTCCTTTACATCTTCTGCCGTCTCACTTTTGTTATCGGCAGCGTGTACGACCATGACAGTAAATACCGCTGGCAGCGGGATGCTTAAATTCTCAGCCTCCCACTTCAGTTCTTCTTCTGTATAAAAATGATCATCCATGACCTTTTTGAAAAATTCTTCAATCTTGCCTTCCTTTTTTTCCAGCTGTTTCTTATTCTTATAAATCACTTTTCCCACTTGAAAGGAAGCTTCATGCAAAAATTGCAGCTCCTCCTGCGTGAGAGAATCCTCAATGTCCTGCACCCAAATAAAGCCCACAACCTCTTGTTTGTGCTTGGCGCTCACAGCCACCCGCCGATTAAACCCGAGCTCGTCATGACCGCTCACATAAAAAGGCTTTGACTCCTTGTGAAGCCGCTCGATGACCCCTGTTTTCTTTAACCAATCGACTACAGACCCCGGACATTCCTTTGAGAAAATCGTTTGCTGATTGACTGGGTCAAACTGCTGAATGCTGTAAGAATTATAGGCAAGGAGCTGACACTCTGTGCTTTCTAAAATGACTGGTTTTTTTAAATACCCGCTAATAAATGCAATTAATTTATCGACATCAAAAAATGTATGAAGCTTTTCTAATATCTCTTCCATCCCGATTGCTCCCTGATTAAGTAATACATTTATCATACTTCTTTCCGGACAGATTTGCATAGAAACAAGTCGTAGACAAGCAAAAAAAGCATGAACCCGTGTGCACAGGTTCATGCTTTTCCAACTTAAAACATTTCACTAATCGTTTTTGCCTGCATGTGTAGAGCTAGGTAATCTGGACCGCCTGCTTTTGAATCGGTTCCTGACATTTTGAATCCGCCGAATGGGTGGTATCCCACGATGGCTCCTGTGCAATTACGGTTAAAGTAGAGGTTCCCTACGTGGAACTCCTGCTTCGCACGGTTGATATGATCACGATTATTGGTAATGACAGCACCTGTCAAACCATATTCCGTGTTGTTGGCTACTTCAAGTGCCTCATCAAAGCTAGATACTTTCGAGAAGGCCAAGACAGGTCCAAAGATTTCTTCTTGCATCAAGCGAGATGTTGGCTCAAGATCTGCAAAAATGGTTGGATGAATGAAATATCCTTCCGAATCATCACTCGTTCCGCCAGTGACTAAGCGGCCTTCCTGTTTGCCAACCTCGATATAATCCGTGATCTTGTCAAAGGACGCTTGATCAATGACAGGTCCCATGTAGACATCCGCAGAAAGAGGATTCGCTGTTGTTTTCGTTTCTGTGATTTCCTTCACTCGCTCGATCACTTGGTCATACAGCTTCTCGTGGACGACTGCCCGAGATCCAGCTGAACATTTCTGACCTGAAAAACCGAAGGCTGATGTGAAAATGGCATTAGCCGCTAATTCGACGTCTGCATCCTCATCTACAACCACTGTATCCTTACCACCCATTTCAGCAATGACACGCTTTAAATGCTGCTGACCTGGCTGTACTTTTGCCGCACGTTCAAAGATACGTGTCCCTACTTCTCTTGAGCCAGTGAATGTAATCAGGCTTGTTTTCGGGTGATCGACTAAGTAATCTCCAACTTCAGCTCCGCTTCCTGGTACAAAGTTCACCACACCCTTTGGAAGACCTGCTTGCTCAAGCTCTTCCACAAAACGTGCGGCAATGACAGGAGTTGCACTTGCAGGTTTTAAGACAACTGTGTTCCCTGTAACGATTGGTGCTACTGTTGTTCCTGCCATAATGGCAAACAAGAAGTTCCACGGCGGAATGACGAGCGTCACGCCAGTTGGTGTGTATACGTATTGATTGTGTTCCCCTTCGCGGCTGTTCACTGGTTTGCCTTTCGCCAGCTCCAGCATTTGACGAGCATAATATTCAAGGAAGTCGATCGCTTCTGCTGTATCTGCGTCCGCCTCGTTCCAAGGCTTACCTGCTTCTTTGACAAGAAGGGCTGAATACTCATGCTTTTTACGGCGAATGCTTGCCGCAGCACGGAATATGACGCTGGCTCTTTCTTCTGGAGACGTATAGCGCCAAGTTTCAAATGCTTTGGCCGCAGCCTGAACCGCTTGTTCTGCCTCTTCTTTCCCGGCCTTTGATACGGTTCCAACAACTTCATCCTTTTTCGCTGGATTGATCGAGACAATTTGGTCTTTCGTTTCGATTTTTTCGCCATTAATCACGAGCGGATAGGTTTGACCCAGTGATTCTGTTACCTTTGCTAATGCTTGTTCAAACGCTTTGCGGTTTTCTTCCTGGCTAAAATCCGTGAATGGTTCATGTTTGTAAGGTGTTGTCATCTTTGTCACGCTCCCGTTTCAAATTATTTTTTCGTCATTCCTTTTAAAGCAAAGGCAATGTTTGCCGGCCGTTCTGCAAGACGTCTCATGTAGTAGCCATACCACTCTCGTCCATACGGGGTATAGACCCTCATTTGATAGCCTTCCTTCACAAGTGACTGCTGCGTTTCTGATCTCATGCCATACAGCATTTGAAATTCGAACTGACTTGTCGGTATATTGTGTTTTTTTACAATATTTTTCGTGAACTCGATCATTTGATCGTCATGTGTCGCAATGGCTGTATAGTTCCCTGTAAGTAATTGCTTTTCGATCAGTTTCTTGTAATTCTGATCAACGTCTTTTTTGTTCGGATACGCCACTTCGGCGGATTCCTTATAGGCACCCTTTACAAGTCGTAAAAATGGTTGCAGCTCATTGAGGTCATCAAGATCCTTTTCTGTTCTGTACAAATACGCCTGCAGGACCGTACTGACATACTCATATTGAGATTTCATCTCTTTAAAAATGTCCAGCGTTTTTTGACAGCGCTGTTCATCCTCCATATCGATTGTCACCATGATACGGTGTTTTTCTGCCGTATCTAAAATACGTTTCATATTGCGATACACAAGGTCATCGTCAATATCTAGTCCAAGTGATGTCATTTTGAGTGACACGTGGGAATTGAGCTTGGCCTCTGCAATCCGCTGAATGGTTTGAATACACTCATCCGTTCGCTCATTTGCAATCTCTGCCTTTGTGACAAACTCACCAAGGTGATCGACTGTTACAGCCATTCCTTGATCATTTAATCGTTTAATGACAGAGATAGCGCTCTCAAAATCTTTCCCACCGATGATTTTCTTAGATGCAACAGCACTTCCCCAATTACGAGCAATATGGTTCAAGAGACTGCTTTTTGACAAAAACAAGAAGAAATTTCTTGTGACCGACTCCATAAAGGGCACCTCCCACTCTTTGTAAGCTATGTCTTTATTGTAAGGCTCATAAGCTGTCCGCTACAATATTTGAAGATGACAAAAATTCTGACTTTTTTTGTGGTTTTATCACAATAAGAGATAAAAAAGAGCCTGCCGCTATCCGGCTGGCTCTTCCCTCCTACGCCCACACCTCATCAAGGGTAGACTGCAGCAGCTCATTTAATTCTTGCATCAGATTGTCTTTCGGTTGATTGTAGCTTTTCACCAATTCATCAAAACGCGCCAGCTCTTGATCAATAAATGGATGGACATGAGCGAGACGGTTCTCTACATCCATTTCTTCTCCGTCCATTTTACGTTTGAGCAGTTCGTGAATTTCTGCTAAAAGCGGGCCTTCCTCCACTAGCTCTTTGAGCAATTCATGAAAGTCCATTGGTGGAACTGTCCGGTAACGCTCAATCCACTGACAGGCAAGCAGCGGACGAAGCACATAGAAATACTTCTTGATTCGCACCTGCTCTCCTCGTAAATGCCGACTCTCATTCCGCTTTGCCATATTGAGGTAATGATACATCAAAGCCGCAGGGTAAAACGCTCGATCTTTTAATTCTCTTAGCTGCTTTGCCAAAGAGAAAGATTCAGCATAAATGATATCAGAAGACAGCCATTCCATAATGGACGGATTTGATTTATTGAATAAGCGAAGTGCCTTTCTAAGCTCCCAGCCGCTGATGTCAAGCATGTCATCAATCGGTCGTTCAATGACATCACGATGCTCTTCCATTGCCCAATACCATTCTTTCCGGGGAACATATAAAAAACGAACATCATAATCACTATCAGTCGAGGGAAATCCCCATGCCCTGCTGCCTGATTCGACGGCAAGGCAAATCTTTACGTCATACGTTTTTTCAATGATTTTCAGCTCTTCCTTAATTCTCTCTCTCAAGCGTCCATCAACTCTTTCTATAGAATTCTGCATGACTTCTTCACGTTTTGGGAAAATACGAATAAGACATATATGAAAAAGGAGTTGGATCTAATGTCTATATCTCGCATTATGAAATGGATCACTGGGATTTTTGAAGCCTGCCTTGCTATCCCTGTGATCGGAGGTCTATTCGTTATCAGTAATGGCTATACACCGCTCATGGTCATGCTTATTCTGCATATTATCACACTCGTCTTATCGAAGCGAGACCAGGGACCAATGATTGGAAGCATCATCGGAATTGTCACATCCTGTCTTGCCTGGATTCCGATTCTCGGATTCATTCTTCATATCATCACTGCCCTTGCTCTCATTATCACCGCGTTAGTGCCTGATGAAAAAACGAGACAGAATACGAGCTATTAAAAAAGAGGCCCTCCTAGAGAGTGGCCTCTTTTCTTTTAATTCGTTAAATGCTTTTGTAAGAAGGCAAGCTTCTCTGTTTGAAAAGCCGGGATGTACTCATGTCCAAAGTAGCGGTACACCTTTAAATCTTTATCTGTTTCTAAATGGTTGTATACCGCAAACACAGTAGATGGCGGGGTGATTTGGTCGATCAGACCGATCGCCATCAATGTGGGCTGTTTCACCCATCCGGCTAAATTGATTAAATCAAAATAGCTTAACCTTTTCTTCCGCTTCTGGATCGCTGTTTCTGCGAAAGTATGAATTGATTTCTAAATAAGGCTGCTCCAATGCCACATCCACTGCACGCTCGAAATTTGATAAGTACGGATAATCTGCCACGACGACCTTCGGAATGTCTGAAAGTGCTGCAGCTGCAACCGCTAGTGCACCACCCTGGCTGCCGCCCACCACGCCGATTCGGTGTTCATCCACTTCTGGGAAGGACTGAATCACGTCGAGCGCTCGAACCGCATCTAAATAAACACCACGATAATAGTAGGTCTCTTTCGATAAAATACCTTTTGTCATCCATCCCAGAGACTGCCCTGCTGGTGTCACTGTCTTATCTTCACTGCCGCCTTGACCGCGGACGAGCATGCCAAATGTCGCATAGCCATGCAGTGCCCAATTGACGATGTCATGAATGTCGCCGTCATAGCTTGCATTATAGCCATGAAAACGAACGAGTGCTGGATGCGGACCTGTTTGATCTGGTACCGCATACCAGCCTTCAATTTGAGATTGACCAAAGCTTTGAAACGTCAGGCGGTACACCTTAACGCCCTTTACTGGATAATCATAAGGTTCAAGTGCTGGCTCTGCCTCCACTTGGTTCAGTTCTTCAAGCGACGCCTTCCAAAAGTCTGAGAAATCAGGACGTGCTGTTTTCTTCGGTTTATACTTTTTTAGCTCATCTAACGGTAAATCAAACAATTGCATATCCTACTATCCCCCTTTGTTTTATTAGTTGTGTGTATCATATCACTGTTTTCTTGACGAAGAAAGACATTTTCACTACAAAAGACAAAACCTTCTGACATTTCTATTGGCAAAGAAGATTGAAACCTTTATGATAAAGAAACTGGCTTGAAAACTAGAGATTCTCAGTCAAAAAAATCGATCGATCCATTCATGGATTTCATATTTGCAATCATCGAATAAAGGAGGAACCTGTATGAAAATCGCCCTTGTCCAAATGGACGTACAAATTGGAGAACCTGATGTGAACTTTCAAAAAGCAGAAGCATTTTTAGAAGAAGCGATCCGCGAGCAGCCTGATCTGATCATTTTACCCGAAATGTGGAATACTGGTTACGCTCTTGAAAAAGCCGATCAGCTGGCGGATGTAAACGGTGAACGAACAAAACAGCTTTTCTCTTCCTTTGCCCGTAAGCACCAAGTCGTTCTCATTGCAGGAAGTGTATTGAACAAGCGTACAGAAGATGAGAGGATCACCAACACGATGTATGGATTTAATCGCCAAGGTGAGCTTTTAGTCGATTATGACAAAATTCATTTGTTCCGCTTAATGGATGAGCACAACTATTTAACCGCTGGTGATCAGCTTGGTTTATTTGACTATGATGAGGATGTGAAGATCGGGGCGATGATCTGCTACGACCTTCGCTTTCCGCAGCTTTCCAGAACACTTGTCAACAAAGGGGCGAAGGTGCTTATCAATACGGCGCAATGGCCGTCAGCAAGAGTGGATCATTGGCGCAGCTTGCTCATCGCAAGAGCAATAGAAAATCAGTCATTTATGATTGCTGTTAACAGAACAGGCACAAGCAGAGACACTGAATTCCCTGGACACTCCATGGTGATTGATCCACTTGGCCGTATTCTGCTTGAAACAAGTCATGAGGAAGACATTTATTATGCGGACATTGACCTTCAGCTAGTGGATGAAGTGAGACAGCAGATTCCTGTGATGACAGATCAGCGTCTGGATATTTATTAAAAAGCAGGGTGCTCCCCTGCTTTTTGCATTTAATTAAACGTTTGTTTAAGCTTTTTGATAAAGGTCCATTAGGGCTTGAGCTGCTTTCGTTAAATACCTTTCTTCCACATATGCAAACACAAGAGTGCGGGTTGGGCATGAATCAATTTTCAAATAAGTGACTTCGTTCCTGTCCTCTTGTGCCACCATTTTCGGCACAACTGTCACACCTAGTCCATTTTTGACCAATGCCTGCGCTGTTTGAATATGACTTGTTTCAAAGGTAATCTTCGGCTGAAAACCATGATGAAGACATAGTTCCGTGACCACTTGCCGAAAGCCGTATCCCTCTTTCAGCATAATGAATGCTGCGTCTTCCAGAAGGCGAAACGGAACAGCCCCTTTCTGATCTGCTTGATTGATGATTTCGTTCAATTCACCTGTTAACCAGGGCTGAGCAGTTTGCGGAACTGCGAGAAGAAGCGGCTCTGTCAGCATTTGTTTCGTTTTCAATGATTCATGCTCGACAGGCATAGATAAAATAGCCAAATCCAGCTGACCAGCCAATAGAAGTTTTTCTAGCTCACGAGGTGATTCTTCTATTAGCTGAACGTGAACATGAGGATACGTTTGACAAAAGGTTTTTAATAAACTGGGCAAGACATATCCTCCTGTGACTGCTGGCGCTCCAATGTTCAGCTCTTTCCCCACCTCATAAGCAGCTTCTCCCATTTCACGCAGCAAGTCATCTCTTTCCTTCAAAATGTTCTCAGCCCTTTTAATGAATCGACTCCCTTGAGGTGTAGGCGTGACTTGTCCATATTTTCGAATAAATAGGGGTGTATCTAATTCCTCTTCCAGCTTCTTAATTTGTTGGCTTAAAGAAGGCTGTGCAATGTGAAGCTGGTCCGCTGCTTTTGTAAAACTTTTCTGCCGGTACACTTCCATGACATATTCCATCATTCGTATATCCACTTACATCACCTCATAGGTTTTAACTATTCATGTCATATCTTTTATGTCTTAGACAAATAACAAAAGGAATTTTACGATAAAGAGACAACAAAAGGGGGAGAAGAAATGAATCCATATGCTAAAGCTGAAAACCAATTCTCACAAAATGCCGAGAACTATCGAGATTCACCTATATTTGCAGCCGGAGAAGAGTTGGAATGGATAAAAGAGGCAGCAAATACGAAGGGTCATGAGCATTTACTTGATATCGGCTGCGGAGCAGGGCATACCGTTTTTTCCTTTTCAAACACAATTTCTAAAGGCATCGGCATTGATGTCACGCAAAAAATGATCGAGGTTGCAGCAGCACTTGCAAAAGAACGCCAACTGGAACATATTACTTTTGAACAGGCGGCCGCAGAAGAATTGCCATTCGCTGATGAATCATTTGATATCGTGACATGCCGGTTTGCCGCTCACCACTTTCCAAACCTTCCCGCAGCCATGTCCGAAATCAGCCGGGTCTTAAAAAAAGGCGGCGCATTTCTGCTCGTCGACCATTATGCACCTGAGAATGCGGCACAGGATTCATTCATTAATCAATTAAACAGACTCAGAGATCCTTCTCATGTGCGAGAAAGCTCTTTATCAGAATGGGAAGAGCTTTTCGCTGCCAACAAACTGACTCAAAAAGAGGTTCGTTACTGGGATCTGCAAATTGATTATCAGGACTGGATCACACGTGGACGCACACCTGAGAATGTTCAAAAGGAGATCGTTTCCCACCTTCAAGCCGCAGACCCTGATACAATGCAGCTATTTCAGCTTCAATTCGATGCACAGCACCAGCCTATTTCCTTCTGCTTAAAAGCTGCACTCATTCAAGGAATCAAGAATTGAACTTATAGAAAAAGTCTACCTTCATCGGTAGACTTTTTTATTTCGAATATACATCTTCACTGTCTCACAGGTATTGCTTTTCATGTTCGTGACACGTCCCTCCTCACAACAAGGAGTGCTATATCGTGTTTCTATTATAAGATAAAAGAACGGAGATAGGTTAGGCATTTTAAAAATTGTACGTAGATCCTCTGAATAAAAAAAGAACCTACCCTCTTTGGAATAAGTTCTTCACTGCGTGCGTCAATCACGGTGCAATATCCTCTAATACTTTCTCACGCGTTTCGATCATTTTAAAAGCAAGAATTGCTCCCACTACAGTCACACTTGCGAAAAGAATAAAAATAGTTGAAACACCGCTCACCTCTAAAATAAAGCCTATCATAATAGGAGCAATCGCTGAGGCCAGCCTAAGCCAAGCAGTAGCAAATGCCGTTCCAATCACCCTCATACGTGTTGGATAAATTTCAGGTGTATATAAATAGAGAAGAACTGTAATTGTCCCCATCATTCCGTAAGCAGCGGACCCTAAATAGATCACACTTTCTGGAGAACTCGCTCCGCTGATCCATAAAGCCGTTAATAAAGCACCTGTTACGATAAATGCAATGGTTGCCCAGCGCTTTCGTCCTACTTTATCAATTAAAAATGCACAAGCGAATACACCTACGGTCTGTAAAATATTTGTCAGAGAGGCTGCCCTTAATGAATCTCCAACTGGCAAATTGTAAACCGTATTATAAAGACTTGGTAACCAGTTATTTAAACCATTCGATACAAAGTAGGCAGAAAACCATAGTCCCCATACGATCAATGTTCTTTTACGGTAAAAAGTTGAAAAAAGCTCTTTCCAATCGCCCTTTTCAGTACTATTATATACTTGTTTTACAGGCATTCGTTTGTCAGTACTAGCTTCAATTTCTTCAATAATTCTTTCGGCCTCATCTAATCTGCCTTTCGAAATAAGCCATCTTGGAGATTCACGTAACATAAAAAAGAATACAAAGACGATTAGACCTCCAATGCCTCCAATTAAAAACATCCACTTCCACCCAAAGCTAGGTACAACAAATGCGCCGATTTGAGCTGAGATCATTAACCCTAAAGGAAAAATCATCTCATAAAGCATAAAAAATCTGCCTCTCCCTTGAGCCCGGGATAGCTCATTGATATATGAGGCTGCTACCGGCACCTCTCCCCCTACCCCAATTCCTTGTATAAAACGAAAAATAAACAGTGCCATAAAATTACCTGAAAACACACATGCAATACTCATGACGGACATGAGGAGTATAGTCCACTTTGCACTAAAAACACGGCCACGCCTTTCTGCTAACCATCCAAAGAAAATGGCACCAATCGCTTGTCCTATATAACCAGACCCAATAAGAAGACCAATTTGAGCAGGTGATAAACTCCACATGCCGATGAGAACTGGGAGAACAAACGCTAAAGACAGAGCATCAAAAGCATCAAAAAAGGTGGCAGATCCCATAATGATACGAGGCTTTAAATGCCATCTAGAAAAAGGTACACTTTCCATTCTCGTCAATAGTTGTGAAGCTCTATCAACAACTTGCCCATCATGAGAATTTGAATTTCCGCTGACTTCTAACGTCATGATATCTCCTCCTTATTAGAGGAAATGATGCAAAAGTACATGCCGAAGAGCGCTAAAGAAATCGCTTACATTTTAAATCAAGAGACATTCTAGAGCGTTCATACGAGTTTTCAGCATCTATCATTTCTTTTTTGGCGTTCCCGTGGTGCCCCGATCTATATAGTACATAGGGAAGATATGTTCCATCGCCTCTAACTGTTCTCCTTCTAATACCTGTGTTAATAAAGAAACAGCTTTTCTCCCCATTCCAACTAAATCTACATGAACTGAAGATAAAGAAGGGGTTAGAAAACTTGCAATGGGCACATCATCGGCACCAACGACTGACAAGTCATGAGGTATGGACACATTTGCGTGATCTGCAGCTTTCATGACCCCCATCGCCAAAAAATCTGAAGAGCAAACAACTCCAGTCATGTGCTGGTTTCCTTGGAGAAATTGAGAAACCACTTCTACTACTTTTCCCCCATCAAATTCATCTAACTCAAACACAAGTTCTTTGTTCATTGTTAACCCTAAATTTTTAAGTGTGCGCTCATATCCCTTGTAGTACCTCACACTATGCATCGAACTCATTGGACCATTGACCAGCCCAATGGTTCGATGACCTTTCTCAAATAAGGCCGTTACGGATTGACACACACCTTGTTCATCATCTGGCCTGACACATGGGAAAGGAGAGTCCTTTAAGTAACTTCCAACAACAATAATGGGAATAGCTAAACTTTTTAACCAATCCATACTCAATTCTTCATTTCTTGGAGAAAATAAAATGGCACCATCTACAGCCTGTGTTTCAAGTAATCGCTGCTGCTGTATAGATGTAAATGACATCAACATATTGAATTCAGTTTCATCTAATTCCTTCGCAATACCATCTAAAATCGTCGAAAAAAATGGATTATTCAAAATATATGAACCACGCGGAACCACGACAGCTATATTGCCAGTCTTTCTTTTAACGAGCCCTCTAGCTCCTAAATTAGGGCGATAGCCTAACTCATCAATCACTTGTTTGATTCTTTCAGCCGTTTGAGCACCTACTCCTGGTTTACCACTTAATACTCTGGAAACAGAGGCGATAGACACTCCAGCTTTCAATGCGACATCTTTAATACTTACTGACACATTTCATACCTCCGGGAGTCTGTTGTTTTATACACTATTATAACCTGACTCACCTTCATCATGAAATCAATGGTCTGTTATCTACCGACGTTTTCCTTAAGCAAACCAACACTTTGAAGGCCCTGGCGAATTTCTTCTTTTTCCTCATCAGTTAAAGGTAATACCGGCTTCCTAGCAAGCGAGCTACTGATCAAACCTCGCTGATACATCGCTTCCTTCATGCGCAGATGAGAAGTAGATGAAGGTTCATCCATTTTATACACAGCATGCTTTAATTCAAAGATTCTATCGTAAACTTTATTAGCCGCTACAAGGTCTTTTTCTTCTACACATTTCACAAGTTCAGCGATCAAATCTGGCACGAAACAGCCGAAACCTACAAGTGCTCCATCAATGCCTTGAACCAATGTTGGCAATAAATATTCATCATGACATGTGAGTAACGATACATCTGGTGCATGTTTTTTCAATGCCCGTACATCGACCTCGTATTGTGCCATGTCTCTTTGACCAATTTTAAACGAAACAACATTCTCAATTTCCGACATTTCTAGTAATTGACTGGTTGTATATGAGGTTTTTGTCCATGTTGGATATTGATGGACAATGATTGAAATATCAATCGCTTCTGCAACATCTTTAAAGAATTGGACAGGTGATTCAGGCTGCATACCGAATCTTAGCCATGAATGTGGCGGCATGAGAAGTATACCTTCACCACCAGCTTCTTCAACGGCTTTTGCATGCTGGATCGCTTCAATTGTCCCTTCTGCAGAAACCCCAGAAATGACAGGTACTTCCCCTTTTAATTCGTCGGCTGCAATGCGCACTGCTTCAGCTCGTTCATGTGGCAGTAAAGTCATAATCTCGCCAGTATGTCCATTGACAACGATCCCGTTAATCCCTTTGTGATCCGCCACCCAACGGACAAGCTTACGAAAAGCAGGTTCATCAATTGAATAGTCATCTTTAAAAGGAATTAAGACAGCCGGGAATACACCGCTCCATTTTTCTTTATTTTTCATAAACAAATTCCTCCCCATTCGTTATAGTAAACGTTTACGGTAAGCGTTTACGTAAACTATCATAGAATGATATTGCCGGAGGTGTCAACATTATTTTTTTAAAATTATAATAATTCAAAAAACTATTGTTGAATTTTAGATACTATTTTATTTTTCCAAAAAAGAAAATAAGGGATATATTTTGTTTACCATATCAACCAAAAAAACCTCATCTTCATGAACTGGTTGAAGTATGATACCTCTTTTTCCAAACGTCAACACACCAAAAAAAGGATAAATAAATTTTACTGTCAAAACATCATCCTATCTACGAAGAAAAAGACATCAATAGAAAAAAGTCTACCCTAAACGGTAGACTTTTTTTATTTCGAATATAAATCCCAGCCAAGCTTGAGTGTGTCCACAATATAATTGGCGACTTCCTCAGCCTCTAAATGATCTGTTTCCACCCTGGAGTTATGAAGAGAATAAATCTCCCGGCGTTCTTCAAACAGCTCTTTCATTTCATCAAGCGTCCGGTTGTGAAGAACAGGGCGGTTTTCAATTAAAATATCAAGCCGCTGCTTCCAATTCTCCCAAGAAAGGTCAAGGAAAAGAACCGTACAATGCTTCAAGCAGGCACGTTTGATTTCTTCCTGTTTGAATGCACCGCCTCCAAGTGAGACGATCTTGAGTTGTGTATGTTCGCATAAATCGACGATATAATCCTTTTCAGCCTGTCTGAAGAATGCTTCTCCTTTTTGCTGAAACATCTCTGGAATCGTCATTTTGTATTTTTTTTCAATCTCCTGATCGACATCAATAAAATCTCGATATAGCTTTTTGGCAACTAGCTGACCAATGGTTGTTTTCCCAACACCCATAAAGCCAATGAGAACAATATTCCGCTGTCTTACAGGGATTTCTCTATTGATTTTCATGATCGTGACACGTCCTCCTTACGACAAGGAATGCTACATAACGTTTCTATTATATGATAAATGGAGCGCGAAAAGATAGGCAATCTTAAAAATTGTGTTTGACGACGTAGCCGAGCTGTTCAGAAAGCCTTTGTGCCTGTTCTTTCACTTTTTGCTGCAGCTTGGGAATGACTTCTTCAGTAAACCGTTGGGTTGGACCAGATATGGATAAACAAGCCTTCACTTCCCCATGAATGTTAAAGACTGGTGCCGCTACTGCCGCAGATCCTACCTCTCGTTCATCGATGCTGCAAGAAGTATACGTATCAAGAATATGTTTACATTCCTTTTGCCAGTCATCTCTCATCACATGATCAGCCTCAGACGCTAATACTTTTTGTTGAAATTCTTCACTTTGAAATGCCAATAATACCTTTCCGCCTGCACCTGCGTATAACGGCAGCTTCTCACCAACCTTGACAAGATGCCGAATCGATTGCAGCCCTTCCGCCTGTTCAATACAAACCCTGCTTGTTGCATCCAGTACATACAGGTTGACGGTTTCTTTTGTTTCATCACGAAGTGCGTACATGAGTGGTTTAGCCAGTTCTCTCAATTTAATGGACTTCCCTGCAATGTATCCAAGGAGATAAAGTCTTTGACCCAATCGGTATTTCATTGTGTCTGGATTCTTTTCCACAAAATGATTCATTTCAAGTGCCTTGAGCAGTCTCGTTGTAGTAGACATTGCTAAATTCATCTCTTTTGAAATTTCCGTTAGCGTCAGCTCTTGACGTTCTTCACTAAAACAATAAAGAATATCCAAAGCGCGCTGAACCGTACGCAGTCCTGATTCTTCTTTTGACTTCTTATCAGCCATGTTCACTTTCTCCTTTTCCCCTTTGATTTCTTATCGACATAAACGATCGATTTTGCTATAATCCATTTTAAACGTTCCACTAAAAGAAAACAAATTCCACCAGTCGGAATAAAAACGATTGGAGAGGTTTGATGGAGGAGATATTTGAATGTACCTGCTCGTTTTTACACTTCTTATTAGCCTATATATTGTTCATCAACTATTTCCCGCTCCCATACTCTCCTATTTTGTTGGTCTGCTGGCCGCTGCTTCGCTCATCATTTCTTTTAAGAAAGCAAGTGGGCTTTATTTGAAAACAGGTGCTATGTTTCTCATGATTGGCTTGTTCTTATTTTTCTTATCCGACGAGCCATTGCACACGTTTTTTCTTCACTTTCATTCCATGCTAGGCTTGCTTTCTCTATTTTTCATGCTGCCTTTTATTCATTCTCTCATACATGTTGGACATTTCGATACACAATTAAATAAACTGCTCACACTGCATACAACTAGCACAAACCAGCTTTATCGCAAGAGTTCATTTGTCACTCATATTCTTGGCATGTTTTTAAATATCGCGACGATCCCCTTACTATATACATCGCTCAAACCGTCGCTGGATTCCCTAAAAGAACAAGTGAGACAACATCTTTATACACGTAACCTTTTAAGGTCATATGCATTATGTTTAAGCTGGAGTCCTGTTGAAGTGCTCGTAAGCGTCACCATTGATGCAACCAAACTCAAATATTATCAAATCGCACCCGTTACTTTTGGTTTAATGGTCATCGTGCTGGCGACAGATTGGATGCTCTTCTCTCGTCAAAGCAAACGATTCCCAAACATCATTCAGTCCGCAGAAACAAACTCCAATCCTCGTCGAATTAAGCGAAAAACCCTTCAGCTTGCTTTCATGCTGCTGAGTTTTATGACAGCCGTCTCACTTGTCGATGCATGGATTGGGAAAGGCTATTTATTCGCTGTTGTGCTAACCATTATTCCATTTGCTCTATTATTCTCTTCTGTCATCAAAAAAAGAAAACAATATATCGCCGTCTCTGTCCCTCATTGGAAAGAAAGAACCCGTCAGCTCTCCAACTATATGTGTCTATTTTTAAGTGCTGGCTTCTTTGTCGATATGCTGCTTGCCACAAACAGTATGCAGCCGATCCAAGCATTTATTGTCAGTATATCAGACGATGCCATTTTGGTTTATTGTGTCATTGGGTTATATTTTCTGATCACCGCTCTTTGCGGTTTTCACCCGCTCGTCTCGCTTGCTTTGTTAGTCAGCATGATGGCACCTGTCATCCAAGAACTTCCTGCTCTTCCCATTGCCATCATGCTTATCGTTGCTGGAACATCAACTGTCATGTTTAGTCCTTTTAATGTTTCTGTCTCCCTATTAGCTGATTTGATGAAGGTCAACCCTTACCGTATCACTCGCTGGAATATATGGTTTGCTGGCTTTTATATCAGCATGGGTATCGCATGTGCAACGATCATCACTATTATCTTTTATTCATAAAAAAGAGAACTCAACTTGGTCTGAGTTCTCTTTTGCTTTCTCACTCTGGTTTTAATTGAATACGTTCAATTTTCCCTACGATAAAAATGTACGACAATGCCCCGCCTAATGCGACTAAACTGACGAATAAAATACCCCCGTTGTATGAGCCTGTCGCCGACACGATGAATCCGATAATAAGCGGAGTGATGATCCCAGCTAAATTAGCAAAAAAGTTAAATACACCGCCAGCCAGACCAACCATTTCCCTTGGTGCCACTTCAGACAGCATCGTCCAAGAGATATTAGACAGTCCTTGTGCAAATGAAGCGATGGATAAAATGGTCAGCACAAGCGGAATATTCGTTGTAAAGTTCGCTAAAACAATGGTACTCGTCAGAAGCAAGCCAATCACTACCGGCAGCTTCCTCGCTACATTAACGGATACGCCCTTTTTAAGCAGCCAATCAGACACATAACCTCCAAACAATACCCCAAAGAATGCAGCAATATAAGGAAGAGAAGCCGCAAAACCTACCTTAAGAAATGCCATATTTTTCGCCTCTGCTAAATAGGTCGGAAACCATGTTAAAAAGAAAAAAAGTGTAGACGCTACAGAGAATTGGCCAATATAGAGCCCAATCAATTTACGATATTTTAGAAGGGCGGCAAAGTCTGCCCATTTCAGCTTCCCCTGTGATGCTACTGTCAGTCCATCGCCTTGCCGAATCAATTCTAACTCCTCTTCATTCATCTTCGGATGCTCTTTCGGTTCGTGATAATACTTGTACCAAAAGAAAGCAAATATGATACCGAGCGCACCTGCTGTAATAAAGACGGTTCTCCAATCGAAAGTCGTCATGATCCAAAAAAGAAGAGGTGTCGCAAATGCAAGACCCACATACTCTCCAGCAGTATAAACACCTGTCGCAAAAGCCCGTTCCCGCCTTGGAAACCATGTGGTGACAATGCGGTTATTCGCAGGAAATGCGGGAGATTCTGTAATCCCAATAAACAAACGACAGCCGAATAAAAAGGCAAAGCTGTTCGCAAACGCCTGCAGGCCTGTGAAAATAGACCAAGTAATGAGTGATATCCCATACGTTACCTTTGAGCCAAATTTATCGAGAATAAAACCGCCTGGTATTTGCATCGCTGTATATGTCCAGCTAAATGCTGAAAAAATGAGGCCTAATAAGGCAGGATTTAATTGCAATGAAGATTGAATAGCAGGTGCAACAATAGATACACTGGCTCGATCAATATAATTAATGGCGGTAATAAAAAACAACAGAATCAATATGCCAAAACGGGCTTTCGTTGGCTTCATATAAGCGGGCCGCAATTCATTCCCCTTCAGTTCTGAATGCACTTTCATAACCATCCTCCTTTGTTTCCGCAGCGTGCGGTTCGGTTGAGCGCTTTAAATAACCCCTTTTTCCTCCAATTGTTTACACTCTTCTTCTGTTAAGCCAAGCATATTTGTTAAAATTTCATAATTATGTTCGCCTAAATCAGGTGCAATGTGCCGGATACTTCCGGGTGTTTTTTCAAACTTTGGAATGATCCCAGGCACCTTTACTTTTCCAAGACGGGGGTGATGCACCTCGACGATATTCTCTCGTGCTTTAAATTGCGGATGCTCGAAAATATCCTGAATACTTAAAATTGGGCTCACAGGAACGCCATGAGTATCTAGAATTTCTAATACGTCATCCCTTGTTTTCGACGCGATCCATTGAGAGACGATCGCATCCATCTCTTTGTTATGCTTCAGCCTAGATGCATTGACCGCGAATTTTTCATTCTCTAATAAATCTAATCGATTCATCGCCTCTGCCAATCGATTGAAGGTCGAATCCGTACTCGTCACAAGAACCAAATAATGCCCATCCTTTGTCACATAGGTGCCGGCAGGGCTTGAATGACCGCTTAACCCCGGTGAACGCTCACGCACCTTCCCAAGCTTGTCATATTCTGCAACCAAAAATTCTAACATACGAAACACAGATTCATAGAGGGCCAAATCCACCATTTGCCCAGTTCCTTCTGAATGTGTATCTCTGTAATACATCGCTGTCACAGTAGCAAACGCCACATATATGCCTGCAATATAATCTGTTAAAGAAAAGGAAGGACTGACTGGATGCCGGTCTGGAAACCCTTGAATATATGTAAATCCGCTAAACGCCGTCGCAGGTGTTCCAAATCCGGCCTTGTCCTTAAACGGACCCGTTTGTCCATAACCCGATACACGAATCATAATTAATTGAGGGTTGATTTCTTTTAATACGTCGTACCCTACGCCCCATTTTTCGAGTGTTCCAGGGCGGAAATTTTCAATCAACACATCGACCTGACCTGCAAGCTTTTTAAAAATGTCTTTTGCTTCGTCTTTGTGCAGATCCAGTGTTAGAGATTTCTTATTCCGTGAGAGACCTGACCATCTAAGTGGTTCACCTTCTGCAAAAGGGCCAACATGCCGCAGCGTATCGCCTTTACCAGGAATCTCGACTTTGATGACCTCTGCACCAAAATCCCCTAGAAGCACCGCGCCATAGGGTGCAGCGATCATCGTAGAGACGTCTAATATTTTCATTCCTTCGAGCGGTGTATTCATATTCATTGCTTGACTCCCTTTCATTCAAGTGATGAAGGGCTAAATAACTTTCTATTTTAGCCCTTGTCATCTTTCTGATTGACCCGGAAGACCCTGATGATTCAAAAGGAGGGCTTACCGGAGCAGTTTGTTAATCCTTCGGAAGCTGCCCTTGCGGTGTGTAAAGCCAAATCAGCCATAAAGGTTCATCTCCTGTATTTACATGCTGGTGCGAGACACCGTCTGGAATGAACATGAAATCATTTTGTTTAAAGGACTGCCTTTCTCCATCACAAATGACTTCGCCAGATCCTTTAATCACATAATCAAATTCCTCTGAACCTGGGTGATTGTGCACTGAACTTGCTTCTCCCGGTTCAAAAATGGTGAGACCTGCCATCATATGCTCGGACCCAACAGTATCTGGTGTAATGGTTTGAAATACCTTTCGAATCATTTGCTCCTCTGGATGATCTAAACCTAACCATAATGGGTTCCCATCTTGAAACGGATTCAATACTTTAATTTTCATTGTTACTTCCTCCTCGTTATGTTTAATTCACGCTGACATGTGAGCGCTTTGAATTTGGTGAATAAATATCATTAATATTCCAATGTCCATCCGTAGGGACAGGATCATTTTTCATTGCTACATCGATGACGCAAGGCTCTTGAGATGCAATTGCTTCAGCTAAAGCTTCTTTGAATTCAGAAGCAGAGGTGATTTTAATCCCCTTCATCCCATAACCTCTTGCAATGGCAGCAAAATCCGGAGAATAGCTTTCTCCACCTTTTCTGAAAACAGTACCGTACGTCGTTTCATAGTGCGCCATTTGCAAGCCAGCTATTGTTCCAAACGCACTGTTATTCATCACAATCCACACAACAGGAATGTTCTCTTCAACGGCTGTTGCGAGAACGGATGGATTTTGACCGAATCCGCCGTCCCCAACGAGTGACACAACGACACGGTCAGGCTGGGCAATCTTTGCCCCAAGTGCGGCAGGTGCTCCAAATCCCATCGTTGCAAAGCCGCCTGGTGTTAGAATGGTCCCTGGCGTGAGCACAGGAAATTGCTGTCCCACCCCATTTTTATTCCAGCCAACATCCGTTGTAATAAAGGCATCTGGCGGTAATACTTCTCGCACTTCCTGCAAAATACGCTGCGGCTTCATTGGGAAGGATTGATCTTGAATGTTCGTCAGGTTGCTCGCCTGAAACTCCTTACGATATGCCGCAATTTCCTTTTTCAATTCAGGTCGATTCAGCCCTTCTGGCAGTCTTTCTCTCGCCACTCGATTGAGTACAGTCAAGGCCTGCTTCAGATCAGCTACTGCTCCAATGTCAACAGGATAGTTACGTCCAATTTCATTCGGATCAATGTCAATATGAATGAGCTTGGTTGATGGGAAACGGAACGTATATTCTGATTCCCACGAACTCGCATCAGCTTCAGCAAAACGGGTGCCTAAAGCCAATATATAGTCCGCCGCTTTGCACTGATCATTGATAAATTTTGTCCCCCAAAATCCTGTCATTCCAAGGGTCATTGGGTGATCATCTGGCATGGCTCCTTTCCCCATCAAAGAATGGGCGACAGGGATACTTAGATGATCAGAGAATGCCTTTAATTCTTCAGCTGCGTCAGCTAGTAAAATGCCTCCCCCTACATATAAAAGCGGCCTTTCTGCCCGCAGCAATCGATCTAATATCCGATTGGCCGTTTGATCATCAATTGAAGGCTTTTCAATGGTCTGTGTATGATGGTTGATTTGTTCAAACAAGGACACATCTAGGTCTTTTGAGAACACATCCATTGGAACAGATATCAGCACTGGGCCAGGACGGCCGCTTTCAGCTAACTGAAATGCTTTTGATAAAATCTCTGGAAATAATTCTGGAATATCGACTCGCCATGCTCTTTTCACAAACGGCCGGTAAATTTCGTATTGAGAGGCATCGGAATGAAGATTGATCTCTTGATGTGGGTGCTTTCCGTAGTAATGACTCGGGACATCTCCTGCAATGACAACCATTGGAATGGAATCAAGTGCTGCATTCGCTACCCCTGTTGCCGCATTGGTGAGTCCAGGACCTAGATGACTGAGAACAACAGCTGTCTGTTTCTTTGCTCGCGCATAACCATCTGCTGCATGTGCCGCTATCTGTTCATGTCTGACATTTACAAATTGAATCGAGCTTTTTTCAAGCGCTGATAAAAAAGCAATATTCGTATGACCGCAGAGACCAAAAATATGCTCGACTCCCCGATTCTCTAAATACTGAATAACCTGTGTAGAAATATTCTTCTTCATGTTTCTCTCCTCTCACGGTATCTGCTACTCTCTTATTCTTTGAAAAACAATAGATAGAACGCTGTTCAAATCCTGTATTGCCACTTGCCCGGGAGCTGAGCTTTCTTTCCCTACAGCAAAGGTCATGACAGATCCAAAAAGTCCACCAACCATTCTTGTAAAAGCCCCATATTCCCCCATTGCCATCGAAATAACGGGAATCGACAGCTGCTTGTTCGCATGGCTGGTCGCAGAGAGCAGTGTTAATGCATCCTCATAGGAATGCGGCATCACTGCAATCTTTGCGATGTCGGCGCCGACTGATTCTGCATTGACGAAGAGCTGCACGAGACGATCCAACTCAGGGGTACGCTGGAAATCGTGATACGACACAATTAAGGTGACCCCATTACTTTTAGCCGCCTGACTGACTTGCTGTAAATGTGTCACATCATGCATCAATTCATAATCAACGGCGTCCACAAGCTGTGTGGAACAAAGCTCGACAAGCAGAGAAACCTTCTCATTTTCTGAGAGTGATATACTTTCGCCGCCCTCCTTTTCAGAGCGGATGGTGAATAAAAATGGTATGTCCTTTGCCTTTTCTACCATTCCCTTAAGGGTTTCTATGACTTGTTCCTTGTCATGAAGGTGATGAAAAAAATCCGCCCGCCACTCTATCACATCAGGCTTCTTCTCAGTTAATACCTCGACCTCATGAAACAATTCTTCCTTTGTTTGCCCGATGAGCGGCGTACAAATCATTGGCTGACCGCCTGTCTGCACACTTTTTACCTTTTGCTGAAATGCATTCACATCCAAACGCCCCTTTCACAGACCCTGTGGAAGCACGATCATTTTGGTTTCGGTCATCTCCTCAATAGCGAAACGCGGACCTTCTCTTCCAAGACCACTTCGCTTAATTCCTCCATAAGGCCAATGATCCAGTCTAAAATTTGATGTCCCATTGATGACAACACCGCCAGTTTCAAGCTCTTTTGCTGCGTGTAAAGCAACATCCAGCTGATTCGTAAAGATCCCTGCCTGCAAACCATATCGACTATCATTTGCTTCTTTAATTGCCTCCTCCAGCTCCGCATAAGGAAGAATGCTGACAACTGGGCCGAATACTTCCTCACAGACGACCTTGGCCTGTTTCGGAGGGTTCAGCAAAATAGCCGGTGTGATGCTCGCTCCATTTCTTTTTCCCCCACATAAAAGCTGTGCCCCCATACTCTCTGCCTCTTGTATCCATGTCTCAACACGCTGCGCGGCCTGTGCATCGACCATACAACCAATATCACTCTCGCTGGACAGCGGATCTCCAACGACAAGCTGCTCTACTTTTTGTTTTAATACCTCAGTAAACGACGGCATTATTTCCTGGTGGACATAAATTCTTTGAACAGAAATACAGCTTTGACCAGAATTACTAAAGCCTGTCTTGGCACAAAGGGATGCGGCTTGTTCAATATCAGCATCGTGATGAACAATCGTCGCGCCATTCCCTCCGAGTTCGAGCAATACTTTTTTTAATCCCGCAGAGGTTGTAATATGCTCTCCTCCGGCAGCCCCGCCGGTAAAAGAGATGAGATTCGTTCTTTCATCAGTGACTAACTGTTTCCCAGCCTCGACCCCGCCAATCACAAGCTGCAAACTCGCCTCAGGGAACCCTGCTTCGAGAAGGAGTTTGACAAACGCTGTAGCAACAGCTGATGTTTGCGGTGCAGGCTTCAAAATAATGACATTCCCTCCCGCAAAAGCTGGACCAACTTTGTGACAAATTAAGTTGAGCGGTGCATTAAAAGGAGTAATCGCCAGCACAACTCCGACTGGTATTTTAAATGTCATGGCCATTGCTCCCTGCCCACGCGATGATACATTGCCTGGAATGGTCTCACCTACTAATCGATTCGCTTCTTCCGCCGACTGCGCTAGCGTCTCGATTGATCGTGAGACTTCATCTCTTGTATTTTTAAGCGGTTTGCCTAATTCTAACGAAATCAGTTTTGCGAAATGGTCTTTTTGTTCTTCAAGCAAGGTGGCTGCTTTCGTTAGAAGCTTTGAGCGTTCGATTGCCGATATTCCCGCTATTTGTTTTTTAGCATGCTGCGCAATAGAAAGTGCCTGTTCTATGTCTTCTGATGAGGCGAGATATGATGTACCGATCCTTTCTCCTGAGTAAGGATTGATGATATCTGTTTTCACACGATCGGTATCCATCCACTCGCCGTTTATATATGATAATGCTTTTAAACTGCTCAAATTTTCTCTCCCTCCTTGAGGTGCCGCGTTCCATGTCCTGCATAACGAACCAATCTTTCTTCGTTCGGACAAGGTCCCTTCACGAGGGCTCCCTTTCTCAGCTCCTCATATGCATGCGCCACGATGCCCATTCCTCTGGATAAGGAAAAAATGCCTTTTGCTGCTTCTGCTGGAATGTTTAATTCACATTGGATTGCAGCAGATACACCGTCTATATTCATCGTGATTTTCTTCCCTTTCAGGTGTTCAAGCTCATGTCTAATCGCTTCGGCTAACCGTAAATATATCCCACTGATAAGACCTTGCTGGACATATGTGTGACTTAGCTCATATAGACGTCTAACCCTCGGATCATCATCATGAAGCTGATGGCCGATCCCCGGGATTTTTTCCTTGCGAGTTAACCATGTGTGACATACTTGCTTGGCCGCAGACTGTATATCCTTTTGATCATCGTAGATCGCTTTGGCTTCGTATAACATACGCATGGCCTTCTCTCCGGCTCCGCCATGAATATCACCTAATAAATTCACCCCTGTTGCAACAGAGGAATTAAACGAAATGCCGCAAGTCACCGCCATTCTGGCAGCTGCAATAGATGGCGCTCTTGGTCCATGGTCCGCGCCTGCGACAAGAACACTTTCAAAAAGAGCTGCTTTTGAATCATCCAATAATTCACCAACAAGCAGTAAATAAAGCATTTGTGGATACGACAGTTCGCCAATCAGTTCTTCAATCGGATAACCTCGAAGTTCAATTGAATTTTTTTGAATATGACTAATCTCAGTTTCCCACCAAGCGCCTCCCTCTTTGTAGATTTCCAGTGCACTTCGATTTTTCATTGTGTCAATCATTCCTTTAGCTTCTTATTTGGAGGTGAACCACCCCTTTATTCCATTCAGTGGAATCTAATTTCACTTTTCGGAATGTGGTTTCATTGTAAGCGCATTCTTTTTCTTCGTCAATCATTTTTTCTGAAAATACTGTAAATAGCAGTGAAATTAAGTGAATCGAACTAATTATGCTTGCTTTTTTTGATCAAAAAAATCTTTATTTAGTTAAATGGACTTAAGTAGATCGTTCTACTAATTTAATGAATTTTTGGTTATTTTGTCAAACCCATTTAAAAATTCAACATAAAAAAACCTCTCCGTCTACTGGAGAGGTCGCTTTTTTATTTCCACCAGTCATCAAACATGGAAGCGGGTACTTGGCGTTTATGCTCTGATTGAACATAGCGCTTTTCAATCGCTTCTGCTGCTTGTTCTGACACGGGCTTACCTTCTAAGTAATCATCAATTTCATTGTACGTAATGCCTAGTTCTGTTTCATCCGTTTGCTGAGGTTTGTCATCAAGCAGATCGGCTGTCGGTTTCTTTAAGTATAGGCGCTCTGGTGCTTGCAGCGCTTCTAGCAGTGTCCGGCCTTGGCGTTTCGTCAGACCTGTGAGCGGGAGAACGTCTGCACCGCCGTCACCATATTTCGTGAAAAACCCAGTGACTGCTTCGGCTGCATGATCTGTACCAATGACAAGTAATCCTTCTTCTCCTCCAACAGCATATTGCGCGATCATTCGCATGCGTGCTTTGACATTCCCTTTATTAAAATCAGACAACGGTCCGCCTGTGTCTTTTTGATATTGTTCACTGAATGCCGTCACGGCAGGCGCAATATCATATTTCCACGACTTGTCCGGCTGAATAAATGATAAAGCGAGCTGGGCATCATCTTCATCCTGCTGCACGCCATGCGGGAGACGCACCGCAATAAAGACTACCTCTTCCTTTCCTTCTTGACGCAGTTCAGATGCAGCGAGCTGTGCAAGACGGCCAGCGAGCGTTGAATCCTGTCCGCCGCTAATGCCGAGAACGAATCCTTTCGCGCCGGTTTTTTTCAAGTAGTCCTTTAAAAATCCAACCCGTTTTTCAATCTCCTGCTTCGGGTCAATTGAGGGCTGCACATGCAACTCTTGGCTGATCTTTTTTTGCAAACTCATACACTTTTCCTCCTAAGCATCCTCTACATGAAGAGAACAGGTTTTACTCTAAATTCATTGATTTGACAACGTTTTTTGAATCTTCATTATACCATGTTTTCAGGAAGAACATTTTGTAAGACGTTCCCCTATTTCATCAATGATCAAACATTCACAAATGAAAAAGACCCTGTCGATACGGACTGGCCTTTTTTTCAATCAATTTCTACCCGTATAGATGTACAGCTTGCGCCATTACACTTCCCAATATCAGCAGGGCATGCGGATACGGCCACAATGAGGTCCATTTCGGCTCGCAGACGAATGTAATCACCGGGAAGAGATTTTGGCAGCTCCACAGACAGCTTTCCTTTTTCATCAATGACTGTATTCATAAAGGCATTAAAAGGATAGTACATATCCTCCTTCGGAATCCCAAATGGTTCAAAGGCAGTCCTTAAATTATCGTAGCATGTATGCATGACCTCTAAATGCGTCCGTCCGTATAAAAGCTGGTACATTTCTTGCCGGCAGGCGGGCATATATAAATCATGGCACTCGACTGTATCTTCAATGACCGTAAACATCGGTTTGTATAAATTAGAATAGAGCTTATCGCCTTTTTTCACTTTGGACGAAAATAGGCTGTCCATTGTCGCGCCTTGGTCAAATTTTTCATAAAAATCCTTTTCGTGATAGGCCATGACATCTGCTACTTGCTGGCCTTCAACATCAACCACCCGCATACATTGGCCTTTTCCTAAACGAAAGCCCAGTCTGCCCTTTGGTAAAATGACATATTCTCCGTTCATCACATACACTCCTTTCCTTGACAGTATGCCCAAAACGTCCTTTTGATCATGTATAAAAAAAAGAGGCGGTCACAAGCTAATGTCATTGAAACAGAAAGGTGTTGCGCATGCATTGAAAGAAGAACAAACTTTATCTTGGTGGCAGCTTTCTCTCATCGGAGTCGGCTGTACGATTGGCACTGGTTTCTTCCTTGGTTCCAGCATTGCCATTACAAAGTCCGGTTTTTCCGTCTGCATTTCTTTTTTACTTGCTGCGGTTGGAACCTATCTCGTCTTTAAACATTTGGCTGCGATGACAGCCGATAATCCTGATAAAGGGTCATTTTGTTCCTATGCTCGTAAAGCATATGGACGCTGGGCAGGGTTTAGCAATGGCTGGGTGTATTGGTTCGCAGAAATGCTGATTACAGGAAGTCAGTTAACAGCAATTTCTCTTTTTACCCGCCACTGGTTTCCATCTGTGCCGCTCTGGGTGTTTTCTGCAATTTATTCCGCTCTTGCCCTGCTCGTGATTATCATAGGGCTCTCTTCTTTTCAAAAGACAGAAAATGTCCTTGCGGTACTGAAGACAGCGGCGATTTTTCTATTTATGATCCTTGCTGTGCTTGTGTTATTCGGTATTCTGACAGATCATAAACCAACCCTTCACCTCCCAAACAAAGATCACGAATGGATGCCGCTCGGTCCGCTTGGTCTTTGGAATGGATTGATTTACGCGTTTTATGCATTTGGGGGAATAGAAGTCATGGGGCTGATGGCGGTTCATTTAAAGGACCCGAAAGATGCAGCAAAGTCTGGACGCGTCATGCTGATCATTCTAGCGGTGATCTATATCGTCTCAATTGGACTTGCTCTCTTGCTTGTCCCAGTGACAGCCTTTAATGAGAACAGCAGTCCCTTTATTACATCATTAGAGCCATTTCATTTATCGATCTTTCTTCATATCTTTAATGGCATTTTCATTATTGCCGGCTTTTCGACATTGGTTGCCTCTCTCTATGCAGTCACGACGCTGCTTGGCACGATGTCAGAGCATCAAGATGCACCTGCTTGTTTTAAACAAAAAGACCCATCTCATGTCAGATGGTCTTCGATTATCTTAACTGCTGCTGGATTAATTGTCTCGATTTTGCTTGCGCTCTTTTTGTCCAAACACATCTACGAGCACCTCACAACAGCAGCCGGCCTTACCCTTCTGTACACGTGGGTCTTCATTCTGTTCTCAAGTAAAAAGCTATCAAAGCCATCCACTCGCCAAACGTGCGAAATGTTTCTTGCACTGCTCCTGATTGGAGCCGCCATTTCAGGCACTTTAACAGAGGCAAGCGGACGACCTGGCTTTTTTATCAGCCTTGGGATCATTGCAGTGATTGCCATCATGGTGCTATTTATGAGGAAAAAGTGGAAGCAGCAGGATCAGACCGCATCATAATTTCATCATGTTTCTTAATGCAGTAAAAGGACATTTGGCGGAGGCTGGTTTCTCCGCCTCTTCATCTGGGAGAAAGTATTGCTTCCATTCATGATTGGTCGGATCACCGTACCATTTTAATGATGGATGAACGCCGACCTCATCATACGCTTTGAGCCGCTTGCGAACGAGCTGGCTCATTTTTTGACCAAACTTGGTCGATCCATTCAATTTCTCAAACACCCATCTAGGCTGAAATGCCATTAAGACATAAGGAAAGTGGCGGCTTTTTCTGAGCTTATGAGCCGGTGTGGAGCATAAAATAAAATACGCTTCCCCGTGAAAGCAATACTCCCACTCATGATGATGAGCATCTAGCGGAATATCCTCAGGCCATGGCACTTCATCTTTCTGGTGCAGTCGTTGAAGCAATGACCAAAACTGCTGCTCAAGCTCTTCAAGCGAACTTTCCTTTAAATCCTGTGGTGTTTCAAAAAAGCATATAAATGAAGCATATTGACCCGTTTCTTTCGCACAGCTTTGATATTCTCTCAGCAGCTGCGCTAATTCCTCAACAGCTTCCTCTTTTCTCGGATCACCCACAAACCCATAGCGTAAATGATCGAGAAAAAATCCCTGTCTTCCTGGGACACAAGGGAATGTATCTGCCTCATCTCCTACCATCTCTCCAAATAGCGTAAAAGCATCCTGCTTCCATTCTTCTAGTGATCGTAGATTTTGATCAAGGCAACTTTTTGCATACAACTGGGCCATTTCCTTCCACCTCGTTTTAGCGTCTTCTCCATAGCCTATGAGAAAAAAAGGCTGTGGTGACTGTCCCTAAGCGACTTTCCTTGCGCATTCCAGAGGTGGATGTTCTCATTCAAATTCAGCATGTATGTGCGTCTTTCACTCCATGCTGCTTCTTTTAATAGAGCGCTTTTGTATCTTCCCTATGATCGGTTCTTCATCAAAAAGACAGAATCGAGCACCCAATAAATGAGAGCTGAGCAAAAGCTAAACAGATAGACTTTGTAGCTAATGAACACAACCAGTCCATAATCAATCCATAACGCTAACGCAGAGCAAATCACCCACGCCGCAAGAAAATAAACAAGTAAGTCACGGCCTCGAAACCTTCTAGGATGCCTGTGTAAAACAAGCTGAATCGGTGCAGCAAACACTACATAAGCGATTAAAATCAGCAGACTTGTCATCTCCACATAACCAAAGCCTGATTCAGTCGGGATAAATAGCATGGTATATACGAATGTCGCTGTGATGACTGATAAGATCAGCATGCACAAATAGTTGAATACTGGAAGAAAAATACGCATGGCAAAGCTCCTTGAATCCATTTTATATCTCACCATTATTCAAGAATGTGTTATGTCTGTCAATCCTTACAAAAAAAGCAGACTGACATGAGTCTGCTTTTCTACCCAATCAACGCCATGATCCCTTGATACCCGAAATAAGCGCCGAAACCAAGTAAAGATAAGCCTGCAAGCACGGATAAGCCATGTAAGACACGTTCACTTAAATAGCGCCTAAACGAACTAGCAAGCAGCGCCATGCTGAAATCCCAGATCAACATGCCGATAAAAATAGCCAAGCTGTACATCAGCATTTGAGATGCCCCATACTTTTCGATCGTATTGGCCAAAATACTGCCGTAGATACCAAGCCAAAATAAAATACTGAGCGGATTGGAAAGAGAAATGAAAAACCCCGTCATAAATGACTGACCCATCGAAGTGTTTCCTCCATCCTTTTTCGGGCTCTCCTGCAAATTGATTTTACGTAGGCTCTCAATGCCGGTATAGGTCAAAACAAAAAAGCCGAATAGCCACAAAAAGGTTTTCACAAGAGGTGCGGTCAAAAGCTGGGCGACACCAAAATAGATGAGGAGCATATAGACAATATCCGCAGCCATTGCCCCCACACCAAAAATCCACGCGTGCCAAAATCCACTTTTAATCCCTCTGTCGATTTGAGCTGCATTGACTGGCCCAACAGGCGCTGAAAGTGACAACCCTAAAAAGATATAACCAAAAAACACCGCCACATAGACGTCCTCCTTTTGATGCTGACTTGTACATATTATTCAAACGTTCTATGGTTTAGTACAAGTCCTTTGCCATCTTTTCAGGTGGACTCAAGGGAGCATCGGGTATTGCTTATCGATCGGCTTTCAGCGCAGATTGTTGCGGCAGGACCGTTTCCTTTTTCGTAGCACGTTTCATTTGAATCGCAGCTGCACACAGAAGAACAGCTAAGAAGGCGAAAACAAAGACGGCACTTGCTGCTCCTGCCCATTCAAGACTAAAGCCGATCAAGAAGGACAAGCAGGCTCCGCCTAAACTTGCGGCTGCAATAAAGTAACTCGTCGCCTCGTCGATCGCATTTTCAATCATTAATGCAGATGCAGTCAGTGCGATTGGGAACATACCAGCTGCACACAGACCGATGAAAAAGATGAGAAGCAGCTGCGCGGCGATGTGGGTTGTCAGGGCAAATACAACGAGCAGCAGAATCATGAGTGCTGCGCTTAGCTTTAAAAAACGCAGCGGGTGCAACTTATCAGCTTTTCTCGCAATGACAGTTCTGCCAATGACGATCGCTGTCCAAAAGGTAGAGACTGCAAAGAGACCCCAATTGTCTCCCCCCTTCTCCAGCATGATCGACGGCAAAAAGTTCGCAAAGTTCGTTTCAATCCCTGCGTAGAAAAAGGCAAAGCAAATCATGATCACCACAATGATTCGATTGTTTCGATCAACAAGTAAGGACGGTTTTCTTACCTCATTGGAAGGAGCAGTCATCTGTCCACTAGGCAATTTGTTCATGAAGGCAAGCCAGAGCATAAGGAAGAATGTCAGTGCACCGACTTGAAATAAAAACACATAGTGCCACGTCTGTTCATTGACAGTTAGTAAAATCACAAGCGGAAATAACAGTGCTCCTAACCCAAAGAAGACCTCCATGATGCTGATTCGCTTCGCACTGTTTGCCATCGAAATCACATACGCTCCGGCTGTTGTCTCAAGACTGCCTGCCCCGCTCCCAAGAAAAAAACCTGCCAGCACAAGTGTTGACCAGCCAGGAACCAAAAGCCCAAGCAGAAGTGACCCGATCATCAGCAAAAGACCCATGGTCAGAACAGCGCCGTAGCCTTTTTTCCTCACAAGGATGGGGGATAAAAGAACCCCTGTCAAAAAACCAATAAACTGAAAAAAGATTAAAGAAGATAATTCCCCAGGACCCTTATCGTAACTAGACAGTAAATAAGGAGTTAAGCTGCCAAAAAACACATGAATGGTCCCAATAAAAAAATAAAAGACACAGCCAAAATAAAATACTTTTTTCATCTTTTCACTTCCTCTAAAAAGGAGCGGAGTTTTGACATCCTCCGCTCCACCTCTTTAATATGTCTGGGCAGACTCGACAGCCTCTTCCCTCTCGAAGCACGTATTAAGCGCTGCTTGTGCGCGATACCCGTCTACAAAATCAGCGACTTTCATATGAGATGGATATGGATCTGTATTCACCCAGTGCATCAGCTGATCACGGAACGTATCAGACCATCCGTAAAATTCGTTTGGCGGATCTGTCAGCAAGGTTTGCGGCATTTGATGACGCTCCACACACAAGCCATCACTGATCTCGTATTCGTTTTTCATGTTCGTATGGTATTTGAATACCTTGTCATGACCAACGACTTCAACACTAAATCCGCATTCCTCAGGCTGCGTGCTTTTGGATGTGACCAAGTGAAAGAACACTTGATTCTCCATCTGACCGAAAATTTCGGTATGATCATCCACCTGCACCTTTTTCTCTTCTTTTTCCTTTACATGTGTCAGCATCTTCGTATTAAGTGATTCTTTCTTCATGTCACTGCCAAATAAGTACCACAGCATATCAATTAAATGAATACCAAGATCTCCTAAAGCGCCGCTCGTGCGCAGACTCTCACCGCTGTCTCTCCATGAAAATGTCTTTCTTCTGAGGGCACTGTTTTTCTTAAAATGAGTCCTGACAGTCAAAATGCGGCCTAATTCACCATTGGCAATCAAGTTCTTCAAAATATTCACAAAGGATAAGTAACGATAGTTAAAGCCCATACTGGCTTGAACCTGGAACTGTTTGGCTGTCTCCACCATTTCCTCCGCTTCCTTCAGCGACACAGCCATCGGCTTTTCACATAAAATGGGCTGTCCTGCTCTTAGTGCCTGAAGGGCATGGTCTTTGTGACAAAAATTAGGGGAGGCAATGATCAACCCATCAGATGCATCTGCTAAAGTTTCGATACTTGAATACACGCGTCCGCCATACTGTTTAATGAATCCCTGTGCAACTGATTCATGTAAATCATAGACACCGGATAACTCTGCACCTTTGATCGTTGATAATGCTCTTGCATGTGCTTTTGCAATATTCCCTGCTCCAACAATTCCAATTTTCTTCATGAATGTGCCTCCTCATGTTTATACATCACTGTTTTCAGTGTTTCATAGATTCCTTTTGCATACCCATGATGACAAATTTGATGATGGTGCCGCTTGGCTTCGGCCGTCGCATTTTGGACGAGAAAACCATGCGTGACGGATTGAAGCATCCGCAAATCGTTCCCACTATCTCCAAAGGCAAAGCCTTGATCTTTCGATAAATCATATTGGTTCAGCATAAAGCGGACAATTTCATCCTTCCCTGTGCCGACTGGTAAAAAATCGACATCATAGCAGTCAGCAGGGTCTCCTGCGAGCGGATTGCATTTGTTGATGTTGACCGCCACCCCGCGCTCTTTGGCAAGTGTTTGGATGAATGATAGATGATGAAGATCTGTCCGTTCATCCTGCTCCTGATAATAGAAATTCTTCTTATACCCTGAGCTGCCCAGCTGCGTTTGCGGTCTGAGATGAATTCCCTTTTCACGTATGGTTTCGAGGATGTCTTCAATTTTTTCATCTGAGAAGCCCTGTGCATCCAGCCGCTTCATCCACTCCGCATCTGGCTGTCCAAAACGAGCATCCGATGTATACACAATCTCAGTCCCTAAGTTCGACGCAATAAAATGCGGGAATTGATAAAAACCGCCTGTTTCCATTTTACTTGTGACAGAATCGAGGCTACTTCCCGTGACCCAGCCAAGCATGAGCTGTCCTGCTTCACTCTTTTCTGCCACAAAGGCTTCCAGCCGCTTGACATCCTCTCTCTGCTCATCGGTCATTTTGTGAGAATAATAGGTTTCATCAAAGTCACAGAAGACGATCCATTTCGGATTTTCCGGCTGATTCAGCAGCTTTTTATTGAATGGAAGACTTGATAACATGATGAACCCCCTCGATGACCTTCTCCTGATCTTGCAGCGGCATGCCTGGATACAGCGGCAAGTGAAGTAATTCCTGTGCTGCTTTTTCCGTTTGTGGAAGTGTCGTTTGTTTATACTTTTGAGAAACAAGATTTGTTTGATGCTGATGCGATAGAATTGGGTAATAAACATCCGTTTCTATGCCCATTTTCAGCAATTTTGCTGCAAGCTCATCTCGCTCTCCCTTCATCACTCTAATCGGGAACAGATGCCAGACGTGATCATCCGTTAGCTTCGGAAGCTTCAAGTATCCTTCTTCCTCAAGCGTTTGTAGCTGGTCAATGTATCGCTTTGCTAAGTAGAAACGTTTAAAGTTTTGTAACCCTAAATACTTCATACGTTCGAGTCCGATCGCTGCCTGCAAATTATCAATTTTCGAATTAAAGCCGTAGTCACTGCGTTTGACATTTTTCTTTCCTACTTCAAAGCCGTGATAGCTGATCTCCATGCATTTTTCCGCTAAGGCTTCATCATTTGTCGCGATGGCTCCGGCCTTGCCGCAGACACCAAGATTTTTGTATGGATTAAAGCTGAGAACAAGCCCATCTCCATATGCTCCAAGACCAGTGCTCCCGATCGCCTGACAGCCATCTTCAATGATTTTTAGCCCATGCTTTTTTGCAATCGCCGAAATGGCCTTCATATCCGCTTGTTTTCCATATAAATGAACCGGAAGAATGCATGCCGTTTGATCTGTGATATGCTTCTCTATTTCACTCGGTGCCAAGCAGTAAGTATCTGGATCAATATCGGCATAGACTGGAACAGCCCCAATCGCAAGCACTGCATTTTCTGTTGCAGCAAAGCTATTCGCTGGCAAAATGACCTCATCTCCTGGAGTGACGCCTGCTGATATAAGGCTGATCATTAGGGCATCTGTTCCACTTGACGTGGCAATGACATATTTCTTCCCTAAGTACTCAGCGAGCTGCTTTTCAAACGCCGGGATATATGGCCCTGAAGTAAAACGGCCAGAACTCAATACTTCTTTCAGCACCTGCATAATATCATCGATTTCATCCTCTGAAATCAGTTTATCAACTGGCAGAAACGGTATCTTTTTTTCCTTATTTTGTTTATAATGGAAGAGAATTTTTTCCAATCCTGTGTGCCCTATATCTTGCTCGAGGAACGTCACCAGCTTTTCATTTGCTAGGTGCTTCTCAACTGAATCAGACTTTACTTGAACACCTTGATTGATCATATCCAGCAAAGGAAGATAATCCTTGCTTTTACCTGATATCTTCGTCAATATTTGCATTCCATTCCCTCCAATTAATCAATTCCATTTGTTAATATTTAACTTGTTTCACATTGTAAATGATGTTATCGATTTCAGAACAATAACTTTGTGTAAAGGATTTGTTAATATGTGTACAATTTATGAAATTGCCAAACGCTGCGGGGTTTCAACCACCACCGTTTCCAGAGTGCTGAATCATCATCCATATGTGTCAGAGGAAAAGCGCCAGCTCATTTTACAGGTGATGAAAGAAATGGAATATACACCGAGTTCAGCGGCTCGCACCCTTCGTTCACATCAGACAAAAACCATTGCTGTGTCTGTCCCGGCTGTGGACCATCCTTTTTTTGCACAATTCATTAAAGGAATTTCAAAAGAAGCACTGGATCAAGGCTATAAAGCCATCGTGCTTCAGACGTTTTATCAGGAATCATTAGAGCTTGAAGGGCTTCAATTATTAAAAAGAAGAGAAGTAGATGGGGTCATATTAGGGGCATTAGAAAATCCGTGGGAAAAGATCGAGCCATTTTTAACGAACGGCCCTATTGTCATGGCGAATGAATATCATCAAACAGCAGACATCCCGATTATTGGATACGATGAGCGGGAAGCTGCCTATAAAGCAGTTGACTACTTGATTCAGTCGGGGCGGAAATCGATCGGGTTTTGCTTTGATACAGAAAGCAGTGAAGCACAGAAACAAAGGAAACAGGGCTATCTCGATGCTCTTTCTGCACACGGCTTGCCGCTGCATGACGATTGGCTGTTCGGCGAGGCCTTCACCATTGAAGACGGTTTTCGCTTAATGGATGTCATCCATAACATGAAGAATGCACCTGATGCCATTTTCACCGGTAATGATCAAGTCGCAGCAGGACTCATTAAACAGGCCATTTCATATGGTTATCACATTCCTAAGGATCTAGCGGTGATTGGCTATGACAATCAAGACATTTGCGAGGTGACGGCTCCAACGATCACCACAATCGACATCCCGATCGTAGAGCTTGGCCAGCGGTCTGTGCAGCAAATAATCGAGATCCTGCAAGACCAAAAACCATTACAGCGTGAACATATCCAGCTGCCTACCTGGCTCGTGATAAGGGAATCGACATAAACAAAAAAGACTAAGAGCTGTCTCAGTCTTTTTTGGTGACAAAGGGCTAAAATGATCTTTATTTTAGCCCTTTGTTTTCCTTTTTTCAGCGTGATAGAAAACCTTTGCAGTCTAGGAAGGACGAGCAACGGAGCGGAGCGAATTTGACATTCGTGAGCACCGGAGCACAGGCCTGACAAAGAATGCGAAGATTTGTCTACACGCTGTGACTGAGAGCTGTCTCAGTCTTTTTTTAAACCTATATAAATTGAGCAAGAATGAATGTCCATACACACACTATGCCGAGCAGGATGAAGCTGTACTTCACAGTCTTTTGGAAGAGCTCAGATTCTTTACCTGTTTCTCCAACTGCTGCTGTAGCAATGGCGATAGATTGTGGAGAAATTAATTTTGCCATGACCCCGCCTGTTGTATTTGCTCCGATTAACAAACCTGCTTGAGAGCCGATTTGAGAAGCAGTAACTGCTTGAAGGTTACCGAATAAGGCGTTGTTACTCACGACAGATCCTGTAATAAACACCCCGATCCAGCCAAGCACTGGGCTGACAAGCGGGAACAAATCGCCTGTTTTGGCAAGTGCAAGCCCAATGGCTGAACTTAGTCCAGCAAAGTTCGCCAAGTTGGCAAAGCCCATGACAAAACAAATAGTGAGAACTGGTACCCAAAGCTCTTTCACTGATGCTTTTAAGCAGGCAGCGCCTTCTGTTAATGTAATATGTCTGCTAAACAAACCTGTCAGCATCACCGCAATCAGAATGGCAGTACCCGTTGCACTGATCACATCAATTTTAAAGATCGCATCAATAGGTGTTGCTGTTTGTGCAATTGGTGGTAATTTCACAATTTGCTGATGCAAAAATGGCATTTTCACTAAAATGGTTGTCCAGTTGAGAGGTCCTCCTACAGCAAACAATGCTTTAAATGCTGGCAGACTCCATACCGTAATCACGGCAGTTAAAATATAGAATGGAGACCATGCTTTCAGCACTTCAACGCCGCGATACGTTTGTTTCTGTTCAATGTCTGGTGCCCCTTCTTCACGATAAATATGTTTCGGCTGCCATTTTCGAAGAAATAAAGCCAAAATCCCCATACTTGCTAAAGCTGAAATAATATTGGCAAGCTCAGGACCCATTGTCACCATTGTGACAGCTTGCAAAATGGCATAGCTTCCACTCACAACAAGCAAGGCAGGGAGCGTTTCTTTAATCCCTTTGAATCCGTCCACAATGAGAATGAGTAGGAACGGAATACAGAATGAAATAAACGGAATCGTAAACACAAGGGTTTGAGATAATGCAAGCGGCGTCATATTGCCCATTTGCGCCCCTGTAATGACTGGGATACCCACAGCACCAAATGCGCCAGACGCAGCATTGGCAATTAAGCAGAGCATCGCAGCTTTCAGCGGTTTAAACCCAAGCTCTGTTAAGAGAGCGGCACTAATCGCAATCGGTACACCAAACCCAGCGGCTCCCTCTAAAAATGCGTTAAAACTAAAACCAATTAATAAGAGCTGAAGACGTTGATCTTGAGAGATTCCTGCAATACTAGAACGAATAACATCGAATTTACCAGATTTCACAGCAATTTTATAGAGCCACACCGCCATGATGACGATATATCCAATCGGCCACAGCCCATTAGATATACCGAGCAGCACAGCAGATAATGCTTTTTCAATTGGCATATGAAAGAAGAAAACCGCTGTTACAAAACTGACGATTAAGGTAAAACAAGCGGCTAAAACACCTTTTAACTTAAATACGGTTAATGCAAGTAGGAAAAACAAAATTGGAAGCATTGCTACCAATGCACTCACGAACTCATTACCAAACGGATTATATATTTGCTGCCACATAGTGATTCATCCTTTTCTGCTCAGATAGGTTGCTTTTGATTAAAAATGAGGAGCCAAAATCTCTTTTAACACATTCACACTGTGCGCGAATTGTTCTTTTTCTGTATCATTCAGTGCAAGCTCTATCACTTCTGTTGCGCCATTTCGATTCACAAGGGCAGGTACACCAATGTAGACATCTTCTGCTCCGTACTCTCCATCTAAGTAAGTGCTGACAGTCAAAATACTGTTTTCATTGTGCAGAATCGCTCTTGTTATGCGGGCCAAACTCATCGCTACGCCGTAGTAAGTAGCGCCTTTTTTCTCAATGATTTGATAAGCGGCATGACGGACATTTTCCATCATCTCATCTAAATCTTCTTGTTTGTATTGATCATTTTTCTTCATTAATTCTGTAATCGGTACACTTCCGATATTCGCATGACTCCAAACAGCAAGCTCTGTATCCCCATGCTCTCCAATGATGTACGCATGCACATTGTGTGCCGCTGCGTCAAAGTACTCACTAAGCATGTATCTAAATCTTGCAGTATCAAGTGTAGTTCCACTGCCGATCACTCGTTCTTTTGGCAGTCCACTGAATTTCCAAGTCGCATATGTTAAAATATCAACAGGGTTTGTGGCGACTAAGAAAATACCATCGAATCCACTTTTCATCACATTGTCTACAATGCCTTTAAATATATTTAAGTTTTTTTCAACAAGGTCAAGTCTCGTTTCACCTGGCTTTTGGTTCGCTCCAGCACAGATACACACAATGTCCGCATCCTTACAATCCTCATAATCTCCATACCATGTGTTCACCGGATGCGGAGCAAATGCTTTCCCGTGGTTTAAATCCATGACGTCACCCATTGCTTTATCTTGATTCAAATCGATGACAACCAATTCATCTGTGATCACTTGATTTATTAATGTAAAGGCATAACTGCTACCTACAAAACCTGCTCCAATAAGTGCTACTTTGTTTACTTTTTCGTTTGTCATTTATCTCATCCTCCTGAGTAAAACTAGGTTGTTTTCTGTATGTGAAGTATTTCACATTCTTATTGTGCAACACTTCACAAACTTTTTCAAGGGGGTTTCTGAAAAAAAATATGTTGCGAATTTGTGAACACACTTATTGTGCTTTCAAAGCGCTGTCTCCATGCATATTTCCACAAGAAAAAAGCTGCCAAGCCATTGTCAGCAGCTTTATACATGTTAATAAGGTCCCCAATTGATCATCACGCCGATGCAAATAAAGACAAGGCCAATGACAAACCAAATGAGCGCAAGCGGCACCATAAAACGAAGCCACTTCACATAAGGAATACCACTTGCAGCAAGCACAGCCATGAGCACACCTGACGTCGGATTGATACAGTTAACCACCCCTTCACCAAGCATCACCGCTTCTACAGCGACCTGTCTTGTGATGCCCATTAAGTCAGCCAGCGGCGCAAGAATTGGAATAAAGACAACCGCTTCTCCTGATCCTGATGAAATCAAAAAGTGAAGAAGTGCACTCGCAATATACATCCCGATCGCACCAGCAATTGGACTAAATCCTGTCAACATACTCGCCAAGCCATTAACCACAGTATCAAGCAGCTTACCGTTTTCCAAAATGACAGAAATGCAGCGTGCCATCCCAACAATGAGTGCGCCGTAAACAAGACTTTGACAGCCGATGATAAACGTTTTCGCAATATCATTGGCTGCTAATCCGCCAAGCAATCCAGCAGCAATGGCCATGAAAATGAAGACTCCTGCCATTTCCTTATCGGTCCAGCCAAGCTGAAGCGCGCCATATAAGAAGCCCCCAAGAGACAATCCACACACTGCTAAAATCAGCTTATGTCTGCCCGTAAATGCAGGCTTGTCCACAGATTCTGCATCAGATCCGCCAAGTCCCTTCGCAGGAAACCATTCATCTCCAAGAAGACTTCCCTTCTCTTTATTCTTTAGGCGTCTTGTATATAAATAGATGTACACAATACTAGATATAAGAAAACAAAGATAAATAATGACACGCAGGCCAATGCCAGAAAAAATCGGCAGCTCTGCAATCGTCTGAGATAACCCCAGTGGAGATGGAGACAATATGGTTGCGTTAAACCCGGCATAACAGCCGATATAAATGACCGCAGCTCCTGCCACAGCATCCCATTTCAAGGATCTTGCCACAATGATCCCGATTGGAATAAATCCTATAACAGAGTTCACGACAATTCCGGTCGTTCCAAGCACTGAAAATAATCCTCCAACAATACAAATAAACAATAATTGCTTAGTTTGAAATCTGCTGATGACATGGTGAATCATTCCGTTAATGGCACCTGTTTTCTCCAAAATGGCTATGGTTCCACCAGTAAATAGAATGAGAAAAATAATAGAAGAAGACCCTACCATCCCTTCCTGAATGGCTGTAAAAAAGCCCACTGGACTTACGGGTGATTGATCAATGCGGTGATAGCTGCCAGGAACAGCTGTTGTAATTTCCCCTGACGTCTTTCGGTCAAATTCACCTGCTGGCACAAAATACGTTGCAACGGTACAAATGAGCGCAATGATAAATAAGAGAACATACGCATCCGGCATTTGAAGTTTTCTTTTTTGTTTCTCTGGTGGTAATACTGCTGCTGTTTTCATGTGTCAAAACCCCTTTGTCTCGATTGGAATTTCACTTAATTTTCTGAATAATCAAATGATGTGTTATATTATAAACACTGATGATATTTAAGATCAATATTATTTCACTAAAAGAATATTTTGACAGATTTTCTGTCAGCAAGGAGGCTATTCATGACAACTTTGACAAACGACATGCAGCAAACGGTGAAAGACATCTTTGATCACCTGCACGCCCACCCTGAAATCAGCTGGGAAGAAACGAATACGACGGCTTATCTTGAGGACTTATTAAAGAAAATGGGCTGTCAAACTCGAACATTTGACGACTGTACAGGGGTGATCGGTGAAATGGGAGAAGGTTCACCAGTGGTCGCTGTGAGAGCCGATATTGATGCACTTTGGCAGGAAGTAGATGGTGAGTTTCAAGCCAATCATTCATGTGGTCACGATGCACACATGACAATGGCTCTCGGCACCTTCATGGCATTAAAAGAAAAGGAGCTCCCAAACGGCACCATCCGCTTCATTTTTCAGCCTGCTGAGGAAAAAGGCGGCGGTGCGCTGAAAATGATTGAAAAAGGTGTGCTAGCAGACGTTGATTACTTATACGGAGTGCATGTGCGCCCAATTCAAGAAACATTAAACGGACGCTGCGCACCTGCGATCTTACATGGATCGAGTAATCATTACATCGGCACAATTATTGGTGAGGAAGCCCACGGTGCACGCCCGCATCTAGGGGTCAACGTCATTGAAGTCGCTTCTACCCTCGTGCAAAGACTCGCGCATATTCATGTCGACCCAAGAGTTGCACATTCTGTGAAAATGACCAACCTACATGCTGGCGGAGGTAGTTCAAACATCATCCCCGGCAAAGCTTCTTTTACATTAGATGTCAGAGCACAAACAAATGAAGTGATGGATGAACTAGAAAAAGAAATTGAAAGAGCCGTACATGCTGTAGCGGATGCCTTTGGCGCTTCCATTACCCTTTCAACAGATCATCGTCTGCCTGCCGCTACCTTAAATGAGGAAGCCGTTCAGATGATGTCTCAAGCCATTGAAAAGATTTTAGGGAAAGAACAGCTTGATCCTCCGATCGTAACGACAGGCGGAGAGGATTTTCACTTTTATGCAGCGAAGGTTCCGCATATCAAATCCACGATGCTTGGTTTAGGCTGTGATCTAAAGCCCGGTCTACATCATCCGTATATGACATTCGACCGCTCTGCTATTTTTACCGGCATTGAGATTTTGACTGAAGCTGTTTATCAAACCCTTCAGCAGCATTCATCATAAAATCAAAAAACCACCCGTTTTTTCTTTAAACGGGTGGTCTGCTTGTTTTACGCATTCAAATCTGTCATGGCTGGGACGTTGATTTCTTTAACACAGGATACCCTTGATAAATGAATCACACATCTCGCAAGCTCTACTATATCCTGTACAGGAATTCTCGTTTCATCATATAGAGCGATGGCTTTTTCGGCACCATCTTCATATGGTACCTCTGCCGCCAGCTCTCCTGGATTAATACAGGTGACAGATATTTTATCTTTTCTCACATGCTCTCTTAGTGCATTCACAATTCCGCGCAGGCCAAATTTAGATGCAACAAAAGAAACTTGCGGTAGGTTTGTATGATCAAGTCCCGCCGTTGAACCAATCACGATGATTTTTCCATTCTCCGATTTTCTTACGTGCGGAAGCAGTGCTTGGATGTAAGTAATCGTAGACGTGACGTTCACATTGATTAAATGAGCGATATCCTCTGGCTGATCGTGATCAAATGAATAATCATCTTCAAAGCCTCGTTTTTCCCATAAGCCGACGTTATAGATCAGGACATCAATGGTTTTGTCCCCCAATGCTTCGATCATGTATGGGATATGAGATTGGCTTGATAAATCAATTTTCAGCCAAATTCTATGTACACCGTCATCTAATTTCAAACTGCTCGGTTCACTTCGAGACACAATCCAAACTGTATCTCCGCTTGAAGGAAGACCTTTAACAAAAGCATCCCCTAATCCTTGACTTGCACCGAATATGATATAGTTTTTACTCATAGCTCCTCCTTCTACGTCTCGTGAGCTTTCAGTCAGACAGTAGCTCATCTGTAAGCGTTTTATACCTCTATCATATAGGTTCTAAGATTTGGCTGCCTCTTTTATGCCTGTCTTTACTTTCGGTTACTTGATTTCCTTTAATTCCACTGGTAATGCGCGTTCCTCTATAAAGCATTGAACCATATCCATAAACAGTTCTTTCTTCTCAAACGTAAATGTATGTCCAATAGCGGGAACGACGACACCTGCTGCCTGCGGATGTGAATTCGTTATTTTCTTTGCTGACCGTTTCATGATGCCTTTTTCCTTTTCTCCCACTGTGACAAGAATTCGTGCCTTCGCTTGTTGAAACGTGTCTGGGAGCTTGTAATGGAGATTTTCTTGAAACATCGTCAGAAGGGTTTTCTTCTGCAAATTCTTCGAATCCGCCACATAGTGATTGAGTACATCGTTTGGAAGCCCCATTTTTTCAGCTTGGAGCTCGATAAACCAATCTTTCTTTAATAATGGATACGTAAGAGGTAAAAGAGGTCTCACCATCAAGTAAAGCCATGGCAGCGGCATTACAAGAGCGCTATTGATGACGGCTATGTCTACGATGTCAGGCTCTTTTGATAACACCTCAACGGCAACCTGTGCACCTAGAGAGAAGCCAACGAGTATTACTTTATGTCCGTGCGCATGCTGCTTGATCCATGAGATGACTTCAAGAGCACTTTCTCGCATGGAAAAGGACTGTTCATCTGCTCTAGTCCCGTGACCAATGAGATCAGGCGTATAGCATTCATACGCTTCTTTGAATGTTTTTATCTGCTCCTGCCACATCCAGCTACTTACTCCTCCGCCATGCAGGAAAATCATGATTGGCTTAACCATCATCGACAACTCGTCCACCTTCCTTATATATAAGAAAAAAGCAGCCGCTTTTTGAGCAGACTGCTTTTTCATATGCTCCCTTCTATTATAAGGGAACCTCATCATAATTAGCTATTTTTTCAAATCCTCAATCGAGTTGATGTTCTTCATATATGTCGGAACAACTAGACCCATGCGAAGACCTTTCATACTTGTGCCTAGATCATCATATTTCCCTTTAAACTTCGCTGCATACGTTTTATGCGTATTTGGCAGCCAAGCAGATAACGAGGCATCCGCACTTCCAGTTGCAATTGCTGTCCACATTGGACCTGCTTCCACCTGAGTCAAGGTCACTTTAAATCCGAGCTCACGCAGTACTTCTGCAGCAACATTGGTACTTGCAATCTCACTATCCCACGCAACGTAGGCAAGATTGACTTTTTCACCATTCGACTTTTTCACGCCTTTTGTCCATTTCGCTACTTGGTCTTTATGTTTCTTCACATATTTAACGGCGGCATCCTTTGGATTGATACCATCTTGGATATCCATCATGACTTCGCCCATGTCATCTTGAGACCATTTAAACTGACCAAGCATTTTGGCTGCATCCGGCTGATCCTTTGCAAACCCTTTACGTGAAATCGTATGAATCTCTTCCGCTTCACCGTAAGATTTCTTTGGGTCCTCTAAATATTTTAAATCATATCGAGAAAACATCCAGTGTGGATTCCAGCCAGTGATGATGATTGGCTTTTTACGGTCGTAAGATTTCTTGAGCGTTGCAGTCATGGCTGCACTTGATGCAGACACAACCGTCCAATCCTCTAAGCCGTAATCCTTTTTCGCTTGATCCGTTAGCGCCATAATCCCTGAACCAGGATCAATACCGATAATGGTTTTATTCACCTGCTGTGCTGCACTCGCATTTGAGTCCGACTTTGCGCCACAAGCGGCTAGTAAAAAGACAAGCAGGGCGGTCATCCCAATGTAGAGAGACTTTTTCCACATTAAGCATTCCCCCTGGTTTTTTTCGTTTTAATGTTTTGTGTAATACGGTCAAGTGTAATCGCCACAATGACAATGGCAATACCTGCTTCAAATCCAATTCCTGTTTTCAGCTGCGTTACCGCACTATATACTTCTGAACCAAGTCCTGGTGCACCTACCATTGCCGCAATGACGACCATTGATAGAGCAAGCATGATACTTTGGTTAATACCAGCTAGGATGGTTTTTGTTGCAAGTGGAAGCTGAACTTTGAACAAACGCTGGAATGTCGTTGAACCAAATGCTTCTGTTGCTTCAATTAAATCAGCTGGTACTTGTTTAATACCGAGAATCGTCATACGAATCGTTGGCGGCATAGAGAAAATAACCGATGCCACAACTCCAGGCACAACGCCAATGTTAAAGAAGAAGATGGCTGGTAATAGATAAACGAATGCAGGCATTGTCTGCATTAAATCTAAAATCGGTGTCACAATTTTACGCACAGTTTCCTTCTGTGATGCCCAAATACCGATCGGAACCCCGATTACGATGGAAATGACCACAGCTGTTAAAACGAGCGCAAGGGTTTGAAGCATTGGATGCCAGTAGCCTAAATAGTCAATCAGCAAGAATCCAATAAGTGTGAAAAGAGCAATTCCTCTTGTACTGATCCACCAAGCAATGCCGGCAAAAATAAGGGTTAAAATAATGGATGGAATCACACCAAGTACTGCCACAATTCCATTTACTGTACCTGCTAATCCATTTGTGATCCCATCAAAGAAACCACCAAACGTTAATGTTAACCAGTCAACAAATTGATCGATGTAATCCGCGAACGGAATTCTAGGTAAATCACTCATACTAAACATCTTATTCTACCTCCTGTGCAGAAGGCTCTTGTGTTTTAATTTCCTCAAGCTTGTTAGAAGACATGTTGATATACTCATCATTACCTGATAACGCACCAATTAATGCACCTCTGACCACAATACCCTTCATTCTGTTTTTCTCATCGACAACGGCAATTGGAATGTTTGCCGCATCAGACACTGCATCAAAGATTTCTGTCAAATACGTAGATTCCAATACTGTCGTGAATTCTTTATCAAGAACAGTTTCAAGCGATGCTCCCATTTCTGCCGCCTTTTTCGCTGCTTGTGCAGAAATAACACCTAATAAATGCTTTTTCTTATCAACTGCATAGATTGACGAAATTCCAAGGTTTTTCATGAGCGTGAGCGCAACACGTGCCCCTTTGTCGAGCTGGACTGTTTCTGCACGTTTCATAATATGACCAGCGGTTAATACTTTAGAAAGGTCGACATCTTCAACGAAACGTTCAACATATTCATTCGATGGGTTCATCAAAATTTCTTCTGGTGTTCCGATTTGGACGATATTCCCGTCCTTCATGAGCACAATGCGGTCGCCAATCCGAAGCGCCTCATCTAAATCATGGGTAATGAAAATGATCGTTTTTCCTACAGATGTGTGAAGCTCAAGCAATTCATCCTGCATGTCTTTACGAATTAATGGATCGAGTGCGCTGAATGCTTCATCCATTAATAAGATGTCAGGGTCATTTGCTAATGCACGTGCCAATCCAACACGCTGCTGCATCCCACCACTTAATTGGTTTGGATACTGCTCTTCAAAGCCTTCAAGTCCAACAAGCTTTAAAGATTCAAGCGCTTTTGAGTGGCGCTCTTCTTTGTCTACACCTTGTAATTCAAGACCATACTCTGTGTTCTCAAGAATGGTGCGGTGCGGGAACAATGCGAAGTTTTGGAAGACCATGCTGATCTTTTTCCGTCTGACTTCACGCAATTGATCCTTTGACATATTTGTTATCATATCCCCATCAATATATATTTCGCCGGAGGTTGGTTCGATTAACCTATTTAGCAGCCGCACAAGTGTGGACTTTCCGCTCCCTGATAGCCCCATGATGACAAATATCTCGCCGTCATACACATCAAAATTTGCTCGATTGACACCAACTGTTGCGCCGGTCTCTTTTAGGATCTCTCTTTTTGTTTTTCCTTTTTCAAGCATTTGAGTTGCTTTTTTAGCATTTTTACCGAAAATTTTAGATACATTATTTATCTTGATTTTGATATTTCTCTCTTCAGAATTCATATTTTCCCTCCAAATTAGCATCTTTATAACCGTAACATAAGCGTTATGATGCGAACAATCTTTAGAATTCGCTTATTTCCGCACAATATGTATGAATTCCATATAAGAGGTCTGGTGATTAGAGTTTATACGCCGTATTACTCGTAAATCCTATAGAATGCTTCATAAACAACATCATTTACGGGGTATTTCCTCTCATCAGACAATATTTTACTGGAAATTCCTAATTGTGCTAAAAAATAACTCAAATCCTCACCATAGCGAACTTTTTCGAACATGGGTGAACCATTCCCCTGAACAGGATTTACCCGAAAATGGTCACATAGAAACCTTTTTCATTCAAATTTTAATTAAAATATTAATAAACTGCCTGCAACTTTAGTTACAGACAGCTTATTTTTTTAGGACTCTAGTGTAGCTCGCTTAATATTATCTTGCAATTCAAGCATACGCTTTGTTCCATCTTCGCGTAATCGTTTGTTTTCTTCTTCGATCTGTTTTGTCTCTTTCATCCCTTGTACAATCGTATTAAAGGAAGATTCGATCGTTTCAATGTCGATACTTGGACGTCCAGACAATTTGGCAATCTCTACACTTTGGCTTGAGATGTTTTCAGCATTTCGTTTCAGCATTTCATTTGTTCTTCTATCCAGCTCACTCATTGAATCAGCCACAAGCTTTTGTCTTTTCGCTGTCACAGCTTGAATGATGCCATTTTTAAAGATCGGAATCGTGATAATGAACGCTGAGTTGATTTTACCGATTAGTTTCGTATTCCCACGCTGCAGCAAACGAATTTGCGGTGCTGTTTGAAGAGCCACCATCCGTGCCATATCAAGGTCATATACACGCTCTTCCAACGCTTGAATGCCGTTACGAAGTGTATCAAGCTCCATTTGTGCGAGCTGGTTTCCACTAGCTGCTTTTTCTTCATAAGAAGGAACCAATTGCTTTAATTCCTCGATTTTCATTTGACCTGCAACGACATACTTTTCAAGCTCCATATAGTATTGAATGTTATGCTCATACATTTCTTCAAGCGTCACAGTCGATTTGGTCATTTCGTCTTTATATTTACTGATCTCTACATTAATTTTTTCAATCTCTGCACCGAGCGTTTGATATTTACTGAAAATCTTTTCAATCATGCTGCCGCCGCGCTTAAAGATTTTTGACAGTAAACCACCCTTTGGCTCGTCAAAATCATTTTTATCAAAACGATCCATAATTTTTCCAAGCTGCGTCAGCATCGTTCCTGAGTCAGTGACACTAGTTGAACGCATCATCGAAAGAATACGATCAGAGAACTTAGAGATTTCAACGGCCGGCTGTTTTCCGTATTCAAGCAGCTCCAGCTGATTTTTCGCATCGATCTGTCTCGCAATATTTTGCACTTCTGGTTCATTTCGAAGCTGAACGCGAATATCGTCTGCCTTCTCAATGGAGATTTCCTCTTTATCAATTGAAATGATGTCATTTCCGTTTGTATTTGTCATAAGCTTTGATCTCCTTATCGGTTTTTAATGGATTGAAATAATTTTCTAACGATGGACGGCTCTTTAAACTCCTGGTTCATAACCATCTCATCAAGCCAATGGGTATCAAATAATTGGTCATCTATATACCGCTCAATACACTGGTATCCCGCCGGATGATACACGAAGAGATCCACACCCATTTCATTTAGAAAAATCAGGGCAGCCGCATCAGAACGAGTCAGCTCACCATTATATTCCGTATGATATAAAATCACTTTCGGTACGGTTTGTGCATAATCAAAGGTTTGAATGAGTTCAATGAGCTCCTGGCCGATATGCAGTACCTGTTTGAATAAATAAATACGGACATCTAATTCAGTCTCATTGCCTTCTTTTAATAGCTTCGGATGCTGACAGATTCGAGATATCGCCTCTGCTATCGCACGCTGCGTCCCCTCATATAGATGAGAAAACTGCCACACGTTGCTTTTCATTAATAATTCAGGATCAATCTCTCCAGCAGACGAAAGGGCATGCTGATAATGAAATTGATAATTCGAAGACACTTCTTTCGTAAAAGGAAAATGGCGAATGGTCTTCGTCTCTTTCCATTCCATTAACGTGTGGATACGATCCCAGTATTCACGCTTGTCTCGTGTGACTCCCATCATTTTCGCAAAGAGATTCGGAATCTGTATCGTGTCGCGGTCTGCTTGAAAATTAGGGCGGATAAAGGAACGTTCCTTTGCAATTAAAAACAGCTCATCATACGTTGTCTTCAGCGTAATAGAATGAGGAGTATGATCTCTGAATTGCCAAGGCTTATACAGCATTGAATCTTCCGTGTGGAGCACCTCTTCAAGCTCTCTTGTCGAGCGGTACGCCACCGTTGACTTCCTCTCAGGCTTTTCAGTAGGGAACGGTTCCAGCTTTGAAGTCCCCGGATACTGATCAATAAAAGTCAGCTTTTCTTCTGGATCTAGTTCGCGGAACGAATCCTCGCCCTCTGGATGAAATAGCACAACATCACAGCCAATCAGCATGACATAGTAAAGAAAATAAAGCTGACTTTTATTCGCCTCTCCATACCAAATGACAGTCGGCATTTTTTCTTCTATATTGACTTCCTTCAGCCATGGACCTAGATGATTATTTGAAAACTTCACTACATCCAGGAGTACCCGGCGGAAATCGGGATGCTGAAATCCCCCTTCATGCAGCTGTTTGAAATGCTCAAACACCTTGATCAATGAAAGGCGGATATGCCGGTTCATCACAGGGTTTGGATGGCGTACAATCAGCTGTTCACCATCTAAGAAAGCCACAAAGCGATTCACAGATAATCCTTTTTCTTCTTGGTTAATCAAATGAATGCGTTGAAGCGCTTGAAAATGCTCTGGCTCAATATGACGATTGAGCGTTTCACTTAAAATGTGAACGCCATCTGTTTCATATAATTCATGTAAATAAATAAAATAATCGGTTGCATCATGCGGAGTTCCAAGGACCCGGGCGGCGAGACGCGGCAAGGACAATGTATGCTCGTCCTTTACATAACCGTCTCTTTCAGGGAGCGGCTTTTTCAGCACGTTTTTCCAGGCTTCCTGCTCCGCCCGTGTTTGGTTAACATTGATTTCTTTATAACTCACGCCGCTCCTTCCTTTCTCCTATATTTTCTCGAAAGCTACTACTATCATATCATTCACCCTTCTACTTCTGCTATCGAATCGAAGGCTTTTTTGCGGTCGTCATCTGGTTCATGACACAAGCGGTGATTTCATCTGCTGCTGCCATGCCAGATGCTGCTGTCGGCTCGAGCAATGGATCAAAGTCGAGCACTTCTCCATGCCTTGGGGCAAAGCCCATATCTGCCTGACGAATGAGACCTGCATCTAAGAGGGAATCACCCGCACCGTATACATATTCAAGCTCCAGCCGCTCCTTTAGAAAAGCAACAGCATCCCACTTATTGAGAGGTGACGGAATAAAGTAAAGCTTCCGTCCTTGTAGAGACACCTGCCAGCCTCTCTCCTCGCCCCACTGCTTCAATTCAGCAAGTGGAATGCGAGACAGATCCTCATCTTTCATAATCAAATAAAGAAATCTTCCCTCGGCTGTCCGGGTACGCTTCACCCATGCGGCAACTGGAAGTTCGGAGATGGCTCTTAGCATCTCTCTGACTGACATACACGCTTTGAGCCTCTCATCAACGATGACCTGCCAATCCTCAAGCGGCTTGCCGTGATGAAGGATACAGCCCCCATTTGTCGTGATGGCATACTCCGGTTTGAGCTCTTGCTGAAAGAAGGTGATCCGTTCATACTGAGCGGTCGTTCTTGTCGTCACTGGAATGAACCAGCCCAATTGATGAATCTTCTGCAAGGATTTTTTCGTTTCAACCGACATATAGGAAAGCGGACGTTCATCCAGCATCTCAACTAAATCATAATCTCCTTCATACTCATACTGATCCAGCACTCGGTGTGAGTAAATCAGTGTCCGGTCTAAATCGCTGGCAAACGCACTTGTCTTCATGACGTCTGCTCCAGCGGACGAATGAGTCCACAGCACGTATAGGACATATTGGCATATTCAATGACAGGAACGCCTCTGTCCTCTGCCAAAAGCAAAATATGCTTTAGCTTCTCCTGAGACCCAGGCTGAATCAAGATTTTCCAAGGGATTCTTCTCAGCAGCACACGAGTCGTCTCACCAACACCCGGCTTAATCAAATGGGTGTTTTCAATTTGAAACTCCTGACCGATCGCTTCAATGGACGCCATCCCTCGCCAATCCGCAGGCATTCCGTGCGCGAGGATGGTTTCTGCTTTCTCTTCTACATTTGGTTCGAGGCTAGAAAATGCTTCTTCGATTGTATCCACATACAGATTGGATACATCCTCTTCAAGCAGCTCTTCATAATATTTTGCCCCATGGAAATCATCGGCATTGATCCAGCGGTTGTTTAGTACCGTACGACTAACAAGTCCAGATACAGTCGAATTCAGGCAAGCACTTGGAATGAGAAAATCCTCTCTCGTTCCGTAGACATGTGTACAATAGCCAGGATCAGCGAGTACAGCTAGTTCACTAGAAAGACGAATACCGTACTTTCTTTCAAAATCAATCACCGCTTTTTGGAGCTCTCTCGAAATCGCACCTTTTCCGGTCCATCCATCAATAAAGGCAATCTCATAGCCCGGATGTTCCTTGAGCATATAATGCAGCGCATTCTCATCTATTCCTCGATCACGAATAATCGAGATGCTGTAATGAGGCAGTTCAAGACCATATGTCTTTCGAATATATCGTTTGATAAGTACCCCGATCGGCGTTCCCGCTCTAGCCAAACTGCAAAGCACCGTTTGGAAGCCTCGCTTTTTCACAATCTGTTCTGCTACAACAGCTACTGCTTCTGCTACCTTCTCCTTACTTTCTTTCAGAGATTCATAGAATAAATCCATATAAGATTCCGTTGGTTTATATTCAATCGGCAGCATTTCTGAATAATGCGCACCACTCTGAATCGAACGTTCCCGCTCCTCTGTACTTTTCTCCATCTCAATGGATGATAAATCTTTGAGTAAGAAGGTTACATCCTGCTCTGGATAGCTTCCCATCTTTGTATACACATTAGCCATTCACCTTCACCTCGTCTGATAAAGTCACAATATGCACATGCCTCACATGCCGCTCGGCAAATAAATGAACAAGCGGAAGCAATGCCTCCTGAGAGACCTTTTTCTCAAAGAAGAGAAATACATCATCGTATTGACCTTTTGGTATGTTGTACACGTAATGCTGGATTCGAGCATCCTCTGGACTCACAAAGGTGAACCCGTTTTGAACAGCGTATCCATCCTTTTCAACGGGATGAATTGGGCTTCTCGTCGTTGAATGAAAGAGAACACCTTCTCCCATATGTGCAGCCACTCTCATCGGCACATACATCAGCTCACCCGTTCCTAAACAAAGTGTCTGTTTTCCTTTGCGCTCCTGCTTTAGTTGAAGCCCAGCCTCTGCAGCTGCTTGGTCGATGACTGCCGTATCTGCTGCGTTTAAACCAAAACGACCCGTTTCATGTATATATGGCGAATGACCAGCCGAATTGGTTGCATGAGAACGTGCATATGGCTCTTGCTGAAAGAAAGATTGAAGGGAGTGAACAGAGAGACTTGGCAGATCCTTTTGCTCAGCTATCTCATACGAATAAGCTGGTTCATCTAGCGTTTTGCCTCGAAAAACCATTTGCCCTTTTAATAAAGACAATGAGGTGATGTGAATACCAAGCTCCTTTTCAAGCTCACACATGGCTTTCTCGTGCTCCTCTGTTCGCCAGTCTAAAATAGAAAGAATCGTGTAAGAATGCCGTGGGTGCTTTGCATGAAGGTCCCGAATGATATTGATATTCGTACGGCCTGTCGTGACTTCATCATCTACTAGCACGATGGGACGGTTTGTGCGAAGTAATGCTTCGTCTGCATAACAAAGCTGATCCGTTGCATGCGAATGCTCTTCTTCAAATACCAATGAAGGATCAAGATCCAGCAGCTGTTCACGTGTCGTATGAATGTAAGATGCTCCTTCTAATACGTCATACACACCGTGACCAAGAGCTGTGGCTGTTTCTGCAAAGCCGATCACGATCGGCTGTTTTCCTGTTGAAAGCTTCTCTTTTTTGAGCGCTTCGTAGGCTTTAGTTAATACCGTGTGGTCATCCGTCTTGAGTGCTTCTACTAAAAGCTCTTGATATGGAGACGTCTTGCCTGTTTGCTCTTTGGCATACGCCATGGCTAAAAGTCCCGAGACAAGGAGCGGTTTTACTGGATGAACAGGAATGTGCTTACCGAGCACCTTACTAACGAATAAAAAGGCTCTTTTTTTGTTCACCCTTGCAGCCATGTCAAAAAGATGCTCTTTTTCTAGCTGAAGCGCACCTTCTTTGAGAACAAGCTCAACTTCCATATGTTCCAAGATGCTCAGCGTATGCGGCTTCTGTTTCTGTGAGTATGTCGATATAGCTTCTATTTTCATGAAACACCCCGTAAATATCTGACTTCATTAAAATGTGCTCTGCCCACCGGTAATGCGGCTTCGTTTCATTCATTTTATTAGAGAAGGTACTCTTCATTACGCCAACTGTGCCGTCTGCATGTTCCAGAATGCTTAATGCATCCATATACTCTTCCTTCGTCACAACATACATGCTTTGAACCGGCTTGAGATGTGTTGGATGAATGACCGTCTTTCCATGAATGCCGTTAGCCACATCGAGTTTTGTCTCCTTGAGTAAACCTTGTACGTCATCAAATTCAGATGAAGACGATTCACCACTCTTATGAGAAAGTGCCCGGATGAATGGCTTTTGTTCCTTTCGTGCAGGGCCAAAATGCTCCCACACAGCACCTGATACCACAAAGGAACGGCCAAAATAATTGATGATATCTGTGATCAGATCAGCAATCAAATTAATTTCATAAATGGTCGTGTCACGATCACGGCGAATCCCGTACAAACCGCAAAGATCTGTTGCCCCAATGCGAATATTCAAAATATATTCCTCGTCATTCAGCAAGATCTGCTTTAACTCTGACAACACCGTATATCTTGTTTCTTTTTCTAGTAAATCAGGTGTTTCCAAAATGGGCATCCCATAAAGTGTTGTCTGCGTTTGGGACGATGCCTGTTTCAGACTGTCCAAATAATCCTTCGCATTATGAACCGAGTACTTCGGGAACACAAAACCGGTAAGTAATTGAAGAGAGGAACCGAGCAAGTCTGCCATTTTGAGCAGCTGTTTCGGCGAACGAACGCGAATAAATATAAGAGGCAAATGTTCAGCCGTTTCAGGCGCATGCGTGACTTTCTCTTTGAGACTGGCCAGTTGTGCCACTAGATTCTGTTCAGCCATGTCCACTTCTTGATCACCGATGGCATCCTCCAAGCAAAATACAACAGAGCAAAGCGCTTCATATTTCTGCGACAGCAGCATATCTGCTATATCTTGTCTTGTCGCAGGCATATACAAAGTAGCACCTAATGCATGCGCAAGTACATGCCTCGGTGTCAGTGAATGCATCGCCCCCGGCCGCTTGAAAAAAAGATCGTGCTGCCTCGCCTCTGATAAAAAACGAAAATACCGCATGCTGTGCCACCTCCTGTTGTTTAGAGAAAATCAATAACCTGATGATTCAAAAAAGGATGGAGCCGCTAGTTCAACTCCATTCCTTTTTGATCGTCCTATTCTTCTTTTGAAGCCGCAGCTTCATTTGTCACATCTTGATGTTTCTTCTTATTGATTTTATGAACAATAAACGTTCCGATAAACGCTAGAATAATAATCGCAAAGAATGCAAGATGCGGAATTTCAATATGTGCAGCACTTAAGCCCATTTTGATAGCAATAATCCCGATGAGAATAAACGCGGTATTCTCAAGCTCTGGGATACGGTCAATGAGGACAAGGAATAACTGTGCTACTGTACGCATCATGAGAATGCCAAGCATTCCGCCTAATAGAAGAATCCATACTTCCTCAGATACAGCGAATGCCGCAAGAATACTGTCCACCGAGAAGGCAAGGTCCATAATTTCCACAGAAATAACGGTTGCCCAGAACACGCCAAATACGCGAATCATCCAGCCTTCTTTTTTCAATTCCTTCGCTTCGTCATCGCCGTCACCTAACCAGAAGTGCTTAATGACAAGCCATGCTAAATATGCAGCTCCGAGAACCTTAATCCACCAGAACTTAATAAGCAGCATCCCCACGCCAATGAATAGAAAACGGAAGAAATAAGCGCCAATTAATCCGTAGGTTAATGCCTTTTTACGCTGCTTTTCTGGTAAATGTTTCACCATGACAGCTAATACAAGTGCGTTATCTGCTGATAACAATCCTTCAAGCACAACAAGGGTCCCAATGAGCCCCCAAGAGACAGGGTTTGTTAATACCTCTGCCCACATATGCCAATCAAAAAACGAGGCATACGTGTCCAACATATGTTTCAAAATGTCCAACTGGTTTTCCTCCTATAAGTGTAGAAGCATCAGCAGGCTTTCGCCTGCTGTTATTCTTGATCGCTGTTTCTTTCTCACTTTGGAAAAGGCCCTCATATGAGTCATTGGCAGCGCCTCTTGAATTTTGTTTCTCTCGTTTATACTTCTAACCCATAATTTTGACAAAGAGCTGCAAGTCCGCCAGAGAATCCGCTTCCGATGGCGTTAAACTTCCAATCGCTTTCGTGTCGGTACAATTCACATACCACAACAGCTGTTTCGATTGAGAAGTCTTCCCCTAAATCAAAGCGAATCAATTCTTCCCCGCCCTCTTCATTTACAACACGAACAAACGCATTTGAGACTTGTCCAAAATTCTGGCTGCGCGTCTCTGCATCATGAATCGTCACTGTAATTCCGATACGATCAATGTTAGCAGGAATTTTTGAGAAATCAACGAGAATTTGCTCGTCATCTCCATCTCCTTCACCCGTCCGGTTATCACCTGTATGAGTGACACTGCCGCTTGGGTGCTGAAGGTTATTATAGAAAACAAAGTCTGTGTCTTGCTGACAACGATTGTTTGCATCCACTAAGAATGCCGAAGCGTCCAAATCAAATTCGGCTCCGCCAGAATATTTATTCGTATCCCAGCCAAGACCGATCATCACTTTCGTCAGTCCTGGGTTGGTTTTTGTTAAATCGACACGTTGTCCTTTTGAAAGCTGAATCGCCATATTCGTATCTCTCCTGTCTCCTGAAAATATGAAAACGGGTCGTTACCCGATATCTAAACCGAAGTCTGTTGCAATGCGGGCAAGTCCGCCTTGATAGCCCGATCCAACAGCCGAGAATTTCCATTCTCCGCCATGACGGTATAATTCACCTACAATAATCGCTGTCTCAATGGAAAAGTCTTCCGCCAAATCATAGCGAATGAGTTCTTCATTTGATGCTGCATTTAAAATACGCACATATGCGTTCGTGACTTGTCCGAAATTTTGACTGCGCGCTTCTGCATCATGAATCGTGATGACAAATGAAATCTTCTCAATACTCGCTGGTACAGCTGATAAGTCGATGTTGACCTGCTCGTCATCTCCGTCACCTTCACCAGTGCGGTTATCGCCTGTATGTACGACACTGCCGCCACCGCCAGTTGTTTGATTGTAAAAGACAAAATCAGACGGTGAGCTTGCCTTACCTGCCGCATCTAAAAGAAATACACTTGCGTCTAGATCAAAGTCTTGTCCGCCGTCATACTTATTGACATCCCAGCCAAGACCTACGACCACTTTTGTTAAACCTGGATTTGTTTTTGTTAAATCAATTTTTTGACCTTTCGCTAAAGAAATTCCCACTAGGAACCTCTCCCTTCTAATTTAAATGTAGTTTCTCGTAATATCGGCAAGCTTCGCATCATTTGTACCGTCCCCAACAGCCGCAAACTTCCACTCATTCTCGTGACGATAAAGCTCTCCGACGATTAATGATGTTTTCCCTGCATACTCATCTTTTAAATTATATTTCACTAATTCTTGATTGTTTGAACGATCCACGATGCGAATGTACGCATTTTGAATCATACCAAAGTGTTGATTTCTTCTTAGTGCATCATAGATGTTCACAACAAACACCAATTTATTCACATTGCCCGGCACCTTGCTCAAGTTGACGAGGACTTGTTCATCATCTCCGTCTCCTTCACCAGTCAGGTTGTCACCTGTATGCTCGACACTGCCGCATTTGCTTTTCAAGTTGCCAAAATAAATCAAATCTTTATTTTCCGTAAACTTATCATTTTTCAGCATGAGCACTGAAGCATCACAATCAATATCAGCGCCGCCTCCGCCGCCAAACAGCTTTCCTAAAAATCCGCCGCCTTGTGATACAGGGTCCCAGCCAAGTCCAACTAGGATATTCGTTAGTCCTGCCTTCCCTTTTGTTAAATCAATACGTTGACCTTTTTCTAATGTAATCGCCAAATCAATCACTCCTCCAGCATAATAAAAATCTATTTATTAAGCGATGGACCCTATTAAAATCATCATACATGAAAATTCGACAAAATTCATGAAATGACATTGGAGCCTCTTACTCTTTTTTCTATTTACTAGTATATACGATCTACGTTCAAGATAGGTTTCAAACAGATGATATTTTTTTAACGAAAGATCCATGTTGAAAATGGTTCATGTCGTAAATGAAGTGTTTCATGTGAAACATTGTCGAAAATTCTTGTCCACAGCTCTTGCTGATAAATAGCGTATTGAAGTGGTTTCATATGTTGATATAGAAAAGATAAAGCATGAGATCAAAGGATAAACCCTTTCGTTTCCTTCCATCCGTGGATTTCTTTATACTTATATCCAACGTATTATCGAAAGGATGTTGATGATGCCATCACTTCACATATTAGATCAAGTCGCTATTCCTAAAGGTCAGACAGCGCAAGAGACATTGATTCACACAACACAGCTAGCTCAGCTTGCGGAAACTCTTGGATATGAGCGTTATTGGTTTGCTGAACACCACAGCACAAGAGGGCTCGCTAGTACAGCACCTGAAATATTAATGGCACATATTGCCGCTCATACATCGACCTTACGTACCGGGTCTGGCGGCATTTTACTTCCGCAGTACAGCCCCTTTAAAGTAGCAGAGGTCACGCGGCAGCTTGAGGCTCTGTATCCTGGACGAATTGAAATCGGTGTCGGCAAATCTCCGGGCGGAATTGAAAGGACGAGACTTGCTTTGACAGACGGCGTGCATAAAGATCTATCTCAGTTTGACCGACAGCTGAAGGATCTTCTATTTTACTTATCAGACAGCCTGCCTTCTAGGCACCCGCATGCAGGAGTCAAAGCTTCTCCGCTTGTTGATGCTCATCCGCCAGTTTGGCTGCTTGGTTTAGGAGAAAATAGTGCCGTGCAGGCAGCGGAACTTGGGATCAACTATATTTTTGGTCACTTTATCCACCCTGCACGCGGCAAACAAGCATTTGAGACGTATCGGTCTCACTTTTCTCCATCTGTCTTTTCCACCCAGCCGCACGCTATGTTCGCCGTGTTTGTCATTTGTGGTGAAACCGATGAAGAGGCCGAACGGATCGCCAGCAGTACAGATTTATGGCTGCTGCGTGTTGAAAAAGGACTGGACAGCCGCGTCCCTTCTATAAAAGAAGCCAGTACCTATCACTACACCACGCAGGAAAAGAAAAAAGTGTTACAAAACCGCCAGCGGATGATCGTCGGCTCAAAGGCAACGGTGAAAGAGCAATTACTTAGCTTGATGGACCGCTATCAAACGGATGACATCATGATTCTAAACAATTCATTTGATCCGATAGAAAAACAGCGCTCCTTCAAACGAATCGCCGAATTATTTTGAAGCCAATTCCCTTGGCTTCTTTTTTTACATTGTCATAAAAAATGGGGAATGTAACATCAAGATGTCAAAATCCTTCCGCCTGTCATCTGATCGCAAATGTGTCTTCTAATCGTTAGCGAACTGTAAACGCATAAGGGGTGTACCTTTTATATAGTAGAGGTACATATAAAAGAACCGTTTACGACGCTAGAAGGAAGGAGATGACAGGCCATGAATAAGAGACTCGAATGGGTCGATGCGGCTAAAGGGATCGGGATTCTGCTCGTGGTCATGGCGCATGTGCCCATTCCAGATCCGCTCAAGCAATTCATTTACTCTTTTCATATGCCGCTTTTCTTTTTACTATCCGGCATGATGTTTCGATCATCCTCACGCCCTGCTCTGTCATTTATTCAGAAGAAAGCCCAAAGCTTACTCTTGCCCTATCTCTATTTCTCCATCATTACGTATGTTTTTTGGTTCACCGTTACTCGTTTTTTTGCCTTTAAGGGACAAACGGATATTGACCCTTTCGTTCCGTTTACAGGTATTTTTATATCCAATGCAGATGAAGCTAGACTAACGCATAACCCTGCCATCTGGTTTTTAACGACACTCTTTTTAGTGGAAATGATCTTTTTCTTTATGCACCGTCTGACAAAAGGAAAACCTGCTGTCTTGATCTTACTGACCGTTCTTTGCGGAGGTGCTGGATATGCCTCTACCTTGCTTTTAGACCAAAGTCTACCGTGGAATGCCAATGTCGCCTTGACGGCTGTTGTGTTTTATTCAATTGGCTTTTTGGCAAAGCAATGGTTTGTGGAATTAAAGACAGACCCAACCCTTCTTCTATGTACAGGTCTGCTTGTACTGACGGCTTACATGCAAAGCTTTAATTCACGTGTCGATATGCGCGTGAACGACTATGGTGATCTTTTTCTTTTCTATGCATGTGCACTGCTCGGTTCAGCTGCCGTGATTTATTTAAGTTTTAAATTCAAAACGTCCCCTATTTTGACGTATCTCGGTCGAAATTCCATTGTTATTCTTGTCTTGCAGTTTGCCGGCATCGATATCATGAAAGCATTTGTTTATTATGGACTTGGCATCAATATTGCAGATACAGCGCAGCTCTCTTGGACTCTCTTTTACACGATCGGAACATTGCTGCTCATGGTGCCATGTATCTCCTTCCTAAGCAAATACCCGATGTTACTCGGCAAACCAGCCAAAGCCGCACACCGCTACGAACAAAAAACATCCGCCAGCTGATTGGGCGGATGTTTTTTGGATTAATCATTGATTTGAGAAGGGTAAAGCGTCATTCCTCCATCTACAAATAAAGTGGTGCCTGTGATATACGAAGCTTCCTTAGATACGAGGAATGCAGCGGCTGACCCAATCTCCTTCGGTTCACCAAATGCTCTCATCGGAATCTTTTCAAGCTGCTTTTGTTTTTTCTGTTCATCCTGCAAATCATCATTCGATTCGGTCGCCATTGTACCTGGTGCAATTGCATTGATCCGAATCCCTGCTTCTGCATAATCAAGAGCCAGCGTTTTTGTCATCATGTTCATTCCGCCTTTGGAAGTGGAATAGTGAACATTGAACGGGCGCGGTATTTCCTGATGGACACTGGATATATTTAAAATAGACCCTTTGATGTCATGCTCCATCATATAGGCGATTGCAGCCTTTGCCCCTAAAAAGGCGCCTGTGATATTCACATCAATGACTTTTTGCCATTGCTTGAGCGTCATCTCATGCGGCATCGCTTCTTCACCATTAAAGCCTGAATTATTGACGAACACATCGACTGTTCCGAAATGCTCCAGTGCTGTACCCATGATGGATTGAATTCCTTCCTCTTTGGAGACATCTGCGTGTACTTTCACCGCCCTACCTCCGCGCTGCTGAATGGCTTGGACCGTTTCTTCAGCACCCTCTTCATCACCTTTATAGTTCACAACCACATTCATCTGCTCTTGTCCAAATCGTAATGCGATGGCTTGTCCGATTCCTTTTGAAGAACCTGTGACAATGGCTGTTTTCCCTTTTAAATCTTGATACATCTTTATTTCCTCCTATCACGTGCTTCATCTTGTTGATACACAATGGTTACCCATTTTGAAAAAAAGAAAAACACAATCCTCTGCAATCGTTGACTAAGAGGATTGTGCTGTTCATCAAGCTAAAAGGTGTTATAGACATTTTCACAAGTTTCAGCGGTTGGCTGATAAAAGCAATGAGACTTATACCTTGCCACAAACGGCTGATTGTACCATGTCGGTGGACAATTACCAGGCGGCTTAAAATACCAAAGGCTGAATTTTGCTGGCCAAAATCGTTCTCCGTTAATATTCCTCCGTGCAAGTGTTTTTTCTGTTTCTCGTGCTCGTTGATAAAAATAACCATGCGTGACTGCTTCAAATGCATGCTCCTGATAAATCATTTGTGGAATCGTACGCAGCCCTTTAAAGTCAGAGCAGTTGGCACGCAACCGGTTGATGCCCACATTTCCTACAAGCAGCATCCCTTGCTTCCCTTCACCTTCTGCCTCCGCTCTCAGCAGTCTGGCCATGAGGTCAATATCAGAGCTTGTCGCTCTTACCACTGCCATACATCCACCTCCATTCGTTTCTCTTTTATTTTATGTAGGGTTTCTGTGTAGATGACTGCCATTTTGAAGGGAAAAGACACATTCCGTGTCGAGAGCCTGTCTAAACACCTCAACATTTGCTGGACATGTATCTCTCTGCCAACAACACACAAACCTAGTGATCATGCACATTACAGGAAAAAATATTCATTACTATAGACTCACTTACAAGTCATAAAAATCCTTCTAATTGCTACACCATCATCAAAAACAGTCATTTGAACCTATTCAACAATCCGACTCAAAACCTTAAAATATAAAATATTGAGTTTTTACAGGAGACATCAAATCATATTTTACAAGTTTCTCCTTTCAACTTAGTGTCATTTTTACTACTTGAAGCTGTACAACCTTGGAAACGCACTGAAGTATTGACAGTACTTTCGCTTCATTCTACAGTAAAAAACATACAGTATTTTTCTTTTTGTGCAAAAAGAATGATATGAACTAAAGCTTTCCAATGAAATTCATCATAAACCCGAGGAGGAAAACACGTCATGTTTAAAAAGAAATTATCCCTGTTTCTTCTGATCTTATGTGTCACTGTTGTCGCTGCTGCTTGTAGTGGTGGAAAAGAAAAGTCAGCTGCAAAGGAAAAAGATACAAAATCTCTTGATGCCGCAGAGGTAAAGGTAGAAAGTGCTGAGTACACATTACCACCTCAATACGATACATCTGTACAGGATGATCAGTATGTACTAAAAGTGAACGTATCTGTAAAAAATATCAGCAAAGAGCCTTTAAATGTTGATAAAAGCAACTTTACGCTTTACCAAGATGACTCACAGGTGTCTACGATCTCTCCAGATGACTACAATGAAGTATTATCTTCAAGCTCTCTAAATGCAGACAAAGTATCAAAAGGCGGTCTTTTCTTTGTTGTTGATAAAGACAAAGACTATCAGCTCGTGTACAATGAGCCAGGTAGTGGTTCTAAAAAAGATGACAAAACACTAGAATTCGATATTAAAGGTAAAGACTTAATGAAAAAAGCAGATACACTTCAAGCATCTGCAAAAGCTCTTTCTTCTTATATTGATGTCATGATTTTTGGTAAGAATAACGACGAGTTTGAAAAACTAACAGGTGATAACAAATCAACTGTTGTCAACCAATTTGATAAATCATTCAAACAAGGCTACATCACGTCATCAGGTATTTCTTCTAGCTCAGCGAAGGACGAAAACCTTGATAAGCTTCTAAAAGCTGTAAAAGAAACATTAGCTGAAAAATCAAAAGTATCAACAAAAACAAAAGCCATCAGTGGTGATAAAGCTGTTGTGACTGTAACTCTTACACCAATTGATGCAAGCCCGCTTGTCGATCGTTTAAAAGAAAAAGCGACTGAGTTCTACAGCAAAAACCGTTCAGCTTCTTACGATGAAGCTCAAAAATACCTACTCTCGATCTACCCAGAAGAGTTCAAAAAATTAGGACCATCATCTTCTGAAGAAACAGTAGAAGTCAACATGAAGAAAAATGACATCGACCAATGGAAACTTGATTTGAACGATTACAAAACAAGCTCATTGGTTGAAAAGTTCATCAAGAACTAAGGAAAAACCCCCGATGCCGGGGGTTTTTTCTTAACGTTTTTCGTTTGATCCCTATATTTAATTCCGAATTACAGCACAGAAAGCAAGATACGGTCTATTATGAAGAATTTTCTTTTACAGCTTCATACTCTTTTATCACCTCAACCGGATCAACCGCATCCTCCTCTTGTCCGTATTCCTCTACATAAGGATCCATTAATTTCTCAAACTTTTGCTCATCGTCTACTAAAGCAACATACGTTTCATATCCTTCAAAATCAGATGGATATAAATGTGCAACGGAACTACCCGTTTCTAATGCCTCATCTATCGCTTTTCTTAATTCCAATAACCCTTTCCTGTTTCCCAAAATAAAAGCTTCAAAATGGTGTGTTTGTTGAGCATATATATTACATAGCTCTAGCACATCATCGTCTTCTGTTTGATAAGACATAAACGAATCACCTCTTTAAATAAATTAGGATAATAATGTAAGTTCCCCCTTCCATTATGCCATTCCTTTCACCCGATCGTGAATCTCTTTTATATAAATCTCTGGATATAAAAAACTTGTAGATAAAATCTACAAGTTTTTACTTTCTTTATTTTGCAAGCATCCACTTTTCTTTCATAAACAAGCTTCTCACGATGACAAACAAGATGACGACTGCGAGGGCTGAGGAGCCGAGTGTCAGAGTGACGGCCATCGGATCAATGATTCCAAACATCAATTGCTTACAGAGCGCATGAATATTGAGGAATGGGACAGCAAAGTAATACGTATCTAGCTGCGTAGCACCTGCTCTCATGGTAAAGAACATTGGGATCACACCTAATGTAATGATCATGGACATGTACGATTGCGCTTCTTTCACTGAGCTTGAAACGACACTGAGTAGCAGTTCAATCATCGATACCATGAAGGAGAAGATGATGAGCGCCGCAAACATGACACCGATAATACTCCACATTTGATCACCAAAGTTCAGTGCTTGTTTTAGCTTTTCTGTAAAGAGCAGCGTGGATAAAAGCAGCATGCCGATCGCCACAATTCCACTTAAAATCCCGAACATGGAGACAGCCAGCCATTTTCCGATGAGAATTTGGAGTCTGCTGGCAGGTGTCAGGAACAACGCTTCAATGGATTTTCGGTCTTTTTCACCCGCTACAATATCAAGAGCAGCTGGCAAAGCACCTGAGATGACGGAGGTCACCAAAATCATCGGAAGGAGAATCGACAAAAGCATAGAGGTCATGCCATTTTCTCCTTCATCGCCCTCTTCTACATCAACAGCCTGCACCTGAAATGGATGAACAACAGACGTATTGATTTGATCAGCGGCTAAACGCTTTTCTACGACTTGGTTTTGATACTGCTCCAGTAAGGATTGCAGCATTTGAACCGTTATCACCGAATCATCATCTGTTGTGTACCCATGAATTTTAATCGCAAATGATTGTTGATGCTGAAGCATGTCGTCTGCCTCTTTCGGCATTTCCAGATAAGCATTCGCCTTTCCATCTTTGACAGCTTGCTGCGGGTCATCAAATGTTTCAAGTGTGAGGTTTTTAACCTCTTTGATCATTTGATTCATTTCAGTTGGAAGCTTTTCATTCACTGCGACCGTATAGGTTTCATCTCCTGGATCTGCAATCATGCTTTCATAAAAGAACACCAGTCCAAGCATCGTCAAAAGAGGAATCAGCACTGTTAAGAGTAGCGTTTTTCGGTCTCTTAGCGCATCTGTCATTTCTTTTAAGAATACGGTTTTCCACATTATGAAATCCCCCTAGCGAGCTTCGACATAAAGATATAGTTCAAGTCATCACTTTGTTCCTGTGTATATAATTCTGGAAGTGTCCCTTTATACACAAGCTCTCCTTGATGAATCATCATGACACTGTCACAAAGCTGGCTGACTTCTTCCATGATGTGGCTTGAAAAAAGGATGGTTTTATTTTGCTGCTTGAGCTGATGAATAAAGTCTCTGAAAATATTACTTGATGTAATATCCAAGCCTGTTGTCGGCTCATCAAATAAAATAATGTCAGGATCATGAATCAAGGTTCTGGCAATCGCCACCTTTTGTTTCATTCCTCTTGAGAATCCTTTCACCTTTCGATCCATATATTGTCTCATCCCAAAACGCTTTGCCAAATCCTCTATTCTTGCTTTGATTTCATGCTGATCTAAGCCATACAATTTGCCAAAGTATTCAAGGTTTTCTCGTGCCGTCAAACGATCGTAAAGCCCTGTTTCACCGCCAAACAAGACACCAATTCGCTTTTTCACTTCCGTTGATTCTTTCACCGTATCAAAGCCTGCGACAGTGACTGATCCGTGCGTAGGTTCTAACAATGTGGCTACGGCGCGTAATAACGTGGTTTTCCCTGCACCATTTTCTCCTAGGATGCCAACGACTTCCCCTTCCTTCACGGAGAACGTCATATGTTTCATCGCTTTCACGACTTTTTTCTTATCTTTAAACCAGCAGCTGCAATCGCTGAGAGTAATCATGTGGTTCGCCCCTTTCAACTTTCTAAGTCTATGATAGAAAAAATAACGCTTCCCTGACATAAAAATGTCGCGAAACGTCCTTTTTCTGTCTTGAAATGATCTATTTTAAAAAACAAATGATAAAATAGACAAATAATACGATGAGTCATAGGTGATTTTTATGATAAAAGTAGGTCTCGTTGACGATTACCGAGTAGATTTAGAAAAACTGCATGCCATTGTAGGCAGAATGGAGACTGTGGAGATTGTCTTTGTCACGCAGTCAGCAGAGGATGCTTACGAGAAGGTCAAAAAAGGAGATATTGATCTGTTGTTCGCAGACATTGAAATGCCCGGAATGTCCGGTTATGAATTAGCGGATCTCATTCACTCTCATGCACTGAATGTCGATGTTGTCTTTGTGACAGGAAACAGCGGATATGCGGTCCATGCGTTTGATTTAAATGTTCACGATTATATTATGAAGCCCTACCAAGCCGATCGAATTGCCAAATCCTTAGAACGCTACATGTCCACCAAGCAGGAGAAAAGCATTCATGGACGGCTTCTCATTAAACAGCAGTCAGATATTCATGTGCTGCAAAAGAAGGATGTCATTTTTGTTGAGCGAACAGGCAGGTCAACCACCATTGTCACAACAACAGGAGATATCCAAACATATCAGACATTAAACGAGTTAAAGGGCGATCTAGCTGAAAAAGATTTTATCCGCTCCCACCGATCGTTTATCATCAATATTCATTACATTAAGAACTTCTCGGCGTATGCCAAAAATTCATTTATCGTGTCTTTTGAAGGTACAGATAAAAAAGCCATGATAACCAAGCAGCAATTAGAATACTTTAAGAAATACTATTTTTAAGGAGAACGAACGTGAACGCTTTCTATCTTGGATTCCGCATGTATGCTCTCATATGGCTAGGTCTTGCGTTTCATGCAGCTGCTGAAGCTATTCTGCCGCTATCATCAGGAGTGCTGTGGCTCCTCACTTTTTGTGTGATTTGTCTTTATACATTTTTCATATACAAAAGGTTTTTGCCTCAGGTGAGTGGTTATGTGATGTTGGGCGCTTTTGTGCTCTTTACCTGTGCAGGTCTTTCCCTTTTTCTGACGCAAGGAAATGGATTGAGCTCTCTTTTAGTTTTGATCATCATCATGACAACAGATATCCTTTCATTGAAGATGATGCAGACGGAGAAACGATTAAACGGGCGGCTTCAAGAGCTGATCAATGCAGAATCAAGAACCAATGAATTGCTGCTTGAGCTGCGCAGTAAACATCATGAAACAGCTAGACATTTAAATGCCTTTTCCGCGTCGAACGACGAGCATGAGATCAAGGATTTGATTCAGCAATACGTAAAACATTTCCCTTGGATGAAAGGAGAAAATGCCTATTTGGCCTCAACCCTGCATTCCTTTTTTCAACGGGCTGAAAAAGAGGACATTGCTCTTTCTCTAGACCTTCAAGCGCCTTTTTCATCGCTCCCTTTTTCTAAGGCGGATCAGGTTAGTTTCACTGGAAACTTGCTTGATAATGCCCTAGACGCAGCGATTGAAGCGAAGCAAGCCGGGAAAGAGGGCAGCATCTCGATTACGACCTCTATTCGGAGCGGGCTCTTTTTAATCCATTGTGAGAACAGCACAAAAGGAATGGAAAAACACGTGTTAGACCATTTGTTTAAAAACTTTGGCCGCTCGACAAAAGGCGGGGATCATCAAGGAATGGGCACGTATATCATTCATCAGCTTGTTGAAAAGGCAGACGGTACTCTTGATTTCACTTACCGTTCTCCACATTTGCGGCTTGTCATCAAAATCCCTCTCACGATGTCATAAAAAAAAGGTGCAGCCAAGCACCTTTTTTGATTAAGAGAAAATGTGGTCAATTTGATTGATTTCCTCTTTTGTTAATTGAACTTCGTTTGTTTTTAGGTTTTGCTGAACTTGCTCAGCTCGTTTTGCACCTGGAATAATGGCGTCGATGCCGTCCTGTGCTAAAAGCCAAGCGAGTGCAACGTGTGCCGTTTCGGCGTTCTTTGATTGTGCAATTGCCTTCAGCTTGTCTACTTTTTCGAGGTTTTGAAGGAACGCCTCGCCTTGGAAAAGCGGATCTTTTGCTCGAATATCATCAAATGTGGCATCCTTCGTAAATTTACCAGTCAACAAACCTGACGCCAACGGGAAATACGGAATAAAGGAAATACGATGCTCGACGCAGTATGGGAGAAGATCCTGCTCTGCCTCACGTTTCAGCAAAGAATACTCCGACTGAAGCACATCTAAGTAGCCATCTCGATTAAAGGCTTGAAGCTGTTCAAAATCAAGATTTGATGCACCAATGGCCCTGATTTTCCCTTCATCCTTCAATTCCTTTAATGTGCCTGCTACTTCTTCCAGCGGTGTCCGGCCGTCCGGGAAATGCATATAGTATAAATCAATATAATCTGTTTGCAGTCGTTTCAGGCTATTTTCGACCTGCTCTCTTAAAAAGTCTCGGCTGTTATCCAATTCAATTTGTCCGTTTACTTCTTTATGAGCCCCCTTTGTCGCAAGGACAAGGTTTTCTCTACCGCCTCTTTTGGCAATAATCTCACCAATCAACTCCTCTGAACGGCCCAGCCCATAAATAAAAGCAGAATCTAAGAAATTGACACCTTGATCAAGAGCTGTCTCCACAAGCTCTCGTCCGGCATCTTCACTCAGGTTCGGGAACAAATTATGTCCACCTACCGCATTCGTACCAAGCCCTATCGGATTCACCTGTAAATTAGTTCGTCCAAGCGTTACCTTTTTCAAAAGCTCATCTCCCTTATCTGCTTAATCATCCTTATTTTCCCATGAATCCTTTCCAACATTCAAGTATCCTGCTCTCTGAAGCACCAACACCCTCACTTCAAGATTTTTACGTAAAAAACATTTAAAACCGATCATAAATCTACAAATTAATTCTTATTAACCGGTATATTAGACTTACGCATTTCCTTTTATTATTGGCTTTTGTGTAAATTCCTTTCAAAGATAGGGACTAAAACCTATTCCTCATCATGATTGAATTTCGATAGAATGAAAAGTGCAAATCGTCATAAGGAGATTTTCCCCTGTAACACCCGAATATACCATCCTATCTGTTTCTTTTTTCATAGTCAGATAGCGGGAATGAAATGACGAAAGAAAAGCAAAGGAGCATCAACTGTGAATCTTAAAAAAATAAGTGCACTCCTCATGATTTCGTTCGTGATGATCATCTCTGCAGCTTGCCAGAGCTCAGCAAAATCAAGCAACACTGATCAAAAATCAACAAAAACAGCAGAGGTAAAAGTCGATAGCTACGAATATACGTTACCAGAAGACTCAACAACTACGCTAAGAGACAATGAATTGGTGCTAAAAGTCAACCTGACGATTACAAACAAAGGTGACAAAGCTCTATCATTATATAGCTCTGACTTCTCCCTTTATCAGGATGATGCCAAAGTATCTGATTTAAAATTTTACGGCAGTAAAGACCGTCTTGACCTCGGTTCATTGAACAAAGGAAAATCTCAATCAGGTGCTCTTTATTTCCTAGTAGACAAAGGGAAAAAATATCAGTTCGTGTACCAAGACAGCATCAAGAAAAACAGTGATTCAATCGAAATCAACCTAGATGGAAACAAAATATTGGATACAGCGAAAAAGCTGGATAACCCTGCAAAAGCGCTATCCGCTTATACGGATATCATTGTATTTGACAAAAAGAACGATCAATTTGCAGATTTAACAGGTGACAACCAATCCGATGTCGTGAATAAATACCACGACATGTTCGTAAAAGACTTCAAAAGAAGCGCTGGGATGTACGGCAATGAAGTAAGTGACCGTGATATCCTGTCTATGTACAAACGGATTCAAGACACCATGAAGGATAAAACCAAAGTAGAAACAAGTGTAAAAACCATCTCTAATGACGAGGCGAAGGTTGTCGCTCAAGTAACAGGCATTGATGCTTCTAACTTAAAAGACAAGCTGGACAAGCAAAGAGACGAGTTTTACAACGGCAAGATCCGCTCTAAAGAAGAATTGTATAAGAAAAGCTTAAACTTGTACGCATCTGAATTCGAAAAGCTTCCTCCAGTCTCCAGCCCGGCTGAATACGAAGTGAAAATGAAACGTAATGGGGATGGTCAGTGGAAAATTGACCTTAACGATTACAATACATCGCAGTACATGAGCGGTTTTATTAAAACAAGATAATCATGAACTAAAAAAGACGCTGGCCCAATGAAGGTGCCGCGTCTTTTCTGATGCTATACAGTCGCCTCTTGCTCTTCTTTCACCGCTTTTTCAATATCTTTAAAACGGCTCGATACAGTAGACGCACTAATGCCATACTTTTTCGCTATTTGCGCTTGAGAAAGCGGGGCATCGCTTGCAAGTGAGTGAATGTAATATTCGATTCCCGCAGCAAATGATGCTGCTTTACGGATCACAGGTGATTTCTGATCACAATAGGCTTTCCACACAGTTAAAGCGCCATCAGTCAAGCTTTGGTCCCCGTGTTCCTTCATTCCGTCTTCAATCAGCTTAGCTGTTTCCAGTTGAACGTCATTTGCCCAGTCCATGCGATCTGCTGTTAGACCTGTATCGCCTTCTGTTTCAGCAGATGTTTCTGATTCTTCTACTTCTTGCTTTGCAAACATGCACTTCAACACGTCAGGGAATGATTCTCTCATAAATGTGCTGCGCGTTCCTCCATTTGCCTCATATGCTTCAACAAGCTGACGTACTTGAAGAAGAAGCGTATCTGTAAACTCTTTCGCAAACATCGTATATTGAATGAAAAACTCTGCTTTTTCTTCAAATTGAACAGGGAATCCAAGCACGAGACTTCCCTTTTCAGGCAGCACTGTTTGATCCGGTTTTACATCTACTTCAACCTTTTCAGCTGTCACCATATTCTCAAAGTAAAGAGACTCGTCCGTTTTTTCATTTAATAAAAGCAAAGATGGCTCCATGTCTGTCCATGATTGAACCACTTGTTTTGTTTTCGGACGGGTAATATCCTCCGCTTTCTTTGTCAGGAATTCTTGGAAGATGGTTTCTTTCTGATCCGTTAATGGACGGAAGAAGATGCCCCATACACTCAAATGAAAGACTGAGATTTGTTGCGTTTCTTTATCCATATCTGCAAGAAAAGAAAAATCATTAATGAATTGATTGATGGCTCTCTGATGTTTAGAGAATGCGTAATTCATTAAATCCTTTTGAACTTGTACAGCTTCCTTAAACACAAGCTCAGACGTTTGTTCTACGCCTGACTTTTGACCACAGCAATGTTTATATTTTTTTCCGCTTCCGCAAGGGCAGAGCGCATTTCGTTTAATTTTTCCCAAAATAAAACCTCCGACATTCTAGTCTAACCTCACTATTTTAACAAACGATTGCACAAGAGAGTTTTATTTTCAAGAAAAAAGAAAAATCAGAATGATCAGTTAAATAATAAAGATACTTGAAGATCACGACAGATCATAGGAATAGCGGTCTTTTTCTGTTTATTTTCTCCAATCATTCCAATAGATTTTCTTCAGCTCATTCCCTCAAATAGCTGCTTTGCTTCAAAATAAAAGATTTGAACAAACTTCTTCGTATTGACTCTGCCCGTTGATCCTGTGGATGAAGAGGTCTTCTGCATTTCTTTCATTCTTTGGCTGACATCGGTAAAGTCAAAAAACTTCGACGCATAGTGCTCAAACTTAGGATTCGAGAAATCTGTTAATCCTAGTGAAGCAAAATGATTCAAGGAATGATGAATAGCGCGTCTAATCCGCTGCTCTGCCGCTTTCACTTCCCTCATCACTTCTACATCGGTCGCCCCATGATCCAGCTTCCTCTCCGCTGTTTTGATAAAGAGCTGCTTTAGCGGCGGGAAATTGACCTCATGAGAATTGGCTGACTGTGTTTCATATAAGTAGATCAGGATCTCTAGTAAATCCTTAGATCCGCTCTCTCCAACAATTCCTAGTTCGGATAAGAGAAATTCCCCCGCCTCTTTCATCGTCCTTTTCTTCAACCCAGCACCCGTTGTGCTATGAGAAGTCACTGGCTCTAACGGCAGCACATGGCGAAGGGAAGCTTGAATATCGTAAATCGATTTCTCCAGCTTGATCCGCTCTATGACTTTTCGAATCACACTGACGATCTCAATTCGATTGACAGGTTTATGAATATAATATTCGATCCCTAATTCATAGGCTTCTGCCATCATCTCTTTCGCCTCTACTTGGGAAATCATCATGATTTTACCTTTGAATTCAGGGTGAATATGACGAATCGTTTGAATGCCATCTCTAGCAGGCATTAAAAGGTCTATCAGAAGGATGTCTATTTTTTTTAGGTTCAATGAATGTGCTTCTAATCCCACTCCGTCATCGGCTTCATCCACGACCTCTCCCAAATCTTCATCTTCTATGATTTGACCTAAAATCGAGCGTATTGCACGATCATCATCTGCAATGAAAAATCGCATACACTCACCCTCTCTGTATTAAATTTTGTATAGGAAGGAGTAGCTGAAAAGCCGTTCCCTTTGTTTCTCTTTGTTCGATTTTAATTGTACCGCCAAGCTCTTTAACCAGCTCTTTCACATAGGATAAGCCAATCCCAGTTGATGGTGTTCCATATGCATCAAATTTAGAAGTATAGCCTGGATCAAATACTATTTCTCTCATTTTTTCAGGAATCCCCGGGCCATCATCTTCAATCCGAATCTCTATTTTATCATGACTTCCTTTCAATACGAGTGAGATCATTCCGTCATCCTTTATGGCTTCAACCGCATTTGCCATTAAATTATTAATGAGCGATAAGAAAATGAACACATGATAATCATGCAAATGAATGCCTCTTATATCAGATGTAAAGGAGATGTTTTTCCCTAGAGAGAGCGCATACTTTTCTTGAATGCGAAGGACAATTTGAACGAGCTCTTCCGCCTTCATATAGTCTTGCATATTTTCCTTAGAAATCAGCTTCGAAAGCCCAGCATAAATACGTTGATTGTCCTTTTTCACCTCATGGATTTCTCCTGCGAGCTTCAACAGCTCCTGACTCACTTTCTTCCCTGCTTCGTGTTCATGCAAGAGACGGTAAAGCCTGTATGATTCTTGCGTAATATGCTCTGTATGTTTTAACGTTTTCTTTAAATGAACCGTTTCTTCATATAAATTTGAAATGACCATCATCATATGCTCATTTTGTTTCATGATCTGCTTCTCTCTTGATTGTGCCTCATACAGCTTCATCATATTAAAAAAGCTGATTACGACAAAGCTGTGAGCAAACGCAATGAGAAACATATCACTCAGCTTTGATAGCGTCATCGTCGTATCAAACACTAAAAATTGTACAAACAGCTCAACAAAATCAGCCACTAATTCAATCATGAGACCAATGATCCCAATAAAAATAGAACGCTGTTTAAAACGTCCCGTACGGACGGCAAAGAACAAGAAAGCATATGTAAAATAAAAAAAGAAACTTGGGAATTGCTGATAAAATGATGTAGCGAGATCAGCATGATGCTGCATCAGATCTAAACCTACTCGAAAAAGCACAATGGCTGCGCCTGTTAAAAACCCGGGCAAGAACGGTCTAGATTTCCTTAAGAGTAATAAACAAAAGAAAAACGCAGGTGCCCCAAAGCTGATCCGGAACGTTTCATTCACAGGATAAAACTTCAGTTCTCCTGCAAGCGGCACAATAACCACCATAAAAATTAATATGAATGCGTCTTTTTTAACAAGCTGGTTTAAACTCAAATGACTGACATCCCTTCCCCTTTTTGCATAGCCACAGTATACAAGGAGACTCTTTTCTTCACAACGTACAAAAAAATAATTTTCACGGCTCCTTCTTTCCTCAAAATCCTTTTTTATGACTATTCACCGAGGCGCCATGGTGACCTTTCAGCTATTCAGCATTTTGGTGATTGTCTACAATAATGGGAATTGTTTAGACAATGATCGACAAACCGATTTTTATTTGTAAGTTTTTCTGTAGATTTTCGTCAGATTGTGTAGTTTCCAAGATAAATTGAATGAACAATTTTAGTGAAACTATATGTAAGCGTTTTCTGAATTTTCACTAAAAACCCTTTTTGTTTTTTCGCCGCCAAAGCCTTCATTTCAACATATATTTAGGTGTAAAGGAGTGGTACAAGCAGCGCATGACAAGTTCTTTGAAGATGTGTAACATGTTTTCGTGCCTATTTGATCGCATTTTTTGTCATCCGCCAATTCAATAGGGTACTTTTTGATTTTTGATTGGAGGAATCGTATGAAAACAGCAATTTCTAATAATACACAACACGCATGCCAGTCTTCTGTTAATCAATGGGCAGAAGAAATACGTCCGTATTACAAAAACGGACAGAATGCTGGCTACATTCCAGCACTCGGAAAAGTGAATTCCTCTCAACTTGGTATCAGCGTGATAGGCCCAGACGGATCATCTGTACGATATGGTGATTGGGACGTTCCCTTTACCCTGCAAAGTATCTCAAAAGTCATCAGCTTTATAGCTGCCTGTTTAGGAAGAGGCGTACCATACGTCTTGGACCGGGTAGATGTAGAGCCAACTGGTGATGCATTTAATTCCATCTACCGTCTTGAGATGCATAAACCAGGGAAGCCCTTTAATCCAATGATTAATGCTGGAGCTATTACCGTATCCTCCATCCTTCCCGGAAAGACTTCTACAGAAAAGCTAGCATATATTTTCGATTTAATCGAAAACTTAATAGGTAAGCGTCCCTCTGTTAATGAAGAGGTTTATCAATCAGAATGGGCAACTGCGCACCGCAATCGTGCTCTTGCTTATTACTTAAAAGAAACCAATTACTTAGAATCAGATGTCGAGGACACATTAGAAGTGTACTTAAAGCAATGTTCCATCGAGGTTACAACAGAGGACATCGCCTTGATTGGGCTGATTATATCAAGTGATGGCTATCACCCCTTTAAACAGGTCCAAGTCATTCCAAAGGATATCGCAAGACTAACAAAGGCATTGATGCTGACATGCGGCATGTATAATGCGTCTGGTAATTTTGCTGCTTTTGTAGGCGTTCCAGCCAAAAGTGGTGTGTCTGGAGGAATTATGGCTTGCGTTCCGCCAAGCGCAAGAAGAGAATTCCCATTTCAAACAGGCTGCGGAATCGGCATTTATGGTCCCGCCATTGACGATTGCGGAAATAGTATTACCGGTGTCATGATGCTGAAAAAGCTCGCAAAAGAGTGGGATCTCAGTATTTTTTAAAATGAACAGTCATGAATTCGAAGAGGTGATGTTATGAACGAAAAAGCTTTGCTATCTTATTTAACACATACAAATGATTTTATTTGGACTTATATTGTCATTGCTCTGTTACTTGGAGTTGGTGTCTACTTCACATATAGAACACGCTTCCTGCAAGTGAGAATGATTAAAGAAATGGTGCGTGTCCTGAAAGAAGGAAGAAAAGAAAAAGAAGGGATATCACCGTTCCAAGCATTTGCCATCAGTATGGCGGCACGTGTAGGAACAGGGAATATTACAGGGATTGCCATCGCCATTGCAATTGGTGGACCTGGCGCAATCTTCTGGATGTGGATCGTAGCCATTATCGGTTCTGCCTCAAGCTTTGTTGAAAGTACATTAGCCCAAGTGTATAAAGTGAAAGATAAAACAGGATTCCGCGGTGGACCTGCTTATTACATGGAAAAAGGGTTAAACAAGCGCTGGATGGGAATTTTATTTGCGATTCTGATTACAATTTCTTTTGGAATCGTCTTTAATGCGGTGCAATCAAATACAATTACTGTCGCTTTTGAAAACTCCTTTGGATTAGACCGTTTAACAGTCGGTATTGTGATGGCTGTTATTTTTGCAGCAATTATTTTCAAGGGAATCCAAGCCATTGCAAAAGCTTCTGAATACATTGTCGTTGTGCTGGCTCTAGCCTATATCGGAATTGCATTCTTTGTTATTGTGACAAATATCACTGAACTTCCTGGTGTCATCAGTACGATTGTGAAACACGCCTTCGGGTTTGAACAGTTTGCTGGTGGAACATTAGGCGGCGCATTATTACAAGGGATTAAACGCGGTCTTTTCTCGAATGAGGCTGGTATGGGTAGTGCACCTAACGCAGCAGCAACAGCTGTGACAAGTCACCCTGTAAAACAAGGATTAATTCAGGCGTTTGGCGTGTTAACAGATACATTAATTATTTGTACAAGCACAGCCTTCCTTGTCCTGTTCTCTGATGCATACAAAACAACGAACCTGCAAGGAATTGAATTAACACAGGCTTCACTCAGTCAGCACATTGGACCATGGGCCTCTGGATTCCTTGCTATCATGATTTTCCTATTCGCCTTTAGTACATTAATCGGTAACTATTACTACGGCGAAACGAACATTGAATTCCTTGGAGCCAACAAAGTTTGGCTTAACATTTATCGAATTGCCGTTATTGGAATGGTTCTTTTCGGTGCAGTTGCTACTGTTCCTCTCGTGTGGGGTCTAGCCGATCTCTTCATGGGACTCATGGTCATCGTCAACCTCATCGCCATCACCATGCTGTCTAAGGTCGCCTTTGCAGCATTGAAGGATTATACGAGACAGAAAAAAGAAGGCAAGGATCCTGTCTTTTATAAAAATGTCGTTCCAAACAATGAGAAAATTGAATGCTGGGACGACGAACCTGCTTCGTTGAAAAAGAATCGAATCGGTTAAATCAAAAAAGCTCTGGTCCTCTTGGGACTGACCCCATAAGATGAGACAAATAAAAAACACCTTCAAGTTTGAAAACGGATCGTTGTGATCCGAAAAAACATGGAGGTGTTTTTTCTATGGGGACAAGAGTGAGTTTCCCCCTCTGATCAGAGCTTCTTTCTTTAGTTCAAAAATTCGAGTATGAGTTTGTTCACCACTTCTGGTTTTTCATGATTGATCCAATGAGAAGCATCATCAACAAAAATTAGTTGTCCATTTGGGCAAATCTTCATCGTTTCCTTCGCCAGCTTTCTGCTTAAAAACTTGTCCTCCATCCCCCAGATCATGCGAACAGGTACTAAAATGCGCTTTGATATCGGCTTTTCAAAGCCGCCCTTTTTGATGGCGCGGTACCAATTCAGCATTGAGGTCATGGCACCTGGCTGCGTCCAAGCCAGCTTATAGCTTGATACATCTTCCTTCGTGAACAAATGGGGTCTTGCAGTCAGCCCAATGGCTTCATCCAGCTTTTGAAAGTGATTTTCCTGAAGAGCTGCCTCTGGCACATTCGGAAGCTGAAAGAATGCGATATAGGAGCTCTTCTTCCACTGCGGGGGATAAAATGGAAGAACCTTCATCATCACCCGCGGATGCGGCATGTTGACAATGATTAGTTTCTCTACATATTGAGAACGTGTGGATGCCAAATGCCAAGCAACTGCTCCGCCCCAATCATGACCACCCACAATCGCCTTTTGATTCGGACTAAGCGTCTTAATCAGCCCTACGATATCATCTCTCAGTTGATCTAATACATAGGATTCAATTCCTTCTGGTTTATCACTTAGATGGTAGCCCCTTTGATCAGGAACGACGACACGATAACCTGCCTCGGCTAGGGGCATAATTTGGTTCTTCCAGCCGTACCAGAACTCAGGAAATCCATGCAGCAGTATAAGCAGCGGGCCATCCTCAGGTCCAGCTATTGCTGTGTGAAGTGTTACACCATTTGTTTGGATTGATTGAAATTCAATTTGCTCCATCCCTTTGCCACCTTTCTCCTTGTTCTTTATTCTTCCAACATAGCATATTTCCCATTTTTCAGAAAATAAAAGCACTCCCAAAAAAACCTTCACGAAGGTGAAGGTCCAGATTGTTGACAAAGGGCTAGAATGATCTTGATTTTAGCCTTTTGTCTTCTTTTCAGCGTGATAGAAAACCTTTGCAGCCCTAGAAAGGACGAGTACTGGCGCGGAGCGAATTTGTCATTCGTGAGCACCAGTACGCAGGACTGACACCGAATGCGAGGGTTTGTCTACACGCTGAACCTTCAAGAAGGTGAAGGTCTTGGTTTATTTCATATAATTCAGCACCCAGATCAACCCATTTTTGCGGTCCTGTACTTGCCCGTGAAGTGCGCCAAAGAACGTATCCTGTAATTCGACCAGTACATCTCCATCAGCTTCTAGCGCTTCATATACAGCCTTTAGTTCTTCTTCATTGTCAAACTGCATAATCAATCTGAGATTCTCGGGCTTTGGTGTGCGGTCAAACGTATCTGAAAAGTGAAGCAGCGATTCTCCAAGGTGCAGTTCTGCATGCAGCACACGGTCTTGATGTTCATTTAAAATATGAATATCACCGCCAAAAATCCCTTGATAATATTGAAGAGATTCCTTCACATCGTCTACCACAATATAAGGACTAACACTAATCATACCCCTCATCCTCCTCTTGTTCCGTCCATCTTCTCTTTTATAGCTTATCCCAAATCGTATGAAAAAAGGCACAAATCGTCAACGGATTTGCACCTTTTTCTCATGAAGATTTCGCTAATTCACTATGTTTGTTTGAATACGCTGCGTACATGACAACACCGATTAACAGCCAAACACCAAAGTAAAGCCACGTCCGGCCTGGTAAGTTGAACATAAGGAACAAGCAGCAGCCCATTGAAATAATCGGCAAGACCGGCACAAATGGAACCCGGAATCCCCTCTCAAGCTGCTGATGTGTCTTTCTCAAAATGAGGACAGATAAACTCACCATTGCAAACGTCAATAAAGCACCGATATTCGCTAAATTGGACAAGTCCTTTAAATCAATAAACCCTGAAATAACAGCTGTCATGCCGCCAATCATCCATATGCTTGCAACAGGCGTATCACTTTTGTTTGTTTTCGAAAACACTTTCGGCAAAAGACCATCTCGTCCCATCGCATAGGCAATTCGAGTTGCTGCATAATTATTGGCGAAAATCACAGCCATCAATCCAATGACCGCACCGACAGAAATAATACCGGCTACACTATTTTGATGTACACTTTGCAAGACATAGGACATCGCCTCTGTGACATTCAGTTTTGTATAGTGCACCATACCTGTCATAATCAAACAAACGACAATGTAAATGATCGTGCAAATGAGTAATGAGCCAATAATGCCAATTGGCAGGTTCCGCTGCGGATTTTTCACCTCTTCTGCAGAAGCAGAAATCGCATCAAATCCTAAGAAGGCAAAAAACACAGCAGCAGCACCAGCAATGACGCCTTCTGCACCAAACGGCATGAACGGCTGCCAATTGGATGGCTGTACATAAAACCCGCCTACTACAATGAAAAGAACAATAATACCGAGTTTCACAAACACCATGATATTATTAAATTTTTTACTTTCCTTCGTTCCTCTAGATAAGATCCACGCAATCAGTAAGGCAATGATAATGGCTGGCAGATTCATATATCCGCCTTGTTCCGGTCCCGCTAAAAATTGATGGGGGATTGAAATCCCAAACCCCTCAAGCAAGCTGTTGAAATAGCTCGACCAGCCACTGGCGACAGCTGAAGCAGTCAGCATATAAACGGACAATAACGTCCATCCCATTAGATGCCCGACAAGCTCACCCATCGTTGTATATGAATAAATGTACGCACTGCCGAATACAGGCAGTGCTGAAGCCATTTCTGCATAGCAAAGTGCTGCCAAACTGCACACAATCGCTGCGATGGCAAAGGAAAAAATGACAGCCGGCCCTGCATCATTAGCCGCTGTAATTCCGGTTAACACCATGACCCCCGTGCCGATCACTGCCCCTATACCAAGGAGCGTGAGATCGAGCCCGCCTAGCGTTTTCTTTACCTTTTGCTGCCTGCTCTGTTCTAACAAATCGTGAATGTGTTTCTTACGTAGAATATGTCGCAAACCCTTTCCCTCCAAAACGTTAGCAAAACAAAAAATCATTCAAATTTCATTATAGCAGAATAGGTACTACGCATTCACAACCAATTCACGTAAATCTTTCTTCATGATTTTACCAAGCTTGTTTTTTGGCAGCTCCTGTGTGAAATGAATGGAGGGCACTTTGTAATCTGCCAAACGTTCCTGGCAATAGTTCACCACATCTTCTTCGCAAAAATCGACAGAATCGTCTTTTACGATATACGCACTTGGCACTTCACCATATAATTCGTCTGGTACCCCAATGACAGCTGATTCAATCACACCTGGAATTTGATCAATGACCTCTTCTACTTGGTCAGGGTAGATATTATCCCCACCGTACAGAATCACATCTTTGTATCTCCCTGTGATGAAAAGAAAACCGTCTTCATCTAGATAGCCTGCATCTCCCATATGGAACCAGCCATCTTTCAGCACCTTCTCTGTAGCGTCAGGCTGATGATAGTAGCCTAGAAAATAGAATGGGCTTCTCATAACGACTTCGCCAATTTCTCCAGCTGGCAATGTCTCCTCTGTCTCAGGGTGCATGATTTTCACTTCTACATCCGGATCCACTTTACCTGCAGAGCCCATTTTATCCTCGCCCATCGCTGGATGCCACGCACTCACAACCCATGCTTCGGTACTTCCATAGCCATGCATCATCTGAATGCCTACTTCTTTGTAATCTTTAATTAAGCGTACCGGCACCTTCGTACCGCCAGAAATCGCAATTTCAAAAGATGAGAGATCGTACGAACCGCGTTTCATTTCTTCTAGCATGTACGTGTAAGCTGATGGGAAAGCCATCATGAACGTAATTCTTTCTTTCTCTATCGTTTCTAAAATGCGCTTCGGTGTTGCATCATGTAAGAAGACAAGCGTATATCCTTCAATCGCAGCTGCGATTAGATGATTAATCGAACTCATATGATACAGAGGGTGACTCGCCAAGTACCGTTTTCCTTTCAGATCGAATCCTCGATTCCCATGTCTTGTTAAAAATTGATAGATTCGTCCATGTCCGACCATACAGCCCTTTGGATTTCCCGTTGTCCCAGAGGTGAATAAAATCATCGCTAGATCCTCTTCTGATACCTCTTCAGCAAGGTTACTTCCATCATTTGAAGCCAACATGTCTTCAAATAGCTGTGTTGTATTCGCATTGGCACCGGATTCCACCATCAGGCAATTTTCTAAAGACACATTCACTGCCGCAATGATGTCACGGAATTCACGGTCAAAAAATAAAGCCTTTGGCTCTGCTTTTTTCAAAATACCTTCCAGCTCAAAAGAAGTAAGCTGCCAGCTAAGCGGAACTGCGACTGCACCTGCTTTAATGGCTGCCAGCATAATTGTTGAAAAGTGATGATGGTTTTGACAAATAAAGCAAACACGGTCCCCTTTTCGAATCCCCTTTTGATGTAAATAATGAGCGAGCTGGTCAATACGCTTTGCATATTCTTCAAATGTATAAGACACACCCCCGCCAGTTACCGCTTCAATTTGTGAAGAGCGTTCCATTCTGTCGTTAAGTAATGCCTGTAATGTATTCAATATCTTCATCTCCAAACGTTTGATTTACAATAGCCAATTTCCAGTGAATGGGTTGGCAGATTTTATCTCATTCACATTCTAAAATAAAACCAGCTGAAAGTAAAATCATTTCAATTTGGAATTGTTCTTTATATTAATTGATAATATAGGTAATTTTATAGCCGTCTTCCATTTTGGTTTAAATGATGATAACTATTATGATAAGATAGACCTAGTAATTGATCGGAAAATGCGAATGCAATAGGAAAAGAGGTATGGAGAATGCAACATTTCGAGCTAGAGGCAAGTTTATTAGACCATGCGCTGACAAAGTATTTAAAGGCGACGAAACAAATAGATGAAGAGAACATTCCGAAAAACGTCACGAATGTGAAAGGGTTTATTTTACGCATCATTTATCGTCATCAATCATGTACTGTGAAAAATATTCTGCAGGAAGTTTCATTATCTCCCTCTGCAACAACAACCGCTCTCAATCACTTAGAAGATGAAGGGATGATTATCCGCTCTCGAAATAATAATGACCGCCGCACTGTATGGATTGAACTCTCTGAATCAGGTGAACAAATTGCAAAACAAATGATCGACAACCGCCAGCTGCTTGTCAATCAGCTGTTCAACCACCTTTCAGAAGAAGATAAAAAAACATTTTTTGAATTAATCGAAAAAATGATGGACGAGCCATTAAAGGCTTAGGAAGATTCCTAAGCCTTTGTCCTCTTTTCAACCTTTGCAGAGTCTAGGAAGGACGAGTACCGGAGCGGAGCGAATTTAGATTCGTGAGCACCGGAACGCAGACCTGACACCGAATGCGAGGGTTTGTCTAAACGCTGAGGCTTAGGAGAATTCCTAAGCCTTCTTTTTTATGGCTTTAAGATGACCTTTATACAATCATCCTTCTTATCATTAAATATGTGATACGCATGAGCGGCATCATCTAACGGCAATTGGTGTGTGATGATCGCTTTAGGATCAATTTCACCGGTTGTCACTTTTTGATAGAGCTTTGACATGTAGCCTCTCGCCGGGGCCTGCCCCATTTTCAGGGTGACGTTTCTTGCGAAAAAGGCACCTAATGGGAACATATTATATAGGCCGCCGTACACACCCGTCATCTGCACCGTTCCACATTTACGGACGGCTTTTGTGGCAATTTGAATCGGTCCGATCGTTCCACCTTGTAGCTTAAGTTTCTGCTCAATTTTTTCAAGCGGCGACTTCTTCCCGTCCATTCCCACACAATCGATCACAACATCGGCTCCACCTTTGGTCAGCTCCTTTAACGTTTCTCCCATGTCTGGGTCTTCTGTAAAATCAAATACTTCTACGCCGCTCATTCGTTTTGCATGTCGCAGACGGTAATCAATGTAATCGACCGCAATCACACGGTCTGCCCCTTTTTGCCATGCAAATTGCTGTGCCATTAACCCAACAGGTCCACAGCCTAACACAATGACCGTATCACCTTTTTTCACACCGGCGTGCTCCACGCTCCAATAAGCAGTTGGAAGAACATCCGATAAGAACAGCAATTGTTCATCCTCCAGCTCACAATCATCTGGGATCTTAAACGGAGTGTAGTTCCCAAAAGGCACGCGTAAATATTCTGCCTGTCCTCCAGGGTAGTTCCCATATTTCTCACTATATCCAAAAAGTCCACCCGAATCATAGTGCGGGTTTGAGTTGTCGCATTGGCTTTCTAAGTGGTGATGACAATATTGGCATTGACCACATGCAACGGTAAATGGAATAACGACACGGTCTCCCTTTTTTACTGCCGTGACATCCGGGCCAACTTCCTCCACAATCCCCATTGGCTCATGCCCAATCACATAGCCGATTGGGAGCGGGAAATTCCCCTGATACAAATGTAAATCAGATCCACAAATTGCTGTTGATGTAATTCGGATGATCACATCTTCCCGATCTTGAATAGATGGCGCATCTACTTTCTTCACTGCAATGCTATTTTTCCCCTGATAAGTAACAGCTCTCACATGCATTTCCTCCTTTAGCGAAAATCATCTGTACATAGCTTCACCTTGAATGGATGGTTCATGCATCAGATCAGGATTATTAAAAAACAAAAAAGCCCGTCGATCGGTTCGACAGGCACTTATACAATCATGTGTAACGCGTTACCTATTTATCCTTTTTCGATAAAGACCAAATCATATTGAGAGGAAGTCTCTCGATCAATCATCAAGTTCCCTTCTTGAATAAAATAAGGACATATACTCGGGCTTTGTGATTCTTCAAACTGCTCATACAACTGCTCAATCTTTCCAGGAAGCAGCAATAGCAAAAATTTATTAGAATGGGACACGAGTTCAGAAGAGTGAATTGTATCCGGCGGTATATAGGCAAAGTCACCCGGCATCAGGCATATATCTTCTCCGTTCAATTGCAGATTCATTTTTCCCTCAACGCAATAGAGTGCTTCTGTATGTACTTGATGATAATGCGGAGGAAAATACTTTCCCTTCGCGCCTTCAATCACAAAATGACTGAACCCGCCTCCAGTTGTTTCTGTTGTTGCGATCAGCTCATGAAGCTGACCATCAATAATGTATTGCTTCCCTTCACCAGCCTCTAATACGTAGGGCTGCACCGCCTGAGGGAGCTGACTATGAAATAAAACGGAGGGCTTAGTTGTATTTGACAGCTGCCGGATACCATGCATCAATATGATATCGCTTTCTTTTTCAGCTTGTTCAAAGCTGTCTGCATCGAAAGCATGATCGGTCATCGGCCATTCGTTCCGCTGAAGCCTTTTCCCAATTTGCTGATAGACATCTGTCATTTGTCCGCCCAACGTATATGAAATAAATCTTGTTTTGTGACTATGCATTCTGTAGCCATGGATCGTTTTGGGTGGGATATGAATATAATCGAAGGCTGTGACCATATATTTTTTACCGTCCAAGATCACTTCAAGCTTTCCTTCCAGCACAAAAATGGTTTCAAATAAGTGCTCATGACAGTGAAGTGGAAAATAAGCTCCTTTCCCACCTGTGATTAAGACAAGCTCAAACAGCTGATTCGTTTGATTTACTTCTGCCAGCACATGAACAAGCTGATTTTCCAGCCCATACAGCTTCCCTGAACCAGACACGGTATAAAAAGAGGTTCCTTCGGATTGCTTGATCGATTGCGGTTGCTCCGACATCCCATCACTCCTCATGACTAATTGACTATCTTTATTATATAGACCAATTGATATAATAGATAGACAATATGCGAGAGATTTTACTCTTCTCGCATAAATAAGTGTCTAAGGTAACATTTCACATGTTCTAACGGGGTCGTTTGTTTGAGTGCGGTGGTCATCGATAGACCCCCAATCACCATTGAATGAAGGAGAGAAGCCAGCTCATCCGCTTTGTTTTCTTCATATCCGCTGTTCATGAGCTTTTCTTTCACAAGCTTTTGCCAGCGGATCATTTCTTGTTTACATGCAGTATGAAGCTGCGTATGTTCTGGCTTGGATTCTGCCGCCAGCAAGACAATCGGAATGCCTCTTTCATTTTCTTGCTCCGTAAACCCCCAGATGATGTTTGTCATAAAGCGGTCGATGGCGATATAAGGATCATCCGAATAGGCAAAGCTTTCTTCAATTCGATTGATGACCTTTTGACTAATATATTCAACGGCTGCTATGGCTAGCTCTTCTTTTCCGTTTGGAAAATAATAATAAAGAGATCCTTTAGGCGTGCCGCTCTCTCTAATGATTTGATTCAATCCTGTCGCATGATACCCCTGTTTGCGTAAAAGAAGTGCGGCCGTTTGAATAATTCTATCCTTCGTACTCACGTGTGACACTCCTTTCCCTCCATAGACCAATGTCGTTTCAACGTATGAGTTGATTTGTTCCTTTCCAAATCGAGGATGTCTCCATCTCTGCTGCAAGCCGCAGCAGCCAATCCTCTTTCCCCTTAGGTGCTGTGACCTGTACCCCTAAAGGCATGCCCGCCTTAGTGAGATGAACAGGAACGCTCATAGAAGGCTGACCCGTTAAGTTGGCAAGCTGTGTAAATGGTGTGTAGGTCAGACTCTTTAAGAACATGTCATAAATGAGATCCTGCTGCGCTTGCATTGAGAGAGATGACACACGTAAAAGTTCTGTGATTTCTTCTTTCGAATGCATCAACTCACCAACCTTAGGAGCTGAATAGGCAGTCGCTGGTGTCACAAAGAGATCATAGGTTTGATGAAATGACGCCATTTGTGCAGCCGCCATATCCCATGCATCAAGACTTTCTGTGTAAGCAGCAGCGGTTACATTCTTGCCAGCCTCTGCCAACACCCATGCCACGATGTCTGTTTCCTCCGGATTGACTGGACGTCCTAATGAACGATTCAAGGACGTGAATAGTGCAGACATTTCTCCGCTGTTCATGACGTAGTATTGCTGCATCAGATGAATTCCATCGATTGCAGGCCTTGCTTCTTCTACTTGGTGCCCTTGATCACTCAGCCATTTCACTGTTTGCTGCACCGCCTGCTTCGCTTCCTCACTGACCTTCGTACCAACTGGAGATTCTACAATGTAAGCAATTCGCATAGAAGATGTACGTTTCTCTAGATCTTCTTGATAGCTGCCGTCGTATAATGGCGTTTGGAAAGCCGCTTCAGGCTGAATGACTTGAAGTAGATCAAGAAGGGCTGCACTGTCCCGCACTGTTTTTGTAAGTGTAAAGTCAATGGATGCCCCTTGCCACTGCCTTCCTGCGCCTGGTCCTACCGGCGTTCTTCCTCTTGTTGGTTTGAGACCGAACAAACCTGTAAAGGATGCTGGAATCCGAATGGACCCTCCACCATCACTTGCTCCACCAGCAGGTACGATGCCGCTCGCAACAGCTGCTGCCGTCCCGCCGCTTGAACCGCCAGGAGAATAGTCAGGATGCCAAGGGTTCCTCGTTGGACCATGTAAAGCAGGTTCTGTTACATTTCTTAATCCGAATTCTGGTGTGTTTGTATGTCCCATCATGAGAAATCCAGCCTGCTTCAATCGCTGGACAAAGTGGGAGTCCGTTTTTGCCTTTACATCCTTTAATAATGCAGCTCCTGCTGTCAGCGGTTCATTTTCCAGCCCTTGCGATATATTTTTCAGTACAAATGGAACGCCCGCAAACGGCTGATTCGTATGTAATGTCTTGATTTCTTTTAATACTTGATCTTGTCTTGTCTGAATCAACGCATTTAGTTCAGGATTGACCTCATTCAGTCTAGCAAATGCAGCTTGTACAAGCTCGTCTGGCGTTACCTGCTTATTCCGTACAAGTGCCGCCAAGCCAATCGCATCATACGTCATATACTCTTTTACGTTCATCAGCATATCCTACTTTCTCTTATTATGTTCTCTCTATTGTCTACTAGATTTGTATGAATTTCAATTTCAGGTTACTTGTAAAAAAAACTTTCTGACAAACAATATGATTCTTCTAACCATCCTTCTCATTTCTCCGATATAATAGAGAAAAAAAGACGGAGGTCATCGTATGCAAGGGGCTATCGCCTTGAAAAAGAAAATATTCGTAGTCATCGCGTTTCTTCTTGCGTTGACAACTGCCTTGCCTTACCATTCGCAGGCAGCTGCACCGCCAAAAGAAACAGATGTCATCATCGTCTATAAAAACCAAAAAGGAAAGCAAACAGCGATTGAAGAAAGTGAAAAAGTGAACGCACAGTACATACATCTTCCTGCTGTCGCTGTGACAGCAGATGAACAAGCGGTCACGTCACTCAAAAAAGACCCTAACATCGCGTATGTCTCAAAAAACATAAAAGTCAAACTCGCTTCTTCTACGATGAAAAAAACCGCTGCCTCTACGAATCAGGATGCATTGGTTCAAAAATCTTACAACCTGCAAAAGCTGAATGTAAAGCAAGCGATAAAAGAAGGCGTCACGGGGAAAAATGTGAAGGTAGCCGTTTTGGATACTGGTATTTCTCCCCATGAGGATTTAAAGATATCCGGCGGTAAATCATTCGTGAACTACACTTCCTCCTATAAAGATGATGAAGGACACGGCACACATGTCGCAGGAACGATTGGTGCCCTCAATAACGATTACGGCACAGTCGGCGTCGCTTCTGGCGCGAAGCTGTATGCTGTGAAAGTGTTAGATAAAAAGGGAGAAGGCGACTTGTACAGTCTGCTTCGAGGAATCGATTGGGCTATTAGCAACAAGATGGATATTATGAATTTAAGTCTAGGTTTTGAAGACAATATCCCTATTTTGCGTTCAGCAGTGGATGAAGCATACAAAAGAGGACTGCTTGTGGTCGCTGCAAGCGGGAATGATGGGAAGAAGAATCATATCAGCTATCCTGCCGCCTACAATAGCGTCATTGCCGTTTCTGCAACGACGGACAAAGACAAACTCGCTTCTATCTCAAATACAGGGAAAGGTATTGAATTTTCTGCCCCTGGTCAGAACGTCATTAGCACTTATTTAAAAAATGAATATTGGTATGCAACAGGTACATCACAAGCTGCACCGCATGTCACAGGCATGCTGGCACTGTTGAAGCAGCTTCATCCGAAGAAAACAAATGTTCAGCTTCGCACCTTATTGCGCAGCTATACAGTGGATCTTGGCGCAAAAGGAAAAGATCCACAATTCGGCTATGGCCGCGTGCAATATATACCACAATCAAGCTTTTTGAAGGCTGCGACTAGCGCTGTCAAAACAGCCGAAACTTCTAAAAAGCAGGCAGATGTCAATCAAGCCAAAACGAGAATTGGCCGACTCACTGCAAGTAAGCAAAAAACAGCACTCACTGAACGGGTGAAAAAGGTACAAGGAACCATTGATATCCGCTTGGCACGTGCAAAGGTTCAAACAGCCGAAAAAAGCAAAACACAAGGCGCCATTAAAAGCGCACAAGCGGCCATCAAAAAGTTAAACAAAGGCAAAGAAAAAACAAGCCTGCAAAATCGGCTCGACAAAGTCAAAAAACAGGTCGCCTATCAAAAGAAAGTGACAGACGCCAAACAAAAGGTCAAAAAAGCGGAAACCAAACGAACGAAGAAAACAAAAGCAGCGGCGCAATCCGCTGTCAAACAGCTAAAAGCTTCTAAAACGAAAACCAGTTTACAAAAACGATTAAACCGTATCAAGGTGTAACAGAAAAAACGATTCCTCGCTGAAAGGAATCGTTTTTTTCTATTTTAACAGCGGTGCAAACAAGCTGTGATGATATTTTCCATCAACATCTGCCCTCACTTGATCAAGTATGTTTTCTAACGAAGCCATCACACTCTCTAATGCTCGGTGCACTGAACCTTGTTCAAAATCCACTAAACTCTCTGGCAACTCATCTTCATCCAATACAAAAAAATCACCATTCGGAAGAACGAGAAGATCAACAATGAGGTCTTCAAACATGACCAGCTGGCCGTTGAACGATGTATTCCCCACAATATTAAAATAAGAACCTAGTTCCTTCCCTTGATCATCTCTCCAGAAATACATATTGTAAGGACGATCCTTCCAATAATAAGCGGTCGTATAGCTCCCTTTTGGAATCGTCAGAGCACCATCACCTGCCCTCATCGTAAACGTGTCTTCAATCTTGTGAAACAGCACAGCCTGCTGTCCCTGTGCGTCTAACAGCTGACAAGTATGTTCCACAATCTTCTGATCGTATTTGATTTTTCTCTCGATTACTTCATCCCACCGATCCGCATGTAGCGAAAACAACATGTCACAACTCCCTCTTGCATCTAGATTCTCTCTTTCCAGTATACACCGATTTTTTTTGAAAAAATAAAGGGTTGCTACATTCACATATGGAAGACCTATTGATGAGGTGAAATAAATGAACGGAATCACGATTCTTGAAAACCTTACACAGCTTGGACAAATCATCCTCATTTTTTGCGGCTATGCCCTTTATTGGCGGCTGGTGAAAACGAAGAGAGAACGAAGGCTATCTCCTTATGAGCGCATGTTAAAATTCTTTGTTATGTTCGGTTTAATCTCGTGGGGGATATCATATTGGGCGCTTATACTGTGGGCGTAAATAAAAAAAGAAGAGCTGTCCATCGAGGACGTGCTCTTCCTTTTATTATGCGTGATGTGATGAACCAGCTGGTTGTTCTTTCTGGATGACATATTGATAGCTTTTAACATGCGTCCCATTTTGATTCACAAATTCTTTATCTAGTGCACGCTCAAAGCCCATTCTTTCATAAAGACGAATGGCAGCCTGCATTTTATCAGAGGTATGAAGGTACAGAACATTTTCGCCCCATGATTGCGTGAGCTCAATACTTTTACGTAACAATGACTCTGCAATTCCTTTTCCTCTGACATCGGGATCTACTCCTAAAAACCGGACGATGGCTGATGTAATGCCCATTTCGGGTTTGTCATACGCTTGCTCTGATGATCGGAACATTTGAAGCGTCCCTACGACCTGACCTTCAAGCTCCGCCACAAGCATCAGCTCCATGTTTGGATTATCTACAGCTGCTGCAAGCGCAGCAGAATAATTTTGCCAGCCTTCCTCTGTAAATTGAGGCTCATACTGTGAATAGGATTTGATTAGTACGTGTCTAATGGCCTCATGATCTTCTTTGACTGCTTGACGAATGATCAGCTCTTGCTGCTCCATGTCAGCACCTCCTGTTGTTTAATTGCCAGATATACGTATCATGCAAATACTGCATGTCGATGACCTTGTTCTTTTCTCTACTCATTCAATGTAAAGAGTCTCCTTCGAAAGATCAATTATTTTGCACGGAATCCTCTTTGAAAATTTCCATTGAAAAGGGACGCTCGATTCATTATGCTGTTTTGAGGAAGTATACGAGGAGTGTAATGTCATATGAGTTCTTTATCTTATTCCCAAGAATCGAAAAAAAACCGATTTCTCCTTGCTGCATTGCTTGGTTCTTTAACCGCCCTTGCACCGCTTGCAATGGATATGTATTTACCTGCATTGCCTCATATTGCACGAGATTTTGAAGCAAGCACTGCTTTGTCCCAATTAAGTCTGATGGCTTGTCTGATTGGACTCGCGCTTGGACAACTGATTGCAGGTCCTATTAGTGATACGATCGGCAGAAGAAAACCGCTGATGATCGGCTTAATCATTTTTATCGCCGCCTCTCTTTTATGTACGGTGGTCTCGTCGATTTGGATGTTCATTCTCTTAAGATTGATTCAAGGACTCGCCGGTTCAGCAGGCATTGTCATTGCACGAGCCATTGTGCGAGATCATTATGAAGGCTCAGAAATGACGAAATTCTTTGCACTGCTCATGTTGGTCAACGGGGTTGCTCCGGCAGCGGCACCTATTGTGGGCGGACAGATGTTACGCTTCACCACATGGCAGGGTGTATTTGTTCTATTAGGCATCCTCGGGGCCTTGATGCTGCTGAGATCTATTTTTTCACTTCAAGAAAGTTTACCTACGGAGCGCAGACAGACAGGAGGCTTTCAACAGATTGTAAGTGCCATGAAAATTTTAGCGAGTGATCGTCTCTTTGTAGGGTATGCCCTCTCGCAAGGTCTTGTATTCGCAGCGATGTTTGCTTATATTTCTGGCTCACCGTTTGTGCTTCAGGAGCTTTTCCACCTTTCTCCACAAGGATTCAGTGCTGCCTTTGCAGTGAATAGTCTTGGGATCATCACAGCTGGACAAGTATTTGCCCGCGTCGCTGCTAAAATCGGCGAAGAGAAGGTTCTTCGCATTGGGTTGCTGACAGCTGCCTTAGGCGGCATCACCTTATTTTTGATGATCTCCATTGATGCTGGATTATATGGCATTCTCATTCCGCTCTTTTTTGTGGTCTCAAGCGTTGGAATTGTCGGCACCTCTGCCCCGTCTCTTGCGATGCAGCATCACGGCGCACATGCAGGAAGTGCGGCTGCCCTGATCGGTGTGGCACAAATGCTGCTAGGCGCCTGCATGACACCTCTTGTCGGACTAGCCGGAAGCCAAACAGCCTTTCCAATGGGCCTGATCATTATGCTTTGTGAACTAGGTGCACTTTGCTGTTATTTCTTCTTTGTAGCCAGAGCAAAAAAACCCGCATAAGCGGGTTTTTCAGATTGTTGACAAAGGGCTAAAATGATCTTGATTTTAGCCCTTTGTCTTCTTTTCAGCGTGATAGAAAACCTTTGAAGTCTAGGAAGGACGAGTACTGGCGCGGAGCGAATTTGACATTCGTGAGCACCAGCACGCAGGACTGACACCGAATGCGAGGGTTTGTCTACACGCTGAACCCGCATAAGCGGGTTTTTCATTTAAGGCTTGCTCCAATTGATAGTGCGGAACACATTGTTCTGGTCATTGTTGTGATATGCATCTAGGTCAAAGCCCGATAGTCCAAAACCGATTGCCATGATCATTCCTCCGGCAACGGTGAAGATGATCCCCCATTTGATGCATTGCTTTTTTAAATCATTCACATTCATATTCTCACGACCTTCTTTTTAAACATTCCCATGAATGCCTTAGTGGTTTGAACAGTCATTTGAACAAATAGCTTTGTCAAATACACCGTGGCCATGCCGCATAATAATCCGACACCTAATAGAAGAATACCAACGCCAATTTGCGTCACCACCACATGCAAACCGTCCTGAAAGATAAATGGAGAACCAATGATGCTCCAAAAACCTCCGAGCAGACCAACTAGCGTCACTGTACCTGTCACGAGCGGAATGCACCAAATCACCATATACACAGAAAGAATTAGTAGGAAGACTGTTGCTAGAATACTGCCCCATAATGGAAAGCCTAAAATGAGGATGGAGAGCCTTGTGGCTTTTTCTCCAAACGTCGGCACCTGAACGGTTTTAATTCCTTGTTCCTTCAAAATCCCTTCAGCGATGATAGCAGGCTGCCCGACTTGATCGACCGCTTCCTGTTCACTGTATCCATCTTCTTGATAATCCTCGATCATTTCATCGTAATACTCGATGAACCGGTCACTTTCTTTTTCGCCTAGACGATGCAGGTGCTTCTCTAAGCTGGCTAAAAATTCTTTTTTATTCATTGCCCTGTCCTCCAGAAATAAAGTCGTAAATCGCCATCACTTGATCCCATTCCGCTAAAAACTGCGCCATATGCTCACGGCCGCTTTGTGTCATCCGGTAGTATTTTCTTAATCGACTATTATGTTCCTGGGAATAGGTCTCCACATAATTGTTTTGCTCTAATCGCTTTAATATCGGATATAATGTCGATTCTGAAATCTCAATACAATGGGACATATCTTTAATCATTTGATAACCATAGGAATCGCCTTTCTTTAATACCGCCAGTACACAGAATTCCAGTAAACCTTTTTTTAATTGTGCATTCATGATTACAACTCCTAACCATTTATACTATACATTACATAGTATAATGTGACAAGAGGTATAAATATAAAAAAAAGACCCTTTTGGGGTCCTTTCGTTTTTATATATTCACAAATCCTTCTCCGAACACATCACGCACGTCATGGACAACAACGAATGCGTCTCGATCAATTTTCTTAATGATTTTCTTTAGACGCATAAGCTCTTGTTTTTGAATGACTGCATAGAGAATTTCCTTCGATTCCTTTGAATAATGACCGCGTCCGTTTAAAATCGTCACGCCTCGATCCAAGGTGTGATTGATTTCTTCGGCAATATCATCTTTGCATGAAGAAATGATCGTCACTGCCTTTTTCGTGTTAAGCCCTTCTATCACGAAGTCCATCACCTTTGTCGCCACGTACAGCATCACAATCGTGAACATTAATTTTTCCGCACCAATAATAAAGTAGGAAGCAAATACGACGATCAGATCAAAGAACAAGATGGCGTAGCTCACGTTCCAGTCTAAATACTTGTTGGCAATTCTTCCGAGTATGGCAGAACCCGCCGTTGTACCGCCTGCTCTTAGCACAAGACCAATCCCAATTCCGATAATGATTCCTGCGAAAATGGCCCCAATGATCAATTCGTGAACATTCACGACCCATGTTGTGGTCAGGTGTAAAAATAGGGAGTTACTTGCGACGGCAACCACAGTATAAATCGTCGTCTTCTTGTCCAAATATTTATACCCGACAAGCAGCAGAATGGCATTAAACACTAGGTTCGTCAGCCATGGTGCAATTTCAAACAAATAATAGAAAATGATGGACAGCCCCGTTACACCGCCTTCACCAAATTCAAGCGGAATGACAAACATGTTCACTGCGGCGGCAAATAAAAAAGAACCAATTAGAATCATTGCGATATCTTTTACACATTTTTTCAATTTCTTCTTTCCTCCTTTTTAAAGCATATAAAAAACCCTCTTTCTGCACGAAAGAAGACAGTCGTTGAACAAAAAAAATCAAAAGACAGCGCCTTTTGACGAAGCTTTCTGAAATGAACCTTTCCATAATATATATCTCTTTTTAGAGGCTGTCAATGACTTGGTTTTCTATTATTTTGACTGCATGTTTATGCATGGAAACCCGCATGTTTTCAGGGTTTTTCCGCGGTCACATGCTTTTTCCTCTCCTTGACAAAAACACTTTAGTCATTTAAACTACTGCCTCATATCATATCCATCATTTCCGACTAAAAAGGAGGGTGTTCCATTCGATGAATCCTATTCAAAGCCGTTTACAGGCTCACGCACCTTTAATTTTAGACGGTGCACTTGCAACAGAGCTTGAACGAAAGGGCTGCAATTTAAACGACAGTTTATGGTCAGCCAAAATACTGATTGAACAGCCAGAATTGATTCAGCAAGTACACTTGGATTACTTCCAAGCCGGAGCTGACTGTGCCACAACAGCGAGCTACCAAACAACGATTGATGGCTTCGCTGAAAAAGGCTATTCAAAAGAAGAAGCCATTGAACTAATGAAACGATCTGTCACTTTAGCAAAAGAGGCACGCGATCTTTTTTGGCAGGATGAAGCGCGTCGTAAAGGGCGGACAAAACCATTTGTCGCAGGATCTGTGGGGCCATTCGGCGCTTATTTATCTGATGGTTCAGAATATAAAGGAAATTACGGACTCACAGAGCAGACACTCATTGATTTTCATAGACCAAGGATTCAGGCATTAGTAGAAGCTGGTGCAGATATTCTTGCGTGTGAAACGATCCCTTGTCTCATTGAAGCAACGGCCATTGCAAAGCTGCTGCAAGATGAATTCAGTGGTGTATCTGCTTGGATTACATTCAGCGCGAAGGACGACCTTCATATTAGTGAAGGAGATTTGCTCAGAGAATGTGTACAAGCACTGGAACCTTATGAACAGATCGCTGCTGTGGGTGTAAACTGTACGCCGCCGCAATTTATCTCGTCTCTCATTCAAGAGATGAAAAAGGGGACGAGCAAACCGATTGTCGTGTATCCAAACTCAGGGGAATTATATGATCCTGAAGAAAAGGTATGGAGCGGAGATACGCCTCAGCATACATTTGGTGAATGTGCGCATCAATGGTATCAAGACGGCGCGCATATCATCGGCGGCTGCTGCCGGACGACCCCAGAAGATATCACGGACATCTTAAAACTTACCACAGCATAGCACCATGAATCATCACACATACTTCTAAGCAAAAGGGCGGGAAGACATGGAACAAGCAAAAGATCAGTCACAACAATATCAACGAAAAATGACGAGCCGCCACCTGTTCATGCTTTCTCTAGGCGGCGTCATTGGAACAGGGCTCTTTTTAAGCTCTGGGTATACCATCAATCAAGCAGGACCCGCGGGGACGATCCTTGCCTATCTTGTCGGGGCATTAATTGTGTATCTCGTGATGCTCTGTTTAGGTGAGCTGTCTGTGGCAATGCCGGTTACAGGGGCCTTTCATACGTATGCAACAAAGTATATTGGACCCGGCACAGGCTATACAGTCGCTTGGCTCTACTGGCTGACATGGACAGTCGCGCTCGGATCGGAATTTACAGCGGCAGGGCTTTTAATGCAGCGCTGGTTCCCGGACACATCGGTTTGGATGTGGAGCGGTGTCTTTGCTCTTCTTATCTTTTTACTCAATGCGTTTACAGTTAAATTTTTTGCAGAATCAGAGTTTTGGTTTTCCAGCATTAAAGTAATGGCTATTATTCTCTTTATTATTCTTGGCGGAGCTGCGATGTTTGGCTTGATTCCGTTAAAAGGCGGTGAGGCCGCTCCGTTCCTTTCTAACTTCACCGGGGAAGGCGGTCTTTTCCCAAACGGCTTTTTACCGATTTTAATGACGATGCTTGCCGTCAATTTCGCTTTTTCAGGTACGGAGTTAATTGGGATTGCTGCGGGTGAAAGCGTCAATCCTGACGAGACCATTCCAAGAGCGATTCGCACAACCGTACTGCGTCTTGTCTTGTTTTTCGTTGGAACGATCGTGGTCTTAGCCGGCTTGATCCCAGTGGAAGAAGCCGGGGTGATCAAAAGTCCATTTGTTGTGGTGTTTGATCGCATCGGGATTCCATATGCCGCAGATTTCATGAATTTTGTCATTTTGACAGCGATCTTATCTGCCGCAAACTCTGGACTATACGCGTCATCCCGTATGCTCTGGTCACTTTCTGAGGAACGGACACTGCCTAAGAAACTGGCGAAGCTGACATCTAAAGGAATTCCTTTGAACGCACTGATTTTAAGTATGATCGGTGGGATTCTTTCTTTGTTCTCAAGTGTCATCGCACCAGAAACGGTATACCTTGTCCTTGTTTCGATCTCTGGACTGGCCGTTGTGATCGTGTGGATGGGGATTGCTGCCTCACAATTTATGTTTCGGAAACGTTTTTTACAGGAAGGCGGACAGCTCCATGATCTTTCCTTTCGAACCCCGCTCTATCCAGTGGTTCCGATTGCTGCCTTCTTCCTGTGTCTTGCCTCTGTGATTGGCATTGCCTTTGATCCAAATCAGCGGATTGCCCTTATCTGCGGCATTCCTTTCATCGCGCTCTGCTATGCTGCCTATTATGTGACAGCTTGGATTCAGAAAAAACGTGAAGAACCTGGTGTTTAACGCCAGGTTTTTTTCTATCGAAAACAATTTGACAAAAAAGGATATCGCTAGTAAAAGAAGCACACTTTGGTATATGATAGGAATCTATGATTTTCAGGATGAATCAAGGGAGTTGTCACTAATATGGACATGACCATTACAAGAGCATTAAGTGAACTGAAAATGTTAGATAAGAGAATCAACCGAACCGTTGATGAAGCCGTACTTGGTGGATTGATGATCGGGAAACATATACAACACGGATTTCAACATCAAGAAGACATCGAAAAGAAGGCGAAGGCTGATGACCAATCGATTCAAGCATTAATCAAGCGCCGGAATGCCATCAAATCAGCCATCGTTGTGTCGAATGCGACGACAACGATTGATGTTGCGGGTGTCAGCATGACGGTGGCAGAAGCGATTGAACGGAAGACGTCGATAGAATACGATATTCGTTATTTACGGAAATTGAAAAAGGTGTACACAGAGCTAGTAGACAAAGCAGAACAAACCAATGAAGATGTGAAGAAGAGGCTCGACCAGCATTTAGAAACCTTGTTTGGAAAAGACGGAAAAACACAAGCGGCTGCCAACCAAGAGATCGTCAAGTCGTTCCTCGCTGAAAACGAGGCGACGATCATCGATCCGCTTCGTCTTCGAGTGAAGATTGAAAAGCTTTCGACCGAGATTGAGGATTTTCAAATGGAAGTTGATTTTTCCTTGTCAGAAAGCAATACACTAACGAAAATACAGATCGATTAATCAATTTTGTTAGTGAGCCGAAAATCGATAGAACTAAACACCTCCGAGGGAAAGGTCATTCCCTCCTCATCTGATCATCTCTGGATGATCCTTGATAAAAGTTCAAGGATCAACGTTCAAGTGTAAAAGTTCTTATCCATCAAAGCTCAGAATTAAAAGGTAAACGCTCGATCGAATCTGGGAGTCACGGCTCATGAGTGTTTGTTTATCGACTCTTTCGGTTGCCGCCCAGCAGGTTTGCTAACAAAAAGAAAAGGATGTCACATGAAGACATCCTTTTTTCTATGAAAAAAAACGACAAGGCTTTCGCCAAGTCGCTTCTTCCAGCAGATTAGTAACGGGATGTATATGCCAAATGGTACACACTTGTGACATTTGAAGATAGCTTGATGTCGTTTGAAGTGAACGTCACTGGAACGATATCGTAGTAATGTGTAGACCAGCCTGCATTATTGTATGTTTGGTAGCCTGCACCTGCAGGAACTTGAAACGTCAGTGAAAATTGTCCATTTACGTCTGTTGTGCCTGTCGCTGTTTGAGCATATGATTTAATTGCTGCTTCAAAATAAAGCTGAATCGGCTGATTAGGCATGAGATTTCCACTTGTATCTTTTAGTGTTCCTTTAAACGTAGCTGGATAATAAGAACCCACGCGATATTTACTGCCATAGCCGTAATTCACTAATCCACTATCGGCTGCGGTGACACTTGTTACTTGAACGGAAGCTGGTACTGCCCCTGTTTCCTCTGCATGTGCAAAGGTTGGGAATACGAGAAGCAATGATAGAAAGAAAGCAAACATGATTTTTTTCATCGATAAATCCTCCTTTTTTTCCTGCTATATTACTATCGACATTAATTGGTATTTTTCCAGTAACAAGCAAAAAAACTTCCCTTTTTTAGAAAAGGAAGTTCCAGATTGTTGACAAAGGGCTAAAATGATCTTCATTTTAGCCCTTTGTCTTCTTTTCAGCGTGATAGAAAACCTTTGCAGTCTAGGAAGGGCGAGCACAGGAGCGGAGCGAATTTGACATTCGTGAGCACCGGAGCACAGTCCTGACAAAGAATGCGAGGGTTTGTCTACACGCTGAAACTTCCCTTCTTTAGAAAGGGAAGCTCTCCTCTTACTTTTTCACAACAACAACCTTCACCGCTTTGCTTTCTCTTTTTCTCACATCAGAAGCGGTCACATACAAGACTGTTTTGGCTTTTTGCGGTTTTATTTGGGCAGTAAATGCGCCCTTGTTATTTGTTTTTACCGTTTTGATGACTTTCTTTGATTTATTTTTCACTTTAATGGTCAATCCTGCACCCGCAGTCCCTTTGACCGTTTTACTTTTAACCGTTACTTTGCCCACTTTCGGCTTAGCTGGTGCTTTGCCTTTTTTGACGACTGTTTTGAGCGTTGTAGCGGCCTTTCCTTTTGAAATCTTAATGTGAAGGACTTTGTTTTTGTTCTGATGCTTGATCTTCACGCTAAAGGTTCCATTTTTGCCTGCTATGCCTTTTCCAAGCAGTGTTTTGCCTCTATACACAGAAATAGCAGCGCCAGCCTTTGCTTTACCTGTCACCTTTTGATGCTGATCCTCCACTTTGCTCACAGATGCGTTCAGTTCGACAGCACTTAAAGCAGCAAATGCATTCAGTCTGCCATGTCCTGTCATCCAATCGATCCCTGGAATTTTCGGATCGACAATTGGCTCATCGTTTTCATCATAGAAAACGTCATCTGTTCCATCAACAGAAGTAAAGGAGATATTATCGGCTGTTCTTTGCAAGATATTCCTTACTTGATTCGGCTTCAAGGTTGGATTTTTAGAAAGAAGTAATCCTGCTGCCGCGGCCACATATGGTGTCGCCATTGATGTCCCGCTCAGGTATGAGACATTCCCATCTGGCATTAAGCTTGGAATATCAGATCCTGGTGCAGACATGCTCAGTCCTTTACCAAAGCTTGAGAATTCAGCGGCAATATCCATACGGTTGCTTGCGCCAATGGCCATTGCGTATTTTGATGTCGCAGGATAGCCCATTTCTGGAACGCCATCATTTCCACTCGCCACAACCACTAGTACATTTCTTTGAGCCGCATAGTTCATTGCATATTCAATTACCCGGCTGTAGTAGCCGCCAAGGCTCATGTTGATGACCTTTGCGCCTTTATCTACTGCATGCTTAATTCCAAGTGCAATATGCTCTGTATCGCCAAAGCCATAGGCATCCAGCACCTTTACAGGAATGATGCCCGTATGTTGGTTAAGACCTGCCATTGAGTAATGATTATCGGATTTTGCGGCAATGATGCCCGCCACATGCGTACCGTGTCCATTGTCATCAATCGCATCTTTGTTTCTTCCAATGAGATTCGCACCTAAGTCCGTACGAACAGTCCCGCTTAAATCAGTCAAACGGCTGTCTACACCTGTATCCACAACTGCAATTAATGTTTGCTTCATTTTGCTTGTGCCAATCAGTGTATTCATTTGTTCAAATTTGACGTCAGCGCCTTTTTTCCCGCTGTTTTGCGCACTGTTTTTCAGCGGCCACTGGTAACCATACTGCACGTCATTGCTTAGTGCACGATAGGTTTGAACAGGCTCCGCAAATTCAACATTCGGCATGCTGGACAGCTTTCTTGCAGTGCTTTTGATGACAGCTTTGCCTGCTTTTAAAGTCTTTCCAGCTGATTCTTGCCCTGCTGGCACATCATAGACATACATTCCTTTAAACAAAGGACTTACTGACTGCGATGTCACGCGGTTTTCTTGGATTCCATAGCTTTTCATCTTCTTTTTCGCAGATTGAAGCGTGTGGCCATCCTTTAATTTAAAAATGATCTTATTCGTCTTCACTTTCTCTTCTTTTACAAGCTTTTGCTTTTCTAATACATAACCGATCGATTTTCCTTCAAGCTGATCGATTCCAATGTTTTGACTCACTGCTTCTAATTCCTTCTTTAAATAGGCAGGACTTGCTTCTTTGAGCATATTAAAAAGGGAACGGATCGCCTGTTGTTCTTTCTCTGTCACAATATGACCGCTAAAAGCACCATTTTTCTCTACGTCATTTAGCAGTGACTTTAATGTCAGCAGATGATTGTATACCTTTTGCTGCTCATTTTTTTGTTTGATGAGTTTCGATTTGAGAAATGGCTTTGTTTTTTGGAGCACACGGCTCAGCTTCTGACCATTTGGTGTTTCATTAAAACGTTTATCTTCGATTGTACGAATCGATTGGAGAATTTCTCGCCCGTACTTTTTCTCAATAATAATGATACCAGGCTCATCGTCTTCAGGGAAAACGGGTTCAGAGGGCGGAAGGTTAGCTCCTTTATACCCGATTGCATAAGCCGCATCCTCTTCCTCATCACGGCTGTCTTCCTCCGACCCTAAATAGAGCACTTTGACAAAGTAAGGACCTGACCATGCATGAGGGAAGTCGATCTCTGTCTCTCCACTTGCAGTGTCCACACGATATCTCGAATAAGTGTCATCCTTCATCGCTCTGTCTTTACTTGGATAGACCGATACGGATAATACTTGTTTACTTTTCACAGAAATTTTCATATGTGTATGTTTTGCCACCTCTTGTGCTGATGGCGTGATTTGGTACCATGACTCTTCCATTTCATTCTGTAATGTCCCTGAGATGACTTCACCATTTTTTAACCCAATGGCTTCATTGACATTTGTTCCTTTACTGGCAGCTGCTGCCTCGTATCCAGGTAATGCCGCCATACAGAGAATGATGGCCATGAGTACGATCACACAGGATTTGACCTGCTTTTTGAACATGAAAAGACCCCCTTATCTTTTGTAATACCTTGGAAGAATATCACAGAAATGCATTTAGTAGAATCTGTTTTTTACATAATTAAACTCGTTTTAAGCTAGGATTTGAGATATACAGACAGCAAGACGAATAGCTTCATAAACTTTTTGCCATTTCAAACGGAAAATGATGCTATTTAACCATGTCGAAAAGTACATTACAATCAACTTGTAAGCGCTTAACAAACAAGAGAGAAGGGATCAGCTTGTTCCAAAAAGATCATGTTTTCACACAAGTAGACGGACGATCAAAGAATGAGATTTTACAATACATTGCCGAGAAAGCTGAAGACCTTCAGATTACAAACGATCAGGCGGGGTTATTATCAGATTTGTTGACTCGCGAAGACGAAGTCTCAACAGGACTTCAGCAAGGCTTCGCCATTCCTCATACAAAAAGCTCCGCTGTTCAAACGGCTTCACTTCTTTTTTTAGAGTTAGAACAACCGATTGAATGGGGAAGCTTTGACGATTTACCCACAAGTTATTTATTTACACTGCTCGTTCCATTAGAAGAAGCAAACATCACACACCTGAAATTACTGTCAGGCATTGCGACAAGCCTCATGGAACCTGCTTTCATCGAAAAGATTCAACCAGGTCAAACCGCTGACTATTATTACGAAGTCATTGAACAACAATTGAAAGAGGGGATTACACAATGAAAATTGTCGGTGTCACTTCATGTCCAGCAGGGTTAGCTCATACACCAATGGCAGCAAAAGCGTTAGAAAATGCGGGTAAACAGCTCGGACACGAGATCAAAATCGAGCAGCAAGGAATTATGGGACAGGTGAATGGCATTACACCAGAGGAAGCAAGACAGGCAGACCTTTGTATCATTGCCTCCAATCAGCATATCAACGATGCGGAACGTTTTTCAGGCATTCCCACAGTACGTGTCGAGATCGGACGCGCCTTAAAAAATGCCGAGCAAATCATCACAAAAGCTGTAGCACTTGTTGAAAAGAAAAAATCTGAATCTCAATAAACGTGAGCAATGCCATATAGAAAGGAGCAAAGCAAAATGAAAGCAAAATTAAAAGTCATTGAAGGCCATCTCATGACCGGTATTTCTTATATTCTTCCTGTAATCATCGGTGCCTCCCTTATCGTTGGTTTAGCAAAACTAGTCGGATTAGGATTTGGTGTTTCAGATTTAAACGCCTATAAGGATGCTGGTGGCATACTGCACGGCGCCTATTTAATGGAGCAGGTTGGTTGGACAGGGATTGGCTTAATGAACGTCCTGCTCGCTGGATTTATCGCCTATTCGATTGCGGATAAATCAGGGCTTTCGGCCGGTTTCATCGGTGGTGCCCTTGCCAGCTCAACGAATGCTGGATTTATCGGTGCCGTTATTGCAGGCTTCTTCGCAGGATATGTCGCTCTTTTTGTGAAACGAAAAATTCAAATTAAAGGCTCCGCAGCCGGACTTGTTCCTCTGCTCATCTTACCGCTCATTACCGTTGGCTTAACTGGACTTCTCATGTCCGTTCTGCTGGGCGGGCCATTAGGTGCTTTGAACACAGCATTAATTGAATGGATCAAAGGCATGGTCGCTGACGGGACAAGCACACTCGCACTCGCTCTCATTCTAGGTGCGATGATTGGCTTTGACCTTGGCGGACCAGTGAATAAATCTGCTTGGATGGCAGGTAACGCGCTCTTCCTATCAGGCGTCTACCTCCCTGCCATTCTCGTCAATATTGCGATTGTCATTCCGCCGCTTGGATACGGGCTTGCGACATTGATTCGAAAACGCAATTTCTCTCCAACCTTTAGAGAAGCAGGACGTGGCGGCCTTGTCATGGGCATTATCGGTATTACGGAAGGGGCGATCCCTTTTACCCTCGTCAATCCATTGAAATTGATTCCGCTCAATGTTGTCGCATGTGCTGCTGGAAGCGGGGTTGCTGCATTATTAGGTGTCCATGACATCATGCCGCCAATTGGCGGGCTATACGGCTTCTTCTCAGTCGGAAACTGGTGGGCTTATTTAATTGGAGCTCTCACTGGCGCACTCGTCATCGGTATTGGCGCCAACCTGCTTGTCAATTTCTCTGAGAAAAAAGAACCAAAAACGCCGGAACATGATCAGAAGCAGAAAGAAGAAGACGATTTTGACCTTGTGCTAGAAGGATAATTTGAACAAAGAAAGGTGTCGTTACTCAATGACTGTTAATGTACATGTGATTCCACATACTCACTGGGACCGGGAATGGTATTTCACCACCTCCCGCTCCCGTATCTACTTAATGAAAAGCGTAATGGACATTTTAGACACTCTTGAAACAGATGAAAGGTTCCATTACTTCATGCTCGATGCCCAAGCATCCTTACTGGATGATTACCTCAAATGGCGTCCAGAGGATGAGAATCGAATCAAAAAGCTCGTCACAGCCAAACGTCTCATCATCGGCCCGTGGTATACCCAAACCGACCAGCTCGTCATTTCAGGTGAATCCATTGTACGGAACCTGCAATATGGAATTGAACGCTGTCAGCAGTTCGGTCATGTGATGAAAGTCGGTTATGTCCCTGATTCCTTTGGTCAATCCGCACAAATGCCTCAAATTTACCGCGGCTTCGGCATTGTGGATACAGCTTTTTGGCGCGGCGTTTCAGACCATATGACGAATCACACTGAATTCAATTGGCAAGGGGCTGACGGCAGTGAAGTCTTTGCGGTGAACCTGCCATTTGGCTACTACTACGGTGGTAATATTCCTGAAAAGGATGAGGACTTACAAGCCTTTTTATCTGAAAAAATCGGTGCGCTGCAAGCAAAGGCAACCACAAAGAATGTCTATTTCCCAAATGGCTTTGACCAGGCACCGATCCGCAAAAACCTGCCTGACTTATTAGAAAAAGCCAATGAACTGAACGAGCACCACTATCAAATCAGCAGTTTAGAAGATTACATTGCAGCAGTGAAAAAAGAGCGGACGTCTTTTGAAACTTTAAAAGGAGAGCTCATTCATGCGAAGCATATGCGGATTCACAAATCTATTTTTTCAACACGAGCTGATTTAAAAATCTTAAACAATCAAATTGAAAACTATCTCGTCAATGTGATGGAGCCTATCCTCACGATTAGCTATTCACTCGGACACGACTTTCCGCATGATACGGTTCGTGATATTTGGTACCTCATGTTTGAAAATGCAGCGCATGACAGCATTGGCGGCTGTAATAGTGATACGACGAATCAAGATGTCTTCTTCCGCTACAAGCAGGCAAAGGAAATCGCCGAGAACCTTGTGGACTTACACATGCGTCTCATCGCCATTCGACTGCAAACAGAGCAAGAAATCACGTTTACTTTATTTAATACACTGCCTTCAAAGCGTTCTGAAGTTATTGAAGTTGAAACCTTTATCACAGAACGTCCTTTTACACTAAAAGATGCCAATGGAAAAACGCTTCACTACACAGTAAAAAGCAAAACTGATGTCACAGATTATGTGCTGGCACAGCAAATTTCTCTTAACCCAAGTAAAGATGTGTACATGCCAAAACAAGTATGGAAAGCCGTTTTACTGATCGAAGCCACCAGCTTACCATCCGTTGGTTATACACAAGTCAGCATGGTTTTCGATGAATCAAGCGAATCTGCATGGGAACAAACAGAAGGACACGCGATTGAAAATACGTATTACCGCATTGCGGCAAATGACAACGGATCGCTGGAGATCACAGATAAACAAACTGGCCGGACATTCTCTGAGCAAATGATCTTTGAAGACAATGGAGACGATGGGGATTCCTACAACTATTCCCCGCCGCGTGAGGATCTGTATGTGTCATCCAAGGATCTTTCATCAGCAGACATCACAGTGTCTAAAAGCGGCTTGCAAGAAGAGCTCACCGTCCTGCTTACTCTTACTGTCCCTTATGACTTAGAAGAGCGCTCTCAGCAATCAGTCACGACTTCACTCCCGATTACAGCAAAGGTAGCATTAAATAAAGATGAGCCTGTCATCCGTTTTCATGTCGATGTCGACAATCATGCGTTAGACCATCGTCTGCGTGTCCTCTTTGATACAGGCATCGCATCAAAGGTATCACTGAGCGATCAGCAGTTTGGAACCATCGAACGCCCGACAGAGCTCACGCAAGAGCTTGAATGGTGGAGTAATGAGCATTGGGAAGAAAAACCGATCACCATTGAACCGATGCAATCCTTTACTGCACTTCGTGATGAAGCATATGGTGTCGCTCTATTGACGGACTGCGTGAGAGAATATCAGATCACAGGAGAAGGCTACACAACAATTGCGTATACGCTTTTCCGCTGTTTCGGAAAAATGGGGAAAGAAAATCTTCTTTACCGTCCAGGACGCGCATCTGGTGAAAAAATTGTTGAGACACCTGACGCTCAGCTACAAGGTGCACTGTCGTTCTCATTTGGCATGCACTATAGCAAGGATGCTGTCAGCGAGGGGCACTTAGCGCAGCTTGCCAAGCGGTATACAACCCCAGTTCAATGCTACGAACGGGCAGACTTTTTAAACGGTCGTTTAATTTTCTCTTTCCGAGATGAAAAAGAAGACTTACAATCTACTTATAGCCTGCTTGACATTGAGACAGACGGAGCCATTCTAAGCGCTCTGAAAAAAGAAGAGCATGGAACAGGCATTGTCATCCGTCTCTTCAATCCATTTTTAACGCGTCAAACAGCCGCTTCAATCAATAGTTCATCTCTACAGCACGGAGAAACAGCGAATTTAGGCGAAACACCTGAAGGACATATACTCAAAGCACAACATGGATCATTACACATTGAACCGCTCACACCTTGTCAGGTACAAACCTACATTGTAAAGAAAAAATGAACATGTAGGGGCGGGGTCCATTTGGATTCCGCCCCTCTTTAATGGAGGGCATTGATCATGCGAATTGGAGGCATTGAAGCAGGCGGAACAAAATTTGTCTGCGGCTACGGAACAACAGATGGAACGATTGAACACACGACTTCCTTTGCAACAGGTAATCCAGATGAAACATGCCGGCAAGTAATCGATTACTTTACAAAGCATCCTGTCGATGCCATTGGCATTGGGGCATTCGGGCCTGTCGATGTAAAAGAACAAAGCCCAAGCTATGGGACGATTTTAGAGACACCCAAAACAGCCTGGCGCCAATTCCCTTTCCTTTCTACTTTAAAACAAGCCCTTGGACTCCCTATGAAGCTTGATACAGACGTGAACTGTGCAGCACTCGGGGAAGCCCGCTTTTCGGTTGAAGCAGAAAAGCCTGCTTCTTTGGTCTATATCACTGTTGGAACCGGAATAGGCGGCGGTGCCTATATTGAACACCGCCTCATTCACGGGTTGCTGCATCCAGAAATGGGTCATATCACAGTGCAGCGGCACCCTCATGATTCCTACGGTGGCTGCTGCCCTATACACCATGACTGTTTAGAGGGACTGGCATCAGGACCTGCCATAGAAGGGCGCTATCATACACTGGCACAAATACTGCCAGAGGATCATCCTGCCTGGTCACTTCATGCCTACTATCTCGGACAGATGACCGCCAATTTATTACTCACCCTTTCGCCAGAGCGCATCATTCTCGGTGGAGGTGTGATGAAACAGCCCGCTATGCTGCCGCTCATTCTTGATGAAACAGAAAAGCGGCTTCATGGGTATTTACAACTGCCAAAGCCTTTAAATGAAATTATCACCAAGCCATCCTTTGATGGATTATCAGGTTTAATGGGCGCCATCGCTCTTGGTACTGATGCCTTACAGGCGCAAGGAGCCGCGCAATGATGATGACGGCAGATCCTCGAACCTATCAGCTGATTCAGCAGCTATTTGAAACGAAGGGGTTCGTGAAGCTGGAGGAGCTCACTGCCTCTTTTCGCTTATCTGACCGCTCCATCCGTCATTTAATCAAAGAAGCAAATGAGCAATTAAAGGAAGCTGGAGCCAAGATTAAAACGATCCGCGGAAAGGGATACACCCTATTAACGAGTGACCAAGATGCCTTCCTGCTTTGGCTTCATCAACAAAAGCTTCCTGCCCGCTCTCTCGTCCCCGTCATGCCAGAAGAGCGTGTACGATTTATCATGAGGAAGCTATTGCTTCAACAGGATTACTTAAAAATTGACCAGCTGGCTGAAGAACTGTTCATCAGCCGCATGACGGTCAGCAGTGATTTGAAAAAAGGACGAGAGCTGTTAGCCCGTTACGGTATGACCCTTGTGTCAAAGCCTGGATTTGGCTTAAAAATTGAGGGAGACGAATTGCAAAAAAGAACATGCTATGCAGACTTACTCCTTGAAGAAGAGCCTGCACTTTCTCATATCACCGAGCGGGAGCAGCTCCATTTTCCCGATATTTCTCTTGAAACCATTCGATCTATTGTCCTGACGAACCTGCATCAAGAGTCATTGCTCATTAAAGACATTGCCTTAAAAAACTTAGTCATTCACTTAGCAATTGCGATTCAGCAAACACGAAAAAACCAGCGGATACCCGCCAGTACCACTCGTACACAACGATCACCCGTCTTGATGAGAATTGCCCAAAAGATCATACAGCAGGTGAGTGACACCTTTCATGTCACCTTATCAGAGGATGAAACAGATTACTTAGTCATGCATCTATTGGCAAATCAAACGTGGAAAGAAGCCGCCCAGCATCAGACGACAGTGGAAGTTCAGCAGGCGGTTGCGGTCTTTCTACAGCACATTGAGAAAATGAGCGGCCACCACTTTGCAGATGACAACATCCTGCAGCAAGACTTGATGCTTCATATGAAGCCATTATTAAATCGAATCCAATATGGCGTATCCTTACAAAATCCGCTGTTGCATGAAATCAAAGCGTCCTATCCATACCCGTTTGATTTAGCTGTCAGCGGACTGAATGCCTTACAGCTGGTGCGGACGCCAAATGAAGATGAGGCGGCATATGTTGCCCTGCATATCGCTGCTTCTTTTGAAAGAAGTCAGCTCGATACATCGCAAAAAAAGAAAGCCATTATCGTGTGCGGTTCTGGACTAGGGACGGCAAGACTGCTTGAAATTAAATTGAAGGCAGCCTTTCAGCACGAACTGGACATCGTCGAGCTTTATTCCTATCAGGATTATCTCATGAGCACCACCCTTCCCTGTGACGTCATCATTACAACCGTCCCGCTCGCATCAAAGGGAAAACCAGTGATACAGGTTAGCGCCTTTTTTGAACAACATGATGTACAGCGGGTGAATGAGGTCATTCATTTATTAAATGGACACGGGACTCCCTCGCAAGAACTGATGGCGTTTTTTCAAGAACGATTAACCTTATTGAACGCTGACCTATCCAGTAAGGACGAGGTATTAGACACACTATGCAGCCATTTAGAAACGTATCAGCTAGTATCGTCATCTTTTCGGTCCTCGGTGCTTGAGCGGGAGCAAATGTCGTCTACCTACCTTGGAAAAGGGATTGCCATGCCGCACCCGCTCATCACAAATGAAGGCACATCCTGCGTAGCCATCGCACACTTAAAACAGCCGATTGACTGGCAGGGAAACCAAGTATCACTTGTCTTTTTATTAGCCATTCATAAAGATGACGCAGCCTGCATGAATCAATTCTTTGAACAAGCCGTTGATTTACTGGATAATCCAAACCGCATTCACGCTCTGAATCAATCAAAAACATTCGATGAGCTGATGAATGCGTTGTTTCAATAAGATCAAACAAAAGGCCGCCCAGCTGTTGATGAGGCGGCCTTCGTGTGATTGAGAATCATCAATCGTATATGACATTTTTCCCTTCTTCACTTAATTTCTTTAAAGAGCTCAGCATATGATCGATTTCTTCATCGGAATGTCTTTCCCATGAACCTAATTCTGCGACGATTTTCAAAGGGGATTTCGACCGATAAGAACGTGTTGGGTTACCCGGAAATTTTTTGTCAGTCAAATTCGGATCATTTTCAAACTCGCCTAACGGTTCTACAACATAAATTCTCTCTTTCGCATCAGATCTTGCTAACTCAGCACCCCACTTGGCTGCGTTTAATGTTCCGGTGAAATAGATATGGTTTGATTTTTGATCCTGATAATTCGATAAATACTGCGGTTCAAGCAGATCTCCAATCTTCAATTCCGCTTTCATCCCATGAAAAAATGGTCCAGGGTCTAAAACCTGCTCATTGTCATTCATACAGCCGCACCCCTTATCGTTTTTGGACTTGCGTATAACAGTATACGGCCTGATCTAGGCGGAAAACAGTCTATAAATGAGATTGAATTCGGGGTATGATGATAGTAGAGAGTAAGATGTGATTTGTAAACTCCAGCAAGTTGAAAAAGCAGCAAGAATACATACAAAGCAGTCTTCTTGAAAGAGATAAAAAGCTGTTAGAGGCCATAAAGAGAAACTCAAGAAACTAAAAAATTAATTGCGGCAATTGAGCAGGTGGAAAAGAAGGACAAAAAAATGTTGGTGGCAGTTTTGGAAATAGCGTATTGATGCCTAGGAAGGAGATCTGATCAGGATTGAAGAAGATGAGGATAAAGTAGCCAATGAGACGTTTGATGTTATAGCTGGTTGGCGTGTTGGCACATAATCAATTAAATTTTTCAGGAAGGGTGTAATGAGATGATGAAAGATAGAGATAAGATTTGTCATATATATGCTCAAAAAAGTTGGCATATGGATTCTTATATTATTGGTAATCGTGAGGGTTTAATAGAATTAAAGAGTGCTATTGACCAAGCATTGAAAAGTAATGTTGGTCAAGCTGAATTGTTTCCATCAGATTTAGAGGATTATACAACTTACGTTGCTTTAGTTGATGATAAAGAAGAGTTGGATTCACTTATTATGCCTTACATTGATGAGGATAATGATGATGAAAACTTGATACATCCAGTTGATATAGTTACAAGTCTTGAAGAGAAAAAAACCCCTGAAAATTAGGGGTTTTTTAGTGTAATATTGTTTCTCCTGGACTTGCTTTGTATTTCTTTGGTACTGATGCTCTGAGAGCATGGTGTATTTTATCTTTTGGAGCTACATGGAAATGCCAATACCAAGTTGAGGTTTTTGGTATTAAAGGGATTTTTCCATTGTCTACAGCAAATACTCTTGTTGTTTTTTTCTTTCCTTTGTGTAGGACGACAACTAAACTTCTAAGTTGTCCTTTATCATTTCTTACATCCCATTTAATTTTGTAATTTTTACCGAATCCTTTTATTCGATTTTTTAGATATTTAAGTGCAGTTCTTGCGCCTTTTGATCTGATAGCCATTAAAGCAACTCTTCCTACGGTCATTGCGATAGGTATGAAGAATACTGGTAGTGCTTGTGTTGTTATTTCACTCTGATTACTTTTGGAGTCAAGTTGTTTCATTCGGTTTTCTATAGCTAAAAATTCTTCATTGTTGAAATATTGATCTATCTCTTTATTTTGTTCTGTCTCTGACATGTTTTCGAATTCTTTTTCTGTAAATGGAAGGTTTTCTATGTATTCCCCCATTTTCATTTCAAGTTCGTCTAATTCTTTGGTAGTTTGTTCATTTTGTAGAACTGTTGGTGTTACTAACGCTTCTAATTCTTGTGAATTGATAGAGTGTGTTTTTGCTGATGCTTCTGATGAAAATGGAGTCCATATCGATATGACAAGAGCTAGGGTAATTAGGGTTAAAAGTGTTTTTTTGAACATTTTGTTTATATTCCTCCTTTTGTATTAAATTCCAAAATCAAGGTTATAAAATCAAAATGAGTGTATCAATGGATTTAAGTTAGATTTAAGAGAATTACTTTTTGGTTGCGGTGTCCGCAATCATTTTTTTATTTTTTAAGACTTCGTTTTGATGAAAATTTCTGTAGTAGAATTCGTTCACTGTGGAGGTGAACATGATGACCATTGAAATTCATGTGATGGATGGACAAATGACACAAGCCGAAATGCATATGTTCCTAAACAATGGTGCACGATATTCCCACCACAATCTAAAGAAGCCCAAACTAAAAATATCGTCACTACAATAGCAAAAAACTTGCTGTTCAGGCTCTTCACAAGTCAGGCACATATTTAGAAAAACCCTTTATTGAAAGTAATAGACAAGAAATATGCAAAGAAAGCTAAATCAGGTTTTTACAAAGTAGCGCAATTTTTATACAGGCAGGCCTTCCACCTGATGTAGCATTCGAAACAGCAAAATTTCTTTGGATTATAAAAGAAAGTAGTTTATTAGGCTGTTAAAATCAGGCTATCTTTTTAAAACAACTCGAACGTTATAATCTTGCCAATAGAGTGAACGAAAAAAAGCCAACCACCCGCATAAGGTGATTGGCTTTTTTATTTGTTACCCCCCGATCTTCTCTCCATTTTGCTGAATTAATGTTTCATACCAGTAAGAGCTCTTTTTACGAATTCTCTTCAGGTCTTTTAGGTCAAATTCATCGCGATTCACGTAAATGAATCCGTAGCGCTTGGAGCATCCTTGGTGTGTGCTGATTAAGTCGATAGCGGACCACGGGCAGTATCCGAAGACCTCGACGCCGTCTGTGATCGCCCATTTGATTTGTTCGATATGCTTTTCTAAATAGTCAATTCGATAATCATCTTGAATCGATCCATCTTCTTCTAATTTGTCGAAAGCACCCAATCCGTTTTCCGTGATAATAAGAGGCAGCTGATAACGGTCGTAAATCTCACGCATCGTTGATCGGAAGCCGACAGGGTCAATCTCCCAGCCAAACGCATTTTTACTTAGGAACGGGTTGTTGCCGCCTTTGTATACGCCATCTTCACCAGATTTCAAATGCTGGTCTCCGCCGCGCGCAAATTCATCCTTGCCATCTCCTTTACTCGCTTCAACCGTTTGAGATGTGTAGTAGTTAAAGGCAATGAAGTCCGGCTTCGCACTTTTCAAAATATCCATATCTCCCTCTTCAATCACAGGAAGAATGTCTTTTTCTTTCATATACGCCCAAGCAAGGTTGTTATAACGGCCGAAGACTGCCATATCAAGATACAGCCAGTTGCGGATCGCATTGTAATTCGCCGCAGCAAGCACATCCTCAGGCTTTGGAGATGCCGGATAAATGAGCGCAATGTTTGGCGCTGGTCCAATTTTCGCTTCAGGCAACATTTGATGACAAAGCGTCATGGCTTTCGCCTGAGCGACGAGCATATGATGGTTCTGCTGATACAGTTCTTTTTTCGGATTTTCTAAATTTGGATCAAGTGTACCGAGCGCTGATCCATGTAAGATCATCATGTTTTGTTCATTAATGGTCAGCCAATAGTTTACCTTCTCGCCATACTCCTGAAATAGAACCTTTGCATACCGTTCAAACGCATCTACTGTCGCACGATTTGACCAACCGCCTTTTACTTGAAGTGCATGAGGCAGATCAAAATGATACATCGTCACGATTGGTTCAATATCATAGCGGCGCAATTCATCGATGAGAGAATGATAGAATTCAATCCCCTTTTGATTGATCTCCCCATCTCCATTTGGAATGATCCGTGTCCATGCAATAGAGAAGCGATAAGCCTTCAAACCCATTTCTGCAAACATCTTCACATCCTCTTTATAGCGGTGATAGTGATCGCTTGCGACTTTAAAATCTGTTGTTCCTTCAGGATAACTTGCTCTCATATCAATGACAGATGGCCCTTTGCCATCTTCGTTCCACGCACCTTCTACTTGGTAGGCGGATGTAGATCCGCCCCAAAAAAAGTCCTTTGGAAATGGTGCTAGTGTTGAATATCTCATGATTTCTTCCTCCTCTTGATTAAACGAGATGTAAAAATGATTGTCCTGGTGTGATTTGTTTTTCTTCTGTTTCTATGATATCGCTAAACTCACCTGAATTGGTAATAATCACTGGTGTTGTGACGGACAGACCGGAAGCTTGGATGGCTTCAATATCAAACTCCGCAAGCAATTCGCCCTCAGTGATGGTTTGCCCCTGTACGACCTTCGGGGTAAAATGCTGACCGCCTAATTGTACGGTATCAAGTCCAATGTGAATGAGCACTTCTGCTCCGCTTTCAGAAGTAAGACCGTACGCATGACCTGTTGGGAACACCGTTGTCACGACTCCTGATACTGGTGCAAACAGCTTGCCTTCTGATGGAATGATGGCTGCGCCCTTTCCTAGTGCACCAGATGAGAATGCCTTATCCTGTACTTCCTCCAGCTTGATTACCTCACCCTTTAAAGGACTTTTCACATGAGCTGCTTTGACCCCATGTTCGTTTTCCATTGTTGGTGCGGCAACCGGTGCTGGGGTTTCATCTTCATCTACTGGATCCTTAAATCCAATCAAATAAGTCAAGACGATGGATAGAACAAATGAGACCGAGATTCCGATGATGAACCCTGTAAACCCTTGTCCGTAGAAAATCGGAAGTGTCAGTAAACTTGGAAGCCCTGACGCAATCGCAATACTTTGTGAATAACCGATGATCGCACCGCCGACTCCGGCAGAGATAACGGCTGCAATAAATGGTTTTTTCAAACGAAGCGTGACCCCGTATACAGCTGGCTCTGTGATCCCAAACACGGCAGAAACCGCTGTCGATCCAGCCAATGATTTCAGCTTTTTATTCTTTGTTTTCAGCATAACCCCGATGGAAGCACCGGCTTGTGAAAATACAGCTGGCGCAGTCGCCGGCTTGATATGATCTTTTCCATGGACGGCAATATTATTTAAAATCACTGGCACTAGACCCCAGTGGATACCGAAGATCACAAGAACCTGCCATGCCATCGCAATTAAAGCACCTGCAAGTGTAGGACTAAAGGAGAATACTTTCAGCAAGACAGCGGCAATGCCGTTCCCTGCATACACACCAAATGGTCCGAATACAATGAGTGTCAGCGGAACAACCGTGACAAGTAAAATCAGTGGAGTAATAAAGTTTTTGACACTTTCATGAATGACTTTGTTAAAGAAACGTTCGATATATCCCATGACAAACACTGCCAAAATGATTGGAATAACCGTTGATGTATAAGACATTAAGACGACTGGAATACCGAAGAAGGTCACATCTCCGCCGCCTTTTGACAATTCTTGAATGGTTGGGTAAATGAGTGCACCAGCAATCGTCACAGCCACAAATGGATTCGCTTTAAACTTCCTCGCCGAAGTGAATGCGAGAAGTAATGGCAGGAAGTAGAACAAGCTGTCAGACGCAGCAAATAAAATTTGATACGACGTATCTTCAGGTGATAACCATTTTGCATTGATACAGATACCTAGTAGACCTTTTAAAATACCAGCACCTGCCATGACACCGAGAAGTGGTGTGAAAATACCAGAGACAATGTCAACGAATTTTCCGAAAAGGCTTGTGCTCTCTCCACCTGATTTTGCAGATGAAGAAGTGGAATCCTCTAATAAATTTGTAAACTCCCCAATCTCTCGATAAACCTCTGGTACGGTATTGCCAATGACTACTTGAAATTGGCCACCGCTTTCCATAACGGTCACAACGCCATTTAATTTTTCAATGGCTGCTTTGTCTGCTTTTGATCGGTCATTTAATGTGAAGCGAAGTCTTGTAGCGCAATGGACCAGTGAATGAACGTTTTTCTCTGTGCCAATGTGTTTGATAATGTCTTCTGCTAATTGACGATAACTCATACAAAAACCCCCTTTTTTTCAAAAAAATACGTTTTTAGGCAAAATAAAAACCTAAACGGGCACCAAAAATAGTCGCAACTTGCTATTGCGCTTTTTCAGTGAACGTTTAGGTTTTGCCTGCCGAACAGTCACAATCCTCTAAGACGATCATTGTGAAACCGTATTCTTTTATGTTTATGAGCAAATAGTACCACTCAGCTTTTCTCATGTCAACGCTTTCTTTTGAAAACTACCTTTATTTTTCTCGTTTGATCAATCGATTCAAATGAATGGATAGATACAGCATCTCCTCTGATGTGAGATCTCGGTGATAGGTTTGATAGACGTATTCTGCGATTTTCTTTGCACATTCGTATGCCTTCGGATATTTTACCTTGATCAGCTGATACAAATCCTGATCTTCGCTGACAAGCATTGTTTCGTTTATCAGACGCTGGACGAAAAAGCGTAAATGTGTGAGAAAACGATAAAAGTTGAGTGAGTCTTCATCAAATTCCATATTGAGATGATATTTCACAATGGTGAGGATGGCGTTTACTTCTTTTGTAATATTGACCGTTGTATTCATGTCCTCATTGAGCTCTGCATTAATGATATGCATGGCAATAAAGCCTGCTTCATCCTCAGGCAGTTCAATATGAAGACGCTCTCTAATCATCTCAAGACAGTCCTTTGCCACAAGAAATTCATCTTTGTATAAGCGTTTAATCTCCCAAATGAGCGAATTCTCAATGAGATGATTTTTCTTCAGTCGTTCGATGGCGTAATGAATATGGTCTGCGAGCGATACATGCAGACTTTCGTTTAATCTTCGGTTCAGCTTTGTATGTGCATATTGAATCATTTCTTCGGTTACCTTGACCACATCATACGGAACCTCCAGAAGCAGCATTTTCATTCGCTCATGAACGGAATGATCCTCCAGGCGGAAAACTTTATCGATTAACGATTCGTCTACCGAATCCCCGGGCCGCCGCTGGAAGGCGATACCTCTTCCCATGACGACGATTTCTTTTCCTTGTTCATCTATCACACTAATGACATTATTGTTTAGAACTTTTTGTATCTGCAACCCCAAACACCTCCGTCTATGAACCACAATCTTCACTCAAAATATGCTCTCATCTTAACACAACTGTCAAATCACTTGGTGTTTTTATCTGACTTTTGCAATAGATTTCACCATAATTCTACCCCGTCATAGCTGGTCTGATCCTTCAATTGCCTGCATACAATACTCCAAGGAGGTGACCTTCAGTGAAGGCTTTTTTCTGGTCTGCATCATTTTTATTCGTGCTTCTATTCACACTCGTCTTTCTAGGAATCGTGTTTTTGCTTAGTGGACAAGGTATGAATCTGCTTTGGAAGTATGTGCTCATCTCATTTGTCACAGCAGCCGTTTTGCGCGGTGTCACCACTTGGCTGAGGCAGCACGTGATGCATCATTTATCAAAATAAAACGGCTGCCCATGATATTCAGGCAGCCGTTCCTTTATTCTTTGGATGATGCGGCTTCTTGCGAAGAAGTACGCAGCTCATCATTGATTTTTTTCGCATCCTCTAGAAATTCTGTTTCAAATCCACTTTTGAGTGCCCACATATAAAATAGCAAGGAAACCACTGTAATAAGAGCCATATCCCAGCCATAATGAATGACGTTATAGCCGCCGAATTTGTCACTGCCCAGGCAGGAAATCGTCATCATCACAAGCAAGTACACGACCATCCAAGCACCCGCCTTGAAGTTGCGGCCGAAGCCTTTCCATTTCGCTTTTGCTTGATAGTAAAAATAGATCGGAAGACCGATGAGAATAATGAACAGCACCTGACCTGTTAACGGCCATCTCGCCCAATACAGCGTCAATGACGCAAAGACAAAGCCGAGAGGAGCAATGATGCTAAGTCCTTTTATTCGCAGCGGACGATATAAATCTGTCCCTGTCTTTCTCAGTGTCATGACAGTTACTGGGCCTGTCAGATAAGAAATAAGTGTCGCAACAGAAATGATTTCCGCAAGTACACCCCAGCCTCTAAATAAAAACAGAAAGATAAACGATACGGCTAAGTTAAAAAACATCGCTGGACGAGGCACGCCATAAATAGGGTGCAGACGACCAAGTACACTTGGCATGTATTTGTTTTTTTCCATTCCATAAATCATACGGGATGTCGTCGCCGTATACGTAATCCCTGTACCAGAAGGTGATACAAACGCATCTGCATATAAAATCAGAACCAGCCAGTTAATCCCAAGCGCAATGGCAAGGTCGGCAAATGGCGAATTAAAATTCAAATGACCCCATCCATTCACAATCATGGACGGATCGACAGCACCGATAAAGGCGATTTGTAAAAGCACATAAATCACAGTCGCAATCAAAATAGATCCAACAATAGCAATCGGAATGGATCTGCCTGGATTTTTCGCCTCACCCGCCATATTAATCGGGCTTTGGAAGCCATTGAAGGCAAACACAATTCCTGATGTCGCAACAGCTGTCAGCACACTCGCCCAGCCGTTAGGAGCAATACTTGTTCCAGAAGTAAAATTCTCACTATGAAAACCTACGAATAAGAGCGCACCAATTGTTAATCCTGGAATGACAATTTTAAACACGGTAATGAATGTATTCGCTTTTGAAAATAACCCAACGGTCCAATAATTGAGCAGAAAGTAAATCACAAGAAGCACACTGGCCACCATGAGCCCTTCTGTCGTCAACACCCCTTTTGTGACCAAATGGGTTGTCCACTTTGCCCATTCCCAAGGCCATGAGCTCATATACTGGACAGAAGCCACCGCCTCAACCGGAATGACGGAGACAATGGCGATCCAGTTTGCCCAAGCGGCAATAAACCCGATAAAAGAGCCGTGTGAATATTGCGTATATTTCACCATTCCGCCTGCCTCTGGAAACATCGATCCGAGTTCACTATAAGACAAAGCGATAAATAAAATCACGACCATCCCAATCAACCAGGATAAAATAGCAGCAGGGCCGGCAATTTGAGCGGCACGCCAAGCACCGAATAGCCAACCTGAACCAATGATTGAGCCAAGACCTACCATCATTAAAGCAAAAGTTCCCATTCTACGATGTAAATGATTCATGTTCATAACACCTTTCGATTAAATTACAAAGCATGTGCCTAAGTAAGCACCTTTCTTTCATTGCAGCTCACTTTTCATTCAATTGACAAATATTTCTTAAACTGAATCTTTACCCTTGTTCATTTTTTCGCCTGTTTTATTATCTCTCAATTCTCCATTTTCTGAAATAGTCGAACATGCTTATTTCTTAAGAAAGCGCTTTTTCAATGATTCAATCTATTAGACTGAATAACTACCTTTACCCTTATTTTGAAAAAAACAAAACAAAAAAGAAAGAGGAAATGAATCCCTCTTCCTTCTGAGCCCTATCATGAATAGAAAAAAAGGATAAAGGGTGGTTCCCTCTATCCTTGTGAGATCGCTTGTTCTTGTTCAATCACAGCTAGTCTTTCTTGCACTTCTTCTTCAGACAGGTTGTGCTGTTTCACATAAAGGTTACGTTCACTTGTACGACATTCATGGCTGCAGCTACGCATATATTTATGCTCGCTTTCTTCTGTTGCAATCATTTTGCGGTTACATGCAGGATTTGCACAGTTCACATAACGCTCGCAAGGCTCACCAGTGAAGAAATCTTTTCCGACAACCACATGCTCTGTTTGATTCACGGGCACTGTTAAACGAGTATCAAACACATAGCATTGACCATCCCAAAGCTTCCCTTGAACTTCTGGATCTTTTCCGTACGTGACTATTCCGCCGTCAAGCTGAGAGACATCTTCAAAGCCTTCACGCTTTAACCAGCCTGAGAATTTCTCACAGCGTACGCCGCCTGTGCAATACGTCAGGATTTTTTTCCCTTCAAGAATCTCTTTATTGTCACGAATCCACTCCGGTAATTCGCGGAATGTCTCAATATCAGGACGAACTGCCCCTCTAAAGTGGCCGACATCAAACTCGTAATCATTACGTGCATCTATCACAACGGTATCAGGTGATTGCATTTGCTCGTAAAATTCAACCGGGCTAAGATGCTTACCTGTTAATTCTAACGGGTTCACATCATCTTCAAGGCTCAGATTCACTAGTTCATTTCGATGGCGGACGTGCATTTTTTTAAACGCATGACCGTCTGCTTCGTCAATTTTGATCGGCATAGACGCAAAGCGCGGATCTTCCTTTAATGCTTGCATGTACTTGTCCGTTTGCTCAATGGTACCAGAAACAGTTCCGTTTATGCCTTCTGCTGAGATAAGGATACGGCCTAACAAACCAAGCTCCTTACAGAATGCTAGATGCTCTGCTGTAAACGTCTCTGGGTCCTCGATGGGGACATATTGATAGTAAAGTAAGACACGATATTGTTTTTCCATATATATAAACACCTCTTAAATTTAATCAAAACATACCGTTCTTTATCATACAGGAAATACATACCTAAAGGCAATGACAGCGGCTTAATTCCATAAAACGGAAGGGTCTTTCTTCTCATATTTGACAGAACTTTCTGTAAAATGAGATGATTTATCAAATATGATGTTGTAAAGGAGCAGAACGCAATGATACAGCCAGAAGATATCGTCAGAAGCGGTCCAAACCAATTTATTTCTCAAAAAGGCATTTATCATGAACTCGATTCACTTGTTTCTCCATCCTTCCGGTCACCCGCTGTCGTGACAGGATATGATTCATTTCATGCTTTTTCACAGTATACAAAGCTTCCGTCTCATTGGTCTGTTGTCCAGCACAAAGGATACAGTTCACCCAATGCAATCACTCGAATTGCAGAAGAACTGAAAGAGGCAGATGTGGTGATTGGGATTGGAGGCGGCACGATTTTAGACACTGCCAAGTCAGTAGCAGAGGCTCTTCAAATTGAAGTGATCATGGTTCCAACCATCCCGGGGACATGTGCTGCATCTACACCGCTTAGCGTCATTTATGATGACAAGGGGAATTTCATGAGAGTCGATTACCATAAACGGTCCAGCTACCTCACGCTCATTGATCATACATTTTTGCTCTCTTCTCCTCTTTCCTACCTTCAAAGTGGGATTGGAGATACGCTGGCCAAATGGTATGAAGCGGAAGCCATTATTCGAAATGCAAAGGATTCCTTGCCGCTCATGGTGCATGCAGCACTAAAACAGGCGGTATACGTGAGGGATATTCTTGTTTCCCATAGCGAAGAAGCTGTCCACAGCTTGCAAACGGGTCAGCTTTCGCAAGCATTTGCAGATGTAACGGATACCATTATTACATTAGCTGGCACGGTCGGCGGCTACGGAGGACGCTACGGAAGAATGGCAGGAGCCCACGCCATCCATAACGGATTGACGTTTATTGAGGAAACGCACCATATGTTACATGGTCAAAAAGTGGCATACGGCATTCTTGTTCAGCTTGCCACAGAAAATCGAATGGGTGAAGTAGAAGAATTACTTGAGCTTTATGAAACACTCGGATTACCTAGAAATATGCGTGAGCTTGGCATCACAGCTCAGCTAGAAGAAGCCGCAAAAACAGTGGCAAGCCATGCTGCACGTATAGATGAAACTTTTTGCTTGATTGGAGACTATTCCAAAGAGCAAATGGTCGACGCCATTCAAGTCATTGAAACCGTATCAGCCTCGTAAAATCGTTCAATAAAAAGCACAGGCATGCCACCTGTGCTTTTCTTTCGATTAAAAATCAAAGTTATCTGGATCTGGACCTGTGCGCTCATCTTCATTGAGCTGATCGATGACACCCATCTCATGTGCGGACAGCTCGAAATCGAAGACTTGTGTGTTTTCGATGATTCGGCTCTTCGTCACAGATTTTGGAATGGTGATAATGCCATGCTGCAAGTCCCAGCGAAGAATGACTTGAGCCACGGATTTGTCATGTTTTTTCGCAATATCCTGAAGAACAGGATGGTTCAGCAGCTTCCCGCTGCCTAATGGTGACCACGCTTCTACATGAATCCCTTTCTCCTTGCAGTAGTCTCGTAAAGGCTCCTGCGTCAGCTTTGGATGCAGCTCGATTTGATTGACCATTGGCACAACTTCTGCTTCTTCTAATAGATCATCTAGATGGTGCTGATGGAAGTTACACACACCGATGGCTCGAACGCGTCCATCCTTATACAGCTTCTCTAGTGCTTTCCAAGTTTCTTTATATTTGCCTTCAACTGGCCAATGAATTAAATAAAGGTCTAATACATCTAGCCCTAGCTTGTTCATACTTGTTTCAAAGGCTTCAAGTGTTGATTCATAGCCTTGATCACGATTCCACACCTTTGTCGTAATAAACAGATCATCGCGAGAGATGCCTGATTGCTGAATGGCTTTGCCTACCCCTTCTTCATTTTGATAGGCTGCTGCTGTATCGATGCTGCGGTAGCCCGCTTCAAGAGCGTCTGTGACTGCATTTACAGCCTCATCCCCATCTTTTACTTGCCATACACCGAAGCCTAGCTTCGGCATTTTTACTCCGTTTGCTAATGTGACTGTATCTGTTAATCCACTCATCAAACAAACCTCCGCTTCATTTTTGCTTACCAAGCACTATACCCGAATTTTCTATTGATCATGCATGAATTTTCGCTTGTGTTATTTGATATATTGTCCTATATCGACTTGATTGGCGTCAACGATTTGGTATTCGCTTGTTTGATCTTTCTTTTTAGAAAAATCATATGTCTCTAAAAAGCTTTGGTCATAAAAAGTCAGACCATAAGTTTCCTGTTCATTCTCGTACACTCTGATCCAATAAGATTCTTTTGAAGCTTTTTTGGCTTCGTTCATTTTCTTTAATTTCACATCTGAAAGTTCCTTCAACAGCTTTTGAATGTCTTCTTTTTTCTTCAAAACAGCACGTTCATTATCATGCTCAATTTGTATGGATGTCACTTTGTTTCGATCAATCGAGACCACATCATCAAAAGAGTATGTTTTGGCATGGATCATAAAATAAATACCCATTCCGATTAAAATAACGACAACTACACCAATGATCCACTTTTTCAACCTAACTCCTCCTTCTAATCACGCCACGCCTATTGAAACACCGAAGTCCAATCATCCTCCTCAGAGAACACTTGAATCCCGTGCTGTTTTAGCAAGGCGGACGTCACACCATCTCCAGCTTTTGTCTTGCCGTTAAACTCTCCCAAGTAAATCAGCTGGCTACCGCAAGAAGGACTGTACTCTTTTAGCACAACCGCTGTTGCTTTCAGAGACTGAACCTGTTCCAGTGTCGCTTTCGCACCTTTTACATACATCTCTGTTACATCAGTTCCATGAACATCGACAACAGAAGCCTGCCCTCGTAATACATCATGTCCATCTCCGCCAATGATTTCTGCCGGAGGTCTTGGCGTAGAAAAGCCGCCAAGCAGTTCAGGACAAACTGTCACAGCCTTTCCTTCCTGCACAAGCTCTTCGATTCGCTGATCTAATCGATGGCTACCATTATACCGGACCTTCAACCCAGCAAGACAAGCGCTGACCACTATCATGAATGTTCCTCACTATTTTTGCTGACTTTAAAATAAATACATAATGGCAAAAAACATATCGTGTTCACAAAAAAGGGCAGAGCACAATACAAAGCAGCAGCCCAAATCGACCCTTCAACTCCTGTGATACCAAAAAAATAAACAAATAATAGCAAGCTGACAAACAATCCCACGAACGGCATGATGAATACGTACTTTTTAAAATTTTCCATCATTTCTTTCCCCAAAGAAGCTCCCTCCCTTTTAACATGATCACGAATAACGTCAATATATGTTAATTTTACCATATAAAAAACCGAAATCATCTCATTTTCTACGATGGTTTCGGTTTTTTTAATCTATATTTTTTCTTTCCATGCCTTCAAAAAGCGCTCAATCACTTGTAATTCATCTTCATGAAACTGCTGGAGAAATTCTAAGTAGGACGCGACAGCTTTCTCATGTAATTCATCATGCAGTGCCGCCAATTGCGTGCCTTTCTCTGTCAATGAATAGTAGACAGATTTTTTATCCCCTTGCCGGTGGCAATAGCCCACCATGCCTTTATCAATTAGTTTTTTCACAGCCTTTGTAATAGCGGGCTTTGATAGTTTCAGTTGTTGAGAAAGAAATGTATTATTTGATTCGTTTGGATTGGCTTGAATCATCGATAAAATGTGAAGCTGTGTGAGTGTCCAATCTTGCTTGAGTGTATCAGTCGTGGTAATCAGTGGATCTGTTGGATCATTCCTTCTCTTTTCTCTATGAATAATCAGATCTTGAATCGCTTTTAATACAATCTGCTCTTTAGTCTCCATCTGAACCTCCACTCTTAACTGGTTAATAAAATGGTACTAATAATTAAGATAGGAGTCAAAAGAAATGTCAGTGTGATAAAAATAATAGGCCATCAGACCTGAAAATGGTATATGTACTTTTCTACTAGATGATCTATGATGTCACAGCTCCTCTTTCTTTTATTTGCTATAATCCATAGGGGATGACATCCAATTTTTGATGAAAAAGGTGAGCTAATGAAAACCGAACAACACATCGCCATTCGCCAATTAGAAGAAAAGATCCACCTGTTTTCTTCAGCTGTGAACGGAACCTTCCTCGCAACGGACGATTTCGTACTATCCAATACTCACATATCGACAGACACATTCAATTTGCTATTACCGACATCAGCGCAAATTAAAGATCCGCAAAAAGTGAAAGCAACCATCGAATACTTGCAGTCACAGAAACTATTATTTAGCACATGGGTGGATCACCGCTTGCTTCATCCTGATTGGACTGATTTACTAAAGGAATATCAGCTTGAAGAGGTTGAACGCAATACCGTCATGATGCTTGAACAGACAGAAGGCATTGACCCAGCTACATCTTCACCACTTACAATCAAAGAAGTACTTGATGACCAGACACTGCTTGATTACAAAAATATCTTTATAGAGCTATTCAAAGAGTCACCGGAGGCTATCGCCTTAGAGGACTATTTCCAGCGTTTTTCGCTTGAAGCTATACAATCACGCGCTCGCATGTTCGTCGGATATGTAGACCACAAACCGGTCACAACAGGCTTATTACTCGAAGCAACCGATAGCTACGGTATTTATGATGTCATCACAAAGGCAGATCACCGCGGAAAGGGACTTGGCAGTGACATGTTTCATTACCTTCTGACCCAGACAGACAACAAACAGAAGCGCGTCCTGTTACAAGCATCGGCGGACGGCAAAAATATTTACCAACGTGCCGGCTTTCAACCAATCGGCGAAATGGTTGTTTTTGAATAGAGTAAAATAGAACATAAAAAAAAGCTGCCTATCATAGGCAGCTACAGATTGTTGACAAAGGGCTAAAATGATTTTTATTTTAGCCCTTTGTCTTCTTTTCAGCGTGATAGAAAACCTTTGAAGTCTAGGAAGGACGAGTACTGGCGCGGAGCGAATTTGACATTCGTGAGCACCAGCACGCAGGACTGACAACGAATGCGAGGGTTTGTCTACACGCTGAAGCTGCCTATCATTAGGCAGCTATTCAGCACGATGCTGACGATCCATATAAAGTGGTGGTCTCTTCAACGAAATCACCGCACAGCTAAACGCAATCAGCACAAACACTGCACCGAACTTCGCCAGATCAACAGATGAACCGGTCATCGTAAATAGGACACCGCCAACTGCTGATCCAATTGAGATACCAATTTGCAAGGCCGATGTATTTAAGCTTTGCTGAATATCAGACGTCACAGGATCTGTTTGAATCAAATAGCTCTGCAAGGCAGGCGTTAATGCCCAGCTAAGAGCTCCCCATAGGACAACCATGATCATAAAGAGGACAAACACACCCGCTGTATAAGGAATGATAAACAACACAACCGCAAACGCAATTGTCACCAGCAAAATGGCTTTCCCTGAACCCAGCTTGTCACTAAGCCAACCGCCTAACCCATTCCCGCCAATAGATGCAAGCCCGAAGACCAAATAACAAATACTAATCCAGAACGGGGTCATATGCAGAACTTCCATTAGAAACGGAGTGAAATAAGAATAAAGCATATAATGACCTGCAAGCATAAACAAACTGATCAAGTGTGCACTAAAAATTTTCGGATGCCCTAAAGCACGAATTTGCTCTCTAAGAGGTGTCACTTTTTCAACAGGCATTTTCTCTAATAGGAAATAAATTAGCACCATCGATATCGCTGATAAAATACTGATTCCTAAAAACATCACTCTCCAGCCAAAGCTCTCTGTAATAAAAATACCGATCGGTACACCGAGAACAAGTGAAGAACTAATCCCAATAAAAATCAGACCTAATGCCTTCGCACGATGCGCTGGCTCCACCAACTTAGCAGTGATCGTCAATGACAACACCACCACTAGCGCTGTACTCATTGCGATCAATACCCTAGAGATCATGACAAGAGCAAAGGTCGAACTAAAATATGTGAATACATTCCCTATTGTAAACACCAATAACGCGATTAAATAAAGACGCTTTCGTTCAATTTTAGCTGTGGCAGTCAGCAGCACAGGTGCTGAAATGGCATACACAATGGCAAATACGGTGATAAGCTGCCCAGCTGTCGCAAGAGATACATTCAAATCCTCTGCAAGGCTTGGCAAAATGCCTCCGACCACAAGCTCAACTAATCCAACCGCAAAAGTAGAAACGGCTAATAAATATACTCTCCAGTTCATGTCTAACATCCCTTCTCTATATCATCGCTTTCACTTTTGATACAGGGTGAAGACAAACAAAAAAACCCTGATTACAAAAAAGGAAAGCACGCTTTTGTAATCAGGATTTATCGGATCCTGGTAGAAACCCTCAAACCATATTATTGAGGTTATACAAGTCTATTTTTTTCTTCAAATATAGTAGCATATGCTTACATAACTGGCAAGCTATAAAAATAGGAAATGACTGCAAATTCACGATCACACAAAGCACTCAGAACAGCATGAAAAGAAACCCCAGTACAACTTGCTTTCTCCTGCATTTACAGGTAAACTGATGAAAAATCAACGAACATTGATCAACGTAGATCTGGAATAGTAGCTTGAATTGACCTTTAACAGAGAGGGAACGGTGCTGAGAAGTTCCTACTGACATCTTCAAGTGAACCTGCCGATTTAGTTCTGTTTCATACAGCGGTTCATACCGTTATCATGATCGAGTGTAAAGCTGTGCTTTAAATTAGGGTGGTACCACCAGGAATGGTCCCTAACTTAAAGCACAGCTTTTTTGCATTTTAAAAGGAGGAATATGCAATGCCAAAGAAACAATTTGTTGAAAAAATCACAAGCATGGAAGACGATTTTGCCCAGTGGTATACAGATGTTGTCACAAAGGCACGCCTCGTCGATTATTCAAGCGTCAGAGGCAGTATGATCATTCAGCCATACGGCTTTAAAATCTGGGAGAATATTCGCGACGAACTTGACCGCCAAATCAAAGAAACAGGGCATGAGAATGTGTATATGCCGCTCTTTATCCCAGAAAGTCTGCTGCAGCAGGAAAAAGACCATATCGAAGGCTTCGCTCCTGAAGTGGCGTGGGTCACACATGGCGGTGAATCCGAATTACAGGAAAGGCTCTGCGTCAGACCAACCTCTGAAGTACTGTTCGCTGAGCATTACAAAAACATCATTCATTCCTATCGTGATTTACCGAAGCTTTATAACCAATGGGCGAATGTCGTCCGCTGGGAAAAGACCACACGTCCATTCCTTAGAACGCTTGAATTTCTATGGCAGGAAGGACACACATGTCATGAGACGGAGCAAGAAGCGATTGAGGAGACAGAAAGAATGCTTCACATTTACGCTTCTCTTTGCGAAGAGCTCCTTGCCATTCCTGTCATTAAAGGGAGAAAAACAGAGAAGGAAAAATTCGCTGGTGCCCGCTTTACCTATACGGTTGAAAGCTTAATGCATGATGGAAAAGCACTGCAAACGGCCACTTCTCACTTCTTTGGAAACGGATTTGCCAAAGCATTTGGCATTGAATTCTTAAACCGCGAAGGAAAGCTAGAGCATGTCCAGCAAACCTCTTGGGGCTTCACCACAAGAATCATCGGTGCCATGATCATGGTGCACGGCGATGACAGAGGACTCGTCCTTCCGCCAAACATTGCGCCAACCCAAGTGCGGATCGTGCCAATCGCCTCTCATAAAGAAGGTGTACTCGATCATGCCTACGAGTTGAAAGAACGACTCGCCCGCATCGCACGTGCTGACATTGATGCAAGCGATAAACAGCCAGGCTGGAAATTCAACGAATGTGAAATGCAGGGCATTCCTCTACGTGTCGAAGTGGGACCAAAGGACATCGAAAAAGGACAGGTGATGCTCGCAAGACGAGACACTGGTGAAAAGCAAGCTGTCACATTAGATGCACTTGAACAAACCATCACATCCACGCTTGAAGATATTCAACGGACGATGTACGAAAAGGCGAAAGAACGATTACATGAAAAAACATCAAGAGCTCACACCATCGAAGACATTGAGCACATTCTTTCAGAAGAAAACCGATTGATTAAAGCCATGTGGTGTGGTGACGAAGCCTGCGAGAACGACATTAAAGAAAGAACAGGGGCGACCTCACGCTGTATCCCATTTGAACAGGAATCTGTCTCTGATACATGTGTCTGCTGCGGAAAGCCTGCATCTGATATGGTTTTCTGGGCAAAAGCTTATTGAGAATAGAAACGAAAGAGAAGCATCCCTCACGATGCTTCTTTTTTGTTAAAAAGACCCAAACACCCATTGACCTCACCAGCACGATCCCCTATAATTCATATTAATATAATCGGTTTTTAAGACTTTAACTGGAGTGGTGATATATGAAGCGCTGGCCCTCACTGTTTGCCGAACGCTGCCCTAAATGTAAAACAGCATTAGAAGTCTCTAAGTCCAATGCCCTGCAAGGCAAAGTCGTGAAAACATGCCCCAACCTTCATTATCAAAAAGAGTTTCACCCAGCCCTTGAAACATATATCGAGCACGATGATGTCAAATAAAAAAGACCAACACGTTTGCTGGTCCTTTCTTTATAATAAATCCAGCCAAATTTTGATCGCTGTCGCTGTAATCATCACAGCAAGTGCCCATTGCAAGTAGACGGCATTGATTTTCTGACCGATCTTAGCACCAATCGGAGCGGCTATTAAACTTGCCAGCATCAGCACAACCGCAGGAAGAAGCATGACTTGACCCGTCAATATCTTTCCAGTTGATGCACCTATCGCAGATAGAAACGTAATCGCAAGTGAGGACGCAATCGTCATCCGGACAGGAATTTTTAAAATAGACAGCATCACCGGTACCAATATAAATGCTCCGCCCGCGCCTAGCACCCCGGAAACACTGCCAATCACAAAGGCTATACCTGCCGCAAGTCCTTTATGAAAAGTGACTTCTCCCTCTGCATCTGCACGCTGTCCCTTTTTTGGAATCAGCATGAGGACCACAGCCACAATTGCAAGCAATCCATAGACGAGATTCATCCCATTCTCTGGCATAAAGTGAGAGACATAACTGCCTAATAAGCTGCCCGCCAATATACTGCTCCCCATATATAAAATCAAAGTCCGATGTAAAAATCCGCTTTTACGATAGGCCAATACCCCGCCGAGCGTCGAAAAAAGCACTTGAATGGCGCCAATCCCTGATACCTCGTGTGCCGATAGTGCCATCACACCGACCAGTGGCGGGATATAAAGCAGCATAGGATAGTTGATCACAGATCCCCCGATCCCCACCATTCCTGATAAGAAGGAACCAATACATCCGATGATAAAAAGTGTAATCAAAAATGCAAAATCCACGCTGGTCTCCTCCTTTGCAAAAGGAAAAGGGGATCTTCAGCAGATACCCCTACATCCTTTAGGACCCTTTTCTCACCCAGAACTTCAGCACATCTCCTTCATCCGTCTGCATGATCAATTCATGTCCGCTTGACTTCGCCCATGCTGCTAAGTCAGCTTTAGCCCCTTTATCTGTTGCATGTATTTCTAATACTTGACCCTCCGTCAAGTCATTCATTTTTTTCTTCGTCCGAATAATCGGCATTGGGCATGCAAGCCCTGTGACGTCTAATATTTGATCTGATGTCATTTGATTGTTCCTCTCTTCTTATTTTATTGGACATTACCGAATCGCACAACGGTTTGGACCAATTTCCATTTCACGCTGCGCTTCATCATCTGGACTCAGCTTCCCCATATTGGTTTGACGAATGTCTTGATAGGCGTTTGGCTGTGCAGGCAGATTCTTCGTGACCATTTGTCTAAATACGTCATCATCTTCAATATTCAGTCCATGATTTTCTTCAAATAGGACGCCTAGCTCCTTCCAAACGCTTCCGTCTTCATTGACTTCATCCATGACCATGAAATGCGCTGGTAGCACAATCAATTCTTTCGAAAGTGCTCTATACCGGTCATAAAGTGTTTCTCTCAAATCACCTACCCAGTCCTCCGCCATTCCAGCAAGGTCAGGTCTTCCAATCGAATCCACGAACAAAATATCACCTGAAAGAAGATATTGCTGATCCACGATAAAAGATGTTGAACCAATCGTATGCCCCGGCGAGTAAAGGGGGTGAATATCAATGGAAGCCGCTCCAATCGTCATCCGCTTTCCTTCTTCTAGCCGTTTATATTCAAAGATCACTTCTTCTGCATCTTTTGGCGGCAGCCAGTAGTTGGCACCAGTCTGTTCAGCCAGTTTTTTCCCGCCAGAAATATGATCTGCATGAAGATGAGTATCCAACACTTGCGTTATAGAGACATGATGCTTTTTAGAAAAACGGGTATAGACATCCGTCATTCTAGCTGCATCTACAATTGCGGCTTCTCCATTCGACATGATCATATAAGACAAACATCCCTTGCCCATTCGCACAAATTGATACAGCTCTCCACCGCCGCTTAAATCACCGATCTTCACTGGCTCTAGATGCTCACTCCACGCCTTCATGCCACCTTCTAAATAATGGACCGTTCTACCCGCCTCTGACAGCATCTCCGCGATCATAATAGAGGAGCCTTCCTTGGCACAAACCACCAACACTTCACGATCATGAGGAATGTCATGCAAAATGCCCTCTACTCCTTCAAGGAGATCAAAATAAGGCACATTCATATGAACGATTGCTTCCCCTTCGATCTTCCAATCCTGAACATCCGCTTGATTTCGCACATCTAGCAAAAAGAGCGGTTCCTTGCTCACGATCTTTTTTGTTAACTGCTCTGCGTTCATCGCTGTTACCGTCATGTTTCATTCAGCTCCTATTTTTCAATCGCTCCTGTCCAGCTATTCATGCCTGGCACGATATTCATCAATTGATGAAATCCTTTTTCTTTTAACTTTTGCGCAGCTAATTCACTTCTTCTGCCTGAATGACAGATCAGGTAAATGTCCGTCTCCCGGCTCAATTCCTCCACACGTTGTTCAACCTCACCAAGAGGAATATGAACAGCTCCTGGAATATGCCCCGCCTCGTATTCATCCAGCTCTCGCACATCTAAAATAAACAAAGATGGATCTTCTTTTACTTTCTGTTGAAAAGTCTCCAAAGACATTTCCGAAATCATGGACTTCCCTTCTTTCTCTTGTTCTCCGCCTTTACGAATCAAATGATGAAGCACCTGACCTTCTACTTTTGTCCCTAAAAATTCGTGACCGGCACTTTTTGACCATGCCGCTAGATCCGCTGATGATCCTTTATCAGTAGCCTGCACTTCAAGTACGTCTCCTGGTAAAAGCTCATTCATTTGTTTTTTTGTTTTTACAATCGGCATCGGGCATGCCAGTCCTTTTGCATCTAAAATGACAGTTGGTTGCTGCATGTCATATCCTCCTTCATATAGGGGTGGGGGTATATTTTCTTGTGCATTTAATGCCAAGTATTCATGCCACCCTTGATGTTTGTAATCTGAGTAAATCCTTGCTTCTTCAATATTTTCGCCGCCTGCATACTTCTCATTCCGCTTTGACATATCACATAGACCTCTTCATTTTTCTCAAGCTGAGAAGCTCGATCCTTCAAATGAGGCAATGGAATGTTTTGAAAGCCTTTGATATGATTTGTTTGAAATTCACTAGGAGAGCGCACATCAATGAGCTGTTGACCTTTGCTTTTCAGCTTCTTTTTCATATGAGCTGCATCCATTTGCTTCACACCTCGAACCGGCAGAAAGCGGCTCACGAGTAATCCAATTACGATGATGAGTAAAATCGTCTGCACCATCCTGCTTCACCTCACTAGATAAATAAATTCACACGTCCGATTTCAGCCTCTGCTAAATAAGCCGCTACACCAGCATATTGAATGTCATCTAATAATTCTTTCTCCTGTAATCCTAAAAGATCCATCGTCATTGTACATGCCACGAGTTTAATATCCTGCTCCTTCGCCATCTCAATAAGCTGAGGCAATGTCATGGCATTGTGCTTTTTGATCACATGCTTAATCATCTTCGGACCCATTCCTGCAAAATTCATCTTTGACAGCCCCATACGATCAGCACCGCGCGGCATCATTTTGCCGAACATTTTTTCTAAAAATCCTTTTTTCATCGGTACCATCTCATCCTTACGCAAGGCATTCAGCCCCCAAAACGTATGGAAAATGGTCACCTCATGATCATAGGCTGCTGCACCATTGGCAATAATGTAAGCTGCCATCGCTTTATCATAATCTCCACTGAATAACACAATCGTCGTGCGTTTTTTCTGTTCTTCCATTCTGCTCCTCCTTCAACAATTACCTATGGGGGTATATAAAAATAAAAAATATATACATATACCGGTAAGGGTATATTACATCAAGTAAAAAAATCCGTCAACCTCCAAAGGCTGAGGAATTTCTTACCGGCTTTTCACCAATAGCTCAACTGCCTCTTTCACAAGACCTTCCGTATCTTTGCCTTGTTCAAGACTTTCACGAACACATTGCTCAAGGTTTGTACTCACAATCACACCCATTGCCCGATCAATGGCATTACGTGATGCAGACAGCTGCGTGACCACCTCGCGGCAATCCTTGCCTTGCTCCATCATCGCAAGAACCCCTTTAATCTGCCCTTCAATCCGGCGAAGACGATTCTTCATCTGCTGATTATACTCCATGAATAAGGACTCCTTTCTATTCTTTCTATGACAGATAGTATACCCTAAGAGGTATTTAGTCAAACGACTTATCCTTTTCTTTTATAGAAAACGAATGTGAAAAGAATTGCACATTCCACCATTTATTGATAAAAAGTAATTAATCAACGAATAAGAAATCATTGAAGAAAAGAGGGCAACCCATGACTTTACAGCATTATATTGGATCAGGCAAAGAACTGCCGCTTGGTACCTTTGGTCAAAAGTCTACCTATAAACCACTCTCTGAACTCAATATCGAATTGTTTGATAAAATACAAAAAAAGCACAAAACCTATCAAAAAGAAGATCCTTTGATAGAAGTATTCGAAACAGAAGAGGATTTCGAAGGCATTCACATTGATTATTTAGATCCTGTCTATGAAATGGTAAGAAACAAATTCACGCATCCTTTTGTTTATGAATTGGACATCATTCATTCTCTTCGTGCACTTTTTCAATTCATTGAAAAAGAGCTGTCAACAGGAGAAACCATCGAAATCTATTCTTGTCTAAATGAACTCGAAACGAAAGAAAAGGATGATCAATTGGATGTAGAAATTGACCTAAGCAAAAAACGGTTTGGAAAACACATCAATTTTAAAGGGATCGATGAACTGATTGATATGTTTGAATTAGAAAACCTACAATATGTACTGGTGAAGAAGTAGAGGAGAATTGACAAGTTACATCAAAATGCTGTGTTATTAGAGATTGTAGAAGCGTAACCTTGGTTAAGCAAAGATCATTTGAAGTTATTAATAGAAAAGCGAATATAATTGTAACAGGTAGTTGAAGGAACCAAAATCCCCTCAATTACCTCTTTGCAGATCATCGTAAACTTTTTCAAAAATCTCTATTGGTATTGAATACTTCGTTGTTTTATCATTACGGTAATTAACCACTATATCAATGTGATGTTGCTTTTTTTCAAATTCAATAATTGAATTCTCCCATCTATCTCGAACGGATATGACACAATTACCGTTTTTCTTTTCCTTTTTCTGATAAACATAGTCCATTTTATCTCTCCATTCTTATTATTTAGTATTAGATAGGTGAATTGACGTCACGTTTTAAATCAGTGATACCCAAGAAACATGAAGATAAAGAAGCTAAATGTGGTGAGTAAGTTTAAAAACGTATAAAGATAATTTCTACTATAAATACTTAATATAATACCAACTGGACCTAATAGATAATTCAATAACCATAATCCACTTCCATATCCAAATATCAAATTTGGGCTCCATAGTAGAACACCTATTACAAAGCATAGAAGTGATAACCGTCTCATTATTTTTTTAGACATTAGAACTCCTTCGAATTTTAAAATTGTAGGATGTTTATTCAGTTTCCAAATATAAAAATAACCTATATTTTAACAAAATGATACACTTAAATAATGACTTAGTCTCTACTCCTTAAGAAATTTAAGATGAAATTAAACTAATGATGAAAAAGCAGGTGACCCATGCCAAACAACCAAGCACCCAACCCACTCATCACTGAAAAATCACCATACCTCCTTCAGCACGCCCACAACCCAGTTCACTGGTACCCGTGGGGGCAAGAAGCATTCAACAAAGCCAAGCGTGAAAATAAACCAGTGCTTGTCAGCATCGGTTATGCCACTTGTCACTGGTGCCATGTCATGGCACACGAAAGCTTCGAAGATCAACAAGTTGCTGACATCTTAAATGAGCATTTCATTTCAATCAAAGTCGATCGTGAGGAGCGTCCAGATATCGACTCGATGTATATGTCTGTTTGTCAGATGATGACGGGGCAAGGCGGCTGGCCGCTCAACGTGTTTGTCACGCCTGATCAAAAGCCTTTTTATGCGGGGACGTACTTTCCAAAGAGAAGTGCTTACGGGCGTCCTGGCTTCATCGAGGCACTGACACAATTGCTGGATGCGTACCATAACGATCGCGATCATATCGAATCATTGGCAGAGAAGGCGACAAATAATCTGCGGATCAAAGCAGCAGGGCAGACGGAAAATACGCTCACCCAAGAGGCGATCCACAAAGCCTATTATCAGCTCATGAGCAGCTTTGATACGCTGCACGGCGGATTCGGCTCTGCGCCAAAATTTCCTGCACCTCATATGCTTTCATTCTTGATGCGCTATTATGAATGGACTGGGCAGGAGAATGCGCTATATGCAGTCACGAAAACGTTAGATGGAATGGCAAATGGCGGTATATACGACCATGTCGGTTCAGGCTTTTCTCGTTATTCAACAGACGAAAAATGGCTTGTGCCTCATTTTGAAAAAATGCTGTATGATAACGCCTTGCTGATGGAAGCCTACACAGAAGCGTATCAGCTCACTCAACAACCTGAATATAAAAAGCTTGTCCACCGCCTGATCCACTTTATCAAGCGAGATATGATGAATCCGGGCGGCTCCTTTTATTCAGCGATAGATGCAGATTCTGAGGGGAAAGAAGGACAATATTACGTTTGGTCAAAAGATGAGATCATGACTCATTTAGGCGAGGATCTCGGCGCATTATTCTGCGCTGTCTATCACATCACAGAAGAGGGGAACTTTGAAGGGGCGAACATCCCTCATACCATTTCAACCTCTTTTGATGACATTAAAGCCTCTTTTTCGATTGATGACCATACGCTTCAATCTAATCTGCAAGAAGCTCGTCACATTTTACAATCTGTCAGACAGCAGCGACCCGCGCCGCTTGTCGATGACAAGGTACTCACATCATGGAATGCACTGATGACCTCTGCGCTCGCCAAAGCAGGAAGGGTATTTGGTGCAGAGGAAGCGATCCGTATGGCGAAACAGGCGATGTCTTTTCTAGAAACACACCTCGTCCAACATGAGCGGCTCATGGTCCGCTATAGAGAAGGAGACGTAAAGCATTTCGGCTTTATCGAGGATTATGCGCATATGCTAAAAGCGTATATGTCTTTATACGAAGCGACCTTTGAATTAGAATGGCTGGAAAAAGCGACAGCCATTGCTGAGAACATGTTTGAGCTGTTTTGGGACAAGGAAAAAGGGGGCTTTTTCTTCTCAGGATCAGATGCGGAAGCGCTCATCGTTCGAGAAAAAGAAGTATACGACGGCGCCATGCCTTCTGGTAACAGCACCGCACTCAAGCAGCTTCTCATGCTAAGCAGACTGACCGGACGTCAGGATTGGCTGGACACATTAGAGCAAATGTTCAAAGCCTTTTATGTCGATGTCTCTTCCTATCCAAGCGGGCACACAGCGTTTCTGCAAGGGCTCCTCGGTCAATATGCAACGAAAAGAGAAATCATCATTCTCGGGAAAAACGGCGACCCTCAAAAAGAACAGCTTTTACAGGCGCTTCAAAAACGCTTCATGCCCTTTGATATCATATTGACTGCCGAAACAGGGGAGGAATTAGCAAAACTCGCGTCCTTTACAAAAGATTACAAAACGATCGATGGCAAAACCACCGTGTATATTTGTGAAAACTACAGCTGCCGCCAGCCAATCACCAATATCGACGAAGCGATGGAACAATTATTCCGCGATTGAGTCTGTCATAAGATGACTATGAGAAGACAAAATGAGGACAAACAGATAAAAAACATGTCAATCCGCTAACAAATTGTCTGTACGGTTTTATTTTTCATAAAAAACGGTTAGAATGCGCACTAGATGTTCTCATACCGAAGGGAGAGAAAATGATGAAAAAGGTATCATACACACTCATCGCTTGTTTGTTATCTGTTGGGCTTGCAGCCTGCTCGTCAAACGATGCCAAACAAGATAAGCAAAACGACTCAGCCAAAAACAAGGAAACAACACAGGCTGACCAAAAAGAACAGCAAAAGCAAATGGAAGAGATGCAAAAGAAATTAGACGCACAAAAAATCGATGATCAAAAGGTCGTTGCGACCGTCAACCAAGACAAAATCACAGGTAATGAATATAATAGCGCTCTATCAACCATTCAAGGACAGCTTCAGCAATCTGGGCAAGACCCAACATCTAAAGAAGGCGCAAAAGCAGTTAAGAAACAAACCATTGATGCGCTCGTAGGTCAAGAGCTTATCCTGCAAGATGCTGAGAAGAAAGGCATCAAAGCCTCTGACAAGCAGGTAGATAAACAGCTAAAAGAAGAAAAGAAACAATTCAAGGACAACGCTCAATTTGAAGAAGCCCTTAAGAAAAGTGGACTCACAATGGATCAGCTGAAAAGTGACATTGCCGACAGCATCAAATACAGCCAGTATGTCGACAAAGAAATCAAATCAGCCTCCGTCTCTGAAAAGGATGTTAAAGCGTACTATGATCAATACGCAGATGAAATGAAAAAACAAAAGCAAAAAGCACCAGAGTACAAAGAGGTTAAATCACAAATTAAAAAACAGCTAGAATCTCAAGAAAAACAGAAAGAAGTACAAAAAGAAATTGAAAAACTAAAGAAATCTGCGAAAATTAATGTGTCTCTGTAACAGCTAAGAAAAATCCGCCATTGTGCGGATTTTTTTCGTTACTTGATGAACTATTTTTCCAAAATAATGACAAAAGCCTCATCATAAACGTCTCTTCCATCCGATATGATGGGAGTACAAAAGAAAGCGTTATCAATTCTTTTGTCTCTTAAAAAGTACAAGATCAAACGCTGATCTCGTACTTTTGCTTCAGTCAATCGGACAACGACAAGAGGAGGATCTTTATGTTCAAATGGTTTAAACCCGCTCCGCATATCGACAGGCTCGATGATGCCAAGACAGATGAGACGTATAAGCGGCTGCGGCTGCAAGTCTTTTTAGGCATCTTTATCGGGTATGCGGGCTACTATTTGCTACGAAAAAATTTCGCTTTTGCTATTCCTTATCTACAGGAAGAAGGGTTCACGAAAAGTGAATTAGGCTTTGTACTCGCAGCTGTCTCTATCGCCTATGGCTTTAGTAAATTCATCATGGGGATGATCTCAGACCGCTGTAACCCAAGATATTTTTTAGCCACCGGACTCTTTCTATCAGCCCTTATCAATATCCTATTTGTCTCATTTCCATGGGTGACGTCAAGTGTATGGATCATGTTCTTATTCATGTTTTTAAACGGCTGGTTCCAGGGCATGGGGTGGCCGCCATGCGGACGGACGATGGCGCATTGGTTTTCGGTTAGTGAACGTGGAACGAAAATGTCCATTTGGAACGTCGCTCACAATATTGGCGGGGGAATTCTTGCACCGCTCATCACCTTAGGGATCGTGCTGTTTGCGACGTGGAAAAGTATCTTTTTCTTCCCTGCCATCATTGCTATTATCGTCTCCTTCGTGATCATTCTTCTCGTCCGGGATACCCCGCAATCCGCTGGTCTTCCGCCAATTGAGGAATATCGCAATGACTATCCGGCACAGCAGTATGAAGATCAAGAAAAAGAATTAACAGTGAAAGAGATTTTATTTAAGTATGTACTCAACAATAAATTCCTTTGGTATATCGCCATTGCCAACGTCTTTGTGTACTTCGTCCGTTACGGTGTCGTGGACTGGGCGCCGACCTACTTAACAGAAGCAAAGGGCTTTTCACCAGAGCATTCGCGCTGGTCATATTTTCTTTATGAATATGCAGGCATTCCTGGCACATTATTGTGCGGCTGGATCAGTGACCGCTTCTTTAGAAGCCGCCGTGCACCAGCAGGCGTCCTCTTTATGGCTGGGGTGTTAATTGCGGTGCTTGTTTACTGGTTAAACCCTGCTGGCAATCCAATGGTCGATAACATCGCCCTCATCAGCATCGGCTTTTTAATTTACGGACCTGTCATGCTCATTGGACTTCAAGCCATTGACCTCGCCCCGAAAAAAGCGGCTGGCACTGCGGCTGGACTCACAGGCTTCTTCGGCTATATTGGCGGCTCTGCCTTCGCCAATGCGATGATGGGCGTCGTCGTGGATCATTACGACTGGACAGGAGGCTTCATTTTATTGGTTGGTTCTTGTGTGCTTGCGATTGTCTTCCTAGCGATGACATGGAATACAGGGAAGCGCGTAGAGCAAGCTTAATGAAAATCATATAAAAGATTCATATCCACCCAACATGCCCTTTACATCTATTTCTTATGATGAAGACAGTTACCGTTAAAGGAGGATAAAATATGAAGAAAAGTAGATTACTTGCTTTCTTGTTGCTCTCTTTTGCTTTACTGTCTATTGCGTGGGTGCCGGCCACCGTATCGGCACATGAACATCTTTTATCTCCAGATCGTATTCTAACCGTTGCACATCGCGGAGCATCAGGGTATGCACCAGAGCATACCCTGGCTTCTTACAAACTCGCCACAAAGATGAATGCGGATTACCTCGAACTCGACCTTCAAATGACAAAGGATGGACATCTCATCGTCATGCACGATGAAACCGTTGACCGCACCACAAACGGAACAGGCTGGGTCAAAGACCTCACACTTGCCGAAATCAAACAGCTTGATGCCGGTACTTGGTTTAATGAAGTCAATCCCGACAGACAAAATGCCAACTATATCGGACAGCGAGTCCTCACATTAGATGAAGTGCTGCGCTATTTCGGCAAACGAGAAAATTATTATATTGAAACAAAAAAACCAGACATCTATCCGCAAATGGAAGAAAAGCTATTGGCGACCCTAAAAAAACATCACCTCCTCGGGAAACACACAAGAAAAGGGCAGGTCATTATCCAATCCTTTAGTCAAGACAGCCTGCTAAAGCTACAGACATTAGCTCCACGCCTTCCAAAAGTACAGCTTTTAGACAGAACCCAAATGACGTCCGTCACAGATGATCAGCTCGATTTCATCAAATCTTATGCAGTGGGTGTCGGACCGAATTTCAGAGCATTGACACTTGAAAACGTACAACAGGTCAGAAGCCACGGACTCCTCCTCCACCCATATACAGTTAACAACGAAGCAGACATGACCCGTTTACTGCAATACGGCGTCACCGGTCTTTTCACCAACTTTCCAGATGTCTTTAACCGTGTAAAAGCTTCACTCTAAACAAAAAAAGCCTTGCAGTCCCATCCCGCAAGGCCTTTGATTATTTTACCGTTTGATCAGAAGAAGCTGTTTCGATCGGCTTTCGTTTCCCGATCCCAAAAACATAAAAGCTAAGCGCTACTACAATTAAGAACCCAATTGCCACAATCAGAGAAATACGCGTATCCTGATTAATGAGCATAAATACAAGCACCATTAGTAAGAAACCGATTGTAAGATAATTAGAAAACGGCGCTAGCGGCATTTTGAATGGATGCTGATCAAGCGCAGATCCCTTCGCCTTTCTAAAGCCGATATGACTAATCAAAATCACAAACCATGGCACCATACCAGGAAGTACACTCGCACTATACACATAGACGAAAATGTTTGGTGGCGCAACATAATTGAGGACAACTCCTACCGCTAGACCAATCAGCACAGCGAATGTCCCAAAATACGGCACACCATTCTTCGAAATTTTGGTGAAGAAAGCAGGCGCCTGTCCATTCACACCTAATGTATAAAGCATACGTCCCGCACTGAAAATCCCACTATTACAGCCGGACATCGCTGCTGTAATGACGACAAAGTTAATAATACCAGCGGCTGCTGTAATCCCAATTTTCGCAAACGTCGCCACAAATGGACTGCCAAGGGTATTCAGCTGATCCCAAGGATACACTGTCACAATGACAAAGATCGCACCGATATAGAAAATCAAAATACGCCAGATGATACTTTTGATGGCATTGGTCAGCGTCTTTTCTGGATTTTGTGCTTCACCTGCTGTAATCCCAATCAGCTCTACACCCTGATAGGCAGCAATGACGAGCGACAACGCAAACAAGAATCCGGTAAATCCACCTGTAAAGAACCCGCCGTGCGCCCACAGATTAGACAAGCCAATAGGCGTCCCGCCATTTCCAAATCCAAAGAAAATAATGCCTAGACCTGCAATGATCATTAAAATAATCGTCACAATCTTGATCATTGCAAACCAAAATTCGAACTCACCGAACGATTTAACCGAAATCAAGTTGGCCGCTCCCAAAATAATCATCGCAATTAATCCTGGAATCCACGCTGGCAGCTCCGGAAACCAATATTTCATATAAGCGCCTACGGCAATAATTTCCGACATCCCAACAATGACCCACTGGAACCAGTTACTCCAAGCTGTCATATACCCCGCAAGCGGATGAATATATTGATGACCAAATGTAGCAAATGAACCTGTACTCGGTTCAACGTACAACATTTCTCCCATCGCACGCATAATAAAAAAGATAAAGATACCACATACTGCGTACGCGAGAAGAACCGATGGACCTGTCCATTGAATGGCCTTGGCTGACCCCATAAATAAGCCAACACCAATCGTGCCGCCAAGTGCGATCATTTGAATATGGCGGGCACTTAACCCTCTCTTTAATTCCTTTTGAGCCACTTTTCTTCCCCCTCATCAACAAACAACATAAAAAATAAAAATCAGAATGTTCATTCTGATTGAGAAACATCAATCTTTCGATGTATATTATCATAATAAATCTACCCTTAAAAAACAATTGTTTTTTTGAGAGAAACACTATTATCAAAATATTCCGACATAAAGAGATGCTCAAATTGTTTTATATTGATATATTGAATCAAGGGATGAAAGTCATTTCAAAGCTGATGACGTAATAAAAACTGACCGCCTCTTATATCAACCTCAAAGGATCGCAGTCCATTTTTATGCACCATTTTGTCCTTCTCTCGATGACAAGAAAAGTCATTCCGGAAAGCACCGGATCTTTTCTTTACATAACAAGTAAACCCATCATTTTCCGGTATCGTCACTTTAACATTTGCTCCAGTTGAAGTAGATTTAAGTGAATTTAGCATGTTTGTAGAATGAATCTGCATCCTTCTACCTGTTACATGCAGATCAACGTCAGAAAAGGCACCCGACAACTCAACTTTTGACGATGTGGCGTGCAGTAATAATCTTTTTGCGGTCAGTTGCCGACTAGAAATAAGCCCACCTACTGTCTCTAAATGGAGATACTTGATTTCACCTGATAGCATTGCTTTTCCAGACGTTAAATGACAAGAGGCATTTTCCACCTTCAATCTCTCTGCCTGAAGATTTGCTCCTTTACAACGAATGGAAATGGACTGTAATTGTTGTTTAGGGAGAAAAATAGCGACATCAGTTTTATAAAGTTGAAGCCCAAAGCTGAGTATTTTTTTCCGTCTATCTTGAATGAACAATCGTCCATCTTTTACCTGATGATGCATCAAATAACGCTTTGGAAACACTTGATTGGTCGTTTGACGAATGATGAGATAAGGATGATCATGGTGTTGAATACACACCTCTCCGAGCAGCCAATCCAACGATAATTCTACGACCGATTCTTTAATTTGAATCGTATGCTCCATATGTCTCCCTCCTTGTATACTCGCTTATCTCGCTTGAAGCCGGGTCATGCGGCCCCATAACTCCAAGATCACAATGAGGACAGCGAGCATCATGACTCCTGACAAAATGAAATTCATTTGATCATTTCCATAAACAGCGATTAATACGTTTCCTAAAACAGCACATAGAACAATCGCAGTCAGAATGGTCATGAAAGTAGACCTCTTCATTACCCCCACTCTCATCGCAATCATGCCAACACCATTGATACAGCAAGTAAACACTAGGTACGTTTTGATCACAGTGAGCATCACATCCGCTGTCAGCGCATCTTGAACAATAGGGAAGAATGTTTCAGTGACACTAAACACAACAAATGACGGAATGATACTACACAGCATGACAATTGTAGAAAAGCACAGCATCCAAACCATTCTCGAAAGGAGGGATGACTTCATACTTAATGAATGAGATTCATGTTCTTTCAATGCGGTCACTATTACTCGACAATACATCATGGCTGTGACGATCGAAAAAAAGATCATCCATACTATACTCGTCAACAAATAAATATTGGATATTGCTGAAAACCTATTTCCTGTTCAACCTGTGCAACAAACGCGACAAAATAAATAAACACCAGCAGTACAATACTGATAATCATACTAGCTTGAATATAATGTTTCATATGACTTTTTCTTAGCTCAAGTTTTACGAAGTGAAGCATAAGGGATCCTCCTATGAAATGAATTTTCCTTTTGACTCTTTTCTGGCCATTTAGGTTTCAGGCTGATCATATCCACCAATCCCAGCATAATGCGCTGTGACCTTTTGAATAAATAGATCACTCACCACATCCACTCCGAGACCTTTCATCATCTGTTGTAAAAACAGTAAACGCTGACTAGTTTCCTGCTCATCACGAGCAAATAACGTTGGGTTCAGCCATATATTCACGAGAAGCATAAACACTTCTGCCACTTCACCAGGAAATGCAGTTGTCATCGAACCATCATCAATTCCTTCAAGAATCAGCTGTTTGATTTTAAGCGCATCCTGATTGACTCCTGCCTTCATCCCTTCAACCACAAATTGCGGGTTTTTGATCTGGTCAACCAAGATCCCATCAATCGAATGAGATTTTGGATCTGCCACTAGCTGCTCTAAAATACGCTGCAGCTTATCTTTTGCATGCGCTGCTTCTGTATGCTTAATCAGATCTTCAAGCTTCTCTGTCGCATGACGAAATTGCCTCTCCATCACGGCACGTAATATTTCTTCCTTCGATTTGAAATGATGATAAATAGCCCCTTTAGACATGTTCAATTCATGGATAATATCCTGCAAACTCGTCTTTTCGAATCCTTTTTCCTGAAACAGCTTCGTCGACACATCTAAAATTTGCTGGATTGTCTTTTCTGGATATTTATTTCTGGCCAAATAAAACGCCTCCTTTTACATACCGACCGTTGGTATGTACATTTGTATTTTTCATTATAAACTGTTCTTAAAGATTTGTATAGAATAAAAAAGAGACCGCTCACACGGTCTTCTCAAGCTATAAATTCACAGGAACATCCGGCAATGCCAAATCCTCACTTCACCCTCTATCTCAGGCACCCGCCTCATCTGTTCTTAATCATAAAACAAATCAACACGCCTGTTTTGATTCAATAACCTTGGGTAACTATACGATGTGGAGGGGGCATATCACTAACGGTGACTCTCGATGTTAGATAAAAATTCTCTAAAATCAGCTGCAATTTCCTTTGATTTCGTATGATGCAAATAATGGCCGCCTTTGAAAGTAACTACTTTTCCGTGATCTACATTTTTCAGTAGATCTTCATGCATTGGTTTCCAGCTTGGTGTTTCTTTCTCCGTTTGATCCGCTAGATAGAAAACAACGGGGAGATTCTTAGGGAAATGTAATCGTTGAGCGTTTTTAAAATTGTTTCTAAAGTTTTCTGCCTCACTAGCTTGGCTTTCATCCATGAAATTTCGGAAGGTCAGCATTTTAATCTGATCTTTCGTTTGATCATCTACTTTAGGCATCACCAGTTGATCTGGATTCACTTTCAATAACAATCTGTAAAGGCCAGATTGATTGAGCAGTTGCAAACTGGAAACCGGCAATTCATCCGTTTCCTGCTTAGGAACACTATTATCAATTCCAACAAATGCTTTCACTTCTTTTTCATATTGATTCACATATTCTAATCCATAAATGCCAAAAATCGAATGCCCCATCAACGTATACTCATTAATGTTGAGCTTCTGCAAACATTCATGAATCTCATCTACAATGTTTTGACTTGTCCGTGCTCTATCTGTATCGTCACTTAAACCATAGCCAAATGGTTCAATTACTACGACTCTATAATAAGGTGATAATTCATCTACTAGCGGCTTAAAATCTAGCACTGGCGAAGCAGTTCCATAGCCTGGCAGAAGTACAATCGTTTCTTTCCCATCGCCTTGAATGAGCACATTCATTTGCTTCCCATCCACCAAGACCTTTTGCCCATAAGCTTCTATTTTCCCCTTCTCCCGTTCATTACTAATGAGGTTTACAAAATAAACAGTAGCTAGAAAAACAACCATGACCGTGATAATGGTACATATAGATATCAGCATGATTCTCAATATTTTTTTCATTGGTTTTCTCTTCCCTTCATGATGAAGAACTCTAGCCTACATCCATCGATGAAAATTAATATTTTCTTTCACAATAGATGATACCGATTGTATTTGCGCAAACACTTGATACATACATAAATGTAATGGCTATATAAAACCATTCTGTTGGAGATGAAAATTGATGGACTAAAGATTGAATGATAACAACTAATAGATAAGCTAAAGCAACACCTACAATAGAAAAACTTCCGGCTTTCGCTAAAATAAATTGACCCCGTTCATCCTGCTTATATTCACGGCTTTTCTTATATTGAAAGGCCGTACTTAAGATAGAAAGGATAATCAGAGAATAAAGTATGATCGTCGTCATCATCGTTGTTCCTCCTTGTCGACCTCTTGAAATACGTCATATAAATCAACTTCAAATGTTCTCGCAATTTGAAATGCTAGTTTTAAGGACAAAGAATATTTACCATTTTCAATCGCTGCCACAGTTTGACGAGTCACACCTAACTTCTCTGCCAAATCCTTTTGTGTCCAGTCTTTTTCTGCCCGTAATACCTTAATTCTATTTTTAATCTCCATTTCAAATTCCTTTCTTAAAGGAAGATTTTTTTAACAATATGTTAAAAATAATTAACATTATGTTAATTAACAATAACCTCTTTTCTTCTGTATGTCAATTTCACCGGATGCAAAAAAAAGAATCATCCATTTTGAAAGGCCTACCTCAAAATGAATGATTCTCTATAAATGATGTGATCATCTGATTTAAAACACTTTCCTCTGGTAAATCGCAGTAGAAAGCCCCCAAGACAGCAAGTAGATGAGCATAATCAGCACAGTTGACCCCGTATATACAATCGGGATCGATAAATTCATGATAAAATCAGTGATCCCACTGAATTGCTCTGCTAAATAGAGAAAAACAGGCGGTCCCATAGTAGATAATAGGATAAAGCCAATGAGCACTACCGTTGTGATATAACCAGGCTTTAAGATATAAAATAATGGAAACGTACACGCCGCAAACAATAAAAACAACCCGCTGCCAAGAGCAATATCCGTTATCGAAAACAGCTTCCCAAAACTAAAGAAAGCAGCACTTGTCAGCCCGATCGCAATGACCATATAAAAAACGGCACCAAGATAACGGGCTGCAATAATTTCATTCCGTGTATAAGGCAAAGAATTTAAGAGAATATTCGTTTCTGCCATTTCATCATAAGCATATGTGTTAAATGGAATGAAGACACTAGCGACTAGAAACGTTAATACTGGATGGACATCCATGAAAATAAAAAACAAGATAAACGGAATAAAAATAAGTAACTGCTTCTTTTGCAAAATCACATCACGCTTAATTAAATGAAACATGCGCAACCCCGCCTTTCAAATAAAACATGATATCCTCAAGCGACGCCGGTTCAATCACAACAGCATCCCCAAAAATAAGTTTCACCTCATCAATCCGATCTGTTAATGCTTCAAATCCGGCTGCCGTACGCTGAATATGGATAAACGCCTTTTCTGTGTCTCGATCCAACAAATCCAGACTCCCCTTCACAAGCGCATAATTCTCCGCTACCTCGTGAATCGACTGTTGAAAGACCAATCTTCCATTTTGTATAAACGCAATATAATCCGCGATGCGATCTAAATCAATCGTCATATGCGTCGAGAAAAAAATCGTTCGATTTCCATCAATCAGCAATTCTTGTAACGTACCGAGCAGCTCTCTTCTAAAGACCGGATCCAACCCAGCAGTTGGTTCATCCATGATAATCAGCTCTGCATGATGCGACAGCGCAATCGCAAGTGACGCCTTCATCTGCATCCCTTTTGAAAATGTTTTGATCGCTTTATTCAGCGGCAGACCAAACTGTTCAATATATTGATAAAAAAGCTTGTCATCCCAGCGTTTATAGGCAGGTGCCACAATTCGTTTAATGTCCTTTAAATTCAATCCTGGGAAAAAAACGTTAGCATCGTAAACAAAGCCGATTCGTTCCTTAATCTCTTTTTCATGGGTGCGATAATCTAAACCGAAAATTTTAACCTCACCCGAATCTGGTTTTAACAAATTCATGATCATTTTAATCGTCGTCGACTTACCAGCGCCATTTTCTCCAATAAACCCTGTAACAAAGCCTTTTTTGACCTGTAAATCAAGATTCTGAACAGAAAAGTCCTTGAATCGTTTTGATACTCCTTTGAATTCAATCACGTGCTCCACTCATCTCACTCCTCATACAAGAACTTTAATAACTGCTGCAATTCATCAAAAGATAAGCCTAATTCTTTCCCGTTTGTGACAACCGCTCCAAGCTGTTCCTCGATCACCTTCAATTTCTTCTCTCTCATCACTTCTAGGTTTTGCTCCGCAACAAATGATCCCTTACCGACAATCGAATAAATAAATCCTGCCTTCTCTAACTCTTCATATGCTCGCTTTGTTGTAATGACGCTGATTTGTAAATCCTTCGCCAGCTTTCGAATAGACGGCAGCGCCGCGCCTTCCGCCAACTCACTCGTTAAAATCATCGATTTGATTTGATTCGTAATTTGCTCATAGATGGGCTCCTTAGAGTGGTTTGAAATCGTAATTTGCATATAAAAACCTCTTTTTTTCTGTACTGGTGTTTGGAATGAAATATTGTATATATACTATATATACATTATATACACACTGAAAGAATAATCAACCATTTTTGATTGCAACTCAACTAAAAAACCGCACAGCTTTTCAGCTATGCGGCTTTCCCCAACAAAATTTATCTCCAATACACCCATTTTCCCATCATCCACTCCACCGGACCTCTTCTCCATTTTTTCAAATAGAGATAGCTGATGAACAGCTGTGCTGTATACAGTCCGACAGCGAGCAGCAGTCCAAACATTGACCCCATCTGTCCAAATAGACCAAGTCCATAAGAATAGAAAATCGTTGTACAAATGATCGACTGCGCCAAATAATTTGAAAGGGACAAACGGCCAAGCCCTGCAAGCAAACGTTTGAGGCCTTCGGCTGCCTTCGAATAGTAAAAAACAATAAAAGCTTGAATATACCCGATCGCCAGCACATATCCACCGAGAACCATAACGAATTCACTCCAAGGCGCATCAATGAACGTCGCACATTTTAGTGCAAGGCCGACGACAATGACCCAGACCCAGCCTTTGCGATAGGCCCTCCCTCGATCTTCTTCTGTGAGATGCCCTCGTTTACCAATCACCATGCCTAGCAAGGCGAACGGCCCCACCGTCATCGTACCGAAAAGAAACCCTAGTATCGGCATAAGCGTAATGCTCACGATCGCCAAAATAATGGTCACAATCATCATATCGTCTTCAACCGTAATCCGGCTGAGCAAAATATCAGCATAATCACCCTTCGCATACACATCGGTTAATAATTCATCAGTCCCATGAACAAGTTTCATCATGTATGGCGAAACGACTAATGACAATGCACCTAACACACCCGACCAAATCAGCATTGTTTTGATCCGGCTGCTCATAAACATCATCAAGAAAAGCATACAAGCTCCATAATAAAGAAGAATGTCACCATTCCAAATAAAGATGTAATGCAGCATTCCAAGCACAATCAGACCAAAACCACGGCGGACGACAATGGCATTCGTATTTAGTCCCTTAGCTTTCGTAGATTCAATCAGCTTGATAAAAGAATACCCAAACAAAAAGGAGAAAATCGGATAAAACGACCCCTGGAACAAAATTTCCGTTACATAAACGCCCAATTCCTGCCCCCAAAAACTCGAATCAAACATTTTCTCAAAATCATAATCATATTGAAAATTAAGCATATTCACGATCAAAATACCTAATAAACTAAAACCACGTAAACTATCAATTAACTCAACCCTAGATCCCTTCAACACGACAGCTCCTTAAAAATATAACAAATTTAAGATATACCTGTATATTTTACCAAAAAATTATTGAAAGATGTAACTATATTTCTAATAAAAATGTAATATCTCGCCCTATCATTAAACTGGTTTGAACCATATTATCACGTTTCAATTTTCATCTTTATAGTGACAATACTCATTCAAGACTAAAGTCACAAATTCCTTAAATTCATTTCTAATTTCGAAAATAATATCAATTCAACGATTGTATGAATTTAACATTTAATTGAAAACATCTCTGCATTGACAATGGATATTTCTTCATATACACTTTGGGTGGATTTAGGAATAAGGTTCCTAATCTATCAAATTTCAGAGGGGGAATATCATCATGACTGCTCAAAATTTATGTGATATCATGAGACACCACGCCACTCACACGCCACATCATCCAGCTTTAGCGTGCAACCATCAGAACATCACATATGCTGAACTCGAGGAACAAAGTAACCAGTTTGCCAATTATCTGATCAAAATGGGCGTAACGAAAACTTCTCATATCGGCCTAGCCTTAGATAGATCATCACAATTGATTGTCTCTATTCTGGCTATCACCAAAATAGGAGCGGTTTATGTGCCTATAGACATACAATACCCTAGTGAACGTATTCAATTTATGATTGAAGATGCCGAACTATCCTTTTTACTCACAACATCACATGTCTCTCCAAGCCTGACTTCCTTGCCTATTCCTACGATCTGCTTAGATAAAGAAAAAGATCTCATCCTTACGCAATCAACGTCAAACCCGTCCATTGATGTCAAACCTTCTGATGCCGCTTATATCATGTATACCTCTGGCACAACAGGAAAACCAAAAGGTGTTGTCATTTCACATAGATGTATCATGCACCTAACGCATAATCCTTCCTTTCTGCCCGTTGATTCTTCTGATACGTTAGCATTATTATCTACCATCTCTTTTGATTCCTCTACATTTGAAATATGGTCCGCTTTATTAAATGGAGCGACACTCGCTATTCCTCCTTCTGGAAAACTGACTCCTGAACTCGTTAGTCAAACCATTAAAGACTATGATGTTTCTATTCTTTTTTTAACTACTGGATTGTTCAACTTGATGATGGAGTCACACCTAAACGATGTCAAATCAGTTAAATGCATCGTATCTGGTGGAGATGTTATGTCTCCTCAAATCGTTCATCAAGCATTAAAAGAGCTTCCTAATACCACTATTATTAATGGTTATGGCCCCACAGAAAATACAATTTTCACAACAACGTTTCAACTGCCAAACACATGGGATGAGCTAGTCAGTATACCGATTGGCAGACCAGTATCAGGAACCATCATTGACATCACAAATGAACAAGGTGAATCTGTCTCTCAAGGACAAATAGGGGAACTCATTACTTCAGGAGATGGACTAGCATTAGGCTACTGGCGAAGAGAAAGCCTGACAAAGGAACGTTTCATCGAGCGGGATGGAAGAACCTATTACAAAACAGGGGATCTTGTTCGACAACAACCTGATGGCCTAATTGAATATGATGGTAGAAAAGATGACCAAGTCAAAATTAGAGGCTTTCGTATTGAGCTTAGCGAGATTGAACATGTGCTGATCAAGCACCCAAGTGTTAAATCCTGTTTAGTGACAGCCACAGAGGTTACACCTGGAGATAAACGCATCATTGCCTACATCATTCCGTTCAACAAAAAGACATGGGATCTACATACCATTCAATCTTATGCAAAGCAAACATTCCCTGATTTCATGCGCCCTGCACATTATGTTCTATTGAAAAATTTCCCTACGACGACGAATGGGAAAGTTGATCGAAAGGCACTGCCAAGATATCATTTTGATAGACCCAGCCTGCAAACTGAATATGTCGCTCCAACCGATCAAATCGAGGAAGCACTCTGTGAAATATGGACAGACCTATTAAAGGTAGAGCCCATTGGCACAAACGATCACTTCTTCGACTTAGGGGGAAACTCCATCCTTGCTGCCAAAACCTTAATGCGTATGCAGGAAACATTACACGTCGAATTACCTGCCAGCACCCTTTATGAGCACCCCACCATAAAAAAAATGAATTGTTTGCTACAAGAACAAACTCCTCAGACGAAACAAAAGCTCAAATCAGAAGGTTTTTTAGATGGAGACATTCAGCCTACACACCCATTCAAATCTAGTTCATTTAAACAGAATGTCGTGTTATTAACAGGAGCAACAGGCTTTCTAGGCGCTTATCTCATCAAAGAACTAGTTCAGATGCATCCCACCATTCAAATTTATTGTGTTGTCAGAGCAAGAGACAAGCAGCACGCACGACAGAGAATACAAGTAAATATGGAGAAATATCACCTATGGGATGAACATTATCTGAAACACCTAAAGCCGATTGTAGGTTACTTGGACAAGCCCCAACTAGGACTATCAACCGATGAATTTCAACAGCTCGCCCAAACCATCGATGCTATCTATCATAATGGAGCAAAAGTCAATTACGTTCAGCCCTATCACATGCACAAGGATACAAATGTCACCGGCACTGAAAATATCATCAAACTCGCCTGCACAGAACAGGTAAAGCCTGTTCATTTCCTATCGACCATTGCCATATTTGGGCCTGCCGGGTATCTAGATGGGACGACCATTCTTTTTGAAGATACATCCATTGATGCTTATCTTCCTATTGTAGAAAAGGACATTGGGTATTCTCAAAGCAAATGGGTCGCAGAAAAACTCGTGTGGGAAGCAAAAAAACGCGGAGTGCCTATCACAGTTCTTCGCCCCGGCTTCATCATGGGCGACAGTCAAACAGGCGTTAATAATACAGAGGATTACATGGCAAGGCTGATCAAAGGGTGCATCCAGTTAAAGGCTTACGGTGAGCTACCGAATCAACGAAAAGAATTCGTACCCGTCGACTTTGTCTCAAAAGCCATTACAACCATATGCAAAGACCCCGCCAACTTCGGCAAAGCCTATCACCTTGTCCCGCCACAAGAAGAAAGTATGGAATTAGGTGAGTTTTTTCAAAAAACAACAGAAGAAATAGGCTATCCATTAGAAAAGATATCTTATAACGATTGGGTAGAAGCACTCATTAAAGCAAGCGACCAACATGCAGACAACGCCCTTACGCCATTTCTTCCAATGCTCTCTGAAAAGGTAGAACGAGACAAAACAGTCTGGGAACTCTACGAAAACATGGCGCACTTTGACTCAACAAATACACAAACGGTTCTACAAGCACATGGAATGACCTATCCTCCTATGGATGATCATTTAATCAAACGCTATTTCAAATACATGGAAGACATTGGGTTTTTAAAATGTGATTCAAACACTGCTCTGAGGATATAACAACATTCCCTTGTTTTTAAACTCAATACAGGAAGTAATAAAAATGAATAAAAGATTGGATTCAACATCCAATCTTTTATTTATTCCATTTCATCAACTGTACCTTTCTAGATCACCTCGGTAGGAAACTCATGCCTTATGCTTTTTCCTCTTTAAAAAGCACTCTCTTCACATAAAACAAAATCCCCAATCCAAACAAAATCAATGGCAACTCCCAGTCTGCAGAAATCGGCAGCCATTTCAGCATCATGAGAATTAGCAAAACAGCTCCCACACCTGCGAAAAAAATGGCGTTTCTTTTTAATCCTTTATTTGATAAAAACAACACGCTCTCCTCCCTGATACTTACTAACTAATTGGATGTTAATTACGATGACATGTAAATGTAATGAGGTCGGCTCGATATTAACCTTGATATTACCATATAAAGAATATAAAGTTAAAGATAATTTATTCAACAAGAACCCTTAAAATTTCACAAAACAAAAAAAGATTGAGCATCAATCACCCAATCTTTTACCTATTAAATCTCCTGACACGCCCAAGTATCCACCTCTACCTTAAGAGCAGGTGAAGCCAATGCCACCACATAAATCATCGTCATACAAGGCAGATGCTCGCCCAAAAACTGCCCCATGATTCGTTTTCTGCTCTCCGCATCGAACTCTCCTACGAGATAAAATACTAATTTCGTTATGTTTTCTACCGCCATGTCTGCCGCTTCTATGTTTCGCTTCACATTCTCTAATGCTAGTTGGAGCTGCTCTAATGGACTCTCTGGAATTGTTCCATCCGTCTCCATCCCTACTTGACCTGATAGGGTTAACCACCGCTGTGGTCCTGTTGTTTCTATTTGATGAGTGTAGGGTGCAACTGGCGGGTGAATGGTCTCCGGATTACGTGATGTTCTCATTGATAAAAACCCCTTTTCTGAAAATACAATCAATTTATATCCATCATATCAAACTTTCTTTCTCACTCAGATTGATATGCTTCTAGTGACGCTAACAAAAAAGCCTTCCAAATAAAAAGTCTCCTATAAAATAGACCCTTTAGATCTTCATATCCAAAGGGTCCACCAACCTATAATTCTTGTTTTCTAAAAAGAAACCATCCGATGAGAAAAAAGAAACCAATCAATACCGATACACCTAGAAATCTTGTAAGTGCCTGATCCGAATAAGTCCCTCTATGAATTATCTCCTCGGCCGCACTTGTCACGCCTTTAGGCGCAAACTTCCCTAATGTATCCTCATAAAATGAAGGAACGGTAAATAGAATAAGGTTGATCAAAAGCGATACACCGCCAGCTGTGACGGAACGTGTAAAGAATGCCGAAGCACAAATGGTCGATACCACAATCAGCAATAAGTTTGGATAATAAAGAAGTGTTCCTTTTACGACATTGACCCAATCCAGATGCCCAAATTGGATGTCCACATAATAAACGGAAGCAAGCACCGCCACTACCAAACTAAACAAAGTTAAACAGGCATAGGCACATATTTTTGAGACATAATAACTCATTCGACTAATCGGTTTCACCATAATCATCGCCGTCACCCCAGAGGCACGCTCTCCAGCAATCGTCCCCATCACGATCATAATGAGAATAAAAACGCCAAGCGAATCAAATTTACTCAATGCACTGGCTAAAGCCTCACCAGCGCTAGGCTCTGGTATATAAAATGTGGACCCTTCAGGTAGATTCGCTGATTTCGACAAAAGATCCGGCAGCATTTTGAGCGTAATAGGCTGTGTAATCATTAAAATCGTAAAAATGATCGGTACAAATAAGATTTTATAACTAGTGAATAACTCCCTAAATTCCTTTTTCAACATCATCATGCCGTCACAACCTTCATGAAAATATCTTCAAGCGTCAGCTTAGATAGTCGATATTGGAGGAGAACACCGCCAGATTCAGCGATGAGACGAGGCAGCTCCTTCAATGCCCTCTGTTGATTGCTCACTCGCACCTGATAACCGTCCCCTGTCTCAATGCAATCCTCCACCCAATCCCGTTCTTTTAACAAAGCCACTAATTTCGTATTCTGTTGTTCTAATTGAAATTCAATCACTGGCTGGATATAGTCTTCATTGATCTGTTTCATCGAAGAGGACATCTCAATTTTTCCGCTGTTGATCATGATAATATGATCGGCCACCCTTTCAATGTCATCTAAAATATGGGTCGACATAAAAATCAGCATCTCATGCTTAAGACGCTCAATCAAAGTCAGGACGTCCTTTCTCCCCATAGGATCAAGTGCAGACACAGGCTCATCCAGGATGAGAACCTTCGGGCTGTTGATCAATGCCTGCGCAATGGCAAGCCTTTGCTTCATCCCTCCGCTATAGCTGCCAATGGCACGATCCTTCGCCTCGTATATGCGGCAAAGCTTCAACAATTCATCTGTTTTGGATCGAATGATGTTTTTCTCTAAATGAAATAACCCGCCAACCCAATGCATCCACTCCTGCCCCGTCATATCTTGATAAAATGCAGGATGCTGCGGACAGTACCCAATCACCTGACTGATTTGATCCATGTCCTTTGTCACATCCATACCCGCCACCTTCACGACGCCAGACGTAGGACGAGCAAGCCCCGTCAGAATCCGAATCGTCGTTGTCTTCCCCGCTCCATTGGCTCCTAAAAAGCCAACACATCCAACCTCCCCAACAGAAAACGAAACGTTTTTTAAAATTTCATGCCGACCATACGATTTCGTCAGCCCATGACACTCCAACATATTCAACTGAATTCCCCCTTTTAAGATTGTTTACGGCCAAAAATGAAATACGCAATAGGACCGGCACTCGCCACAAACACAATCACCAAAGCCCAAACCCACTTCACTTCTCCCCTGATTCTCGATGGATCTCTTTTCAGCAAATCGAACAAACCAATCACCATCAAAATCGCTTGCAGTAAAATAAGAGGTAATATCATCTTCATATCCATTCAGGCCACTCCTTTTTCAAACACCAATTTGTTTTGGTATTACTTCTTTTGACGACATCAAGAATGAATTCGTTCAAATGAGTTTTATTTTTATTGGTCGAACGATCTATAAGAGGGTGTAAATGATATAAAAAAGCCCAGTGAACGCACCTTCACTGGGCTTACTAGTTATTTACATGATGAACCTCGCAAAATCTTTTCCATCGCCTTTCCTTTCGCTAACTCATCAATCAGCTTATCCATATACCGAATGTTTTTCATGATTTCTTCCTCAATGTCCTCTACCCGAACACCACAGATGACTCCTTTGATTAAGCTGCGGGAAGGGTGAAGCTCAGGAGCCTCAACGAAAAAGGTTTCAACATCTGCCTGTTTATCCACCTGTTCCTGCAACTCTTCTTGACTGTACCCTGTCAACCAACAAATGATCCTATCAACTTCAGCCTTCGTTCGTCCTTTTCTCTCTGCTTTTGCGATATAGAGAGGATAGACTTTTGCAAAACTCATTGTGTAGATTTTAGGTTTGAGCATGTGTTCTTCTCTCTTTCTTTGTTAAATATTTAACCTGTATTACCAGCGCAAGGTGCGTTTGGTATTCTATTTTTATGTAATTAGCGCATTATCACCCATGTGAAATTATGGATGTAAATATAACTTATAAACGATAATATAAACCTTGACCATTTCCCTTTTTATTCTTTTCATCTTTTTTGAAAGCTCTATATTTTAAAAATTGAACAATACAAAATCCAAGAAATACACCAATCGGCCCTCCACTTGAGGCAGGACCGCCAATCAACAAATAAGAGCTAACAAACAATGCGACATAACCAATCAAGAAAAAAGCAATTCCCCATTTTTCCTTTTTTAAGTATCGAATAAAAATAACATCTCCCTCTTGATAAAGATGTATATTATTTCAAGAAAGCAAGCGTCAGTATTCTACCCTTAATCAAAGTTAACCGCACTTATAAATTTCTATTTTTTTCATAAAAATCTCCCTTTAGACAATTATATCTAAAGGGGTATCAAATATAGCTTTAGAATGAAATTGGATCAAAGCCAGTCTACCAAGGTTGTTTTTGAATAGAGTAAACCCATATATTGAATGAAGTAGATCAAAGTGCATATATTTATGTTTTTTTAGAGTATATGTATTTTTCGGAAAATTGATTAAATTAATGCTTTGTAACAATATGCAATACATCTCGCTTATGCTCATCCACAAAATAATTTTCAAGTATAATAAAACTATCAAATATATTAAAATCTACATGACTGAATCCAGGTAAATTCTTACCTACTTCTTCAAACATCATCATATTTCTACATCTACTAGTATTTCGATGTATTGTTCCAATTACACACTCATTTTCTTTCAATAAAGTCTTAAAGTTATTAAAAACTTTTTTTATATCCAATTCATAATTATCAATCAAAGAAATACATTTATCATATGCACTAGCAGCAATCGCCATTTTCCTTATATTATCAGTGTAGTCGTCTTTTAAGCTATCTATAATAGCATTAGGCTTATCTTTACAAACGGCAGGTAATGACAATAAATCTTCCGCTATTGTAAAAAAAGAATACTTCTTAGGTATAGACGAAATCATTGCATTTAAAAAAGGTTTTCTATTCGTATTAGCTGAACTTATAATCAACAAGTTTTTATTGGAATAAACTAAATTTTTTATTTCCTCAATTACTTCAAATGGTATAGAATTTATAATTTGGTATTCTTCTAAAGAAGCCTTCATTTCTAGTTTATCTATTTTTATAAACGGAGTCGCACAATAATCAGATATAGATTCCAAAAAGGAACATTTTCCTAATTCTATATATCTATAAAATTCATTTTCAGATTGTTTATTAGCACCTATAAATTTAGAAACCTTTTCATAATCATAATAACCATGATTTTGTATACTTAAGAATTCTCCATCTGTGCCTTTCAGAAACACTCTATCTTCTCTAACAACTATTTGTTTAATTTTTAAACTCATTAAATACCCTAATAATCCAAACCCTCTATTATAGAATTCAAACCTATTTACAAACGCATTTCTTTCATGTTCAGTTTTAAATTTCATCTCAATATCTCGGAAATATTGTTTAATCGTTGCTGTATTATAAACATCTAATTTCTCCTTAGAAAACAAATACTCTTGATACTCTTGATTAAATTTAATTAATATTTTTTGTTCATCTAAATTAGATTTTTCTACTATGTCAAATATTTTTAATTCAAGCATGTCTTCTTTGTATTCCTTTAAAAATGTTTGATAAGTAGAAATAAAACCTATAACATCTGATTTAGCAACCTTTTTATGTGTTTTATAATCAATCTTAGGATTTTTAATAAGTGAATTAACTACGGTAGAATCAAAAAAACTAATTGCTATTTTGTGAATTATTGCTTCTAAAATAAGTTCATTAAAACCTGAAACTAAAGCTTTATAGTTTTCTCTTAATAAACTTTTTAATTCTCTTTTTAATCTAGTTATTGATTGATCCTTTGGCTTATCTTCAAATATAAAACGTAATTTATCCACAAACTGATTCAGCTGTACTACTGGATTAATCTCAATTATTTCAACAAAATGCTCAGGATATGTATTTTTAAATCGCTCAACAAATTTAGAAATACATATATCGCAAGTGTCTTTTTTACATTTATCACATATAATTCCAACTCTTGTGAAATATTCTCTAATAGTATTTTTTCGGTTTTTATTAGACTCATTTTTTATCAATAAATGAAGGATATATGAAATACCTTCTTTTTTATTTAAAGAAAACGTATTCCCGCATTCTTTAAAAATATGTACGCTAGGTACTTTCGTATTTGTATTAAAATACAGCCTATGATCATCAGCTGGTTGCATATAGAAATTATAAATAGTTTTTGAAATTTCTCGTGAATATAAACCTATACTTTTTTTATAGAATTTCACCTCAATTGATTCATTTCTATTATTAGTATTAAAGACTCGAATATCTGCACCACACTCTATGCCTACACTTGAATTATCATTTTTTAACTTGAGTAATTCTTTAACAGCAAGGTATATTTGCTTGTAGTATCCATTTATAGATCCAGCAACGTCTGTTATCATAGAATCCCCCTCTTCTACTAGTTCAAAGTCTTTCTTATTAGTGACATTATGTAAGTTTAGAAATGGTGTTTGATGAGATATAATAAAATCTTTTTACCATGACCTATGTTTTTTGTTATTGTATTATGAGATATTAAGCTTAAGCCTTAATTGCCCTCGTAAATCCAACAAATTTAATTCTTGTAGATAATCTTCTTAACATATCCGATTACCTTTAGGAGGTAATATCCATGTATATAAATTCAATAGAAATACACATTTCATTCTAAATTTTCAGACTTTTAAAACATCATACTATTTATTTTATTTCCCATTGCATATTTGAAGCCTTGTGCCATCTCATTAGGTATTTCTAGCTAGCCAGTTCAATGCCTCAATCAATCCGCCTTCTTTCCCAAAAACACGTTCACTCTCAAACTTCTCGATACACTCCTTTTGAAAAAGCATCCTTATGTCGCTCTAGTCAACTCCAATAAGCCTTCACCTTTATCTCCAGTAATAAAAAACCCGTTGTCATCACAACTGGCTCGTGAAGCGGCTCATGCATTTTCAGATCTTTAGGATGTTTAAAAAATTACTCTTCTGTAATGACAATCGTTTTTTCCAACGGTCGTAAAGGAAAATGCTTTCAAATATCAACAATAAAATCGTAATGTTCACTTAAATAAAAGTAGTTTCGATTCTAAACCTAATAAAATTCATGCTTTCTCTTTTTAAACCTTTTTAAACGAGTAAATCTTCCGCATGAGGAAACATCTTGGATGTTTAACCATCGTCTATCTATGAACCAAATCCAGAACCTCGACCTTCTTTAATCCAATTTTCAATTTTAGATTTTCCTGAACATATAAAAAAGCACCCCTCTAGACAAATATAATCTAAAGGGATGTTTCATAACAACTCTATTTCAAATCATATCAAAAATCCGATTTTATTTAAACCTACTCCACCGTCACACTCTTCGCAAGGTTACGTGGTTTATCCACATCACACCCGCGGTGAAGGGCTGCGTAGTAAGCGATTAGCTGTAATGGAACAACAGATGCAAGTGGTGCAAGTGCTGGGTGTACAGCTGGAAGGACGAAACGGTCGCCTTCGTCTTCTAAGCCTTTTAGTGAGATGACACATGGGTTTGCGCCGCGTGCAACGACTTCTTTGACGTTACCGCGAATGCTGAGGTTTACGTGCTCTTGCGTTGCAAGGGCAATAACCGGTGTGCCTTCTTCAATTAAAGCAATCGTGCCATGTTTGAGTTCTCCACCAGCAAATCCTTCTGCTTGGATGTAAGAGATCTCTTTTAGTTTGAGTGAACCTTCAAGGCACACATAGTAATCAAGTCCTCTTCCGATAAAGAATGCGTTACGTGTCACTGTGAAGAAGTCACGAGCGATTTGTTCCATTTCATCCTTTTGATCGACAAGGGCTTCCATTGCATTTGCCACAATCCCAAGCTCTTTCACAAGATCGAAGTCAAGAGATTGACCATTTAATTCAGCTGCAACGGATGCAAGGATCGCCAGAACAGCGATTTGAGCTGTGTAAGCTTTTGTTGAAGCCACTGCGATTTCTGGTCCTGCATGAAGAAGCAATGTGAAGTCCGCTTCACGAGAAAGCGTAGATCCTGGTACGTTTGTGATTGTTAATGCTTTATGACCAAGCTCTTTGACTTGAACAAGTACAGCACGGCTGTCCGCAGTCTCCCCAGATTGAGAAAGGAAGATGAACAACGGCTTTTTCGATAGAAGCGGCATGTTGTAAGAGAATTCACTTGCTACATGGACTTCTACAGGTACTTTCGCCCAGTCTTCAATGTATTGTTTACCGACAAGTCCTGCATGGTAGCTCGTTCCACAAGCCACAATGTAAATGCGGTCTGCTTCTGCTACTGCGCTTGCGATATCGCCAGCGACTGACAGCTTACCGTTTTCATCTTGATATTCTTGGATGATTTTGCGCATGACAAGCGGCTGCTCATCCGTTTCTTTTAACATGTAGTGAGGATATGTGCCTTTCTCGATGTCGCTTGCATCTAGCTCAGCGATATAAGAAGGACGTGTCATGATATCACCGTCAAGGTTTTTGATGATCACCTCGTCTTTTGTGACAATGACCATTTCTTTATCCATTAATTCCGCATATTCGTTTGTTACTTGAAGCATCGCCATTGCGTCAGAAGCGACAACGTTGAAATCTTCTCCGAAACCAACCAATAATGGGCTTTTGTTTTTCGCCACATAGATTGTTTCTTTGTTTTCGTTATCGAAAAGGGCAATTGCGTAAGAGCCTTTTAGTTGAAGAAGCGTTTGACGGAAAGCTTCCTCTGTATCAAGACCTCTGTTCACAAATTGTTCGATGACTTGAACAACAACCTCTGTATCTGTGTCGCTTTTTAGTGTGACGTCTTGTAAATATTCACGTGTCAATTGTACATAGTTCTCGATGACACCGTTATGAACAAGCGTAAAACGGCCAGAAGCACTTTGATGCGGATGCGCATTTAGATGGCTTGGTACACCGTGTGTTGCCCAGCGTGTATGTCCGATTCCAGCTGAAGATGCTACGTTTGCATCAACAACTTCACGAAGCTCAGCGATACGTCCTTTTTCTTTGAACACATGCACGCCTTCTTCGTTTGCCACAGCGATACCTGCAGAGTCATACCCACGGTACTCAAGCTTCTCTAAACCTTTTAATAAGATTTCCTTCGCATCATTCTGACCAATATAACCTACAATTCCACACATAAATATTCTTCCTCCCGATCATGTGAAAGGGACAAAGAAAGCCTACTACAATAGAAGGGACATTTCTTCGTCCCTCTCTACATGTTTAATTTGGGAGATCATGTGTATTCCCTTTGTACAAAGAGTCACCTCTTTGCTTTAAAGAAACACTTACGGCTGTGATCTCTTTTTTGATCAGCCGGGAGGCATCCGCCGAAAATTCGATAACCTCCATCCTCGTCAACTAAGCATCTTTCGTCCGATCGCTTAGTTCGGGCGCTATAATTATAAGAGAGTTTCTGAACATCTACCCTGCCTTTCCTGATAGAATAAAAATCCAGTAACACAAGGATGATTGTACTATAAGGTCTGACCTCCGTCAATCACAATTTAGCCGGTGATCCCTTTCAAGAAAGTGAGACCTCCATACACTATATGCGATGAGGCTTGTCACGTTCTACCTTTGATGTGCTCTCCTATGTATGAAGACAACAGGAAATTACCCTCGCCTATAAGATTCGTACAAAACCATCCATTTATGACGTTTATTCGAAAAAAAGCAAACCGCTGCTAGCGATTTGCTTTGATATCTATTACTCAATACCCATTTCTTCCTTCACAACAGCCGTAATTCGAGTCACATATTCATCACATAGCTCTTTTGTTTTCGCCTCTGCCATGACACGTACAAGCGGCTCTGTTCCAGATGGACGAACAAGAATACGGCCGTCACCGTTCATCTCTTTTTCAACCTCTTGAATCACTGCTTTTACTTTTTCATTTTCTTCTACTTTATATTTATCAGACACTTTCACATTCACTAGAAGCTGCGGGAATTTCTCCATTTCAGCCGCAAGCTCTGACAATGTTTTTCCTGTTGCTTTGAGTGTGTTGACAAGCATGATTGCAGAAAGCATGCCATCACCTGTCGTATTGTAATCAAGGAAAATCAAGTGGCCTGATTGCTCACCGCCGACATTATACCCATCCTTTTTCATCGCTTCAACCACATAGCGGTCACCAACAGCGGTTTGGATGCTCTTAATGCCTTGTTTCTCGAGCGCTTTATAGAAACCTAGGTTACTCATGACCGTGGATACGACCGTGTCATCCTTTAATCGACCTTCGCCCTTCAAATAACGTGCACATATGTACATAATTTGATCGCCGTCTACAATATCACCTTTTTCATCGACAGCAATCAGACGGTCACCGTCACCATCAAACGCAAGACCAATATCTGCACCCTTCTCCTTCATAAAAGCAGAAAGCGCCTCTGGATGAGTTGAGCCTACACCATCATTGATATTCAATCCGTTTGGTGATGTTCCCATTGTGGACACATCCGCATCTAAATCCGCAAATAAATGTGTCGCTAGAGAAGAGGTTGCACCGTGTGCACAGTCAAGCGCCACGTGAATACCTGTGAAATCCTCGTCTGCTGTTTGCTTCAAGAATTGCAAGTATTTCTGACCGCCTTCAAAGTAGTCATTTACTGTTCCAAGATCCGCTCCAACTGGGCGTGGCAATTGATCGACCGGCTGATCCATTAGCTGCTCAATTTCATTCTCCTGTTCATCAGACAGCTTAAAGCCGTCACCGCCAAAGAATTTAATTCCGTTATCTTGAACTGGGTTGTGAGAAGCAGAGATCATGACACCCGCTTCTGCGTCCATTGCTTTCGTTAAATAAGACACTCCAGGTGTTGAGATCACACCCAGACGCATTACTTCAGCCCCAATTGAAAGTAAACCTGCAACGAGCGCTCCTTCTAACATATGACCGGATACACGTGTGTCTCGCCCAACGAGTACCTTTGGACGTTCTTTATCCTTCGTGAGCACATAGCCGCCAAATCTCCCAATTTTAAATGCGAGCTCTGGCGTTAATTCGCTATTCGCCACACCCCTTACACCATCAGTTCCAAAGTACTTGCCCATGTTTCAATCGCTCCTTTTTTACCATTCAAGAGGACGCTTCGTCCTCTTTTTTATCTTCTTTGATCCGCTGTCTTTGACTTGATTCTTTCTTTGCTTTATCTTGCGTGGATTCTTCTTTGCTTTTCTCTTCCTGATCATCGTCATCAGAAGATGGCTTCTTCTGATCATTTGTAGACGCTGGCTGATCTTCTGTCTCAGTAGAAGTCAATTTCACTTTGACCTTTGATCTCGATAATGTCCACGTCACATTTTGAGGACCGTTCACTTGAATTGTGACCTCATGTGTTCCTTCGTTCAAGTCCCCGACATTGATATAGGCTTCAACATCTGAAGCCTTTAGTTTATCAATCGCACTCTTTGATCCCTTTGCTGTTAACGTAAGCCGTCCAGAAGATGGGCTCACAAAATCAGAGGTGAGATCCTTGCTCAGACCTACGACAGAAATTGGTACATTATCGATCTTTTTTTCTTGAGCTGTAGCAACCTTCACTTTGATCTTTACCGTTTCGGGTGATACCTTTTTCACACCATCTGGCAGGGGAATATCGGCATCAATCTCCGTATCATCTTTGATCTTGCTTAGGTCCAGCTTGACGCCATCAATAAAATCAAGCGAATCCAGCACTTTTTGAGAGCCGTACACTGTGACCTCACTCGGGCTTGTCTCAATACTTGAGATACTGATCCCATCCGGCAAACTGCCAGTCCGCTCTATTTTAAACGGAACCTTTTTGCTTGGACTTGAGATGGGAACTGTAATATTCACAACAGACGGACTCAATTCGACTGGCAGCTCATTCCCGCTGCTATCATACACAGTGAGCTTCGCTTCCTTTTCAATTTGCTGATCGACATCCTCTAGGTTCACAAATGCTTTAATGACAGAAATTTTGTCGATCACGTCTTTTGAACCTGTAACTGTGACTTTTTTCGGATTCACAATAGGCTGTTCAGGTGAATAGCCGTCTTTGATTTTATTTTGATTATAAAATTCGGTTTCAACAGGAAATTCTGCTGTTGTTTTTTCTTGTATCGTCACCGTCGTCACAGATGGGTTGATCGATAGCGTGAGTCCCTTTGATACATCTCTTGCCTTCAGCTCCACTTTATGAGTACCTGTGGATAAATTCTGCATATCTGCATATATTTCAAAGTTCTTTGTTTGTCTTGCTGTTTTCACAGCACTCGTTGACCCTTTAATCGTCACATTGACTGTTTGCGGCACACCAGTGACGACGTACTTCTCGTCATCATAATACGCTTTAACAGGAATATCGGTTAAGGTCGCTTCATCTGTCGTCGATGTTGGGAAAAAGGATTCACCGATTTTTTTCGGCGTGGGCGCTTGCGCTGAATTGACTGCACCATACAGCAATAAAGCGAAGACCAATGCAAAAAGCTTTACGGCCCAGCGATTATTCAAAATCTTATCCATTTTTCTTGCCCCTCCAATACCATTTGGTCGAGGAAGCATCTTTGCTGTTCTTACTAAATTCAGCAATCAGCATTTCTTCAAGCGCTTCTTCTGTCAATTCTCGGTGGAGATCACCATTTCTCGCGACAGAAATGCCGCCTGTCTCCTCAGAAACGATGACGGTCAAGCTGTCTGTCACTTCGCTAATTCCGACTGCCGCCCGGTGACGCGTCCCTAGTTCCTTAGAGATAAAAGGACTTTCTGACAGCGGTAAATAACAAGCGGCAGCTGCAATCTCATCACGCTTCATAATGACAGCACCGTCATGAAGCGGTGTATTTGGAATGAAAATATTAATGAGCAGCTCTGAACTCACCTTTGCATTCAAAGGAATTCCAGTCTCTATGTAATCATTCATCCCAGTATCACGCTCAATTGTCAGCAGCGCGCCAATTCTGCGTTTTGCCATATAGTTAATTGCTTTTGTAATTGCCTCGATCGTTTTCTGCTGCTGTTCCTCTACAGGTGTCCCGCTTCTTGAGAAGAAACGGCCGCGCCCAAGCTGCTCAAGCGCTCTCCTTAGCTCTGGCTGAAAAATAATAATGATCGCAAGGAATCCCCACGTAATCGCTTGATCCATCAGCCATTGAAGTGTGTTAAGACCGAGATACGCACTTCCCATCCTGACGAGAACAATGACCACAATTCCCTTTAAAAGCTGAACCGCTTTTGTTCCGCGGATGACCATCATTAATTTATATATCACATACCAAACAACGAGAATATCAACAGCATTACCGAGGTACTGCAAAATAGGAATATCCCCTAAAGCCATTTCCTCGTCCTCCAGAATTTTCAGTTATTCTTCGTTTGATGCATTTTTGATAAAAAAAGAGCCTATGTGTAAATACATAGCGTGGCTATTATATCACATTTTGTTTCAGCAAGGAAAACAGTTGCCATATATGGCTGGCCTGCTAGCTCGCATACATTCTGACCTATAATATAGAAAAAGAGCAGCTCCTAAAGAGACTGCTCTCGACCCGTATAATTACTTTTGCTCCTCTGGTCCAATGACCCGCATCACATTTTGTGCTGTAGATTTCATTTTGTACCAAATCCAATCAAACACTTCATTAATTTCATTAATTTGACCAGTGACTTGTCCGGCAGAAGCAGTCAGCTGTTCCCCATTGACGACGGTGACATTTCCATCAACCTTGCCTTCTACAATCAACTTGCCATTTTTGACAGTGACATCACCTTTTACGGTTTCCCCTTTAGGTACGGTCACTGTATCATTTACAACGACGAGATTCGGCTGCTTCGACACACTGAAATTATGATCCGTATTCCAGCTTGTAAACAGACTGCCTCCCATCAAAATGAGAAAGAGGGCAGCGGCCACCATCAGCGGATGAGCTTTGATCCATCTTTGAACCGACACACGCTTTTTTTCCTTTGGAAGACCTGCCATCACCTTTGCAGTGAAATCAGTCGGTGCTTCTATATGAGATGTACTCTGCACAAGCGCGATGGATTTCTCAATTTGTTGAAAATGAGTACGGCACTCCTCACACGATTGCAGATGGCTCTTTAATTCTTTTTCGTCTTGGGGCTCAATGTCCCCGTCTAAATACTGATGCATAAGCAGGACGATTTTTTCCTGACAGCTCATCAAAATCACCTCACTCAAAGGTCTCTCAACTGTTTCCGAAGAGCCTCTCTACCCCTGTGTATTCTCGTTTTCACCGTACCAACAGGTATATTTAGAATCTCACTAATTTCTTTTAACGAGAGTTCATCAATATACTTTAATACGATGACCGAACGATATTTATCGGGTAATCTTAGAATTTTTTGCTGAATGGTACTCGATAATTCAAGAGACACCACCTCTTCCTCTGGCAAAATGCCATCAGCAGCAATTTGAGAATACATATTCAATCCTTCTGTTCCTGCCACCTCTGCATCTAAATAATAATCCGGCTTTTTTTTGCGAATACGATCGATGGTCAGGTTGGTTGCAATGCGGTACAGCCACGTAGAAAACTTACGATTCACATCAAAGCTTTCAATATTCACATAGGCACGAATAAACGCCTCCTGTGCAATATCCTCTGCTTCGTGTGCATTCCCAAGCATACGGTAGCACAGCTGATAAATTTTGTCTTTATACAGGTCTACGATGTCTGCAAATGCGTTCTGGTCGCCTTTTTTCACTTGCTTAATTCTCTTTTTAATCATTGTGTCCATAGTATATTCAACCTCTGCCTTCACCGGTCTTTATGTATACGAACCTCTTTCCAAAAGGTTTCATTCTCCTCTAAAAAATAGTGTAACAAATTTTTGACAACGTGTTACGCATATCCACTGGTAAAAACCTTAATATATCCTTAAATTTTCCGAAAATAAAAAAGAACGGGAACAAATCCCGCTCTACAATAGCTTTTCGCCCATTAACGATCCAATTAATGCAACAGCTGCTTCGGCTGTTTTATTTTTTTCATCCAAAACCGGGTTCACCTCAACAAATTCAGCTGAAGTCAAAATACCGGCTTCTTCTAAAAGCTCCATAGCAAGATGACTCTCCCGGTAGCTAATGCCGCCTGCCACAGGAGTTCCTACACCAGGACACTCGGCTGGATCTAATCCATCTAAATCAAGAGACAGGTGGACACCATCTGTTCTTTCCTTTAAATATGCAATCGCTTCCTCCATCACCCTTGTCATCCCTAAACGATCTATTTCATGCATCGTATACACTTTAATGCCTTTATCTCTAATCAACGCCCGCTCTCCTTCATCTAAGGATCGAGCACCAATTAAAACAACATTCTCAGGCTTCAATTTTGGAGAATAGCCGCCAATATTCGTTAAATCCGCATGGCCAAGGCCAAGACTGACTGCAAGCGGCATACCATGTATATTTCCAGAAGGAGAGGTTTCCTCTGTATTTAAATCACCGTGTGCATCATACCAAATGACACCTAAGTTTTCATAGTGCTTCGATACCCCCGCAAGTGTGCCAATGGCAATGCTGTGATCACCGCCTAAAATGAGCGGGAATGAGCCTGATTGCACAATACTGTCAACCTTCTCAGCCAGCAGCTGATTCGCACCAGCATTCTCCGTTAAATTCTTTAGCTTTTCACTTGTATATAAACCTTTTTCATCATCTCTTTGTTCAACCGGGATATCCCCGAGATCCTCCACATCAAATGAAAGCGATTCCAATTTTTCTTTTACGCCTGCACACCGAATCGCACTTGGTCCCATATCGACGCCCCTTCTCATTTGACCCAAATCCATCGGAACCCCGACAAGCGTGACCTTCTTTTGATCTCCCATATGTACATCCCCTTTCCGTTCATGCTTATATTTTACTTTCTCGGTGCCTTCTGACTCAACTCAACAATATTTTGAATAGTTATACATTCCGCCTGCCAACATAAAAAAAGACACCTTTTTGAAAAAGGTGTCTTAACTGGGCTAGCTGGATTCGAACCAACGCATGACGGAGTCAAAGTCCGTTGCCTTACCGCTTGGCTATAGCCCAAGAATGGTGGAGGGGGGCGGATTCGAACCGCCGAACCCGGAGGGAGCGGATTTACAGTCCGCCGCGTTTAGCCACTTCGCTACCCCTCCACATATGAAATTGATAAAGAAAAAACAGTGCCGGCAAGAGGACTTGAACCCCCAACCTACTGATTACAAGTCAGTTGCTCTACCAGTTGAGCTACACCGGCATATGGTGGAGGATGACGGGCTCGAACCGCCGACCCTCTGCTTGTAAGGCAGATGCTCTCCCAGCTGAGCTAATCCTCCACATCAATGGTGACCCGTACGGGATTCGAACCCGTGTTACCGCCGTGAAAGGGCGGTGTCTTAACCGCTTGACCAACGGGCCAATTTGTCAAGTTTGACTGTTTCCGTGAAGCTGACAAAAGTTATTATATACAGGTTGTCCCCCTTTTGTAAAGGGGATTTTTATTTTTTTTATTTTCTAACTATTTACCTTTGATTAGCACCACTTTTTCACTGAAATATAATTTCAGTATTTAAATATAATGTTGAAATTTCATATCATACTGAATATACTGAAAATGAAGAAATAAGGAGGAATGTCGCATGCAGCCATCTCAATTGCGTTCTTTGACAACAGAATCAAGAAATCCTAACACAATGGGAATATCACAAGCAGATCCACTCGAAATGCTCCAAATGATTAATGAAGAAGATATGAAGGTCGCTCAAGCAGTCAACCGTGTCCTACCACATATCAAAACAGCAAGTGACTTCGCCTATGAATCCATCTCAAATGGGGGCAGACTCGTTTATTTAGGAGCCGGGACAAGCGGCAGACTAGGCGTGATGGATGCTGTCGAATGTCCCCCTACCTATAGCGTCTCACCTGATGTGATTGTCGGCATCATGGCAGGCGGAGACTCTGCTTTTTCACATGCTGCCGAAGATGTGGAAGACAGTGAAGAAGCCGGCAAACAGGATTTAGTACACATTCGCCTGACATCAAAAGATACAGTCGTCGGTATCGCCGCCAGCGGTAGGACACCCTACATCATCGGCGCTTTAAACTACGCTAAATCCATCGGCGCAAAAACAGTAGCCCTCAGCTGTAATGAACAAGCAAAAATTAGCGAACTGGCAGACTGCGCCATTGAAGTCATTGTAGGACCTGAAGCCATCACCGGGTCAACACGAATGAAAGCCGCATCCGCTCATAAAATGATTTTAAATATGCTTTCCACCTCTGTCATGATCAGACAAGGAAAAGTATATGAAAACCTGATGGTTGATGTAAAAGTCAGCAATCATAAATTAAAAGAACGCGCCATCACCATCATTCAACATGTGACAAACGCTCCCTACGAACAAGCCGTGAAAACGCTTGAAGCGGCAGACTTAGAAGTCAAAACTGCCATCGTCATGCTCCAAACAAACACAGATAAGAAAACAGCCAAGGATTTGCTCAACAAAACGAATGGTCATATCGACAAAGCCATCTCACACCATCAATCCTAAAGGAGGCAGAGCTCATGTCAGCAGGTGGACTCACCCTACTACACACAATGAAAGCAAAGCTCCCCCAATCTGAAAAAATCATTGCAGACTATATCCTTGCCCATCCTGACAAAGTCATTAAAAGCACAGTACATGAGATCAGTCAGGCAGCCGGTGCAAGCAGCTCTGCAGTCATCCGCCTTTGTAAATCTCTCGGTCTAGATGGCTATCACGATTTAAAAATGCGAATCGCTGGAGACTTGATGCATAACGATAAACAAGGCTACCGTGATATCGAACAAGATGAACCAATTCAGTCCATTATTCAAAAAACAGCAGGAAACTCCATTCAATCGATTAAGGATACTGCTTCTATTTTAAATGCAGATGCGTTAGAAAAGGCTGTTCAATTACTGCTGCATGCAAACCAAATCCATTTTATCGGCGTCGGTGCATCTGGCATCGTCGCAGCGGATGCCCAGCAGAAATTTCTCAGAATCAATTATGCAGCGACTGCCTTCACTGACATGCACATCGCATCAACAGTTATCGCAAATGCAGGAAAGAATGACATCGTGTTCGGTATATCCTTTTCAGGAGAAACGTTAGACATCATTCAAGCACTTCAGCTCGCAAAAGACAATCAAGTCAAAACCATTGCCTTGACGCATCCAGGTCAAACAAGCGTTTCTGCCTTATGTGACGTTCACCTATCGACGTCCGGTTCCAATGAAGCACCTTTTCGCAGTGCAGCGACTTCCTCTAGAATGGCACAGCTCTACTTAATTGATGTCTTGTTCCTCAGCTTAGCTTCCCGTCAATATGAAGAGACAGCGCAATATATTGACAAAACAAGACATGCCATCCGCTCCATGAAACGAAAAACAAAGGGGGATTCAACATGAGTCATCAAACGAAATATCAGCAGTTGGCGAAAGACATTCTTTCTCTCTGTGGTGGTTCTGAAAACATTTCTTCCCATACACATTGTATGACGCGTCTCCGAATTACACCGATTGACAATGAACAAGTTCAGATCAATGCAATCAAAGAACTCGATGGCGTCATTGGAGTCGTCGAGGCAGAAACGCTGCAAATTATCTTAGGTACTGGTGTTGTCAACCAAGTATCAAGTGCATTTGAACAACTGCTAAATGCCTCTGGCTCCTATGATTTAAACAACGAAGCACAAAAAAACAAGCAAGCCATTTCACAAAAGAACCGCACACCGTTCAAGCTGTTCTTACGACGAATTGCCAGCATTTTTATTCCTATCATTCCAGCACTCGTTGCATCAGGTCTTATTACAGGGATTACAAAAGCAATCGTGCAAGCGGGCTGGCTTGATGGAAAGTCTCAAGCAGCGATCATTTTAACCGTTATTGGTTCAGGCTTGTTCGCATATCTCGGTATATTAGTCGGAACAAATGCCGCAAAGGAGTTTGGGGGCTCTCCTGCATTAGGCGCATTAGCTGGTATCCTCATTATTAATCCAGCCTCCGCAGATATTATGCTATTTGGCACAAATATTCTACCAGGCAGAGGCGGTCTCATCGGTGTTCTTCTAGCTGCCATCTTTATGGCGCTTGTGGAAACAAGAATCAGACGCTTCGTCCCGCAATCACTTGATATCATCGTCACACCAACCATCACACTACTCATTACAGGCATTTTTACGTACGTTGTCTTCATGCCAGTCGGCGGATTTATATCTGATGCCATTACCTCAGGATTAACTTATCTATTAAATATGGGCGGAATCTTCGCTGGATTTATTCTTGGTGCGACCTTCCTTCCACTTGTTGTAACAGGACTTCACCAAGGACTGACACCGATTCATATGGAACTCATCAATTCCATAGGAGATGACCCGCTTTTGCCGATTCTCGCTATGGGCGGTGCAGGACAGGTAGGTGCCGCATTCGCCATTTATATGAAAACAAAAAAGAAAAAACTCAAAAGAGCTATCGCCGGTGGACTTCCTTCAGGGATGCTCGGCATTGGTGAACCACTCATTTTCGGTGTCACACTCCCACTAGGACGACCATTTCTCACCGCTTGTCTTGGCGCTGGAATCGGCGGAGCATTTCAAGCCTACTTCCAAATTGCAACGAAGGCGATTGGTGTATCAGGTCTCCCATTAACCTTTATTGTTCACGCACATCAAATGCTTCTTTACTTAATCGGACTCTTTATTGCATATGTCGCTGGATTTATTTTCACATACTTATTTGGTTTTCATGATGATATGGCTGTTGAATTTGAGGAAAAATAAGCAATAGGAGGTCTAACTCTTGAAGAAATACTTTCTCTTAATGACAAGTCTGCTCATGCTCCTTGGATTACCAGCACAAACATTTGCAACTAGCTCCCATCCTGTATCGTCTTTGTCTAAAACAGCACCTGAAGAATATCCCGTCTTAAAAAAGGCAAAACGACCGGAACAAGTTGGTTTTTCTTCTAGGCAGCTTAGGAAGGTTGATCACATGATTCAAAACGATATCAAAGCAGGGTTTCCAGGAGCCGCACTCATCATTATCAAAGACGGAAAAATCGTCCATCAAAAAGCCTATGGCTACAGGCAAAAATACGAAGGCACAACGGAACTCAAATCCTATAAGAAAATGAAAAAGAACACTCTGTTCGACTTAGCATCCAACACCAAAATGTATGCGACCAACTATGCCCTGCAAAAGCTTGTCTACGAGAAAAAACTGAATGTGAATGAAAAAATACAAGCCATCCTGCCAGATTTTAAAGATGAACCAGATGCAAAGGTAACCGGCAAAGATCAGCTCCGTGTAAAAGATCTTCTGACCCATTCTGCCGGACTCCCTTCCAGTGTTTTATTTTATAGCAAAGAAGCAGCCGGCACCTTTTTCTCTCAAGATAGAAAGACAACGATGAAATGGCTGCCGAAGGTGCCTCTGCAATACAAACCAGGCACCCAGCACATTTATAGTGACATTGATTACATGCTGTTAGGCATGATCATTGAGAAAAAAACAGGCATGCCTCTTGATCAATATGTAGAGTCGACAATCTATCGGCCGCTAGGTCTCAAACACACAATGTTCAATCCACTACAAAAAGGATTCAAACCGAAGCATTTTGCAGCAACCGAACGTTTAGGTAATTCGCGAGATGGTGTCATTGATTTTGAAAACATTCGCAGATACACCCTGCTAGGCGAAGTCCATGATGAAAAAGCATATTACTCAATGGCAGGAATTTCTGGTCATGCTGGACTTTTCTCTAACATATCAGACATGGCCGTGCTGCTCCAGCTCATGCTGAACAAAGGAGGCTATGGAAAAACAACCATCTTTGATCAAGCTTCTATCGATCTCTTTACAGCCTCTTCTGATACAAACCCAACATACGGGCTAGGCTGGCGAAAAAACGGTCATACTGACATGGAATGGATGTTTGGAAAATATGCAAGTAACGAAGCCTATGGACATACTGGCTGGACCGGAACGATGACATTGATTGATCCAAAACATAATCTAGGTATCGTCTTGCTGACAAATAAGAAACATTCGCCTGTCGTTTCACCTGAAACCAACCCAAATCAATTTGAAGGTGACCTTTTCCCAACTGGCACTTATGGAAGCATCATGACCGCCATCTACGAATCTTTTAAGTAAAAGGAGGAATTCGATGTTAAAAGCACTTTTCCCCGCTGCTTTGGTTTTAGCTCTGCTAACCTCTTCCATTCCAACGGAAAAGGTTAGCTCTGCCCCTCTTTCAACCGCAAAACAAATGGTACAAAACATGTCTTTGGATGAAAAGATAGGTCAAATGCTTATGCCAGACTTTCGTAATTGGCAAACAAAAGATGAATCCGCACCTACAGGCTTAACAAAGATGAATAAAGAAGTATCCCATCTTGTAGAAAAATATCATCTAGGCGGTGTCATCTTATTTGCGGAGAATGTCGTTGATACGAAACAAACCGTCAAACTCACCCATGAATTTCAAAAAGCATCACCAAAGATTCCATTACTCATTTCAATTGATCAAGAAGGTGGAATCGTCACAAGATTACAAAAGGGAACACATTTCCCAGGAAATATGTCGATTGGTGCCTCTAGAAGCACGAAAAATGCATACGACACAGGGAAAATCATCGGTAAGGAATTAAACGCACTAGGGATCAATACAAACTTCTCTCCTGTGCTAGATGTGAATAATAACCCAAACAACCCCGTCATTGGTGTCCGTTCCTTTAGCTCTGACCCTGCCCTTGTCACAAGGCTTGGCCTTCAAACCATGAAGGGACTTCAAAAGGAGAAGACGATTTCGACACTCAAGCATTTCCCAGGACATGGTGATACAGCCGTCGATAGTCACTACGGCTTGCCGCTCGTAGAACATGATCTAGATCGTTTAAAAAAAGTTGAACTCTATCCATTTCAACAAGCCATCAACGCTGGTGCGGATATGGTCATGACCGCTCATGTTCAATTTCCCGCCATTGATGATACAACATATAAAAGCAAAAAAGATGGCGAGGACATTATGGTTCCAGCAACCTTATCGAAAAAAGTCATCACACACTTATTAAAAGAAGAGATGGGCTTTCAAGGTGTTGTCGTAACAGACGCCCTAAATATGAAAGCGATTGCAGATAACTTCGGACAGGAAGAAGCCGTAGTGATGGCCATTAAGGCTGGCGTCGACATCGCCCTCATGCCAGCACCAGTCACCTCTCTTAAAACTGAGAAAAACCTTGAGAATGTGTTCAATGCTGTAAAACAGGCAATTGTAAAGAAAGAAATTCCGATGTCTCAAATCAACGAATCTGTTGAAAAAATTCTTCAATTGAAGATCAAACGAGGCATCATTTCTTCCAAAAAACCTATCACCCTTGAGAAAAAAATCAAAAAAGCCACTCAAGTCGTTGGGAAAAAATCGCACCGGAAAGCAGAACAAAAAATGGCGCGTGAAGGGATCACCCTGCTTAAAAACAACGATAAGACCCTACCCTTCAAGCCTAAAAAGAATGATAAAATCTTGGTCATGGCACCTTACGAAGATCAAACAAAAGCCATGTCTGTCACAATTGACTCTCTGATCAAACAAAAAAAGATCAAACCTGTACGTATCCAATCATATGCTTTTGCGGATAAGACCTTCAACAAAGAAACAGCCAGACTCATACAAGATGCTGACTATGTGATTACCGGCTCATACGTTGTCCAAAATGATCCAGCTGTGAATGATGGTGTGATTGATGACAATGTACAGGACCCGAAAAAATGGGCTACTGCTTTCCCGCGTGCTGTCATGAAAGAAGCTGCAGCACAAAACAAAAAAATGGTCATCATGAGCCTAAGAAACCCTTACGATGCTGCAAATTTTGAGGAGGCGGATGCCTTACTAGCTGTTTACGGTTTTAAGGGCTACTCAAACGGACAATTCAACCAGCCAAATATTCCTGCTGGGTTAGAAGTTATATTTGGCACTGCATCACCTAAAGGCAAACTGCCTGTAGATATCCCATCTGTCACTCATCAAAATCAAACCCTATATCCATTCGGCTATGGACTCAACTTGAAAGGGAAACAGATCAAATAGGAGGGATTCTCTTGAAAAAAACAGCAAGCTTCATACTCGCAAGCATTCTCATTATGAGCACATTGACCGCCGCCTCCCCCGCAAGCCAAGAACGAACAGATACAAAAGGAAAAAAGGCAGCAGTCAAAACAGGGATTGAAACACTACTCTCAGGCAACCTTTCATGGTTAAAAGGGAAAAGGGTCGGCCTCATTACGAACCCAACTGGTATTGATGCAAATATGAAAAGCAGTGTCGATCTCCTATTTGAGCATCCAAATATTAAGCTTACTGCTCTATATGGACCTGAACATGGTGTGCGCGGCGATGCACAAGCAGGAGAAGGCGTCGAATCCTATACCGATGAAAAAACAGGTCTTCCTGTTTACTCCCTCTATGGAAAAACAAGAAAACCAACGCCTGACATGCTCAAAAATGTAGATGTCTTGCTGTTTGATATCCAAGATGTTGGCACTCGTTATTACACCTATATTTACACGATGGCCTATGCGATGGAGGCCGCTAAAGAAAACAACATTCCCTTTGTTGTCCTAGACCGTCCAAACCCTATTGGCGGACTAAAAGTAGAAGGCCCTGTATTAGAACCTGAGCACGCTTCATTTGTAGGGCTCTATCCAATACCATTAAGACATGGGATGACCACTGGTGAACTAGCAACATTCTTTAACAAAGAGTTTCATATCAATGCTGATGTCACAGTCATCAAAATGAAAAATTGGAAGCGTTCCATGACGTTTGATGACACGAAGCTACCGTTCGTCCTTCCTTCACCTAACATGCCGACAGTGGATAGTACCTTTGTATATCCCGCCACAGGATTAATTGAAGGCACAAATGTCTCTGAAGGCAGAGGAACAACAAAACCGTTCGAGCTCATTGGCGCTCCGTATATCAATAGCAATGAGCTAGCAGATCATCTAAATCAATTAAAACTAAAGGGTGTGAAATTTAGACCCGTATCATTCACCCCCACTTTTTCTAAACATGCAGGGAAGCTATCACACGGTGTGCAGCTATACGTCACAGACCGCTCTTCATTCGAAGCGGTAAAAACAGGGTTATCCATCATTAAAGCCATACATGATTTATATCCAAAAGACTTTGAGTTCCTTCAAACAGGCAGCTTTGATAAACTCATCGGGAATGATTGGATCAAAGAAGAAATCAACCAAGGTACTTCTGTCAAACACATCATGAAGCGCTATCATCACGACCTCAAATCGTTCGAAAAGAAACGGAAGAAATATCTCATCTATTAATTCGCAAAAAGACCTCCATCTCATAGGATGGAGGTCTTTTCATGATAAAAATTTAGTCACAGCAGGTGCCTTCAGCTCAAATCGATTGAGTAAAAAACCAAACAAGGCAGCAAGTACTTGCTGAAACAGCATGCCAATCACAACAGGGACAGCAACAGCAGGCGGGAAAAAGCTAATAGCAAGCACAGCCCCAGCACTAATATTTCTCATGCCGCCTGTATACACAATGGCCACAATTTCCCCTTGAGTACATTTCATCACCTTTCCAATCAACCACGCAAAAGCATACCCACTCATCGCAATGAAAAAGACAGTCGCTGCTTTGCTAAAAAATGCAGCATCCAGTTCACGCAAATATGGGGCGACAACAGAACTGTTAATCGATACGACAACAAACAAGCCTAATTTTGAAAAAGGAGCCAGGGTCTGACTCATTGTTTTCGTCACCGATGGCTTTGCATACTGACGAACAAGCATCCCTAAAATAGAGGGCAGCACCACCATACCGAACAGCCCTTTCATGATCGCCACCATGTCCATATGGACCTGTGTACCGACGAAAAGTGACAAGCTTACTGGAACAATCAATGGCGAAAGCAATGTATCAATTAAAATGATAGATAGCGTTAACCCGACATTCCCTTTATACATCGCCGCCCATATTAAACTAGACACACCTGTTGGAATCACCATCGCAAGAGTCAAACCGGTGATCGTCATAGAATCGCCCGCAAATATCAAATGCCCCGCTGACCAAGCATAAAGAGGCATCAGCACATGCAAAATCATAAACGATAAAATCAAAGGCAATGGGTGCATTACCGTATGCTTTAAAGCCGAAAAAGTAGAAGACAAACTCCCTGCAAAGGTCATAACAGCAAATACCCATGGCACCAAAAACGTAAAATCCCTTAAATAGGCCGCCAATAAAACACCGAATAACACACTAATAGGCGTAATAAGCGGCATCATCCGGCCGAGCACTTGGTTCAAACGCACAAGCATGCCGGCCACCTCCATCCTTCACTTTCTACCCTTTCTATTGTAACAAACAGAAAGAACTTATTAAGAACTATTCACCTGTTTCACAAGATTTCGACTTTGTATATCCATTCCAACTACGTCTACTTGTACGCCAGCTGCTTGAAACTTTTCCTTTACACGTTCTATCGCTGGAGATCTTTCCCTGATGAACACTTGGATGAAGCGTCTTTTAGAACGATCAATAAAATGAAACATCGAACTGAATAAAGACAAACAAAAAAAACCCCTATATAAAGGGGCTTTTGGTTTATTAACGTAATAATTGAAGTACGTTTTGTGGCTGTTGATTCGCTTGTGCAAGCATAGCTTGAGAAGCTTGAGAAAGAATGTTGTTCTTAGTGAATTCACTCATTTCTTTAGCCATGTCAACGTCACGAATACGAGACTCAGCAGCAGTTAAGTTTTCAGCAGATGCACCCAAGTTGTTAATAGTGTGCTCTAGACGGTTTTGTACTGCACCAAGTTTTCCACGTTGAGCAGATACTTGGTTAATAGCTGCATCAACAATACTTAGTTGAGTATCAAAACCAACATCAGTAGCATCTGCTGCATTATCAGCAAACTTTCTTACATCGATGTCTTTAATAGCTTGATTCGCTACAATCCCATTAGCATCTTTAACTCCCAATGCATCTGTACTCATTTTATCAATATGAACTGAAATTTGTTGAGTTGCGTTAGCACCGATTTGGAACACTAAAGCATTACCACTTGCTGGGACTGCAGGTGTACCGTTATCATCTGGATCATCTGGATCTCCCGGAATTGCCGGTGTTCCTGGGGTTCCTTTAAACGTACCATCTAATAATTTTTTACCATTAAACTCTGTACGATTTGAGATACCATCTACTTCTTCTTGTAAAGCTTCAATTTCATCTTGGATAGATTGAAGGTCAGACTCTTTATCCTGCGTACCAGTGTTTCCAGCTTGAACCACTAGTTCACGTACACGTTGAAGGATCGAGTGAGTTTCAGTCAATGCACCCTCAGCTGTTTGGATAAGAGAGATACCGTCTTGTGCGTTTTTAGATGCCATTTCTAAGCCGCGGATTTGTCCACGCATTTTTTCAGAGATGGCTAGACCTGCTGCGTCATCTCCTGCACGGTTGATTTTAAGACCAGAAGAAAGCTTCTCCATGTTCTTTTGGCTCGCACCGTTGTTTGCAGACAAACGGTTTAATGTGTTAAGTGCTGCGATATTGTGGTTAATTCTCATTTCTTATTACCTCCATGTAATTTTTTTCGAGAGCTTATCTGTTAAGTCCATTTGGATGAGAAGCTCTTCCTTAGAATTTCCGATTTCTAAGGCATGTGTATAGTAGTAACGCAGAGCACCTTTTGGCTCTCTAACTTTACTACCATATGTAACACCAGTCATGGCAATAATCATGAAATCTCCTTCTTTTAATGCTCACCATAACAATGAGTATTGTGTTACCTACTATAGACAGACCTACCATATATTTTAGTTTGTGGAAATTGTTAATTTCACAAATTCGACACATTTAAAAAGCACATAGGGATGATAAAATTCAATCAACTGCGTTTTGTGGAATATTAAGTAAAATAAAAATGACATTTTACGAAAACAGGGGAGAAACATGATTAGTGTAAAACCGTGTGGAAACAACACTTTTTCACATGCCCTAAAAACACTCGATAAAGTAACAGAGAAAAGAAAAAGGATTTTGAGAGAAGGATTCACTTCAAAAGAAGAACAATGAAAGTTGCAAATGCAAAAGAATTGCAGCTCCACGGATTTTCAAACGATGAAAAATAAACATCAAAAAAGCCCCTATTCTCTATGGTCAGGGGCTTTACTTTTTTCATTTTTTCAATGCTTTTTGAAGAGCTGCTTTTGTTTTCGATCCGTTCCATCTCTTATGTGGCACAACGTTGGCCAATGAAATGCCTTGCTCTGTCATCAGCTGGACGAATTAGCATTGTGCGTTCTCTCAACTACCTTTTCAAATTTAAATACATGGTGGGAGCGATTCGTAAAAAGGCACAATATAAGAAAATTCATTTGCATGATATGCATCATACTCATGCTGCTATGCTAATAAATCAAATCGGCAAAATACCTGGGTTTAATATCAAATCTGTCTCTCAGCGTTTAGGTCATGCGGAAGCTATAACAAACTTATTGCAAATTCGATAATTGGTCCCTAATTTGTCCCCAAGCAATTAAAAAAGGACATAAAAAAAGCCTTCTCATCATCGAGAAACCTTGTCAGATCAACATTTAGAGGAAAGCTTCCAAGCGGGCTCGAACCGCTGACCTCTTCCTTACCATGGAAGTGCTCTACCTACTGAGCTATGGAAGCATGGCTCCGCAGGTAGGACTCGAACCTACGACCGATCGGTTAACAGCCGATAGCTCTACCACTGAGCTACTGCGGAATGATAAAGTAACTTCTTCCATTGGAAGGATATAAACAAAAAGCTTGGCGGCGTCCTACTCTCACAGGGGGAGACCCCCAACTACCATCGGCGCTGAAGAGCTTAACTTCCGTGTTCGGTATGGGAACGGGTGTGACCTCTTCGCTATCGCCACCAAACCTGATGGAGAGAATGTTCTCTCAAAACTAGATAACAATGTTCAAACTTCACATTAGAATATAGGTTAAGTCCTCGATCTATTAGTATCTGTCAGCTCCACGTGTCACCACGCTTCCACCTCAGACCTATCAACCTGATCATCTTTCAGGGATCTTACTTCCTTGCGGAATGGGAAATCTCATCTTGAGGGGGGCTTCATGCTTAGATGCTTTCAGCACTTATCCCGTCCGCACATAGCTACCCAGCGATGCCCTTGGCAGAACAACTGGTACACCAGCGGTGCGTCCATCCCGGTCCTCTCGTACTAAGGACAGCTCCTCTCAAATTTCCTGCGCCCGCGACGGATAGGGACCGAACTGTCTCACGACGTTCTGAACCCAGCTCGCGTACCGCTTTAATGGGCGAACAGCCCAACCCTTGGGACCGACTACAGCCCCAGGATGCGATGAGCCGACATCGAGGTGCCAAACCTCCCCGTCGATGTGGACTCTTGGGGGAGATAAGCCTGTTATCCCCGGGGTAGCTTTTATCCGTTGAGCGATGGCCCTTCCATGCGGAACCACCGGATCACTAAGCCCGACTTTCGTCCCTGCTCGACTTGTAGGTCTCGCAGTCAAGCTCCCTTGTGCCTTTACACTCTGCGAATGATTTCCAACCATTCTGAGGGAACCTTTGGGCGCCTCCGTTACATTTTAGGAGGCGACCGCCCCAGTCAAACTGCCCACCTGACACTGTCTCCCTGCCCGATAAGGGCAGCGGGTTAGAAGGTCAATACAGCCAGGGTAGTATCCCACCGATGCCTCCACCGAAGCTAGCGCTCCGGTTTCCAAGGCTCCTACCTATCCTGTACAAGCTGTACCAACATTCAATATCAGGCTGCAGTAAAGCTCCACGGGGTCTTTCCGTCCTGTCGCGGGTAACCTGCATCTTCACAGGTACTATAATTTCACCGAGTCTCTCGTTGAGACAGTGCCCAGATCGTTGCGCCTTTCGTGCGGGTCGGAACTTACCCGACAAGGAATTTCGCTACCTTAGGACCGTTATAGTTACGGCCGCCGTTTACTGGGGCTTCAATTCGCACCTTCGCTTACGCTAAGCGCTCCTCTTAACCTTCCAGCACCGGGCAGGCGTCAGCCCCTATACTTCGCCTTACGGCTTCGCAGAGACCTGTGTTTTTGCTAAACAGTCGCCTGGGCCTATTCACTGCGGCTTCTCGGGGCTTTAACACCCTAAGAAGCACCCCTTCTCCCGAAGTTACGGGGTCATTTTGCCGAGTTCCTTAACGAGAGTTCTCTCGATCACCTTAGGATTCTCTCCTCGCCTACCTGTGTCGGTTTGCGGTACGGGCACCTCTCACCTCGCTAGAGGCTTTTCTTGGCAGTGTGGAATCAGGAACTTCGCTACTAAATTTCGCTCGCCATCACAGCTCAGCCTTTACGGGAAACGGATTTGCCTATTTCCCAGCCTAACTGCTTGGACGCGGATATCCAATACCGCGCTTACCCTATCCTCCTGCGTCCCCCCATTGCTCAAATGGTGAGGAGGTGGTACAGGAATATCAACCTGTTGTCCATCGCCTACGCCTTTCGGCCTCGGCTTAGGTCCCGACTAACCCTGAGCGGACGAGCCTTCCTCAGGAAACCTTAGGCATTCGGTGGACGGGATTCTCACCCGTCTTTCGCTACTCATACCGGCATTCTCACTTCTAAGCGCTCCACCAGTCCTTCCGGTCTGACTTCACAGCACTTAGAACGCTCTCCTACCACTGTTCGTAAGAACAGTCCGCAGCTTCGGTGATACGTTTAGCCCCGGTACATTTTCGGCGCAGAGTCACTCGACCAGTGAGCTATTACGCACTCTTTAAATGGTGGCTGCTTCTAAGCCAACATCCTGGTTGTCTAAGCAACTCCACATCCTTTTCCACTTAACGTATACTTTGGGACCTTAGCTGGCGGTCTGGGCTGTTTCCCTTTCGACTACGGATCTTATCACTCGCAGTCTGACTCCCAAGGATAAGTCATCGGCATTCGGAGTTTGACTGAATTCGGTAACCCGGTAGGGGCCCCTAGTCCAATCAGTGCTCTACCTCCGAGACTCTTACCTTGAGGCTAGCCCTAAAGCTATTTCGGAGAGAACCAGCTATCTCCAGGTTCGATTGGCATTTCACCCCTACCCACACCTCATCCCCGCACTTTTCAACGTGCGTGGGTTCGGGCCTCCATTCAGTGTTACCTGAACTTCACCCTGGACATGGGTAGATCACCTGGTTTCGGGTCTACGACCACGTACTCATGCGCCCTATTCAGACTCGCTTTCGCTGCGGCTCCGCATCTTCTGCTTAACCTTGCACGGGATCGTAACTCGCCGGTTCATTCTACAAAAGGCACGCCATCACCCTTTAACGGGCTCTGACTACTTGTAGGCACACGGTTTCAGGATCTATTTCACTCCCCTTCCGGGGTGCTTTTCACCTTTCCCTCACGGTACTGGTTCACTATCGGTCACTAGGGAGTATTTAGCCTTGGGAGATGGTCCTCCCGGATTCCGACGGAATTTCACGTGTTCCGCCGTACTCAGGATCCACTCTGGAGAGAACAACATTTCAGTTACAGGGCTGTTACCTTCTTTGGCGGGCCTTTCCAGACCTCTTCGCTTATATCGTTCCTTTGTAACTCCGTATAGAGTGTCCTACAACCCCAAGAGGCAAGCCTCTTGGTTTGGGCTGTTCCCGTTTCGCTCGCCGCTACTCAGGGAATCGCATTTGCTTTCTCTTCCTCCGGGTACTTAGATGTTTCAGTTCCCCGGGTATGCCTTCTCATACTCTATGTATTCAAGTATGGATACTACTCCATTACGAGCAGTGGGTTTCCCCATTCGGAAATCTCCGGATCAAAGCTTGCTTACAGCTCCCCGAAGCATATCGGTGTTCGTCCCGTCCTTCATCGGCTCCTAGTGCCAAGGCATCCACCGTGCGCCCTTTCTAACTTAACCATTTCTTACTTTAGAAAGAATCACTATGTGTGATGAACTTTGCATTGCATTCAATGTGAATGTATTACTTATTGTTATCTAGTTTTCAAAGAACAATCCTGTCTCGCTAGAGACATGTCTTGAAGGAATGATCCTTCAAAACTAAACAAGACGAAAACGCACACTGCTCCATATATCCTTAGAAAGGAGGTGATCCAGCCGCACCTTCCGATACGGCTACCTTGTTACGACTTCACCCCAATCATCTGCCCCACCTTCGGCGGCTGGCTCCATAAAGGTTACCTCACCGACTTCGGGTGTTGCAAACTCTCGTGGTGTGACGGGCGGTGTGTACAAGGCCCGGGAACGTATTCACCGCGGCATGCTGATCCGCGATTACTAGCGATTCCAGCTTCACGCAGTCGAGTTGCAGACTGCGATCCGAACTGAGAACAGATTTATGGGATTGGCTAAACCTTGCGGTCTCGCAGCCCTTTGTTCTGTCCATTGTAGCACGTGTGTAGCCCAGGTCATAAGGGGCATGATGATTTGACGTCATCCCCACCTTCCTCCGGTTTGTCACCGGCAGTCACCTTAGAGTGCCCAACTAAATGCTGGCAACTAAGATCAAGGGTTGCGCTCGTTGCGGGACTTAACCCAACATCTCACGACACGAGCTGACGACAACCATGCACCACCTGTCACTCTGTCCCCGAAGGGAAAGCCCTATCTCTAGGGTTGTCAGAGGATGTCAAGACCTGGTAAGGTTCTTCGCGTTGCTTCGAATTAAACCACATGCTCCACCGCTTGTGCGGGCCCCCGTCAATTCCTTTGAGTTTCAGTCTTGCGACCGTACTCCCCAGGCGGAGTGCTTAATGCGTTAGCTGCAGCACTAAGGGGCGGAAACCCCCTAACACTTAGCACTCATCGTTTACGGCGTGGACTACCAGGGTATCTAATCCTGTTCGCTCCCCACGCTTTCGCTCCTCAGCGTCAGTTACAGACCAGAGAGTCGCCTTCGCCACTGGTGTTCCTCCACATCTCTACGCATTTCACCGCTACACGTGGAATTCCACTCTCCTCTTCTGCACTCAAGTTTCCCAGTTTCCAATGACCCTCCCCGGTTGAGCCGGGGGCTTTCACATCAGACTTAAGAAACCGCCTGCGAGCCCTTTACGCCCAATAATTCCGGACAACGCTTGCCACCTACGTATTACCGCGGCTGCTGGCACGTAGTTAGCCGTGGCTTTCTGGTTAGGTACCGTCAAGGTGCGAGCAGTTACTCTCGCACTTGTTCTTCCCTAACAACAGAGCTTTACGATCCGAAAACCTTCATCACTCACGCGGCGTTGCTCCGTCAGACTTTCGTCCATTGCGGAAGATTCCCTACTGCTGCCTCCCGTAGGAGTCTGGGCCGTGTCTCAGTCCCAGTGTGGCCGATCACCCTCTCAGGTCGGCTACGCATCGTCGCCTTGGTGAGCCATTACCCCACCAACTAGCTAATGCGCCGCGGGTCCATCTGTAAGTGACAGCCGAAACCGTCTTTCATCCTTGAACCATGCGGTTCAAGGAACTATCCGGTATTAGCTCCGGTTTCCCGGAGTTATCCCAGTCTTACAGGCAGGTTACCCACGTGTTACTCACCCGTCCGCCGCTAACATCCGGGAGCAAGCTCCCTTCTGTCCGCTCGACTTGCATGTATTAGGCACGCCGCCAGCGTTCGTCCTGAGCCAGGATCAAACTCTCCGAAAAAGTACAAAACCGAAGTTTTGTTTTTCGTCAGTGTTTGACTGACTACCTATGATATAACATAGGATTTTTTATAAAAACTCGAATTAACAGGTGCGTTTTGTCTTGTTTAGTTTTCAAAGATCATCTTCGCCGTTCTTAGCGGCTTTAATAATATAACATTTCGCTTCATCTTATGTCAATAACTTTTTTCAAGTTTATTTCCCGAAGCGTTTTATGTTTGTCACTGTGTGTCAGCGACGATTAATAATATATCACGAAAACTTTCTATTGGTCAACGCCTTTTCAAAACTTTTTTTGAAATAGTTTTATCGTGCATCTCAAACCCTTGTCCTGCATACAATCAAGTAACAATCTCGGACAAGGCAGGAGTGTTTGAATTGAGTCGATTATATGTGTTGCCTATTAAACGGCTGAAGCAAGTTGTCATTATTCTTGTAGCAGCCCTTGCAGCTGCAACCTTTTTTTATGTACAAAAGGCACCGCCGCTGTCGGTATTTAAAACAGAACACGGACCCCGAGCCATTTATAAAGGCGAGACTTCCTCAAAACAGGTCTCCCTTACTTTTAATATCGGCTGGGGAGATGAGAAGGCAGTTCCTATTTTAAATGTCCTTCGAGAGTACGATATAAAGAACGCTACTTTCTTTCTGTCTGCTTCTTGGGCTGAGCGTCATCCTGATATCGTCAAACAAATTAGAGAGGACGGTCACCAAATCGGCAGCCTTGGCTATGCTTATAAAAATTATAGCCAGCTTGAAGATAGTGAAATCAAGCAAGATCTTGTCCGGGCACAAAATTCATTTCAAAAGCTTGGACTAGATGACATTCAACTATTAAGACCGCCAACTGGGCAATTTAACGAAAAAGCTTTAAAAATTGCCACACAGTACGGTTATACCGTTGTCCATTACAGCGTCAATTCACAGGATTGGCTGAATCCAGGCGTCGATCAGATTGTTCAGAATGTAAATGATCGAATGAAAAGCGGAGACATTGTTCTCCTCCATGCCTCAGATTCAGCAACCCAAACCGCTCAAGCCTTACCAGCTATTTTGAAACAAATCAAAGAAAAGAATTTAAAGAATGTGACGGTTGGCGAACTGATCTCCAATACCAAAACAAGGTCATCGGAAGTTAAGTAGCTTTTGCCTTTGAAAACCGCGGCATAGCTAATAACTGAAACGCATTACAGCCTAATAGCGGGAATAGCATTAAATACAGCCAGTCCTCTTCATTGACTCTGAGCGCCGGGAACCATTCTAGCGACGTGATGACGACCATGAGAAACATTGCGGAAACAAATGTTTTCTTAGAGGACTGCTGCTGTTTAAAGTACGCCACGATCAATGCGAACACACCGATAAAGACAGGCAGCCATAGGTATGGAAGAAATGATTCATTCTCCCCGAAAAACAAAAATCGCAAGTAAGCTAAATCAAACAGCACAAAGATCACCAGAAACAGCTGAATGGTATTCCATAAAGAATGTGACCGGAATATCTCTAGCGCAAACCGGTGCACCGTCAAAAAGACAACAAACCCCATCTGACTAATGACACTAAAAATCATCCCCACACCAATGAACCAAAATAACACAGATACGATTTCTAGTATTTCAAACGATATAAAAAGCTTCTGATATTTCCCCCACTCCAGCGCAAAGCCTACCACGCTTGTAATGACCGCTCCAACAGCTAGCACAGAGAAGAAGAAACGAACTAAATCCCGACTTTTCATTGAATTGACCCAACCCCTATTTTTGTTATGTATAAATTCACGTGAAACATTCATATTAAAAGTAAGACATGTAACGAAAGGAGCCACAGTATGTCAAAAGGCATCTTGCGTATAATGAGCTGTTTTCTCCTTTTATCTCTAACAGCTTGTGCTCCCAAAACCCAATCCTCATCTAATATGGACTATGACGAAACAAAGAAAATGGTCGTCGATATATTGAAGACAGATGACGGTAAAAAGGCCATTCAACAGTTATTAAATGACGAGGCAATGAATGAAGCTTTGGTAATGGATGAACAAACTGTGAAAAAAACGATAGAGAAAACACTGACTTCTGATAAAGGCAAAGAGTTCTGGAAGAAGGTCTTTGAGGATTCTAAATTTGCCGAGACTTTCGCAAAATCCATGCAGCAACAGCATGAAAAGATGTTAAAACAGTTAATGAAGGACCCTGACTATCAGCAATTGATGATGGATATTCTCAAGGATCCTGAAATGGAAAAGAAATACGGTGAACTGGTGAAAAGCAAAGAGTTCAGAAAGCATTTAGAAAAAGTTATTACGGAAACATTAAGCAGTCCTCTTTATAAGAAGAAATTCGAAGATGAGCTTAAAAAAGCAGCATCTGAAAGCAGTGATTCCGGATCAAAAGGCAGCGAAGAAAGCGGCAGTTAAACATCACCCGAGTGGACATACATCCACTCGGGCTTTCATTATGCTTTTACTGCTAATTGTTCAATGACTTTATTCGCAATGTGTTGATACACTTCTCCTGTCGGATGACTCGCATCATAGACGGATGGAGCAAAATCCTCTTCATTCCAATCAGGCTGTCTTAAAGGAATTTGGCCAAGGACCGATACACGCAGTTCTTCTGCCAGCTTGTCCCCGCCCCCTTTTCCAAAGACATGTTCTTTCTCACCTGTTTTTTTGCTTTCATAATAGCTCATATTCTCAACGACCCCTAGCACTTCGTGATCTGTTTGCAGTGCCATTGCGCCTGCTCTAGCAGCAACGAAGGCAGCTGTAGGATGCGGTGTTGTGACAATGATTTCTTTACAGCTTGGAAGCATTGTATGAATATCAAGCGCCACATCTCCCGTTCCAGGCGGAAGGTCTAATAGTAAGTAATCTAATTCTCCCCACTCGACTTCGTGGAAGAAGTTATTTAGCATTTTACCAAGCATCGGTCCTCTCCATATGACCGGTGCATTTTCTTCAACAAAAAAGCCCATTGAAATCACTTTGACACCAAAGCGTTCCACAGGAATAATTTTTTCCCCTTTAACCGTTGGTCTGACGGTGATTCCCATCATATCCGGTACACTAAAGCCATAAATATCTGCATCAATCAGTCCGACTTTTTTCCCTAGACGAGCCAGCGCTACAGCAAGGTTAACAGACACGGTGGATTTCCCAACGCCGCCCTTTCCGCTCGCTATCGCTAAGAACTCAGGCGGATTTTTAGAATTGAGCAGGTTTTCTTCCTCATCTTGTGAAGGCATAAACCTTTCAAGTGTTTCCTGAGGCAGTTCTTCAAAACGAAGTCCTACTGTGTTAGCACCCTCTGCTTTCAAGGCTTGTACGATGTCTTGCTGCAGCTTCATCTGCTCAGCAGTACCCGTTTTGGCAATGGCGACCTTTAAGCTCACATGTTCTTTTTCAGGCTTTAGGCTGATTTCCTTGATGGCATCCAGCTCACCAAGCGGTATATGAAGGAAAGGTTCGTCCATCTTCCCAACTAGTTTTCTCACATCATCTTGTCCGATCATAGCAGAACCTCACCCTTTATTGAATTCGTTTACAATCCAAGTATATCATACATATCCTTACAATGTCTGTCCTGTTTGCCTGCGTTCAAAAGGAAAAAGCCCCTTATTCAGGCGGCTCTTTTTGCTCTGTTAAATATCTTAAAATGCCTTTATAAATGGATGCGGCTATTTGATCTTGATATTTAGGTGTTGCCAGCTGACCGGCCTCTTTCGGATTGGAGAGAAACCCAATCTCCACAAGAGCTCCTGGCTTTGTGACATTTTGCATTAAATAAATACCATTGATCCGCTTCGCCTTTCGATCTGTGTTTTCAAGATTATTGCGTAATTCATCTTGTATGAACTTCGCTGCCTTTTCATTCTCTTCATACTTTCCGTAAAAAAACGTCTGCGCGCCGCTCCATTTGTTCGATGGGATCGCATTTAAATGAATACTTAAATAGAGATCCGCTTCAGACTCATTGATGACTTTTACGCGGTTTCTTAAATCTTCCGCTTTCTTCCGGGCATATCCCTTTGTGTTCTTTGATGATAAATCAGAATCATCCTCGCGGGTCATGAGAACAAGCGCTCCCTGCTCCTGCAAATAGTCACGTATCTTCATGGATACATCCAGTGCAATCTCTTTTTCAAGCAGCTCTCCTCCTACAGCCCCGCCATCTGGACCGCCATGACCCGGATCTAAATAGATGATCTTGCCGCTCAGAGGCAAGTTCCACGATTTCCACGAATCATCATTTAGAAATTGAAACCTGAATAAGAATAAGAGGACAATAAACCCGATTAAAAACCCTGTCCATTTCAGCTTTCTTTTCATCCCTGTCCCTCCCATACACCATTATTTTATAGATATGGGACAAGGACTGGAAATATGCTTAATGCAGCCGAAGCTTATGCCTTTTTTCTGATTCTCGAAAGCCTTCCTGCCACCACACGCTTAAAAAATCCTTCGCAAATGAATACAGACACGACATCTTCCGCTCCATTCGGAACATATTTCCCCACGATTGCAAACACCCTACTAGCTCCTCAACCAGCTCATCTTCTTCATGAACTGACCGCTTCTTTATATCATCGAACGATTCACCGTATTTGCTCGACTCACCGTATCTCCCACCTGCTAAAAAAGCTTCAATGGCGAAATCGATGCAGCCATCACTCATAATCCCAGCTGGATCATCTGCAAATGGGAACAGCTTCTTCGTGAATTTCTCGGAAGCGACCGTCACCTGTTGAAGAGACAATGTACGCAACAGCTTCTTTTCAAGCGTGACATCTCGTTTTGTTTTCAATTGATAAAATGAAAGAACCTCTGCCATGGACTGAACTCCTTTTTTCTTTGTATTGTTCGTTGGTTTGAACAAAACATGCAGTTCAGTAAATGGAAATCAATGAGCTAATGGATTGGAAAATTGTGATAAGATGAACACTTATATATAGAAAGAATGGAAAAGGGGCAAAATTCATGAAGAAGTGGATGTATATCCTACTGCTACTAACAGTCGTCTTATCTGGATGCAGCAGTCACGCGACCGAGCAGAAGAGCGATATAAAAGGAATAGAAGACATATCATTAAAACAGCTTTCTAAGCACAAAAATTCTTATATTGGAGACAACGGAGCAATTGGCGCTATTTTATCAGATCTTCCAGGTAACGTGATTCGTGAGTATGAAATCGTAGATGAAAAAGAGCTAAAAGTGACATATGGCGTGAAAGAAAATGCCAATGATACAGAAGAACAATTTGATACATTTTGGTTTGACAAGAAGGATACCATTGAAAAAAACTACTTATATAACGCATTGGCACTTTTTATTCTTATCGATAATGCTGAGCAAGTGACACTCAAGATGAACTCTAACGACAAACAATCCGTCACGTTTAAAAGACAAGAGCTAGAAAAAAAGCTGCCTCACTCATTTAAAGAGTACCAAGACGATGTAGCGCTTTGGCAGAAGGAACTGGTTGTTGGAGTTGTGAAGTCAAAAGAGAAACGCCAAGATGTATACAAAGTGTTTCCAATGCAGAAATAATAAAACAGAGGGGTATCTCCCTCTGTTTTTTTGATGATTATGTAGTAAAAGCCTTAATTAAACGTTGTCTAAAGTTTTGATCCACTGCTGCAGTAAGCATAAATTCATTGAATACTTCCTCAATCCAGTGAGAATTGTTCGCTTTCGGATCATTGATAAAAAGAGAGATGGATATAGAGGATGTTTCTGTTCTTCGATATAAAGCAGCTGTGAAAACAAACAATGTTGCTCCGCCTTTATACCAAAGGTATTGATCTGTTTCCGCCTTGAATGTTTCTCCCAGCACAATTTGGCTAAAAAGACGCTTTTCTTCTGTTGTTAACAACTCATCCTGCAGACGTTTCATAAAATGTGCATATTGATTAGTTGTAGACCTTGTCATTTTTTGCGTCAGTAATGATTGAATACGCAAGCTTAACAAGTTCTTTTTCATTATTTTATCTTCTAACGCCTTTTTATGCTCTGAGTCATTTTTCATGATATTAAAAATCTCACTCATCAGAGATTTGTATTGTTCATCTGTTACACCGCTCATTTGCTTGAATGCATCCCGCTCATGATCAGATACATAAGCTGGCCACAACACCTTAGGTGTCAGTGGCATGACTTCACCATGTTCTGTAAGGTCCGCTTGTTTCATTCGATCATTGATCTTATCTAAGCCGAGGCGTTCAATCAAATAATCAGTACAAGCATTCGAACTGACTTGCATCATCCCTTTGGCAACATCTAATAAAGTTGCATGCTCAGAAAAATCGTTGACCTCCAGCCAGTATGTGTGAGCACCGCCATCTGTTCTATCAATATAAAACCGCTCTATGTCCGCCAATGCCACTTTTTCATCTAGCTTGATGTCACCGCTAGAGACGGTTTTAACAAAATGAAACAAAACCATTAATTTCACCGTACTTGCAAGTGGTGTTTTTTGATCACCATTCCAATCTAATCTCACATCTTCATTTTCAATAATTGTCACTGATACGTCCTTTTTGTTTTTCGTGACAAATGTCAAAAGATCTTCCTTTGTTTTATTCAAATGTTTCTCCTTTCCCAACCACTATAGATTCTCATCTTCAATATAACAAATATTTGAAATAAAGGCACAAAAAACAAAGGATTGTGAATACCTTTGCTTCTCTGTGTGTTTATTGACGATGAACTTGCAGCTTCATCCCATCATGCGTAGCTTCAAAGCCCAACTTTTCGTAAAAACGGCGTGCATCTGGTCTCTGTTTGTCTGTTGTTAGCTGAACGATATGACACCCGCGGTCGATGGCGCGTTGAATCGCCCATTTTATGAGCAGCGTGCCAATTCCTTTCCCTCTATGAGACGAGGCCGTACGAACTCCTTCTATTGAAGCTCTCCATCCTCCTTGATGTGTAAGAAATGGCGTCATGGTCAATTGGAGAACACCTACAGCTTCTTCCTGATCACACGCAACAATGAGTTCAATATTTGGATCAGCATCTATTGAATGAAAGGCTTCGATATAGCTTTCTAACAATGGTTGCGTGTAACGCTCTCTTTTTTGACCTAACATATCATCCGCGAGCATGAAGACGATTTTATCGAGATCATCCAGCTTGGCTTCTCTGAACGTCAGTTGACTTAACCCCATTGAACACACCTCCTATGAAATTATTGACCAAAATACCATTGATGTGCGTTCTTATATAAGATATGATCAGCTGCTTTTTCATCAAAGAGCTGCTGAATCAACCCAACATCACCGTATTCAAATGGACGCTTCGCCCTTGTGGATGGAAGGTCTGTACCAAACATCAGTGCATCAGGATTCGTTTGATAAATGGATGTCAATGCATGTTCAACGTTTAAATCGACTCGTCCAAAACCAGTTGCTTTTACCCGAACTCCTTTATCAACCAGCTTGAGCAAATGCGGCAAGCCTTCTTCTGATAAGCCTAAATGATCAATCGAAACGGCCGGCAGCTGTTCAAGCGTAGATGAGATGTCAGGGAGATGCTTAGCGTCTATGTAGAGCTCACTATGCCAGCCCGCCAGCTCATACACCCTTCTCGCAAAATAATCGAGATTCGAAATATCCTCCGAACCGCCCCGCTTCACATTAAAACGTAATGCCTTTACCCCATGTTGATCCAAATGAACAATTTCATCATCAGTTGCTGTAGAAGGTAATTGAGTCACACCGCAAAAAGCTGAGCCCAGTTCATCCAGCGCTTTCAACAAATAGCCTTGATCAAAGCCTTGAAATGACCCTGAGACGATGGCTCCACCTACAATCCCCAGATCAGCCGTCTCTCTCCTATAATCATTCACCACATAACTAGAGGGTGTATACCCTTGGTTTTCTTGAATGGGAAAATCAAAATCAATGATATGAAAATGTGCATCAAAGATCCTCATGCTTGGCGCCCCTCTTCTGCTTATTTGATCTGATTATATCAATAGCGAAAGCCAAGGGATATTTGGAATGACGAATTACTTCATATCATGAAAACTTATCAAGTTTTCCATTCCTCACTTAAGATGGCATAGTAAAACTCATCCCACCACTCATTTCCTTGTGGGATACATTTTTCAAAATATCCTTCTCTTCTCATCCCTATTTTCTCCATCACTCTCCACGATGGCACATTTTCAGGCTGACAAGTGGCAATGATCCGATGTAAATTCATTGTGTGAAAGCCATGATGCAGTACAGCATAGGCTACTTCAGATGCATAGCCTTTGTTTTGATATACAGGATTGAAGACCCAGCCAATTTCATACGTGTGATCACCAAAGTAAGGATGAAATGCGATATGCCCGATGCATGTATGATCTTCTTTTAATAGGACAGCGACATACTTAGCATCTTCATGACGATTATTTTTGACAAATTCCTTCGCATCTTCTTTAGAAAATACATCTTCCGGAATATACTTCATCACTACCGGATCAGATGTATATGCATAGACATCCTGCCAATCATCATCAGCAAATGGACGAATCAGACATCTTTCTGTCGTTAGATTCATAGGACAACCTCCATCTTTTTTAACAAAAAACTTCTATACTCATATTTTATACGTATTCAAGAGGAAGAGACCAGTCATGATCTATCACATAAAAAGCACAAAAAAAAGCACCAGCACGAAGCTGATGCTTTTTTTATAAGGTTTGTTTGTAACAAACCTTTGTAAAACGTCCATACAATATAAAATTGATTAACGTTTTGAGAACTGAGGTGCGCGACGTGCGCCTTTAAGACCGTATTTCTTACGCTCTTTCATACGAGGGTCACGAGTAAGAAGTCCAGCACGTTTAAGTGATGTACGGTACTCAGGATCTACTTCTAGAAGAGCACGAGAGATACCGTGACGAATTGCTCCAGCTTGACCAGAGAATCCACCACCGTGAACAGTTACAAGAACATCGTAGCTGTTAGCTGTTTCTGTGATGTTCAAAGGCTGTTTCACGTCTTCGATTAAAGCAGCGAATGGAATGTATTCAGTAATTTCACGATTATTAACGACGATACGGCCTTCACCTGGAACTAAGCGAACGCGCGCTACAGAACTTTTACGACGACCTGTACCGTAATATTGAACCTGTGCCAAATTGTTAACCTCCCTTATAATTAACCGCGAAGTTCGTAAACTTCAGGTTGTTGTGCTTGATGTGGATGCTCAGAACCACGGTACACATTTAATTTTTTGAACATTTGACGGCCTAATGGACCCTTTGGAAGCATACCTTTAATAGCAAGCTCCAACATTTTTTCAGGGTAGTTTGTACGCATCTCAAGAGCAGTTCTTTGTTTCAAACCACCTGGGTGCATTGTGTGACGGTAGTAAATTTTGTCCGTCAATTTCTTACCTGTTAGTTCGATTTTCTCAGCATTGATGATGATGACGTGATCACCTGTATCAACGTGTGGTGTATAAGTTGGTTTGTGCTTACCGCGCAAAAGTGATGCTACTTCAGTAGAAAGACGACCTAGAGTCTTTCCTGCCGCATCAACAACTAGCCATTTGCGCTCAATTGTGCTTGCGTTCGCCATTGGTGTTGTACGCATGAGTTTCCCTCCTAAATAAATCAATGATTTTTCCTTGAATCAAATGCTACGTTCTATTTCAAAACACAAGATAAGTCTTCCGGGGCTTATTTGTGGGGTTGAAATACATACCATATGATATCTTATAACTTTCTGCTTCCTGTGTCAAGAACATGTTACACCTGGTTTAGTTGTCATAGAAAACTTCCCATAAATACAGTCCGTGACTAGGCGCAGTCTTGCCTGCCGCTTCGCGATTTCGGGCGGCAAGCATGGCTTTTATCTCCTCAGGGTGAAATTTACCAGATCCGATTTCAAGTAACGTTCCAGCGATAATTCGCACCATGTTGTATAAAAAGCCATTTCCTCTCACACGCATTTCAAGCCCGTCTGAGACGTTTTTCCACTCGAGGGCGTAAATCTCCCTCACCTTGTCCTGAACCTCTGTATTGGCCGCACAAAAGCTTGTGAAGTCGTGTGTGCCAATGAGGTGCCCAGCAGCTTCTCTCATTTTGTCTGCATCCAGCCGGTAAGGAAAGTGGCAGGCATACTGTCTCGTGAACACATTTTGGTGCGTTTCCGTTGAGACCTTATAACGGTACTCCTTCGAAACGACACTAAAACGTGCATGAAACGACTCATCCACTTCCTCAGCCTTTAGAACCCGGATGTCATCCGGCAGGAGACTGTTGAGGGCAAAAGGCCATCTTTCCATCGGAATCGAGAGCGGCGTGTCGAAATGGATGACCTGCCCCTTCGCATGGACGCCGCTGTCCGTCCGGCCAGAAGCCACGATCGGAATCAGTTCATCCTGTTTGTGCATTCTTGCAAGAGCCGACTCGATCTCCGTCTGAACAGTTCGCTGCCCAGGCTGCACCTGATAGCCTTTAAAATGTGTTCCATCGTAGGATACGGTACATTTGACCTTCATCTAGGAATCACCTAATTTCTCAGAAGCACAAGGAGTGCTGTTAACAGGATGAATAGGAGCAGTGTGAACGTGTCTTTCATGCCCCAGACAAGCTGACGGTATTTCGTCCGCCCTTCTCCTCCGCGGTAGCCTCTCGCTTCCATAGCGGTCGCCAGTTCCTCTGCACGCTTAAACGCACTGACGAAAAGCGGGACAAGTAAAGGAACGATGGCTTTCATGCGATCTTTAAGAGGTCCGCTTGTAAAATCAACACCTCTTGCCATTTGTGCCTTCATGATTTTGTCCGTCTCTTCTAATAAAGTTGGAATGAACCGAAGAGAGATGGACATCATGAGAGCAAGCTCATGAACGGGCAGTTTGATTTTACGGAATGGGTGAAGCAGCTTTTCCATACCGTCTGTCACTTCTATAGGCGTTGTGGTTAACGTCAGAAGTGTCGTCATCATGATGAGATAGACAAAACGGAGAGAAATGAAAATCCCCTGCTTTAGACCTTCTTCATAAATATTTAAAAAACCAAAGTGAAATAGCAAGGCGCCATCCTTTGTCATGAAGATATGCAGTATGAAGGTAAACAGGACAATCCATAGGATCGGCTTCATTCCTTTGAGAATAAAGTATAGCGGCACCTGAGAAACCATCACCACAAGGAGGGTAAAGACACCTAAAAGCCCGTAAGTGATGTAATTATTAGCAAAAAAGACAATAAAGACAAAAAAGAAAATTGATAACAGCTTTGTCCTTGGATCAAGACGATGGACAAAGGATGAACCTGGCACATACTTGCCGATAATCATACTATCCATCATGATGTCGTGTCCTCCTGATAAAGAGCTGTTAAGGCTTCTGCCATTTCATCCATGGTCAGAAGCGGCCTTGGAAACGTAATGCCCAGCTTTTTTTCTACAGTCTGCTGGAATTTAATCGTTTCTGGGAGGTCGAGACCAAACGAAGACATGTCTGTACGATTGGCAAACAATTCTCTCGGCGTACCTGTCGCCTTCACCGTTCCTTTATGCATCACAATCATTTGATCCGCAAAATGAGCTGCATCCTCCATACTGTGTGTAACCAGAATCGTGGTGAGGTTTGCCTTTTGATGAAGCTCATAGAACATGTCCATGATTTCCTTACGTCCGCGTGGATCTAATCCTGCAGTCGGCTCATCCAGCACAAGCACTTCTGGCTCCATCGCTAGAACACCTGCAATCGCCACACGTCTCATTTGACCGCCGCTTAGTTCAAAGGGAGATCGAGATAATAAGGATTCAGGAAGACCAACTAGCTTCAGCATTTCCTTCGCCTTTGCTTCTGCCTTCTCCTGAGGAACACCGAAATTCATCGGACCAAAGCAGATATCCTTAAGGATCGTTTCTTCAAAGAGCTGATGCTCAGGAAACTGAAACACGATGCCTACTTTTTTCCGAAGTGACTTTAAATCTTTCTGCTTTTTATTGGCTTGTAAGATGGTATCCCCAAGCGCAATGCTCCCCTTCGTTGGTTTGAGCAAGCCATTTAAATGCTGCAGCAACGTGGACTTGCCAGAGCCCGTATGACCAATGACAGCGACATAGCTGCCCTCTTGGATGGAAGCATTGACATCATACAAAGCGAGACGCTCAAACGGCGTTTTCATTTGATAACGATGCTCTAATTCTTTGATCGTAATGTCCATAGCTCTTTCACCAATCCTTCTTGTGTCAAATGGGCATTTGCAAGCGGTACACCTTGCTGCTTCAATTGTTTGCTCAACCGATAGGAGAATGGCAGATCAAGTCCAATTTGAACTAGCTCTTCGTCTAGTTCAAATACTTCCTCTGGGGTTCCCTCGGCAAATTTTTTCCCGCCATTCATGACAATGACCCGGTCTGCCTTGGCGGCCTCGTCTAAATCATGTGTGATGGAAATGACTGTGACCGTTCCTTGTTCCTTCAATAGTCTAACAGTCTCTAACACTTCTTCACGGCCAATCGGATCAAGCATCGATGTTGCTTCATCCAAGATCATGATGTCAGGGCTTGCGGCAAGTACACCTGCAATAGCGACTCTCTGCTTTTGCCCGCCTGATAGATGGTGCGGCTCTTGATCAAGAAACTCCTGCATATTGACCTGTTTGACAGCCCAATCTACACGTTCTATCATCAATTCCCGCTCAACCCCGTTATTTTCTAAACCAAAAGCCACATCATCACGAACCGTTGAGCCAACGAATTGATTATCTGGGTTTTGAAAGACCATTCCGACCTTTTTGCGAATATCCCAGACACTCTCTTCTTTCAGCTCAATCTCTCCAACCTTGACCGTTCCAGCATCCGGTAAAATGAGCCCATTCAGTACACGGGCAAGTGTGGATTTACCGGAACCGTTATGACCAACAATGGCGAGCCATTCATTTTGATTCACATGCAATGACACCTGATCTAAAGCGGGCTTGTCTGCATCCTTGTGATAACGAAATACAATGTCCTTTACATCAATTAATGTCTTCCCCATGTCTACCGGACCTCCTCTCAGCTCAACCTCTTCTTTGCTTATTGCTAAAAAGCCGTAGTATCTAAAAAAGGGCATAGATCCAGTTATGAACTGTCCCGCCCTTTCTTAGATACACGCTATGTGATTAAACTAATTCAATGACAGCCATTGGTGCGCCATCGCCGCGACGAGGTCCAAGCTTCATGATACGAGTGTATCCACCTTGGCGATCTTCGTAGCGAGTTGCAACGTCAGCGAATAATTTTTGAAGTGCATCTTGGTTTGTTTCAGCGTTAGCTACTTCATTACGAATGTAAGCTGCAGCTTGACGGCGAGCATGAAGATCTCCGCGTTTGCCAAGAGTGATCATTTTTTCAACTACAGAGCGAAGTTCTTTCGCACGTGTTTCAGTTGTTTCGATGCGTTCGTTGATGATCAAATCAGTCGTTAGGTCACGAAGCATTGCTTTACGTTGTGCACTAGTGCGTCCTAGCTTTCTGTATGCCATGTGATGTCCCCTCCTTAGTTAGAGAATGCTGTATGAATAAAAAACACACGAAAATCCTAGTTCACAATGAAACTAGTCAATCGTCTTTACGAAGACCCAGTCCAAGTTCTTCTAGTTTCGCTTTCACTTCTTCAAGAGATTTACGTCCAAGGTTACGAACTTTCATCATATCCTCTTCTGTCTTGTTAGCAAGCTCTTGAACAGTATTAATACCCGCACGCTTCAAACAGTTGTAAGAACGAACAGAAAGATCAAGCTCTTCAATTGTCATTTCAAGCACTTTTTCTTTTTGGTCTTCTTCTTTCTCAACCATAATCTCAGCATGCTGAGCTTCGTCAGTTAACCCAACGAAAATATTCAGGTGTTCAGTTAAAATCTTAGAACCTAGAGCGATCGCTTCTTTCGGTCCTGTGCTTCCATCAGTCCATACATCTAGTGTTAATTTATCATAGTTTGTGATTTGCCCAACACGGGTGTTCTCCACTTGATAAGTCACACGAGAGACAGGTGTATAGATTGAGTCGATCGGAATCACACCGATTGGCTGATCGTCTCTTTTGTTTGCATCAGCAGGATTATACCCGCGACCTCTTTGTGCAGTTAAGCGAACACGGAAGCTCGCATTCTTGCCAAGAGTTGCGATGTGGAGATCTGGATTTAAGATTTCAATATCGCTGTCGTGTGTAATATCAGCAGCTGTTACAGTACCTTCATCTTGTACATCAATTTCAAGCGTCTTCTCTTCTTCAGAGTAGATTTTGAGTGCAAGCTTTTTAATGTTTAAGATAATCGTTGTAACATCTTCAACCACGCCTTCGATCGTTGAGAATTCGTGTAAGACACCATCTATCTGGATCGATGTTACAGCTGCACCAGGAAGTGAGGATAAAAGGATACGACGAAGGGAGTTCCCTAAAGTGGTACCATATCCACGCTCAAGTGGCTCTACGACAAACTTGCCATACTTGGCATCGTCGCTGATTTCAACCGTTTCGATTTTTGGTTTTTCAATTTCGATCATCTAATAAAACCCTCCTTCAAAACGTCGAAACCTCGAATAGAATCATATGAGATTCCATCCGAAATTCCTCATTGTTTAGTCCCGTATGTGCTCAGGCAACGAGTCGTGTATTCGTCTCATAAATAACTGTATCATAACCCATTATTGACAGGGACACAAAATCTATACAAACAAATTACACGCGGCGACGTTTTGGTGGACGGCATCCGTTATGAGGAACTGGAGTTACGTCTCTGATTGCAGTAACTTCAAGACCTGCAGCTTGAAGTGCACGAATTGCAGCTTCACGACCAGAACCAGGACCTTTAACAGTTACTTCAAGTGTTTTAAGACCATGTTCGATAGAACCTTTAGCAGCAGTTTCAGCAGCCATTTGTGCAGCGAAAGGAGTAGATTTACGAGAACCTCTGAATCCTAATGCACCAGCACTTGACCAAGAAATTGCGTTTCCATGAACATCAGTAATCGTTACAATCGTGTTGTTGAAAGTGGAACGAATATGAGCGATTCCAGCTTCAATATTCTTTTTCACGCGACGTTTACGCGTATTTTGTTTACGAGCAGCAGCCATTCTTTAACTACCTCCTTTACTTATTTTTTCTTGTTAGCTACAGTACGACGCGGACCTTTACGAGTACGCGCGTTGTTTTTTGTGTTTTGTCCACGAACAGGAAGTCCTCTACGATGACGGATTCCGCGGTAGCTTCCGATTTCAATTAGACGCTTAATGTTAAGTGAAACTTCACGACGAAGGTCACCTTCTACTTTAAGTTTGTCAATGATATCACGGATTTTACCAAGTTCGTCTTCAGTTAGATCGCGAACGCGAGTGTCTTCAGAAACACCTGCTTCTTTAAGGACTTGTTGCGCAGTCGTACGACCAATTCCAAAAACATATGTTAAAGAAATGACAACACGTTTATCACGTGGAATATCTACACCAGCAATACGAGCCATGATTTGGGCACCTCCTTGTTATTAGCCTTGTTTTTGTTTATGTTTTGGGTTTTCACAGATCACCATTACTTTTCCTTTTCTGCGAATAACTTTACATTTTTCACAGATAGGTTTAACAGATGGTCTCACTTTCATGTGTTTCCAACCTCCTTCTTCCGGAGTTGCTTTATTTGTAACGGTACGTAATTCTACCACGAGTTAAGTCATATGGAGATAATTCTACCGTAACTTTGTCTCCAGGTAAAATGCGAATGAAGTGCATACGGATTTTTCCTGATACATGAGCCAAAACTGTATGACCATTCTCTAGTTCAACTTTGAACATTGCATTTGGCAAAGTTTCTGCTACAGTACCTTCCACTTCAATTACATCGTCTTTCGCCATTCAAGTGTTCTCCCTTCTTCAAATCAGTAACTTGCTCTCTGACAAATGTCCAAATGAGTTCATCTCAATTGTCCATCTATCACCCGACCTGTTTTGAATATACTGTTCTGAACTTCCGGAGATACGCAACCATAAAAGGTTATATGATTGATATTTTTTCTTAGGAGAATGAAATTTACGCTTTTCTCCGTCTGCGATTAGTACATGGCAGCCACCGAACATGCCGATGACACCTGTATACTGATCTTGTTCTTTCCTTTGGACTATACAGACAACCTGCCCGATTTGGGCCTGAAAGGCTTCAGTGAAGACCTAAATCTTAGTCAGTATATCAAAACCTGTATCTGTAATCGCAATCGTATGCTCAAAGTGAGCACACTTTTTCCCATCAACCGTTACAACCGTCCAGTTATCAGCCAATGTTTTCACATATCGGCTGCCTGCGTTCACCATCGGTTCGATGGCCAACACCATTCCAGGTTTTAGCCGCGGGCCTTTGTTGGGCGGACCATAATGAGGAATTTGAGGGTCCTCATGAAGATCCTGTCCGACCCCATGTCCAACATATTCTCTAACAACTGAGAAATTCTCGTTTTCTACATACGTTTGTATGGCATGGGAAATGTTCGACAGACGTTCGCCTGGCTTTGCTTCCTGTAAGCCTTTATATAGAGATTCCTCTGTGACTTCCAGTAATTTGCGGTCTTCATCACTGATTACCCCAACTGGATAAGTCCAAGCAGAGTCACCATGATAGCCATTTAACTTTGCGCCAATATCGATACTAATGATGTCACCATCACGTAAAACCCGTTTACCAGGAATACCGTGAACGAGTTCTTCATTCACCGAAACGCAAATGCTCCCGCGAAAACCATTATACCCTTTAAAAGATGGGATTGCACCCTGCTTTGTAATAAAACGTTCGGCAATTTGATCCAATTCTTTTGTCGAAATACCTGGTTTTATGTGTTTCTTCAGCTCTTCATGAGTCAGTGCGACAATGCGTCCAGCTTCTCTCATAATCTCAAGCTCGCGAGGAGTTTTACAGATAATCATTTATTTAATCCCCCAAGCAGGCCCTTGATATCTGCATATACATCATTAATGTGTTTTGCACCATCAATGTTTGCAAGATATCCTTTTTCTGAATAGAAGTTCAGTAAAGGTTCAGTCTGCTTTAAGTTTACTTCAAGTCTAGTCGAAACGGTTTCTGCATTATCATCTGCACGTTGATAAAGCTCGCCTCCACACTTATCGCAAACATTTTCTTTCGCAGGTGGATTGAATACTAAATGATAGGTTGCTCCGCAATTTTTGCAAATTCTTCGGCCAGTCAGACGCTCCATCAATGCATCTTTATCGACTTTAATATTAATGACATAATCAATCGTTCTGCCAAGGTCCTTTAGAATGTCTTCTAAAGCTTCAGCCTGAGCGACTGTTCGCGGAAATCCGTCCAGAAGAAAACCTTGTTCACAATCATTTTTGCCAAGTCTTTCTCTAACAATACCGATTGTGACCTCATCAGGAACAAGCTCTCCTTTATCGATAAAGGATTTTGCTTCGAGCCCAAGTTGTGTCTCCTCTTTCATAGCAGCACGGAACATATCTCCTGTTGAGATATGAGGGATCCCATAATCATCAACAATTCGTTCTGCCTGAGTGCCTTTACCAGCACCCGGAAGCCCCATTAAGACTAAGTTCATTTCGGATTTCCCCTTCCTTACTTAGAGAGGTTGGGCAGGAGCCCAGCCCTCTGTTTTATTTCATAAATCCACGGTAGTTTCGTTTCACTAATTGGCTTTCAAGCTGTTTCATTGTTTCAAGTGCAACACCTACAACAATGAGAAGACTTGTGCCGCCAATTTGTGCAGCGGAAGGTAATCCAGCGAATTGAATGAAAAAGATAGGAAGTATTGAAATCACGGCTAAGAAAATGGCGCCCACAAACGTGAGTCGGTACAAAATGCTCGTAATTCTATCTTGAGTCATTTTCCCTGGACGAACTCCCGGGATATAGCCACCCTGCTTTTGCAGATTTTCAGCCATTTGTTCAGGATTCACTTGGACAAAGGCATAAAAATATGTGAAAGCAACAATCAGTGCTACATAAATCGTCATACCGATTGGCTTAGTATAGTCAAAGTTGTTGGTTATCCAAGTTGTCACATTATTGGTTCCGAAGAACGATGCGACCGTCTGCGGAGTAATAATGAAAGAAACGGCAAAGATGACTGGAATCACCCCTGCTGGATTCACTTTCAATGGAAGGTGCGTTGCTTGACTAGCAGACATTTGTGCACGGCCAGTTCCTTTTGAATATTGAATCGCAATCTTTCTCACTGCCATTTGAATGTAAATAACACCAATAACAATGACAAGAATAGCAATGACAATAAGGGCAATTTTCAGGATTTGCATGAACAGCTGTCCATCTCCACCTACAAACTGCTGAGCGTACACTTGTTTTAATGTTTGAGGGATACCTGCGATGATCCCGGCAAAGATAATAATCGAAATACCGTTACCAACACCGTGAGCAGTAATCTGCTCTCCTAGCCACATTAAAAATGCTGTTCCCGCAGTGAGTACGACCGCAATTAAGAGATACGTTGAAACACCTGGGTTTTCAATCAGCATGCCTCCTGCCATATTGTTAAATCCATATGACATTCCTAACGCCTGGATAAAACCTAGAACAATTGTAAAATACCTTGTGAATTGTGCTAATTTTCGGCGGCCAACCTCTCCTTGCTTTGACCACTCAGTGAACTTCGGAACAACATCCATCTGCAAGAGCTGAATGATGATCGAAGCGGTGATATACGGCATAATCCCCATTGCAAGAATGGAGAATTGGAAAAGTGCCCCGCCCCCAAACGTGTTGAGGATCCCGAAAACACTCATTTGATCCTGTGCCTGGAGAACTTCGGCGTTCACATTAGGCACAGGGATGAAAGCACCTATACGAAAGACGATTAACATTAAAAGAGTGAATATAATCTTATTCCGTATATCTTTCACGCGCATAAAATTGGAGATTGTCTTAAACAAGTTAGATCACCTCGGCTGTACCGCCAGCAGCTTCAATAGCTTCTTTCGCAGAAGCAGAGAATTTATTGGCTTTTACAGTTAATTTTTTTTCTAATTTACCGTTGCCAAGAATTTTTACTCCTGCTTTTAACTTGCTTATTGCACCAGTCTCTAGAAGAAGTTCAGGAGTTACTTCCGTTCCTTCGTCAAAACTGTTTAATCTGTCTAAGTTGATTACCGCGTAATCTTTACGGTTGATGTTTGTAAAACCACGTTTTGGAAGACGTTGGAATAAAGGCATCTGACCACCTTCGAAACCAGGGCGTACACCGCCGCCAGAACGAGCGTTTTGACCTTTATGACCTTTACCAGAAGTTTTACCGTTACCTGATCCAATACCACGACCAACACGGTTGCGTACTTTACGTGAACCTTCTGAAGGCTTCAATTCATGAAGTTTCATTTGGGCACCTCCTTATCGATTAAAAATGTTTTATTGTTCTTTAACAGAAACTAAATGAGACACCTTGTTAATCATGCCGCGGATCGCTGCATTGTCTTCATGTACGACTGTTTGGTTTGTTTTCTTAAGACCAAGAGTACGAACAGTGACACGCTGATCTTCTGGGCGACCGATTACACTGCGTTTGAGGGTAATTTCTAATTTATTTGCCATTAATGTTCCCTCCTTATCCTAACAGGTCTTCTACAGATTTTCCACGAAGCTTCGCAACGTCTTCAGCACGTTTAAGTTCACTTAAACCCTGAAGTGTTGCGCGGATCATGTTGATCGGTGTATTAGAACCTAGAGATTTAGAAAGGATATCAGCTAGACCAGCAAGCTCAAGAACCGCACGCACTGGGCCTCCAGCGATAACTCCTGTACCTTCTGAAGCAGGCTTCAATAGAACGTTTCCTGCACCGAATCGACCGATGATTTCATGTGGAATTGTAGTTCCAACCATTGGTACTTCAATTAAATTCTTTTTCGCATCTTCAACAGCTTTGCGGATCGCTTCTGGTACTTCTTGTGCTTTACCAGTACCGAAACCTACATGACCGTTTTTGTCACCGACAACAACTAAAGCTGCAAAACGGAAACGACGTCCACCTTTAACAACTTTCGCTACGCGGTTAACCGTAACTAAGCGTTCTTCTAACTCTAATTTGCTTTGGTCAATACGACTCATTCGGATGTGTCCCTCCTTCTTTTATTAAAATTTAAGTCCAGCCTCACGAGCAGCTTCAGCTAGAGCTTTTACACGTCCATGATATAAGTATCCTCCGCGGTCAAATACCACGTTAGAGATTCCTTTTTCAACAGCACGTTTTGCAACAAGTTCGCCAACTTTAGTAGCAGCTGCAGCGTCAGAACTATTCTCGATCTTTAACTCTTTATCAAGAGTAGAAGCACTTACAAGTGTTACACCGTTAACATCATCAATTACTTGAGCGTAGATGTTCTTGTTAGAACGGAAAACGTTAAGGCGAGGTCTTTCAGCAGTACCTGAAAGTTTCGCACGAACACGAGCGTGTCTTTTAAGACGAGTAGCGTTTTTGCTAGTTTTCGTAATCATCCGAGTCACTCCTTTCTTCACATTAAGCGATCTTACTTACCAGTTTTTCCTTCTTTACGGCGAACGAATTCACCTTCGTAACGAATTCCTTTACCTTTGTAAGGCTCTGGAGAACGGACAGCGCGGATGTTAGAAGCTAGAGCTCCCACACGCTCTTTATCGATACCTTTAATGACTACTTTCGTTTGAGATGGAACTTCGACTTCAACTCCAGCCTCAGGAACGATTTCAACTGGATGAGAGTATCCAACGTTAAGAACAAGTTTGTTTCCAGATTTAGCTGCACGGTAACCGACACCGATAAGTTCTAAACCTCTTTCGAAACCTTTAGATACACCTTCAACCATGTTTGCAATTAAGCTACGTGTTGTACCATGTAATGCACGGTGTTCTTTATGATCAGACGGACGGCTTACAGTTAAGACGCTGTCCTCAATTTTAATTTCCATATCAGGGTGAAATGTACGAGTTAGTTCACCTTTTGGTCCCTTTACTGTCACTGTGTTATCGTTGTTTGTCACAGTAACTCCTGAAGGGATCTCGATTAGTTTTTTACCTATACGAGACATACCAAGCACCTCCATTCATCTTAAACTTTTTTTACCATACGTAAGCAAGTACTTCTCCACCAGCTTGTTTAGCACGGGCTTCTTTGTCCGATAAAACACCTTGTGATGTAGAAATAATTGCGATTCCAAGTCCGTTAAGTACACGTGGTACTTCATTTGATTTCGCATATACACGTAAACCAGGTTTACTGATTCTTTTAAGACCAGTGATAACACGTTCGTTGTTTTGGCCATATTTAAGGAACATACGGATAATTCCTTGTTTGCTGTCTTCTACATATTCAACGTCACGGATAAAACCTTCACGCTTTAAGATTTCAGCAATTTCTCTTTTGATTTTTGAAGCCGGTACTTCTAGCTTCTCATGACGTACCATGTTCGCATTGCGAATACGAGTCAGCAAATCTGCAATCGGATCTGTCATAACCATTATTTAATAACCTCCTTCCCATTTATGGGGATTACCAGCTGGCTTTTTTAACGCCAGGAATTTGTCCTTTATATGCAAGTTCGCGGAAACAAATACGGCAAAGTTTAAACTTGCGAATTACTGAATGTGGACGTCCACAACGTTCGCAGCGCGTATACTCTTGAACTTTAAACTTTTGTTTGCGTTGTTGTTTCGCAATCATAGACTTTTTAGCCACGATTTCGCCTCCCTTTCATTGATTATTTCTGGAACGGCATACCTACTTGAGTTAATAACTCACGTGCTTCTTCGTCCGTATTGGCAGTCGTAACGATAACGATATCCATACCGCGGACTTTTGTTACTTTATCGTAATCAATTTCTGGGAAGATTAACTGTTCTTTAATACCAAGCGTGTAGTTTCCACGACCGTCGAAAGATTTCTTAGAAATCCCGCGGAAGTCACGTACACGTGGTAAAGATACAGAAATAAGTTTATCAAGGAAATCGTACATGCGCTCTCCGCGAAGTGTTACTTTCGCACCGATTGGCATTCCTTCACGTAGACGGAATCCAGCAATAGACTTCTTCGCACGAGTAACGACAGGTTTTTGACCAGCGATAAACGTTAATTCTTCAACAGCAGTATCGATTGCTTTAGCGTTTTGAACGGCGTCACCAACACCCATGTTGATCACGATTTTTTCGATTTTTGGCACTTGCATTACTGATTTGTATTCAAACTTAGAAACTAATGCAGGTGTAATTTCTTTTACATACTTTTCTTTAAGGCGGTTCATGAGAAAGACCTCCCTTCCTTATTTACTATTTATCTAGAACTTGCCCAGATTTTTTCGCTACACGGACTTTCTTTCCGTCCTCAACTTTATACCCAACACGTGTCACTTCACCCGTTTTAGGATCAAGCGGCATTACGTTTGATACGTGGATCGGCGCTTCTTGTTCAGAAATTCCGCCCTGAGGGTTAGCTTGGGTTGGTTTAGAGTGTTTTTTCACAAGGTTAATACCTTCTACTAAAACACGGTCATTCTTAGGGAAAGCAGCAAGGATGACTCCTTGTTTACCTTTATCTTTACCAGAGATAACCACTACTTTATCGCCCTTTTTAACATGCATTTAATCGCACCTCCTTGAGTCGCGGATTGTATTCATTAAAGTACTTCTGGTGCTAGAGAAACAATTTTCATATAGTTGTTTTCACGAAGTTCACGTGCTACTGGTCCGAAGATACGAGTTCCACGTGGGCTCTTGTCGTCACGGATAATGACACATGCATTTTCATCGAAGCTGATGTAAGATCCATCGTTTCTGCGAGCTCCGCTCTTTGTACGAACGATAACTGCTTTCACAACTTCACCTTTTTTGACAACGCCTCCTGGTGTTGCTTGTTTAACCGTACAAACAATGACATCACCGATGTTAGCCGTCTTACGTCCAGAGCCACCAAGAACTTTAATCGTTAGTACTTCGCGTGCGCCAGAGTTGTCAGCTACTTTTAAACGAGTCTCCTGTTGAATCATTAATGTTACCTCCTTTCGGAAAAAGAAATCCGAACTTTATTAGATAATAACGGCTTCTTCGACAACTTCAACTAGACGAAAGCGTTTAGTCGCAGATAAAGGACGAGTTTCCATGACCTTTACGATGTCTCCGATTTTTGCTTGGTTGTTTTCATCATGTGCTTTGAACTTTTTAGAGTATCTTACACGTTTGCCATAAAGTGAATGCTTTTTGTATGTTTCAACTACAACAGTGATGGTTTTATCCATTTTGTCAGAAACAACACGACCTTGATACACTTTACGTTGGTTACGTTCGCTCATGTTTGCGGGGCCTCCCCTCTAATTATTATTTATTAGCAGCGATTTCTCTTTGACGAATCACAGTTTTCATGCGTGCGATTGATTTACGCACTTCACGAATGCGAGCAGTGTTTTCAAGCTGCCCAGTCGCTAATTGGAAACGAAGATTGAAAAGTTCTTCTTTAAGAGACTTTACTTTTTGTTCAATTTCAGCAGTGGTAAGGTCACGAATTTCATTAGCTTTCATTTGATTCACCACCAATTTCTTCACGTTTTACGAATTTCGTTTTAATTGGCAATTTGTGAGATGCAAGACGAAGAGCTTCACGAGCAACTTCTTCAGACACACCAGAAATTTCAAATAAAACTTTGCCTGGTTTTACTACAGCCACCCATCCTTCTGGAGCACCTTTACCGGAACCCATGCGGACCTCTAGAGGTTTAGCTGTGTATGGCTTAGAAGGGAAAATTTTAATCCAAACTTTACCGCCACGTTTCATGTAACGAGTCATAGCAATACGAGCAGCTTCGATTTGACGGTTCGTGATCCAAGAAGCTTCTTGAGCTTGGATACCGTACTCACCGAAATGTACTTCAGTACCACCTTTTGCACGTCCACGCATTTTTCCACGATGTTCTCTGCGATACTTCACGCGTTTTGGCAATAACATATTATTTTCCTCCTTCCGCAGTATTCTTCTTAGTTGGAAGGACTTCTCCACGATAGATCCATACTTTTACGCCAAGCTTACCATAAGTAGTGTCAGCTTCAGCAGTAGCATAGTCGATGTCAGCACGAAGTGTGTGCAACGGAACAGTACCTTCACTGTAATATTCAGAACGAGCAATATCTGCACCGCCAAGACGACCAGAAACCATTGTTTTGATTCCTTGTGCTCCAGCACGCATTGTGCGTTGGATTGTTTGTTTTTGTGCACGACGGAATGAAATACGATTTTCAAGTTGACGAGCGATGTTTTCAGCAACTAGCTGAGCATCAAGATCTGCTCTTTTGATTTCAAGGATGTTGATGTGTACACGTTTGCCAGTTAGGCTGTTAAGAGCTTTACGAAGTGCTTCAACTTCAGATCCGCCTTTACCAATTACCATACCTGGTTTAGCCGTGTGGATTGTGATATTTACGCGGTTTGCAGCACGTTCGATTTCTACTTTAGAAACAGACGCGTCAGACAAACGCTTGCTGATGAATTCACGGATTTTCAAGTCTTCATGTAAGAAGTCAGCGTAATCTTTTCCTGCGAACCATTTAGATTCCCAATCACGAATGACGCCAATACGAAGACCTACTGGATTTACCTTTTGACCCACGGATTATCCCTCCTTCTTTTCTGATACAACGATTGTAATGTGGCTAGTACGTTTGTTAATTGCGCTCGCACGACCCATAGCACGTGGACGGAATCTCTTAAGTGTTGGACCTTCGTCAACGAATGCTTGAGTAATCACTAGGCTGTTAGCGTCCAACTCGTAGTTGTGCTCAGCGTTTGCGATAGCAGATTTTAATACTTTTTCAATAATTGGTGAAGCAGCCTTAGGTGTAAGGTTTAAGATAGAAACTGCTTCTCCTACTTGCTTACCTCGGATCAGGTCCATTACTAGACGTGCTTTACGAGGAGCAATACGGACTGTTCTTGCGACAGCTTTAGCTTGCATTTAAAAGCCTCCTCTCATTAGCGTCTTGTTTTTTTATCGTCACTAGCATGACCTTTGTAAGTACGGCTTGGTGCGAATTCGCCCAATTTGTGACCTACCATATCTTCAGAAATGAAAACAGGTACATGTTTGCGTCCGTCATAGACAGCGATTGTGTGACCGATGAATTGTGGGAAAATTGTAGAACGACGAGACCAAGTTTTTACGACTTGCTTTTTGTCAGTTTCATTCAATTTCTCGACTTTAGCCATCAAATGATCATCAACAAATGGTCCTTTTTTTAAGCTGCGAGCCATTGTGGAACCTCCCTTCGTGATTGAACTACGGTCCTAAATGAACCGTAGACAACCCCGTTACTTGTTTTTACGACGACGTACAATGAATTTATCAGACTTGTTGGTTTTCTTACGAGTCTTGAATCCAAGAGTCGGTTTGCCCCATGGAGACATTGGTGATTTACGTCCGATTGGAGCACGTCCTTCACCACCACCGTGTGGGTGATCGTTAGGGTTCATTACAGAACCACGAACTGTTGGGCGTACGCCTTTCCAGCGTGAACGTCCAGCTTTACCGATGTTAATTAATTCGTGTTGCTCGTTTCCAACTTGACCGATAGTCGCACGGCAAGCAGAAAGAATCATACGAACTTCTCCTGAGTTCAAACGTACAAGAACGTATTTACCTTCTTTACCAAGAACTTGAGCAGAAGTACCAGCAGAACGAACTAATTGTCCACCTTTACCTGGTTTTAATTCAATGTTATGCACAACTGTACCAACTGGGATGTTGATAAGTGGAAGAGCATTACCTGGTTTGATGTCAGATTCTGGTCCAGAAGTAACTTCAGTACCAACTTGGATTCCTTTCGGAGCAAGAATGTAACGTTTCTCACCATCTGCATAGTTTACAAGAGCGATGTTCGCTGAACGGTTTGGATCATACTCGATTGTAGCAACGCGTCCAGGTATACCGTCTTTATCACGTTTAAAGTCGATGATACGGTATTGACGTTTATGACCGCCACCTTGATGACGAACAGTCATTCTACCTTGGTTGTTACGTCCGCCTTTTCTGTGAAGCGGCGCAAGCAACGATTTTTCTGGTTTGTCAGTCGTGATTTCAGCAAAATCTGAAGTAGTCATGCCACGACGACCATTACTGGTTGGTTTATACTTTTTAATCGCCATTTTGAATTTCCCTCCTTCTTTTTAAGATTTACGCTTCAAAAATTTCGATTTCTTTGCTGTCAGCTGTTAATTTCACGATCGCTTTTCTGCGACGGCTAGTCATACCAGTGTAGCGTCCAACGCGTTTAGATTTCCCTTTGTAATTTTGAACGTTGACTTTCTCAACTTTCACTCCAAAGATTTCTTCAACAGCGTCTTTCACTTCTGTTTTGTTAGCTCTGACATCAACTTCGAACGTGTACTTCTTCTCTGTCATTAGATCAGCAGAACGTTCAGTAATGATAGGGCGCTTTAGAACATCACGAGGATCTTTCATTATGCAAGTCCCTCCTCTACTTTTTCAACCGCTGCTTTAGTGATCAGAAGTTTCTCGTGGTTGACAACGTCAAGAACGTTGATACCGTTAGCTTCAACAACTGTTACTCCAGGGATGTTACGAGCAGATAAAGCAACTGTTTCGTTTGCATCCGCAGTGACGATCAACGCTTTCTTCTCGACAGATAATCCTTTAAGGATGCCTGCGAATTCTTTCGTTTTCACTGCATCAAGAGTCAGATCTTCAAGAACGATGATGTTGTTGTCGATTACTTTAGAAGACAATACTGACTTGATAGCCAAGCGGCGAACTTTTTTAGGTAATTTATAAGAATAGCTGCGTGGTGTTGGACCGAATACGATACCGCCTCCGCGCCATTGTGGTGAACGGATAGAACCTTGACGAGCACGACCAGTACCCTTCTGTCTCCAAGGCTTACGACCTCCGCCACGTACTTCAGAACGAGTTTTTACTTTGTGAGTTCCTTGACGTAAGGAAGCTCTTTGCATAAGAATAGCATCGAATACTACGCTTTCGTTTGGCTCGATTCCAAACACAGAAGCGTTTAATTCGATTTCACCGTTAGTAGAACCGTTTTGGTTAAATAATGCTACTTTTGGCATGACTTGTTTCCTCCTTTCCTAAGAGAGTTATTTAGATTTAACTGCACTCTTTACAGTTACTAGAGATTTTTTAGCTCCTGGTACATTTCCTTTGATCAATAGAAGATTGCGTTCTGCATCAACTTTAACGATCTCAAGGTTTTGGACAGTGATTTGCTCTCCGCCCATACGACCTGGAAGAAGTTTACCTTTGAATACTCGGTTTGGATCAACAGGTCCCATTGAACCAGGACGACGGTGGTAACGTGAACCGTGAGTCATTGGTCCGCGTGATTGTCCGTGGCGCTTGATAGCCCCTTGGAATCCTTTACCTTTTGATGTTCCTGTTACATCTACGATATCTCCATTTGCGAAAATATCAACTTTGACTTCCTGACCAACTTCATACGCATCTAACTCCGCACCGCGTAATTCTTTTACGAAGCGCTTAGGAGCAGTTTCCGCTTTAGCAACGTGGCCCTTCTCTGGTTTGTTAGAAAGCTTTTCACGTTTGTCGTCAAAACCGATTTGGATTGCTTCATAGCCATCCGTGTCAGCAGTCTTCTTTTGAAGAACAACGTTAGCAGCAGCCTCAACAACAGTTACAGGGATAAGATCACCGTTTTCTGCGAATACTTGCGTCATACCAATTTTTCTACCTAAGATTCCTTTGGTCATTAGTCACACCTCCTATAATATGTGTTTTCTATTTGAATTAAAGTTTGATTTCGATATCTACACCAGATGGTAAATCTAAACGCATAAGTGCATCAACTGTTTGTGGAGTTGGATTCACGATGTCGATTAGACGTTTGTGAGTACGCATCTCAAATTGCTCACGAGAATCTTTGTACTTATGCACCGCACGAAGGATTGTGTAAACTGATTTTTCAGTTGGAAGCGGAATTGGACCAGATACACTAGCACCAGAACGCTTAGCCGTTTCAACAATCTTCTCAGCAGATTGATCAAGAATTCTATGATCATATGCTTTTAAACGAATACGAATTTTTTGTTTTGCCATTATTTTCCCTCCTTTTCGCCTACTTACGTTAGACAGTTCTCCGTGAGAAAAACCTGATCACCTTGCCATGGCAAAGCGGCCGGGTGTGTCAGCAACCTCTCACTTCATCGCAGTCAAAGACCAACATGCACTATTGTACCAAATTGGCCTGCGTGTTGCAATAATAAATCGGATAAATTTATGATTTGCACACTTTTCATATTATACAGGGGTTCAGCCTATAAATCAAGCTTTCCCTGAAGATGATGTACAGCCGTCTTTTTTATGGTACGAATAAATTCTTCTGGCTCTTCTAGATGCGGGGAATGTGCAGATTCTTTAAAGGCAAACCATTCTTTGACTGGTGCTGTTAATTGCTCAACATAAGGTTTTGATACAGCAGCTGGTGTAATCATGTCATATTCACCAATGATAAAGTAACAAGGTATTAATATAGTAGAAACTCGGTATTCAATGCTCTCATTCATCAATTCATCCCATAGCATGTCCTGACTAAGCTTCTGTCCTTTAAGGAAATTCCACTTATCTTTGAGTTGATATTCCTTACTAAAAAGAAACCCGCGTAGCATTTGAATCAGCGGCTTCCACCTATGTGTGAGACCTACGCTTCCGAGCTCTTTATATAGAGAGAACAGAGCATGAGCTGATATTCGTTTCCACGGAGGAGGCGTCAGTAATCGCAGGCACCAAGTAAACAACCGATTCCGATCGTATTTCTCCAAAAGGAGCTTGTATGACACAATATCTTCTTTTATTACATCTACTACCTGACTAATTCCATAATAAGCGTGATATAGATCTGGGCGCTTATGTACTGCTTGTATGGCAATTAATGACCCCCATGAATATCCGGCGATGTACAATTTTGATTGACCTAGATATGAAAGGACTTTCTCTGTCAGTTCAATCGTATCTTCAATAAATTGCTGAATGGTCATGGAAGTATTGGGGAGGTTCTTTTGATAGGAAAGTCCCGCACCTCGCTGATCCCAATGAACCACTGTAAAATCTTGATTAAGTTCCTCATGAAATGAGTCGATATAGCTGATTTGAGCGGAGCCGGGCCCACCGTGTAAAAATAATAGAACAGGCTTCGCTTCACTTGTGTGATCTTCTTTGATCATAATCCATTGGTCAACCCCGCCGATTAACCATTTCTTCAAATATGTCTTCGCCATTCCAGTGATCCTCTCGGTTCCATTTAGATTCTATAGCTTATAGTAGCCGTTCTGATCTGGAAAAGCAAAAAAAGAGACCCTTTTGCAAGGAGTCTCTTTTAAATGTTTATTACTTAATGATATTTGAAACGACGCCAGAACCTACAGTACGTCCACCCTCACGGATAGAGAAACGAGTTCCTTCTTCGATAGCGATAGTAGAGATAAGTTCAACTTCCATCTCAGTGTTATCGCCAGGCATAACCATTTCAGTACCTTCTGGAAGATGTACGATACCAGTTACGTCAGTTGTACGGAAGTAGAACTGCGGACGGTAGTTAGCAAAGAATGGAGTATGACGTCCACCCTCTTCTTTAGAAAGTACATAAACTTCAGCTTTGAAACGGCTATGTGGAGTGATTGTACCTGGTTTAGCAAGTACTTGACCACGTTGGATATCTTCACGAGATACACCACGAAGTAGTGCACCGATGTTGTCACCAGCTTCAGCATAGTCAAGAAGTTTACGGAACATTTCAACACCTGTAACAGTTGTTTTACCATTGTCTTCTTGAAGACCGATGATTTCAACTTCGTCACCGACTTTAACTTGTCCACGCTCAACACGACCAGTAGCAACAGTTCCACGACCAGTGATTGAGAATACATCCTCAACTGGCATCATGAATGGCTTCTCAATGTCACGTTCTGGAGTTGGGATGTACTCATCAACCGCATCCATAAGTTCAAAGATTTTTGCTTCGTAATCAGCATCTCCTTCAAGAGCTTTAAGAGCAGAACCTTTGATAACTGGAACATCATCACCAGGGAAGTCATAGTCAGAAAGAAGGTCACGAACTTCCATTTCAACAAGTTCAAGTAACTCTTCATCGTCAACCATGTCACATTTGTTAAGGAATACTACGATGTATGGTACACCTACGTTACGAGAAAGTAGGATGTGCTCACGTGTTTGTGGCATTGGACCATCAGCAGCAGATACTACTAAGATCGCGCCGTCCATTTGAGCAGCACCAGTGATCATGTTTTTAACGTAGTCAGCGTGTCCTGGGCAGTCTACGTGTGCATAGTGACGAGTGTCTGTTTCATACTCGACGTGTGAAGTTGAGATTGTGATTCCACGCTCGCGCTCTTCTGGAGCACCATCGATTTGGTCATATCCCATAGCTGATCCTTTACCAGACTTCTTATGAAGAACTGTTGAGATAGCAGCAGTTAGAGTTGTTTTACCATGGTCAACGTGTCCAATTGTACCAATGTTAGCATGCGATTTGGAACGGTCGAATTTTTCTTTAGCCATTCTAAAAATCCTCCTTAAAGGTTCATTGTATTTGGTATAGAGTGATAGAAAGTGAAGAGTTACCTCTCACTTTCTGATCTTCAATAGTAGTTATACTTTAGTTTAAAGGCAAAATCAATTATTCACCTTTATTTTTTTTGATGATTTCTTCACTAATGCTCTTAGGCACTTCTTCGTAGTGATCCATGTGCATAGTGAAAGTACCGCGTCCTTGTGTGTTAGAACGGAGTGAAGTTGCATATCCGAACATTTCAGAAAGTGGAACCATTGCGCGAACAACTTGAGCGTTACCGCGAGCTTCCATACCTTCTACACGTCCACGACGAGATGTGATATCACCCATGATGTCTCCCATGTATTCTTCAGGGATAACGACTTCTACTTTCATCATTGGCTCAAGTAGAACTGGGTTACATTTGCTGACAGCATTTTTCAACGCCATAGATGCAGCAATTTTAAACGCCATTTCGTTCGAGTCAACATCGTGGTATGATCCATCAAATAATTTAGCTTTGATGTCGATTAATGGGAATCCAGCTAATACACCATTTTCAAGTGAATCTTCAAGACCTGCTTGAATAGCTGGAATGTATTCACGAGGAACAACCCCACCGACGATTGCATTTTGGAATTCGAAGCCTGCGCCTTCTTCGTTTGGTTCGAATTCGATCCAAACGTGTCCGAACTGACCACGTCCACCAGACTGACGTACGAATTTACCTTCAACTTTTGCACCAGAACGGAATGTTTCACGGTACGCAACTTGAGGAGCACCTACGTTAGCTTCAACCTTGAACTCACGCTTCATACGGTCAACAATGATATCAAGGTGAAGCTCACCCATACCAGAGATGATCGTTTGACCAGTTTCAGGGTTTGTTTGTGTACGGAATGTTGGATCCTCTTCAGCTAGTTTAGCTAAAGCGATACCCATTTTATCTTGGTCAGCTTTTGATTTAGGCTCGATTGCTACATCGATAACTGGCTCTGGGAATTCCATAGACTCAAGGATAACAGTATCTTTCTCGTCACAAAGAGTGTCACCAGTAGATGTATCTTTAAGACCAACAGCTGCTGCGATATCCCCTGCATATACAGTAGAGATTTCTTCACGGCTGTTTGCGTGCATTTGAAGGATACGTCCAACACGCTCACGCTTGTTCTTAGAAGAGTTCTTCACGTATGAACCTGAAGCAAGTGTTCCAGAGTATACGCGGAAGAAAGTAAGTTTCCCAACATAAGGGTCAGTCATAACTTTAAATGCAAGAGCTGCGAATGGTGCGTCATCAGTAGACTCACGAACAACCTCTTCATTTGAATCTGGCAGGATACCTTTGATTGCAGCAACATCAGTTGGTGCAGGAAGGTAATCAAGCACAGCATCAAGTACAAGCTGAACACCTTTGTTTTTGAAAGCAGATCCAACAAGAACTGGGTAGAATTCAACATTCAACGTTCCTTTACGGATTGCAGCTTTCAATTCAGGAATTGTAATTTCTTCACCCTCAAGGTATTTTTCCATAAGCTCTTCATCAAGCTCAGCGACAGCTTCAATAAGGCTGTTACGAAGCTCTTCAGCTTTGTCTTTATACTCAGCAGGGATTTCTTGTGCATCAGAGCGAGTTCCAAGGTCATCTTCGTAGAAGTATGCTACGTTATCTACAAGGTCGATGATTCCTTCGAATTGATCTTCAGCGCCGATCGGCAATTGAATTGCATGAGCGTTCGCTTGAAGACGATCTCTTAATGTGCCTACAGAGTAAAGGAAGTCCGCACCGGTTTTATCCATTTTGTTAACGAATACGATACGAGGTACTCCGTAAGTTGTTGCTTGGCGCCAAACTGTTTCAGTTTGTGGCTCTACACCTGATTGTGCATCAAGAACTGCTACCGCACCATCAAGTACACGTAAAGAACGTTCAACTTCAACAGTGAAGTCTACGTGTCCTGGTGTATCGATGATGTTTACACGGTAACCTTTCCATTGTGCTGTAGTAGCAGCAGAAGTGATTGTAATACCACGTTCTTGCTCCTGCTCCATCCAGTCCATTTGGGAAGCTCCTTCGTGAGTTTCACCAATTTTATGGATACGACCAGTGTAGTATAAGATACGCTCAGTCGTTGTCGTTTTACCAGCATCGATGTGAGCCATGATACCAATATTACGAGTTTTGTCTAAGGAGAACTCTCTTGCCATTGGGTAATTTCTCCTTCCTTATTAGGGAATAGTTTTTTTAGTTTGGTATAAATCCTACCAGCGGTAGTGAGCGAATGCTTTGTTCGCTTCTGCCATTTTGTGTGTATCTTCACGTTTCTTAACAGCAGCACCAGTGTTGTTAGCTGCGTCAAGGATTTCGTTAGCAAGACGCTCTTCCATCGTTTTTTCTCCACGAAGACGAGCGTAGTTTACTAACCAGCGAAGACCTAAAGTAGTACGACGGTCTGGGCGAACTTCTACAGGAACTTGGTAGTTAGCTCCACCTACACGACGTGCTTTAACTTCAAGAACTGGCATGATGTTTTTCAAGGCTTGTTCGAAAACCTCCATCGCTTCATTACCAGTACGTTCTTTGATGATATCAAATGACTTGTAGAGAATTGTTTGTGACTTTCCTCTTTTACCGTCGATCATCATTTTGTTGATCAAACGAGATACAAGTTTAGAATTGTAAATTGGATCTGGCAATACGTCTCTTTTTGCTACAGGACCTTTACGTGGCATCTGATAGCCTCCCTTCTCATTTAAAAGGATTTCTATCTGTCTCTCATCTCAATATCATTGTCAGTTGCCTGACTCCACTGATCTGATATCAACTTCTAAAAACCCTTATGTTTGTTTGTATTATTTACTTTGTTTAGGGCGTTTTGTTCCGTATTTAGAACGTCCTTGCATACGACCGTCAACTCCGGCAGTATCAAGCGCACCACGAACGATGTGGTAACGTACACCCGGTAAGTCTTTTACACGTCCGCCACGGATAAGTACTACACTGTGCTCTTGTAGATTATGACCGATACCAGGAATGTAAGCTGTTACCTCAATCAGGTTAGACAAACGTACACGAGCATATTTACGTAGTGCTGAGTTTGGTTTTTTCGGTGTCATTGTGCCGACACGAGTACAAACCCCGCGCTTCTGTGGAGATGTTACGTTAGTGTGCTCTTTTTTGAAACTGTTGTATCCTTTGTTAAGTGCAGGAGACTTTGAGTTTTCAACTTTACTCACGCGTCCTTTGCGTATTAGCTGATTAATTGTAGGCATGTTGTTATTCCTCCCTTCGTTGCTTTTTTTATAACCCACATACCCAGGTGGTTCATTAAAAGGCAAAAAACAATGCTTTTGCATTTACACATGCAAAAACAAAACAAGTACGCTATAACATAATGGCAACAGCTGCTGCCCCAACTTCAATTCCGCAGGCTTTGCCGAGCTTTTTCATGGAATCTACCACTAAAATGTCTACACCCTTCTCTTGCGCTAGTTTTGTTACACTAGCTGTTAAAGCAGGATCAGCATCTTTCGCTACGACGATTTCCTTTACTGAATCTCGTTTCAGAGCTTTTACTGTTTGCTTCGTACCAATAATAATGGATTGAGCCTGTGATACTTTATCATAAGACATCGAATATCCTCCAAAGTAACAGGTTTTATTTTGAGCACCTTGGTTATATTATCATCATGGCAGAAGGATGTCAATATCATATGACAGATTATCTTGACATCCTTCACCATTTTTTGATGATTTTATAGGAATCTCACGAGAAAGATTACTCTACAGGCACCATATCGTCAGACGGTTGCACTTGTGAAACTGGCTTAACTTTACGGTAGTTTGGCATTCCTGTTCCAGCTGGAACAAGTTTACCGATGATAACATTCTCTTTCAAGCCAAGCAGTTCATCACGTTTTCCTTTGATCGCCGCATCTGTTAGGACACGAGTCGTTTCTTGGAAGGATGCTGCAGACAAGAATGAGTCTGTTTCAAGCGATGCTTTTGTAATACCAAGAAGAACTGGGCGGCCTGTTGCAGGGCGCTTGCCTTCGAATAGTACTTTTTTGTTCGCTTCAGTGAATTGATGTACATCAAGAAGTGTGCCTGGTAATACATCTGTATCCCCTGCATCAGCGACACGCACTTTACGAAGCATTTGGCGAACCATTACCTCAACGTGCTTATCTCCGATTTCTACCCCTTGCATACGGTATACTTTTTGTACTTCATGAAGCAGATATTCTTGAACAGCTGTCATGTCAGTCACTTTAAGAAGTTCTTTCGGATCGATCGAACCTTCTGTCAGTACTTGACCACGAGTAACTTTGTCACCTTCAACAACTTTCAGACGTGCATTGTAAGGAGCTGTGTAAGAGCGAGTTTCAACGTCGCCTTGAACCACAATTTCCTGCTGCTTGTCACGAACATCGTTAATTTCAGCAACGACACCATCAATTTCAGAAATCGTCGCTTGCCCTTTCGGATTACGCGCTTCAAATAGCTCTTGGATACGAGGTAAACCTTGTGTGATATCGTCTCCTGCTACCCCACCGGTGTGGAACGTACGCATTGTAAGCTGTGTTCCTGGCTCACCGATTGATTGAGCAGCGATGATTCCAACTGCTTCACCGACTTCAACGTCAGTACCAGTTGCAAGGTTACGGCCGTAGCATCGTTTACATACACCATGAGGCGTGTTACATGTAAATGCAGAACGGATCCATACTTCCTCAATTCCTGCTTCAACTACTTCAAGTGCTTTATCTTCATCAATTAGTTCGTTTTCGCCAACAATGACTTCGCCCGTTTCAGGATGAACAATTGGTTTTCTTGCAAAACGTCCAATTAGACGTTCTTCAAGTTTCTCAATAATTTCATTTCCTTCTCTAATGGACTTTGCCAAGATACCACGGTCTGTACCGCAATCTGTTTCACGGATGATAACATCCTGTGCAACGTCGACGAGACGACGCGTGAGGTAACCTGAGTCAGCTGTTTTAAGGGCTGTATCGGCAAGACCTTTACGCGCTCCGTGAGTGGAAATAAAGTATTCCAATACGGTTAAACCTTCACGGAAACTAGATTTGATCGGAAGTTCAATGATACGTCCAGCCGGGTTGGCCATCAGACCACGCATACCAGCCAGCTGAGTGAAGTTAGATGCGTTACCACGCGCCCCGGAATCACTCATCATGTAGATTGGGTTGACTTCATCAAGGGACTTCATCAGTTTACCTTGGATGACATCTTTAGAAGAACTCCAGATCGAAATGACTCTCTCGTAACGCTCTTCTTCAGTAATCAAACCACGTCTGAATTGCTTCATGACGTTATCTACTTTTGCTTGCGCTTCTTCGAGGATCTTCTGTTTATCATCTAATACGACGATATCAGACACCCCAACCGTAATACCCGCTTTAGTAGAGTATTTGAAACCAAGATTTTTCATGCGGTCAAGCATTTTAGATGTCTCAGTGATATGGAATCTCTTAAAGATTTCCGCAATGATTTTACCTAAAATACCTTTTTTGAACGGCGCATTGATTTCTTGTTTCTCAATCGCAGCTTTGACATCTTCACCTTTTTCAAGGAAGAAGCGGTCAGGCGTTTTTTCTTCAATATTGCTCTTTGTCGGCTCATTCATGTAAGGGAATGATTCCGGTAAGATTTCGTTAAAGATTAGTTTTCCAACTGTTGTAATCAACAATTTAGAACGCTGTTCATCAGTGAATGTCACATTCTTCAACGAGTTAGCTGCAACAGCTACACGTGTATGAAGATGCACATACCCATTTTGATAAGCTAGAAGGGCTTCGTTCGTATCTTTGAAGATCATACCTTCTCCGATAGCACCTTTACGCTCAAGTGTAAGGTAGTAGTTACCAAGCACCATATCCTGAGATGGCGTAACAACAGGTTTTCCATCTTTCGGGTTCAAAATGTTTTGAGCAGCAAGCATTAAGATACGAGCTTCAGCTTGAGCCTCAGCAGATAATGGTACGTGAACCGCCATTTGGTCACCGTCAAAGTCAGCGTTGTAGGCTGTACATACAAGTGGATGCAGACGAATTGCGCGTCCTTCCACAAGTGTAGGTTCAAACGCTTGAATACCAAGTCTGTGAAGAGTCGGTGCACGGTTTAGTAAGACTGGATGCTCACGAATCACTGATTCTAAAACATCCCATACTTCCGGCTGCACGCGCTCAATTTTACGCTTCGCACTCTTGATGTTGTGAGCTAAACCTTTTTCAACAAGCTCCTTCATCACGAATGGTTTGAATAATTCAAGAGCCATTTCTTTCGGAAGTCCACACTGATACATTTTCAAATGTGGTCCTACGACGATAACGGAACGTCCAGAATAGTCAACACGTTTACCAAGCAAGTTTTGACGGAAACGTCCTTGTTTCCCTTTCAGCATATGAGAAAGAGATTTCAATGGTCTGTTTCCTGGTCCTGTTACTGGTCGGCCTCTACGTCCATTATCAATCAAGGCATCGACAGCTTCTTGAAGCATACGCTTCTCGTTCTGAACGATGATGCTTGGCGCGCCAAGATCTAATAAACGTTTCAGACGATTGTTACGGTTGATGACACGACGATAAAGGTCGTTTAAGTCAGAAGTAGCAAAACGTCCACCATCAAGCTGAACCATTGGACGTAATTCTGGCGGAATAACCGGAAGTACATCAAGAATCATCCATGATGGTTTGTTTCCTGAGTTACGGAAGGCTTCTAGCACTTCAAGGCGTTTAATCGCACGAGTACGACGCTGTCCTTGAGCAGTTTTCAGCTCTTCTTTCAGTGCATCTACTTCTTTTACAAGATCGATATCTTGAAGAAGTTTATTGATTGCTTCTGCACCCATAGCTGCTTGGAATGTATTACCGTATTTATCTAAATAAGCACGGAATTCCTTCTCAGAAAGAAGTTGTTTCTTCTCAAGCGGTGTGTTGCCAGGATCTGTCACGACGTATGAAGCGAAGTAAATCACTTCTTCTAACGCACGTGGTGACATATCAAGAACAAGACCCATACGGCTTGGGATACCTTTGAAATACCAAATGTGGGAAACTGGGGCAGCCAGTTCGATATGCCCCATTCTCTCACGACGGACTTTTGCCCGTGTTACTTCTACACCACAACGGTCACATACAACACCCTTATAACGAACGCGTTTATACTTTCCACAATGACATTCCCAGTCTTTTTGTGGTCCGAAGATACGTTCACAAAAGAGACCATCTTTTTCAGGTTTCAGTGTACGATAGTTAATCGTTTCAGGCTTTTTCACTTCACCAAAAGACCAAGAACGGATTTTATCAGGTGATGCGAGACCGATGTTCATATACTCAAAATTGTTCACATCTAGCAAGGGGCCTACCTCCCTTTTAATCTTCGGGTTATACCCTAGTCACTTGCTCTAATCGTTTCTGCTATTCTTTTGTGACTGCGTCACGTTCAAGATCGACAGGTGCGAGGTCTGCAGCATCTTCGTCATTAGATAACGCTAATCCGTCTGCTTTCTTCGTTTCCTCATCGTCTTCTAAATCTCTCATTTCTATCTCTTCTTCATCGCCAGATAGGATTTTGACATCCATACCTAAACTTTGAAGTTCTTTAATTAACACTTTGAATGATTCAGGGACACCTGGTTCAGGGACGTTATCCCCTTTGACGATGGCTTCGTATGTTTTCACACGACCCACAACGTCATCCGATTTAACTGTTAAGATCTCTTGAAGTGTGTATGCTGCACCGTAAGCTTCAAGTGCCCATACTTCCATCTCTCCGAAACGCTGACCACCAAACTGTGCTTTACCGCCAAGTGGCTGCTGCGTAACAAGTGAGTATGGTCCAGTTGAACGAGCGTGAAGTTTGTCGTCAACCATGTGAGCCAGTTTGATCATGTACATGATTCCGACTGATACACGGTTATCGAATGGTTCACCAGTTCGACCGTCATAAAGGACTGTTTTCGCATCACGGGACATACCTGCTTCTTCAAGCGTTTCCCAAACATCTTCCTCACGCGCACCATCAAATACTGGTGACGCAATGTGGATGCCAAGGTAACGTGCAGCCATACCCATATGAAGCTCAAGTACCTGACCGATGTTCATACGAGATGGTACCCCTAGAGGGTTTAACATGATATCAATCGGTGTTCCATCTGGAAGATACGGCATATCTTCTTCTGGAAGGATTTTAGAGATAACCCCTTTGTTACCATGTCGTCCAGCCATTTTGTCACCTTCAGAAATTTTACGCTTCTGAACGATGTATACGCGGACTAACTGGTTAACACCTGGAGGTAATTCATCTCCATCTTCACGGTTAAAGACTTTGACATCGTGGATAATTCCGCCGCCGCCGTGTGGAACACGTAGAGATGTATCACGTACTTCACGAGCCTTTTCACCGAAGATTGCATGTAATAGACGTTCTTCAGCTGTTAGTTCTGTTACACCTTTAGGCGTTACTTTCCCTACAAGAAGGTCTCCGTCTTTTACTTCTGCACCGATACGGATGATTCCACGCTCGTCAAGGTTGCGTAAAGCATCTTCCCCAACGTTTGGAATATCACGAGTGATTTCTTCCGGTCCAAGCTTTGTATCACGAGCTTCTGATTCATATTCTTCAATATGGATAGACGTGTAGACGTCATCTTTTACAAGGCGCTCACTCATGATGATCGCATCCTCGTAGTTATAACCGTCCCAAGTCATGAAGCCGACCATGACGTTACGTCCTAGAGCCAATTCACCTTTTTCCATTGAAGGACCGTCTGCAAGGATTTCTCCTTTTACGACTTCATCTCCAACACTTACGATTGGACGCTGGTTGTAGCAAGTCCCTTGGTTAGAGCGGACAAATTTCAGCAAGCTGTATTTGTCTAGGTTTCCTTTGACTTGTTGTCCGTCGACATCTTCATAGCGGCGAACCCAAATATTTTTAGCTTCAACACGTTCTACAACACCTGGGTAACGGCAGATGACAGCAGCACCAGAGTCTTTACCTGATACATACTCCATACCTGTACCAACAATCGGTGATTCCGGCTGCATCAAAGGCACAGCCTGACGTTGCATGTTTGCTCCCATTAGAGCACGGTTAGAGTCATCGTTTTCTAGGAATGGGATACATGCTGTCGCTGCAGAAACAACCTGCTTTGGCGAAACGTCCATGTAGTCAACGCGGTTTCGAGGAACAACGGTGTTTTCTCCTCTGAAACGAGCAATGATATTATCATCGATAAACGAACCATCTTCACCTAATATAGCGTTCGCTTGTGCTACTACGTAGTTATCCTCTTCATCCGCAGTTAAGTAATCGATTCTTGGTGTCACTTTACCTGTTTCGGGATCAACCCGGCGGTAAGGTGTTTCAATAAAGCCGAAACGATTCACTTTTGCAAATGAAGATAGAGAGTTGATCAAACCAATGTTTGGACCCTCTGGTGTTTCAATCGGACACATACGACCATAGTGAGAGTAGTGAACGTCACGAACTTCCATTCCTGCACGCTCACGTGTCAAACCACCAGGCCCAAGCGCTGACAGACGACGTTTGTGCGTCAATTCAGCAAGCGGGTTTGTTTGATCCATGAACTGAGAAAGCTGAGAGCTACCAAAGAACTCTTTGATAGAAGCGATCACAGGACGGATGTTGATCAGTTGCTGAGGTGTGATCGTGTTTGTGTCTTGGATCGACATTCTTTCACGAACAACACGCTCCATTCTGCTTAAACCAATACGGAATTGGTTTTGCAGAAGCTCACCTACAGAACGCAGGCGACGGTTACCAAGGTGATCGATATCATCTGTGTCACCTACACCATGAAGAAGATTGAAGAAGTAACTGATCGATGCAATGATGTCAGAAGGCGTGATGTTTTTCACAGCTTCCTCTACGTATGCATTCCCGATCACGTTGATCACTTGCTCGCCTTCTTGATCAGACGGTGCATAAATCTTAATAGATTGAAGTTCTACTTCATCTTCTACTACGCCACCATTTGGATAAAGCTTTCTAAATCCGATGCCGTTTTCTAAGTATGGAAGAACTTTATCAAGAACTCTTCTGTCTAAAATTTGACCTTTTTCTGCTAGAATTTCACCTGTTTCAGGGTCAACTAACGTTTCAGCCAATTTTTGATTGAACAGTCTATTTTTAATATGAAGCTTTTTATTAATCTTGTAGCGTCCAACATTTGCTAGGTCATATCTCTTCGGATCGAAGAAGCGAGAGTCTAGCAGGCTTTTCGCATTTTCAACAGTTGGCGGCTCTCCAGGACGGAGGCGCTCGTAGATTTCGAGAAGTGCTTTATCCGCATTCTCTGTATTGTCTTTTTCCAGCGTGTTGCGTAAGTATTCATTCTCGCCAATGAGGTCAAGAATCTCTTGATCAGAGCTGAAGCCGAGAGCACGCAAAAGAACCGTAACCGGCAACTTACGTGTGCGATCGATGCGTACATAGACTACATCCTTCGCATCAGTTTCGTATTCTAACCATGCGCCACGGTTTGGAATGACAGTCGCAGTAAAACCTTTTTTACCGTTTTTGTCTACTTTACCACTGAAATATACACTTGGAGAACGTACTAACTGAGAAACGATTACACGTTCCGCACCGTTAATGATAAAAGTACCTGTGTCTGTCATGATTGGGAAATCACCCATGAACACATCTTGGTCTTTTACTTCTCCAGTTTCTTTGTTAATTAAACGAACTTTTACTCTTAGTGGAGCAGAGTAAGTTACATCACGTTCTTTTGATTCTGCTACAGGATACTTAGGATCCCCTAGGCTGTAATCAATGAATTCAAGAGAAAGGTTACCAGTAAAATCCTCAATTGGGGATATATCTTGAAACATCTCTCTAAGACCCTCATCAAGAAACCACTGATAAGAAGAGGTTTGAATTTCAATGAGATTTGGTAATTCTAACACTTCGCTTATGCGTGCGTAGCTTCTGCGCTGGCGGTGTCGTCCATACTGAACTAGTTGACCTGTCAACTGATTCACCCCTCAAATCATGCGTATTATATGTGTAAAAAGTATTTCAGCCTTTCAAATGTCAGTAAAGAAATACTTTTACAAGACAAAAGAAAAAAGGGTTTCTAAAATAAGAAAACCACATCCAAAAACAAATACCGATTTTATTAGTTTTCCCAAATATGCATAATTTATACAAAACAGTTGTTTTTTAAGCCTATTAAGCAAAATATACACATTGGCATTTTATAATGTTAACACAGCTAGGAAACTGCGTCAAACTTTTTTAGCTTTGATAATATAGTAGCCCTTTTTTTTCAATACAACTTCGACTTCTCCAAAGAGCTGTTCTAATTTCTCAATCGCAGATGGTCCGCCCTGCTTTTTCTGAATAACCACCCACAACTCACCTTCCGGCAATAAATGATCAGCACTTTTTTCAAAGATCGCATGTACAACTTTCTTCCCTGCCCGTATTGGGGGATTGGTCAGTATAGAGGCAAAAGCAGCTGATGAATGAACATTCGAGAACAAATCACTTTGATAGATGCGGACATTATCAACGCGATTATGTTTAGCGTTTTCCTTTGAAAGTTCGACTGCTCTTTCGTTCACATCAATCATATGAATGGTGCGGCTCGTCATTTCGTTTGCTAACGATAAGCCAATCGGTCCATAACCGCAACCGACATCTAAGATATCGCCATCCACGTCAGGTTCTTCAAAAGCTTCAATTAAAAGCCTTGAACCAAAGTCGACTTCTTTCTTAGAAAACACTCCACTGTCACTTGTAAAAGTAAAGGTACGGTTTCTCAAGGTGAAGTCCCATGTCTGTTTATTGCTTTTCACTGATGGCTTTTCCGTATAATAGTGGTCACTCATGGTGAATGGACCTCCTCTGGATTCAATCGTTTCAGGAGAATAGAAAAGAAAAAGCCCGCCAGTAAAAGCGAGCTTTCCCAAAAGATTAGGCGAAGATTACTTAACTTCTACAGAAGCGCCAACTTCTTCAAGCTTAGCTTTAAGTTCTTCAGCTTCTTCTTTAGCAATACCTTCTTTAAGTGGTTTTGGAGTGTTGTCAACAAGTTCTTTAGCTTCTTTCAAGCCAAGACCAGTGATTTCACGAACCACTTTGATAACTTTGATTTTTTGGTCTCCAGCACCAGCAAGTACTAGATCAAAATCAGTTTTCTCTTCAGCAGCGGCACCACCAGCTGCAGCTACAGCTACAGGAGCAGCAGCAGTTACGCCAAATTCTTCTTCGATTGCTTTTACTAAGTCGTTTAACTCAAGTACAGTTGCTTCTTTAACTGAAGCAATGATTTCTTCGATATTTAAAGCCATTTGTAATTCCTCCATTTTAAGTTTTTTACGTTAAGTACGCATTAAGCGCCTTGTTCTTCTTTTTGATCTGCAACTGCTTTAGTAGCAAGAGCAAGGTTACGAACTGGAGCTTGAAGAACGCTAAGCAACATAGATAGTAAGCCTTCGCGAGACGGAAGTTCCGCAAGAGCCTTCACTTCTTCTACAGTCGCTACGTTTCCTTCGATGACACCAGCTTTGATTTCTAAAGCTTCGTGGCTTTTCGCAAATTCGTTGATGATTTTCGCAGGTGCGATAACATCTTCGTTACTGAATGCGATAGCGTTTGGACCTGTTAAGAAATCGTTTAAACCTGTTAGTTCAACTTGTTCAACTGCACGGCGAGTCAAAGTGTTTTTGTAAACTTTGAATTCTACGCCAGCGTCACGAAGCTGTTTACGAAGTTCAGTCACTTCAGAAACTGAAAGACCGCGGTAATCTACAATTACAGTAGACATACTGTCTTTAAATTTAGAAGTAATTTCATCAACGACAACTTTTTTTGTATCGATTGCATTGCTCATGGTTACACCTCCTGTACATTGTTTGTGTAACACTTATACCGATCAGGCCATCACGTTCCTAACGAACGGTTCTCCATATAAAAAGCCTCCATTAAGACATGGAGGCTGTATATACAAGCATACGTTAACGTAAGACTGTGACATATACACCTCGGCGGGTTAATTAAGCCATAAGGCCCCTGCTGTCTACGGTATAAATGGACATATTCTATTTTACAACATTTTGATATTATCAAAATGATTGTGATAAGTCAAGATTTATTTTGCAGAGAAAGAAGATGGATCCACTTTCACACCAGGGCCCATAGTAGATGTAACAGAAACGTTTTTCACGTATACACCTTTAGCCGCTGCAGGTTTTGCTTTAAGGATTGTGTCATAGATTGTTGCAAAGTTCTCAACAAGCTTTTCGTCCTCGAAAGAAACCTTTCCGATTGGCGCGTGGATGTTACCAGCTTTATCAACGCGGTATTCTACTTTACCAGCTTTGATTTCATTGATTGCTTTTTCTACTTCGAATGTAACAGTTCCTGTTTTAGGGTTTGGCATAAGACCTTTTGGTCCAAGTACACGACCGATCTTACCAACTTCACCCATCATGTCAGGTGTTGCAACGATTACATCGAAATCGAACCAGCCTTGTTGGATTTTAGTGATGTAATCAGAATCTCCAACGTAGTCTGCTCCAGCAGCTTCTGCTTCTTTTGCTTTTTCGCCTTTAGCGAACACAAGAACGCGTTGAGTTTTACCAGTTCCGTTAGGAAGTACAACTGCACCGCGGATTTGTTGGTCGTTTTTACGAGGGTCTACGCCCAAACGAAAAGCAACTTCTACAGTCGCATCAAATTTCGCTGTATTTGCTTTTTTTGTAAGAGAAACAGCTTCAGCTACATCATACGCTTTAGTACGTTCGATTAGCTTAGCAGCTTCTACATACTTTTTACCTTTTTTAGCCATTATAAAAATCCTCCTTATGTGGTTTTAGCGGAATAACCTCCCACGAATAAGGGTTGCGAACTTGTCAAAACCAAACTCGCAACCCAACAAGACAATAAATTAATCTTCGATGACAATACCCATACTGCGTGCAGTACCTTCAACCATGCGCATAGCTGATTCAACGCTAGCAGCGTTTAAGTCAGGCATTTTTGTTTCCGCGATTTCGCGTACTTTATCACGCTTAACAGTTGCCACTTTATTACGGTTAGGTTCACCAGAACCAGACTCAATACCAGCTGCTTTTTTAAGTAAAACTGCAGCAGGTGGAGTTTTAGTAATAAATGTAAATGAACGGTCTTCAAAAACCGAAATTTCAACAGGAATGATAAGACCAGCTTGGTCAGCTGTACGAGCATTAAACTCCTTACAGAATCCCATGATATTAACACCGGCTTGACCTAGTGCAGGTCCAACTGGTGGAGCTGGGTTAGCTTTTCCAGCAGGAATTTGCAATTTAACAACTTTAACTACTTTTTTAGCCACGAGACACACCTCCTTAAAGTCCGTGATGTGGTAATAGGGGAATCCCCCTCCCACTCAACAACTTCATTCTTTATATGAATGACGAAATAACTAGCTAGCGATCTTGAGCGAACTCAAGACGTACCTTTGCTATATTACCACTTCTATACACTCATTTCAAGCTCTTTTGAATTACAATTTATCGATCTGCGTGAACTCAAGTTCCACGGGTGTTTCTCTACCAAACATATTAACGAATACTTTGACTTTGCTTTTATCGTAATCAATCTCTTCGATAGAGCCTGTGAAGTTCGCAAATGGTCCGTCGATGACCTTGACTGTTTCTTTCAATTCAAAGTCGATTTCTGTTTTGCGTTCTTCAAGACCCATTCTCTTCAGAATGGTTTCAGCTTCGCCTGGCAAAAGCGCTGTCGGCTTTGAGCCTGATCCAGCTGATCCAACGAATCCTGTGACACCTGGTGTATTACGAACAACATACCAAGAGTCGTCAGTCATCACGATTTCCACTAGGACATAGCCAGGGAATACTTTCTTTTTGACAACTTTTTTCTTACCATTTTTAATATCTGTTTCTTCTTCTTCTGGTACAACAACGCGGAAGATCTTATCTTGCATGCCCATTGATTCAACACGCTTTTCCAAGTTCGCTTTTACTTTGTTTTCATAGCCAGAGTACGTATGCACAACATACCAATTCTTTTCCATTTCGTTCAGGACTATTTAGTCCTTCCCTCCCCACATTTCGTAATGTCTATTTGACGAATCTCGAGTACCGGTAAATATTTTCAAGCAATTGAAAAAACCCGTAAAACGGGTTTTTTGGCAAGTCATATTATGATCTATTATAGCACGTTCAGCAGACCATTATTCAAGTATTAATGAATTAATTCGATTAATTGTGAGATTCCTATATCAAGAAAAGAGAAAAAGATTGCAAAGAATACGACTGTTAAAATAACAGTGATTGTGTAACGAATCATTTCGTTTTTCTTTGGCCAGCTGACCTTCTTCATTTCTTTCCCGACACTTTTTAAGAAACTGATAATACGCATTGTAAAAGACCTCCACAGATTAAAGAACGCAAATCTTACTTCGTTTCTAAATGTGTTTTATGTGAATTACAAGTCTTGCAATATTTCTTAACTTCTAATCTTTCAGCTGCTGAAGCATCACTTTTCATTGTCGTATAATTGCGGCTTCCGCAGTCTTTACAGGCTAGAGTAATATTTTTCCTCATATTTACACCTATTTTCTCGACATCATTTCCTTAGTACCTTATCACAGTGTCGAAAAAGCTGTCAATATAGGTTTGATTAGAGACTAATCTCGCGAAGCTCTAAATATTTCTCTAATTTTCTCTTTACTCTTTGGAGTGCGTTATCAATTGATTTCACATGACGGTTTAAATCTTCAGAAATCTCTTGATAGGATCTGCCATCAAGGTAAAGCACAAGAACCTTTCTTTCCAGCTCGCTTAGTAGTTCACCCATCTTCATTTCGATATCATCAAATTCTTCTTTGCTAATGATTAAATCTTCTGGGTTAAGCGCTTTAGCACCGGAAATGACGTCCAATAATGTTCTGTCTGATTCTTCATCATATATTGGCTTATCTAATGATACATAGGAATTTAACGGGATATGTTTTTGGCGAGTAGCTGTTTTAATTGCGGTGATAATTTGGCGGGTAATACATAATTCTGCAAAAGCCTTAAATGAAGTAAGCTTGTCCTCTCTGAAATCGCGGATAGACTTATAAAGTCCGATCATCCCCTCTTGAACAATGTCCTCTCGATCCGCTCCAATCAAGAAATAAGATCTTGCTTTTGCACGTACAAAATTGCGGTATTTCGTTATTAAGTAATCTAGCGCATCACTATCTCCGACATGAACCCTTTCAATGACTTGTTCATCTTCCAACTGGCAAAATTGCTCTCTGATGGATTTATCCTTGCTGTTGTTTAGATTCACTTCGATCCCCCCGACCGCACCTAGATAGAAATATTATACATTAATGGTTGAAATATCGTCAAGCTATTCTAGATTCCCACGCCGCCATTTTTCAAACGTTTTCAATACATCTTCTGACAATTCAATCTTAGATGCTGGTTTATCAGAAGTAATCTTTTTGACTCTCGTTTCAATCTTTCGTTCGATCACTTCAATCTCTCTTAAAAGCTCTCGAGCCGACTTTCGAAGAGCTCCTTGTCCAAAGATTGCCCATTGTTCTGTAAAGTCTGAGGTCGCCACATGAATCTGCGTCCGAATATTATTCAAATCCTGGGCAAGCTTTTCAATCCGCTCATCAGCTGTTTCATTCTCTCTCGTAAAGATGACCTCTACTCGGTGATTGATCCGCTTTTTTTCGATTCCTTTGACCATATGGGCATCGAATACGACAATGACTCGATACCCTGTGTATGCTTGATATTCTGCTAAATTTTGAATCAGTATGTCTCTGGCTTCTTCAAAGCTGTTTTCCTTTAAGTGCTGCAGCCGTGGCCAAGCACCTATCATGTTGTATCCATCGACTAAGAGGATGTCCATCTCTATTCTCCTAACGGATAACGTTTTCGATACACTTCATACATCAATAGACTAGCGGCAACTGACGCGTTTAACGAAGTGACCTTTCCGGCCATAGGCAGCTTAATCAGAAAATCACACTTTTCTTTGATCAATCGGCCAATCCCTTTTCCTTCACTGCCAATCACGAGAGCAAGCGGCATCGTGCCATCAAATTGTCTGTAATCCTGTTTGGCAGACGCATCTGTTCCCGCAACCCAGATTCCTCTTTCTTTCATCTCATCAAGAGCTCTTGAAAGGTTGGTGACTTTGGCAACAGGAATATGTTCAATTGCCCCAGTGGATGCTTTGGCAACGGTTGTCGTTAAGCCGACCGCTCTCCTTTTCGGAATCACAATCCCGTGTGCACCTACAGCATCTGCTGTACGCATAATGGAACCTAAATTATGCGGGTCTTCAATTTCATCTAAGATAAGAAAAAATGGCTGTTCATTCCGCTGTTCAGCGATTTGATATAGATCGTCCAATTCTGCATATTCATATGCTGCTACTTGTGCAACGATTCCCTGGTGCTGACCTGTTACCATTTGATCAAGCTTTTTCCTCGGAACATACTGAATGGTGATATTTTGTTTTTTTGCGAGTTCAATGACCTGCTGGGCTTGTCCTTTTACAGTGTTTTCTGCCATCCAGAGCTTGTATAACTCCCGATCTGACTTCAGTGTTTCAATCACTGCATTTTTCCCAATCACATAATCATGTTGCTGACTCATTTGTCTTCCTCCCTGACGTTCCGATTTCAATCGCCTGACTAATCAGCTCTTCTAAGCGTTCGTCCTGCTTTTCAATAAATAAATAACCCATGAGCGCTTCAAACGCCGTACTATAACGATACGTTTGAACGTCTGTGTTTTTAGGCACTGTGCCTGATTTTGCATTTCTTCCTCTTTTCAGCACCGCTTCTTCTGCTTCAGTGAAAAAGCCTTGCTGCTGTAGCGTAAATAAAATGGCTGCCTGAGATTTAGCTGAAACAATTTTGCTTGCTCGTTTGTGCAGCTCATTTGGTTTTGTCGCCCCCGTTTGGAGGAGGTGATGCCTCACATAGACTTCAAAAATGGCATCACCCATGTAAGCAAGCGCAAGTCCGTTTAACTGTTTACCGTCTTTCAGCTTTTCAAAATTCAACATGACCTATTCTCCTCTTTTCCAGCGAGTACCTTGAGGAGTGTCCTCCAATACAATATTCATGCTCTTTAACTGGTCACGAATTTGATCAGATAGCGCAAAATCACGATTTCTTCTAGCCTCATTGCGTTTTTCAATTAACGCTTCTACTTCTTCATCGAGCGTATGCTTTTCTTCTAATGAAAAGCCAAGAACAGACGTGATTTCTTGGAACAAGCCGATAAATGCCTTGATCACTTCCTCCGAAGTATGATCATTTTCCATATAATAATTCGCCTGTTTCGCAAGTTCGAATAAAACAGAGATCGCATTTGCCGTATTGAAGTCATCATTCATTTCAGAAATAAATGTCGCTCGCTGCTCTTCAACCTTCGCCAGCCATTCAGCATTGTCTTCTGTGATATTCGTGCTGCTCTCGAGGCGATGATGTAAATTGGCATACGACGTTTTGAGCCGGTTAAACGCACTCTTTGTACTCTCTAGTAAATCCATTGAGTAGTTAATTGGATGACGGTAGTGAACCGACAACATAAAGAAGCGAAGCACGTCAGGATCTTGTTCTTTCACAATGTCATGCACAAGCACAAAGTTGCCTAGTGATTTTGACATTTTTTCGTTCTCAATATTAATATATCCGTTATGCATCCAATACTTTGCAAAAGGTTTCCCTGTCAAAGCCTCAGATTGAGCGATTTCATTTTCATGGTGAGGGAAGGTTAAATCCTGTCCGCCAGCATGAATGTCGATCGTATCACCTAAATATTTTTTAACCATGGCCGAGCATTCGATGTGCCAGCCTGGTCGTCCTTCGCCCCACGGGCTATCCCATGAGATTTCTTGATCCTTTGCAGCCTTCCATAAAGCAAAGTCCAGCGCATCTCGTTTCTTCTCACCTACACGAATACGGGCACCTGTCTTCAGTTCATCAATCGACTGGTGAGAAAGCTTTCCGTAGCCTTCAAATGAGCGTGTGCTGTAATACACGTCGCCATCCGCTTCATAGGCGTAGCCCTTTTCAATCAATGTCGCAATAAATGCAATGATATCATCCATATTTTCCGTCACTCGCGGGTGAAGGTCAGCTTTTTTGCAGCCTAGTGCACTGACGTCTTCAAAGTAGGCTTGAATAAAGCGGTCAGCAATCGTCGGGACATCTTCCCCGAGTTCATTGGCTGCTTTGATGAGCTTATCATCCACATCTGTAAAGTTTGAGACAAAGTTCACATCATAGCCGCTGTATTCTAAATACTTACGTACAGTGTCATAAACAATAGCAGGCCTTGCATTCCCGATATGAATGTAGTTATAAACGGTTGGTCCGCACACATACATCTTGACCTTTCCTGGCTCAAGCGGGACGAATTCTTCCTTCTTACGTGTCAATGTATTATAAATATTGATTGTCATGATTGTTCTTCCTTTCTGCTCAATGAAGCTAGCTCACCTTTTAGCTTTTCCATTTCTCGTTCCAATTCTTTGAAACGATCGGAAATTGGATCTGGCAAATCTTGATGATTGAGATCACGATTGATTTTCTTACCATTTTGAACGACGACTCGCCCAGGTATACCGACAACAGTAGAATGGTCGGGTACGTCCTTTAACACGACCGACCCCGCTCCAATCTTGGCTCCTTTTCCGACTGTAATGGAACCAAGCACCTTTGCACCTGTCGCAATGAGCGCATCGTCTAAAATGGTCGGGTGCCGCTTTCCCTTTTCTTTCCCTGTTCCCCCTAATGTCACGCCTTGGAAAACAGTGACGTTGTCTCCAATTTCACATGTTTCCCCAATCACCACTCCCATACCGTGGTCAATGAAGAAGCGCCTGCCAATGGTTGCCGCAGGGTGAATTTCAACCCCTGTGAAAAACCGGCTGACCTGAGAAATGATCCGCGCAAGAAAGTACAGCTTCCGCTTATAAAATGCATGCGCGATACGATGAGCCCAAATCGCATGAAGCCCTGAATAGGTTAGCACTACTTCAATATAGCTTCTAGCAGCAGGATCTTGATCAAACACAGTATCAATATCTTCTTTCAGCATTTTGAAAAACACATGCTCCCCCCGTTCTTCCCCATCAATCTCTCTTCGGACTTGCTCTCTTTTTTGGACAAATAAAAAACGCCTCTGCCATATGACAGAGACGTTTTGAAAACGCGGTTCCACTCTGTTTAGAAAGCCCTCATTTCGCAGCCTTCTCAACTTAATCCCATAACGGAGGGTACCGCCCTTGCATACTAACGTACTCGTGTTCCTCAAGGGTCTTGAGGGTGCATTTCCAACGTCTGCCCATAAGTCTCTTTCAGCCGGTGAAGACTCTTTCTGTGATGGACGAAAACATTGTACTTCTCCCTCGCAACGATTTCCTTATATTTGTTTAATGCGGTTTAATACCGTTTCTTTACCTAGTAGTTCAATACTTTGCGGAAGTTCTGGGCCATGCGTTTGTCCTGTGACAGCCACACGAATTGGCATGAATAGTTTCTTGCCTTTATGCCCTGTTTCTTTTTGTACTGCTTTAATAGCAGCCTTGATTTCATCAGGTGTGAAAGATTCAAGTCGTTCAAGCTGACCAGCAAAAGATGCCATGACTTCTGGTACTTGCTCCTCTGCTAGAACTTCCTTTGCCTCTTGATTATACTCAATTTGCTCCTTAAAGAACAACTCTGTTAACTCAACAATTTCTGCTCCATAGCTTAATTGTTCGTGATACAGAGCAATCAGCTTGCGTACCCACGTGTTTTCTTCGTCTGACAGCTGCTCGCTTACCTTGCCTGCCTTTTGAAGATGCGGAAGCGTTAACGCAACAACCTGATCAAGATCAAGTGCCTTCACGTATTGGTTATTCACCCATTTTAGTTTATGCATATCGAATAGAGCTGGTGACTTAGAAAGTCGGTTTACATCGAAAATGTCGATGAATTGCTCTTTTGTAAACAGTTCTTCTTCGCCCACTGGAGACCATCCAAGTAGTGCAATGAAGTTGAATAGGGCTTCTGGTAAATAGCCCAAGTTTTTATATTGCTCGATGAATTGAATAATGGATTCATCACGCTTGCTTAATTTCTTGCGGTTCTCGTTCACAATCAGCGTCATATGTCCGAATAGCGGAACATCCCAGCCGAATGCATTGAAGATCATAATTTGTTTAGGCGTATTCGAAATGTGATCCTCTCCGCGGAGAATGTGAGTCATTTTCATCAAATAATCATCCACTGCTACAGCGAAGTTATAAGTTGGCGTACCATCTTTCTTCACAATGACAAAGTCACCGATGCCGTCTGTCTCAAATGAAATATCGCCTTTGACCATGTCGTCAAATTTGATAATTTCTCCTTTTGGCACTCGGAAGCGGATGCTTGGCTCTCTTCCTTCAGCAATCAGCTTGTCCTCTTCTTCTTTTGATAAATGACTGCATTTACCAGAATATCGAGGCATTTCACTGCGGGCGATTTGTGCTTCACGCTCTTCCTCTAGCTCTTCAGCCGTACAATAGCACTTATACGCCAAGTCCTTCTCTAGCAGCTCATCATAATACTTTTTATAAATATCATTACGCTCTGATTGTCTGTAAGGGCCGTAGCCGCCATCTTTATCAATGCTCTCATCCCAATCAATACCGAGCCATTGCAGGTGGCGAAGCTGGCTTTCTTCTCCGCCCTCTACATTACGCTTTTGATCCGTATCTTCGATTCGAATAATAAATTTGCCGCCTTGACTGCGTGCGAACAAATAGTTGAAAAGAGCCGTTCTAGCATTCCCAATATGTAAATGACCAGTTGGACTCGGTGCATAACGAACACGCACTTCATTTCCCATGAGTTTAACTTCCTTTCATCTGCATCATGTTGTCTGACACCAATTTTTTATAAACGTATTTTATCATCAAATCCCATTCTCATCAAAATGAGTTTTACTTTTTCTGAAGAAGCACAGTTGCCTGAGAGGCAATTCCTTCGCCTCTTCCTGTAAATCCGAGTTTCTCTGTCGTTGTTGCTTTCACATTCACCTGTGTGACATCTGCCTCAAGCGCTTCTGCAATCTTCTCACACATCGGTTGAATGTAAGGTGCCATTTTGGGCTTTTGCGCCATGATGGTGCAATCAATATTCACAAGTGTGTAGCCTTTTTCCTTTACTAGTGCCCACACATGTTGCAGTAATTTAAAAGAATCCGCATCCTTAAACTCAGGATCTGTGTCTGGGAAATGTCTGCCGATATCTCCTTCAGCAATCGCACCTAGGCAGGCATCTGCCACTGTGTGAAGCAGTACATCAGCGTCTGAATGCCCAAGCAGCCCCTTTTCATAAGGGATGGTGACCCCGCCAATAATCAAAGGTCTTCCCTCTGTTAATTGATGTACATCAAAGCCTTGTCCTATTCTCAACATGATCTAGTACCCTCTTTCCGCATCCATAATTGCCTTGGCAACCAATAAATCATCCGGTGTCGTCAGCTTAATATTGGTGTAATCTCCTTGGACAATATACACGTTTTCACCATGTAATTGTTCCACAAGACTGGCGTCGTCTGTTCCAAGGAAACCGGTCCGCTCTGCATATTCATGCGCCTCTTTTAAAATAGAATGACGAAAAGCTTGTGGGGTCTGGACTGCCCACAAGCTCTGACGTTCAATGGTTTGTTCCACTTTGCCTTCTTGAACGCGTTTGATTGTGTCTTTCACTGGTACCGCTACAACTGCGGAGCCTTTTTCAATCGCTGCTTTAACGAGCAAGTCAATCTGTGTATGCTTAATAAAAGGCCTTGCCCCATCATGAACAAGCACGATGTCCGCATCTTTCACAGCCTTTAATCCTTCGTATACACTTTGCTGACGTTCTTCGCCGCCAGTGACAAGTGAAACAGGCGTTTGAAAAGCGTGTACCTTGAGTAGCCTTTCAAAGTCTTGACGCTCCTCTTCATTGATCGCTAGGATCATGCGTTTGCATTGAGCATGAGCGTCAAACACCTTTAGTGTATGAATAATAACCGGCATTCTTTTCAGCTCAATAAAAAGCTTATTGCGGCCGGCCTTCATTCGTTTCCCCTGCCCCGCAGCCGGAATAACTACTTCATAATACATGTTCGTTCTCCCTTTAGAGCGCCTTCTCCAGAAGTTTTGGCTTCGCAAAAATCATTCTTCCAGCAGCAGTCTGCAGCACACTTGTGACGAGCACATCGATGTCTTTTCCAATGTAATTGCGTCCTTCTTCGACCACAATCATCGTACCGTCATCTAAGTAAGCAACACCTTGGTTATGCTCTTTCCCATCTTTAATGACCTGTACCTTCATTTCTTCCCCAGGCAGCACAACCGGTTTCACCGCATTGGCTAGATCATTGATGTTTAACACTGCTACTTTTTGAAGTTCGCATACTTTATTTAAATTAAAATCATTTGTCACAACAACACCTGAAGTTAATTTAGCGAGCTTCACAAGCTTGCTATCAACCTCTTGAATGTCTTCAAAGTCACCTTCGTAAATTTCAACTTTGATATCTAATTCTTTTTGAATACGATTTAAAATATCAAGACCTCTTCGACCTCTATTTCTCTTTAATACATCAGAAGAGTCTGCAATATGCTGTAATTCCTCGAGCACAAATTGAGGAATGACCATGACACCTTCTAAGAATCCAGTTTGACAAATATCTGCGATTCTTCCATCAATGATAACACTTGTGTCTAAAATTTTCAGCTTTTTATCTTCTATTTCAGGTTCATCATCGGCTGCTCCTTTTTTCTTGGTGACCTTTGCAGATCGGGAGAACAGCCCCATCATTTCATCCTTCTTCTTAAAGCCTACCTGAAATCCAAGGTATCCTAAAAAGAAAGCCAGGAAAATCGGAATAATGGTACCAAAAATATGATATGGGATATTGTTTAGCGGGATCACGTTTACAATAAGATATGCTAGAATAAGTCCAAATACTAATCCGAAACTTCCAGAAATAAGATCAGGAAGAGGCGCCTTTAATAGAGAATCCTCGATCCATTTCACCCAATTAACCACATAGCCTGTGCACCATTTGCCGATGATAAAGAACACAGCGGCTCCTATTAGTGCTGAAGAGTAAGCATTTGTTATGAAAGGTATGTCCTTTACATTTAACAGCAGAAATAACTCTGGAATGATAAAAATCCCTACAACTGCACCAAAAATGATAAAAAACGCCTGAACGATTCTTTTTAACATACCTTCACCTCCTTTATTTTTCATCTGTCAATCCACCCTCACCTGACATTGATATATGTTTAAGTTTCCTATCATAATCAATAGAAAACAAAAGCATCATTAATATACCCATATTCATCCATTTTTAACCGTGTTTAAGAAAAATTTCTCTTCTTACAGCTGTCGGTCGATATAATGTTTTTCTTGCAGCCTTTTTAATCCTTTTTTTATCTTTTTCGCTCTTACTTCTCCAATTCCTTCTACTTCATCCAAATCTTGTACATCCGCTTCCATAATTCGATCTAACACACCGAACGCTTCAACCACGTTTTCGACGATTGGCATAGGCAGTCTAGGGATTTTGTGAAGCAGTCTGTAACCTCTTGTGTACACATATTCGTCAATATTTGTAGAAACTGGATAGCCAAGTAACTTGTACAGAATGGAATCATCTAAAAGCTCAAAGCTCGACATATCTTGGAGCTGCTTAAGCAGAACATATGGATCTTTAATCTTTTCTTTCACATAATCTTTAATAAATAAAGCCGCTTCCTGCTCCATATCTGTAATCAATTCATTGACTTGCAGACGGATCAAATGCCCTTCTGTTCCGAGCTCTTTGATATACATATTGATTTCATTTTTGATTCTGAGCACCATCTCGTAACGATGGAGCACGGATAATACATCACCAAAGGTCACAAGCTCTTCAAATTCTAGGGCGCTTAGCGTAGAAATGGCGTGATCTAAAATGGTTTTATATTTCTCAAGTGTTTGTATCGCTTGGTTGGCCTTCGTTAAAATAAAGCCAATATCTTTCAGCGTATAACGACGATTCCCTTGGTATAAGGTAATGACGTTCCTCCGTTCAGATATCGCAATGATTAAGCAGCCTGTCTGCTTCGCTACACGTTCAGCTGTACGGTGCCTCATGCCCGTTTCCGATGAATGGATCGTTGCATCTGGCATGAGCTGTGTATTCGCATACAAGATCTTTTGACCAGAATCGCTTAAAATAATGGCCCCATCCATCTTAGCCAATTCATATAAATGTGCTGGAGAGAAGGCAGAGTTAATATGAAACCCTCCATCTACAACACTCTTTACTTTGTCGTTATAACCAACAACAATAAGCCCGCCAGTATTTGCCCTCAGGACATTTTCAATCCCAGCCCGAAGAGGTGTCCCTGGTGCCACAAACTGTACGATATCTAAGAGATCGAGTTCTTTCGCTCCTTTTTTCTCTTTTTCCATTTCTATGATCCCCCTAGTGAAATTCGAAGTGCCTCCGCTACATTTTCTACACCGACTAACTCAATCCCTCTCGGCTTTTTCCATCCATCTATATTCGCCTGAGGAATAAACATTCGCTTAAATCCAAGTTTCGCAGCTTCCTGCACACGCTGTTCAATTCTTGATACTCTTCTGACTTCTCCCGTCAGACCGACCTCTCCTATAAAACAATCCGCTTGATGCGGCGCTGCGTCTTTAAAGCTTGATGCAATACTGACCGCAATGGCCAAGTCAATCGCCGGTTCGTCAAGCTTCACACCGCCTGCAACCTTTAAATACGCATCTTGATTTTGCAGCAGCAGTCCGACACGTTTTTCTAAAACCGCCATGAGCAGTGACACTCGATTATGATCAAGACCAGTGGCCATTCTGCGCGGATTCCCAAAGCTTGTCGGTGAAATTAATGCTTGTATCTCGACAAGAACAGGTCTTGTTCCTTCCATTGAGGCAACAACACACGAACCAGATACACCTGCCGAACGTTCTTCTAAGAAAATTTCGGATGGGTTTAATACTTCCGTGAGCCCTTCCTCTCTCATTTCAAAAATCCCTAGTTCATTCGTTGAACCAAATCGGTTTTTCACCGCACGCAAGATACGAAACGTATGATGACGCTCGCCTTCAAAATAAAGAACCGTGTCCACCATATGCTCTAAAAGGCGTGGACCTGCGATCGAGCCTTCTTTGGTCACGTGACCAACGATAAATATTGGAATCCCATTTGTCTTGGCAATTTTCATCAGCTGTGCTGTACATTCTCTCACTTGAGATACAGACCCAGGAGCTGACGTAATATCGCTTTGATAAACGGTTTGAATCGAATCCACCACGACAAAAGCGGGTTTCATCTCTTGTATAGCAGACGTTATATACTCCATATCGGTTTCAGCCAAAACATGTAAAGAGGTGCTTTTTATGCCAAGGCGGTCCGCTCTTAGCTTCGTTTGTTTAATGGACTCCTCACCAGATATGTATAATACATTCTGATTTTTGTCTGAGAGCTGTGCTGATACTTGTAATAATAATGTGGACTTCCCAATCCCAGGATCTCCGCCAATGAGAACAAGAGAGCCTTTGACAATTCCACTTCCTAATACTCGGTTAAATTCTTCTAAATTCGTTTTGATTCGGGGTTCATCAGATGTTTCAATTGCAGATATAGGTGAAGGTTTTTGAATGGTTTGAACAGAATGATTAAAAGCACTTCGACGGTTTGCCGGCTCTTTGCGAACGACCTCTTCTGTCATACTGTTCCACGTGCCGCAGCCTGGACATTTCCCCATCCATTTGGCTGACTCATAACCGCACGATTGGCATATAAATTTTGATTTTGTCTTAGCCATAGATTGAAGAATACAACTCCTTATACTGGTCAGAAATAAGTAAAGGGAGGCATACACCTGACTGGTATGCCTCACACTTTTTTCTTACTATATTAGTTCGTAGCAGCCGTCGTTTTTACGACAATTTCTCCATCTTCCACATCTAATACGATTTGTTGACCTTTTTCAATATTGCCCTTCAGAAGCTCCTCAGAAAGTCGATCTTCCACATGCTTTTGAATCGCTCTTCTTAACGGACGCGCACCGTACTCAAGGTCTACACCTTCGTCGGCAATCTTCGCTTTTGCTGCTTCTGTCAATTCGATTGAAAGGTCTTGTTCTTTTAATCGTTTCGTCAATTGATCAGACATGAGAGACACGATCTCTTTTAGATGTTTCTTTTCAAGAGAATGGAAGACAATGATTTCATCAATACGGTTGATGAATTCTGGTCTAAACGCACGTTTCAACTCGCCCATCACTTTGCCTTTCATATCCTTGTAATTTTGACCTTCATCCTGCACATTAAAGCCAACATATTTATTTCGCTTCAGTTCACTAGCTCCAACGTTGGATGTCATGATTAAAATCGTGTTTCTAAAGTCAACAGTACGCCCTTTAGAATCAGTCAGACGACCATCCTCTAACACTTGCAGTAAGATGTTGAATACATCTGGATGCGCCTTTTCAATCTCATCTAAAAGCACAACAGAATAAGGTTTTCTTCTCACTTTTTCAGTCAGTTGTCCGCCTTCTTCATAGCCAACATAGCCTGGAGGTGACCCAACAAGTCTAGATGTAGAGTGTTTTTCCATGTATTCAGACATATCGATACGAATCATCGCTTCTTCATCACCGAAAATAGACTCTGCGAGTGCTCTTGCAAGCTCCGTTTTACCAACTCCTGTTGGGCCTAAGAAGATAAATGAGCCGATTGGACGTTTTGGATCTTTTAAGCCAGCACGCGCACGTCTCACAGCTTTTGCTACAGCGACAACTGCTTCATCCTGCCCAATTACACGAGAATGGAGTAATTGTTCCATATTTAGAAGCTTATCTGTTTCGGTTTGGGCAATTTTTGAAACAGGCACTCCCGTCCAGCTAGAGACAACCATTGCGATATCATCCACTGATACCTCTGAATTCTCCTGACCTTGCTTTTCTTTCCAAGATTTCTTTGTGACTTCTACTTTTTCACGCAAACGCTGCTCTGTATCGCGAAGAGAAGCTGCTTTTTCAAATTCCTGACTTTGAACAGCCGCATCCTTTTCCTTGCGTACTTCATCTAGCTTTTGCTCTAGTTCTTTTAGGTTAGGCGGTGTTGTGAAAGAACGTAAGCGGACTTTCGACCCTGCCTCATCAATTAAATCAATCGCCTTATCTGGAAGGAAACGATCAGATATATAACGGTCAGATAACTTCACCGCCGCCTCAATCGCTTCATCTGTAATGGACACACGGTGATGTGCCTCATAACGATCTCTAAGTCCTCTTAAAATTTGAATACTTTCATCAACAGATGGCTGATCTACTTGAATTGGCTGGAAACGTCGTTCAAGCGCAGCATCCTTTTCAATATATTTACGGTACTCATCTAACGTTGTCGCCCCAATACATTGAAGCTCTCCACGTGCTAAGGATGGTTTGAGAATATTAGATGCGTCAATCGCACCCTCTGCTCCACCAGCACCAATCAATGTATGAAGCTCATCAATGAAGAGAATGATATTTCCTGCCTGACGAATTTCGTCCATGACTTTTTTCAAGCGATCCTCAAATTCACCACGATATTTCGTTCCCGCTACAACAGTTCCCATATCAAGCGTCATCACTCGTTTATCGCGCAGGATTTCAGGCACTTCATTATGAATAATTTGCTGTGCCAGACCTTCAGCAATGGCTGTTTTACCAACACCAGGCTCACCAATCAGCACAGGGTTATTCTTTGTTCTTCTGCTTAGAACCTCGATGACACGCTGAATTTCTTTGCTTCGTCCAATGACAGGGTCCAAGCTATCTTCTTTCGCAATCGCTGTTAAATCTCTTGCCAAGCTATCTAATGTTGGTGTATTTGCATTGCTGTTAGAGCCAGCGGCAGATGCACCTGTTTCATTGCTGCCAAGCAGCTGTAGGACTTGCTGACGTGCTTTATTTAAGCTCACTCCGAGGTTATTTAACACGCGGGCAGCTACACCCTCTCCCTCGCGAATAAGACCTAATAGAATATGTTCTGTCCCTACATAGGAATGACCTAGCTTTCTTGCTTCATCCATTGAAAGCTCAGTGACCTTCTTCGCTCTAGGCGTATAATGAGGAATAGCTTGAGACACCTCTTGCCCTCTTCCAATCAAGCTTTCGACTTCTTTTTGGATTTTATCTGAAACAAGGCCCAGTGCTTCTAACGCTTTTGCGGCGATGCCCTCACCCTCACGAACTAGACCAAGTAAAATGTGTTCAGTACCAATGTTCTTATGGCCTAGGCGAATGGCTTCTTCTTGTGCAAGTGCTAATACCTTTTGAGCTCTTTCAGTGAATCTTCCAAACATCATATCGTTTCATCCTCCTGTCCATTCCTATGCATTTCTAAACGCAGCCTTTCTCTAATAATCGCTGCTCGTTTTATATCTCGTTCATTTGGCTCCAGAGCTCCTCCTGAATATTGTTGAAGAAAGCCAGGCTGTGTCAAAATCATGAGTTCATTCAGTATATTACTTGAAAGCCCCTTAATGATACCTAAATCAATTCCAAGGCGCACATCTGACAAACACTTTGCTGTTTCCTTTGATTCAATCATACGACAATTGGACAAAATCCCTAACGAACGGTACACTCTGTCCTCAAGTTCAATTTTAGATGTTTGATATAACGCTTTTCGTGCAGATCGCTCTTGTTCAATGAGCTGAGCGGTCACACTATTTAAATCATCTACAATGTCTTCTTCTGATTGACCAAGTGTCATTTGATTTGAAATTTGAAAGATGTTCCCTATTGCTTCGCTGCCTTCACCATAAATTCCTCTGACTACAAGACCTAATTGATTAATCGCCGGAATAATCCGATTCATTTGTCTTGTGAGGGCTAAAGCTGGTAAATGCATCATGACCGAAGCCCTAATACCTGTACCTACATTCGTTGGACAGCTTGTTAAGTATCCTCGCTTTTCAGAAAACGCATAATCCACTTGCTCTTCAATCCAGTCATCTATCTGGTTAGCTGCTTTCAGTGCATTGGCTAGTTGGAATCCTGGAAATAAGCATTGGATCCGAATATGGTCTTCTTCATTCAGCATCACACTGATTTCTTCATTTTCAGAAAGCAAACAACCGCCAAATCTTGATTCTGCTAAGTTTGGGCTGATCAAATGCTTTTCAACAAGTACCCTCTTTGCTAAAGGCTGTGTTTCATTCATTCGAATCAGAACAAAGTTTCCGATGTCCTTCACTTCCTGGCTAGCAAACTTTTGCTCGAATTGCTGGAGAACAGCTTCAGCCTCTTCCTGAGAAAACTGAGTTGGGAAACGAACATGCTCTAGATTGCGCGCTAGCCTGATTCGACTGCTTAGAACAATGTCACTTTCTGGTCCTTTTTGTTTCATCCATTGACTTAAAGCGTCTTGAATAAAATGCTGGAGCGACATGTTGTTAATCTCCCTCCCTCTGCTGAGATTGCTCATGCTCTAATGCACGAATTTGATCTCGAACTTCCGCTGCTTTTTCAAACTCTTCTTGTTCAATTAACTGCTTTAGCTCTTGCTGCATCAACTCAAGTTTCCGGCGCACATGAAGACTGCCGGCAATCCGTTTAGGCACTTTTCCATGATGGACTGTATTTCCACTATGGACTTTCCGTAAAACAGGGTTTAGATACTGATCAAATGAACGATAGCATTCTGCACAGCCAAAACGGCCTGTTTTTCTGAATTGTTGAAAGGTTAAGCCACATTTAGGACATTGATCCACTTCTCTCGCTTCTTGAAAAATGGATGATCCCTTATTCGCACTTGTGGTAAAGCTAGGATCAATATTCAGTAAGCCTGATAATAGGTTGTGAATCGAGAAACCTTGGTTTCCACTCATAGCATATGAATCACTGTTTTCTTTTGCACATTGTTCACATATGTGCATTTCCTGTTTTTCTCCATTTATAACTTTCGTAAAGTGAAAAGTGGCTGGTCTCTCATTGCATTCTTGACAAATCAATCTTTTCACCCGCTTTACTTTAATTTCAAAGCATTTAACATCGCTTTCATCATCCGAGCCCGTAATTCATCCCGTTCAGGTAAATCAATGTGCAAAACAGAACGGTCCATGACACTGATCATCATCTTTGCTTCTCTTTCAGATAAAATGTTATTTTCGACAAGACGCATGATGATATGATCAGAGGCAGCCTGTGATAAACGATGATATATTTGGGAAATAATATTGTTCAATAAGTCGACTTCATCATTCATTTTGACTTTAATGATGCGGATATAGCCACCGCCGCCACGCTTACTTTCAACGATATAGCCTCTCTCGCTCGTAAAGCGTGTATTGATAACATAGTTAATTTGTGAAGGTACGCATTGAAACTTATCTGCAATTTCATTGCGCTTAATTTCTAATATTTCTCGACCATTCTGATCCAAGACTTCTTTCAAATACTGCTCGATGATATCAGAAATATTTTGTGCCACTCCGCCTCCTCCTCCATTGACTTTGACTATATTTGACTTTAATCTTACTATAAATTTTTTCGGTCGATTTTTCAAGATAATCGCTCAACTAAGAATATTATTTCCACATTTATATGGTGTCAAACCTCTCAAAAACACAAAAAAGACCAGTTCCGTATGGAACTGATCCTTATACAAGCTTGGCGGCGTCCTACTCTCACAGGGGGAGACCCCCAACTACCATCGGCGCTGAAGAGCTTAACTTCCGTGTTCGGTATGGGAACGGGTGTGACCTCTTCGCTATCGCCACCAAACCTGATGGAGAGAATGTTCTCTCAAAACTAGATAACAATGTTCAAGCTTCACATTAGAATATAGGTTAAGTCCTCGATCTATTAGTATCTGTCAGCTCCACGTGTCACCACGCTTCCACCTCAGACCTATCAACCTGATCATCTTTCAGGGATCTTACTTCCTTGCGGAATGGGAAATCTCATCTTGAGGGGGGCTTCATGCTTAGATGCTTTCAGCACTTATCCCGTCCGCACATAGCTACCCAGCGATGCCCTTGGCAGAACAACTGGTACACCAGCGGTGCGTCCATCCCGGTCCTCTCGTACTAAGGACAGCTCCTCTCAAATTTCCTGCGCCCGCGACGGATAGGGACCGAACTGTCTCACGACGTTCTGAACCCAGCTCGCGTACCGCTTTAATGGGCGAACAGCCCAACCCTTGGGACCGACTACAGCCCCAGGATGCGATGAGCCGACATCGAGGTGCCAAACCTCCCCGTCGATGTGGACTCTTGGGGGAGATAAGCCTGTTATCCCCGGGGTAGCTTTTATCCGTTGAGCGATGGCCCTTCCATGCGGAACCACCGGATCACTAAGCCCGACTTTCGTCCCTGCTCGACTTGTAGGTCTCGCAGTCAAGCTCCCTTGTGCCTTTACACTCTGCGAATGATTTCCAACCATTCTGAGGGAACCTTTGGGCGCCTCCGTTACATTTTAGGAGGCGACCGCCCCAGTCAAACTGCCCACCTGACACTGTCTCCCTGCCCGATAAGGGCAGCGGGTTAGAAGGTCAATACAGCCAGGGTAGTATCCCACCGATGCCTCCACCGAAGCTAGCGCTCCGGTTTCCAAGGCTCCTACCTATCCTGTACAAGCTGTACCAACATTCAATATCAGGCTGCAGTAAAGCTCCACGGGGTCTTTCCGTCCTGTCGCGGGTAACCTGCATCTTCACAGGTACTATAATTTCACCGAGTCTCTCGTTGAGACAGTGCCCAGATCGTTGCGCCTTTCGTGCGGGTCGGAACTTACCCGACAAGGAATTTCGCTACCTTAGGACCGTTATAGTTACGGCCGCCGTTTACTGGGGCTTCAATTCGCACCTTCGCTTACGCTAAGCGCTCCTCTTAACCTTCCAGCACCGGGCAGGCGTCAGCCCCTATACTTCGCCTTACGGCTTCGCAGAGACCTGTGTTTTTGCTAAACAGTCGCCTGGGCCTATTCACTGCGGCTTCTCGGGGCTTTAACACCCTAAGAAGCACCCCTTCTCCCGAAGTTACGGGGTCATTTTGCCGAGTTCCTTAACGAGAGTTCTCTCGATCACCTTAGGATTCTCTCCTCGCCTACCTGTGTCGGTTTGCGGTACGGGCACCTCTCACCTCGCTAGAGGCTTTTCTTGGCAGTGTGGAATCAGGAACTTCGCTACTAAATTTCGCTCGCCATCACAGCTCAGCCTTCACGGGAAACGGATTTGCCTATTTCCCAGCCTAACTGCTTGGACGCGGATATCCAATACCGCGCTTACCCTATCCTCCTGCGTCCCCCCATTGCTCAAATGGTGAGGAGGTGGTACAGGAATATCAACCTGTTGTCCATCGCCTACGCCTTTCGGCCTCGGCTTAGGTCCCGACTAACCCTGAGCGGACGAGCCTTCCTCAGGAAACCTTAGGCATTCGGTGGACGGGATTCTCACCCGTCTTTCGCTACTCATACCGGCATTCTCACTTCTAAGCGCTCCACCAGTCCTTCCGGTCTGACTTCACAGCACTTAGAACGCTCTCCTACCACTGTTCGTAAGAACAGTCCGCAGCTTCGGTGATACGTTTAGCCCCGGTACATTTTCGGCGCAGAGTCACTCGACCAGTGAGCTATTACGCACTCTTTAAATGGTGGCTGCTTCTAAGCCAACATCCTGGTTGTCTAAGCAACTCCACATCCTTTTCCACTTAACGTATACTTTGGGACCTTAGCTGGCGGTCTGGGCTGTTTCCCTTTCGACTACGGATCTTATCACTCGCAGTCTGACTCCCAAGGATAAGTCATCGGCATTCGGAGTTTGACTGAATTCGGTAACCCGGTAGGGGCCCCTAGTCCAATCAGTGCTCTACCTCCGAGACTCTTACCTTGAGGCTAGCCCTAAAGCTATTTCGGAGAGAACCAGCTATCTCCAGGTTCGATTGGCATTTCACCCCTACCCACACCTCATCCCCGCACTTTTCAACGTGCGTGGGTTCGGGCCTCCATTCAGTGTTACCTGAACTTCACCCTGGACATGGGTAGATCACCTGGTTTCGGGTCTACGACCACGTACTCATGCGCCCTATTCAGACTCGCTTTCGCTGCGGCTCCGCATCTTCTGCTTAACCTTGCACGGGATCGTAACTCGCCGGTTCATTCTACAAAAGGCACGCCATCACCCTTTAACGGGCTCTGACTACTTGTAGGCACACGGTTTCAGGATCTATTTCACTCCCCTTCCGGGGTGCTTTTCACCTTTCCCTCACGGTACTGGTTCACTATCGGTCACTAGGGAGTATTTAGCCTTGGGAGATGGTCCTCCCGGATTCCGACGGAATTTCACGTGTTCCGCCGTACTCAGGATCCACTCTGGAGAGAACAACATTTCAGTTACAGGGCTGTTACCTTCTTTGGCGGGCCTTTCCAGACCTCTTCGCTTATATCGTTCCTTTGTAACTCCGTATAGAGTGTCCTACAACCCCAAGAGGCAAGCCTCTTGGTTTGGGCTGTTCCCGTTTCGCTCGCCGCTACTCAGGGAATCGCATTTGCTTTCTCTTCCTCCGGGTACTTAGATGTTTCAGTTCCCCGGGTATGCCTTCTCATACTCTATGTATTCAAGTATGGATACTACTCCATTACGAGCAGTGGGTTTCCCCATTCGGAAATCTCCGGATCAAAGCTTGCTTACAGCTCCCCGAAGCATATCGGTGTTCGTCCCGTCCTTCATCGGCTCCTAGTGCCAAGGCATCCACCGTGCGCCCTTTCTAACTTAACCATTTCTTACTTTAGAAAGAATCACTATGTGTGATGAACTTTGCATTGCATTCAATGTGAATGTATTACTTATTGTTATCTAGTTTTCAAAGAACAATCCTGTCTCGCTAGAGACATGTCTTGAAGGAATGATCCTTCAAAACTAAACAAGACGAAAACGCACGCTGCTCCATATATCCTTAGAAAGGAGGTGATCCAGCCGCACCTTCCGATACGGCTACCTTGTTACGACTTCACCCCAATCATCTGCCCCACCTTCGGCGGCTGGCTCCATAAAGGTTACCTCACCGACTTCGGGTGTTGCAAACTCTCGTGGTGTGACGGGCGGTGTGTACAAGGCCCGGGAACGTATTCACCGCGGCATGCTGATCCGCGATTACTAGCGATTCCAGCTTCACGCAGTCGAGTTGCAGACTGCGATCCGAACTGAGAACAGATTTATGGGATTGGCTAAACCTTGCGGTCTCGCAGCCCTTTGTTCTGTCCATTGTAGCACGTGTGTAGCCCAGGTCATAAGGGGCATGATGATTTGACGTCATCCCCACCTTCCTCCGGTTTGTCACCGGCAGTCACCTTAGAGTGCCCAACTAAATGCTGGCAACTAAGATCAAGGGTTGCGCTCGTTGCGGGACTTAACCCAACATCTCACGACACGAGCTGACGACAACCATGCACCACCTGTCACTCTGTCCCCGAAGGGAAAGCCCTATCTCTAGGGTTGTCAGAGGATGTCAAGACCTGGTAAGGTTCTTCGCGTTGCTTCGAATTAAACCACATGCTCCACCGCTTGTGCGGGCCCCCGTCAATTCCTTTGAGTTTCAGTCTTGCGACCGTACTCCCCAGGCGGAGTGCTTAATGCGTTAGCTGCAGCACTAAGGGGCGGAAACCCCCTAACACTTAGCACTCATCGTTTACGGCGTGGACTACCAGGGTATCTAATCCTGTTCGCTCCCCACGCTTTCGCTCCTCAGCGTCAGTTACAGACCAGAGAGTCGCCTTCGCCACTGGTGTTCCTCCACATCTCTACGCATTTCACCGCTACACGTGGAATTCCACTCTCCTCTTCTGCACTCAAGTTTCCCAGTTTCCAATGACCCTCCCCGGTTGAGCCGGGGGCTTTCACATCAGACTTAAGAAACCGCCTGCGAGCCCTTTACGCCCAATAATTCCGGACAACGCTTGCCACCTACGTATTACCGCGGCTGCTGGCACGTAGTTAGCCGTGGCTTTCTGGTTAGGTACCGTCAAGGTGCGAGCAGTTACTCTCGCACTTGTTCTTCCCTAACAACAGAGCTTTACGATCCGAAAACCTTCATCACTCACGCGGCGTTGCTCCGTCAGACTTTCGTCCATTGCGGAAGATTCCCTACTGCTGCCTCCCGTAGGAGTCTGGGCCGTGTCTCAGTCCCAGTGTGGCCGATCACCCTCTCAGGTCGGCTACGCATCGTCGCCTTGGTGAGCCATTACCCCACCAACTAGCTAATGCGCCGCGGGTCCATCTGTAAGTGACAGCCGAAACCGTCTTTCATCCTTGAACCATGCGGTTCAAGGAACTATCCGGTATTAGCTCCGGTTTCCCGGAGTTATCCCAATCTTACAGGCAGGTTACCCACGTGTTACTCACCCGTCCGCCGCTAACATCCGGGAGCAAGCTCCCTTCTGTCCGCTCGACTTGCATGTATTAGGCACGCCGCCAGCGTTCGTCCTGAGCCAGGATCAAACTCTCCGAAAAAGTACAAAACCGAAGTTTTGTTTTTCGTCAGTGTTTGACTGACTACCTATGATATAACATAGGATTTTTTTATAAAAACTCGAATTAACAGGTACGTTTTGTCTTGTTTAGTTTTCAAAGATCATATTGGTGGAGCCTAGCGGGATCGAACCGCTGACCTCCTGCGTGCAAGGCAGGCGCTCTCCCAGCTGAGCTAAGGCCCCATAAAAGATGGTCGGGAAGACAGGATTCGAACCTGCGACCCCTTGGTCCCAAACCAAGTGCTCTACCAAGCTGAGCTACTTCCCGATCTTAATGGCGCGCCCGAGAGGAGTCGAACCCCTAACCTTTTGATCCGTAGTCAAACGCTCTATCCAATTGAGCTACGGGCGCTTATTGTATAATGCCGAGGGCCGGACTTGAACCGGCACGGTAGTCACCTACCGCAGGATTTTAAGTCCTGTGTGTCTGCCAATTCCACCACCCCGGCGTGGATGGTATAAGCGGAAGACGGGATTCGAACCCGCGACCCCCACCTTGGCAAGGTGGTGTTCTACCACTGAACTACTTCCGCATTACAGGATTTCTTTATTTTATTTGGCAATGCGGGTGAAGGGACTTGAACCCCCACGTCATAAAGACACTAGATCCTAAGTCTAGCGCGTCTGCCAATTCCGCCACACCCGCATGAAACATGGTGAGCCATGAAGGACTCGAACCTTCGACCCTCTGATTAAAAGTCAGATGCTCTACCAACTGAGCTAATGGCTCGCTTTAAAAGCGACTTGTCTATCTTACCATATGAAACTGGTGCCGGCAAGAGGACTTGAACCCCCAACCTACTGATTACAAGTCAGTTGCTCTACCAGTTGAGCTACACCGGCTTTATCTATCCTAACATTATGTAAGAATAAATATGGTGGAGGATGACGGGCTCGAACCGCCGACCCTCTGCTTGTAAGGCAGATGCTCTCCCAGCTGAGCTAATCCTCCATATTGTGTTGTCATTTCGAATGTCTCTCGATCCGACAAGTAGTATTATATAACGATAAGATATTGTTTGTAAAGACTTTTTTAAAATAATTTTTGAATTTATTTTAACGTTGTTTTTTTCATCTTTTCGTTAAGGCACCTAAAGAAGTTTACCACTTGTCTCATCATTTTAAAAGTCTTTTTTTCATTTTTTTATGTTTTTTTGTTAAAAAGTGCTCTAATAAAGCTTTATTGGTGTGAAATGACCCTTTTCATGCTTTTTATATGCTTGTTTTCTTCAATATATCTTCTCATACAAATCATCTAGAGAAGGGATTCTTTTATTATTTTATTTTTCTGAGAAATCATTTTCATGCAAAAATATCCGTAAATGATGCTGTTCTTTACCATCTTCAATATTAAAGTGTTACTTGGTTAACAAGTTAGTTATTGATTCTTTCTTGTTCTTACTTAGAGCGGGCGAAAAAATTGACTGAAGGTGCTATATGTTCTTTGGTAATACTCAGTTATCTAGTGTGTCTCTAAACAGCCCTCTGTATCTGGTTGCCAAAGAAAATTCTTATTGGCTGCTTTCTATGCTTTTGATCTTCATCCTAAACAAATTGAACGACCGATCCACACAACAGCTGCGTTGTTCAATGAGAATACATGAAAGTGAGACGAACAGAAAAATTAATTGATCGATGAGGCTTACTACATCATCACTTCTCACTTTACAAAGTGATTTAATAGAAGTAATTTTTTCAAAAACACAAAAAAGACCAGTTCCGTATGGAACTGATCCTTATACAAGCTTGGCGGCGTCCTACTCTCACAGGGGGAGACCCCCAACTACCATCGGCGCTGAAGAGCTTAACTTCCGTGTTCGGTATGGGAACGGGTGTGACCTCTTCGCTATCGCCACCAAACCTGATGGAGAGAATGTTCTCTCAAAACTAGATAACAATGTTCAAGCTTCACATTAGAATATAGGTTAAGTCCTCGATCTATTAGTATCTGTCAGCTCCACGTGTCACCACGCTTCCACCTCAGACCTATCAACCTGATCATCTTTCAGGGATCTTACTTCCTTGCGGAATGGGAAATCTCATCTTGAGGGGGGCTTCATGCTTAGATGCTTTCAGCACTTATCCCGTCCGCACATAGCTACCCAGCGATGCCCTTGGCAGAACAACTGGTACACCAGCGGTGCGTCCATCCCGGTCCTCTCGTACTAAGGACAGCTCCTCTCAAATTTCCTGCGCCCGCGACGGATAGGGACCGAACTGTCTCACGACGTTCTGAACCCAGCTCGCGTACCGCTTTAATGGGCGAACAGCCCAACCCTTGGGACCGACTACAGCCCCAGGATGCGATGAGCCGACATCGAGGTGCCAAACCTCCCCGTCGATGTGGACTCTTGGGGGAGATAAGCCTGTTATCCCCGGGGTAGCTTTTATCCGTTGAGCGATGGCCCTTCCATGCGGAACCACCGGATCACTAAGCCCGACTTTCGTCCCTGCTCGACTTGTAGGTCTCGCAGTCAAGCTCCCTTGTGCCTTTACACTCTGCGAATGATTTCCAACCATTCTGAGGGAACCTTTGGGCGCCTCCGTTACATTTTAGGAGGCGACCGCCCCAGTCAAACTGCCCACCTGACACTGTCTCCCTGCCCGATAAGGGCAGCGGGTTAGAAGGTCAATACAGCCAGGGTAGTATCCCACCGATGCCTCCACCGAAGCTAGCGCTCCGGTTTCCAAGGCTCCTACCTATCCTGTACAAGCTGTACCAACATTCAATATCAGGCTGCAGTAAAGCTCCACGGGGTCTTTCCGTCCTGTCGCGGGTAACCTGCATCTTCACAGGTACTATAATTTCACCGAGTCTCTCGTTGAGACAGTGCCCAGATCGTTGCGCCTTTCGTGCGGGTCGGAACTTACCCGACAAGGAATTTCGCTACCTTAGGACCGTTATAGTTACGGCCGCCGTTTACTGGGGCTTCAATTCGCACCTTCGCTTACGCTAAGCGCTCCTCTTAACCTTCCAGCACCGGGCAGGCGTCAGCCCCTATACTTCGCCTTACGGCTTCGCAGAGACCTGTGTTTTTGCTAAACAGTCGCCTGGGCCTATTCACTGCGGCTTCTCGGGGCTTTAACACCCTAAGAAGCACCCCTTCTCCCGAAGTTACGGGGTCATTTTGCCGAGTTCCTTAACGAGAGTTCTCTCGATCACCTTAGGATTCTCTCCTCGCCTACCTGTGTCGGTTTGCGGTACGGGCACCTCTCACCTCGCTAGAGGCTTTTCTTGGCAGTGTGGAATCAGGAACTTCGCTACTAAATTTCGCTCGCCATCACAGCTCAGCCTTCACGGGAAACGGATTTGCCTATTTCCCAGCCTAACTGCTTGGACGCGGATATCCAATACCGCGCTTACCCTATCCTCCTGCGTCCCCCCATTGCTCAAATGGTGAGGAGGTGGTACAGGAATATCAACCTGTTGTCCATCGCCTACGCCTTTCGGCCTCGGCTTAGGTCCCGACTAACCCTGAGCGGACGAGCCTTCCTCAGGAAACCTTAGGCATTCGGTGGACGGGATTCTCACCCGTCTTTCGCTACTCATACCGGCATTCTCACTTCTAAGCGCTCCACCAGTCCTTCCGGTCTGACTTCACAGCACTTAGAACGCTCTCCTACCACTGTTCGTAAGAACAGTCCGCAGCTTCGGTGATACGTTTAGCCCCGGTACATTTTCGGCGCAGAGTCACTCGACCAGTGAGCTATTACGCACTCTTTAAATGGTGGCTGCTTCTAAGCCAACATCCTGGTTGTCTAAGCAACTCCACATCCTTTTCCACTTAACGTATACTTTGGGACCTTAGCTGGCGGTCTGGGCTGTTTCCCTTTCGACTACGGATCTTATCACTCGCAGTCTGACTCCCAAGGATAAGTCATCGGCATTCGGAGTTTGACTGAATTCGGTAACCCGGTAGGGGCCCCTAGTCCAATCAGTGCTCTACCTCCGAGACTCTTACCTTGAGGCTAGCCCTAAAGCTATTTCGGAGAGAACCAGCTATCTCCAGGTTCGATTGGCATTTCACCCCTACCCACACCTCATCCCCGCACTTTTCAACGTGCGTGGGTTCGGGCCTCCATTCAGTGTTACCTGAACTTCACCCTGGACATGGGTAGATCACCTGGTTTCGGGTCTACGACCACGTACTCATGCGCCCTATTCAGACTCGCTTTCGCTGCGGCTCCGCATCTTCTGCTTAACCTTGCACGGGATCGTAACTCGCCGGTTCATTCTACAAAAGGCACGCCATCACCCTTTAACGGGCTCTGACTACTTGTAGGCACACGGTTTCAGGATCTATTTCACTCCCCTTCCGGGGTGCTTTTCACCTTTCCCTCACGGTACTGGTTCACTATCGGTCACTAGGGAGTATTTAGCCTTGGGAGATGGTCCTCCCGGATTCCGACGGAATTTCACGTGTTCCGCCGTACTCAGGATCCACTCTGGAGAGAACAACATTTCAGTTACAGGGCTGTTACCTTCTTTGGCGGGCCTTTCCAGACCTCTTCGCTTATATCGTTCCTTTGTAACTCCGTATAGAGTGTCCTACAACCCCAAGAGGCAAGCCTCTTGGTTTGGGCTGTTCCCGTTTCGCTCGCCGCTACTCAGGGAATCGCATTTGCTTTCTCTTCCTCCGGGTACTTAGATGTTTCAGTTCCCCGGGTATGCCTTCTCATACTCTATGTATTCAAGTATGGATACTACTCCATTACGAGCAGTGGGTTTCCCCATTCGGAAATCTCCGGATCAAAGCTTGCTTACAGCTCCCCGAAGCATATCGGTGTTCGTCCCGTCCTTCATCGGCTCCTAGTGCCAAGGCATCCACCGTGCGCCCTTTCTAACTTAACCATTTCTTACTTTAGAAAGAATCACTATGTGTGATGAACTTTGCATTGCATTCAATGTGAATGTATTACTTATTGTTATCTAGTTTTCAAAGAACAATCCTGTCTCGCTAGAGACATGTCTTGAAGGAATGATCCTTCAAAACTAAACAAGACGAAAACGCACGCTGCTCCATATATCCTTAGAAAGGAGGTGATCCAGCCGCACCTTCCGATACGGCTACCTTGTTACGACTTCACCCCAATCATCTGCCCCACCTTCGGCGGCTGGCTCCATAAAGGTTACCTCACCGACTTCGGGTGTTGCAAACTCTCGTGGTGTGACGGGCGGTGTGTACAAGGCCCGGGAACGTATTCACCGCGGCATGCTGATCCGCGATTACTAGCGATTCCAGCTTCACGCAGTCGAGTTGCAGACTGCGATCCGAACTGAGAACAGATTTATGGGATTGGCTAAACCTTGCGGTCTCGCAGCCCTTTGTTCTGTCCATTGTAGCACGTGTGTAGCCCAGGTCATAAGGGGCATGATGATTTGACGTCATCCCCACCTTCCTCCGGTTTGTCACCGGCAGTCACCTTAGAGTGCCCAACTAAATGCTGGCAACTAAGATCAAGGGTTGCGCTCGTTGCGGGACTTAACCCAACATCTCACGACACGAGCTGACGACAACCATGCACCACCTGTCACTCTGTCCCCGAAGGGAAAGCCCTATCTCTAGGGTTGTCAGAGGATGTCAAGACCTGGTAAGGTTCTTCGCGTTGCTTCGAATTAAACCACATGCTCCACCGCTTGTGCGGGCCCCCGTCAATTCCTTTGAGTTTCAGTCTTGCGACCGTACTCCCCAGGCGGAGTGCTTAATGCGTTAGCTGCAGCACTAAGGGGCGGAAACCCCCTAACACTTAGCACTCATCGTTTACGGCGTGGACTACCAGGGTATCTAATCCTGTTCGCTCCCCACGCTTTCGCTCCTCAGCGTCAGTTACAGACCAGAGAGTCGCCTTCGCCACTGGTGTTCCTCCACATCTCTACGCATTTCACCGCTACACGTGGAATTCCACTCTCCTCTTCTGCACTCAAGTTTCCCAGTTTCCAATGACCCTCCCCGGTTGAGCCGGGGGCTTTCACATCAGACTTAAGAAACCGCCTGCGAGCCCTTTACGCCCAATAATTCCGGACAACGCTTGCCACCTACGTATTACCGCGGCTGCTGGCACGTAGTTAGCCGTGGCTTTCTGGTTAGGTACCGTCAAGGTGCGAGCAGTTACTCTCGCACTTGTTCTTCCCTAACAACAGAGCTTTACGATCCGAAAACCTTCATCACTCACGCGGCGTTGCTCCGTCAGACTTTCGTCCATTGCGGAAGATTCCCTACTGCTGCCTCCCGTAGGAGTCTGGGCCGTGTCTCAGTCCCAGTGTGGCCGATCACCCTCTCAGGTCGGCTACGCATCGTCGCCTTGGTGAGCCATTACCCCACCAACTAGCTAATGCGCCGCGGGTCCATCTGTAAGTGACAGCCGAAACCGTCTTTCATCCTTGAACCATGCGGTTCAAGGAACTATCCGGTATTAGCTCCGGTTTCCCGGAGTTATCCCAATCTTACAGGCAGGTTACCCACGTGTTACTCACCCGTCCGCCGCTAACATCCGGGAGCAAGCTCCCTTCTGTCCGCTCGACTTGCATGTATTAGGCACGCCGCCAGCGTTCGTCCTGAGCCAGGATCAAACTCTCCGAAAAAGTACAAAACCGAAGTTTTGTTTTTCGTCAGCGTTTGACTGACTACCTATGATGTTTCATAGGATTTTTTTATAAAAACTCGAATTAACAGGTACGTTTTGTCTTGTTTAGTTTTCAAAGATCATTTTCGTTATCGCTCGTAAGCGACTTTAATATCTTAACATTTCGTATCGGTTAAAGTCAAGAAGTTTTTTCAATTTCTTTTTTTAACCTCGTTGCTGTTTTGCGGCAACGAATAATAATATACCACCTTGATTCTTTCCTTGCAATAGTTTTTTTAAAAAAAGTTTCATTTTATGAAAAATAAAAAGCGCCATAGTTAAAATGGCGCTTTAATTGATGTATTAGCGGTTTCTCATTTGTGGGAAAAGCAGTACATCTCTGATTGATGGAGAATTTGTTAATAGCATGATTAACCGGTCGATACCGATTCCTAGTCCGCCTGTTGGAGGCATACCATATTCTAATGCTTCAACAAAATCGTCATCCATTAGATGCGCTTCGTCATTTCCTTCTTCACGTTCTTTTAATTGAGCTTCGAATCGTTCTCTTTGATCGATTGGATCGTTTAGCTCTGTGAATGCATTAGCATGTTCACGGCGTACGATAAATAGCTCAAAGCGATCAGTGAAGCGAGGATCTTCAGGATTTTTCTTAGCTAATGGAGAAATCTCCACTGGGTGTCCGTAAATAAAGGTAGGCTGCACCAATGTTTCCTCAACTTTTTGCTCGAAGAACTCATTGATGATATGACCTACTGTCATGTTTTTCGTAATTTCAATTCCGTGATCAGCTGCATGCTGTTTCGCTTCTTCTATAGACATCTCCTGCCAGAAGTCTACACCAGTTGCTTCTTTGACCGCTTCAACCATATGGAGTCTTTTCCATTCAGGCTTGAGATCAATTTCATCTTCTCCATATTGAATCGTGGTTGTCCCTAGTACCTCTTCGGCAATATGAGCAATCAGGTTTTCAGTTAGGTTCATGATGTCTTTGTAATCTGCGTAAGCTTCGTACAGCTCGATCATAGTGAATTCTGGGTTATGACGAGTTGATACACCTTCGTTACGGAATACACGGCCAATCTCGTATACTTTCTCTAGGCCACCGACAATGAGGCGTTTTAAGTGCAATTCAATCGCAATACGCATATAGAGCGGCATATCCAGTGCATTATGATGAGTAATGAAAGGACGTGCTGATGCACCACCAGGGATGCTGTGCATAGTTGGTGTTTCAACTTCTAGGTATCCTTTAGAATCTAAGTATCTTCTCATAGATTGAATGATCTTGCTTCGCATAATGAACGTCTGCTTACTTTCTGGATTTACAATTAGGTCAAGGTAGCGTTGACGATAGCGTTGTTCAACATCTTTTAATCCATGATATTTATCAGGAAGCGGGCGAAGTGCTTTTGTGAGAACCTCAAAGCTAGTCGCTTTAATAGAAAGTTCTCCTACATTCGTTTTAAATACCGCTCCTGTTACACCGATAATATCACCTAGGTCTGAGCTTTTGAATAATTCGTAAGCTTCTTCTCCTACACTATCTTTACGAACGTAGATTTGAATTTGTCCTTCTAAGTCTTGTATATGCGCAAAGCCAGCTTTCCCTTTTCCACGCTTTGTCATCATACGTCCAGCGATTGTCACTTGGGCAGACTTTTCTTCTAAGTCTTCTTTAGAAAACTCATCGTATTCTGCAATAATTTGTGCAGATTGATGAGAACGGTCATATCGTTCACCGAATGGATCGATACCCTCTTCTCTCATTTTATTCATTTTGTCACGTCTGACCTGGAATTGGTCATTTAATTCTTCGTTATTAAGCCCTTCATTACTCATTTATATCACTCCAATAATGTATTTTGCAGAGAAAAGCAGAAAAACTGCCAGTACATGCACTAGCAGTGAGCTACAAAAAGAAAGATAGTCTTATCCTACTTTTATACTTTGAAGCTCTTTTGCCTCGGCTTCGATCGTAAAGTCATCAAGAACTTGTACAAGCTCCGCTCTCGTTTCGCTTTGATTGATTTGATTTCTCACGTCCGCATTGCCTCGGACACCTTTTAAGTACCATGCTGCGTGCTTTCTCATTTCTCTGACAGCCACATGCTCGCCTTTTAGATCAATGAGTCTGTCTAAGTGAAGCTTGCACACTGACATCTTCTCACGTACATTTGGCTCTTCTTTCAGTTCACCCGTTTCTAAATAATGAACCGTTCGATAGATCATCCACGGGTTTCCTAGTGCGGCTCTTCCGATCATGACAGCATCTACACCCGTTTCATCAAGCATACGTTTTGCATCTTGAGGGGTTTTAACATCTCCATTGCCGATGACAGGAATGGAAACAGATTGTTTGACCTCTTTTATAATATCCCAATTCGCTGTTCCTTCGTACATCTGCACACGTGTCCGCCCGTGAAGCGCAACCGCTTGTCCACCTGCTCGTTCAACAGCACGGGCATTGTCGATAGCGAAGATATGATCTTCGTCCCAGCCCATTCTCATTTTCACCGTAACAGGTTTATCTACAGCATCTACAACAGCAGAGACCATTTCATAAATCTTGTTTGGATCAAGCAGCCATTTCGCTCCTGCATCACATTTCGTAATCTTCGGTACAGGACAGCCCATGTTGATATCAATAATGTCCGCTGTGGTATTCTGGTCTACAAACTTTGCTGCTTCAACGAGAGTGTCTTTTTCACCTCCAAATATCTGAAGGCTCAAAGGCTTTTCCCGTTCATCAATGTATAGCATACCCATTGTTCTTGCATTGTTGATCAGGATCGCCTTGTCACTGATCATTTCAGCGCAGACTAAACCTGCTCCAAACTCTTTCACTGTCAGTCTGAAGGCAGAGTTGCACACACCAGCCATAGGTGCGAGCACCACTTTGTTTTTAATGTCGATATCTCCGATTTTAAACATCATTTCCCCTCCTTCCTTCTTCAAGAATTGGTGAAAGTTCTTCCACCGTTATATTTAAAGCATCTGCTATTTGATCAACCAATTGGTTTGTTGGTAATCGATTGCCTCGCTCAATTTCTCCTAAGACAGAGACAGAGATGCCCAGTCTTTTCGCGAACCCTTCCTGAGTATACCCTTTTAGCTTTCGGTATGCACGAATTCTTCTACCCCACATATCTTTTTCCATATGCTTACACCTTCTTGGTCTGTTACGGCATTTATTTGTACTTCGCCGATTTCTGGGCAAATCTCACTCATCGGAACGAGAACGAATAAACGTTCGTACATTCTAGGATGTGGCACTACAAGCTGTTCTGTTTCAATATTTTCACGATTATAAAGTAAAATGTCAAGGTCAGCCGTTCGCGGTCCCCATCTCACTTCTCTTGTTCTGCCTAACTCTTGCTCGATTTTCTGAGTAAGTGTCAGTAGTTCATGCGGACGAAGCGAGGTGGAAATTTTCACAGCCATATTTAAAAAGTCATCTTGGTTTTCGTAACCTACAGGTGTTGTTTCATATATAGATGAGATTGATTCTACTTGAACCTCTGGATGTTCGTGCAGTTTTTTGACGGCTTCTTTTAAATAGGTTTCCTTTTTCCCTATGTTCGAACCTAAAGCGATGTATGCGGTATTGTTCATGCGCGCGATCTCGTCATTTCAATGGCAACGGACTGATAGTGTCCTGGAATTGGCGGATCTGGTTTGATCACCTTCACTGTACATTCCTGAACTGTCGGGAAGTCCTTTAACACTTGGCTCGCAATTCTTTCTGTCAGTGTTTCAACGAGGTTGACTGATTCACCCTCTACAATGCTTTTGCAGATATGGTAGAGCTCTGCATAATTGATCGTCTCATTGAGGTCATCCGTTTGTCCGGCTTTACTTAAATCAAGTGAAGCTGTTAAATCCACACGGAACCGCTGTCCTAATTTATTTTCTTCTGCAAATACGCCATGGTAGCCGTAAAATTCCATTCCATTTACATATACTTTATCGATGATAAGCGCCTCCTTTATTCAACATGGCATCCATCATTTTTGCCATTCTTGCGATTTCTTTTACATCATGTACACGAACCATCGCACTGCCTTTTTGAATCCCAAGGCAGACCGTAGCCCCCGTTCCTTCAGTACGTTCTTCCGGTGGCAGGTCTAAGACAGCTCCGATGAATCGTTTTCGAGATGTAGCTAAGAGCAGTGGATACCCAAGGTAACAAAAATGTTCGAGTTCATTCATGACCATCAGGTTGTCCTCTTTATTTTTCGCAAACCCTACACCTGGGTCTAATATGATCATGTCATCACGGACACCCGCTTGTTTCGCAATTTGAACACTTTCTTTCAAATCTGCGATCATATCTGAAATTAGATGTGTATAGTTTCGCTCTGGCCGATTGTGCATTAAAATAATCGGCACATTGTGCTTCGCTGCCACATGCGCCATTTGAGGATCTGCCTTCGCTCCCCATACATCATTGATGATGGAAGCTCCGGCTTTCACTGCTTCATCTGCCACATGGGCTTTATACGTATCAATGGAAATCGGTACATCCAATTCTTTTGTGATCTTTTCAATGACGGGAATGACTCTTGAAAGCTCCTCTTGTTCTGAGACAAACGCCGCTCCCGGACGAGTCGATTCTCCGCCTATATCAATGATATGTGCCCCGTCCTCTATCAGCTGCGCTGCATGAGCCAGCGCTTTATCCACTTGATTAAACTTTCCTCCATCTGAAAAAGAGTCAGGTGTGACATTTAAAATGCCCATGACCAATGTCTTTTCTTCATAACTAAGGGTGTGGTGCTTGGCTTGTATGATTTTAGGCTGTTTTATCACTTGTTGTGTCATTGTGTCCACCTACTCTTTATGTTCTAGACGTTCTTTTTTATATTGTGTTCTCAATTTTGTTGAGATGATCCGGCTGTTTTGGGAAAAGGAGATTTCCCCTATACTTCTGAAAGGCACAATCCCTTGAACAGAATTGGTCATCCATGCCTCATCAGCTGATAGTAAATGCGAGACTGGGTATCGCCCTACTTTTAGTGAAACCTCCATCGCTTGGAGTGTTTCGATACAATATCGACGAGTGACCCCATTTAAAATGCCTGTATCAAGTGACGGTGTATAAATCACATCGCCTTTTCGCCAAAATACATTGGAGGTAATGCCTTCTGCCACATCATTTTCTTTTGTTAAAAAGATGCCTTCTAACGACGGATCATTCCCCACTTCTCTTTTAGCCAGCAGGTTGTTCATATAATGATGAGACTTGAGGCGCCTTGAACCTTCCGGCGTATTTCTTCTCGTTTGAAGAATGACTCCCTGCTTCTCATCTAAAATAGATTCGGGCCGGAATGGAGAGATCATGACAAACACGACAGGCTCTTCATAAGGATCTGCTGAAAATCCATTGCCTCTGCCTGCAGAAACATTGAAGCGAATTCTCGCATGACCACCGGCTATTTCGTTTTTATTTAGTAAGGTATGAATGATGTCGAGTACAAATGGTTTCTCTATTGTGGATTCGATGCAAAGGTCACGCAATGATTGATTGAGCCTTTCAAGGTGCCAATCTAACAGAAAGACTTGTCCTGCCAGGCTGGTAAATGTTTCGAATACACCGATGCCATATAGAAAACCATGATCAAAAGGAGAAAGAGTCGCGTCTTTCTCCTCTATATACTGACCGTTCAGATAAATGATCATGCGTTTACTTCATGCCCCTTTTTACGATAGGTTTCAATGAAATTTTTCAGCATTTCTTTTCCGAAGGACGTCATAATCGATTCAGGATGAAACTGTACACTTTCAATTGGTAGCTCTTTATGGCGAATGGCCATGAGCTCGCCTTCCTTTGTACTGGCTGTTGCGTCAAAGCACTCCGGCAGCGTCTCGTTTTTGACAATTAACGAATGATATCTCGTTGCGACGAGCGGATTTTGGAGTCCAGTGAAGACACCTTTTCCGTCATGTTCAATCTCTGACGTTTTACCATGCATTAAGCGTTCAGCACGAACGACATCCCCTCCAAAGACTTGCGCAATGGATTGATGCCCCAGGCACACACCGAAGATCGGAATACTTCCCGCAAAGTGCTTGATTGCCTCCATACTAATTCCCGCTTCATCAGGACTGCATGGCCCTGGAGAAATCATGAGAAAATCTGGCTGAAGCTTTTCAATTTCTTGAATGGTTACTTGATCATTCCGTTTCACAATCAATTCTTCTCCAAGCTCACCTAAATACTGGACCAGGTTGTACGTAAATGAATCATAATTATCAATCATTAATATCATGCTCTGCTCACCTCTAACTCAAAATAGTCTCTTCTTTGCTCAACTGTAATGCTTTTTTTACTGCATAGGCTTTTTTAATCGATTCTTTGTATTCGTGCTTTGGTACAGAATCGATGACGATCCCAGCACCCGATTGCATAAAGGCTTTGCCTTCAGTGCAGTACGCCGTACGAATGACGATGTTAAAGTGCATATCTTGATTGAATCCAAACCAGCCTATAGATCCAGTATAAAGCCCACGCCTTGTCGGCTCAAGCTCTTCTATGATTTCCATTGTTCTCACCTTTGGAGCACCTGTAATTGTGCCGCCTGGGAATACAGCTCTCATGACATCTACTGCATCACAATCATCACGCAGTTCCCCTTGTACGTTGGATACAATGTGCATCACGTGTGAATATTTCTCAATCGCCATAAATTCGTTCACTCTTACTGAGCCATAAGTGGACACGCGTCCAAGGTCATTCCGCTCAAGATCCACGAGCATCACATGCTCCGCGCGTTCTTTTTCATTTTCAATGAGCTCTTTTGCCAGCGCTTGATCCTCAGCATCGTCTTTGCCTCTTGATCTTGTACCCGCAATCGGTCTTGTTTCTAATTGAGTCCCCTTTTTCTTAATCAGCAGCTCTGGAGATCCACAAACAATTTGGAAATCAGGCGTGTGCAGATAAGACATATAAGGAGATGGATTGACTTGACGTAACGTTTTGTATAAATCATAAGGGTGGGTGTGGAGCTGTTCACCTTGTCTGATGGACAAATTCACTTGGAACACATCACCGCTTGCGATATATTGCTTAATCTTCTCTACTGCTTCTCCAAAGGTTTCTTCGGTAAAAGGTGCTGCTGGTACACATTCTACAGAAGGTTCATGAACAGGTGATTGCGCTGATTCTTTTGCAGAGCTTGTCCACTTTTGCTTCAAATCTTCAAGTCTTTGATGAGTGACACTCACAGATTCCGCTCCCTCTGTGTGAGTGATCAGCCACAGCACGTTTTCTTCATGATCAAAGACCGCAACATCATTAAACACGAGAAAATAAAGGTCAGGTGTTTTCAGGTCATCAATGGACAGCATCTTAAAATGCTCAATATATCTAGCATAATCATAGCTTAAAAATCCAATCGCCCCACCTTGAAAATCAGGGTATTCCTCATTCGTTTCGGTTCGAAGGGTTTGGAACCAATCCGTAAACGCTCTAAATGGATCGCCTTCTTTGAACAGCACCTCATCTTGATAATGGATGGTTGTCATCCCGTCTTTTCCCTTCGCTTTAGCGATTGGGTGAATGCCAGCAATGCTGTATGAACCGCCGCGAGCACTTTCAAGCAGAACATGGTGTGTTTCGCCAGCAGTTAATTGTTCGTATCTTTTCAAGAATGCATCTTTCGTAAAAGGAATTTTGATGCCCATCGGCCTGCGTTGTGTCATGTTATCATCCTTTTTCATTTTCATTAATCTTATTGTAATGCAATCCAATTTATTTAGAAAATAGTATTTGCTTTCCATCTACAGATTTCATAAAAAAACCCCAGCAAATGCTGGGGTAATCGGTTTAATCGAATTGATAAAGAGGTGTGCTGAGGTAACGCTCCCCATTACTTGGGATGATTGCGAGAACCTTTTTCCCTTTACCAAGCTTCTTCGCTGTTTGAAGTGCTGCGTAAATAGCTGCTCCTGAAGAAATACCGCCAAGGATTCCTTCCTCTTTCGCTGCTTTTCTTGCAAGCTCAAATGCATCTTCGTTTTTCACTTGGATAATGCCGTCATATACTTCCGTGTTCAAGATGGAAGGGATAAAACCTGCCCCAATCCCTTGGATTTTATGTGGGCCTGGCTTTCCTCCTGATAGTACAGGAGAATCTGTCGGCTCTACCGCATAAAGCTGAATCGACGGGATGGCTTCTTTGAGGACTTCACCAGCACCCGTAATTGTGCCGCCCGTACCAACACCTGCAATAAATGCATCAAGCTCGCCGTCAAACTGTTCAAGAATTTCTTTTCCTGTAGTACGACGGTGAATCTCCGCATTGGCTTCGTTGTTAAATTGCTGAGGCATGAAGTAACCGTGCTCTTCTGCCAATTCTTCTGCCTTTTTGATGGCACCTTTCATTCCTTCTGCACCTGGTGTTAATACAAGCTCTGCACCATAAGCGCGTAAAAGGTTGCGGCGCTCCTGACTCATTGTGTCTGGCATCACTAGAATCGCGTTAATTCCTTTAGCTGCCGCTACCATTGCAAGACCGATTCCTGTGTTTCCGCTTGTTGGTTCGATGAGCGTGTCGCCGGCTTTTAAAGTACCTTTCGCTTCAGCATTTTCGATCATCGCTAACGCAATACGATCTTTTACACTGCTGCCCGGGTTCATATATTCAAGTTTCAAGTAGACATCCGCACTGTCTTCATCTACTAAACGGTTTAATTTAACGACTGGTGTATTTCCTATTAGTTCAAAAACTGAATTTGCAATACGAGCCATCACTAACACCTCTATCTCCGAGTAATTTTATTGTATTAATATTAAATTATCAATTTCGAAAAATTTTGTCAATGCTTTTAGTCCTGCTCGCCATCGTAAAACCATGTGACTTTTGCTTCTTTCCACAGGGTTTTAACATTCGCCTTTTCACCTAGATCTTCCATGGCAATCTGCCTTTTGATCTGATTTTTGACTTCTTCATACGAGAAGGAGCGACCATCTAATTTTTCTTTCAATTGAATAATGGCATACCCGTTTTTGGTCTCGATCGGTTCTTTTGTCCATTGATCTGGCTGAAGCTTTTGAGCTTCCTGTATGTATAGGGCTGGGATACTTTCTTGTTCTTCTGTGACAAACCCAAGATCTCCGCCATATGGAGAGGTGTAGCGGTCAATGGAGCGTTCAGCTGCCACCGCTTCGAAGCTAGATCCGCCTTTTAGATCCTTCAATACATTTTCAGCTTCGCCCTTTGTCTTCACGACGATATGACGAATACGGTATGAATCATCATATTGATATAAGTCCTTGTTTTTTTCATAAAAGGATTTCGCTTCTTTTTCGGAAACGACAGCATCTCTCGTTAAAAGCTGCTCTAATAATATTTGATAACGAATCTGTTCTGTCCAGTCCTTTTCACTCGTATGTCCATCTTCGTAGAAATTATTTGATACCGCTTTAAGCATCAACAATTCACGATTGATTTCTTTTGAGGACACCTCAAGCTTGTTTTCTTTCGCAAGCTGATCGACCACCTTCTGATTAATCATTTGCTCAAGTGTTGCCTTTCCATAGCGGTCTTCCATCTTCTTTAACCATTCTTGACGTGTCACCTTCTCTTTTCCAATCGACGCAATTTCTTCACCGCTCTTCCCGTTTGAAGAAGCCTGTGACATTTGCGACTTTGTTAATACATATGCAATGACAACGGCATTGATCATAAGCAACACGAGAATAAATGTCCATACCACTCTTGCTTTCAGTCTCATCTTTCGTCTCCTTTCCATTCTAAAAAGAAAACCCGCTGCTTAGAGCTTAGCGGGTTATTTCTTCACGTAGCTCTTCTAGCTCTTCTTTTGTAAATACATACGTTTCGTTACAAAAATGGCATTGAGCTTCTGCTTGTCCGTCTTGTTCAATCATGTCTTCAATTTCGGCTTTTCCTAGGCTGATAATGCCATTAGAAAAACGTTCTTTTGAGCAGTTACAAGAGAATTCGACAGGTACAGTTTCTAAAATTTGAGGTTTTTCTCCGAGTACTTCTTCTAAGATTTCTTCTGGTGTCATCCCTTTTTCAATGAGTTTAGAAATGGGTTCAATGGTTGAGAGCCGCTTTTCTAATCTTTCAATGACAGCATCTTCTGTTCCAGGCAGCAATTGAATGATGAAACCGCCTGCTGCAAGGATCGAGTTATCTGGATTGACCAAAACCCCTACACCTACAGAGGAAGGCACTTGCTCAGAAGAGACAAGGTAATAAGTGAAGTCATCTCCAATTTCACCTGAAACGATCTCCGTTTGTCCTGTAAAGTGATCTTTCAGCCCGATATCTTTAACAACACTTAACGTTCCAGATGTCCCGACTGCACGTCTAACATCCAGCTTGCCATGTTCATTTAAGTCAAAATGGACTTGTGGGTTTGAGACATATCCGCGCACCTGGCCCTTTGCGTTTCCATCAGCAATGATGGCACCGATTGGTCCACCGCCTTCAATTTTGACCGTTAGCTTATTTTCACCTTTCAGCATAGCACCCATCATGACTGTAGCTGTCATTGTTCTGCCAATCGCTGCTGATGCTGTTGGCCATGTATGGTGTCTTCTTTGTGCTTCGTTGATTGTATCTGTTGTGTTTGCAGCATATGCTCGGACTTTTCCGTCATATGCTAACGCTTTAACTAAGTAGTCCATTCGATTTTAAACCTCCTATAGTACACCGACACGATTACGTTCATAAATGAGTTGAAGTCCTTTTAATGTTAAGAACGGATCAACAATATCAATGCAGTCTGATTCATTTCCAATCAATGTGGACAAACCACCTGTTGCAATGACTTTCGGTGTTTGTTTCGCTTGCTGCTTCATCCGTTTCACTATTCCCTCGACTTGCCCAACATATCCATAAAGGATGCCGGATTGCATCGCACTGATGGTGTTTTTTCCAACAATGTGATCTGGACGGACAATTTCAATTCTCGGCAGCTTCGCCGCTCTTGTATATAAAGCCTCTGTTGAGATGGTAATACCAGGTGCTATTGCCCCACCCATGTATTGTTTTTGTTCATTGATATAGCAGTAGGTTGTCGCTGTGCCAAAGTCTACGACAATGAGAGGTGCCCCATATAGATGAATCGCCGCTACTGCATTCACAATTCGATCAGCCCCGACTTCCTTTGGATTGTCACACATAATGTTTAATCCAGTCTTCATTCCAGGCCCTACAATTTGGGGAGTTATGTGAAAGTACTTCTCGCACATTCTTTCTAATGCAAACATCATTGGCGGGACAACAGACGAGATGATAATTCCTTCTATTTGGTCAAACATCAGCCCGACATAATCAAATAAAGACCTGATGGCCATACCAAATTCATCTTCTGTTTTATGACGACTTGTTTCAATTCGCCAATGGTAGTTTAGATCGCCATTATGATAAACACCTAAAACGGTATTTGTGTTCCCTACATCTATCACGAGTAACAACTTCATCACCACTTTGAATAGTTTCTCAAAAAGAGCATTTTTCGACTTTCTATCATACCATACACGAATTGAGTTCCATTTGTAAACAATTCGAAACCGATCCATTCAGGAATCGAAATAAAAAAAGCTGCCGATGATCCCGGCAGCTTTCACAGAAGGAGATTAGATCTCCTCATCTTCTTCTTTTTTCTTGATGTTCACTTTCACATCATCGTTTTTCTCTTCGTCATCTGCGTATACACGCTCTGGAAGCTTTCCAGTTTCGTAAAGAGATTTAATTTGCTCAGCATCTAATGTTTCAACTTCTAGAAGAGCTTGTGCGATGATTTCTAGCTTATCTTTATTCTCAGTGAGAATTTGTTTCGCACGTTCGTAGCTGTCCTTGATGAAACGCTGAATTTCTTGGTCAATTTCGTAAGCGATCGCTTCACTATAATTCGGCTCGTTGTTAAAGTCACGGCCAAGGAATACTTGACCTCCTTGTGCTTGACCGAATTGAAGTGGACCAAGTTTATCAGACATACCGAACTCTGTAACCATTTTTCTTGCAATGCCAGTTGCACGCTGGAAGTCGTTGTGAGCACCTGTACTTACTTCACCAAACGTAATTTCCTCTGCAACACGACCGCCGAGCAAGCCGACAATTTTATCAAGAAGCTCTGGCTTCGTTTGGAAATAACGGTCTTCTCTTGGAAGCATGACCGCATATCCGCCTGCCTGACCACGAGGAACGATCGTTACTTTATGCACCATGTCCGCTTCGTCTAGGATAAGACCAATGACGGTATGACCTGCTTCATGGTAAGCCACGATATTACGTTCTTTCTTCGAAATGACACGGCTTTTCTTCGCCGGCCCAGCGATGACACGGTCAGTCGCTTCGTCGATATCACGCATATCAATTTTCTTTTTGTTATGACGGGCAGCAACAAGTGCTGCTTCGTTTAGTAAGTTCTCAAGATCTGCTCCTGAGAAACCAGGTGTTCTGCTTGCAATGGCTTTCAAATTCACTGTATCATCAAGCGGTTTGTTTTTCGCATGAACCTTCAGTACTTCTTCACGGCCAATGACATCTGGGCGGTCAACCGTAATTTGACGGTCAAAACGTCCCGGACGCAGCAATGCAGGATCTAGGATATCTGCACGGTTCGTCGCAGCGATGATAATAATACCTTCGTTCGCACTAAAACCATCCATTTCAACAAGAAGCTGGTTAAGCGTTTGTTCACGCTCGTCATGACCACCGCCAAGACCGGCTCCACGCTGACGACCCACTGCATCAATCTCATCAATAAAGATTAAGCATGGTGCATTCTTTTTCGCATTTTCGAATAAATCACGTACACGTGATGCACCGACACCGACGAACATCTCGACGAAGTCAGAACCACTGATGCTGAAGAAAGGAACGCCTGCTTCTCCTGCAGATGCTCTCGCAAGCAATGTTTTACCTGTACCTGGAGGTCCTACTAGTAAAACCCCTTTAGGAATTCTTGCGCCAAGCTCTGCGAATTTACGTGGGTCCTTCAGGAACTCTACCACTTCTACAAGCTCTTGCTTTTCTTCATCTGCACCGGCAACATCTTTAAATTTCACACGTTTCTTCTCTTCAGTGTAAAGCTTCGCCTTACTCTTACCAAAGTTCATAACACGGCTTCCACCGCCCTGAGCTTGGTTCAGTAAGAAGAAGAACAGGATAAAGATGATGATGAACGGAATGATGGTTGTCAGAACTTGCAGCCATCCATTTGTTTCAGGTGCTGGTTCTACTTTTACATCTGTATTCTTTAGTGCACTGTAAATCTGGTCAACACCTTGACCATCTGGAACATGGGTAATGAAGTATTCATCTTTCTTCGCGCCATCTAATTGACCACGAATTTCATAAACCCCTCTTACAGGCTGAATGGAGATACTCTCCACTTTTCCCGCACTTAGATTTTGCGAAAATTTGCTGTAAGACATGTTCTCAGGCTTTTGATTAGGGGATCCTAACCAACTGACTACCCCTATCACAAGTAATAAAATAAGTATATAAAAAATCGTATTACGAAAAACCCGATTCATTCCTTACCTCCTCCCACAGTAAGCACAACTATGTTCAATAGTATCATAGAAAATCATTCCAATACAACCAATAACCTCATGTATACGTATGCTGATTAGCCTTCGTAAACAGATGGTTTTAACACTCCAATATACGGGAGGTTTCGGTAACGTTCAGCGAAATCCAATCCATAGCCGACAACAAATGCATCTGGCACTTCAAATCCAACATAATCTGCTTTGATGTCTGCTTTACGACCGCTTGGTTTATCAAGCAATGTCACAATTTTTATGGAGTTTGCTTTACGGTATCGGAAAAGCTCTACCAGATAGCTCAAAGTTAACCCACTGTCGATGATATCTTCCATAATTAAAATATCTCTTCCCTCAACAGAAGTATCTAGATCTTTTATGATCTTTACTTCTCCTGAAGATACGGTAGATTTTCCGTAGCTAGATACATCCATAAAATCAAGTTCTAAATATGTATCAATGTGTTTGATCAGGTCTGCCATGAATGGAAGAGCCCCTTTCAAAACACCAATAGCCAGGGGAAATTTACCATCATAATCGCTGGTTAATGTTGCACCCAGTTCCTTCACTTTTTGCTGGATCTCTTCTTCTGAGATCAAAACCTTTTCAATATCTTGTTTCATGCTTTTGCTTGCCCCCTACAAATTTTCATGCTGTCTATATTGTAATACAATGAGATCGCTGTTTGTCATATCAATTTCTTCAAAAACGGATTTTTTCAGACCTGGGATCCAGATGATTTGATGATCCGAGTCAGTGACGATCGGCCAGCTGTCTCTTTCTGCAAGAGGCACTTTTTTATCAATAAATATATCCTTCACCTTTTTTGATCCATTCATCCCTTTAAGTTTCATTCGATCACCATTTTTTCGTGAGCGAATGATCAAAGGGAAACGAACTTGATCTTTTTGAAGCAAGAAAAAATGGTTTCCGTTCCGTGCATCCTTCGGAACATGATTTGATACCACGATAGACTGCCCATTTGGAAGGAAAAGCTTCTCTCCAAGCTCACCCTTTAAGTGAAGAGCATAAGACTGGTCTAGTACAAGCGATCGTTCAAAGGTAAACATACAGTAATCATAAGACTTGACAGCTTGTAAACCTTTTGGCAAATCTAATGATCCAGACGGTTGTTCGGTATGAGATAACCAGTCCAAAGTCCCTAGAATATGCTGGTTTGAAAACGCTGATTGAGTGTTTTCATAAAGATAGTTTAATATTAGTTGAATGCCTCTTCTTTGTAAAGGCAAAGGCAGGTCAAGCAAAGGCTTCGTTTTGATCTTAATTTGCTTAGGCGATTGATTCGTTATCACTTGATTCATTTGTTCCTTTGTTAATGCCTGCAAATATTGCTCATCTTCAGTCAGCATGTCACTTACAAACTGAAAGCTTTCATGTACATGAGGTGCCTCTTCTTTTAACACGGGAAGAATGTGTCTTCTTACCCGGTTTCTCAAGTAGTCATCTGTGTGATTGCTTTGATCAATGACATAGGGAATATGTTCTTTTTCACAAGCGGTCAGCACGTCATCCTTGGAATATCCAATGAGCGGCCGAATCAGCCATCCATCTTGATAAGGACGTTTTGCTTGGATACCTGCGAGTCCTATTCCAACTGTCCCTCTCACAAGCCTCATCATCATTGTTTCTACTTGGTCGTCTCCATGATGTGCAAGCGCTAAAAATTGAGCGTTGTATTGCTCCATCAATTGACGAAAGAAAGCATATCTGCACTCTCTTGCAGCTGCCTGTTTGTTTAAGTGGTTTTCTTTCGCATATTGGGCAACTTGTATGCGGGCCGATTCAAAAGGAATTCCTTGCTCCTTGCAGTATGCCTCAACAAATGCCAAATCAGCAAAGGATTCTTCTCCTCTGAACATGTGATCTACATGGGCTGCAATCAGCTGAAAGGAACCTTTTCGACGTTTGTTTAGTTCGTGCAGTAAAAGCATGGAATCTGGTCCGCCAGAAACCCCGACAATGACTGTCGTATTTTCAAGGTAAACATCATGTTTTTTCAAAAATGATTCAATTCTATTCACAACTTCCTCCTCACAAAGAGCAGGTAATTTAAAGATATACATATCCTATCACTTTCAGTAGCTCCAAGCAAAGATGAAGCCTGCTTTTTTACAGGTCTATAGCAGGAACAAAACTACATATGCACAGTAAAGAGCAAGTACACTGCACACGATAAGAACAGTTTCAAAAAGCCCGCCTGATTTTTTGCGTACTGGTGTTCTTTTTGCTGCTGCAACTCTCGATCGTGAAGTCACCTGTTGATTTTGTTGAACAGCGGGCTTTTGCCCGTTTTTTTGCTGCTTCTTTTGACTCGCTTTTCTTGAAGCGATCAGCTGTCCTTCTTTCAGCATTGCACTCTTCATAGCCGCCGCTGATTGATATTTACCTTGTAGAGCAGCCTTTAACACCCGCTCATAACGCTTTAATAAAGGATGTCCTTCAATGGCTCTGTAAAGCTGCTTTTCCGGTTCTGCTCCTTTTTTGAATTCTTTCTTATACGCACAGTTCACCATCACCATACTTAAGGCAAACAGATCATAAGATGGCTCTGCCTTTCTTGTGCCGAATCCCCAATAGCCTCGATCAAAAAACTCGGTATACTCCTTGATTGCCCTGCCTGAATTTGTCGTTCCCCCTACATCAATGCACCGGATCGCGGCCGGGGGACCTGACACGATGAGATTATCTGGCTTCAAGTCACCAAAAATCCAGCCTTCTTGATGTAAATGAGCCAGGTTAGATAAAAGTTGAACCATTAAAACAACGATCCACTCATCACCTTTTTGTTTTACAAATTCAAGTAGTAATGGGCCTCTGACATACTCCATCACATAAAAGGAACGCTTTTGAAGCATGCCGGGATAAATCGCATCATCCATATCATAAAAAGAAGGCCCCATGGTTTTCACAGGAGCCTTAGAAAAGGATTTTAACACATTGACTTCAGATGCAATGAGCATACTGTCATCACTCACTTTAAGGGCTACTTGACCATTTGGCGATTCGGCTAGATAGACAATACCGTTCGCCCCTTTTCCTAGCTCTTTTACGATGCGGTAATGATGGTGATGCCATTTCCCATGAATCACCGTGCCTAACGGAATGTTAGAAGCCGAATTCATCATGCTCTTCCTTTGCTTCAAGCAGCCCTTTACGTGAACGAACTGATTTGAAATGCTGGAGTGCTTCTCGAAGCGCTGGTCCAGTTGGAGTAATTCCTCCCGTGGTCAGTTTCGGGAAAATAGATGACAGTGAATCGAATCGAGGCGTCCAATTCAACACAATTTCAGCATCTGAGTTTTTCCCGGGAAATATACACATTCCAAACTGATTTTCACCAATTCTTGAATTTAAACTAATGGAGAGGTCAATGAGTGCTTCTTTAACGGTCGGCAGCTTCGGTTTCATACTTGCACTTGTATCAACAAGCACAAGTACTTGAAGGTGAACCGTCTCTCCTAACTCATCGACTACTTCCATCACTTCCCCGCGCTTATCAGGCGGAAGCTCTTCAATTTCAGTGTCCTTACCAAGGATTTGCTGCAATTCTTTATTCACAACACCTTGCAAGGTTTGTGTCATCGCTTTTTTTGTAACCATTTGTACCGTTTGAGATAACTGCTGGACGTAGACAACTTGATGAATGCCTCCGCCTGCTAGAGCAATCCCCTCAACTTCTTTCATTGCTTCATGATCGTGTCTGTTTTCCTCCATAATGCCAATGACATTGACTGTAATCCCTTGTTCCTTTGCCAATGAGGCAATCGCAAGTGGATCTTCCCCGTGATTTGAGCAGCCATCTGTAATCAATAAGATTTGGTTTACGTGACCTTTTCGCATCTTCATTCCTCCTGGGATCGTAACTGAATGCTTTATATCCCCATCATCGCCAGAAGAAATTCATATTATACGATATTTCAAGAAATCTCTTGTTTCTCAAGATAGAATGTACCAGTCGGAATGGATGCCCATTTAGGCGTATTGTGATCAAGCCTGATGACAACAACCGTCATATCGTCATCAATTTGACCCGATCTTGTTCGAATGACCTCTTCCATTAATAAATCAGCAATCTCTTGCGGATCTTCTGTTTTAAAGCTTTTCATTTTGCGTTTCACCCAGAGATCATGATTTTCAATATGCTTTGGTCCTTCGAAAATGCCATCACTCATCATAATCAGCAGATCTCCTGCCTTCATCTGTTCACTCACAACCTCCACTTCAAATTCATCAATAATCCCAATCGGTAAGTTGCTCGCTTGTACCTTCATCACCTGATCACCCCGTTTAATAAAGCTGGGTGTTGAACCGATCTTAAGGAATTTACAGCTCGCATCCTGTAAATCAATAATGGACAAATCTAACGTTGAATAGATTTCATCTGTCGTTCGTAAAGATAAAATACTATTAATGGTTTTAATCGCCACTTTTTCATTGATGCCTGATGCCAATATTTTTTCTAACAGCTTAATCGTTTCATTGCTTTCAAAATGAGCCCTTGCTCCATTGCCCATTCCATCACTAATAGCCGCGGCATATTTGCCCGCACCCAGCTCCATCATGCTGTAGCTGTCTCCAGACACTAATCCTCCGCCTTTTGCTGCATGCGCTACGCCTGTAGCCACTCGATATGATTTTGCAGAGCCAAATACAACGTGGCAATAGCCTGTTGGGTGCTCTGCACACTGCTCTGCTTTGACTAAAATCTGTTCTTCTAAAATATCTGAGAGCATAGGGGCGATGATTTTTTCACATTCACCATGGCCCTGGCAATATGGGATTCTCATTTCAATATCGACATTCCCCTGCTCCAAGCTATAAATTTCTACTTGCTGAATTTCAATTCCAAAGTGCTGAAGTGCTTCTATCATCTGCTCTTCTTGAATAAAATGCTGTTCTCTTTCCCGTTTTATTTCCCGGGAAAAATCCTCCATCACTTGTGAAACACCCATCAGCTGTTCAGCTACCAGTCGTCTGCTGTCTTGGACTTTTTTCTTCAGAGTCTGGTTGGCTTTATAGTAAGCGATCTCCTCTTCAATCAATTCCTCGACATGTTTTGATTTTGAGCAGTGCTGGCTAAATTTCTTCTTCAATTTCCGGTTTTGCTCGTAGGTTTTTTCATCAGATTCATGCATAACTTGTTTCATCAGTTCATAGGTTGTATCAAAGTTCTGCACCCAGCATTTATTTTTCTTATAGCACGTTTGACAGGATCGTTCTGTGATCGTACTTAAAAAAAGATCTACATCCTCTTCCTGTTTCTTTTCTTCAGGAATGGAATCGTAAAATGTCGCAAAACTCTCAGACAGCGCATGAAATACGTTAGAAAATTGGTCTACCTTTTTTGCTGTCACATCTCGTACTTTCCGGGCGTATTGTTGCTGTTCCTGTACATGCTCTACCGTACCAGGAATATATTTCGCTACCTTAGAGGTCACTGATTGCGGCGTGAGCAAGAAGAGCGCAACCGCAATCAATGATTCATATAGCGTGGTTATGAGTCCTGCTGATCCTTCTCCGTACAAAGAAATAAGTAAGGAACCTACAATTAAGCCAATGGCTGCGCCTGCTTTCTTCCCCTCTTTCAGCAATCCTCCTAATAAACCTGAAAAGGCAAGAAGACTCATCTGATAAAGGTTTCCGATGTTAGCGAGACCGAGGATTAACCCAGTCACGACACCCACTGTACAACCAATACTCGCTCCTCCAATAAAGGCAAAGCTCAGCACTACATATCGTGACAAAATATGCTCTGCCTGCATTCCTTGAAATGTGATGCCTGCCAGACCTGTTAAAACTGAGGCAATCAAAATCATAAAGCAAATAATTTCTTCAACCTTTAAGGAGTGTTTGATTTTCCTGACTGTAAAAATCGGCAGGCTTTGAAGGAAAATCAGTGTCAAAATGAAGGCAAGTCCTGCTTCGACACCCGCCATGACGTAATCGTAGCTTTGCACAGCACCTTGCTCTAGGTAAACAAACGCTCCTCTGGTGATCAGCATTGACAGCACAATGACAACCGGCAATGTTTTCACTGGGTCTTTGATGATGAAAGAAACCACCTTGGACATAAGAAGGAATACGATCAGCGACGCAAACACAAACAATGCATTTTGAGGTGATATCGTCATGGCTCCAGCAAGTAAAGCGAGACAAGCAAGCATGGACTTATCTCTTTTGATAAGTAGCATGGAGCCAAAGAAAGGCAGAGCAAACGGCATAATTTCAGATAATATAAAGGCTCGTCCTAATAAAAAACCAAGAACGACATAAATAAACCCTTTATAGAAAAAAAGAGAATGCGTATGATGAAGAAACAGGTTTTTCATCTTTTTTAACCCTGCACTGATTCTTTCAAACCCCGCTCCTGTTAAATCAGTTCTTCTTTCTAGTTTTTCCATCTTTTCATCCCCCACCTGATATTCGTTGCTTGTCATTATAGCGAAGGTGAAAAAGAAATTTTGTCAAAAGAAGTTGTCGTTTCCATAAAACGTTCGACGCTTTATTCGTCAAAAAGGCATACTTTCATGAAAGTCGATGTCTTTCATCAGAATTTTACGAAGACACAAAAAAACAGCTTTCCTAAAGAAAGCTGTTTTCGAAGATGACCCGTACGGGATTCGAACCCGTGTTACCGCCGTGAAAGGGCGGTGTCTTAACCGCTTGACCAACGGGCCTTGCTTTTATGTTCTAATAAAAAGGATAGCGGCGGAGGGGATCGAACCCCCGACCTCACGGGTATGAACCGTACGCTCTAGCCAGCTGAGCTACACCGCCATAATAAAAATGCGCTAAGAAGCACAAGATCTATAATACAAAGGAATCGCTTGTCCGTCAATAGGAAGTTTTAAATTAAATGACGAAATCTCAAAAAATGTCGTATGGATCAAGAAAAAAAGCACCTGCGGACAGCAGGTGCTTTGTTGTGAAAGATATATAGAAAGCAGCAACAAGTTAACCTCTTCTTGCTCCGCGTCCCCCACGTTTTGATTCCGTGTTACGTTTTAAAGATGTTAAGCGGTCTTCACTATCTTTTAAGAATTTGTTCATTTTTTGCTCAAACGATTCCTTCGGACGGAAATCATTTCTGCTCGGTCTTGATTGTTGTTGTTGAGGACGATCTTTTGCTTTTTTAATGGACAAGCCGATTTTACCGTCTTTTTCAACGTTAATCACTTTCACTTCAACTTGTTCACCGACTTTTAAATGCTCATTAATATCTTTTACATAGTTATCGGCTACCTCACTGATATGAACGAGACCAGTTGAACCGCCTGGCAACTCCACAAAAGCTCCAAAATTTGTAATGCCCGTAACTTTCCCTTGTAACTTGCTGCCAACTTCAATCGACATAAAAAAAGTGCTCCTCCTTAGACTTATAAAAAAATCTCATTTGTTCAATTATACATAAACTGAATTTTAAGTGTCAACAAGGCTAATCGCTCTTATTGCCCACATCAAAGATTTTTTCGCCTTTTTTGGACATATAATAGTCTCGTCGTGCCAGTTCGAGTACGTATTCCTTGCTTTTCAGCTTTTTAATTTCATCAGAAATATCTTCCTGCTTTGTTTGTAATTGCTTTAATTCTTTTTCGAGCGCAACCTTCTTCTCTTCTTTTTCCTTTAATGAGGACGATTGCGACCAGAGGGCACTTGTCACCAAGACAGCAAACATGAGCACGATCACACCAAACACGGTAAGCCTTCTAAGGAGTCCACGGCGTTTGCGTTTTAAGCGTTGTGCTTGCTGTTCCATTTGTTTTTGGTAATCATTTTGAATTTGTGCGATATTTCTTTTTCTCTTGTTCAAGGTTGAAGGCCTCCTCTCTTACTTTGTCCAGAATTGTTTCCATTTCGTTTTGATGGTACCAGATAATTTCTTGGTCCCTTGTAAAATTCCTGCTCCTTTAGAGAAAAACAATCTCATTGATGTTCGCCATTTTTCGGGAATCCGATGAATAATGGTCACATTAAGTAACCAGATGAGCGGATAACAAACAATGGACAGCACCTTCCACACGAGCCGAAACGTAAAACGAACAAGACGTAAGAGCGAGTGGAACAAGAACAGTATAACACTTATGACCATTGTGACAATCCAACGGATCGGCTGGAAGACGATCGACATGACCAGCCTTTTAAGGATGAGAACGGTTTGATAAATACACATCGTGATAAATTTGAGAATGTTCATATACAGCTGTTTCATCAATGCCTGATACATCGAGAAACCTAGTGCAACGGCTAGAAAGATATAAAGCCTGAATTCTCCCTCATTTGTCAGCAGCAGAACATAAAAGAATAAGAGACCCTGTACCAGCCAAAAAAGGAGATCGTGTATAATCAAAAGCCATTTTGCTGTCTTTTCCCGATTCACAAACAGCTTGTACGTATCAAGCGATGCGCCCAGCCAGATGCCCATCGCTACCATCGAAAGCATCGTATAAAACTGGACTGTCAGCGTCATTTAAACAGCTTGCTAAAAAATCCTTTAGCTTTCTCCCCGTGCTGCTCATCTACATAAATTAAGTCAAAGACACGTCCTTTAATCGACACAACGCCTTTTTCGACGTCTAGGTTTTTCATTTGCAGATTTTCTCCACGGATAGCGAGAATCCCCATGACCGTCTCAAGCAGAAATTCTTCATTATCAAAGCTTTCCACCTGTTTGACGCCGGTAATATCTAAATGCTTTCTGTTTCGCATTGTGATATTGTGTTCCGCTTCTGATGACAGCTTCGTGCCTTGAGGTTGATTATAATATTGATTCATTTATACATCCCCCATATCTCATACTTGCATTGTTACTGCATTGTATGTGACAGGAGGATCATTTAGAACAAGCCCTATTCTGCTGTTTTTTCTTCTTTTAGCACAGTATACATGCCAGCGGCTTCTTCTTTTTTCGTTGTGTCCTTTAACTCGTTGACTTGAACCGTCACTAGTTTTTGACCAAAACGGATTTTAAGCTCGTCTCCTTCTTTCACATCAGAGCTGGCTTTCGCCTGTGTGCCGTTAATCGAAATTCTGCCTTGATCAGCGACTTCTTTTGCCAATGTTCTTCTTTTGATTAAACGGGACACTTTTAAAAATTTATCTAATCTCATGTATGCTCACCTCTTTCTATACGTTTGGCATCGTTCCATAGATCGTCCATTTCCTCTAGCGTTAAGTCCTCTAATGAACGTCCCATGTCCTTTGCTTTTTGTTCGATATGCTGAAAGCGACGCATGAATTTTGTGTTGGCGGAAGCGAGCGCCGTTTCAGGCTCTAGCTGATAGAACCTTCCAATGTTGACGAGAACAAACAAAAGATCTCCAAATTCATCTTTCATCTGCTTCGTTGCACTTTCGTCCGGCTTCTCTGCCACTTCAACGAGAAATTCCTGCTTTTCTTCTTCGTATTTGTTCCAAATATCTTTCACATCTGTCCAATCAAAGCCTACTTTGGCGGCTTTCTTTTGGAGCTTATATGCCTTTGTTAGTGCTGGAAGCGTCGCCGGGATGGATTGCAACATAGAGGCTGCCCGCTCCGGCTTCTCCTGCTGCTTGATTTTTTCCCAGTTGACGACCACTTCTTCTGCTTCAGAAACATTTGTGTCGCCAAACACATGGGGATGTCTACGAATCATTTTTTCTGTGACATGCTGGATGACGTCATCAATTGAGAAAAAGCCGTCATCTTCACCAATTTGAGCATGAAGTAACACCTGCAGCATCACATCTCCGAGCTCTTCCACCATATGGTCTGGATCATCTTCATCTATCGCTTCAAGCAGTTCATAGCATTCTTCAATTAAATAGGGTTTAAGTGACTCATTGGTTTGTTTTTGATCCCATGGACAGCCGCCCGGACCTCTTAATGTACGGATGACGTCACGGAAGGTGTCAAATTGTTGGTAAAGCAGCTTTTCATCTTGAATCGGAGGCACATAAACACTCGTTAAGTTATTTATCGACACATCTCGATCAAGTTCAAATAAAGGAACGGCAGTAATCTGTTCCAGGCTGCTTCCAGCCGCAGTCACAATATAGACTTCATAATCGTCTGGAAGCTTTTCCATCAGCGTGAGTTTCACATTCGAAGCAGTGAGCTGATCATATACCTGACAAATGAGGACATGCTGGGTCAATTTCAGATCGTCCGCTCTCATATCTCCTGCATCAACGAATTGGAATCCCTCGATGGGGTCGATCTGCAAGGAGTTAAACGTCGCATCCAAAAAGCTTTGTCCACCAGCAACGGACACCTCAATCCCGCGCTCTTGCTGCTGAGAAACTAATAGCTGGACGGTCTTTTCAGCGACAAATGGGTGACCTGGTACTGCGTACACAATCTCCTTTTCCGCAGCCTCTGTAAATAAAATTTCCGTGATTTCCTGATAGACCGAATCAAACTGATCGTGCTTTTCATAAATCTCATCAAAAAAGGTCAGCGATGGAACCTCCTGCATTAACTCTGCGGTAAGCGGGTGGTCCTGCGTTCTCATAAATACTTCTTTCGCCTGCTTCAGCTGCTTGTATACACCGAGCGTCAGCTGATCCATGTCGCCTGCCCCAAGACCGACGACGGTAATCTTACCTGCCATTTTGATTCCCTCTCATCTGTTTAAAATATAAAATCTTTTCTCCTAATGGAATGAGTCTCCATTTCTCGTCCGTAAATACTTCTAGCTTAAGAATACTATATAAAAAGGCGAAACCACCAATAAAAACTGACGTCAGGCTCTCTAAAACGGAAAAAGGACGTTTTTCAAAGGGAATGACCCAAGAAAACAGTGCCTGATACCCTATTAAGACAATGGCCATGAAAGCGGCCGATAAAAGAATTTTCACTGGAAACAGCTCTCTCAACGAAATCCATCCTTTATGCCTCAAATAAACGGCATTGAGCAGAGCGGCAGCGAGAAAACCGCACACGGTTGACCATGCGGCACCGTAGATGCCAAATAGCGGGACCAGTGCAAGCGTAAGTATCCATTTCACCAGCACACTGAGAAGCACCACAACAGCCGGATACACAGTATGCCCGAGCCCTTGAAGTAAAGCTGCTTGCGTAATCGCAATCGATGTAAATGCGATGGAAATACAGAATATTTGCAACGCATCGGTACCTAAATCATTACGAAAAAGCATGGTATTGACTGACGAAAGAATACAAATCAGCCCAACTGCGGAACCAATCCCTAAAACCGACGTGGTCTTAAACGATGTACGTACTTTTTGCCTGATCGCTTCATGCTCTCCATTCCTCATGGCAGCAGATAAAAATGGCACAAGAGAGGTCCCGATGCTAATGGCAAACACTGTCCCTAGCTGTAAAAACGGCTGCCCTCGGTCATACACACCTTTTGCCGCCTTTGCCGCGGCTTCACTCAGTCCCTCACTGCGCAGCAACGCATACAGATGAAAGGCATCAATCATTTGCATCCATAAAATGAGCAATCCGCTGACACAAATCGTGAATGTATACAGCACCAAACTCTTCAAAACATCCTTTTTCCGAAGTGTCGCCCGCTTGACTGTCATAGGTGCAGAAGACTGTTTTCGGTAAGTCAGCCAAAGGAAAAGAAGCAGTATAAGCGAGGCCGCGCTTCCCGCTATGGAGGAGAAGACTGCACCCGCCCCTGTTTCATAAAGCGAATAGCCGTGCCTGACGAAATAGAAGGATAAAACAAGCAGGACGCCTACCCTGATGAGCTGCTCAACCAATTGAGAAACAGCTGTTGGAAGCATCATACCGTCACTCTGAAAAACGCCTCTCAGCATCACGGTAAGCGGCAGAAATAAAAACACGAAAGCACTCATTTGGATGAGCAGGATTAATTGACTGTCCGCCATAAGGCTCGCAATACTGCCTGCTCCTATGTAAAGACAAAGAAATAAGACCAGGCTCAGTAAAGTGATATAGACCAAGGATACCCTTGTAATAATTCGTCGATTCTCCTCCCCATGCTCACTCAAAAGCTTGGACACCATGACAGGAAACCCTGTGGTGCCGAGCATGATCGCAATACCTAGGAAGGGGTACACTTGCTGATAAATATAAAACCCTGTGTCTCCTACGATGTTCTGGAACGGAACACGATAAACGGCACTTAGTACCTTTGATAACAAGCCTGCGATGGTCAAAATCACCGCACCCTGGAAAAGCCAATGCGGCTGATTCACAGCATTTTTCATGGATGACTCCTTTAAAAATAGATCTACAGTTAAACGCACTCATTATATCATACGTGAATGAAAAGCCGTTTCTTTCTAAGGAGTAGACGGCACATTTCTCGTTTTGTTTCATTCCATATAAAAAACGCCGACAAAATCAAATGATTTCATCGGCATTCTTTCGTTTCATCAAAATGATATAGAATTATTAGACCTAGTGTTCCATTTGACGGGCTAGGAAGCCAGCTGCTGTTTCTGCCGCTTTATGCTCCACTTCCCCCATTGAACGCTCTTTAGAAAATAAGACGACGGCGCCAATCGGATCTCCGTTTGCAACAATAGGTGCAATGGTATAAGCAGATACGTCATCATCAATACCATCGACAAGTTGAATTTCTTTTTTGCTTTCTTCTAATACAGAATTGCGCTGGTCCATTGTTCTTTCAAGTAAATCACTGATGGATTTGTTTAAGTACTCTTTTTTCGAACTGCCGGATACAGCAATATACGTATCTCGATCACAAATCAGGATGGAATGACCCAAACTGTCGAATAATGCATCAGCATATTCCTTCGCAAAGTCTCCTAGCTCACTAATCGGCGAATACTTCTTCAAAATGACTTCTCCATCGCGGTCGACGAAAATCTCAAGCGGATCTCCTTCCCGGATGCGCAATGTTCTGCGAATCTCCTTCGGAATAACCACTCTACCTAGATCATCGATGCGGCGTACAATTCCAGTTGCTTTCATTCACTGCTGCCTCTCTTTCGTTTGATGATGTGTTGGGTGAATGGAGCAAAAGCGTCCACTTTATGCAACATTCACCACTTGACCCTGAGATTAGTATCCGTCACATCAACCGTAATATACACGAGAGACAAACAAATTTTTATGAAGATGGAATGGTTTCTTTTTTCACATCTTGAAGACCCCGAAGCATATTCAGAACGATTTCAAGCCATTCCCCTGTCTTCTTGCCTTTCGTTTGGACAGAAATAATTAGCTTGCTGCCTTCCATTCCTAGGCCAATATCACGGCCATATTTACTGCCGAGGGCAAATAATTTTTGACCGTCGATTTCACTGCTTGCTTGCTCTTCAAGGGTGAGCCTGACAATGCCTTTCTCCATCTTGATCAGTTCGACACGTTCCTGCACTGCGTATACTTTCATCGTCGCAATCGTGAACAAGTCCGCCACTTCTTGCGGATATTCACCGAATCGGTCGATCATCTCATCTTGAAGCTCTTTTCGCTCTTCAATTGATCCAATCGCTCTGAACTGTTTATACATCTCGATCTTTTGCTTCCCATCCGAAATGTAAGTGTCCGGGATGTAAGCATCGATTTGCAGATCGATTTCCGGTTCGAATTTATCTTGAGCCGTTGTATCGCCTCTTCTTTCCTCAATGGCTTCTTTCAGCATTTGAGAATAGAGGTCGAATCCAACAGAATCAATGAATCCATGCTGCTGTGCACCAAGTAAATTTCCTGCTCCTCGAATCGTTAAATCACGCATCGCAATTTTAAATCCTGATCCGAGCTCTGTGAATTCTTTAATAGCTTGAAGTCTCTTCTCTGCTACTTCAGAAAGAACTTTATCTTTTCGATACGTGAAATAAGCATATGCGACCCGATTCGAGCGTCCTACTCGTCCTCTTAGCTGGTACAGCTGAGAAAGCCCCATTTTATCCGCATCGTGGACGATGAGCGTGTTCACATTTGGAATGTCGACTCCCGTTTCAATGATGGTGGTACTGACCAATACATCTGATTCACCTTCAAGGAAATTGATCATCACTGATTCCAGCTCGTTCTCACTCATTTTCCCATGTGCATAGCTGACTTTCGCATCTGGAACTAACATAGAGATTTCATCTGCTTTTCGTTCAATATCCTCGACACGGTTGTACAGGAAGTACACTTGACCACCGCGTGCTAGTTCTCGCTCAATCGCTTCTCTGACTAAAGCGCCATTGTACTCGACCACATAGGTTTGAACAGGGAAACGGTTTTCAGGCGGTGTTTCAATAACCGATAAATCCCGTACGCCAAGCATAGACATATGCAGCGTACGCGGAATTGGCGTAGCCGTTAATGTCAGTACATCGATATTGGCTTTCATCTGTTTAATTTTCTCTTTATGGGTCACACCAAAACGCTGCTCTTCATCAATAATCAACAAACCTAAGTCTTTATAGACAATATCTTTAGAAAGCAAACGGTGTGTACCAATAACCATATCAATCGTTCCATTTTTCAACCCTTTTAACGTTTCGGTTGTTTCTTTTCTTGTACGGAAACGGCTCAGCTGAGCAATTTTGACCGGATAGTCTTGGAATCGGTCCATAATCGTGTCAAAATGCTGCTGCGCTAAGATGGTTGTCGGCACGAGTAGAGCAACTTGCTTCCCGTCAGCAATCGCTTTGAAGGCGGCTCGAATCGCCACTTCTGTTTTTCCGTATCCCACATCTCCACAAAGTAGGCGGTCCATTGGACGCTCCCGCTCCATGTCTTGTTTGATTTCATGAATCGAACGGATTTGATCATCTGTTTCCTGGTAAGGGAACGCTGATTCAAACTGGTGCTGCATCTCATGATCAGGCGAGAAGGCATACCCTTTGCTTGCCTCACGCTCTGCGTACAGCTTAATGAGATCATCTGCGATGTCCTGTACAGAGGACTCTACTTTTTTCTTCACACGTTTCCAATCGCTGCCGCCTAGTTTGTACAGCTTTGGCTCTTTACCTTCTGATCCCACATATTTCTGTACCTGATCAATTTGTTCAACCGGTACATAAAGCTTGTCGCTTCCTTGATAATGAATATTTAAATAATCTTTATGAATGCCGCCGATTTCAAGCGTTTCAATTCCTAAATACTTACCGATCCCGTGGTTAATGTGCACCACGTAATCGCCGACTTGAAGCTCTGAATAGCTCTTAATTCGCTCTGCATTGGTCAGCTTTTGCTTACGTGCCTGCTTCTTCACACGTTTCTTGAAGAGCTCGCCTTCTGTGATCACGGCAATTTTCGATAACGGCAGTTCAAAGCCTGTTTGCAGCTCACCTTGTAAAATATACACCTGCCCGCTTACAAGCTCTGCGTCCGGCTTGGCAAGAGCGGCTTCAATGTCATAATCATGTAAGACAGAAGACAGTTTGTCTGTCCGCTCTTCATCCGCACCTAAGAAGACAACTGTATATTGTTGTTTTTTGTAGCGTTCAATTTCACTTGCAAGCACATTCATCTGCCCGTGGAAATTCTGCATTTGCTTACTAGATACATTGACGATATTTTGCGGATTTGTCTGCTGGACATGTCTCAGGAACAAGGAGTAGTACAGAATCGACCGCGATTGCTGATTGATCAGTTGTTGGAACGGGAAAGAAAGGGATAAATCATGAAGAATATTGCCTTCTTCAAGCAGGCTAATTGTCCAATCGGCTTCTTCCTGCTCAAGCTGTTCTTCCATCTCCTGAATCCTGCTAATTTCATCTAAAATAATAATCGTATCCTGTGAAGTGTAATCTAGCAAACTAGCAGGTTTTTCATAGAAATAGGACAGGTACTTCGTCATTTCCTGTGTCACGATACCTTCTAGCAGCTTCTCTCGATCAGCAGAAATATGTTGATGCAGCAATTCTTTTTGCTGGTCCGAGTTGAATTTCTTTAAGCTCTTCGCAAGTCCTTGATCAAGCTGTTCAATGGCTCTCACTCGTTCAGGCCCTCTCACAATCAGCTCTTTTGCGGGACCGATTTTAATTTCTTGAAGTGTTTCTAATGAACGCTGTGTATCCGAGTGGAACGTTCGAATTGAGTCTACTTCTGTATCAAACAGCTCAATACGAATTGGATGATCTTCCGTTAACGAATAAATATCTATGATTCCTCCGCGCACACTAAAATCTCCGGGCGCAGCAACCATTGACGTCCGGTCATAACCGATTTGTACAAGCTGTTTTGAAAACGCCTCCAAATCAATTTCTTCACCAAGCTTTAAATGGATCTGACTCTCCTTCCAGAGCTCAACTGGCGGAAGCATTCGACGCACCGCAGCAGCCGGGGTGACGATAATGGGGTTTTCTCCATTCGCCAGCCGGTTCAGAACATCTAGACGCTGTGCTCTGAGCTCAGGGCTTGCAACGGCAATTTCTGAAGCAATGAGTTCATTCACAGGATAAAGAAGGACCGAGCGATCTGACATCACACTGGCAAGATCATCTGTTACCTTCTGCGCTTGATACAAGTTGTGAGTCACAATAAACATTGGCCGCTTAAGTTCGTCTGATATAGCGGCTGTAAATAAAGATCTGACGGAGCCTGATAGTCCGGCGAGCAGCTGTTCTTTTAACCCTTCCTTTAGCCCATTAAAAATGGACTGAAAATCATCACTTTGTTTGATAAATGATTGTATATTTTTCATTTGGCTCCTCCTCCCTGCTTGTTTAAAACAGAAAAACGCTTTGGTCTATTATCTACACCAAAGCTTTTTATTGAATAAAGGTATGATACTGATGGTAATCAGGATTTCTTTCGAGCGCCTCTTGGCAATCCTCACAAATGGTTTGTACATGTAAATCACCATTTTCCCTATAAGAAATCATATCGTTTCTTTCCTCATTTGTTAAGTGATGAAATCCAAGTGCTTCACTTTGAACAGCGGATTCATCTAGACTGCCAACCTTTACACCACAGTGCCGGCAGTAATAATGCAAAGCCATACGTGATCCTCCCATGCTGAGATTTTATGATCAGTATGTGCTTTGCTTATCATTCTTATACCTTTTTGTTAAAATCATTCATCACTTCTAAAAATGGCTTAGTTAAAGCCGCCTCACAAGCTTCAACAGACGCCTGAATGGCTGATGCAATGTCAGGCTGCTCCTCTTCTGAAAAGCGCCCTAGCACGTAATCGACGACTTTCATGCCATTTTGAGGGCGTCCAATGCCAATACGGAATCGATCAAACTCAGGTGATCCTAAATGCTGAATCAACGATTTGATTCCATTATGCCCGCCAGCACTTCCTTTTGTACGCAAACGAATCCGGCCAGTTGGCAAATCAAGATCATCATAGATGACTTTCAAATGTTCAAGAGGAATATCATAGTAATCCATTAGCGGACGCACGCATTCTCCTGATAAGTTCATATATGTAAGCGGCTTTACAAGTAGAACCTTTTGCCCTGAAACAAACCCTGTTCCAAACAGTCCATTGAATTTTGATTGATTTAAAGGGATGTCCCATTTTTTCGATAATTCATCTATTGTCATAAACCCGACATTATGTCTTGTTTTTTCATATTCTTTTCCTGGATTACCTAATCCAATGAATGCAAGCATGAAACCAATAACCTCCTTTGTCACAAAGCACACGCCTAAAAAATGAGCCAATAGGATTGCCTCATGTAAAACGTATGAATTCTTTTCATTCTAGCACAAAAGACGCAACCGCGGGAGGGTTACGTCTCTAAATGACCAGTTATTCTCCATCGTTATCCTTTTCTTTAATGGCCTCAGGTTCTTTTGGTTCCTCTGCGCTATCTGGTTCAGGAACCTCTGATTGCTGAGGCGGTAAAATGGATGCCACGACTTCTTCTGGATCGTTATTCACTTGATATGATGACTGAACAGACAAATCAGCGACTGTTAGGACATCATTCACTTCTAAGTTTGTAATATCTGCTTCTATATGCTGAGGGATATCTTTTGGTTTCGCTGTAATGGATAGTTCAAATAGTGGCTGCTGAAGCACACCGCCATCTTTAACTCCTTTAGATTCGCCAATCAGTTGAACAGGTACATCCGCTTCAATTTCACGCTGTAAATCGACCACTTGGAAATCTGCATGGACAAGCTCATTTTTCAGCGGGTCTGTTTGTAATTCTGTGACCATCACAGATTTTGTTTCACCGTTCACGTCTAGTGTGATGATTGTATTCTTCCCTTCATCACGTAAGGTCTTTAATAAATCGATGCTGTCTAGTGAAACAGCCAGGTTGTCTGTATTTTTTCCGTATATGACACCAGGAACGTGTCCTGAATGACGGATTTTTTGCAGTGTGGAACGTTTGAAATCAGTTCTTTTATTTGCTTTTAAAGTTGCCATATTCAGCACCATCCTATTTCATTTTTGTCACTACTCTCATAATTACCCATAATCGAATCATTTTAAACCTATTTACTGTGAATGATGATAGCAAAAAGACCCCAAGCGGATGCCTAGGGCCTTTTTTAATCAGAAAATTAGCTGAAAAGGTAGCTCACAGATTCTTCTTCATGTACACGGATGATGGCTTCTGCAAGCAAAGGCCCAACTGAAAGTGGAATGAATTTTCCAACTTTCTTGTCATCTGTTAAGTGAATACTGTTTGTCACAACTAATTCTTTAATTTTAGAATTTGTGATACGTTCTACTGCTGGTCCAGACAATACTGGGTGAGTACAGCAAGCATAGACTTCAGCCGCTCCATTTTCCACAAGTGCATTTGCAGCAAGTGTAATGGTACCAGCTGTATCAATGATATCATCGATGAGAATCGCCGTTTTGCCTTCAATGTTACCAATGATGTTCATCACTTCAGCAACGTTTGGCTTTGGACGACGTTTGTCGATAATTGCGATTGGCGCTTTCAGGCGATCTGCCATTTTACGCGCACGTGTTACACCACCGTGGTCAGGAGACACAACGACGATATCATTCAAGTTTTTCTGTTCGAAATAGTTTGTTAAGATTGGCACAGCCATTAAGTTATCGATTGGAATATCAAAGAAACCTTGGATTTGCGGCGCATGAAGATCAAGTGCAATGACACGTGTAGCACCTGCTGTTTCAAGTAAGTTCGCAAAAAGCTTCGCAGTGATCGGCTCACGAGGTTTTGCCTTACGATCTTGACGTGCATATCCGTAATAAGGGATCACAATATTGACCGTTTTCGCAGAAGCGCGTTTTAGTGCGTCTACCATAATGAGCAGCTCCATAATGTGCTCATTCACTGGCGCACTAGTGGATTGAATGACATAACAATCACAGCCGCGGATACTTTCTTCAATATTGATTTGGACTTCACCGTCACTAAAGCGTTTAACAGAGCTCTTTCCTACATCAACTCCGATACGATCGGCAATTTCTTTCGCAAGTTCAGGGTTTGAATTCAAAGAGAATATCTTTAAATTCGCATCAGCATAACGATTAGACATGGTAAACCTCCGGGTATTTGGATTATTTTTTATGAATATTTTTCACATAATCTTCTTTATTGACTTGTCTTGCTCTAGCAATAGACAATGCATCCTGCGGTACATCTTCTGTAACCGTTGAACCAGCTGCAACATATGCCCCTTTTCCGACAGTGACTGGTGCCACGAGATTAGAATTACAGCCAATAAAAGCGCCATCTTCAATCTTCGTTAAGAATTTGTTCTTCCCATCATAGTTGACTGTAATAGATCCACAGCCAAGGTTTACATCAGTTCCGACCTCTGCATCTCCAATATAGCTTAGATGAGATGCTTTGCTGCGGTCACCGAAAACCGTTTTCTTGATTTCGACAAAATTCCCGATCTTCACTTCATCGCCAATTTTCGACAACGGGCGAATATGAGCAAACGGCCCAATTGTCACATCGACTCCAACCTCACTATCGCAGACGACAGATTGCTTAATCACTGTGCGGTCTCCGATGATGCTGTCAACAATTTCAGTGTTTGGCCCAATAGTGGCGTCTGCACCGATTTTCACATTCCCTTTGATGACCGTCCCAGGATAAATCATTGTATCTTCACCGATCACTGCATCAGGTGAAATATACGTGTTCTCAGGATCAATCAAGGTCACACCATTCTTCATATGCTGATGATTAATACGTCGCTTCATGAATTGCTCTGCTTGTGATAGAGCGATACGATCATTGACTCCAAGTGTTTCTTCAAAATGCGGTGTTTGATATGCTGCAACCGTTTGTCCTTCATTCTTTAAAATTTCAATGACATCTGGCAAATAGTATTCGCCCTGTGCATTTTCATTCGACACTTGCTCAATCACACGGAAGAGATCTTCATTTGAAAAACAATAAGTCCCTGTATTAATTTCATTCACTTGACGTTCCGCATCATTCGCATCTTTATGCTCCACAATTTTCACGACAGCACCGGTTTCGTCACGAATAATACGACCATAACCTGTCGGGTCATCCGCATGTGCTGTTAAAATAGTGACTTTCGCTTGATGTTTTTGATGCTCGCTCAACATAGCTTCCATTGTTTCCGCTGTCAATAATGGCGTATCACCACAAATGACAATGGTTGTTCCCTTTTCCTGCGCAAGGAACGACTTTGCTTGCTTGACGGCATGTGCTGTTCCCAGCTGTTCTTCTTGAAGTGCATACTCACTTCTGTCTCCAAGCTGCTCTTTGACGTTCTCTGCTCCATGACCGACAATCGTCACTAGCTTGGCTAAAGAAAGCTTTAACGCTTCATCTGCCACATGCTCGACCATTGGCTTTCCGCAAACTGGATGAAGTACTTTGTATAGCTTTGACTTCATTCTCGTTCCTTTTCCCGCTGCTAAAATCACTGCGAACCGCTTATCCATTGATTGGCCTCCAATATCCCTATTATCCATAGAAAAATATATCCTAAATAAGGACTGATTTCAAGGATACATGAGGAAGTACAATATTTTTCTAACGGATGAAACATATAAGACACATGAGGAAAAACGCAAAAAAGACAGCATTTAAAAGAAAACATCCATTTTCTCTTAAAGCTGCCTTTTTAGGTTAACGTATCATTAAGAAGCTCCAGCTTCTTCATATTCAATTGTCTCTTCCTCTTCGCCTAAGCGATGATATTCATTTAATACAGCATCTTGGATTTTTCCCCGAGTACCTGAATTAATTGGATGTGCAATGTCGCGAAACTCTCCATCAGGCGTGCGTTTGCTAGGCATTGCAACAAACAAGCCATTGTTTCCATCAATCACACGAATATCATGAACAACAAATTCGTGGTCCAGCGTGATGGATGCAATCGCCCTCATGCGACCATCGGTATTCACGCGGCGTAATCTTACGTCAGTAACTTCCACAGTAGTTCACCACCTTTTCCCAATATAAAAGCATTACTTAGGTATTCAACGATTGTGGTGATTCTCCTGCTCTTTTTTTAAACTTTTTTTGAAATATCGGGATATTTATACATTTTTTGTCATTTTAGTGACGGCGCTTACATTCTCTGCGCGAAAAAAAGACATCATGATGATGTCTTTTCCTGCATATGATGAAACCAAACGGCTTTCGTTACGATTGCCTGTTTACTTTACTAATGCAATCACTTCAATTTCTACGAGTGCATCCTTAGGAAGTCTTGCCACTTCCACACAAGAACGAGCTGGCTTATGTGTATGGAAATACTCACCGTACACTTCATTTACTTCTGCGAATTGTTCCATATCTTTGATAAAAACTGTTGCTTTCACGACTGTTTCAAAGGAAGCACCTGCTGCTTCAAGTACGGCCTTAAGATTACGGAACACTTGATGAGTTTGTTCTTTAATATCTCCATTTACAAAGTCTCCAGCTGCCGTTAATGGAATCTGCCCGGAGCTGTAAAACATGTTATTGACAATAATCCCTTGAGAGTAAGGTCCAATGGCTGCTGGTGCATGTTTGGTTTGAACAACTTTTGTCATATCAATCTCTCCCATTCAACTACATGTTTATCAATGCTTAAGCTTTCGAATGAAAAAACTCGTGGAAATTGCCTTCATTGATCTCAATGATCTTCTGCTTCATATCAATGGTTGAAAGCTTTAAAAGCGATACATACTCATCAACGAGACGTTCATCTACGCCTTCATCTTCTAAAAGAACACCAATCCCTGCAACATTTGCATTAAATTCCTCAAGCAAATTCACCATGCCGTTAATGGTTCCGCCAGCTTTCATAAAGTCATCAATGATCAGGACATTGGATCCTTTATCTAAGCTCCGCTTTGCAAGTGACATGGTTTGAATTCGATTAGACGAACCTGACGCGTAGTTAATACTTACAGTTGATCCCTCAGTTACTTTATTATCTTTTCTAACGATCACAACCGGCACATTTAAATAACCCGCAACAGAATAGGCAATAGGAATACCCTTTGTCGCAACAGTCATGACGACATCAATCGCACGATCTGCAAAGATGGTCGCAAATAGCTTACCGATTTTCGCAAGGATTGAAGGATTCCCTAAAACATCGGTTAAATATAAATAACCGCCAGGAAGTACACGTTCAGGAGTCGATAGAGCTTCTCCGATATCGTTTACCACGTCGTCTGCTTCTTTTAGGTGAATCTTCGGAATATATTTCACTCCGCCAGCAGCACCAGGTACAGTAAGCAACGTGCCTATTCCCTGCTGTTCGAAGGTCTGTTTGATAATCGTTAAGTCTTCACTAATGGAGGACTTCGCAGATTGATATCTTTCTGCAAAAAAAGTTAACGGTACTAGTACGTGCGGGTGGGCTAACAAATAATTTGTTAAGTCCACCAATCTGCCGCTTCGACGAAACTTCATGAACTTACCCCCAGAACCCGAATAATTTATGATAAATATAACTTAATATACGGATTTAATCAAGGGCATTTTGTTCGCCGATCATGCGGACAGCGTATACTTGATCACAAAATCCTCTCAGTCCGTTATATATTCTTTGTACCTTCGATTCATATTGAATCAAGCCAAATACTGTAGGGCCGCTTCCACTCATTAAAACAGCGTCAGCACCGAAACGCTTCATCTGTCTTTTGATCATATCTACTTCTGGATACATCTTTAATGTCACAGACTCTAGAACATTTCCGAGTGAGCCGCACATCTCTTTATAATCTTTCGCTTCAATCGCTTCAATCATACGCTTTACATTCGGGTGTTCTACTTTGCTTGCGTCATATTGTCTATAGACTTCAGCTGTAGATACCCCAATCACCGGCTTCGCTAAAATCACCCAGCAATGCGGCGGTGTCGCAATATGCTGCAGCTTTTCTCCACGTCCTGTCGCTAGTGCTGTGCCTCCGTGTACACAAAAGGACACATCTGAGCCGATCTCCGCTCCAAGCTCAGCTAGTTCATCTAACGTGAGGTTTAACTTCCACAAACGATTTAAGCCGCGAAGTGCTGCTGCTGCATCACTGCTGCCTCCAGCTAACCCTGCTGCGACTGGAATTGTTTTTGTGATGACAATGGATACACCTTTTTGAATACCGAACCTTGTTTTAAGTAATTTAGCCGCCTGATAAGCCAAATTACGCTGGTCATCTGGCACGAATCGATTATGAGATGATACACGGATTTCATCCTTGTCCAGCTCCGTCAGCTCAAGTCGATCTGCAAGGTCTATTGTTGTCATCACCATCTCCACTTCGTGATATCCATCCGGTCTTTTTCCATGAACATCAAGTGAGAGATTAATTTTCGCCGGTGCTTTTTCTAAAATACGCAAACATTTCACCTACTTCTCCATCTAAACATAAGTATCAATATTGTATCACATTTGATGGATCTGATGAATATAGGCTTTTACGCTGAGCACACTGACTTTTTCATCAAAAAAAGCCAGAGACACCCGAGGTATCCCTGACCGTTTTTCTATCGTTGATTCTCATCCTGAGCCATGTGCTGTTGAGCTAATTCAATGGCACGTTTGACCATATTACCTGCGTCACGCGCACGAATCTCTCCCCAGCCTCCATTTTTGACGGTATCATAAAATCCAAGATCCTTCGCCAGCTCGTATTTGAACTCATCTGACATAATGCCTCGGCGTCTACCCAAACGAAACAGCCCCTTTAGTCGAGAATTCGAATCAGTGCCACCGCTTGTGTGGCTTTCTTATTTTGTATCGAACCCTTTCTTTTACCCCTTTCAAAAAATGGACAGACTCCCATTCAGAAAAAAAGGCAAAACAAAAAGCAGTAAACAAAAAGTTCACTGCCCATTAATAGGCGACTGAGCTAGCGGTATCATCGAACGTTAATTCGACCGTCTCAGTCAGTATATCTGCATAACTATAAGAAACTCTTTCAAACGAATTCTCATCTTGATCTAATTGAATCACAAATACAGAAGGGTACGTTTCAGCTAAAATGCCCGAACGCTCAATTGTTTTACGGCGGCCCCCGTTAGCCTTTAACGTCAAACGTTTACCTAAGTTACCATCAAGCGATCTTTTGATGTCGGACAAAGTCTTCGCCATTGCATCCACCTCACTGAGATAATTATACAACAACGGCCCGTTTTTGTCAAATAAAAATTAAATTATATCAACGAACACGAGCCATTGTCAACAAAATAATTTTGACAAACTTCTACCTTTTCTCCTCCCTATTTTTCTCAATTTCCGGTGAATTATGTATCCTTTTGCAATTTCTTTTTGAACATAAAAAAAACCAGACTGAAATCAGTCGGGTTATGTCGATTCATGATCTCTTTTATATGGCATACCTACCCTTAGAACACCCTTCGTCTCGATGCCTCCGAGCCCTTTTTCTCTTGTTAATGTATTTCGGAGCACATCCCACACGTTGATTCGATCTACAAATGGAGTGAAGCTGATCTTCGCAACGATATAGACGGGGTCGAGCGCATGGATATTCACACGGGAAGGCGAGCTCGCAAAATTGGCACCTGCTTGGATCAATGATTCGAAATGAGATTGACAGGCACCAGCAAAGATCACAAGCTGATCTAAATGAGGGATTTTCCGTCTGGCTTTTTGAACCGTTTCAACGAAATGCCGAGAATGACGATATGCACTGATATCATGTACGCCGCCCTTTTGCTTGGAATACGCATCATGTCCTGTGATAACCAATATATCTGGCCGATATTGATCAATTAACGAGTCAATCATGCTTGGCATTTTCTTCTCATGGCAATGCACCCCATACACAGGTACACCAATTCGTTCATATACATCTAAGCATTTCTTTAAGTATGAAGCATCTCCATCTAAATGAAGGACCTTTCCAGGCATGTGAAAATACTGCTCCTGATGCTGATATTGTCCAGAAGTATAATACTCTTGTTTTTCCCGCAGCAGCTGATAATCCTGTCTTAGTAAATCGAGCGATTCATTGATTTTTCTTTCGTCATTTTTCTCTCTAGTCAGCTGTTCCTCTTTTTGAACCTTGACGAGATCTGACAACTTGGCATCAGCAATCAGCCTCACTTCATTCCCATGCAATATGGCGGTGGCTTCGTGCTGATCGGTCTCATCAATTCGAATAATTCGAAACAAAATATCCATTTGATAGGATGCCCTTGTCACCATATCTCCTATTTGAAATTGCATGCTTTTCACTCCACAATCAGGCTCATATCCTGTTGGTATCGTCTTGCGCTAAATATGTTCGTCTTTCATGGTGCTGTTCTTTCTAGCCTATGCCCGAACAAACGAAGTGGTGAAAAACAAAAGAAAAAAGCCCTTAAGACAGGGCTTTTTGTAAAACATTCGCCAAACGGGCAAATTCCTCAATGGATAATGACTCGCCGCGGCGCTTTCCATCAATGTCTGCTGTTTGAAGTGCTTCTTCAATGATCGCTTTATGTTGCTTTCCATCAGGTAAGTTGTTCATGAGATTATTCATCAATGTTTTTCGGCGCTGACCAAAGCTCGCACGGATCAATTGAAAGAAAAACTCATCATTTTCTACTGAGACAGCAGGCGTTTCACGAACGGTCAGCTTGATCACAGCCGAATCGACATTTGGCTGTGGAACGAAAACCGTTTTAGGCACAACCATCACCGTTTTCGCTTCCGTATAGTATTGAACTGCGATAGACAGCGAATTGTATTCCTTTGATGAAGGGACAGCGGCCATACGATCTGCTACTTCTTTTTGCAGCATGACTACAATCCCTTTCAATGGAAGGTTTTCTTCAAGCAGCTTCATAATAATCGGTGTCGTCACGTAATACGGAAGGTTGGCGACAACCATCACTTCTTTACAGTCAGCAAAGTTTTCCTCGATGACCTTTCCCACATCTGCCTTTAATACGTCTTGATGAATGATCGTAACATTATCATATGGAGAAAGTGTATCGTTTAAAATGGGCAATAACCGCTGATCGATTTCAAAAGCAGTGACTTTCTTTGCACGCTTAGCGAGCTGCTCGGTCAATGCACCGATACCAGGCCCAATCTCAATCACGCCGGTCTCATCCGTCACCTCTGCGTGATCGACAATACGATCGAGTATATTTGTATCAATTAAAAAGTTCTGCCCTAAGCTCTTTTTAAAAGAGAAACCGTATTTCTTCAGTATTTCCTTCGTTCTGATGGGTGTCGCTATATCTTTATTCATCGGCTTCCTCCTGCATGACGGTCTTTAAGGCCGCAATAAAATCATGTTTGGTTATTTGGAACATGTGAAGGCGCTTATGCAGCTGCTTCGCATTGGTATATCCTATATTTAATAGCACACCTAGTCGTTCTCTGCGGCGTTTCGATGATTCGCCTCCGATTAGGCCTGCGTCAAATAAGTCATCTAATGTAATGTCACTTTCCGTTACTTCCATTTCCTCATGGACATGGGCAAGGCATTCCCGAATACTGTCCAAGGAAGCATGCTCGACACCAATTCCTTTGTCCCGCTTCGCCTTCGCAAGATGTTTTGGCAAAAATGCGTGCTTACAGCCAGGAACCGCTTCTGCGATGGTTTTCCGGATCTTCTCCCCAGGGAAATCAGGATCAGTTAAAATAATGACCCCTCTCGTCTCCTGAGCAAGACGCACTTGTTGAATAACTGTATCGCCAATGGCTGATCCGTTTGTTTCGATCGTATCTGCATCAACTGCCATCTTCACTCTCGCAGTGTCGTCACGACCTTCCACCACAATGATTTCTTTGATTTTCATGTATTCCTCCGCTTGCAAAAACAATAAACAATTTTTGGTTAAAAAATGAAACCTTTCTTGCTGTTTTTGCGTCTAATTAATTAGAAAACAGTGCTTCTATTATAACCAAAAAAACAGAGGGTGCGCAAAGCCCTCTGTTCATATAAATGATTTGATGTGTTTATTTGAGTACTCTAATTTTCACTCGTTTATTTCCCCATTGATAAGCTGCCGACTTATTTGGGACGAACACATCAATTTTATTTCCTTTTATAGCAGATCCAGTGTCTGATGCAACGGCATATCCATAGCCTTCCACATACACTTTAGAGCCTAGCGGAATGACACTCGGATCAACTGCTATGACCTTTGCACCTGGATTTGATTTTAAATTATAGCCAGTTGACGTTCTGCCCGTACATCCAGCACAGCTCGCTGTATAGGCTGTCGATGCCACATAAAATTCTTTTCCTGACGATTCATTGCTTCTTGAAACGGCAGGTGTCGCTTTAGGCTCTTTTTGGGACTCTTGTGTACCAATGGCCACTAAACGATCCTTGCTATCTTTTTCAGTCACTTCTTTAATCAATTCTTTAGACACCACTTTGCCGTTTTCTTTCACAATGGCATAGTGCTTCTTCAATTTACCTTCTTCACCTTTTTTAAGCACCTTCTCTTTTCCTTTTTCAAGAGAACGATCCTTTTTATGTTTGGTATCAAAAGCAATTTTCTCTTCCACTACATCGGTGACTTTTTCCACCCGAGTGATCTGGATATCTGCGCTTTTATTAGAAATGTGACTATGTAACGCAGGTTTGATCTTATCGTGCTTCTTGAGCTTCAGCTCTTGTTGCTTTAAAAAGTCAGCGACCGTAGTCGAAGTGGTCCACACTTTTTTCTCTTTTCCTCCATCATTTACGCTGACCTGGAAGGCCTGCTCAACCACAAGATCCATATCCTTTTTAATCTTGTTATTCTTTCCTGGAGTTACTTGATCGTGCTTCCCAATATCTATCTTCTCATTCTTCAATAATGCTCCAACCGTCTGATCTGTTGTCCATATCGTTTTCTCTTTCCCATCTAGGGTCAGATGAACCGGTATAGCCGCATCATACACAATGTTCATGTTGTCTTCAATCTTTGTATTTAGACTTGGAGAGATATGATCCTCCGCCTTGGTCTTTATTCCAAGGTCTGAAAACAGCTGTGCTACTGTCTCTTCATGTGTACGAATTGTCTTCTCTTTACCATTGATTGAAATGGTAATAGACTGCTTAGTGAGCTCATGCGCACCGTAAGCCGTCCCAGTTCCAGCTAAAAGCAAGCAAACAACTAGTAATAAAACCTTGCCTTTTCCTAGCTTAACAGAAAACAGATTTTTCATTTTTTGTACGATGAAAAACGCCTCCTTCTCCTCGGAGAGATTATATAGAGTATCTCAAAACCTGTCAACCCTTCCACCCACTGTACAAAAATGCTCGATTGTAACCCTATTATGGGAGATTAATGGAAGGAAGGGAAGAAAGACTTATCGACAACTTATCCTATGAAGAGGCGTAAACGTGTAGAACATTTTCGTTATGTTTCACAAATGGACAAGCTTAAACAAGGATTGACATCATATACTGTCAGTTTATACCGAAAACTTTTTTCGCATTTTTTGTGGTCAATTCAGCAAGCTCTTCAAAGCTTATTTCTCGTAACTCCGCAATTTGTTCTGCGATATATTTCACATAACTTGGCTCGTTGCGTTTTCCTCTAAATGGCGCTGGTGTTAAGTATGGGCAGTCTGTTTCAATCAAAAGTCGGTCACTTGGTATGTCTTTGACAACTTCCTTCGGTTTTTTGGCATTTTTAAATGTCACGGGTCCACCGAATGAAATATAAAAGTTCATATCCATACACGCTTTTGCGATTTCTAGGCTGCCAGTAAAGCAATGCATAATCCCTCCAACTTCAGCCGCTCCCTCTTCCTTTAAGATCGTCACGACATCTTCCGTTGCGTCACGATTATGAATAATGATCGGAAGATTCACTTCCTTCGCAAGAGCAATTTGACGTCTAAAGACTTCTTTTTGCACATCTTTTGGCGACTTGTCCCAATAGTAATCGAGACCCATTTCTCCAATTGCAACGACTTTTTCATGTTGAGATAATTCTTTGATCCACAGCAAATCTTCATCTGTCATATCGATGGCGTCGACTGGGTGCCAGCCAATGGCTGCATAGATGAAATCATACTCTTCAATTAATTCCATTGCTCTCGTAATTGTCGGGCGGTCAAACCCTACCACTACGATTTTTTCGACTTTTTCACTCTTCGCTCTTTCGATCACCTGCTCTAAGTCTTCATTATATTGTTCCGCATTTAAGTGGGCATGTGTATCAAATAACATCGTTGATTGCTCCTTTCGACAATTCTTCTAAAAAACAAAAGGTGTTCGACGAAATGTTACACGTGGAACACCTTTGTTGATTTATAAAATTTTTGTTCCATTTGCTAGAGATTGATCCACTTCAAGAACCTGCAATTTCCCGCTAGTTTCTCCAGTTAAAATCATTCCCTGGGAAATTTCCCCTCTGAGTTTAACTGGTGTGAGATTTGCTACACAGACGAGCTTCTTCCCTACTAATTCCTCAGGTTGATAATGCTTGGCTATCCCCGAAACAATTTGTCTCTTTTCAAATCCAAAATCAAGCTGCAGCTTTAAGAGACGATCTGCTTTTTTCACTGGGGCTGCTTCCAGTACCTGTGCGACTCGAAGATCAACTTTTGAGAAATCATCAAAAGCAATTTCTGCTCCTAGCTCAGGTAATTCTGTTTCTTCTATTTCTACTTTCTCTTCTTCTACCTTTGGTGCACTTCCCTGCATTTTCTCTTTAATATATGCTACTTCTTCTTCAACCTCTAAACGCGGGAACAAAGGCTCGCCTTTTTGTACCGTCGCTTGTTGAATCGCACCGAAAGATAGAATGCTATCCCAGCTTTTAAGCTTCTCTTCTTCAATGCCAAGCTGGAAGAAAATTTTCTCAGGTGTTTTCGTTAGGAAAGGCGTTAAGAGCACTGCTGTGATGCGGAGTGATTCTGCTAAATGATACATGACAGAATGCAGCTCTTTTCGTTTTGTTTCATCCTTTGCCAGCACCCAAGGAGCTGTCTGGTCAATATATTTATTGGTTCTGCTGATTAATGTCCAAACATTTGAAAGAGCCACAGAGAATTCAAGGTTTTCCATCGCTTCTTCATAGGCTTTGACTGTTTGCTCAGCTACTGCTTTAAGCTCCTCATCAAACTCATTAACTGGACCCTTATAGCTGCTTAATGTACCGTCAAAATATTTTTGAACCATCGCAACTGTACGGTTAAGCAAGTTACCTAAGTCATTGGCAAGGTCATAGTTTACACGTTCCACGAATCCTTCTGGTGTAAACACACCATCCGCACCAAATGGTACTTCACGAAGGAGGTAATAACGAAGGGCATCAAGACCGTAGCGATCTATTAATGTGACCGGATCTACTACGTTCCCTTTTGATTTAGACATCTTACCATCTTTCATCAACAGCCAGCCGTGTGCGAAAATTTGTTTCGGCAGCGGCAGATCGAGTGCCATCAGCATAATTGGCCAATAAATCGTATGAAAACGAACAATTTCTTTCCCTACGAGGTGCACGTTGGCAGGCCAATATTTTTTATATTTTTCATCCTGATCAGTACCGTAACCAATCGCAGTTAAATAGTTGAACAACGCATCAATCCATACATAGATGACGTGCTTTGGATTGTTTGGAACTTTAATTCCCCAGTCAAAGGTTGTTCTTGATACAGCTAGATCCTCTAAACCTGGTTTGATGAAGTTATTGATCATTTCATTCTTTCTTGATTCAGGCTGAATGAACGTTGGATTCTTTTCGTAATAGTCTAGTAAACGATCCGCATACTTACTCATACGGAAGAAATATGATTCCTCTTTAATTAATTCGACAGGATGTCCGCTGTCAGGGCTTTTCCCGCCAGTGACTTCTCCTTTTTCATTCCGCTCAACATCCACAAGCTGTGTTTCCGTATAGAATGTCTCATCAGGAATACTGTACCAGCCTTCATATTGGTCTAAATAAATATCGCCTTGATCAAGCAGCTTTTGAAATACTTGCTCAATGATTTTCGTATGTCTTTTTTCTGTTGTACGGATGAAATCATCATTGGAAATGTCGAGTTTCTTCCATAGTGATTGAATGTCTGCTACGACAGGATCTAAATATTCGATCGGTGTGATGTTTTGTTCTTCAGCTTTTTGCTGAATTTTTTGTCCGTGCTCATCTGTACCCGTTAAATACATCACATCATAGCCTTGAAGACGTTTATAACGAGCCATAGCATCCCCTGCTACTGTCGTATAAGCATGTCCAATATGTAATTTTCCGCTCGGATAGTAAATAGGTGTTGTCAGATAGAACGTTTTTTTCTTTTCCGGCATGTTGGAACCTCCTGCGTGTGTGTAAATGTCAAAAACTCCCGCCCAATGGACGAGAGCGGTTATCATCATTACATGAAAATGTGTTAGATCCATTTATTAAATTTTGCACTTGTGCTTTCTCTATGATACCATCTTAGCCTTTAAGATCAAGCATATATACATAGAACAAGATGAAATGATCGAAAAAGATGAGTTTTTCGAAAAAAACGACAAACCTGTCGACATTTTGTCGAATATTGTCGTATTAAATCTATCTCCAGATTTACAATTGTCTAATTTAGGGCAAAAGTCTTGTTAATCTGAACTCGTCATTTCTCATATTTTCATAGAAAAAAGCCGCAAAATCCTTATAAATCAGTAGTTTCAAGGTCTTTTGACTTTAAGAGTCATATTTTACAAACAATAGTAAACAAAATGATTGACGATTTATGGAAACCTTGTTATGCTATGAATGTAAGGAATTTGTCGAATAATGACGAAGATAATATTATATTAAGAATAAGAACTCTTTGGGAGGAGAATGAAGATGAAATCTACAGGTATTGTACGTAAAGTTGACGAATTAGGGCGCGTGGTGATTCCAATCGAACTTCGCCGTACTCTAGGAATCGCTGAAAAAGACGCTTTGGAAATTTATGTTGATGATGAAAAAATTATCCTAAAAAAATATAAACCAAACATGACTTGCCAAGTTACAGGTGAAGTATCAGACGATAACCTTAAACTTGCTAATGGTAAATTAGTTCTTAGCCGTGAAGGTGCAGAGCAAATCATTAACGAAATCCAAAACCAACTTCAATCACAAAAATAAGTTTGATATAAAAAAGGTTCTTGCACCGTTTGCAAGAACCTTTCTTTATTGTTCAATATGATAGGCATCGTATATGGTGCGCTTTGGTACACCGCGTTCGACGGCTGCATGTTTAATGGCTTCCTTCGACGTTAATCCTTCCCCTATGTAATGGATTACGTGTTCCTTTTCAGATAAGGACTTCCACCAGACATCTTCATTTAGCTTTTCTTCATCTTGATCGTTACCTTGTACGACTAGACAGAATTCACCTCGGATTTGATTCTCTACCGCCCATGTCAGCACAGACTCTAAATCTCCACGAATAAACTCTTCAAATTTTTTCGTTAGTTCTCTCGTAATGGCGATATTCCGGTTGCCCCACACTTCCTTCATCAAAGTCAGCGTTTCTTTTAACCGATGAGGCGCTTCATAGAAAATGATTGTTTCTTGACGCTTCTTCAAAGCTTCGAGCTGTTTTTTCTTTTCCCTTTTTTGTCGGTCAAGAAATCCATAAAAGAAAAATGGCTGCGGCGTGATCCCTGAGGCAATGAGTGCTGTAAGTGCAGCATTTGCTCCAGGTAACGGAACGACATAACCGCCGATATTCGTAAAGTCTCGGACCACTTCAGCACCTGGATCAGAAATTATCGGTAAACCAGCATCGCTCACGAGTGCGATGTTTTTTCCTTCTTTTAACCATTCGATCAACTTGTGGCCGCTACTGTCTTTGTTATGCTCATGATAACTCGTTAATGGCGTATCAATTTCATAGACATGACAAAGTTTTTTCGTTTGTCTTGTATCCTCTGCGGCAATATAGTCTACATCTTTTAATGTTTGTATGGCTCGAAACGTCATATCTTCTAAATTGCCAATTGGGGTTGGGACGAGATATAGAATGCCCATATCTGATTGACCATCAAAGCTTTTCTGTGTTTTCATGTGCCGCCTCCTTTTCAATACGCATTTCTTCTATATAAAGATCTTTCTTTTTCCGTGTCCACGTTTTGAAACGATATTCTTGCTGCATGGCTTCTCTTTTGGTTGCAAAACATTCATGATAATACAGCTCAACTGGCCGTCTTGCTCTTGTATACTTTGCTCCCTTTCCACTATTGTGGGTCGTCAGTCTTTTTTGTAAATCATTTGTATAACCTGCATATAGGCTGCCGTCTGCACATTTCAATACATAGAAATAATGATTATGCTTCTCCATACAGTATCGTCCTGATTTCCTCAGTATACTCTTGATCATCTCCATAAACAAAAAGAGGCGGGAGAATTTTCAGATCTGGTTTTCCATCTTTTATCCCCTCTACTAAGATGGTATTGGCTTCCTTACCCTGTTTTGGATAAACAAATTGAATTCGTTTTGGCTCAATTCGGTACTTCTTCATCAATTCCACAATCTCAAGTAGCCGGCCAGGCCGATGAACCATCGCCAGTTTCCCTCCTTGCTTCAGCAGCGTGGAAGAAACGCGAATGACATCTTCTAATGTACAATGAATTTCATGCCGAGCAATGGCCAAGTATTCATTCTCATTGATTTCTTCTTTAGAAGGTGTCTTAAAATATGGTGGATTACATGTAATGACATCTACTTTGTGATTGCCGTAGCGTGCTGGCATATCATTCAGATCGCCATGAATCAGTTCTATCTGCTTTTCAAGTTGATTATACGCCACACTTCTTTTTGCCATATCAAACAGCCGTTCTTGAATTTCGACCCCAGTAATGGAAGCCTTAGATCGAGTCGAAAGCAGCAATGGCACAATGCCATTTCCCGTGCAAAGATCAATGATCTCTCCTTTTTGGATGGGCACATACGCAAATTTTGCTAATAACACTGCGTCCAATGAAAAGGCGAAAACCGTTTTACTTTGAATAATTTTCATATCTTCGGCGAGCAAATAATCTAATCGTTCATCTTCTCTTAACGAAACCATGATGTATCCTTTCTTTTCCTGTGAAAAAGGCTTCCGATTCAGCGGAAGCCTTTTCTCATTTTTTATTTAAAAATGACAGACAGAACAAACAGTCTCCCTCTTTACGTATGCTTCCATAATGTACATTGCAAATATGGAAGCCCTCCTGATATAACCGAGCCAGGTTATCATGACCTTCTCCTATATCAGAATGACCTGGTTTCTGAGCAGAATCATTCTCTGTCTCAGACGATTTGTCCCGATCGGACTGATCCAGACGTTCACGCAAGTGCTGATTCTCCATCTGCAGCTGATGATTTTCTTCAATCACTTCACCGATATGATTTTTCAAATCACCTAACTGGCGATAAAGAGAACCAATTTGTTCTTCTAAATTGATCACCGTATCAAATAGTTCCTTTTTATCCAAGGTGGCACACCTCGTTACTCAGTTGTTTGTGCAGATACAACGCCTTCTTGTAATAATTCTTCCCAAGTATATTCTACCACTTTTTCTTGCCCGGTTAATTCAACTTGCAAAATTCGTTCTAAAATGTTGAGCCCTACTACCTTTGCAGAGCCACTAGATGTTTGAATCGTTTCACCGATATCCGGCAATTGTTCTTTCGCTGTTTCATACTCATCATTCTCATATTTCAAGCAGCACATCAAACGACCGCAAAGCCCTGAAATTTTTGTGGGATTTAGCGACAGGTTTTGATCTTTTGCCATCTTAATGGATACTGGTTCAAAGTCTCCTAAGAATGTCGAACAGCAAAGCATTCGCCCGCAAGGTCCTATGCCACCCAGCATTTTTGCCTCGTCTCTTACACCAATCTGGCGAAGTTCAATTCTCGTTTTGAAGATCGATGCAAGATCCTTCACTAGCTCACGGAAATCTACTCTGCCATCCGCTGTGAAGTAGAAAATGACCTTGTTTCGGTCAAATGTAAATTCAACATCAACCAGCTTCATTTCAAGACCGTGTTCACTTACCTTCTGAAGACATGTATCAAAGGCTGTCATCGCTGCTTCTTTGTTTTCCTCAACGATGAGTCGGTCTCGTTCGTCTGCTACACGAATCACCTTACGCAGAGGAAGAACGACATCGTGTTCATCTACTTTTTTATTAGCGATGACCACTTGTCCGTACTCAACTCCTCTGACCGTCTCTACAATGACACAACTATCATTTTCTATATGAAATCCATTAGGATCGAAATAATAGATTTTGCCCGCTTTTTTAAAGCGAACACCAATTACGTTGTACAAGCTTATCCCTCCTGCAACATCAACACCAATTGCTCCATCAGCCCTTGGGCATTCACGTTGGATTGAAGTCTCTTTTTCGCTTCTAATACAGCAAGGATCTGGTTCGTCACCATCTGCTGTGTGGAATGCAGCGCGTGCTGCTTCATTGTCTGGAATAAGTCTTGATAAATGACTTTATCTTCATTTCCTATTTGAATCGACAATACATCACGATATATAAATAAAAGCATATCCAGACCTGTTTCTTGAAGGTCTTTCTCTTTGAAAAAAGGCATCCATTGATCCTGTATATAAAAAAATGCATGTTCTTTTCGCTGGTGTAAGACTTCATACAATTTTATCACTTTCGCTCTAGACTCTGCAAACTGATCATTTCGACTTAATTCGAGTGCTTCTGCTAAATTGTTGGTTAAATTCGACAAAAGCCTTGCAAGATGCTGAGATACGCCTTCTTGTAATAGCTGCTGCTCCAAGGATTGTGGCTGCAGCGGCTGAAAGCTGAGCATCTGACATCTTGAAATAATCGTATCCAACATTTTATGCGATTGCTCAGTGATTAAAATTGCCATCGTTTCCCGGTTAGGCTCCTCTAGGAACTTTAATAAACTGTTCGCAGCATTAACCGTCATTTTGTCCGCATGAAGAATGATATACATTTTTCGGTGAGATTCCACACCTGCTTTTGTAAATTCCTCTTGCAATGCCTGTACTTGCGCTTTCTTAATTGATTGACCATCAGGCTGCACGAGATGTAAATCGGGATGGTTACCTGACTCAATCCTCTTGCAGTTTTGACAGGATTCACACGGTTTCACTCCTGATTCCAAGCAAAAAAAACTCTTAGCCAAAAGCATCGCAGCATCCCGCTTACCAGTACCCTTTTTTCCTTCAAATAAGTAGGCATGCGCAAGTCGATCTTTATCAATACTATTAAAAATCAGCCGCATGACGCGCGGCTGCAACTCATTCATGTCATCCCAGCTAATTGCCATGTTATCACTCTCTATGTGTAAAGGTTAATCAATAAACCTTTTATTTCTCCAATACGTTCAAGCAAATCAATAGATGGCTTCTCTTGGTCCATCATATCCTCTGTTAATTCAATCAGCTTTTCATCTAATGCTTTGACTAAAGCGAGTGTACGCGTGTTGCCATAAATGTCAAAGCTTCTTGATGTTTCTATATTTAACCCATTATCGACTGTCTCTTTCACAAAGCGCTTCACAAGACCTTTAAACCTAGCCAAGTCCTTTAAGTTTCGTGACTTTGTCAGCTTTTTACCGAACACTTCGATATCACTCAGCATAACCGTCAGCTGCTCTAAGCGCATTTTGCCGCTTTGCGTCTCCATCGATGCTTTAAAAGAGGCAGATGTCTGGCTTCCTTTCATGCCTTGGAGTTCACGCTTTTCTAAAAGCAGCCGCATATCTTGATTAATTTTCACAGCAACCCATCCTTAGAATTGATGAAATTGTTCAACTGGCAGAATAAAGACAGTAGCTCCACCAACTTCAACCTCAACAGGGTATGGTACATATGAATCTGCGTTACCACCCATTGGAGATACAGGTGCAATCATTTGATCACGTTTACGGCAATTTTCTTTTATAAGCTGTAACGCTTTATCCACTCGGACATCATCACAACCAATGATAAAAGTCGTATTCCCAGACTTTAAAAACCCACCAGTTGAAGCTAATTTTGTCACGCCGAATTGATGTTCAGTCAATATTTTCAACAACTTGCTGCTATCTTGGTCCTGTACAACGGCAACAATTAATTTCATTTGATTGGCCTCCTTTGTTTTAGGCACAGGTGACATGCCGATGTCTTCCTCTATATTATAACAACGATTGGGAATGAGGTCATTTTTGATTTTTCTTTAATGTGTCCTGAATCACTCGAAGTACTTCTTCATAGACATCTTGCATTGGCTGAGAAGCATCCACTACATGGAATCGTTCTGGTGATTGCGCAATAAGTAGTTCATAGCCTTCTCTGACCAACTGGTGGAAATTCAGCGTCTCCATGTCTAATCGATTCTTTTCTCTTCCTTGATTGGCGTGAATTCGCTTTAGCCCTTCCTCAGGTGTAATGGAAAAGTAAATCGTCATTTGCGGCATCGTGCCATCAATAGCAAAGTCGTTAATTGATCTGACTTGGTCAATTCCAAGTCCTCTCGCATAGCCTTGATAAGCAAGAGAGCTATCAACAAAACGATCACACAAGACTGTCTCTCCGCGCTGCAATGCCGGTTCTACCTTTTCAGCCAAATGCTGCCTTCTTGCTGCTGCATACAGCAATGCCTCTGTTTTCGCATCCATTTTTGTATTTTTTTCATTTAAAATGACTTCACGGATCTGTTCAGCAATGTCAATCCCACCCGGCTCGCGTGTCGCCATCACTGCATATCCTTGACGTTCCATTTCTTCGTACACTTTTCGTATCACTGTTGTTTTTCCGGCACCCTCTGGCCCTTCAAACGTAATAAACATACCACTCATAGTGTCTCCTCTTCTATATAAACATATAATTTTCTCTGATGAATGACCTGACTTGCTTGAATATGAACCTCGTGACCAAGCAAACGGCTTAACGCCTCAATTTGTTCTTTTTCAATACGCTCTCCCTTAATCATCAAAGGAATTCCAGGTGGATAGGGAATAATGGATTCTGCACTCATCCGGCCTGCTGCATGTTCAAATGGGACAGCCTCTATGTCTTGATTTTGTACATCAGTCTCAATAGATATCGTCTCATTTTGGATATGTTTTTTTCCTTTGAGCAATGAATCACTTTGCTTAAGAGCCTGCTCAATCCGCTTGAAAGGAACGTTCTGCCTCTTTTCTAAGCTAAGTACAAGTAAAACCTGATGTTCGTCCGCAAGCTCTGGATGAACATCCACTGATTCAAGCACCTGCTTTAGTTCGTAACCAGTCAGTCCTTTTGTTGATCGAATGACGCATTTTAAAGGATCGGAATGTAGCGAGTCAGGTTCAACCACTTCAAGATGGGTCAGACGGTTGAACTGATCTTTCAGCTCTGTCAGTTCTTTCATGATTACATCCAATGTCCCTTTTCCTTTGATCTCCTCGACATAAGCTCTTGCTACATCTAATGAGGCCATAATTGGATAAGAAGGCGAACTACTTTGAAGCATCGTGAGCAAGGTTTTCAAACGCTTCGCATCGATTCGGTCCCCTTGAAGATGAAGATAGGAACCCATCGTCATTGCCGGAAGGGTTTTATGTGCTGATTGTACCACCACGTCCGCTCCATAGGAAAGAGCAGATGGAGGAAAGGCACCGCCTAATACAAAATGCGCACCATGTGCCTCGTCAACCAAAACAACCATACCTGCTTCATGACACATGTGAATCAGCTTTGATAAATCAGCTGCGTGTCCGTAGTAGTTCGGATAAGTCAAAACGATTGCCCGGCAATGAGGATGTTTTGCTATGGCTTTTCTCACTGTATCATCCGTCACATGTGTTGGAACGTGCAAGTGTGCGTCTATCTCAGCGTCTATCAAAATAGGCGTTGCCCCTGCAAGCTCGATCGCATGAAAGACAGACTTATGGCAATTACGCTGGACAAAAATCTCGTCTCCCGTGCGGCATGCTGTCATCACCATCGCCAAATTTCCGACTGTTGTGCCATTCACAAGGAAGAAGCTTTGACCTGAACCATATAGCTTAGTCAATAAATGTTCTGCCTCTTGGATGACCCCAGTCGGGTGATGAAGATCATCTAGACCTTCAAGCTCCGTCACATCCAATTGAAGGATTGAAGCATAGTGAGACCGTGCCTCATCAAAAAAGACATCTCCATTGTGATGTCCTGGAACGTGAAAAGAATAAGGCTTCTTTTCCGCATGCTGTGCTAATGCTGTATATAAAGGTGTTCTCAAACAAATCGACCCTTTTCACTTTAACGATATCTTAAGTCTATTATAACGTTCAAACAAGTGAACCGAAAGATGGTTTCTCATTCCTTTATTGGATTCGCCAACTGCTGCTCTGCCTCATACATTCTGCTTTTCAATTGAGCTCTCTCTTGGCTTCCATGCTCTTTCATCTGTAATGTTTCCTGTAATGTTTCAGCTAATTGACGTTGAACCTTTTTCAACGTATCTATAGGGGCTAAAGATGCCTCTTCAAGAATCTGTCCCTGCTGTTTCGATACATTTTCATATGTTTTTTGGATTCGGTTCTCAAGAGCTGAATTGGCCCGCTGCTGAATATGTGTTAATGCAATCGACATTTGGTTGATCCATAGAGGAATAGATGCTGAAACAGTTGATTGAATGTGATTGGCCAATGTATGATTCGTATGCTGGATCATCCGAATTTGAGCATTACATTGCAATGCAATTTGCCGGCTTAACAGCAAATCATACTTTCGTTCCTTTAGTCTCTCCACATACTCTTCTTCATTGACTTCTTGACTCATCAATTGCTCCTCTAACGTCCGTTCAACAGAAAGTTGCGTTTCTGAAAGAGGCTGCTGCTCTAACGTTGTCATTTTCGCTTCAACTGCGGCAACCTGCATCGTCATCTCTTGAAAATATGTTTGATTTTCTTCAAATAAACGCTCTAATAATATATGATCCGAGATTAATACACCTCTTGCATAACGAAGCCTTGCGGACAATCTCTCGATCTGTGATTTTGCATGTTGAAATCGTGATATGATCTCCTGAATAGATCGCTTATCCCGTTGAAACCATTTCAAAAAAAAGCCCTGTTTCTTTGGCACTAAATCCTCAGGCTCCACTACTTGCAGCTGCTGCAAAAAGGCTTCAAGCACGTCTCCTATTTGATCGATATCTTTTTTCTCAACATATTTCATCATCTGTTGTGATTGTTCCAATAGTCGTTCCTGCACACGTGTACCATAGAAAAGGAGCTTTTGCGGATTTTCAGGGATCTGCTGAGCTCGCTGCACAGCTTCTTTTTTCTCTTCATCAGATAAGGTATCAAACACCCGAAACTGAAGATCTGTATTGGAGGCAAGTGATGTTGTGGCGCGATCTTCCGGTTTCATCGAGTTTGACTCCTTTCATCTATTTCTTCATCATTTTATCAGCTACTTCAAGCTCAATATGAAGAGCCTCTATATCTCTTCCTAACACTTGCTGCAAATCATTCGTCAATTGCTTTTGCAGCTCTGTCAATGTCACTCGGGTTTGGCTCAATGTCATTTCCAGCTCATGACTACGATTAGGCTGATTATACAAGAGTGCATATTTCTCAGTTAGTTCAACGACAGAATCCAAGCTTTCAAAATAAAAACGCTGTGCATCATAAAATCGATTAGGCTCTTTTTTTGTTATTGTATAGATTCGTCGTGCAAGCCGAAAAACTTCATAATTATGTTTGATCGTTTGTACGTTTTTCACAGCAAATAAAGCTTTTTTTAAACGCACAAGCTTTTGTCCTGCTTCTTTTAAATGCTGTTTGATATATACATAATCACTACGAGACAGTCCATGTTTCTTTAAAAACAATTGGAAAGCAGTCCATCTGCTCCCCACAAACATCACGCCCCACCCAATCATCGCATACAGTATCGATAATCCAACATGATGATGGAAAACCCCTATACTGACGGTTAAAATCACAAGCGAAAAAAAAGTAGAGAGGATGGCCCATATAAATGTATAAAAGATTGATTTCATGTTCATCGACTCCTATGAATAATCAGGCTCTCTGTTTATCTTATTATGAATTACGGATGATGTCCAAACTAAGTTCCAAAAAACAAGCCCAATCCTTCATAGCTCATAAAAAAAGACCATCTAGTGGTCTATGAATACAAAGGCGGCGTATGAAGATTTTTAAGCTTTCTCACATAATCGGAATAGCTAGGATCCGAGGTCGATGTAGAAATTAACTTTCGCTCACAGTCGCGGCACAAAAACTGATGATATAAATAAATTCCCTTTGTCTTTTTCTCTTCACAAATCAAACAAATCGCTTCTCGCTCTTTTTTGCTCATTGTGACACCTCCACTTATAGCTTCAGTATGCCCTAGCGCTTTCAATTGTATACAAAATTAAGAATGTTTCAGATGGTAGTTTAGTATATGTATCCATGTCAGATCGGGTGTTTGTTCCTTTTCTTAAAAAACAAAAAAGACCAGTTCCGTATGGAACTGATCCTTATACAAGCTTGGCGGCGTCCTACTCTCACAGGGGGAGACCCCCAACTACCATCGGCGCTGAAGAGCTTAACTTCCGTGTTCGGTATGGGAACGGGTGTGACCTCTTCGCTATCGCCACCAAACCTGATGGAGAGAATGTTCTCTCAAAACTAGATAACAATGTTCAAACTTCACATTAGAATATAGGTTAAGTCCTCGATCTATTAGTATCTGTCAGCTCCACGTGTCACCACGCTTCCACCTCAGACCTATCAACCTGATCATCTTTCAGGGATCTTACTTCCTTGCGGAATGGGAAATCTCATCTTGAGGGGGGCTTCATGCTTAGATGCTTTCAGCACTTATCCCGTCCGCACATAGCTACCCAGCGATGCCCTTGGCAGAACAACTGGTACACCAGCGGTGCGTCCATCCCGGTCCTCTCGTACTAAGGACAGCTCCTCTCAAATTTCCTGCGCCCGCGACGGATAGGGACCGAACTGTCTCACGACGTTCTGAACCCAGCTCGCGTACCGCTTTAATGGGCGAACAGCCCAACCCTTGGGACCGACTACAGCCCCAGGATGCGATGAGCCGACATCGAGGTGCCAAACCTCCCCGTCGATGTGGACTCTTGGGGGAGATAAGCCTGTTATCCCCGGGGTAGCTTTTATCCGTTGAGCGATGGCCCTTCCATGCGGAACCACCGGATCACTAAGCCCGACTTTCGTCCCTGCTCGACTTGTAGGTCTCGCAGTCAAGCTCCCTTGTGCCTTTACACTCTGCGAATGATTTCCAACCATTCTGAGGGAACCTTTGGGCGCCTCCGTTACATTTTAGGAGGCGACCGCCCCAGTCAAACTGCCCACCTGACACTGTCTCCCTGCCCGATAAGGGCAGCGGGTTAGAAGGTCAATACAGCCAGGGTAGTATCCCACCGATGCCTCCACCGAAGCTAGCGCTCCGGTTTCCAAGGCTCCTACCTATCCTGTACAAGCTGTACCAACATTCAATATCAGGCTGCAGTAAAGCTCCACGGGGTCTTTCCGTCCTGTCGCGGGTAACCTGCATCTTCACAGGTACTATAATTTCACCGAGTCTCTCGTTGAGACAGTGCCCAGATCGTTGCGCCTTTCGTGCGGGTCGGAACTTACCCGACAAGGAATTTCGCTACCTTAGGACCGTTATAGTTACGGCCGCCGTTTACTGGGGCTTCAATTCGCACCTTCGCTTACGCTAAGCGCTCCTCTTAACCTTCCAGCACCGGGCAGGCGTCAGCCCCTATACTTCGCCTTACGGCTTCGCAGAGACCTGTGTTTTTGCTAAACAGTCGCCTGGGCCTATTCACTGCGGCTTCTCGGGGCTTTAACACCCTAAGAAGCACCCCTTCTCCCGAAGTTACGGGGTCATTTTGCCGAGTTCCTTAACGAGAGTTCTCTCGATCACCTTAGGATTCTCTCCTCGCCTACCTGTGTCGGTTTGCGGTACGGGCACCTCTCACCTCGCTAGAGGCTTTTCTTGGCAGTGTGGAATCAGGAACTTCGCTACTAAATTTCGCTCGCCATCACAGCTCAGCCTTTACGGGAAACGGATTTGCCTATTTCCCAGCCTAACTGCTTGGACGCGGATATCCAATACCGCGCTTACCCTATCCTCCTGCGTCCCCCCATTGCTCAAATGGTGAGGAGGTGGTACAGGAATATCAACCTGTTGTCCATCGCCTACGCCTTTCGGCCTCGGCTTAGGTCCCGACTAACCCTGAGCGGACGAGCCTTCCTCAGGAAACCTTAGGCATTCGGTGGACGGGATTCTCACCCGTCTTTCGCTACTCATACCGGCATTCTCACTTCTAAGCGCTCCACCAGTCCTTCCGGTCTGACTTCACAGCACTTAGAACGCTCTCCTACCACTGTTCGTAAGAACAGTCCGCAGCTTCGGTGATACGTTTAGCCCCGGTACATTTTCGGCGCAGAGTCACTCGACCAGTGAGCTATTACGCACTCTTTAAATGGTGGCTGCTTCTAAGCCAACATCCTGGTTGTCTAAGCAACTCCACATCCTTTTCCACTTAACGTATACTTTGGGACCTTAGCTGGCGGTCTGGGCTGTTTCCCTTTCGACTACGGATCTTATCACTCGCAGTCTGACTCCCAAGGATAAGTCATCGGCATTCGGAGTTTGACTGAATTCGGTAACCCGGTAGGGGCCCCTAGTCCAATCAGTGCTCTACCTCCGAGACTCTTACCTTGAGGCTAGCCCTAAAGCTATTTCGGAGAGAACCAGCTATCTCCAGGTTCGATTGGCATTTCACCCCTACCCACACCTCATCCCCGCACTTTTCAACGTGCGTGGGTTCGGGCCTCCATTCAGTGTTACCTGAACTTCACCCTGGACATGGGTAGATCACCTGGTTTCGGGTCTACGACCACGTACTCATGCGCCCTATTCAGACTCGCTTTCGCTGCGGCTCCGCATCTTCTGCTTAACCTTGCACGGGATCGTAACTCGCCGGTTCATTCTACAAAAGGCACGCCATCACCCTTTAACGGGCTCTGACTACTTGTAGGCACACGGTTTCAGGATCTATTTCACTCCCCTTCCGGGGTGCTTTTCACCTTTCCCTCACGGTACTGGTTCACTATCGGTCACTAGGGAGTATTTAGCCTTGGGAGATGGTCCTCCCGGATTCCGACGGAATTTCACGTGTTCCGCCGTACTCAGGATCCACTCTGGAGAGAACAACATTTCAGTTACAGGGCTGTTACCTTCTTTGGCGGGCCTTTCCAGACCTCTTCGCTTATATCGTTCCTTTGTAACTCCGTATAGAGTGTCCTACAACCCCAAGAGGCAAGCCTCTTGGTTTGGGCTGTTCCCGTTTCGCTCGCCGCTACTCAGGGAATCGCATTTGCTTTCTCTTCCTCCGGGTACTTAGATGTTTCAGTTCCCCGGGTATGCCTTCTCATACTCTATGTATTCAAGTATGGATACTACTCCATTACGAGCAGTGGGTTTCCCCATTCGGAAATCTCCGGATCAAAGCTTGCTTACAGCTCCCCGAAGCATATCGGTGTTCGTCCCGTCCTTCATCGGCTCCTAGTGCCAAGGCATCCACCGTGCGCCCTTTCTAACTTAACCATTTCTTACTTTAGAAAGAATCACTATGTGTGATGAACTTTGCATTGCATTCAATGTGAATGTATTACTTATTGTTATCTAGTTTTCAAAGAACACGTTGGTGGAGCCTAGCGGGATCGAACCGCTGACCTCCTGCGTGCAAGGCAGGCGCTCTCCCAGCTGAGCTAAGGCCCCGATTTAATAGAAGATGGTGGGCCTGAGTGGACTCGAACCACCGACCTCACGCTTATCAGGCGTGCGCTCTAACCAGCTGAGCTACAGGCCCATCTTTCATATCGAAGATATGATGTTGTAGGATCTTTTGCAAGTTCCTTCAAAACTAAACAAGACGAAAACGCACACTGCTCCATATATCCTTAGAAAGGAGGTGATCCAGCCGCACCTTCCGATACGGCTACCTTGTTACGACTTCACCCCAATCATCTGCCCCACCTTCGGCGGCTGGCTCCATAAAGGTTACCTCACCGACTTCGGGTGTTGCAAACTCTCGTGGTGTGACGGGCGGTGTGTACAAGGCCCGGGAACGTATTCACCGCGGCATGCTGATCCGCGATTACTAGCGATTCCAGCTTCACGCAGTCGAGTTGCAGACTGCGATCCGAACTGAGAACAGATTTATGGGATTGGCTAAACCTTGCGGTCTCGCAGCCCTTTGTTCTGTCCATTGTAGCACGTGTGTAGCCCAGGTCATAAGGGGCATGATGATTTGACGTCATCCCCACCTTCCTCCGGTTTGTCACCGGCAGTCACCTTAGAGTGCCCAACTAAATGCTGGCAACTAAGATCAAGGGTTGCGCTCGTTGCGGGACTTAACCCAACATCTCACGACACGAGCTGACGACAACCATGCACCACCTGTCACTCTGTCCCCGAAGGGAAAGCCCTATCTCTAGGGTTGTCAGAGGATGTCAAGACCTGGTAAGGTTCTTCGCGTTGCTTCGAATTAAACCACATGCTCCACCGCTTGTGCGGGCCCCCGTCAATTCCTTTGAGTTTCAGTCTTGCGACCGTACTCCCCAGGCGGAGTGCTTAATGCGTTAGCTGCAGCACTAAGGGGCGGAAACCCCCTAACACTTAGCACTCATCGTTTACGGCGTGGACTACCAGGGTATCTAATCCTGTTCGCTCCCCACGCTTTCGCTCCTCAGCGTCAGTTACAGACCAGAGAGTCGCCTTCGCCACTGGTGTTCCTCCACATCTCTACGCATTTCACCGCTACACGTGGAATTCCACTCTCCTCTTCTGCACTCAAGTTTCCCAGTTTCCAATGACCCTCCCCGGTTGAGCCGGGGGCTTTCACATCAGACTTAAGAAACCGCCTGCGAGCCCTTTACGCCCAATAATTCCGGACAACGCTTGCCACCTACGTATTACCGCGGCTGCTGGCACGTAGTTAGCCGTGGCTTTCTGGTTAGGTACCGTCAAGGTGCGAGCAGTTACTCTCGCACTTGTTCTTCCCTAACAACAGAGCTTTACGATCCGAAAACCTTCATCACTCACGCGGCGTTGCTCCGTCAGACTTTCGTCCATTGCGGAAGATTCCCTACTGCTGCCTCCCGTAGGAGTCTGGGCCGTGTCTCAGTCCCAGTGTGGCCGATCACCCTCTCAGGTCGGCTACGCATCGTCGCCTTGGTGAGCCATTACCCCACCAACTAGCTAATGCGCCGCGGGTCCATCTGTAAGTGACAGCCGAAACCGTCTTTCATCCTTGAACCATGCGGTTCAAGGAACTATCCGGTATTAGCTCCGGTTTCCCGGAGTTATCCCAGTCTTACAGGCAGGTTACCCACGTGTTACTCACCCGTCCGCCGCTAACATCCGGGAGCAAGCTCCCTTCTGTCCGCTCGACTTGCATGTATTAGGCACGCCGCCAGCGTTCGTCCTGAGCCAGGATCAAACTCTCCGAAAAAGTACAAAACCGAAGTTTTGTTTTTCGTCAGCGTTTGACTGACTACCTATGATGTTTCATAGGGTTTTTTTATAAAAACTCGAATTAACAGGTACGTTTTGTCTTGTTTAGTTTTCAAAGAACTTGTTTACCGCTTCAGAAGCGACTAGAACATCATACCATATTTAAATTGTTGATGTCAACAACTTTTTTGTTATCATGTTATTTCGTTTCTTCGTCATCAGCGACGTATACTAATTTACCACCATAAGGGATCAAAGTCAACAATATTTCTCATTAAATAATAAATTTTTCAATTACGACTAAAGCTGCTACGCCTGGGATGCCCAATAGACCACTGATTCCACTTGTTACAGGGTTAATAGAGACATGTAATCCTAGACTCTCACCAAATAGATTGAGGCAAAATAAAAAAAGAGCACCTGCCACAAACTTTATTCCGATCAGCCCTAACCATTTGATGGGGTTCGCTTGAACACCTGACATAAACAACAATAATACAGCAAGCAAAATTGACCCGATCACAATAACAGGTTCCATAATCCTCTCATCTCCTCTTCATATGAATAGTACAAGCATATGAGAGGACTATGTAAAATAGACCTGCTATCTCCAGTTGTTTAAACGTAAATTCCTCTTTTTCGCTTCTCTTAGATAGAAAAAGTACTTCGCTTGAGCAAGCTTTAATTCGAATAGAATGTCCGGTGAAGGCTCAACGCTATTTGCGACAAGCTTTTTTTGTCTGTTCCATTCTTCCTTTTGCTTAAAAAGCTGTTGAATTAATTTCTCATCGAATTCTTTTCGAATTGATTTTCTGCGAAGAAAACCCATGTACCGTACTTCTCCTTCCTACATCTCACGTCTGCCCTCTAGAGCTTTAGACAGTGTGACTTCATCCGCATACTCTAAGTCTCCACCTACTGGTAGTCCGTGAGCAATACGAGAGAGTTTAATTCCTGATGGTTTCAACAATCTAGAGATATACATGGCTGTAGCCTCTCCTTCAATGTTTGGATTCGTTGCAAGGATTACCTCTGTCACTTGATCGTCTTGCAATCTTTTTAACAGGTCAGGAATTTTAATGTCCTCTGGGCCAATGCCATCCATTGGCGAAATGGCACCATGAAGCACATGATATAAGCCGTTGTATTCTTTCATCTTTTCCATTGCGATCACATCTTTTGGATCTTGTACTACACAGATAACAGATTGATCTCTTCTTGTATCTTCACAAATATAGCAAGGATCTTGATCTGTGATATGGCCGCATACCGAGCAATTAGTTAAATTACGCTTTGCGTTAACAAGCGCCTTCGCGAAATCTAGTACGACATCTTCCTGCATACTAAGAACAAAAAAAGCCAGACGGACCGCGGTTTTCGGTCCGATTCCTGGCAATTTCATAAAGCTGTCTATCAGCTTTGATATTGGTTCAGGATATTGCATCTTCAGTTATTCCTCCTAGAATAAACCTGGCATGTTCATTCCTTTTGTGAATTGACCCATTGTTTCATTTGTTAACTCATCAACTTTTTTCAATGCATCGTTTGTCGCTGCAAGTACAAGATCTTGAAGCATATCGATATCTTCTGGATCAACAACTTCTTCATTGATTGCTACATCAACAACTTCTTTTTGTCCATTTACTTTTACAGTGACCATACCGCCACCTGCTGTACCTTCAAGGACTTTTTCTGCAAGCTCTTCTTGAGCCTTAGCCATATCCTTTTGCATTTTTTGCATTTGTTTCATCATTTTTTGCATATTTCCCATTCCACCGCGCATATGAACACCACTCTCTTTCATTTTTATTAATCTTTAATTTCTATTAAATCGGTTCCTACTAACTTCTTTGCTTCTGCAATCAATGGATCCTCTTCAGCAGAAGTCCCCTGACCATCTGCCTGTTCATCCGGCTGATGATCTCTTAAAAATTCTTCTCTTATTTTACCCCATTGAGCGTCAGGAACGCCAACTAATTCCACTCTTTTCCCTAACATAGACTCTAATAGCTGCTCAAGGTTGGTTCGAACACCACTTTTATCTTCAGCAACCATTTTACAGTGTATTTCAAACTTGAATTTTAAAACAAAGGCATGAGTAGCAGCAGCAACTGGTTCACTATCCGTTAATAGTGCAGCGTGAGACACCTTATTCTGCTGTTTCAAGTGGGCAAGGAGTTCTCCCCACTTACCTTTTATTTTTTCTAGCTCTGGACGTTTTGCCTCTTTTAGAATTTCGTGAATTCGACCGACAGGTGCACGGTATCCATTTTTGTTACTCGTTTGTGGTCGAGGTGCTTCCTTTTTTTCTTGAGGATGATGAGAATGAGACATTGGCACACCCTCAGCTCTTATCCTAGATAGCTCCTGTTCCAACCTGTCTATTTTATCCGTTAGCGTCGTTAAATCAGCGTTAGCATGAGCTTGTGGTATTCCAGCCGTTGACTGACATAGCTTAACAACAGCTACCTCAAAGAAAATCCTTGGATGATTCGTCCATTTCATTTCTTGGTGACTTTTATTCAGCACTTCAATTGTTTCATATAGAAATTGAGGTGTCACACGATCCGAAAGCGTCACGAAATTTTCATCGACCTTTACCTTTTCAAGGACCCCTTCCAGATCTGGTGCTGTTTTATAAAGCAGCATATCTCTAAAGTAAAAAATCATGTCCTCTATTAATTTAGCAGCATCTTTCCCCTGCTGAAGTAATTCATTTAAGGTATCTAACGCCACGGCAATATTTTGATCAAAAATTGATTCGGCTAGCTGACTAATGAATTGCTGAGAAACAGCTCCTATAATGAGCAGCGCATCATCAATTGTCAGTTGCTCACCACTAAATGAAATTGCTTGATCTAAGAGGCTTAGTGCATCACGCATACCACCATCAGCTGCACTAGCGATAATCTCGAGCGAGCCCTCTTGGACATTTAGGCTTTCTGCATCTACAATTTTCTGCATTCTTCCAACAATATCTTTTGTCGTGATTCGTTTAAAATCAAATCTCTGACAACGAGATATGATGGTAAGAGGAATCTTATGAGGCTCTGTGGTAGCCAAAATAAAGATACAATGAGCGGGCGGCTCCTCTAACGTTTTAAGGAGGGCATTAAACGCCCCGATAGAGAGCATATGTACTTCATCTATAATATAAACCTTATATGTAACCGCCGAAGGAGCAAATTTCACTTTATCACGTATATCACGGATTTCATCTACTCCGTTGTTTGAGGCAGCATCTATTTCGATCACATCTGAAATCGAGCCGTTTGTAATCCCTTTACAGGCATCACATTCATTACAAGGTTCACTCACAGGTGACTTTTCACAGTTCACTGCCTTCGCAAAGATTTTAGCTGCGCTTGTTTTACCTGTTCCTCTAGGACCTGAAAATAAGTAAGCATGAGAAAACTTCTTCTGCAAAAGGGCATTTTGCAACGTTTTTGTGATGTGTTCTTGTCCAACAACATCCTCAAAAACTTGAGGTCTGAACACTCGATACAAAGCTTGATAACTCACAAATACGCCCTCCTCCATTTATCATCTTTTTTATTATACATGATGCACCGATCAATTCAAAAGCACACCTTTATTTTCTAATAAACGAAAATGATGATTTCAACTATAGTTTTTCTACTTTCTATGAACCAAAAACCTGTTTTCTAGATTTTCGAATTGATCTGCCACACCACGAGGAACACTAGTTCCCGCTGCGATTAATAAAAAACAAAAAAACTCTAAAAAGATTTTTTGGCTATTTGTATAAACAAAGCAGCTGAACTATTCTTTAAACAGCAACAAAAAACTCACCTAGATTAACTAGATGAGTTACATTTAATATTGATTTACCGTGCACCTTCTGTCGATTCGCTACCCCAAGCGTTACTTAAACAGTTAGCTCGGCCCAGGCAACCCTGCGGCACATGAGAGGTTTCACTTAATGCTGCTTCCTTCCGGACCTGACATGGTTCATGAATTCCCATTGCGCAGGACCCAGACGTCAACACCACTTATTTAAGGCAGACCTTGAAGTAAACGAACCTTGAGAAGGGATTCGGCCTCGCTAGAGCGGATTGCGAGTACAGGGCACCGCTACCTCCCCGCTTAGCACGGCAAAATGAATATTAAATTGTTAGTGACGCAGACATAAGTATACCTTCTTATAGCCGAAATTGCAAACGACATCCATTCATTTACTTTTGGCTTGTTTCTTTCGCTGACGGAGATTTCGGAAGAACTGACTTAACAGCTCACCACACTCATTTTCAAGTACACCACCAATGACTTCAGACTGATGATTGAACCGTTCATCATCCAGTAAATTCATTAAAGTACCTGCACATCCACCTTTTGGATCGTATGCACCAAAAACGACCTTTTTCACTCTAGAAAGGACAATCGCTCCCGCACACATAGGACATGGTTCAAGCGTCACATAAAGTACAGCATCCTCTAAACGCCAGCTTCCAGTCGTTTTACACGCTTCATCAATGGCAAGTAATTCTGCATGTGCAATTGAACGCTGCTCTGTTTCCCTTAAATTATGAGCTCGGCTCACAATTTGGTCATCAACAACGATGATGGCACCGATTGGTACTTCTCCTATTTGTTCTGCTTTTAAGGCTTCAGAAATAGCTTCTTGCATAAACTGTTCATCTCTCGTCATAGCTCGGCTCTCTTTTCATGTTTTTTAAAAGGATATTGAGGTTAACATATTAGCACAATCTTTTAAAGGGGGTCTTACTTTGTCAAAGCACCAAAAGGCACTGCTTATTATCGACATGATTAATAATTTTGATTTTGAAATGGGACATGTGCTCGCTGATAAAACAGAGCAAATGACCAATAAGATTTTAGCTCTTAAAGATCATGCTTTCAAGGAAAATTGGCCGATCATCTATATCAACGACCACTATGGTCTCTGGAAGGCTGATATTCAAGCTGTGATGGAAACATGCAAAAATGAAAGAAGCGCCCCTATTTTAGAGAAAATGGCACCATCTAAAGATGATTACTTCTTAATTAAACCGAAGCATTCTGCCTTCTATGGAACTGCATTAGAGACACTCTTAAATGAATTAGGTGTACAAGACATCATTTTGACCGGAATTGCAGGAAACATTTGCGTTCTGTTCACTGCAAATGACGCATACATGCGAGAATACAACTTAATTGTACCTGAAGATTGTATCGCATCAAATGACGACAGAGACAACGAATATGCTTTAACGATGATGGAGAACGTTCTACTAGCAAAAATCACCACTGCTAAAGAGATCACGAATGAAAATCAAACATGATTTATCCATAACCCTCATAAATTGTTAGCAATAACAAAGGGGGCGTTGACTATTCAAATTTATGTTGTCAAAAGAGGAGATACTTTAAACGAAATTGCCATGCGTTTTAAAACAACAGTCAATGAAATCATCCGTACCAACGATATTGAAACACCAAATCAACTCGTCATTGGACAAACAATTGTCATTCCAATTAGAGGTCAATTTTATGAGGTCAAACAAAATGACACACTTTATCAAATTGGAAGACGATTTCGAATTTCAGTGGAAGAGTTGGCACGTGTGAATAGAATACGGCCTGAAGCGATACTTCCTATTCGCTTCTTGCTCTATATTCCTCAAAGACCGAAAAGGAACATTAATTCGAATGCTTACATTGAACCACGGGGAAATCAAGTCAGTGAAAACTTAAAACAAGCAGCTAGAGAGGCCTCTCCATATTTAACGCATTTAGGCGCCTTTAGTTTTCAAGCGCAAAGAGATGGAACACTGAAAGAACCACCGTTAGATCAGCTACCTCAAATAGCCGCTCAGAGCAGAACCGTTTTATCCATGGTGGTGACTAACCTAGAGAATGATAAATTCAGTGATGAACTTGGGCAAATTCTTTTGAATAACCAATCTGTCAAAGCCACATTTTTAAATGAAATCGTTCGTGTTGCAAAAAAGTATCAATTAAAAGAAATCCATTTTGATTTTGAATATTTACGTCCCGCTGATAAAGATGCCTACATTCAATTTTTAAGAGAGGCAACAACCCGCTTCCATCAAGAAGGATGGACAATATCTGTTGCACTTGCCCCTAAAACAAGTAGTCAGCAAAAGGGAAAATGGTATGAAGCTCATGACTATGAAGCCATTGGGAAGATCGTCGATCATGTTGTATTAATGACCTACGAATGGGGATACAGCGGCGGCCCTGCGCAAGCAGTCTCTCCCATTGGACCTGTCCGCCAAGTCATTGAATATGCACTGACCGTTATTCCAGCAAATAAAATTGTTATGGGCCAGAACTTATACGGCTATGATTGGACGCTTCCTTACGTTCAAGGCGGCCCTATTGCTAAAGCTGTCAGTCCCCAACAAGCGATTGCAATTGCTAGAAATAATAATGCCTCCATTCTATATGACGAAACAGCACAAGCACCTTATTTTCGTTATACAGATGCCAATAATAAAGAGCATGAGGTATGGTTCGAAGACGCTAGATCAATTCAAGCAAAGTTCAACCTCATCAAAGAGTTAAACTTGAACGGAATTGCTTATTGGAAATTAGGTCTATCCTTCCCTCAAAATTGGCTCTTATTATCAGATCAATTCAATATTGAAAAAAGAACGACATCGTAATCCGTTCGCTCTATCTCTCGGCAGGGGTATGGTACAATATACATTGGTTTGACAACTTTATAGATAGAGGAGAACGCCTATGTATCCTGCCCCTTTTATTGCAGTGGAAGGCCCAATTGGAGCCGGAAAAACAACTTTGGCTACAATGCTTGCGAAGGAATTTCAATTTCCTTTAGTAAAAGAGATTGTAGAAGAAAATCCATTCTTAGATAAATTTTATGAAGATATGGAACAATGGAGCTTTCAGCTTGAGATGTTCTTTTTATGCAATCGGTTCAAACAATTAGAATCTATTCAAGAAAACTATGTGAATCAACAGCAGCCGATTGTCACTGATTATCATGTCTATAAAAATATGATATTTGCAGAAAGAACATTATCAAAAAAGCACATGGACAAATATAGAAAGATCTATCACCTGCTAACAGATGATCTTCCTAAACCAAATGCCATCATCTATATAAAAGCCAGCCTTCCTACCTTACTTGAAAGAATACAGATGAGAGGACGCTCTTTTGAAGAAGACATTGAACCGGCTTATTTAAAAACACTCATTGAAGATTATGAGCTGGCCATTGAACATTTAAAACAGACTGACCCAGGGCTTCCTATCATTACAATTGAAGGAGATCATACAGACTTCGTTTCCTCACAGCAAGATTACAAGCAAATTGTACAGAACATAAAGGAGCAAGTGCTATGAACAATATCGAAATACCAAAGGATGCAGTGATCACAATCGCCGGGACTGTTGGTGTCGGAAAATCAACTATGACTAAAACAATAGCGGACAAGCTCGGCTTTCAAACCTCTCTTGAAAAAGTAGATGATAACCCATACTTAGAGCCCTTTTATTCAGATTTCCAAAGATGGAGCTTCCATTTACAGGTCTATTTCCTAGCTGAGCGTTTTAAGGAGCAAAAGCGGATTTTTGAATCTGGTGGAGGATATGTGCAAGATCGTTCAATTTATGAGGACACTGGCATTTTCGCAAAAATGCATGCGGACAAAGGTACGATGTCTGAAGTAGATTATGAAACGTATACGAGTCTATTCGAGGCGATGGTGATGACACCTTACTTCCCTCACCCTGATGTTCTCATCTATTTGCACGGGGATTTAAATCACATTTTACATCGTATTGAGGAACGCGGCAGAGAGATGGAAACTCAAACGGATCGAGCCTATTGGGAAGAAATGTACACTCGATACACGGAATGGATTGAACAATTCGATTTATGCCCAGTGATTAAAATTAACATTGAAGATTACGACTTACTTCATGATGAAAGCTCACTTGATCCCATTCTTCATGAAATAGCTTCTGTTATTCAAAAAAATCGCTCTAAAACAAAATAAAAAAACCGCTGCATTTCGCAAATGCAGCGGTTTGACAATTCCAATTTTTATGCTTGCGTTTCAATTCAACTAAGGTAAAAAATCAATATGGCGGAGGAAGAGGGATTCGAACCCCCGCGGGCTTTGACACCCCTGTCGGTTTTCAAGACCGATCCCTTCAGCCGGACTTGGGTATTCCTCCGTATCGACAAGAATTAATATACCATATCGATTTATTTCAAGTCAACATCTTTTCGAAAAAAATTTCAATAAGTTATTTTGGCATGAGAATCTGCCCATAAAAAAGCAGCCATCGACGGCTGCTCTTGATCTATTTTGTATCCTGTCTAATCTCTTCAATAAAATGATTCATCTCTTCTTTAAACTCATTTAATGATTCAATAATTTTCGTAAAGTCTGTCACTTGTTTTGCTTGTTCATTTGTTGAACTGCTGATTTGTGAGATGTTTTCAGACAAAGTGCCAATGCTGTCTTGGATCTCTTTTAAGAAGGTATTAATGGTTTCAGCCGCTTCCTTTGAGCCATCTGATAATTTACGAACTTCATCAGCTACGACAGCAAACCCTTTTCCATTCTCTCCTGCTCTTGCTGCTTCAATTGCAGCATTTAGGCCTAGCAAGTTTGTTTGTCTAGCAATCCCGCCAATGGTTTTGACGACTTCTTCAATATTTGCAGATTTCTCTTCCGCTCTTCCTGCCTGTTCGCTTATTTCTAAACTTGTGGCAGCCAGCTCTTGTGAATGCGCAGCAATTTGCTCAATTCCACTTTGAAGTTCTTTCGCTACATCATTGATATGCTCCATATAACCGCTTAATTTCTTTTCACGGTGATGTGAAAAAGCCACTAAAAAAGAGCCAATTACTTTTCTATTTTCATCAAAAATCGGGTAACCTTTTACTGCAATTTCATAACCATATAAAGACTCTGGTAAATGACCGTCATATTCTTGTCCTCTTAATGTCGTCGCCACGTTTTGGTCTTCTGGGTTCAATGGGTCCCCAACCTTCATGCCAAAATCTATTGTTTTAGACGGATAGTAACAAAGCACCTTCTCTGTATCAGTGATGCCGAAAAGGATACTTTCATCTAGAACTTTTCTAATTAATTGAGCCATTTCAACATAATAGTCAAGCCTATTCAAGGTTATTCCTTCTTTCCTAGAAGCTTTTAGTATTTCTATCGGCTAAATTTAGGAAAACTGTAGGACTTTTGGGAAAAAGAAATAAGATGCCATAGCGGCATCTTATTTCATGACTTCTTTATTTCCCATATAAGGACGCAGTACTTCAGGGATGATCACAGTGCCGTCCTCTTGCTGATAGTTTTCTAAAATGGCCGCCACGGTTCTTCCTACTGCTAAACCAGATCCATTTAATGTGTGCACATGCTCTGGCTTGGCTTTAGGTTCTGGACGGAATCGAATGTTTGCACGTCTTGCTTGGAATGCTTCAAAGTTACTGCAAGAAGAAATTTCACGATACGTATCTTGGCTCGGAATCCATACTTCGATGTCGTATTTCTTCGCAGCCGTGAATCCTAAATCTCCCGTACACATGCTCATGACACGGTATGGCAGGTTTAATAACTGAAGGACTTTTTCTGCTTGATTTGTTAGTTTCTCTAATTCTTCATAAGAATCTTCAGGTCTTACAAATTTCACAAGCTCTACCTTATTAAACTGATGCTGACGGATGAGTCCGCGTGTATCTCTGCCGGCAGATCCAGCCTCTGATCTAAAGCAAGCACTGAACGCTGCATAATTGATTGGCAGCTGTTCCCCTTCAATTATTTCATCACGGTGCATGTTAGTAATAGGTACTTCAGCTGTTGGAATGAGGAAATAATCTTCTTCACGGATTTTAAAAGCATCCTCTTCAAATTTTGGAAGCTGCCCAGTTCCTGTCATGCTCGCTCTATTGACCATGTAAGGTGGAAGCACTTCAGTAAAACCAAACTCATCTACGTGCAAATCGAGCATAAAGTTATATAGTGCGCGCTCTAAGCGTGCGCCAAGCCCTTTATAAAAAACGAAACGGCTTCCTGTGACTTTTCCTGCACGTTCAAAATCGAGAATGTTTAGTTCATCCGCTACGTCCCAATGTGGCTTTGGCTCAAATGAGAATGCCGGCTGTTCGCCCCATTTTCTCACTTCCACGTTGTCATCTTCTGTTTCCCCAACTGGTACAGTGTCATGAGGGATATTCGGAATAGAGAATAAGATGTGCTGCAAGCTTTCTTCTACTGTTCTTAGCTCATCATCCAGCTTCTTAATCTCATCTCCTACCTCACGCATTTCTTGAATAATGTGATCGGCGTCTTTCTTTTCTCTTTTTAGAACAGCCACTTGCTGTGATACTTCATTTCTTCGGCTCTTTAATTCTTCTGTTTTTCCGATTAGTTCTCTTCTTTTTTGATCCAGCTCACCAAACTTATCAAAATCCGCTAAATCTTCGCCTCGGTGTGCTAATTTTTCTTTGATTTGATCAAAGTCCGTGCGCAGTTGTTTAATATCCAGCATGTATAACACTCCTTTTTTTATCGAAAAATAAAAAGAGCCCTCATCCCATGAAAGGGACGAGAGCTCTCGCGTTGCCACCCTGATTGAAAACATGCAGAAGCATGCTTTCCTCTTTCCTCTGTAACGGTATCACCGTAAATGCTTACTTCACGTGTTTCAGCATTTCGCTCAAGGATGGATTCAGACTGCATCTTTCACCGATTCGCACCAACCATCGGCTCTCTGAGAAAGAGGGGCTTCTTACTATTTCCCGTCAACGCTTTTTCGATCTTTGATTGTGATTTTAATGTACTATAAGTTTTATCTCTTTTCAACCGTTTTATACAGCGAGCTTCGTTTTATAGGACTTCACCATTTCAACAAACAGCTGTGTTAACCGGTGGTCGTCTGTCAGCTCTGGATGAAAAGAACAGCCTAAGATATTGTTTTCCTTCGCCATCACAATCCTGCCATCATATTCAGCCATGATATCTACGCTCTCATCTGCGCTGATGATATGAGGCGCACGGATGAACACTCCTGTAAACGGCGCATCAAGTCCTTTTACTTCTAAATCTGCTTCAAAGCTGTCTACCTGTCTGCCAAATGAATTCCGTGCAACAGATACATTTAACAGTCCAAGATGAGCATCGTCTCGATCTTCTATATGCTTTGCCAGCATAATCAAACCGGCACATGTTCCGAAAATCGGTTTCCCTTCTGCAGCGAACGCTTTGATCGGTTCAATGAATTGGTACGTATCCATGAGTCTTCTCATCGTCGTGCTTTCTCCACCAGGGATAATAAGACCGTCCACAGATGCTAGCTCTTCTGCTCGTTTGATGATCTTCCCTTCTGCAGCGCAAGCTTCAATCGATTGAATATGCTCTCTCACGGCTCCTTGAAGCCCTAGTACACCAATTGTTAGCATGTTCGTTTGCGCTCCCTTAATTACCAGCCACGCTCTTGCATACGCTCTTCTGGCAGTAGATTTGAGATTTCAATTCCTTTCATGGCTGTTCCAAGCTCTTTTGAAAGCTCTGCAATGAGACGGTAATCTGTGAAGTGAGTCGTTGCTTCAACAATTGCTTTTGCAAATTTCGCTGGATTGTCTGATTTAAAAATACCAGATCCAACAAATACACCGTCTGCTCCAAGCTGCATCATTAACGCAGCATCTGCTGGTGTCGCAACGCCTCCCGCTGCAAAGTTAACAACAGGGAGCTTGCCATCTTTTTTGATTTGAAGCAATAATTCATACGGTGCTCCTAGGTTCTTCGCTTCTGTCATCAGTTCATCTTCATTCATTGATGCTACTTTACGAATCTGAGCATTGACCTTTCTCATATGACGGACAGCTTCTACAATGTTGCCTGTTCCAGGCTCCCCTTTTGTACGAAGCATAGAAGCGCCTTCTGCGATACGACGGGTTGCTTCACCTAAATCACGGCAACCACAGACAAAAGGTACTGTGTATTCATTTTTATTTAAATGGAATTCCTCATCTGCGGGCGTCAGCACTTCACTCTCATCGATATAATCAACACCAAGTGCTTCAAGAACACGAGCCTCGACGATATGGCCGATACGTGCTTTTGCCATGACTGGAATCGTTACTGCATTTTGTACTTCTTCTACGATTCTTGGGTCTGCCATACGGGCAACACCGCCGGCTGCACGGATATCAGCTGGTACTCGTTCTAGTGCCATAACTGCCACCGCACCTGCTTCTTCTGCGATCTTCGCCTGTTCAGCATTGACGACATCCATAATGACGCCACCCTTTTGCATTTCTGCCATTCCACGTTTCACTCGTTCAGTTCCCTTATTGCTCACAATAGTTTCCTCCCATTTGTCAATTCGATTGATTTACCCCTTTATCATACAAGCGAGACAGTATAACAATAAAGAGAATAGTATAACAATTCAATCAGCCGAAAAAATAGCTTAAACCCTTGTATATAAACGATTACCTGCTAAAAATATGTCATTCTTTCTTTGAAGTGTCATTTACATGCTATAATGCAACTATAACAATTCAAATTCATGTATAACAATTTTGCACTCAATGGAGGTTTCTCATGCATATTGATATCCATCGACATTCTGATACATCGCTTTCAAATCAGATTTACTTTTCAATCATTGATCATATCCAATCGGGTTTGCTTCAACAGGGAGATAAGCTGCCAACTGTACGTGATTTGGCAAAGCAGTTGAATGTGAGTCTTGTCACGGCAGCAAAGGCATACACTCGGCTGAAGGACGACGGATATTTAACGACTGTGCAAGGAAAAGGAACGTTTGTGGATGAGTTGCAAAAGCAGTCAGAGATTCCGGTTCCGTCATCTACCTCTTTTGATTGGCAGTTATCCATTCCGGATTATTTACCACGATCTCAATTTGCTCAGTATCACTATGTCGAAGAAGCGATCAACCTTTCTTCCTCTATGATCGATCCAGGGCTTTTGCCGAACCGTTATTTAGAAAAAGAAATGCAGCATGTCCTAGCCAGACATCCTCAAATCATGTCAAAGTATGGGGAAATTCAAGGGGATCTTCAGCTGCGGCAGGTCATTCAGTCTTTTTTAGAAAAGCTGGATGTGCCTTCAACTCCTGAGAATATCCTAGTAACTAGTGGTTCTCAGCAAGGGCTTGATCTGGTCGCACGTGCGTTTATCGGTCCTGATGATGTAGTTGTCATGGAAGCACCGACCTATCCAGGCGCCATTGATGTCTTTATGGGGAGAGGGGCAAGAATTATTACAGTCCCGGTTGATCATGAAGGAATGAACATGAAGCAGCTTCAAAGCATTTGTGATAAATATAAACCAAAGCTCATCTACACGATTCCTACTTTTCACAGTCCAACAGGCGCCAGTATGTCAATGAAACGCAGAAAACAACTTCTCTTACTGGCTCAAAGTATTGATTGTCTGATTGTAGAGGATGATCCTTATCGTGAGCTTTATTTCGAAAAGAAGCCGCCTGCACCTATTAAAAGTCTGGATCATGATGGACACGTCATTTATTTACGGGGTTTAAGTAAAACACTTGCTCCAGGATGCAGAATTGGGATTATCACTGCTTCAGGCTCGATATTTAATCGTTTATTAGCTGCAAAGGCCAATAATGATTTAGGCAGCCCTCTTCTCACACAAAAAGCTATTCTGCCATTTCTGACTTCAAAGAAAATGATTGATCATACGAAAAAGCTGAGAACCGCCTTGAAGGTGAGACGTGATTTAATGATAGATGTGTTAACGAAGCACGCACCAAAAGATGTGACGTGGCAAATTCCTCAGGGTGGGCTCAATTTGTGGCTTAGCTTTCCTTCCTGGGTTGATACGCGTGCACTGCTGCATGAGGCACGTAAACAGCAAATCACCTTTCTGCCTGGCTCTGTGTGCTATCCTGGAGAGCCGAAACAAAACTATATCCGCCTCAGCTTTTCTTATGTGAATGAAAAGGCACTGACCGAGGGAGTGGAAAAGTTATGTGGTATTTTTCAGCAAGCCTTGTCCACTCCTCAAAATCACAAACAATCGCTTTTCTTTTAACGATAAAAAAACTGCTCTCATGCATAGAGAGCAGTTTTTTATTAGAACCAACCTTTTACTGTGTCAACGATTCCGCCCCAAATGCCAGCGAAGAATCCACCTACACCACGCATTGCAAGGATGAACCAGTTTGCTTTTTCATCGCCTGTTTTCGTTATAAGCTCAACACCTGATTGATCTTTATTCAAATAGCCGTAGTCCTTCTCATCACCAGAATAAGAAGTCGTCAGCATGCCAACCTTCGTTCCTTTTTTAATAGGGGCTTCGAGTTTTGTTTTCTCGATATTTACTTTTGCTTTAAAGCTCTTTTCGTCGCCATTTTTGACCGGCACAGAGAAAGCTTCTTTCGTAACGACGGGTACTTCTTTGTCTTTACCTTTGTCGACTTCGATGTTTTCATGTCCTTTGATCTGTTGACCTTTTTTGTACATTTCTTTCATCGTGAAGTTTTTAAACGCATAATCGAACAGTTTTTTCGCCACGTCAAAACGTGCTGTATGAAGATTACCTTTTGCATTCAAGATCACTGTGATGACACGCATGTCACCTTGCTTAGCGGTACCTGTGAAGCTAGAACCAGCTGAATCTGTAGAACCTGTTTTCAGACCGTCTACACCTTTATATTCCTTCACAAGTCCTTTAAGCATGAAGTTCCAGTTAGGCATGTCCATTTCATCGTCTGTGCCTTCTCTGAACTTTGTTTTCGCAATACTTGATGTTTCAAGAATTTCTGGGTGGTCTTTGATGAGATGCTGTGCAAGCAATGCCATATCTTTCGCAGATACTTCACTTTCTTCATCAGGACCTGTACCTTTTGGCTGTTTGCCATGTAAGTCTTTATTTTCTAGTCCAGTTGCATTCACGAATTTGTAGTTTGTTAAACCTAATTCTTTTGCTTTTGCGTTCATTTTTTCAACGAACTTCGATTCTGATCCAGCAATCACTTCTGCTAAGCCAATTGCTGCTGCATTTGCCGAATAAATAGCCGTTGCTTGATAAAGTTCTTTCACTGTATACGAGCCATCTTTTCTCAAAGGAACGTTTGATAAACTGCGGTCCTGAGAAATTTCGTATACATAATCATCTGGCGTATACGTTTGATCCCATTTCACTTTGCCTTCAGCAATCGCTTCTAGTAAAAGATACTCTGTCATCATCTTTGCCATACTTGCAATAGGTAATCTTTGCTCTGCGTTTTTACTATAAAGGATCTTACCTGTAGAAGCTTCAATTAGGATCGCTGCTTTCGCATTCACATTGAATGGATCTTCAGCTGCTTTTGCTTTGGACATTGGTGTAAATGCTGTCACAATCAATGCCAGTGCAAGGATAGAGACCATAAGCTGTTTCAATATCTTGCTGTTCAATCGTCATACCTCCGTTATCATCTTTTTTCGACATATTTCATATATATTTAATCCACAAGGGCTTATTTCAACACAACAGTATAAATTTTATCACAATAAAGACAAAAAAAATAGACAGAGTCATAGACCCTGTCAAATGTAATTTAACTGTCACAATTTATCAAGAAATTGTGTAGTTTGGTGATTCTTTTGTAATTTGTACATCATGTGGATGACTCTCACGAAGTCCTGCACCAGTCATGCGAATGAACTGTGCATCTTCTCTAAGAGAGCGTAAGTCCTGTGTTCCACAATAGCCCATACCAGAACGGATACCGCCAACGAGTTGATATACTGTATCAACGACTGGTCCTTTGTATGGTGTACGGCCTTCAATACCTTCTGGAACGAATTTTTTATTATCTTCTTGGAAGTAACGATCTTTACTTCCTTTTTCCATTGCAGCGACTGAACCCATACCGCGATAAACTTTGAAGCGTCTACCTTGGAAAATTTCTGTGTCTCCTGGGCTTTCAGATGTACCAGCTAGAAGGCTTCCAAGCATTACAGCATGTCCACCAGATGCTAGAGCTTTTACGATATCACCTGAATATTTAATTCCACCATCTGCAATAATAGCTTTACCATGTTTTCTTGCTTCTGTTGCACAATCATAGATCGCTGTGATTTGTGGTACACCAACGCCTGCAACAACACGTGTTGTACAAATAGATCCTGGTCCGATACCGACTTTCACAATATCTGCTCCTGCTTCAAACAATGCTTTAGTTGCTTCGGCTGTTGCAACATTACCAGCAATGATATTAAGAGAAGGATATGTTTCACGGATTTTCGATACAGTGTTTAGAACACCTTGTGAATGACCATGTGCCGTATCAATGACAACGACATCCACATTGGCTTCGACTAATTTTCTTACACGAGTCATTGTATCGCCAGTGACACCAACAGCGGCACCAACAATTAAACGGCCATGTGCATCTTTAGAGGAGTTAGGGAATTCGATCACTTTTTCAATATCTTTGATGGTGATGAGACCTTTTAACGTTCCTTCGTCATCTAAAAGAGGTAATTTTTCAATTTTATATTGCTGTAGAATTTTTTCAGCTTCTTCTAACGTCGTACCGACAGAAGCTGTCACAAGTTCCTCTTTTGTCATCACATCGCTAATCTTCATTGAATAATCCGAAATAAATCGAAGGTCACGGTTCGTAATAATACCGACAAGCTTTTGATCTTCTATGTTATTTACAATCGGTACACCTGAAATACGGTACTTACCCATTAGGTGCTCTGCATCAAACACTTGATGCTCAGGTGTTAAGAAGAATGGATTTGTAATAACGCCGCGCTCTGAACGTTTTACTTTATCCACTTGCTCTGCTTGCTGCTCAATAGACATGTTCTTATGAATGATACCAAGACCACCTTGACGTGCCATTGCAATCGCCATTTGTGATTCAGTCACCGTGTCCATTCCTGCACTGATAATTGGAATGTTTAGTTTTAATGTGCTTGTTAACTCAACTGATAGATTGACATCTCGCGGAAGTACTTCAGACTTAGCTGGAACAAGCAAAACATCGTCAAACGTCAAACCTTCTTTTGAAAATTTACTTTCCCACATTAGTAAATCCCCCTCTTTTCGGCAAAATATTATATGTAGATTATCAACTAGCAAACAGCATGTCAAGGAAGCAACAAACAGTTGCAATTTTTAGAAAATATAAAGAGAGTTGAGGAAGAAGATGAAAAGTTCAGGATGGAAGGATTTAAAACGTTTTTACTCACTCGAAACTTCCCAAAAGTTTCTATATCAACAATATGAGAAACGGAACATTCAAGATGCAAACCAGCAAGCCTATAAAAACTGTGAACGGTTTATTTATTTTTTAAAGCATGGCCATACGTTCTATGAACAGGCAGCTATCGCTCCACTCGAACTGAAGCCCATTTTATTGTTTTATGGAATGGCTCAGTTACTAAAGGCCTGTTTACTGACAGTTGATCCTCACTATCCTTCTCAAACCTCTGTTTTGGCCCATGGTGTAACATCGAGAAAGAGAAAGAAGCAGCACTACCGTTTTAGTGAAGATGAGGTGAAAATTCAACGAAATGGACTATGCATGCATGTGTTAAAGCATCTATTTCATTTAAATGGACTTGAAGATGAGCGATTTACGATGATTCATCTCCTTTCAAAGATACCGGAAATGAGTCATATTCTAGATTTTCAAAAACAGCCCTCAGCATTAGTGAAAGTGGAAAAGGCCAATGGGATGATGATTCAAGATCATATTCCATTGCTTTATAACATGTCTGCTGAACGCTTTATTGAATACTTTGAGTTTCATACAAGTTGGAAACTCAGACAGAGAGCAGCGAAAAAGCTGACGTTTGATGTATCTCTAGAAGAAAACCCAGCGCTCGCTACTCATCTTCATTATGATTTAGAAATGGATCAATGGTATATTCCGTCAACGCGTGATTCCTTTTTAGGGATTCCTGAGATCATCAGTCATTACTTATTAATGTATAACCTCAGTATGATTGCCCGCTACGAAACTGAATGGTGGTACGAGCTGCTGTCTCAATACATTAGTGATGATTACGTCATGATTGAACGCTACATGGAGATTGCCGAAGAGAAGTTCCCAGCTTATATCATGATGCTATTAGAAGAAAAAACAAAAAAGACCAGTTCCGTATGGAACTGATCCTTATACAAGCTTGGCGGCGTCCTACTCTCACAGGGGGAGACCCCCAACTACCATCGGCGCTGAAGAGCTTAACTTCCGTGTTCGGTATGGGAACGGGTGTGACCTCTTCGCTATCGCCACCAAACCTGATGGAGAGAATGTTCTCTCAAAACTAGATAACAATGTTCAAACTTCACATTAGAATATAGGTTAAGTCCTCGATCTATTAGTATCTGTCAGCTCCACGTGTCACCACGCTTCCACCTCAGACCTATCAACCTGATCATCTTTCAGGGATCTTACTTCCTTGCGGAATGGGAAATCTCATCTTGAGGGGGGCTTCATGCTTAGATGCTTTCAGCACTTATCCCGTCCGCACATAGCTACCCAGCGATGCCCTTGGCAGAACAACTGGTACACCAGCGGTGCGTCCATCCCGGTCCTCTCGTACTAAGGACAGCTCCTCTCAAATTTCCTGCGCCCGCGACGGATAGGGACCGAACTGTCTCACGACGTTCTGAACCCAGCTCGCGTACCGCTTTAATGGGCGAACAGCCCAACCCTTGGGACCGACTACAGCCCCAGGATGCGATGAGCCGACATCGAGGTGCCAAACCTCCCCGTCGATGTGGACTCTTGGGGGAGATAAGCCTGTTATCCCCGGGGTAGCTTTTATCCGTTGAGCGATGGCCCTTCCATGCGGAACCACCGGATCACTAAGCCCGACTTTCGTCCCTGCTCGACTTGTAGGTCTCGCAGTCAAGCTCCCTTGTGCCTTTACACTCTGCGAATGATTTCCAACCATTCTGAGGGAACCTTTGGGCGCCTCCGTTACATTTTAGGAGGCGACCGCCCCAGTCAAACTGCCCACCTGACACTGTCTCCCTGCCCGATAAGGGCAGCGGGTTAGAAGGTCAATACAGCCAGGGTAGTATCCCACCGATGCCTCCACCGAAGCTAGCGCTCCGGTTTCCAAGGCTCCTACCTATCCTGTACAAGCTGTACCAACATTCAATATCAGGCTGCAGTAAAGCTCCACGGGGTCTTTCCGTCCTGTCGCGGGTAACCTGCATCTTCACAGGTACTATAATTTCACCGAGTCTCTCGTTGAGACAGTGCCCAGATCGTTGCGCCTTTCGTGCGGGTCGGAACTTACCCGACAAGGAATTTCGCTACCTTAGGACCGTTATAGTTACGGCCGCCGTTTACTGGGGCTTCAATTCGCACCTTCGCTTACGCTAAGCGCTCCTCTTAACCTTCCAGCACCGGGCAGGCGTCAGCCCCTATACTTCGCCTTACGGCTTCGCAGAGACCTGTGTTTTTGCTAAACAGTCGCCTGGGCCTATTCACTGCGGCTTCTCGGGGCTTTAACACCCTAAGAAGCACCCCTTCTCCCGAAGTTACGGGGTCATTTTGCCGAGTTCCTTAACGAGAGTTCTCTCGATCACCTTAGGATTCTCTCCTCGCCTACCTGTGTCGGTTTGCGGTACGGGCACCTCTCACCTCGCTAGAGGCTTTTCTTGGCAGTGTGGAATCAGGAACTTCGCTACTAAATTTCGCTCGCCATCACAGCTCAGCCTTCACGGGAAACGGATTTGCCTATTTCCCAGCCTAACTGCTTGGACGCGGATATCCAATACCGCGCTTACCCTATCCTCCTGCGTCCCCCCATTGCTCAAATGGTGAGGAGGTGGTACAGGAATATCAACCTGTTGTCCATCGCCTACGCCTTTCGGCCTCGGCTTAGGTCCCGACTAACCCTGAGCGGACGAGCCTTCCTCAGGAAACCTTAGGCATTCGGTGGACGGGATTCTCACCCGTCTTTCGCTACTCATACCGGCATTCTCACTTCTAAGCGCTCCACCAGTCCTTCCGGTCTGACTTCACAGCACTTAGAACGCTCTCCTACCACTGTTCGTAAGAACAGTCCGCAGCTTCGGTGATACGTTTAGCCCCGGTACATTTTCGGCGCAGAGTCACTCGACCAGTGAGCTATTACGCACTCTTTAAATGGTGGCTGCTTCTAAGCCAACATCCTGGTTGTCTAAGCAACTCCACATCCTTTTCCACTTAACGTATACTTTGGGACCTTAGCTGGCGGTCTGGGCTGTTTCCCTTTCGACTACGGATCTTATCACTCGCAGTCTGACTCCCAAGGATAAGTCATCGGCATTCGGAGTTTGACTGAATTCGGTAACCCGGTAGGGGCCCCTAGTCCAATCAGTGCTCTACCTCCGAGACTCTTACCTTGAGGCTAGCCCTAAAGCTATTTCGGAGAGAACCAGCTATCTCCAGGTTCGATTGGCATTTCACCCCTACCCACACCTCATCCCCGCACTTTTCAACGTGCGTGGGTTCGGGCCTCCATTCAGTGTTACCTGAACTTCACCCTGGACATGGGTAGATCACCTGGTTTCGGGTCTACGACCACGTACTCATGCGCCCTATTCAGACTCGCTTTCGCTGCGGCTCCGCATCTTCTGCTTAACCTTGCACGGGATCGTAACTCGCCGGTTCATTCTACAAAAGGCACGCCATCACCCTTTAACGGGCTCTGACTACTTGTAGGCACACGGTTTCAGGATCTATTTCACTCCCCTTCCGGGGTGCTTTTCACCTTTCCCTCACGGTACTGGTTCACTATCGGTCACTAGGGAGTATTTAGCCTTGGGAGATGGTCCTCCCGGATTCCGACGGAATTTCACGTGTTCCGCCGTACTCAGGATCCACTCTGGAGAGAACAACATTTCAGTTACAGGGCTGTTACCTTCTTTGGCGGGCCTTTCCAGACCTCTTCGCTTATATCGTTCCTTTGTAACTCCGTATAGAGTGTCCTACAACCCCAAGAGGCAAGCCTCTTGGTTTGGGCTGTTCCCGTTTCGCTCGCCGCTACTCAGGGAATCGCATTTGCTTTCTCTTCCTCCGGGTACTTAGATGTTTCAGTTCCCCGGGTATGCCTTCTCATACTCTATGTATTCAAGTATGGATACTACTCCATTACGAGCAGTGGGTTTCCCCATTCGGAAATCTCCGGATCAAAGCTTGCTTACAGCTCCCCGAAGCATATCGGTGTTCGTCCCGTCCTTCATCGGCTCCTAGTGCCAAGGCATCCACCGTGCGCCCTTTCTAACTTAACCATTTCTTACTTTAGAAAGAATCACTATGTGTGATGAACTTTGCATTGCATTCAATGTGAATGTATTACTTATTGTTATCTAGTTTTCAAAGAACACGTTGGTGGAGCCTAGCGGGATCGAACCGCTGACCTCCTGCGTGCAAGGCAGGCGCTCTCCCAGCTGAGCTAAGGCCCCGATTTAATAGAAGATGGTGGGCCTGAGTGGACTCGAACCACCGACCTCACGCTTATCAGGCGTGCGCTCTAACCAGCTGAGCTACAGGCCCATCTTTCATATCGAAGATATGATGTTGTAGGATCTTTTGCAAGTTCCTTCAAAACTAAACAAGACGAAAACGCACACTGCTCCATATATCCTTAGAAAGGAGGTGATCCAGCCGCACCTTCCGATACGGCTACCTTGTTACGACTTCACCCCAATCATCTGCCCCACCTTCGGCGGCTGGCTCCATAAAGGTTACCTCACCGACTTCGGGTGTTGCAAACTCTCGTGGTGTGACGGGCGGTGTGTACAAGGCCCGGGAACGTATTCACCGCGGCATGCTGATCCGCGATTACTAGCGATTCCAGCTTCACGCAGTCGAGTTGCAGACTGCGATCCGAACTGAGAACAGATTTATGGGATTGGCTAAACCTTGCGGTCTCGCAGCCCTTTGTTCTGTCCATTGTAGCACGTGTGTAGCCCAGGTCATAAGGGGCATGATGATTTGACGTCATCCCCACCTTCCTCCGGTTTGTCACCGGCAGTCACCTTAGAGTGCCCAACTAAATGCTGGCAACTAAGATCAAGGGTTGCGCTCGTTGCGGGACTTAACCCAACATCTCACGACACGAGCTGACGACAACCATGCACCACCTGTCACTCTGTCCCCGAAGGGAAAGCCCTATCTCTAGGGTTGTCAGAGGATGTCAAGACCTGGTAAGGTTCTTCGCGTTGCTTCGAATTAAACCACATGCTCCACCGCTTGTGCGGGCCCCCGTCAATTCCTTTGAGTTTCAGTCTTGCGACCGTACTCCCCAGGCGGAGTGCTTAATGCGTTAGCTGCAGCACTAAGGGGCGGAAACCCCCTAACACTTAGCACTCATCGTTTACGGCGTGGACTACCAGGGTATCTAATCCTGTTCGCTCCCCACGCTTTCGCTCCTCAGCGTCAGTTACAGACCAGAGAGTCGCCTTCGCCACTGGTGTTCCTCCACATCTCTACGCATTTCACCGCTACACGTGGAATTCCACTCTCCTCTTCTGCACTCAAGTTTCCCAGTTTCCAATGACCCTCCCCGGTTGAGCCGGGGGCTTTCACATCAGACTTAAGAAACCGCCTGCGAGCCCTTTACGCCCAATAATTCCGGACAACGCTTGCCACCTACGTATTACCGCGGCTGCTGGCACGTAGTTAGCCGTGGCTTTCTGGTTAGGTACCGTCAAGGTGCGAGCAGTTACTCTCGCACTTGTTCTTCCCTAACAACAGAGCTTTACGATCCGAAAACCTTCATCACTCACGCGGCGTTGCTCCGTCAGACTTTCGTCCATTGCGGAAGATTCCCTACTGCTGCCTCCCGTAGGAGTCTGGGCCGTGTCTCAGTCCCAGTGTGGCCGATCACCCTCTCAGGTCGGCTACGCATCGTCGCCTTGGTGAGCCATTACCCCACCAACTAGCTAATGCGCCGCGGGTCCATCTGTAAGTGACAGCCGAAACCGTCTTTCATCCTTGAACCATGCGGTTCAAGGAACTATCCGGTATTAGCTCCGGTTTCCCGGAGTTATCCCAGTCTTACAGGCAGGTTACCCACGTGTTACTCACCCGTCCGCCGCTAACATCCGGGAGCAAGCTCCCTTCTGTCCGCTCGACTTGCATGTATTAGGCACGCCGCCAGCGTTCGTCCTGAGCCAGGATCAAACTCTCCGAAAAAGTACAAAACCGAAGTTTTGTTTTTCGTCAGCGTTTGACTGACTACCTATGATATAACATAGGATTTTTTATAAAAACTCGAATTAACAGGTACGTTTTGTCTTGTTTAGTTTTCAAAGAACTTGTGTGTCACTCTCTTAAAGCGACCACTTAAATATATCATATATCTCTATCAACAGTCAACATTTTTCTTAAAAAACATTTTGTTTTTCTAAGAAGTTTTTACTGGGGAATGAGATAAAAAATAGAGCCTCTTTTTGCTCCTTTGAAAGATTAACACATATCTATGAAAAAAGCATTATAAATTTCAAAAAAAGTGATGTTTTTTCAAAAAAAATAAAGCCGGTGAAAAACCGGCTTTATTTTTACTCAGATTGCTCTTGATCTGAATCTATATTCTCTACGTTCTCTTCATTATCTTCATCGTCTTCTTGTGATTGTTCAACTAATGCCACTGTTGCGACATGTTCCTCATCACCAAGACGGATTAGGCGGACACCTTGAGTGACACGGCCTGTTGTCGAAATGTCTGAAACGGCCATACGAATGATGACACCGCTCCCTGTAATAATCATCAAATCTTCTTCAGCTTCAGCATTGGTCGCCTTCACTGTGACAAGCGGACCATTGTTGTCAGTGATCTTGCATGTTTTAAGACCTTTACCGCCTCGAGTTTGAACACGATATTCTTTTTCAGGCGTTAATTTACCATAACCTCTTTCGGTTACGATCAATACGTTTGCATCTGGCTCAAGGATTTCCATTCCAACGACGATGTCATCCTCAGAAAGTGTAATCCCTTTGACCCCAGCTGCCGTACGTCCCATTTCACGAACATCTGTCTCGGCGAAACGAATCAGCATCCCCTTTTTCGTCCCAATGATGATTTGTTTTTCTCCATTGGTTAAACGAACAGCCATCAGTTCATCTTCGTCACGAAGGCTAAGTGCAATAAGACCGTTGTTTCGAATGTTAGCGAACTGAGACAATGTCGTCCGTTTGGATACACCGTGTCTTGTTGTAAAGAAGAGGTACGAATTTTCATCAAATTCGCTTACTGGAATAATGGCGTTAATCCATTCTCCCTTTTCTACTTCAAGAAGGTTAATGATCGGAATCCCTTTCGCTGTCCGTCCGAATTCAGGAATCTCATACCCTTTCGCACGATATACCTTCCCTTTATTAGAGAAGAAAAGAATCGTATCGTGGGTCGATGTTGAAATCAACTGTTCAACGAAATCATCTTCGTTGGTTCCCATTCCTTGGACACCTTTACCGCCTCTTTTTTGACTGCGGTATGTTGATGCAGGGAGACGCTTGATATAACCATTATGCGTCAGCGTAATCACGATGTTCTCAACAGGAATCAAATCTTCGTCTTCAATTGTTTCAATACCCGCTGTCACAATTTCAGTACGGCGCGTATCATTGAAGCGTTCTTTAATTTCTATTAATTCTTCTCTAATGATTTCAAGTACTTTCTCATTGTCTGCTAAAATGGCTTTTAATTCAGCAATCAAATCAACAAGTCCTTTATATTCATCTTCTATCTTTTCTCGTTCTAGACCAGTCAAACGCTGAAGTCGCATATCAAGAATGGCCTGTGCCTGTTTTTCAGACAAGCTATAGTTCTCCATCAAACCATTTCTCGCAATTTCCGCAGTTTGAGAGCCTCTAATTAAAGCAATGACTTCATCTAAGTGATCAAGTGCAATTCTCAGACCTTCTAAAATGTGTGCTCTTGCTTCTGCTTTACGTAGCTCATACGCTGTTCTTCTGCGAATGATCACTTTTTGATGCTCTAGATAGTACTCTAGACATTGTTTGAGGGACAAGACTTTCGGCTGTCCATCAACAAGTGCTAATAAGTTGATACCAAAAGACGTTTGAAGTGTCGTTTGTTTATAAAGATTGTTTAATAGAACATGAACGTTTGCATCTCTACGCAGTTCAATGACAATACGCATACCATTACGATCTGATTCATCACGCAAGTCTGTAATGCCATCAATCTTTTTATCACGCACAAGATCAGCAATTTTTTCAATTAAACGGGCTTTGTTGACTTGGTAAGGGATCTCATTGATAACAATGCGCTGTTTACCACTAGATGTTTCCTCAATATCCGATTTTGCTCTTAATGTAATAGAGCCGCGCCCTGTCTCATACGCCTTCCGAATACCACTTCGGCCAATGATTTGACCTGCTGTTGGGAAATCTGGGCCTGGGATGATGTCCATAAGTTCCTGTGTGGTCATTTCAGGGTTTTGACTGATAGCCAATACTCCATCAATCACTTCACCTAATTGGTGTGGCGGAATATTGGTCGCCATTCCTACAGCAATTCCTGTCGCTCCGTTTACCAATAAGTTCGGGAACCTTGCAGGCATCACCATTGGCTCTCTTTCACTGCCGTCATAGTTATCCTGATAATCAATGGTATCCTTAGTGATATCACGGAGGATTTCCATAGAAATCTTCGATAGACGTGCCTCGGTGTAACGCATCGCCGCTGCTCCGTCTCCATCGACTGAACCAAAGTTTCCATGACCATCTACTAACATATAACGATAGTTGAAGTCTTGCGCCATACGAACCATCGCTTCGTATACAGCACTGTCACCATGAGGGTGATACTTACCGATAACTTCCCCGACGATACGTGCAGATTTCTTAAATGGTTTATCACTTGTCATACCTAGGTCATTCATCGCATACAAAATTCTTCGATGCACGGGCTTTAATCCGTCACGCACATCTGGTAATGCACGCGACACAATCACACTCATTGCATAATCTAAAAAAGACGTACGCATTTCCTGACTAATATTCACTTCGCGTACATTTGGTGTATGTTGTTCACTCACTATAAGAACCTCCCTTTACGTATCACATGAAATAAATTATGTGGGAGTAAAATATGTATTTATCTTCACAAGACTATTCTCCATTATATCAATAATCTCGTCTTTATACACATTTATTTACTAGAAAATCAGCGAAAACACGGAAAAACAGGACATTGGTTACACGCCCCTATTTCTTGAAAAACAACCTTATTCCAAACAAGAAATAAGGTTGTTCTCAGTAGGGATCTATCTAAATATCGAGGTTTTTCACGTATTGCGCATTTTCTTCGATAAAGTTTCTTCTCGGCTCTACTTTATCTCCCATGAGCATTTCAAATGTCTCATCAGCATCGATCGCATCCTCAAGTGTGACTTGAAGAAGTGTTCTCGCATCAGGGTCCATTGTTGTTTCCCAAAGCTGAGTTGCGTTCATTTCTCCAAGACCTTTATAGCGCTGAAGTCCAGGTTTTGGTGTTTGAGGCAATGTCTTTAGCAGCTCATCTAGCTGTTTATCGTTATACACATACTCAACACGTTTACCTTGCTGCACTTTAAATAAAGGTGGCTGCGCAATATACACATAACCGTTTTCAATGATTTCACGCATGTAGCGATAGAAGAATGTTAAAAGCAGCGTTCGAATGTGCGCTCCATCGACATCCGCATCCGTCATGATCACAACTTTGTGATAGCGAGCTTTCTCTAAATTAAAGTCTTCTCCGATTCCAGTCCCTAACGCTGTAATCATTGACCGAACCTCGTTGTTCGATAGAATTTTATCTAGTCGCGCTTTTTCTACGTTTAGGATCTTCCCTCTTAACGGTAAGATTGCTTGGAAGTGACGATCACGACCTTGCTTAGCAGATCCACCCGCAGAATCTCCCTCTACGATATAAAGTTCAGAGATGGAAGGGTCTTTAGAAGAACAATCCGCCAGTTTCCCCGGTAAGCTGGAGACTTCCAGTGCACTTTTACGTCTTGTCAGCTCACGTGCCTTTTTGGCAGCCATTCTTGCACGAGCTGCCATCACGCCTTTCTCCACAATTTTCTTTGCAGCATCAGGGTTCTCTAAGAGGAATTTCTCAAGTGCTTCAGAGAAAAGGGAGTCGGTAATGGTTCTTGCTTCTGAGTTACCGAGCTTTGTCTTCGTTTGTCCTTCGAATTGAGGATCTGGATGTTTGATGGAGATAATGGCTGTTAAGCCTTCTCGCACATCTTCACCGCTCAAATTCGAGTCTCCATCTTTGAATACGCCATTTTTACGAGCATAATCATTGATGACACGTGTCAGACCTGTTTTAAAGCCTGCTTCGTGTGTTCCGCCTTCATACGTGTTGATATTGTTGGCGAAGGAATAGATGTTGCTTGTATAGGAATCGTTATATTGTAATGCCACTTCAACCGTGATTCCATCTTTTTCACCTTCGATGTAAACGGGTTCTTCATGAACGACTTCTTTTGAGCGATTTAAATGTTCTACATAGCTCTTAATACCGCCTTCATAGCAGTATTCATTTCGTCGTTCTTTCCCCTCGCGTAAATCTTCAATAACGATGTTGACACCTTTTGTTAAGAAAGCTAACTCACGTACACGGTTGGCAAGTGTGTCGTAATCAAATTCAATGGTTTCAGTAAAAATTTCTGTATCTGGCACAAAATGAGTGGTTGTCCCTGTAACATCTGTTTCACCAATGATCTCTAAATCTCCAACTGGAACACCACGTTTGAATTGTTGATAATGAATTTTCCCATCACGATATACAGTCACGTCTAAGGTCGTAGATAACGCATTAACAACAGATGCCCCTACGCCATGCAGACCGCCAGATACTTTATAACCGCTGCCGTCAAATTTACCGCCAGCGTGAAGAACAGTCATAATAACCTCTACAGCAGGACGTCCCATTTTCTCATGAATCCCAACAGGAATTCCGCGGCCATTATCTTTCACTGTAATGCTATTATCCTTTTCAATTTGCACCGTAATATCTGTGCAATATCCAGCTAAAGCCTCATCAATACTGTTGTCGACAATTTCCCATACAAGATGGTGAAGTCCTTTTGCACTGGTTGACCCAATGTACATTCCTGGACGTTTTCTAACAGCTTCTAGTCCTTCAAGCACCTGTATCTGATTTTCATCATAACTATTATGTTGCTGTTCCATTGCCACGTACATTCACCTACACTTTTCTTAAACGATATATTTATATGAATTGAGCTTTTAGACTTCAATTTCAATCACAAATGAAGCACGTTTTTTGAGCGTGCTTGAGGAAAGAGGAGAGTAATAAACAGATTTAGTTGTGACGACGATGGATTTGGGTGTCCCTTGTGATAACGAAATGATTTGTCTTTCGTGTTTTAGGAGAAACTCTTCCACAACAGAAGACGACCTCATTTTGTAATCAACAATTGCGACAATCTCTCGTGTAGAAACAACACAATCATCACCTAAATGAATATACAAGACCCACACCTCATTTATCAGTCAATTACTTTTCCACTGGCTACTCTGAAAATTTCCGCTTCTTTCAAGGTGGCGTGATCGATGCCTTCAACACTTGTTGTGGTGACGAAGGTCTGTACACGTCCCTGAATGGTATGGAGCAAATGAGACTGTCTGTAATCATCAAGTTCAGATAAAACATCATCGAGTAGAAGAATGGGATATTCTCCAATCTCTTCGTGTATCAAGTCGATTTCTGCCAGCTTTAGTGAAAGAGCTGTTGTTCTTTGCTGCCCTTGAGAGCCATATGTCTGAACATCCCGACCATTCACAAAGAAAAGAAGGTCATCTCTGTGAGGTCCCCACAGCGTCACTCCTCGGTCTATTTCTCTGTCTCTTAGTTTCTGAAACGATTCTTCATAGCTATTCTTTATTTTCGACAAGTCTGACGCTTCTGATACCTCTATCGCCGTGTGGTATTGGAGCGTGAGTGTTTCTAGCTCTCTAGAAATGCCAAAATGCAACGGCTGCGCCCATTTCTCGAGCTGTTTCGTAAAAGTCAGTCGTCTTTTGACAACTTTCGCTGCCGCATCAATCAACTGCTCTGTTAAAACCTCCAGCATCGCTTGATCCTTTTGCTTTCTTGTCTGCAATTGTTTCAAGTAATGATTCCGCTGAGAGAGAATTTTTTGATAGAGCGATAAATCATGCAAGTAGACAGCAGAAACTTGTCCAATCTCCATATCGAGAAATCTTCTGCGGATTTGCGGGCTGCCCTTCACAAGACTTAAGTCCTCTGGTGCAAACATGATGGTGTTTAACGCACCAACATAATGACTGAGCTTCTGTTGTTCAATGTGATTGACCTTGCCCTTTTTCCCTTTTTTTGAGATCACTAGCTGCATTGGGAGTGGACCATTTTTTTTGATGACTCTACCTTCTATTTTAGCATAGTCTTGGTCCCATCGGATAAGTTCTTTATCATTTGACGTACGATGCGACTTTGCCATCGACAATACATAGATCGCTTCCATCAAGTTCGTTTTACCTTGGGCATTCTCACCGATCATGACATTCACCTTGTTGTCGAATTGAAGCTCGGTGTGTTCATAGTTTCGGTATGAAGTTAACGCCAGACTTTGAATGTACATGTATTGTCACCCGTTTCTAATTCACAACTTGAAATGTGCCATAACCTTCTATCTCGACAACATCTCCTGGGTATAGTTTGCGTCCCCGTCTATTATCTGGCTCTTGATTAATGAACACCTCATGTTCACTTAAAAACCATTTCGCCATTCCGCCAGATTGGATGACTTCGGCTAATTTCAAAAACTGCCCTAATGTAATCATTTCTTTCTCAATGGTTATAAGATTAGGCATTGTATCGACCTCTTTCAATATCACTAATATCTAATTGTACTAAAAAACAAGACAAGAAGGAAAGGGGGAAAGCGAACTGGGATGAAAGAAAGCATGGTAAACGAGAAGAAAAGCTGCTGTGCACTCTCACAGCAGCTATTTTAGATTGAATTAATATGTTCTGACTGGAAGAATCAACTGCAAGATTGAATCATCATTTGGTGTGCGCAACAGGAAAGGTCTCATGGCGCCAGTAAAGCTTACATGAATTTCTGTTCCCTCTAATACTTTTAACGCATCCAGCATATATTTTGGACTGAAGGAGATTTTAAGGTCCTCCCCTTTAATGTCATCTGCTTGAACCGTTTCGACTACTTTACCGATCTCAGGTGAATTAGAAGAAATCTCAAGGCTTTGTTCAGGATCAGCTGACAGCTTTACGACGTTATTGCGTCCTTCTCTTGCCAAAAGTGATGCACGATCAATAGCTTGAAGGAATTCCTTCGTGTTGACCACGACATCCGTTTTACTTTCCTGCGGGATCAGGCGAGCTGTATCTGGATAATTACCATCCAGCAATCTTGAGAAGAACAACACGTTTTGTGCTTTAAAGAGAACTTGTGTTTCTGTAATTACGATGCTCACAAGATCTTGTCCATCATCAAGGATTCTACTTAGCTCTGTTAAACTTTTCCCTGGAATCACGACATTGTATGAGCTTTCCTCGTCAATATCCAACTTCGCTTTTCTTAAAGCAAGACGGTGGCTATCCGTCGCTGTGCATATTAATTCACCTTTTTCTACCCTCCAGTTTACACCTGTCAAGATAGGTCGTGTTTCTGAGGTGGACACTGCAAAAACAGTTTGACGAATTAAGTTTTTAAGCAGGTCTGTCGGAATTTGAAATGCATGATGCTCTTCAATTTGCGGAAGATGCGGATATTCCTCAGCATCTAAGCCGTTTAAGTTAAATTCCGCTGAACCAGAACGGATGATGGTGAGGTGATTTTGTTCTACTTCAATTTCGACAGTAGCCATTGGCAGTTTCTTCACAATTTCACTAAAGAAGCGGGCCTGAAGCACAATACTCCCTGGACGATCAATCGTGATCACTTCTAAATCTCCATCTCTTTGAGAAATAAAGGATTCAATTGAGATATCAGAGTCGCTTCCTGTGAGAGAAACCCCCTCATCAGATGCAACAATTTTTATCCCTGTCAAAATAGGTATCGTTGTTCTAGAGGATACGGCCTTTAATACATCTTGGACACTTTCGACAAGACGATCTTTTTGAATCGTGAATTTCATAGTGGTCCTCCTAAATTTTCTTAATGACATGTATATATATTTTATTAATAAAAATCGTAGAAGTAATAGTAGGGCTTGTGAATATGTGGATAAGTCGGTAATAAGAAAGGAAAGACAGCCTATCCACATGTGGACAGACTGTGTATGACTATGCTCTAGTTATTCACATTTTCCCGTACTTATTATATCAGCTAGGTTATTTTAATTGTTCTTTGATTTCTTTCACATGCTGCTGAAGCTGTTCATCTTCAACGATTAATTTCGAAATCTTCTCATGAGCATGAATGACAGTCGTATGATCACGACCTCCAAATTCTTCTCCTATTTTAGGCAGAGAGGAATCGGTCATTTCTCTAGAGAGATACATGGCAATTTGTCTTGGATAAGCAACTGACTTCGTACGTTTCTTCGCTTTGAAATCCTCTAAGCGAATATTAAATTGCTGCCCTACAATTCTTTGAATATCTTTAATTGTAATGATCCTTGGCTTCGATGAAGGAATGATGTCCTTTAGCGCTTCAGCTGCTAGATCCGCATTGATATCTTTATTAATTAAAGAAGAATAAGCAACGACACGAATCAAAGCACCCTCCAGTTCACGAATGTTGCTGTCGATTTGATTGGCAATATAAAGCATGACTTCATTCGGAATGTCTAATCCCTCTGCTTTTGCCTTTTTTCGTAAAATCGCAATACGCGTTTCTAAATCTGGCGGGGTAATGTCTGTGATTAAGCCCCATTCGAATCGAGAGCGTAATCTGTCTTCAAGTGTCGGAATTTCTTTCGGCGGCCGATCACTAGAAATGACGATTTGCTTACTTTCTTCGTGAAGTGTGTTGAATGTATGGAAAAATTCTTCTTGTGTTTGTTCTTTTCCAGCTAAAAATTGAATATCATCTATCAAAAGCACATCGACATTCCGATAGCGATTACGGAAATCGACAGCTTTGTTGTCTCGGATTGAGTTGATAAATTCATTTGTAAATTTTTCAGATGATAGATAGACCACTTTGGCTGATGGATTATGGTCGATGACATAATGACCAATCGCATGCATCAAGTGAGTCTTTCCTAAACCAACGCCCCCATAAATAAAGAGCGGATTATATGCTTTTGCTGGTGCTTCCGCAACTGCAAGTGAAGCGGCATGCGCAAATCGGTTGCCTGAACCAATAACAAAAGTATCAAATGTATATTTTGGATTCAGCATATTTTGTGGAATATCGACGGGATCTTCTTTAGACATTTTTTTAATTGGAGACTTTGGCATAGCTTCCACTTCATCCTGATTTTGAGGAATAATAAATTTAATACTGAGCTCTTCACCTGTCAGTTCGTAGATGGTATCAGCAATTAAGTGAAGATATCTTGATTCCAGCCAGTCTCTAGCAAATTCATTTGGTGCGGTAATTGTAAGCGTATCACCTTGAAGAGAATGGGCTTTTGTCGATTTCATCCATGTCTCAAAACTGGGCTTGCTCAACTTTGTCTCTATTTTTTGAAGTGCTTTATTCCACAGATCCAAAATATTTTCCAT